>NZ_PPCV01000009.1 GCF_004126535.1 Propioniciclava flava | reverse complement strand
CATCAACGGGCTTATCGAGCTCCACCGCCGCATCGCCCGCGGCTTCCGGAACCGAGAGAACTACCGGCTACGCATGCTCCTCATCGGCGGCGGACTCACCGTGCCCCCACCGCAGGTATGAAGAGCCACTCAACCTCCCCACCGGTAGACCAGGCGTGCCCGGCCGAGGTGGTGAGTTGGGGCCCCGCCGCCACGATGCGCGGCCCAGCAATCAGCCCTGACGCGATGGCCTCGCGCAACGCCACGTCGGCGAAGTAGCGCGAGCCCAACGATTGAACAGTGGTGACACACACCGAGGCCAACTGACGGGCGCTCGCCACCGAGGAGAAGGCAACGCGGGCCTGATCGTGGCGCTCATCGGAGGTCGTTTGGGGCAGCACCCGGGCCTACGTGCCCAGATGGGCGTGGGTTTCCACCAGCCCCGGGAGGATCGTGCCGCGCGGGTGCCGCGTCACCGGATAGGTTGCGTACACCTCGGGTAGCGCGTCCACGGGGCCCACCCAGGCGATCGCACCCGCCTCGATGACGACGGCTCCTCGCTCGATGGTCGGCTGGCCTGGCTCGGTGATGAGGCGTTCGGCGGTCATGACGCGGACGCCAGGGTCGGCCAGCGGCTCGACACCGCGCGGGAATACAACAGCAGGAGGCATGAAGAAATCGCTTTCGGGCTCGCAAAAGGGCGCGTTGACCGCGCTAAGAAAAAAGGTTCGACATCAATCGATATCGCGGCAGGCTGGCATCAGGACCGGATGAGGGTGTGGCTCACCGGGGGCCATGGGGCCAGAAGTGAAGAGCGGCTCACCGAGGAGCGACGACCCTGGGGAGTCCTCCCGGCCTAGCCAGGGAGGCCCGCACGGGCGGGAACCGCGAAGATCAGGCGCGACAACAGGCGCCAGCACACATTCGTGCGTCCGCGGCCATGGCCGGGATCGTCTGCACGAACGACGTGAGGCGAGTCATCGCTGTCCTCTCGCTTGCACCAGGATTGGATACTACGAAAAGTCTCGGGACACATTCATGAAATGTCAACTTCGGGCGCTCGATTGTTGCCATCGATACTCGCGCCCCTGAGCAACCACGCTCGAGCGGGGCAAGAAACAGCAGCGCCGCCCGGGGAAAACCCGGGCGGCGCTGCCGCTTCGTCTGGCGGAGGTGGCGAGATTTGAACTCGCGATGGGGTTAACCCCCAAACCCGCTTAGCAGGCGGGCGCCATAGACCGGACTAGGCGACACCTCCTCAGCCAAGCATGCAGCCTAGCGGTCGGCCCCCCGCGCGGCAAAAGCGGGGCAGTGGGCCCGGAGTGGGTACGCCCACCCCGCGTATGCTTGGGCGTCACCCGACCTGAAGAGGTATCGCATGCGCCGATCGGCGGACGACCCGGACGCCCCCGCGTCCCGGGGCGACGCGCGCCCAGCGCGAGCCCGCGACGCTGACCCCACCCCCCCGGCTCGACGCGTGCAAGAGGGTCGCGAGGGGAACCATCGCCCCTCACGGGTGGCAGAAGACACCCCGACCTCGTCCGGTCGCACCCCGTGGCGCGCGGCCCCCGATACACCCCGGACGCCTCCCGTCACCGCAGCCCCCGATACGCCCCGGACGCCTCCCGTTACAGCAGCCCCCGCGTCCACGCCCGTCATGCCCCCTGGAGCGGGATCTCCCTCCGCCTCCGCGCCCCCTACGACGTCCACGTCGTCCTCGGCGTCCGCGCCGGGCACCCACGAGGAGCGCCTCATCGTGCCCCCGGCCGCGCGACACTCGGCGAGTTGGGCAACGAACGCCACACCCTTCCGCTCCGCACCCACACCGCCCCCCGCGACAACGGCCGACGCGTCCGAACCGAGCACGCCGAGCGCACCGGATCCGCTGCGTCCCCGCACGCCGACCGCGGCCGTCTACTCCCCCACCGAACCGTCGGGCATCTCCTTCACCTCCTCCTCGCGTCCCGCCGCGAGGCCTAGCCCCGCGCCCTCCGCACCCACCACCGCCACTCCTCCTGCCTCGACGAGCAGCGCCACCCCGTCAGCGGTTCACCGCACGGCGTCGGATCCCGATGCCCTGCACCGACGCCCTGCCGCGGGGCAGCCCAGCCCGTCACGGACGGACGCGGAGCAGGTCACCTACACGACCGCCACGGGCGCTCCGATTCGCTACACCAGTTCGCGCGACAGCGCCGCGTCGGGGGCGCACCCCGTCAGTTCCGCTCCAGGCGTGGTCTCACCTGACTCAGCCGCAGACGCGACGCACCAGGCCACCACCAGGGATCTGCCCCCGCCCGCCGTCGTGACACCCGCGGCGTCGAGGCAGCCCAGCGCCGCCACGCCGCCACCGCCTCGGCCGACGCCCGCGCCGGCCCAGTACCCAGGGTCGGAAGGGGGTTCCTCGTCGTACACGTTCGCCTCCTCCATGCGGGCCTCAACACCGACGCCCGCACCGCCTTCGGCCACAAGCGACCCCGCGACTGCTCCGCGTCCGGCGCCACACGACGCCCCGCCCACGGTGTTCACGAGCAGCGCATCGACGCCCGCGCCCGACACGCACACGTCCACCGCCGCGCACTCCGGTTCCCCGTATGCGTTCAGCGACGCCGACACGTCCTCCTGGCGGGCTGTGGGAGCCACCGCCCCGTCCACCACGACGGCGACCTCTTCCTATGCCTCCATCGACGCCGGGGACACCTACCGTTCCTCCCAGCCGGACGCCACGCGCCGCAGCCCGAACGACGCCAGCCTGGCCTCCTACTCCTTCGCACGCTCCCCAGAGCCCGGCGCCACGGCCACTGCGGACGCCGCGACGTCCGCGTCCCCTCCCCCCACGGACGACGAGCCCACGGTCGCCTGGTCCTTGCCCGCAGAGGACGAGCCCACAGTGTCGTGGCGCCCTCACACGGCGCCTCCGCGTGCCCACCGTTCCACCTCAGACATGACGCCCGGCGCTCCGCTGGCCGTCACGGCGGCCGCTGCTGCCGCTGCAGCGGACGCTTGGGGGGCTACCGCCGCGTCGGCCACCCCTGACGGCGCCGCGCATCTGGTTGCGCCCACGCCCACACCCTCGGCGAAGTACGATCCGCTCGCCGACATGGCGTCCTGGAGTTCTGCCCCCGCCCAGGAGGCCGTCGAGGCCGGCCACGACACCTCACCGAGCCACGGCTCAGCCGCCGACCCTGAGGGCGCTACCACGCTCACGACCGACCCCTCGGCGCCCCCCTCCGCGGATGCCCAGCCGCAGGATGCCCCGCGGCGGCCTTCCCGGGCACTCGCCTCTCCCCTGGAGCCTGACGCGCGGCCGCGCAGTTTCCGCTCCGCACTCGGCTGGACGCTGGCAGGGACCGTCGTCCCGGGGCTGGGGTTGATCCGTGCCCGACACCGTGTGATCGGGATCGTCATGCTGGTGCTCTTCGTTGCCGCGGCGGTCACCGGCGCCATCATCGCGACCACCTCACCGACCTCCCTCCTCGCCGCGGCGAGCCCGACTGCCCTGCTCGCCGCCGCGATCGGGCTGTCCCTCTTCGGGGTGGTCTGGGCCACCAGCGTGGTCGTGACACATCTGTCGCTGCGCCCGCGCAACCCCTCGGGCGCACAGCGAGCCATCGGCGGGGTTGCGGTCGCCGTCTTGTCCGCAGCCCTCCTGATACCCACCGCCGTGGGCGCCCGCGCGCTGTATGACACCTCCACGATGCTGACCGGGATCTTCGGTGAGCAGGCCGCCGATGCCCCCTCCCCCGCAAACTTCGGGAATGCGGCCGACCCCTGGGCGAACAAGAAGCGACTCAACGTCCTCCTGCTTGGTGGCGATTCGGGCCAAAACCGCGCCGACGCGGTGGGCGCACGCACCGACTCCGTCATCCTCGCGTCCATCGACACCGCCAGCGGCAACACAGTGCTGTTCAGTCTGCCGCGGCAAACCCAGCGCATCCCCTTCTCGTCCGGTTCGCCCCTGGCCAAGAAGTGGCCCAGCGGATTCACCGATGGGGTGGCCAACGACGCCGAGTTCTTCCTCAACGCGATCTACCACAACGTCCCCACGATGGCCCCCGGAGCGATCCCCGCTGGCACCGAGGACGCCGGCGCCTACGCCCTCAAGGACGGCGTCGGCACCGCGCTGGGGCTGCCCATCGACTACTACGCCATGATCAACATGGACGGCTTCATCGAACTGATCAACGCGCTCGGCGGCATCACGGTGAACATCAACACCCCCGTGGCGGTCGGCGGCAGGACCACGGGGGATGTGCCGCCGGACCGCTGGCTTCCGCCGGGCCCGAACCAGCGCCTCAACGGCTGGGATGCCCTGTGGTATGCCCGAGGCCGCTACGGCGCGGCCAGCGGCGACTACGACCGGATGGCCCGTCAGCGGTGCGTCGTCTCGGCGGTCGTCAAGCAGGCGAACCCCACCACGGTGCTGGCCAACTATGAGGCGCTCACCAAGGCTGGTTCCACCATCATCGCCACCGATGCCCCCAGCAGCATGGCACCCTCCCTGCTCGCCCTCGCCTTGAAGGTGCGCGAGGGCACGATGACGAGCGTCTCCTTCGAGAACGACAAGGACGGCTTCAGCACAGTGCGTCCGAACTGGGAGTCGGTGCGGGCACGCGTCCAGGCGGCGATCAGCGTCCCCGCGCCAGCGGCGTCGTCGGCCGCGCCAGCCTCACACGCACCGACCACGGCAGCGGCACCGGCGGCGCCCGCGACCAGTGCACCGCCCGCGGCGCCCGCCACGAATGCCGGAGGCGCGTCCTCGGTGGTCGACGAGTGCTCCTATAACCCGAAGTAGCCGGGCTTCACCCGACCTAGCCGGGAGATCCCCTACCCTCAGGACAGCGCGTTCGGCCGCACGCCTCAACCCATATAGGTCGAGTAGCCACGGTTGGCGTCCAGGTGGCGGCTGATAGCGATGCCGAGAGCGTCCAGGTCGGCGTCCGACCCGGACGGAGCGATGAGATGGATGCGCCGATCGCCACCTTGGTGGACGGTGATGCGGCCGGGGGCTGCGGTGACCCGCGTCACGGACGCCCACGTCCCGGCCTGCGGCTCACCTCGGGGCATCACGACCTCGAAGCCCTCGGCGTCCAAAATGACCACCACCCGCTGACGCCGAGCGGCCACGACGGCGGCCACCGCCAACGCGACCCCGCCCAGCATGAGGAGGACGCCGGCACCCATGCCGACGACACCCCACTCCCACGCGACGCTCCCCACCAGCAGGAGCGCGCCGAGCAGGAAAGCCGTCGCCGCAATCGCGAAAGCCCGCACGGCAGGACGCGGGCTGATCACGAACTCCTGAGTGGACACGCGGCGAGGGTGGGATTCGAACCCACGGAGGTTTGCACCTCGGCCGCTTTCAAGGCGGCTGCACTAGTCCACTATGCGACCTCGCCCAACCGGGCACATCTTAGCGATCCGGCGCCCATCACGCTCAGGGCTACGACCGCGACGCCCGGCGTCTAGGGTGAGGTCATGCGTGCGGTCATCACTACGGAAGCCGGAGGGCCTGAGGTCCTCGCCCTCACCGACGTCCCCACCCCAGAACCTGGCCCTGGCCAACTCCTGATCGCGGTCACCGCCGCGGGGGTCAACCGTGCCGACATCCTGCAGCGCCAGGGGCACTATCCGCCTCCGCCTGGGGAGAGCGACCTGATCGGCCTGGAGGTGTCAGGCCACGTGGCGGCGCTGGGCGCCGACGTCCAAGGCTGGGCCGTCGGGGACGCCTGCGTGGCCCTCCTGGCTGGCGGTGGCTACGCCGAATACGTGGCCGTGAACGCGGGGCAGGTGACGCGTCCACCCGAGGGCATCGATCTGGTCTCCGCCGCGGGAATCATGGAAGTGGCGGCGACGGTCGTCTCGAACTTGGACGCGGTCCGGTTCCGCGACGGGGAGAGCATCCTGATCCACGGCGGGACCGGGGGCATCGGCATGTTCGCGATCCAGTACGCGAAGGCTCACGGGGCGACTGTGCTGACCACGGCGGGCAGCGCCGAGAAGCTCGACCTGTGCCTCACGCTGGGCGCTGACGTGGCTCTGAACTACCACGACGACTGGGTCGCCGGGGTGAAGGACGCCACGGAGGGCCGCGGCGTGGACGTGATCCTCGACAACATGGGGGCGAAGTACCTCACCCCCAACGTGCGCTCGCTGGCCCGGCTGGGCCGCCTCGTGGTGATCGGCCTCCAGGGCGGCACCAAGGGCGAGTTGAACCTGAACGCGTTGCTGGGCAAGTCTGCGACGGTGACGGCCACCTCCCTGCGGTTCCGTCCCGCGCAAGAGAAAGCCGCCATCGTCGCCCGGGTCGCCACCGATGTGTGGCCCCTCATCGCGTCCGGGCAGATCACGATCGCCCACCAGACCCGGTTCCCCATTGAGGAGATCCGCGCCGCCCACGAGCAGTTGGGGGGCGGCAGCAACGTCGGCAAAGTCGTCGTGACGTTCTGACGCGCGGCGGGGCGCTCTGGTTGCCGCCCTTGCCCCTTGTCGGACGCCAACCCCCTCCTCAGAAGGGGGATCGTCGGCGTTTGTGTGTAGCGTGGGCGGGATGAACTTTTCCGCCTACTCCGAGATTTGGCGCTTCCCCGCGGTGCGCCAGGCCGTGCTCCTGGGCGTCCTCGGGAAGGCGCCGTGGTTCGGCGTGATGGTGGTGCTCACTTTGCATGTGGTCGGCGATCTGGGGCAGGGCTACGCGAGTGCTGGCGCCTTGTCGGCGGTGTTCACCGTCGCCGTGGCGTTGGCCTCACCGCTGCGTGGTCGGCTCTTGGACACCCTCGGGTTGCGGCGCACCCTGGCCCCCAGCCTGATCCTGCTGCCGCTCGGGTTCATCGCCGCCCCGTTCCTCGGCTACTGGGCGCTCATGGCCGTGATGGCGGGTGTCGGCCTCCTCGCGATCCCCTGGTTCGTCTTGACCCGCCAACTCATGCTGGCTGCGGTCCCCCACGACCTGCGGCGTCCCGCGCTGGCCCTGGATTCGGTCGTGACCGAGGTGGCGTTCATGGGCGGCCCCACCCTGGGCATCGTGCTGGCCACCACCTGGAGCACCGGCGGAACACTGACCGCGCTCGCGCTAGCCAGCGTGAGCGCCGCCGCGATCCTCACCTTCATCAACCCGCCCTTGGTCAGTGAGGGGCGCACGGACACCGCGCCCGGGCGCGGCGGCATCCGTTCGTGGATGAGCGGCCCCGTGCTGACCACCTTCGTCGCAACGGTGGCCGTCTCGGTGACGTTGGCGGGCACAGATCTGGGCATCGTCGCGGCGTCACGGGCCATGGGGTCCAGCACGGTCCTCGCCGTGGTCATCGTGGTGTGGGGCGCCGGATCGCTGGTCGGCGGCTTCGTGTTCGGCGGGTTGCCGCACGGGGCGGTGGGCCTCACGCCTCTCATCGCCGGGCTGGCGATCTTCACGGCGCTGGGCGCCTTGGGCTCAACGCCGTGGCTGTTCGCGATCCTGATGGCGCTCGCGGGGCTGTTCTGCGCCCCCAGCATCGCGGCGATCAGTGAGCGGCTAGGCGAGATTGTCCCCGAGGCCAGCCGCGGTGAGGCGTTCGGCTGGCAGGGAACGTTCAACACGCTAGGCAGCGCGATGGCCCCACCCGTCATCGGGTCGGTCATGGACAGCCACGGCTGGCAACTGGGCCTGGTCGCGACGGGGGCCGCCGGTCTGGCGCTGGCCGCCCTCGGGTGGATCGCCCTCCGGCTGGGGCGTCGGGGCGTGGCGCGGCATCGCATGCGCAACGCCTAAGCGTCCTCGCACCGCGCCATCCCGCGAGCATCGGTTCGGGCGCGGCCTGGCCCCCGCTGGGACGCGGGCAGGGACCGGCAGAGGTGGTGTGGACGCGGCACAGCCCTGCCAAGAGCGTCCGGCCCCACCACGTACGTCAGCGCAGGAACAGGACCCTGAGCCGCAGACTGGCGGCGGCGATGCCGACGACGCTCATGACGACGAAGTAGGCGGCATGGACGAGCGTCCCGGAGGTGAAGAAGCCCACCGAGAGTTGCCGCATGAGTTCGATGCCGTGCCACAGCGGGAGCGCCTTGATGATCCATTGGATCGCCTCGGGGAACACGGTGATCGGGTACAGCGTCGAGGAGAACAAGAACATGGGCAACAGCACCATGGGGACCAGATCGAGTTGCTGGAAGCCCTTGATGTAGCTGGTGACCGCCATCCCCAAGGACGCGAACCCGAGCGCGATCAGCAATGCGACCGGGATCATCGCCAGTGCCCACCAGGTGGTGACCAGCCCCATGATCGCCAAGACACCCAGGAACCCGACCGCGTAGAGCAGCCCGCGGAACAGCGCCATGAAGATCTCTCCGATGGCGACGTCCATCGGCCCTAGGGCCGTCTGCAGCATGCCTTCATACACCTTGCTGTAGCGCAGCTTGAAGAACACGTTGTTGACCGAGTCGTAGATCGCCCCGTTCATCGCCGAGGTCGCCAGCAACGCGGGCGCGATGTACATGGCGTAGCTGATCGGCGCCCCGTCGGGGCCGGGCACCGTGCCGACGAGGGCACCCATGCCCACACCCATGGCGAGCAGGTAGAACACCGGCTCGAAGAAGCCGGTCGCGATGATGCCCCAGTTGGCGTTGCGGATCACCTTGAAGCCGCGGCCGATGACGGCCCGCGCGTTACCCGCGTACAGGGACGACAGCCACCGCGGGCGTGCGGCGAGCCGGGCCCGGATCGGTGCCATCACGTCGCTCATCAGCGCACCAGCCTTCGCGTAAAGGTGCGGCTAGCCGCCCAGAGACCACCCACGAAAAAGACCACAAGGACTACGAGGTGCACCGCCACCAGCCAGGGGGGCTCGCTCAGCCCATAGGACGCCATGCGGGCGAGTTGCGTGCCATGCCACATGGGCGAGATCCACCCGATCCACTGCAAGGAGAGCGGCATAACCGACAGCGGGAAGAAGGTCCCGGCGAATAAGAACATGGGCATGACGATGAGCCGCTGCACGAAACTGAACTGCAGCCCTTCCTCTTCCAGCGTCGCCGCATACGCCATGAGCGGAGTGAACATGGCCAGCCCCGCGAGGGTGGCGATGGGCACGTTCAGGAGCGAGGCCCCGCCGGGCCAGGCCCCGAACGCGAACCCGAGCAGCCAAAACAGCAGCGCCTGGACCAGGAGCCTGACGGTGATCGCGAGGGTCTCCCCCTGTGCCATTTGGCGGGGTTCCAGCGGGGTCGCCTGAGCGGCCAGGTAGGTCCGTTGCCATTTGAAGCCGCCGAAGATCGGCCAGGTGCCGAACTGCGCCGCCGTCGAAACGACGGTGGAGACCAGCAGACCGGGCGCGACGAACCACAGGTAGCCGACACCGTCGACGTCGTGGCGCACGATCGAGCCGAGCCCCAGCCCCATCGCGGCCAGGTACAGGATCGGGTTGCCGAGTGCGACGGCGAGCGAACTGCCCAGGAAGGGGCGTTCGGCGGCATGCCGGTAGCTCGAATACTGCACCCAGCCCCAGCGGCGCGTGCGCTTCGCGAGGACGGCGTGATCGATCCCGGTGAAGCTGACCAGCGGCGCGTCGACGGCCGTCGTACCCCCGGGCGCGGGTTGCTCAGTCAATGAGGGTCCTCCCGGTGAGGCGGAGGAACACGTCCTCCAGCGAGGAACGGCGCACCAGGGACGTGAGGGGGGTGTGCCCGCGGCGGTTGATCTCATCCAGCAGCGCCTCACCGTCGTGGGCGTACAGCAGGATGCGGTCGGGCAGGACTTCGATGCGGTCGGCCAACTCCCGCATGGGGCCCTCCATGGCCGCGTTGCGGGTGGATCCGAAGCGCACCTCGACGACCTCGCGCGTGGAGTAGTCGCGGATCAGCGACTGCGGGGAGCCCTCGGCCACGATCGTGCCGTGGTCGATGACGATGAGGCGGTCGCACAATTGCTCGGCCTCGTCCATGAAGTGGGTGGTGACCACCAGCGTGACGCCTTGCTCTTTGAGCCGGAACAGCCGATCCCACAGGATGTGACGCGCCTGGGGATCCAAGCCGGTGGTGGGTTCGTCCAGCAGCAGGATGCGCGGCTCGTTGACCAGCCCGCGCGCGATCGTGAGGCGCCGCTTCATGCCGCCCGACAGGGCGCTGACCTTCTCCTTCGCCTTGTCTGTGAGCTGGGCGAACTCGAGCAGTTCGTCGGCCTTCTTCGTCAGGTAGGCCTTGGGCAGGCCGAAGTAGCGGCCGTACACGATGAGGTTGTCACGTGCCCGTAGTTCCTCATCGAGGGAGTCCTGCTGCGGCACCACGCCCAGGGACGCCCGCACCAGCGGTCCGTTCTCCTCGGGGTCGAGCCCTAGCACCCGCAGCGACCCGGACGTCCGCAGCGAGGTGCCGCCGATCATGCGCATGGTCGTGGATTTTCCGGCCCCGTTGGGGCCGAGCAGCCCGAACGACTCCCCGGGAGCAACCTCGAAGCTGATGCCATCGACAGCGGTGAAGTCGCCGTACGTCTTGGTCAGGTCGCTCGCTTCAATCACTGCCACGGGGCACGACAATAGCTGACCCCTCTGACACGATCAGCAACCCGTGGAGGCTCGTGCGCCGCCTCGGTTCAGCGTTCCAGTTCGCGGCGGCGACCCGGCCCCGAGCCGTTGCCCCCGATCCAGGCGATGACGACGGGGATCGCCGTGCCGACCATCGGCCAGAGCGGCCAGTAGTAGTAGGGGCCGCTGGCTGACAGCACCCAGGTGGCCAGCCAGATCAGGTTGAACAGCACCGCCATGCCGAGCCAACTTCGCAGCGCTGCGCTGCGAATGCGCTGACGCCGCGGCGTCGGACCCGCGAGCGGGGCCATCACGGTCACGTCGGCGACCAGCGGCGTCAGGTCGGCCAGTTGCTTGGCGGCCAGGGCGCGGCCGATGCGGTCGGCGTGCTCGGAGGCGTCCAAGCGCCCGTCCTGGAAGGCGGCGTTGAGCGCCTCGACGGCGATGTCACGGTCGGCGTCGGAGGCGCGCAGGGTCGGTGAGCGGCGCGGATCCACGGAGAAGCGCGACCAGATATCCCCGGGTTGGGGAAAGGGGACGGGTTGGGTCATCGGTGGCACCTCTCGAGCGTGGCGTCCACAGAGTAGCGCGGCGTGCCCGGGGGCAGGTCAGCGTCCCGAGGCGTACCGCAGCGCGTTGGGTCGGCAGCGTGCCTCGTCCGCGATCCGTAGATCGGCGGTGACCGCACCGTCGTTGCGCAGCGCGACGAGCCGTTCCACCACCCGGTCGCGCAACGCGTGGGGGGTCAACGTGTTCAGGTAGATCTTGGTGGCTCCCTCGAACCCGGCCAGCGTGGAGATGCGCCACTTCAGCATCACCCGCCACGGCATCGGAGCTTCCACATCGATGGGCCGGTAATGCCACTCCTCATTGCAGGGAATGTCGGCCCCCGTGGCCGCGTGCATGGCGTGGATCAGGTCGCTCATCGCGTCCCGCTCGGCCCGGGTGTGCTCCCACGGGAAGGACTGCTCCGACGTCGAGTAGACCTCGATGGTCGGGTAGCGGTGCCCGAACCCGGCGAACGCGACCGCATGATCGTTCTCGGCGATGATCAGGTTCTTGTACGACGCATAGTTGCTGGCCACCTCGTTGAACAGGTTCGGGTTGGCGCGCAGCTTCGCGAGCGTCGCCTCGTTTTGGACGCCGCGCTCGTCGATCGCCACCACTTGCTTGTGCAGATGGTCAAAAGACGCCCCGGCGGGCTTGAGCCAGTTCTGAAAGACCGTCACGTAGCGGGCGTACCGGTTGAGGTCGTAAAGCCCCTCGACGGCCTCCAGTGTGGCGTCGAGGAAGAGCCGGTGTTCTGCGGGGGTAAGCGTCCCCGAACTGGCGAGTTGGCTGTCGTTCGTGGCCCCCGGGACGAAATGGCGCCGGGCAACGATCAGGTCATGGCCTCCGCCGAAGAACCCGGACGCCGCTTCGATGCGTCGTTCCTCGCTGAGCGCGGCGATCTCGGACGCCGTGCGCCCCGCGGCACGCAGTTTCGTGTCGATCACGGACAGCACGTGCGCCCGGCCTGCGGGCGAGGACAGGTAGGCCTGGCGCCTCATCGCCACCGGGGCGGGCAGCGTGTAGCCGTAGTTGGCGTGCCAGTAGTCGTAACTCAGGATCTCAAACAGGTTCGGGACGCGGCGAAACTCGGCCACTGTGGCGAACATGTCCTCGGCCGGGACGCCGTAGAGGGTCGTATGCCCTTCGGGCGTCGCGACGACGCGTGATTTCTCCGGCGGCGTCTCGTCGTAGCGGCGTTCGCAGAAGGCGCAGGTGGTCCCGACGGCGTCCGGATCGAGCGGACGCGGGTCCGGGTGAGCGATCCCCAGCGGGCGGTTGCCGCGCCCCGGGACGGTCCACACCTCGGTGCCGGTGAACGGGTTGAGCTGTTTGAGGGTCCCGTCCGCCAGTGCGGTGAGGTACTCGGGCTCGCGGGCGTACGGCTGCATGGTCTCTAGCCTGCCCCACCCCGTGCGGCGCGGGCGCCGCTCAAGCGAACCAGCGGTTCAACTCGGCGACCAGGCCGCCCTCGGCGACCGATCCGGTCGCGGCGTCCGCAGCGGCGATCACCTCGGCGGGCGCGTTGCCCATGGCGACGCCGCGTCCGGCCCAGGTGAGCATCTCGATGTCGTTGCGCCCATCGCCGAGCGCCAAGACGTCGCGCGCGTCGATGCCTGCTCGGGCGGTCACGCGCCCCAGGCCGTGCGCCTTGTCGACGCCGTGCGGGGCGATGTCGAGCCAGGCGGTGTAGCCGATGGAGTAGCTGACCCCGTCCAGACCAAGCCGCGCGGCGAGGTCGATGAACTCGGCCTCGCTGGAGTTCGGGTCGCGCACGATGATGCGGGTGACGTCCTTGCTGATCATTTCCTCCAGGCTCACCACCTCGATGTCTCCGTGGAGTTCCCCATCCGGGAAGGGCTCGGTCACTTGGTAGCCGGAACCGACGATCTCGACGCCCAGCCGGGCCCCCGGCACCTCGGCCAGGATGAGTTCGGCGACCGGACGCGGATCGAACGTCAGCAGATCCACCACCTCGAAGGGCGGAAAGCGCACCGTGACGGCGCCGTTGGAGCACACGTGCTCGGCGGCCATCGGAGGAAGCTGTTCGATGACGGTCAGCGCGGACGCCCAACTCCGCCCCGTCGACAAGATCACCGGGATGCCTGCGTCCAGGACGCGGGCGACCGCGTCGTACACCGGTCGGGAAACGATGTTGCTTTCATCGACCAGGGTGCCGTCGACGTCGAGTGCCACCAGATGAGGACGGAAGGTCATGGCCCCACCGTAGTGACGTCCCACACCATCGTTTCGCCCCGTCTCGCGCCACCGCCACCTCCCGGTCGCGCTCCCGCCCTGTGCCGGGATGTGCGCGATGATGGAGCCATGGATCAGGAGCTCACTCCCGGCGAGGCACTCGACTCGGGCTCGGCACAGGTCTCCCCTGCTGCACCCGCCAACGCCGACACTCCGGCCCCAGCGACGCCCGTGGCTCCCTTCCAGGATCCTGATCCTTCCTGCCTGCGGGCGGCCCGGGTGTGGCGCGACGGACGCCTGCTGCACGACCGGGTGGGGGTCAACGAGATCGTCACGTTGATCCACGACCCCAGCGTCTTGGTGTGGGTGGATCTCGTCGCTCCCACCGAAGCCGAGCTGGCATCGCTGGCGCGCCGCCTGTCGCTGCCCGCGACCGCCGTCGAGGACGCGCTGGGCCCCAAAGAGCGTCCCAAACTGGCCCGGCATGACACCCACTTGTGCGTCACCGTCTACGCCGTCATGCCGGAGCGTTCGACGCCCGAGCACCTGGAAATGTCGCGTATCTCTGCCTGGGTGATCCCCTCGGCGCTCATCACCATTCGTCTCAATGACAGCTTCGACATGGACGCTGTCGTCCACCGCTGGGAAGAGGATCCCGACCTGCTCAAGGCCGGGTCGGGTGCCCTGATTCACGGCCTGTTGGACGCGGTGGTGGACGACCAGTTCGAATGGATCGAGACCCTGGACAACCGGATGGAGGACCTCGCCGGAGACCTGTTCGCTCAGCGTCAGGTCAACGCCATGTTCGCCCGCACGATCTTCGATGTCCGTGGTGAACTCGTCACGTTGCGGCGCATCGTGTTGCCGATGCGCGAGGTGGTCGCCGGGCTGGTGCGTGACCCTGCCATGGCCTCACCGACGCTGCGCCCCTGGTTCGATGACCTGTACGACCACGTCCTGCGTGCCGGGGAGTGGACCGAGTCGCTGCGGGACCTGGTCTCTTCCGCATTCGAGACGAACCTGGCGCTCAACGACGAGCGTCTCAACACCATCATGAAGAAGCTGGCGGGCTGGGCGGCGATCATCGCCGTCCCGACGGCCATCACCGGCTGGTTCGGGCAAAACGTCCCCTACCCAGGGTTCAACGATCCGCTGGGCGTGTGGCTCTCGGCCGGTCTCATCGTCGTGTGTGCAGGCACGCTCTACCTGGTGTTCAAGGCCCGCGACTGGCTCTAAACGCTCGGAGATCGGGGCCTGCACTTCGGCATCATTTCCATAACAGCTCTCGCTTTCCAGGGGCCCCCTCGGCGTAGAGTCGCGCTTGGCAACGAGGGTGGACAACGCAGTCCATCGAGCGTCATCGGCGACGCCCTGCCAGGCAGAGGGGGGTAACAACACATGCTGATCACGAGGCGTTCGCTTCTGGTGGGCGCTGCGGTGCTGGCCACCGCAGCAGGGTGCAGTAACGGGGGCGGTGCTGCACCATCGTCGGCGGCATCCTCCGCCGCGGCAGGAGGGGCAGGCGGCGATGTCGGCGTCTTCACGTGGTGGGCCGACGGGTCGGAGAAGGAGGGCCTCGACGCCCTGATCGCCCTGTTCAAGACGAAGTACCCGAAGAACACATTTGTGAACCTGGCCGTGGCGGGCGGCAGCGGCTCCAACGCGAAGGCCAAGCTGGCCTCCGACCTGGCCAACAAGAACCCCCCGGACTCGTTCCAGGGTCACGCAGGCGCCGAACTGACCGACTACATCGACAACGAGCAGATCGAGCCGGTCGACGACATCATGAAGGCCCTGGGTGGCGCTTCGGTCTTCCCCCAAACGCTGCTCGACCTCATCACGGTCGGCGGCCACGTCTACGGCGTCCCGTGCGACATCCACCGGGCGAACATGGTGTGGACGAACTCCGGGCTGCTGTCCAAGGCGGGCATCACGGCACCTCCGGCGACCGTCGCAGCCTGGATCGCCGACCTGCAGAAGGTGAAGGCGAGCGGCGTCGCGACCCCGCTCAGCATCGGTGGCACGTGGACGCAGACCGAACTGTTCGAATCGGTGCTGGCGGCCAACCTCGGCTCCTCGGCGTACACGCAACTGTTCAGCAAGGGCGGAAAGTGGGACGCCGCGGGCGTCAAGCAGTCGATCACCGACTACGCCACGATCCTCGGCTACGCCAACACGGTCTCCGACGGTGACGACTGGCCTGCCGCGACCGTGATGGCCGCCGACGGCAAGGCCGCCTACAACCTGATGGGTGACTGGGCGCTGGCCGAGTTCACCAGCAAGGGGCTCACGTGGGGCAAGGAGTACTCGTCCTTCCCGCTGACGGGCAACGGGGAACAACTGTTCGGCTTCCTCGCCGACGCCTTCACGTTGCCGGTGGGCGCCAAGAACGCGGGCGGCGCCAAGGACTGGCTGAACCTGGTCGGCGGCGCTGAGGGCCAACTCGCCTTCAACCTGAAGAAGGGGTCGATCCCGCCTCGCACGGACGTGCCGAGTTCGTCGTTTGGGGAGTACCAGCAAAAGACGATGACGTCGTTCAAGAACGACAAGATCGTCCCGTCCATCGCGCACGGTGCCGCGGTCTCCTTGGCATGGAGTTCGGAGATCAACACCGCCATGAGCGCCTTCTACCAAAGCCGCAACGCGGACGCCCTCCAATCGGCCCTCGTCGCGGCCCACGCGAAGTACGCCGCCTAAGAGGCTCACGGCACCCGCGGCGGGTCGGATCGCTCACGTGACCGACCCGCCGCGGGTGCCCCGTCGTGTGCAGAAAGGAACCTCATGACAGGCCTTCGGCGGTGGGGGGCAGGGTTGGTCTTCCTCTTGCCCTCGATCCTCCTCGTAGGGATCTTTGTCTACGGCTTCATCGGGAAGAACATCCTCACCTCCTTCGACCAGGTGGTGACCAAGTCGGGCAAGGTCCGCGCCCCGGGCGGGCTGGAGAACTACGCCACCTTGATCGGCGATCCGCGCTACCAGCACGCCTTGTGGAACCTGCTCGTCCTCACCGTCGTGTTCGTGGTGGGGACGATGTTCTTCGGGTTGCTGTGGGCCGTCCTCCTGGAACGCTCGGTGAAGGGCGAGGGGGTGTTCCGTTCGATCTTCCTGTTCCCGATGGCGGTCTCCTTCGTGGCCGCGGGCGTCGTATGGCGTTGGCTGCTCTCCCCCGCTACCGGCGAGGGGGCCGTGGGGCTCAACCAGCTCTTCCAATACATGGGAATGCCCTGGTTGCAGTCCTCGTGGTGGTCAGCCGGGCAGTTCAACATGGCCGCCATGGCGATCCCCGCGATCTGGCAACTGTCGGGCTACGTGATGGCGTTGTTCTTGTCGGGGTTCCGCGGGATCTCCCTCGACCAGCGCGAAGCCGCCCGCGTGGACGGGGCGACCGAGTGGAAGCTCTACCGTCACGTGCTGTTCCCGCAACTGTCGCCGGTCGCGTTGAGCGCCTTAATCATCGTCGGCCACATGTCGATGAAGATGTTCGATCTGATCTATTCGATCGCCGGGCCCAACTCCTACACCGCCGAGGTGCCCGCGACGCTGATGTGGGCGCAGATGTTCCAGCTCAGCGACACCACCGGTGCCGCCGTCAACGCCACGCTCCTGCTCGTGATCGTCGCGGTGGTCGTCGTGCCGTACCTGGTCTACACGAACCGCAGCGAGAAGAGGTAGCGCCGTGAGCGTCGAAAGTACCGTCAGGCCCGCCCGCGCGGTCGCGCTGCGTCCTCGCCGAAAGACGCGCAGCCAGCGCGCCTGGTCCAGCCTGCAGATGCTGTTGTTGGTCGTCTTTGCCGTCATGATCCTGACGCCGCTGTACCTGCTTCTGCTGACGAGCTTCAAGGATCCGGCGAGCTTCAACCAGGCCACGGCCTGGTTCCTGCCCCAAGACTGGTCGGTGGACGGCTGGGTGAAGGCCTGGGATCGGTTGGCCCCCGCGGTCGCCCGCTCGCTGCTGCTGGCCACCGTCGCGTCCGTGGTGTCGTCCTTGCTGGGGTCGCTGAACGGTTACGTGTTCGCCAAGTGGCCGTTCCCGGGCTCGCATGTGGTGTTCGTGCTGTTCCTGTTCGGGATGTTCATCCCCTACCAGGCGATCATGATCCCGCTGCAGGCGCTGATGCTGAGCGTCCAATCCAGCGCCCCCTGGTTTGAGGGGATCGTCGTGCTGATCCTCGTGCACACCGTCTACGGGATCCCGATCTGCAGCCTGATTTTCCGCAACTATTACGCCACGGCGGTGCCGACCGAGATCATCGAGGCGGCTCGCGTCGACGGGGCGGGGGCGTTCCGCACGTACCTGCGCGTCGTGTTGCCCGTCTCGATCCCGGCGTTCGTCGTCGCCTTGATCTGGCAGTTCACCAGCGCGTGGAACGACTTCCTGTTCGCCTTGTTCTTGACGACGCCGAACAACGGCCCAGTCACGTACGCCCTGCAGGCGCTGGCGGGCGGGCAGAACCCGGATTACCCGTCCATCATGGCGGGCGTCCTGGTCGCGTCCTTGCCCACGCTGATCGTCTACATCGCCTTGGGGAAGTACTTCGTCTCCGGGCTGATGAGCGGGTCGGTCAAGTAGCCCCCACGACACGTCAGGCACCACCGCCCGTGGTCCCGTCCGCGCCATCGCGGGCGGGACCACCGCGGTCACAGCGTCAGGACTTCCCAGGCCAGGTCGCGGTACGCGGAGTCGTCGCCGGTCAGCCAGCCGCGCAGGGCATCACCCACCTGCTCGGCGCTGGTGGCCACCGTGGCGAGATGGTCGTGCTCGGCGCCGTCTCGACGTTCTAGCGCGAAGGTGCCGTCCCCGTTGTCGTAGCACTGCATGAACCACAGCTTTTCGCGTTCGGCGACGAGGAAGTCCCCGCTGCGGGTGGCCTTCAGGAGGGCATCGATGAGGGCCGGGGACAGCGTGGGGAAGGATCCGAACCGCTGGGTGGTGAGGTGCCCGCTCACCGCGGTGCGCGGGTCGAGCAGCACCCTCATCTGGGGGTCGTAGACGGCGTATCCGGCAGCGAAGGCTGCTGGAAGGACCACGTCCCGGGCGCGCTGGGCGGCGGAGTAGACCGCCGGGACGAACAGCGCCTCGCCGGTAGCCTGCAGCGGAACGATGGAGAACAGCGCCTCGGTGGACGCGGCTTCGCTCAGCGTCGCGGCGAGCGCGGCCGCCGTGGGGGTGGCGGTCTCCTTCTCGCCCTCCGCCTCGACCCAGGTCAGCGTTTCCGGCAGGTCATTCACGCGCGCGACGGGGATCAGTACCTGGTCGTAGCTCATGGCGACGACGGTAGCGACCTTCCTCCCGGCGCGCCTACTCGGGCACCTCGAGGCCCTGCATGGCGGTGGCGATCATGATGTTGCGGGTGATCCATTCCTGAGCGTCCGTCAGCCCTGCCCCGGGCGGGGCGCCCTCCTCGACTTGCCAGCCCAGGTTGATCATGCAGCGGGTCACGATCCAGTCGCGGGTGCGACGCTCATCCAGTCCGGCGGTGTCCACGATCGCGTAGAACCGCTCGCGTAACGCCTCCCCCACGTCCCCGGACGCCTCCAGGTCGGCCCACCGGTTCCACATCAGCGGCACCGGCTCCAAACAGGGATCCGCATTGAACCCTTTGGGGTCGATGGCCACCCAGTCGTCCCCGCGTCGCAGGACGTTGAGGTAGTGCAGGTCCCCGTGGACGACGTGAGTCCCCGGCGACGCCGTCAGTTCACGACCAGCCCGTAGCGCCCAGGCGACGAGCCGCGGCGGGGCGGGCACCTTCCGCCCGAGCGCGGCAAGGTCAGCGAGCCAGCCGCGGACCAGGGCGTGCCCATCGGGCAGTTGTGGCGCCGCCGGACGGTGAAGGTCGCGGTACAGGCCCGCCACCACCCGGGTCGCCCCCTCGGCGTCCCGCCATTCCTCCAACGACTCCCCCAGCCACTCCAGCACCATGACTCCGCGCGGTGGATCGGCGCGCAGCACGCTGACGGCGCCGCGTCCGGCCCACAGCCGCAGGGTGGCGATCTCGCCGACGTTGTCGCCCTCGACGAAGGAGAACTTCACCGCCCGACGGACCCCGTCGGCGTCCCGCACGGGAACGACGAGCGCGGTCATGCCCGTGGCCGGTTCTCCGTCGGGGGTGAGATGCCAACGGGTGAACGTGGACGCCATGAGCGCGGGCAGCCCCGCCACCCACTGCTGCCGCGACGCCCCGCCGAGTGCCGCCCACCGTGGAGGAATGCTCACCGGATCTGCCATGCCTCCATCGTGGCAGGCCCCCGCTACGGTGGTCCTCGCGACTGATTCTCCCTTGTCAGGTTCGAACGGCCACCTCCGCGTCGGCACCATGCAACGCGAGCAGGCCCTGGAAATCCTGCGCAATGCGGCGGCCGAGGAGCGCCTCACCTTCGAGGAACTGGAGGGGCGCGTCCCGCGCGCGCTGCACGCGACCACCCGTGACGACCTGACGGCGGTGCTCACCGATCTCCTGTCCGCCGAGCGCATTGAGGAGATCGTCGGTGGGGAGCCACCACTGGGAGAGGGCCCCGGTTATTCGTGGGAGGATCCGCTGGTCTTGGAGAGCGAACGCTGGTCGGAGCTGGCCGTGGTCGCCCCTGGGTGGTGCCCCCCCTTCCTGGAGGTGCAAACGTCCATCGGCGGCGTCCGCTCGAGTTCACCCAGGCCACCGTCCCCTCGAAGGTGATCGATCTGGTCGTGATGGTCAACGACTGGGGCAACGCGACGATCATCGTGCCCGAAGGGCACCGACGGTCGGGGCGAGGGCACGTCCGGATGCCCCGACCTCAGCGTCAGTTCGCGACCGGCGTCAGGAACTCCTGCCCGCCCAGGTAGGGGCGCAGCGCCTCGGGGATGCGCACCGAGCCGTCGGCCTGCTGATGGTTCTCCAGCAGCAGCACGATCATCCGCGTCATGGCGCACAGGGTGCCGTTCAGCGTCGCGAGGGGACGCGTCCCGTTCGCGTCCCGCATGCGCACATCCAGGCGGCGGGCCTGGAACTCGGTGCAGTTCGAGGTCGAGGTGATCTCGCGGTACTTGTCCTGGGTGGGCACCCAGCCTTCGCAGTCGAACTTGCGGGCGGCCGAGGCGCCCAGGTCGCCTGCGGCGACGTCGATGACGCGGAAGGGGATCTCCAAGGTGGAGAGGAACTCCTTCTCGAAGCCGAGGAGCTTGGCGTGCATCGCCTCGGCCTCCTCGGGAGCGCAGTAGACGAACATTTCGACCTTGTCGAACCAGTGGACGCGGAAGATGCCCCGGGTGTCCTTGCCGTAGCTGCCCGCCTCGCGGCGATAGCTGGGCGAATACCCCGCATACATCCGGGGCAGCGTGTCGGCAGGCAGGATCTCCTCGGAGTGGTAGGCGGCCAGGGGAACCTCGGCCGTGCCGACCAGGTACAGATCGTCGGCCTCGACGCGGTACACATTCTCGGCGGCTTGGCCAAGGAAGCCGGTGCCCTCCATTGCCCGCGGCTTCACCAGCGCGGGCGGCAGGATGGGCGTGAAGCCCCACGCCAGGGCCTTCGCCATGGCGAGTTGGATCAGCGCCAACTCTAGGAGGGCGCCTTGGCCGGTGAGGTAGTAGAACCGCGCCCCGGAGACCTTCGCGCCGCGCTCCATGTCGATGGCGCCAAGAATCTCGCCCAGTTCGAGGTGGTCGCGGGGAGTGAAACCCTCGGCGGCGAAGTCGCGCGGCGTCCCGATTTCCTCGAGCACGACGAAGTCGTCCTCGCCGCCCTCGGGGACGCCCGGAATGACGAGGTTGCCGACCTGCCGGATGAGATCGTCGAAGGTGACGTTGGCGGCATCCGCCTCAGCGGTGGCCTGCTTGACCTGCGCCGCGAGTTCCTTGGTGCGGGCGAGCAGTGCGGTCTTCTCCTCCCCAGACGACTTCGGGATGCGTGCGCTGAGCGACTTCTGTTCGGCACGCGCCGTCTCCGCCGACGACATCAGGCTGCGGCGGCGCTCATCGGCGGCGATGAGGTCGTCCACCAGGTCCACGGATTCACCGCGGATCGCCTGGCTACGGCGGACGGCGTCGGGGTCGGTGCGCAGAATCTTCGGGTCGATCACCCCTCGATCCTATCGCCGCGCACCTGCCCGCCTGGTTGCGCCCACCGACGCGTCGCGACAGCAGGACCGCCGCCTGATCGGGCGCCCACCGCACCACGCAGTCGTGACTCCCAAGCTGACACCACGGCAACCTCACCCCGAGGGTGCGCGGGCGGCGTGCGAGAATCGCGGGCATGACCAGGAGGATCGGCGTCGCCCCGGCCACCGCAACCACTGCGGCCGTGTTGTTCGTCGGCTGGACGTGGCTGACGCTGCGCACCGAGGTGCTCGCACCCCTGGATGCCCTGTCGCTGGGTCGCGGCGCGGCCGCCTCGTCCGCCTGTGGGCAAATCCTCACCACGTTCGCGATGGTGTCGTCCCCTGTGGTCGTCTACGCGGTGCTGGCCGGCTTCGCTTTCTGGGCGGTGCGGCGTCGGCTCACCCGGCTGGGCGCGGCGATGATCGCCAGTATCGTCGTCGGCGCGCTGGGATCGTTGTGGCTCAGGGCGCTGTTCGCCCGCCCGCGTCCTCCTGAGCGCCTCCCCTTGATCACGTCGGAGGGTTTCTCCTATCCCAGCGGGCACATGGTGGCCGCCACCATCGCCGCCGTCATGATCGCAGCGGCGCAGGTCATTACGCGCCGGCGCCGCCTCTACACGGTGCTGACCATGACGTTGCTGGCCGTCTTGTGGTGGTGCGTGCTGGGTGACCGCATCGCCGTGCGCGCCCACTGGTTCTCCGACCTCATCGGGGGCGGATTCTTCGGGGTCTTCGTCGCGACAGCCTCGCTGGCCGTGTTCGGCGTCCACGTGAACCGCGTCTTCCCCACGGGAGAGAACGCGGACGCCACCCTGCGATGTGCGGTCCTCTTCAATCCGACGAAGATCCCCGACCCTGCCTTGTTCCGCCGCCAGGTCGACGGCGAGTGCCGCCAGCGCGGCTGGGAGCCACCCCTGTGGCTGGAATCCGATGCCGAGGATTCCGGTGCCGCCGCGTCCAGGCGCGCCCGCCGCGCCGAGGTAGATCTGGCGTTGATCGCGGGCGGGGACGGCACCGTGCGCGCCGCGTGCGCCGAACTGGCCGGATCAGGGATCCCCATCGGCATCCTGCCAGCGGGCACCGGCAACCTGCTGGCTCGCAACCTCGGTGTGCCCCTCGACATGGCCGAGGCGCTGGACGTCGCCTTCGACGGCACCCCGCGACCCATCGACCTGATCGAGGTGCGGGCCGATGACCGTGAACCCGAATGCTCCCTCGTCATGGCAGGTATCGGCGCGGATGCCCTGATCATGGCCGAGACGAACGACGACTTGAAGAAGTTCGTCGGCTCGGCCGCCTACGTGATAGCGGCCCTGCAAACACTCAACAAAGCCCCTTTCAGCGTGCGCGTCACCGTGGGCGACCACGAACCGATCGAACGCCGGGTGGGCCTGGCGATGGTCGCGAACGTGGGCGCCATCCAAGGCCAGATCCAGATCGCCCCGGACGCCCGCCCCGACGATGGACGCGTCGACCTGGTGCTCGCCTCGCCCGACAAACCGACCGACTGGGGGGCGATCACCACACGCATCCTGGCTCGCGCCATCGACGCACCCGGCATCGAGCGGGCCCAAGCCAAAGTCGTGACCTTCGACGTGGACGCGCCGATCGCCTATCAGATCGATGGGGACGCGATGGGTGAGTGCAGCCACCTGGAGGCGACCACGTTGACGCACGTCCTGCGGATCATGGCCCCCGCCCGTCGCCGCTGAGCGCACCGCCGCGTTCCTCACCGGCGTCGCACACACGTCACCGCTTGGTGACGAACCCTTGCCTGATGCGTGCAACGGCGAGACGGTGGGCGCTTCAAGGGGGAAACGTGTTGATGTTCCACTGGGACGCGATGATCGAGCTCACCGTCGGCGTCGCACTGTCGATGCTGATCGGGCTGGAGCGAGAGTTCCACGGCAAAGCTGCCGGGATCCGAACGTGTGCGCTGGTCGGCCTGGGCTCGACGCTGTTCACTGTGGTGTCGCGCCAGGGTGAATGGCTACTCCCCGGCATGACGGTCACCAACGTGGACGGCGCCCGTGTCGCCGCCCAGATCGTGTCGGGGATCGGCTTCCTGGGTGCTGGGCTGATTTTCGTCCGACGCGATTCGGTGCGCGGCCTCACCACCGCCGCGAGCATCTGGCTCGTCGCCGCCGTCGGCATGGCGGCGGGCGCAGGCGTCGTCGACCTGGCCGTCACCGCGACGATCCTCTACCTGCTGGTCATCATCGGCCTGACGCCGTTGCGTTCCCGGCTCCCCCACTCGTCCTTCACCCACGAGGTCGTCTCCATCACCTATGAGGACGGTCACGGCGTCCTGCGCGACGTGATGAACACCATCGGCAATCATGGGGTGGCCGTCGATCACCTCGACGTCTTGTCGGTGCCCGACCGCGACACGCGAGTGCCGCTGCAGCGCGTCCGCATCGAGATGCACACCATTGGGGGCTCCTTGACCCAGCTCTTGCGCGAGTTGGCCGAGATCCCCCGCGTGCGCGGCGTCGATTCGGCGCGCGGCACCGACGAGGACGGGTGAGGGCCGACTAGCGGGTCCGCCCCATCACCGTGTCGATCCAGTCTTCGGCGGCCTGGTACTCGGCGGCGGTGAACCCGTGCGCGATCTTCGGGGAGATGCCGTCGGCGCGAGGGTAGGAGCCGAGGAACGTGACGGTGCGGCAGACCCGATGCAGCCCCTTGAGCGTGCCGCGCATCCGCGGCTCCCCGATGTGCCCCTCGGCGTCGATGGAGAAGCAGTAGTCGCCAAACGCCTTCTTGGTGGGACGCGACTCGATGCGGGTCAGGTTGACCCCCCGCATCGCGAACTGCTGGAGGATCTCCAGCAAGGCACCGGCACGGTCAGCGTGCATGTAGGCGACCAAGGTGGTCTTGTCCGCCCCGGTCGGCTCCGGCAGGGAACCGGGCCTGCGCACCAGGACGAACCGGGTGACGGCGTCCGCGTTGTCGGCGATGTCGGAGGCGATCACGTCGAGGTGGTAGAGGTCAGCGGCAACGGCGGCACAGATGGCGGCGTCGAACCGTGAATCGGGCCGGGCCACCTCTTCGGCCGCGCCCGCCGTGGAGCCCCCTTCGGTGACGACAGCACCCGGCAGGTTCGCCACGACCCAGTCACGCGTTTGCGCGTGCGCGTGCGGATGGGTGATAACGGCGCGCACCTGGTCCAGGGTCGTCCCCGGACGCACCCCCAGCACGAACGAGACGGGCAGCAGCACCTCCGAGACGATCACCAGCGGGTCGCCGGAGGCCAGGTTGTCCAGCGTCGCCGTAACTCCGCCTTCCACCGAGTTCTCGATGGGCACCAGCCCCGCCTCGATCTCCCCGGCCCGCACGGCGTCCAGGACGGCCTGCACGCTGCCGAACGGTTGCGCTGGCGCGTCGGTCACCGTGCGGAGCGCCTGGTGAGTGAACGTTCCTGCGGGGCCGAAGTATCCGAGCATCTGGGCAGTCTAGGGCGAAGCGCGTCGCGTGGACGCCTCAGTTCGTAGGCCGACGCCAGCTGCGGACGACCGGAGCAGGGTGAGCGGTGGCGTCTGCCGCCCCGTCGCGCCCCAGATGTGCGATGCCCTCGCGGACGAAGGCGACGGTCGGCCACTGCCGCGACGTCGTCCAGAACCAGTGGACGATCGCGACGAGCACGTACCACTGGATCGCCGAACAGATCACGTCGCGGACGACGAACGCGACCCCATCCACCATGAGGTCGCTGAACCCGACCGTCCGGCCGGTGACGTAGGCGACCGACAGGGCAGCGCCGCGCAGGACCATCAAGCCGTCCAGCCGTGTGGGACGCAGCAGCGCCAGCGGCGCCCACGCGATGAGGTCGTACCAGCTCAGCGTGTAGGGGGAGGTCACGAGCCAGGCGGTGCACAAGATGACGGCGGTGCGCACGGCGATGGTGAGCGGGTCACGTTCGGCAGGCACCTGCGCGCCCGGAACGGCGCCCCACGGCAGGACGCGGCTGAGCATCCAGCCGATGACCAGCAGCCCGATGACCCCGACGTAGCCGGTGATGGATCGGGCGACCGGGTCGGGCAGCACCCAGGACAGCGCGGAGCTGAGCCACGGCGCCCACGATCCAGCCGAGATATAGCCGGTGTTCCGGGACGCCGCGAACAGCGCCTGCGGGGCAAACAGCCCGTACAGCAAGGCCAGCGGGATCACCGCGCCCACGCACAGGGCGACGACCTTGCGCCAGTCACGCCGATAGCCCCACACCATCGCCACGCCGTAGAACACCAAGGACACCTTCACCGCGCCCGCGAGCCCGATGAAGATGCCGGTGATGAACGCGCTGCGGCGCATGAACAGCAAGCCGACGATGGCGAACACCAGCGTGAGCGCCTCGTTGTGCGCTCCGGCGACGACCGACCAGATGAGCAGCGGGTTCAGCAGGACGAACAGGGCCGCGCGGGTCTGCAGGGCGGCGTCATCGCGGGCCAGCCTGATCATGACGAGGCCGACGATGATGAACGGCAGCACCGACATGATCTGGAGCCAGAACACGACGTCGTGCATCGACTCGCCACCCAGCACGTTGGCCAACCACTGGGACGCCGACGCGATCGGCCCGTAGACGCTCGGGGTGTCTTGCCACGGGCGTTCGGTCCACACGAGCACCGGATCGAAGGATTGCCGGAAGATCTCCGCCGGGGTGACCGAATAGGGGTCGAGCCGTTGACGCTGGATCCGCCCGTAGGCGGCGTACATGAGAACGTCGGCGCTCGTCAGGGGAAGCGTGAAGGCGGTGGCCAGGTTCAGGCCGATCCCGAGCCCGACCAGGCGGCGCAGCCGTGGACGCCAACCGTGCAGGATCGCGCGGTGCCCGATGACAAGCCCGATCGCACCCACGATGATGCCGACCCACAACACGGGGACGACAACCCACTCCGACAACGGCAACCCGATCTGCCGCCCCCAGGCGACGGGGATGAACCATGGCGGCAGCAGGCTGGTACCTGCGGGGCCGACATTCAGCGCCACCGTCGAGGGCCCCAGGAACGCGACGACGATGGTCGTCAGGCAGCTCACGACAATGAGTTTCACGGCCAAGGCCCCGTCGCGGGTCCACGGCTGTTCGCCGAGGCGGCGCATCCGCTCGACGATCATGCTCACGTGGTCCTCCGGGGCGGGCCTCGCCCGGGAGGGCGAAACTATCGGTCTCAGTGCGACCAGGTTACTGGGGAATGCCGCACACCCAGGTGACGTCCGGTGCTCTCACTTCAGCAGCTTGGACATTCGCCGGTCGGCAAGCAGCTTTCCGCCGGTCTGACAGCCGGGGCAATAGTCCAGGAAGGTGTCGGCGAAACTCACCTCGGCGATGGGCGTCCCGCAGGTGGGGCACGGTTCGCCCTTGCGCCCGTGAATGCGCAGATGGGTGCGCTTGCCGTCCTTAAGTTGGGCGGGTTTGGCGCCACGCGCCCGCTCGATGGCCGCCCCCAGATCGGTGCGGATCGCCGTGAACAGGTCGGTGACGTCGGTCTCGCTCAACGTCCCCGCCAGTTTGAAGGGGCTCAGCCGGGCCGCCTGCAGGATCTCGTCGGAGTAGGCGTTGCCGATGCCTGCCAGCACCGACTGGTCCTTCAACAACCCTTTGAGCTGGGTGCGCCCGTGCTCGGCGAGGACGCGCGCGAAGGCCTCCCGGTCGAACCCCTCCCCCAGCGGGTCGGGCCCCAGCCGCGCAATGCCGGGAACCTGCACCAGGTCGGTCACCACGAAGACGGCGAGGTGCTTTTGCGTTCCCGCCTCCGTCAGGCTGAACCCGACCGGACCCTCCCCCGGATTCTCGGCGTCCGGGCTTGTCGGTGGGCCTTCGGCGGTGACGCGCAGCGCGAGTGGTCCCTTGCTGGGACGCACAGGCGTCGCGGGTACCGGGTCGTGCCAGGTCAGCCACCCCGCGCGCGCCAGATGGAACGCGAGCCACAACCCGTCGACGCCTACCGCGATGAACTTGCCGTGGCGGGTGACCGACGTCACCTCCAGCCCTTGCAGCGCGCTGAGAGGAACCTCCACGGTCTTCAGCGCGCTAAACGCCGCCAACTGCGCCGTGGCGATCGTGCGACCGACCAAGTTCGTCTCCAGGAAGCCGCGCAGGCCTTCCACCTCGGGCATCTCGGGCATGACGGCCTCCCTCATGGGTGAACCCCCGGGGATCACCCCGGGCACCCTCAGCGTAGCCAGCGGCGATGGTTAGGCTGGACGCATGTCCCCTCAGCCACTGGTTCCCGAGCCCTCGCGCATGCGCGCCGGGGACGCGGATCGCGACGCCATCTTGTCCGTGATCCAGGACGCCTTCGCGAACGGCCGTCTCTCGACCGCCGAGGTGTCCGAACGGCAAGAGCGGGCCCTGACCAGCGTGTACACCGACGAGTTGCTCCCGATCGTGGTCGATCTGCCGGAGGGGCAGGCGGTTGCCGCTCGGTGGGGCGTCCCCGCCCCTCAGCAGCGGTTCGCTGCCTCGCCCGTGCCGGACACCGGGGATACGCGCTTCGTGGTGATGTCGGGGCGCGATTACGCGTTGCGTCCGGGCGAGACCTGGGTGCGCAACGTGGTCATCATGGGCGGCGACACCATCGACACCACCCCGGCGTTCGGGCCGGGCGTGACGGTGACCATTCACGCCGACATGGTGATGGGCGGGCACACCATCCGCGTCCCCGCAGGCGTGCAGGTCCTCGACGAATGCCAGGGCATCATGAACGGCAACACCATCACCAAGAACGCCCGTGGTGACGGCTCGAACGGCACCCTTGTCCTGACCGGTACCGCGTTCATGGCTGGGCACACCGTCAAGCTCGCCAAGCGCTCGTGACGCTGATCGCCCCCTGCGTGGCCCTCCCCCAGTCTGGAGCGGGCTGGGCGAGCGCCTCCGACACGAGCCGCAGGTAGTCGACGCGGTCAATCGCGACCGCGCCCAGCGTCGCGAGGTGATCGGTCACCCATTGCACGTCGAGCAGGCGCCCCTCGGTCTCGTCGTCCAGGACGCTCGCCAGCCCGAGAAGTGCCACCTTCGACGCGTCCCGCCCCAGGGCGGCGTCGTGGAACATCGACTCCCCCGCGAACAGGCCACCCAGGCTGACGCCGTACAGGCCACCGGCCAGATCACCGGCCGGGGTCCACGCTTCGACCGAATGCGCGACGCCCAACCGGTTGAGTTCGGTATAGACGCTGATGATCGCCTCATCGATCCACCCCGAGGGCCGGGCCGGGTCGGCGCAGCGTCGGATGACCGCGTCGAAGTCGGCGTCCACGGTCACGACGTAGTGCTTGGCGGACTTGCGCAAGGAGCGCGTGATGCGCAGATCGTCCAGCGGCAGGATGCCGCGGTGCACGGGCGACCACCAGCCCATCGCGTCGGGCGGCCAGCCCGCATCGTGCAGCGGCATGGGGAACACCCCAGCCCGATACGCCTCGGCCACAAGGTCGGCGTCGAACTCGGTCGAGAGGGCAATCAGATCCTGACGCGGCCATTCCGCCTCCGGTCCGAACACCCCCGACAACGCCATGGCGCCAGTCTGGCACGCACCGCCGACAGCCCTGAGGACGCCCCGGGTCAGGGCCGGGCCGGGGGTGAAACCCGTTGGCCCCACCCCTGCGCGCGTTTAGCCTGGGACGCGGGCACCCCACGCCCGAAGAGGAGAGTGACGATGACAGGCGAATCGCGCGAGGTGAGCAAGAACCCGCTCGCGCGCGCCCCGGAGGTCGGCGGAAACATGCTGCGCGGGCTGCTGGAGACGGCGATCAACGGCACCACCATGGTCCCCGGAGCTAAGAGCGCGGCAGCGAAACACCTCGTCAAGAAGGGATCGGCGGAAGACGCCATCGAGTCCCTCGTCCTCACCCACATCGGCCTGGCGGGCGCGCAGGGGTTCGTGACCAGCCTGGGCGGCCTGCCCACACTCGCCGTCACCTTGCCGGCGAACATCGCCGGGCTGGCGGTCGTCCAGGTCCGGCTGATCGCCACCATCGCGCATTTGCGCGGTTACGACATCGACTCTCCCCGTGTCCGCACCGCCATGATCGTGTGCCTGATGGGGCGCGACGGCGTCCGCAGGCTGATCGACGATGGTGTTCTTCCCAGCACGCCTCTCGCCATCGCGACCGCCCCCATGTTCGACGCGACCCTCGATCACCTTGTCAGCGAGCGCGTCCTCGGCGAACTCGTCGGACGCATCGGCGGTCGCCGGGCTGGCCTGCTGTTCGCGCGCCGGATCCCGCTGCTGGGCGGTGGGGTGGGCGGTGCCATGGACGGCTACTCGACCATCGAGATCGGCAGCTTCGCCCGCGAGGTCTTCGTCACTCGTCGGCGCATCACTGCGGGCTGACCAGAACTCAGCGGAAGCGCCGCTCCACGCGCGGGGTGATCAGGCAGGTCACCTCATAGGGGATCGTTCCCATCTCCTGCGCGACCTCCGCCACCGTGATGCTGGCCTCGCCGTCACGTCCGATGAGGACGGCCGGATCCCCCGGACGCACCTGCGTGGTCGGGCCAAGATCCACCATCAGCTGATCCATGCACACCCGCCCGACGATCGGACGCCGCACCCCACCCACCAGCACTGCCCCCACATTGGACAACTGCCGGGAGAACCCGTCGCCGTAGCCCACGGGCAGGGTCGCGATCCAGGTGTCGGCGGGTGCCGTCCACGTCCGCCCATAGCTGACGCTTTCCCCTGCGGCGACCTGTTTGACGAAGCTCACCCGCGTCGTCCACTCCAGGCCGGGACGCAGATCGAGTGCGGGCTCGGAGGTCGGATCCGGGAGGCTGCCGTACACCACAATTCCGGGGCGCACCAGGTCGAACCAGGCGTCGGGATGCATCAAGACGCCACCCGAGTTGGCCAGGTGCCGCAGTTCCACGGGCCCGCGCGCCTCGGCGATGGCTTCGGTGACGGACGCGAACAGCGCGATCTGATCCTGGGTGAACGCGCGCCCACCCTCGGTGTCGGAGACGGGCAGGTGGGAGAACACGCCGCGCAGCCGCAGCCCGGCCGCGTCCACGCGTTGCGCCAGCGAGACCGCATCTGGCGGCGGGCAACCGATGCGGTGCATGCCCGTGTCCACTTTGAGGTGGACGGCTGCGGCGCGTCCGATGCGCGTGGCAGCATCCGCGACGGCGTCGATGCTGGCGGCGTCCACGACGGCCAGGTCGATGTCGGCGGCGACGGCGGCCGCCACCTGCTCCGGGTCGGTGGCGTGGCTGAGTTTGAGCAGCGGCATCGTCACCCCGGCCTCGCGCAGGGCGAGCCCTTCGGGGACGGTCGCCACCCCCAACCAGTCGGCAGCCCGCGTCGCCTGGATCATCTGCGCGACCTCGACGGCTCCGTGCCCGTAGGCATTCGCCTTGACCGCGGCCAGCACCTGACGATCACCGACCCGGGCACGCACGGCGTCCAGGTTGTGCCGGATGTGATCCAACCGCGTGGTGGCGACCGACGTGCTCAGCATGGCGACCATTGTTGCGCGCCGAGGGCTCCTTGCGGTTCCCGGGGCGCCCCTCCGGCTCAAAACAGCAGGGACAGCCCGGGATCGGTGAGGATCGTCGCCACATCGGCCAGGAAGCGGGACGCCTGTTCCCCGTCGAGGACGCGGTGGTCGATCGTGAGCGTCAGCTTGGCCACCGACCGGATCTCCATGCGCTCGCTCGCCCCCTCACCCACGACCCACGGACGCCGGTTGAACGTCCCCAGGCACAGGATCGCCGACTCGTTGGGGTTGAGGATCGGGGTGCCGCCCTCCACGCCGAACACACCGACGTTGGTGATGGTGAACGTGCCACGCGCCGCGTCCGCGGGCGTGATGCGCCCTTCGCGGACCTTGCTCACCAACTCGTTGAGAGCTTCGGCCAACTCCAGCAGGTTGAGGTCGTTGGCCGCCTTGATGTTCGGCACGACCAGGCCCCGCCGGGTCGCCGCGGCGATGCCCAGGTTCACGTCCGGGTGGACGACGATCTCGTCGCGGGCCAGATCCAGGCTGGAGTTCACCTCCGGGTGCTTGGCCATCGCCAGGCACACCGCCTTGGCGAGCACCACGATCGGCGACACCCGTAGCCCCGCGAACTCGCGGCGCTGTTTGAGCTGGTCGATCAGGGCCACCGTCTCGGTGACGTCGACGTCCACCCACACAGACGCCTGCGGCACCTGGAGGGACGCCTGCATCGCCTGCACCATCTGACGCCGGACCCCCCGCAGCGGGATCCTGGTGTCGCCTCGGCGTCCGGTCGCCGCCCCGGCTGCCGTCTGCGCGACGTCATGGGGAGTGATGATCCCTGCGGGGCCGGTCCCGGCGATCTCGCCCAGGTCGATGCCGAGATCGCGGGCCAGCCGGCGCACCGCGGGCTTGGCCAGCGGACGGCCCACCGGATCCACGGCGTGACCGGGGCGGGCCCCCGCCTCGGGACGCGGCAGCGGCGGTTCGACCGGCTCATCGTGGACCGCGCCCGTCGGGTACACCTCTTCCACCTTGTGGGCGGGTGATTCGTCGAGCCCGTAGGACTCGTGGACCTGATCGGTTTCGGGGCCGGGACGTGCGGGAACTCCCTTGCGGGGACGCCGCGCCACCGACCCGGCGGCCGCCCCGTACCCGACCAGCATCGCCCCGGCGGGTTCTGCGGCCGTGGCCTGTGGCGCGGGTCGCGCGTCCTCGTCGGGGGCGGATTCCTCGGCGTGCGTGGGTTCGTCGGCGTCGCCGGTCTCGACGCGCCCCTGCAGCACCTCGCTCGGCTCCGCCTCGGACGGCGCCGCCGCCTGATCGCCGGGTTCGGCAATGGTCATGATGGCCGAGCCGACGGCCACCACGGTGCCGACCTCGGCGTGCAACGTCGCGACACGTCCCGCGACGGGGGCGGGCAGTTCCACCAGCGATTTGGCGGTCTCGATCTCCACCACCACGTCGTTGACGGCGACCTCGTCACCGGGAGCGACGAGCCATTGGGTGATCTCGGCCTCCAGCAGGCCTTCGCCCGGGTCGGGCAACGTCATCTCGAACATGGAGTTCTCCGTTTCGTGGGGCTCAGTGGGCCAGCGACCTGTCGACGGCATCCAGGATGCGGTCGAGGTCGGGCAGGTAGTTCTTTTCGACGCGGCTAGGCGGGTAGGGCATGTCGTAGCCGGTCACGCGTAGCACGGGCGCTTCGAGGGAGTAGAAGCAGTCCTCTTGGAGTCGGCCGGCGATCTCTCCGCCCAGCCCGCCGGAGCGGACCGCTTCGTGAACGACGACGGCCCGGCCTGTCTTCTCCACCGACGCCCGCAGCGTGGCATCGTCGAGCGGGGACAGGCTGCGCAGGTCGATGACTTCCACCGAGCGCCCCTCGGCGGACGCCGCCAAAGCGGCTTCCACGCACGTCTTCACCATCGGTCCGTAGGTGATGAGGGTGACGTCGCTGCCTTCGAGGACGACGCGGGCGGCGTCCAACGGCAGGGGCGGGGCGGTCAGGTCCACCTCGCCCTTCTCGTGGTATCGGCGCTTGGGCTCGAAGAAGATCACCGGATCGTCGGAGGCGACGGCCTGCTGAATCATCCAGTAGGCGTCCAGGGGCGTGGAGGGCGCGACGACGACCAGGCCGGGCGTGTGCGCGAAGTAGGCCTCGGGCGACTCGGAGTGGTGCTCGATGGCACCGATACCGCCGCCGGAGGGGATGCGGATCACCATCGGAACGCTGAGGCGCCCCATGGAACGAAATCGCATCCGGGAGACCTGGGAAACGATCTGGTCGAATGCCGGGTAGACGAACCCGTCGAACTGGATCTCGACGACCGGACGGTACCCGCGCAGCGCCATCCCCAGCGCGGTGCCGACGATGCCGGACTCGGCCAGCGGGGAGTCGACGACCCGCTCGGGGCCGAAATCGCGCTGCAGATGCTCGGTGATGCGGAACACGCCGCCCAACTGCCCGATGTCCTCTCCGGCCAAAAGCACCTTGGGGTCGGCCTCGAGCGCACGGCGCAGGCCCGCGTTGAGCGCCTTGGCCATGGTCATGGTCTCGCTCATCAGGCTTGCCCTCCCTCGAAGGACGCCTCATAGGCCAGGTAGGCCTCCCGCTGGGCGGCCAGCGCGGGCGGGGTCTGGGCGTAGACGCGTCCCCAATAGTCTTCCAGGACCGGGTCGGGCAGGTTGGGGCAGCCCTCGCGGATGCGGACGCCGAGCGCCTCGGATTCGGCCTCCAGCGCGTCCAGCCAGGCCTGGTCGATGGCCCCGGTGCTCAGAAGGTAGGTGCGCAGGCGGGTGATGGGGTCCTTGGCCCGCCATTGCTCCTCTTCGGCCCGCTCCCGGTACTTGGTGGGGTCATCCGAGGTGGTGTGGGCGCCCATCCGGTATGTGAAAGCCTCGATGAAGGTCGGCCCGTGCCCACGTCGGGCGCGATCCAGCGCCCATTCGGTGACGGCCTGGACGGCGAGCACGTCGTTGCCGTCGACGCGGACGCTGGGGATCCCGAACCCGGTGGCGCGCCGGTAGAGCGGGATGCGGCTTTGTCGGGTGATCGGCTCGGAGATGGCCCACTGGTTGTTTTGGACGAAGAACACGACGGGCGCCTGATAGGACGCGGCGAAGACCAGCGACTCGCTCACGTCGCCTTGGCTGGTGGCACCGTCGCCGAAGTACACCAGGACTGCGCCGTTGTCGGCCTGATCGGGGTTGCCGACGACGCCGTCGCGCTGCATGCCCATGGCGTAGCCGACGGCGTGCAGAGCTTGGGTGCCGATGACGAATGAGTAGAGATGGAAGCGGGTATCGACCGAATCCCAGTCGACCATCGCAGTGCCGCGCATCGTCTTGAGCATGTCGAGCGGATCGACGCCGCGCATGAGCGCGACCGCGTGTTCCCGGTAGCTGGGGAACACGCGGTCGAGGGCCGCGACGGCGGCTCCAGAGCCGACCTGGGCTGCCTCCTGCCCCAGCGACGGGGGCCACAGGCCGAGTTGCCCCTTGCGTTGCAGCGCGGTGGCTTCGGTGTCGAAGCGGCGCCCCAGCACCATGTGGCGCAGATTCGCGGCCAGCGTCGCGTCGTCATGGTCATAGCTGAATCCGTCGGCGTCTACCCGCTCCCCCTCGGGGGTGAGGAGCTGGATGAACTCTTCGCTGCGGACGATCCGGGTGCCCCCGGGGGTCACCACCGATTCGGTGGCGTCGGGGTCGAGAGGTTCGATCACACCACCGATTGTACAGTTACGTAACCGTAGGTAGGAACCCTGCATGTCCGATTTCCGCCTGCACAAACCCCCGTTCCCGCTCACGGCGGGCGGGATCCCACAACCCTGGGCGACCCCTGAACCCCCGCCTGAGAAGGGGACGCAGCCACCCGGCGGGACCTAGACTGTCGAGGCTTTTCGTCGTCTTTGCTTAGGGGAGCCCGATGGTCTCGGACCCTCGGCAGCGCAGCTTTCGCGCTGTCTTGATCAACACGCTCATCGCCAACATCACCACCAGTTTCCTGTGGTACTGCGTCACGTTCTGGATGTACCTGGAGACCCGCAACGTCTTGGTGACCGCCATCCTCGGCGGTTCCTACATGCTCGGCACGGCCCTGTTCGGCGTCCCGTTCGGGAGTTGGATCGACCGCACGCGCAAGAAGCGCGTCATGGTCGTCGCCCAGGGCGTCACGGCGGTGTTCTTCGCGTTGGCCGCGATCGTCTATTTCATCTCCCCACGCGAGCAACTCCTCACGCTCGGCTCGCTCCCCTTCTTCGCCTTCATCGTGTTGCTCCTCACCGGCGCCATCATGGAGTCGGCGCGCAGCATCGCGCTGGGTACCGTCGTGACGCTACTCGTCCCCGACACCGAACGCGCCAAAGCCAACGGCCTAGTGGGGATGGTTGCCGGGCTCGGGTTCATGATCACCTCCGTCATCGCGGGTTTGGCGATCGGCCAACTCGGCATGACGACCTCGCTGCTCATTTCGCTCGTCTTGACCGCGGGATCCCTGGCGCACATGCTGAGTGTCCCGATCCCCGAAGCGGACATCGTGCACGCCGACGGCGCCCCCAAGAAGGTGGACTTCGCAGGCGCGTGGGGTGCGATCCGTGAAGTTCCGGCCCTGATCTGGCTCATCATCTTCTCGACGTTCAACAACCTCATCGGCGGCGTCTACATGGCCCTGCTCGACCCTTACGGCCTGTCGCTGGTCTCGGTGGAGACGTGGGGGCTGGTGTTCGGGTTCGTCGGCATCGGCTTCCTCATCGGCGGCGCGGTCATCGCGAAGGTCGGCCTGGGCGCCCGCCCACTGCGGGCCCTCCTGCTAGCCAACATCGTGATGTGGATCATCGGGGGCACCTTCGCGATCCGCGAGTCGATCTGGCTGCTCGTCGTCGGGATGCTCATCTACATGGCGATCATCCCCTTCGCCGAAGCCGCCGAGCAGACGGTCCTGCAGCGCGTCGTCCCGCTCCCCAAGCAGGGGCGCGTCTTCGGTTTCGCACAATCGGTCGAGTTGGCCTCCGCGCCGATCAGTTCCTTCCTCATCGGCCCCATCGCCCAGTTCTGGCTCATCCCCTACATGAACACCCCCGCGGGACAGGACCAATGGGGCTGGCTGCTGGGGGAGGGGCACGCACGCGGCATCGCTTTGGTGTTCCTCCTGACCAGCATCGTGGGGTTGCTCATCACCGTCGCAGCCCTCGCCTCACGGCCCTACCGGACGCTCAGCGCCGCCTACGCTCACGCGGCTCCCGGGGATGCCGCTCCGGTCGAGGGATCGAGGGCCTGACACACTGAAGCCATGATCCGCACCGTCGTCTTTGATTTCGGCAAGGTTCTCGCCTCGGGCGAGGGGGTGATCGAGGAGGCAGCCGCGCTGCTCGGCGTCCCCGAGCAGGACTATGCCCGCGTCTACTGGGCGGGCCGAACCGCCTACGATGCGGGCTGCTCCGACGCCGAGTATTGGACGCCCGTCCTGGCGGCCTTGGGTAAGCCCACCACCCCCGAGATGATCGACCGCCTCGCCCGCCTCGACGCTCGCCTGTGGGCGGTGATGCGTCCCACCGCCCGGGAACTCCTGCGGGACGTGCGTGCCGCCGGACGCACCGTGGCCGTGCTCAGCAACGCCCCGTTCAGCGTCGATCTCGCTTTCGCGGACGCCGACTACGCCCCTGATGCCGACCTGTGGTTCGTCTCCGCTTCCATGGGCATCGTGAAGCCGAACCCGGCGATCTACACCCGGGTCGAGGAGGGCACCGAGACGGCTGCGGGCGAGATCGCGTTCATCGACGACAGCGCCCTCAACGTGTCGGCGGCGCTCCGGGCGGGCTGGACGGCGCACCTGTGGAGCAGCGACGCCGACAGTCGCGCCTGGCTGACGCAGATCGGCGTCCTGCCGCGGCGTTAGCCCCGGCGCCGGACGCCGCGGGCGAACCTCGGCGCCCGGCGACGGCAGGGTTTCCGCCTAGGACGCGGTTGCCACCATGACGGCCTTGATGGAGTGCAGCCGGTTCTCGGCCTGATCGAACACGATGGACGCCGGGGAGGTGAACACCTCGTCGGTGACTTCGAGTTCGCGCATGCCGGTCAGGTCATTCACCAGCCGGGCCGTTGACGTCTCCAGGTCGTGGAACGCGGGAAGGCAGTGCATGAACTTCGCGTTCGGGCCCGCCCACTCCATGACCTGGGCCGTCACGCGGTAGGGGGCCAGGATGCGGCACCGCTCGGCCCACACCCCGTGCGGCTCCCCCATCGACACCCACACGTCGGTGTGGACGAAGTCGACGCCGCGCGCCCCCTCCTCGATGTCATCGGTGATCGTGATGGTGGCCCCGGTGCTCGCGGCGATCTCACGCGCCAGTTCGATGCGGGCGGGTGAGGGAGCGAACTCGGCGGGGGCGACCATGCGGACGTCCATGCCCATCATGGCTCCCATCGTCAGCATCGAGTTGCCCGTGTTGTAGCGGGCATCTCCCAGGTAGGCGAAAGAGAGATCCTTCGCGGGCCGGCCTGCGGCCTCGACCATGGTGAACGCGTCGCACAGCGCTTGGGTGGGGTGCCATTCGTCGGTCAGGCCGTTCCACACCGGAACGGACGCGAACTCAGCGAGCTTCTCGACCGTGTCTTGGGAGTTGCCCCGGAACTCGATGCCGTCGTACACGCGCTCCAGGACGAGCGCCGTGTCGGCGGCGGACTCCTTGGAGCCGATGTGCGCGCCGGAGGGATCCAGGTAGGTGGTGTGGGCGCCTTGTTGCCGGGCGCCGACCTCGAACGCGGCCCGCGTCCGGGTGGAGCTCTTCTCGAAGATGAGGGCGAAGTTCTTGCCGCGCAGGCGCTGCTCCTCACGGCCCTCACGTCGAGCCGTCTTCAACGCTCCGGTGAGTTCCACAAGGTGGCTCCACTCATCGGGAGTGAAGTCGACCTCCTTCAGGAAATCCCGCCCGGTCAACTCGCCCACGCGTCTGCCTCTCTCATCACCGGGCCGCCGCGCGACTCAGGGCGCGGCAAGGTAAATCCCGGAAGTGAACATTGTGCCGCACATGGAAAACTAGCGGAGTGATCCTTCGATTCTTGGTCAGTGCCCTGTCCCTCGGTGTCGCCACCTGGCTTCTGCCGGGCATCTGGCTCGACACCTCCAGTACCGCGAACGCGGTCGTCACCATGCTCGTCGTGGCCGCGATCTTCGGCTTGGTCAATGCGCTGGTCAAGCCGTTGTTCGTCTTCGTGACGTCCCCGCTGCTGCTGTTGACGCTGGGGTTCTTCCTCCTCGTCATCAACGCGGCCCTGCTCATGCTCACCTCGTGGGTGTGCGCGAAGTTGGGCGTCCCGTGGGGCGTTGACGGCTTCTGGTCGGCCTTCTGGGGCGCCTTGATGGTGTCGGTGGTCAGCTTCGTGCTCAACTCCTTCGTCGGACGCCGCGGCGAGGTCCATTCGTGACCGACGCCGTTGCGCCCACTTCGGTCGTCTTCGTCTGCTGGGGCAACATCTGCCGCTCCCCCATGGCCGAACGCGTCGCCCGCAGGCAGGCAGCGGACGCGGGGCTCGACGGCGTCACCTTCACCTCCGCGGGAGTGTCCGCCGAGGAGTCCGGGAACCCGATCGACTCCCGCGCCCGCGCCGTCCTCACCCGCCACGGCTACGAGGCGTCCGGGCACCACGCCCACCAGATCACGGCGTCCGAGATCGCCGAGGCCGACCTGGTCATCGGCCTTGAACCCTTGCACCTGGACCGCATGCGATCCCTCGCGCCGGGGGCGAACAACCTCGCTTTGCTGACCGATTTCGACCCCGATGCACCGCCCGGCTCCGGTGTCCCCGACCCCTGGTACGGGGACACCGCCGGGTTCGAGGACACGCTGGCCTGCGTGGAGGCCGCGATGCCCGGAATCCTCGCTCAGGTCGCGGACGTGCGCCGATAGGATGACCCCATGCAGATCCTCGTAGTGGACGACGACCAAGCCGTCCGAGACTCGCTGAAACGCTCGCTGCAGTACAGCGGCTACGAGGTGTCTGCCGTCAGCGACGGGATCGAAGCACTCGCCCACCTGTCCTCCCACCGCGTCGACGCGGTCGTGATGGACGTCATGATGCCGCGCTTGGACGGCCTGGAGACGACCCGCATGCTGCGGCAGCAGGGCAACGATGTCCCGATCCTCGTCCTCACCGCACGGGACGCCGTCGGGGACCGCGTCGACGGCCTCGACGCCGGAGCCGACGACTACATGGCTAAGCCCTTCGCTCTCGACGAACTGATGGCGCGCCTGCGCGCCCTCACCCGCCGCAGCCGTCCCGAATCTGACGACGCCCCCGCAACAGCAGGCGAGGTGCTGGCGTTCGCCGATCTGCGCCTCGACCTGGGAACCCGCGAGGTGACCCGTGACGGCAAACGCATCGCCTTGACGCGCACCGAGTTCGCGTTGCTGCAGACCTTCATGGAGAACCCTCGCCGCGTGCTGGAGCGCTCCTGGCTGTTGAACGAGGTGTGGGGGTTTGAGTTTCCGACCACCGCAAACTCGCTGGAGGTCTACATCGGCTACCTGCGCCGCAAGACCGAGGTGGACGGCGGTTCGCGTCTGATCCACACGGTGCGGGGCATCGGCTACGTGCTGCGGGAGTCGGCCCCGTGAGTTCGCCGTCGTGAAGCGGATTCGCGCGTTCTTCACCTCGGCCAACCGTTCCCTCCAACAGCGGCTGGCGATCGCGATCGCCCTGGCCATTGCCTTGGCCGTGGCGGTGACCGGTGTCGCGGCCTACGGGCTCACCCTCGTGACGGTCAACAACCAGTTGGACGCCGAACTAGTCGACGTCGCCAACATCACCTCCGGCGCGCTGGCCGAAGACCTCGAGAACATGGGCGGCATCGACACCTCGACGTGGCGGGCCGCCAACGTCATCGTCATGCTGGTGCGGTCGGACAACCACACGATTGCGATGCCGGGACGCCAGCTCACCTTGGAACTGGGCCCCGATGAGTTGGCGATCGCGCGCCTGTCCCACGGCTGGTCGGCGCGCACCGGGGTCAACTCGGCCGGTGGGCTGACCCGCATCGTCGCCGTTCCCCTCGTGGACCAGCAGCAGCATTACGCCCTGGTCGTGGGGCGTCCGCTCGCCCCCACGCTGGCCATCCTCCAGACCACCGGGCTGTCGCTGCTGGTGTTCGGCGGGGTGGGTGCCGCCATCGCGGCGGCGATCGGGTACGTCATCGCCAAGTCGGGGCTCCAGCCGATCCGCAAACTCACCGATGCCGTCTTGTCCATCGCCGCGACGAACAAGCTGACCCCCGTCGAGATTCACGGCGACGACGAGATCGCCGACCTGGGACAGACCTTCAACCGGATGCTGAAGGCGTTGGAGAGTTCGCGGGAGCGCCAGCGTCGACTCATCGCGGACGCGGGACACGAACTGCGGACCCCGCTCACGTCGATGCGAACCAACGTCGAGTTGCTGGTGGCCGACGAGCGTCAGGGCATGCTTCCTGAAGGTGCCCGCTCCGAGATTCTGCGCGATGTCGCCGCCCAGTTGGGTGAGTTCACCCAACTCGTCGGGGATCTGGTTCAGCTCTCCCGCGAGGAGACGGTGCAGCCAGCACCCGAGGCCGTCGATCTGCGCGAGATCATCGACCATGCCCTGGAACGGGTGAAGCGACGCGGCCCGGGGCTGACCTGGAAGGTCCACCTCGATCCGCTCTACCTGGTGGGCGAGCCGGACGCGTTGGAGCGAGCGGTCACCAACCTGCTCGACAACGCGGTCAAGTTCTCCCCGGCCGGGGGCACTATCACGGTGGAACTGATCGGAGACCGCCTCCGCGTCGCCGACGAAGGCCCCGGCATCGCCGATGAGGATCTCCCCCACGTCTTCGAGCGCTTCTACCGCTCCGAACACGCGCGCGCGACAACGGGCTCGGGCCTGGGGCTGTCCATCGTCGCCCAGACCATCCAAGCGCACGGGGGCTGGGTCAAGGCTGGGCACGCGCCCGAGGGGGGCGCGGAACTGATCGCACGCCTGCCCGGCTCACCGACCCCGCCCGAAGAGACGGTTGACGACGATGAGGAACCGGCGCCCTTCTGAGCCCGAACTGATGGCCTCACCGGGTGCGGGCCGGCCCTTCCCCTCTGCGCGGGCCTTCGCGGCCGGAGGGGCGCTTCCAGGCATCCCACGCTATGACCACTGTTCGAGACGGCTCGTCTCATGGGAGAACAATGGGAGGCTGCAAAGGAGAATCACAACTTCATGACAGCAAATACAGCCACACCGGCCGCCCCGTTGAACTCACCGGCTCGCGTCATCACCGCCAGCCTCGTCGGCACGACCATTGAGTTCTACGACTTCTACGTCTACGCGACCGCAGCAGTCCTCGTCTTCCCCCAACTCTTCTTCCCCAGCGGCAACTCGACGACGGCATTGATCGCCTCGTTCGCCGTGTTCGGTGCGGCGATGATCGCCCGCCCGATCGGAGCCATCGTGTTCGGTCACCTGGGTGACCGCCGTGGCCGCAAGACGACGCTGGTCATCAGCCTGCTGACGATGGGCATTGCCACGTTCCTCATCGGCCTGCTGCCGACCTACCACACCGTCGGCGTCCTCGCCCCGATCCTGCTGCTGGCCTTGCGCCTGACGCAGGGCTTCGCGATCGGTGGGGAATGGTCGGGTGCGGCACTGGTCGCCACCGAGAACGCACCGAAGGGACGCCGAGCCTGGTACGGCACCTTCCCGCAGTTGGGTGCCCCGCTGGGCTTCATCATCGCCAACGGCCTGTTCCTGATCATCAACTACGCCCTGCCCCACCCCACCGACGCCCTGCTGAAGTCGGAAGCGTTCCTCACGTGGGGCTGGCGGATCCCGTTCCTGTTCTCCGCCGTCATGGTCATCGTGGGCCTGTGGGTCCGCCTGAAGCTGGTCGAATCGGAGGCGTTCAACGCCGCCGAGAAGCGCGGCGCCATCCGCAAGCTGCCGCTCAGCGACACGTTCCGCCTGCACTGGCGTGAGGTGATCCTGGGCACGTTCATCATGCTGGCCACCTACGTCTTGTTCTATCTGATGACCAGCTTCACCCTGACCTACGGCACCGCCTCACAGACCGCCCAGCCCGGCGGCCTGGGGATCAGCTACATCAACTTCGTCTTGATGCAGATCATCGGCGTGATCTTCTTCGGCATCTTCACGTTGCTGTCCGGCCCGGTGGCCGACGCCATTGGCCGCCGCCGCCTGCTCATCTGGGTCACGGTCGTCATCATCATCTTCGGGATCAGCTTCCCGATGTGGCTCAGCCTGCGCCCGGACGCGATGTTCACCGGGGCACTGACCCAATCGTTCCTGATCATCGGGTTCACCCTGATGGGTGTCACGTTCGGCCCCATGGGCGCGCTCCTGCCGGAGTTGTTCCCCACGAACGTGCGCTACACCGGTTCGGCGATCGCCTACAACGTGTCCAGCATCCTCGGCGCCGCCCTGGCACCGATCATCGCCGTGGCGCTGTGGGCCCAGGCTGGTGGCAGCACCGTGCTGGTCGGCGTCTACCTCGCGGCCGCCAGCGTCTTGACCCTCATCTCGCTGATCCTGTCGCGCGAGACGAAGGACACCAACTACGACGCCTCCTCCGCTGAGGACGCGAGCCTCGACGGGGACGCCTTGGCAGGAGCCTCCCGCTAAGGAGTTCCGTCACCGCACGCGCGTGAGCCGCGGCTTCCCCTGGGGAGTCGCGGCTCACGCGCATCAACCGTCGGGTTCCGCAGGGGTGGTGTCGTCCTCAGTGTCCCCACGCGCTGCTGCCGTGGCGTTCCAGGCGTGACGCCGCCGGGTGCGGACATGCGAAACGCCGCACCCCACAGGGATGCGGCGCTTCGACGGTTCGGTGTGACTCAGGCGAGCGGCGTGATGTTCGTCGCCTGGAGGCCCTTGGGGCCCTGCTCGGTCTCGAACTCGACCTTGTCGCCCTCGTTCAGCGAGCGGAACCCGCGGGAGTTGATCGCGGAGTAGTGCGCGAACACATCCGACGAGCCGTCGTCGGGGGAGATGAAGCCGTAGCCCTTGTCGGCGTTGAACCACTTCACGGTTCCGGTGGCCATGTTTCCTGCCTTCTTAATGCTGTTACTCAACCCTCGGGGTCCCGGGGGCGTTGGGGTGACGCTCGAAACTCTACCGACGGGAACCGCAGTAAGAACTACCAACCTCAACCTGCACGACAGCCTACACGGCTCCCCACGGACCTGTCCGTTCCGTTCGCCCGGCCCCGCTCACGCGCCCCGCACAGGCTCACCACAGCCGGGCGCTCTAGACTGCCGCCATGCCCGAAACACGCAAGCACCGCGTTCAGGCACGCGACCAGATCGACCAGGCCATCTTCGCGGCGCTTGGGGAGCCCGTTCTCCCCAGCCAGCCCGGCATGGCACCCCCTGATGCTCCCGCCGCGGAACGGTCCGAGCAGGGCGCGGTGACCCCGTCGGCGACCAGTTTCGCGACCGGCGGCACGATGGGTGCCTTCACGTTCCACACCCACAAGCCCACGCGCGACGCCGACGCGTCCTGACGCTGCCTGAGGTCCACTATCTGAGCAGCCCCCCGGCACGTCACACGCGACGCGCCCGTGAGGGTAGCGGCGCAGCGTGACACGCGCGTCCCCGCCTGGAAGAATGACGAGGCGCAGGGCGAGCGGAGGGCGCGACAATGCAGGTGGAATGGTGGAGCATCATCCCCTTCGTGGTTCTCCTGGGGTGCGTCGCCGTGCTGCCACTCCTCCCGGCCACCGAGCGGGCCTGGGAAAGCAACGGCGTCAAACTGCTCGTCGCCCTGGCCTGCGGGCTGCCGGTGGCGATCTGGTTCATCGCCGCGGGACACGGCGGCGAGGTCGTGCACGCGCTGTTCGAGTACGTGCAGTTCATCATGCTGCTGCTCGCGCTGTTCGTCGTCTCGGGGGGCATCTTCCTGGCCGGCGATATCCGGGCGACGCCGCGCAACAACACGATCTTCCTGGCGATCGGCGGCCTGATCGCCTCCTTCATCGGGACGACCGGCGCGGCGATGCTGCTGATCCGGCCGCTGTTGAACACCAACCGGGAGCGCGCTCACCGCGTCCATACCGTGGTGTTCACCATCTTCATCGTCGCCAACTGCGGGGGGCTGCTCACGCCGCTGGGCGACCCGCCGCTGTTCCTGGGATTCCTGCGCGGCGTCCCGTTCGAGTGGACCTTTCGGCTGCTGCCCGAGTGGCTCGTCGTGAACGCGCTGCTGCTGCTGACCTACTACGCGCTGGATCGGCGCGAGTACGCCCGGGAGACGCCGGAGGCGATCGCGTTCGACACGACCGACGTCTCGCCGCTGCGGATCAAGGGCGGCATCAACTTCGTGTTCTTCGCGCTGATCATCGCGGCGGTGGCCTTCCTGCCGTCGCTCGACCTGCACGCCATCGAGACCGGTCACGCGACGTTCGCGCAGATGGTGCCTTGGCGTGAGCTGGTGTTCGTGGCGGCCGCGGCGCTGTCGTTCGTCGTCGGGGATCGTGACGTCCGCTTCGAGATGAACCAGTTCACCTGGGCCCCCATCCTCGAGGTGGCGGCGCTGTTCGTCGGGATCTTCCTCGCGATGATCCCGGCCCTGAACTTCCTCGGGCAGATCGCACCGACGCTGCCCCTGAACGAGATCACATTCTTCGTGTTCTCCGGCGGGCTGTCGGCCTTCCTCGACAACGCGCCGACCTACGCCACCTTCTTCGAGATGGCCGCGCAGCTGCCGGGTGAGCCTCGCATCGGGCTGGCTCCCGGCGTCCCCGAGGCGTATCTGGTGTCGATCTCGCTCGGTTCGGTCCTGTGCGGCGCCGTCAGCTACATCGGCAACGGCCCCAACTTCATGACCAAGGCCGTCGCCGACAGCGCCGGGGTGAACATGCCGAGCTTCGGCGGCTACCTGCGCTGGTCGCTCACCTACCTGGTGCCGATCCTGGTCGTGATGGTCTCGCTCTTCATCGCCGACGGCCCCGTCTGGACGATCCTCGGCCTGCTGCTGGGCGCCGCGATCGCTGCACGAGCGGTGTGGCTGGCCCGCCACCACGTGCATCCGTCCGAGATCGAGTGAGCTGAAAGCCTCGGATGCCGTGACCGGAAGTCCTCGACGGCGAGAGTCGAAGTCCTGGACGCCGTGAGCCGAAGTCCTCGACGCCGTAACCCGAAGTCATCGGCGCCGTAACCCGAAGTCCTCGGCGGGGGGAGTCGAAGTCATCGACGGGGGGAGCCGAAGTCGTCGGCGGAGGGAGGACGGGACGCAGGAACGCCGGCCAACCCGAGGGTTGACCGGCGTTCGTGGTGCTGCGTCAGGCGGCAACAACCTTCACCGGCACGTGCGCGGTGACGGCGTCGGTCAGCTTCACGCCAACCTTGTGCTCGCCGACGGACTTGATCGGCTTGTTGATGACCACGTTGCGGCGGTCGATGGCGGGGCCGTTGGCCTTCTTGATCGCCGACGCGATGTCGGCGGCCGTGATGGCGCCAAACAGCTTGCCCTCGGGGGACACGCGCGCGGGGACCTGGATCTCCAGGGCCTCGAGCTGGGTGCGAATCTCGCCAGCGTGCGCGTGATCGCGGACGGTGCGGGCCTCGCGGGCACGGTTGATGCCCTCGATCTGCTTCTCGGCGCCGCGCGTCCAACGGATCGCGAAGCCCTGGGGCAGGAGGTAGTTACGGCCAAAGCCGTCCTTGACCTCGACGATGTCGCCGGCGATGCCGAGGTGGTCGACGGCGGCGGTGAGGATGAGCTTCATGTCAGCTTCCTTTCTCAGCGCGCGTTCGACGTGTAGGGCAGCAGGGCGAGCTCGCGCGCGTTCTTGATCGCGATGGCGACCTTGCGCTGCTCCTGCACGGACAGACCCGTCACCCGACGGGCGCGGATCTTCCCACGCTCGGAGATGAACTTCCGCAAAGTCGCGGTGTCCTTGTAGTCCACGGTGCCGATCTTGATCGACTTGACCGGGGCAATCTTCTTCTTGTTCACAGGCTTACGCTGTGGAGCCATTGTGGTGCTCTCTTTCTGGAGCCCGGCAGATGCCGGAATGACGTGGTTGGAACAGGTGGATCAGAACGGCGGTTCGTCGCTCTGGGCCGAAGCCCACGGGTCGTTGACGGGCTGGCGATTGCCGCCGCCGCCCCCGTACCCGCCGCCACCTTGGCCGGAGTTGGACGACCAGTTGTTGTCGCCCCCACCCGAGCCGCCCTGCTGGCTGTAGCCGCCGCCACCGCCGCCGCCACCGCTGGTGCGGTTGACCTTGGCCGTCGCGTAACGCAGGGAGGGACCGACTTCGTCGACCTCGATCTCGAACACAGTGCGACGCTCACCTTCACGCGTCTCGTAGGAACGGCTCTTCAGCCGGCCCTGGACGATGACGCGCATGCCCTTGGTGAGGGTCTCGGCCACATTCTCAGCAGCCTGTCGCCACACCGAGCAGTTGATGAACATGGCGTCCCCGTCCTTCCACTCGCTCGTCGCACGGTCGAAGGTGCGAGGAGTGGAGGCGACGGTGAAGTTAGCCACCGGGGCCCCGGACGGGGTGAAGCGAAGCTCGGGGTCAGCCGTCAGGTTGCCCACGAGCGTGATGATGGTTTCACCAGCCATTGGTTCAGATCTCCGATTCGTCGGACGTTAGTGTCGAGGTTGCGACGCCGAAGCGCCGCGTCCTTCTCAGACTGTCAGCCACGACCGACGAAAACGAGGGTCGTGAGCACATCTGGGGAGGAAGAACCTCACTTGTGCAGATCGGGGCGGATGACCTTCGTCCGCATGATCTGCTCGTTGAGCGTGTACTGGCGATCGAGTTCCTTGACCACGTCAGGCTCGGCCGTCACGTCGAGCACCGCGTAGATGCCCTCGGACTTCTTCTGGATGTCGTAGGCGAGCCGACGACGGCCCCAGACATCGACGTTCTCGACGGTGCCACCGGCGGTCTTGAACGCTTCGAGCGGCTTCTCCACGATGCCGGCGACCTGGCGGTCATCGACGTCGGGGGAGACGATCACCATGATCTCGTACTGGCGCATGTGTATTCCCCACCTCCTCTGGACTAGCGGCCACGGGAATCTCCCGGGGCAGGAGGGTTTTCATGCAGGACGCTGAGCGTCCACCGACCCAGCCTACCGGACGGCACCGACCCACCCCTAAACCGCGCGACATCACAGCCAGCGGGCTTCCCGTTACATCGTCGTGACAAGGCGCTTCGCTAGAATCAGGGCATGCTGCCACCGACCTCCCCGACCGAGCCGTCCCCCTTCTTCTCCGAGCAACTCGCCGCGCGGACGGCGTCCCTGGCAGCCGACGCCGACCGACTGGAGCCTCCTTTCACGGGCGCCGACGCCCTCCTGCGACGTGACCTGGACGCCGCCGTGGCCGAGTTGGCGCCTTCCCTGCGCGACCTCGCCGTCGCGTTGCACGGCGACCCGGAAACCGCCTTCGAGGAGAAGCGCGCGGCTCAACGCCTGGCCGATCTGATCGCCGCAGACGGCCTCGACGCGCAGGTCGGGGTCTTCGGGCGGGAGACGGGCGTGGCGGCCGAGTTCACCGCCGGGACGGGTGGGCACACCGTCGCCGTCCTGGCCGAATACGACGCCTTGCCTGACCTGGGGCATGCGTGCGGTCACAACATCATCGCCGCGACGGGGGTGGGCGCCTTCCTGGCCCTGCACCGGCTGACCCAACGCCACCCCGACGCCTTCTGCGGACGGGTCCGTTTCCTCGGGACGCCCGGCGAAGAGGGTCACAGCGGCAAGGAGTACATGGCGCGCGAGGGCGCCTTCGACGGGGTGGATGCCGCGCTCATGCTGCACCCCTACGGCTACGACGCCGCCGACCAGGTGTGGCTGGGGCGGCGCACCTTGACCATCACGTTCACCGGACGCGCCGCGCACGCCTCCTCCGAGCCGTTCATGGGGCGCAACGCCCTGGACGCCGCGACGCTCTTCTACACCGGCATCGGGCTGTTGCGGCAGCAGATGATCCCCGTCGACCGGGTGCACGCGGTGATCAGTGAGGGCGGGACGCGCGCATCCATCATCCCGGAGCGGGCCGTCGTGCAGGCTTACGTCCGTTCGAAGTACCCGCAGACGCTCGTCGACCTCAGCCAGCGCGTGGACGACCTCGCCCACGGCGCGGCGCTGATGGCGGGCGTTGGCGTCGAGGTGGTGTGGGACCAGCACCCCGCGTCACTGCCGGTGCGCACGAACGACCCGCTGACACGGCGCTGGGCGCTCGCTCAGGCCGAGCGCGGCCGCCGGGCACTGCCGCGAGGTGTGGTTTCAGAAACCATCGCCGCGTCCACCGACTTCGGGAACGTGAGCGTCCGGGTTCCGGGCATCCACCCACTGCTGCGGATCGCCCCTGAGGGCACCGCGTTGCACACCCGCGAGTTCGCCGAGGCTGCCGCGTCCGAGTTTGCGTTGTCGGGGATCGCCGATGGCGCCTACGGGTTGGCCGCCACCGCAATGGACTTCCTCAGCGATGACGCCCTTGCCGACGCCGTCGCTGCCGACTTCGCCGCCGCGGGCGGCGTGCTGGACGTGGCGCACCTGTTCGACGCGTGACCGCTGCCCCGGGGCCGCGGACCCGAGCAGCCGGACCGGGCAAGTGCCGGGACGAGGCAGGCGACGGGTTCGTGGCAGCATGGTCCGGTGACCACCGAGCCCACAGCCAGCTTCTATGAGCGCGTCGGCGGGGAGCCAACCTTCCGCGTCCTCGTCGACCGGTTCTACGAGGGGGTCGCGGGCGATCCGCCGCTGCGAGCCCTGTACCCGGAAGAGGACTTGGGTCCGGCGGCCGATCGGCTCCGGTTGTTCCTGGAGCAGTACTGGGGCGGCCCCCACACCTATTCGGAAACGCGCGGCCACCCGCGGCTGCGCATGCGTCACGCCCCCTACGCCGTCACCCCCGACCAGCGCGATCGCTGGCTGCACCACATGCTGGCCGCTGTCGACACCCTCGCCCTGCCCGAACCCGAGGACGCCGAACTGCGCGCCTACCTCACGCGGGCCGCCCAGTTCATGATCAACCAGTTCGAGTGATCCGGGCCGCCGCACGCGCCTGGTGATCGCCGGGGTCCACCGCCACTTCAGAAGCAGTGGTCCCACCCTGCCCACGCGCGGACGCGACAACCTCAGTGGTGGAGGCGGTCCTTCGCCTGGGCGACCTTGGCGTACATGTCCTCGATGAGGGCTCCGAATCGTTCCTCGACCTGACGGCGCTTCACCTTCAGTGTCGGGGCGAGCAGCCCGTTGTCCATGGTGAGTTCTTCCAGCATGACGCGCAGATCCTTGATCTGCTCCTGGCGTGGGAGTTTGTCGGTGAGTGCGGCGACGCGGCGGGTGATTTCCTCGACGATCTCGGGACGCGTCGGCAGTTCGGAGACTTCTTTGAACGTCAACTGCAACTGGTGTGCGAGGTCCTCCAGGCCTGGCAGCGACGGACGCACCAGCAGTGTGACGTAGGGGCGGTTGTTGCCCAGCACGACCGCGTGCTCGAACAGCGGATCAGCGAGGATCAGCCCCTCGATGGGTGCGGGTGCGATGTTCTTGCCGCCCGAGGTGACGATGATGTCTTTGATCCGGTCGGTGATGACGAGGTAGCCGTCCGTGTCGACGTAGCCGACGTCACCGGTCCGCAACCAGCCCTCCTCATCGAGCGCCGCCGCGGTCGCTTCGGGGTTGTTCCAGTATTCGCGCATGACGTTGGGGCCCCGGTAGCAGATCTCGCCCTCGTCGCCGATCCGCACCTCGCCGCCCTCCATGATGCGGCCGGCGGTACCGAACTTGAAGGCTCCCGGGGAGTTGAACGAGATCAGCGGGGACGCCTCGGTGAGCCCGTACCCCTGGCACAGCAGCATGCCTGCCGCCGAGAAGAACTCTTCGATCTCTTGACGCAGGGGCGCTCCGCCACACGCCATCACAGTCTTGGGCCCGCCGAGGGCGTCCCGGATGGACGTGAAGACGAGCTTGTCGGCAATCGGTAGCGCCAGACGCAACCCTAGGGAGGGGCGGCGGCCCTTGCGGTAGGCGTGCTGGCTGCGGGCGCCGACGCTCAGCGCGGCCCGCAGGATCTTGCGTCGCAGCGGCGAGGAGGCCACCTTCTGATGCACGGTGGTGAAGACCTTCTCGTACAGACGCGGGACGCTGACGAACATCGTCGGACGCGCCTCGACGAGGGCGTCGGCCACCGTCCGTGCGTCCGCGACATAGGTGTTCATGCAGCCCTCGAACAGCACCTTGAACGTCCAGGCGCGCTCCAAGGCGTGCGACAGCGGCAGGAAGGCCAGCGAATGGTCCTTGGGGGTGATCGTGAAGAAGGCGTCCAACGCGTCGGTCTCGAACGTGAACCCGCGATGGGTCAAGACGGCGCCGCGCGGCTCCCCGGTGGTCCCCGAGGTGTAGATGATGGAGGCCACGTCGTCACCGGAGGCCGCCTCAAGGCGGGCGTCCACCTCCGCAGTGGCGTCCGGGGGAACAGGTTCGCTCAGCACCTCGGCGAGCGTGCGGACGCGGGGGTCGCCGCTCTCAACGGCATCGAACGTCCATGCGCCTCGCACCTCGGGAAGGTCACCCCAGACGGGCGTAAGCCGCTCCAGCAGCGTCTGGTTCTCGACGAACGCGAACAGCGCGCCGGAGTCGGCGGCGATGTGCCGCACCTGCTCGGGTGTGCTCGTCGGATAGATCGGCACCGGGACGGCGCGGACGCTCAGCATCGCCAGGTCGGCGATCGTCCACTCGGGACGGTTGTTGGACAGCAGAAGGATGCGATCACCCGGCTGGATGCCCGCGTCGATCAGGTGACCAGCCAGCGTGGCGACGTCACGCCCCAGTTCGGCATACGTGCGGACGACCCAACCGGCCCCGTCCTTGATCCGCGTCGCCGGCCGCTCCGGAAAGCGCCGGAACACCTTGGACATGCGGACCGCGATGTTGCTGGCATCCATGTGAGCCCCCCTCGGCTGTAACTGTGTCTAACTTGCCACAACCGTAGGTTTCTACCAAGGGGCGACACTCCCCCTTCGACGAAGAGTGCGTGGAGTGCCATGACAGCGTTCGGCGTCTGCCCCTCTCGGGACGGACGCCGACTCAGGATCAGAGGACCAACAGCATCCAGGGGATGCCGATCACGGCGAAGATCGCGAGCATGGCCAGCGACAGGATGAAGTTCTTGCTGAACCACTCCCCGGTCGTGATCATGCCGGACTGCCCCGCCGTCAGGGCTGCGCCACCGGCCATCGGGGTGAGCCCGTTGGCGGTGTTGGTGGCGCCGATCGCAAGGAAGAACGCCGCCAGCATGGGCGGGGTGCCGACAGCGATGGCTGCGGTGAGGAACACCGGGTACAGGGCGAGGATGTGCGCGGTCGCCGACGCGAACAGGTAGCGAGCGAAGAAGTACGCGAGGACGACGATCGCAAACGCCAACGGCCAAGCCAGACCGCCCAGTGCACCCGACACCGACGAGCCCACCCAGGCAGTGACGCCCAGCGTAGTGATCTTGGTCGCCATCGCGATCGCGGCGCCGTAGAACAGCAGCGTGGACCAGATGGAACCGTTCTTCACGACGTCAGCCCACTTAACGACGTTGAGGATGAACAGCAGCGCCACGCCGACGAGGGCGGCCATGGTGGCGTCGATGCTCAGCTTCGGCAGGCCCAGCCCAGCGAGGATCGAGTCGATGGCCCACGCGAGCAGCAGGAACAAGAAGACGCAGAGCATCTTCTTCTCCGGGGTCTTCATCGGACCCATCTCCGCGAGGGCAGCCTTCGCGAGTGCGGGCGCCTCCGGCGTCTTGCCCTGGCTCGGCGGGAAGATCTTGTAGGCGACCCACGGGATCACGACGAGGGCGACCGCGACCGGGACGACGGCGGCCACGAACCAGTTGCCCCAGCTCATCTCAAAGCCCAGGTTCATCGACTTCACGGCGTTCGCCATGAGGGGGTTGCCCGCCATGGCGGTGAGGAACAGCGCCGACGTCAGGCTGGAGATGGCGACCGAGGTGAACGTGAGGAAGGCGCCCAGCTTCTTGCGGGAGTCGTCGAACGCTTCCGAGCCCTGCTCCTTGGCGATGGACTTCACCAGCGGGTAGACCACACCGCCGTAGCGGGCGGTGAGGCTGGGGGTGCCCGGCGAGACCACGAGGTCAGCAGCGCCCAGTCCGTAAGCCAGGCCGAGCGCCGTCTTCCCGAAGCGCGACAAGAACAACAGCGCGATGCGGCGTCCCAGCCCGGTGATGACGAAACCGTCGGCGATGATGAACGCGGCCGCGATCAGCCACGCCGTCGAATCGCCGAATCCGGCCAGCACCTCTTTGATGCCGAGCGGACCCCACTGCATGGTGGCAGCGACAGCCGCTCCGGTGTCGGCCTTGACGTGCGCGGGCACCCAGCGGGCCCCGGCAACCATGGCGACAGCGACACCGATCAGGCCTACGGGGGCGTTCGGCAGCGGCTGCAAAATGAAGCCGATGATCGTGCCGACGAAGATGCCGAGCATGATCATGCCGCCCTGCTGGACCCCCGCCGGATCAGGGATGAGGGATAGTGCGAGCGCCGGAATGACGCACGCGAGGGTCTTCCAGGCCTTGGGGTGGCGTGTGAACCAGCTCTCACTGGTCGGCGCGTCAACAGCATTGGTCATGGGTATATCGGCGGCACGGGGCCGCCTGTCCTCCTCGGAGTGCAGTGGGGATGGCGGCAAGCACGATCGGTCCGCTCGCTTGATCCTCCCATGCCCTCCCGGGGCACCCGACTTTCGTGCATAGAGTTCATCGCCGTCGGACGCGGGGGTCGTCCCACCGTGACCACCGTTCGGGTCCGCCCCTACCTCCACTAGGGTGGGGGCGCACGCGTCCGGAGGAACCCGGTGCAAGCCCGGGGCGGTTCCGCCACTGTGATGCCGTCGAAGTTCGACGGCTCAGCCAGACACTCGGCGCGCGCGATCCGACCGTTCGACGGGGCGAGAACCCCTCAGGAGGAATCGTGGCCGAGCCCACTACCCGCATCGCACTGCTGTCCACCTCGGACACCGACCTGCTCTCGGCCCGCGCCAGCGGCGCCGCCTACACGTGGGCCAACCCGAACCGCACCGATGATGCGGCCCTGGCCGCCCTCGTCGCGGACGCCGACCTGGTCATCTATCGCCTGCTCGGCTCCCCGCACGAACTGTGGAGCGGGGTGGACGCCATCCGCGCCGCCCACACCCCCCTGGTGATCCTCGGCGGCGAGCAGCAGCCCAGCGCCGAACTGATGGAACTGTCCAGCGTCCCGATCGGCGTCGCCGCCCAGGCTCACCTCTACCTCGCCGAGGGCGGCCCCGACAACCTGCGGCACCTCCACGCGTTCCTCTCCGACACCGTGCTGCTCACCGGTGAGGGGTTCGAGCCGCCCTCCGCGATCCCGGCCTGGGGTTTCGCGGAGCGGTCCGCCACCGCGGATGCGTCCCTGCCGCGCGTCGGCGTCTTGTACTACCGGGCGCACGAGGCCAGCGGCAACAGCGGCTTCGCGCACGCCCTCGCCGACGCGATCGACGCCACCGGCCTCGCGGTTGGCGTCCCGATCTTCGCGGGGTCGCTGCGATCGGCCCCCGATGAGTTGTACGCCGCGTTCGGCACGCTGGACGCCCTCATCGTGACCGTCCTGGCGGCCGGGGGCAGCGTCCCCGCAGGTGCCTCGGCGGGTGGCGACGACGAAGCATGGGACGTGGAGCGTCTGGCCGGCATCGACATTCCCGTCCTGCAAGGGCTCAGCCTGACCACGAGCCGCGCCGACTGGGAGGCGTCCGACGAGGGCGTCACGCCGCTGGATTCGGCCAACCAGATCGCGATCCCCGAGTTCGACGGCCGGATCATCACCGCGCCGTTCTCGTTCAAGGAGTTCGACGACCAGGGGCTACCCCACTACGTCGCCGACCCGGAGCGGGCGCTGCGCGTCGCGCGAATCGCCGCCAACTACGCCCAACTGCGCCACATCGACAACTCCGAGAAGCGGCTCGCACTCGTGCTGTCGGCCTACCCGACCAAGCACGCCCGCATCGGCAACGCGGTCGGGCTGGACACCCCGGTGTCGGCGATCCGGCTGCTGCGCCGCCTCATCGCCGAGGGCTACGACCTGGGCGAGAACAACCCGATCACCGACATCCTTCACGCCCACACCGCCGGGACACCCGAAGACGACACCGCCGCAGGTGACGCCCTCATCCACGCGCTCATCGCGGCGGGCGGCCAAGACGAAGAGTGGCTGACCACCGCGCAACTCACCGACGCGCACGCCAAGATCACCACCGAGCAATACCTGGAATGGACCGCCGACCTGCCCGCCGACCTGCGCGAGGCCATGGTCGACGCCTGGGGGCCCGCGCCCGGCACCCTGTTCGTCAACGACGCGGGCGAACTCGTGCTGGCGACGCTGCGGGCAGGCAACATCGTCATTCTCATCCAGCCGCCGCGCGGCTTCGGGGAGAACCCGATCGCGATCTACCACGACCCCGACCTGGCGCCCTCCCACCACTACCTGGCCGCCTACCGCTGGCTGGAACACGGCTTCGGCGCGGACGCCATCGTCCACCTCGGCAAGCACGGCTCCCTGGAATGGTTGCCGGGCAAGAATGCGGCACCGTCCGCGTCCTGCGGCCCGGACGCCGCCCTGGGCAGCCTGCCGCTGATCTACCCGTTCCTGGTGAACGACCCCGGCGAGGGGGCCCAAGCGAAGCGGCGCGCCCACGCCCTCATCGTGGACCACCTGATCCCGCCGATGGCGCGCGCCGAAAGCTATGGCGACATCACCAAGCTCGAACTCCTGATGGACGAGCATGCCAACATCGCCGCCATGGATCCGGCGAAGCTGCCCGCGATCCGCGGGGAGATCTGGGCGCTCATGCGCGCCGCCGAGATGCACCGCGACCTCGGCCTGGACGAGCGCCCCGACGATGAAGAGTTCGACGACTTCCTGCTGCACGTCGACGGCTGGCTGTGCGAGATCAAGGACGCCCAGATCCGCGACGGCCTGCACATCCTCGGCGACGCCCCCGCTGGGGAGGGCCGGGTCAACCTCGTGTTGTCGATCCTGCGCGCCGCCCAAGTGTGGGGTGGCGTCGGCAACGCGGTCCCCGGGCTGCGTTCCGCCCTCGGGCTGTCTCCCGACGCCCCCACCCATGAGGTCGACCGGGTCGAGACCCAGGCCCGCGCCCTCGTGCAGGCCATGGAGGACGCCGGTTGGGATCCCGCCGCGGCGGCGTCCCTCCACGAGGATCCGGCCGTGCAGACGGTCCTGCGGTTCGCCGCCGAGCAGGTCGTCCCGCGCCTGAGCCGCACCACCGACGAACTGGACGCCGTCCTGCACGCCCTCGACGGCGGCTTCATCCCGGCCGGTCCGTCGGGGTCGCCGCTGCGTGGGCTGGTCAACGTGCTGCCGACGGGGCGCAACTTCTACACCGTCGACCCGCGTGCCGTCCCGAGCCGGCTGGCCTGGGAGACCGGGCAGGCGATGGCTGACTCCCTGCTGAACCGCTACCTGGATGAGACCGGCGAATACCCGACCTCGGTGGGGTTGTCGGTGTGGGGCACCTCGGCGATGCGGACCTCCGGCGACGACATCGCCGAGGTGCTGGCGCTGATCGGCGTCCGCCCCGAATGGGACGAAGCCTCCCGCCGGGTGTCCTCGCTGACCGTGGTGCCGCTGGCCGAACTCGGACGCCCCCGCGTCGATGTCACGGTGCGCATCTCCGGCTTCTTCCGGGACGCCTTCCCCCATGTCATCGCCATGATGGACGACGCCATCGCGATGGTCGCCGCCCTGGATGAGCCCGCCGAGCAGAACTACCTCAAGGCCAACGCGGACGCCGACCTGGCCCTCCACGGCGACACCCGCCGCGCCACCACACGCATCTTCGGTTCCAAGCCGGGCAGTTACGGTGCGGGCATCCTGCAAGCCATCGAGTCGGGCAGTTGGCGCGACGACGCCGACCTGGCCGAGGTGTACACCGCGTGGGGCGGGTTCGCCTACGGCCGCGACCTGAACGGGACGCCCGCCGCCGACGACATGCGCGCCAACTACAAGCGCATCAAGGTGGCGGCCAAGAACGTCGACTCGGCCGAGCACGACATCGCCGATTCGGACGACTACTTCCAATACCACGGCGGCATGGTCGCCACGGTGCGTGCCCTGACCGGGTCCGATCCGCGCGCCTACGTGGGTGACTCCACCAGCCCCGACAACGTCCGCACCCGGACGCTCGCCGAGGAGACCGCCCGCGTGTTCCGGGCCCGCGTGGTGAACCCGCGCTGGATCGGCGCGATGCGCCGCCACGGCTACAAGGGGGCCTTCGAACTGGCCGCGACCGTGGACTACCTGTTCGGGTTCGACGCGACCGCCGGCGTGGTCCACGACTGGATGTACGACTCGTTGGCGAAGGAATACGTCATCGACGAGGAGAATCAGGCGTTCCTGCGGCAGTCGAACCCGTGGGCGCTGCGCGGCATCGTCGAGCGGCTCCACGAGGCCGCCGAACGTGGCCTGTGGGCTGAGCCCGACCCGGAGGTCCTGGCCGAAATGCAGCGCATCTACCTCGACGTCGAAGGCGACCTGGAGGAGGACGCATGACCCCTGCACCCTTGGGCCCGATCCGCATCGTCGGATTCGGGATGGGCCCCCAGCATGTGACCCCGGAGGCGGCGGCCGCGCTAGCGGCGTCCGACTACGTGATCGCAGCCCGCAAGTCGGACGATGACGCCCTCCTGGCGATCCGGGAGGCCGTCGCGGCACCGTTTGGCCTGGAGGTCGTCGAGGTGCGCGATCCCGAGCGTGATCGCAACAACCCGGCCGACTACCCCCAGGCGGTGAAGGCGTGGCATGCGGCGCGTATCGCCGCCTACGCGGCGGTGCTGCGCGAGCGCGGCGGGTCGGCAGCGTTCCTGGTCTGGGGCGACCCGTCCCTGTACGACTCGGTCGTGCGGATCGTGACGGCTTTGGCCCGCGAGTTGGGCGTCGACTTCGAGGTCGTGCCCGGGGTCAGCGCCCCGCAACTGCTCGCTGCCCGGCACAAGATCGTCCTGCATCGCGTCGGGGGGCCGGTGCACATCACCACCGGACGACACCTCGCCGAGGCGGTGGCCTCCGGGCAGACCAACATCGTCATCATGCTGCTGTCGGCCGTCGAGTTGACCGGCCTGGAGGACTGGCAGGTGTGGTGGGGCGCCAACCTGGGAACCCCCACCGAGGAACTGGTTGCGGGCACCGTCGCCGACGTGGAACCCGCGATTCAGGCGGCCCGCGCCCGGGCGAAGGACACCGCAGGCTGGGTCATGGATCTGGCGTTGCTGCGCGCCCCGGAGGCCCAGTGAGCGGGCGCGTCCTGCTGCTGGGCGGGACGTCGGAGGCCCGCGCCCTGGCGGCCTGCTTGGTCACCGACGGCATCGACGTCACATCGTCGCTCGCCGGCCGCGTCGCACGCCCGCGGCTCCCCGTCGGGGCGGTGCGGATCGGCGGATTCGGCGGAGTCGAGGGGCTCCGCGCCGCGCTGGCCGACTACGACCTCGTCGTGGACGCCACCCACCCGTTCGCGCGCGGCATGTCCGCCAACGCCGCGGCCGCCTGCGCGGCCGAGGGCATCCCTTTGCTGCGCCTCGAACGCCCAGGCTGGGAACCGCGCCCCGAATGGCACTACGCCGACGGCCACGACGCCGCCGCAGACCTGGCCGCGACGCTCGGCGTCCGCCCCTTCCTCACCGTGGGACGCCAAGAACTCGCGCGCTTTCTGCCCGCGCTCGGCCAGGCAGCGGTGCTGGCCCGCGTCGTGGACGCGCCCGATCTGACGCTCCCGGACGCCTGGCGCCTGCTCACCTCGCGAGGGCCCTACACCCTGGACGGCGAACTGGCGCTCATGCGCGAGCATCGCGCCGATGTCCTCATCACCAAGGACTCCGGCGGCACCTACACGCGCCCCAAGCTCGACGCCGCCCACACGCTTGGCGTCCCCGTCGTGGTGGTGCGGCGTCCGGACTACGGCGACGGCGTCGCCACCGTCCACGACCCCGCCGAAGCTCTCACCTGGGTGCGCGAGCGCGCCTGACGCTCAGCGGCCCAGGGCCGCAGCTTCCGCACCGATGGTGGTCGAAGGGCCATGGCCGGTGTGAACGATGGTGTCATCAGGCAGCGTGAAGAGCCGTCGCCGGATCGAGTCGACGATCAGGTCGGCGTCAGAGAAGGACCGGCCTGTCGCGCCCGGCCCACCTTGGAACAGGGTGTCGCCGGTGAACACGACACCCAGGTCGGGTGCGTACAGGCTCACCGATCCGGGCGAGTGCCCCGGGGTGTGCAGCACCGTCAGCGAGGTGTCCCCGACCGCGATCTGCTGGCCGTCGGCCAGGTCGGCGTCCGGCGTGACACCGGGGTGGGTGAGCGCCCACACGAGGGCGTCGGCGGGGTGCAGCAGGATCGGCGCCCCGGTCGCACGGGCCAGGTCGGGCGCGACCCTGACGTGATCGTCGTGGGCGTGCGTGCACACCAGGGCGATCACCGTGCGGTCCCCCGCCAGGGCCAGGATGTCGTCTACCGAGTGCGGGGCGTCGATCACGACGCATGCGGTGTCATCCCCCACCACCCAGACGTTGTTGTCCACGTCGAAGGTCTGCCCGTCCAGGCTGAAGGTGCCCGTTGTGACCCCGTGGTCGATGCGTGCCATGGTCACTGCCCCTTCTCGGTGTTCTCGAGGACGACGACGCTGCGCAGCACGTCGCCCCGCCCCATCTGGACGAAAGCCTCCTCGACGTCGCCGATGCCGATGGTCTCGCTGACGAAGGCGTCCAACGGCAGGCGCCCTTGGAGGTAGAGGTCGATGAGCGTGGGGAAGTCCCGCGACGGCAGGCAGTCGCCATACCAGGACGACTTCAGCGAGCCGCCGTGGCTGAACAAGTCCAGCAGCGGAAGGGGCGGCACCTCCATGTCGGGGGTGGGGACGCCGACGAGGACGAGCGTCCCAGCCAGGTCGCGGGCGTAGAAGGCCTGCTTCCAGGTTTCGGGGCGCCCCACGGCGTCGATGACCACGTCCGCGCCGTGCCCGCCGGTGAGGGCCTGGATGGCCGCCACCGGGTCGGACGCCGACGAGTTGACGGTGTGCGTCGCGCCCAGGGTGGAGGCGGTCGCGAGTTTCCCGTCGTCGAGGTCGACGGCGACGATGGTGGTCGCCCCCGCCAGTGTGGCCCCGGCGATGGCCGCCGCGCCGACGCCCCCGCAGCCGATGACGGCAACGGAGTCGCCGCGGCCCACCGCGCCGGTGTTGAGGGCGGCGCCCAGGCCCGCCATGACGCCGCAGCCCAGCAGACCGGCGACCTCAGGTGGTGCACTCGGATCGACCGGGGTGCACTGGCCTGCGGCGACGAGCGTGTACTGCGTGAACGCGCCGATCCCCAGCGCTGGGGTGAGTTCGGTGCCGTCGTCCAGCGTCATCTTCTGGCGCGCGTTGTGCGTCGCGAAGCAGTACCAGGGCTTGCCTTTGCGGCAGGCACGGCACTGGCCGCACACGGCCCGCCAGTTCAGCACCACGTAGTCGCCGGGGGCGACCTCGGTGACGCCCTCGCCGACCTCCTCGACGACGCCCGCGGCCTCATGACCCAGCAGGTAGGGGAAGTCGTCCCCGATCCCGCCGAGCTTGTAGTGCAGGTCGGTGTGGCACACGCCGCACGCTTGGACCTTCACGACGACCTCGCCGGGGCCCGGATCGGGGACGGTGATCGTCACTACCTCCACAGGCGCGTTCACGCTGCGGGCGATCACCGCTTGGCTAGTCCGTGGCATCAGTGCCTCCTCCTATCGGGTGCTGCAAGGTTCGCAGGAATGGGTTCTTTAGCGCTACAGAGCAGAGGCCGGTTGATCACTGTAACGATAAAGTCCACCATGGATGTCGAGGGGGTGATCGGCATGGGCCGGGTGACGCAAAAGGACGTGGCAGCGGTGATGGGCGTCTCCGTCATGACCGTCTCCAACGCGTTCAACCGCCCCGATCAGCTCTCCGAAGACCTCCGCGTCCGCGTCCTTCAGCGCGCCAAGAAGATGGGCTACTCAGGTCCCGACGCCGTCGCACGCCAGTTGCGCACCGGGCGCACCAACACCTATGCCGTGGTCTTCGACGAGGACCTGTCCTACGCCTTCTCCGACCCATTCACCGTGCTGTGGTTGCGCGGGTTCTCCGAGGTGATGTCCGCCCACGGCACCAGCATCACCTTGCTGTCGGTCCCCGCCTCGGACCCCGCCTCGCTCGCCGCCGTGCAGGACGCCGCCGTCGACGGCCTCGTCGGGTTGTGCGGCGACAAACCAGCCGTCATCAAGGCCCGCGAACTCGGCCTTCCGACGGTGTACTGCACGCTCAGCGAGGATCTCCACAACGACACGTTCGTCGCCATCGACGATCGCGCAGCCGGACGCGACCTCGGCGCCCACCTATACCGCCTCGGCCATCGCCGCGTCACGGTGCTCGCCGAGATCCCAAGGCTCAGCGACGCCGACCACGTCGAGTGGCATCCGGGGCAACTCGCCGACCAGGACGACCTGCCCCCGTGGGCGCTCGACTCACGCTCACGCCTGTTCGGCATCCTGGAAGGGCTCGGCGACGCGGACGTGCGCATCGTCTTGACCGGCCCCAACTCCCGCGATTCTGGCCGCAACGCCGGGGATGTCGTCCTGGATCGCCACGACCGACCCACCGCCGTCGTGGGCATGAGCGACATTCTCGCCCTGGGATTCCTCGACGCCCTCGCACAGCGGGGGTTACAGCCGGGCCGTGACGTCTCGGTCGCCGGGTTCGACGACATCGGAGAAGCCGCCCCAGCGGGGCTCACCACGATTCGACAACCCATCGCGGAGAAGGGCCGCGAGGCTGCCCGCCTCGTCCTCGACCCGCGCCGACCCAACCGTCAAATCATGCTGCCGCACCGCCTGATGGTGCGCGCCAGCACCGCACCCCTGCTCTAGACCACCCTTCACCGACCCGCAGAAAGGGACACCCATGTCCATGTACCTGTCCATCGGCTCCACCCTGCACGAGATGTCGTCCACCCATGACGTTCCCGCGCGCGCCCTCCCGTGCCGCAGTGTCCAGGCCGCACCTACCACGGGACGCACCGCCCGCACGCTCGCCGCAGGCCTGCGGCGTCTCGCGTCCGCAGAACTGCGCTGGGCGTCCCATCTGGAGCGCCGCGTCACCGACGTGTCCCTGGCCTCCTGAGGACGGGCCGGGTGGCCCGATCAGCCGAGATCAGCCAGGGCCTGGATGGGCGTGGCTCGTCCGGCGCGACGCGCGGGCAATGCACTCGCAACAAGCGCCACCCCGACGGTCGCCAACCAGGGGAGACTGCGCCTCAGGCGTCAACGATGAGCCACGTCAGCAACTCGTCGCGTCCGGAGATGTAGCGGAACAAGGCCGAGGGTGCCATGTCGATCCTGCGGGCGACCACCACTGTGGAGGATCATCCGAAGCAGAGCAGCCAGTGGCTACGCGTTGCCGCTCAGTTCGACGGCCCACTTCTCCGCCTCGTCAGCGCGGCCGAGCCGCTTTAGCGCCGCGACCAGTTCGCCGCCGACCTCGCGGCGAGGCTCCTGCAGGTGGGCGAGCGTGAAGGCTTCGGTCGCGGACTCCAGCGCGTAGACCGCGTCGACGTCGTCGGTGCGCAGCATTCCCAGCAGCCAGAACGCGTAGGCGGCATCCGCGTACTCTCCCGCGCGGGCGAACTCTTCCGCGATGGTTTCGGCGCGCTCGGGGGCGGTGGGATCACCCAGAGTCGCGGCGATACGAACGCGGGTGTCGGCGAGTCGACGCGCCTGCACGGCACGGGCGGCCCGCTCACGCTCGACGATGTCGTCGGAGAGTCCGTCGGGAAGCTCCTCCTCAGTGAGTTCGCCGATCAGGGATTCCGCCAGGCGGTCGATCTCAGGAAGCTGCGTCACCTCGGCCCGGCGAGCCCACGCCTCCACCACGGGCGCAAAGTATCGCGCTGGTGTCGCGGCACCGCGCAACAGCGAAGCCGCCGACGCGAACTGGGCGCGCGCGCCCTCGTCGTCACCTTCGGCGGAGGCGAGCATCGCCGCCTCCGCATGGGCGAACCCTGCCGCCTGCAGACGGCCCACAGCCCGGTAGGCGTTCGCCGCAGCCACATAGGCGCGCGCCGCCGCCACCCGGTCCGCACCCGCCTGTGATTCCGCCCAGGCGAGGAGTTCCGCCGGGTCGTCGAGACCAGGCTGGCCCTGCGCAACGTCGGCGTCCGCCCCTGCCGGGGAGGCGTCCGGGGAGGACGCCTGGGCTCGTGAGGGCTGGGCAGGATCCTCGGCGCGTGGCGCGGGAGCCGCGCTCGCGACCGGGGCGAGGTGCTCACCGAAGACGGACAGATCCACAGCAAGGAACGTCGCGTCATTCCACACGGCCCAGGTGGCGTCCGTGAGCGCTGAGGTCTGGTTGCGCGCGTCAAACGCGGCAGCCAAGGTGAGCGCCTCACCGCGCACCCACCGATCCAACTCGGCCACCGTCGCCGCCGGGACGCCGTGCAGTTCGACGGGTGTTGCGGCATGGTCGGCCGCCAGTAAGCCCGTGGCCGCGCCCACCGAACGCAGATACGTCCACCGGACATGCGGGGTGTCGCCTTCAAGCAGGAAACGCTGATCCTCCACCAGCTTCGCCAGGGCACGACTCGGGTTTCCGGAACGAGCAAGAAACTCCAGATGACGACCACGGATCGGGGCTGCCGTCACGTCCTGGGGCAGATGCTGGCGCGCTAGGCGGTGGGCGCGAGCCGCCCCCACCGCGTCCCCCACCTGCAGGGAGGCGAGTTGCAGGTACGACAGCATGTCGCCCGGCTCCGTGGCGCATTCGGGGCTTTGCGGCAACACCTGCTCGACGAGCCGGATGCACTCCTCATAGCGGCCGGTGCGGTACAGGTGGGCCGCCCGGTCGCCGGGATCGCACGCCTCACATTGGGAGAAGTCGTCGCGTGGGGTCGAGGACCACTCCACGAAAAGATCCTCGGTGTCGGCTGCGCCACGCATCTGGGCCCAGCCGAACCGGCTCAGGGCGACGGCGTTCATCCCGTTGCCCGCCAGCGCGTAGCGGCGCTGCATGTCCGTGAGCGTGGTGTCGATCTGTGCGGCCGTGATCGCGGGGAACTCCATCAAATGCGCGACCATCCACTTGAACGACCAAAACAGCGAATGCTGATCCTGCTCGTCGAAGTACTCCGGGTGGGCGTCCCACCAGCGCAGCATCTGCGTGAAGGGCAGGAACGCCTTGTCGACCTCGCCGCCCCACGCATACCCCTCCACCGTGGTGAACAAGGCGTAAGCGCGCGCCTCCGGGGGGCCTTCGGCGGTAATCCGGTCAAGTTCGGCAGCCGACGCGGTACTGCGCGCGATCCCATAGGGCATGTCACGGATCCGGCTGATGGCGATGTTGGCTTCGGCAACGGAGCGAGTCATCGGTCGTCCTTCGTGGAAGTGGAGTCGCCCCCGAGCGCACGCTCCATGAGCAGCGACAGGGACTCGTTCATGAGCGTGACCTCGGCCGTCTGCAACGGCAACCCCGAGGCGAGCACGGTCGTCACATACAGCGAGCGGGTCGCGGCGTCCCGGACGTCACCGTCACGGGTAGCCAGCAGCGCCCGAACGGTGGCGGACGCATCGTTGAGGATGAGCCGACGCGGACGCGCGGGCTCGGTGAGCCCGGTGAGGATCTCACCCCACACGTCGTCGGAGGTGGCTGCCTCTGCGTGCGCGGCGCGGGCATGCTCACCGTCACGGTCGTCGATGAGGACGGCGGACAACTCGGGCGGGTCGTAGCGGCGGACCAGGATGTCGCAGTCCTGATCGGCGAGCGTGGCCCGCAACGCGACGACGGCGTCCAGGATCTCCAGTTCGCGCACCGGCTCCAGTTCGTCGAGGGTCCGCGCGATGTCGTCGGCGACTGCGGCGGCCAGCCCCAGTTCGCGGTGCCGGGCGGCGGCGCGTTCGAGGAGGTCGGCGTCGTAGACGTAACCCCCGTTGACGACCACGATGCCCTTGTGGGCGGCCACGGCAGCGATCCGGCGGTACTCCTCCAGGGAGCGGGTGAACAGCAGCCGGGCGTCCCCTGCGCGCTCAGCCAACTCGCGAAGCGTGCCCGCCCCCACCGTCGACTCGAACGGCAAGGTCGTGACCGCGAGGTCGAGCACCTCATCGTCCACCAACGCCAGCGCCCGCAACGCCAGGTGGTGCACCTCGACGAACCGGCGCGCCACCGGACCACCCGCGGTGAGCGTGTCGAGCACCCACGCCCGGACGCGTTCCCCCAGCGCCTCACGCGCCGCCAGCAACAGGTCGTCCTCGTAGAGACCCTCACGCGACGCGGTGGGCCGCAGCCCCGAGGCGTCCAGGACGCAGCGCACGAAGAAAGCCCACGGCGGGAGCACTTGGGTGACCCCCGAGGACAGCAGCATCCGTTTGAGATACACCCGATGATGGGCCACCGTGGTGGGTGCCACCGCCGCAGGAAGGACGAAGGCGACACCCGTCAGCCCAGCGATCGGAATCTCCACGTCAATCGAAGCCAGCGGCGTGAACCCCAGCGCCCGCTCGCTGTAGGACGCCAACGCAACGGTGCGTGCGGCATCGTTCGGGTAGGCGACACGCCAGGGCAGTTCGTCCCCGCTGAGGCGGCGACGGGCGAGCGAGCCGTCGTCGAGGCGCACCTCCAGCGCAACGTCGACGGGCAGCAGGCCGCCGAAGTCCTCCGCCAGCGCGGCCACCATGTCGGGAGCGAGCCAATGCTCGGCATCGCGCCGAGGAACCAGGCGGACAGCGCTGCCCGGCGCGCCTTCGAGCACGGCGATCGCCGGGTCGTCGTCAGCCAACTCCGTCAGCTCGTAGCGCCCATCGGTGAACCCGCGCCACCGGATCGCGGGCGAACGCTGCCCCTCGGGGCCCGGGCGTGCGCACCGGGACACGAGGTCGATCTCATCGGCGACCATGAACGCGGACAGCAGGCCGATGCCGAACTGTCCCAGGAACTCTTCGCGCCCCCCGCCCAGATCGGCGTCACGCTTGGACGAGCGGCCGATCGTGGCGAGCAACTCACGGGCGTCGGCGGCGGTCAGCCCGATGCCGGTGTCGCAGACCTCCAGCCCGCCGCCGGGGAGGGGACGCAGGTCGATGCGCTCGGGCGCACCCTCAGCCAGGGCGCGGCGTGCCGTGATCGCGTCAACCCCGTTTTGCAGCAGTTCGCGCAGATAGACGCGCGGGCTGGAGTACAGGTGCCGGGCCAGCAGATCGACGACGCCGCGCAGATCAACCTGGAAGGACTCTCCGCTCACTCGCCCTGGCCCTGATCACCTGGCTCGTCCACGATGCCCAGGTGCTCGCCCAACGCCTCGAAGAAGCGCAGGCCTGTGAAGAGCCCGGACGCGATGAACTGGCCGAGTTGGTCATCGGCGACCCCGTATTCGAGATCGAAGGACACCTCGGTGTAGATCGCGAGTTCGCCGCCCTCCTCCGCCGTGTAGGCCTTGGGCCACGGGCGGGACCGATGGAAGTCGTCGGCGAACAGGAGGAAGTCTGCCTGGCGCTCCAGGGGCAGGGTGTGCTTCCAACGCCCGCGCACCTGCAGCACTTCGTCGTTGGAACCCAAGACGAAGAAGTAGAAGACGTTGTCGTCCCACGACCCGCCCAGGTCACCGTCGGAATCCTCGGAGAAGTACCACTCCTGCCGCGTCAGGAACGCTGCGATGCGCTCCTTGGTCAGCGGCGTGTTCGTCGTGTGCGGCGCGTCGTCCGGCTTGCTGAAAAACCCCATGGTGGCACGTCCTTCGTCGGTTGATCCCGGTCGAGTGAGCCCTCCTGGGTCACGCCGTCCGGGCGGCGGGTGTGGCTGTCGCGCCAGTCTAGGGAAGGCCACCGACAGGACGAAGCCCCGACCACCCTCAGCGCGGCCCGGCCCGACGAAAGCGCCACTCGCCTCACCACTCGATGCCGCGTTGGCCCTTCTGCCCGGCGTCCATCGGATGTTTGATCTTGGTCATCTCGGTGACCAAGTCGGCGGCCTCGATCAGCGCCGGGTGCGCACGGCGTCCGGTGATCACGACATGCTGAAAACCGGGACGCTGCGTGAGGGTCTCCACCACATCCTCGACGTCCACCCAGCCCCATTCCATGAGGTAGGTGAACTCGTCGAGGATCAACAGATCGTGGGTTTGGGCGGCCAGGCGTCGCTTGACCTCCGCCCAGCCCTGGGCGGCATCGGCGGCGTGGTCGGAACCGTCGCCCTGCTTGCGCGTCCACGACCAGCCGGACCCCATCTTGTGCCACTCGACGGGACCCCCCTCGCCGGTCTCCTCGTGGAGGCGTCCCAGGCGCTCGAAGACGGTCTGCTCGCCGATGCGCCACTTGGCCGACTTCACGAACTGGAAGACCCCGATGTTCCAGCCCTGGTTCCAGCCGCGCAGCCCCAACCCGAAGGCGGCGGTCGATTTCCCCTTGCCGTCGCCGGTATGGACGGCCAGCAGGGGGCGGTTACGTCGCTGTTTGGTGGTGAGCCCGTCATCGGGAACGCTCAGGGGTTGTCCTTGGGGCATCAGGCGGCTCCGTTCTCGGCGGCAGGAAGGGTGGGGCGTTCGCGCCAGGCGTCCACGGCCCCGGTCAGGGCCTGAGCGCTCACGGCGTCCACGGCCACGTGTTCGGCGCCCAGCACGGACGCGAGCCGTCGCGCCAGGCCGAGCCGCAGCGGACCCGCCTCACTGTCGATGACGACGGTGCTGACGCCCAGCCGGGCGATGCCGGACGCTGCCCGCTCGGCCCGTGCCACCGCGTCCGCACCCGCATTGGCGCGGCCGTCGGTGACGACGACCAGCAGCGGGCGGGTGCGCGGATCCCGGACGCGTTCGCGCAGGATCACCTTCGCGGCCAGTTCGAGGCCCTCGGCCAGCGGCGTTCGGCCCCCGGCGGGCAATTCCTCCAGGCGAGCGGCGGCGATGTCGATGGACCCGGTCGGTGGCAACGCGACGTCGGCGCCGGTACGCCGGAACGTCACCAGCCCGACGCGGTCGCGGCGACGGTAGGCGTCCAGCAGTAGGGACAGGATCGCCGTCTTGACCGCTGTCATGCGTTTGCGGGCGGCCATCGAGCCGGACGCGTCCACGCAGAACAGGATCAGGTTGGCCTCGCGGCCCTCCCGGGTGGCGACGCGCAGATCCTCGGCGCGCAACTGGACGCGGCGGCGCCCCCCGGCGTGGGGGGTCTGGTGGCGGGCGGCGGCCATGAGCGTTTCCACCAGGTGCAGCGATCCGGCCCCGGAGGTGGCGGGTTCGGCGCCGATGCGTCGCCCCTGCGTGGACAGGGCGCGGCTACGGCGTCCGGCGCTGCCCGCGCCCACCCCGCGGACGGCGAACAGGCGCGGCCGATAGGGGGCTGCCGCGGCGGCGATCTTGTCGGTGCCCTCACCGGAGGGCTGGTCGTTGCCGAGTTCGGGGGGCAGCGGCGGGGGCACGTCGAGCGGCGCCTCGGCCTGATCCTGTGGGCCGGGCGGCGGCGCGTCTGGCTGGGAGGTGTCGGTGTCGGGCTGTGGCGCGTCGGTGTCAGGCTGGTCGGCGCTGTCGGAGTCCTCCGGCGGACGATCCTCGGGTGCCGGGTCGTCGGTGGGCGGCTCGGGTGGGGTGTCGTCGGGATCCGGCTCTTCATCCCCCAGGAGACGGTCGAGGAGGTCCTCGTCGAGCCCCGGGGCGTCGAACGGGTTGCGGCGGCGGCGATGCGGCAACGCCAGCAGGGCGGCCTGGCGGATGTCGGCGCGGGTGACGGTGTCGCGTCCGGCCCAGGCGGCGTGCGCGACCGCCGCGCGGGCGGTGACGATGTCGGCGCGCAGGCCGTCCACCTCGAACCCGGCACACACGCGGGCGATCGCGGCCAGCGCATTGTCACTGAGCTTCACCCCCGCCAGGCGGGCGCGAGCCTGACCGATGCGGGCCCGCAACGCGGCCTCGTCGGCGGCGAAGGATGCGGCGAACGTGAACGGGTCGGCGTCGAAGGCGAGCCGCCGGCGGACGACCTCGACACGGCGTCCAGGTTCTCGGGGGGCGACGACCTCGACGGTGAGACCGAACCGGTCCAGCAACTGGGGCCGCAGTTCGCCCTCCTCAGGGTTCATGGTGCCGATCAGGACGAAGCGGGCGGCGTGCTCGACGGAGATGCCGTCGCGTTCGATGGTCGCCCGGCCCATGGCAGCGGCGTCCAGGAGCAGATCGACGAGGTGGTCGTGGAGCAGGTTGACCTCGTCGACGTAGAGGATGCCGCGATGGGCGCGCGCAAGCAGGCCCGGCTCGAACGTCACCTCACCCTTGGACAGGGCGCTTTCGAGTTGGAGGGAGCCCAGGACGCGGTCCTCGGTGGCGCCGACCGGGAGTTCGACGAGCCGCACCGGACGCGACGTGCGCGTGGCGGCGTCCCGGTCGGGCAGGTCGAGAGAGACCGCGGAAGGATCGTCGGGGTCGATGGAGAACCGGTCGCCTTCGTAGACGTCGACGGGCGGCAGGACGGCGGCCAGCGCACGCACGGCGGTGGATTTGGCGGTGCCCTTCTCGCCACGGATCAGCACCCCGCCGATCTCCGGGGAGATCGTGGACAAGATGAGGGCCAGCCCCATCGGGTCGAGGTGGTCGGCTTCGCAGCCGACGATGGCCGAAAAGGGGTACTGCTGTGGCATGTGAGGCTCCCGCTCTGTTCGCCAACGTGGTCGTCGTGGCGCGGGGCCGGTCTTCGGACTGGCCGAGTCCCTTTCGGGCTCGGTTCACCGCAGCGGGCCTGTGCCGGACTCTCACCGGCTTCCCAGATTCTCCCCGTCGTTGCCGCGCCGCCGGTTCCGTCGGCCGTCCACTCGGGGGCACCTCGTGCCGTCGTCCACGATAGCGTGGTGAGGTGCCCACTGAACGTCGCGCCCCCTCCTCGATCACTGTCGTTGGTATCGGCGCCGATGGTGTGTCGGGCCTGAGTGATCACGCGCGGGCACTGGTCGCCGAGGCGGACGTCCTGATCGGCTCACCGCGTCAGCTTGCGCTCGTCCCGGACGCCTCCGCCGCCTCGCGGCTCCCGTGGCCCTCCCCGCTCCGTGCCGGTCTGCCCGCGCTGCTGGCCTCGTTGCCGCAGGGGCGAGTCGTCGCGCTCGCGTCCGGGGATCCGCTCGTGTCCGGGATCGCCACCACGCTGATCGGCCTGCTGGGCCCTGACGCCGTCCGTGTCGTTCCCGCAGTGTCCTCGGTGGCGCTGGCCCGCGCCGAACTGGGCTGGTCCGCCGAGGAGTGCGCCGTCGTGAGCCTGGTCGGGCGTCCCGTCGCGCTCTTGGCCCGCGAGTTGGCGCCCGGACGCCGGATCCTTGCGCTGTCCTCCGATGAGACCACCCCGGCGGCGATCGCCGGGCTGTTGTTCGGCGCCGGTTACGGCGCCAGCGTCCTGCACGTCCTCGGCGATCTGGGCTCGGAGCGGGCGTCCCGGATCGATGCCACCGCCGAGACCTGGGACGCCCACCCGCCCCGCCTCAACGTGGTCGGCATCGAACTGGTAGGCCCGCACCGCTATGGCTGGACGGCCGGGCTCCCCGACGACGCGTACGCCAACGACGGCCAACTCACCAAACGCGACCTGCGCGCCTCCGCGCTCGCCCGGCTGGCCCCCACCCCAGGCGCGCTGCTGTGGGACGTCGGCGCGGGAGCAGGTTCGCTCAGCATCGAATGGTCGCGCGCACACCCCACCTGCCGCGCCCTGGCGATCGAGGCCAACGACACGCGCGCCGCCCGCATCGAACAGAACGCCGCGTCCCTCGGCGTCCCGACCGTGCAGGTCGTCCACGGGGCCGCCCCCGACGCCCTGGCCGAGTTGCCCGCCCCCGACGCGATCTTCATCGGCGGCGGAGCGACCGTCCCGGGCGTCCTGGACCGCTGCCTGGACGCATTGCGTCCGGGGGGGCGCCTGGTCGTCCATGGCGTCACCCTCGAAACCGAGGTGCTATTGGCGTCCCGCTACGCCGAACTCGGCGGCGAACTCACCCGGATCAGCGTCGAGACCGCGGCCCCCATCGGTACGTTCACCGGTTGGAAGCCCGCCCGCCGCGTGACGCAGTGGTTCATCCGCACCAAGGGATAGGTCTTCACGACACCCCAGCGGCGTCACCGCGACGCGGGGATGCTCCTGGCGTGAAGCCGCCGCGCAAAGAACAGCAGGGACACCGAGGCCAGCCCGACGGTCACGCCGATGGCCGTTTCGATGATGCGCACCTGCAGAAGCGGGATGACCGGTTGCGGGGAACCCAGTTGCACCATCAGCAAGGCGAGCGGGGTGATGAACAAGAGGGCGAGCGAGTAGTGGCGCAAGACGAACAGTTCGGCCAGGAACTGCAGCAGCACCACCCACACGACGAGTTGCCACGGCTGCGACGGAAACGACAACAGGAACGCGGTGACGACGACGCCCGCGCAGGTGCCGACGACCCGGTGGATGCCGCGCTCGACTCGGGCCCACGTCCCGGTAACCGACAGCGGCACGATCGCGGCGATTTGCGCCCAGTAGGGATGGCTGATGCCCGCCAGTGCGGCGAGTGCCCCCGCAGCGAACGCCACCGCCGCAAACAGCCCCGCGTCCGCCCAGCGCGCCGACCAGGGAACTGGCGCTGGCGGTGCAGGATCCAGACCGTGGTGCGCTTCCCCTAGCCACTGGCCAAGAATGCCAAGGACGACGCACAGGGCTGCGACCGACCCGGCGAGCAGGGCCGCGACGGGGATGGACGCCGCCGGTGGCGCGGACGCCACGGCGGCCACCGAGAACACGGCGAACAGTGATCCTGCCGGGCGAATACCGCGCACCCGGACCACCACCGCCACCACGCCGGCCACGACAGAGGTCACGACCAGCGAGATCCACAACTCCGCGACCGCGGGAATGTGCTCCCCGATGCTGGCGATGGTGGCACCCACGGTGACGCACAGCGTCAAGATGACACCCATGAGGGCCTGCCGCCGGGCTCGGAGCCGCGTCGGCTCGCCGCGGGAATAGATGCCGGTGAACGCCCCGAACCCAACGTAGAGCGCCCAGTCGATGCGTCCGATCAGCAGCAGGCAGATCAGCGGAACAGCGAGCCCGGCGGTGATCCGGAATGCGGGGAGATGATCGGCACGGGAGGGGCCAAGCCGAAGGAACCGCTTCAGGGACGGGTAAGGATCGACCGTCCCGGACACAGCACTCCCCTCTCTGGGCCGCCTCGCGGCCCGAGGTGTTCACGGCACTTCCGCCACACCGGCCCCGAGGATAACTCTCTCCCCGTTGAGTTACGCCCCCGTTGAGTTCCGCCCCCGCTTGATCTGCGACGCCTAGCTGCCGGCCGGTCGCTTCACCCCTGAGCGTTTCGCGCCCCGATCCCGGTGCGGGTCGTACAGGTGGGACTCGGCGCACTGGGGACGGTTGGCGTCCAGTGTGCGTCCCACCAGGATGACCGCGGCCTGACGGAGGCCCGCCTCTTCGACGGCGTCCGCGATGGTGGCGACCGTGCCGCGCAGGATCAGTTCGTCGGGCTGGCTGACCCGGTAGGCGACCACGACCGGGCAGTCCCCACCCAGGATCGGGGCGACCTCGTCCATCAGGACGCGGATGCGGGTGATCGCCAGATGCAGCGCCAAGGTGGCCCCCGTCCGGGCGAACGCTTCGAGGGACTCCCCCGTCGGCATGGCCGTGGAGCGGGCCTGGGTCCGGGTGATGACCAGCGACTGGCCCAGCAGCGGCACCGTCAGTTCGCGTCCGACCGCCGCCGCCGCGGCGGCGTAGGCGGGGACGCCGGGCGTGACGTCCCACCCGACGCCCGCCGCGTCCAGGCGTCGGGTCTGCTCGTGCAGCGCCGAGTACACCGACAGGTCACCCGAGGCCAACCGCACCACGGCACGTCCGGCCCGGGACGCCGCCACCACCGCGTCGGTGATCTGGTCCAGGTCGAGGTCTTGGGTGTCGACCAGGTCGGCGTCTGGGCTGACGTGGGCCAGCACGTCCGGGTCGAGGTAGGTGCCCGGGAACAGCACCACGTCGGCGGATTCCAGCAGCCGGACGGCGCGCACGGTCAGCAGGTCGGCGGCACCCGGGCCTGCACCGACGAAGTGGACGGTCGCGCTCATGCGGACCCCTCCGGGACGAAGCGGGGCGTCCACACGCCTGAGGGGCCCACCCGGGTGCCCGACGCGCCGATCAGGACGAGGCATTTCATGTCGATGGACGCCGGGTCCAACTCCCCGAGCGTCGTGACGGTTAGGGACTCTTCGGACCGGCCGATGTCGCGTCCGACGACGACGACCGTCTCCGGGCTGCGGTGGTCCAGCAGCACCTCGCGGGCTCGTCCGATCTGTTCGGTACGCGAGCGGGACGCCGGGTTGTAGAGGGCCAGCACCAGGTCGGCCTGCGCGATGTGGACGAGCCGGTTCTCGATGACCGACCACGGCTTGAGCCGGTCCGACAGCGAGACGACCGCGAAGTCGCCGCCGATGGGGGCGCCCGCGCGGGCGGCGACGGCCTGGACGGCGCTCAGCCCGGGCAGCACCCGGATGGGGACGGCCGCGAACGCCGGATCCTCTGCCACCTCGAACACGGCCGAGGCCATGCCGAAGATGCCCGCGTCCCCGCCGGAGACGACGGCGACCCGCTCCCCGGCGAGCGCGAGGTCGAGGGCTTCGCGCGCCCGGTCGCGCTCGACGGTGTTGCCGGACGCGTGCCGCGTCAGCCCCGCTCGTTGCGGCACCCGGTTGACGTAGGGGCCGTACCCGAACACGTGGTCGACGTCGGCCAGGGCCGCGGTGACCTCGGGGGTGATCCAGCGGTCCGGGCCCGGCCCGAGCCCCACGACGATTAACTCGGCGGGTGCGGGGGCGGTGAGCGGGTTCTGCGCGGGGGACGCGAGGGCGGGGTCTGCGGCGTCGCGGGTGCGGCGCCCGTTGCGGATGTCGCCCGGCACGATGATGAGCGAGAAGTACGGCACCGTGTCGGCGTCCACCTCGGCGACCGGCGCGACGCGCTGCTGGGGCGTCGAGGCTCGTTCGACGTAGATCGCCCCGTCGAGGCGTCCGGCGGCGGTCAGGGCGCGACGCACCGCCGGGAAGGTGCGGCCAAGCTTCATGATGATGGCGCCGTCGGTGTCGGCCAGGCGGCGCGCCAGTTCGGGTTCGGGCAGCGTGCCGGGCAGGACGGTGAGCACGTCGGTTTGGCGCACGAGCGGGGACGCCGCCGCTGCGGTCGCCGCCGCGAACGCGGGCACGCCGGGGACGATCTGGGTGGCGTAGCGGGCGGCCAGCCGGTCGTGCAGGTACATCGCCGACCCGTAGAACAGCGGGTCGCCCTCGGCGAGCAGGACGACGAGGCGTCCGGCGTCCAGGTGTGCCTCCAGCCGGGCGGCGGCGTCCTCGTAGAACGCTCCCATGGCTCCGGCGTAGCCGCCGGGGTGGGCGGTGTCGCCGGTGGTCACGGGGTAGGTGAGCTGTTCCTCGATCACGCCTGCCGGGAACAGGTCCGCGGCGATCCGGCGGGCGTTCGACGCTTTTCCGGGGCCCGCGTGGAAGGCGACGACGTCGGCGGCGGCGATGAGCCGGGCCGCTTTGAGGGTGACCAGTTCGGGGTCACCGGGCCCGACGCCGACGACGGCGAAGCGAGCGCCCGACGCCGCTCCCCCGACGCCCCCGACGAGTACAGACGTCCCGGTCGCCGTGGCTTCTGCGGCCTCGACGGGTTCTTGGGGTGCGGTCACTCTTCCTCCTGTGCCAGCGCGTTGAGGGCCGAGGACGTCATGGCGGAGCCGCCGCGGCGCCCGGTGACGGTCACGTACGGGATGTCGATGCCGTGGTCGGTGGCCAGGTCGATGAGGGCCTGCTTGGACTCGGCGGCGCCGATGAACCCGACTGGGCACCCCACGATGGCCGCCGGACGCGGCCCGCCGTCGAGGATCAGTTCGAGCAGGTGGAACAGCGCGGTGGGGGCGTTGCCGATGGCGACGACGGACCCTTCCAGCCAGGGTTCCCACAGCGACACGGCGGCCGCGGCGCGGGTGGTGCCGAAGGCGCGGGCCAGGTCGGGGACGCGGGCGTCCTTCAGCAGGCACACCACTTCGTTGTCGGCGGGTAGCCGTGCGGCGGTGACGCCGGTGGCGACCATGGTCGCGTCACACAGGATGGGGGCTCCGCCAGCCAGCGCCGCCCGGGCCGCGCCCGCCAGGCGCGGGTGGATGACCAGGTCGCGGGTCAGGTCGACCTGCCCGGATCCGTGGATCATGCGCACGGCCACCTTCTCCGCGTCGGCGGGGACGCGGGACAGATCCGCTTCGCGCCGGATCGTGGCGAAGGAGTCGACGTAGATCGCCGGTCCGGAATCCACGTAGGGGTAGCGGCGGGTCGGCCTGCGGAGCTCCGTCATGCTTGCGCCCCTGCGGGGATGAAGACGCCCTTCCAGGGCGTGAACACGACCTCGTCGACGTCGGTGAACAGCGCCTCGACACCGGCGGCGTCCAGGCCGTCGTCGCCGACCTCGAGGTGGCGTCCGCCGGGGACGTCTCCGAACGGCAGCGGGCCGGACGCCGCGGGCACGCGCGGGTCGGCGGGCACCGGATCGACGAGGACGCCGGTCATCTCGTAGACGTGCCAGGGGGCGGTGGGGCCGGTGCCGCGGGCGCTGCAGAAACGTTCGGCGAGTTCGGCCAGCGCGCGGGCGGCCTCGGCGAGCGGCACGATGGCGCCGTAGTGCTCACCGACGCGGAGTTGGACGGTGTCGGCGTCGAGGGCGACCAGCCCGAGATCGCAGATCCGGTCGACCAGGTCACCGCGTCCGTCGTCGAGGACGAACGCGAACTTGCCCGGCAGGCTCGGCAGGACGGAGCTGGCGACGATGAGGGCGTCCAACTCCGCGGCGACGCCGCGCAGGTCGGCGCGGCCGCCCGCGATCCCGGTCTGGGGGGAGACGGTGATGTTGCGCACCCGGTCGTGGGTGGGTGCGGGCAGCAGCCCGGACGCTTCGATGGCAGCGAGCGCGTCGGCGTCCAGGACGCCGTCAGTGCCGGGGAACGCCCGCAACTGCAGGTTGGCGCGCGTCGTGGGGCGGATGCGCCCATCGCCGAACGCGGACGCCGCAGCAACCAGGCCGCGGAGTTGCGCGGCGGTGGCGTGCCCGCCGATGAGCCGGACGCGGACGAGGAGACCGTCGGCGGCGGGCCACGGGCGCAGGATGCCCGGGCAGCGGTCGGCGCGGTCGCGGATGGTGACGGACATGGGTTCCACCTGTCAGGTCAGGGGGCCTGTGCGCGGAGGCCCGACGATGACCGCGCGGGCGTCCGCCCGCGTGGGCCAGCAGGTTTTCGGACTCGGGATCACCCGGCCAGCGCACCTTCCCAGGACCGCTGCCCTCAACACCGTGCGGGTGTGAAACCCCACGCGCCGACGCCATCTGCCCCAGTGGTGGCCGCATACGCGGCTCGCCCTGGCCGTCCCCCTCACCGCTGCGCGTCAGTCCCGGATTCGCACCGGGTTCCCTGGGCTCGCGTCGAGCTTGACTGGCGCCCCCACCCTACCGACGCCCTTGCGCGTCCGTGTGACAGCATCGAAACCTGGCCAGAGGTGGCGAGGGGATTCGCCCCACTCGCCGAGTCCATCACGCCTAGCAGACGATCCGAAGGCCGCAAGGAAACACCACTGAATGTTTCTACCTCGAATGATCGATTCTCGATGCCCCCGCCTGGCACGGATGCTCCGGAAGCCCGACCCCTGCGACGAGACCGTCCCGCCCTACACTGACGCCATGGCGGGAATGACCGATCTGCATGAGATCCTCGGCGCGTTGCGCCCCTATGTGCGGCAGGGCGCGTACGTCGTCGTCACCACCCAGACACCGCCCGACATCGTCTATCACGCGCGCATTGTCGAGGACGAGGGCACCACGCTGGTGCTGGACCAGGCAATCGCTGACGAATACCACCTCACTTATGAGGGCGTGTTCGGCTGGATCACCTTGGAGGCCCACACCTCGCTGCAGGCGGTCGGCATCACGGCCGCCGTCAGCAACGCTCTGGCCCGGGTGGGGCTGTCGTGCAACGTGCTCGCCGGGTACTACCACGATCATCTGCTCGTCCCGCTCGACTCCGTCGAGGAAGCCCTGGGCGTTCTCGGGGGGCTCGGCGAGTGAGCGCCCTGGAGATCGGCGGCCACGTCGACGACCCGGTCGAGGCCGCCCACTGCGACGGGTTCCCCATCGCTCAGACGTTCATCGGCGACCCCCAAGCCTGGAAGGGCCACGCCGTCGCCCATCCCGGGGGCGCCGCCGGGCTGAAGGCGGACGCCGAGGCCGCTGGGGTGGGCCTGTTCATCCACGCCCCGTACGTCATCAACGTCGCGACGACGAACAACCGGATTCGCATCCCCAGTCGTCAGATCCTCGCGCGTCAGGTGAAGTTGGCCACTGAGGTCGGCGCCCGTGGCGTCATCGTGCACGGCGGGCACGTCACGGCTGGCGACGACCCGCAGGTCGGCTTCGACAACTGGCGCAAGGCGATCGAGGGGCTCGACTTGACCGTCCCGATCTTCATCGAGAACACCGCGGGTGGCACCAACTCCATGGCCCGCCGCCTGGAGCGGATCGCCCAACTATGGGAGACGATCTCCGACGCGAAGGGCTTCGAGAACGTCGGCTTCTGCCTCGACACCTGCCACGCGCATGCGGGCGGCCTCGACCCGTCAGGCCTCGTGGACGCCATCACGGGCATCACCGGACGCATCGATCTGGTCCACCTCAACGACTCTCGGGACGCCGCCGGCTCTGGCGCCGACCGGCACGCCGTCCTCGGACAGGGCCAGTGCGAGGCCGACTACCTGGTCGAGGTGGTGCGTCAGGCGGACGCCCCGGTGATCCTGGAGACCCCGACCACCGAGGTCTCTCACGCCGAACAGATCGCCTGGCTGCGCGCGCGCCTCTGAGGCGAAGCGGAGGCGTGTTCAGATTTTCTCGGTGTTCACGCAACATGAACACATGACATTCGTGAACACCGCGGGCGACTAGGAGCTTCTGGAGCGCGCCCAAAAGGCGCTTCGCTCCCACGGCGTCCACCTCGGTTGGGCACCGGACGCCGCCGAGGTGATCGTGAGCGTCGATGACGCGCAGACCCGACGTCCAGCCACCGTCTCGCGGGGACTCCTTCAGCGCCTTGCTGGGCGGACCCAGCGACGCATCCCTCGCCCTTCCGTAGCGTCCGCGATGAGAAACCCCGCAGAACCCGCCCGATTGGTCAGGCCATTTCGTGAACTGGGGTGCAATCCGACCGCACAAGGGGCTGGGGACCGCTAGCCTGACAGGGTGACTCGGAGCATCTATGTACTCGCGCCGGAGGGACTGACAGGGAAGTCAGTGGTCGCTCTTGGCATCGTCGACGCGCTCACGCGCGAAGTGGAGTCGGTCGGGGTTTTCCGGCCACTCATCAAGGCCGGTGATACCCCCGACCAGATCCTGTCCACCCTCGTCCATCAACCCGTCATGCACGAAGAGTACGACGAGGCCTACGGCGTGACGTATGACGACGTGCGGGCCGACGCTGAGGCTGCGCTCTCCACCATCGTGGAGCGCTACAACAGCGTCGCCGAACGCTACGACGCCGTCGTCATCCTCGGTTCGGACTACACCGACCACCTCGGCGCGCAAGAGTTGCAGTTCAATGCGCGCATCGCCGCCAACCTCAACGCGCCTGTCGCGCTCGCGGTGTCCGCCCGCAACCGGACCCCCGAGGAGACCGCTCAACTGGCGCGCAGCACCGTCGACGCGCTCAGCAAGCAGCATGCGTCCACGATCGCCATCATTCCGACGCGCACCCCCGAAGGCGACCAGGGGCCGTACGTCCACGCGATCACGACCGCATTCCCCGACGTGGTCGTCGGCACGTTGCCGGCCAATCGAGTGCTCGCCGCACCGACCCTGGGCGCTCAGGTGCAAGCGATCGGCGCCCGCCAGATCGCCGGTCGCACCGACGCTCTCAGCCAGGAAAGCCAAAGCATCCTGGTGGCCGCCATGACCCTTCCGAACGTGCTGGGCCGCCTCGAACCGGAGTCGACGGTCATTGCCCCCGGGGACCGCACTGAGCTGATCCCCGGGATCATCTTGGCGCAGCGTTCCGGCGCGTTCCCGCCCCTGGCCGCATTGGTGCTGACCGGCGGCTACGAGGTCCCCGAGTCGATGAGGAAGCTCATCGCGAACATCCCCCAGGATCTGCCGATCTTCGTCACCGACCTGGGCACGTTCACCACAGCAGAGAAGCTCTTCGGCCTGGAAGGCACGATGACGAGCTCCGACCGCAAGACCGAACTCGGTCGTCGGTTGTTCTCCGAGAACGTGGACGCCGACGCGCTGCTGGCCGCCATGCGGGTCGACCGCGCCGGGATCCGGACGCCGCTCATGTTCGAGTACCAGCTCAGCGAGATGGCACGCCAAAACAAGCGTCGCATCGTGCTCCCTGAATCCGGCGACGACCGCATCCTGGAAGCCGCATCAGCCGTCCTGCGTCGGGGGACCGCCGAGATCATCCTGCTGGGCGACCAGACGGAGGTGAAGAGTCGGGCGCTCGCCCTGGGGCTGTCCCTGGAGGGCGCCGAGATCGTCTCCATGGAGGATCCCGACCTCGTCGAACGCTTCGCCGCCGAGTACGCCACGCTGCGCGCCAAGAAGGGCGTCACGCTGGAGCAGGCCCGCGCCAAGATGACCGACCCCAGCTACTTCGGCACGATGATGGTCCACCTGGGCCTGGCCGACGGCATGGTGTCCGGTGCGGTCAACACGACGGCCAACACGATCATCCCGAGCTTGGAGTTCGTGAAGACCAAGCCGGGCGTCTCCGTGGTCAGCGGCTCGTTCCTGATGTGCATGGCCGACCGGGTCGACGTGTACGCCGACTGCGCCGTCAACCCTGATCCGTCCGCCGAGCAGCTCGCCGACATTGCGATCAGCTCCGCCGCGACGGCTGTCGCGTTCGGCATCGAGCCGCGTGTGGCGATGCTGTCCTACTCCACGGGCACCTCCGGTAAGGGCGCTGACGTCGACAAGGTCCGCGAGGCCACCGAAATCGTCAAGCAGCGCGCCCCCGAGCTGAAGGTGGAGGGCCCGATCCAGTTCGACGCGGCCGTCGACCCGACGGTCGGCTCGAAGAAGATGCCGGGCTCCGAGGTCGCCGGACGCGCGACCGTGTTCATCTTCCCCGACCTCAACACGGGCAACAACACCTACAAGGCGGTGCAGCGGTCGGCGGGAGCCTTGGCCGTCGGCCCCGTCCTGCAGGGTCTCAACAAGCCGGTCAACGACCTGTCTCGCGGGGCGCTGGTGGACGACATCGTCAACACCATCGCGATCACCGCGATCCAAGCTCAGCACAGCTGATCTGAAGGCCGGACGCTCAGGCGTCCGGCCTTTCGCTGTCGCCGCACGGTGACAGCACCCCATCCAGCCGGGGATTCCCGGGAACGACGGGCGCGCGCCGCGTCCGAGAAGGAGAACCATGGCAACGCCGATCCTGCTGCTGAACGCTGGCTCGAGCTCCATCAAGTACCAGATGATCGACGCCGACACCGACGAGGTGATGGCGTCCGGTCTGATCGAGCGCATCGGCCAAGAGGTCGGCGTCCTGACGCACAAGGTGAACGGCGAAGAGTTCGTCGCCAACGAGGAGTACACCAACCACACCGTCGCGCTCGCGTCGATGGTGCAAATGTTCGCCGATCACGGCCCCAGCCTCGACGACGTGAAGGCTGTCGGGCACCGCACCGTCCACGGCGGCGACAAGCTCACCTCCACCACGCTGATCGACGAGGACGTGGTGGCCACGCTGGAGGCGCTGTCCCCGCTCGCCCCCCTGCACAACCCGGCCGGGATCGCGGGCATCCGCGGCGCTCAGAAGGCCCTGCCGAACGTGCCGCACGTCGCCGTCTTCGACACTGCGTTCTTCTCGACGCTGCCGCCGGAGTCCTACACCTACGCCATCTCCACCGACCTGGCTCGCGAGTACTCGATCCGCCGCTACGGCTTCCACGGCACGAGCCACGACTACGTCTCCCACCAGGCCGCCGAGTTCCTGGGCAAGCCCTACGACCAGACCACGCAGATCGTGTGCCACCTGGGCAACGGCGCATCCATCTCCGCCATCAAGAACGGTGTGGCGGTCGACACGTCCATGGGCCTCACCCCGCTGGAGGGCCTCGTCATGGGCACGCGCTCGGGTGATCTCGACCCGGGCATGATCGCCTACCTGCACCGCGAGGCTGGCATGAGCACTGACGCGATCGACACCCTGCTGAACAAGGCCTCCGGCATGCTCGGGCTCGCGGGAGCTTCCGACATGCGTGACGTGGAGACGGCCAAGGAGGAGGGCGATGCGCGCGCCCAACTCGCCTGGGACGTCTATATTCGCCGCATCGTCGGGTACATCGGGCGCTACTACGTGCTGCTGGGCGGCATCGACGCGCTGACCTTCACCGCGGGCGTCGGCGAAAACTCCGCCGCGGTGCGCCGCGACGTGGTGGAGCGCCTGGCCGTCCTGGGTATCACGCTGGACACCGTCAACAACACGGTCCGTTCCAAGGAGCCGCGCGCCATCTCCGGCAAGGACTCCTCGGTGGCCGTCCTGGTGATCCCCACCAACGAAGAACTGCAGATGGCCCACGAAGTGAAGGCCGTCATCGCCTGATCCTTCCGCATGGAAGAACGCGCCAACGCAGGGCCCTGGGGGTAGTGACCTCCGGGGCCCTGCGTCATCCACCACGCCCTCCCGAACGGCTCATCGCCCCTTATGCCCAGCGGAAACGCGAGTTACCGTGGATCAATGAACGCAAACTCAACCGCACTCGTGACCGGAGCAACGTCGGGAATCGGTGCCGAGTTCGCCCGACAACTCGCCGAGCGCGGCCATGATCTCGTGCTGGTGGCACGCAATACCGATCGGCTCGACAAGCAGGCCCACGAACTGGCCTCCCGCTACGGGGTGTCATGTACCACCCTTCCCGCCGACCTGGCGCTGCGTGATGATGTCGAGCGCGTCGCCGATCGGCTCCGCTCCCCTGTCGATCCCATCGACATTCTCATCAACAACGCCGGATTCGGGTTCACCACGATTCTCACCGACGAGGACACCAGCGACCTCGAACGGGCCATCGACGTCATGGCGCTAGCCCCTCTCGTGCTGGGCGCCGCCGCAGCCCACACCATGATTCCGCGCGGTCACGGACAGATCATCACGGTGGCCTCCCTGGCGTCCTGGGTCACCCAAGGCGCCTACTCGGCGATCAAGGCGTTCGCCAAGGTCTGGTCCGAAGGTCTCTCGGTGGACTTGGCGGGAACGGGGGTGACCGCCACCGCGCTGTGCCCCGGTTGGGTCACCACCGAGTTCCACCAGCGCGCCGGGCTGGCAGGCCAGGCCCGGTCCATCCCCACCTGGGCATGGGTCAGCCCTCAGCGCTGCGTCCGGGAAGCCCTCATCGACGCCGACAAGGGCAAAGTCCTCTCGATCCCGACCAAGCGTTGGAAGATCGCCGCGTTCCTCCTGCAACACCTACCCGCCAGCGCCGTGCAAGCCATCAGCCGTCGGTTGGCCGCGTCCAAGGTGCAGTAGCGCGCTCCGTAGCCGCCCTGTCGTCCAGGAGGAGCGGGGCTAGGCACGTGGTGCAGAATGGGAGGGTGCGGAACAAGGTGATCCCTCGGTGAGCAAGGACGACCTGGGCAAGTACTCCAACAGGCCAGGCGCCATTGCGCGCTTCGTCGCGCAGCAGCTTGTCATGAAGCCGTACGTGTGGTCGGCCCTCTCGGTTCACGTTCACGGGCTGCGACGCCTCGATGGCTTGAACGCGCCGTTCATCGCGATCGCCAACCACTCCAGCCATGTGGACAGCACCGTGATCTACGGGGCGTTGCCGCGTCGGCTGTCGAAGAATCTGGCAGCGGGCGCCGCCGCCGACTACTTCTTCAAGCAGAAAACCAAATCGCTCGGTACGCGGCTGTTCTTCAACGCCTACCCGGTTGATCGCGGTGGCATGCGGGGGCATGCGGGCTTGTCAGGACGCCTGCTCGACGAGGGGGTGCCGTTGCTGATCTTCCCCGAAGGCACCCGCTCCCGCACCGGCGCGATGGCCCCCTTCAAATCGGGGGTGGCCGCCCTCGGCATCCAGCACAGCGTCCCGATCCTGCCGATGGCACTGGTGGGCGCCTACGCCGCTATGCCGTACGGCCAGAACCTGCCGGTCCCCGGTCGGCCGCCCGTCCACATCGTGTTCGGCGTCCCCCAGCGCGCCCTTCCTGGCGAAACGGTCCCGCACTTCAAGGATCGGCTCTACAACTACGTCGTCGAGCTTCACGACTCGACCGCCCGCGCGTATGGCATGCCCACCCAAGAGGACTTCCACCGCTCCGTGGCCCTCAAAGCGGCCGCCAAGCGCGCCCAAGCCGCACTGGAATCCGGCAAGGACGAGGACGCCGACACCCCGAACAGTTAGGCGAACCACGGCGCCCCGCCTCCCCCTTTATCGCCGTAGAAGGGGCGCCTCCGGGCCGCCAGGAATCCCGTCCACGGGTGGGCTAGTCGAGTTGTCCCCGGACGCGCAGCATGCCGGTGAGGAGTTCGTCCCGGCGGGTGATCCGGGCCGGGTCCACGGGCGCGCCGTAGGCGGCTGCGGCGGCCTCGTACAACGGCGCCAGCGCCTCGTTGGACCAATCGAGATCGTTCAGTTCGATTTTCGCGAACGACTCGCGCAGCAGGTCCATGAGCCCCTGGACGCCAGCCGCGCCGCCTCCCATGGCGGCCGCCTCGACGATGCCCACGCACGCAAACCGCAGGCCGAGGCTGTTCTTCATCACCGTGTCCAGATCCTCGACCGACACCACCCCGTCGAGGACCAGCCCGAACGCTTCCGCCCACAGTGCCTTCTGGAGCCGGTTACCGACGAAGCCGGGTACCTCCCGGTGCAGGACGGCGGGCTCCATCCCCAAGGACGTGTAGAAGGCTCGCGCGCTGTCCAGCGTGGCCGCCGCCGTACGCTGCCCCGGGACGACCTCGACCAGCGGCATGAGGTGAGGCGGATTGAACGGGTGCCCGATCGCGACCCGGGCAGCGACGTCGTCGGACGCCTCAGCGGTCATGTCGGAAGGCAGCAGAGCCGAGGACGACGAGAACCACCAGGCATCCGCCTTTCCGTGGCGGGCGAAATCGGCGATGAGTTCACGCTTAAAGGCCAAATGCTCGGGCCCCGACTCCTGGATCAGATCCGCTTCCGCTAAGGCCGCCTCCCGGTCGGGGACGACGCGCACCCTCGCGCGCTCGTCCTCGGTGAGAGGCAACCCGGCAACAATGTCGGTCAGGTCAGGGCGAGGATCGCAGACCAGCACCTGATGGCCGTGCGCGACGAATCGCCGCAGCCACGACAGCCCGATGGTGCCCGCACCCAGTACGCAGATGTTCATGGACTGTCTCTAGTCGCTGCGGCGACTCCCCGCAAACCCCCGTGCCCGGCGCCCCTCTCAGGCCGGAGCCTGAGCGAGGGACGCCACCGGGACCATCCGCGTCCGGGCAACCGCGGCCACGGCCCCGACCGTCCCGACGATGGCCCAGCCGACAAGGATGAACAACGGGATCGTCACATTGCCCGTGGTGGATACCTCACGCACGGCGTCCAGGGCCGGGGAGACCGGCGACAGGCCGCGCAGGGCACCGAAGATCGACGGCGCCGTGGACGTGGCCGCCGTCACGATCGTGATCATGACCAACGCCAGCGAAATCAACCGGCCGATGTTGCCTGCCAGGCGGGCCAACGCGAAGTTCACCAGGGCGAACGCTCCTCCGGAGACCACCAGCACCAACGCGAGCAACGCACCTTCGGACGCTGTGAACCCGAGCGCGACGGCCCCCATCAGTGACAGCAGCAACGCCTGGCCGGTGATGATCGCCAAGCCCGGCACGAACGCGCGACTCAGCAGCTGCCCGCTGCCGGCCGTCGACAGGGCGGAGCGGCGATCCGCGCGACCCCACGCGGCGAAGGTAGCCAACGCGCCCACCCACAACGCGGCAACCAGCAGCAGGCTCACCCAGGCCAGGTGCGGTCGGGCCAGCAACTCGACGGCGCTGGTGTCCACCGGCGCCGAGACCACATCAGCGAGACGATCCCGATCGGCATCGCTGTAGGTGGGGATCTTGCCCGCGCCCTCGGCGACACCGTCGGCGAGCGTCCGGGTGCCGGTCGCGAGACCGTCAGCACCCCCCGCCAACTGCCCCAGGCCATCGGCGAGCTTTCCGGCACCGGCTGCCGCCTGATCCACACCGTTGGTGTAGGCATCGACGCCGCCGCTCAGCTGCCCCAGACCGCCCGCCAACGCGGACGCTCCCGCTGCCGCCTGGTCCACACCACCGGTGTACGCCTGCACCCCGGTGTTGAGCTGGTTCAGGCCACCGGCCAGCCCGGTGACTCCGCCCGCGATCGCGTCGGTGCCCTGAGCCAGGCCCCGCGCACCGTCGGCCAACTGGGTGGCTCCCCCGGCGAGTTGGTGCCCGCCCGCCGACAACGCACGACCGCCCTCATCGAGCTGGGTGCTGGCAGCGAGGAACTTGTCCAGGAGCTCCAGCACCTCGGCCTTCGAGGTCGGCGTCCCGGCCGGGATCTGCGATTCCAGCTCGGTCAGCTTCGCTTGCACGGTCGGCGCCCACGCAACCAGCCGCGTCGACGCGGCAGAGAGCTGATCCAGCAGACGAAGAATCTGCTCGCCCGCCTGCTGCATGCTGGTGGCCTGCGCCGCAACATCGGACGCATTCGACGCCAGCGTCGCCGTAGACGACTCCAGCGCAGCGCCGGACGCGGCGGCCTGCTTCTCGGCCGCAGCCACACCCGCCTGGAACGCGGCACACCCACCCTCAACGTCAGCCAGATCCGTCGGGCAGGCGACCTTCGCCGTCGCCGCCGTGCGCGCCTGCTTCACCGAGGATGCGACCTCCTGAGCGGACCCGGCCAGCGAGGACGCGGCATCGGCAATGCCGAACGTCTGCTTCACATAGGCGCGGATCTGGTCGATGGTCTTCTGCACCTGGGCGTCGAAAGCGATCGCGTCCTGCGTGAGGGTGGAGACCGACTCCTTGATCTGCGACACCCAGCCCGCCCATTCGGGAAGTTGTGCGATCAGGTCGCGGATGGGACGAACCAGCCCCGAGACCGTCCCGGTGTACTGACTGACGCCCTGGGTGTATTGGGTCACGCCATCGGCGTAGGTCTCGACACCGGTCGCGTAGCGGTCGGCGCCTTGCGCCCACGTCCGGGTCCCGTCAGCGAGCGAGCTCGCCCCGCTGGCGAGTTGGTCGGCTCCCGACGTGGCGGAGGCGACGCCGTCACGCAGCTTCGCACCACCAGCGGACGCCTGCCCGAGCCCGTCGGCCAGCTTCTTGGCGCCATCAGCGGACTGGGCCGCGCCCTGACGCAACTGCGGCGAACCCGCCGCAGCCTGACCGAGGCCGTCAGCGAGCTTGCCCGCGCCGTCGGCCGACTGACCGGCCCCGTCGGCCAGCTGGCGGGCGCCGTCGGCGAGCTTGGCGGTGCCGTCGACCATCGACAGCATCTGGGCCGCCATGTCGTTGAAGCCCAGGTAGATGTTCGTCAGGTACTCCCCGGTCAAGAATCGGTTCAAGGCGTTGGAGGCCGCATCAGCGATCGACTGGCCTAGGGCCGTCTCCGAGATGCCTGCCACAGGGGAGGTCTCCACGTGAATCGTCGCCTTGACGGCCTCGTCGGCGGGCTTGCTGAACGAGGACGCCGCCGCGGAAAACTCCTTGGGGATCGTCACGACGGCCGCGTAACGGCCCGACTTCAACCCTTCAGCGGCCTTGTCTGCCGAGGCCATCACCCAGGTGAAGTTCTGGTCCCGCTTGCTGTCGACCAGTTCGGCGGCGAGCTGACGCCCCAACGGCATCACTTGGCCGTTGACGGTCACCATCTCGTCGTTGTTGACGATGGCTGCCTGGACGCCTTTCAGCCCGGCGTCGGCGCGTGAGGTCCCCCACACCAGGCCCCCGGCCACCAGCAGCGGGACGAGGAGAAGGATCAGGGCTGTGAGCCACGAGCGAGTGTGCTTCATGCGGCACCTCCAATGAGGACGGAACGGTGCACGCCCAGCGGGGGCGTGTGATCGGTGTCGTCGGCGGCAGAAACGCCTGCCACGACGGTGATGTCATCGCGATGCGCCAAGGCGGCCAAAGCGGCCCGGCCATCGGGATCGAGACGGTCGGCGTTGTCGACGGCGACCAGGGAGCCCACCGGATCCGCGAGCGCACGCGCGGCGTCCGGATCGGTGCCGTCCACGAACGTGGCCTCGCGTCGGATCAGGCCCGCCTGCTGCGGCAGGACGCAACCCAGCACCTTGAGGTCACCCGAGGTCAGCGCCAGGCGTCCGGTGAGGGCCAGCAGGAGGGCACGGCGGGCGCCGGGGGTACCGTCCACTTCGACGTGCCCGCCGCGCGGGACGTCCAGATCGATGCCCTCGAACAGGACCGCGCCGCCATCGCTGGCACCCAGCCCCTCACCGTAGACGGCGTGATCTGCGCCCGGGTAAGGCCACTCGGCCAGCGCGAGCTGGTGTGTGATGGCTTCACCTTCGGCGTCCAAGACGGGCATCCGGCGCGACAACCACCTGGGAAGCCACCAGGCCTTGCCGTGGAGCAGGCTCATGACGGCGGGGCCGAGCGTCATGCGCACCAGGAAGGCGTCGATGGCGACACCGACTGCCAGGCCGAACGCGATCGGCTTGATGGTGCCCGACCCTTCCGGAATGAAGAACGCGAACACCGAAATCATGATGACCGCGGCCGCCACGACGACCTTGGCCGAATGGCGAAAGCCCATCTCGGTGGGGTTGGTGTGGTTGCCGTGCACGAACTCTTCCCGCATCCGGGAGGTCAGGAACACCTCGTAGTCCATGGCCAGGCCGAACAGGATGCCCATCAAGATGATGGGGAGGAACGAGATGATCGGCTGCGGCTCGTGCAGGTTGACCAACTGGATGCCCACGCCTTCGTTGAACACGAGCGTGGTGAGGCCGAAGGCGGCACCGACACTGAGCAGGTAGCCCAGGGCCGCCTTTACCGGGACGAGGATCGAGCGGAACACCACGGCCAACAAGACCAGGGAGAGCCCCACCACGAAGATCCCGAAGGGGAGCAGGGCCGCAGCCAACTGGGCCGAGACATCGATGGCGATGGCGGTGAAACCCGTGACTGACAGGTCGACGCCGTACTCGTCGTGCCAGTGAGGTTCGAGAGCACGGAGCTGATGGACCAGCGCCTGGGTGGCGGGATCGTCCGGCCCCGTCGTCGGGATGACCTGGATCATCGCCGTGTCGACGTTCGGGTTCGGGATCGCCATCGCGACCGTCTTGACCCCGGGCACCGCCTCGATTTCCTTCTTCAGGTTGTCGAGCAGGCCCATCGGGTCCGTGGATTCCACGATGCTGCCGGTGATGACCAGCGGACCGTTGTAGCCCACCCCGAAGTGCTCGCTGATGGCGTCGAAGGTGACGCGGTCGGTGGCACCGGGTGGGTTACGGCCGGAGTTGGGGAGCGCCAACTGGAGGTTGGCGGCGGGGATGGACAGCGCGCCCAGCAAGGCGATGACGGCGACGACCGTGACCGCGGGCACCTTGGTGATGACGCCGACCCACCAGCGGGACGCGTCGAAGCGCTTCTTGTCTGGGTTCTTGACCGGCTTGGGCGTGAGCCGGGCCCCCGCGAAGCCGAGCATGGCGGGCAGCAGCGTCAGCGCGAGCGCCACCTCGATGGCGACGGCGACAGCGGCAAACACGCCCATGGTCGTGAGGAACGGGATCCCGGCGATGCTGAGCCCGACCAGCGCGATCACCACCGTCAGCCCGGCGAAGACGACGGCCGACCCCGCCGTAGCGGTAGCCCTGGCGGCGGACTCCTCGGCGTCCATCCCTGTCGCCAACTGGTCTCGATGCCGGGAGACGATGAACAGCGAGTAGTCGATCCCCACGGCCAAGGCGAGCATCAGCGCGAGCATCGTGGTGGTCGAGTTGATCGGCATGATGCCCGCCGCGGCGACGATCACCAGCATGGACGCCGCCGCGCCGACGAGCGCGTTGACGATGGGCATGATCGCGGCACGGAACGAGCCGAGCACGAGGATCAACACGATGATCGCGACGACGACGCCGATGCCTTCCACCACGCTCAGGTGCGGCATGTCGACCGAGAACACCTCCCCGCCCACGTGGACGGTGCTGCCGGGAATGGCGGCCTGCAAGGCGGCCCCGGCGTCCAGGAGGGTTTGGCGTTGGGCGTCGGTGAACTCCGAGACGGAGAGGTCCTTGATGTTGACCCGGATCATGCCCGCGACGCCGTCGTCGCTGATGAGGCCGGACACGTACTCGTTGTACGGCGTCTGCACCGAATCCACCCACGGGATCTCGTCGATGTGACGCCCCGCCGCCTCGATCGCGTCCTTGACGTCGGCGTCGGTGATGTGGTGGCCAGCAGGCACGATCACGACCATCGTCGAGGACGCCATGGCCGCCTGCGGGAAGGTCATGCGCAACTGGTCCAGTGCCACCTGCGAGGAGGCCCCGGGGATGCGGAACTGATCGTCGAACGAGCCTCCGACGGTGGCGGCCACGGCCCCTAGTCCGACCAGGATCGCCAGCCACAGCGCAGCGACACGGCGCCGCGCGTGCCACGACGCGCGAGCTAGCCGATAGATCCAAGTGGACACGCGATTCCGCCTCTCGATACAACTATGTATTCAATACGGTACTGTATGGATTTGAAGGACCCAACCCGTCATCGAACGCCGGACGCGGTTCGCCTCGCCAAGTCAAGGGAGCCATGACGCACGTCACGCCACGTAGGGCCGCCACACGCGAGCGGCTCATCGACGCTGCTATTGACGTGTTCGCCAGCAAAGGCGTCATGGGGGCCTCGGTGGAGGAGATCTGCGAGGCTGCCGAGTTCACCCGCGGCGCGTTCTACTCCAACTTCGACGACAAGGACGACCTGTGCGTCGCCCTTCTGCAACGACTCCACGACGATGAGGTTGCTGCGCTGCACGCCGCCGTCGAGAGCATGGACCGCATTGCCGCAGGCACCGACCTCGACACCCTCCTGCTGGCCGCGATCGAACTGTTCTACGCCTCCCGCACCGACGATCCGCGCCGCGTCCTGACCGGGCAAGAACTCCGCCTGCATGCGGCCCGCTCCCCGAAGATGGCCCAGGCCTACCGGTTGTTCCACGCTCGCACCGCCCAAGCGGTCGCGGACATGCTGGAGCAAGCACTCAGCGAGTGGGGCTACGAACTCGGCACGAATGGTCCCACCGCCGTGAGCGTCCTGCATGCCGTCTACGACTATGGCGCTTTGGGCGCCCTGATCGGCTCGGACACCATCGAGGGCGACGTCCGCGTCCCGTTGCTCATGGAGGTCGTGCGGGCGCTCATCCACCCGCTGACCCCTTCCTCCTAACAGCGCCTGCGCCGCGCCCACGCTCGGCCACCTCGCCGTGGTCCCGGCGCGTCGCCTGCCACCCTCATGCGCGAGCGGCAGGATGGGCCATGCCTGCCCCGGTCATCTCGGAAAGGCTCCCCCATGCGCCGCAGGACCCTCCTGCTCCTTCTCGGTGGCCTCGGGACCGGCATCGCTGGCTGCACGGCAGCGCCCGCGCCCACGACGCCCGCGGCACCTCCCAGCAGCGCCTCCTCGTCCCCGACCCCGACCGCAGGACCGCGCTGGCCGCTCACCGGACGCCCCCTGGGGGATCCCTCGGCCGCGCAGCACGCCGCGATCGCGGTCAAAGTGCCCGACAACCGCAACGAGCACCCCCAAGCCGGCATCAACGACGCCGACATCGTCTTTGTCCAGTTGGAGGGCTATGCGGACGCCAACGGGGAGAGCGCGACGCGCCTCGCACCCTTGTTCCACTCGGTCCTCCCGGACGCCGTCGCGCCGGTTCGCTCCGTGCGGCCCGTGGACGTGCCGCTGTTCGCCCCCGCGCATGCCGTGGTGGCGAGCACGGGAAGCTCCGAATGGGTCACGAACTATGCCTCCCAGTTCAGCGGCTTCCTCGACGTCTCCTTGACCAATCAGGCGGCCGCCAAGCAGGGCGCCTACTCGATCGATCGGTCACGCGTCCGCAAACTCAACGGGACCACCTACTACGACCGGGCCGTCGTCAGCCATCCGCGCGTGCTCGCCGGGCTGGCCCGGGAGCCCTTCACCGCGGGCCCGACGCAGCCCTACTTCCCCTTCGCGGTGACCGACGCCGACGTCTCGACGCTCACCGGGACGCCCACCACACGCATCCGCGTCCCCTGGAAGGCGGGAGGCGCCTACACCATGGGGTACGACTACGACGCGTCGGCCGGGGTGTACCTGCGCAGCATGCCGTGGGGTCCGCACGTTCTCGCCGATGGGCAACGGGTCACGACGGACAACGTCGTGGTGATCAGGGCCGGGCAGCGCACCGCGAAGCTGGCGCCCGGGGGCGGGGCACCGGACCCGATCCACGACATCATCGACGGTTCGGGCACGTTCTTCTATGCGCACGGCGGGAGCAGCGTCCAGGGGACGTGGGCCAAGGGCTCGGTGGAGTCCCCGTTCGCGTTCACGTTGGCCGACGGGCGGCCTCTGGCCATGGCGCCGGGCCGCACGTTCGTCGAACTCCCAGCCCTGGACGCGGACGTGCAGTTGTCCTGAGCGAGGGCGGCGTCAGCTGGCCCAGCGGCCAGTGAAGTACAGCCACGCCCACACGCCCTGGATGACCAGCGCAGCGGCCGCGATGATCCCGCCGACCACCATCCAGCCGCGGGTGCGGGGACGCGAGGAGACCACGTCGTCGATGAGCCGCCACAGCGGGAACCACAGCAGCACCGCACGGTTCACGCTCATCAGCCAGTAGGAAAGGGAAAAGGCCAAGACCTGGACGCCCACCCAGGACGCCTCAGCAACCCGACGTTTCGCGAGCGCCACCACCGTGACCACGAGACCCACGATCCACGAGATCAGCTCCGCTCGGAACACCCACGGCCACTCGGGGTGGTCGAGGTTCGGCGTCCATAGGGTGTTCCAGTGGTTGACCAGCGCCTCCCAGGGCCAATGGAAACCGCGCTGCCAGCCTGCCTCTTGGGCGGAGAACCACGCCGTCCAGGATCCGGTGAGCCCGTAAAGGTAGGTCACGTAGACGACGATCACGGCGGCGGGGAGCACCAGCCAGGAGAGTCGTCCGGCGAGGCTCTGCCCGCGTCCTCGTTTCTGGGTGAGTGCCAAGATCACGAGCGCCCCGATGAGGAAAAGGCCCGACACCCGCAAGGTGGAGGCGAGTGCGGCCAGCACGGCGGCCTGCCCCCACTTGTCCTTGGTCGCTCGCTCCCACGCCCAAAACGCTGCGGCGCAGAAGGGGGATTCGGTGTACGGCACTGCGGTGAACACGGCAGTGGGGGCGAGCAGCCAGGCGATGGCGCCCCACGGCCCGGCGATCCGCTTGAGTGCGAAGGCCGCCACCAGGGAGCACACGAGCGCGACGATGGTTCCGCCGAGCACCTTGGGGATGCCCGTGAGGCCGAGGGCGTGAAGGATGAGAGGCCAGCCGGGGAAGAACGCCATTTCCTTGGGGTCGGCGTAGCCCTGCGCCGAGATGGCCACGAAATGTGCCACGTCCCATTGGGCCACCACCGACTCCAGCGAGCGGGTGTTGATGATGGCGATGCTGACCGCGATCACGGCGAGCATCAAACGGCTCACCAACCAGATTTGGACGATGCGGAGGTTGTCGTCCTCCAACCGCTTTACGCGAGCCACCGGCGCCCCTCCACCGCCTTCGCGGTCACGATGTCGCGCACCACGCGGGTCACGAACCAGATCTGGGTTCCCATCCTGACGATGATGGCGACCCAATAGCCGCGCGGCTCGCCGTCACCGGCGTACAAGTTCCCCGCCAGGTAGGACCACACCGCACCCCAGTAGATGAGTTCCCCCGCAGAGAACACCACCCAATCCACGACCTTGGGGCGGGCGAGCACCGCCAGGGGCAGCAACCAGAGCATGTATTGCGGGCTGTAAACCTTGTTGACCAGGCAGAAGGCCACCACGATCAGGAAGGCCCCTTGGGCGAGGGTCGGTGTGACGGGTGCGCGCAGGTAGGCGATCGCGAGAGCGACCGTCGCGAGCACGAGGAGGGAGGCCATCACCAGCGACAGGTGCGGAACGGTCCACCCGAGGCCGTCCAGCACTAGCCAGATGGAGCCCAGGTCGGCGCCACGATCCGCGTTGAACGTCCAAAAGTGAGCCCAGCCCTGCGGCGTGGCCACCATGATGGGCAGGTTGACCAGCAGCCAACTCCCCGCGGCCCCCGCTGCGGCCAGCGCTCCGTCGCGCCAGCGGCGTTCGCGGAGGCACAGGAACGCCAGGGGGGCCAGGAGGAGAGCCGGGTACAGCTTCGCGGCCGTTCCGAGCCCGAGGAACACACCGGCCCAGCCGGGGCGCCGCCGCCCCCACGCCCAGATGGCTGCCGACGTGAGCACCATGGGCAGGAGATCCCAGTTGATGAGGCCCGCCAAGGCGACCAGAGGGCTGGCGGCCAGGAACAGCGCCGCCCAGCGGAGGTCGCGGGATTCTGGTGCCGCTCGATCAAGCGACGCCCACCCCACCCAGCCACGGTCGCGGACTGGGCCGATCTCGCTGCGGGGCATCCCGACATGGACGATGACGAGCCCCAGGAAGCACAGGAACAGTGCCACCGCGCTCACGCCGAAGAAGGCGAGCATCCGATCCCCGGGGAAAACCCCGGAGATGATGCGCGTCACATAGATGAACAGGCCGGTCAGGACCGGGTACTCCAAGTCGGCTTGGAGGTAGGGGATCTGGGCCTGTTCGATCCCCCGCCACCCCCACAAGGCGGTGATGTCGGAGTAGCAGCCGGCCGAATACTGCAGTCCGGGGTTGGCCAGGCACGGCGCTTGCCGCGCCATGAGGATCGACCACGTCACCGTCGCCAGGCCGAGCGCGACAACGGCAGGGGGCAGCCGCGGAGCGGCGGAGGGGACCGCACGGCGGCCCCGCCACGCACCCAGCACCGAGGAGACGGGGGAAGCGGTCATGCCCCAGGGACGCTACGGGCGAGCCGTGGGCGTCGTGGTGGGCTTGCCGGGGGGCGTGTGGGTCGGACGCGTCGTGGGTCGGGCCGACGTGGGGGCATCCGTTGGCTCGGTCGGATCCTCCGGATCGACCGGGTCCGCCGGTTCCGGCTTGGTCGTGGGGGTCGTCGGCTGCGCCCCGGACATCGGCGCTGCGGTCGGCACGGTGGCGGTCGGGCTCGGCGCAGGCGGCGCAGTGAAGCTCCCCTTGCGCGTCTGCTTGACCGGGGCCGGGAAGTCGATCTTGTCCTTACCGGCCATGGCGACCTTCATGTAGGCGTTCCACCCGACGGCCGAATAGGTCGAGCCATAGGTGTTGCGGCCCAGGTTGCTGCGAGCCTCAGGACCAGCGGTCAGCACGAACGCGGTCGAGATTTGCCGGGTAGCGCCCACGAACCAGGTGGCCAGGGTCTCCCCGTTGGAGAAGTTGGTACCCGTCTTGCCTGCCACTTCGTACTTCAAGCCAGCCACGGCGGCCTGACCGGTACCGTCCTGCGTCACACCCAGGAGGGCATTGACGGCATTGATGGACACATCGTTCTCGACGGTCTGCTCGGGATTGATCGTCGGGCTGTACACCACCTGGCCCTTCATGTCGGTGACCTGGGCGATGATGTGGGGCGTCGTCCGCCGCCCCTCGTTCGCCAAGGTGGCAAAGCCGCGCGCCGCCTCCAAGGGAGACACCTCGGCGCTACCGAGCGGGATGTTCGCCGTCGCCTGCCACTTGTTGTTGGTCAAACCAGCGTCGAGCGCCGCCTGGATGACCTTCTGCGGGCCGTCCTTCATCTGGGTGACGAGGTCCACGTAAGCGGTGTTGATGGAGCTAGTGGTGGCCTTCTCCAACGTCACGGGGCCGTAGTTGTGGCCACCGTTGGTGATGGGTTTGGGCTCGCCCTTCAGCGTGAACGTGTTGCCGTTGAACCGGTCCGTGAGGGAGGCCCCGTCCCGCAGCCCGGCCACGAGGGCCCAGGGCTTGAACGTCGACCCAGCCGCACGAGGGGTGGTGGCGTAGTTGGTGTAGTCAGCGGTGTAATTCGGGCCGCCGTACATCGCCAGGATCGCGCCGGTGCCCGTATCGATCGAAGCGATCGCCGGGTGGTAGTAGTTCGGATCCTGGTTCTGCGCCTTGGCGATGCGGTTCGCCTGGTCCTGTGCGGCGGAGACAGCGGCGTCCTGCATGGTCTTGTCGATGGTCGTCGTGATGCGCAGACCGCCACCTTGGATCTGGGCGTCGTCGAAGCCCGCACCCTTCAATTCGTCTTGGACCATCTTCAGGAGGTGGCCCTTGTGCCCACCCCACCGTGACTCCGCCGAATCCAGGGCGGGGAAGTCGGGCAGCGCGGTGTAGATCTGGGCGCGCTGATCATCGGTGATGTACTTCAGCTTCACCATCTGGTTCAGGACGTACTGGTAGCGCTCCAGCAGGTCGCGCCGCTGGGCCTCGCCGCGCCCCGGATCGAGGTTATTGGGCGAGTTGATGATGGCAGTCAGGGCAACCGACTGGGCCAGGTTCAGGTCTTTGGCGTCCACTCCGAAGTACGCCTGCGAGGCGGCCTGGATGCCGTACGCGCCCCGGCCGAAGTAGACGGCGTTGAGGTAGCGCTCCAGGATGTCTTCCTTGGAGAGTTCCTGGCCGATCTTGAGTGCCACGAGGATCTCGGTGAGCTTCCGGGTGAACGTCTTCTCCTGCGTCAGGTACATGACCTTGACGTACTGCTGGGTGATCGTCGACCCGCCGACGGCATCCTTCGGGCCCACGAGGGACGCGGCGGCGCGCATCAGACCAGCGATCGAAATGCCCGGGTCTTCCCAAAACGTTTCGTTCTCCCCGGCAACCACCGACTGCTTCACGGTCTGCGGCATCTCCGACAGCGGGATCGAGACGCGATTCTGCACGGCGAACGTGCTCATCTGCTCCTGACCATCGGCGTAGTACACGCTGGTCAGGTTGGTCTGGAAGTCGGTGTTGGGGTTCGGGATGCCCTGGCGGGCGTAGAGGACGCCGAAGACACCGGCGCCGATCACGGCCAGAGCAACGCCGACGATGACGATCCACTTGAGGATGGACAGCACGACGCGGCCCGGCGTCCTGGGCTTGCGCCCGGTGGAACGCGACGCGCTCGGGGGTGTCCCCTGGCTGCTATCAGTCATGCTGGTCCTCGACGAGTCGGCGCCCAGACAAGGGTGCTGGGCTAGGGAAATCGCACCCAGGAGCGGACGCGATCATGCGGCCGCGACCCGACCGCATACCCCCAAGAATAGGTGCAAGGCCACACGGGGCGAAGTGGCCGCGCTCGCACCCACGTCAAGCGCGACACTCCGACGCCGGTTAGACGCCTGCAGAATCGGGGCTCCGGTCGGCCTGATCAGCCGCCTGCTCCGCCCGTCGATTGGCGATCAAACTGGTGATCGTCACGAGGGCCAAGATGCCCACGATGACCCCGAGCGAAGCCAGCGTCGGGACGGTCGGCACCCATGCCCAAACCCCGTGCGCCCAGTGCAGAACCAGCTTGACGCCGATGAAGGCCAAGATGATCGCCAGGCCGTAGCTGAGGTGGACCAGTTTCGCCAGCACCCCTTGCAGGACGAAGTAGAGGGCGCGCAAGCCGAGCAGGGCGAAAGCGTTGGTCACGAACACCAGGTAGGGGTCACCGGTGATGCCGTAGACGGCGGGCACCGAGTCGATGGCGAACATGATGTCGGTGCCAAGGATCGCGATGGTGACGACGGCCAGCGGGGTCAGGGCGCGGCGTCCGGCCTCACGGACAACCATCTTGGTGCCCTGATAGTCGTCGGTGACCGGCCAGAACCGGCGAATGACCTTGACGATCTTCAACTCGGACACGTCGGTGTCATGGCTCTCGCCTTGGGCGTCCCGCCACACCTTGACGGCGGTCGCCAGCAGGATCAGCCCGAAGAACAAGAAGGTGATGGCGAACTGCGCGATCAGCGTGGCGCCGACCGCGATAAAGATCGCGCGCAGCACCAGGGCGCCCGCCACACCGATCAGCAACACGCGTTGCTGGAGTTCCTTGGGTACGGCGAAGCCGGACAGGATCAGCATGAACACGAACAGGTTGTCGACCGAGAGCGACTTCTCCACCAGATAGCCGGTGTAGTACTCAAGCCCGATCTGACCGCCGAACTGGGCCAGCAGGTACACCCCGAAGAGGACCGGAAGGGCGATGTAGACGATCGACCAGCCGATGGCCTCCTTCATGGAGACCTCGTGGGGGCGCCGGGTGATGAGGAAGTCGAGGACGAACAAGGCGATGACGCCGCCGATGGTCCACGCCCACAGGGCGGGGGTGCCGATGGTGTCCAGCCCGGCTTCGAGCGGCAAAAAGGTCGGATGCACGGGGGCTCCTCAGATCGTGAAAGGTCGGAGGTCTCCTCCACCCGCTTGCGGGTGCTCTCGCCGGGAACGATAGGAATCGTTTGGAATGACCGACGGAGACTTGTGGAGTACTCCCCTCGACGTCGAGATTACCCAGCGCGCATCTCTCCCCGCAACCTCGTTGACCGAACAACTACCCGAGGTGTGATCGAAGCACCGCAGCGGTGACCGCCCCGGGGTCGAGAACGAGGCGGCGTAGTCGCTGAGCGTTGAGCGCGACCACGACCGTGGATGCCGACATCAGGAGTGCCCCCACGCTCATGGGGAGCACGAAGCCGATCGGGGCGAGGACGCCTGCCGCGAGCGGAACGGTGATCAGGTTGTATCCGGCCGCCCACCAGAGGTTCTGTCGCATGATGCGGTAACTCGCCTGCGATAGGCGGATCACCGACACCACCGCGCGCGGATCGTCGGCGGCCAGGATCACCCCTGCCGAACTGATGGCGACCTCGGTGCCCGCCCCAATCGCGAGGCCGACGTCGGCCTGGGCAAGCGCCGGTGCGTCATTGACGCCGTCGCCCACCATCGCCACACGTCGCCCGTGCTCGTGGAGGGCTGCGACACGTCCTGCCTTGTCGCCGGGCTTGACTCCCGCGAAGACGTGGTCAATGCCCAGGTCGGCGGCGACCGCATCAGCCACCGCCTGGGCGTCGCCGGTGACCATTCCCACCTCAACGCCCAGGCGGTGCAGGGCCGCGACGGCCTCACGGGACTCGGGACGAATCGCGTCGGCCAGGCGCAGCGCCCCGACCACCTCATGCCCCCGCAGGACGTGCAGGACGATCGAACCTTGCGCCGACCACTCGTGCGCGATGGCGCGCGCGGGGACTCCTTGGTCGCTCAGGAGGCGCGGACCGCCGACGCGCACGGTCACGCCCTCCACCTGCGCGGACACTCCGGCCGCCGGGGAAGAGGTGAAGCCCGAGGCCGCAGGAACCGTCACTCCCGACTGGGCTGCGGCGGCCACGATGGCGCGAGCGAGCGGGTGCTCGCTGTCGGCCTCGGCGGCGGCCGCCCAGGCCAGGACGTCGGTGGGGGCGATCCCCTCGGCCGGGTCGATGGCCGTCACGGTGGGGCGTCCCTGGGTGAGGGTTCCGGTCTTGTCGAACAGGACGACGTCGACGGTACGCATGGCTTCGAGGGCGAGTCGGTCTTTGATGAGGATCCCTGCGCGGGCTGCCTTCTCGGTGGACAAGGACACGACGAGGGGGATCGCCAAGCCGAGCGCGTGGGGGCAGGCGATCACCAAGACGGTGATGGCCCGTTCCAGGGCGCCGCCCGGCTGCCCGAGCGCTAGCCACACGCTGAGGGTGATGACCGCTGCGCCCAGGGCGTACCAAAACAGCCATCCTGCGGCCCGGTCGGCCAGCCGTTGCGTCCTGGACGAGGACGCCTGCGCGTCGGCCACCAATCTGCGGATCCCGGCCAGGGCGGTGTCCTCACCCACGGCCGTGATGCGCACTCGGACGCCGGAGTCGGTGGCGATCGTCCCTGCCACGACATGATCTCCGACGGTCCTGGACGCCGGAACGGACTCGCCGGTCACCATCGACTCGTCGAACGCTGCCGTACCGTCGATCACATCGCCGTCGGCGGGGACGGCCCCACCGGGGCGCACGACGACCACGTCTCCAGGGTGAAGGTCGGCCGGAGTGACCGTGACGATCCGGTCCCCCACGACGCGTTCGGCCTCGTCGGGCAGCAGTGCGGCCAGCGAATCCAGCGCAGAGGTCGTCTGAGCGAGGGAGCGCATCTCCAGCCAGTGGCCCAGCAGCATGATGACGACCAGCAAGGCCAGTTCCCACCAGAAGCTGAGGCTCTCGGCGATGATTCCCAGACGCGCCGCCCACGAGGCCAGGAACGCCGTCGTGATCGCCAGGGCGACCAACGTCATCATCCCGGGTTTACGGGAGCCCATTTCGGTGACGGCCCCCGTCAGGAACGGACGCCCTCCCCACACGTACAGGACGGTTCCCAGCGCGGGCGCCGCCCAACTGAGCCAGGCGATCGCCGGGAGCGAGTAGCCCAGCAGGTGGGCGAACATCGGGTCCAGCAGCACGGTCGGGACGGCGAGCGCGAGCATGATCCAGAACAGCCGCCGGAACAGGGCGGCATGGTGGGCCATGTGGTTCATACCTGAGCCCGGCTCCATGCTTCCCATACGCGCCACCCTAGCCCACAGGGGTGTCAGGGCAAGGAGGCCCTGACACGCGCCCGGATCAGCGCCCGAAGATCTTCGACATGAACCCCGTCGACGGCTCGTCATCGTGGCCAGCGCACCGCTGGCTAGCGGGAACGCCGCGCAGGGCCTCCTCGATGTGCTGGCCGCAGCCAGCCCAGGTCGTCTTGCCGCACTTCTTGCAGGTGACAGCTCGGCACATGTGATTCTCCTTTGAGGTCGATCGGTTGATGCGGACGCGGGCCCTTAGGCCAGCGTCAAGAAGAGCTTTTCGAGCTCCTCGGTCGTGATGCCGTCCTCGGCGAGGGCGGAGTCAGGGTCAGCGACGCAGTCCTTCATCGCGGTAGCGATGATCGCAAACCCCGCCCGATCCAGTGCGCTGCTCACGGCGGCGAGCTGGGTCACCACGTCGCGGCAGGGTTTGTGCTGCTCGACGGCGGTGATGACGGCGTCCAACTGGCCGCGGGCGCGGCGCAGCCGGTTGAGGATGCGGCGGGCGTTCTCGGGATCGTTCGTGGCCATCGGCGTGCCTTTCGGTGGGTGACGAGCGAGCAACAGGTCGGCGGCTTCAGGCTGCCACGACGATCACGTCGGCGGCGCGTTCCCCCAGGTGGGCGCGCAGCGTCAGCATCCCACCCGAGAGCGAAGCCGAGTCGAAGCCTGCCTGCACCAGGATGCGGTGGGCGATGGCGGAACGGACGCCGGACGCGCACAGGACGCGAACGGGACGGCCCGCAGCAGCCGCACGCACCTCGTCCAGTCGTTCACGCAGCAGCGTGTGGGGGATGGCCAGCGCTCCAGGGAGGGCCCCAGTGGCGACTTCTGCCGGGCCGCGCACATCAAGCAGGAGCGCCTCGGCCCGCACCGCGTCCAGGTCGTCGGCGTACCACAGGCGAAGCGTCTGGTTGAGGACGTTCTCCCCCACCATGCCGACCAGGTTGACCGCGTCCTTCGCCTGACCGTAGGGCGGCGAGTAGGACAGATCCAGGTCGATCAGGTCGGTCACGAACAGGTGGGCCCGCATCGCGGTGGCTAGCACGTCGATGCGCTTATCGACCCCGTCGGTGCCGACGGCTTGCGCACCGAGGAGGCGCCCATCGGTGGGGCTGATGTGCACGACGAGATGCATCTGCGCCGCGCCCGGGAAGTAACCGGCGTGCTGGTTGGGGTGCAGGTGAAGGGTGACGTAGTCGATCCCGGCGGCGTCCAGACCGGCCCGGTTCGCTCCGGTGAGTGCGGCGGTGAGCGAGCCCGCGCGGACGATGGCCGTGCCGAGGGGGGATGGCAGCGGGCGGGCGCTGTCGGGGCGCAGGATCGCGTCGGCGACGAGGCGTCCGGCACGGTTCGCCGGCCCCGCCAGCGCGACGGGGCGGACGGCGCCCGTCACCGCGTCCACGCTGGCGGTCGCGTCGCCGACGGCCCACACGCTGGGGAGCGAGGTGCGCCCGTGGTCGTCGATGAGTATCGCGCCGCGCTCGGTGCGCACCCCGGCGGCCTCGAAGACGGCCGTGTCGGGCCGCACGCCGACGGACAAGACGATGAGGTCGGCCGGGACCCGGCTGCCGTCGGCCAGGACGACGGCGTCGCGTCCCCCTTCTGGCTCGATGGCGGTGGCGGCGACTCCTGCCCGCACGTCGATGCCGAGCGCAGCCAATTCCGCGGTGACCAGGGTGGCCAGTTCGGATTCCAGCGGCGGCAGTACGTGCGGAGCCAGTTCGACGATGGTCACGTTGAGGCCCTGGTGGGCGAGCGCCTCGGCGGCCTCCAGCCCGATGAACCCGGCCCCCAGGACGACGGCGTCGCGGGCCCCACCCTCGACGCCGTCGCGCAGAGCGAGGGCGTCGTCAACGGTGCGCAGCGTCCGGACGCGCGGGGAGTCGATGCCGGGGATCGGCGGGACGACGGCGCGCGCCCCGGGCGCCAGCACGAGGGCGTCGTAGGCGAGTTCGACCTCCCCGTCGGGGGTGCGGACGGTGACGACCTTGCGGTCAGCGTCCAGGCCGGTGACGTCGTGGCGGGTGCGGACGTCGAGGTTGAGGGCGGCGCGTAGGGAGGTGGGCGTCTGGACGAGCAGCGCGCCGGGGTCGGTGATCTCGCCGCCGACGTAGTAGGGCAGCCCGCAGTTGGCGAATGAGACGTGCTCGCCGCGTTCGAGGACGACGATCTCGGCGGCTTCGTCGAGGCGTCGCGCGCGTGCCGCGCAGCTCATGCCGCCCGCCACGCCGCCCACAATCACGATCTTTGGTGACTCCATGCGTCGACTATACCCCTGGGGGTATACTAACGCCAGCGTTCGTGCCCGACGGGGGCCGGGCAGTCACTCCCCCGTGGCACCCGAGAGGGCGGACGGCTCGAACGGAACTACTCCCCTTCTGCTTCAGCTTCTCCGACGGCTCCCGGGTGTGTCCACGCACATCCAGATGTTTGAAGCGTCACACATGTGGAGTGCCTCGCACCGCCTGGACGCCGACATCCGTCTGTCACATGGGTACGTCACTCTGACAAGGTGACCGAACTCGATTTCACCAGCGCGGCAGACCAGGCACGACTGGTCGCCGCTGGCACCGTCTCCAGCGCGGAACTCACCGCGCACGCGCTCGACCGCATCCACCGGCTGGATCCGCGCCTCAACGCTTTCGTCGACGTCCTCGACGAGGCGGCGTTGGCTGAGGCAGCCGACCGGGACGCGACCCCCGCCTCGGAGCGTGGCCCGCTGCACGGCGTCCCGATCGCGATCAAGAACGAAAACGACGTCGCCGGGTTGCCAACCGCCTACGGTGGGGCTGCCTTCACCACACCGGCCGCGCGTGACGGCGAGATCGTGCGACGCCTGAGGGGGGCGGGCGCGGTCATCATCGGCACGACGCGGATGCCCGAGTTCGGCATCTGGCCTTACACCGAGACCAGCGCGAACGGCTACACCCGCAACCCGTGGAATCCCCTGCGTTCGACCGCCGGATCCAGCGGCGGTACGGCGGCAGCGGTCGCGTCCGGGATGGTCGCCGCGGGGATCGGCGGCGACGGTGGCGGGTCGATCCGGCTGCCGTCGTCCTGGTGTGGGTTGTTCGGGCTGAAGTGTCAGCGCGGGCGCACGTCGGCGTCCCCTGCGACACATTTGTGGCGGTCCCTGGGAGTGATCGGCCCGCTGACCCGCACCGTTGAGGACAGCGCGCTCATCTATGACGTCCTTGCTGGAAGCCTGCCCACGGACGCCTGGGTTGCCGACCCGCTGCCGCAGACGTTGACGCAGGCCTACCACTCCGACGTGCGCCCGTTGCGGATCGCCGTCACGCACCGCGGCGGCGTCCGCGGGCTGAACGCCGACGATGAAACGTTGACCGCCCTCCACGCGACGGCAGACGCGTTACGCGCCCTGGGCCACGTCGTCACCGAAACGGATCCGCCCTTCCCGACCATTGCGCTGCCCTTCACCGTCCAGGTGGCGGCGGGTGTCGCGGACGAGGCTGCGCGCGCCGATCACCCGGAACTCCTCGAACACCGGACGCGCACGCTGTTGCGGCTCACGGCACCGCTGCGCGGCAGGGTCGCGTGGGCAGAGCAGCACAGCATCGCGCTCGGACGCCGCTTCGCCGATGCGTTCTTCTCCCAGTTCGATCTGATCCTGATGCCGACCACTGCGTCCCCCGCCGTGGCGATCGGGCAGTTGGACGGCCTCGGCGCTCTCGCTGCGTCCCAACGCTCCACGAAGGAGTCCGGCTTCACCGCGATCTGGAACGTGCTCGGCAATCCGGCCGCGGCGATCCCGTCCGGGTTCTCGCGCGACGGCCTCCCGCTGAGCGTGCAACTGGTGGGCGGCCCGAACGCCGAACCGGACCTGATCCGGGTTTCGGCACAGCTGGAGCGCACCCGCCCGTGGGCCGACCGGCGGCCACCGATCTCCTGAGGCGCCACGGCTCGCTCCTCAACCACGACTTCCTCGCCCCTTGGCGAGCGGGTCTATGGCCGACGCTTCCATGCGCCGCGGGTCCTGGACGTTCACTCGAGCACGAGCGGGCAGGTAGGATCGCACCCATCGAGAGCGCCGGGACGACCCGGCGTGGCATGCCAGGGCAGGGACGACCCCGCAGAATCAGGTTCTCCCCATGCCGGCTGTTCCTCCTCCTTCTTCCACGATGCGCACGGTGCTCACCGCACCCGCTGTGGCTCGGCTCGCGCTCGGCTGGGCGGCCGTGGCCGCACTGTCGGTGGGGCACGACGCCTTCGCCGGGACGCTTTCCACGCCCGTCCTGTTCGCGGTGCTGGCCGGGATCGTGGCCGTCGTGATCGTCTGCGCGTTCGGCGTCGTCACCCAGGCCGAACACCTCGCGCATCGGCTCGGCGACCCGTACGGGACGCTGGTGCTGACACGCTGTCCATCGTCGTCATCGAGGTGGTGTTGATCTCGGCGGTGATGCTCGGCCCAGGCGACCATGCCACCATCGCCCGCAACTCCGTGATGGCCGCCACCATGATCGGGCTCTCCTTGGTGACCGGGCTGGCGCTGCTGATCGGCGGGCTTCGCCACAACGTCCTGCGTCCGAACCGGGCCGGGGTGTCGGCGTACCTGTCGCTGCTGGTGGTACTGCTGGCCGCCGCTTTCGCACTGCCCGCCACCCTCGGCATCGACGGCACCTACACCCCAAGCCAGGCCATCATCGTGGTGGCGCTTACCGTTGCGCTTTACGTGTTCTTCTTGTTCCGCCAAACCGGTGCACAAGCAGACGACTTCCGCGAGGACCGAGATGCCTCATCGCGTCAACCCGATCCAGCCCCCCAGCCGCCCTCCCGACACGCCGCGCCATCCCCGAGAGGAATGCTGCGCGAGCACGGCCCCGAGATCGCGGCCCGGGTCGGGGTGCTGTTGGCAACCGTCGTCCCGATCGTCGTGGTGTCGCACGACATGGCGGGCCTGCTCGACGATGGCCTGGGACGCCTCGGCGCCCCGGCCGCTGTGTCCGGCGTCCTGATCGCCCTGATCGTGTTCCTGCCCGAGGCAATCACAACGATCCGCGCGGCGTGGGCAGGCGAAACCCAGCGCGTCAGCAACCTCGCTCACGGAGCTTTGGTGTCCTGCGTCGGGCTGACGCTGCCGGCCGTCCTCGTGATCGGGCTGCTCACCAGGCAGAGTGTCGTGCTCGCCGAATCCCCTGCGAACCTCGCTTTGCTGGCGGTCAGTCTGCTGCTGAGTCTCACCACGTTCAGCGGTCCCCGCGTCACCGCATTGCACGGCGCCACCCACCTGGTTGTGTTCGCGCTGTACGGGCTCGCCGCGTTCGCCCCCGCCTGAGCCTCGGCCTCGTAGCGTGGATGTCGAACGCGGGCGCACGATTTGAGCGCGGCCCACGACATCAGCCAGCGTCGGGACGTTCACCGGGAGTTCGAACCGTGGGGTGGACGCTCCCGGACCAGCAGGCGCCTCGGGCCCGACCCCGCGGCCAGGTTCGAGCTGGGAGGCCTTCCGGGTAGCCGCCCCCAGCTTCGGAGTCACCTCAGGCGCGGTATCCACATCGATCCGCGCCATTTCAGCCCAGAAGCTCCGAGAGAAACCCTCCGTCTCCGCGTACAGTGCGTCCAGTCACTGAGCCGTCTCAAACTCGGTCGCGTCACACGGCACAGCATCGCCGCCGACTTCCGGAACACAGGTAGGTCGGCGACGGAGCAGCGGTGGAACGACAACCGGTGATGAGTGCCAGGCTGAGCATGACGACTCCGACCTGGATGCGCTTCACGCCAACCCTCCCGAAGACGCGTCAGCGAACGACGACGGCGTGGAGTTCCCCGACAGGCAACTCACGCGACGCGGACGCAATCAGAGGCAACGTCCCAGAGAAACCCACCGCCGACCAGTCCACCTCCCACCGGCTCGTCGCCGTGACGGTGTAGGTGCCGTTCGGTAGCGACGGCCACGAGTACGCGTACCCACAGGTGGTCGAGGGCGTGCCGGGCTTCACCGACGCCGGGTAGGCGGTCATCCGTGCGCACGTAACCCTGTTCCCGTCGCCCATATCGAACGTCGTCGAGACCCGACGAGCATTCATTCTGATGGTGATGCCGTACCCGCTCACCGAGGAGTTCATCGAAGCCGGGGTGTCAGTCCACAGCCACAGCGGATACCCAACCACCGCCATGTTCCATTCATTCGCACTCGGGTCCGGGCCGACCGACGGCGTGGGAACCGGAACCTCCAAACGAGCCACGAGGGAGCGCACCAACGTCTCCACTTCCGCCCGCGTCGGTGCAGCCGCTGAGGCCGTAGGGGCCGTGGGGGCGGCACTGGGCCCCTCATCGGGAGCTGCCTTGCACTCATTCCTCTCGACCATTCCCTTCCAACACTCCGGGATGAAGATCGACAACCTCCGAGTGGGCGTGGCGGTCACACCATCTTCTTTGGCCACACGGAGATCATTCTGCCCAGAATTGATCTTGGCTCCGGGATTACCCCCAGTGGACTTGACCTCAGGACGAGGCACCGACGTCTGCGACACGCCCGCGCCCACCTCAGCGGTCGACGCATTCGATTCCCCGGTCGCATAGCTCCTTGGTGGTGGCGCGTCCGCATCACCACCTGCCGCCACCGCTTGAGCAGCGGTCGACAAGAAAAGGGGAAAAACAAGCAGAACGGTCAGAACCACCCTCAGCATGACTCCACCCTCGCGAACTCCGAGTCAACGATCCGAAGCGGCCCAACTCCATCGGCACGGGCGAGGTAGACACGTCGATCGACCGCCCTCCCTTGCAGCGGTTCACCGCCAGCGGGATTGGCGAAAAGCGCCTGCCTGTCATCGGTGCAGACATTAAGTGCGACCACCGAGCCAGAGCGCTCCAGTCCAATGAGCCGCCTCACCCACACCAACGAAGAGTCTCCACTGAGCCTCTGATTGCCACGCATCGCGACCAGGAGTTGCTCCAAGGTCTCCCTGTAGGGGCCCGCCGTTACTGCCTCAAGTTCCGTAGTCATGTGGGGTGCTGGGTCCGAATCAACCCGCGCCATTTCTGCCCATAATCGCCGATAGACCGCCTCCGCCTCCGCGTACAGTGCATCGCGCCGTTGGGAGGCTTCAAACTCGATCGGCCCACAGGGCAACGGATCGCCGCCAGCCTCAGGAACACACTGGTACGTCGGCGAAGGAGTCGGAGTGGGCGCAACGACCGGGGAGCAACCGGCGACAAAGGACAGGCCGAGCATCAAGGCTGCAGCACGGGCGCGATTCAACGGCATGGGGGCAACACCTCCAGGGGGGTGTCATCAGTCTGGCACAGGATCCGACGGAGAGGGCACCTCGCGGGGGGTTATCCACAACCGAGTAAATGGCACCTACTTCTGTGCAGAAATGGCGCCACCACACCCCGACACACTCGCCGAACTGGGGGTGGGGGCGCTCGCTACCCTGCCGCCGCAACAGCGGAGGACGCCCTGCGACGTCTCAGCGACTCCCTCCTGGATGCGGTCGTCCAGCCCTCCGACGCCTGGGGCGTCCCGATTGACGCCAACACCACCTTCTGCTGACGCGCCTAGCGCAAGCACTTTCGCTGGCCAGCCTCTGCCCCGAGGTACATGCCGGAGTACCATTGGGAGTGATTCTCAACGAATCGGTGTCCATCGGAAGAAGGAATCACCATGCGTAACCATGAACAGTTCGCGCGTTTCGAGAAGGATCCCGGGTTCATTGCGGCCCTCGATCAAAGTGGCGGCAGCACCCCAAAGGCGTTGCGCGCCTATGGCGTCGCCGACTCCCAGTACTCCAGCGAGGCGGAGATGTTCGACATCATCCACACCGCCCGCACGCGCATCATCACTTCTCCCGTGTTCACGAGCGACCGCATCTTGGGTGCGATCCTGTTCGAGGGAACCCTCGATCGTGAGATCGACGGACGCGGGGCAGCCGACTACCTGTGGTCCGTCAAGCACATCGTCCCGTTCCTGAAGATCGACAAGGGCCTGTCCGACCGGCACGCGGACGTCCAACTCATGCGCGACATCCCCGACCTGGACGCCCTCCTCGCGCACGCCGTCGAGCGCGGCGCGTTCGGGACGAAGGAGCGTTCCGTGATTCATGGCGCGAACCGGGAGGGTATTGATGACGTGGTCGAGCAGCAGTTCGATCTCGCCCACCGCGTCCTGGACGCCGGGCTGATGCCGATCATCGAGCCGGAGGTCAGCATCGAAGCTGAGGACAAGCAGGACGCAGAACGGCGCCTCGTCCACGCGATCGTTCCCCACCTGGACCACCTCGGCGAGCAGAAGGTGGCGCTGAAGTTGACCCTGCCGACCGTGCCAGGTTTCTATGCAGACCTGATCGCTCACCCAAATGTGGCCCGCGTGGTAGCCCTATCAGGGGGTTACGACCGTGACGAGGCCAACCTGCTGCTGGCTCAGAACCCTGGACTGATCGCAAGCTTTAGCCGCGCCCTACTGGAGGGCCTGTCCGCTGACCAGGGCGACGACGAGTTCGATCGCACACTGAACACGTCCATCGAAGCCATCTATCGGGCGTCGTTGACCTAAGGCTCGCCCCTTGGGGCAAAGCGACCACACGCCCTGAGCGAACCAAGACGACCGGCGCCGGGTTGGCATCGGTACTGGCGTCCGCACCAGCCAAGCGTTGCCCTCAGAGTCTCGGGACGAGGTGGAGTAAACCCCCACGAGGCGAGGCGTTGACTGGGCCTGCCCAGCCCTCGACGGTGGGTCTGACGACCCCGGCTTAATCCGTCCTGTTCAACGAACCACGAGCGCCTGGAGTTCCCCGACCCGCAGGTCGTGGCGCCCCGCCGGGCGTGCATGGTGATCGTGACCCCGTATCCCGTGACCGTCGAGTCCATCGACGCTGGTGTGTCCGTCCACAGCCATAGCGGGTACCCGACCACTGCCATGTTCCACTCGTTCACACTCGGGTCAGGCCCCACAGAAGGGGTGGGAACCGGGATGTCCAGCCGCGCCACCAACGACCGCACCAGCGTCTCAGCCTGCTCCTTCGTCGGACGATGGGCTTGTGCTGGCTGTGACGGTTCGCCAGCGGGTTCCCCACTCGTCTCGTCGGGAATGATCCGACACTCCAACTTCTCCCGAGCCCCGTCCCAGCAGTCCGGATCGAAGAAGGACGGCTTACGTCGCACCGGCGTCAGGTTCAACTCTTGACGGGGCTGGGGCTCGCGGGCGAGGACCGTTCCTCCGCTACCGATCTTGGAGGTAGGTGGCGTGGAAGCAGGCACGACCAGGCCCACCCTCAGCATTGCTCCACCGGCATGAACTCGGAATCAACCAGGCGTAGAGCCCGCGCTTTGCGCGTCGCGCGCGAAGTAGAGCCGTCGCTGAGTGGCTCGCCCTGGGCTGACCCCGTTTCGTAGGTCCAGTCGTTATGAGAGTCGTCCTGTTGCCCGCGGTCGCGGGCAGGGAGACTGGTCAGATCATGACGAACAGCAGGAAGCGTCACACCCCGGAGCAGGTCGTCCG
>NZ_PPCV01000008.1 GCF_004126535.1 Propioniciclava flava | reverse complement strand
AACGTAGGGTGGTGCACGTCGAGGTCTTCCAAGATGGTGAGCGTGAGAACTTCCATCCTGGAAGACCTCGACGCCTATCCGCGAACCAGCCGATGGTCCCGGGCTACACCCTCAACTGCGAAGAGCCAGTTATGCGGCAGCCGAACGGCTGGCGAGTGCCGGGAACACGCTGGTGCTCACCTTGCTGGCGACCGCGACCCTCGCGGGCGTCGGGCTGGGCGCGTCAGCGGCCGGGGTCCTCGTCGATACCGTCGCGGTCACCGCAGCCCTCGCGATCCCGGTCGGTGTCGGGGTCGTGTGCACGGCGCTCGGCTTGGGCGTCCGCGCGCTGAAGGTGGACGCCTTCGCCGCGACCGTCAGCGGCTAGCGAGCATCCGCTGCGCCGCGACCGGGCTGCAGGGGCTCACCGGAAGCCGAACAGGGGTGGGAAGGCCAACGCCACGATGGCCGCCCAGACGCCGAACACCGGCAACGCCCAGCATTGCCAGCGCACCAGGTTCAACCCGGGTTTCTGCCACACCAAGACCCTCACGTAGTGCCACGCTGAACCCGCCAGGTGGGCCAGCAGGATCACATTGCACCCCAGGGCTGCCAGTTTGTTGGGGCTCGTCCCGTATTCGAGGAGACGCCCCGACATCGCCCACAGCAGCAGCACGTCCACGGCGACAGCGACACACACCAAAATGAGTTGCATCCAGTCCAGGCCGCGGTGGGAAGACTCGGGACGGCGCGCCGACACCGTGAAGAGCACAACGCCAGCCACCACGATGAGCAGCCCGTTGAAGGAGATGAGCACTTCACGCTCCAGCGAGATCAGCCGCCCGCCGGTGAGCACGACCACCAGAAAGCTCAGCAGGCCCAGCGTGAGGAGAGGGGTGAACACCGCAGTGAGAACGGGCGCCATGTTGTCCATGACCGACTTTTTGCGTTCGACGAGCCACGCGCAGACGAGGACGGCGCCCGCAGCGCAGACGGGGAACACCCACCCGAACACGGTCGAGGTGGCCGGGGCGTCAACAGCGATGAAGATCTGCATGATCAGCATGGAGATGAGGGCGCCCACCAGGACGATCAGGACGTAATAGATCACGGCCTCACCGAGGAAGCGCACCCAGTCCATCCATGACTCCAGGGAGCGCCAGCGTTTCCCGAGGTAGGCGATACCCGCGGTGCTCGCTAAGGCGATGGGCAGGTGCAAGGTGGTGAGCCACAAGGTCTGGTGAGGCCAGGTGAAGGGGTAGAGGTTCACCAGCAGTGCACTCGCGGCGAAGACCGTGAGCAGGAGGGTCAGGCCGCTGCGGGAACGCGTCTGGGCACGGGCCGCGAGGTAGACGATCAGGAAGGGCAGGACGAGGAACGCGAGGTTGCGCGGGTAGAAGTCGATCGCAGTCCCGCCGTCCATGAACGAGTAGGGGATGCGCGTCGCCAGCCCGGCGAGGAGCCCAAGGCCGAGCGCGGCAGGCAAATCCCAGCCGGAGGGAAGGCTTCCTGCCGGGGAAGGCTCAGATGGTGTCAGGACGAGTTGCCGCCACAGACGATCGGTGTGCACGGCACCGTACTCGCGGGCGACGTCGCTGGGTGAGCCGAGGCGCCGCACTGCGATGAGGAAGGCCTCCTCGGGGCTCAACCCGACGCGACGCAGATCGTGAACCTCGCTGAGCAGATGGTCTTCCAACTCGTCGACGTCCTCAGTCGTGATGCCTGGGCGGCGCGTCATCATGTCTCGCCATTCGCCCAACGGGGCATCGAGGCCCTCGGCGGCGGGGGGCAGAGGGCCGATCATCATGCCTCCACTGTCCGTGGGATGGGGGGTGGAAAGAGCCCTTCCAGGGTGTCGACAACGGCGCGCCATTGAAGGGCCTGCCCGTTGAGTTCTGCTGTGCCCTGGGGGGTGATGGAGTAGTACTTGCGACGCCTCCCCAGGGTGGCTTCTCCCCAGCGGGCTGTGATGAGCCCTTGGTGTTCCAGCCGGTGCAGGAGCGGGTACAGCATGCCCTCACTCCATTCGATGCGCCCGGCGGAGGCCTCGGTGATGCGCCTCAGGATCGAGTACCCGTAGTCCTCTCCGGCGGTGAGGACACCCAGGATGATGGGCGTTGCCGAGGCTGCGACCAGGTCTTTCGTTAGGTTCACGAGACCATCTCCCATATACCTAGTACTTCTAGGCATATGGGAACTCTATCAACGCTCCACAAGCTCGATGCTGCCGCTGGCGCCATCCAGGCGAACGCGCTGGCCGTCGGTCAGGCGCCGGGTCGCGTCGTGGACGCCGACCACCGCCGGGACGCCGTACTCCCGGGCCACCACCGACCCGTGCGTCATCAGGCCGCCGACTTCGGTGATCAGCCCTGCGGCCACCAGGAACAGCGGCGTCCAGGCCGGATCGGTGCCTCGGCACACCAGGATCTCCCCGGGGGCCAGGTGCGCCGAGCGTGGATCGTGCACGATGCGGACGACTCCCTCCACGACGCCGGGGGAGACCCCCGCACCATGCAGGTCGGCGTCCCCCGCGCTCAGGCCGTCGTAGAGTGCGCGGCCATCCTCGACCAGGATGCGTGGCACCTGAGTGCGTCGGCGTTCCGCCTCCCAGCGCGCCCGCCGCCGAGCGACCACCTCCTGCCAGCGCGCCGAGAACGCGCGGCTCAGTTCGTCCACCCGCAGGAATGCGAGATCCTCGACCGCGCCCAAGCGATCCTCCTCGACGAGCTCGATCGCCGAAGCCTCCAAGCCGGAGCGGAGCATGCCAAAGGCCTGGATGAGCGTGAACTTGGGCGTCTCGCGGGACCCAGCCAACCCGCGGATCGCCCTGGCGCTTCGCCGGATCTTCTCGGCGCGCTGCTTGGTCGAAGCGTCCATCAGGATCCGCACGGAGCGGCCCGCCTCATGCTGGCCCGCCAGGTAGACCGCCCGCGGCTGAGCCTTCTCCGGGAGGGCCAGGCAGGCCTTGAGCGTATGCATCAAGGGGGTCGGGTCGTCGCGCCACCGCGGGGCCCCCAGATCGATCTCGGCGACGCCGCGCATGCCATAGGCGCTCATGAATGAACTGATCGCCTCTTGTGCGACCCGCGGAAGGCGGCCCGCAAGATACTGACGAGCGAGATCCTCGGCGGGGGTCTCGGCGACCCACCCCCAGGCGTTGGCGTCCGTCTTCAAGACGGCGGCGACGTCGGCCAACTCCAGTTCCATCTGCGTCGTCACGTTCCCCGGAAGGCCACGCATGACGGCCAGCGCGAGCGCGTCAGCGTGAGGCAGGCCTGTCTTCGCGGCGAGGTCGCGCAGCTTGCTCAACTCCATGATCGTGGGCGCCATCACGGGGGCGAACAAGGGAAGCAGCGTTGGCAGCGCCTCATCGCCCAAGGTCTCGATGACCTTGGCGCGGGCACTGAGCCGACCTTGGGGAGTGTCCGCCCGGGCGGCCTTCGACATGTGGGTGGTGACCCGATCCAGCAGGCGCGTCACCGCCCGATCCAGATGCCGTCGCGCGGCGATCGGGTTGCGCAGCGAAGAGCGTCCGCGTGAGGCGACCCGGGAGGCGAACGCAGCCAGCGCCGCCACTGTCGGTGCGGAGGGGATCTGATGCACTGGACGCAGGGCGGGCTCCTCGCCCAGGGCGGCAAGGATCGCTGCCGAGCCCGGCTCCACCAGGGGAAGGAACTGGTGGACGAGCGTGCGGAGACTCCGCACCCGAAGTAGGCCGTCGGCGCGCAACCACAGCCGCTCCCCGGCAGGCTGCACCGCCCGGTTGGTGCGCCAGTCCACGCGGCGCCCTAGGACGCGGGGCGCCCCCGACAGCAGGATCCGCAGCGTGTCCAGACCCAGCGGAGTGATGGGCTCCAGGACGCCTTGGAAAGCGCCGAAGCTGAACCACACCTCAGGGGTCGGATGCGGTTGCGGGTTGGGGAGCGGCAACGGGTACAGGCCGGTGATGGGGCGCGCCTGCACGACGAACAACTCCTCGCCGAGGCTCGCCCATTCGATGTCCATCGGGACGCCGTACAACTCCACGATCCGGCGCCCGAGTGCCACCAGGGCACTCAGCTTTGCCGCGGTGAGGACGGCCGTCGACCCGGCGAGCTCCTTGGAGCGCACCGCGCCCGTCAGCGTCTCCACCACATAGTTGTCGGGAATCACCTCGCCGGAGACGAGCGCTGAACCCAGACCCCGCCCGGCGTCCACGACCGATTCGTCACGACGGCCGGTGCGCGGGTTGGCGGTGAACAACACTCCTGCGGTGTCGGCGTCCACCATCGTTTGGACGACGACGGCGAGGCTGACCCGGCCAGCGAACCCCAGGCGGGCCCGATAGCTGATGGCTCGCGGCGTCCACAGTGAGGCCCAGCAGGCGATGACGGCGCTGACCACATCGTCGACGCCGGTCACGTTGAGGAAGGAATCTTGCTGACCGGCGAAGCTCGCGCCCGGGAGGTCTTCTGCGGTGGCGGAACTGCGCACAGCGACGGGGCCGTCCAGTAAGGCGGCGACCTCGCCCACGATGCGCTCGCGCTGGGCAGGCGAAGGCGTCGCCGCGGCGAACGCGGCGCTGATGACCGAGGACGCCTCGGCCGGATCACGCGTCAGCGCATCGGCAATGATCGGTGCCAGACCTGCGTCGGTGACGAACGTGTCGTACTCGTGCGTGGGCAACACCACGAACGGCGGGACCGGAAGGCCAGCCTCACGCAAGATGACGAGATTGGCGCCTTTGCCGCCGAGGTGATCCGTTTCACCCCCGCTGATGCTCATGTTCGTCAGTATCTCACCCGCATCCGACAGTGGCCCATGGATGCGGCACGGCCGGACGCGACGCCCCAGGCCGACCGCTTTGTGGGGGAGGCCCCGCAACGCACCTTGCGTGTCTTAGGGTGGCTTCATGGACATCTCCGGGCTGCGACAGTCCTACGACAAGGGAAAACTTGACGAGGCCGACGCTGGGACGGATCCGAACGCCCTGTTCGCGCGGTGGTTCGAGGACGCCCGCGCCCTGCCCGGCCTGGAACCCAACGCGATGACGCTGGCCACCGCCGATCGCCGTGGCCGACCCTCAGCTCGCGTCGTGCTGCTGAAGGAGTTCGACGAGAGCGGGCTGGTGTGGTTCACCAACTACGACTCGCGCAAAGGCGCCGACCTGGCCGACAACCCGCAGGCCACCCTGCTGTTCTTCTGGGCACCCTTGGAGCGTCAGGTGCGCGTCGAAGGCAAGGTCGTGAAGGTGCCCGCCGAGGAGTCCGACGCCTACTTCCGTGTGCGTCCCCTGGGTAGCCGCATCGGCGCCTGGGCGTCGCAGCAGTCCAGCGTGATCGCCGACCGCGCCGCCTTGGAGGCCGCCGAGGTTGCGGCAGCCGACGAGCACGGTAAGGATCCGCAACGCCCCCCGCAGTGGGGCGGCTATCGGCTGCTGCCTGACACCTGGGAGTTCTGGCAGGGACGCACCTCGCGGCTCCATGACCGGCTCCGGTTTCGCCTGCGGGGCGCGGACTGGGCCCGGGATCGCCTCGCCCCCTGAGTCGCAGAGGGGCCTCCGCCAGCCGACTCGGCACCACCCGCAGGGCCTCCAGGCGCGCGGCGCAGGACGGCGTCAGGCGCGCGAGAACGCCGTGGCGGCCTCGACGAGACCAGGGTCGGGGCGCACCCCGGTGTAGAGCACGAACTGCTCCAACGCCTGCAGGCTCATCACCTCGGCGCCCGTGATGACGGTGAGACCGCGACGGCGCGCCTCCACCACCAGGGGCGTTTCGGCGGGCATCGGCACCATGTCGAACACCACCCAGGCGTCCTCCAGCACGTTGACGCTCACCGGGAGCGCCTCCGAGTCGGCTCCGCCCGCCATGCCAACCGGGGTGCAGTTCACCACGGTCGCCGGATGCAGGTCGCCCAGTTCGGGACGCCAGCCCGCCCCGTATTTGGACGCCAACTCGCGCCCGGTGTGCTCGTTGCGGGCGACCACGACGACGTCGAGGTAATGCAGGTCACGTAGCGCGGCGACGGTCGCCTTCGCCATACCGCCCGAGCCCAGGACCGCCACCGTGCCCTGGTGGGGGACGCCGCGGCTAGTGAGCAGGTGGGCGACGGCCTGGTAGTCGGTGTTGTAGGCCACCAGATGACCGTCGGTGTTGACGATGGTATTCACGGCGTCGATGGCGGCGGCAGAGGCGTCCACCTCGTCGACCAAAGCGAGGACGTCATGCTTCCACGGCATCGAGACGGCGCACCCGCGAATCCGCAGCCCGCGGACGCCCGCGATGGCCTGCGTGATGTCGGAGGTCGTGAACGACTTGTAGACGAAGTCGAGCCCCAGGACGTCGTAGAGGTAGTTGTGGAACCGGGTGCCCGTGTTGCCGGGCCGGCCCGACAACGAGATGCACAGCGTCGTGTCCTTGGTGATCCCTGTGGCGATCTCGCGCATGGTGTCCTTCCGGGCCGGGGTGATGAGGCCAGCCTACGGCGCCGGCTCACCGTCAGCCCGCGAGCCCGTCAGACGCCCGGCTCCGACGGCAGGCGTCCGGACGCGATCGCCGCGACCAGGGCGGCATGGTCGGCCTCGGTCTGGTCGGCGTACCCGCGCGCCCAGGCGACGAAGGCGTCCACGGCGGACTCCCGCTTGCCCAGGTAGCCGGAAATGATCGAGGCCCCCGAGGTGCGGGCATGGCCCTTGGCCAGGAGGTGCCCGGTGACGCCGGAATAGTCGACCAGAGCGGAGGGAGACATGCTGTCGAGGGGGACGCCGCCCTTCATGTTGCGGTACTGCCGCACGTAGTACTGGTGGGGGCCCACGGTCGTCCAGCCCAGCAGCGGGTCGGAGACGGTTTGGAGGACCTGCTGGTACTCCACGACGCGCTGGCCTTGGTGGTCGTGCCAGGCGTGCTCGCCGTGGACGAACGGCGCCAGCACCGCGCGTTGCGCCTGCTTGAGTTGCAGGAACAGCACGTCGTCCTCCCGGGAGCCGCACAGCAAGGCGACCCAGGCGCGCAAGCCCACCGATCCGACGCCGACGACCTTGTGAGCGATGTCGACCAGCGTGTAGCCGCCCACGATGCGGCGCCACTGCGGCGTCAGGGTGGCCAGGTAGGCGTCCAGGCCGTCGGCGAGCGCCTCGTACTCGTCGGGGTCGGGATGGGTGACCAGCGGCGGGTCGTTGAGGATGTGCGCCGCCGTCGTGGCGCCCCCGGTCAGCTTGGGCAGCTTGCGGTCGGAGGTGCGTCGCCGGGCAGCCACGGCAGCCCGTTCGATCTCCTCGCGCAGGCCCTCCTCGGTGACGCTGGAATGCAGCCCCTCCACGTCGAGGCGGTCGAAGGCTCGCCACAGCAACGGCTGCTTGGACAAGAAGCTGACCTCGTCGCGGTAGGCGACGACGCAGTGTGCGACGGCGTCCGCGCATTCCTGCTCGGTGGCGCCGTTGACGCGCCCCAGCACCCAGATGGACGCGGTGAGGCGCCGCAAATCCCACTCCCAGCAGCCGGTGTGCGCCTCGTCGAAGTCGTTCAGGTCGATGACCTGGTTGCCCTCGGGGGAGCGGTAGAAGCCAATGTTGCCGATGTGGGCGTCGCCGCAGACGACCGTCTGGACGCCGGTCGCGGGCAGGTTGGCGACGTCCCAAGCCATCATGGCCGCCGAGCCGCGCAGCATCCCGAATGGGGATGCGGCCATCCGCGCGTTGCGCACACCACGCAACCAGGGCAGGCGTCCGTGCTGGGCCGCTTCGATGAGGTCGATGACGCCGGGACGGTTCGGGCGAGGCTCCCAGCGGCCCAGCGCGGCGTGCGGGGTGGCCTCCCGGAGCGCTTTGCCCTGAGCGACCCGTTCACGGCGGTCCGTTGCGGGGATGCGGAAGGACGCAAAAGCGTCGGGGGACGGCGCGGTGGGCGTTATCGGCTCCATGAGGTCATTGTCGCGCCCGCCCCCGGCAGGGGGAATGGGGAGGCGGGAATCGGGCCGCGCCCGAGGGTCGAACAGTGCTTCCGTAGGGAACTCGGTCATACTGGCTAGCGAGCCACCGCAATCTGTATGAGGAGTTTCGATGTCCCATTCCAGCCTCGCTTTGACCATCGGGTTCGCCGCCGAAGCTGTGCGTGAGGAAGGGCCTCGGGTTCAATGTGTCGCGCCGCGGGCGGCCACTCCCTTCGTGGCCGAAGCGCTCCAGGGTGCGGGCGCGCGGCCGCTGGTGACGGGCACCTCACCGGACGCCCTCGAAGCGGCCCACGGCGCGCAAGCGGTCGTGCTTGACCTGGCCACGCTCACCGCCGAGTGGAATGACGCCATCGTCACGACTACGGCACGGCTGGCCGCGGACGGGACGCCCTGGGTGCTGGATCTCACCCGGTTGGGCGATCTGCCGCTGCACGCCGAGCGGGTGGACGCCCTCCTGGCGAACCGGCCCGCGATCGTTCGGGTGAACCCGGACGAGATCAGCGGCTTCGGTGCCCCCGGTCTGGACGCCGCCATCGTCTGGGGCGACTCCGCCGAGCGCGTCACGTTCGGCGGCCGCGAGGTGAAGGTGCCGCTGGGTTCGGCGATGCTCGCGCAGATTCCAGGCGTTCGCACGGCCGTGTCGGCCCTGATGGGGACATGCACGGTCGTCACCGGACGCCTGGAGGCGGCCTTGGCGGGGGCTGCGTGGCTGGCGCTGGCCTCGGAGCGGGCCGAGGAGCAGTCGCGTGGGCCGGCGTCCTTCCGAACGGCGCTGGTGGACGCCCTGTGGACGGTGCGTGGCGACGAGATTGCTGAATACCTGAATCTTTGAGTATCCCGTTAGGGTGGGGCCGTGGCTGAGAAGAATCCGACGCAGACCTGGCACCGCATCTACCGGATCGTGTCGGGCATCAGCGCCGTGGTAGCGCTCGTGCTGGGCATCCTCGGGTCGTTGCTGACGAGTGAACCGGCCGTGCGTCCGGCGCACGCGGGGTTGGCGATGCTGTTCATCGTGACCACCCTGTTGAGTACCATCGCCGCCTTCCGCTACGGGAAGCTGTCGGGCGTCAAGGGCGGCATCGGGCATGCGGCAGGCGTGTTCGTGTTGTCGCTGGTGCAGTACGCGCTCGGTGAGATGGGCGTGACCATCGTGCACATCGTGCTCGGCATCCTGATCGTGTTGGGTGCGCTCTCGCTGTTCGTTTTGGCGGCGCGTCCCCCGGCGTCGGCGGCGCCGTCCGCTCAGGCCTGATCCAGGGCGGTATCTGGCACTCTTGAAGGGTGTCGTCGTTCAACGTGTCCCGGGACAACTCCGGTGAGGCCTGGTTCAGGATCGGCCGCTTCGATGTGACCTCCACGGTCTTGCTGGTCGCCCTGGGGGCTCTTGGCGCTGTGGTGTCGACGCTCGTGGCCGGGCTGCTCGCGGCCCTCTACCTCGATCCGCGGCTCGTCCTGCAGGGGCAGGTGTGGCGGATCATCACCTGGCCGTTGACGGACGTCATGACCCTGTGGACGCTGCTGTCGCTGGTGCTGCTGTGGTATTTCGGGCGTGACCTGGAGGCGCAGATCGGGCGCCGTTCCATGGCGGCTCTCTACGCCGGGATGTGGGCGTCGCTCACCGTCATTTCGTTGGCTGTGCACCTCGTGAGCGGCACGGGCCAGATGTATGGGCTTGGCCTGATTCAGTTCATGGTGTTGCTGGTGTGGATTGCCGAGTACCCCCAGCGCCCCTTCTTCTTCGGGATTCGCGCCTGGGTGGTGGGCGCCGCTCTCTTGGGCCTGCAGTTGCTGCTGATGGCTGCCGCGGTTCGATATGCAGACATGCTCACTCTGCTGGTGGCATTGCTCTTTACGGCGTTGCTGGCGCGGCGATTCGGGTTGTTGTCCTCGCTGCGGTTCTTGCCGCACCCGAAGGGGCCCCGGACGCCGCGTCCCGCGCGTAAGGAGCGGCGTGTCGCTGAGCGCAAGGCGTCCGACGCCGAACGCATCGATCAGTTGCTGGAGAAAATCAGCGACCAGGGTTTGCACAGTCTCAGCGCAGCTGAGCGCCGGGAACTGGAGAAGTTGCGCCAGCGCCGCCAGCGATAGTCGCAAAGAGATCGATTTACACAAATAGATCGTAAAAACCTTGCTAGGGTCGATCCTGCCCGCATACCCGGGCGTTCGTCTGGCGAGAGGTTTGTGATGGCAGATCGGCTAGCAGAAGGCATTTCCTTTGCGGGGTGTGACCCGCGGGCGTGCACCGACAGCGTGCGCCACGAGCACGCGGTGGTGCGCAGCGACCGCGGCGATTACGTGGTCGTCCGGCACGCCGAGGTTCGTGCGGCAGCTCTCGACGACGAGACCTTCTCCAGCGCGGTATCGGCTCACCTGCAGATCCCCAATGGGCTCGACGGGGACGCCCACACCGCCTACCGGGCAGCCCTGGATCCGTTTCTCTCCCCCGCGGCGCTCGCACCGTTCGCCCCGATCCTGGCGGCGAAGGCGCAGGCGCTGGTGGCGACGCTGCCCACCGGCGAGGTGCTCGACGCGGTGACGCAGATCGGGGCCGTGTTCGCTGTCCGTGCCCAAAGCGCCTGGCTGGGGTGGCCCTCCTCGATGGAGGAGCCGCTGGTGGCCTGGGTGGAGGACAACCACGAGGCCAGCCGCCGGGGCGATCGGCAGGAATTCGCTGCGGTGGCCGCCCGCTTCGACGCCCTCATCACACCGCTGCTGTCGGCTCGCCGTGCCGCCGACGGCGCCGTGTTGGGCGCCGACCTGACCGCGGACGTCATGCGCGTCCAGGTGGAGGGCCGACGACTCAGCGATGAGGAGATCGTGTCGGTTCTGCGGAACTGGACCGGCGGGGATCTCGGCTCGATCGCGCTGTGCGTCGGGGTGCTGCTGCGCGGCCTGGTGACCAACGACGCACTTCAGCGGCGGCTGCGCGACGGCGTCAGCGAGGCCGAGTGTGACGCCATCATCGATGAGTTGCTGCGCCGCGACGATCCCTTCGTCTCCAATCGTCGCGTCACGACCTGCCCGGTCTCGCTTGGCGGGGTCGATCTGCCCGCCGGGACGCGCGTCACGCTGCACTGGACGTCGGCCAACCGCGACGAGGCCGTCTTCGGGGATCCCGACGTCCTCGATCCGCAGGCGAACGCCGAAGCGAACCTGGTCTACGGCATCGGGCGCCACGCCTGCCCCGGGCGCACGCTCGCGACCCTCGAACTGCGCGTCGCACTCCAGGCGTTGCTGGCGGGGACCACGTGGATCGCGGCCGCGGACGAAGAGCCGCTCCGGGAGATCTACCCCGTGGGGGGTTGGGCTCGGGTGCCGGTGGTCCTGGCGTAGGGGCGCAAGCGCCGCTGGGCGCGGGTGAGGGGCATCTTGGTCCAGGTGGGCATGGGTCGCGTCCAGGCCGGATCGGTGAGCATCCGCGCCAGCGCGAGCCCCGCCGCCAGCGCCATGACCAGGCTCAGGACGGCCGTCGCGTTCGTCAGGGCGGCGATCACGTCGCCGTTCACGAGCCCCACCAGGGCCCGATAGGCGGCAGCCCCGGGGACCATGATGAGCACGGCGGGAACCGACATGATGATGCGCGGTACCGCGAACCGCTGGCTCGCCCACCCCGCCATCAACCCGACGGCCATCGTGGCGGCCGTCGCGCAGATCAGCGGGTGCCCCCCGGCGTCGATGAGGAGCAGGCGTCCGGTGTTGGCGAGCATCCCGATAGCCGACGTCATCAGCGCGATGCGCCACGGGGTGTCGAACGTGAGCGCGAAGCCATAGACCCCGGCGAAGCTCGCCAGCAGGCGCAACCCCAGCAGCACGGCGGGCGGCAGGTCGAGGGGTGCGAGCGGGGTGGGGGTGAGCCCGAACAGCCACGCCACCAGCCAGGCGCCGATCCCGGCCGCGAAGATGACCAGGCCCGCGTACCACAGGCGTGCCGTCCCCGCGGTGAAGTCGAACCGGGTTAGATCCAGGGCCGCAGTCAACAGGGGGAACCCGGGCACCAGGAACAGGATCGCCGAGGTGAACGCCGCATCGTGCACGGTCTGCGAGGTGCTGGGCAGGATCGCATGGATCGCCCACCCGGTCACGACGAACACTGCGGCGGCGACGAAAGCGGCCACCGTGACGATGGCGAGATGGTTGAGCCGGGCCCGCCGCAACAGCAACTGGACGGTCTTGCCGCATGCCGCACCCAGACCCGCCGCGATGCACTCCTGCAGGTGGCCGTTGTTGAGGAAGGCGAACGCGAGGCTGGCCAGGGCGGCGCCGACAACGATCGCCCAGCGCGGGTACGGCGGCCGCCTCAGTTCGATCCGGTCGAGTTGGCGTTGCAGATCGCGGGTGCTCAGCCCCGGGCGGGCCCGCAGCGAGATACGCAGCAGGGCCGCGATCCGGGCCGCGTTGACGGTCGGCACCGGCACCTCGACGACCTGGGTGACGGTCTCATCGCCGTGCCTCGTGGTGACGATGATCTCGTTGAGGCTGACCTGCGCGTCGAGCCGGTCCACTCCAAGAGCGACAGCGACGCGCCCCATGGCCGCCTTGACGCGGAAGGAGCCCGTTCCCGCGCTCAGCATCAGGGCGCCCATGCGGCACACCGCGTCCGCCTTGTCCGCCAGCGCGAGATGGGCGCTGGGGGAGCCTGCCGCGGTCATCGGGTCCGTTCCCCCACGGTCGACGCGGCTGCCTCCTCGGCCAGCGACGCCAAGGCCGCGACGAAGGTGTCCGTCGTTTCGGGGTCGGGGACGCGGATCCGGATCCAGGTTGGGCTGAGCCCCGGGAAGCTCTCGGCGCGGCGCACGGCGAACCCCCGCTTGGCCAGCCCCGGACGCAGCGAGTGGGCGCCGACCCGGGAGGTATCGATCAGGACGAAGGGTGCGCTGCCGTGCACGACCGGGAAGCCGTGCGCCTCCAACGCGGACACCAGGTAGGCGCGGTCGGCGTCCACCTGGGCGTACCACGTCGATGCCTGCGCACGAGCCTGGGGGGACAGCACCGCGACCGTCGCCGCGAGCGCGGGGGAGGAGAGCGGCCACGGCGGTTGGACCGCGGCGAGTGCTGCCACCAGAGCCGGGTCGCCCACCACATAGCCGACGCGCAGCCCCGCCAGGCCCCACGTCTTCGACAGGGAACGCAGCACGAGGCGTCCGGGCATGGACGGCGCGATGAGGGATTCGGCCTCGTGGGCGGCGTCCATGAACGCCTCATCCACGACCAGGATGCGCCCTTGGCCTGCCTCGAGGAGGTCGTTGCGGCGGTGCAGCCACCCGGTGGGGTTGGTGGGGTTGCCGACGAAGAGGGCGTCCGCCCAGGAAGGGAGCTCGCCCAGGGGCGGCGTCCCGGCGTGGGCGTCGACGGGCAGCAGCCAGCGTTGCACGGCGCGTCCGGCGGCGCGCAGGGCGGCCTCGGGTTCGGTGAACTGGGGGTGCACCACGAGCGGGTGCGCCAGTGGTAGGGCGCGCGCGATCAGGGCGAAGGCTTCCGCTCCGCCTGCGGTGGGTAGCACCATCGCCGGGTCGACGCCGTGCGCGTCGGCGATCGCGGCGACGGCGGCGTCCGTGCTGGGATAGGCGCCCAGCGTCGCGGTGGTGGCGGCGATGACGTCGGTCAGCCACGGGGCGGGGCCGGTGGTCTGCACGTTGACGGCCAGGTCGATCAGGCCTGCGGCGATGTCGCGATCCCCATGGTGGTGCAGATCGATCCCGCCGTCGGGGGCTGAAGGAAGCGTCGTGGTGCGGTGCGTGGACGACGCCGAGGCGTCCCCCTCCGGCGAGGCGCCCTGCCCGGCACGACGGACGTACCGGGCCGCCGCGTCCGCGAAGCGCTGCGCCGCAAGGGGCGTCCCCGCCCAATGCACGTGCAGGTAGGAGCTGTGCAGCGTCGGCTCACCGATCTCGGCCGGATCCAGGGAGAACCCCTCCACGCGGTCATTCCACGCCCACGCGGGGTGCTCGCCCGCCCCGGGAAGGGTGTGCGTCCGATGGAACTCATGCCCCCACACGGCGTCCGAGCGGCCATCGGCCACCAAGGTTGCCTCGGACGCCTGAGCGTGCCGGTAGCCGAGGGTCAAGCGCGGGGTCATCCGGGCGGACGCGGGCAGCGCCCCCACCATGGGGTGCCCATCCAGGTGCTCACCCAGATAGAGCTGACCCGCGCATTCGGCGACCGTCGGAACTCCCGCGCCGATCGCGCGGGCGACGGCATCACGCAAGGGGGCGTTCGCGCTCAGGTCGGCGGCGTGCACTTCGGGGAAGCCGCCCCCGATGTAGAGCCCCGCGACGTTGTCGGGGAGGGCAGCGTCGGTGAGCGGATCCACCTCGACGACGTCACAGCCTGCCGCGTCCAGCAGTTCGGTGGTCTCGGCGTAACGGAACGTGAACGCCCGGCCACCGAACACGGCGATCCGGGGGCGTCCGGGGACGGGGGCGACCTCGGCGGCCGGATCCCAGGGGCGGGCGTGGAGCGGCGGCGCGGACGCGGCAAGCTCCAGGACGGCATCCAGATCCACATGGGCGTCCACATGCTGGGCAAGCGCGGCGATGGTGTGGGCGGACTCAGCCCGCTCCGAGGCCGGGACAAGGCCCAAGTGGCGGGAGGGAGCCGACACGCGCGCGTCCCGGGGCACGACGCCGAGCACGGGCATTCCGGCCTCCTGGAACACCTGCGCTAACTCGGCGCCATGCGCGGGGGAGGCGACCCGGTTCACGATGACGCCGGCCACCCGAACCTGCGGATCGAAGGCGGCCAACCCCAGGGCTGCGGCTGCGGCCGTGCGGGACGAACCGGCACCGTCGACGACGAGAATCACCGGCGCAGTGATGAGTTTCGCGACGTGGGCGGTGGAGCCCACACCACCCGTGCGGAGGCGTCCGTCGAACAACCCCATGACGCCCTCGACGACGGCGATATCGGCTGGTTCAGGCGTCACAAACCCGTGGGCGAACAGGGGAGCGACGCGCTCTTCACCGACCATCACCGGATCGAGATTGCGTCCCGGACGGCCGGTGGCGAGCGCGTGATACCCCGGATCGATGAAATCTGGTCCGACCTTGAACCCCGCCGCCCGCACCCCTCGTGCGGTCAACGCGGCCAGCAGGCCCGTCGTCACCGTCGTCTTGCCAGCCGAGGACGCGGCGGCGGCGATCACGAGTCGCGGGAGCGCCCACCCGTCAGCGGCGCCGGTGTCGTCGAACGGGTCGGCGGGTGGCATGGGTTGGGTTCCTCTCACAGGGCGAACGGCCCCGATTGTGCCTCACACTGGGCCGGATGGTGACCGGTCCACCAGGGCGAGACAAGTAGACGCTGGCTAGTGGCGGTGCAAGGATGGCGAGGCATCCGCGACGCGGAATCCGGTGAGAATCCGGGACGGTCGGGCCACTGTAACCCGTGATGGGGAGTCAGATACGCACGCGGATGCGGTTCCTGTGGCCACGTATCCAGAAAGGGAACTCGATGCATATAGCTGAGGGTTTTTTGCCCGTCGGACATGCCGTTGCATGGTTCGTCGTCTCCACACCATTCGTCGTGCACGGCGCCCGTGCCGTCATCAAGGAGTCGAAGGAGCACCCCGAGTCGCGACTCCTGCTCGCCGCAGCCGGCGCCTTCACCTTCGTCCTGAGCTCCATCAAGCTCCCCTCGGTGACGGGTAGTTCCTCGCACCCGACCGGTACAGGGTTAGGGGCGATCCTGTTCAGACCACCGATCATGGCGTTCATGGCGACGGTGGTGCTGCTGTTCCAGGCGCTGCTCCTCGCCCATGGTGGGTTGACCACGCTCGGCGCCAACGTTTTCAGCATGGGCATCGCTGGCCCCTGGGTCGGCTACTGGGTGTGGAAGCTCAACGCCAAGCTCGGCTGGTCGCGTGACGTGGGCGTCTTCTTCGCCATGGCGCTGGCTGACCTGAGCACCTACCTGGTCACCTCCTTCCAGCTCGCCCTCGCCTTCCCCGATCCCGTCTCCGGGATCGCCGGGTCCGTCGTGAAGTTCCTGGGCGTCTTCGCGCTCAGCCAGGTGCCGCTCGCCATCGCCGAAGGCATCCTCGGCGTCTTGGTGTTCCGCATCCTCACCGACGTCGCCAAGCCCGAACTGCAGCGCCTCGGCGTCCTGCGCTCTCCCGAGAAGGTGGCCGCCTGATGTCCAAGAAGTCCCTCATCAACGTCGCGTTGATCGTTGCCCTGTTCCTCGTGTTCGGTATCAGCTTCGTCATCGGCGGCCTGCACACGGACCCGGAGGAGCGCTTCGGTGGCACCGACGGTGCCGCGACCACCCAGATCCAGGAATCGCACCCCGACTACGAGCCGTGGTTCCACCCGTTCTTCCAGCCCGAATCCAGCGAGATCGAGTCCGGCTTGTTCGCGCTGCAGGCGGGGATCGGTGGCACCATTCTCGGGTTCGCGATCGGCGCGCTGTGGGGTCGTCGGCACCGGGGCACGGGGCACGTCTCCGGCACTCCGGACGCCGATTCGGACGCCGCGCCCGAGCCGGGAAGCGAGCCAGCGGCCACGTCCTCGCGAGTCGCTGACGCCACCGCCTAATGGCGCACGGGTTGGCGCTCGACCATGCGGCCTGGGCGAGCCCGTGGCGAGAGCGATCCCTGCGTGACAAGGGGGTCCTCTCGCTGGGCTTGCTCGGCTCCGCGTTAGCGTTGCCGCCGATCCCTGGCGGGGCGGCGGTGGCGCTGATCAGCGTCGTGTTGCTTGTGGGGCCGATCAAGGTCGGGTGGGGGCGGCTGGTGCGCGTCGTGTGGCTGCCGGTGGTGTCCATCGCTATCGGCGTGGCGACGGTGGCCGTCAGCGTCGGATGGTCGTCTGGTCCGACGTTCGCGATCACGCCGGAGGGCCTGCGCACCGCCCGGGACCTGGCGGTGCGCTCGCTGGCCGCAACCCTGGCGCTGTTCACCTTGGCGTGTTCGACGCCGATGATCGACCTGCTCACGGGGCTGCGCAAGCTGCGCGTCCCGGATCCGCTGATCGAGATCGCCTCCTTGATCTACCGGTTTGCGTTCGGGCTGATCGAGAACGTGGGCGAGATCCGGCGTGCCCAGGAAGGACGTCTGGGCTACGTCGATCGGCGGGCGGCCATGCGGTCGACGTCCATGGCGATGAGCGTGTTGTTCCTGCGGGTGTGGGAGCGGGCCCGGCGCCTCGACGTAGGCCTCGCCGGACGCGGATATGAGGATTCGTTGCGGACGCTGGAGCCGCCGCGGATCCGCTCGACAGCTTTTCTGGTCGGCAGCCTCGTGTTGCTGGCCGTCCTGATCGGAACAAGCGTGATGTGGGGGGTGCTCCGATGAGCCATCGTGAACTGTCGGGGTCCGGTCTGGTCGTCGGCTACGGCGACCGGGAGGTGCTGCACGGCGTCGATCTGGTGGTGCCGAAGGGGCGCCGTCTGGCCTTGCTGGGCGCCAACGGGTCGGGCAAGACGACGCTGTTGCGCGTCCTGTCGGGGGCTATCGAGCCGGGTGCAGGCCAGGTTGCGGTGGACGGGGTGAAGCTCGTCCACAACAGGGCGGGGCTGCGGGCGCACCGCGAGGCCGTCCAGTTCGTCGCGCAGGACCCCGACGATCAACTCTTCGCCGCGGACGTGTTCCGTGACGTGTCGTTTGGCCCCATCAACCTGGGGTTGCCCGATGAGCAGGTCCGCGAGCGGGTCGCGCACGCGCTGGAGGTGCTCTCCATCACGGATCTGGCCGACCGTCCCATCCACGAACTGAGCTATGGCCAGCGCAAACGCGTCGCCATGGCGGGTGCCATGGCCATGCAGCCGTGCGTGCTGTTGATGGACGAGCCGACCGCAGGGCTGGATCCCCAGGGCGTCAACGAGATGGTGGACGCCCTGGCTCAACTCCAAGCCGATCACACCACGGTGGTGATCTCCACCCACGAGGTCGACTTCGCGCTCGGCTGGGCCGACGCCGTCGCGATTCTCGTCGACGGACGCCTCCATCTGGGGGAGCCCGCCACCATGCTGGGGGACGCTGACCTGGTCGCCCGTGCCCGCTTGCGGCAGCCGGTCGTGTTGCAGGTCGCCGGACGCCTCGGCCTGCCCAGCGCGTCCGTCACCGGAGTGGACGCCCTGGTGGATGCCATCGGCGCCCACCGCTGAGCTTCGGGGCCTGGACGGCGTCAAGGGCCCACCCTGATGACGGTTCGGATGAGACGTGATCAATGGTGGAAGAGCACCGATGTGTGAGTCCAGTCTGGAGTGAACTCCAATACGAGGTCGCTGGGGTCCGCCACAGCGAACGCCATCTTGTAGCTGGCTTCGCGCCCATTGAGCAGGGTTGTGTGCGGTTGATCTGGAAGCTTGCCGGAGTCGAAAATCTGGTCGCCCTCTTGATTGGCCGATTGCAGAGTGGCATGCGCGATTCCGGGGTCCCAGGGGGAGCCGGTGTTGTTGACCAGGCGCACGTCGATGACGATGTAGTGAGTGAACTGGCTACCGGTGTAGGCGTGCTTGCTCGGGGTGTACGCCGCTGGTTGTCCCAGGGTGAGCGACAGGCCGTCCTCCCACGTGTAGGACGACCCAAAGGTGGCGACGCCCTCCTTGGGTGTGTTGGCTGACGGTGTCGCGGTACCGCTCTGAGCGGGTTGGTTCGATCCGGCGGGCGCACTTTCCACCGGACGGGCTGGCACCGAGGTGCAGGCAGCGAGGCCGAGGGCGGCAACCAGGACGAGGCTGGCCAGGGACGTCTTCATGTCGACTCCTTATGGTCTGAGGCCAGACGATCTGGCATCCCCAGAACCATCTCCATCGCGCCAGATCAATCCAACGCAGATGCCTGATAACCCCCCAACTCCTACCGCCTCGCCCACACCCGAGCCCGCCACCACACCCCCACCACAGGCGCGTCACATCGATCATCTGCCGATGTGCGCGCGTTGCTGCGCACGGCCTCAGCACACTCTGAGTGTCGTTCTGTGGGCGCATTCAACTGGTCGTCGCAACACCTTGATGTGAGAGGTGTGGAGGATGGCTACCAAGCATTGGAGCATGAGGACTGGCGATGTCCCCGAGGGGTTGCGGCGTCAGTGGCGAGCGGACAGGGCCTTGCGGCCGGCGATGTTCTCTCCGGGCAGGCCGCAACCGTCTCGGACGGTGCAGCGTGACTTCTGGCGTCTCATTGCGACGGGGATCTCAACGGCGGAGGCCGCGCTCGTGGTGGGTGTGTCGATCCCGGTGGCCTCGCGGTGGTTCCGCCACGCTGGCGGCATGCCACCGATCAGTCTGGTCGAACCCAGTGGGCGATATCTCAGCTTCGCCGAGCGTGAGGAGATCGCCATCCTGAAGGCCCAGGGCAAGGGGGTTCGCACCATCGCCCGGGCTCTGGGCCGTGATCCAGGCACGATCAGTCGTGAGCTGCGCCGCAACGCCGCTACCCGAGGCGGGAAACTCGAATACCGAGCCATGGTCGCCCAGTGGAAAGCCCACGAGGCCGCCAAGAGGCCCAAAGAAGCGAAGATGGTGACCAACCCGCGGCTGCGTGACTACGTCCAGGACCGGCTCGCCGGCAAGGTCACCCACCCTGACGGCCGCACCGTCAACGGCCCAGACACGCCAGTCTGGAAAGGGTTGAACAAGCCCCACCGGGCCGACCGTCGCTGGTCGAAGGCCTGGAGCCCGGAGCAGATCAGCCACCGCCTGCGCATCGAGTTCGGTGATGATGAGTCCATGCGGATCAGTCACGAGGCGATCTACCAGTCACTGTTCATCGAGGGCCGCGGGGCGCTGATACGGGACCTGGTGACCTGCCTGCGCACCGGCAGGGCTCTGCGCTCGCCGCGTGAGCGTTCGCGGAACAAGCCCCATGGCCATGTCACCGCCGATGTCGTGATCAGCGAACGGCCCGCGGAGGCCGCGGATCGGGCTGTTCCCGGCCACTGGGAAGGCGACCTGATCATCGGCACCGGCCGCTCCGCGATCGGCACCTTGGTCGAACGCCACAGCCGCGCCACGATCCTGGTCCATCTGCCTCGCTTGGAGGGCTGGGGCCAGACTCCGCCGGTCAAGAACGGCCCCTCGCTGGGCGGTTACGGTGCGGTCGCGATGAACACCGCGCTCGCCGCGTCGATCACCGCTCTGCCGCAGCAGCTGCGCAAGACCATCACCTGGGACCGCGGCAAGGAACTATCCGCTCACGCCACCTTCGCCCTGGAGACCGGCACGAAGGTCTACTTCGCTGACCCCCACAGCCCATGGCAGCGGCCCAGCAACGAGAACACCAACGGGCTGCTGCGTCAGTACTTCCCCAAGGGCACCGACCTGTCCCGCTGGACAGCAGAAGATCTGGAAGCCGTGGCCCACACCCTAAACAGCCGCCCCCGCAAGACCCTCGGCTGGAGAACACCGGCCGAGGTCTTCGAAGAGCAACTACAATCCTTGGAAGAAGCCGGTGTTGCGACGACCGGTTGAACCTGCCGTGGCTCCGACCAGCAGAGCGATGTCAGCAGTTGGCTTTCCATCTCAGCGGTGCCGCTGGAAGGATGCCCACCGGCAAATCCCGCACCTCGTGGATTGCGAGCGTTGCGAGCGAGAGCGTGCCTACGCGAAGGAGAATTGTGATGGACGTTGACCTGCTGGTGATCGGCTGGGGCAAGGCAGGCAAGACCCTGGCGGGGCGCTTCGCGGCCGCCGGCAAGACCGTGGCGCTGGTGGAGCGCTCGCCCGAGATGTACGGCGGCACCTGCATCAACATCGGCTGCGTGCCGACCAAGGACCTCGTCGTCTCGGCCGAGGAGCGTCGCGACTCCGACGACCCGCAGGAGTTCTTCCGCACCGCCGTCGCCGGCCGCGACGCGCTGATCGGCACGCTCAACGCCGCGAACCACCAGATGCTGGAGAAGCCGGGCGTCACCCTGGTGGACGGCACCGCCCGGTTCACCGGCCCGCGGACGGTCGTCGTCGACACCGCCGAGGGCCAGGTGGAGCTCACCGGCGAGACCGTGGTGATCGGCACCGGTGCGACCTCGCGCCGCGTCGACCTGCCCGGCTTCGACTCACCGCGGGTGTTCGACTCGACCACCATCCAGCACATCGACCCGCTGCCCGAACGGCTGGTGATCGTGGGCGGCGGCTTCGTTGGGCTGGAGTTCGCTAGCATGTTCACCCACTTCGGCTCCAAGGTCACCATCCTCGACCGCGGCGAGGAGTTCCTTCCCCGCGGCGACCGGGACGTGGCCGAGGCCGTGAGGCAGACCCTGCTCGACATGGGCGTCACCATCGAGCAGGGCGTCCGGCCCACGTCGCTGGACGACGACGGCACACACGCCGTGGTGCACACCACCAAGGGCGATTTCGCGGCCGAGGCCGTGCTGGTGGCCGCCGGACGCGTGCCGGTCACCGGCGAGCTGGGCCTGGAGGCCGCCGGCATCGAGGTGGACGAGCGGGGCTTCGTCGTCGTGGACGACCAGCTGCAGACCAGCGTCCCCGGTGTGTACGCGGTGGGCGACGTCAACGGCGGCCCGCAGTTCACCTACATCTCGCTGGACGACAACCGCATCGTGTGGGACGCGGTGATGGGCCAGGGCACGCGCCGCCGCAGCGACCGCGTGGCGGTGCCGAACACCACCTTCATCACCCCGCCGCTGTCGATGGTGGGCATGGACGAGACCCAGGCCCGCAAGTCCGGCCGCAACGTCCTGATGGCGAAGAAGGAGGTGGCGAAGATCGCCGCCATGCCCCGGCCGAAGATCGTCGGCGAGACCCACGGCCTGTTCAAGCTGTTCGTCGACGCCGACAGCCAAGAGATCCTCGGCGCGACGATCTTCTCCATCGACTCCCAGGAGCTGGTCAACATGGTCGCCCTGGCCATCCGGCTGGGCGCCAAGGTCTCCGACCTGCGCGACGGGATCTGGACCCACCCGTCCAGCACCGAGGCCTTCAACGAGGTGCTCGGCACCCTGGAGCCATTGGCCTGACCGGTGATGCGCCGGGTGGAGGCGATGGTGCCGCAGGACCACGCCCCCGGCGCCGAGGCCGAGGTCGACTTCGGCGAGGTCTACGTCATCCTCGACGGCGTCAAGACCAAGTGCCACATGTTCGTCTACCGCCTGTCCCACTCCGGCAAGGCCATCCACCGCGTCTACCCGACCGGCGGACAGGAGGCCTTCCTCGAAGGACACATCGAGGCCTTCCACGCCCTGGGCGGCATCCCCACCCGCCACATCCGCTACGACAACCTCACCTCCGCCGTCGTCCAGGTCATCCACGGCGGCGACCGGCTACGCGACGAGAACGAACGCTGGGTGCTGTTCCGCTCCCACTACGGCTTCGACGCGTTCTACTGCCAGCCCGGCATCGACGGCGCCCACGAGAAGGGCGAGGTCGGATGGTTCCGCCGCAACCATCTCACCCCCATGCCCGAGGTCGCCACCTTGGACGAACTCAACGACAAGATCCGCGCCTGGGAAGTCGACGACAACACCCGCCGCATCACCGGCCACGCCAACACGATCGGGCAGGACTACCACGCCGAGCTGCCCCACCTGGCACCGTTGCCGGCCGACGACTTCGACCCCGGCTTGATTCTCCACCCCCGGGTCGATCGCTCCGCCCTGATCACCGTCCGCATGGTCAAGTACTCCGTCCCCGCGCACCTGATCGGGCAACGCGTCCGCGTGTCCCTGCGGGCCTCGTGCGTGGTCGTGTTCGAGGGCCGCACCGTCGTCGCCACCCACCCTCGCCTCGGCACCCGTGGCGTGACCCGGGTCGAGTTGGACCACTACCTCGAAGTGCTGCGCCACAAGCCCGGCGCGTTCCCCGGCTCCACCGCCCTCGCGCAGGCCCGCGCCGCCGGGGCATTCACCGCAGCCCACGACGCGTTCTGGGCTGCGGCCCGCAAGACCAGCGGCGACGTCGCCGGCACCCGAGCGTTGATCGACGTGCTCCTGCTCCACCGATCCCTCCCGTCCGACGCGGTGATCGCCGGCATCACCTCAGCCCTGTCCGTTGGCGCGACCAGCCCCGACGTCGTCGCCGTCGAAGCCCGCCGCCACGCCACCGGCCACACACCCGCCCCAGCCACCCCGACCAGGGGCGGGACGGTCGTGAACCTGCCACCACGACGCCCCACCGACCCGCACCAGGTCATCGCGCACCTGCCCGAGGACACCCGCCCCCTGCCCACCGTCACCGCCTACGACGAACTCCTCCGCCGCCGCCAACCCGCCCCCACCCCGGCCAGCGCCGAGGCCCACCATCACACCCCGACAGGAACCCCATGACCATCAGCACCAGCCACCGCCAGGGCGGTCTTCGCCGCCGTCACAGCCTCACCGAGCAAGCCGCCCAAGCCGCGATCGACCAAGCCTGCCGCCGGCTCCGGCTGCCCACGATCCGCGCCGTGGTCGACGACGCCGTCGCGGCCGCCACCAAGGAACAACTCACCTACCAAGGCTTCCTCGCCGAACTTCTCCTGGCCGAGGTCGACGACCGCGACCGCCGCTCCACCCTGCGCCGCATCAAGAGCGCCGGCTTCCCCCGCGAGAAGTGGCTCGCCGACTTCGACTTCACCGCGAACCCCAACATCAACCCCGCCACCATCAACGAGCTCGCCACCGGCGACTGGATCCGCCGCGGCGACCCCCTGTGCCTGATCGGGGACTCCGGCACCGGCAAATCCCACCTGCTCATCGCGCTCGGCACCGCCACCGCAGAACAGGGCTACCGCGTCCGCTACACCCTCGCCACCCGGCTCGTGAACGAGCTAGTCGAAGCCGCCGACGAGAAGCAACTCACCAAGACCATCAACCGCTACGGCCGCGTCGACCTCCTCGTGATTGATGAACTCGGCTACATGGAACTCGACCGGCGCGGGGCCGAGCTGCTGTTCCAGGTCCTCACCGAACGTGAGGAGAAGAACGCCATCGCGATCGCGTCCAACCAGTCCTTCTCCGCCTGGACCGACACCTTCACCGACCCCCGCCTGTGCGCAGCGATCGTCGACCGACTCACCTACAACGCCACCATCATCGAAACCGGCACCAACTCCTACCGCCTCGCCCACACCCGAGCCCGCCACCACACCCCCACCACAGGCGCGTGACATCGATCATCTGCCGAGTGTCGGATTGCCGCAGCCCAGAGGAAGTCACCGAAGCCAGGCCGAGTCCACCAGACGAAGACGTGCCTGAGATCTGAGAACAGCTGTCGTGTGGGCCGAATACTGCGAGGTCTACGCGCGGTTCGCGCCTATCGGTGATCCGGCACATGGCTCGCTCGCCTTGGCAACTTCCAGGCATCTCCCGGCCCGTCAGGGCGATCGGACCCCACTCGCGCCAGGCGGGCCGACATCATGACCCGAGGACGTCAGTAGCGTGGGCTCATGCCGAAGCATGGACCCTTCATCATCAATGGCGACACCTACGAGCTCGATTCAACTCTGGGACAGGGCGGATCAGCCGTGGTTTGGAAGGTCCGGCGCATGCCCGATGGTCAGGTGTTCGCAATCAAACGAATCGAGAAGGATGGCAACGCGGACTCCGCTCGCAACAAGCGTTTCATGCAAGAGATGGGGTACGGACGGACATCGAACCACCCGAACGTCGTGAAGGTCCACGCGTCCTCAGAGGACGCGACCTCCTTCTATTACGTCATGGACTTCTATCCGATGACACTGCGAAGCGTGATCAGCGACGAAACAGATGCTGATTTGCTTCTCGACTACACATGCCAGCTCTGCGATGCTCTCGCATACGTGCATCGCGATGGCATAGTGCATCGCGACATCAAACCTGAGAATGTCCTCGTCAACCCGGATAAGCGTCGGCTCGTCCTGGCCGACTTTGGTATCGCGCATTTCAAGGACTCCTTGCTCACGAATCGCGGGGAGCTCCTGGCGAACCGCAACTACCTCGCTCCTGAGCAAATGATGAGGAACAACGCCCTCGGTATCGGCAAACCGGCGGACGTCTTCGCGCTCGGCCTTGTTGTAACCGAGATGTTCACGAAGCAGAATGCGCGAGGGCGGCGACACGTGCTTGTGCGTGATCTATACCCGTTCCTCGGCGACCTCGACCTGATCATTGAACAGATGCTTCTCCAAGACGAGGCGCAGCGACTCCGCATCGACAGCGTTCGCGGCATGCTTCGGGTGATCCTTCAGCGGATCGACGAGACAATCGCGGAGCTCTCCGATGATCTGCGCCCTAACGAAGTGCCCATCGACAGTTCATCCGACGAGGTCGATCGGATTCTCAGCCGTGCCGCGAGAGACGTGCTGTCGGCAAAGCAGATCTTCGAACAGGTCGGCGATGGGGAGCTCAGCAGATTCAACCCGAATTACCCCCATTGCGAGGTCGCTTACCGGGTGAGCACGGAGCTATTCAATACGTGTGCTCAAGTCGCTATATATGCTTCCTGCAAGGCGAAGTTCGACTACGAGGGCGCCGGACGGTGGGACGAGACCGACGACGCTCTCGTGTTGTCGGCAGCCAAGCCGAGGCTCCAACGCGAGCTCGAAACGATTCTAGGAGAGTTCCCTCTCCATCACTCTTCACCCTGGAACGGTCTGCCCCAGCGATCCGCGCACCTATTCCGCTTCTGTAAGGACTACCACTGCGAAGAGCTACTGACGCACATCCGCGAATCTGTCTACGGTGAAGGTAGGGACTCGTTGCATGCAAATCTGGTCAACGCCCCGATCCTCTGGATCACGCGCTGGATGCGTTTGAATCTGAACACCGACTACCTGGAGTTCAGCAAAGCAGTTCGCGAAGACATCAATTTCGAGCGTCACATCTCGGTGCTTTGGAACGAGACACTTCCACTGGATTCGACTCGAGAAGCGGTGGGAGTTGATTTGTTAGCCAATCCGTTCAACGCCGAAAAGGTTGCCGAGACACTGCAGACGCTAGAAGCGAAGTGGGACGTCTCCGTTGGGCAGCTCGTAGATGGTGACTACTCGGTCATGTTTCCCTCAAGCAACACGTACCGCCGCTTCAGCGAAGAAGCACTCGGCCTCGCCGAACGGGGCTCAGTGTTCGAAGCCGACGTCCTCGATCTGCTCCGCCCTGAGATGGAGTTCGACGACCTCGTCGCACTCAAGTGGGATCGGGACTTTGATGTGGCCGTCACGCTCGGGAAAGTCCTCGGCACGCGCATGCGCTAGCCGAACTCTCGGCCTGTGCGCACGTCGCAGATCGACGCGCGGGCCATCCGAGACGCTCGCTGGCTTGAACGTGGATCTTTGTACGGAACCGTTCCGGAGGGCCCCTGCGCGGGGCAGGATACGTTCACGACGGCCCTGCAGACCGTGTGGTGCTGAGTCGACTGGGGAGTCCGCCGCCGTCACCGGGATCGCTCTGAGCGTGTGCCGAACAACCGGATCTGCCGCCGCGGGGGCGGCATGGCAGCCAGAGCTCGCGCGATCCGGTAGGTGTTGACCATGCAATTCCTCACGCCGACGGGGCAGTGATCCCGACCACGATCGTGAGCTTGCTGCGATGGGTGCCCTGCGACGCGTGGGCGTGGTCGGCGCTCATGCTGGTGCTCTGTCCAGGGCGGGCGTCAGGGCAGGTGCGTGAACTCGGGTCCGCCAGCTTTGCTGTGGATCAGGGGAGATCACGAGCGAGCGTCCTGTCCACGGGGGGCCGGCGGTGACTGCGGCGGGCGATGTAGTCGAAGCCGATCTCGTCGACCAGGGCTCGGATTTCCTCGGCGCTCACGGCTTCCGCGGGGGCGATCGTGAGGGACGATTCACCCGCAGGCTCAAGGTCGACGGTCACCTCCCGAACCCCGGGCTGTTGTCGGACGCGCTCCATGAGCAGGACGAGGCAGTCCGGGCAGGTCAGACCGCTCACCCCGAAGGTGCTGACTCTCCTGATCGTAGTCCTCGTCACGGTGCGCTCCTTGGGTAGTTCGTGGCATGCAGGGGGGCGGGTCGGCGCCCCCCCCGGCAGGGTTCAGCGTTGGTCGTCGAGGATCCGTCGGCGCTGCTGGTAGTCGTCGGGTTCGATCTCCCCGCGAGCGAGGCGTTCGTCCAGCAGCTCCAACGCGGTCGGCCGCTCGCGCTGGGGCCTGGGCGCCTCGACGCGGCCGATCCTGCTGATGGACCACACCAACAGAGCGATCAGGACGACGAGGATGAGCGTGCTGATCCCCATTCCCAACCACATCCCCCAGCCGCTGTTGTCTCCCCACATCATTATTGGTTCCCTTCTTGAGCTGGCCTTAGGGCCAGGGTGGTGCGTGAACGGCGTGCGGCCCGTCTGCGGTCGGTCAAGATCGCTACAAGGTCGGCGGCGCAGCGTTCGCGCCCGTTCACAGGCGGCTGGTGGCTTCGTGCAGGAGTTCGGCGGGGTCGAGCCACATGGAGGGGTAGTTTCCCTCCCAGACCTGGTTGCCGTCGGCGTCGATCAGGACGAAGCCGTGCCCGGGCAGGCCTGGGTGCATGCCCTTGTCGAGGGTGTCGTAGGCCTTCGAGACCGTGCCGTCGTCGAGCAGGTAGGGGGTGGTGACGCCGAAGCGGTCCAGGTCGGGTTGGATCTGGGCGGCGGTGTTCATCACGATGGGGAGCACGGTGATGCCGGCTGCGGCGAAGCCCGGCTCCTGCTCGATGAGGGCCATCTGCTGGGTGCAGGAGCCGCAGCCGGCGCCCTCGTTGAAGTAGAGGATCACGGGCTGGCCGCGGTAGTCGGCCAGGGACACGGTGGTGCCCGCGGTCGTCGGCAGGGTGAACGCGGGCGCCTGGCCGGACGGGCCACCCTCGACGGGGCGGGCGCTCCACAGGCCGAACCCCACGAGGGCGACGATGAGCGTGGTCAGCAGCCCGGTCGCGATTCTGAACAGGCGGCGACGCTTGGTCTCCTTGGCTGATTCTCGTGCCCGTTGGTCTCGGAGCTGTTGCCGGCGGCTGATGGTGGTGCGCTGGTTGCTGGGCATGGTCGTCAGTTCCTCGCGGTGTCGTGGTCGGCGATCGGGTGGTCGGCGTCGGTCGTGCTGTGGCAGTGCGGCAGGGTGGGGTCGGCGTCGGCGTGCTCTTCGGCTCCCTGGCGCGCGTCGCGGCGGCGGTCGCGGAGCGTGGTCCACACGAACACCCCGGCCAGCCCCAACAAGGCGAGGCCGAGGACGGGCTCAGGGACCGGGGCAAGCCAGCCGAGGACGGCCTGCGCGGCTTGGGTGACCCAGTCGCCGGCGGCGAGCTGCACCCAGGTGCCCGACCCGGTCATCGTCGCCGTGCCAGCGAGGGTGATGACCCAGACGCCCATGATGACGAAGGCGACCGCGACGAGCAGGTTCACGCTGTTGGTGTGCAGCGTGCGGCCGGCGACGGTCACCCTGATGGGCTTCGCCCGGCCCCAGCGTCGTTCGTTGAGGCGGGCGGCGTCCCACACGAGTGCCATGACGAGCAGCGGGATGACCATGCCGAACACGAACGCCAGCCCGAGGACCAGGCCGCCGAGCGGGTTGCCGGAGAGAGCGGACAGGGTCATCACGCCTGCCAGGACGGGGGCGCAGCAGCTGGACGCGATCCCGGAGAACACGCCGAGGCTGAAGAAGGTCGCAGTGTCGCCGCGGGTGGTGTCGGGGGCGCGCAGCATCGACGGCATCGACCACATCCGGCCGCTGAGGGCCAGCAGGCCGAGGCCGATCATGAGCAGGCCACCGGCCCAGTACAGGATCACGTGGTACTTGGCGATCGCACCGGCCAGCAGACTCACCCCGAGCGTGATCGGGACCAGGACGAGCGCCAGGCCTGCCGCGAAGACGAAGGTCAGCGGGAGGAGGCGCCACCGGTTGTTCTTGACCGCAGCAGCCAGGTACGACGGGGCGAGGAAGACGATGCAGCAGGGTGCGAACAGTGCCACCGTGCCCGCGAAGAAGGCGGCCAGGATGCTGCCAGTTGCCAGGAGTTCCGAGCCCATCACGAGGCCTTCCGTGCCGCGAGGGCGCGGTCGAGCTTGCGGCGCGGGAGGCGTCCGGCGCTGAGGAACGCGCCGTCGAGCAGCACGAGGGGGAACATGGCCGGGCGGTGTTGATGGAGGAGCTTCTGGCCCTGCGGTGATTCGGCGTCCACCTGGTCGAGCAGTAGCTGCCCTTGGGTCGCGCGGTTCAGGAGTTCCGTGTGGGCGTCCTCACAGAGGTGGCAGGCCTCTGCGGTTACCACGGTGACCATGGGCGACGCAGCCCGGTCGGTCTGGTGGCCGACCCGGGCCCAAGTGTTGTTCGTCGTGTTCACGACGACCATGGTGGTTCCCCTCACCGGGGGGACCGGTCAAGGCAGCCTCAAGATCTCGTCTGGCCTGAGAACAGCATGTGCGGTCGTCCGAGGGCGAGGGGCCGGCAGCACCTGCCGGCCCCTCGCCACGGTCGGGTTCCTACGCTGATGCGAGCAATCCCTGCATCTCCTCGATCTCTGCTTCCTGGTCGGCGATGATCTTCTGCGCCAGCTCGATGGCTTGCGGGTCCCGGCCGTCGGCGAGTTGGGTCTGGGCCATCTCGATCGCTCCTTGATGGTGGGCGATCATCGAGGTGAGAAACTGCCGGTCGAAGTCGGCGCCCGATAAGCCTCGCAGCTCGGCCATCACCTCTTCCTGGCTTCTGCCGTCCATGTCCATGCCCGAGTGGTCCATCCCGGCCATGTCGCTGTCGGCCGGCATCGGATCCTCGCCCCACGCCGAAAGCCAGCCGCTCATGGTCTCGATCTCGGGGCCCTGAGCCGCCGAGATGCGTTCGGCCAGGGCCTGGACGTCCGCGCTCTGGGCCTGCTGGGCGGCGAGGTCGGCCATCTCGATCGCACCCTGGTGGTGCACGATCATCATCTGCGCGAACGCCGTGTCTGCCTCGTTGTGGGCGGCCGCATTGCTCGGGTTCGCTGACCCTGCTGTCGTCAAGGCTGGGCTGGGAGTGGCCGCCGGCGTGGCCGAGCACGCCCCCAGCATGGTCGCCGCTACCGCGGCGCCCATCACGATCGTGACCCACTTCGGTGTTGCGCTCATGGTTCTCCTGTTTCTCGCAGACAATCGGCCGCACCCCCGAGGGAAGCGGGGCACCCGCCGTCTTTCAAGGCTGCGCAACGAAGCTTGGCCATACCTTGACCTAGATCGCTCGCCGGGGGCCCGGGGCGGCCCGCTCGGGGTCGTCGGCTCCTCTACCCGATCGGCGAGCCGCCCCAGCCGCGCCGGCGACGGTGAGAGCGGCCACCCCGGTGGTCAGGGGCACGCTCAACACCAGCCCGATGCCGCTGCCCAGGGTGCGGATGATCTCCTCGGAGAACTGCTCGGTCGACAGCAGCAGGTTCAGCGGCTGCTCGTACAACGACAGCAGGAGCAACAGCGACAACGCGGCGCCGGCGTACGCGAACACGATGGTGTAGATCGTCGAAGCGATGTGGTCACGCCCGATCCGCATGCCCGAGGCGAACAACTGCCCCCGGCTCAGGTGCGGCCCGGCGGCCCGGACCTCCCACACCGACGACGCCTGCGTGATCGTCACGTCGTTCAGCACGCCCAGGTCCGCGATCACCAGACCACAGGTGAGGATGTCAGGGAAGTCGAGGTCACCGAGCAGGTTGGTCAGCGCGAGGGTCTCCTCACTGGAGATGCCGCTCAGCCGGGCCATCGAGACGCCCAGCGCGCCGAGGCCGGTGGTCACCAACAGGCTCAACCAGGTGCCGACGAACGCTGACGTGGTCCGCCACGACACCCCATGGGCCAGATAGAGCACCACGAACATGATGGCGGTCGACCCCACGATCGCAACCCACACAGCCGGCTGTCCCGACGTGAGGGCCGGGATCATGAACCCGAACAGCACCACCCCGGACACCACCAGCCCCAGCAGCCCGAAGAAGCCCTTGCGGCCGGCGACGACCAGCACCGCCACCACGAACAAGATCGTGAAGATCGCCAGGACCGGGATCCGGTCAACCGTGATCAACGACCATCCCCCGGGCACCCCCTCGGTGGCGCCGACCTCGGCCACGTGGACGCCGTCGCCGGGCTGCAGGCCGCTCCACGCGGTCACTCCCACCAGCTCCACGCCCACGAGTTCGCCCGCCCGGCGGTCGAGTTCGACCTGGGCGACGAGGCAGGCGTGTTGGACGCCGGCGTCCGGCCCGGTCGGCGGGGCGTCCGGGGCCGCCGGGCACGGCTCGATCGCGGTGATCTGCCCGCGCACGGGCACGATCCCCTCGGTCGTCAGCACCGAACCCTCCGGCAACACCCGTTCCGTGGGCCACAACCACACCAAGCCCGCCATGGTGATCGCCGCCACGACGGCCAACAGCACTAGTGTCGCGAGCGGGCCGTCCGGGAGACGCGCACGTCGGCGTCCACCCCATCATGCCCGTGGTGGTGATGGTGACCCCCGCTCATGGGGTGGCCACCGGAGGGACGAGGCGAGGTGTGGTCACGATCGTCCAGCGTGGCAGCCAGCGCATGAGCCGGAGGTCAAGGCCGGGTCAAGATCTGGTCTGGTTCGTGTCTGGGTGGTGCCCGTCGTGTTCCTCCAGCGGCTGGCCGGTGGGGCCAGTGGTCGCCGCGGGCTGGGGTGCGACGGGTGTCGGGTTGAGGGCGGGCCCGATCACGAACGCGGACAGTGTGAACAGGCTGGTGAAGGCGATCGCCCCCAGCGCTGGCGCCTTCCAGGTGCCGAACCGTTTCCGGAGGCGGTTGAGCATCGGGATGCTGAGCAGCATCCCGGCTGCGTAGAGCACCGTGTTGCCCACGACGCCGGTCAGGAGGGCGGCGCCGGCGAGGAACCCGACGTGGTGCAGGACATGCGGTGCGAGCCCGAGCAGGGCCCCGAACGTGGCTCGGGTGGCCGCCCACGCCCCGGCGGCGCGGGCCCGCCACGGGGTGGCCGCGGTGACGCTGTCGGCGGCCAGAGTAGATGCCGGGGGGTCGGTCAGGCTGGTGTCCATACCGTCGAGGGTGCGTGACGTCGGTGTGGTGTCGGCCCGGCTCTGGTCAAGATCCGACCAAGGGATGAAAGCGCCTGCGCGGCGAAGGCGTCAGCGTGAGCGCCGTGATCCAGAGCGCGGCGGCCACGGTCGCGGTGACCTCCAGGGGGGTGGCGAGCCAGCTGGCGGTGGTGGTCCCGGTGCGCAGGCCGAGCTGCACCACTCCAACGGCGGGACCCGGTTCGGTGACCTTCATGGTGACCCGACCGGTGGGATCGATGAGTCCGGTGATGCCGCTGGTGGTGACGACGAGGGTGTCGCGGCGCAGTTCCGCTGCCCGGGCCCGGGTGATGGCGAACTGTTGCTCGATCTGGGCGGTGCCCTGGTACATGGCGTTGTTGCTTTGCACGATGACGGCCTGCGCGGTGGCGAGGTCGTGCACGACGGGGTCGAAGGCGACGTCGAAGCAGGCCAGCACGCCAAGGGTGATCGAGCGTCCGTCGGGGAGCTGTACGTCGAGAAGACCCGGATCAGTGCCGGCCACGGACTGGGCGCCGACGTAGCGCAGGGCAGGGATCAGCGGCAGCAGCACGTCTCGGAACGGGATCCATTCGCCGAACGGGACGATCGAGCGTTTCTGATAGGTGGGCCCGATCCGGCCGTCGGGTTCGCGCCATTGGGCGGCGGTTCGCCGCTGGCGGGGTCCGGGACCGTCGAGGATGGCGCCGACCAGCACGGGACGCCCCACGGCCGCGACGGACTGCTCGACGAGCTGGCCGGTGCGCTGGTCGGTGTCGGGGTCGAGGTCGGTGGCGTTCTCGGGCCACACGACGAAGTCGGGGGCCGGCAGGCGGCCGGCGTCGATCGCGGCGGCCAGTTCGCGGGTGGCCCGTGCTTGGTTGGTGGTGATGGTGCGAGGCGGGCCGAGGCCGTAGACGCCGCCGCCGGGTGCGCCACCCTGGACCCAGCCCGCGGTGACGACGCCGTCAGGGGGCGGGGTCGGGGTCACGGTACCGGCGGTGGCGGCGCCGGTGACGACGACCAGCCACGCCGCGGACCAGGCCAGGCGCCGCCTGGAGGGCCCCAGCAGGATCCAGGCGCCCAGCTGTCCCGTGAGGACCACGGAGAAGCTGACGCCGGCCACCCCGATGAAGGGGTACAGCCCGGCCAGGGGCGAGTCGATCTGGGTGTAGCCGAGCCGCAGCCAGCCGAAGCCGCCGAACGGGACGCGGGCGGCGAGGAACTCCACGCCCAACCAGGCCAGGGCTGCCAGTACGGGCCAGCCGCGGCTCCGGCCGGCGGCGCGGACCAGCACGGCCGTGACCGCAGACCAGCTGGAGGAGAGCAACAGCAGCCCTACCAGGGCGGCCGGGTGGATGGCGGCCATCCAGCCCAGGGTTGGTCCGGACAGGCCAAGGCCGTAGGCCAGCCCCAAGGCAGCCGCAGCCCGGAGCGACGTGCTCCGGTGCACGGCGACGGTGAGCACCATGACGCCAAGCGGTGGGGCGAGCCACCAGCCCAGCGGTGCGACACCCGTGCCCGTCATCAACCCCGCCGCACCCGCCGCCCCCGCCGCGACCAGCGGTGCCCAGTGACGCGGCCACCGCTGCCGGGCCCACGCCGCGTCCCGTGCGGTCCGCAGGGTCGTCATCGCGGGCGTGGCCGTCTCACCGAGTGGATCACACGCGTGCCGGCTCGACCGGGAGTGCGGCGGCGGGCTCGGGGGTCCGCTGCCGGCGGTCGACCGCGATCAGCATGACGCCGGCGATGATGCTGAGCACGCCGAACAGTTGCGCTTCGGTGAGGCCGAGCAGGACGCGGTCGTTGACCCGGACGATCTCGACCAGCAGTCGCGCGGCCCCGCTGAGGGCGAGGTAGCCGCCGAACACTGACAGCGGCAGCCAGCGGCGGGCCAGCAGCCAGAGCACGGCGGCGATCGCGAACGCGCCGGCAGCCTCGTACAACTGGGCGGGGTGAACCGGGACGGTCACCGGCACGACGCCGTTCGGGAAGGCCATCCCCCAGGGCAGGTCGGTCGGCGTGCCGTAGGTGCCATCGCCCGCCAGGAAGCAGCCGATCCTGCCGATCCCGTACGCCACCGACAGGGGGATCGCGGTCGCGCCGGCCACGCTGGCCAGAGGCAGCCGGTAGCGGCGGGTCAGGACGACGACGGTGAGGATGCCGCCGATCAGCCCGCCGTACCAGACGAACCCCGAGCTACCGAGCAGGTGCCAGCTGAACTGGGCGCGGTTGTCGATCAGGAAGTACACCTTGGCGGCCACGAACCCCCACACCGCCGCCCACAGAACCAGCGAGTGCGCCTGCTCCACCGGGAAGCCGAGCCGGCGGAAGGCCCGGCCGAGCAGCCACGCGGCGACCAGCGCCGCGAGGGCCTTGCTCACCCCGTACGACTGGATCTGGATTCCGAACACTGAGAACAACACCGGCCACACGGCGAGACTCCTCCATCAAGCGACGCACCCGCGTGGCACGCCGGCTCCCACTGTCGCGGGCCGGGGTCAAGGGCCCCCTGAGCGGCAGCCAAGATCACGTCAAGAAGCCGATGAAACTGGGCGGGGGTGCCTGGCGAAAACCTCAAGATTCGGCCAAGAACCCCGATCCGGGGCTCGACGCCGCGAAACCCCGGTGGGTAGCGTCGATGCCCATCCTCACACCTGAGGCGAACAACCAAGGGAGGCATGATGGAACACACGAACCTGACCCGACGGGTGGCGTCCGGCTTGACTGCGGCCCTGCTGGCGACCGGCGCCCTGACCGGGGTGGCGGTGGCGGCCGCACCACCGGCACAGGCGAGCGCACCGGCGGCGTCCGATCAGGCGGCCCGGTTCGAGGTCGACTTCCTGACCGGGATGATCGACCACCACCACATGGCCGTGATGATGGCCGAGATGTGCGTCGAGAAGGCGGTCCACGACGAGCTCGCAGCGACGTGTGAGTCGATCGTGGCCACCCAGTCGGCCGAGATCGCGACCATGCAGCAGTGGCTGGAGGACTGGTACGGCATCTCCCACGAGCCGGACATGACTGGGATGCAGTCGATGCACCGGTTCCACGACCTGGACGGCGAGGAGTTCGAGGTGGCGTTCCTGCGGTCGATGATCCGCCACCACTGGGGGGCGATCCGGGAGGCCGAGAAGTGCCTGGCGAACGCCGAGCACGACGAACTGCTGACCCTGTGCAGCGACATCCGAGACGCCCAACTGGCAGAGATCGCGCAGATGCAGGACTGGCTGCAGGAGTGGTATGACCTGCCGGGCGGCCGACCGGTCGGCACAGCCTGATCGAGGCCCTGCCCCCGCGGGCGGCCCGACGGAGGCGTGACGCGCAAGGGCGGGGGGTCGCGTTCGCGACCCACCCGCCCTTTTCACACGCAGGACCAGCTTCAAGTGCGGAGCAGCCGTTCGACGGCCCGGAGGGCCTGCTCCACCTGTTCGGTCTGCTCGTCGGCCACGGTGGTGGCTGCCCCCCGCTGCAGGCAGTCGCGGAGGTGTTGGTCGACCAGCATCAGGGCTGCGGCTTCGAGGGCGTGGGTGACTGCGGCCACCTGGGTGAGGATCTCGATGCAGTCGGCGTCGCCGTCGACCATCCGGGCGATCCCGCGGACCTGCCCCTCGATGCGCCGCAGCCGGCCCAGCAGGGCACGTCGGGTCCGTGAGGCCGACGCACTCCCGTGGGCTGCAGGGGCGGAAGCGCCCGGGTCAGTGGTGGCCGGCGCCGGAGGGTCCATGCGCGTAACGGTGCGGGTCCGCGTCGAAGGTTTCGGCGCAGCCCTTGGAGCAGAAGTAGATCGTGGTGCCGTCGTGGTCGCGGGTGGCGGCAGCGTCAGCGGGGTTGATCTTCATACCGCACACGGGGTCGACGACCTTGGCGGTGGTGGTGTCCTTCTTCTTGCCGAACAGGCCGAACATGGTGGTTTCCTTTCGTTGGGTGTGGTGTGAGGCTTCGACGCTGCCGCCCACCTCGACGAGCGGGTCGACGCCGGCCACCTGGGTGGTGGCAGCCAGTGGACGGGGGGTGAACCGGCGGAGCCGGTTCGCGTTGGCGACCACCGACAGCGACGACAGTGCCATCGCGGCGGCGGCGATGATCGGGCTGAGGGTGATCCCGAACGCCGGATAGAGCACGCCGGCGGCGATCGGGATGCCCAGGATGTTGTACAGGAACGCGAACACCAGGTTCTGCTTGATGTTGCGCATGGTGGCCCGGGACAGGTCGACGGCGGTCACTATGCCCACCAGTGCCCCCGAGACCAACGTGATGTCGGAGGACTCGATCGCGACGTCGGTGCCGGTCCCGATCGCCGACCCGACGTCGGCCTGGGCGAGGGCGGGGGCGTCGTTGATGCCGTCGCCGACCATGCCGACCACCTTGCCGTCGGCCTGCAGGCGCCGGACCTCGGCGGCCTTGTGGTCGGGCATGACCTCGGCGACGACGCGGGTGATGCCGACCTGGCGGGCGATCGCGGCGGCGGTGTGCCGGTTGTCACCGGTCATCATCACGACCTCGATGCCGCGGGCCTGGAGGGCGGCGACCGCCGCCGGGGCGCCTTCCTTGAGGGTGTCGGCCACGGCCACCACGCCGGCGGGGCGTCCGTCGACCGCGACCAGCATCGCGGTCTTGCCTTCGGCGGCCAGCCGGTCGTGGGCGGCGAGCAGGACGGCCGCGTCCACCCCGAACGCGTCCAGCAGCCGGCGATTGCCGACCAGCACGCGCCGCCCGTCGACCCGCGCCATCACCCCTTGGCCGGTGACGGACTCGAACCCGTCGACCTCGGGCACAGCGAGCCCACGCTCGGTCGCCCCGGCCACGATCGCGGCCGCCAGCGGGTGCTCGGAGGCCCGCTCGACCCCGGCGACAGCGGCCAGGAGGCGGTCCTCACCCCCGTCGGTCACGGGGATGACGTCGGTGAGGGCCGGGACGCCGCGGGTCAGGGTGCCGGTCTTGTCGAGGATGATCGTCTGCAACTTGTGGGCGGTCTCGAGCGCCTCGGCGGAGCGGATCAGGATGCCGTGCGCGGCCCCTTTGCCGGTGCCGACGGTGATCGACATGGGAGTGGCGAGCCCTAGGGCGCAGGGGCAGGCGATGATCAGCACCGACACGGCGGCGACGAGCGCGAAGATGAACACCGGCGGCGGGCCGACGAGCACCCAGGCGACGAAGGTCCACACCGCGATCACGATCACCGCGGGCACGAAGTAGCTGGACACCTGGTCGGCGAGCCGCTGGATGGGCGCCTTGGAGCCTTGGGCTTCGCGGACCAGCTTGATGATCTGGGCCAGCATCGTGTCGGCGCCGACCTTGGTGGCGCGGTAGCGCAGGGCGCCGGTGGTGTTGATGGTGGCGCCGATCACGGTGTCCCCGACGGACTTGGTCACCGGCATGGATTCGCCGGTCACCATGGACTCATCGATCGAGGAGGAGCCGCTGGTCACCTCGCCGTCGACCGGGAGCTTCTCCCCGGGCCGGATCAGCACGATGTCTCCGACCCGCACCTCGTCAACGCCGACCTCGAGTTCGGCACCGTCGCGCTCAACCCGGGCGGTGCGGGGCTGCAGCCCGATCAGGGCGCGGATTGCCTCACCGGTGCCGGCCTTCGCTTTCGTCTCGAGCAGCCGCCCGAGCAGGATGAGGGTGATGATCACCCCGACGGCCTCGTAGTAGACGTGCCGCAGCGCGTCGGGCAGCAGCCAGGGCAGGAACGTGACCACCAGGCTGTAGCCGAAGGCGGCAAACGTGCCCAAGGTGATCAGCGAGTTCATGTCGGCGGTCCGGTGCGACAGCGCCTTCCAGCCGGTGCGGTGGATCGGCCAGCCGGTGTAGAACATCACCGGAGCGATCAACGCCAGCTGTAGCCACGGGTTCATCAGGAACTCGGGAACCCACATCGCCTGGAACAACTCCACCGCCATCACCGCGACCAGCACCGGCGCCGACAGCACCGCACCCACCAGCAGGCGGCGGGTCAAGTCGCGGATTTCGGCGGCACGCTCAGCCTCCTCCGCCTCCGCGTCGGGGGCGGTGCCGCCGGCCGCGGTCGTTCCGTCCACCGGCCGGGAGGCCTGCTCCACCACGGTGCCGCCGCCTTGGGTATCGGCCGGGGGGTTCCCGCTGACACGGATCACCCCGGACACCATGTTCATCCCGCACGCGAACCGGTACTCCCCCGTTTCGGTGGGAAGGAACTCGACCGCCGTGGTCCGGAACGCCGGCAGCGCTGCGTTGACCTTGAAGTCGGGCATGACCACCCGCGAGGTGCACTCACCGCTCTCCTGCCGGTCGAACAGGAGCCTGACCGGTATGCCCGGGCGGACGCCCTCGATCACGTCCGGGCTGTAGCCACCGTCGACGGTGACCCGCACCACCTGGACGCCGTCCTCCAGGCTCACCTGTCCGGCCTGCTTCGGACCGAAGAAGAACCACCACAACAACCCGGTGACGACCACCGCGCCGCCGATGACGAGCCAACTCATCACAACCACCTCACCTTGTCCTGATACCCCCCAGGGGTACCGCTTCTGGTGTCAGGTTAGGTGGGTCTCGTGTCCGGATCGGCAGGATCGGATCAAGGTCGCGTCAAGATCCCGACGCAGCCTGCGCGGCCGGGGTGCCTGGTCGGCGGTGGTGCTCGTCGGGGAGCCGCAACCGCTTCAGCAGCAGGGCGTTGACAGCGACGATCAGGCTGGAACCGGACATCGACAGCGCAGCGATCTCTGGCCGTAGGGTCAGCCCGACGCCGGCAAACACGCCGGCCGCGATCGGCAGGGCGACCACGTTGTAACCGACCGCCCAGCCCAGGTTCTGCCGCATCTTCCGCAGCGTGCCACGGCCGATGGTCAGGGCGGTCGGCACGTCGAGGGGGTCCGACCGCATGAGGACCAGGTCGGCCGTCTCGATCGCCACATCGGTGCCCGCCCCGATCGCGACCCCCACGTCAGCCTGGGCCAGAGCAGGGGCGTCGTTGACACCATCACCGACCATCGCCACCACCCGCCCCTGGCGTTGTAGATCGGCCACATGGGCGGCCTTGTCGCCGGGCAGCACGTCCGCGATCACCGTGTCGATCCCCAGCTGGGCGGCGATCCGCTGTGCGGTCGCCTGATTGTCCCCGGTCAGCATCACGACCTGCACTCCCTGGTCGTGCAACGCCGCGACCGCCCGGGCGGAGGTCTCGCGGGGGGCGTCCGCCAACCCGATGACCGCCACGATGCGGCCGTCCACCGCGGCGAACACGGCGGTCTGGCCCTGGGCGGCGACCCGCTCGCGGATCGGCCCCGCCGCCGACAGGTCGACACCGAGGGACTCCATGAGCCGCCGGTTTCCGACCGCAACGTCCAGTCCGTCGACGACGGCGGTGGCCCCGTGGCCGGGCACGTTGCGAAACTCGGCAGCCTTACGGGTCGCGACGCCGAGGGCGTCGGCATGGGTGACCACGGCGGCCGCGAGCGGGTGTTCGGATTCGCGCTCCACCGCCGCGACCAGGTCGAGGTGGGGGTCGCCCCCGACGGCGATGACCTGGGTCACCTCGGGTTCGCCGCGGGTGAGCGTGCCGGTCTTGTCCATCACCACCGTGTTGACCTTCGCGGAGGTCTCCAGGGCGGTGGCGTTCTTGAACAACACTCCTCGCTTGGCGCCCAGACCGGTGCCGACCATGATCGCGGTCGGCGTCGCCAGTCCGAGGGCGTCGGGGCAGGTGATGACCACCACCGTGATCGCGAACAGCATCGCCGTCTGGACCGACGCGCCGGCCAGCAGCCAGGCCCCGAACGTGAGCCCTCCTCCGATGATGGCCACCAGCACCAGCCAGAACGCCGCCCGGTCCGCGAGCCGCTGGCCGGGGGCCTTCGAGTTCTGCGCCTGCTGCACCAGCGCGACGATCTGCGCCAGGGCGCTGTCCGCGCCCACCTTGGTGGCCTCCACCCGCAGCGTCCCCGTGGTGTTGATCGACGCCCCCACCACCGCTGAACCGACCGTCTTGTCGACCGGCAAGGACTCCCCGGTCACCATCGACTCGTCCACCTCGGAACGGCCCTCCCGGACGACGCCGTCGACGGGCACCTTCGCGCCGGGACGGACCAGCACCAGGTCGCCGACCAGCACCTCGCTGGTGGGCACGTCGGCCTCGACCCCGTCACGAATCACCGTCGCCATCGGCGGCGCCAGGTCCAGCAACGCCCGGATGGCGTCGTTCGCGCCGCCGCGGGCCCGCATCTCGAACCAGTGCCCCAACAAGACGAACGTGGTCAGCACCGCGGCCGCCTCGAAGAACACCTCGCCACCACCGGTGAGCGTGACGTACAGGCTGTACAGCCACCCGGCGCCGATCGCGATCGCGACCAGCACCATCATGTCCAGCGTCCGGTTCCGCAGGGCGCGGAAAGCCCCGTCGAAGAAGATCCAGCCCGCGTAGAACACCACCGGCAGCGACAACACCAGGGCGAACACCTCGTCCCGCAACCCGAACGGCGCCGGCAGCCCGAAGCCGAGCATGTCGCGTCCCATCGGGGAGAACAACGTGATCGGCACCGACAGCACCGCCGCGACCAGGAACCGGTTGCGCATGTCGGCGACCATGGCGTCCATCGACATCCCCCCATGACCGCCATGACCCATCGCGTCATGCGGCGAGATCACCACCCCCGCGGCGTGGCTCGCCGCCTGGTCGTGCCCCCCATGACCGTGCGGCACCGTGGTTCCGGGGCCGCCGTGCCGCGCGTGGGCGTCCGGGGCTGCGTGCCCGCCGGGATGACCTGCCGGTTCGATGCGGGGAACGCACACGTGGGTGGGCTGTGACTCGCCGGCACAGTGGTAGCCACACTCGCGCACCCAGCCCTGAAGTTCGGCGACGTCGGTCCGCGTCGGGTCGAACGTGACGGTCGCCGTCTGCGAGATCGCGTTCGCGTCGACCGCCAGCACGCCTGGCCGGGTCAGGAGGGTCTGTTCGACGCCGTGGGCGGTGGTGGCCCAGTGCAGGCCACCCACGTGCAGCACGACCGACTCGGCGGTGGAGTTCAGGTTCATCACATTCTCCTGTCAGGGCGGACGGGCCATCGCCGAGCCACTCGGGGGATCGGGGTGGCTCGGCGATGGGGTTCGTGGGGGTGTCGGGGTCAATGCTTGTGGCCGCCAGCGGAGCCCTGGTTCATGAACAGCATCATCGCGCCCATCATCGCCATGCACAGCAGGGCGTAGCCGATGACGCCGCCGCCCGCCGCCCCGGTGGCGACGAGGAATCCGACGACAGCCAGCATCGGGGCGCACATCAGCAGGTGCATCCACCACCGGTGCCGCACGGGCTGGGCCGTAGGGGCCTGCTGCCCAACGGGCGGTGCCGGGGTGGTCGGCGCGAACGGGTCGGCGGCGAACCGGTCGTACGGGTCGCTGCCGGCCGGCGGGATGGCGCGATGGTCGGTGTGGTCGTGATTCATGGCAGGGACTCCTTGGCGTCGGTCGGATCGTTACACCAACGAGGCTGGTCGACGAAGGTCGGGTCTGGTTGTGGAAACCGTCAAGGTCGCGTCAACGTTCCCGCTCAGCCGCGGTAGAGCAGGCCGATCATCATCCCGGCCTCGGCGTGATAGATGTTGTGGCAGTGGACCATCCAGTCACCGACGTTGTCGGCGTCCAGCTCGAGCGCCATCGACTGCATCGGCGCCAGAAGCACCGTGTCCTTCCGTAGCCCTGTCGGCAGCGCGAACGTGTGCCCGTGCAGATGCAGGGGGTGGGTCATCATCGTCATGTTCATCACGTTGAGCCGCAGCCGTTGCCCCTCACGCACGGTGAGCGGCTGGTTCTGCCCGAACGGGGCCCCGTTGATGCCCCACCGGTACGGGCTCATCGACCCCTCCAACGACATGTGCGCGGTGGCGTCCGGCGATCGTGAAGGCAGCCTCACCGACTCGTGGGGACGCAGGTCGGTGGCCAGCAGGATGCGCCCGGCCAGTTCGGCGGGCGACACGTCGGGGCCGGGGGCCTGACCCGAACCGGTCCTGACCAGGGCCAAGCCCTGGCCGCCCTCGGTCTTGCCGAACGGACGAGCCACCAGGGGGAACACGCCGTCGTCGAGGGTGACGAGGGCGTCGTAGCGCTCGCCCATGCCGAGGTAGAGGGCGTCGACCTCCCGCGGTTCCACGGGGAAGCCGTCGCTGTGGGTGACCGTCAGGCGGTGGCCGCCGAGCGCGACCGTGAAGATCGTGTCGGACGCCGCATTGATGAGCCGGATCCTGACGCGCTGGCCCGGCTTGGCCTCGAACGTGGCGGGTGCGGTGGGGACGCGTCCGTTGATCAGGAAGTAGGGGTAGGTGACGTCGCCGGCGTCGCCCCACGGTTGCGGAGCGTTGCCGCCACCGTGACCGCCGTGGTCCATGCCCCCCATCCCACCCATGCCGCCGCTGGGGGCAGGGCCCCCGTCGGCGATCAGCTTCGCGAGGACGTCGTCGGGGGTGCGGCCGGTGCCGTCGACCCAGTCGTCCAGCACGACCACCCACTCGGCGTCGTAGGCGCCCGGCTCGTTCGGGTCGTCGACGATCAGGGGGGCGTACAGGCCACGGTCGAGTTGGACGCCGACGTGCGGGTGGAAGAAGTACGTGCCGGGATCCGGCGCGGTGAACTCGTAGGTGAACGACCCGCCGGCCGGGACCGGGTCCTGCGTCATGCCGGGCACCCCGTCCGCCTTGTTGTGCAGCCGGATCCCGTGCCAGTGGATGGTCGTGTCCGCGGGCAACTGGTTGTCAAGACGTATCCGGAGGAAGTCACCCGCGGTAGCCCTCACGAGCGGACCGGGCGCGGTGTCGCCGTAGGCCCAGGTAGGGACGGTGGGTCCGCCGAGGTCGAGGGTCACAGGCTTGGCGGTCAAGACCTGCTCGACGATCCGTTGCCCGGGTCTCGGGGTGGCCGGCGGGAGCGTCGGCATCGGGCCAGACGCGGAGGGGACGGGGCCGGCGGCCGGCGCGGAGGTGCAGCCCGTCAGGGCGGCGGCGCCGAGGCCGAGTCCGCCGAGCAGGAGCGTGCGTCGGGACATGCCAGTCATGGGTGCCTTTCGATGGGTGCTATTCGAGACGTTGAGGAGGAGTCGGTCCGGGCCGGCGGCTCGGCCGAAGCCCGAGGCTGCGAGCGCCCGGCGGTGGCGTCGTTCTCGGGTGCATCGCGGAATCGCGGCTCAGGCGTGTTCCCGCCCGCCAGGAACAGCGCGCGGATGCCCAACAGGACCACTGCCCAGAAGCCGGCCATGCCGACGAGCATGAGGACCCACATCTCCCAGCCCATAGCGCTCCCCTCTCCTGGCCTCCTGCCACTGTGGCCGCCTGCTGTGGAGTCGCCGTGTGGCGCAGGTTCAGGTTCGGTCAAGATCGGACCACCTGGTGATGTCGCCCAGCGAACCCTGCCAACGCCGGCTGGGCGAGGCTGCGACGGCCTTGTCGGCCGTCGACAAGCTCGTCGAGCCCACCCGCCTACCGATGCGGCCATCAACCAGCTGCACGGCGTTCACCTCACTCGTCCATGCAGGTCCCGCCTGACACCCCAGCCGCGCTCGGCACCCAATCGCAAATCGAAGGGGTCGCAATCCCGCCTCGAAGTCCCTCCCCGATAGGAGGCGCCGTACGGTTCCACGGCGCGGTCGAGAGAACGGCGTCCCTCCAGCGCTGGCTCGAACACCGGCTGGACACAGCGCCCGGCGCTGCCACATCGTCCGACCGGGACCTTCTCAAGATCGCATCAAGACCCGCGCGAGAGCCCGGCCCCGCCGACCGCCGGCGCGCCGGCCGCGGCCATACTGGCTGACATGAACAGCGAAGGTGCACTGCCGACCAAGGTGCTGGTCGTCGATGACGAACGCGCACTCGCCGCCGTCATCGCGTCCTACCTCACCCGCGCGGGCCACCAGGTCAGCCAGGCCCACACCGGCCCCGAGGCCCTCGACCAGGCCAGGGCCGAGGACCCCGACGTCATCGTGCTCGACCTCGGGCTGCCCGGCCTCGACGGCATCGAGGTGTGCCGCCAGATCCGCACCTTTTCCGACTGCTACATCCTGATCCTGACTGCTCGCGGCGACGAGGTCGACCGGCTCATCGGATTGTCCGTGGGGGCCGACGACTACCTCACCAAGCCGTTCAGCAACCGCGAACTCGTCGCCCGCGTCCAGACCGTACTGCGGCGCCCCCGCCGCCCACCCGCCGCCGCCCCCGCGGTGGAGGATCAGCGTGTGTTCGGCGACCTGCGCATCGACGCCGCCGGCCACGAAGTGTGGATCGGCGACCACCCCGTCGCCCTCACCCGCACCGAGTTCGACATCCTCGACGTCCTGTCCGCCCAACCCCGCTTGGCGCTCAGCCGCCGCCAACTGATCGACGCCGTGTGGGACACCGCGTGGGTCGGCGACGAACACGTCGTGGACGTCCACGTCGCCAACCTCCGCAAGAAACTCGACGACGACCCGACCGAACCGCGCTACATCACCACCATCCGCGGCGTCGGCTACCGGATGGGACGAGGGTGACCCGCCTGCTTGAGGCGATCGCAGCGTGGCGGCTCGGCACCAAGCTGTTCGTCGCCCAAGCCATCGTCCTGTTCGCCATCGTGGCCAGCGCCGGCCTGACCGCCGCGATCATCGGGCCACCGCTGTTCCACGCCCACCTCCTGGACACGGGCCACCCGCCCGACTCTCCCGAGATCGTCCACATCGAACGCGCCTTCGCCGACGCCAGCATGATCTCCCTCACCGTCGGGCTGCTGGTCGCGCTCGCCGCCTCCCTCGGGATCTCGTGGTACCTGACCCGCCGCATCGGCCATCCCGTCGAGCTCCTGACCCAGGCGGCCGGCCGGCTCAGCCGTGGCGACCACGACGCCCGGGTCACCGTCACGGGCGGCGGCCCCGAGTTGAGCACCCTGGGCGACACGTTCAACACCATGGCCGACCGCCTCGGCGACGTCGAGAACACCCGCCGGCGCCTCCTGTCCGACCTGGCCCACGAAATGCGTACCCCCATCGCCACCCTCAACGCCCACCTCGAAGGGATCGCCGACGGTGTCCTCACCTGGGACGACAACACCCAAGCCGTCGTCGAGCAACAAGCCCAACGCCTCACTCGGCTCGCCCGCGACCTCGACGAGGTGTCCCGAGCCGAAGAAGGACGCATCGAACTCCAGACCAGCGTGCAACCGCTCACCGATCTGGTCGAGCCGGCGATCCGTCAGGCCAGGCACGCCTACGACACCAAAGGCGTCACCCTCACCGTCCGAGTCGACGACGTGCCGGTCCGAGCCGACCCCCAGCGCGTCGCCCAGATCCTCGGCAACCTGCTCACCAACGCCCTCCGACACACCCCCCAGGGGAGACGAGTCGACGTGACGTCAACCTCGACCCCGGACGCCGTGACCATCAGCGTCGCCGACACAGGCCAAGGCATGACCGCCGAACAACTCGCGCACATCTTCGAGCGCTTCTACCGCGGCGACGCCGCCAGGGAGGCCGACAAGGGCGGATCCGGCATCGGGCTCACCATCGCCAAAGCACTCGCCGAAGCCCACGGGGGCAGCCTCACCGCCACCAGCGACGGGGAGGGCACCGGCGCCACCCTGCGACTCACCCTCCCCAGGGAAACGCACCAATCGGGGCGGTGAGGGCAAGACCGTGACACCCGCTCCTCCGCTGTGGACGCTGACCGGACAGCCGCTCAGTGCGCCGGCGTCACGCCCTCGTCCGGGTGGCCTGCGAGCTGACGCCAAGCCGTCCGCGTCGTCCAGGAGACAGTAGGCAGAACGTCCGCTTCCATATGACACCCGGCACGACTCCGGGCCGAGGTCCACAGGTCGGTCATCAGGTATTTCCGTCAGCAGTCAGCCTGATCAAGCGGCGCATGCGGCTCGCATGAGGACCACGGCGACGGCGACGGCGCCGTTGACGGCGGACGCGACCACCGAATGCCAGCCCGACGCCCACGTTCTCCAACTGGAGCGGGTTGAGGAAAGCACCACCGAGGTCCACAGGATGAACGCCACAGCGACCAATATCATGATGCCTTCGATCACGGCGGAGGTGCTCGGCCCCGTCGCCGAGAGGCCGGTCCAACGCACAAATCGCCGACGCGCGCTCCGGTCAGCGGCAAGACCCACGCCAACTATCTGTCGGCGTTCCTCAGCTCCCTCCATGCCGCCACCGATCGCACCTCACAGAGCTGGTCAACTGGCGGCCTCCAAGCCCTCCACTCGCGCCCCCACCAGCAGATCGGCCTCGCTGACCACGCGTTCGGGTTGCGGCCCGTGCACGGAATCGCCCTCCACGATCACCACGCGGGCTGGTGCACGGGACGTCGCCGAGCATCGCGCGTCGCCTCGGCCGCCTGCACCGGGAGCCCGTTCCCCTACTCCAACTCCTTGATGTAGGCCTTCATCTCCTCGATTTCCTTGCGCTGCGCCTCAATGATCGAGTCCGCCAACTCACGGACCCGCGGATCCTCGAGGTGGGCGCGCTCGCTGGTGAGGATCGCGATCGAGTGGTGCGGGATCATCGCCCGCATCCACGCGACGTCGCCGACGGTGGCCTGGGTGCGGACCAGGGCAAGGCCCGCACCGAACACCACGACAGCTCCCACCACGATCACCGCGTTCACCATCCGGTTGCGGTACATCCCCAGCATGAAGGTCAACATGACGACAGTCATGGTCGCCGCGGACATCATCGTCATGAAGAACCGCGTCCAACTCCAGAAGACGTGGTCGATCGAGTAAGTGTTCAGGTACACCCTGTTGGACGTCCGAGCAAGCGGCCAAGCGGCCCTCATCCCCTTGGGCGCCCATCGGGTGTGCTCGACTCTGCCGACGTGCGTGTGGTTACTCAACTGCCCATGGGCGGACGTGGGCGTCGAGGTTGTGGGCTCGCTCAACGGGGAGTAACGGACACGCCACTTGGACGTGTTCTGGGTCGGGGCCAGTGTGAACTCGAATTGGAGACTGGGCGTTCCGAGCCATAACGGTTGACGTATGGGCTTGCTATCGATTCTGGCTCAGTGAAAGGGACATCGAGTCGGTGCTCAGCCGGTCAGCCAGAACTCCCCGTTCCATGCCCAACCGTTGCGCAACCCATAGCCGGAAGACGAGTTGGTGGAGCTTTTCAACCTCCAACAGCTCATCGAGCGAAGCGCTTTCTCGGTCCGCGTGCTTGGTGCCTTGGTAGCAACGGTTCCCGAGGTCCACCCAGTAGCTCTGCTTCACGTCAGGGTGAACGGACATGTCGCGCCAGACACGCCTGAGCAGACTCTCATGGCTCATACGCCTCGCTTCGCTAGGGGTGCGTCCCGACTCGAGGACGAGTTGATAACCGATTGCGTCAAGGCCGATCGCGGCCTGAGCAACGCGAATGTCAACTGGAGCTCTACGGTCTTCCACGAGGTCTAGAAGGGGTGCGAGTCCACGCCAGAAATCGCTCCGTAGACGTAGCCAGCGCCGCACTCCCGGCCCACCGTTGATGTCACCGAACCTAAACAAGAAATCGTGCCTGTCGGGCACCGGGGGCGGCGATGACTTCGGAGTCTCTACGCCCGACCATCTTGGCCCGAAGGATTTGCCGTCAGCGGTTCGTTGCCGGTCGTCGGTGTGTGATGCGAACTGCTTTCCGAAGGACATCGGCATCCAAGACGACACTCGCAGGAGGTCCCGAACGGCTCTGTGGAGGACGAGGTGCTCGTCCCAAGGGCGGGCCGGCCCCCTAACCTGCGACTGGATGTAGAGCAGTTCGTCCACCGCAAAGGTGTCGCCGTCTCTGCGCGTCGAGAAGGACGGGCGCGCCTCGAGGTTCAGGTTCCGCGTCAGCCGGACAGCAGCGGGAGCCGTCACGCTGAACGACACAGATACCACCTTCCCCTCGTTATCGAGGGTGCTGACCGGCTGGGTGGTCGCCACCGCCATCCACCCGCGCAGTCCGGGCAACTCGGAGCGGAGACCATTGATTCGTCGGTAGTCCGTGAGGGTTGGCCCTCCGAGAACAGCGCGCCTGTAACGGAGTTCGACGCGATCTCCGTACCCCGATCTGCGGTGGCCGAAGCCTGCTGGCTTGGTAAGGGTCACGCAGCCCGACGAATCCACGAACCAAAGAATCTCGGGTGGCCCGTACTGGTATTTGGTCCGATCAGGGTCGTCGCCCCATCCCGTCGACCCATCGGAGGCCCAGCGTGTGACCTGGTCGCGAAGACCGAAGAAGCCCCTGGACGCGTGAATTAGGCGGAACAGCTCGCCGTCAGCCTGTAGCGTCCAACCCTCAATGACGCTCTCGCGGTTTCGTTCGGTGTGAATCCATCCCACTCGCAAGGTCCCTGGTCGCAGCTCGTTTTCCACGGCACCAGTTTGGCCACACGCAAGCTCACCGCGCGACACTTCGCTCTTGCGTGCGACAATTTCGACAGATGGGACCACCATTACGGACGCCGGGAGGTGGTGGGTTTGCTAGAAGGGCGGCGAACTCGGGGCCAAGAGGTCCAGCAATGTGGCGGTTGGGGCGACCGGCACCAGTAGGGCAACAAATTCGGTCGTTGACAGCAGCGCCACCTGCCGTGCCCGCCAAGGCAGGCAGGTGGCGTACCAGTCGCCCAAGAGGCCAGAAGACACGCGGCCAGTCTCGCTCAAGTGCCAAATGGCGGTCGGGACTGCTGCACGAATAGGTGACATCTGATCTGGCTTGCCCGTGGGGGTGGGCCTGGAAGGATGTTGCTGTGCCCAAGCCCTACCCGAGCGAGTTCCGTGACGACGTGGTTCGCGTTGCCCGGGGTCGCGAGCCCGGCGTAACCATCGAGCAGATCGCGAAGGACTTCGGTGTCCACCCGATGACGCTGCAGAAGTGGCTGCGCCGCGCCGACGTCGACGAGGGCGCCAAGCCCGGCCAGACCGGCACCGAGGCTGCCGAGATCCGTGAGCTGCGGAAGCGGAACCGGCTGCTCGAGCAGGAGAACGAGGTGCTCCGCCGCGCGGCGGCGTATCTGTCGCAGGCGAACCTGCCGGGAAAATGATGTACCCGCTCGTAACGGAGCTCGCCGATGCAGGGATCCCTGTGACGGTGACGTGTCGGGTGCTCAAGCTCTCCCGCCAGCCCTACTACCGGTGGCTGGCGACCCCCATCACGCCGGGTGAGGTGGTGGAGGCGTATCGTGCGAACGCGTTGTTCGACGCCCACCGAGACGACCCCGAGTTCGGACACCGGCTGCTCGCGGACGAGGCCCGCGATGCCGGTGAGGCGATGTCGGATCGCACCGCGTGGCGGATCGCGTCGAGCAACGGCTGGTTCAGCGCGTTCGGGAAACCCAAGCGGGGTAAGGGCCGCCAGCCCGGTCCTCCGGTGCACGACGACCTTTGCGCGGTGGTCTACGAGGACGGCAGGACTCGGCATGTGTTCGCCGCCGAGGCACCGAACGAGCTGTGGCTCACGGACATCACGGAGCACAAAACGAGTGAGGGCAAGCTCTATCTCTGCGCGATCAAGGACGTCTTCTCCGGTCGGATCGTCGGGTACTCCATCGACTCGAGGATGAAGTCCCGGCTGGCCGTCCAGGCGCTCGAGAACGCGGTCGCGATGCGCGGTGATGTCGCCGGTTGCGTGGTTCATTCGGACCGAGGATCTCAGTTCCGAAGCCGAAAATTCCGGCGCGCGCTCACCCGTCATCACATGGTCGGAAGTATGGGCAGAGTCGGGTCGAGCGGAGACAACGCCGCCATGGAAAGCTTCTTTGCGCTGCTGCAGAAGAACGTCCTCGACCGCCGCTCCTGGACCACTCGCGAGCAACTGCGCATCGCCATCGTCACCTGGATCGAACGGACCTACCACCGCCGCCGACGCCAGGCCCGCCTGGGCCGTTTGACGCCCATCGAGTTCGAGACCATCATGAACACGACCGTCGCACTGGCGGCGTGACTACAACCTGTCACCTATTCGTGCAGCAGTCCCGTCGTTGGCTGGGCCTGTGTGCGCGTACTACTGGTCGACCAGCCTGAACTCCAACCTAATCCCGATCTTCTTCGCGCCATCGGCTATCTGGTTCTTGAACCGACCCTTCGCGCTGATCAGGTCGAACGTCTTCATCGATCCGAGGAGCGTGCAGGCGGCCGTGCTGAGCCAGGCCCTCGTGAGATGGCAGCAACGCACCGGGGTCCAGGTCAACGCCAAGTGGGTTCTCGGAGTTCCTTTCTGTGTCTACGAGGTAGAGGTCGCCTATCGCTAGGTCAGCGTGGCTGAGCGCGTTCGCCATGCGCCAAGTGGTGTATACGCCCGGCCCATCCAAGATGGATTGGCATCGCTTCTCGAACTTGCGTCCATCTTCGCTTGCATCTGGCCCGAACTCATCAAGGTGGCTCGTCCAGTCGTCCAAGGTCTCCCGGGTGAAGCCGGCCGCACCGTGATGAAGCCGGCCGCACCGTGACCGGTGATCTCTCGGATCGCCGCCACCCGGTTGCGCAGGCCTTCCTGGACTAGGGAGCGCGCACTGTCGGGAGACAGGTAGAGCCAGATTCGGGTGATCATGTTCTCCAGCAGCAAGCGGATGAGTGGTACCGCGACTGCCAGGCGGTTCTGTTCGGACAGCAGCCGAATCGTGCGCTGAGTTCACCGGAGCGATTGGCAAGCGCCCAGATCACAGGTCCGGAGCCCTGGGCATACTCCAGCTTGATCTCAGCGCCTCGATCGCGATCCCGATCTCACAGGTCGATGTAGCGCTGCATGAAGCGGCGGAGCTCTGCCAAGTCCTTGAACCGGCTGTGTTCGAGGCTGGCGTTGAGGGTGGCGGACTTCTGAGGCGCGGTCACAAGTCCATCGTGCCGGTCGGTGCTGACGCTGGCGTCGTCATAACCACTGGGTGGCGCGCATCGCCGCATCCGCGGATTCGGGTGCAGACTCACTCGCGGGCGCGAGGACTGTAGATGTCCCATCTGCGACGCGCAGCAGATCCGCGGCCAACATGTACGTCCATACGACGCAGGTCTCGGCCTCCGCCACGGTCACCTTGTCGTGCACACCCTTGCTCGCTAGTGAGTCGAGCGACTTCAAGCGGCTGCCAAAGGACGCAATCGTGTCCTTGATGACGTCCGTATGAGCGTGCCTGCCGATCGTTTCTCGTATCCACTGAACCAAGCGGTTTCGGTAGAGGTCATCCGACATCACCCGGTCGATGCCGTCGTCGCCCGTGACTGTCTGATCGGTGGCGGGGTAGAGAGCGTCGGCCAATGCCTTGATCATCCGGCGACACGAAGTGAGCGCGTGGGACGGTCCCTCCGGGTCTTCGCTGTAGAGCCGGTCTTGGGCGCTTACGAACTTGTTCAGGGCTTCTGGCGCGACCTTCTGGAGGGCCGAGTTCACGTACTCCTGGGCGCGGGTGAACACGGACGCAACCTGCTGGCCGGCGTCAAGTTCGGCCTCTGTATTCACCAAGAAGGTATGCACGGCCGATCGCACTCGTTCGATGATCGTCTGGATCCGCTGGATGTTCATAAGCAGGCTTGCTTTGCCCGACTCCATCTGCCTCATCGTGTAGAACGCGGCGTCGGCGGAGAGATTCCCGGGCAACTGCTCGTTATACAACGCCTGCTGCGAGGCAAGGTCTTGCTCAAGCTGGCCGATCGAGACGGCGTACAGCATGTTCGCGTCGTCGATAATCGCCGTCCGGTTGCGCTCCCATTGGTGGTACCCGCCTTGGCCCGCCTCATACCCAGCTTCGGCACCGAGTAGGGCATCTATCCGGTCCCTGATCTTCTTGGTGTGGGGATCCCGCATCCTGTCTCCCGGCTTGCCAACAGCCATGTCCGTCAGTTCGAGTTGCAGCCAGTAGAGATTGATGAGGTCCTGTCGCAGCGACGCGATGCGGTGCGCTCGGCGCACGTTGGCGCTCAGGCTCATGCCTGGCTTGTCGAACTCGTCAAGCGCCTCATCGAGAAGCGATCTCACGTCAGCAGATGTCACAGCGACATTGTGGCTGGTGGTGCCGACATTCCGGTCTGATCCGGTCGAACCATCTGATGTCGACGACCGGTTGCGGGTTCATGCCACCCTCTCGCTCGAGCACCAGGTTCGCCAGGCGATCTTCGTCGTCGCACAACCCCTTCTGCCGCACGCGGCCGTTCGACAGACGAAGTTCGCGCCGATGGTCGACGGCGGGGTCGGAGAATCCGGGGCTTCGGTACGCTCGCCTCGGGCCGGGGGTAGCAGCCCAGAGGAGGACCATGGACGAGTACGCGCAACTGGCCAAGGCATTCGACGAGTTACTGGCCGGCTGGGACGAGTTCGTCGAGACGAGTCACATCTCGTGGCGGGCCAGTGGAGCCCGCAAGGGTCGTGACCGCAGCCCGGCGCAAACGGCGATCGTGGTGGGCTTGGTGACCCATGTCCACGAGACGGCCCGCCTGCTGAGGCCGGCGATGCCCGCTGGGCTCACCATCGTGCACATGCCCTTGGTACGCAGCATCTACGAGAGCACCTTGACGGCGGTCTGGGCCGACGAGGTGGCCGATGGCGCCGAGGCGATCATGAAGGAGGACGGGCGTCAGCGGCGGGCCCTACAGAGGGCCTGGGAGGGCATCGAGTCGTTCAAGGACGGCGGGACCATCCCGTACACCGAGTGGGCCGACGTGGAAACTCCGAGCGCCACTCAGGCCCGGAACTTCGAGCAGTTGGCCGGCGAGGTGGCGCTCGATGGCGCCTACGCGTACTTCCGCGTACTAAGCAACCTCAGCCACGTATCGATCATGACCGTCGACGAGTACGTCGAGGAGATCGACTCCAACCACTCGGAAGCCAGCTTTCGGTTCATCGCGCGGCCGGAGCCCATGGGCGGGACTGCTTGGTCGTCCTTGGTGGCGTACTGCTTGGTGTGGTCGGGGATGGTGGCGAACTACTACGACGAGACGCGATCGCGCCGCAACGAACTACGTCATATCGCACGCGAGTTGGGCATCAACGCCGAGTTGCCGGTGAACGCAAGGGCCATCGCCAAGCGGCGTCGGGCCGACGCCCAGAAGACGCTGGCCAAGCGCTAGCGGGCATGTTCGTGGCGAAGGTCCTCGATGATCCACTGGGGGCGGAGACAGCGTTGGAGTAGCGCAGATATCGCGGGTTCCCGTTCGACTTAGGCTCGCAGTCCTCCCGTTGTCGTCGCAGAGCGTCGATCATCCTCTGAAGTTCATCGATCTTGTTCACTGGGTCAGAATCGCTGCAGGTGCGGACTTGCGCAACGCACTGTCATGCCGCCCTCCGGGCTTCCAGATTAGTGCTGCCAGAGGGCGGTTATGGGGAGGATGTGGAGCCAGCCGCCCATGACGGCGGTCTGGGTTCCTGCGTGGAGGCAGGCTCCGGTGATGTGTCGGTCGGGGAAGCGGTCTTTGAAGCGGATGAGGTTGGTCCAGGCTTTCTCGGTGATGGAGGTGCTGCTCTTGACTTCGATGGCGAGGAGGCGTCCGTCGGCCAATTCGATGATGAGGTCGACCTCGAGGCCGTCGAGGTCGCGAAAGTGGTAGAGGGAGTACGGGGTGCTGCTCCAGGCCTGTTGCTTGGCCAGTTCGAGGGCCACGAACTGTTCCACCAGTGCCCCGTAGTATTCGCGGCCTCCGATGGTCAGGGCGTGCGCGGTGGTGAAGGTGGCGAGGGCTGCGCTGAGCCCGGTGTCGTGGAGGCAGATCTTGGGGCGACGGGCGACGCGTCCTCGTTGGCTGCGACCCCACGAGGGCAGGGACGCGACGAGCCGCATGGTGGCGGCCAGGCGCAGGTAGGTGTCGATGGTGTTCTCGGCGACACCCAGGGTGCGGGCTGTCTTGGCTTTGACCAGCTCCTGGATGCCGCCGGCAGCGAGGAGCGTCAAGAGGTGACGCAGGTGGTCGGGGTAGCCGCCGCGGTGCAGGTCGCGGGCGTCGTGGTCGGCGAGTCGTTCGACGTAGGAGTCGAACCAACGGCCCGCTCGTTGGGGGGTGCGGCGCACGACTTCGGGAAAGCCGCCGGTCACCACGACGGCCGGGTTCAGCGCCTGGAAGCGGCCGGTTCCGGTATCAGCTCCGGACAGCAGCCAGGACACGAAGTCTTCGCTGTCGCTGCGGCGTGTGAGTTCGCCTTGGCTCAGGGGTTTGAGTTCGACGGTTTCGGCGCGTCCGGCCAGGGAGTCGCCGACCCCTTTGACCTGTAGCAGGTCCGCGGACCCGGTCAGCAGGAACCGGCCCGGGCGACGGTCACGATCCACCGACGCCTTCAACGGCAGGATCAACCCGGGGGCGCGTTGGGCCTCATCGATCACGAGCAGTCCGCGGCCGGCCTGTTCGACGAAGAACGCGGGATCGGACTCCGCGACCGCCAAGGCGGCCGGGTCGTCGAGCGTGACCTGGCGTACGTTCAGCGAACCTGCGGCCACCAATTGGGCGAGGGTGCTCTTGCCCACTTGGCGGGCACCTTGGATGACCACCACCGGTGTGTCCGCGAGGGCATCGCGTACCGCTACCTCCAGGGACCGCGGGTAGGGTTCGGTGGCGTCCATGACCACAGTCTGTCACGTTCCTTGCAGAACTGAGGCACTCAACTTGCAGATTTGAGCTTCCTGACTTGCAGGATTGAGCCGGCTGCGCTTTCACTCATCTGCCGCCAGGTGTGTGTGACACGGCTCAATCGCTCGACCCGACGCCCCGGGCGTCACGAGTTACGTATCGCGGTTCTGGATGAGTCGTAACAGGCTGGCGTCAGGGTCGAGCAGAGCGCCGATTCGCAGTCCGGAGGCCTCATGCCTGGGCGGCTCGATACGTGGCCAGCCGACGGTGGTCTCTGGAATGCCTGCCTTCCGGCATTCGCTGTAGAAGGCGTCGAGGTCGTCGAGGCGAAGGCACGAGCCGAAGGAAGACGAGGCGGGGTTGAGGTTGGCGTCGGGGAAGAACTCGAGGATGAGGTCGCCGCGGCTGAGGATCAGCCAGCCTACGTCACGGAAGACGACTGTGAATCCGAGCGCTGCGTTGAAGTTGATCGTTGCTTCGAAGTGGCGTGACGGGAGATTGGGCGTCGCATGGTCGACCATGCTCGACCCTACATCGGGCTTGCGCTCGCCCCAGGGCACATCCGATCACGCCGCCGTGGTGCCTGAATGTCAAGTTGCACCGGGTAACAGCAAGGCGCCGTCTGCGGCCGCCGGTTAGGCTAGTTCCGGTTCAGTCCGTGCTTGCGGGACAGCAGGGCCGACTTGAAGTGGGCCTCTGCCGCGTCGACCTCCGACTGGGGAACCTGGGGCCCGAACACCCGCAAAATGCTGAGCAGGTACCGACCCGGCTGATTGGGGTCGCGTTCGACTAGCTCGCGCATCTCCACGTTGCCGCCATGACCGTCCCGGGCGTATGTCGTCCAGCGGCCCCAGATCCGCTCCCCTCCATCGGCCTTCCCGACGTACAGCTTCCCGGTCGCCGTGTCGGCGATCAGGTAGACGCCCTGCACCGCGCCCAACGCGGCATGCCACTTCGTGTAGCGGGAGTCGCCTACCATCTGGCGGAGCTGCGCGTACGACAGCAGCACTTTGTCGTACCCGGGGAACTCGACCACCTGTGGGTCGGCGATCTCGACGACGGGGAACTTCGCTCCGGCCGGGCCGCGCTTGGCCCAGTTCACCGGATCCTTCGACCACTCGATCAACAAGCGGCCGTGCAGCGACGCCAGCGCGTCCGACTCGTGCAGGTTGAACGACCGGCGGGTGTCGGTCCGTTCCTCGAGTGCCTCACCAGAGTTGTCGTACACCGTCAGCAGCCGGCAGCGTCGGCCGGCTTCGGCCATGAAGATAAGCCACCACCGGGGCGGCACTGCTGGGATCTTGCCGGGCTTCAGGTGCTGGACTCGGGTGTAGGCCAACACCGCTTCTGGGGTCGCGTCGGCTGGGGAGGTCAGCCCGTCCGGTTTGTACGTGTGGCGGATCACGAGCACGTCGGTAGCCTCTATGCCGGCCGCATGCAGCACGTCACCCAGAGTGAGCGTGAATGGCTTCGGAAGGTCGGACCCCATGGGGTGAACCTACCGGGCCGAGCTTGAACTCGATGACGCGGGCAATCGAGGCAGTGGACGCTGTAGAGCCACGCAACCGCCACTTCATGTCGCCGCCGCCCAAGGGCCCACCGCGCTCAAGCCGCGGCGCGGCCCGACGGCCTGCGGCGGGGCGGCCCCCAGCGTGCCGCTGCCCGAATATGGCGGGTGGGCGTACAACTCTCGGTTCGGTTCCGACTTGTGCCACGGTGAGAGGGTGACAGACTTCAAGGACTTGACCCAGTGGAGCACCAGCCGCCTCCTGCGGTTCTACCTTGCGATCCTGGAGGAGCTGTTGCGGCGCGGAGTTATCCGAACTCGCAACGCGCCCGCCGGAGATCTGGCGGAGCGTGTTGTGGCCCTTGCGTACAGTGGGGAACTCGCGCCCAATTCAGAGAAGAGTTGGGACGTGCGAGCGAACGATGGTCGGCTGTTGCAGGTGAAGAGCCGCGTGATCTTCCCTGGCGCCCATAAGTCCCAGGTATTTTCGCCGTTCCGCAGTTACGAATTTGACGCATGTGTTTTTGTGCTATTTGACGGACGCAACTATGAAATCAGTCAAGCCATCGAGGTGCCTCGGCAATCGGTGATGGATATAGCAAGACGATCTGAGTGGGTTGCCGCCAGCCGTGTCCGAGTCTTCGCCGACCTTATCGCCGCGCCTGGGGCCCGCGACGTGACGGAGGCAGTCCGGCTCTCCTTGGCCAGCCTGTGACTGGGACGCTGTCCACGTCCGGTCATGCCGCTCGGAGGAACGTCTCAGCCGTCCCGGCGAGCTCGCCAAGCCAGTGCTGCCAGCAGGGCGGTTGTGGGAGTCCACGTCGCTCGCTCGGGCCAGGAAGGCGAGATGCCGTTCAGGACGGCACCCACACCCATCAGTGCGGTGATTCCGGTCAGGACATGGCGGCGCACCCTCAGCGGGGTGCGACGACTCACGATCGCGACAGAGAGTCCGCTGTAGAGGAGCGCGGCTCCTGCGCTCACGACCCTGAGGCGGCTGGGAAGCACGCCGATGTGAGCGCCGCCGTAGCTGGCTCGGCCCCAAGGGGTCCCGATCGCAAGGGCTGCTTGGAAGGCGGCCAGCCCTGCCAGCCCCACGGCCACTGCTCCACGCTCCACGGAGCGTCGCTGGTGCTCAGCACCCTGTCGCGTCTGCCTCGGCCCAGTCACACGGCCATCATGCCTCGGCCGGTCATGCCGCTCCTGGGGCGTCGTTCGTGCCGCTGGCGCGTGGCTGCCTGGTCGGTTGCAGCATCGGGTATGACCAGTCTCGAGCCTGTCCTGTTTCCCGTTCTCATTGACGCTGCCACTGATCCTTTGGTGAAGGCGGTCGCTGCCTATCTGGCCCGGTATCGGGGGCAGACCCTGGTGCACACTGAGTCGGACCTGCGCGCGTTCCTGGTGTGGTGCCGGGAACGGGGTGTCGACCCGTTGAAGGCGCAGCGCGCCCAGATCGAGTTGTATGCCCGGTGGATGCAGGAAGTGCGCCATTTCCAACCGTCCACGGTCAGCCGGCGTGTGTCGGTCGTGGTCGGCTTCTACCGCACGTGCGTCATCGACCAGGTCCTGCCGCAGTCCCCAGCTGACTACGTGCGACGACCGAACGTGCCACCTGAGTCACCCACGCTCGGCCTGTCGCACCTGCAGTTCGAAGCCCTGCTCAGCGCGGCCCGCACGTCGACGAACACCAACGACTTCGCCTTGGTGACCATGCTGGGGCTGCTCGGCTTGCGGATCTTCGAAGCGTGCGGCGCCAACATCACCGACCTCGGCGAGGAACACGGCCACCGCGTCCTGAAGGTCCGGGGCAAGGGCGGCAAGGTCGTCCTCACCCCCCTCCCACCCGCCGTCCAGCGGGCGATCGAACGCGCGGTTGGCGGACGCGCGGACGGCCCCGTCCTGCGCACCATCCGCGGGACCCGCATGGACCGGCATGCCGCGACCCGTCGGCTGAAGCAGCTCGCCGACCAGGCCGGCGTGCGGCTACCCAGGATGCACCCCCACATGCTGCGTCACACGTTCGTGACGACCATGCTGGATGCCGGCGTCGACCTCCGCGACGTGCAGATCGCGGCCCGGCACGCCGACCCGCGAACCACGATGCGCTACGACCGAGCCCGCAAGAACCTCGACCGTCACCCGAACTACATCCTCGCCGCCTACATGGCCTCCGGCACCTGACAGCGCTCGACGGCACCGGATGGGCAGGCCCACCAGATGTGATGGTGCTCAGCGACCCGGGTAGCGCCCGGGCGGGGGCTGCGACCGTGGCGGTGTCCGGCGTTCCTGCGCTGAGCCGTCGATCCGACCCGTGACCCGCTCCCACGATGGACCCGCGGCATCCATGCCGGGAGCCGGCTTGTCGGGGCTGGTGGTACCGACAGCAGCGGGCAGGGACGCCATCCAGCGGAGGGCGACCGCTGCCGCCTGCTGGTGCCGCGCGTCCACCTGACCCAGACGGTCCGCGATCACGATGGCGCTCACCAATCCGGCCGCGTGGAGGGCACGCACGAAGTTGAGGTCCTTCTCCCGGTGGGCGCACAACTTCGCCACGCACAGGTCTTCCGGCTCCAGGCACCAGCCGATGAACTGCGGCCGCCCCGACGGCGCCGCCGTATTCGTGTTCTGGACCCGCACCAACCGGTCCCGCCACCCGGCCGGCAGGACCGCCGTGTCGAGGTCGACGCCATCGATGCTGAACCCGTGCTGCTCCTCAAACGGTGACCACTCCCCAGCGACCCCCTCGATCAGGTCCGCCAACTCGGCGGTCACCGTGTTGTTGTCGGAGATGGGCAGCACGTCGACCTCCACCGACATGGTCGCCTCGACCGGTAGTTCGTCCTCGCCGAAGCTGCCCAAGATCGCCTGGGACCCCACGATGATCACCGCCGGATGCCCGATGATCTGGCACGCCGTCCGGATCGCATGCTCCAACTGGTCGCGTCTCATCGGCCGACCACCGCCAGCACCTTCGCCCGCTCCGACTGCGGCAACAATCCACCCAACGGCGACACCTCCCGCATCTGCACCGAGTCGGTGTCTAGGCCGGTCATCACACGGCGCAGCCCGGGAACGTCGCGCTGCTCCACCAACACCTCCCACCGGCCCAGGTTTGACACATGAGGTTCACCCTGAACGCGGTGCCGCAACCGCTCCACGTTCCGCCGGATCGTCGGCACCCAGTCGTCCAACACGCCGGTGTCCAGATGAGTGGCCAACTGGCGGTGCAGGCGCCAACTCCGCAGGTGCGACTGGTCCAACTCCACCCGGACCGGGCGACGCACCACCTCAAGCCGATACCCCAAGCACGACAGCAGCCGATCCAGCATCTCGTCGCTCATCTCGATCCGGCCCGACAAGAACTGACTGATACTCGGCTGCCGCACCCCACTCATCCGCGACAACTCCGACTGAGACACCTTGCTCTCAGTCATCACCTCGCGCAGGACCTCCCGACCACCCATGCCCGGACTATAGCATCCAGAGCTATGGGAAAGAGTGGTCCGCAAACGCCCTACTCTGCCGCTGGTGGTCGTTGAGGGCGTGGGCGAGGCTTGTATCGTGTAGCGCTACGCGATACGATGGTCTTTGTGATCGTCAGCTTCCGGCACAAGGGTCTGGAGCGGCTGTATCGCGACGGTTCGAAGAAGGGTGTTCAAGCGACTCACATCCCCAAGTTGCTTCGCATCTTGTCGCTGCTGGACGTGGCACAGACCCCCGACGACCTCGCGATCCCGTCGTTTCGGACCCACCCCCTCAAAGGGGACCTGGCCGGGCACTGGTCGATCTGGGTGAACGGCAACTGGCGAGTGACGTTCCGCTTCGTTGAGAGCGACGTCGAACTCGTCGACTATCAGGACTACCACTGACCAGGAGGTGGACAACATGGTGATGAGGACCCCGGTCCATCCCGGCGAGATCCTTCGCGAGGACGTGCTGGCCGACCTCGGGCTGAGTGTCGGGGAGGCCGCGTCCAGGCTCGGGATCTCCCGGGTGACGTTGAGCCGAGTCCTGCACGGCCATGCCCGCGTGAGCCCCAACCTTGCTGTTCGACTGGAGGGAGCAGGCGTTGGTACCGCCCGCGTTTGGCTGGCCCTGCAGTCGGCTTATGACCTCGCGGCCGAGCGTGCCGCCGGAATACCCACCGTCCGCAGGCTCGACCCCGTCGCCTGACAACATCCGCAAATGCCGCTGCGCGACGCTCGTGGCGCGTCCGCCCGCATACTCCCGTCAGTCGCGTAGTCGGCCGCCTACTGCCGGCTACCAGATCAACGGCCTAGTTCGCCGACTCGGCGAACGAGTGTCTGACCCAGCCTGTAGAACTTGCGCAAATCCCCGTTGAGGCCGTCGGGCGCTGGACCTGCCTCGGGGACGGGCCAAAGCCCGGCACCATGAGTATTTACGTCGAAGACATCTACGTAAGGCGCATGCTGCGGGTCGTCGCTTCGGTACTCGACCCGGACTTGCCCGCGCTCGTCCATGCCCATCTCGTGGGGTCCGTCGGTGTGGTGGCCCGGCTCAGGAGGACCGATCCGCCACAGGGTGCGGATTGAGCATCCGGGTGGAAGCGTGCGTGGCGTTTCCAGCAGTTCCCGTAGCGACTGCGTCACCGTGTCTTCGCGGTCTGACCACTTCGACGGAGTCAACGTCAACTCACGGGCGGACGACTTGCCGGCGTTGGTGATTCGGAGATCCCACGATGTCACACCGGCCAACCCTGGGATAACCTCGGCGAACACGAACGGCCTCGTCTGCTCGACGCTATCGCGCCGTAGCTGTTCGTTGGCCGCCTCCGCGGCCTCCGCCGCCCTCTGCGCTGCGAGACTGGCTTTGCGCGACTCCTCCAACGTGCTGTGTGCCGTTCGCCAAGCGAACACCGCGAAGACCAATAGGCCAAGCGTCAGTGGGGCCGAGAACAGCGCGGACCAAGCGACGAGTTGGTCGGCCCATGTTGGAGTTCCCATGCCCAGCATGATGGCAGGGACCACTGACACATATTGATTATCCGCAGGGCCTGCGCGCGGCCGGCGCACTGGTCTGGCCCTCTATCGGCACGCTTCGCGCACTCACTCTCATGCCGCATACGGTGGTGCCCATGCCCGAGTTCGCGGAGTTCACTGACGACAGCGGAGACCTCGATCCGCTGCCCGTGCTGGTCAGCACCTTGGCCAACGAGGACGTCCGCGCATGCGCGACATTGGCGGCAGCCCGCGAGGATGAGCCAATGGATCGCTGGATCGGTGCCTTCCAACGAGCGCTCGAGGATGATCGCCAGCTCGTCCTTGTGGCTCGTTCTGGCTCGGACCTCGTGGGCTATGGGAAGGCGAGTTGGCTGCAGCTGCCAGCCGACTGCAATGCCCCCTCGGGCTGGTACCTCACCGGTGTTGTGGTGGACCCAGCCGTACGTCGTCGAGGCGTGGGACGGCTGCTGACTCGCGCTCGACTCATCTAGCTACGAAGGCGAGGCGTTCGACAGGTCTGGTACTTCGCCAACGCCCTCAACCAAGCCTCCCTGGCGCTCCACGCACACCTTGGCTTTGGCGAAATCACCCGCGACTTCGCAATTCCGGGCGTCACCTTCTCGGGCGGGCAAGGTGCGCTGGCCTGCTGGGACGCCGCTTCCAATTGAACGCGCACTTCTGACGCGATCAGCGGGGATCGGTGTCCAGGATTGCGTATACATAGGAGTCGAGCCACCGTCCTGAACGATGCAGGGAATCGGTGCGGAAGTGGGCCTCGCGGCGCATGCCGATCTTCTCCATGATGCGCGCTGAGGCGGCGTTGTCGGCGAAGCAGTAGGCCGTCACCCGACGAGCTCCCGAGGCGAACGAGATGTCCAGCAGGGCCCTGGCGAACTCGGTGCCGATCCCTTGGCCCTGATGGCCCGGTGCCACGACCCACCCGATCTCAACCTGTGCGCCGTCGACCTGGTCGGCAACCTCGGACTGCGCCCATGCCTGTTCCGGTGCGATCTTGCCCGTCGCCACGATCGTGCCGGCCATCTCGGCGACGTAGTTGCTGTCGAGCCCGGCGACCCACCGTTCCTTGTTCTGCTCTGGCGAGGTGGGGATGGCGGTCAGCCACCGATTGAGCTCATCGTCTTCGCGCCAGGGCCAGATCTCCTCGGCATCACTGGCTCGGCCCTTGCGGATGACCAAACGCTGTGTGGCCCATGGGCCGGTGCCTTGCTCGCTCATGGTGAACCCCTCCTGGGTGGTTCTCGGGTCCAGAGACCCATCCTTGCCCGCTGCTCGCTTCGACCGCCAGCCGATAACCGCTCATGCCGCTGGTCTCGCGCAAGGTGGGTCCATTCCTGGCCGTCACCCCGGGGCCAAGTGGGGTTGACATAGCCAGGCCGCGTGCGTACGGAGTTCAGCCCACACCCTCGTTACGTTCAACCTCAAAGACTTCCCGGCGGCGGCCCTGAGCCCCTACGACATCGAGGCCAAACACCCTGATGCCTTCGTGCTCGACCAATTGGACCTTCACCCGCTGTGGTCGCGGGCCGCCGTTGAGGCGATGCTGCGCAAGAACCGACTCCCACCACACGATGTCGGCGCCCTTGCGGAGCGGCTTCGTGCAGCGGGCCTGCCGGGATCGGCTCAGGTCATCGAGACCTGGATCTAGCGAATCCCCTCCGCTGAACCGCTGGTGGCCTCGTACAGGTCGTGTTCCAGCGCAATGTCGACCATCTCCGCCAATGCCTGGCGACGAATGGCGGCTCGCCGACGCTGATAGTCGAGTAGATCACCCAGGCGGACCTTGCGATGGCGGCCCACCTTGGTGCAGGGGATCTCGCCTTGATCGATGAACTTGATCAGCGTGGGCCGTGAGATGCCAAGGAACTCGGCGGCCTCTTGGGTGGTGAGTTGCTTCTCGATGGGGGCGACGGTGACGGCTCGCCCTTCGGCGATGTTGGTCGCCGCGAACACGAGTACACGGTAAAGCTCGTCGGGCAGATCAATGGAGTGTTCGCCGTCGCGGGAGACGAGGCGAGCCTTCGATTCCGGCACGTCGAGACCTCGGCTCCGCAGGGCCTCGACGAAGTTGATGACATCGGCCGCAGGCTGGTCTTCGGGGCTGAAGGTTGCGGCGTCCTGCACGGCGGTGTTCATACCCCGAGTGTTCCGTATAAACGAAATATTCGCAAGGTAGTTCCGTCGTGGTGGCTAGCTGTTGACGGCAACCCGATGCCCTACATCGATGCGAAGCGGTTCAAGGAGCCCCGAAGGCGGCGCGCCGAGGAGGTGTGTCGGCGCGTCGCCTTCGAAACTCTCAAGAGAGCATCACGCCTTGCGGGTGAGCGTGATGGTGTCGCTGGTGGTGCCCTTGACGGTCCCGTCGATCGGGTTGTCGACCTTGCTGGTCACCTGTCCGGTCGCTGTGTTGATCGTGACGATGCGCACCGGGTTGGCCGCATCGCCCAGATCGTTGCCGAGGTAGGAGACGACGGTGTTGCCGTTGACGGTGTCCTTGCGGCTGGTGAAGGAGCCGGTGTGGCCCGAAGCCACGATCTTCACGTTCGGGTACGCCGAAACGACCTGGTCGTAGAGGTACTTCGGGCTCGTCGCCCCGTAGCCGCCGTTGTAGGTCGCGATCGTGCCGTTGCCCTCCAGATAGTGGTGGGTCTGGATGATGACGTTGTGGTTCGGGTGCGAGGCCACGACCTGCTTGGCCCAATCAACGACGCCTTGACGCGGCCACAGTTCCAGCGTGAGAACCAGCCAGTCGGTGTCGTTGGCGGAGAAGGTCGTCCAGACGTTGTCGGGCTTGCCGCTCTCATAGGTGCCACCCACGTTCTTCAGTGACGAGACCGGGTAGGCCTTGCGGAACTCTTCGGTGTCCTGGACGAGCGTCCAGGAGTGGCATTGGTTGGCCCCGAGCCGGGTCGCGCACTCGGGGTTGTTGGCGTAGGCGGAACCCCCGTAGCCCGACGAGCCCTGTACGCCATCCCAGCCGACGGCCCGGGTGTCGTGGTTACCGATCGCACCTGTGAAGGGAATGCCAGCGTTCGTGAGGACGCTCGTCGCGGCCTTGGCGCGGGCGTACTGCTCGGGGACGAGCCAGCCCCAGTTGGACAGGTCGCCGGTCTGGAGGACGTAGCGCAGGTCCAAGGCGTCCTTGTTCTTGGCCAGCCACTGCGTCCGGTTGGTGAATCGCCGGTCGGAGTCGGTGAGGACCTCGGTTTGCGTGTCGCCGATGATCGCGATGCTGAAGGTGGTGGGGTCGTCGGTGCCGGGCTGGCCGTCAGGTGACGTGCCGGGAGCCGTGGGGGTGGACGTCGGCTCGGCTGCGGTCGGCGTCGGCGTCGGCGTCGGCGTCGGCGTTGGTGTGGGGGTGTTGGGGGTGGGTGTGGGGGTGGCGCTGGGTTGAGCGCCGGGAACCTTGAGGTAGAAGGCGACACCTCGATTCGTCCACCCGGTGGAGGTGAGGGTGGCGAGTTCGCTGTCGGACCAGGCGTTACGGGTGGCCTTGCCGCGGGTCACGCGGTAGATGGGGGTGGTGCAGGCGGTCGGGGTGGTGGCGGCCGCGAAACCGATGACGTCTTGCCGGGCATAGCCCGCTGACTGAGCTGCGCTGATGTCGGCGGGGTTGGCGAGCCAGACGAAGTCCGTGGTGGACGCGTTGTACATCCGGGTGACGGGGTTATAGCCGCTGCCGGACGCCCACGCCCCGTAACCCACGAGGCCGCGGTTCTCAGTGAACCCGTAGTTCTTCGCGCCGGCGACCTCGTTCGGCCACGGGCTGAGCAACTGTGCTCCCGAGGTCGGATTGAGGGCTTGATAGACGGGCATGCTGAGCTCGCTGCAGGTGGCCGCGTCGGCGTTCCCCGACGTCAGGCCGGTGAGCCCTGCGGTCGCGACCAATAGTGCTACGGCGGTCGCCGCGCCTCGTCTTTCCACTGTTTTCATTGATGATCCTCCACCACCGAACCGGGTCCATCGCCCGGAGTTGCTGGGAGATTATCAACGCATTCTCAGAAAACATGGTTATCCTGAGAACCCTGAATCAATGGTTGAGAGATCTCAGGTTTGTGATCGCATTCAACTATGCCGTGGCGAGATCGAGTAGCCCATCGAGATCGGTGTGAGTGGCCAGCGTGTCCGCCAGTTCGTCGAGCATCTGTTCGCGGCGCTGCGCGAATCGGGGTGCGCCCGGTGTGGGACGCCAATCCGACCCGACGGCCTCGGCTACCTCGGTGAGCCAGGCCCGACGGAAGCCGTCGTTCTCGAAGGCGCCATGCCAGATAGTGCCGAACGTGTTGCCGACGCGGACCCCGTCCAGGAACGGCTCCGCCTCGCCCTCGACCGCGACGACCCCATGGTGAATCTCGTAACCCTGGACGGTCTCGCCGCGCCATGCCCCCACCGGGCGGCCCAGTGTCTTCTCGGCGTGGAAGTCGACGCGGGTGGGGAGCAGGGCAAGCCCTGTCACGGACCCGGTGGTGGACTCGATCGGGTCCTCGATGAGGCGGGCCAGCATTTGATAGCCGCCGCAGATCCCCAGGGTGGGGGCCCCTGTGCGGGCGCGTTCGGCGAGTGGCTCGGCCAGGCCGCGGGCCCGTAGCCATTCCAGGTCCGCCAAGGTCGAGCGACTGCCGGGCAACACGACCACGTCGGCGCGGGCCAGGTCGTCGGGACGGTCGGCGACGAACACGTCGACGCCCGGCTCGGCGGCCAGCGCGTCCAGATCGGTCGCGTTCGAGATGCGCGGGAACCGGATCGCAGCCACCCGGAGCACGCCGCCCGCCCCCGGCGTCCGGGGCCAGCGTGCGAACGCGAGCGCGTCCTCAGAATCGAGCCAGACCTGATCCAACCAGGGAACGACGCCGAAGTTGCGCAGCCCCGTCCGGGCGCTCAGTTCGTCCAGGCCAGGGGCGAGTACGGACTGATCCCCGCGGAACTTGTTGATCAGATAGCCGGCTAGTTGTGCTCGGTCGGCGTCGTCCAGGATCGCCCAGTGCCCGAAGATCGACGCCAGGACGCCGCCGCGATCAATGTCGCCCACCAGCACCATAGGCATATCGAAACGCCTCGCCAAACCGAGGTTCACGTAATCCCCGGCACGCAGATTGATCTCGGCGGGGGAGCCCGCCCCCTCCGCGACGATCACGTCGAACTCCGACGCCAGTTCCTCGTACGCTGCGAACGCCGCCTGGGCCAGCGCGGCGCGCCCGGTGGCGTACTCACCCGCCTCCAGGGTGCCGCGCTGGCGTCCGTCGACCACGATGAAGGAGCGCCGGTCAGTCGCGGGTTTCAGCAACACCGGGTTGAGGCGCGCCGACGGCTCGACGCCCGCCGCGATCGCCTGCAGGTACTGGGCACGCCCGATCTCAGAACCGTCGGGGCACACCATCGAGTTGTTCGACATGTTCTGCGCCTTGAACGGGGCCACCTTCACGCCTTGCCGGGCCCACGCCCGGCATAGCCCCGCCACGATCAGCGACTTACCCGCATCCGACGACGTGCCTGCCACAAGGAGTCCTGCCACGGGTCGATCTTCCCACGGGCCGTGCTGCGATGGAGTGCCCGAGGGCGGCCTGCATTCAGAGTCCGCGTCACCCGCGGATTCAAAGTCCGCTGCTCGGCCTAGGCGCTTCGCCCCGGGACGGTGCTGCCCGCGGACGTCGCCGACTACGACACCGAGATCGTCCTCGGCTTCGGCGACGATCCCGAGCGGCTCCACAGCGACGACATCATCCACCTGGGCGAGTTCGTCCTTGAGGCCTACCCCGGCGTGGTCATCTTCGATCAGTACAACGTCGACCTGTGGTGAGCGAGCGGGTTGCCCGCGGGGGCCGCAGTGAGCACACTGGTACGTACCAGTAAGGACCGCTGTGGAGGGGGTGTCGTGGTCGCAACGCTGACCGGGGCCACCCCGAAGCATCAGCAGCTCCGGGCGCTCATCCTGGGTATGGCGACGCCCGGCCAGGCGATCCCCTCCGAACGTCAACTGTCAGCCGACTACGGGGTTTCGCGGGCCACCGTGCGCGCCGCCGTGGGCGGTCTGGTCGCGGACGGGATGCTGGAACGCGTCCAAGGGCTCGGCACGTTTGCCGTGCGCCCTCGACTCGAATCCCACCTGCACCTGGCGTCCTTCACCGACGACATGCGGCGCCGCGGGGCAACCCCGAGCACCCGCGTCCTCACGCTGGCAGCCCACGTTCCCCCGCCGGAAGTCGCCTCCGCGCTCGTCCTGGGGGCGCGCGAACGCGCCTGGCAGGTCGAACGCCTGCGCCTAGCCGACGACGAACCCATGGCGCTGGAGACTGGCTGGTACCCCGAGGCGCTCTTCCCCGACCTCGACGCCCACGACCTCACCGATTCCTTGTACCGGCTGCTGGCCGACCAGTACGGCCGCGTCATCGACGCCGCCGCGCAGACCCTGTGGGCCCAAACCCCCACGCCGCGACTCGTCGAACTGCTGGCCCTCCCCGACACGACGCCGACGCTGGTGTTCCAGCGCCGCTCCACCGCCCAGGGCGTGCCCGTGGAGCACGTCACCTCCTACTACCGCGGCGACCGCTACCGGATCCACATGGATCTCGACGGCCGCCGCTTCCACTCGTGAATCAGGCCGATCAGCACGCGGGTGTCAGCACCCGCCGAAAGGACAACCCATGGAAATCGTGATCTGCTCCACCGCCGACGAGGCTGGCGAGGTTGCTGCCGCCCGTGTCGCCCAGGTGGCGAGCCAGAAGGAAGGCCCGGCCGTCCTTGGTGTCGCCACCGGCTCCTCGCCGCTGGCGCTCTACCGGCACCTGGCCGCCCGCGTGCAGCGCGGCGACCTCGACCTGAGTGGCGCCTCCGCCTTCGCGCTGGACGAATACGTCGGCCTTCCGGCGTCCGACCCGCAAAGCTACGCGTCCATCATCAACGAGACCGTCACCGTGCCCCTGGGCCTCGACCCGGCCCGCGTCCACGTCCCCCAGGGCAGCGCTCAGGATCTGCGTCAGGCCTGTGAGGACTACGAAGCGGCCATCAAGGCGGCGGGCGGCGTCGACGTGCAAATCCTCGGGATCGGATCGAACGGCCACATCGGCTTCAACGAGCCCACCAGCTCACTGGCCTCCCGCACCCGGATCAAGACCCTCAACGAGCAGACCCGCCGCGACAACGCCCGGTTCTTCCCGACGCTGGACGATGTGCCGCGCCACTGCCTCACCCAAGGCCTCGGCACCATCATGGACGCCCGCGCCGTCGTGCTGGTCGCCCAGGGCGAAGGCAAGGCGGACGCCGTCGCGGGCCTCATTGAAGGCCCGGTCAGCGCGATGTGCCCCGGATCGGTGCTGCAACTCCACCGCACCGTGACCGTCGTGATCGACGAGGCCGCCGCCTCCACGCTGACCCTGCGTGACTACTACGCGCACACCTACGCTCACAAGCCCGCCTGGCAGCGATTCGCCGACTGAGGGCCCGCCGACGCGCCGCGCGGTCGTGAGGCCGAGCGGCGCGCTGACGATGAGGCGGTCGCGCTGAGGATCAGACTCGTGAGGGGGCGGGAGGCAGCCGCCGCCGCACAGCGTCCACGCACCAGAACCCGACGACGATGATCGACCCCACAAGGGGAGCAAAAAGGGCCACCAAAGTGAGGCTGATCGCTTTCGCCGTCGAAACGCGGCCAGCCATCACCACGGCCGCAATGATTCCCAGCGCCCACAAACCGAGCATGGTGAGCAGAAGAGGGTTTTCGGCGGTGTTGAAGCTCATGGGACGTCCCTTCGGGTGTGTGCCTGTGATTCTCCCGACGATGGGCCTTCCTCATGGCATCGCCGCATTCCTTCGTCGATAGATCGCCGCATTTCACGGGTGAAGGAGGGGGCAGCCTCACACCCGCCAGGTAAACAGGACTTCCGGGCGTCCGGAACCACCGAGGCGCTGCGAGCGCAGCGCGCGGCCCTGTTCGGTCAGGTACTGCAGATAGCGGCGGGCGGTGACGCGCGACAACCCGACCGCGACGCCCACCTCGGACGCCGAACGTCCCGTCGCGCCGGCGTCGCGGAGCAGCGCGATGACCTCTTCCAAGACGCCCCGATCCAGCCCTTTAGGGGCGTTGCCCGGATCGGTGGGACGCCGCAGTTCACCAAACATGGCGTCGACGGCGGCCTGGCTGGCGGAGGGTGCGCCCGCGAGCCCGTCCCGGTAGCGGCGATAGGCCTCCAGGCGGTCGCGCAGGTCCGCGAAGGTGAAGGGCTTGAGCAGGTACCCCACGACGCCCAGCGTCACCGCAGTCCGCACCGGCTCGACCTCGCGGGCGGCAGTGATGGTCATGATGTCGACGGGACGCCCGGCCGCCCGGACGCCCTGCAGCACCTCCAGGCCGCTGCCGTCGGGCAGGTTCAGATCGAGCAGCACCAGATCGACTGGCTGGTGGGCCAGCGCCCGCACCGCCTCCTGGACCGTTTCGGCCACGCCGACGACGACGAAGCCTTCGACGCGTTCCACGTAGTCGCGGTGGGCGTCGGCCACCAGAGCCTCGTCTTCGACGATGAGGACACGCACCTCAGTCACGAGCGTCTCCCTCCCTCAAGCCCGCACCCTGGGGGGTGGTGGGCAGCGTCACCACAAACGTCGCGCCCGGCGGCTCGGACACGGCGATCTGACCACCCAGCGCGGTGACAGTTTGGCGGACCAGCGTCAATCCGATACCCCGACCACCCGGCTCGGTTCCCGGTTTGGTGGTGAACCCCCGGGAAAAGATCGCTTCCGCGTCCGCCACGGGGACGCCGGGGCCATTGTCGCTGACCGTCACGAGTAACTCCTCCTCGGACGCGAGCGCGTCCACCACGATCGCTGCTCCGCTGCGTCCGCTCAACGCTTCTACCGCGTTGTCGATCAGGTTTCCCAGAATCGTCACCAGGGCCGACTCCACGCCGGGAATGACGGGCAGGTGGGCGTCGGGGTCGAGGGTGAGCCGGACGCCCCGCTCCGCCGCCTCGGCTGTCTTCCCCAACAGCAGCGCGGCGATGACGGGCGGGTCGATCGCCGCAAGGACCGCCGCATCCGCCAGCCGTTCCCCCGTCAACTGCCCTGTGGCGAACGAGAGAGCTTCCTCGGGTTTGCCGAGTTCGATGAGCGTGACCACGGTGTGCATCCGGTTGGCGGCTTCATGGCTGCGGGCGTGCAGGGCGTCCGCGAGCCCCTGGGTTGCGCTGAGGCGTCCTGTGAGCGACTCGAGTTCGGTCCGGTCGCGCAGCGTCGTCAACGTCGCGGTGCGGCGTCCCTGCCGCACGACAGCATCACTGGACACGAGCAGCAGCCTCGCCCCGGTCGCATACGGCACGTCCACTTCTTGGCGTGCGGACGTCAGCAGGTCGGCGAGGTCGCGCGACAGCCCCAGGTCGCTCACGTGGACGCCGACGGCGTCCGAGGGGAGATTCAGCAGCCGAATCGCCTCGTCGTTGACGACCTGGATGCGCCCTTCGTTGTCGGTGATGACCAGCCCCTCCCGGATCGCGTGCAGCAACGCGTCGTGGTGGTCGTGCAACCGAGCCACCTCACTCGCATTCAGGCCTAGCGTCTCCCGGCGCACTTGCCGGGCCGTGAGCCAGGCGCCCGTCCCGGCGACGAGCGCGGCCATCAGCCCCGGCAGGACGATCTGCGGCCACAAGTCCGCCAACGCCTGCGAGACCTTGGCGCGCGCGATTCCCACCGAAACCAGCCCGATGACGCGGCCATCCTCCAGGACGGGGACGACCGCGCGCGTCGAGGGCCCCAGCGAGCCGGTGTAGTCCTCCACCACCACCCCGCCCGTGCGGGCTGCGTCCGTCGTCCCGAGGAAGCGTCCGCCCACCAGGTCGGGGTTGGGATGGGTGAAGCGGACGCCTGCCGGTGTCATCACGACCACGAAATCGGTTTCGGTCGCGGCCCGCGTCCGCTCAGCGAAATCCGTGAGCGCCGGGGTCGGCGCGCCCGCCGTGAGCGCGTTGCGAACCTCATCGGATGCTGCCACTGTGCGCGCCACATGGGTCACCTGATCCGCAGCGGCGGCTTCGACCTGGGAGGACGCCTGCCAGGTCGCCAACGCGACCGATACCCCCACCACGAGCACGGCGACGACGCCCAGCACGGTCATCACGTGCGAGGCGACACTGCGGGGGGCCGTGAACACTATGAACATAAGGATGCCCGGTCCCGGCGCCGAGGGGGAGGCTGAGCCCCGGGCCACACCGGCGTGGCTCACACCTCAACGGAGTGGAACCATGATTGCTCTGCATACCGGCATCGCGATCGTCGCGATCATCCTGCTCATCATCAAAGCCAAGGTCGATCCGATTATCGCCCTGGTGATCGGCTGTCTCTACCTGGGCCTGGCTTCGGGGATCGGCTTTGCCGAGACCGTCGACGCGATCACGGCGGGCTTCGGCGACATCATGACGAAGATCGGGCTACTGATCGGTTTTGGCGTGTTGATGGGGGCGCTCCTCCATGCGGTCGGCGCGTTCAAGGTCATGGTCGAGGCGCTGGTCAAGGTCGTCCCGCCCAACCGGCTGCCGTACGCGCTCACCGTCGCGCTGAGCACCATCGCCCCCTCCATCTACGTGGACGTGCAGGTCGTCCTCGCCGCCCCCGTGGCCCGTTCGTCGGCGAAGTTCCTCGGCAAGAACGGGCTCGCCTGGCTGGCCGGAGCTTTGGGGACCGGCATCTTCTGCGGCTACGTGTTCGTCGTGCCAGGGCTGTCCGCCATATCGATCGCGGGACTGCTGCACGTCCAACTGGGGACCTACCTGATCTACGGCATCGTGATCGGCCCCGTGACCGCAGTGGTCACGACGTGGCTGTTCCGACGCATGCTGAACCACGGCTGGTGGAAGCCCGCCAAGGACGAAGAGGTCTCCAATGCCGAAGAGATCGAGGAAGCCGGTGACGAGGTCAGCCCGCAGCGCCGCCCCTCCCTGGCGCTGTGCCTGGCCCCCATCGTGGTGCCGCTGCTCATGATCGCCACCGGGGCACTGTGCGAGCTGGCCGGGATCGACAACCCGGTGATCGCGTTCCTCGGCGACGCCAACATCGCGCTGTTCCTCGGCCTCGTCGGTGCTTACGTCATGGCCCGTCGCTTCGTCGGGACCGACCGCACAGCGACCGCCTTCAGCGAAGGCCTGCAAACCACCGGTGAGATCCTGCTCGTCACCGGCGTGGGCGGCTCGCTGGGCGCCGTCATCAAGGCGACGGGGCTGGCCAAACTGCTGGGTGGCCTGTTCAGCGTCGGGGCGGGCACCCCGATCATCGCGTCCATCCTGCTGGCCTGGTTCATCGCGGCCCTGCTGCACCTGGCGATCGGTTCGGTGTCGGTGGCGGCGATCACCGCCGCGGGCATCATCGCTCCGATCCTCGACCAGATCGTCGTCTCCCCGGTGGTGCTCGGGCTCGCCATCGCGTCCGGTTCGCTGTTCGCCCTCCAGGTCAACAGCAACTTCTTCTGGATGTTCAAATCGCTGCTCGGCCTGTCCACCCAAGGCTCGCTCAAGACGATGACCACTGTGACGTCCATGGCCTCGCTCATCTCGCTGCCGCTGGTGATGGTCGCCTCGCTGATCGCCCCCTGAAGCCGGTCAGTCGATCGGCGTGGTGGAGTGGCTGAAGTCGTAACCTTGGTCGTAGGGGTGGCTACTCGTCGAGACGTTCGAGCTGGATCCGGGGTAGTAGTCCTCGGGCTTGTCGAAGGTGGGGAGATAACACTTCGGGGCCGGGTCGACGGTCTGCCTGGTCCCGTTGACGTCCGTGACTTCCAGGCTGGATGAGCTGAGGTTGCGCTCATCAGAAGTCGTCGTCCAGTTCGCCTTGGCGAGCACAAGCCCCCCGAACGTCACTCCGACCTCCTTGGTGGTCTCGCTCTTGTCGACCTCGTATTCCAGGCTCCGGGTTGCCCCCTGCTTGGCGGCCTCCTGCAGGCTCTCGAGTTGCTCCTCGGATTCCTGGACGCTGAAGCGGACGTGATTGCCGTCGAGGGCTCCTCGGCTGCCACCTGGGAACGACTCATCCGCGATCGTCTGGTATTGCTCCCGGAGCTCAGGGTGCAAGGTGAAATCGATTCGGTTCTCAAGGACGGTCGCAGTCCCGTCCGAATCGGTCTGAGTCAGCGACACGGATGCGCCAAGCAACCCGTAGTTCGCCCCCAGGGAGATACCTTTCTTCACGCTGGTCAGTGCCTCTTTGTCGAGCCGATACGACAAGGCCGTCAGCGTCCCGTCCTTGTCCCACGTGGCGGTGATGGTCGTCCCGCCCTTCCACTCCTTGGCGAAGTTCCCCTGCAGTTTGCCGACGCCCTCCAGTGCAGTCGGGCTCGCCAGCCCGAAGCTCACCAGTGCGGCGATACCGTTCATCGACGAGGTGGACCAGCTCGCCGAATGGCTGCCGTCGGGACGGGTCACCTGGGAGACCGCGCTCTTGCTGGAGTGTGAGTAGGAGAGGCTGGCTTCGAGGCTAGGGGTCGCACCGCTCTTCTCGCCTTCACCCTTGCCTTTGCCGCTCTTCGCGCCCACCGACAGATCGACGGTGACCTCGGTCGTGTCGGCCCACCCTTGCGAGGCGCGTTTGTGATCGGGCTCGCGCTGCTGGAGGTCGCGCAGCGTCCGTGCCGATTCCGGGTAGTTGATGTGGCCGTTGTCACACATGCCATAGCGCATGCAGGTGGGACCGCTGTCACGCTTGGAGGTACAGGTTTTCTTGCTGTAGCAGCCGTACTTCCGGTCTAGGTCGGCGACCGTTTTGTCAGCGGCGTCGTACTCCTTGTACCAGTCAAGCCAGGCCTGGGCATCGGTTTCGTTGGCGAACTCGTACACGTCGGTCTGGTCTACGCCGCTCATTCCCCACAGGCCCGCAGACGCCGTAGCGTTGCCTGCCGAGAGGTTGAACTCGATCCCCGCGCCCTTTCCCTTGCCATGAGCCAGCGTCACCTTGTAGCGGCCGTCGCCGAGCTTCTCTACCACCATGCCGTCGCTCTTGCTCCACTTCCAGAACAGGATCTGCGTTGTCTTGGTTGCCGTATTCCCTTGCGACCAAACGGCGCAGTCGGCTTCCAGCTTGTTGTAGGTATTCAGAATGCACTTGGCCAGGTCAACGCCGGCGGTGACGGTGGGCGCGGCCCCCGAGAGGTGACCTGCGCCGCTGTCGGCGTCCACGTAGGAACTCCACTGCGCGGAGCATTCCTGGGGCACCACGTAGATGGCGCACCCGATCTGGACGCGTGCGCCATCCGCCTGGCCCGGCTGCATACCGGCTGGCATCGTGTTGCTGCACTCAGGGTTGTCGGATTCCTTCGGTGTCGCCTCGCCGCGCCCCGAGGTGACGCATGAGCGGAAGGGGGCGATGTCCACTCCCGCGTTGGGCGTGAGCCCCTCACTCCAGCCCGACGGTGGCGCGCCGCAATCGGTCGGGATGTAGTACCAGACGCAGTCGAAGCGAACCATCCGCGGATTCGCGTCCGTCGTCACATGGTTGACGCTTTTGCTCTGGCCGACGATGCGGTCGGGGAGGGCGTTGTAGGGGCCGTACACGGGGTCGTCGCACGATGTGGGTGGATGGCCTCCGTTGGGATCGGGAGGCGTGGACGGAGTTCCCCCGGGTGGGGTGGTCGGATTCCCCGGGGTGGTGGGCTGCCCGGGATTGCCGGTGCGCGCAGCATCGACGCAGCCGTCCATCATCCACTTCAGGTTCACGATGGAGTCGACCGCGCAGCGCACCGTGGCGGTCACGCGGGCCATCGGAACGGTGGTGACGACGGACGAGCAGACGAGTGCGGCGATCAGGGCAATGGCGATGTAGCCCAAACCCGCATTGCCACGTTCTCGCTGCCGACGCCCAGCCGGTGATTCCACACGCCTACTCATGGGACGACCCTCCCGCACCCCCGCCTGCCCGCCCCAGGGCCTCCAGGCCCACGCGGGGACCATGCCCGACCCACTCCCGGCCAGGGCGTGGGCCTTGCGCAGGCCCACAAGGGGCGCGGCTCTCCCTCTGGGATGACTCGTGCGCGATGCATCGATTCGTGTCGCGTCTCGACTACGGTGGGGTTTGTGACACGCCCTCAAGGAATCGTTCATCCGCTGACCGGCGCGGCGCTCTTCCTCGTTGTGACCCTCCGTGAAGGTGGCGAGGATGCCGTGCGTGACGCGCTCCAAGATCTCCAAGCGGTCCGCCGATCCGTCGGCTTCCGGACGCCGGAGAATCGCCTCGATGTCGTCGTCGGCATCGGTTCAGACGCCTGGGATCGGCTTTACAGCGGTCCACGCCCCGCCAAACTGACCCCCTTCGACCCTCCTGTCGGGGAGCGGCATGCGGCACCCGCGACGCCCGGTGACCTGCTGTTCCACGTGCGCAGCGAGGCCATGGGGGTGTGCTTCGAGTTGGGCGCCCAGATCCTGGCCCGCCTCGGCGATGCCGTGGAGGTGGTCGACGAGACGCACGGCTTCCGGTTCTACGAGCAGCGCGATCTCCTCGGTTTCGTGGACGGCACCGAGAATCCCGAAGATGAGGACGCGGTGCGGGCCGCCATCATCGACGACACCGACCCGCAGGTGGCGGGCGGCAGTTACGTGATGGTGCAGAAGTACCTCCACGACATGGCGGCCTGGAACGCGCTGAGCACCGGCCAGCAGGAGCGGGTCATCGGGCGTACCAAGCTCGACGACATCGAGATGCCCGACGACGTGAAGCCCGCGAACTCCCACGTGGCCCTCAACTCGCTCGACGACGCCCCCGACGGCACGCCCCGGGAGATCCTCCGAGCGAACATGCCGTTTGGGGAACTCGGTTCGGGCGAGTTCGGCACCTACTACATCGCCTATGCGGCCGACCCGGACATCACGCTGGAGATGCTGCGCAACATGTTCATCGGGAACCCGCCGGGCACCTACGACCGGATCCTCGACTTCTCGACCGCCGTGACCGGCACCACCTTCTTCTGCCCCTCGATCGACTTTTTGGAGTCGCCGCCGCCCGCGCCGCACCTGGCCGGGGACGCGGATGCTCCCGCTCTCACCTCATCCGCACCGGTCGATGCCAGCGGTTCGCTGGGCATCGGCGATCTTGGAAGGAACCACTGATGAATAACCTGCACCGTTCGCTCGCCCCGATCTCGGACGCCGCCTGGCGCGACATCGAGGAGGAAGCCAAGCGCACCTTCCAGCGCAACATTGCCGCGCGCCGCGTCGTCGACGTGTCCGGTCCCCACGGCAGTGACTTCTCCGCCGTGGCCCTGGGGCGCCTGGAAGACGTGGCAGCGCCGACGGACGGCGTCGAGTCGCGGCTGTACCGGGTCGCTCCGGTCGTCCAGTTGCGCGTCCCGTTCACCCTGTCGCGCGTCGAGATCGACAGCGTCGAGCGAGGCAGCCAGGACGCCGATTGGGAACCGCTGAAGGAGGCCGCGCAGCGCATCGCCTACGCCGAAGACCGCGCCATCCTCGATGGCTACTCCGCTGCGGGGATCCGCGGGATCCGGCCCTCCTCCTCCAACACCGTGGTGCCGGTTCCCCAGGATGCCGTTGATGTGCCTGAGGCCATCTCCTCGGCCCTGTCGCAACTGCGCCTTGCCGGGGTCGAGGGGCCCTACTCGGTCCTGCTGGGTGCGGAGTTGTACACGCTCGTCAGCGAAACGTCCGATCATGGTGTGCCGATCCTGGACCACCTCAATCGCCTCGTCGACGGGGAGATCATCTGGGCGCCCGCGATCCGGGGCGCCGTCGTGGTGACGACCCGTGGTGGCGACTTCGACCTGCAACTGGGCCAAGACCTCTCGATCGGCTACCTCTCCCATGACGCGGAGTCGGTGCAGTTGTACTTCCAGGAGTCCTTCGCGTTCCGCAGTAACACCGATGAGGCGTCGGTGTCGCTGACCCGCTAGAGCACGATCCAGACGCCACGGCGTCGCAGAGGGCGGGGTCTGGGCGAGGAGCCCGGGCCCCGTCGTCGCACTCCTGAGGAAATGACCGAGAATCTGACTCCACGGGTCTAATGTGGGGGAGTTGGACCCATTCCCCTCGCGTCGAGGCGCCCCCTACCCCGGGGTGGGAACGGTCGGAACTCTAGGAGATTGCAGCATGTCAGTGCCCAGTCAGGACACCCCTTCGTCAGCCCACTCAGCCAAGGATCGAGGGTTCTTCGGCCATCCCGCCGGGCTCGGCTGGCTATTCCAGGTGGAAATGTGGGAGCGGTTCTCCTACTACGGCATGCGGGCCATTCTCCTGTATTTCCTCGTCGATACCTTCTCGCGTGGTGGGCTCGGGTTGCCCGAGTCGACCGGGCAGGCCGTCGTGGCCACCTACGGTGCGGCGGTCTACCTGCTGGCCATCCCGGGCGGGTTCATTGCCGACCGGGTCACCGGGCCGTGGCGGGCGACGCTGTGGGGCGGCGTCATCATCATGAGCGGGCACATCTGCTTGTCGCTGCCGACCGTCCCGACGGCGTGGCTGGGGATTTGCCTGGTCGCCCTCGGTACCGGCTTCATCAAGCCCAACCTGTCCACGATGGTGGGTGAGCTGTACGACGAGGAGGATCCCCGACGCGATGCCGGGTTCCAGATCTTCTACATGTCGATCAACCTGGGTAGTTTCTTCTCCCCGCTGGTGGTGGCGTTCCTGCGCTCGCAGTGGGGTTATCACGCGGGCTTCGCCGCTGCCGCGGTCGGCATGGCCGCAGCGTTGACGGCCTTCCTCATCGGCCGCAAGGCACTGCACGGGATCGGTTCGCAGGTTCCCGCTCCGCTCTCGGCGCAGGGGCGGCGTCGCCTGGGGTGGGTCAGCCTGGGCATCCTGGCCGGCGCCGGGTTGCTGTTCGGCCTGTTCCTCATGCTGGAGGGGGACTTCCCCGCAGCCATCGTGGACACCGTCGCCACCATCTCGATTCTGGCGTCGGTGGGCTACTTCACGGCCATGCTCCGCAGCCCCCGCGTGACCGCCAACGAGCGCAGCCACGTCAAGGCGTACATTCCGCTGTGGTTCGGCGCCATGTTGTTCTTCATGATCTTCGAACAGGCCGCCGGGAAGATGGCGACCTTCGCCGCCAGCAACACGCAACTCGACCTGGGGTCCGTCAGCATCGATCCCTCGCTGTACCAGTCGATCAACCCGCTGGGCATCGTGCTCTTGGCGCCGCTCATCGGTGCGTTCTTCACCGCTCGAGCGGGCCGCTTCCCCAACACTGCGGCCAAGTTCGCTTTCGCCGTGCTGCTCATCGGCATCTCGGCGCTCGCCATGGGCGGCGCGTTCGCCACCTGGCCGGGCGGCACGTCCTTGGCCCCGTTCTACGTGTTGGCGCTCGTCTTCGTGCTGCAGACCATCGCTGAACTCTTCCTGTCCCCGGTCGGTCTCTCGGCGACCACGATGCTGGCGCCGAAGGCCTTCGCCAGTCAGGCGATGGCGTTGTGGTTCCTGGCTACTGCGGCCGGTCAGGGCGTCGCAGCGCTCACCATCAAGGCGACCGCGAACCTCAGCGATGCGACCTTCTACTACGTGCTGGGCGGGGTCACGCTGGTGTGCGCGGCGGGCCTGTTCGCTCTGGTGCCGTGGACGCAGCGCAAGATGGCCGACATTGAGGAGATGAAGCGTCGGGCAGCAGACGGCGCCCGTACCGTAGCCTGACGGTGATGTCTTTGGTCTTCTTGATGGCCGTCGTCATGGCGGTGACGCTGGCGGCGGTGATCGCGATCGTTGTGTCGCGGCGCGGGCTCCCGCGCGTCAACCGTCTCCATCCTCAGCAGATTGCTGCGGCGGGTCCGCAGAGCTTCGACGCCCAGTTCTGGCGTCCGGGGACGCGGGCCGTCCAGGCGGGCTTCGGGCGGCTCACGGTGGTCGGTGACCTTCTCACATTCCGGCCAGACGATGCGGGAGGCGCCCCCTTCACCGTCCACGCCAGTGAGGTGCACGCTCGGCCGCTGGAGGGTGGTGCGGGCGGGGCGCTGTGGCTGTGGACGCCGGAGACCGGCGACCTGCACGGCGTCCTCAGCTACGACTACATCGACCGCTTGGGCAGGGCCACGGGGGCGGACCCTCGCGAGCGGCTCGCGACCGCCGAGTTTCTCGAGGTCGTGCGGGCTCTGGGCGGACGCATCTAGGCGAACCTGAGCCACTTCGGCGGGGCAGGGTCGTGCTGAGCACCCCTCAGCGACTACCGTTCTCACGTGACTGACCAGCCTGCGCCCGATGCCGCCTTGCCGAACGAGCCCTCTGCCGACCTGCCCGAGATCGATCATCCCGGCATCGCGGGTGAGGCGGATGCTGCGACGCCACCCGCTCCCGAACCGGAGCCGCAGCACACTCCCGAGCCGGAGCCGGAGCCGGAGCCCGATCACGACGCGGAGGCCCCTGAGGTACCCGACGACGGGTTCGCTGCTCTCGGCCTAGAGCCGAAGATCCTCAAGGCGCTGAAGGAGTTGGGCTACGAGAAGCCCTCCCCGATCCAGGCCGAAACGATCCCCGCACTGCTGGCTGGCCGTGACGTCGTCGGCCTCGCCCAGACCGGTACCGGCAAGACCGCCGCCTTCGCGCTGCCGATCCTGCAGCGGCTCGAACGCAAGCACAAGCACCCGCAGGCGCTCGTGCTGGCTCCCACCCGCGAACTCGCGCTTCAGGTCAGTGAGGCGTTCGAAACGTACGCCGCGCACCTGAAGGTGCGTCTGCTGCCCGTGTACGGCGGCCAGGGCTACGGCGTCCAATTGGCTGCGCTGGCCCGCGGCGTCGACGTGGTGGTGGGCACCCCTGGACGCGTCATCGACCACCTGGAGCGCGGCACCCTCGACTTGTCGGAGTTGCGGTTCCTCGTGCTCGATGAGGCCGACGAGATGCTCAACATGGGCTTCGCTGAGGACGTCGAGAAGATCCTGGCCGACACCCCCTCGGACAAGCAGGTGGCGTTGTTCTCCGCCACCATGCCCCGTCAGATCCGGTCGCTGGCCAGCACCTACCTGGTCGACCCGCTCGAAGTGATGGTCAAGGGCAAGACGGCGACCGCCACCAACGTCTCCCACCGCTACGCGGTCGTCTCCTACCCGCGCAAGATGGACGCCCTCACGCGCATCCTTGAGGTCGAGGACTTCGACGGGATGATCGTGTTCGTCCGCACCAAGAACGAGACGGAAACGCTCGCCGAGAAGCTGCGGGCACGCGGCTGGTCCGCGGCCGCCATCAACGGCGACCTGCCCCAGGCCGCTCGCGAGCGCACCATCGGGCAGCTCAAGAGCGGCAAGCTCGACATCCTCGTCGCGACCGATGTGGCCGCCCGCGGCCTCGACGTCGACCGCATCAGCCATGTGGTGAACTTCGACATCCCCACCGACACCGAAAGCTATGTGCACCGCGTCGGGCGCACCGGCCGTGCGGGACGCAGCGGCGACGCCATCTCGTTCGTCACCCCCCGCGAGCGCCACCAGTTGCGCGCCATCGAGCGCGTCACCGGCCAGACGCTCACCGCCATGCCGCTGCCCAGCGTGGAAGACATCAACGCCACCCGCCTGTCCCGCTTCGACGAGGCGATCACGGCGGCGCTGGGCAACGACACGCGGATCGACTTCTTCCGCGACGTGGTGAACCACTACGTCAACGAGTTCGACGTTCCCGAGGTGGACGTGGCCGCGGCGCTGGCCGCCGTCATGCAGGGCGAGGAGCCCCTGCTGCTGGACGCGAAGGCCGACTTCGCTCCCGAGCAGTTCCGCGGCGGGCGCAAGGAGCGTGAGGAACGCGACGACCGCCCCGCACGCGGTGGTGACCGTCCGCGCCGCTCCGGCGGCGACAGCAACCTGGCGACCTACCGGATCTCGGTCGGGCGTCGTCAGCACGTCACGCCGCGGCAGATCGTGGGTGCGCTCGCGAACGAAGGCGGGCTGGGGCGGGAAGATTTCGGGCGGATCGACATTCGCGCGGATCATTCGCTGGTCGACCTTCCGGCGCATTTGTCTGATGAAGTGCAGCGCAAGCTGGCGCGCACCCGGATCTCAGGTCAGCTCATCGAGTTGCGTCCGGATCGGGGTGGACCTCGCCATGACAAGGGCGGCAAGGGCAAGGGGCGCGGCGACTGGTCTGATCGTGGTGGCCGAGGCGACCGCGAACGTGGTGGCCGCGAGCGCCGCGAGAAGCGCTACTGAGCGCGCACGGTTTATAGTCAGCGAGTCACCTTCTCCGACCACGGGAGCATTGCGCACACGATGAACGAGATTGCGGTTTTCGCCGGTACCGCCGGTGTGGAGTTCGCCACTGAGATGTGTGCCGAACTTGGTGTCGAACTCAAGCCGTCGAGGATTCAGCGGTTCGCCAACGACTGCCTCGAAGCGCAGTTGCTCACGAACTGTCGCCAGCGCGACGTGTTCATCGTCCAGCCGCTGGTCGCGCCGGTGCAGGAGAACCTGATGGAACTCCTGCTCATGATCGACGCCGCGCGGGGGGCATCCGCCGGACGCATCACGGCGGTGATGCCGCACTACTCCTACGCGCGTTCCGACAAGAAGGACGCCCCGCGCATCTCCATCGGCGGACGTCTGGTGGCGGATCTGTTGAAGTCCTCGGGCGCCGACCGTGTCTTGACGATGACGCTGCACTCGCCGCAGGTGCAGGCGTTCTTCCGTGTCCCGGTCGATCAGTTGCACGCGCTCAACGAGTTGGCCGAGCACTTCCGTCAAGATGACCTGTCCAACACGATCGTCGTGTCCCCCGATCTGGGTAACGCCAAGACGGCCACCACGTTCTCGCGCATGCTGGGCACGCCCGTCGCGGCGGGCGCCAAGCAGCGATTCGAGAACGATCAGGTGCGCATCACCAGCATGATCGGCGACGTCAAGGGCAAGGACGTCATCGTGCTGGACGACGAGATCGCCAACGGCTCCACCATCTTGGAGGTGCTGCGACTGCTCGCCGATGAGGGCGTCGGGTCGGTCAAGGTCGCCTGCACGCACGGCATTCTGTCCAACGGCGCCGTGCAGCGGATCGCGGCCATCCCGGCGGTCACCGAGATCGTGTGCACGAACACGGTGCCGATCGCCGACGAGAAGCGGGATCCGAAGCTGACCGTCTTGACGGTGGCCCCCGCCTTCGCCAAGGCGATCCACCACATCCACACCGGCGAGTCGGTCAGCGCCCTGTTCAACGCCCCGTGATCCACCGCGCCTGAGCGGGGCGCGCCTCCTCCTACGATGGGGACCATGACGAACGCGTCCCTGGTCCTGGTCGGCAACTCTCAAGGCGGCACCATCAGCGTGCTGCGGCTGGCCGAGGGCGAGCTCACCCCGGTGCAGACCACGTTCGTGGGCCAGGGGTGCGGCACCTTCGCCGTCGACCAGGAGCGCCGCCTGGTGTACGCCGCCACCAGCGCGCCCCGTCCGGCGATTCTGACGCTCACGCTCGAACCGGCGACCGGTGCTCTCAACGAGATCGCCCGCACCGACCTGCCCGACAAGCTCGCCTACCTGAGCCTCACCAGGGGCGGAACCGCCTTGTTGGGGGCGTCCTATCACGGCGGCTGGGGTGCGGTGTGGCCGATCAGCGAGGGGACGCTGGGCGCTGCGACCGGACGCGTCGAGTTCCCCAACGTGCACTGCGTCGTCACGGATCCGGCCGGGCTGAACGCCTACTTCGTCTCCCTGGGGGCGGACCTGATCGCTCAGTACGCCCTGGACGCCGACGCTGGCCTGCGTGCGCTCACGCCGTCCACGGCGGCTGCTCCGCAGGGCTCGGGGCCACGGCACCTCGTCGTGTCCGACGATGCGACGTCGGCGTACCTCGTCACCGAGTTCTCCGGCGAGGTGATGCGCTATGCGCGCGCTGAGGACGGGACGCTCAGCGCCCGCGAGTCCGTCGTGATCGCCGACCCGGCCGCGGGCCTGGCCCACAGCCGGTTCGGGGCCGATCCGGCCGCCGAGCACCTCATCTGGGGAGCTGACCTCCACGTCGCCCGCGGGGGATCGCTGCTGGTGGCGACCGAGCGCACCGCCAGCACCGTGGCCAGCGTCGAACTGGGCGCGGACGGCGTCCTGGGGCAGGTGCTGGCCTATGCCCCCACCCCGAAGCAGCCTCGCGGTTTTGCCGTATCGCCCGACGGCGACCTGGCGGTCATCGCCGGTGAGGCCGCAGACGGCGTCGCCGTGGTTGCTGTTGGGGCGGACGGTTCACTCCAGGTGGGCCAGGAACTCGCCACGGGCGAGGGGCCCAACTGGGTGCGGTTCTTCCGCGCCTGACTCTGCGGTGGGCGCGGACGATCCGAGGGTCACTCCTGGGAGGGTAGTGAAGGCGTGCCGGGTGTGGGGAGGGCGTCGTGCCATTCCCACAGCGAACCGGGGCGTCCGCGCCCGAGCACGACTTTGCGATCGCTGACCCGCAAACCGGTGATCGCGGCAAGGCGGCGGTTGAGATTCCCGCGGTCGGGCGCCGACCCGACGAGGGACTGGGTGATCGCGACGGCCGTCGACACCGGGAACGCCGGGCCGGTGAGGGCACGCGTGAACGCCTCATTGCGCCACAGTCGGTCCACCAGCAGGGGGCGGCCAACGGTGATCATCTGATTGTGGTCGAACGCGAGCGGGGGCACATCGTCGAAGGAGTGCCACTCGACGCCGGGGGTGGCGTCACCGTCCTCGGCGACGGCCCACAGCAGCGCCGACAGGGTCGCCCCGCGCGGGTCGCGCGCCGGTTCGTCGAACACGGTGAGCTGGCCTTGATCGCGCAACGACAACCCCAGCTTGCGTGTGACGGCGCGCACCGCGGCGTCGGCGAGGCGTTCGCCTTCCCACAGCGTCACGCCGGGGAGGGCGAGGCGTCCGGCATAGGGCTGCGTCACGCGACGGACGACGGCGAACTCGACGTCGCGCGTCGCGGGGTTGAAGCGCAGGGTCAAGGCGTCGACCGAGACGTTCGAGGTCGGTGGGCGGTCCATGGCGTCCTTGCTGTGAACGGGGGCTGGCTCGGTCCACACTAGCCCGCTCACCCCTTGCGCGTGGTTACTGCTGGGGTCACGGTGGAGGTGGCCGATAGTCTGGGTCAAACGGAAAGGTGGATTTCCCATGTCGCTGTTCTCTGGGGTGGAGCAGGCCCCGCCGGATGCCATCCTCGGGCTGACCGAGCAGTTCAAGGCCGATACCAACCCGCGCAAGGTGAACTTGGGCGTGGGGGTCTACCAGGACGCCAACGGCAAGCTCCCCCTCCTGCGCTGCGTGGAGGCGGCCGAGCAGCGGATGGTGGCCACGCCGACGGCGAAGGGCTACCAGGCCATTGATGGTCTGCCCACCTACGACACCGAGGTCAAGGAACTGGTGTTCGGGGCGGGTTCGCCGCTGCTGGCGGCCGGGCGGGTCATCACCGCGCAGGCCCTCGGCGGGACGGGTGCGCTGAAGCTGGGCGCCGATCTGCTGCGCCAGGTCTCCCCGGAGGCGAAGGTGCTCATCTCGAACCCGAGTTGGGAGAACCATCAGGCGCTGTTCACCCGCGCCGGGTTCACCGTGGAGAAGTACCGCTACTACGACGCGCAAACCAAGGGCGTCGACGTGGACGGCATGATTGCCGATCTGCGGGCGGCGGCGCCGGGCACCATCGTCGTGCTGCACGCCTGCTGCCATAACCCGACGGGCTACGACCTCGCCCCGGCCGACTGGCAGCGCGTCATCGACGCTGTCGTCGACGGCCACCTGACCGCATTCCTCGACATGGCCTATCAGGGGTTCGCGCAAGGCATCGAGGAGGACGGCGCCGTCGTGCGCGCCTTCGCCGAGCGCGTCGGCTCGTTCCTGGTGTCCACCTCGTTCAGCAAGAGCTTCTCGCTGTACGGGGAGCGGGTCGGGGCGCTGTCGGTGGTGTGTGCGGACGCCGCCGAGGCCGCCCGCGTCCTGTCGCAACTCAAGATCGTGATCCGCACCAACTACTCCAACCCGCCCACGCACGGTGCCGCCATCGTGGAGACGGTGCTGGGGGATCCCGAACTGCGTGCCCAGTGGGTCGAGGAACTTGGTCAGATGCGGGATCGCATCAAGCAGATGCGCACCGCACTGGTGGAGGGCCTGGTCGCTGCGGGTGTGCAGGGGCGGGAGTACATCACCGATCAGGTCGGCATGTTCAGCTTCTCTGGCCTGACCAAGGAACAGATGCAGCGGTTGCGCTCCGAGTACGCGGTGTACGGCACCGACACGGGCCGGATCTGTGTCGCCGCCCTGAACGAGGGCAACATCGCTTATGTGAGCGAGTCGATCGCGGCTGTCCTGAAGGACTGAACCACCGCACGCACAGGGACCCCGCGGGCTTCAGGCCTGCGGGGTCCTTGGCGCGTGGGGGAAATCCTCGACGGCGTTGCGGAAGGCGGCCACGATCAGGTCGGCGGCGTGGGCGTCGGTGAAGGAGGCTGTGTTGACGGTGAGGTCGAACAGCCCTGATTGCGTGGGATCCCAGCGGTACAGGCGCCGTGCCAGATCCGCGCGGACGCGATCCTCGCGCTCCTGGCGTCGGCGGGCCTGCTCCAGCGAGATCCCTGTGGTGGCGGACGCGTAGGCGACCCGCGACTCCACCGGACCGGTGAGTTTCACGTGCAGGGCCTGCGGCTCGCGCTGCAGGATCTTCGTGGCGTTGCGCCCGACGATGACGGCACCCTCGGCGGCCAGCCACAGCAGCGACTCGGTGTTCTCGGTGACGATCTCGTGATCGGTTCGGGAGGCCAGATCCCACACCAGGTCGGCATCGGTCGGCATCGGGGTGAACGAACGAAGGAACCGTTCGAAGAAGTTCGCCTCCACGGCATCGCGCTGAGCAGCCGCCTCGAACGTCTCCGAACTGATCGACTGGCCGATGAACGGGATACCGAGGCGGTCTGCGACCTGCTGGCCGATGGCCTCCGCGCCGGCCCCGTACTCCTCGAAGATCGTCACCAGGGGGACGTCGAGTAGCTGCTGCGGGCTCCCGGCCCCGGCGCAGGCGGCCGGGTGAAGGGTGTACTGGGCGGCGTCGCCGTCGCCGTGGCGGCTCACGATCCCCATGTCGACGAACATGGACACGGCATGCGCGACCCCCTCGGCTGACAGCCCCGGATCTGCGGCGGTCGCGTCGGCGACGATGACGGACAGCGGGAGCGGTTCAGCGCTCTCGGCCAGGCACAGCACCACCGCCCGCCGCACGGGCGTCATGCGTTCGTTGCGGGCGCGAAGACGCTGGGAGGTGTCGCTGAGGAGGCGGTCGACGTCCATGCCTCAGGCTAACCCGAGGAACTCTTCCAACGTCAACGACGGGTCGGACGTGAACGCCGCGCTTACCTCGGTGCCCACCCACCGCAGATGCCAGGACTCCCAGGCGTAGCCCGTGATCGCGGTCTTGCCGAGGGGATAGCGGACGATGAAGCCGTGCGTCGTGGCGTGCGTGGCCAGCCACGCTGCTTGGGGTGTTTGAGCGAAGGCGGAGCCCCGATTGGTGCCGTCCCAGGCGTCGAGCGCCAGCCCTGTTTGGTGTTCGGAGGCACCCGGTTCGGCGTAGTAACGTCGCGCGGTCTCCTCGGGGTAGGTGCGCAGTGCCCGCTCGAAGCTGGCCCGCTGGTCGGCGTAGGTGCGATAGCCGGAGCGGAGACTGAGCGCGAGCCCGTCCGCCTGGGCGGCAGCAACCAACGCGGCGAAGCCGGCTGCCGCGTCCGGATGGATGCCGTCGGGGCGCTGCGCCCAGGGAGGTACGTAGGCCGCGGAGACTCGGTGGGCGGGGCTGACGACGACGATCCCGTCCACGGCGTACGGCGTGTCGAGGCCGTCCCCGGTGCGTTCGTCGGGGGGTGGCGCTGCGGGGGTGGGCGTGGGGGACGCGGGCGGATCGGAGGGGCTGTCGACGGGATCGGTGGCCGTCGCATCGGGGGTGCTGGCGGGGTGGAGGGTGCTGCTACAGCCCGTGAGCAGCATCACACCCCCGGCCGCCAGGAATGCTCGCCGTTTCACCGGGCAAGTCTATGGGCGCCCCGTTTACTACCGAGCGTCGTAGTAATGTCATGGTTATGACCGACCTCGTTGATCGCCCCGCGGACGCCGCTCGACCAGGCCACCCGGGGGGTCACCCCGGGGCTCGCGGTGGTCACCCCGGCGGGCATCCGGGCGGCCACCCCCATTCGGCGCCGTCGCGGCGCCACCTCGACTTCGACTCGGCCCCCTTCATCGCCATCTGGGAGACCACGCAAGCCTGCGACCTGGCCTGCAAGCACTGCCGTGCCAGCGCTCAGCCGCTGCGTGACGACCGCGAACTGACCACCGCTGAAGCCAAGGCGATGATGAAGCGGCTGCGCGAGTTCGGCCCCATCGTGTTCGTGTTCTCCGGCGGTGACTGCTTCAAGCGTCCCGACATCGTCGAACTCGTCGAGTACGGCGCCAACCTGGGCATGCGGATGGGCATCACGCCGGCCACCACATCGTTGGCCACCAAAGAACTGCTGATCCAGTTGCGTGACGTCGGCCTGACCCGTGTGGCGATTTCCCTGGACGGCTCGAATGCCGCGATCCACGACGAGTTCCGCCAAGTCAAGGGCTCTTTCGATCATGGGCTGCGGATCCTGCGCGAAGCCCAGGAGGTTGGCCTGTCCACTCAGGTCAACACGGTGATCCGCAAGGCCAACATCGACGACATGCACGCCATGACCGAACTGATGACCACGCTCGGTGTCGTGTTCTGGGAGGTGTTCTTCCTGGTGCCGATGGGCCGGGCGAAAGCCGAGGATGTGGCGTCGGCTGACGAGTTCGAGTCGGTGTTCCACCAGCTCTACGACCTGTCCAAGACGGCCCCCTTCGACATCAAGGCCACGGCGGCGCCGCAGTACTCCCGTGTCGTCATGCAGCGCAAGCGCGCCGAGGTCCGCGAGGGCGCCGACGAGGACGTCAGCGAGGTCATGACGCGGGGCATGCACTACTCGCAATCCGATGGCATCGGGCGTGCCCGCAACGTCAACGACGGCGACGGGTTCGTGTTCATCTCCCACGTCGGGGACGTCTACCCCTCCGGCTTCCTTCCGGTGGCGGCGGGCAACATCCGCGACGACGACATCATCGAGATCTACCGCAACTCGCCGGTGTTCCAGGCGCTACGCGATCGCACGCAACTCAAGGGCAAGTGCGGGGTGTGCGGCTACCGGGACGCCTGCGGCGGTTCCCGGGCGCGCGCCTACGCCATGACGGGGGACTACCTCGCCGAAGAGCCGTTCTGCGCGCACGTGCCCAAGCGAGAGCCGCTGATCCCCAGCCCGGCACCGCGCACGGTACTGCCGTTGCACCCGCTCCAACCCTGACGCCGTCCGTCCCGACGGAGCGGGCGAGTCCGCGTCGCGCATGACGGATTGTGCATCCAGGCCCGCGTCTGCGGGAGGGCCGGGCCGTGCGGCCTAGCGGCGGGTGGCGTGACGCGGGGGCGTCCGATCGCAGGGAGGCGGTAACGGTGTCTGCGGGACGGGAGAGCCGAGGATCGTGTCGAGGATCCCGACGAGGCGGTCCGCTGGCATGACGCCGTCGCTGCCGACGCGGCGTCCTTCGAAATAGCTGTTGCGCCCCTCATGGACGACGGGCCCGCCGTCATAAATGGTGACGCGGCCGTCCTTCATGGCGCGATGCCACGGCGAGCTTGGCGTGAACGGCCAGCGTCCGGGGAACACGAGCGGCCCCAACAGCCGAAGGCGATCCCGGCCGCCGCGAATGTCCCAGAAGTGCTGCAGGTGATCGAAGCCGGGGTCGGCCCCGAACACGCCCCCGATGGAGACGGCGCTGACCGGGACGCCCAGCAGCGACAGCAAGGATGCCGCCCCGACGGCCATCTGACCGCCGCCACTGAAACCGACCAACGTCACCGGGACGCCGCTGCCCGGAACGTAGCCGTGCTCGCGCAGGGCGTCCCAGATCGCCAAGGACAAGCCCGCGTTGAACGTCGGCCCGTAGCGAGGATCGGCGGAGACGAGTACCTGGAGCACGTTGCGCAGGTTGATGAGGTAGGGCGCGACGCTTTCGCGGTGGCGGTAGCGGCGCTTGTCGAGCCACGTCCACATCCCTGAGGTGGCTCGTTGCAGGAGGCTGCGGTCGTTGGCCGCGTAGGGGAACACTTCGGCGATGACGCGCACCTGCGGCAGGTCTTTCTGCACGCGATGCCACACGGCCTGCTCCCGCAGCGAGATGCCTTCGCCGTCGACGACGCCGATCCCGGACAGATACACCACGTAGCGCTCCGGCTGGGGGCTGGCGCCTGGGGCGTCGGTGGTGGCGGGTGGCGTGGAGGGCTGCTTGGTGGTGAGGGCCAGAGTGCGGCGGGTTTGGACGGATCCCTGCGAGGACCACCAGCGCAGCGATTCCAGCGGTGCGAGGAGAGCGAACGCCACCAGCAGGGCGACCAGGCCGCCGAGGAGCCACCCGATCATGCGCGCTCTCCTGTTGCGGGGGCGGAGGCTCCCGGGAGGGGGTGTTCGGAGGCCGACACCGGAACGAACGGGCCGCTGGTCAAGATGTTGGCGCCCGTCACGATCATGGGTTCGCCGGTTGCCAGCGTCCACAGCCGTGAGGACACCCAGCCGAGGGGGGCCGCCAGGACGCGGGCGAGTACCTGCATCAGCAACCAGCCCGAGCCTGTGATCAGCAGCGCCAACCAGCCGGGCAGGGTGTACGCGGCCGCGAGGAGGACGAAGAGCACCAGGAACGACCACAGTTCGAGGACGCGAGCCAAGCCGAGCCCGACGAACGGCACGAAGGTGAGGGCGTTGAACACGTGGGGCGCTAAGGAGAGCAGGAACACCGTGAGGATCGTCACCAACGGCAGGGGGCGCCGAGTGACCGCGAGGGCGACGCCCCACGTCACGACCGCGTCCAGAAGGCGAAAACCGATGAGCAAGGCTAAGGCGAGGCTGCCGGAGATGACGGCGCGTAGGCCGCGCACCCGGTTGAGGAAGAGCACGCCGCTTTGTCCGAGCCCGATGGAGAGCAAGGCCAGCGCGGCCACGCCCACCGACGACCAGAACAAGTCGATGCTGCCGAGCCGGTCGGTGATGTCGGCTTCGCGCCACAGCACGTCACCGACCAATTGCCATGACGCGACCAGCGCGCCCCAGATATCGGGCACCACCCTCCTATCGTCTCATCCCGGGCAGGCCCAGTCAGAGCGGAAGCTGGGGTGACACACAGCGTGCCCATAGGAAACGGGCGGAATCTGGCCCCATGACGCCGACCAGCACCGCTGCGGTCCTTCGACCCGCCCGGGAGGACCACCTCGCGCGGCTCCGGTTTCCTGCCCTGGGCGCCGTGGTGACGCTCACCACTCCCGCCGCTGTCGCGCCGACGGTGGAGGCCGCGATCAGGGGCGTCTTTCAGGACGCCGACCAGCGCTTCAGCCCGTGGCGCCGTGGCGGGGAGGCGCAGCGGGTGGCTTGTGGGGCACTGTCGGCCCGGGACGCCTCACCGGAGTTTCGAGCCGTCTACGACCTGGCCACCGCCTGGCGCTTCCGGACGCGCAACGCGTGGACGCCCCGGCGTCGGGACGGTCGTCTCGATCTGGCGGGGCTGGCACGGTTTCTGGCGTTCGAGGAAGCAAGCGGACTCCTCACCCGGAGAAGGCAACGGTGAGGCGCCTCTGGGCCACCGTGGCGGGATGCGAGCGCTCGTCACGGTGAGGGCGCCGTGGCACGGGCAGGGTGCGACCCTCTCCCTGCGCCCCACAGTGGACGGTTCGGCCGGGACGCTGCGCCAGTTCAGCGTCCTGGCCCCCGACACGGTGACGGCCGGAATGTGGGCGACGGCCATTCTTGCGGGCGGTGTCGACACCTTGCAGTTGCCCGCAACCCAGCAGCACGTCGATGTGCTCGGGTGCGGTGTGGGCGGCGAGGTGCGGAGCACGCCAGCCTTCCGCAGCGTCCCGCCAGCCGCATGATGCGGGGGCGCGGATCAGGATGCAGACCCGCGCGTCTTTCGGTGGGAAGGACGATGGCCGCCCCCTATAGGGGCGGCCATCGCGAACTGTGATGGGCGGAGCGCTCAGAGGTAGGCGTCCAGCGCCTTGAGGATGGCGCCCTTGGAACGCGCCCCCACGATCTGCGTGGCGACCTGGCCGTCGACGAACAACTGCAGCGTCGGGATGCTCATGATCCCGTACTGCGTGGGGACGGCAGTGTTGTCGTTGGTGTCGAGCTTCACGAAGGTGATCTTGTCGCCGTGCTCGGCGGCCAACTCTTCGATGATCGGCGCGATCTGCTTGCAGGGGGTGCACCAGTCGGCCCAGTAGTCCACCAGGACGGGCTTGGAGGACTTCAGCACGTCCTGATCGAACGAGGCGTCGGTGACGGCGGGGACAGCGCCCATGATTCTCACTCCTTGTGTGGTGCCGCGCCCCCACGGGGAGCGCGCGCTCTGATCGATCGGTTCGGTCACATCCTAAACGCCCGCACTGACGCCGTTCTTCCCGGGCGAGCGGTGCCGAGCGGGCGTGATCTCGGCGTCGCAGGGGGTGGCGTGGCGGGGCGCCGCGATTAGGCTCCTGGCATGGAGTGGATGCAGATCGGCGAGGTCGCCCGCCGGACGGGGCTCACGACGCGGACGCTGCGGCACTATGACGCGCTCGGCCTGCTGATCCCCAGCGGACGCAGCGGCGGTGACTACCGGCAATACACCCTCGACGATGTGCGCCGCCTCCTGGCCATCCAGCACCTCAAGTCGCTGGGCCTCGGGCTCACCGAGATCGCTGCAGCGCTGACGGACGGCCTCGACCCCCAGACCACGCTGCGGGAGCACATCGAGGCCGTGGAAGAGCGGATCGCCGCCGAGCAGGCGCTCCTGCAGCGCCTTCATGCCTTGCAGGCGGCCTCGCACGACGACTGGGACGACGTGCTGGCCGCCGTCGAACTGAGCGAACGCGTCCGGCACCCCGACGGAGTCGTGCGGTTCCGAGCGGCACTGGAGTTCCCCGACGCGATCACCACCGACGACCTCATCGACCTGTTGCGCGGTGACCCCGAGCCCGGCGTCCGCGAAGCGGCCACGTGGGCCTTGGTGCGGCGCGGCGAAACGGCCTTGTCTGCACTCGTGGCGCACCTGGCGGACCCGGACCCCGGCGTCCGGACGCAGATGACGCACGCCCTGGGCAAGTTGCGCGACCCGCGGGCCGTGGACGCGCTGGCGTCCCTGCTGGAGGATCCCGTGCCGGAGGTCGCCGCGAAGGCGGCCCACGCGCTGGGGCAACTCGGTGGTGCGAGGGCGTCCGCGGCGCTGGCGGCGGTGCTCGGGCGTGGCTCGGCTTCTCAGCGGGGCGCGACGGTAACAGCCGTGGGCGGGCTCGGTGCGGACGCATTCTCGCCCGTCGTTGCGGCCCTTGGCGCCCCCGGATCCGCCACCCGCGCGGACGCCGCCGAAGCGCTGGGCCTGCTGGAAGACCCGCGCGCGGCCGACGCCCTGATCGCGGCCACCCGTGACGACGACGAAGAGGTGCGCGTCGCAGCGCTCATGGCACTGGCGTCCCTGCCCGCCACCACCCCGATCATGGATGCGTTCGGTGCGGCAACGCTTCTGGGGGGACGTAGCGGTGCTGTGGCCACCACGCTCCTGGCACGGACCGCACCGAGGGCCGAGGGCTCTGGTCCTCGCGAGTAGAGGTGACCGCACGGCGACGGCCCCGCGTCCTAGCTCAGGACGCGGGACCGTCGGTCGCGATGGCGGGCTCGTGAATCAGGCCCGGACCAGCCTCGTCACGGTAACCGTGATGCGCGGGTCGGCATCCGAGCGGAACCCCTCCAGGGCGGGTGCGGCGTCGGGGCCGAACTGACCCAAGGCGGCGACGGCGGCCAGGCGCACATCGGCATCCGGGTCGGACGCCAGCCCAGCCAGGGCGTCCGTCGCGGTGATCGCGTCGGCGCCGAGGTGGCCCAGGGCGTCGGCGGCGTGCTCGCGCACGTCGCGCTCCGGGGAGCCCAGCGCCTCGATCAGGGCGGGGACGGCCGCCTCACCGAAGCGCGCGAACGCGCCGGTCAGCGCGTCACGCTGGAGGGCGTCACCGTCGCCGAGCCTGCTCGCCAGCACCGTGAGGGCCTCGGGGCGGCCGGTGTTCGCGACGGCCCGGTAGGCCTTGATCGCGACATCGGCGTGCTCGTCGGCGACCAGCGGGGCCAGCGCCTCGAAGTGCGCGGGATCGCCGACCTTGCTCAGGACGTGGGCGCCGGTGCGGCGCGTGTCCGCCTCGTCAGCGGTCAGCATCCCCAGCACCTGCGGCAGCGCCGTGACGATGTGCTGCACGGTCGCCCAGGTGAGGTCCTCGCGGACGCAGGAGTCGGCTTCGGTCGCCAGGCGCTCCACCAGCGCGGACGCGGTGGTGCCGCTGGGATCCTGCTCGCGGCCCAGCGCGAGCGCCGCATGCCGACGGTTGGTGCCGTCGATGTCGGAGAGCTGGGTGATGAGTTGATCAATGGTGTTCGTCATGATGATGTGACCTCCTAAGCCTGAACCATAAGGATTGACGCGACGTCAAGGTCAAATGGCCTTGTCGGAGCGGCGTTGGCCTGCGTGGGTGCCGACTCCTCGGACGCGGAGATGCCCCAGCCGATGGGTGGGACGCGGAGACGCCCCCGCCGGAATCTCCGGTGGGGGCGTCCGCGGCCGCAGATGCGGGGGATCAGAGGTTCGCCAGCGCGGCGGCCAGGCCCTCGGCGGCGGTGACGTCGCCCAACGAGGCCAGGTAACGCTCGGCGTCCAAAGCGGCGGCGCAGCCGGTGCCCGCCGCAGTGATCGCCTGCCGGTACGTGTGATCGACCAGGTCACCCGCGGCGAACACGCCCGGCAAGTTGGTCTCCTGCGAACCCGGCTTGACGAGCACGTAGCCGGCGTCGTCCAGATCGACCTGGCCACGAACCAGCGCCGAGCGCGGATCGTGCCCGATGGCGACGAACACGCCCTGCACGGGGAGTTCGGTCGTCTCGTCGGTCTTCACGTTGCGCACGGTGATCGAGCTGACCGTGTTGTCGCCGTTGATGGTCTCCACCACGGAATCCCACACGATCGAGATCTTCGGGTCGGCTTCGGCGCGGGCGGCCATGATCTTGCTGGCGCGCAACGCGTCGCGGCGGACGATCATGGTGACCGTCTCACCGAACCGGCTCAGGAACGTGGCCTCCTCGACGGCGGAGTCGCCGCCACCGATCACCGCGATGCCCTTGTTGCGGAAGAAGAAACCGTCGCAGGTCGCGCACCACGAGACGCCCTTGCCAGACAGCCGGTCCTCACCCGGGACGCCGAGGCGGCGGTACCCCGACCCCATCGCCAAGATGACGGCCTTCGCGCGGTACTCATCGCCATTGGCGTCCTTGACGACCTTGATCGGGCCGGTCAGATCCACCTCGACGACATCCTCTTCGACGAGTTCGGCGCCGAAGCGCTCCGCCTGTGCGCGCATGTTCATCATCAGGTCGGGGCCCATGATGCCCTCGGGGAAGCCGGGGAAGTTCTCGACCTCGGTCGTGTTCATCAGCGCACCGCCAGCCTCGACGGCCCCGGTGAACAGCAGTGGGGCCAGGTTGGCGCGCGCGGTGTAGACCGCTGCGGTGTAGCCGGTAGGGCCGGAGCCGATGATGATGACTTCGCGGACGTCGCTCATGACTGTGTTCCTCAAACTGGGTGGTGCGGCCAGATTAGCGGCCTCACCCCTACAACCACGCGAGGCCTGGGGGCATTCCCTGCGACCACGCGGGGTGGTTGGGCACTCCCCGCTGAGGGAGCCGAGCCGATACAGTCAGCCCGTCTGGACGCCCGCGTCCCGCCACCCCACGTCAGCCCGTTGATGAGCGCACGCCTCGCGCTCCCCGTCCGGCGGTCAGGAGAGCACCGATGAGCGACCAGCAGTACTGGCAACGCCCCACGCCGTCCCCCCAAGGGTGGGCAGCCGCCGCAGCAGCCGCCTGCCCCGCAGCAGCCCTCCCCGCAGCAGGGCAATGGTGCATCCGGAGGCTGGCCTGGCCAGCAACCTCCCGCCTGGGGGCAACCCGAATCAGGCCAGGGGCGGCCCCAGGGCGGTCAGCCGTGGGGCCAGCAGCCGCCCGGCGGTCAACCGCAGGCCAGCCAGGGGTGGACGCCAGGAGGCCAGGCGTGGTCGGGGCCGGGCGCGCCCGCCACGGGGCCCGTGCCGGGCGGCTCATGGCCTCCGCCTCCACCCCCGCGCCGGGGCGGAGGAAACGCCGCGCTCGTGATCATCGTCGTCGTCGGTGTGCTCGTCGCGGCCCTCGGAATCTTCTTCATCGTCATGGCACCTCGGGGAGGTTCCCTTCCGACGCCCACTGCGACGACACGGATCCCCAGCGTGCCGCGCACGCCGCCACCCACCGACGAGCCCACCGTGGGCCCGCTGCCCACCAGCGGAGCCGGCAAGGTAGCGACGCCCTTCGACGGCCAGGTCGCGCCGGCCAAGGTCAACGGGTGGACCGTGCTCCCATCGGCCTCAGACAAGGACGGCGTGGTCTATCAGGCCGCCACCGGGAGCCGTCTGCAAATGATCCTGGCCTCGACCTCCAGCGAGCCAGACATGGCGACAGCGAGGGGGAGCTTGAAGGATGCCACGGAGCGCCGCCAAGGCACCGTGGTGTGCGGCACGATGTCGCTGGGTGTCATGGTTCAGTGCTTCATCGACACGCCTCGCTACGGGCTCTTGGAGGCGGCCACGCTGGACAACTCCAACCTGGAGGGACTGGCCCAGTTCAGCGAAGCGCTCGCGGACGCCGTCGCCTAAGGGTCACGGGGTGACGCTGATCTCCGCGATCGTCCCCTGGTAGTTCGTTCCCGAACGGGGCAGGGTCGTCAGATACACCAGCACGTAGCGGGTGGTCACCGTGCGCGGCAGGTGCAGTTGAACGTGCCCGGTGGACGGCTGGAACGTGGTCACCTGGCGCCACGACGAGAGGGAGTCCATCGGCGGTTCTGCCGCGTCGGCTTGGTTGGGGACACGGATCTCTCCGCCGGTGGGGGCGTCCCCCAACGTCAGGACCACCCACGACACTGGCTTGGGCTCGCCGAGGTCGACGATAATTCCAGCACCCGGTTTGCGACCGTTGAAGGTGGCGGAGCGGCCATAGCGTTCGGTCGTCCAGACGGTCGCCGTGTTCCCGTCCACGGTCAACGGGGCCAGATCGGGGTTCTCGCGCCCGTCGCCCCCGTCCGCCTGGGGGTCGAAATCGCGGGCTCCGACGAGGACGTAGGCCGCCTGCGGTGCGGGTGGCAGGGCCGACTGGCGGTTGTACTGATTGACGAAGACCCCGACCAGGCCGACGATCAGCGACAGCACGAACAGGCACGCCAGAACGACGACCCAGCGGCGTGACGGGTCCTCCGATGGGGCCTGCTCGGAGACCTTGAACTGCGGGGCTGGCGGGGGGATCGGCGTGAACGCCTGCCCAGGGACGCTGGCGCTCTCCTCTACGTCGGCCCACAAGGCGTTGGTGGCTTCGTCACTCGGCTGTGCCCAGGGGGAGGCGGGCACCGCGTCCTCGCGGTGGTGCAGCGCACCGGTGGGCTCGCCGAGATCGTCCTCGACCGGCTCATCGCCCGCCGACGGGCGTGACCCGTACACCGGGGGACGCGACGCGACACCGGGCTGCGCCGGGACATCCTGGCTCACGCTCAGCCGCGTCGCGCTCGCCGGTGCATTGGGGGCCGCCGGGGGAGCAAGCGGCGCAGGGGTGCTGGGCGGGAGCCGCACCAGTTCGATCGGGCCCTGGAGGCGCTGCTCCAGCAGATAGGCCGCGTCCGCGCCGCCCAGGATCGCCGACAGGGCTTCGGCGACGTCCATGGCGGTCGTGAGGGGGGTGGCGCTGCCGAGGGAGGAGCGAGCCAGGATCCGATCGGCAATATCGGACACCTCCACCGAAACCCGGGTCGAGGAGGCTGCAGCAGAGACGGGACGGCCGAACCTGTCGGTCGCTGCCGCGCGTAACCCGTAGTGGGCGGGGCCCGGCCAGCGTCCGGTCAAGGTGGCGTACAGGAGTTCACCCAGCCCGGTCACATCGCGGCTCTCGGGATCGATCCCGTCCTCGGTGTCGGGATGCAGGGCGTGCTCGACGAGGAAGCCGACGATCTTCGGGTTCCCCGTGGCGGTGATGATGACGGTGTCGGGGTTCAGCGCCCGGTGGTAGAGGCCCTGGTCGTGCATGCCCGCCAGACCAGAAGCCAACTCCCGCACCAGCCAGGCCGCCTCCAGGTCCGACAGCGGCCCGTCACGCAACAGCAACTCCAGCGAGCGGCCAGGGGCGTACTCGCACACCACATAGCTGCCCTCGCCCGTCTCGTCCAAGACGGCATCCCAGACGCGCAGGAACCGGTTGTCGATGGCGGGGGCGGCCCGGCGTGCCTGGTCGAGAACGTCGAGGGCTCGCGGGTCGTTCGCGTCGAGAATGTGGAGCAGCACCGGCCGCCCCAGCTTCAGGTCGAACGCACGCCAGGTGACGGTCGAGCCGCGGCGGCTGAGCGGCTCATCGAGCCGATAGCGGCCATCCAGCAACTCCCCGGGTGTGTTGCGCGGATCGAAATCGGGAACCCCGGTCGCGGGGAGGGAGGGATCCGGGTAGGCGAGCATGACGCCGTCGCGCTCGCCGCTCGGCTCGGCGTCCCCAGGGTGGGCGTCGCCCGTCGCGTCCGGTGCAACGCCGGAGCGGCGGCTCAGGATGGCGAGCAACTGGGTGGCCTCGGGAATGTGCATGAGCCGGGCCATCCCGAAGAAGGCGGCACCGGCCACCACCACCGATCCGGCGAGCCCGGCCAGGGTGACCAGCAGGGAGGCGTCGCGGGTCCACCATGAGACCGCGCCGCCCACGATGGCACCCGGTAAGACGGCCAGGAACAGTTGCGTCAGGAGCCGGACGAGGGGGGCAGCCGACAACATGGGGAGTTGCTTGCGCAGCGTCACATGGGTCAACCAGGCGCCGACGAGGTAGGAGAACGCATAGGCCAGCGCCAGGCGGGGCGCGACGGTGGTGGGGTCATCCGACACATTCGCGGCGATGAACGCGGCCACGATGTTGGCTGCCGTGATGGCGGCCTGGAGGAGGAACGGCGTGCGGGTGTTCTCCAGTGCGTAGAAGCCCCGCAGGTACACGTACTGGATCGTGTAGGGGACCAGGCCGAGCGCGAAGGCCATCAGCGTCCACCCGAGGAAAGGCCAGGTATCGGCGTTGGCGCCGTGGCCGAACGCGATCCGCATGAACGGCAGACCCAAGACGAGGAAAGCGACGGCAGCGGGGACGAGGAAGGTGAGCGCTAGGCGCATCGTCCGCATGGTTTCCGCGGCGACGCCGCCCAGGTCGTGCGCCGCCGCCAGACGGGACGCCGAGGGCAGCATCGCGGTCGCGAGCGCCACCGTCAGGAGGGAGTGGGGGAGGATCCACACGAGGTAGGCGGTGCTGTAGGAGGTCAGGCCTGCGCCCGGACCGGCCTGTTGGGCCGTGGCGGTGCTGAGCAGGTTCGTGACGACCACCTGCCCCAGCGTGGTGAGCAAGACGTAGCCGAGCATCCACTTGGCCAGGTGGAACGTTTCGCCCAGCCCTTGCCCGCGCAGGTCGAACCGGGGCCGGAACGTCAGCCCGGTGGCGCGCAGGCTGGGGATCAGGACGGCGGTCTGCACGACGATGCCGAGCGTCGATCCGAGGCCGAGCAGGAGCACCTGCTGGTCGGTGAAAGCCTGGCTGGGGTTGGTGCTGGTGCCCCACAAGCTCAGGTAGAGCCCGAGGACGATGATGGCGACCACGTTGTTGACGATGGGCGCCCACATCATCGGGCCGAAGCGGTCGCGGGCGTTGAGCACCTGCCCCAGAAGGAAGAACACTCCGAAGAAGAACAACTGCGGCATCGTCAGGGTCGCCATGAAGACGAGTTGGTGCCACAGCGGTGCCATCGGCTCCGAGCGCCACAGGCTGTTGCTCCACAGGCTCAGCACCTGGGGGGTGAAGATCGTTGCCAGGATGGTTACGGCGGCCAGCAGCACGACGAACGCGGTGATGATGCGATTGATGAAGGCCTCGCCGCCGTCGTCGTCTTGGTGCGTGTGACGCACGATCTGGGGCACGAGCACGGTGTTGAGGGCGCCGCCCGCGAACAGCATGTACAACGAGTTCGGGACGAGTGTCGCCAGCGAGAAGGCGTCCGCTTGGGGCGATGCGGACCCGAGCGCGATCACGAGCAGGCCGGCGCGCAGGAACCCCAGCACCCGGCTGACCATGGTGCCGGACGCCATCACCGCGGTGGCGTTGAGGAGCCGTCGTGACGCCGACGGGGCGGCCGGATCAGCCATCGCTGAGGGCCTTTTGCCGCGCGCGGACCTGGCGGATGCGCAGGGCTGTGGTCAACACGAGCACGACCCCGGACACGATGACCAGCACCCACCCGATGGTGCCGACGTCGCTGGTGTCCACGGTGATGGTGGTGTCGGGGGTCAACTGCTCACCGGTCAGGGACTCCAGGTGCACGCGAGCGGTCACCACTCCGGCGCCGGATGCTGACGCGGCCAGCGTGACCGTGTTGGACGCCCCCGGGTTCACCGTCACCGGGTCGGGTTCAGCGAACCGGATCCGCTGAGGGTTGTCGGTCGACACCACCACGCGCACGGTGGCGGGGTCGGTGAGGTGGTTGGTGACGGTGACGGGGAAGTCGCTGGTGGCGCCCGTCATCGAGAACCGAGGGATGGCGTCGAGGCTGACGGGGGCGCCGCCCGTGCTGGCGATGCGCTCCTCAATCGCGGCGAACCAGGCTTCTTGCCGGGCGGCGTCGTCGCTCCACCACAAGGACGCCCCACGGGCGACCTGCGCATCTGCGATGTCGCCGATCTTCGAGGTGGGGGACATCGCCCCGTACGCCCGTAGCTCCTGTCCCAGGCGGGTGAGCGTCGCGCGGACGTCGGGCGTCACCACGCCGGTGCGGGCCTGATTGGACGGCGTCCATGCGCCAGGGGCTGCGGACAGAACGGACGAGACGGGCGCCCGGGGGAAGGCTCGTGGCGGGTCCACGTCGGCTCCCAGATCGGCCTCGGTGCGGATCCAGCGGATCTGCCCCCCAGTCGCCTGTGCGACGGCAGCCAACGTGTTGCGTCGATTCAGGGGGGTGTCGGGCAGTAGCGCGCTCGGCGCGAGGGTGGGCTGGTCGACCTCCGCGACCGTGACACCAGACGTGGCGTTGACGGTTTGCGGAGGGCGGATGCCGAGAGCGAACACGGTGCGTCCCAGACCGGCAACGTCGCGCAGCGTGGTCTCGTCGGGGGAGACCAGCAGCAGGCCCGAGTCGGAGGCGCGCGCGTCCACGTCATTCCCAGCGGTCACCGCGTCCGCCTGCAGTTCGGGGAAGGGGGAGGCGTCGGCGGAGGAGAGGTCGGGGGTGCCGAAGAGCCCGCTGATGCCGCGCGCCGGGTCGAGCGTCGCGAACTGGTCCAGCCACGCCTGCGCGGCGGCGGCACCCGTCCCTTCGACGCGGTCAGGGCCGACCCGATAGCCGTCGGCCATGTCGCGTACTTCGACGAGCAGGCTGGGGTCGATGTACCAGTCGGTGGCGCGGGTGAGTGCTGCGGTCAGCAACGTGTGCAGGCGTCCGGTCGACAGTTCCTCGGCGAGGCTCTCGTCAGGGAAGAGGTTCTGCTTGATCTGGTGGGGGCGGCTCGACAGTTCCACCACGGAGGCGATGGGGATGGTCCCGGAGGGCACCGTGGCCAGCGTGCGGGGTGTAGCGAGGGTGCGCAGGGCGGGCTCGTTCACCAGGCGGGCGGTGACGTCGACGCCCACCCAATAGGAGGCGGCCGGGGCGAGCCCGAGTTCGGCGGGGGTGGCCTCGACGGCGAAGGTGCTCGACTGACCGGGGTCGAGGGTCGCGTTGCCGGTCGTCAGCGCAAGGGTGGCGGACGGGACGCGGCTGAGTTGCCCGTCGGTGGTGGTCTTTTCCGTGAGGGCTTTCGTGACGGCGTCACGGGAGGCGAGGGGGGCGCGGGAGCGCCATAGTTGTACCGACAAGGACCGCAGCGACACGGTGCCGGTGTTGGTGAGGTTCCCGGCGAGGCGGAGCTTTCCGTCGATCAACTCGGCTTGAGTGAGGCTCACGGTGGCCAGGGGGTCGGCGGCCTGGGCGGTCGGTCCGAGGATCACCGTCGCCACCACAAGCACCAGGCCCATCAACGCCCCGAAGAATCGGCGGCGGGGTGGCCCGGGCCGGTTCGCAGTCACCGCCCCATCGTAGGCCGCTAAGCTCAATCCCCGTGGCTTCCCTCTCCGTAGACCAGCGCCAGGCGCTTGAGGATGCCGTGGCGGCGACCCCGACCATCCGGCGTGTTGCGGACGCTTTCGCGGCGTCCGGCTACGACCTGCACCTCGTCGGGGGGCCGGTGCGCGACGCGCTCATGGGGCGCGGGGTGCACGATCTGGACTTCACGACGAACGCTCGCCCTGACGCTATCGAGTCAATCCTGTCGTCGCTGACTCCGGCGACGTGGGACATCGGTCGCGCATTCGGGACGATCGGCGCTTCCTTCCACGACGACGTGGTCGAGGTGACCACCTACCGTGCCGATTCCTACGATCCGTCATCGCGGAAGCCGACGGTGGAGTTCGGCGACGATCTGACCGCCGACCTGGTGCGTCGCGACTTCACCGTGAACGCGATGGCGCTCTCCGTCGTCACGGGCGCCTTCGCCGACCCGCACGGCGGCCTGGAGGACTTGGCCGATCACGTGCTGCGGACGCCGTCCCCGCCGGAGGTGTCCTTTGGGGACGATCCGTTGCGGATGATGCGGGCAGCCCGGTTCACGAGCCAACTGCGGTTCATCCCTGTTCCTGAGGTCGTGGCCGCGATGACGGAGATGGCCGATCGCATCCAGATCATCTCCGCAGAGCGGGTTCGCGACGAGTTGTCGCGGCTGCTGCTGTCGGACGCGCCACGGGAGGGCCTCGACCTTCTGGTGCGCACTGGCTTGGCCGACCATGTTGTGCCGGAACTTTCTGCTCTCGTGCGTGAGGTCGACGAGCACGGTCGCCACAAGGACATCTATCAGCACACGTTGACGGTGCTGGAGCAGTCGATTGCCTTGGAGAAGGCTCGCGGCCATGCGCCCGACCTGGTGGGGCGGCTCGCGGCCGTTCTGCACGATGTGGGCAAACCGGCCACGAAACGGTTCGAGGGCGGCGGCAAAGTCTCGTTCCACCACCACGACGTGGTGGGCGCGAAAATGGCCAAGAAGCGACTCACCGCGCTGCGGTATCCGACCGACGACATCAAAGCAGTGGCGAAGCTCGTGGAGCTTCACCTGCGCTTCCACGGTTACGCCGACGCCGACTGGACGGACGCGGCGGTGCGCCGCTACGTCCGCGATGCGGGGGATCAGCTGGAGCGCCTTCACATTCTCACCCGCGCCGATTGCACCACCCGCAATCAGCGCAAGGCGAACCGATTGCGCACGGCCTACGAACAACTCGAATGGCGTATCGACCAGTTGGCGGCCCAGGAAGAGCTGGACGCCATGCGTCCCGACCTCGACGGCACGCAGATCATGGAGATTCTCGGCATCAAGCCTGGACGCGTCGTTGGACAGGCCTACGCATTCTTGCTGGAGCGCCGCATGGACGAGGGCCCGTTGGGCCCCGAACGCGCCCGGGAAGAACTACTCGCCTGGTGGGCTGCCCGCCCAGAATCGACACCGCCACATTCCTGATCGGCGAAATTCGTCGGGATGAACCGGTAGGGTCATTCTCGAATCCCGACGAAAGGAAGACCGTGAAGGCTGATCCGATTCTCGAGGTCATTTCGAGCCGCCGCCCAGAAGGTGTCGTTGTCTATTCTCTGACGCGCAAGAAGCGACGCTCCATCCTGGTGGCGCTTGTCGATGAGATCGTCTCCGGTGGGGCGCTCGACACGACCATGGACATTGCGGATGCCGTCAGCACGCGCCACGTCCTCGTTGCCGATGGTCGGCACGGGACGATCTTGGGCGTCCGTGGCGATCAGGTCGTGGAGGAACTGCCGGTTCCGGGATGACAGCCCTCGTGGAAGCTGTCATTCACGGAGGTGGACGTCGGCAAGGACCGCTACACCAAGACCGCGCGGATCGACGGCTGAGCCGTCGGCGCGGATGCGCGTGGCCGCCGACGCGGCCGCTGGGTGTGGGCGGGGCGTGGCTAGCCCGAGCGCCTTTAGCAAACACCCTATTTGGCAAAAGGTGGATGTCGAATTACTTTGGATTAAGTCAAGGAAAGTCTCGGCATTTAAATCCTGGTATTCCCGGGGCGGGTCACTTAGGCTCATGGTGAGTCCACGAGAGGAACCGATCATGAGCACCATCACCAGCGTCACGTCCTGCGCCACCACCTCCTGCGCCTACAACCACGACGGCTGTTCGGCCTTCGGCGTCACCATCGCCGGCACCGACAAGCCGACCTGCGTCACGTTTGTGACCCTCGATGCACGCGGCGGCCTGCCGAAGGCCGACGGCCATGTCGGGGCCTGCCAGCGCCTTGAGTGCGTCCACAACGCCGACCTGATGTGCACCAACGCGTCCATCACGATCGCTGACGCCGCGCAGTGCCAGTCCTACGAGGTCGCCTGACGCCTCGAACGTCGGTTCCATCCGACCTGCAACACGCACGTGGGCCCCGCCTGATGGCGGGGCCCACGTGCGTCTGCTGGCGGTGAGTGTCAGCAGGCCAGGGCGTCGCGCGGGGTGGCGTCGGCCATGAGGCGGTCGACCTGCGCGGTCAATTCGATGTGAGAGGTGGCGGGCGTGGCGAAGCGGGCGTAGGCGATCAGCGTCTCGTGGCGGCCCACCAGCATCACCGTGATGCCCGTCGGGTCCACGTCGACGCAGAACACCTGGTCCGCAGTAGGGGAACACACGTGGGGCAGCGGGGCCTTCTGGATCGCGAAACCGGGAACCGTGCCGACCATCACCGCCCAGCACAGATCCTTCAGCGTGGTGTTGTCGTGGCGGGCGACGAGATCGAAGGCGGCGTAGGGGTCCTCGATGAGCGTCACTGCCCCCTCGAGTGCTTCGAGCGGGATGGGTGTCGCGCCGGTCAGGTCATGCAGGACGACCTTCTCCATGTCGACGAAGCCCAGGCGTGCGCCGGGTGCGGTCAGCATGGCTTCGACCATGGGGGGTAAGGCGCCAGCCTCGATGTGCGCGATGGTCTCGGCTCGCGAAGCCCACGTCAGGCTTCCGAGTAGGTGCGTGGACGCCGCCACCAGGGACACCATCGGGTCGGGGGACTGCTTGAGGAGATCGACCCGCACATCGACGGCGAAGCCCGCCGGGACGGTACTGAGGAGTTCAGTGGGTGCTGCTGCCACGACGAGGCTGCCGTCGGGCATGAGCCCGTGGGTCACCGTCTCCAGGGCTTCCTCCATACGGTAGGCGTACAGCGACGCCGCAGCCGCACCGGACAGCATCCGCATCACGAGTGAGCGGACGCGAGCGTCGCAGGTCGGCATCGTCCACGTGTCGTACGACATCGACATGCCGTACCCCCTTCGAGTTCGGTGGGACCGTCGTCGGGCTCGCCTCGAATTACACAACGGTCGCCTTGCTGTATTCGCTGCTTAGGTTAGCCTAAGCTCTTGCCGTTCGTCGCGTCCATGTGGACGCCAGGTGAGACGGGTGCCGGGCCACTGGTTCGCTGCCGCGGGAACTGCGACCCTGGTCGGGGCAGAGTGCGACACCAAGGGAAGTGATTAGCGCGTGAAGCAGTGGGTGCGGGCAGGGGCAGCCCGGCTATCTGGGGCGCCGATCGTGATGCTCCTCATCTCCATTGCGACCGTGCAGATTGGCTCCTCGATCGCGAAGGATCTCTATAGCGCTGCGCAACCCCTCACGGTTGCCTGGCTGCGCCTGGGTGCGGCCGCGCTCATTCTTGGGGCTGTGACGCGTCCCCGGCTCACCGGACGCTCAGCGTCCGATTGGGGCTGGGTTGCCGGATACGGCGCATGTATGGCCGCCATGAACGTCACCTTCTACTTCGCCATCGAGCGGATTCCTGTGGGGATGGCGGTGACCTTGGAGTTCCTGGGCCCGCTAGGGGTTTCCGTCGCGCTCTCACGCCGCTTCCGTGACCTGCTGTGGGTGGGATTGGCCGCGCTGGGCGTGGCGTTGCTGGGATTCTCTCCCGGCGTGCTGGACCCGGTCGGCGTCGCCTGGGCCCTCGCAGCGGGAGCCCTGTGGGCGGGGTACATCCTGCTCGCGGGCCCGACCGGACGCCGCTGGGCAGGGGTGGACGGTGTCGCCGTCGCGTTCGGCATCGGGTTCGCCGGGGTCACCCCCCTGATGCTGGTTGCCGGTGCTTTCCCGGCACCCTCCCCCCACGTGTGGCTCGTCGGCGCTGCGGTCGGTTTGTTCAGCTCGGTCGTCCCTTATGGCATCGAAATGGGGGTCATGCGCCGGATCGAGCCGCGGATCTTCGGCATCTTGATGAGCCTAGAACCCGCCGTGGCAGCGCTGGCAGCGCTGATCCTGCTGGGGGAGACTCTCCGCCCGGTCGAGCTGGTGGCCATGGGATGCGTGGTGGCGGCCTCCATCGGAGTGGTGCGCAGCGCGCGGCGGCAACCAGTGGCCGACCCGGAGGCCGGAGCCGACGACGACGCGTGAGGGGTCAACCCAATTGAGACGCCGCTGAGATAGCGAAGAGACAGCCGTGAGATGCGTCTGAACTGAGGCCAGGGGCCGCCCGGAGAATGATCCGGGCGGCCCCTGGCCTCAGAGTGTCGGCATGCTGGGCGCGTGAGCCCGGACGCCGGTGGGTAGCGTCAGTTCACAGCACCGGCGAGGTGTGCCAGATCCGCTGGATGTAATCGCGCATCGAGCGGTCCGAGCTGAAGTAGCCGCTGCGGGCGACGTTCAGGATCGCCGAACGCGTCCAGGCGTCCTGGTCGGCGTAGTGCTGCTCCACCTTGGCCTGGGCCGCGATGTAGGAGTCGAAGTCGGCCAGAGCCATGAAACGGTCCGTGTTCAACAGGGAGTAGATGACCTGGTCGAACATGTGCTGATCACTGGGAGAGAAGTAGCCCGACAAGATCAGGTCGATGGCGGCCTTCAGGTTGGGGTTCTTCTCGTAGTAGTCGCCGGGGATATAGCCCTGCGCGCCCAGTTCGGCGACCTGCGGCTCGTTCATGCCGAACAGGAAGAAGTGCTTGTCACCGACCAGTTTGCGGATTTCGACGTTCGCGCCGTCATCGGTGCCGATGGTCAGCGCGCCGTTGAGGGCGAACTTCATGTTGCCGGTGCCGGACGCCTCCATGCCCGCCAGCGAGATCTGCTCGGACAGGTCGGCGGCCGGGATCAGCTTCTCGGCCAACGTGACGTTGTAGTTGGCGGGGAAGGCCACCTTGAGGCGTCCCTCCAGGCGCTCGTCGGCGTTGACCTTTTCGGCCACCTTGTTGATCAGGTGGATGGTCTCCTTGGCCAACTTGTAGCCCGGGGCGGCCTTCGCGCCGAACACCACCGTGCGCGGTGTGACGTCGGACGCGGCGATCTTGCCGGAGATGACCTGCTCGTACAGGGAGACGATGTGCAGCAGCTTCAACGACTGGCGCTTGTACTCGTGCAGGCGCTTCACCATGACGTCGAGCAGGTGCCCCTCAGGCAGTTCGATGCCGTCGCGGGCCTTCAGCAGCGTCGTCAAACGCGTCTTGTTCCACTGCTTGGCCTCGCGGAACGCTGCACGGAAGTCAGCGTCGTCGGCGTAGGGCTCCAGTTCCTTGAGGCGCTCCAACTGCGTCACCCAGCCGGACCCGATGGTGTCGGTGATCAGCGTCGACAGCTTCGGGTTGGCCAGCCGGACGAACCGGCGCGGCGTCACGCCGTTGGTGACGTTGGTGAACTTGTCGGGGTACATCTCGGAGAAGTCCGGCAGCACCTTGTCGCGCAGCAGTTGGCTGTGCAGTTCGGCCACGCCGTTGACCTTCGTCGCCGCGACCGTGGCCAGGTAGGCCATCCGGACGCCGCGCTCGGGCAGTTCGGCGATGATCGACATGCGGCGGGCCCGCAGTTCATCGTCGGGGAACTGCTTGCGGACCTGGGCGAGGAACTCCTCGTTGATCCGGTAAATGATCTCCAGATGGCGGGGCAGGAGGCGTCCCAGCAGTTCGGTCGGCCACACTTCGAGGGCTTCGGGCAGCAGGGTGTGGCAGGTGTAGCCGAAGCAGCGGCTGGTGATGTCCCACGCCTCGTCCCAGTCGTAGCCCTTCTCGTCGACGAGGATGCGCATGAGTTCGGGGACGGCGATCACCGGGTGGGTGTCGTTGAGCTGGAAGGCGATCCGCTCGGACAGCCGGTGCAGGTCGAAGCCCTCTTCGAGTTCCTTGTTGATGAAGTCGTGCAGCGAGGCGGCGACGAAGAAGTACTGCTGCTGCAGCCGCAGTTCCTTACCTTGCGGCGTCGAATCCTCGGGGTAGAGCACCTTGGAGATGTTCTCGGCGAACGTTTGCGCGCGGACGGCCTGGGCGTAGTCGCCGGAGTTGAAGATCTGCAGGTCGAACGCGTTGGTGGCTTGCGCGCTCCACAGCCGCAGCGTGTTGACGCGGCCGTTGAGGTAGCCGGGGACCATGTAGTTGTACGGCATCGCGAGCACGTTCCAGCCCGGAACCCAGCGGGACTTCTCGACGCCGTCCGCATCGGTGAACGTTTCGGTGTGGCCGCCGAAGTTGACCTTCACCGACGCCTCGGGGTGCGGGAACTCCCACGGGGAACCCAACTGAAGCCACGTATCGGGCTGCTCGACCTGGCGGCCATCGACGAACGTCTGGCGGAAGATGCCGTACTCGTAGCGGATGCCGTAGCCGATACAGAGAACGTTCATGGTGGCCAGTGAGTCGATGAAGCATGCGGCCAGGCGACCCAGGCCGCCGTTACCGAGACCCGGCTCGACCTCCTGGTTGCGCAGCGTCGCCAGGTCGATCCCGCACAGCGCGAGCCCCTTCTCGGCGATGTCGGCCAGGTCGGTGGCCAGCAGCGCGTTGCCGAGCTGGCGGCCCAGCAGGTACTCCGCGGACAGGTAGCCGACGACCTTCGGCTGGTTCTCCTGCGGCTTGCCGCCGGTCTCCAGCCACCGTGCCATCAGGTAGTTGCGCACGGTGGAGGCGAGCGCCAAGTACTGGTCGTTGATGCTGGAACGCGACAATGCCACGCCCTGATTGGTGTTCAGCTCGTGAAGGAACTCGCGGACGAAGCCGTCGACGGAAAAGGGCGGCGTCCCCACCGGCGCGGTAGCGAGGGGGTGGGTCGGGGTCTGCGACGGCCCGAAGACACGATGGTCGGTCGTCGGGGACTCGTCGGCCGTGAGCGCGGAGGCGTTCTGCACAGAATCAGGCATGCCCGTCAGCCTAGTAGCGCGTCCTGAGATCCGACGCACTGCCCATCTCCGCGCGAGCACAGGCCGGGCCGCTACCATGCCCGCCCACGACCCTGCCGCGCGCCGGTCTGCCCGTCATCCGCAGACAGACCGACGCCGGGGCTGGGGCTAGCCGAGCGTCTCGGGTGGGGTCGCCGGGATGCCGCGAACGTGCTCGTCGAGGAACCCGAGCACCACCTCGTACCAGACCTTCGCATGCTGCGGCGACAAGACCCAATGGTTCTCGTTGGGGAAGTACAAGAACCGGTGCGGGCTCGTGCCGTCCTCGCCGGCGGGCAGCCCGGACGCGCTGAGAAGCTCCCACCACAACCGCAACCCCTCCCCGATGGGGACGCGATAGTCGCGGTCGCCGTGGATGACGAGCATCGGCGTCGTGATGGCGCCCACGCTGCGATGCGGAGAGTTGGCGGCCATCATCTCCGGGGTCATCTCTTGCTCCCAGAAGAACGGCGCGTCCGTGGTGGGGCCGAATTGGTCCAGCGCCCACAAGGACGCGTGGGTGACGATGGCCGCGAACCGGTCGGTGTGTCCGGCGATCCAGTTGGCCATGTAGCCACCGAACGAGCCACCCATGGCGACGGTCTTGTCGCCGGCAATGTCGCCGCGCCCCTCGGCGGCGTCCGTGATCGCCATCAGGTCGGTGAACGGGGCCTGACCCCAGGCACCCCAGCCGCGCTGAATGAACTCCTCGCCGTATCCGGTGCTCAGGGCCGGGTCGGGCAGCAGGACGGCGTAGCCGCGGGCGACCAGATTCCAGGGGTTCCAGCGCCAGCTCCACGAGTTCCATGAGCTGAGCGGACCGCCGTGGATCCACAACGCCAGCGGTGCCGGATGCGCCGCGTCCGCGTCGGACGGGAGAGCCAGCCAGGCGCGGATGCGTTGGCCGTCGTCGGCGGTGGTGGCGATCTCGGTGAGGCGCCCAGGTAGTTCCGGACGCCCGACGGGGTTGGGCAGGCGGGTCGTCGCGCCCGTGGCGACGTCGATGCGCACGACTTCGGCGGGGAACGCGTAGCTGGAACGGACCGCGTACACGGTGGCGCCGTCGGGGCTGATCGCGGCGTCGGAGTAGGCCGCGTCATCGGTGGTGAGCTGGCGCGGGGCCGCACCGGAGGCCTCCAGGATGAACAGCGGGGAGCGCCCCTCGGCGTCCGCGTGCACCAGGACGCCGCTGCCGTCGGGAAGCCAGGCCAGCGGGGTGCACCAGTGATCCCAGCCGGACGCCAGCGGCGCCAGTTCCCCGGTGCTGAGGTCGAGGGTGTGCACCGTCCACGACGGCGGACGCTGCGGCGTCCCGACGCGTTCGACCTGGACGACGGCGCGGCGCCCGTCAGGGCTGACCGGGCCCGCGCTGTAGGAGGTCGTCTCGTCGGGGACGAGCAGGTCGCGGCGCGTGCCGTCGGCGTCCACGCGAGTGAGCGCTTCCCGGTGTGAGCCGCGGGCTCCGCTCAGCGTCCGGGTGGTCAGGACGAAGGAGCCGTCGGGGGCGACGAACGTGCTGGCGGTGACCAGGTCGGCGCCGATGCCCGGTGTCAGGTCGCGCAGGCTGGCGCTGGTGTCGGCGCCTTCGCCGAGGGTGAGGGCGAACAGGTGCGGGGTGGCGGGGCCCAGATCGTGATCCCAGAATCGCACCGGGCTGGAGGTGTGCAGGATCGCGGCGACCTTCTTGTCCTTGCGCAGGCTGCGCAGTTCGGCGTCGCGCGCTTCGGCGTCGGACGCCTGATCGGCACCCGGCAGGACGCCAGCCGTCACGACCACCGCCCCCGACGCTGAGGCGACCGCGACGGCGTCCACGCCGCCCGGACGCGCCAGGACGCGGCGCGCTTCGCCACCGACCCCGGGCACCACCCACAGGGCGGCGGCGTCGTCGGACTCGGTTGCTTCCGGGTCGGGGCGGGCGCTGAGGAAGTACAGGTCGTTGTTGGGTGCGTACACGATGCCGGATTCGCCCTTGGCGCTGCGCGTCACCCGGTGTGCGGGGCGTTCGCCTGCCGGATCGAGTTCCCACACGGCGTTGACGTAGCGCGTCGCCGTCGGGTCGAGCGTGGCGACGACCGCCGCCAGGCGCGTCCCGTCGGGGCTCAGCGCGAGACCCCCTTGGCGTGGCAGGGCGATGAAGGCGTCAAGGTCGTGGAAGGGCGTTACGGTCATGGCTCCATCCTGCCCCGTGACGCCAGGCACGGTCAGTGATCCCCGCCTGTCAGGGCCCTTTCCCGCAGGCGAGCCTCACGTTCGGCGGGCGTCTGGCGCGGGCAGTCGGCGCAGCTTCCGTGACCGGGCACGCGCGAGACCAGGCAGCAGGAACCGCGCCGGACCCAGACATCACGGACCCCTTCGGGCAGGTCGCGCAACGTGGTGAACCGGGGCGCGGGGACGCCCGGGCGATCCAGCGCCGCCACCAGGTCGACCGCCATGGCCTGAGCCCGCCCCAGTTGGCCGGTCGCGGCACCTAGCCACAGCAGCCGATTGGTGAGGGAGTCGACGGCCAGCGCCCACAGGCGACGCTCACCGCGTCCCAGCCGGGACGCCAACACGCCGATCACCGCGTCCAGGGTGGCCCCGAGTTCCTCGACGCCGTCGCCGTCCATGATGGCCTCAGCGTTCACCGGCGAGGCGTCCTCACCGAGGAGGAAGAACGGGCGTTCGGCGTCCGAGAGGCGATCCAGGATCGTGTGCAGCGTCGTCGCTGCCGCCGGGGATGCTGCGGGCATCATGAGGGCTCCTGTCGTGGTGCGTCGGCGTGTGCGCGCGGGTCGGCCGCGGCGTCGAGGTGGCCGTCGGTCATGGTGAGCAGGCGGTCGGCGATGGTGCCCAGCAAGGCGACGTCGTGGCTGACGATGAACTGGGCGACGCCGTGGCGATCGGCGAGGTCGCGCAGCAGCGCCATCATGGCTTGGGCGGTGCGCACGTCCAGGCTGGCGGTCGGCTCGTCGGCCACGATGAGGGCCGGACGCGCGATGAGCGCCCGCGCGATCGCGACGCGCTGCGCCTGCCCGACCGACAGTTGCCGAGGGCGGGCGAGGGGGTCGAGGTGCCCGATCCCGACCTGGGTGAGTGCCTCGCGGGCCAGACGGATCCGTTCAGCTTTGCCCAGACGCCGCGTGACGGTGAGCGGTTCGGTGATGCTGCGCCACAGCGGCCAGCGCGGATCCAAGGAACTGAGCGGATCCTGCGAGATCGGCATCACCGAGCCGGGCGTGGGCCCGGCGGACGCCTGACCGTTCCAGGTGAGCGTCCCGCTGTCGGGGGGCTCCATGCCGGAGACCATCCGCAGGAGGGTCGATTTGCCTGAGCCGGACGGCCCGACGACGCCCACGATCTCACCTGCGTGAATGCTGAGGTCGGCGGGCTGGACCGCCGTGAGGGTGCCCGTCCCGCTGCGGTAGCGCTTCGTGACCCCCGACGCGGACGCGACGGTCGGCGTCCGGGGAGGCGTCCGGACGAGCCGCGGTGCCCGGATGCTGGCAGCCAGGAGCAGGCGGGTTTGGTCGTGGCGTGGCTGCCGCAGCACCGTCGCGGCGGTGCCCTCCTCGACGATGCGGCCCTCATGCATGACGAGGATCCGGTCGGCATGCGCGGCGGCCAAGGCGAGGTCGTGGGTGACGAACAGCACGGCCCGGCTGCGCGCACGCAGCGTGCTGAGGACGTTGTCGGCCAGGTCGGCGTCCAACGCGCTGGTGGGCTCGTCGGCGAGGGTCACCAGCGGGGAGAGTTGGGTGCCCGCCACGATGGTGGCGCGTTGCAGCATCCCGCCGGACCATTGGTGGGGGTGCTGGCCTAGGCGCGTGGCCGCCTCCGGGATCCCGACGGCCGTCAACTGGGCGGTCAGGTCGGCGGCGTCGGGGCGGCGTCCCTGAATGAGGAGCGGTTCGCGGACGTGATGGCCGACGGTCCGCAGCGGATCATAAGCGCCGTAGGGGTCTTGGGAGACGTAGCCGAGGCGGCGGGCGGTCAGCAGGTGCCGTTCCCGTGGTCGGAGCGTGAGCACGTCGACGTCGACGTCGGCGATCCGGATGGTGCCGGTGATCCGCGTCCGCGCGCCCAGCAGGCCCTGGATGCTGCGCAGGGTCGTGGTCTTCCCGCACCCCGATTCGCCGACGAGAGCCACGCTTTCGCCCTCGTCGACGGCGAACGTGACGCCGATCGCGCCCCGGTGCCCGTTCGGGTAGGTGACGCAGAGATCCTCGACCTGCACGGCGGGGGGTGTCACGACAGTTCCTTCAGGTCGGCGCAGTCGCGCAAGGCGTCGCTGATCAACGTGACGCTGGTGACGACGAGGACCAGCCCCAGCCCTGGACCGATCAGCAGCCACGGCGCCACGGCGAGGTCGATGCGGCTGGCGTTGAGCATGCTTCCCCATTCGGCGGTGGGGGGTTGGACGCCCAACCCGAGAAATGACATCCCCGCCAGGCCCAGGACCGTCTCACCGAGCCCCAAGGTGGCCGAGATGAGCCCGTAGATGAGCACGGAGGGGAGGATGTGGCCGACCGCGATCCGGGCCGGGCTCACCCCCGCCATGCGGGCGGCGATGACGTCGCCACGGTGGCGGCAGTCCAGGGCGAGGGTGCGGCACAGTTTGGCGAGGCCCGCCCACCCGGTGATCGACATGGCCACGACGAGATTGATGAGCCCCGGCCCCAACGCCCCGACGATGGCCAGCGCCATCACCAGCGACGGTAGGCCGAGCATGACGTCGCAGCAGCGGCACAGGAAGGCGTCGATGCGTCCGCCCGCCAGGGCTGCGGTGACGCCCACCCCGATCCCGAGGGTGGTGGTGATGGCGAACACGACGAGCGCTGCCAGTAGGGAGACGCGGGCGCCGTAGACGGTCCGCGCCATGACGTCGCGCCCGGCCGAGTCGGTGCCGAGCGGGAACGCCGCCGAGGGAGGGGTGAGTTGTTGGGTGAACCGGGTGAGGTCGGGGTCGCCGACCAGGAGCGGTCCGACGAGGGCCACGGTCAGGAGGATGAGGACGCCGACCAGTCCGGTGACGAACCCGCGGTGGTGCAGCAACCGGTGAACCAGCCCGGCGTGGCTGCCGCGTTCTGCGGGGGCGGCGTCCGTCGTCATGGCGCTCATGACGCCACCGCCGTCGGGGTGCGGAGGCGGGGATCCAGCACGGTCACCAGCACGTCGGTGAGGAGGCTCACCACGATGAAGGTCGTGATGGCGACCATCGTGTAGAACAGCACGACCGGGGCGTCGCCCGCGCTGATCGCCTGCACCGTGTAGGCGCCCACCCCCGGCCAGGTGAACACGGCCTCCACGATGGGGGCCCCACCCAGCAGACCTGCCGCGCCGAGCGCGACGATCGTGAGCCACGGGGGAAGCGCGTTGGGGAGGGCGTGGACGAACACCTGGCGCGTGAGGGACGCCCCCCGCGCCCGGCTCACGAGAAGGTACGGGGCCGACAGGGCCTCCAAGACGGAGGCCCGCAGCACCCGCGACCAGTAGCCGATGGCGCCACAGGCGAGGGTGAGCGCGGGCCACCAGACGGTCAGCCACGTCCCGTCGGCGACGACGCGTCCCCACTTGAGGCGCAGCACGACGGTGTTGAGGACGAGCAGCCCAAACAAGAAGCTGGGGACAATGACCAGGGCCAGCGTGATGACACGCACCACCGTGTCCCATGCGCGGCGATGGCACGAGGCCGCGGTGACGCCCAGCAGAACGGACGCCACCACGGCCATCAGCATGCTGACGCCGGTGAGGAGCGCGGTAGCCGGGAGACGTTGAGCGATCTCCTCGGCCACCGGGCGCCCCGACTTCCACGACACACCGAAGTCGCCGTGGAACCAGGCCGCCAACCAGCGCAGATAGCGCAGGACGGGCGGGTCGTCCAGCCCGAGTTCGGTGCGCATGGCGGCGACCTGATAGGGATCCGGTTCGAGGATTCCGCGGGCGCGCAGGATGCCTTCGACGGGGTCGGTCGGTGCGGCCATCAGCATGACCCACACCAGAATGCTGGCGGCCAGGAGGGTCGCCAGTGCGGCACCGAACCGCCGAAGGACACGTCCTGCCATGGATCAGCGCGTGGGGGCAGTGTGCGCGTCGACCCACTGGTTGGTGTTGGAAACCTGGTAGTCACGCCACGCCGGGGCGGCGACGACGCTGGGGGAGCGCATGCCGAGGAAGCCCATGTAGGCGCCGTCGGCGACCTTGCGCTGAATCTGGCGCAGCAGGTCGTCGCGCTCGGTCGTGTTCATCGCGACCGCGACCTTGGCGACCAGCGCATCAAGTTCCGGATCGGCCAGGCCGTACACGTTGCGGGAGCCCTTGGTGATGAAGTAACTCTGCAGCGGGGCGATCGGATCCCCAGCCAGCGACGTGGTCCCGTTCCCGGCGATCGCCATGTCCCACTCGGTGTTGGGGTCGCGGGTCGCGGTGATCATCTCCGGGACCTGGCTGATCTTCACCGTGATCCCGATCGTCTTCAGTTGCGCCTGGATCGCCAGGGCCAGCGTGTTCGAGTCGGGCTGGGTGGGGTAGGTGAGCACGGTCAGTTCGAGCGGCTGTCCGTCCTTGGTCGCCAGGCCGGACGCGTCAGCCTGGTAGCCGGACGCGGCGAGCGCACCCTTGGCTGCGGTGAGATCGGTGTGCTGCGTCTCGAGGGCGTAGGACGCCTCGGGGGCGTACATGCCCGTCGAGGGCTCATAGAGGCCCCCCATCACGTCGTCGGCCAGGGCGGTGTAGTCGATGCCTGACAGCACTGCCTGACGCAGGTTGCGGTCGGCCATCTTTGCGCGCTTCTCGTTGAGTTGGAGTTGGAAGGTCGGTCCCTTGGGGGTGCCGCTCCGCCAGAACGAGTCGTTGCGTCCCGTCAGGTTCTTCGCGGCCTGGGTGGGCGGGTAGAGAGCGAGGTCGGCTTCACCGTTTTGGACGGCGAGGATGCGGGACTGCTCATCGGTGATGAAGGAGACCGTCACCTTCTCCAGGGGAGGTTTGCCGCCCCAATAGTCGGGGTTGGCGGGCAGGACGAGGTGCTGGGCGTCCAGGGATTCGACGCGGTAGGGGCCGGTGTACATCTGGGCGGCGATGATCGCGGACGGGTTGCCCTTGGCGGGTTCGTAGGCGGCCCGGTCGAAGATGACGAACTTGGACTTCTCCGCGAGGGTGAACGGCAGGTTCGGGGCGGGGGTGGGCGTGGTGAACGTCACCTCTAGCGGCCCCGTGACGGTCAGCGTCGATGCCTTGAGCGGAGCCAACGACGCCGTGTTCTGCAGTTGGTAGTTCATGACGTCGGCCAGGGCGCCGGCGTCCAGCGTGCGTCCGTTCTGGAAGCGGATGCCATCCTTGAGGGTCAGCTTCCAGGTGAGTGCGTCCACGTTGTCGAGGGACTTCAGCAGCCACGGCTCGGGATCACCGTTGGAGGTGGCGTGCATGAGGAGTTCGCTGAAGCCGAACTCGTTGCCCCAAAAGCCATTGTCGATCGGGTCGACGTTGTCGATGGCGAACCCTGTCGCGATCCGCAAGCTGGCGGGCGCATCGGCGGGTCCCGGGGTCGCGCCGGGGGCCTGGCTGCAGGCCGTCGTGCCCAGGAGGACGGCGGCGAGGAGGAAGGTCGTAATGCGGCCTCTGAGCCCGGAGAGTCGCGTCCGGTCTGTCGGCATGGTGGTGCCCTTCGTGTTCGGGCCTCGCCGCGCGCGGACCGGCCACGAGGGAACCGGCAGCCAGGTCACACGTGGCAAAGGCCATGATCGTCGTCGGCAGGTCTTCGGCCTCGGGGTCAGTGGTGCGGCAGCGCCTTCCCAGATGTCTCCAGTGGCGTCGTGCTGCCGTCCTCGCCCATACCGCTGCGTGTCAGGCCCGGATTCTCACCGGGTTCCCTTGCATCGTGGGTGATGCGACCGACGACGGCACGCTAGTCCAGCGAAGGCGTGTTGGCTTGGGGTTTCCTAGATTGCCCACCCCGCACGGACACGGGCCCGGTTCGGTGGCTTAGGACGCGGGCGGCGTCGGCTGGGAGGCGGCGATCATCTCCGGCGGGGCGGCACGGATCCCGGCCCGCTGCAACTCCGACAACGACGTCGCGAGCAGGTCACGGCGGACGGCCCACTGCTGATCGGGGGCCGTTTTAGCCAGGATCGTCAACGTGATGACCCCCGGGGTCACCTTGTTGACGCCCAGCACCGACGGCTTCTCCAACAGCACGTCGGCGTACTGCTCGTCGGAGAACACCTTGTCCACCACCGTGCCGAGCACCTCGATGGCCTTGGTGGTGTTCTGGTTGGGCGCGATGGGGATGTCGATCGTGGCCGTGGACCAGCCTTGGCTGCGGTTCCCGACGCGCGTGATCTCACCGTTGCGGACGAACCACACCTCCCCGGAGGAGTCCACCAGTTTGGTGATCCGCAGACCGACCTCTTGCACGGTGCCGACGACCTCGCCGGTGTCGATCAGGTCACCGACGCCGAACTGGTCCTCGAAGATCATCAAGATACCGGAGATGTAGTCCTTGACTAAGGATTGCGCGCCGAAGGCGAGCGCGACGCCGCCGATCCCGGACGCCGCGAGCACCGGCTCCAGGGGGACGCCGAGGATGCGCAGGACCGTCAAGATCACCAGAACCACGAGCACGACGTCGACCGCGTTGCTGAGGACCGACCCGACCGTCTTGACGCGGGCCTCGTGGCGTCCGTTGAGGGCGCCCGACAGCTTCCCGAGGAACCGGTTGGTTGCCGCCGACGAGGTGGGTTCTGGATGGTCGCCCGCCTTGATGGAGGCGCGCACTCCCGTGCGGATCGCGCGACGCAGGATGAAGCGCCCCACGATCGCGACCAGCAGCACGACGCCGATCTCGATAGCCGTCTCGGGCCAGGTCGCGGTGATGAGGGGCGTCATGTCCCCATTGTGGCCGACGCGGCACGCGCCCGCTTTCGGGACGGCCCACCTGGTACCCGAGGGACGCGGGAGGATGGAAGCGGTGCCACCTCACGCCGGATCGTGTGGGGGGTGACGCCTCTGACGTCCACTCTGGTCCTTCGACCGCCCCGGAAAGGTGCCCCATGACCGCGATCGAGAACTCCAAGCTGACCGTCGTCGGCGCCGGCAGCGTCGGCACGTCCATCGCCTATGCGAGTCTGATTCGCGGTGCCGCACGGCGCATCGCGCTGTACGACATTGCCGCCGAGAAGGTGGAGGCTGAGGTGCTCGACCTCGCCCACGGAACCCAGTTCGTGGGCGACACGGACCTGTCGGGTGGCAGCGATCTGAGTGTGGCGGAGGGGTCGCAGGTTGTCGTCATCACGGCGGGCGCCAAGCAGCGTCCGGGCCAGTCGCGACTCGACCTGGCTGCCACGAACGCGCGCATCATCAGCGACCTGATGCCCAAGCTGGTGCAGGCGGCGCCGGACGCGATCTTCGTGATCGTCACGAACCCGTGTGACGTGCTGACCGTCATCGCGCAAGAGGTCAGCGGCCTGCCGCTGGAGCGCGTGTTCGCGTCCGGGACGATGCTGGACACCTCTCGCCTGCGCTGGGCGTTGGGGCAGCGCGTCGGGGTCTCGACGTCGTCGGTGCACGCCTCCATCGTGGGCGAGCACGGGGACAGCGAGTTCCCGCTGTGGTCGAGTGCGACGATCGGGAACGTGCCGTTGCTGGACTGGCGCGACCCCGAGCGCCCCGCGCTGACCCGCGACGAGCTCGATCAGATCGCCTTCAACGTGCGCAACGCCGCCTACCGGGTCATCAAGGGCAAGGGGGCAACGAACTACGCAGTCGGCCTGTCGACCACGCGCGTCGTGGAGGCCATCGTCGGCGATCAGCGGGCGGTACTGCCGGTCAGTTGCGTGCTCGACGACTTCCGTGGGGTCTCCGGGGTCGCTTTGTCGGTGCCCTCCATCGTGGACGCCTCGGGTGCCGTCCCGATCAAGCAAACCCGCTTCGACGAGGAGGAATGGGCCTCGTTCGAGGCGTCCGCCTTGCAGATGCGGACGGTGGCCGCCGACCTGGGCTACTAGGACGCCGGGGAGACCTCGGCGGGCGTCAGCGCCGCCAGGGCCTCGTCCAGCAAGGCGTTGAACGTGTCGGGGCGCATCGCCGTCACCAGGTGCGAGGCGCGCGGCACGATGGTGAACCTCGCTTGCGGCGCCCAGCGTCGGAACGCCCATTCGTGGGCGCGCAACTGGTCGAACTGCCCGTTCACGAACCAGGCGGGCACGGTGAGTTGGCGCACGGCGGAGCGCAGATCGAGGTGGGCGAGGCTGGCGAGGGCGGCGTCTTGGGCGTCGAGGGCGTAGCCGCCTGCGGCGAAGTCGCCGCGCGTATCGGCGGGCAGGGTCGCGGCCAGGATCAGCCGGGTCAGGCCCAACCCGCGTGAGGGCAGCCGGTCGACCGCGCGGAGCACCCCGCGGTAGGCGGCCAGCCCGACGCCGCGCGGCACCGACGTGCACGACACGGCCATGAGGGCGCCCAGCGGCGCTGATGGCGTCATGCCTGCGTAGGCGGTCGACAAGATCCCGCCCATCGAGTGGCCCACCAGCAGGACAGGGCCGTCCTGGGCGGCCTCGCGGACGGCGGAGTCGATGGTGTCGAGGGCTGCGTCCAGCGTGAAGGCCTCGTCGAGGCGGGTGCCGTGCCCGGGCAGGTCCAGGCTGCGGGCGCCGATGCCCGCCTCCTCCAGGTGGGCGACTTGGCGACGCCACATCGTCCTCGAGGTCCGGATTCCGTGAACGAAGACGACCTGGGCGCTCATGCCTCCAGCGTAGGTCGGGGCCCAGCCGACCCCCATCGACCCCCGGTCTCGGCTGGGGTGGCCGGGCAGGGGAGGTGCCTGCGGACTAGGCTGACAAGGGTGGGACGGCCTGCGCCTCCCGCAGCCCGTCGGCCAGGAGTAAGGAACCGTCCCATGTTGCGAGTGCGCGCCGCCCGAGTGTTCACCGGAACCCAGATGCTCACCCCGGGCGAGCTTGTGGTGGAGGGCGAGGCGGTCGTCGCGGTCGGCGCCCCCGAGGAGAGCCCCGGCGAGGTCATCGAGTTGGGTGACGTGACGCTGGCGCCCGGCTACGTCGACGTCCACAACCACGGTGGGGGAGGCGCCGCGTTCGCACAGGACCCGGCGACAGCGGCGGCCTTGCATCGCTCGCATGGGACGACGTCCGTCGTGGCCTCTTTGGTGACCCAATCGCTGGACGAACTCGACGGGCAGATCCGCCGCCTGGCCCCCCTCGTGGAGGCGGGTGACCTGGCGGGCATCCACCTGGAAGGGCCGTGGCTGAGCCCCGACTACAAGGGGGCTCACCCGGTCGACAAGCTGCGCGATCCGCTCAAAGCCGACGTCGAGCGTCTGCTGGATGCGGGCCGGGGGACGGTCCGCATGGTCACGATCGCTCCCGAGCGCGAGGGTGCCCTGGCGGCAATCGCCGCGATCGTTCAGCGGGGGGCGGTCGCTGCCATCGGGCACACGGCGGCCACCTATGAGCAAACACTCGCCGCCATCGACGCCGGAGCGACCGGCGCCACGCACCTCTTCAATGCGATGCCGGGGCTCAAACATCGCGCGCCCGGGCCCGTCTTGGCGCTGCTGGAGGACGCGCGGGTGTGGCCAGAACTCATCGCGGACGGCGTCCATGTGCGCCCCGAACTGGTCGCCTGGGTCATGCACATCAACGACCGGGTCGTGCTGATCACCGACGCGATGGCGGCCACCGGCTGCGCCGACGGCGCCTACGTGCTGGGTGACCTGCCGGTGGATGTCAGCGGCGGCGTCGCCCACATCGCCGGAACCGACACCATCGCCGGTTCGACGCTCACGCTGGATCGTGCGGTGGCCAACGTCATCGCCGCGGGAGTGGCCCCCGAGGTCGCCCTGAGCGCGGCGACCAGTCGCCCGGCCCAGTATGTGGGCTTGTCGTCGGTGGGGAGCTTCGCGCCCGGCAGCCGCGCGGACGCGGTCGTGCTGGACGCGTCCTGGTCGGTGCAGCGCGTCTTGTGGCGGGGCGCCTGGTTGGACGCCTGAGGCGCCCGTCGCTCACCTGGGTCGCAGTGAGGCGAGCGTTGTCGGCACCGTAGGGTGACGCGCCGGGGTCGGCTCACATGGTCGAATGAACCATGCACGTTCTCACCCGGATCACGGTGGCGACTGCGACGCTCGTGGCTGCCGCGGGCGCGGTCTTTATCCTGGGGCCCCATCCTGAATCGCCACCGCCCCCACCGGAGCCGCACGCGTACGTGCCGCCCGCGGAGAACGGGCCTCCCGTCCTGACCCAACGTAAGGGTGAGTGGTCGCCTACCTGCCAGCAATCGGGGCAACCCCTGATCGACTTCTCGCCGATCGACCGTGGCTCGAACAACACTCGCGTGCTGCTCACGGTCTTCAACTGCTCGGATTCCCCCGTGGAGGTGGGCGAGCCGACGCTGTGGCTCGGTGGCCGCAAAGGCATGACGGACTTCCTGAGTCTGGACCCCGCCGACACGCACCTCACCCCGTTGCTTCTGCCGGGGCGATCCTCCGCCCAGGCGGTCTTGTCGTGGCAGGGTGGTGGGCAGGGTGACACGTTGAGCGTCGCTATCCCCGGCATCGGCGAGGGCGAGCTACGCGACAACCTCGGGCTGGACCACTCCTCGCGGGTGTGGCTGTCGGGGTGGAACCGCTGAACCTGGTGCCTTAGGCGTCGGCTGCCGGTGTCAGGCCCGAGACCAGGGCCGGCAGCACCTCTTCCAGCGGATCGCGCACGATCGCGGTGGCGAGGTGGTCGTAGGGCGTCTCTTCGGCGTTCACGATGATGAGGGGTGCGCCGTGACCCACGGCGTACGGGACGAGCCCGGCGACGGGGTGGACCGTGAGTGATGTCCCCAGGGCAAGGACGAGGTCGCACCGTTCGGCGAGGTCGATGGCGGCGTCCAGCACATCGCCGGGGAGTTGCTCCTCGAACAAGATGACGGTGGCGCGCGTGATGCCGCCGCACGCGGGGCATCGCGGATCGGGATCGCCTGCCTCGACGCGCGCCAGCATCTCGTCCATCGGCCCTCCGGCGCCGCATTCCTCACAGCGCCAGCGACGAGCGTTTCCGTGCACCTCGAACACGAGCGAGGGATCCGACCCGGCGGCCAGGTGGAGGCCGTCGGTGTTCTGGGTCACGATGCCCGCCAAGCGTCCGGAGCGTTCCAGGTCCACGAGCGCCCGATGGCCGGGATTGGGCTGTGCCGTGCGCGCGGGGGAGGTCAGCCGGGTTTGCCATGCTGCGCGCCGCACAGTGTCGTCGTGAAGGTAGTACGAGAGTGTGGAAATCTTCTCGGCCTCAGGGTCGTGGGTCCAGCGTCCCTGTGGCCCTCGGAAGTCGGGGATGCCGGAGGCGGTCGACAGCCCGGCGCCTGTCAGTGCCAGGATGCGGGAGGAATCGGCCACCAGGGTGCGAGCAAGGTCCAGGGAATCAGCCATGGCTCCATCCTGCCTCGCGAGGGGCGGGTATTTCGCCCTTGAGCCGCCCCAGGCGTGCGCCGACCGCGACACGGCGTGGCCGAAAAGCGGGATCCGAGGCCCTCTCTCATGGTCGAAAGTCGCTTAAGGGGTGCACGGACTTGGGTTCTGCTGCCAGGCGGGCGAAGATGGAAGGGCTGAGTCGATCCGAGGATATTTCATGCTTCTTCCCCAGGCCACGTCCCGCGCGACCGCCCTTGTTGCCTCGTTGCTGCTCGCGCTGACCGCGTGCGCGCAGGTGCAGCCGTCGAGTCCGACTGCTCCTCTCACCTCCCCATCAGCGACCGAGCCGGAGCCCTCGGCCTCACCGGACCAGTCGCCTTCCCCTGAGCCGGTCCCAACGCCATCGTCGGTACCGCTGGTCACGGGGTTGCCGACACCATGGCCGTCGGACTACGTCACCGGAAAGCCGATCGAGCAACGCCTCCCCGGCCCCGAGGAGGGGCGTACGCACAGCCCGAACACGACCGACCGCATCGTTTTGACCTTCGATGACTGCCCTCGCTCGTTGGATGAGTTCAAGGAGACGGTGACCGGGGTTGAGGCGCTCGGGGTCAGGGTTGTTCTCTTTGCGCTGGGTAACTGCGTGCAGCAGGGAAAGATCAATGTCGATTTCGCCCGCCAACACGGCATGTTCGTCTATTCGCACAGCGTCAATCACCCGCAGTTCACGAAGATCTCGGACGCCGCGATCCGCAAGCAGTTGAGCCCGCCGTCGGTGCAGGGTGCGTGGGTGCGGCCGCCGTATGGCGCGACCAACAAGCACGTCCAGCAGGTCATCGAGTTGATGGGGATGCAGATCTGGCTGTGGGATTTCGACACGGAGGATTGGCGCGGTAAGCCGCAGGATCAGGTCGTGCAGGAGGTCGTCCAGTACGCGCAGGCGGGGGAGACCGTCTTGATGCACATGCAGTGGCACGCGTTCAACGTTCAGGCGATCGCCGAGATGAAGAAGGGTCTGGAGGCGCGCGGCCTGGAGTTGTGCCGGATCGATGGTCCGGCCACGGCCGACGGTCCGTTTACCTGTTGAGGTGATGTGTCGGGCTCGCTGCGTGCGGGCCCGGCGGGAATGGATCCGGGCAACGCGTCGTAGGGTAGTTGAGCTTTCAACTACAGGAGTGGGTTATGCAGATCGGCATCTTCTCGGTCAGTGACGTCACGACCGACCCGACCACGGGGCGGACCCCGTCGGAGCATGAGCGGATCAAGGCCGCCGTCGCGATCGCCAAGAAGGCCGAGGATGTCGGCCTGGACGTCTACGCCCTCGGCGAGCACCACAACGAGCCCTTCTTCTCGTCCTCCCCGACGACAACCCTGGGCTACATCGCCGCCCAGACCAGCCGTTTGCTGCTGTCGACGGCCACCACGCTGATCACGACCAACGACCCGGTCAAGATCGCCGAGGACTACGCGATGCTGCAGCATCTCTCCGACGGACGCGTCGACCTGATGATGGGACGCGGGAACACCGGCCCCGTGTACCCCTGGTTCGGCAAGGACATCCGCCAGGGCGTCGCGCTGGCCGTGGAGAACTACGCGCTGCTGCGCCGCCTGTGGACCGAGGACGTCGTCGACTGGCAGGGCAAGTTCCGCACGCCCTTGCAGGGGTTCACTTCCACGCCGCGCCCCCTCGATGCGATCCCGCCGTTCGTGTGGCACGGCTCGATTCGCACCCCCGAGATCGCCGAACAGGCCGCCTACTACGGGGATGGTTTCTTCCACAACAACATCTTCTGGACGATGGATCACACCAAGCGGATGGTCGAGTTGTACCGCCGCCGCTACGAGCACTACGGGCACGGCGCCGCCGATACTGCGATCGTCGGGCTGGGCGGCCAGTTCTTCATGCGTCGCAACAGCCAAGACGCTGTCAACGAGTTCCGGCCCTACTTCGATGTCGCTCCGGTCTACGGCTACGGCCCATCCCTGGAAGACTTCACGGCCCAAACACCGCTGACCGTCGGCTCCCCGCAGCAGGTTCTGGAGCGGACGCTGTCCTTCCGGGATGCGGTCGGCCATTACCAGCGTCAGTTGTTCCTCATCGACCATGCCGGGCTTCCGCTGAAGACCGTCTTGGAGCAACTCGACCTGCTCGGCGAGATCCTGCCCGACCTGCGCAAGGGCTTCGACGAGGGCCGTCCGGCGCACATTCCCGAGGCGCCCACCCACGCGTCGAGGGTGGCGGCGGCCCGCGCGGCCGGGACGCTGGCTGAGGCCCATGTGCCGGTCGGCGCCGACGACGTGACCGGGCAATCGCCCTACGAGCAAGCCGAGGCGTCGAGCCTGGTGCAGGAGGCGTGATGAGTTACCTGCTGGTGATCAGCGCAGGCATGGGGACGCCGTCCTCCTCGCGGATGCTGGGCGATCGGCTCGCCGCAGCGACGGTCGAGGCGCAAAGCGTCCGTAGCGAGATCAAGGTCCTCGAGTTGCGGGACGTGGCGGTGGATTTGGCGCACTTCTACACCTCGCATGTGCCCAGCCGGGCGTTGCAGGACGCGTTCGATCTGGTCGGGAAGGCGTCCGGCGTCATTGCGGTGTCGCCGGTGCTCAATGCGGGCGTCAACGGGCTGTTCAAGCTGTTCTTCGACCTGCTGGATGAGGGCGTGATGGCCGGGCGTCCGGTGCTGCTGGCTGCGACGGGGGGCTCGGCGCGGCACAGCCTGGCGATCGACAACGCGATGCTGCCGCTGTTCTTCTACCTGAAGGCGACGGTGGCGCCGCTTCCCGTCTTCGCCGCGACCGACGACTGGGGTTCGGGCGAATCGGGCCTGGCCCGACGGATCGCCGCCGCGGGGCGCGCGTTCGCGGAGTTGGTGCAGGCGCGTCCGGCCACGGACTACGCCGACGAGTTCGCCGACGTGCCCGATTTCGCGTCCTTGCTGGATCCGGGGTCCTTGTAAGCCCAGGTCGCGTCGTGAGCTCGCGTAGGCTGCGCCTGTGACCTCATCGACACCCGAGCAGCGCCGTGCGGACGCCTTGCGCATGGCCGCCATGGCCGAGGCGGGCAAGCGCGGCGAGGCGCAGGCGGCCCAGGTGCTGATCGACGGGTTCGTCGCGTCCGCGCGGGAGCGCGGGCTCGCGCCGGAGCCGCTGATGGCGACCCAACTCGATGGGCGCCGCGTCCGCACCGACAAGGTGGGCTGGTACGTGAACGCCAAGAAGTCGGTGGCGATCGGGGAGGCGGGCCAGTGGTACGTCCTCACGGTGCCGTCCTCCACGTGGGGGTGGTTGCGTGGGGTCAAGCTGCAGCCGTCGCTGCCTGAGCTCGTGGTGGGGCGTGGTGGTCGCGATGGCGAATCGGGCGATCTCACCGATTTCCTGCAACGGATGCTGGAGCGCGGCGCGGGCACCTAGTCGGCGTCATTCAGGGCGCCTCGCCGGTGGTGTTGGTGGGGACGCGGTGGGCTCTCAGCGATGTGGCCCGAACAGTACGGCGCCGAGGGACTGCGGCACCCCAACCAGCAGCCCCCCGGGCTAGAAGCGAGATTATGTCAGCGTCTCGTTAGCTGCAATCATGTGGGGTTGGTCGTGTTCATTTCGCAACCTTGGTCGGTGTCCTGCGCCCCCCACGTGGTGAATTTCCAGGCCCAGGACAGCAGCGGACAACACCGCAGCGTGGGCGGTCAACACGTCGGACAACACCTCGTTGACAGGGTCGGGTCATGACCCGTCACCATCTCACCCCCACCCTCACCGCACTGAACCGCGAGTGGGTCGCTCTGTGCGCTGAGCACTCCGCCCTCCCCGCACGCTGGCGCCTCGCGTGCGGCCGGCACGCCGTCACGGACGGCCTTGCAGGCGTCCTCGATGCGATCACCGCCGATCCCGACGCCGTGCTGGTCGGCCTCCTGAGCTTGCAGCGCGCGGGTGAGTCCCTGGCTGGCCGGGTGGTGATCCAGGCGTTCCTGGGGAAACTGGTCCGCATGGCTGCGGCCGATTCTGTCGCCTCGCTGCCGGACTACCTCGGGGCGATGTGGGAACGTGTGGTTTCCTACCCCGTGGCGCGCAGGCGTCAACGGGTGGCCGCCAACCTCGTTCTCGACACTCTCAAAACGGTGAAATCCCTGGGGCGGCAACAGGGCGCAGAGTTGCCCGGGTGGGAGGCTGACTTCACCCCGTGGCGTCAGGGGCAGGTCGAACCGTGGGGTGACGCGGAGCGCGTGCTGAGTGTCGGCGTCGCCCTGGGGGCAATCACCCCGCGCACCCGGGCAGCCCTGCACAGCGTGTACGTGGAAGGTCGCAGCAGCACGGCTGCCGGGGTGCACTTGGGGGCATCCGCCGCAGCGGTACGGCAGCGCTGCTCCCAGGGGGTGCGGGCGTTGCGCGCGATCGCCCCCGAACTGCTCGACGAACTGGCGGGGTGAGGGCCGTGTCGGGTGTCCCGCGACAGCCTCGCCGATGCGTTAGCGCCCCGCCAGGCCGTTCTCGTAGGCGAAGAGGACCAGGCCGACCCGGTCGCGGGCCTGCAGCTTGGTGAGCAGGCGCCCGATATGGGTCTTGACGGTTCCTTCGGCCATGTACAGCGTCTTGGCGATCTCAGCGTTCGTTGACCCGCCCGCTACCTCCAGCAACACTTCACGCTCGCGTTCGGTGAGGAGCGCGAGGCGCGGATCATGCTCACCTGGCGTAGGCGTCAGCGTCGGGACGACGTGATCCAGCAGCCGCCGGGTCGTGGAGGGCGCGACGACGGCGTCCCCGGCGGCCACATTGCGAATGGCGTTGAGCAGGTCGGCAGGGCGGGCGTCCTTGAGCATGAAGCCGGACGCCCCCGCTTTGAGCGCGGCGAAGGCGTACTCGTCCAGGTCGAAGGTGGTCAGCACCAGCACTCGGGTTTCGATCCCGGCCTCGACGATGCGGCGGGTCGCTTCGACGCCGTCCATGACGGGCATCCGGATGTCCATGAGGACGACGTCGGCGGGGGAGGCGAGGAGGGCCGTGACGGCGTCGGCGCCGTTCTGCGCTTCGCCAGTGACGGCAAGGTCATCCTCGGAGTCGATCAGCATGCGAAAGCCGCTGCGCACGAGCGCCTGATCGTCGGCCAGGAACACCCGGATTGTGTCGGAGCTCATCGTTGCATTCCCTCTCTGGCGGCAGTGCGGGCGGCGTCCCCAATGGGGATCACCGCATGGACGCGGAAGCCCGGCCCGTCGTCGCGCGGCCCGGCGGACAGCGAACCGCCCATGGAGGAGACGCGTTCGTACATGCCGCGCAGGCCGTTCCCGCCGCCGTCGGTGGGGTCGTCCACGCCGTCCCCATTGTCCACCACGTCGACGGTGATGGAGCGCGCCGAGTAGGTGAGGGTCGCGACGGCGGTCGCTTCGGACCCGGCGTGCTTAAGGAAGTTGGTGAGGGCCTCTTGCGTGACCCGGTAGGCGGTGAGCGCGAGGGCTTGGGAGACGGGTTGGGGGTTGCCGTCGACGACGAGGGTGATCCGGTCGCTGGTGCGGGCCACCATGTCGGGGATCTCTTCCAGGGTCGGGGCGGGCGCGTAGGAGGGTGGTTCGTCGGTGGGGCCGGCGCGCAGGACGCCGACGATGCGCCGCATCTCGTGGAGGGCTTCGCGTCCGGTTTCGGCGATAGTGTCGAGGGCTTCGACGGCGACGTCGGGCTTGCGGGTGGCGACGGCGCGTCCCCCTTCGGCTTGGACGATCATCACCGACAGCGAGTGGGCGACGATGTCATGCAACTCGCGCGCGATCATGGCGCGGGTGGACGCCTCGGCCAGGCGGGTTTGCTGTTCTCGTTCGGCCAGCAGCAGCCGGTAGCGCTCTTCGGCGGCGTGCACCTGACGCGTCCGGGATTCTGCGACTTCGCGGGAGCGGCGCCCGATCGCGTACGGGGTCAGGACGGCGCCCAGGCAGGCGCCCCAAAACAGGATGTCGGCGTTCGGGTTGCTCGCATACGCGCCAAACCAAGCCAGGGGGCCCAGTACGGACGCGATCGCGCCGACGACAATGACCGAGCGCGACATGCGTCCGGGGATCCAGCGGGCGACGCTGTAGGACACGATCGGGATCGAGACCAGCGAAATGGTGGGGATCGGCAAGAAGAACAACTGCATCGTCCCGCCCAGGGACACCAAGGCGAGCGTCAGCAGGGGGGAGTGGCGGCGCAACACCAGCGGTAGCGTGATCGCCGCCGAGAACATGGTGAGCGGCGAGAACAGTTCCACATAGCCGACCTGCACGTAGTACGGGACGATGCTGAGCAGGGTGACCGTCACGGCGAGGATCCCGTCGGCCACCCAGTCGCGCTGGGTCGCTCCCGGGGGAAACAAAACCTCGTTCGTGCTCATCGCTCCCAGCCTAGAAGCTCGTAGCCCCCTCACACCCCTTCCCGGGCGCCGCGAAGACGAGAGTCGTAGCGGAACACCCCCACGAGCGACCCCAGTCCTGACCGCGGGGTCGCCTAAACTCGCGGCATGCGCATCGTGCGATGGATCGGCGTCCTGACCCTGGCTGGCCTCGCAGTCGCGTGGCGCGTTCACCGGACCCGCCGCGCCTCAGAGGCGGCAGCCTGGTCCGCCGCCACCGATCGCCTGTAGTCGTCCGCTGAGCATAGGCGCCGCCCGTGTGGCCCGGGCCCGGCACAATCGCGTATAGTCGTCCCTCGCCGGGGCCCATGGCGCAATTGGTAGCGCACCTGCTTTGCAAGCAGGGGGTTAGGGGTTCGAGTCCCCTTGGGTCCACAGTTTCAGACATACTCAAACACCTGACATGGGTGCTTTCGCCTGTTGTGACGGCGAACGGCTCCACGAGGCGGATCGTTGCCTCCTCGTCTTCGTTGATGTCGATGCTGGTGGTGAAGGTCTGGTTCGCGAGGCGTTTCCCGTGGGCGTCGGCGCTCTTGTAGAGGCGTTGGCAGTCGATCAAGAGCCGCAGTGCCTTCGCGATCTGGCGGCGGGGGCCTTGATCTTGGTCGTGTTCATTCTCGATGCGGCGGTCGATATCGGCCAGGCCTGCGCGGATGCGGTCCTGGTGACGTTTCAGGGTGGTGAGGTCGATGGCGTCAGCGAAGTGTGTGGCGAGGAGCTTGTCGGACTCATCTTCGAGCCGCCGGCGGTTGGCAGCGAGTTCTGCCAGTTCGTCGGAGCGAGCCGCGAAGCGCTCGTCGAATGCTTGCTCGACTTTCTTGGCGAGGCCGACGTACTGGGCTTCGTGCAGCGGCCGGCGCACCCGCATGACCAAGTGCACGCGCCGCGCAATCCCGGTTGCGGTCGTCGAACAACTCGTCGTCGACTGCCACGCGAGGATCTCGATCAACGCTGACGAGGCGAAGACCACAGCCACGACGGGCTTCCGCTCCTACTACGATCAAACGCTTTTGAGCTGCCACGCGTCTTGCAATGGAGGATTCCGCGCGTGCTGAGATAATCGAACCATGGCCTCCCCGCAGACACTCGACGACGCCAATCGGCGACTCGTCGCGTTGTGGGCAGCGGACTGCGCGGAGCGCGTTCTGCCGTTGTTCGAGGCCGAGGCTCCAGAAGATGATCGCGCGAGGGGTGGGATCGAACGTACCCGTGCTTACGGTCACGGTGAGCTTGATGCCGCCGGCGAGATCAAACGGCGATTCGACGCTGGTCGTGCTGCTCAATCGGCGAAATCACCCGTATCGGTAGCCGCCGCTCGAGCTGCCGGACAGGCTTCGGGCGTGGCCCATATGGGAGCTCATGCTCTCGGTGCTGCTGCGTACGCAGCGAAGGCCGCCTCGCTTGCGGCGGACGACCAGGAGGCCGCGCGTCGTGAGGAGGTTCGTTGGCAGATCGACCACATGATGCCCGACGTTCGTGCGGCACTGTCGAGCCTGCCCCTGCTTGGGGAGAACTCATCCGGGCCGCTGGGGACCGGTCTTTTGGCTTCGGGAGTACTGGCGGTGACGATCCGCGAGATTCAGTCAGCGTTGGCGGACGCTCCCACGTTTGCTAGGCACCCGCAGGGCGTAACTGAAGGCTGAACAGGGGGCTCTTATGCGGTGGGCGAAGCTTGACGGTGTGGCAGATATTGATGCTTGGGTGATTCGGGAGCCTGACCGGCAGACCTATCGCGGGCGCGTCTCGTGTCCTGATCCCGCTTGCGGTGTGGGGTTGAATTGGCGGAAGCGTTCCAAGGACGGTAAGGCCCCGACCTTCTATGGCAATCATCTCGACGGCTGCAAGTTCAAGACCGAGTCTGAAGAACAAGTCGCTGAACGGGAGTTGGAGGAAGTCGATGCGGTCATCAACACCTGCGAGGAGATGAAGATCCGCCTCGACACGCCCAGCAGGCAACGGCCGAAGACGAAAGATGAACCGGGATCAGGAGGCAGCCCAGGAAGGACACATCAGCACAACGGAAATGACCGCTCGACACGGGCGGGATCGACCGGGCTACGTCCGCTCTTACGGAAGCTCATCAACTCGCCAACGTTTCGAGAGGATCGCATGCCGTTAGTGCTCAGCGACGGTACTCGTACGACCGTCGCTGACGGTTGTCATCATGTAAATGACTTTGAGTTATCTGGAGAAACCTGCATCGTGTGGGGCAAGATCAAGACCACGAAGGCGGACTGGATCAACGCGGGCTTCCGACACGAAAAGCTGCCGTCAGTGCGTGTGTGGAAGGACGCGGCGCCAGATGCACTTGAGTCTGCGGGCGTCCAGGACATTGACGATCTCATTGGCTGGTACTTTCTCGTCGAAGGTAAGTTCGGGGAAACCTCTGCGGGCAGCCCCTACGTCAGCTTGCAAGACGCTAAACGGATTGTCTTCCTGTCAGACCCGGCGGAGGCGGAGGCGGAGTCGAGGAGCGCTCGCTGAGTAGCTGACTCTTCGTCAACTCCTTCACGCGAGTTGGTGACAGAGCCAAAGTCCGATGACCCGAGCGGTTTCCTCCCCGGCATCACCCCTTCAGGAGTCGGCTCGACGGACCGCCGGTCCCTCCTGAGTAAAGGGGCTCTTCATACCTGCGGTGGGGGCACGGTGAGTCCGCCGCCGATGAGGAGCATGCGTAGCCGGTAGTTCTCTCGGTTCCGGAAGCCGCGGGCGATGCGGCGGTGGAGCTCGATAAGCCCGTTGATG
>NZ_PPCV01000007.1 GCF_004126535.1 Propioniciclava flava | reverse complement strand
CATGGCCACGACCTCGATCCCATCGCGTCAAGCCTGGTCCCGCTCGGCCAGCCAGTCCTTGAACGCCTTCTTCGACCGACCTTCGACCACGTCCAGCAGGCGTGAGGGCCCGGTGCCGTCCCGGACCGGGGTGAGGTCGATGATCACGGTGACGTACTTGTCACCGCGCCGGGTGTGCCGCCACACGTGCTCATCGACCCCGACGACCTTGACACCGTCCAGGCGGGTAGGGTCCTCGATGAGCAGACGCCGGCCCTCAGCCAGGACCGCGTCGTGGGCGGTGTTCCACGCCACGCCCAGTCCTTCGGCAACTCGGGCCATCGACAGGTGGCCGACGACGATCCCGACCAGACCCCACCGCAGGCCGGCGCGGGAGATCTTGGCCCGCGGCGGCGCCGCAGCGGTGGTGTCCTGACGCCACACGTGCGAGCACTCCTTGCAGCGGTAGCGGCGCACGGTGAGCACCAGCGTGGTAGGGCACCACCCGAACGGCTCGTGCGCCAACTCCCTGCTCACCGTGTCACGGGGCACGCCCTGGCGCCCGCACCGCCTGCACCAGTCGTCCGGCTCCACGACCCGGCACGCCAGCACGGACCGGTCAGGCTCGAGCAGCTGGCCGGTGACCTCCAGACCGAGGCCGTCGAGGCGGGTGAAGGTAGTCAGGTCAGGGCGCGTGAAGGTAGCGTCAGGCACGTCGAGGTCTTCCGGACGGGTTGTGTGAGAACTCCCATCATCGGAAGACCTCGACCCTCACCCCGACACCGACGCGCCGCCCCAGGTCGCACCACAGCTACACCCTCATCTGTGAAGAGCCCCTGATCGTCGGAGGCACCACGGGAATCGGACGTGCCCTCGCCCAGCGATTCGTTGACGCGGGCAGCACGGTCGTTGTCGGCGGGCGCAACATCGAGCAGGTCGACGGCGTCGAGACGGTGCGCATCGACGTCACCGATGCGGCGTCGGTCGCTCAGGCGCGCGATGAGGTGCTGGCGAAGCACCCCGAGCTCGACGTCGTCGTGACGATGTCGGGGGTCATGCTCACTGAGGACCTGCGCGACCCGGACCACATCGCCCAGGCCGAGACCACGATCTCGGTGAACCTGCTCGGCACGATCCGCGTGATCGATGCGTTCACCCCGCACCTGCTCGGCCGTGGCGCCGGTGACATCATCACCGTTTCCTCGGGCATCGGCTTCCTGCCGTTCCCGCTCATGGCGACGTACGGCGCCTCGAAGGCGGCCGTGCACTCGTACACCGAATCGCTACGCGCGCACCTCGCTGGAACTGGTATCGCTGTGACCGAGCTGATCCCGCCGGCCGTCGCTAACGCCGGCCAGGAGAAGCTCAACCCGAATGCTCTGCCTATGGGCGACTTCCTCGACGAGGTCATCGGGCTGCTCACCCAGAACCCGACTCCGAAGGAGATCGTCGTCGAGCGCGCCAAGCCCCTCCGCTGGGCTGAGCACGACGACACCTACGAGGAGCTCCTCGCCGCTCGGTCCCAGTCGCTCAGTAATCTCTCCGGACGCTGAGCCGGAGCAGCAGCGTCCCGGGTCATCCGGGGCCGTCGCTTGTGGCGGCGAGGAGCGCAGTGATGGCGTCGCTGATCGGCGTGTGGATGTCGTGTCTGCGCGCGAGACGCGAGATGACGCCGTTGCGGATACCCCATTCGAGCGGCCGGCCGGCTTCTCGGTCGGTGAGGATCGACGTGCTCATATCAGCCGGGAAGGCCTGGAAGCGGGCCAGGATGGCAGCGGGCACGTCATCGCTCAGTGCTGCTCCTTCCGCATGCGAAACGGCCAGGCACTCTTTCAGATAGTCGAGAGTGAGGTCCGCGAAGTCAGGGCGGGTGAACACGCCGGCACGCCGACCGGTGAGCGCCATGAGCCCGGCAGCGGCATTCTGGAGAAGCTTGCGCCAGGCGAGAGTGGTGAAGTCGCCCGCGAGTTCGACCTGGCAGCGCGTGTCGCGCAGGACATCCGCGATGCGCTCCGCCTCCGGTGATGCGGGAAGCGTCAGCCGGGGCTCGCCCCGCAGGAGGATGGTGCCGTCTTCCTGCGACTGCGCCGGGAACCAGACGACCGCGGGGACGACCTCTACTCCCTCAGGAACATGGGGTCGAACGGCAGCGATCTGCTCGACGCCGTTCTGCAACACGCAGACCACGGTCCCGGGGGCGCACAAAGCACGCAGCCAGGGGGCTGCCGCCGCGGTCTGGGTGGCCTTGACCGCCAAGAAGAGCACATCCGCCTTCTCGGGCTGCGCAGCAGGATCGGTGCGCACGGGGCCGGGAACGACGATCCGGCGGTCGCCGTCGATCAGGGTGAGCTCTGTTCGCGGCGTGCGACCGTAGAGCGTCGGTGTGTTGCCTGCCTCATGTAGGAGTGCGGACACCGTCGTCCCGATGGCTCCCGGGCCCACGACTCCAACGCGCTTGCGCTCCCTGAAAGAACTCGGTTGCTGCTCTGTCACCATGCGCCAATGTTACGCTATTACCCATGGCAAGATCATCAAGTAACTCCGTTTCTACCGCCGAGGATCCGCTGCGCCGCTGGCTCGGAACGGTTCAGGCGCGGAGTGCGGGGCTGGTGGCAAGCGAGGCAAAGGTTGTCGACCTCGTGCTGGAGGACCCGTTGTTCGTGGGAAGGAGCACGACGGCGCAAGTCGCCGAGCGAGCAGGGGTCTCGGCACCAAGCGTGATCCGTGCCGCCCGCGCAATCGGTTTCTCGGGCTTCGCTGAACTGAAGCTGGAAATCGCCCGCGCTCGCGGAACAGCGGAGTTCTTCGCCCCGCCACACACGCTCACGAGCACCGATTCGACGCGCACGATCATCGACACGACAGCGCGCACAGGGATCGACGCGCTCACCGCCCTCAGCGGCGCGATCGACCCGGACGCTCTCGACCAGGCGGTCTCTGCGATCCGTGGCGCGGGGCAACTCCTCGCCTATGGTGCGGGCCCATCGGCGACGGTCGCGGCCGATGTCGTGTTCCGGCTGCGTTCGCTGGGCGTGCGGACATCGGGGGTCGTCGATCACGAGTCCGCGATGATCGCGGCACGCCTGCTCGACTCCGGCGACGTCGTCGTCGCCGTCAGCTCGACCGGTCGCACCGACATGACCGTCGCGATCGCCGACGCCGCCGCGACCGCCGACGCGACCGTCATCGCCATCACCAACCAGTACGGCACACCACTCACCGATGTCTCCGCCGTCGCACTCGTCGTGGGCGGCGCGCCGCTGACGACGCAGATGGCCGCTGCCGGGAGCCGGCTGGCACAGCTTGTCGTCGTCGACGCTCTCGCAGCTGCATTGGCACTGCGCGATCCCGACCGTGTCTCGCGCGCGGAACGGGCCGGGATCGACCTGCCCGACATCACCTGATGCCACCAGTCACCGTTGCGATCGTCCTCGTCGCCGCAGTCGCCCACGCTGGCTGGAACCTCGTATCGAAGTATAAGAAAGGCGACACGCTGCTGTTCGTGGGCGCCTACACGACCGCTTCCGCGATCCTGTGTCTCCCTCTCGCGATCGGTGCCGCCGTCTCCGGTTCGCAACCGATCACCTGGGCCCTGGTCGCCGCTGCGGCCGTGTCCGCCGCCCTGCACCTGACGTACTCGCTCACCCTGCAGGCGGGCTACGACCGAGCAGACCTCGGAGTCGTCTATCCGATCGCTCGCGGCGTCGGGCCGCTGCTCACCATCGTGATCGCTATCTTCCTGCTCGGAGAACGCCCCACGGCGCTGGCGATCATCGGAGCGCTCGTTATCCTCGCAGGCATCCTCGTCGTCACGGGCAACCCCTTCCAGAGAACGGGCAGCCGCCCCCTCCGCGGCATCGCATGGGGTACTACCACCGGAGCCACGATCGCCGCCTACACGCTGTGGGACGCGTTCGCGATCGGCTCCATCGGGCTCGCACCCGTCAGTTACTACGCCGGCACGCTCGTCGTCCAGGTCGTATTCCTGGCTCCAGCCATCATCAGACGCCGCGCAGCGTTCGCGAACACCCTCCGCGTAAATCGCGCGCCTATCGCCGCGGTCGCAGTGCTGTCCCCGCTCGCGTACATCCTTGTGCTGACCGCAATGCAAACCTCACCCGTGGCACTCGTCGCGCCACTACGGGAGGCATCCATCGTGATCGGCGCGCTCCTCGCCTGGCGTCTCTTCGGCGAAGGACACCTCGCCCGGCGTCTGATCGGCGCCGTGATCGTACTTGCCGGCATTGCCGGCATCAGCCTGTAGTCGCAATGCCAGACCAGGTACGACTCAGCGACTTTCTCCGCGTTTGATCGCCTTTTCGCCGCTCTCAGCACCCGGTGCTGCGGCCTGAGCTCCAATGTCGCATCTCCAGCCTATGAGCGTGATTCGCGCGCGCTGCCGGATGTCGCCGTTCTGGTTCAGAGTTTGGTAGCCCACGGTGATCGATCCGCGACTGGGGTTACCCGCAAGTTTCGGACGGTTGGATTGGTTCAGGCGGCCCGTGTCAGGGCTGCCGCGTGTTGGGCTTCGAACTCGACTGGGGTCTGGTAGCCGATCGCTGAGTTGAGGCGCTTCGTGTTGTAGAAGTCGTAGATCCACTCCTCCACGCCCTGAATGGCCTGCTGGGGGGTGTCCCACTCGTAGCGGTCGTAGAACTCAGCCTTCAACACGGACCACTGGGGCCGGTAGGGCCGGGTCCACCTGTGCTTGATCTTCTCGCCGAGCGCCTCGGCGAAGACGTGGGATCGGTAGCAGGCGCCGTTGTCGGTCATCACCGCGGTGACACTCACGCCGAGGTCGCGAAGAACGCGTTCGCGCGTTCCCAGAACCGGGCCGCGGTCTGTTTGCGTTGGTCGTCGAGGATCTCCGAATAGGCGACCCTGGAGTGGTCGTCCACGCCGTGATGGAGGTATCGGTAGCCGCGTGAGCCCGCCCCCACCGAGGCCATCAACGGACGGCTCGACTCCCCCGTGCGCTTCGCTCCAAACGGGAGGTACCCCCAGCCTCCGCGCAACCGCCCTCGGCTTCCAGAACCTGACTCACTACATCGCGAGGAATCTGCTCAAAGCCGGAGGATTCAGACCCACCTACACCCTCGTTCGTGAAGAGCCCCTTATGCGGAGCGTCCTCGCAGGCGACGACGGGCACCCACCGGTGTGGGTGCCCGTCGCGAAGGAGAGTTACTGCTGGGGCGGCTGGCCGTAGGACGGCGGCTGATACCCCTGCTGCTGAGGCGCCTGAGGCGGTTGGCCGTAGGACGGCGGCTGATACCCCTGCTGCTGAGGAATCTGCGGCGCCTGCTGCGGGTTCGGCAGTTGCGGCGCGGCGGCGGGGGGAATCTGGCCCGGCTGCTGCGGCTCATCGCCTCGATAGGCGATCTCGCCAAAGCTCACATCAGGTGCGCGACGCACCTCAGGATCGTTCACCTCGAAGTAGGTGGCCTTCTCGAAGTGGAACGCGTTGGCGATCAGGTTCGTGGGGACCGACTCGGTGCGCGTGTTGTAGTTGCGGACGTTGGCGTTGTAGTAGCGCCGCCCGGCCGCGATCCGGTCCTCGGTCTCAGCCAGGGCCCGCTGCAATTCCAGGAAGTTCTGGTTGCTCTTCAACTCCGGGTAGGCCTCGACGCTCACCATGAGGCCACGCACGGCGGAGCTCAGTTGCTCCTCCGCCTCGGCCCTGGCCTCCGACGGCGCCGCGCCCCCTTCGTGGGCGGCGATCTGCTGCGCCTGGGCGCGCAGGCGAACGACGCCCTCCAACGTGTTGCGCTCGTGTGCGGCATAGCCGCGCACCGTCTCGACCAGGTTCGGGATCAACTCGTAGCGGCGGTTCAGCTCGACATCGACCTGACGCCACGATTCCTGAATGAGGTTGCGCTCCTTGATGAAACCGTTGTACGCGGTCAGGCCCCAGACGCCGACGGCGATCACGACGACGAGCAAAAGGATGAGGATGAACTCCATGGCCGACACCCTAGCGGCAGATCATCGGAGGGCCCATGGGCCTGGACGCGCTGAGGGAAGAATCCGGGTCGCCCCGGCTCCGCTCCTAGTCCAGTCCCAGATCGGCCAGGCTGACCGCGAAACGGTACGGCAGCCCCGCCGCCTCGATACGCTCCCGGACGCCCGTGTCGCGATCCACGATGGTGGCCACCCCGGCGACGATGCCCCCGGCCTCCTGGACGGCCTCGACCGCCTGCATCACCGAACCACCCGTCGTGGACGTGTCCTCGACCACGAGGACGCGGCGGCCAGCTACCTCCGTGCCCTCGATGCGACGCTGCAAGCCGTGCGCCTTCGACTCCTTGCGGACGACGAACGCGTCCACGCGCTGACCGGCGGCCGCAGCAGCGTGCAGCATGGCGACGGCGACCGGGTCGGCGCCCAGCGTCAGCCCGCCAGCGGCCTCGAACTCCCAGTCGGCAACCAGGTCGCGCATGACTCGCCCGACGATCGGAGCGGCCGCACCGTCGAGGGTCACCCGCCGCAGGTCGACGTAGTAGTTGGCCTCCTTGCCCGAGGCAAGCGTGACGCGTCCGTGGACGACGGCCAGGTTCGTGATGTGTTCGATCAGGGCGCTGCGATCCGACATGCCGTTCAGCCTAACGCCGTGAGCCGGGTGGGTTCAGCGCTTCTCGCTGGCGTCCACCAGGGTCGCGAAGGCGACCGTGCGGGAGTCCGATCCGATCAGGCCCTGCGCGGTGGTCAGCGTGAGGGTGGCCACCGTCGGCTTCTCCTCGGGGCGCCCAGGCACCGGCTGAATCACCCAGGTGTCGCTGCGCCCAACCGTCGCCACGCCCGGATCGGCGTCGACGCGGTAGGTGAACCGACGCGTCCCCGTCTCGATGAGGATGTCGTCGCCTGGCGCCAACCGGGACAACCCGGCGAACGGACCCGCCACCCCGGCGTGTCCCGCGACGGCGAACGTGCCCAGCTCACCGGGGGCGGCCGTGCCGGGATACCAGCCGACGCCCTGGGTGAGGGATGCGGGATCGGCGCCGACGACCACCGGCCAGGGCGTCGTGCCGAGAGCCGGAATCGTCAGGAGAGCGACCGCTTGCGTGCTGAGCGGATCGGGGGTCGTGTCGTGGCCGTTGCGCCAGCGCTCCTGCAGCGCGGCGACCGAACGTCCAGCCGCCCCCGGATCCACGGGCGGACGCAGGATCAGGTCGTAGACGCTCCAACCAAAGGCGCCCAACGCCGCCACCAACACCAGGAGCCCCACCACCAAGACCGGTCGACGCGGCCGCACCGAACGTGCGCGCTCGGGCACGGCTCGGTCGTCAGTCACGGGCTCAGTATGCCAGCGGCGTCAGGAGAACCAGGTGCCGGAGCGTGGCACGGGGGACGCCTGCGCGTCGGCGTCCGAGAAGGGTTCCGCGTCCCCGATCCAGTCCACGACGTCGCGCCCGGCAAGGAACCGGTACGGGAACGCGGCCCGCGCTGCGGTGCGCGACAGGTCAGTGGCGGGCAATGCTCCCGTTGAGGCGATCACGACGAGATTGCCGAAGCGGCGCCCCTTCCACACGGGCGTCTCCGCGCTCACCACCAGGGAACGATGCGTGGCCCGCACTCCCGCCACGAACCGGCGCGCCCACGCGAAGGGCGCCCGATCGGTGATGTTGGCGCAGAACACTGCCTGGGGGCGCCTGCGCGCCGCCACCTCGTCGAAGAACTCCACCGTCGCCAGGCTGGGCGGGACGCGAGCGCCGTCGAAGGCGTCCAGGACGAGGGCGTCGATGTAGTCGGGCGGCATGGCCTCCAGCCCGCTGCGGCCATCGATCGTGCGCACTTTGATGCCTGAGCCCCGCGGCAGCGGCATGACGCGCCGGACATCCTCGATCAGGTCGGCGTCCGGTTCGCACACGATCTGGGCGGTGCCCGGACGGCGGGCGGCCACGTAGCGCGGGATCGTCAACCCGCCACCGCCCAGATGGACGACGCGGAGGCGTTCCTCGGTTGGACGCGCCACGACGGTCGCGTCCAGTGCTTCACAGATCCGCTGAACGTACTCGAACTCCAGGTGCAACGGGTCGTCGGGAACCACCCAGGACTGGGCGGTGTCCCCGGCCATCACCGTGAAAGTACCCACATGGAAAGGGTCGGACTCGATGCGCGCCCGGTGAGCACCCGTGCCGGTCACGAAGCGGTGAGGAACGCCAGCAAAGCGGCGTTGAACTCGTCCTTGTGGCTGACGTTGATGCCGTGCGGCCCGTGATCGATCTCGACCAACGTTGCCCCGGGAATCAGTTCCGCCGTCCGCGCGCCGGAGTGGGCGAACGGCACGGTGTTGTCGGCGTTGCCGTGGATGACCAGGGTGGGCACCTTCACGCGGGCGATGTCGGCGCGCAGGTCGGTCGCCCACGCGACGATCGAATCCTGCAAGGCCGTATCGGACGCGTGCGCCGCCAGGGCGAGGGCGGCGTCGAACTCGGCCTGCGTCACGGCCAGGGTGGTGGGATTGCTGAAGTACCCGGTCAGGAAGGTGGGCAGGAAGGCGTCCCGGTCACCGCGGCACTGCTCCCGTAGCCCCATGAATCCGGCCAGCGGCATGGCCCCATCCGGGTTGTCGGGCGTCACGCACAGCGCGGGAGTGATGGAGGACGCGAACACCGCACCGGCCACCCGCTCGTCGCCGTAGCGTCCGAGATACCGGGCGACCTCGCCGCCGCCCATCGAGTAGCCGACGAGGACTGCCTGCGTCAGGTCGAGTTGGGTGAGGACTTCGTTCAGGTCGGCCGCGAAGGTGTCGTAGTCGTACCCGGTGGGGGCCTTGTCGGAGCGCCCGAACCCGCGGCGGTCGTAAGCGATGACGCGGAACCCCGCGTTGACGAGGGCCGGGATCTGCTCGGCCCAGGCCTCGTGCGACATCGGCCAGCCGTGGATCAGCACCACCGGCTGCCCCGAGCCCCCGGAGTCGCGGTAGTAGAGCTGGATCGGGCTTTCCCCGGGAACGGTCAGATACGCCATCGTCTCTCCTCCTGCGCGGTGTTTCTCCGACGCCCCCTCTGCGGCGTCACGATGAGCCTACCGAGCGACGGTCGCCCCCGCCGAGGGCTGAAGGAGGAGACCTCCAGCCCCGGCGAGGGTGACCGCCACGCGTCGGCGTCTGGCGCCGTTTCCCCGAGGATTATTCGACGATGGCCAGACCGTCGCCGCCCTCGGTCACATCGAAGGTGACCGTCTGCCCTTCGTGGAGGCGTCCCGACAGCATCGCGCGAGCCAGGCCGTCCTCGATCGTCGTCTGGATCAGACGCTTCAGCGGACGTGCACCGTACACCGGGTCGAAACCCGTGCGCGCCAGCCAGGCCTTCGCGGCATCGGTGACCGTCAAGGTGATCCGACGATCGGTCAGTCGTGCGGCCACGCGGGCCAACTGGATGTCGACGATGTGCACCAGGTTCTCCTGGGTCAGCGGGTCGAACATCACGATGTCGTCGAGCCGGTTCAGGAACTCAGGCTTGAAGGACGCCCGCACGATCTCCATGACGGCCTCCTTGCGCTTCTCGACCGGCATCGAGGTGTCGGCAAGGAACTGCGAACCGAGGTTCGAGGTCATGATCAAGATGACGTTGCGGAAGTCGACCGTGCGGCCCTGGCCGTCGGTCAGACGGCCGTCGTCGAGCACCTGCAGCAGGATGTTGAACACGTCGGGGTGCGCCTTCTCGACCTCGTCCAGCAGCACCACCGAGTACGGACGCCGACGCACGGCCTCGGTGAGCTGGCCGCCCTCCTCGTAGCCGACGTAGCCGGGAGGGGCCCCGACGAGCCGGGAGACAGTGTGCTTCTCGCCGTACTCCGACATGTCGATGCGCACCATGGCGCGCTCGTCGTCGAAGAGGAACTCCGCCAGCGACTTGGCCAGCTCGGTCTTGCCGACGCCGGTTGGGCCCAGGAACAGGAACGAGCCGGTGGGACGGTTCGGGTCGCTGATCCCAGCACGGGAACGGCGCACGGCATCGGAGACGACGCGGATCGCCTGCTCCTGCCCGGTAAGGCGGTGGCCCAACTCCTGCTCCATCCGCATGAGCTTCTCCGACTCGCCCTGCATCATTCGACCCACCGGGATGCCGGTCCAACTCGAGATGATCTCGGCGATGTCCTCGCTGGAGACCTCGTCGGCCACCATCGGCGTGGCCTGGCTCGCTTCGGAGGCCTTCTCCAACTCGCTTTCCAAGCTCGGAATCTGGCCGTACAGGATCTCAGCGGCACCCGTCAGGTCGCCTTCGCGCTGACGCTTGTCGGCCTCGGCTCGCAACTGGTCGATCTCGGTCTTGATGTCCCCGACGCGGTTGAGGCCCTGCTTCTCGGCCTCCCAGCGCTGCTCCAGGCCGCGCAGTTCCTCCTTGGCGTCGGCGATCTCGGCGGCCAGACGGTCGCGGCGCTCCACGCTCGCGGCGTCCTCCTCCTTCTGCAAAGCGAACTGCTCCATCGTCATGCGGTCCACCTGACGGCGAAGCTGATCGATCTCTTCGGGGCTGGAGTCGATCTCCATGCGCAACCGCGACGCAGCCTCATCAATCAGGTCGATGGCCTTGTCGGGGAGCTGACGGCTGGTGATGTAGCGGTTGGAGAGCTGTGCGGCGGCCACCAGAGCACCGTCGGTGATGCGCACCTTGTGGTGCGCCTCGTAGCGTTCCCGCAGCCCGCGCAGGATCGCGATGGTGTCCTCCACAGAGGGTTCGCCGACGAACACCTGCTGGAAGCGGCGCTCCAAGGCCGGATCCTTCTCGATGTGCTCGCGGTACTCGTCCAGCGTCGTCGCGCCGATGAGGCGCAACTCGCCGCGGGCCAGCATCGGCTTGAGCATGTTGCCCGCGTCCATCGCTCCCTCGCCGGAGGCACCCGCACCGACGACGGTGTGCAACTCGTCGATGAACGTGATGATCTGGCCCTCGGAGTCCTTGATCTCGTTGAGGACCGCCTTGAGGCGCTCCTCGAACTCGCCGCGGTACTTCGCCCCGGCAACCATGGAGGCCAGGTCCAAGGAGACGACGCGCCGGTTCTTCAGCGAGTCGGGGACGTCTTGCTCGATGACGCGCTGGGCGAGCCCCTCGACCACGGCCGTCTTGCCGACGCCCGGCTCACCGATCAGGACCGGGTTGTTCTTGGTCCGGCGGCTCAGCACCTGCACGACGCGACGAATCTCGGAGTCGCGGCCGATGACCGGATCCAGCTTGCCCTCGCGGGCCCGCTCGGTCAGATCAATGGAGTACTTGTCGAGCGCGGACTCCCCACCCTCGGACTCCGCCGACGTGACGCGCTTGTCGCCACGCGCCTCGTTGAAGGCGGCCGTCAGCTTCTCGGGGGTGACCTGTGCGCGAGAGAGGATCTGGCGGGCATCGGATTCGATGGCGGCCAGCGCGATCAAGAGGTGCTCGGTGGTGACGAAATCGTCGCCCATCTGGGCTGCACGCGTTTCGGCGTCGGCCAAGACGCGAGCGAGCGCACCGGAGAGGGTCGGCTGGGACACCGACGATCCGGTCGAACTGGGCAGCTTGTCGATGGCCTGTTGCGCGGCGGCGTCCAGGGCCGACGGGTTGGCGCCCACGCTTTCCAGCAAGGGGCCGACGGTGTTATCGGGCACCATCAGTAGCCCGTGGAGGAGGTGACTGGGCTCGGCTTGGGGGTTGCCCTGCGTGAGCGCGTTGCGCAGCGCAGCGCTGACGGCGTCACGGCTCTTGGTCGTCAGTTTCTCGGTGTCCGCAGCAGTCCTTTCAGGGGTGGTGGAAGAAGTTGAGTTCACTAGACTCAACCCCGGTGACCGCTCCAGTATTCCAGAGGATGCCCTCGCGCGCGCCCCACGGATGAGGCCTCCCGGCTCCGAACCTGACAGGCTGGGAGGTATGGGTTGGTTCGTGTGGACGCCGATGATCCTCGGGGTGGTCGCCTTCGCCTGGGGGCTGTGGCGCATGATCACCGACGGACGGCGCATCCTGTACGGGGTGGCCCTCGTCGGCGGATTCGGGCTCGCCCTGTTCTGCGGCCTGGTGATCGCAGCCGAGCAGGGGCACCTCATCCCCCTGGCGATCTTCTTGATGCTGTGCGCCCTCGTCCCGGTACTCAGCTATCCCGTGTTGGCGGTTTTCCTCCTCGCCAACGGCGTCACGATGCTGCGCAAAGAGAGCCTGTCGCTCGGCAACGCGCTCTCGTTGCTGGCAGGCCTGGGCATGGTGGGCCTGGTGTTGATGGTCTTTGTGCCCTGGCCAGACGCGTGGGGCACCACGACCCGCCTGGTCCTGGTGAGCCTGACCTTCCTCGTCTTGACCCTCGCTGGCTACGTGGCGACCTGCTTTGCCGCCTTCTGGGCCACCTCGCTGCTGTCGAGCCGCCTGACGGCGCTGCAACGCCCCGAAGCCATCATCGTGCTCGGGGCGGGCCTGCTGGACGGGGATCGTGTGCCCCCGCTCCTGGCCGGACGCCTCCGCAAGGCCCGGGAGGTCCAGCAACGCTTCGTCCCGCCCCCCGTCCTGATCCCCAGCGGTGGCCAAGGCGCGGACGAGACGGTTCCCGAGGGGGTGGCGATGGGCCACTTCCTCGTCGCCGCAGGCTCCCCCACTGACCTGGTTCTCCCCGAGACCGCCTCGCGCACCACCCGAGAGAACCTGCAACTCTCGCGCCGCCTCCTGCCCTCCCCGGACGCCCCGGTGATCGTCGTGACGAGCAACTATCACGCGCTCCGTGCGGGCATGCTGACGCGCTCGTTCGGCCTCAACGCTCGCGTCGTGGGCGCCCCCACCGCGGGCTACTACTACCCCAGCGCCCTGATCCGGGAGTTCGTCGCGGTCATGGCCGAGCACCGCCGGTGGCATCTGGTGGTCGTCGGTCTGATCCTGGCCTGTTACGTCCCGCTCCTGGCCCTGGCGCTGGTCACCTCATAGAGGCCAGCCCGGGCGGCGGGTGCGCATGGGCCGCTGGGTAGGGTGAGCCCGTGAGTGATCTGACACCGCTGTCCCTGCCCGCACCTGAGGGTCAGGCCTACCTCGCCTGGTTGACCGATTCCTGCGCCGCCGCCTTGGATGCGGCCCGTAGCGGGGCGGACCGCCTCAAGACCGAGACGCCGAGTTCGGCGCAGGCCGTCCTGGAAGCCTGGAACGACATCGACATTGCGCTGGGGTCCGTCGCGGCCCGCTGCGAACTGTTCAGCGAGGTCCATCCCGACCTTGCCGTCCGCGAGCAAGCGGACGCGTTGGCGCAGCAGGCCCGCAGCCTGGCCACCCAGTTGGGTCTGGACACGGAGTTGTACGCCGTGTTCTCCGGCCTGGATGCCAGCGATCTGGACGCCGAGGCGTCCCGCCTGCTGGAGCATGTGGTGCGGTCCTTCCGCCGTTCCGGCGTGGCCACCGATGAGCAGACGCGCGCCCGGATCACCGAGATCCGCGATCGGCTCACCGTGGTGGGTCAGCAGTTCGCCAAGACCATCCGCGAGGGCACCCGCACGATCCGCGTCCGGCCCGAGCAACTCGACGGGCTGCCGCAGGATTGGATCGACGCTCACCCTGCCGATGACGAGGGCTGGGTGAGCGTCACCACCGACTACCCCGACGCCCTTCCTTTCCGCACGTTCGCGCATGACGCGCAGGCGCGTCGCGACCTGTCGATCGCCTCCCTCACGATCGGCTACCCCGACAACGTGCCTGCCCTCCACGAGATCTTCGGGCTGCGCGCGGAACTGGCGCAGTTGCTGGGGTACGCGAGTTGGCCCGACTACGACGCGGAGGTGAAAATGATCGGGTCCGGCGACGCGATCGCCGCCTTCATCGACAAGATCGCCGACGCCGCCGACGCGCCCGCCCACCGCGACGTGGCCGTCCTGCTGGAGCGCTTGCGTCGCGACCATCCTGAGGCTGAGCGCGTCGAGTCCAGCGATGCCGCCTACTACGCCGAAGTCCACCGCCGTGAAGAACTCGATGTGGACGCCCAGGTCGTGCGCACGTACTTCGATTTCGCCAAGGTGCGGGCCGGGCTGCTGAAGGTCACCGGGCGTCTCTTCGGGCTGACGTACACCCCGCGCGCCGATGCGCCGGTCTGGCACGAGGCCGTCACCGCCTACGACGTGACTCGCATGGCCGACGGGGAACTCTTGGGCCGCATCTACCTGGATCTGCACCCCCGCGAGGGCAAGTTCAAGCATGCTGCCCAGTTCACCTTGGTCGGTGGCGTGTCGCAGGTGCAACTCCCCGAGGGCGCCCTCGTGTGCAACCTGCCGACGGGGCTGATGGAGCACGACGATGTCGTCACCTTGTTCCACGAGTTCGGGCACCTGGTCCATCACCTCGTGGGCGGGCACCAGCGCTGGGCCGAGTTTTCCGGGGTCGCGACGGAATGGGACTTCGTCGAGGCTCCCAGCCAAATGCTGGAGGAGTGGGCCTGGGACGCCGACGTGCTGCGCAGCTTCGCCACGAACGCCGCCGGCGAGCCCATCCCCGCCGCACTGGTGGCCCGGATGCGTGAGGCCGAGGATTTCGGGAAGGGCTACTTCGCCCGCACCCAGATGTTCTACGCGGCGCTGTCGTACTACCTGCACCTGGAGAATCCCGACGATGTGGTGGCACGGACCGCGGAGCTTCAAGCTCGCTACTCCCTGTTCCCGTACCTGCCCGGCACCTGCATGCCGACCAGCTTTGGTCACCTCGACGGGTACGGCTCGGGCTACTACACCTACATGTGGTCCCTGGTGATCGCTAAGGACCTGTTCAGCGCGTTCAACGCCGACGACCTGTTCGATGAGCGCGTCGCGACGCGCTACCGCGACACGGTGCTGGCCCCCGGCGGCAGCCGTGACGCGGCGGATCTCGTCGCCACGTTCCTCGGGCGCCCGTTCTCCTTCGACGCGTACGCGGCCTGGCTGGCCCGCTGACGACACACGCGCAGGCGCCCGGGCTGTTGCTGCCCGGGCGCCTGCGCGTTGGTCATCGTTGAGGGGACCGCGCCGGCTTAGCGGCTGCGGCGCTGAGCGCGACCAGCCGACGCCGAGAACGCCGCCGCGCCGCGCGTCGAGCCCGCCGGGCTGGCGCTCGAGGCGCCTCCCCCACGTCGCGAGGTGCCTGCGCTGCTGCGCTGCGCGCCCGCGTTCGAGGATCCTCCGGAGCGTCCGCGCGTCGACGCACCACCACGACCACCCGTGGAACGCTGCTCGCCTCCGCGGGTGCCCGACGTGCCGTGTCCGGTCGCCCCGCCGCGTCCACCGCGCCCACGCCCACCGCCACTTCGGCGGTTGCCGCCGCCTTGCTGTTGCTGCTGCACCGGGGCGCTCGGCGTCCGCTCGACCACCTCGGCAGCACTCATGAGGTGACGCTCGCCGGGAGCCAGCGAGTGCAGGATCTCGGGGGTCGCCTCGCTGATCTGCGGGGTGATCTTCGCTGCGCGCATGAGCCCGCGCACGTCGCCGCGTTGATCGGGGGTCGCGATCGTTACGACCGTACCCGCGTGCCCGGCCCGCGCGGTGCGTCCGGAGCGGTGCAGGTACGCCTTGTGCTCGGTGGGCGGATCGGCGTGCACCACGAGGGCGACGTCATCGACGTGAATCCCGCGGGCCGCGATATCGGTGGCCACGAGGGTCTCCACGCGTCCGGAGCCGAATGCCTCCAAGTGGCGCGTCCGGGCGTTCTGGTTGAGGTTGCCGTGCAGGTCCACCGCCGGGATGCCGCGCGCCACGAGTTGCTTGGCGAGCTTCTTGGCGCCGTGCTTGGTGCGGGTGAACACGATGGTGCGCCCGGGGGCTGCGGTGAGATCGGCGACGACATCGAGGCGTTCGGCAGGGCTCACCGTCAAAACGTGGTGCTGCATGGTCGCGACCGGGGACTGCGCGGAGTCGGCCTCGTGCACGACGGGGTCGTGGAGGAACTGCTTGACCAGCACGTTGACGGCGTTGTCGAGGGTGGCGGAGAACAACAGCCGCTGCGAACGATTCGGCGTCGCGGCGAGGATCTTCTTCACCCCCGGCAGGAAGCCCATATCGCTCATGTGGTCGGCCTCGTCGATGACGGTGACCATCACATCGCTGAGCGCCAGGTGGCCCTGGTCACGCAGGTCGAGGAGGCGTCCGGGCGTGGCGACGAGAATGTCGACGCCGTCACGCAGCGCCCGCACCTGCGGATTCTGGTTCACCCCACCGAAGATGGTCAGCAGGCTGAGCCGGTCGGCCGCAGCGAGCGGACGCAGAGAGTCGGCGATCTGCGCCGCGAGTTCACGGGTGGGGGCGAGCACGAGGGCACGCGGGCGCCCCGGCGCCGGACGCCGCCGCTCAGCTGCCAGGCGCGCCACCACGGGCAGCGCGAAGGCGAAGGTCTTACCCGAGCCGGTGCGTCCGCGGCCGAGCACGTCGCGTCCGGCCAGGGAGTCGGGCAGCGTGGCCGCTTGGATGGGGGTGGGGGTGTCGATGTCGAACGTGGCCAGCACGTCGACGAGGTTGGTCGGCACGCCAAGGCGTGCGAAAGGTGACGTCATATTCCTGATTCCTGGGCGTCTCGCCCGGCGCGCTCGGCAGGATCCGATCCGGTGACCGGTGCGGCGCGACCAGCGATCCACGATGGATCGCATCATCATGCGACCCGAGGCAAGACTGGTGCGGGTCGCTGCCCACCATTCTAGTCGATCTGACCAAGGAGGTCGGCCAGCCCGTTGCAGCCCCCGTCGCGACGCGTCCCGCCTCGGCTCACGCGCCGCTCAGGGTTCGTCGAAGCTCCAGCCACGCTCGGCGGCAGCGAGACGGTAGTCGGTGGCCAGTTCGCCGAGATCGGCGTGGTAGCGCGCCATGCGACAGCCGCGCCCGTCCGGTCTGACCTCGATCCCTTCGGCGCGCCAATGCGGTAGGGCGGCATCCAGGACCGCGCAGCGTCCGTCGTGGCCCATGATCCGCCACCAGGGCACCGCAAGGTCGAGGTCCTTCAGCACCGCGCCCACCTGACGCGGACCGATGCCGACGAGGGTCCCGATCTCGCCGTAGGCCGCCACGCGTCCGGGCGGGACCAGGCTGACGGCCAGCGCGACGCGCTCGCCAGGATCAGGCGCGGACGAGGTCGTCATCGACGTCTCCCGGCCCCGCGGCCACCATGCCCGCGGTCGTGAACACGACCGCACTGCCCAGCAGGAACCACAACGGGATCGTCCACCCGTGCGTGACATCGAACAAGAGACCGACCGCGAACGGGCCGCAGGCAGAGAACAGGTAGCCCACCGACTGCGTGAACCCTGACAGTTGCGTCGTGACGTGAGGGTCGCGCGTCCGAGCGGTCACCAGGGCAAGCGAGAGCGCAAACGCGAATCCGGACAGGCCCAAGAAGGTCGCCCACAGCCACGGCAGCGTCGTGGGCGCCAGCCAGATTCCCAGGTATCCCGCCACCAGAAGCGCCCCCAGCAGGACCACCACCCAGCGGGGATCGCGCACGCGTGCTGCGACGACGGGCATGACGAACCCGGCCGGAATGCCGAGGGCCGCGGTGATCCCGACCATCCACCCCGCCTCGGTTGCCCCCAGCCCGCCGTCGCGGAACATCTGCGCGAGCCAGCCGAACTGCACGTAAGCCTGCATCGATTGCGTCCCGAAGAACACCGCCAATGCGATCGCCTTGCGCGAGCGCACCACACCGAAGATGGACCCCGAGCGGCGCGGTACGTCCGGCGCCGGGGGCAGCCTTCGCCTGCGCCTGCGATCCGAGACCGCCACGACGATCCACGGCACGGTCGCCAGCGCCATCGACGCGCCCCACACCCCCAACGCGAAACGCCAGCCCCCGGGAGCCACCGCCGACAGGGGGGCCGACAGCATCGACGCACCGGTCGCGCCGATGGCGAGCGAGATGGTGTAGACCGACATCACCCCGGCGAGCCGGTTGGGGAAGGTCTCCTTGACGTAGGCGGGCACCAAGACGTTGCCCACGGCCATGCCCGCGAACGCGACCACGCTGAACAGCAGGAAGGCCAGCGCCGAGTCCACGAACGGGCGGGCCAGGAGCCCGATCGTCGCGACCACCGTGGCGATCGCCAGGGCGCGCGAGAGCCCCCACCGCAGACCAAGGGACACCGCAACTGCGCCAAACACGGCAAAGGCGAACCCTGGCAAGGCGGTCAGGACGCCAGCGACGGTGCTCGTGATGCCCAGGCTCTGTTTCACCTCGGCCAGCACCGGCCCCAAGGATGTCGCGCCAGGACGCAGGTTGACCGCCAGCACCGCGATCGCGATCAGGGCCCACCACAACCGTGCGCTCGCAGACAGGCGCATCACTCCTGGTCGTCGTTTCGCAACGGCCCGTCCTGGATCGCTCGGCGAGCCTGACGCTGCGCCTTATCGGTGCGTCGACGAATCTTCTTGGCCGCCTTGGCTGCCTTCTCGCGTGCCTTCTGGGCAGCCTTCAGGCTCGCCTTCTCTGCCCTGCGACGACGGCGCAGCGCGACCTCCGCGGCATATTCGGCGGGGCTGATCGTGGTGCCGTCCTGCGTCGGCGGCGCCTCAACCGGGTGCCACTGCGCGGCGGCAGGGTCGGGTTCGAGGTGGGAACCTGCCTCATCGACGCGATCGGCGTCCGGCTCATCGAACCACCAGCCGTGCTCGCCCAGATACCTGAAGGACACCGCCGCGTCGGCGGGCACGGTGGCCTGCGCCCGCTGATGCTCCCCATCCACGACGAACGGTGTGGCGCCGGGGGTCCACGCGTTGAACGTTCCCACGACACTGATCCGGCCTGCCGGATGGTCGCTGGGCAGTTCGAAGGTCAGAAGGCGAAGGCCTGGGCGGGGTGCGGGTGAGCGCAACAACATGGGACGTCCCTTTCTCGGCTCCCCCATTGTTCCATCGAATCGAAGCGCCCGCTCCTGGGGTTACCACGGACCGGCGAGGCTAGTGCTCCGTCAGCCAGTGCTGCTGGACGAGCGCGTCCACGCTGATCCCTGAGACGAGGCACCGATCCTTACGGTTACGGGTCAACGCCTGAGTCCACGGCACGAAGCCGCCATCGCCCAGGATCACGGGGCTGTCCTCCCCCACAACGAAGCGGAAGGCCGCCGCCACGTAGGGGTTACGCCAGGGCGTCGCGTCGGTGCCCCTGACCACCGTCACGTCCTCCAGGAGACCTCGGCCCTCCACCAAGGCGGCCAAGGACACATCCCACAGCACCAGATGGAGCCGTGCCGTCGGCACGAGGGCGCGCAAGGCCGCCTGCCAGTAGCGCAGGTGCAGTTCGAGCAACTCCACCTCGGTGCTGAGGCCTCCCCCATCCGGCGCCGACGAGCACAAGGAAAAGATGAGTTCGTGGGCCGCCCCCTCGCCGGGATCCGAGGCGTGTGTCGCGCGGGCGTGCGTGGCCAGGTGGACCCGCGCGTGTCCGCTGCGCCGCTGCTTGGAGGCCTCCAATGCGAGCGCGTGCGCCGGGTCGGCGACCAGTTCGCTGCCCCGCACCGTGGTGATCACCCGGTTCTGTCCTCGGCCGCCGAGATGGCTCCCGGTCCCCAGGCTCGTCAGAGGGGACAGTGTCACACCGGCGAATTCCGGTGGCGCGGCCTCCCAGAGTCGCTGGGTGAGGGCCAAGACAGCACGCGGGTCGGCCACGCTGGGCGTCACCAGGCGGTCCTCGCGCCAGCAGGTGATGATGTCGGCCGAGGTCATCGACCCCGCACGCGCCCGTGCGATATCGGCGAGGATCGCGCGCAACTCGGCCTCACCGAGCCCTCGCAGAAGCGCATCACGTGCATGGGATCCAAGTCGTCGCCACACCTTTGTGGACGCCGCCGTTCCGCTCATCCCCCATCCCTCCGGTCCGTCGGGCTGTTCGTCTTCGATTCAACCACAGGTTGAGCACGTCCTCCCCCTCCTTCTGTCGGACGCCTCCTTTAGCCTGCGGGCATGGGGAGAAAGCTGGTCGAGGTGAATCGTCCGGTTCGCCGCGTCGAAGCACGCCGCGACGCCGCGTGGGAGCGCGACGTGTGGCCCTACCGCATCCCCGCCGTGGCGCACGTACTGAGGCACGGGCTGGATCTGTCGCAGGCCACGATCCTGGTCGGTGAGAACGGCTCGGGGAAGTCGACGCTCCTGGAGGGGATCGCCGAGGCCTATGGGCTCAACCCGGAGGGCGGCTCGACCGGGGCGCGCTTCACCACGCGACGGACCGAATCGCCCTTGTCGGAAACACTTCAGCTCGTCCGGGGCGCGGGCGCCTCCCGTGGCGGGTACTTCCTGCGCGCGGAAACGATGCACGGCTTGTTCAGCTATCTGGAGTCGAACGGCGGGGATCCGTTCCATCGCCTGTCGCATGGGGAATCGTTCCGCGCCATTTTGGAGAATCGGACGCGGACCAGCCGCGGGGTTCTGCGTCCGGGGCTCTACGTCCTCGATGAGCCGGAATCGGCGTTGTCCTTCACCTCAGCGCTGCACGCCCTGGCGACGCTCGTGGACATGATGCGTCACCCCAACGTCCAACTCCTGATCGCGACGCATTCGCCCGTGTTCGCCGCCCTGCCTGGCGCAGCGTTGTGGCAGTTGGAGGGCGCCGGCCTGCAGCCGATCACCTGGGAGGATCTCGACCTCGTGATCAACGAACGGTATTTCTTGGCGGATCCGCAGCGCTTCCTGCGTCACCTGCGAAGCTGAAGCTCGCGGGTGTCACTCGCCCGTGGCGAGCGCCCGCGTCCCCGGCGGCAGGGCCCGTGGTGGTCGGACGCGCAGGGTCCGCCCCAGGTGGACACTGCCGCGCCCCACGGTGAAGGTGCGCCCGCTGCCGTGGTCGTCACGGCCCGCCAGGACGCCGAGCAGCCGATCGATCTGCCGGTTGGCCTCGTCGAGTTCGGTTTCGAGGCTCAGGATCCGGCGGACGCCCTCCAGGTTGATGCCCTCGTCTTGGGACAGGTGCTGGATGTGGCGCAGCTTGGCGATGTCACGCAGCGAATAGCGGCGCCCCCGCCCTTTGGCGCGCGAGGGGACGATCAGCCCGAGCCGGTCGTACCCTCGCAGCGTCTGCGGGTGCATGTCCGCCAGCCTCGCCGCTACCGAGACCGTGAACAGCGGCAACTCGATGTCGAGGTTGGCGGGCAGTGCATCACTCATCTCAGGCTCACTTCGTGAACAGTCCAGCACGGGGGTCGGTGGCTCCCAGCGCCTCGGCGTGGGCCTTGAGCGCGTCGCTCGCCGCCTGGTTCATGGACGCCGGAACCTGAACTTCGACGGTGACCAGCAAGTCCCCCTTCTCGCCATTCTTCCTCGACACTCCGCGACCGCGCACCCGGAAGGTCCGCCCGTTCGGCGTCCCCGCGGGGATACGCAGCTTGACGCGCTGCCCGCCGAGCGTGGGCACCTCGATGTCGGCGCCCAGCGCCGCCTCGGCGTAGGTGACCGGAACCGTGACGGTCAGGTTGTCGCCCTTGCGCCCAAACAGCGGGTGCGGCGTGACGTTGACCAGCACGAAGAGGTCGCCTGCGGCGCCACCATTCTCACCCGCACCACCCTTGCCCTTGAGGCGAAGGCGTTGCCCGTCCTCGACCCCGGCGGGGATCCGGACCTGCATGGTCTTGGTGGAACGCCCACGGCCGGAGCCGTGACACACCGGGCAGGGATCCTCGACGTACAGGCCGCGCCCGTGGCAGGTGGGGCATGGCTCGGAGACGGTGAACCCACCCGAGGTCTGCGTCATGACCGACCCGGACCCCTCACAGGTCGGGCAAATCTCGGGAGACGTGCCGGGCGCCGCGCCGGTACCCCGGCAGGCGGTACACGGGGTGTCCGAGATGGTCTGCATCGAGACAGTCGTCCCGTTGACGGCCTGGTCGAAGTCGATGGTGACCTCGCCCTCGATGTCGCTCCCGCGACGTGCCGTGCTCCGCGTGGTGCGACGCGATCCGCCGGAGTTGCGGAACAGCCCCCCGAACAAGTCGGAGATGTTCTGGTCTCCGGCGTTGCGGAACAGATCCTCCACGGAGGGACCCGCAGCACCGCTGCCGAACCCGGAGAACCCACCCGGCGCACCGCCGGACCCGCCACCGGGGAACCGGAAGCCGCCCAGCATGGAGCGTTGGTCGTCGTACTCCTTGCGCTTCTTGGGGTCGGAGAGGATCGAATAAGCCTCCGAGACCTCCTTGAAGCGCTTCTCCGCCGCTGCGTCGCCGGGGTGCTGGTCGGGGTGGTTGTCGCGGGCCAGCTTGCGGAACGCCTTCTTGATTTCGTCAGCCTTAGCGTCCTTGGAGACGCCCAGGGCCTTGTAGTAGTCCTTCTCCGCGTTGGTGCTCACGATGCCTCCTCCCGGCTCGCTTCGAATGGATCAGTTGGGATCTGCGACGCCCACGCGCGCAGGCCGGATGACGCGGTCACCGAGCTTGATCCCCTTCTGCATGACTGAGGACACGATCTGGTGGGTGTGATCGCCCTCCATCGGAACCTGCATGAGCGCCTCGTGCAGGTTGGGGTCGAACTCCTCGCCGACCTCGCCGAACGCGACGAGACCGTACTTGGCCGCCACCTTCTCCAGCGCGTCGACGACGAGCTTGAACCCGCCGTCCAGTTCCTCGTGGTGCCGTGCCGCATCGATGGCGTCCAGCACGGGCAGCAGGTCGCTGACGACCTGATCGATCCCGGACTGCCGCGCCACGTGTCGATCGCGGTCGACCCTGCGCTTGTAGTTGACGTACTCGGCCTGCAGGCGCTGCAGGTCTGCGGTGCGCTCCCCGAGTTCGTTGGTGAGCTTGGCCACCTCCGCGGCCTGGGGTGCCGCGTCAGTGATCGACGAGGCGTCATCGGGCACCTGGATCTCGGGTTGCGAGCCCTCCGGTGCGCCGGTCGAGTCGTCGGGGTTTTGGTCGTTCACGTGTGCTCCACTTTCTCGCGATGTGCGGCACCGGCTGGGCAGGCCGCCCGGTAACCCGGGAGCCTACCCAGCCGGCAGCGTGTGCTTACTTGTTGTCGCCCTCGTCCACGATCTCGGCGTCGACGACATCGTCATCGGCACCCGCGGTCGCAGCCGACTCGCCCGGGCTTGCGCTCGGCTCCTCGGCGGATGCCTGCTTGGCCTGCGCGGCGGCGTAGACGGCCTGCCCCATGGCGGACGCCTTCTCGTTGAGGTCCTTCATGGCGGTCTTGACCTCATCGTCGTTGTCGGTGCCCTTCAGGGCCTCCTTCAACGTGGTGAGAGCGGCCTCGACCGGACCCTTGACGTCATCGCCGAGAGCCTCCTCGTTGTCCTTGAGGAGCTTCTCGGTGCGGAACGCCAGCGCGTCGGCCTCGTTGCGCATCTCGACGGCCTCGCGGCGCTTGCGGTCCTCGTCGGCGTGAGCTTCCGCGTCACGGACCATGCGGTCGATGTCGTCCTTGCCGAGGGCGGAGCCGCCGGTGACAGTCATCGACTGCTCCTTGCCGGTCGCCATGTCCTTGGCGGACACGTGAACGATGCCGTTGGCGTCGATGTCGAAGGCGACCTCGATCTGCGGGACGCCGCGCGGGGCGGGCATCAGGCCGGTGAGTTCGAAGTTGCCCAGCGACTTGTTGTCGCGGGCGAAGTCACGCTCGCCTTGGTACACCTGGATCATCACCGAAGGCTGGTTGTCTTCGGCCGTGGTGAACACCTCGGACCGCTTGGTCGGGATGGTGGTGTTGCGCTCGATGATCTTGGTCATGACGCCGCCGCGGGTCTCGATGCCGAGGCTCAGCGGGGTGACGTCGAGCAGCAGCACATCCTTGACCTCGCCCTTCAGGACGCCGGCCTGCAGGGCCGCACCGAGAGCGACGACCTCGTCGGGGTTGACGCTCTTGTTGGGCTCCTTGCCGCTGAGCTCCTTCACGAGGTCGGCGACAGCCGGCATGCGGGTGGAGCCACCGACCAAGATGACCTGGTCGATCTTGTTCACCGACGTGTTGGCGTCCTTGATGACCGCGTTGAACGGGCTGCGCAGGCGATCCAGGAGATCCTGGGTCATCCGCTGGAACTCGGCGCGGGTCAGCTTCTCGTCCAGGTGCAGCGGGCCCTCGGCGCTGGCCGTGATGTAGGGCAGGTTGATCTGCGTCTCCTGAGCGGCGCTCAGTTCGATCTTGGCGCGCTCGGCGGCCTCCAGCAGGCGCTGGCGGGCCATCTTGTCCTTGGACAGGTCGACGCCGTGGGCGTCCTTGAACTTCTTGACCAGCCAGTCGACGATGCGCTGATCCCAGTCGTCGCCGCCGAGGCGGTTGTCGCCCTTGGTGGCCTTGACCTCGAACACGCCATCGGCGATGTCCAGCAGCGACACGTCGAAGGTGCCACCGCCGAGGTCGAAGACCAGCACGGTCTGCTCGGCGTCGCCCTTGTCGAGGCCGTAGGCCAGCGCGGCGGCGGTGGGCTCGTTGATGATGCGGTCCACGGTCAGGCCAGCGATCTCGCCGGCCTCCTTGGTGGCCTGGCGCTCGGCGTCACCGAAGTACGCCGGAACGGTGATGACGGCGTTGGTGACCGTCTCACCCAGGTAGGCCTCAGCGTCGCGCTTGAGCTTTTGCAGGACGCGGGCGCTGATCTCTTGCGCGTTGTACTTCTTGCCGTCGATGTCGATGCTCCAGTCGGTGCCCATGTGGCGCTTGACGGAGCGGATCGTGCGGTCGACGTTCGTGACGGCCTGACGCTTGGCGACCTCGCCGACCAGGACCTCGCCGTTCTTGGAGAACGCGACGACGGACGGGGTGGTGCGCGAGCCTTCTGCGTTGGGGATGACCGTCGGCTCGCCGCCCTCCATGGCGGCAACGACGGAGTTGGTGGTGCCGAGGTCGATACCGACTGCACGGGCCATGGTGAAAACCTCCAGGTATGTGGGTTGCTCGTGGTTGAGCCTAACAGACTCAACCCCAGAAGTTGAGTTCACATGACTCAACCCCGGGATCGATGGGGTTATTCCCTGAGCCGTGGGCGGATTGATGGGGCGTCGGACGCCGCAGAACATGGCCGCGCCCAGCAGCGCGGCGTCCCTTGCCCGGCACGGGGGGCACGCGTAACGTGAGGGTCAACCCACGAAAGGAACGCTCCCATGCTCACCTTCGTCGCCCGTACGTGGCCGTGGATCCTAGCCCGGGGCATCATCGCCGCCCTAGCTGGCTTGGTCACCATCGTGTGGCCTGGGCCCACCTTGATCGTCATCGCCACGTTCATCGGCTTTTGGCTGATCTTCGACGGGGTCGGCCTAGCCATCAACGCCTTCACCGTGCATGACGTCACCCCCGGCGAGCGTGCGCTCTTCGGCGTGTTTGGTCTCATCAGCCTCGTCGTCGGCGTCATCGCCGTCACCAACGTGTTCGCCACCTTGCAAGCGCTGGCCCTCCTGTTGGCCATCTGGTTCTTCGCCTCGGGTATCGCCCAGATTGCGACTGCCGTGCGCATCCGCCGGTTCGTGAGCGGGGAGTGGATGCTGATCCTGGTCGGCATCATCGGCATCCTGTGCGGCTTCTTGACGCTGTTCGCGCCGGTGGCGGTGCTCGCGGCCGCCGCCATCCTGTTCGGGGTCACCGCATTGGTGTACGGGGTCGCCGCCATCGTCGCGAGCCTGCGCCTGCGTTCCCTGGTCAAGAACGCGACCGTCCGCGTCTGAGGCAACCGCCGATCGTCAGCCGTGCTCTCGCAAGAACTGCAGATGACGGCGCACCGCGGGCCACTCGGCGTCGGTGATCGCATACTGGGCAGAATCGGTCACCAGGCCCTCCCGGGTGACGCGATCGTTGCGGATCCGGCCCTCGAAACTCGCGCCGATCCGCTCAATCGCTGCCCGTGAGGCGCGGTTCCACCAGGTAGCCCGGAACGTCACCCGGCGGCATCCCCACACGTCGAAGGCGTGCGTGAGCAGCAAGGATTTGGCCGCCGTATTGACGCCGGTGCGGCGCGCGGCGGGGCCCAGCCAGGTGGCCCCGATCTCCACCGAGGGGATCTCCGCCTGGGGGTGCAGGAAGGACGTACTCCCAACCGGGACCGCGTCCTGGAGCACGACGAACGGCAGCCACTGGCCCTGCTCGGCAGCCGCGAGCTTGGTCGCGATGTCGGCGGCCAGGTCCGCAGGCTCGGGGGTGCGCGCGAACCACAGGTCGGCGGGGCGATCGTCCCCCATGGCCTCAGCGAGGGGCCCTGCGTGCTGGAGGGTCAACGGCTCCAGACGGACGGGCCCAGCTTCCAACGTCGCGGGATCGAGAAACGCCATGCGCGGCACCCTAGCCACGCGGCGCGATGCCGCCTCCGACCGCTCGCGGCTCGAGCCGCACCTTCTGGCTTGTCCGAGGCGTGTCAGCATGGCCAGGTGACCACTCCACCCGACGCCGTCCTGGGCACCCTCAGCGCCATCCCCGCCTTGAGCCGCACCGACCTGCTGGCCGAACCGGTGGCGGCGGCACTCGCCTCCGATGCCCTGGAGGCGTTCGTGGCGCCGATTGATCCTGGCCTCGCCGACACTGACGCCTTCTGCGCCCACTACGGGGTTCCCCTGGACGCCTCCGCGAACGCCGTCGTCGTCCGCGGCGTCCGCGGGGACACTGAGCGGTTCGCGGTGTGCATGACGCTGGCCACCCGGCGCCTCGACGTCAACGGCGCAATCCGCAAGCGCCTCGACGCCCGCAAGGCTTCCTTCGCGCCCCTGGAGGAAGCGGTCACGCGCACGGGGATGGAGTACGGCGGCATCACGCCGATCGGGCGCCCCGCCGACTGGCCGATCTGGATCGATGCCGCCGTGGCCGAGCGACCGTGGCTCTGCATCGGCTCGGGCATCCGTGGTTCGAAGCTCTTCGTTCCCACCGCAACGCTCCTCAGTGTCCCCGGCGCCGAACGCGTCGACGGCCTGGCGCGCGAGATCGCGCACGAGGCCGTCGAGAACTAGGGCTGCCGCTGCGGCGGCAGACCGCCCGCATCAGTCGTTGCGGACGTCCCCCTTGCCTTCACCGGGGTACTCCTCCGCAGCTGCATCGGCAATGGGCGCGGGGATGACGGGCTCGTCGGGAGCGACCGCGGAGGCGGCGTCCGACGTGGCCTCGGCGGCGTCCCTCAGATCGAAGGCCCCCGTCTTCTGGTCTGCGGCAGCACGCTGTTCGCGCTGCTGGTCCTCCCACTGCTTCCACGCCGACTGCACCTGATCTTGGAAGTCGCTCATCGTGCTGCGGCCACGCTCGGACAGGTCGTGGAAGGCCTTGGTGGCGTCGTCCATGAAGGTCTTGAACTGGTCGGGCATGGAGTCCACGAACTGGCGGAAGTTCGGGTCCACCCCCTCGGGGGTGTTCCCGGCGATCTGCTTACGTTGCGTGTCGTAGAACTCCTTGGCCTTCTCCGCGACCACGTTGGCCAGGCCCGCCGCCGCGTAGACGGTCTCCGTGGCGAACTTGATCGCAGCATCGCCCAGCTTCTCCGGGGTGAACTTCTCCCCTTGGGCCAGCGCCGGGTCATGCTCGGTCCCGGCACCGTCGTCGTTGCCCGGCGTCGAAGCGTCCGCGACCGGTGGGGTCACGGCGTCCTCGTCGCGGCGATCGTGCTCATGCTGCTGTTCGGTCATCCTCACTCCTCCATCCGGGCCGGGAGCGCGTCCGCGCTGACCGACCGAAGCGTCTGTTGAGCAGGTGCAACGCGTCCACGAAGCCTCCCGCCTGATAATTCCAGTGTCCCTGCCCCCGTGGGACGCGACAACCCCGCCACCCCGCTCGCAACCCTGACCTCTCCCGTAGCCCTCCCGGCGTGCGACGAAGCCTGTCCGGGCGTCCGACGCGGCCCCCCTTGACCTTGACGCTGCGGCAACCCCCACCGTGAGGGCATGGATCAGCACGAGAACTCCGAGGATCGTCGCGCAGCGCTCATGGCCGCGCTCCGGGGCGCCACCCCGTCTGGCCGCCTGCAGGCGGCCTTGCTCGCAGGAACCGAACCAGACCCAGGCCTGCTCGCCACCCTCATCGAGCGGTGCGGCGTCGAGCCTGACTTCTTCGTCCGCGAGACCCTGACCTGGGCGCTCATTCAGCTGCCCCGCACCCTGGTCGTCCCCGCCCTCCGCAGGCAGTTGGACGCCCCGCTCCCGCAGGCTCGCAGCCAGGCGCTGCACACCTTGTCCAAGCTCGTCGTCCCGCAAGCATGGGCGTGGGTGTTCCCCTCTTTGGTGAACGACCCGGACGACGAGGTCGCGCGCACGGCCTGGCGGGTGGCCGTCGGGGTGGTTCCGCGCGGGGAGGAAGCCCACCTCACGGGCACCCTGCTGCGGCATTTGGGGCGTGGGGACGCGGACGTCAAGAAGAGCCTGTCGCGCGCGCTCATCGAGCTGGCACTGCTCGACGAGAGCCTGGAGCCTGCCCTGATCCGAGCCCGCGACACCCTGCGGGCCGAACAGCGCGCCCATGCGGGCGCCACCCTCACGCTCCTCGCTGACCCGGGCGCCAGTTTCGACGGGGCGTACGCCGATGCCCGACGCAATGCCGGGCTGGCACCGCTGCCCGGTGGGGCGTCGCCCACGCCCAGGTAGCCTCAAGGCATGTTCGGTTTCCGTTCGCCTTCCCGGCCCACCGACGCGTCGAGCGCCCTGCCCGGCCGCGCCCACGAGATTCTCCCCGCAGGGGTGACGCACGACGTGTTCGGCACCGATCTTCGCGACGTCCCCGCAGGGGCCGACGTCGCCTACTTCGCCCTGGGCTGCTTTTGGGGCGCTGAAAAACTGTTCTGGTCGACACCGGGGGTGGTGAATACCGCGGTGGGCTATCAGGGCGGGTTCACCCCGCATCCCACCTACGAGGAGGTCTGCTCGGGAATGACCGGGCACGCCGAGACGGTCAAGGTGGTCTTCGACCCCACCCAGGTGAGCTACGCCGACCTCGTCCGCGTCTTCTTGGAGAACCATGACCCGACCCAGGGCATGCGCCAAGGCAACGACGTCGGGAGCCAGTACCGCTCGGCGCTCTTCACCACCAATGCGGAACAGCGGGCCACCGCTGAGGCGCTGATCGCCGAGTACCAGCCCGCCCTCACGGCGGCCGGATACGGCCCCATCACGACCGAGGTCGAGGACGCCCCGCCGTTCTTCTACGCGGAGGCGTACCACCAGCAGTACCTCGCCAAGAACCCGGGCGGCTACTGCCCGATCCACGCGACCGGCGTTTCCTGCCCGGTGGGCGTCCTGCGCCAAGACCAGTACCCCAGCCAGACGTCGGTTCTGCCACCGGAATGAGCCTCAGCCGCGGACGGGCGGAGCCCTCGGCGCGGCAGAACGGCCGCTAGGCTGCCAGGAACCGAACCGCCCAGCACCGGATGGTTCGCGCCGCGACACCATCACCACCAGGGAGAAGTCATGGAGGCCCAGGCCACAGCGGTGCGCGTCCCTCGCGTCCTGCTGCCCCGACCCACGATCGATATCGCGCGCTGGGCCGTCATCGCCTGCGATCAGTTCACGGCTGAGCCCGATTACTGGGCGGACGTCGAGCGCATCGTCGGTGATGCCCCCTCCACGCTGCGGATGATCTTGCCCGAGTTGTACCTGCACGCACCCGACGTGTCCCAGCGGGTGGCCGCCTGCCAAGACACCATGCGTCGCTACGAGTCCGAGGGGCTCCTTGAGCCGCACGACGCTTTCGTCTACGTGGAACGCCAGGTGAGCCGCGGCGTCCAGCGCGGTCTGCTCGTCGAGATCGACCTGGATTCCTATGACTTCCAGCCGCACGCCCGCACGCCCATCCGCGCCACCGAGGGCACCGTGATCGACCGGCTCCCCCCTCGCGTCGCTGTGCGGCGTGACGCCGACCTGGAACTCCCGCACGTCCTCGTCTTGTACGACGATCCCGATGGCACCGTGTTGGCTGCCGTGGAAGCGGCGCGCCCCTCGCTGAGCCCCGCCTATGACGCTGATCTCATGGCCGGCTCGGGGCATGTGCGCGGCTTCCTGATCGAAGACCCCGCAGTACAGGCGGCCACCGTGGCGGCACTCACCGCCCTCGTCACCCCCGAGGCATACGCCCGACGCTACGGCCTGCCCGCCGACGCCCCGCTGCTGCTGGCGGTCGGCGACGGCAACCACTCCCTCGCCGCAGCCGCCATCATCTGGGCCGAACACAAGGCCGCCGGAGCCGACCCCGACCATCCCGCCCGCTACGCGCTCGTCGAGTTGGTCAACCTGCACGATCCGTCGTTGCATTTCGAGCCCATCCACCGACTGGTGACCCACGCGAGGGGCCTCGGGGACGACCTGATCGCCGCCGTCGGCGGCGTGCTCACCCCGGTGCAGGACGCCTCGAGCGCCTTGGACGCCGTCGCGCAGTCGTCCGGACAGGCGTTCGCGCTGATCCGCGAGGAGGGCATCGTCGTGGTCGAGGCCACGACACCGACCCATCAACTCGCCGTGGGCACAGTCCAGGCCTTCCTGGACGGCTGGTTGCCCGCGCATCCCGACGCCGAGGCCGACTACATTCACGAAGCAGACGTGCTGGAGCGCCTGGCGCGCGAGCCCGAAGCTCTCGGGATCGTGCTCCCGGCTATCGCCAAGGACGACTTCTTCGCCTCTGTGGCCGTCGACGGCCCTTTCCCCCGCAAGACCTTCTCCATGGGGCACGGCCAGGACAAGCGCTTCTATCTGGAGTGCCGTCGCATTCGCCCGTAAACGCGACCCGGCGACGGGCAGCGCAGCCCCGCGCTCAGCGCAACCATTCGACCAATGGCGCGCATGCGACAGCGCACCCGGACTAGGCTCGCAGGCAGAAGTCCACAACTCCGGGAGGTCCCACCGATGGCGTATGAGATCACCGACAACCCCTTGCGGGGCGTCGAAGCCAAGCAAAGCACCAACGGGCACTACGGCATCTTCGATCAGGGAGCCCAGGTCTGGTCCTGGCAACCTGACGGAACCGAGCCGGTCATCTGGATGAGCGCGAAGTCCTGGTTCGCCGAAGGCCAGCCCATCCGCGGCGGCGTCCCGATCTGCTTCCCGTGGTTCGGCCCTGGGCGCAACGGCGACCTGTACCCGATGCACGGCTTCGCCCGCCTGCAGAATTGGCACATGTCCGACGTGAAGGACACCCTCGATCGTGACGGCCGCTTCATCGTCGAGTACACGCTGAACGAGTCCATGACCGGCGATCAGGCGCAGTGGCCCTACCCCTACAAGGCGTCCTTCCAGGCCAAGTTCACCCCCGAGTATCTGGGGCTGGAACTGCGCGTGGAGAATGTCGGCACCGAAGAGATCGTCTTTGACGAGGCGCTCCACACTTATCTTCATGTCGGCGATGTCTCCCGCGTGAGCATCTCGGGGCTCGAGGGGGCCACCTATCTCGACAAGGTGAGCGGAGCCGAAGCAGAGGTGCAGTCGGGCGACCTGACGATCACGGCGGAGACGGATCGCGTGTACGCCAGCACGGGCGAGGTCGTCATCCATGACCCGGCCCTGGGGCGCGACCTGATCGTCTCCAAGTCCGGTTCGGCGCAGACCGTCGTGTGGAATCCCTGGGTCGACAAGGCAGCCGCCATGCCCGACTTCGGCGACGACGAATGGCACCAGATGCTGTGCGTCGAAGCGGCGAACGCGCTTGATGAGCCCGTCGTCTTGCGTCCGGGTGAAGTTCACTGCCTCAAGCAGCGCATCACGCTCGCCTGATCCCTGCCAGCACGCAAGTGGGGCCCGGACGCGATCGTCCGGGCCCCACTCATGCAGGCCCACCTCTGCAGGCTCTGCTCACGCAACGGATCAGATCGGACCCGGGGGCCACGCCTTCGCGATCACCTTGCCCGTGATGCGCTCTGCCCGCACCAGCGTCGCGCATTCACTGCGCCGATTCCCGCGACATTGCGCCGCCGAGTCGGCGGAGTTGGAGCGATGATCACCCAAGACGAAGTAGTGGTCACGCGGGACCGTGATCGGCCCAAAGCACCGGGGCGAGGCGGGTGTGGTCGAACAATCCAGGTGCCCCACCTCGAAGGGCAGATCCTCATAGATGTAGGGCTCGACCATGGCCATGCCATTGACGACCACTCGCCCGTTGGCGTCACAACACGACACCTGATCTCCCGGTCGGCCCAAGACACGTTTCACCGTGAACACCTTGCTGGAGGTCCCAATCCCGGTGACGTCGCCGAAGAGCCGGGCGGCCGCTTCCCACGGGTCCGAGGTGGGCGGGAGCGCGGCATCGTTCCAGGTCAGCCCGTGACCAAAAATGATGACATCCCCCAACTGTGGCGACGAAGACAGGTAGGGCAGGTCTGAGGAGAGCACCCGGTCACTGACCCCGAGTGTCTGCTCCATCGACCCGGACGCCACGTTGTGCACCCTGACCAGGAAGGCCTGCACCAGCGAGACGATGATCAAGGCGACCACAAGGTTCCCCAGCACCGCGAGTGCCAGGGGGACTTGACGGCGTCGTCGAGGGGACTGAGGGGGCGCGTCGGCGGAACCGCCGTCCTCGACGGGCTCGTGCGTCGCGTCGGCCTGCGGAGTGGGCTGCGCGGAGTGGTCTGACGTCACACGGACCCCCTTTCCCCTTCAGGATAGGTGCCCTCCCCCAGGCCTTCTCACCGCGACCAAGCGTCGTGTAGTGCGAGCCCACTCGTTCTGGGCGTGTCCCAGGGTGCACCCCGCTAGGCTGGCGCCAAGAGCGCCATCATCCAGGGAGGAAGTACATGTCGCGAATTGGCTACGACTTGGCCCGTGCCAGGCTCATGTCTGCGGAGGAAGCCGCGCAGAAGATCCAGGACGGTGACCGCGTCGGGTTCTCAGGCTTCACCGGTGCGGGGTACCCCAAGGCCGTCCCGGGCGCTCTCGCCGAGCAGATGCGGGCGGCGCACGAGGCGGGCAAACCGTTCACCATCGCGTCGTACACCGGCGCCTCCACCGCACCCGAGCATGACGGCGCGCTCGCCGCTGTCGACGGCATCTCGATGCGCATGCCCTACCAGTCCGACCCCGTCATGCGCGGCAAGATCAACGCTGGCGTTTCCGAGTACAGCGACGTGCACCTGTCGCACTCCGGCCCGCAGGTGCGTCACGGCTTCTGGGGCAACCTGGACGCCGCCGTCATCGAGGTCGCCCGGGTCAACAGCGACGGCACCGTCCTGCCCTCCTCCTCGATTGGTAACAACAACGTCTACCTGGAGAAGGCCGACAAGATCATCCTCGAGGTGAACTCGTGGCAGTCCGAGGATCTCGAGGGCATGCACGATGTCTACTCGATGAAGACGCCTCCCCACAACGTTCCGATTCCGATCACCAGCGCCGGTGACCGCATCGGGTCGAAGTACTTCGACATCGACTGGGATCGGGTCGTCGCCGTCGTCGAGACGGACGCCCCCGACCGCAACTCCCCCTTCAAGCCTCTGGATCAGGACTCCAAGACGATCGCGGAGCATCTCCTCGACTTCCTGGGCAACGAGGTCAAGCAGGGCCGCCTCCCCAAGGACCTGCTTCCGATGCAGTCCGGCGTGGGCAACATCGCCAACGCGGTGCTCGTCGGCCTCAACGAAGGCCCGTTCGAACGCCTCACCTCCTACACCGAGGTGATCCAGGACGGCATGGTCGACATGATCGACTCCGGCAAGCTGCTCGTCGCCTCGGCGACGGCGTTCTCGCTATCCCCGGACGCCGCCCACATGATGAACGAAAAGGCGAGCTTCTACCGCGACCACATCGTGCTGCGGCCGCAGGAGATCTCGAATAACCCCGAGGTCATCCGCCGACTCGGGGTGATCGCCTGCAACGGCATGATCGAGGCCGACATCTACGGCAACGTGAACTCCACCCACATCATGGGTTCCAAGATGCAAAACGGCATCGGCGGCTCGGGCGACTTCACGCGCAACGCCTACATCTCGGTGTTCGTGTCTCCTTCGCTGGCCAAGAACGGCGACATCTCTGCGATCGTGCCGATGGTCAGCCATCACGACCACACCGAGCACGACGTCCAGGTCATCATCACCGAGCAGGGTCTGGCCGATCTGCGGGGGCTCTCCCCCAAGCAGCGCGCCAAGGTGGTCATCGAGAACTGCGCCCACCCGGACTTCCGCGATCAGCTGTGGGAGTACGTCACCCGCGCCGAGGCTGTCGCGAACTCCGAGCACACGCCTCATGACCTGAGCCAGGCTCACTCGTGGCACCGCCGGTTCCTCGAGACGGGATCCATGAAGCAGTCCTGAGCACCGTCCGCGCCGCCATCGACTCGTTCGATGGCGGCGCGTGCGCGTCCAGCCGCTTGTCTCCTGCAGCCTGACCGCGCACCATATTTCTACACATCCTCACCCCCACGACCGGACGAAAGGAGCCGGTATGACTGCCCCGACGCGGCCCCGTGGACGCCGCCCGGGTCGAAGCGACACGGCAGGCACGATCCGCGCCGCAGCGAGCGCCCTGTTTCTCCGCGACGGCTACGAGAAGGTCAGCCTGCGCGCGGTCGCACGCGAGGCCGAGGTTGATCCCGCGCTGGTGCATCACTACTTCACGTCGAAGGCTGCCCTGTTCCTGTTGGCCCTGACCGGAGTCGCCTGGGAGGTCGAACGCGACATTGCCACCGTCGTGGATGGCCCCACCGACGGTGTGGGGCATCGCGCCGTCCAATTGTTGCTCGAACGTCGAGACGCCTCCGTTTCGGCCCCGCTGGCAGCGCTGGTGGACGGCCCTCAAGGGGAGGTTGCGGCGCGCGCACGCGCAGCAATCGAGATGGTGGCACGCGAGGTGTTCGTCCCTGTGGCCGCCCACTTTGGGCACGCCGACGCGACCTTGAGGGCCCAACTTGCCGCCAGCGCGCTCGTCGGGGTGCAGGTGGGTCACGTTCCTTCGCGCCCCCTTCCCAGCCGGGCCTTCCTTTCGCCTCTGGCGCGGACCCTGCAGTACTACCTCGTCGACACCTGGTGACGTGGTGGGCGTGCGGCCCCTCGGGTCCACGGGCGTAGGCCCCTAGACTGGCTCCATGTCGACCGAGCTCGCCGCCTCGCCGCCGCATCCGGCGCCGGAGGCAGACATTCCCAGCGTGCAGACGCCCCCCGCGCCCGACGTGCGCGTGCACCCTGTCACCGGCGAGCCCCGGCGTCCCTGGTCGATATGGGCCAGCGTCAGCCTGGCCTATCTCGCCGTCGCGGTCGTGACCGGGGGAATGCTGGTGGCATTTTGGCAGAGCAAGACGGTCCAGACGTTTGCCCAGGCCACCTGGCTGAACGGCGTCGTGGAGACCGAACCCGGCTCCTTGGTACGCATCGCCATGGTGACCGCGCTCTTCGCCGTCACCTTGGCAGTCGGCGCGGGCGCGATCATCGTCGGCTACTACGGCTGGAAGGGGTACGGCTGGGCGCGAGTCGCCGGATTCGTGGCCCTCGGCGTCGGCCTGCTGACCCTGATCGGCAACGGGTGGATGATCGCGAGCCTGTTCCCCCTGGCTCTCGCGGTCGCCGCCTTGTGGCTACCCGTGTCGCGCGCCTACTGCGACGCATGGCACGCCCGACGCCACCCCGTCGTTGTGGCCCTTCCTGACCAGGGCCCGATCCACTACGGTCCGCTCCCCCGCTATCTCGCATGAGTAACACGTTGCTGTCGGCGTTGGGGCGCATCCTCGGCGATACGCTGCGTGCCGGCCTGGATTCCTGGGCACGCGGCGCTGAGAAGTCCCCCACTGGGCGACGCCGCCCAACGTCACGCGCACCGCGACCGCAGGCCCCCGGCACGCCGCAGCCGCCCGGCGGGTCCAGCGACTACCCCGGCGACTACCGGGGGGTCCCTCAGGTCAGCTATGCGCCGGTGCCGGGCAAAGACCCCGATCCGGGGGAAGTGGTGTGGACGTGGGTGCCCTACGAAGAGGATCACAGCCGCGGCAAGGACCGGCCCGTCCTGCTGATCGGGCGCGACGGCTCCTGGCTGCTGGCCTTGCAGCTGACCAGCGTCGATCATGACCGCGACGCCGCCCAGGAGGCCCGCGCGGGTCGCTTCTGGATCGACATCGGTTCGGGTGCCTGGGATCCGCAGGGCCGCCCCAGCGAGGTCCGCGTCAACCGCGTGCTGCGCGTCGATCCTGATCGGGTGCGCCGGGTTTCCCTCTCTGTCGACAAGAAGACGTTTGACCGCGTCGTCTCGGAGATGCGTCGGCGCTTGTCGTGAGCGTGCTGCTCAGAGCGCGGCTTTGCCCTGTCGCCAGTACCCGGTGAAGACGATCCGCTCTTGGGGCACGCCGGCCCCCACCAGATGCCGGCGCGCTTGCGTGGGGAGCGCCTGTTCCCCCGCGATGTAGGCCGCCAGCGTGGCTGGCGTCTCGATCGCCAGTTCTTCCAGGGCGCGGAGCGCGGCAGCACCGGGCCGGGCACCCTCCTCGCGCACGATCCAGCGCAGATCGATGCCCTCGGGGCGTCGCAGGGCTGGGCATCCGCGGCGTCGATGACCTCCAGCAGGGCGATGCCACGCGCGTCGCGGGGGAGATCGCGCAGGATTCCCACGATCGCCGGGAGCGCCGACTCGTCACCCGCGAAGAGATAGGCGCTGGCGTCGGGCTGCGGATCGAAGCCTCGCCCCTGATCCAGCAGCATCACCGTCTCACCTGGCTGTGCACGCCGGGCCCAGGGGCCCGCTTCGCCCAGGTCGCCGTGGGAGACGAAGTCGATGTCCACCTCGCCGGATTCGGGACGGAACTCCCGGGCGGTGTAGCTGCGCACGATCGGACGCGTCGCTGCAGGCGAGGAGAGGAGGAATTTCACGTAGCCGGTGAGCCCGAACTGGTCGGGGACGGCGGAAAAGTCCGTCGCACCAGACGCCTGCGGCAGGAACAATCGGAACCACTGGTCGTAGCCGTGATGCGGGAGCCGGGTCAGGTCGTCCCCGCCGACGGTGACGCGCACCATGTGGGGGGTCACGCGCTCGGTGCGCAGCACCTCCGCCCGATACAGACCCCGTTCGCGCCGCGCGTCTTTGAACGCCATCCCGACCTCCTCGGATTAAGTAAGATAAGCCTAACCTAAATCATGTGGCCGAGGGTTGGTAGGGGGCCCTGGGCGGCACTCCGTGCGGTAAAGTCGCCGCCATGACTGTGCCTCGTGGACTCCTTATCGGGCTGCGCTGATCTTCAGCGGATGCGCCCCGCCACCGTGCAGGGCTGCGTCGCATCAGCGTGGCCGCCCCAGCAGCCCGAACGTTCGGGCGCGCGACAGGAACCGTGGACGTCACATCGAGCCGCACGAGCCGTGCGAGCAGACAAGGAACAAGATCAATGAGCAACTCTGACGCGTCCGCCGCCGCACCCCAGGCCACGAGCGAAGTACCGGCCCAGCGTTATACCGCTGAACTGGCCGAGAAGATCGAGACCGCCTGGCAGCAGCGGTGGGCCGAGGAGGGCACCTTCCGCACCCCGGACCCGGAGCCAGGCGTCGACCCCGCGTCGGCCAAGAAGTTCTACCTGCTGGACATGTTCCCCTACCCTTCCGGGAAGGGGCTGCACGTCGGGCATCCGCTGGGATACATCGCCACGGACGCCGTCGGTCGATTCAAGCGCATGACCGGGCATCACGTCCTGCACGCCCTGTCCTACGACGCGTTCGGCCTGCCTGCCGAGCAGTATGCGGTGCAGACCGGGCAGCACCCGCGCATCACCACCGACGAGAACATTGCCACCATGCGCCGCCAGTTGCGCCGCATGGGCCTGGCCCACGATGAGCAGCGTTCCTTCGCGACCACCGATGCGGGCTTCGTCCGGTGGACGCAGTGGATCTTCCTGCAGATCTTCAACTCCTGGTTCGACCCCGAGGCGACCGCCCCCGATGGCTCGATTGGCGCCGCGCGCCCGATCGACACGCTGGTGGCACAGTTCGCCGACGGTTCGCGTCCGCTGCCCGAGCCGTTCACCGGCCGGGCGTGGGGCGAACTGAGCCCCGCCGAGGTCGAGCGGGTCTTGGGTGAGTTCCGCCTGGCTTTCGTCGCGGACGTCCCCGTCAACTGGGCTCCCGGGCTGGGCACCGTGCTGGCCAACGAAGAGGTCACCGCCGATGGGCGTTCCGAACGCGGCAACAAACCTGTGTTCAAGCGGAACCTGCGCCAGTGGATGATGCGGATCACCGCCTACGCCGACCGCCTGGTCGCCGACCTGGACCGCCTGGATTGGCCGGACAAGGTCAAGAGCATGCAGCGCAACTGGATCGGTCGTTCCGAGGGCGCCCACGTCGACTTCCGCGTCGACGGCTCCCCGGAGACGCTGACCGTCTTCACTACGCGCCCTGACACGCTGTTCGGCGCCACCTACATGGTGGTGGCACCCGAGCACGCGATCGTGGACGAACTGGTCGCCGCGACTCCCGCGTGGGAGGCGGGCGTCCCGCAGGTGTGGACGGGCGGCGCAGCAACCCCGGCGGAGGCCGTCGCTCTCTATCGGGCCACGGCCGCGGCGAAGACCGCCGAGGAGCGCCAGGCCGATGCGGGCGCTAAGACGGGTGTGTTCACCGGCGGCTACGCCATCAACCCCGTCAACGGGGATCGGCTGCCGATCTTCATCGCCGACTATGTCCTGATGGGGTACGGCACCGGCGCGATCATGGCCGTTCCGTCGGGCGACCAGCGCGACTTCGACTTCGCCACCGCCTACGAACTGCCGGTGGTAGCCACCGTGGAGGCGCCCGAGGGGCACGAGGGCGCGTACGCGGGCGACGGCGTCGTCATCAACTCCGCCAACGACGAGATCAGCCTGAATGGGCTGGGTATCGCCGAAGCGAAGGCCACCATCTCCACCTGGCTGGAGGCCAAGGGCGCGGGCAAGGCCACCACCACCTATCGGCTGCGCGACTGGCTGTTCTCCCGGCAGCGGTACTGGGGCGAGCCGTTCCCCGTCGTCTACGACACGACCGATGGCCGCGTCATCCCCATCCCGGACGCCATGCTGCCGGTGGAACTGCCGCCGGTGGCCAACTTCGAGCCCAAGGTGTACGCCGACGACGACGCCGAATCCAACCCCGAGTCGCCGCTGTCGCGGGCCGAGGACTGGGTGGAGGTCACGCTGGATCTGGGCGAGGGCCCCAAGACGTACCGACGCGACACGAACACGATGCCCAACTGGGCGGGATCGTGCTGGTACGAACTGCGCTACCTGGATCCCGATGACGCCGCGCACGCCGTCGATCCGGCCATCGAACGCTACTGGATGGGCCCGCGCACGCAGGCCGATGGCACCGTCACCACCGGCGGGGCGGACCTGTACGTGGGTGGCGTCGAGCATGCGGTCTTGCACCTGCTGTACTCCCGGTTCTGGCACAAGGTGCTGTTCGACCTGGGGCACGTGTCCTCGGTGGAGCCGTTCCACAAGCTGTTCAACCAGGGCTACGTCCAGGCCTACGCCTACACCGACGCGCGGGGCGTGTACGTCCCGGCCGAAGAGGTCGTCGAGGAGATCGGCGAGGACGGAGAACCGTTCTGGACGTGGCAGGGCCAACGCGTCAACCGCGAGTACGGGAAGATGGGCAAGTCGCTGAAGAACATGGTGACGCCCGACGAGATGTATGCCCACTACGGCGCCGACACGTTCCGGGTGTACGAGATGAGCATGGGCCCGCTGGATCTGTCGCGTCCGTGGGACACGCGTGCCGTGGTGGGTTCTCAGCGCTTCCTGCAGCGTCTGTGGCGCAACATCGTCGATGAGCACACCGGTGAGGTCATCGTCACCGACGACGCCCCCGACTTGGCGACCGCACGCCTGCTGGCACGCACCATCGTCGAAGTCACGGCCGAGATGGAGCAGATGCGGCTGAACACGGCCATCGCGAAGCTGATCATGCTGAACAACCACCTGACCGGTTTGGACGCAGTCCCCCGCGAGGCAGCCGAGGCGCTGGTCTTGATGATCGCCCCAGTCGCCCCGCACATCGCCGAGGAACTGTGGTCGCGGCTGGGCCACCCCGAGTCGGTGACCTACGCGCCCTTCCCGCAGGTCAGCGACACCTCGCTGCTGGTCGAAGACACCGTAACCTGCGTCGTGCAGGTCGCAGGCAAGGTCCGCGACCGTCTGGAGGTCTCCCCCACCATTTCGGACGCCGACCTGGAAGCTGCCGCCTTGGCTGCCCCCGGTGTCGAGCGGACGCTGGAGGGCCGTGGCGTCCGCAAGGTGATCGTCCGGGCCCCCAGGTTGGTCAATATCGTTCCGGCCTAAAGCCGCCGGCTATCGGCCGAACTCTTCCCCACGCACCCCGTGCCTCACTCTCAACAGGCGCGGGGCGCGTGCTTGTCGGGGACGCGTCAGTGCCTCTGCCACACGGCCAGCGGAGGGCGTCACGGTGGCTGGGGACGTGCCAGTGGCACGCGGCATGACGCTGCGCCGATGCGATCAAGGAAGGTAAGGAGGAACGGAGCGGGCGACGGGAATCGAACCCGCGTGTCCAGCTTGGGAAGCTGGCGCTCTACCATTGAGCTACGCCCGCGCGCTGCCGAGGCAACCCCCACATCATAGCGTTGAAGGGTCGGCGTCCGCGAACTGAGCGCGGCGCGCCCGGGGTGTGTTGCCGCCTCCCGGTATGCTTTCCGCGTGAGGTCCTCCGCCCGCAGGCCTGCGCGTGCCGTTCCTGCCCGTCCCGGGCGAGTGCGGCACTTCTTCCGCGAGCTTGTGGGTCTGCTGGGTGAGGCGCTGGTCACCCTGGGGGCTTTCTGCCTCCTGTTCGCCGCCTGGCAGTTGTGGTGGACGGACGTCGTGGCCGATCAAGACTCCGCCCAGGTGATCTCGACCATGGAGACCTCCGGCAACGGATGGGTTCAACCCAATGCCGTCGAGTTGGGGGACGCCTTCGCGATCGTGCGGATTCCCCGCTTCGGCGAGGACTACGCCCGCCCGATCTACGAGGGCACCACCCGGGACATCCTCAAACGAGGCGTCGGGCACTACGAACAGTCGGTGATGCCAGGCCAGGTCGGGAACTTCTCCTTGGCCGGTCACCGCGTGACCTACGGCAAGCCGTTCAACCGGATCGCCGAACTGGTCCCGGGCGACAAGGTCATCATCGAGACCGTCGACACGTACTACGTCTACACGATCGTCTCGTCCGAGATCGTCTTGCCGACCGATGTCCGCGTCGTCTTGCCGGTACCCAATCAGCCTGGCGCGAAACCCACCCAGGCCATGCTCACGATGACCAGTTGCCACCCCGAGTTCAGTTCGCGTGAACGTTACGTCCAGCACGCCGTGCTGGATCAGACGCTGCCCCGTGCGGGCGGCCTACCCCCGGAGGTGCTGGCGGTGAGCAATCCATGAGGCTCTCGTTCTATGGCGCGCTGTGGCGTCTCCTGCCCGGCCCCGTGGCCGTGAAGGTCCTCCTCGCGGTGATCCTGTTCCTCGGCGTCGTGTGGGCGCTGCTCACGTGGGTGTTTCCCGCGATCGCGCCCCTCATGCCCTTTAACGGGCTCTTCCCAATCGAGGGTGGGTGGGTGACGGCGCGGGCTGAGCGTTGAGGAGCCTTGTCGCCGCGAGGATGTGGGTGTCGAATCCCATCCAGCAACAACAAGGCCCATGTCTGACGCTACCTCAACGACGCCCGCCTGCCCGCCGGTCACCAGCCCGGATCTGACCACCTTCGCTCGGGTTGACACCCTCGGGCTGCGGGTCGACGCCCAGCAGATCTGGCCGGACAAGGCAATCCTGTTCTGCTCGCTCCTCACCGTCGATGACCGATGTCCCCGCTGCGGCGCTGGGGGCCGGGTGCACGACCAGGTGCTACGCCGGTTCACCCACCTGCCCGTGGGCCGACGGCCGACGTGGCTGTCGGTCCGGGTGCCCCGGTTCCGCTGCGATGGGTGTGGGCGGGTGTGGCGGCATTCGCTGAAGACGGTGGCCCGACCGCGGTCGAAGCTGACCAGGGCCGCGGACTGGTGGGCCCTGTGCCAAGTCGTGCTCGATCACACCCCGATCAGCGGTGTCGCCGCCGTGCTGGGCATCAGCTGGGACACCGCCCACATGGCCGTGACCGACGTCGGGACCCAGCTCCTCATCGACCACCCGGGACGGCTCGACGGCGTCGAGGTCGTCGGCGTCGACGAGCACGCTTGGCGACACACCCGCAAGGGCGACAAGTACGTGACCGTGATCATCGCCCTCACCCCGATCCGGGACGACACCGGCCCCGCCCGGCTGCTGGACCTGGTCGAGGGTCGCTCGAAGAAGGCGTTCAAGACCTGGCTGGAGGCTCAGACCGACCAGTTCCGGGCCCGGGTCGCCATCGTGGCGATGGACGGCTTCACCGGCTTCAAGACCGCCGCCGCCGAAGCCGTCCCCGACGCCACCGCCGTGATGGACCCCTTCCACGTGGTCGCGCTGGCCGGCGACAAGCTGAACGCCACCCGACAACGCGTCCAACGTGAACTCACCGGCGGCCGCGGCCGAGCCGATGATCCGCTCTACAAGGCCCGACGTACCCTGCGCACCGGCCGGGCGCTACTCACCGACAAGCAGAAGGCCCGCCTGTCAGCACTGTGGGCCATCGATGAAGCAGTCCCCCTCGAGGTCACCTGGCTGACCTACCAAGACATCATCGACGCCTACCGACACCCCGACGCCGACGTCGGGAAGAAGCTGCTCACCTCGGTGATCGACCGGATCAAGACCGCTGTCCCGGCCGGGCTGGAAGAGCTCGCCCAACTCGGCAGGACACTCGAAAAGCGACGCGACGACATCCTGGCGTGGTTCGACCACCCCGGCTCCAGCAACGGACCCACCGAAGCCATCAACGGCCGGCTCGAACACCTCCGCGGCATCGCGCTCGGCTTCCGCAACCTCGTCAACTACCGGCTCAGATCACTCCTCGAAGCAGGCGGATTCCGACCCCTCATCCACTCTCTTTCGTGAAGAGCCCTTTAACGACGTCACCGTCGAGGGCCCCTAACCGCCAGCGGTCCCAGGAGCCGACGCGAGCGGGCCTGCCGTGCGCGGGAGGTCAGGCGTCGGCTGGCTCCGGGGCGGCCTCGCGGCGCGGCCGGGGGCGCGTGGCGCGCCACAGGTAGACCCCGACGCCGGCGGTACCACCGGCCAGGATCACCGCCCACCAAGGGAACGTCCACGGCGCCGGTGCCGTCGACCCCGCCACCTCGTCGGCGGTGGGAGTGGGCTCGACTCGCGTCCCGGTGACCAAGATGCGCTGGGAGTTGGTCCCCAGCGGAGTGCACGTGACGAGGGTCACCAGATCACGCCCGGGCACCTGGCGCAGGGTTTCGGTCTCGGAAGGGTCCACCACTTTGATGTCGAACACCTGATAGGTGAGCACCTGGTCGAAGACGGTGATGGTGAACGTGTCCCCGATGCTGACAAGGTTCAGATCGGTGAACATCTTCGCTGAGGCGAGCCCACGATGCGCCGTCAGGACGCTGTGCGTGTCCTCGCCACCCACGGGCAGGGACGTGCCTTCGAGGTGACCGACGCCTTCCAGCAGCACCGCGTCGGACGTGCCGTGGTAGATGGGCAGGTCGACGTCCGCCGTGGGAACACGCAGCCGCCCCATCACCCCGGACGGGTCAGCACGCAGCAGTTCCTCGTAGCGGGGCCCCGAGTTGGCAGACGACGTCCCCTCCCCTTGAGGGAGGCGCTCGTTCGGCGCCAGGAGGGCCCCTGAACTCAATTCCGCGTTGTAGGCACGAGCGAGCCGGATCTGTTCGGCTGCGCTCGGCTCCAGACCGACCTCGGAGTGCTGCATGTACGACCCGATCACCAAGGACTGGTTATAGGCGGAGAACCAGGCGGCGATGCTCGGGTAGAGCACGAGGAGCATGCCGAGCCAGGCGGCTACGCCCACGATGAGGGGCAACAGCCACCGGTGCAGCCGTCCTCGATCGACGCGGGTGCTCGCCGAAGGAGACGTCACCATGCTGCTTCGCTGCCCCCGAAGATGCCGCAGGGCGGCGAGAGACTCACCTCTCGCCGCCCTGCGTAACGCGGATCAGTCACTCGGCCGTGCCGCGGTGACGACGACGCACCAAGATCGCCCCGACGCCAGCCAGCAGCAGCAGACCGCCACCGACCGAGATCATCAGCACCTGGCTGCCCGCACCCGTGAACGGGAGCTGCGGGACGCCCTGCTGCGTGTTCGTCACGGTCACGTCGGCGGCGGTGCTCTGGCCCGCCGTCACGCGGACCGCAGTGAACGCCGCGGCGTCGGCGGGGAGAACGTAGCCAGCGGGGGCCGCGACCTCCTTGATGACGTAGCAGCGGTAGGCGGAGTTGATGGGCGCGTTCACCGAGTCCGACACGAACAGACCGGGAATCGTCACGTTGCCGCTCGCGGCAGAGGTGAACGTGGTCGCACCGGACACGCTGATCGGGGTCGCCCCCGTGGCCACGGTCGCCGAGCACGTCGCGGCGTAGGGCTGAGCAGCCGGGTACACCTCGAAGGTCGCCCCCTGGAGCGGACGGGCTTGCGCGTCATGCTTCGTGATAGCCAGGTCGCCCCAGTGCGTGGTGACCGCATCCGAGGTCGTGCCCGGCGTCTCCGCGGCGCGCGTGTTGGCGTACAAGGTCGCGGTGTTGCTGATCGTGCCGTTCGCCGGGAGCGTCGAGACGACACCGGTGAAGGTCGTGACGATCTTCTTGCCGCCCTGCGTCTTCAGCCACGCCAAGCCGGTGGACGTGAACTCGACCTTGGCCGTCTGACCGTTCACCGAGACGGTGTAGTAGGTCGACGGGACCGTCGTGATCGTGCCGCCATCGTTCAACGCGACGCTCGCGACGGCCGGGCTGGTGAGCTCGGTGGCCATCGGGTCAGTCACGCGGTAGTAGGCGAAGTTGTTGGACGGATCGATCTTGGCGATGTCGCTGGTCACCGGGAAGGTGACCGTCGAGCCAAGCCCCAGGCCCGTCTGCGCCGTGATCGACTTCGTGACCGTCGCCAAGCCGTTCTTGGGGTAGACGTTGACGTTGTACAGCCAGTCGTTCTGGTACGGGTACGGGATCGTCACCACGAAGGGGAGCGCCTTGTCCACGACGGTGGAGGGGGCGGACGTCTCGCAGACCAGGTAGGCAGCCACCTGGCGACCCGACAGCGTGGTCAGGCCGTTCGCGTCGGTGGGAGCACTCGCGATGCCGGTGCCCAACGTCTGTCCGGCCAGCGAAGGAACATCACACGCGGTGGAGGGAACCGTGAGGCTCGCCAAGGTGTTCCAGCTCGCGGCGACGCTCAGGTCAAGCGACGTGATCGGGTAGGCGGTGAAAACCACGCCCGGAACGGCATTGGCCGTGGGGGCCTGGCTACCGTTCGGCGTGCCCGTGCCCGTGCCACCCTGCTCGCTCTTGTGGATGATGATGCTGCCAGTGCGACCAAAGTCGATGTTCCCCGTGGGATCTGCAGCCTGAGCTGTCGGGACGAGGGTGAGTGCGCTGAGTGCGACGACCCCCAGCGTCGCGGCGAGCCGCGCGGCCCACCCTCGGCTTGTCGAGTTCATGCTCGGTTCTTTCCTTTCCTACGCGACGCACCACTTCGGCGTGCCACTGACGTTTCGCCCCGCCTCATCGGCGGTGGGGGTGACGATGTGAGCGATGCAGGACGGCGGCGCCCACGGCGACGACGAACAGCAACATTCCGGCGATCCAGTATCTTAAAGCACCCTCACCGCCGGTGAGCGGAAGCTTTACGCCCGGGCTGGGCTGGTTCACAATGACGCCGACGCCAACCGTGGTCTGATCCGCTGAGATCGTGATCGACTTCGGCGTGCCATTGACAACGTAACCCACGGGGGCGGCGACCTCCACCAAGGAGTAGTCTCCCCAAGAGAGCCCTGTGACCGCGAACTGGCCTGCGACCGGGTCGGTATCCCGCCCCGTATAACCGGCCTGTCCGGTGTTATCGCTGATGTCGATCGCGGCACCGGACGGGTTGGTCGGCGTCAGACGCCAGCGCGAACCCGCCAGGAGCCCGCTGGTCGGGCCCACCTTGGACCACGTCACCGTCCCGGGCACCCGCTTGTTGCTGATGGTGCCCAAATCCACGGTCCGGTTCGCCGCCGTGACGGTGAAGGGCCGTGGCGTCGTATCGACCACGTAGCCCGCAGGTGCGGAGACCTCAACGAGGGAGTAGTCACCCAGGCCGACGGGCACGCGGAAGCGTCCGGGGAGCGGATCCTGGTCGACGCCGGAATAGCCCGCTTGACCCACATTGTCCGTGACGGGAATGACCGTGTTTTGCGGCCCATTGAGCCGCCACGTCGTTGCGCCGAGCGGCTGCCCATTCGTCGCGTCGGTTTTCGCCCACGTCACCATTCCTGCTGAGTTCACGAAGGTACACACAATGTGTGTGCGGCGCGCCGTGGGGACGGTCAGGCTATAGGAGGCCCCCGAACCGCTGACCGTCACCGCTGCATTGTTGTTCGCGGTATCCACGCAGGAGAATGAGGTGGAATAGGCGCTGAGGGGATTGGCCGATCCGGACGCCATCGCCTCGGACAACTGGTATTGCTTGCCTCGCTGAGCAACAACCGGGCCCGCGGACGCCGTCGTCTGGGTGCCCTGCGTGGTGACCGAGGCGACGCTGGTGTTGTCTTGCTGGATCAGGAGCGTGAACTGATCCTGAGCGGAGGCTCGCCCCTGGATCGACTTGCGCAACTCCAACGAGGAGGGGTCGGCGCAGGAGGCGAGGTCGGCCAGCCGCCCCGTACCCCCCAGTGAGGCCGTGCCGAAGTCGCCACCTTGAAGCGTGGTGGCAGCCCCCAGAACGGCCCCGGTATTGGGGTCGACCGTCGTCACGACGGCCTCGAAGCGCCCCTGCCAATTCTCGACGGTCTTGCCGAGGTAGGCCGCACCATCCACGCCGAACGCCACGCCGCTGTACTGCCCGCTCGGGACCGAGACGATCCGGCTCGTCGGGGCACCGCCGATCTGGCCTCCGCCGGCCGCATTGAGCGTCCCCGAGCTTACCGAGACGATCTGCATCGACCCGGCGCCGTCGCTCCACAGCAAAAAGAGATCACCATCGGAATTGAAGGCGAGGTCGCCATTGCCCCGATCGCTGTTCGATGTGGGCCCCTGCACCCAGCCCAGATAGGTGACGGACCCTGTCCCGACAACGGAGAACAGTTCAAATCGATACTGCGAACCAACCTTACGCCAGCCCCCAAAGTAGTAAGGGCTGTTGGTGATCGACGGGTTCATTCCCCCAGCGATCAGTGAACTGATCGGGAACTCCACGTTGCCGGGGAGTCGGGGCAGCGTCAACCCCCACGCCGTCACACTGCCGGTGGCGGCGTCCCACCGGTAGAGCTTCGAACTCCTCCGGCCATAGGCGTAGGCGACTTGGCCTCCCGCCCCGATGGCCAGCCCGTTGAAGGACGACGAGGAATCGCCATTTCCCTGCGCGAAGTCGAACGCCAGGGTGGCCGTCGCGTTGATGGTGGAGCCGCTGCTCGACAACGTGTACACCCTGCCCGAGTCTGACTGCGCATAGAACTGGCCGGCATCGCAGCGCAGGGGCGCGGCGGCGGCGCGCGGCAGCGGTCGCCCTTCGGGCTGAGGGGCGGCCGAGGCCGGAAGCGTGTCGGTCGGCACAGGGGTGGGCGAGCCTAGCGTCGGCGTTTCTCCCGCCGTCGGTGTCGCAGACGTCGAGGGGGTCGCCGACGGAGACCCCGGAACCTGAGAGTTGGGTGCGGGGCTCGGGCTCGTAGATCCCACTGTGGTGGGCTCAGCGCTGGCGGACGTGGGGGCGGCAGAGGCGGCCGCAGGAGAGGCCTCGGCGCTATGAGGGGTGACGCCCATCGCCACACTTGCACTCAGGGTCGAGAACGCGACGAGGGCGGCCGTCATCGCCGCCGCGCGCGCTACCCAGCGCTGTGAGCGCGCACATGTGCCTTGCATCGATTCGCCTCCCCCGGTCGCGTCACATCAGGCTGCTGCTCGGGACGCTGTACAACAGCATTACACGAGTTGTGCGGCCACGCTAGCCTGTCTGCGCCGACGCGGCGTTCCCTCTAGAACGGCCCTGATTGCACCCGGGTTCGCCTGACCAACCACCCCGCGCGAACCGACCCGAGCCTAGGGTTCTCCTTATGAGTGATATGTCGTCGAATGCTCCGACTCCGCGTCCGGGCATGCGTGCCGGAGACAGCGATCGAGCGCTCGTCTCTGATCTCTTGTCCGCGGCCTATGCCGAAGGGCGACTCAGCCGGGAAGAGCACGATGCCCGGGTCGCGCAGGCCATGCAGGCAAAGACCTTCGATGACCTCCGCGCGCTCACGTTGGATCTGGTCCCCAGCACGAACGCCGGACGCGCCATCGGCGCCTTCTCTTCCGCTGGAGGCCCCACGATGGAGCGCGGCTCGGACGGTGAGGGCGCCGACACCACCTTCGCGATCTTCGGCGGCCTGCGACGCACGGGGAAGTGGCGCGCGCGACGACACATCTCGAACCTGACGTTGTTCGGCGGCTCCCACTTCGACTTCCGTAACGCCACCTTCGCCTCCGACGTGGTCGAACTCACGATCATCTGCGGTTTCGGGGGCGTCGATGTCCTCGTCCCGCCCGGGGTCAACGTCCGCAACGAGACGCTCGCCCTGTTCGGCGGTACCGACCTCAAACGCATCGAACCCGTTCCCGGTGCTCCGACGATCGTGCTGAAAGGCCTGGTCATGTTCGGTGGCGTCGACGCAAAGGCGCCCACACAAGCGTGGGGTGACGCTGAGTGACCCCCTAGGGTGGAGGGCATGGAGCCCAGCCCCGTCACCGACTTCGTCGCCGATCCGAGCCTGGCGGGGGTGCCTGCCCGTGCCGTGGAGCCGTTCGCACCCCCCTCGGACGCCTGGCGGCGCGTGTCGCCCAAACTGACGATCGTGCGGCGCATCACCTCCTCCCTCACACTCGCCCTCCTCTTCATCCCCGCCGCGCTGGTGCTGTGGTTCGTTCTTCCTGACCTGCGTTGGCTACCCCCGCTCGTCCTGGCCGTCGGGCTGGGCTGGTGGGTGTGGTTGTGGACGCGAGCACGCCGGGCAGTGCGCGCAACCGGGTGGGCGCGCCGCGACAACGATCTGTGCATCGTCAAAGGCTTGATGTTTCGCGAACTGAGCATCATCCCGTTTGGTCGCATCCAGGTGGTGCGGGTCAACTCCGGCCCCCTGCTGCGGGCGTTCGGGCTAGCCAACGTCAGTGTGGTGACAGCCAGCGCCGCCGCCGACGCGGTGATTCCCGGCCTTCCGGGCGATGAGGCGCGGGTGCTGCGCGACCTCATCATCGAGTTGTCGGACGCCGAAGGTTCGGGCTTGTGACCACCCCACCGGATCCCACCCCGGGCCCCGACGGACGCCCGGACTTCGCCGCGCCCCCGCCCTCGATCACCGACGCCTCGCTGGCACCGCCCCCGGACGCCACGACTCCGCAGCCTCTGGCTCCCCTCTCCCCACGCGTCAGCGAGGAGCGCCTCCACCCCCTCAGCCCCTTGGTCCGTGGCTGGGTCTTCGTGCTGGCGGGCGGCTACGCCTTGTTCTCCACCATCATTCAAGGCCAGATTCGTTGGGAGGACGTCACCCGCATCGGCTCGCTGGTGGAGCAGATGTCGGGCTGGTCTTTGGCGCTCATCGCCGCCCTGCTGCTGTCGCTCGGCTTCGGTTACTGGGGCTGGTGGACGACCAAGATCGTCATCGACGACAACGAACTGCGCCTGGAGAACACCGGGGCGTTCCAAGAAAGCAAGCGGATCGCGTTCAGCCGCATCCAGTCCGTCGATATCAACCAGCGCCTTGCCGCCCGTCTGCTGGGGTTGGCCGAGGTCACCATCGATGTGGGCGCTGATGCCCCGACCACGCTTTCCTTCCTGACCCGGACGCGCGCCACCCAGATGCGTGACTACCTGATGGCCCGGGCCCACCGGCAGCAGGTCGCCACCTCAGATACGGTGCGGACCGCCTCGGCCTGGGACGACAGCGCCCAAGGCGATCAGGTACTGATTCGGCTCCACCCCGGCGAGATCATCCTGGGTGCGGTCCTGTCCTCAGAACTCCCGTTCCTTCTGCTCGCGTTCCTCGTCCCGCTGGGATTCTCCATCTGGCTGCAACAGCCCTGGATCGCGCTGGGCGCGGGCGTCCTGCCGCTGATCATCGCGATGGGCGGCTTCCTCTCCAAGCGGCTCGTCGGACAGTTCAACTACACCCTGGCCACCACCCCGGCTGGTATTCGCCTCACCCGTGGCCTGACGACGCTCCACAGCCAGACCATTCCCGCCCACCGCGTGCAGTCGGTACAGATCAGCCAGCCGTTACTGTGGCGTCCCCTGAAACGGGCCCGCCTGACCTTGACCGTGCTGGGGCTCAAGCTGGGCGACGACAGCCAGGATCTGTCCACGGTCTACCTGCCGATCGGCAACCCGCGACAGATTCAACTCGCGCTGACCGCCCTGTGGCCCAACCTGCGCCTCGAAGATCTTCGCTTTCACCGGACGCCACGACGGGCCCGATGGCTGTCACCCCTGTCGTGGTCGTGGCTCGGATATGCGCGCGACGACCAGGTGCTCGCCGTGCGCGACGGCTGGTTCGAGCGTCACCAAACGATCATTCCGCACGCACGCCTCCAGTCGATGCAAATCTCCCAGGGCCCCCTTGAGCGGCGATTGCGGCTGGTGACGGTGGTCGCCTTGACCGGCGGAACCCTCACCCACACCCGGATCAAGCACCTCGAAGCCGACCAGGCTCGAGGTCTCGCGTTCGGGGAGATGGACCTGGCCCGCGAGGCGCGCTCCCAGGAACGTCAGGCTCCCCCGCCCACCGGGGCGACCTGGCACCTCACCTCGCCCACCGCCGCGGAATCGACCGACGAGGCACACCTGTGGACGCCGTCGACCAGCATCGTCGACCCGCAGCCTCCCTCGCTCCCGTATCAGGCTCCGGCAAGCCCCGCTGATCGCTAAGCTTCGCGCATGAAGAAATTCGCGCTGGGTATCGACATCGGCGGATCGGGGATCAAAGGGGCCATCGTCGACCTCAAGACCGGTGAGTTCGCCACGGACCGGGTTCGCATCCCGACCCCGCAGCCTGCGACGCCGCAGGCCGTGGCCGACGTCGTCAAGCAGATCGTTGACACCTTCGCCGACCAGCTTGGCGATGGCCCGATCGGCATCACCGTGCCGGCCATTGTGATGCACGGGATGACCCGTTCCGCAGCCAACATCGACCCGGCCTGGGTAGACGCACCCGCCGGTCAGATCTTCGAGAGCCTCCTGGGTCGCGACATCACCATCGTCAATGACGCCGACGCCGCCGGGGTCGCCGAGGTGCGTTACGGCGCCGCCAAGAATCACCCTGGCCTGGTCATCGTCACGACGCTGGGCACGGGTATCGGCACCGCGCTGATCTACGACGGTGTCCTCATCCCCAACGCGGAGTTGGGCCACATCGAAATCGGTGGCGTCAACGCCGAGTCGATGGCCGCAGCGTCGGTGCGTGAGCGCGAACAACTCAGCTACGAGGAGTGGGCCAAGCGCCTGGATCCCTACTACCAGCGCCTGGAGTTCCTGACCTCCCCCGACCTGTTCGTCGTCGGTGGCGGCGTCAGCAAGAACTCCGACAAGTTCCTGCCGTTGCTGCACTTGAAGACGGAGATCATCCCCGCCCAGCTTCGCAACGCGGCCGGGATCGTGGGGGCGGCCTATCTGGCCGCACAGCGTCGGGCCCACCCGGACGCGCTGAAGGACACCATCCCCGGCGTCCCCACCACGAAGAAGGGCGCCAAGAAGGCGTCCAAGTCCTAACCCAACGACGAGGCGGGCCGACGAGAACGTTCTCGTCGGCCCGCCTCGTCGCGTTGCCAGGTCACATCTGGTCGGGAGCCTCGATACCCAAGAGGTTCAGCCCGGTCGCCAGCACCTTCTTCGTGGTGGCGCACAGCGCCAGCCGGGACGCACGAACCTCCCCTTCAGACTTCAGAACTGGGCACTGCTCGTAGAACACGCTCATCGCCGTCGCCAGATCGAACAGGTAGGTCGCGAGCTTGTGGGGCTGCAAGTCGGACGCCACCCCCACGATGACCTCACCGAAACGGCTCAACAGGAGGGCAAGGTTCTGCTCGGCGGGCTCGGTGAGCACGGTGATGGACTCCCACGCGATCCCTTCGGCCTCGGCGCGGCGCAGGATCTGGTTGGCGCGCGCGTGCGCGTACTGCAGGTACGGGCCCGTGTCGCCGGTGGTGGCGGTCATGCGGACCGGATCGAACACGTAGTCCTTCTGCAACTGGCTCGACAGGTCGGCGTACTTGATCGCCGCCAGCGCCACCGGACGCGTGACGTGCTCCTCGGCGGCGTCCAGCAGGTCGATCAGGTAGGCCGCGGTGCCCTCGCGCGTGGAGAACGGCTTGCCGTCGGCACCCAGCACCATGCCGTAGCCGACATGTTCGGTGCTGACGCCCTCGGGCACGTAGCCCGCCTTGCGCGCCACCGCGAACACCAACTCGAAGTGGTGTCGCTGGCGGGCGTCGGTGACGTAGATGATCCGGTCGGCGTGCAACTGCTCCACGCGGTATTTCTGGGCCGCCACGTCGGTCACGTCATAGCCGTAGCCGCCGTGACGGTTACGCAAAATGGCGGGGGCGTCGAAACCGTCGACGAACACGACCAGCGCGCCGTCGTCCATCTTGGCGATGCCGCGCGACTCCAGGTCGTCACAGACGGCCTCCAGCATCGGGTTGTAGAGGGACTCCCCGGCGATATCGGCGTCGGTCAGCAACACCCCCAGCCGGTCGTAGGCCTCGTTGAAGCCGACCTTGGAGACCTCGATGAGGCGCCGCCAGATCGCCAGCGTCTCCTCGTCCCCAGCCTGGAGTGCTACGACGCGCTCGCGAGCCCGGTCTGCGAACCCCTCATCGGACGACAGTCGGGCGTTGGCGCGCTTGTAGAGCGCCTCGGCACCCGCCAAGTCGAGGGCGCTCAGGTCGAGGGCCTCATCGAGGGCCTGCTCGATCAGCATGCCGAACTGACGGCCCCAGTCGCCGATGTGATTCTGCGGGATGACCGTGTTGCCGGTAGCGGTCAGGACCCGGTTGAAGCAGTCCCCGATGATCGTGGTGCGCAGGTGGCCCACGTGCATCTGCTTGGCGACGTTCGGTGAGCTGTAGTCCAGCACGATGCGCTGCGGCTGCGCGGCCTGGTCGATCCCCGTATGCGGGTCGGCCAGCAGATCGGACGCCGCCCGGGCCAGCACCTCAGGCTTGATGCGCAGGTTGATGAACCCTGGACCGGCGATCTCGAGCGGTTCGCACAGGTCAGCCAGGTCGATGCGCTCCACCAGATCGGCAGCGACCTCGCGCGGGGGACGCCCCTGCGGCTTGGCCAGACGCAACGCGACGTTGGTCTGGAAGTGGCCGAACTGCGGTTTCGTGGCGGGCCGCATCTCGGGATCGATGCCGGCGGCCGCCTCGACCCGCGCGGAGAGCAGAGAGGCAAGCGATTGCATTGCTCCATGGTCCCACAGCGCGACCGCGTTGACTCACGCCGACGACGCAGGTAACGCGACCTTCGGCTTGGCCCACGAACGGCCCCGGGTGTCCTTGAGGATGTCGTACTCGGCGTCCACGTGAGGTTCGATCGCTGAGTACTTGTCATTGGGGGCGCCGATGATCAACTGGAAGCCCAGCCCCCGCCAGGCGCCGATGGCCCGCTTGGTGAAGTGGGCGTCCGCCTTGATGAGGGCCTCATCCAAGAACACGGGGGCGAACCGAGGACGCTCAGCCCCCGCATCGCCGAGTTGGTAGCGCAGCGCAGCCCCGACGATGAACGCGATGAGTTCTTGCGACTCACCACCGGACTTCTCACCGATGTGGTCGTACAGGGCGACATGCTGTCGGGTCCGTGCGTCGACCCGTTCTGCGCTCACCCGGACGTGATTGCGCACGTCGATCAGGTCGGCGAAGTCCGGCGCCGAGCGGCGCATCCGGCCAATGACGCGAGCCATGCGCCCATAGACCTGGTCGCGTTCCGCGTCGGTCGTCGCGGCGTCAATCTGGCCCCGGACGGCGCGCAACTCGCTGCGGAACCGGGTGCGCATCTGCGACTGGTTCTCCTTGATCGTGATCTGCAGGCGATGGTCGTCGTCGTAGAACGGCAGATCGGCCAAGATGTCGTTGATCGGCTGGATCCGGTCACGGATCTCTCGCAGGGAACGCCCCAACGCCGAATCGAGGTCGGTCAGGTCGTTGCCCGAAAGCGTCAGCAGGCTGTCGCGCCATTCCTGTTCGAGTTCGTGCAGCCCGCTGGTCTCCAGGTCGGTGAGGATCCGTTCGAAGTCACCGACCGACGTGTCCGGGTCGGTCAACAAGTTCGGGTTGGGCCAGCGCTCCACGAACGTCGCCATCGTGCGCCGCAGGCCCTCCCGCGCGTCACCGACCGCCGCCTGCGCGGCCTCCCGATCTGCGGTGAGCCGCTGGGAGGCGGTCGAGAGCGCGGCGTCGAACCGCCGCAGCGCGTCGGAGGGACGGTCATCCTCGCTGGCTGAGGGCGGATCGAACTGCGCGTCCAGGTACGTCCGTGGTGCCTCCGCCAGCGTCAGGGCAGCATCGTGGGCGGCATCGACCGTCGCCTGGGCTTCGTCGACCTGCTCGGTGACGTCGCCCCACTCCTGCTCAAGCCGCTCGGCGACGGCGCGCGCCCGACCAATGTCTTGCTGCAACCCCTCAAGCTTCTGCTTCGCGCGGGCGATCTGACCCTGCAACCCCGCAATGCGTGGATCCCCGGCCGTCACTTCCTCGATGACGACGCCCCAGCGGTCGCGCTCCTGCTCCAACGTGGCGACATCCACCTGTTCCCACGTCAGTTCCGCGACCCGGGCGTAGGCCGCACGCTGGGCGTCCGTGGCGTCCAGACGCACCTCCGCCCGCTCGACCGCATCCAGCGCGTCCACCAGACGGGCCCGCGACGCGTCGATCTGGGCTGCCAGTTCGCTGAGGCGACGCTGGTTCGAGAAGCCCAACACGTTGCCGCGGCCGTGCCCGCCGTGCGCGCCTCGGGTCAGTTGGGCGATCTGACCGGTCAGCGTCAACGCACGCGGATGCCGCCCTAGGTCTTCGACGCGATCAACGCACACGAAATCGAACCGATCGGCCAGACGATCCTGGAGCCAGCCCGTGAACGGCCCCGTCTTGTAGTGGAGACGGCCAGGCAAGGTGGCGGGATCCTGCTGCCCCGAGGCGGGCAGGCCCACCCGCACCCCTTCGTAGTGCAGGCGCACCGGCGTGCGAATGCCGTTGATGGCAGCGCGGAAAGCCGGAAGCTTGTCGGCGTCGATCAGGACGGTGGTGGCGAACCCGCCCAGGGCAAGGTTGAACGCCTCACGCCACGGTTCGAACTCGGTCCTGACCTCGATCAACTCCGCCACGAAGGGCACCTCGTCGACGCTGAGGCCCGCCGCCTCAGCGACCGCCTCGCGAGAGTCGTGCAGGGCCGCCGGAATGTTGTCGGCGCGTCCACGGACGCGGCGCACCTCGGCCTCCCCCTGGTCGACCTCGGCCTGAGCCCGTGCGGCGGCTCCCTTGGCCTCGGCGAAGGCTTCCCGAGCGGTGTGTTTCGCGTCGGCGTCCGCGAGTGCTCGACGGGCCCGCTCCGCCAGCGCCGCGAACTGCCGCGACGAGGTGACCGACTCCCCCAGCACCTCCAGGGCCGCGTCCAGGCGTCCACGTACCGCCCGCGCGTCACCCAGGCGCCGCTCGATGCCCCGCACCTCACGGTGCGCCGTCTCCAGCCGGTCGCCGCCGGAGGCCCGCAGCGTCTCCACCAGGCCATCCCGCTCGGCCTCAGCGGCGGCCGCCAGCGACACTTTCTCCTGCGTCAACGCGTCCGCGGCACGCTTGCGCGCCTGCAACTCCTCCTCAACGCTGCGCAGCAGGCCCAGCCGTCGCGTCGCACGCCACAGGCTTGCCGCCGAGCGGGGGTCGCTGAACTCGCCCACCTCGTCGATCAGCCTCAGGCGTTCGGCGGACGCCTCGATGGCGGTGCGCAACCCCCGTACCGGCTCCAGCGCACGCACCTGCTGCTGCGCGGTGTGCATGCGGTGACGGGTCGAGTCGAGTTCGTCGAAGTGCGCCACGACCTCGTCGGCACGCGCCAGCGTGAGGGGTTCCTCCAACACCAGCCGCTTGTACAAGTCATCGACAGTGGTGATCTGCTGACCGGCCTGAATGCGCGCCAGCAAGCCCATCGCCTTCGATCCGGCCCCTGCTGCCCCGATCCCGAGCGCGGAGTACAGCCGCGCGGAAAACTCCCGATCTGTGGTCACCGGCTCCAGGCCCACAGCCCGCACCGCACCATCGGAGAGCCGCCGAGCGGCTGCCTCCTCCAACACCTTGAGGTCGAAGGGCCCGTCCACGGTCGCCCGCATGCGGACCGTGTCCTCCAGGACGCGAGCCCCAGCGGGGATGTACCAGCCGCGCACCGCGGTGAACCGGGCTCCGTCATGGTCGACCCACGTCATGGCGACGGCCGTCCAGGTGTCCACGCCTTCCCCGCGCAGGACGCGCACCTTCGTGCCCTCCTCCGTCCGGGACTCGTCGATCTTGCCTCGCCCATAGGAGACGATGTTGCGCTGATCGACCCCGCGCGGACGCCCCACCACGCCCCCGTTCGAGGCACCGTTGAACGGTGTCGTGTGCGGCATCATCAGCGCGATGTAGGCGTCCATCAAGGTCGACTTACCCGACCCTGATCCGCCGCACAGCAACGTCGCCGAGGGGGCGAACCGGACGCGATGCGGCCCGCCGTCGTAGCCACCCCAGTTGACCAACTGCAACTCCTCAGCCAGCCACTGCTGCCCGCGCGAGGCGGCCGGGATCAGGCCGAACAACGTGTCGAGCATGGTCATGATGGGTTCCCCTCCGGCGTGGCGGTCTGAGTGTGCAACCACTCCACGAGGTCGTGGAGACGCTGCGAGCTGACGACGATCTCGACCAGCGGGCTGATCCGATAGCGCCCCTCCGACTCTTCCTCCACGATCCCGTCCGCGCGCAGCCGGACCAGGGCATTGCGGATCGAACGTTGCCTCCTGGCCGTGTCCCCGTCGCCCTCAGCAAAATAGGTCAACACGGTCTGTTCGACCTCCTCAACGTCCACCCGTGCCGAAGGCTCCCCCGCCGTCACCTCACGCTGATAGACGGTTCTGAGGTGAACCAGCACGAGGGTCTCCGCCCGGGTGTACGCGTCGTCACGCAACAGGATCGGGACGTCCACCTCATCGGAGCGCACCTGTTCCTTGTAAGCCACACCACGCTCGTGATCGACGACGAGTCGCACGAACAGATCGTTGAGCCGCGACTCCAGCACCGCCTGGTTGGCCACCATGATGGCCCAGTCGTCGCGGTGCCGGTCCGCCAGGAGGAACCGGCGCTGCAGCAGACGCACCAGGACGCGCCGGACCGCCTGATCCAGCACCCCGCGGTCCCCCGCGAACAGTTCCTCGGGGTCGTCCTCCATCGCAACCGGGTCGATGAAGGGCGATTCGGCCTCCCCCGGGGCGAGTTCGTCGATCATGGCGTTCCTTCCTTCACGCTGTGCGCGGTGACCGCCCCGAAGGCAAACCGCCGCGACGTCCCATCGGGACGCACCGCCTCCACGACAGAGATGTTCTCGCCCTCGGTCATGCCGTTGCGGTGGGCGATCTCCAGCAGACCCAGCAGATCCACCGGACGCCGAGTGTCAGGGCCGGCCCCCGCGAACGCCGTCGCGAGATCGAACTCCTCGCCGAGCCCGGCGACGTACTCCTCCAGTTCCGCGTACCGCGGCCCGCCCCAGGCGCGCTGGTCTCCCTCGTCGAACTCCACGTCCGCGGGGGACTCCTCCAGCGGCTCCGGCCCCGCCGCGGGATGGATGTCGCTCAGGGTTTGGCGGAGGTGCCCCAGCCCGGCCACGGGGAAGCTGCGCAGCGGCGTCACCCGGTCACCGGGTCGAGACTCCTGCATCCAGGCCTGCAAGCCTGCCATCGCGGCCCGCAACAAGTCGTCGACCTGACGGTCCCGCACCGGGTCGTGAGTGCGCACCTGCGCGGTGATGACGTGCGAGGCGCGGCGCTGCGCCGTGAGCACCTCCTCGACCCCCTGTTCGAGGCGTCGCCCCACCGCCTCCAGTTCGGCGCGCTGATCGGCATCCATCACCTGAGCAAAGGGGCGCGTCTGCAGCACGTGCAACTGCGTGGCGAGGCGGTCGATGCGCTCCGGGTCGCCGATGAGCCGCAAGGCCCCCGCGAACGCACGCCCCTCCGGGGTCGACTGCAGCACGTGCTGGCCGCGCTGCAAGTACTCGCGCAGCACATCGCCTGTGGGTCGCACGTCGCCGCGCAACTCGGCGACGACATCGCGTTGCATCGCCTTGATGGACTCGGCGACGCGCGAGAAGTCCGCGGGCAGTTCCCGAGCCAGGTGCAGGACGTTCTCGGCCTCCTCGAGCAAATGCTCCTCGTCGGCGGCCTCGACCGGAGCCCCCGCCCGCAGGGACGCAATCTCGGCGTCCAAGGCTGCGCGCTGCTCCTCCAAACGAGCCAGCCGACGTTCGGGGTCCGCGTCGGCGTCATCGGCTAGCCGCTCGATGGCCTCCAGGAGGGAACGCACGCGCGAAGTGGAGACGCGCGTGCGTCCGCTGCCTGCGCGTCCGGCGATCTCCAAAGCTCCGACCGCGTGGGCCGAGAGCCGGTACACCTCGACGTCGTCCTCGATCTGAGGCACCAGCCATCCGAGCCGCACCCACTGGCGGCAGACGTCCCGGGCGGTGCCGGTCGGGATCCGTCGGTCGGCTTCCTCATCGGCGAGGTAGCGCAGCAGATCGGTGGCCTCCCCCACCTCGGCGTGCGCGTCCGCAACCGAGACGGCGGGCCTGTCGGGGGTGAACACCAAAGACAAGACGGCCACCACGAACGGCGCATAGCGACCGTGGAGCATGTCCAAGGTCGGGTTCTTGAAGGCCGCCAAGGAACGCTGATAAGCGGCCTCGGCCCGGGAACTGGTCATCGAATCAAGCCTAACGCTCTTCCAGAGGATGCCTCAGGAGCGCAGTGCCGTCCCCACGGCGTCGGAGGGTCCGTCCACCACAGCGGGGCTTCGATGAGTGAGCAGATCCCACACCATCTTCACGTTGGCAGCCAGTTCGCGCCGCGCGAACCCATCCCAGTACCGCGAGGAACGCCGCACCGTCACGTCCCCCACGCCGACCGCGTCCACGCCGACAGCCCGGCAGGTCGCGACCGCGCGGGGCAGGTGGTAGCGCTGGCTGACCAGCAGCGCCGACGTCACCCCGAACACGTCCCGCGCGCGCACGCACGTGTCGTAGGTGTCGAGCCCTCCGGGATCCTCCACGATGCGGGCGGCCGGGACGCCGACGGAGACCAGGTAGTCCTTCATGTTGGACGTCTCCCGGTGATGGGCGTCCGCGTTGTCCCCCGACACGATCAAGACCTTGACGCGGCCTTCAGCGACGAGGGCGGCACCCAGATCGAGCCGCGCGCGCAGATACGGCGAGGGACGCCCTGAGGGATACATCTCCGCACCGAAAATGATCGCGACATCGCGAGCCGGAGCCCTCGCGGGAGTCTGGATGCGCCCGTGGGCCATCCAGCGCACCCACATCGCCGGTGCCGCGATCACGCCTGCCCCCAGGGCCGACAGGCAGACGACTGCAATGAGGATCCGCAGCCCCGTCCGCGCCCCTCGCGCCGCGCGCGTCAAGCCCTCAGCCCTCTCGATGCTGCTGGTAGTAGGCGATCAGGCCCTGCGTGGAGGGATCCAGGCTCGCCAAGGCGGCATCGTCCCCGGCGAGGGCGGGAGTGATCTGCTTGGCCAAGACCTTGCCGAGTTCCACGCCCCACTGATCGAAGCTGTTGATGCCCCACACGACGCCCTCCACGAACGTGATGTGCTCATACAAGGCGATGAGCTGCCCGACCACCGACGGCGTCAGGGCGGGCGCCATGATGGACGTCGAGGGTCGGTTCCCCGTGAACACCTTGGCGCTCACCAGGTGCTCCGGGACGCCGTCGGCGCGCACTTCGTCGGCGGTCTTGCCGAACGCCAGTGCCTTCGACTGGGCGAAGAAGTTCGCCAGGAACAGTTCGTAGACGTCCTGGTCGCCGTCGCGCAGTTCCTTCGTCGGGGACGCCACCGCGATGAAGTCGGCCGGGATGAGTTGCGTCCCTTGATGCAGCAACTGGTAGAAGGCATGCTGACCGTTCGTTCCGGGTTCACCCCAAAAAACTTCGCCCGTGGCGGTCGTGACGGGCGTCCCGTCGGCCCGCACGCTCTTGCCGTTGGACTCCATGGTCAACTGCTGCAGGTAGGCGGGGAAGCGGTGGAGATACTGGGCATACGGCAGCACAGCGTGGCTGCGGGCCCCGAAGAAGTTGACGTACCAGATGTTCAGCAACCCCATCAGGGCGGGCACGTTCTCGTGCCACGGTGCGGTCGCGAAGTGGTCGTCGATCGCGTGGAAGCCCGCCAGGAACTCCTCGAAGTGCTGGGGCCCGATCGCGACCGCGATCGCGGTGCCGACGGCGGAATCCACCGAGTAGCGCCCGCCGACCCAATCCCAGAACCCGAAGGCGTTGGCCGGATCGATCCCGAACGCGGCGACCTTGTCCAGCGCCGTGGACACGGCCACGAAATGCCGCGCAATGGCGGAAGCCTGAGCCGCGTCCGATCCCTCGATGGCGCCCGCGTCGGCGAGGCCGCGCAGGAGCCAATCGCGAGCCAGCCGCGCGTTGGTGATCGTCTCCAAGGTGGTGAAGGTCTTTGAGGCGACGATGAACAGCGTCGTCTCGGGATCAAGATCGGCGGTCTTCTCGTAGATGTCGCTCGGGTCGATGTTGGACACGAACCGGCATTCCAGCCCGGCCTGCTTGTACGGCAGGAGCGCCTCGTAGACCATGGCGGGCCCCAGGTCGGAGCCGCCGATGCCGATGTTGACCACGGTCGCGATGGGCTTGCCGGTGACACCCTTCCATGCGCCGGACCGCACCTGGTCGGCGAACGCGTAGACGCGGTCCAGCACCTCGTGCACGTCGGCGACGACGTCGCGGCCATCCACCTCCAGCACCTGCCCACGCGGACGCCGCAGCGCGGTGTGCAGCACGGCGCGATCCTCGGTCACGTTGATGTGATCACCGCGAAGCATGGCGTCGCGATGCTCCGCCAGACCCACCTGATCGGCGAGCCCACACAGCGCGTCCACGATGGCGTGATTGACCAGGTTCTTCGACAGGTCGACGTGCAGATCGCCCGCGGAACGGGTGAACTCTGCGGCCCGGCCCGGATCAGCCTCGAACCAGCCCCGCAAGTCGGGACTGAATACCTCAAAGAGGTCAGACAGTGTGGCCCAGGCGTCCGTCTTCGTCGCATCCATCATGCTCCAAGCCTATGGGCTCCCGGAACTGTCCGTGACCCGCACGCACAGCGACGGACGCCAGCCCCGAGCACAACAAACAACGGCCTGCCCCCGCAGGGGGCAGGCCGTTGTTTGTTGAGAAAAGGATCAGAGCTTGACCGAGACGTGCACGTGGTCGTAGTGGTTCGCGGTGATGCTGCCGCGGTCGGCCATCGGACGCCAGTACGGCTTGTACGGCGTCCAGATCTTCTGCTCGAAGATGACGTGGTCGATCTTGAACGCGTCGGCGTTGGCGGTCACGTAGTTGGCGACCTGCCACCCCTTGGCGGAGTCGGAGAACGTCATGAAGTCGATGGCGCCGCCGAACTGGTGGTTCGAGAGGCTGTTGGCGCGGTAGCCGCCGATGCTGGTGAACGACCACTTCGCGGTGACCGCGTTGTAGACCACCATCGCCCGCGGCTTCAGGCCGAGAACCGACGGCCCGCTGTACTCGGTGCTGCCGTCGTAGGAATCAGACGAGCCGCCGCTGGGCGCCGAGGCGGCCTTGGGTGCGGCCTTCGCTGCCGCAGGAGCAGGCGCAGGCGCAGGCGCAGCGGTTTCCTTCTTCGGTGCGGACGCACCAAGTTGCGCGTTGGAGACATAGCCGACCTTGCCGCCGAAGGCGATCTGGCGGAACCCGGACTCAACCTTGTCGGTGATCGAGACCTTGTCGCCCTCCTTGATGCTGCCCAGTTCCGCAGCATCCTTCGAGGCCTGCGCGCGCACCGTCAGCGTGGACTGCGCGTACTTCGTACCGGCCGCTGCACCGAAAGACGAGGACCAGGACGCGGCAACGAACTCTTCGGCACCCTGAGCGTTGGCATCGGCGTCGGTGGCGTCCGTCTGAGACACCTCGGCAGCCGGATCCATGACGCGCAGCGCGTCACGAGAGACCACATCGGTGTCACGGTCGGGCGCCGGCACCGCGGTGCTGGGCTGCTCCGCACGCAGGTTCAGCGCGAACGCGCCGGAGGTCGCCAGCAGCGCGACGGAGACGGCGGCCGGAGCCACCCGGGTGCGCATGAGCTGCGAACGGGTCCGCACCGAGCGGCGCGGGGCCGAACGGAAGGCTGCGGCGTTACCCTCGGGCTCGAGGGTCGCGTTCACATCTGAGACGCGGCGGGGCTGGTACATCTGGTGTCTCCGTTACTGATTGAAACTGAGGACGATGACTAAGCTAGCTGAGATTTTCTCAGGCACCAACCCCATCTGCCCTCCGAGTCTCGAGTTGCCTCCAGTTGCCGAAGGACGCCGCCCGCCTTGCCACCTCCTCTAGGGGGTTGACATCGGGGGAAATCTCAGGTCGCACGATGACGTCCTGCACCACGACGGCGACCGCGCCCGCGTCCAGCCACATCTCACACTGGTAGCGCTCCAGCCGCCCCCACGGCACCACGTCGACCCCGGGGACGAGGACCGGCAACGTGCGCGCATAACTCGACCCCAACGCGTCGGCGGGTACGACGAGCACGGGAGCCGAACGCGCCTGGTACGCGCCCACCACTTCGGTGGGCGTCAGCGCACCCGCCAAGAACGGCAGCGGCGCCTCCGCGCCCGCGGGAACAGCATGCGGCACCAGCCAGAAGGCTGCTCCGGCCTCGGATGCCGCCGCCATATCGTCGAGGTTCCAGGCGCCCGCCACTCCGATACGCACCCGGCGCCCGAAGATCGCCAGGGCCTCGGGGAGTTGATCCAGCCGATCGGCGGGCCAAGCCCACGCCGTCAGCCCTTCATCGGCCAGCACCTCCCCGACCGCGACCCAGTCCGCGACGCCCCCTGCAGGCAATGCCACGATCACGGTGTGCCCAGCCAGGGCGTCCTCCAGCGCGCTCATGGTCACAGCATGCCGCACCTGGGGCCGGCACCGCGCACCGTCACGAGGCGGTCCACCCGAGCCTCAGTTTGGTCGCGGCCCTCCCCATCGCGTCCAATAGAGGGGTGCCTACCCCCATCTCCGACGTCCCTATCGACATCGCCCTGGTCGAGGAACTGCTCGCCGAGCAGTGCCCCGCACTGGAGGGGCTGCCCCTCACCTGCCTGGGCAACGGCTGGGACAACGCGGTCTACCGCCTCGGTGATTCCTTGACGGTCCGTCTCCCCCGCCGCGCCCAGGCCGCTCCTTTTCTGGAGAACGAGATCACCTGGCTGCCCGCTCATCGCCTCCTTGCTGACCGCACCAGTCCCCCAGCCTGTTTACGCGGGGCACCCCACGCGTTCCTACCCCTACCCCTGGATGGTCGCCCCCTGGTTCGAGGGGACGCGGGTCGCCGCAGTGCCGCCCTCCGAGCGGACGGCACTCGCCACCGACCTCGCAGATTTCTTGTGGACCCTGCACGCTCCCGCGCCAGCCCATGCCCCGATCAATCCCTTCCGAGGGATGTCGCTGGCGCAGGAAGGTCCCGACACCCGCGCCCGTGCTCGCATCAATCAAGAACCACAACGCGACGCCCTGCTGCGCCGCTGGGAGTCCTGGGTGAGCGCACCTGACTTCGACGACGTCGACCTGTGGCTGCACGGCGACCTTCACCCTGCCAACATCGTGATGAGCGGCGACGGACGCCTGGCCGCCGTCATCGACTGGGGTGACATGACGGTCGGAGATCCCGCCTGCGATCTGGCGACGGCCTGGCTGACCTTCGACCAGCAGGGACGCGCCATCTTCCGAGAGCGTCTCGACCACGGCGGCGCCATTGACCCTGCCACCTGGCAGCGCGCGCGAGCCTGGGCCTTGTATTTGGGTTTGATGCTCGCGCAGGACTGCGCCGACGACCCCGACCTTCAAGAGTGCGGACGCCATGCCCTTCGCTCGCTGCTCGACGAATCCGTCTAGCCATTGTGTTATTCGTTGAGCAGCCCGCGCCTTCCTCATCCCCCGGGGAGCATTCCCCGGGGGAAGCCCCTCACGCCCTGCCGCCCAACCTAAGGATCCCCGGCGCGACAAGCGGCGATGGATCGGACACAAATGATGAAAAACGTCACCTCTTGGGCCGGATCGTGTCCAATCGCCACCCTTAACCCCTATAGGCTGGTCCCCATGTCGCGCGCGCACACCTATCCAGACAACCTCCGCGAACGGTTGATCGCAGCTGCGTATGCCCGCCTGCAGGAAGAAACCCCCGAGCAGATGGCACTGCGGGAGCTGGCAGCCTCCGTCGATACCTCCACCAACGCCATCTACTCGAGCTTCGGGAACAAGAACGCGTTGGTGAAGGAGGTCACGCTCATCGCCAAGGAGCAGTTCCGCGAGGCACAGCATCACGACCTCACGGGTCCGCCCGTCCCGGCTCTGGCACGTGGGCTGCGCGTGTACCGCCAGTGGGCCCACAACCACCCCTCGCTCTACCGCATCATCTTCAGCGGCAACGCCGAACAAGGGGCCGTCACCACGTTGGACGACAAGGCGATCCAACCCCTGCGCACCTTGTTGGGGCGTCTCGCCGAGGCCGACCTGCTCCAAGAGGGAACCCAGGACGGGCAACTGCTCGCCTTGTGGGGGGCCTTGCACGGACACGTGCTGCTCGAGTTGTCGCTGTGGCCTGGCCAAGGCGCCCAGGAGGATCTGTACTCCGAACACGAGCGTTCGCTCATGCGCGGGCTCCTCACCGACGCCGCCCTCGCGTCTCTGGCCTGAACCCCACCTGGTTGGCCCGGGCATCGCGCGGGCTCAGCCCTGGCACCGACGCCTAGGTTTGGCTTCGCCGGAAGTTCTCGAAGCTCCGTGACGCCGTGGGGCCCCGTTGCCCCTGGTAATGCGAACCCCGCTGAGCGGAACCGTAGGGATGTTCCGACGGTGAGCTCAACTGGAAAAAGCACAGCTGCCCGATGCGCATCCCCGGCCACAACGTGATGGGCAGCGTGGCGACGTTACTCAACTCCAACGTCACGTGCCCGGTGAAGCCCGGATCGATGAAACCCGCGGTCGCGTGCGTGAGTAACCCCAGCCGCCCCAACGAACTCTTGCCCTCGACACGGGCCGCGATGTCGTCGGGGAGCGTGACCTGTTCCAAGGTCGATGCCAAGACGAACTCTCCTGGGTGCAGGATGAAGGGCTCCTGCGCGTCCACCTCCACCAGCCGCGTCAGTTCTGGCTGCTCTTGCGCGGGGTCGATGAACGGATACTTGTGGTTGTCGAACAGGCGGAAGTACCGATCCATGCGCACGTCGACGCTGGCCGGTTGCACGAGCCCCGGGTCGTAGGGGTCGAGCCTGATCCTGCCGGCGTCGAGGTGGGCGGTGATCTCGCGATCTGACAACAGCACACGTCGACCCTAGCGGGACCACCCTCACCACACCATGGATGCCCACCTGCGGGCGATTCCCCATGCCCTACAGTGCTCGGGTGAACGACCACGCCGCCGACGCGGCCCCCGGGATCTCCGCGCCCCCTCGCCCGGCGGGTGAGCGCCTCGGGCTGGTCACAGGGATCGCCGCTTACGGCATCTGGGGCTTCTTTCCCCTCCTGTTCCCGCTCCTTCTGCCCGCTGGGCCGCTGGAGATCCTCGCGCACCGCGTGCTGTGGTCGATGCTGGCCGTCGGGCTCGTCCTGGTCGCCCTCCGCCACCCGTGGGGGTGGCTCCGTGACGCCCTCGCCCCACGCCAACTGCCGTGGATGCTGCTGGGGTCCCTGCTGATCGGCGCGAACTGGCTCACCTTCATCTGGGCGATCAACAACAACCATGTGGTCGAGTCGAGCCTGGGCTACTTCATCAACCCGCTGGTCAACATCCTGCTCGGCGTCCTCGTCTTCGGGGAGAAGATGAGCCGCGGCGGCCTCATCGGCACCCTGCTGGCGGCTGCGGGTGTCACGGTCATCGCCTGGCAGAACTGGGCGGGCCTGTGGGTCTCCTTGACGTTGGCGGCCAGCTTCGGTCTGTACGGCCTGGTCAAGAAGCGTGCCACTCTGCCCGCCTTGGAGGGGCTCTTCTTGGAGTCGGGCCTCCTCACACCGCTCGCGGTCGCCTATTGGGTCTACCTCGCCGCGACCGGGGCGAGCACGTTCGGTGCTGGGCTCGGACACTCGGCGCTGTTGATCCTCGCGGGCATCTTGACGGCGCTACCGCTGTGGCTGTTCGCGATCGCGGCCCCGCGGCTGCCGTTGGGCGTGGTCGGGGTGCTGCAATACGTCGCCCCCACCATCCAGTTCCTCTTGGGCTTGACCGTGTTCAAGCAGGTCGTCACCCCGTCGTATTGGGCGGGTCTGATCCTCGTGTGGTGCGGATCGGTGGTCTACCTGGCGACGGTGTTCTCCCGGACGCGTCGCGCACGGGCGGCACGCCCCTCAGACGCGACGGCTCCTCACTGAGCCTTAACGTGCGTCCCCGGGCCACGGCGAGCCGTCGATGCGCCCCAGGAAGTCGTCGGACGGATCACCCTCGTAGCCCTCGTGGAACGGCTCCAGGTGGGCGGCGGTCAACACGGTGAGCGCATTGAAAATCCCCGAGGCGAACTCCTCAGCGAACAGCGCCGACAGCGCTTGCCGGTGGGACTCCTCCAAGGAACTCAACAGCCCGTTCATCGCCACCTGGTCGGGGTCGGTGTCGACGTCCGCGTTAGGGTTCCACACCCCGATCCGGATCCGCTCCGCGGAAACCTGACCGGGGCCCTGCAAGCAGGCCACCACCATGGCGTCGATCATCTGCCGGTACAGCCAGCGGGAATCGTGCTCGATCATGCCTCCATCATGCACGCCCGCACTGCCCAGCGCAGCCCCTGCCTCAGGACAGCCGGGCGGCAAAGGATCCCTGCTCGCGGTACATCTCGACGCTTTCCCGCAGGGCGCGCAAGACGTAGGGCGGGAACTCCATCCCCTGACGGTTCGCCCACAGGAGCTTCGCTTCCAGGCGGCCGATCTCCTTGGCGAACACCTCCAGTTGGCCGCTGAAGCCGAGCACGTCGATCACCTCGCCCATCGTCGCCTGGTGCTGCGGATCGTGGTGGGTCCCCACGAGTTCGTAGGAGTGTTCGCGCAGGACGCGGGCCAAGTACAGCTGCCAGGGCCTGAGCGTCCCGTCGGTGGTGATCTTTTCGGCACTCATGCGGTAGAAGGCGAAGTGGCCGGGCTCTTGGCGTTTGATCTGATTGATGATCGTGTCGCGGACGGCGAGTTCGCCCCACTCATCGAGCTGGCTCGACAAGGCGTTGTACGCCAAGACGGCCTGGCGTTCGGTGGAGGCGCCCGTGAAGTAGTAGATGGTGCGCGCGACGTCTTGGATGGGCTCCCACTTCGCGAGCGCGCCCAGGGCTTGCACCGCGAACCCGACCTGCAGGAGGGGTTCGGCCTCGGGCAGGTCGATGCGCCGTTTCAGCTCGTCGAGGATCTGGCCGTGGGCGATCTCCTGGTCGTACCAGACGTCGGAGTAGAACACTTTGTCCGCCTCGGACGGGTTGGGCATGATCGTCAGCAGTTCGAGCACATTGCGCTCGACCTCGAGTTCGACCCGCGCCAGGTAGTCGAGGACGCCCGCGAAGCGCGTCCGCAAGACATCGGGGTTGTTCACAGTGAAGTCGACCGAATCCATCCGGATCGGGGGATGCTCCTCGCCCAGCTTGTTGACGTGAGCCAGCAGCGTCGCATCGGTGATCTGACGTAAGCGGGCCATGCCTCAAGGTAAACATGTCCGCAGCTGGAATCGCAGCCCGTGCCCACCCACTGGAACGATCGCTCTAGTCGCCCCCCCTTCACGGGCACCCCTCCGCGACACGGTGACCGCCGAGCCCCGGGCGGCACCTCGCACTCGCGTCACCGCGCGCACGAGGCACCCTTCCCCCGGTGTCAGCAAGGACCTGCCTAGCTGCGCTTCCAATCCTCGATGGGCCAGTATTGGCGGCTCGCCACCCGGTACAGCGGCAGGTCCGGGTTGACCGCAACCGGACGCCCCACGAGCCGCAGCCAGCTCACATCCGCGACGGAGTCGCCGTAGCCGTGAGACCGAGTGAGGTCGATGCCATGCTTGTCGGCGTAGTCCTTCAACCATTGGGCACGGGCCTCGTCCACCATGGGCGGGGTGGCCAGATAGCCGGTGAGGCGGCCGTCCTCCACGTCCATGCTCGACGCGATCACGTCCTCGAACAGCGGTGCCAGCGGGGCTGCCAGGAGATCGAGGGATCCGGTCACCAAGACGGTGCGATGCCCGGCCGCACGATGCTGCTCAATCCGCGCGAGCGCCCCCGGACGCAGCGAGCGCATCAGCGCCTCGCCCCAGGCCCCGTCGACGGCGCGCTCGATGTCGGTGACGCGCGTGCCCGCATAGCGGCGGCTGAACGCGCGGACGAACTCGCCGCGATCGCGCCGCTCTGCCTTGAGGTACACGTTCGTCTTGCCGATCAGGTCGACCAGTTCGCTCGGGAACTGCCCCAGCGGCCGGATGAACCGCATGATCGACAGGTATTGGGTGAGCAAGGAACTGGGCAACACGGTGCCCTCTAGATCGAACACCGCAAGCACGTCGGTGCCCGACTCCAGGGGCCGCGCCTTCGAGCGGGACGCCTTGCGCGCGCTGGACGCCCGGGCGTGAACCTTCGCCAGCGACGTCATCGCAGGCAGGTGGACGTCTTGCCAGTAGTGGGTCCAGTCGATGTCGCGGATGTCGAAGGTCTCATCCTCGGGGGTGCCTGCGGGCAGTTTCGCCCCCAGTGCGCGCGTCTGCTGGTCGTCGAACAGCATCTCGGTACGGGTGTAGCTCTGGTAGAGATCCACGTAGTTCCGTAACGAACCCAGGCCGCGTTCCATGCGGTTCAAGGTGCTCGTCCACCGCTGGGTGAGCGGGCTGGACGGCAGCGCCGCGCCGATCCGGGACCCGAGCGCAGAGAGGCGCTCCTTGAAGCGCAGCGAGCGCTCTGCGGCATTGTTCGCGGGGAAGCGCCAGGTGGGAACGACGATGGGATGCCCCTTGTCGTCCTGCAGAGGATGCTGCAAGAAGAAGGTGCGCACCTCGCCGTACATCCGGTGGAACGGCAGCGGGTTCGAGGCCCCCGAGCAGACCTGGTAATACCCGGCGTCCGACGCCTCGGGCCCTTGGTGCCCCAGCCTCGCCAACGCGAGCACCACGTTCACGACGTAGTCGACGGGGATGACGTCCAGTACGGAGTCGGGCAGGCCGGGGAACTCCGGCAGGTGCCCCTTCGCGTAGGCCATGATCAGCGGGTCGGCGACCTTGAAACCGTCGATCCATCCCGGAACCGGGTGCCGCAGTGCCGACTCGATGATGGAGGGACGCACGATGGAGAGGCGATGCCCCTTTCCCGCCCATTCCTGTTCCGCGACCCGCTCCCCCATCGCCTTGCTGAAGGTGTAGACGTCGGTCCACCCCAAGGACCGGGCGCGAGTGCGGCCCAACTCGACCATGCGGGCCGTGATCCAGTCGACGCGGGCCTGCTCTGAGGCGCGGGCGACCGTCTTGGGGCCCTCCTTGCCGTGCCCGGCGGTGGCCTGGTCGATGAACGTCTGCAACATTTCGGGGGTCCGGGACGCGGCCTCGGCCTCCGCGCGAGCCACCCGCGCAGCTTGGAGTTCAGCACGCCAGTCCACATCGTGGTCAACCGACGCTTCGGGACGCAGCCCCTTCGCGATTCCGCCCACGTAGCAGGTGGAGACGTGGATGACGTGCGGGTCGAGACCGGACGCGGACAGCGCGCCGTACAGGGCCTGCGGGCCACCGACGTTGTTGGCGAACGCCTCGTCGATCGGTGCGTCGAAGGACACCGTGGAGGCCGAGTGCACCACCACGTCCACGGGGACATCGATCCGCTCCAGCGTCGAGAGATCACCCTCGATGACGGCCGTGCGCTCAGCGAAGATCCGTTGGGCCTCCGCGTCACCGACGGCACGCCGCCAGGACGCGAATACGGGCTTGCGCAGCAGGCGATCGAGCCGTGCGCGCCCGGTTTGGCTGCCTTTGGGGCGGATCACGGTCGTGATCGTCGCGTCCGTGGAGGACAGCAGCCGCTCCAAGACGGCCTGGCCCAGAAAGCCGGTCACACCGGTGAGCAGGACATTGACAGGTTGGTTGGGCATGGGGGGCTCCTTCCAGCGACACCTTGGGGGTGCCTCGGCACGAGGAGCGTAATGTAGCGTGACCTCCCATGCGGGCAGCGCTCATCACCGGTGGCACCTCCGGCATCGGGCTCGCCTTCGCCCGAGCGCTGGCCAGACAAGGCCATCCCCTCATCGTGGTGGCTCGTGATCACGACCGACTCGCCACGGTGTCGGCTGACCTTGCCTCGGCCTTCGGGGTGAGCGTGGAGACGCTCGCCGCCGACCTGAGCGACCGCGCCGACGTGGACCGGGTCGCGGCGCGTCTGCGCACCGGCGATGTCGACATCCTCATCAACAATGCGGGGTTCTCGCTGAAGACGCCGCTGGTCGGCGGCGACGAAGCGCTCGCTGATCGCGCCTATGAGGCCATGGCCCGAACCCCCCGCGTCCTGGCTGCGGCGATCGCGCCGTCCCTGGTCGCCCGCGGGCATGGCACGATCATCACAGTCGCTTCCGTCTCGGCCCTGACCCGTCAGGATTCCTACTCGGCGCTGAAGGCGTACACGCTGGCCACCTCCGAAGTCCTGGCCAACGAACTAGCTGGCACTGGGGTCACGGTGACGGCCGTCCTGCCCGGCTGGGTCCGCACCTCGTTTCACGCTCAGGGAGGCGCGAAACGATCCAAGGTTCCCGCGGTGTTGTGGCTCAGCGCCGACCAGATCGCCACCGAGGCGCTGCGGGACGCGGCACGGGGCGTCGTCATCTCGGTACCGTCGCTGCGCTACAAGATCCTCGCCACCGCCTTGCGCCTGTTGCCAGGTGGGCTGATGCGTTTCATCTCGTCGAAAATCTCTGGGCGCGCCACGGGGCGTCCCGCATCGGAAGGAGACCGGGCATGACACCCGACGTCAAGCACATGAAGTGGTGGGGCTGGGGCGAGGAGGGCGTGTTCTTCAACTACCTGAACAAGCCCCAGTTCGCGCCGTTTGTGAAGAAGGCGCTCGACATCGACCTGCGTCCGCGCAAGATCGACACCATCGCCTTCGACCCGGACACCGTGCCGGACTCGACGCTGCCCGACGACCTCGCCGCCGCCCTGGTGGCCGTGACCTCACCCGATCAGGTCAGCGTCGATCCCCACGAGCGGGTCGTCCACGGGCATGGCAGTTCGGTCACCGAACTGCTGCACGTCAGCCGCGGCGACTACGGCCGTCTCCCCGAGGTCGTCGTCTACCCGGCCACGGATACCGAAGTCGCCGGGGTGCTGGCGGCGGCGGTGGAGCACGACGCCGTCGTCGTGCCTTATGGCGGCGGCACGAACATCGCTCGCTCGCTGCAACTCGACCCGGCCGAGAAGCGCCCGATCATCTCGCTGGACACCGGCCTGCTGTCGGGGCTGCGTGAACTCGACGAGGACTCCGGCCTGGCCCGCGTCGGGGGTGGCATGCAAGGTCCGGCGCTGGAGGAGGCCCTCAACGACCGCGGCTGGACGCTGGGCCACATGCCCGACTCGTTCACCCACTCCACGGTCGGCGGCTGGGCTGCCACCCGCTCGTCGGGCATGCAGTCGGACAAGTACGGCGACATCGCAGGCATCGTGCGCGGCATGACGGTGGTGCGTCCGGCGGGCACAGTGACGCTGCGTCCGGTGCCCAGCGAGTCGACGGGGCCCTCGCTGCGTGAGATGTTCATCGGCTCGGAGGGGCGCCTCGGCGTCATCACCGAGTTGTGGGTTCAGGTACACCGCCTCCCCGCCGAGCGCGTGGTCGTCGCCTACATGTACCCCGAATGGAAGTCGGCGGTCGCCGCGATCCGGCAGATCGCCGCCGACGAGGTTCCCACCACGTTCGTGCGCATCTCCGACGGCAACGAGACGGGTTTCTCCCTGGCGACACAGAAGGCGGCCACCACGCTGAAGAAGAAGCTAGAAGGCAAAGCGCAGGCGGGGTTGTGGGCGGTGATGCGGCGTCGTGGCTGGAACACCGACCAGATGTGCATCAGCTACGTGTGCTTCGAGGGCCTCGCCGCTGATGTGGCCGCCCGCCGCAAGGCCGTCGACGCGATCGCCCGCCGTCACGGCGCCCTCTCCCTGGGCACCGGGCCCGGCGCGTTGTACGACCAGAAGAAGTTCGACACTCCCTACCTGCGCGACTTCCTCTTGGAACAGGACGTGATGGGGGACGTTTCCGAGACCGCAGCCCCCTGGTCGAAGCTCAACGGCGTCCATCGTGCCGTGTACGCGGCCGCCGAGAAGGCCTTCGCTCAACTCGGCCGCAAGGGCTGGATCATGAGCCACCTGTCGCACTCCTACCATGCGGGCGCCTGCCTGTACTTCACGTTCGCGTTCAAGGCCGGGGAGAAGCCCGACGCCGAGTACGCCCTGGTGAAGACCGCCATCCAGCAGGCGTTCGTGGACGCCGGGGGGACGTTGTCGCATCATCACGGCGTCGGGATGGAGCACGCCCCCTGGATGGAGCAGGTGGTTTCCACCGAAGGCGTCGCCCTCATGCGTTCCCTGTTCGATGCGGCCGATCCGGGCGCACACCTCAACCCCGGCAAGGTCATCGATGCACCCCTGACCCTGTTCGACAACCTCGAGTGACCACCATGATCAAGCTCCTGCTGGTCTTCGTCGGCGGGGCCGTGGGAACGCTCGCCCGGTATCTCCTGGGCGTGGCGATCCCCCACATCCCGGGCGTCCCGCCGAACTGGTCGGTCTTCCTGGCTAACCTCATCGGCGCGTTCCTCATGGGACTCGTGATGACGGTTCCGTGGGGCCGCCGCGACAGCCGCGGCCTTGACGTCGAGCACTGGCGTCTCCTGCTGGGCACCGGCGTCCTGGGCGGATTCACCACCTACAGCGCTTTCACCGTCGACATCGCCGGTGCAGCCTCGGCCATCGCCGATCCTGTGACCTCCTGGTTGGTGTGGTTCGTCCTCGGGCAGGTGGTTGCCGGGATCCTTTTGGCGTGCGCCGGCATCGCTCTCGGTGTCCGCCTGTGGCCCGCCCAGGAGCAGCAGTGACCTGGCTGTGGGTGATGCTCGCCGGTGGCGTCGGATCGGTCCTGCGCTACCTTCTCGTGCTGGGTCACGAAGCCTTCTTGCGGGCGCGGCGGCGATCTGTCCCTTCCGATGAGGAGATCATCCCCACGGTGAGTGGCACCTTTGTCGTCAACGTCGTCGGCGCTGTCGTCATGGGCGCGGTCGTGGCCGCGACCGGGTCGATGGAGGCGCAACCTGTCGTGACCACCGGCCTGCTGGGCGGGTTCACGACCTTCTCGGCCGCATCCCTGGAGACGGCCCGGGATGTGCGCGCCCGCCGCTGGGCCCGCGTCGTCGCGGTCCCCCTGGCGATGATGATCGCCTGCCTACTGGGCTTCTGGCTGGGAGTGATGGCCGTCCGAAGCATCCCGCCCATGGGATGATTTCCGCGTGAGTGTTCCCGTCTCCCCAGGTTCGCCGCTGGTGAACCCGGGGTTTCGCTTGTTGTGGGGCGGGCAGGCACTCAGCCAGGTCGGCTTCCAGTTCCAGACGCTCGCCATGCCCGTGATCGCGGTCACGCTGCTGCACGCCACCGAAGCCGACATGGGCTTCCTCAACGCCGCCAACACTGCCGCTTTCCTCCTCGTGGGTCTCTTGGCAGGGGGATGGGTTGATCGGATGCGCAAACGGCAGGTCATGATCGTGGCGGACGCCGTCCGCGCGGTCGCCATCTGCGCCATCCCCGTGCTGTGGAGCATGGGGATCTTGGCGGTGTGGCACCTTTACGTGATCGCGGGGCTCATCGGGGTCGCGACGGTCTTCTTCGACGTCGGCTACCAAAGTTACCTGCCCATCTTGGTGCCCAGCGAGCAGGTGGGGCGCGCCAACGGCGTCTTGGAGGGGACCGCCCAGATCGCCCGCCTGGGTGGTCCGAGCGTCGCGGGCGCCCTGCTGACCATCGTCGCCGCCCCGTGGCTCATGCTCATCAACGCCGTCGGTTTCGCCTGCTCGGCGCTGCTCTTGGGGGCTATCCGCGACGATGAGCGCCCCCGTCCGGTCGGCGAACGGCAACGCCTCCTGGTGGAGATCCGCGAGGGGATCACCTTCGTCGTCGGCCAACCGTTGCTCCGCGTCCTGGTCACCTCGACGATGCTGAGCAATCTCGGCTCCACCATCATCTTCACGCTGCTGACCTTGGTGGTGCTGCGCGACCTCGGTCTGGCCCCCGAACTGCTGGGTGTCGTCTTCTCCGCGGGCGCGGTCGGCGGTATCGCCGGGGCCCTGTTCGCCTCGCGGATCTCCGAACGGCTCGGGGAAGGGCCGTCGTTGCGCGCCTCGACGCTGCTGGGCACCGTGGGAGTCGCTGGATTCGCCGTGGCTGCCTACCTCCCCTCCGCTGGCGTTCTCCCCACGCTGATGGCGGCCGAATGCACGACGAGCCTGGCGTTCGTGGTGTTCAACATGGTGCAGGTCACGGCACGTCAACGGTTGTGCCCGCCCCCGCTGTTGGGGCGGATGAATGCGTCCATCCGGTTCGTGGTGTGGGGCGTCATGCCTATCGCAGCCCTCCTGGCGGGCTGGTGCGGGGGCCTGCTCGGCGCGCCCGTAACGATCATCATCGGGGCGTTGATTCAGGGGCTTTCCGCAGTCCCCTTCCTGGTCAGCCGGTATGGGGCCCAGCGCGAACTTCCGCGCCATCCCGAGTGACGCGGGCCCCGCTACAGTGAGGGCTCCCCAGCTTCAGGAGATCGATGCGCCCCACGGCCCTTGGCGGAAACCGGCTCGGTATCGTCGCGCTCTGGTGCCTGCCAGCCCTCGCCTTCCTGATTCCGGTCGCCTGCGGGCTCGCCGCGTTCGGGGCACGAAACCCCGTGCTGGGCGTCGTGCTGGTGGCGACAGGGATAGCGGCGGCGCTGGCGACCCGCCCACGCTTGGCATCTTCTGTCTCTCCCAGCCACATCGACGCCGTCGAGCTTGACCTGGCCGAACATCCCCGGGTGAGGGACGCACTGCACCGGGCCGCGCTGGCCGCTCGCCAGCCAGCCCCCACAACACTGTGGGTGGATCAAGGGTTCACTCTCCACCGGTCGCACGCCGACCCACACGCCCTCGTGGCGGGGCACCCCCTGCTGACGCTCCTCAGCGTCGATCAGTTCGTAGCGCTCCTCGCCTTCGAGATGTCCAGGTCCGCGAAGGACCGCGTCCAGACGGGGCTGGACCACCGTGCCACGACCGGTGGAGCGCTGGCCCGGTGGCAGGCACAGCTCTACGCGGCCGTCGCCTCACGGGGTGAGGGTTCCCCCGACGCCCGCGGCCGCGCCGCGTCCGCACGAGTGGCCTCCCCCGAGGACCTGGACCGTGGCCTGGCGATCATGGCCGAGGCGGCCCGGGGCATCGATCTGCCTCCGTACCTCACCTTGTTCGATGAGGCTCGCGCGCGAGCGCCGCTCTCCGAGGCAGTACGACACCTCGCCACCGCGCGGACCCAGCTGCCCTTACCGGCGGCCCCCGCGTCCTCGCTGCTCGCACGCGCGGAACAGTCACTTCTCGGCCTCGAGGAGGGATTCTTCGCCCCCGCCTTTCCCCTCACCGACTGGTCTGACGTCGCGGCGCTGGCGGCGCCTTCACAGAGGTGGAACAACCTCACCGAGTCCCTCGTGGAGGGCGAGACGCCAACACCACGCTCTCTCCTCGATCGTGAGGAACTGCCCGCGGCGCGGGATCTTCGGGTCGCCGCCTACGCCGCACTCGGTGCGTCGGTCACGGGGATCGACTGGGCCGCCCGAGGAGACTTCTTCGTGATCTGGGACGAGCCTGAAGGGCTGGATGCCGCCATCGCGGCAGCACAGGCCCAGGGTTCCGCCGCCCCCTTGACGGCCTTCCTCCTCGACGCGGGCGGCGACCTCGATGCCGTGCTCACACCGAACCTGGGTGACGCCTACCTGGGCGCCCTCTGCCACCTGGAGGCGACCGGTGCACCCGCTGAGGCGACCATCATCGACGTTCACGTCTTCGCAGACGGCCTGCTCGTCCTGCCCGTCGACCCGGCACACGGCCCCCTTTCGCGGGCCCGGTACGCCGCACGGACACCCCGAGGTGACCTGTGGGCCCGCCCCGGAGCCCAGTGGTTCCCCGGCAGGGATCTGGCGGACGCGGAACGCGTCAGGTCGTTGGAGGTCACGTTGCACAGCGGTACCCACGTGAGCGCCACCCCCACGCCAGCCACGACGTACTACCCCTACGAGCACACGATCGACCGTGCCCTGGCCGTGATGCTCCTGCGCGGCGGGGTGCCCTGGGCGCGCGTCGCGCAGAACCTGATGCTGTGATCAAGCAGCGCGCCACCGCCTGAGAACCCTGCGGCGACGCCCCGCGTCCTCTTTACCGGGACACGTCGTAGGGCACCGCGTCCCCGGCGGCGGTCACGATCGTGTAGCGAACCTCGCCGGGCGCCTGGATCCCGTACTCCCGGATGCCAAACCTTCCCGCCTCCGCCCCGCCATCGAGGGTGGGGTTGCGGATGGTGATCGTCCCCGTCGTCCCGCGGTCGCCCCCGACGTTGAGGGGCTTGCCCGTATTGCCGGTGACGCGGAACCCGAGCAAAAGCGTCGGATCGACGAAGGTCATGTCGCCCGTGGAGTTCTCCACGTTGATGCCGGGCGACCAGCCTTGAGGAGCCTGGGCGACATCGTTGAGGTACATCCGTTCCGACCAAATGTCTGCGCACTCCCACCAACTCGGCATCCCGAAGGCGATGTGGTGCATCCAGGTGTCCGTGACCACCGTGCGCCGGTTTCGGTTGAACATGAGGGGGGACGTCCCCACCGCCACCCCGGTGCGCGGATCGCGTCCGTCGATCTCGACGTTGCGCACCGCGATATCGGAACCGGAGTAGGCGGTGATGGCGGCAGCCTCCCCCGGCGCGTGGGCAGTCCAGCCTCGATGCGCTCCCTGGAACCGCATCGCCTGGAAGGAGGCTCCACTGCCGGTGACCTGGATGCCGTGATAGGCGACCTCACCGAAATCACGACCCCGCAAGGTGAAGTTCCCGAAGAACGCCCCGTCCGTGACGGACTCGATGAGCTTCTCCTGCAACCCGTCGGCATACGTCTGCCGACCCGCACGAAACGAGGACGCCGACGGCTCGACCACGGCCCCCGGCCCCAACCCCACGATCCCCCGCGGTACCCGGACCATCGCCCGCCATGCCCCGGCACCCCGAAAGCCCCGCGACGAATCGATCTCGTAGGGGCGCTCGTCCTCGAGAAGGACCAGGATGTCGCGCGCGCCGAGCGTCGCCACGGCGTCCTGCACCGTCTTGTTTCTGCTGCGTGCCCACCGCCATCGCACCAGGCGAGCGCCAGAGGGCAGGTGCTCCACGTCTTCGGGGCGCGTCACCGAACGTGGTCCCGTCGTGGCGCGTGGCTCGGTAGGCGTCAAGGCACGTGGGGTGGGCGCCGACGGCGACGGCTGAGTGGGCGGCTTCTCCTCACGAGGCATCAGTGCAAGGACGGGCACGCCGATGGCAACACCTGCCGCCGCGATCCCACCTAACACCGTTCGACGGGCCACCTGAGCTGACCTCGGCTGCCGCGTCCCGCGCTCCGGGGTAACCATGGGTAGATACAACCAGCCCCCAACGCGCATCACAAACGTGAGCGTGGGGCGAGCGTCGCCGAGGCGCTAGCTGCGGCTCAGCGAGTAAGGCGCCAGCACGCCGCCACCATCGTGGATTTCGTAGCGGACCGCGCCCGACGCCTGAGCGCCGTACTCCTGGATGCTCATCTTTCCGGGTTCGAGGGACGGGTCGAACGTCGGGTTACGGACGACCACCGTCCCGACGGTGCCCCGCGTACCCCCCACATTGAGGTGACGTCCGGTGTTGCCGGTGGGGCTGTAGCCCAGCAGCAGCGTGGGGTCGATGAAGTTGAGGTTGCCCGAACAGTTCTCCAGGTTGATCCCTGGCGACCAGCCGCGCGGTGCCTGCGCGACGTCGCTGTGATAGATCCGCTCCGACCAGATGTCGGTGCACTCCCACCAGGTGGGCATGCCCATCGACGTGTGATGCATCCACGTGTCGGTGACAATCGTGAGGTGGTTGCGGTTGAACATGAGCGGGGATGTGCCCACCGCGATTCCCGTGATCGGATCCCGGCCGTCGATCTCAACGTTGCGCACGGAGATGCGCGAACCCGAGTAGGCCGTGATGGCGCCCGCTTCCCCGGGAGGCTGAGCGATCCATCCGCGATGCGCTCCCTGGAACCGGATCGCCTGGAAAGTCGCGTCGCTGCCGGTGACCTGGATGCCGTGATAGGCGACCTCACCGAAATCACGACCCTGCAAGGTGAAGTTCCCGAAGAACGCCCCGTCCGTGACGGACTCGATGAGCTTCTCCTGCAACCCGTCGGCATACGTCTGCCGACCCGCACGAAACGAGGACGCCGACGGCTGGATGACCGCCCCGGGCCCCAGGCCCGCGATCCCGCGGGTCACCCGCACCATCGCCCGCCACGCTCCCGGCGTGGTGAAGCCCCGCGAGGAGTCGATCTCGTAGGGACGCTCATCTTCTGGCAACACCAGGATGTCGTTGGGCCCCATCGCCGCCGCGGCGTCCTGCAGGGTCTTGTTTTGGCTGCGCGCCCAGGGCCAGCGCACCAGCCGGGCGTCGAAGGGAAGGTAGTAGAGGTCGGCCGCGTTCCTGATCGATTGCGGCCCGATCTTCATCCAGGGCTGCGCGGGCCGCGGGACGAACATGTCCGACGCCGCGCCCGTATCGCCCCCGGCCATCGCCGGGAGTGCGAGGCTGGACGACACGGCGACGGCACCCGCCGCGGTGAGCATTGCCCTGCGGGTGAGGCGGATCGTGCTCTCTGGTGCCCGCAGCCTGCTGTCCGGCGTGTCCATGGGAGAATCCAACCAGCATGGCTGGGGCGCCACAAGCAGCCCCGGCAACCGTGGTGGACGCACGTCCCGCCACCGGCTGCCCGGGCCGCCGAGCGTGGTTCTGCCGCTACTCGACCGCGCTGGGACCTGCCCAGAGGTTGAGGCCGCCCTCCACTGCCACCGCGTCGATGCGTTGAAGTTCCTCGTCGGTGAAGTCGAGGTTCGTCACGGCCGCCGCCGAGTCCTCCAGTTGCTTCACCGAGGAGGCACCCACCAGCGCCGAGGTGATCCCCGGCTGGCGCAGCACCCACGCGATCGCCAGTTGGGCCAGCGTCTGCCCACGGCCTGCGGCGATGTCATTGAGGCTGCGGATATGTTCCAGGTTCTCGGGCGTGAGCAGGTTGGGGCTCAATGACTTGCCTTGGGACGCCCGCGATCCGTCGGGGATCCCGCCCAGGTATTTGTTGGTGAGCATGCCCTGGGCGAGTGGGGAGAAGGCGATGCCACCCACACCCTCTTCGGTGAGCGTGTCGAGGAGCCCGTCCTCCACCCAGCGGTTCAGCATCGAGTAGGACGGCTGATGGATCAGCAGCGGTGTGCCCATGGCGCGCAGGATCTCGACGGCGCGCCGCGTGCGCGTGGCCGAATAGGACGAGATGCCGACGTAACGGGCCCTGCCTGAGCGCACGGCGTAGTCCAGCGCGCCCATCGTCTCTTCCAGGGGCGTGTCCGGGTCGGCGCGGTGGTGGTAGAAGATGTCGACGTGGTCGAGGCCCATCCGGCCCAGCGAGGCGTCCAGGGAGTCCAGCAGGTACTTGCGCGACCCGCGGTTGCCGTAGGGGCCGGGCCAGAAATCCCAGCCGGCTTTGGTGGAGATCACCAGCTGCTCCCGGTAGGGGGCGAAGTCGGTGCGCAGGTGGCGTCCGAAGTTCTCCTCGGCGGCACCATAAGGCGGACCGTAGTTGTTGGCCAGGTCGAAGTGCGTGATGCCCAGGTCGAACGCGCGACGCAGGATGTCGCGCTGGCGGGCGAAGGGAACGTCGTCACCGAAGTTGTGCCATAGCCCCAGCGAGATCGCGGGCAGCATGAGGCCGCTGTCGCCGGTGCGGCGGTAAGGCATCCGCCCGTCATAGCGGTCGGGATCGGCGCGGTAGGGGTCGAGGATCGGCATCGGTGCAGGCTCCTTCGGGTCGGGACACCGTCACGCTAGCCCAGGGAGCCGGCCAGCCCCAGCTTGTTGCCCAGCATGGGCGGGCCGGGTGGCTCAGCGTCAGGAGCGCCTGGTCACTGCCGGATGATCCGCCCAGGCGGGCATGGTGGCCATCCAGGCCAGCGTCTCGGCCTCGGCAGCCTCGCGGTCAAGGCCCGGTTCGCGCTCGAGGCGCCAGGTCGTCATCGCGGCGAAGCGCTCCTCGAAGCCTTGGAGGTTGCCCTCGGCATCGGTGCAATGGACGCAATACCGGCCGGTCCCGATCGGCATGCTGCAACTCTCGCAGGTCAGTGTGGTCATCGTGATTCTCCTTGGTCGATCAATCATGGGAGGAAACGGGAGGAGCAGGCTGCGGAGGCCGGGCGCGCGCCGCAAGCGCCTTCAGGGCGTCAATGAGCGCGTCCGCGCTCGGATCACAGGCGAGCGCTTCCTCCAGCCGGGGCACGTCGAGGACGCGGTTGAGGCGATCCAGCAGCGCGCGCCCCTGCGGGGTGAGCCAGATCAGGGAGCGGCGCCGGTCGGCCGGATCGACGTCCCGTTCCAGGTAGCCGTCGTGGACGAGGTGGGCGACGATCTCGCTGACGACCGATTGGGCTCGCTGGAGATGCAGGGCGAGTTCGCCCACACTCACTGGCCCTGTCAGCGCGAGATGCGTCAAGACCGCCCGTGACGCCGCGGGCACCTCGCTGCGGGGTCCGTCGCGCCGGTGATAGGCCAGGTAGAGAGCCCGGAAGGCGTCCTCGAAGCGTTCCCCGCATCCCCGTTCGGTCATGACCTCAGCCTGCGACCAGCCCCCTCCATCGTCAATCCCGATGGATCCCTCACCTCGGCAACAGCGCCCGGCGCTCGCATCAGTGGTTCGGGCCGAGCAGGATGGATCCATGGCCACTGCACCCATGTTCGTGTCCCTGCGGCGTGATGCCGTGAGCGTCCTGATGGACGTGAGCGCTGGACGCCTCCCCGCCCTGCTGCACTGGGGCGCCGACCTGGGCTCGCTGAGCTTCGACGACGCGGCAGCCATCGCGTCCGCGACCCGAGCGCCGGTGGCGCCCAACATGCCAGACGTCCCTCCGCGCCTGGCGATCCTCCCTGAGGCGCACACCGGCTGGACGGGGCGTCCCGGATTGCAGGGGTCGCGCGCAGGCCGGGATTGGTCGCCCTCCTTCGCCGTCTCCGCGCTGACCCTCGACGGCGACCCGCTGCCCCCCGAAGGCGGGATCGCGGAGGGACACGCGCTGATCGTGCACGCCACAGACCCGCAGGCCGGGCTGGCGCTGAGCCTGGAGATCGCGCTCACCGCAGGGGGGCTCCTGCGCAGCCGCGCCACCCTCACCAACACGGGCGCACAGCCCTACCAACTCGACGCCCTCACCCTCGCCTACCCGGTGCCCGACCGGGCCGCGACGCTGCTCGACTTCGCCGGACGCTGGGGTTATGAGCGCGTTCCGCAACGGCGCGACTTCACGGTGGGGACGCACCTGCGCGAGGGACGCCACGGCCGCACCGGGGCGGACGCCGCCACGATCCTGCACGCGGGCGTCCCGGGCTTCGGCTTCGCCCAGGGGGACGTGTGGGGCGTCCACGTCGGCTGGTCGGGCAACCACGTTCACTACGCGGAACAGATCCTCACCGGCGAGCGCGTGCTGGGCGGCGGCGAGCTTCTCCTGCCCGGGGAGGTCATCCTGGCGCCGGGTGAGGAGTACACCTCGCCGTGGCTGTACGGCTCCTACGGTGTTGGCCTGGACGCGGTGGCGCACCGGTTCCACCGGTTCCTCCGGGCACGCCCACAGCATCCGGACGCCCAGCGCCCGGTGACGCTGAACGTGTGGGAGGCGGTCTACTTCGCCCACGCGCTGGAGCCGCTGTGTGAACTGGCTGACCTCGCCGCCGCGGCGGGCGTGGAACGGTTCGTCCTCGACGACGGCTGGTTCTCCTCGCGGCGCGACGACACCTCGGGGCTGGGCGATTGGTTCGTCTCGACACAGGTGTGGCCTGCCGGGCTCGGCCCGCTGGTGGAGCACGTCACCGGGCTGGGGCTGCAGTTCGGGCTGTGGTTCGAACCGGAGATGGTGAATCTGGACTCCGACGTGGCCCGTGCTCATCCCGAGTGGGTGATGGCGACCGGCGGACGCCTCCCGGTCGCCTCCCGCCATCAGCAGGTGCTGAACCTGGGCATCCCGGAGTGCTACGCCTACGTCCGCGACGCGATGGATGCGCTCCTGACCGCCTACCCGATCAGCTACATCAAGTGGGACCACAACCGCGACCTGAGCGATGCGGGCACGTCCCCCGAAGGGCGCCCCGGCGTCCACGCTCAGACGTTGGCCGCCTACCGGCTCATGGCCGAACTCAAGCAGCGCCATCCTGGGCTGGAGATCGAGTCGTGCTCCTCCGGCGGGAGCCGGGTCGATCTGGGCGTTGCCGAGTACACCGACCGGGTCTGGGTGTCGGACAACATCGACCCCCTGGATCGGCAGCAGATGCTGCGCTGGACCACCCAACTCCTGCCCCCAGAACTGCTCGGCTCCCACATCGCCAGCGGGCGCTCCCACGTCACAGGGCGCTCGCATGATCTGAGTTTCCGGGCGGCCACTGCGCTGTTTGGCCACCTGGGCATCGAGTGGGATCTGCGGGCTGCCTCCGCCGAGGAACGCGCCGAACTGGCCGAGTGGATCGCGTTCTACCGGGCCCAGCGCTCGTGGCTGCTGCGCGGGGACCTGGTCCGCGTGGACGTCCCCGATCCGAGCGTGATCCTCGGCGGGATAGTGGCTGCCGATCGTTCCCGCGCGCTGTTCTCCTACGCGGTGGTGGCCACCCCCACCGTCACGTTGGGCAGCCGTATCCGGATGCCTGGCCTGGACGCCGAGCGTCGCTATCGGGTCGTCCCGTTCGGTGCGGGGAGTTCACTGTGGAGCTTCGCTGCCCCGCCGTGGTGGGGCGAGGGCGTCGTGGGCTCGGGCGCCATGCTGGCCGCTATCGGCGTCGAGGCGCCGGTGATGCCGCCCGAACACGCGGCCATCCTTCTCGTCGAGGCGGTGGAGTGACCACCTTCGCGTTCCCGCACAGCCCTGCCCGGTCGCACGGTTACGGTAGAGCCCATGGGTTCGGTCCTGGTCACGTACGCCACCCGCACGCAGGCAGCGCGAGACGTCGCCGCGGCCCTGGCTGACTGCTTCTCTCGTGCCGGGCATCGCGTCCGGCTCTCTGATCTCGGCACCGAGGATCCGGCGGTCACCGGGGTGGATCTGGTCGTCGTCGGCAGCGGCATTCGGGCCACGACGTGGTATCCGGAGGCGCTGGCATGGCTGAGCGCGCGGGCGTCCTCGCTGGCGCAGTGCCCGGTGGCAGTGTTCAACACCTGCTTGAACGCTGCCGAGCCGGACAAGCGCGACGAAGCCTTGGGTTACAACCGTGCCGCGACGGCGACCGTCACGGCCGTCGCTGAGGAGTCCTTCCCGGGGCGGTACGTGCGTGAGCAGGTGGGCTGGGTGTCACGCCTGTTCCTGCGGGTGCTCCGCAAACCCGAACAAGACCACGTTGACCTCAGCCGAGCCCGCGCGTGGGCGACCACGCTCGCCGCGTTCCTGCCCGACCAGCACGCCTAGTCACGCCCCTCTTGTGCGATCGTTACGGCGCCAGGACGCGTGCCTTCGCCTGCGCCGTGACGGCCAACTCGGCCGCCTTCAGCGCGTGCTCTTGGGTCATGGCGTTCTCGGTGCGGTTGAGGCAGTCGAGGATCAGCTCACCGAAGAACGGGTATCCGACCTTGCCGGTCGCGTTGAAGTGGTGCTCGCCCTTGCTGTCCACGAGGAACACGTGGCCGGGGCCCTCCTGGGTGGCGATGTTGGCGTACTTGCGCAACTCGATGTAGCCCTCGGTGCCCAGCAGGACGGTGCGCCCGTCGCCCCAGGTGCTGAGGCCGTCGGGGGTGAACCAGTCCACGCGCACGTAGCCCGACGCGCCGTTGTCCATGACGATGTGGGCGTCGCCGAAGTCGTCGAGTTCGGGGTACTCCGGGTGGGCGTAGTTGGCGATGTTGGCGTCGGTGACGGTGGCATCCTTCGCCCCGGTGAAGTACAACATCTGCTCGAAGTTGTGCGAGCCGATGTCACACAGAATGCCGCCGTACTGCTCCTTGTTGAAGAACCAGTCCGGACGCGAGGGGGCGTTGAGGCGGTGCGGCCCCATGCCCAGCACCTGGATGACGCGCCCGATGGCGCCCTGCTCGACGAGCTGACCGGCCATGACCGCCGCTTCGACGTGGATCCGCTCGCTGTAGTACACGGCGTACTTCTGGCCGGTGCGGGCGGTGGCCTCGCGCACGGCAGCCAGCTGCTCCATCGTGGTGAGCGGCGCCTTGTCGGTGAAGTAGTCCTTGCCTGCTTCCATCACGCGCAGGCCCAACGGGGCCCGCTCAGAGGTGATCGCAGCGGCGGCGACGAGCTGAACGTCGTCGTCGGCGAGGATCTCCTCCTCGCTGTGGGCGATCTGGACGTTCGGGAAGATCTTCTTGGCCATCTCCAGCTTGGCCGGATCGGGATCCCACACCGACTTCAGCGTCCCGCCGGCGCCGATGAGGCCCTCGGTCATGCCGAAGATGTGACCGTGGTCGAGGGCAGCCACCGAGAAGGTGAAGTCGCCGGGTTCGACGACGGGCTTGGGCATCGGGGCGGGCGCGTAGTTCATCCCGTCCGTGGCCATCGAGATCTTTCCGTGTTCCTGGGAACTGGTCATGCCGTGCAGTGCCTCCGCCGCGATCGCTTCGAGTGTGTCGGACCCCGACGAAGCGGCTGCCGCGTCGATGCCTCGGGGAGGGCCCCGGGCGGTGCGACGTCGTCGCCGACCGCCGGCGGGATCGTCGCCCTCCGCTACGGACGATAGTGAGGTTGCCATGAGCGGGCAACGAGTTGCCACGAGTGCCGCACGAGGGGAGCGAACGTCACCCCTCCCTCTCAACACCACCTTCCCGACACCACATGTAGTGGTTTCACGGCCGCTCAACTTCTGTATATAGTGGTCGACGTAGTGGTTCGGCCCGTCAGCCAGACGGGTCGTCGCAAGAGGGAATCCGGTGAGAATCCGGAACTGCCCCGCAGCGGTATGTGGGAACGAACGTCGTCATTCAGCACTGGGACACCTCCCGGGAAGCGACGGCCAGTAGGTCACGGCCGGCACCAACGTGCCGACCCCGCCCACGAGTCCGAAGACCTGCCTCTGCCACCGGTTCGCCCCTCGCGGCCCTCCGGTGCTGGTTTGCTCAGCCTCGTGGGAGGGCTGTGTGCCACGCAGGCCCTGCGCCCGCGTCCACGCGTTTGTCCACGTCGCTGATCTTCTTCGACGGATAAGGACGAACCACATGACCATCACCATTTACTCCCAGCCTTCCTGCGTGCAGTGCACCGCCACCTACAAGGCGCTGGACAAGCTCGGGCTCGACTACGACGTCGTCGACCTGAGCACCGACGCGGACGCGCTCGACCATGTGAAGGCCCTCGGCTACCAGCAGGCCCCCGTCGTGATGGTCGACGAGGAGCACTGGTCGGGTTTTCGGCCCGACCTGATCAAGGCGACCGCCCGGCGCGCGGCAGCCTGAGACTCCCGTGACCTCGCCACGGCCCGGGAGCGAACCCGAGGACGGCGTGCGGCTGGTCTACTTCTCCTCCGCGTCCGGCAACACGCACCGGTTCGTCGCCAAGCTCGGGCTGCCCGCGTCGCGGATTCCGTTGCGCGCCGCCGAACCGGCCCTGCACCTCGACCATCCCTACGTCTTGGTCGTCCCGACCTATGGGGGCGGCAACGATCGCGGAGCCGTCCCCAAGCAGGTCATCGCGTTCCTCAACGATCCGGGCAACCGTGCGCTTCTGCGCGGCGTCATCACCGGCGGCAACACCAACTTTGCGCCCGCGTATGGCCTGGCGGGCGACATCGTCGCCGCCAAGTGCGGCGTCCCCCTCCTCTACCGATTCGAACTGATGGGCACTCCCGACGACGTTGGGCGCGTCCGCGAAGGGCTGACCTCCTCATGGCAACGACTCTGCTCACCGACACCGGCCTCGAACAGCCTGGCCCGCGCCTCGACTATCACGCGCTCAACGCACTGCTAAATCTCTACGACGCGCAGGGACACATCCAGTTCGACGCCGACCGACGCGCCGCGCGGGAGTACTTCCTGCAGCACGTCAACCAGAACACCGTCTTCTTCCATTCGCTGAAGGAGAAGCTCGACTACCTGCTGGAGGAGGGCTACTACGAGGCGGCCGTCCTGGAGCGCTACGACTTCGCGTTCATCAAGGCGTTGTTCAAGCGCGCCTACGCGGTGAAGTTCCGGTTCCCGACGTTCATGGGGGCGTTCAAGTACTACACGTCCTACACGCTGAAGACGTTCGACGGGACCCGCTACCTGGAGCGGTTCGAGGACCGGGTCTGCATGGTGGCTCTCACCCTGGCCGCGGGCGATCCGGGCCTGGCGGAGCGGATCACCGACGAGATCATGGCCGGACGCTTCCAGCCCGCCACCCCCACCTTCCTCAACGCGGGCAAGGCCCAGCGCGGCGAACTCGTCTCCTGCTTCCTGCTGCGGGTCGAGGACAACATGGAGTCCATCGCGCGGGCGATCAACTCCTCGCTGCAGCTCTCCAAGCGCGGCGGCGGCGTCGCGTTGTCGCTGACGAACCTGCGCGAGGCGGGCGCGCCGATCAAGCGGATCCAGAACCAGTCCTCGGGCGTGATCCCGGTGATGAAGCTGCTGGAGGACTCCTTCTCCTACGCCAATCAACTCGGCGCTCGTCAGGGCGCCGGGGCGGTGTACCTGCACGCCCACCACCCCGACATCCTGGCGTTCCTCGACACCAAGCGGGAGAACGCCGATGAGAAGATCCGGATCAAGACGCTGTCGCTGGGCGTGGTGATCCCCGACATCACCTTCCAGTTGGCCCGCGACGACGAGGACATGTACCTGTTCAGCCCCTACGACGTCGAACGCGTCTACGGGATGCCGTTCACCGAGGTGTCGATCTCGGAGCACTATCGCGACATGGTCGATGACGGCCGGATCCACAAGACCAAGATCAACGCGCGCCGGTTCTTCCAGACCCTGGCCGAGATCCAGTTCGAGTCCGGCTACCCCTACCTCGTCTTCGAGGACACGGTGAACCGCGCCAACCCGATCGACGGGCGGGTCACCATGTCGAACCTGTGCTCGGAAATCCTGCAGGTGTCCTCGGCGTCCACCTACCGCCCCGATTTGGGTTATGACCAGATCGGCAAGGACATCTCCTGCAACCTGGGGTCGCTCAACATCGCCAAGGCCATGGACGGCGGCGACCTGGGCGGCACCGTCGAGGTGGCGGTGCGGGCGCTGACGGCCGTCTCCGACCAGTCCGACATCTCGTGCGTGCCCAGCATCGAGCGCGGCAACGCGCTCAGCCACGCCATCGGGCTGGGGCAGATGAACCTGCACGGCTATCTGGCCCGCGAGTCCATCCACTACGGGTCGGCTGAGGGCATCGACTTCACGAACCTGTACTTCTACACGGTGACCTTCCACGCGTTGCGGGCATCCTGTCGGATCGCGGCCGAGCGCGGCGTCCGCTTCGACGGGTTCGAACGTTCCGACTACGCCTCGGGGGCCTACTTCACCCGCTACATCGAGGGCGAGTGGTCCCCGGCGACGCCTCAGGTGGCGGAGTTGTTCGAGCAGGCGGGCCTCACCCTGCCCACCCCCGAGGATTGGCGGGCCCTGGCGTCCGACGTCGCCGAGTTCGGGCTGTACAACCAGAACCTCCAGGCGATCCCGCCGACCGGGTCGATCAGCTACATCAATCACTCCACGAGCTCGATCCACCCCATCGTGGCGAAGGTCGAGATCCGCAAGGAGGGCAAGATCGGCCGGGTCTACTACCCGGCGCCTTACATGACCAACGACAACCTGGAGTACTACGCCGACGCCTACGAGATCGGCCCGGAGAAGATCATCGACACCTACGCGGCGGCCACCCAGCACGTCGACCAGGGGTTGTCGCTGACGCTGTTCTTCCCCGATTCGGCCACGACCCGCGACGTGAACCGCGCCCAGATCTACGCGTGGCGTCGGGGCATCAAGTCGCTGTACTACATCCGGCTGCGGCAGTTGGCGCTGGCGGGAACCGAAGTCGACGGCTGCGTGAGCTGCATGCTCTGACCGCCCCTCCCACCACTTCTTGATTGAGAGACGACGATGACGAAGAAACTAACCCTGCTGCGCGGCGTCCAGGCCATCAACTGGAACCGCCTCGAAGACGACCTGGACCTGGAGGTGTGGGATCGCCTCACCGGCAACTTCTGGCTGCCCGAGAAGGTGCCGCTGTCCAACGACATCCCCTCCTGGCGGACCCTGCTGCCCGCCGAGCAACTCATGACGACCCGTGTGTTCACCGGGCTGACGATGCTGGACACCATCCAGGGCACGGTCGGCGCGGTGTCGCTGATCCCCGACGCCCGCACCCCGCACGAGGAGGCGGTCTACACCAACATCGCGTTCATGGAGTCGGTGCACGCCAAGAGCTACTCCTCCATCTTCTCCACGCTGATCTCCACCGCCGAGATCGACGAGGCGTTCCGATGGAGCGAGGAGAACGAGCACCTGCAGACGAAGGCGAAGATCGTGCTCGACTACTACTACGGCGAGGATGCCGAGAAGCGGAAGGTCGCCTCCACCATGCTGGAGTCGTTCCTGTTCTACTCGGGCTTCTACGCCCCGATGCACTGGTCGAGCCGCGCCAAGCTCACCAACACCGCCGACCTGATCCGGCTGATCATCCGCGACGAGGCCGTCCACGGCTACTACATCGGCTACAAGTACCAGCGGGCGCTCGCCGAGGCGTCCCAGGAGCGCCGCGACGAGCTGAAGGACTACACGTTCGACCTGCTCACCGAGCTGTACGACAACGAGGAGTCCTACACCGAGGATCTGTACGACCCGCTCGGCCTCACCGAGGACGTCAAGGCGTTCCTGCGCTACAACGCCAACAAGGCCCTGATGAATCTCGGGTACGAGGCCCTGTTCCCCAAGGCCGCCACGGACGTCTCCCCCGCCATCCTCTCCGCACTGTCCCCCAACGCCGACGAGAACCACGATTTCTTCTCCGGATCCGGTTCCAGCTACGTGATGGGCAAAGCTGTCACTACTACCGACGACGACTGGGAGTTCTGAGATGACCGCGCAAACGACGACGGCGGGGAGTCTGCCCCGCACCGATGCCCTCCTGCAGGCGAACGCCGCCCGCAGCTTCGGCCCGGACGGTCTGACCCTGGAAGGTGGAGAGGAGCATGAGGCGCTCGTGGCAGCTGCCGTGGCAGACGTGGTCGCGCGTCAGCGTGCGGCGGGGGTCACCCTGGTGGGCGACGGGGAGTTCGGCAAGGCCATGGCGCATGCCGTGGACTACGGCGCGTGGTGGTCCTACTCGTTCCAGCGGGCAAGCGGCCTGGAACTGACCGAGGCCACGCCTCAGGATCAGGCCTCACGGAAGTCGACCCCAGGCCACCTGGTGCTGACGTCTTTCGCCGATCGCCGCGACCGTCAGGCGTTCAGCCGGGTCTACGCGGATCCGGTGGATCGTGGTGGGGTGGACACGGGTCGGATCGCCACCGGCTTTCCCACGACGACGGGCCCGCTGCACTACACGGGCCACCAGGCCGTGACGTCTGACATCGCCCACCTCACCGCAGCGCTGCGCCCCGGGGAGCAGGGGTTCCTGACGGCCATCTCGCCAGGCAGCGCCGCGCGGGTCGCGAACACCTTCTACGCCACCGACGAGGAACACATCTGGGCGTGGGCCGAGGCACTTCGCGAGGAATACGCCGCCATCACGGCAGCCGGTCTGGTTGTCCAGATCGACGACCCCTCGTTGGCCGAAAACTGGGACCAGATCACGCCAGAGCCCACCGTTGCCGACTATCAGGCATTCACCCGCATACGCGTGGAGGCCCTGAATCATGCGATCGCCGGGCTCCCCCGCCATCTCGTTCGCCTGCACCTGTGCTGGGGCTCATGGCACGGCCCGCACACGACGGACATCCCGTTGGCCGACATCCTGCCGGTCGTTCTCGAGGCGAACGTCGGGCAGGTGTCCTTCGAGGCGGCGAACGTGCGGCACGAACACGAGTGGTCGGTGTGGCGGGACGTGGCACTGCCCGACGACCTGGTGCTCGTGCCGGGCGTCGTCAGCCACGCCACCCCCGTGGTGGAGCATCCGGACCTCGTGGCCCAGCGAATCCGGCGGTTCACCGACGTGGTCGGCTCCGAGCGGGTCATCGCCTCGACCGACTGCGGCCTGGGCGGACGCGTCCACCCCGATATCGCGTGGGCGAAACTGGAGGCATTGGGCGAGGGCGCGCGGCGCGCCGCACGGTGATGACGCCAGTCGCCGTCGGGAACAGGTGCGGGTGAACTCCACGCCGAGGAAGCGCGTCGGTCTGGGCCAAAACAGCACGGGCTACTCAGGGGAGGCGGTCCCGAACCGGTAGGTCGACTGGACGGCGCCTGCGGGAAGTTGTCGGACGGACTCCAACTGTGCGGGCATCGGCGCAGGAAGACGCCCGAACAGCGGGACGCCCTCCCCCAGGAGCACCGGGACTCGGGTGAGGACGAGGTCCGCGAGCAGGCCGGCGGCGAGCAGCGCCTGCACCGTGCGCCCGCCGTCGGCGTAGGCGCGCGTGACGTGGGCGGCAGCCAAGGCGTCCACCAGTGCGGGCAGGTCCGTGTGCACCGTCACCGTCGAACGGCCCAGGTTCGGGTGAGCCCCCTCGTCGAGCGTGCGCGACAGGACGTGGATCGGCACGCCGCGATAGAAGGCGGGGTCGAACTGCAGCATGGCCTCGTAGGTCACGCGTCCCATCACCAGCGCCTCGATCGAGGCGAAGAAAGCGTCGAAGCCGGTGTCGCCCAGCACCTCGTCGAAGTCGGTGAGCCAGCTCAACTCCCCCGCCGGGCCGGCGATGAACCCGTCGAGACTGCACCCCAGGAACGCGTGAAACGTCGTCATCGCCTCACCCTACGGCGCAGGGCTACCCGGTCGCCGCGGATGAGGCGATCCCCCGTCCCGGGATCGCGGCCAGCAACTCCACCGTGTACGGGTCGTGCGGATGCTCGAACAGGTCGGCGACCGTTCCGGCCTCCACGACCTCTCCTCTGTTCATCACCGCGACCTCGTCGGCGATCTGCCGGACGACGGCCAGGTCGTGGGTGATGAACAGGTAGCCGAGTCCCAGCTCGGCCTGCAGGTCGGTGAGGAGCTGCAGCAACTGCTCCTGCACGGAGACGTCCAGGGCCGAGACGGGCTCGTCCAGGATCAGAACCTTCGGGTTGAGGGCCAGCGCCCGCGCGATCGCGACGCGCTGCCGCTGGCCGCCCGACAGCTCCGCGGGAAGCCTGCGATGCAGGTCCGCGGGAAGCTGGACGCGTTCGAGCAGGCCCGCCGCTGTGCGCGCACGGGAGGCCCGATCCCCGACCCGGTAGGCCCGCAGCGGAGCGGCGACCGTGTCGAGGATGCGCATCCGCGGGTCCAGGGAGCCGAAGGGGTCCTGGTAGACGAGTTGCAGTCCCCGGCGCAGTTCGCGCAGGTCGGCTCCTGTCGCCGTCGTGATGTCCCGTCCCCCCAGCAGGACGCGGCCCGCGTCCGGCTCCACCAGCCGGCTCGCGATCCGGGCGACGGTGGTCTTGCCCGAACCGGACGCGCCCACCAGGGCGGTGGTCCGTCCCGCCCGGACGCTGAGGTTGACGTCATGGGCGGCCACCACCTCCCGCGTCCGGCCGCCCGCGCGGCTGACGTAGCGCCGGGCGATCCCGGCCAACTCCAGCACCACAGCGTCGCTGAGCGCCTCCGGAAGGCGCGTCCCCGGCGTCGCCGACAACCGACGCGACTGCAGCGAGGGTGCGGCCGCGACGAGGCGTCGGGTGTACTCGTGTTCGGGGGCCTCCAGCACCCGCGCCGCCGGCCCCTCCTCCACGATCCGCCCGCCCTGCATGACGATGATCCGGTCGGCGCGGTCCGCCGCGACCCCCAGATCGTGCGTGATGAGCAGCACGGACGCCCCGGCCTCCCGGGTGCGCTCCTGCAGGTGATCGAGGACGACCTTCTGCACGGTGACGTCGAGGGCGGAGGTCGGCTCGTCGGCGATGATGAGTTGCGGGTCGCAGGCGAGCGCGATCCCGATGAGGACGCGCTGCCGCTGGCCGCCGGACAATTCGTGCGGGTAGCGCAGCGCGACGGCCTCGGGGTCGTCCAGCCCGGCCTGGGCGAGGATCTCCAGGGCGCGGGCGTCCGCCTCGGCGCGCCCGGCCAGGCCGTGGATGCGCAGCGGCTCGGCCACCTGGACGCCGATGCGCTGCACCGGGTTGAGGGCGACGCCCGGGTCTTGCGGAACGAAGCCGACGTGACGGCCGCGGATCGTGGCCAGCCGCCGCTGCGACCAGCCCGCGATGTCGGTCTCACCGAGCACGATCGCGCCCGCATCGCGGTGGGCGCTGCCGGGCAACAGCCCGACGATGGCGTGGGCGGTGGTCGTCTTGCCGGATCCGGACTCCCCCACCAGCGCGACGGTCTCGCCGGGTCCGACGCTGAACGCCACGCCCTGCACCGCCGCCGTGCGACGGCCTCGGGAGGTGTAGCTGATGGCGAGGTCGCCGACGCTGAGCACCGGCTCAGGCGTCCCGACGGGCTGCTCGGTGGTGGCGGCCTGGCTCATCGGATCACTCCGTCCCGGCGTTGGATGGCCTGGCTGATCCGGTTCGCCGACAGCACGACCGCGACGACGACGAATCCAGGAAGCATGGTGAGCCACCAGCTCGTCGCCAGGTAGGCGCGTCCTTCAGAAATCAGCGATCCCCATTCGGGGTCGGGCGGCACGACGCCGTAGCCGAGGAAGCTCAGCGCGGCGACGGCCAGGACGGCCTGCCCCAGTTCGAGGGTGATCAATGAGGCAACGGGCCCCCACGCGTTGGGCAGCACGTGCCGCAGAATCACCCAACCGGTGCGCTCGCCCCCGGCGAAGGCGGCCTCCACATAGGGGGTGCGGCGCACACGCATCACGTCGGCGCGCAGCAGCCGCGCAAACGACGCCACCGAGGCGATCCCGACGGCGATGGCCACGTTGGTGATGCCGAATCCGAGGGCAGCGATGACGGCCATCGCCAGGAGCAGGCCGGGGATCGCGAGCATCACGTCGACCAGCCGCATGAGGACGGCGTCGAGGCGTCCGCCGACGAAGCCCGACACGAGCCCGACCAGCGACCCGAAGACGACTCCGATGGCGACCGCGAGTCCGACCGCGAACATCGTCCGGCCCGCCCCGTGCACGACGCGGCTGAACAGGTCACGGCCCAGTTGGTCGGTGCCGAACAGGTGGAGCCCCGACGGCGGCTGCAACCGCTGAGCGGGAGCGGTCGCGGTGGGGTCGAACGTCGAGAACAGACCGGGGGCCAGGGCGAACGCGGCGACGACCACGAGAACGGCCACGGCCAGGATGAGGCTGATGCCGCCCGGCCGGGTCAGGGTGCGGCGCAGCCGGGCTCCGAGGAGCGGGGATGCGGTGGGGGCCTCCGTCGGGGCGGGACCGGCGGCGCGGACGGTCGCGGTGAGCGTGCTCATCGGACCTCCCAGGCGGGGCGGGACACGGGTGTGCTCATCGGGCACCTCCAGAAAGCAGACGGGGATCGATGCGGGCTTGCAGCACGTCGACGCCCAGGTTCGCGATCACGAAGATGGCGGCGGCGAGCACGACGATCCCCTGCACGACGGGGATGTCCTGGGCGGCGACGGCCTGCTCGGCGAGCCGGCCCAGGCCGGGGCGTCCGTAGACGCTCTCGGTGACGACCGACCCGGCCAGCACGGCACCCAGGGTGACACCGGCCACGGTGAGCGCCGGAGAGATGGCGTTGCGCAGCACGTGCCGGGTGAGCAGGCGCGGACGGCGGGCGCCCTTGGCGCGGGCGGTCTGCACGAACGGCGATCCCCAGGTGGCGTCCAGCGAGGAGGCGAACACCTGCGCCATCGACGCGGACACCGGCAGGGCGAGGGTGATGGCGGGCAGCACCAGCGACGTCCAGCCCTCAGCGCCGAACGCGGGCAGCAACCCGAGCCGGAAGGAGAAGATCTGCAGGAGCACCAGCGCCAGCCAGAAGGTGGGGATCGCCACCCCCAGCGGGGGCAGGGCCAGCAGGAAGCGGCGCAGCCAGCCGTGGGAGGTGCTGGTGGCGGCGATCGCGATGCCGGCGGCGATGACCACGGCCAAGCAGACCGCGATCAGGGCCAGCAGTCCCGTCGCGGGCAGGGCCGCGGCGATCTCGGTGGTGACGGGTGCGCCCGTGCTCATGGAATGGCCGAAGTCGCCCCGCAGCGCCGCCCCCAGACGGCTGAGGTATTGCAGCCACACCGGCTGGTCGAAGCCGTACTCGGTGCGCAGCGCCGCCACCTCGACCGGGTCGACGTTCGCGCCCTGGCCGTCGGCGCCCAGCATGGTCAAGACGGGGTCCGAAGGCAGCAGGAAGAGCAGCACGAAGGACGCCGTGAAGGCGGCCCAGAGGACGAAAGCCCCCTGAGCCGCCCGCCGGAACAAGAACCGGATCATCAGCCGATCCAGGTGTCGTACAGCAGGATCTTGGCCTCTCCGTCGACGGCGAACCCGTGGACGTCCTTGCCGAGGCCGTACACCCAGGCGCGGGTGAGCTGGGGGATGGCGACGTAGCTCTTGGCGAGCTCGATCGACGCCTCATCCACCAGCGCCTGCCGCTTGGCCGAGTCGGTTTCCCCGGCCTGGGCGGCCAGCGGGGCGTCGGCGGCCGACGGCTGGGCCCGCGAGTAGGCCTGTGCTCCCCCGACGGAGGAGAAGATGCCGCGCAGCACGTCGGGATCGGCCCGCGTCATGTTCCACACGTAGAAGTCGTAGTCGCCTTGCGCGATGGCCTGGGAGGACGCCGCGTTGTCGAGCTTGCGGATCTGGTAGTCGATGCCGACCGTCTTGAGCTGCTGTTGCAGCAGTTCGGCCTGCTCGGGGAACACGTTGATGACGTTGAGGCTGAGCCGGACGCCGTCCTTGACGCGGATGCCGTCGGATCCCAGCGTCCAGCCGGCCTCCTCCAGCGTGGCGGCCGCCGCGGTCGGATCGTGCGTGATGTAGGCGCTCAGATCGGTGAAGTAGGGCGTGTTGGGGCTCAGCAGGCCGGTCGCCGGGGCGAAGCCGGAGCCGTACAGCGTGGTGAGCGCCTCCCGGTCAAGAGCCAGCGAGATCGCCTTGCGGACGGCCTCGTCCCCACCGAGTGCCGAGCTCTGGTTCGCGATCCAGGTCTGCACGAGTCCGGGCGGGCTGGCCACCAGCGTCGAGAAGCCGGAGCCGGTGAGCACGGCCTCGTCCTGGGGCTGGACCAGCGAGACGGAGTTGACCTGGCCGGACTGCAGAGCGCCGACGCGGACGCCGGACTCGCTGAGGAAGGTGAACGTCACCGAGTCGAGGTAGGCCTCACCGGTGTGCTGGGCGGTCGCTGAGGGCCAGGCGTAGCCGGTGCGCTTGGACAGCTTCGCGGAATCGTTCTTGGTGTAGCTGTCGATGACGAACGGCCCGGTGCCCGAGTAGTCCCCCGAGCAGATCTGGTCGGCGGTCTTCTGCGTGTCGGTCGGGGAGATGAACCCCAGCCAGGCGGCCGTCAGCCCCTGCAGGAACTGGATGTTGGGCTGGGCGAAGTCGACCTTCACCGTGGTCGGATCGACCACCGTGGTTCCGGTGTACCCGGCGAGCACCGGTCCGGCGCCGACGGCCTTGGCGCCCAGCGCGGAGATCCGATCGAAGTTGGCCTTCACCGCGGTGGCGTCGAACTTCTCCCCGTTGGAGAAGGTGACGTCGTCGCGCAGGGTGAAGGTGAAGGTCTTGGCGTCGGGGCTGATCTCCCAGGCGGTCGCCAGCCACGGGACGATTTTCCCGGTCTCCGGATCCAGGTCGACCAGCGAGTCGGTGGCTTGGCGAACGATGTTGAGGGCGACGTGGAAGCGCTGCTGGGCGCCGTCGAGGCAGCCGCCCGGCTCGGCCTCCAGCGCGTGGACGTAGTTCCCTCCGGCGACGGGGGTGGTGGCGGCCGAACTGGTCGGCGTGGCCGGTTGGGCGGCACTGCAGGCGGTCAGCGCGAGCAGCGGGGCGAGCGCGACGGCGAGGAGTCGTGCAGGTCTGGTCATCGTGGTTCCTTGGTGTGGTTGCGGTGTGGGATCACAGGGAGGCGACGGCGTCGGCGAAGCGGTCGGCCGCGAGGAGGAGCTGATCGGGGGTGGCGCTGGAGTAGGCGAAGCGGACGAACTCGTCGTAGCGTCCGCTGGCGACGGGGTCGAAGCCGACGCCGAGGGTGAAGTCGACGCCTGCGGCGCGGCCCGCGTCGAGCGCGCGCGCGGCGTCGAGACCGGGGATCTGCGCCCACAGGAACAGTCCGCCCTCGGGCCGGGCGGCCACGAAGCGGTCCCCCAGCCGGGCGGCCAGGGCGTCGTAGAGCACCCGCGATCGTTCGGCGTAGGCCGTGGTGGCGTCCGTGACGACCGCGTCCAGGGCTCCCGGCTGGGTGAGCAGGTCGGTGACGACACGCTGGGTGAGCAGCCCGGCGTGCTGGTCGGTGTTGAGCCGGGTCCGGACGGCGGGGCCCACCAGCCAGGTCGGCAGCACCGCCCAGCCGAGCCTCAGGCCCGGGCCGAGCACCTTGGAGAACGTGTTGGCGTGCACCACCCGGTCGCTGGCCACCTCGAAGTCGGCGACGGATTCCCCCGCAAACCGCAGCCGCTAGTAGGGGTTGTCCGACAAGATCACGAACCCGTACTGCTCGGCCAACTCGGTGATCTGCGTCCAGCGCTGCGCGGTGAGGGTGACGCCGGTCGGGTTCTGGAAGTCGGGAATGACATAGAGCGCCTTGGGGCGGGCGCCCGCCTCCAGCGCGGTCTGCAGGGCGTCGGCGTCGAGGCCGTGTGCGTCGGTGCCGATCGCCTCGACGCGGGCGCCGTAGTACTGCAGCGCGCGCAACGCGAAGGGGTAGGTGGGGTTCTCCACGAGCACCAGGTCGCCCGGCTCGATGAGCGCCTCCAGCGCGTAGGAGATGCTGTGCAGCGCGCCGTTGGTGATGAGCACCTGCTCGAAGGGGACGCCCTGATCTTCGGCGATCCATGCGCGCAACTCGTCGGTGCCAAACGGGCCGTGATACTGCAGGGCGGTCAGCCCCGCGCCGGGATCGGCCAGGACGCGGGCGTAGGACTCGGCGAGCCGGGCGATGGGCAGCACGTCGGGGCCGGGGAAGCCACCGGTGAGGGCGATTCCACCCGGAGCCAGGGGCACCGACGACCGTGCGAACGCCCCGCCGATGGTCTGATCGGCGCCCCGGCGCGACAGTGCGGGGCGGCTCTCGTCCGCGGTGGCTGCACCGGGTTCAGTCAGTGCGGCGGAGTCGGCGAGTTCATGGAAGGAAGGCTTGTAGGTGGTGGTGTCGCTGCTCATGGGCGTGCTCCTTCGAGCGGAGGAAAGGCGAGGCGAGGAATGCTGCGCACCGGCGCAGAAATAGGGACTCACGGCACGCCAAGAACAGCGCACGGGAATCAGCACCACGGCGCGAAGAATCCTCGCGCTCAGGCGTCAGAAAAAGAAAACGTCAACGGGCCTCAGGCCCGGATCACCGCGGTGCGAGTGACCTCAACAACAGCGACAGCAGGGCATCGACAGCATCGTGGGCGCGAGAACAGCGGCCAAGCGATGGGCGATGACGGTCATGCCGACTCCTGTACACAGACAGAGTTTCAGGCCCCCGGATGGGGCTGGGGGAACTCTATACACAGCGGGGCCCGATTTACCACAAGTTTCATGCCGTGGACCAATGAGGCCCCACTATCGAAGACTTGACTGCACAGTGCCACCGCCACGAGGCGATCGCTAAACTAGTCAGCATGGCTGAGGTCCGCGGGAGGTTCGTGTTCGATGACAACCTGACGCCCGGCAGGAAGACGAGTGGAGGCTGGAGTCAGAACCTCTACGACGCCGGTGGGCACATGGAGACCCATGCGGACTTCATCCCTGACGACGATGAACCGGAGTCATACGAGCGCAGCGTCGATAAGTCAGGGCTGAGCGACGAGGACCATCGCATGGCCTTGGAGGCAGGTCTTGTTATCGCCGCCGCGCTCGTGGTCGCGTCACCGCATGTCAAGCAGTGGTGGGAGCTTTCCGCCTGGCCGCGTGTGAAGAACCTACTTGCCAACGGGCGTCAGGAACTCCGCGAGTTGAAGTGGGTCCGCCGATCACCCATCACGTCCGAGACGTGCGCACCCGAAGGCCAGCGTCCGAAACTGATGGCCGATGAGGTGCGAGAGCCGGGCCCGGAAGAGTTGCCTGACCCGGTTGAACGGCCAATCCCCCTGGGATCCTCGAAGTCCGCGAATCTTCGACAACTGCAGGCCGGCCCGTCGGATGCGCCCGAGACCAGTTCTGCAGGCGCATCCGATGGTGACTGACTCAAGCGGAGGCTTGACCCGCTGAGAACCGCGGATCGAGCACCAAGAACAGCATCACGCAGGCCAGCAGGACCACCGAGACGGCGACCGGAATCCAACCTCCCAGCCCGTACAGCAGCGTGGCCGCGGTGGGGGCGATGATGAAGGTGAGCCCGTTGGTGGCGCCGATGAGGCCCGCGAGCGCACCCTGCTCCTCATCGCGGACCAGCAACGTCGGGCCCGCGGTGTAGCCCGGGATCGCGAATCCTAGGCCCAGCCCGATCAGCAGCATGGCGACCAGGAGCAGCCACAGGCCGGCGTCCGGCAGCAGGACGACGAACCCCGTCAGGGCGAACGCGACGCCCACCCGCATCAGCCGATGCGGCCCCCAGCCCAGCCTCGGGATGAGCACCACCTGGGAGACCAGCATGCCGATGCCGGCCATCAGGAAGGCGATCCCCGCGAAGGCACCGGCTGCGGTGGCCTCCAGGTGGAGCCGGTCCTGGACGAGGAAGCCGGTGATCACCTGGACGAAGCCGAAGGCCAGGAACATGCCGAACCCGGCGATGAGGTACGGGAGCACCCGCGGGTCGGTTGCCCGCAGCCCGGCGGGCCTCGCCACCAGGGTCGCCGCGTCCGGACGCTGCAGCTTGGCCCACGCCAGGGTCAGCGCGAGCGCGAGCATGACGGGGACGGCGATCATGGGCACCATCAGGCCGAACACCACCAGCACCCCACCGACGATCGCGCCGAGGATGGACGCCGCCCCCTGCGCGGCCCCCACCCCCGCCATGCCCTTCACGCGGGTCGCCTCGTCGGTGGTGACGGCGGCGATGTGTGCCTGAGCGGTCGGCATGACGGCAGCCACGGCCGCCCCGTAACACAGACCGCGCAGCACCAGGAATGCCACGAACAGCGGCACGGGGCCGAGCAACCCGGCCAGTCCCAGCCCGACGACGCCGGCGAACGCGACCATGACGACAGTCGCGAAGCCGAGCGCCGCGATCAGGACGGTGCGGCTCCCCCAGGCTTGCGCGCGGCGTCCCCAGATCGGGCTGAACAGCACGACCATGAGGGCGGCGACGCTGATGGTGAGCCCCACCTGCCATTCGGCCAGCCCGATCTCACGCGACAGCGGCGCGATGATCGGGTTGAGCGTCATCTGGCCGGTGAACGCGATCGCCACCGCCGCCAGGAGGACGCCGACCTGCCCGTTGACTGAGGCGTCGGCCTTCTTCGGTGTCGAAGCCTGGACGCTCACGAGGTGGCCAGGCTCCAGCCGGCGGCCTCGGTTCGAGCGCGCCAGAACGCGGCGTAGGGACCGTCGTTGGCCATCAAGGTCGCGTGGACGCCGACCTCGGCGATCCGGCCGTCATCGGTGAGGACGACGATCTGGTCGGCGTTCACCACCGTCTCGAGCCGGTGCGCGATGACCAGCCGGGAGCGACCCTCCAGGTGGTGCAGGGCGCGGGAGACCGCCTGTTCGTTGACGGGATCCAGCGCGCTGGTGGCCTCGTCCAGCAGCAGGATGGGGGCGTCCTTCAAGATGGCGCGCGCAATGGAGACGCGCTGTCGTTCTCCGCCGGACAGCAACCCGCCGCCTTCTCCGACCTGCGAGTCCCAGCCGTCCCCCAGCCGGGCGGCGATCTCGTCGACCTCAGCGGCGTGTGCGGCCGCGAACACCTCTTCGTCGCTCGCCTCGGGGCGCCCCATCCGGATGTTGTCCAGGAGCGTCCCCGAGAACAGGTAGACGTCCTGGAACACCAGCGACACGTTCTCCATGGTGGTGGCGGTGCCCAGTTCGCGAACGTCCTGGCCGCCGATCATCACCTGCCCGCTGGTGACGTCGTGGAAGCGGGCGAGCAGTTTGATGAGCGTGCTCTTCCCCGAACCGGAGGGGCCCACCAGCGCGGTGGTGGTCCCCGGCGCGACGCTGAAGCTGATGCCGGTGAGCACGGGGGTGTCGGGGCGGTAGGAGAAGCCGACGTCACGCAGTTCGACGCTGGCGTCCGCCGGGACGGCCGCGGTGGTCGGCTCGGGCAGTTCGGGGGCGTCGAGGATCTCGCGCATCTCGGCCAGCGAGTTGGACGACACGCGCAGCGCCGAGCCCAGGTCGGCGACCTGCATCAGGGGTTCGACGAACCGCAGCGACAGCACGAGCAGGGCGACCAATGCGGGGACGTCGAGGCTGCCGCCAAGCGTCAGGGCCGTGCCGAGCAGCACCAGCACCGTGATCACGGCCTGGACGGCCACGGCGAAGATCGACATGCCTGCGGCGCCGCCCAGCAGCAGCGAGCGGTAGGTCTTGTGTTGGGCGCCAAGCGCACGCGTCAACTCGTCGTTGCTCGACGCGCTGCCGCGGAATGCCCGGAGCGCGGGCTGCACTCGCGCGAATTCGACGATCCGCCCGGCCGCTTCAGCCGACGCGGCGGCGTACTTGCTGTCGCGGTTGCGGACGATGGTGCCGGTCAGCAGGTAGCCGCCCGCCAGCAGCGGCAGGGAGATGAGCGCGGTCAGCCCGATCCGCCAGTCGATCACGGTCATGCCGATGACAACGGTCAGCGGCGTCCCGACGGCGGTGATGATGGGCCGGACCAGGTGTGCGGGCACCGTGGCGACCTGCATGACGCCCTTGCTGGTCAGGCGCGCGAGGCGTCCGGTGAGCGCCAGGTCGACCGTGCCCAGCGGCAGGCGGGAGATCTTGTCTCCGAGACGGTCATACAGGCCCACCGACAGGTCGAGGGCCGCCTTCTGGCCGAGCACCGAGCTGAACCACAAGGTGATGGCGAAGCCGAGCGCGGCCGCGGTCAGGGCGCCAGCCCACAGCCACGCTCCGGCGATGTCGCCCAGGATCAGGGCGCGCAGCAGCGGCACGAGCAGCACGAACGTGATGCCTTGGAGGATGGCGGCGACGACCGCGAGCGCGATCATCCCGTCCAGGGTGCGGCCCTTGCCCAGCACCCAGCGCAAGTCGCGGATCATGCCTGGTTCCCTTCGATGTGCGTCGGCGCGACCTCGTCGCTGCCGGTGGCGCACCACAGCCGGGCGTATTCCCCGTCGCTGGCGAGCAGGTCGTCGTGGCGACCGGATTCGACGATGCGGCCGCCCGAGAGCACCGCTATCTGGTCGGCCTGCCGGATGGTGTAGAGCCGGTGGGCGATCACGAGCAGCGTCCGCCCTCGGACGAGTTCGCTGAGCGCCCGCTGGATGGCGACCTCGGAGTCGGGGTCGGCGAACGCGGTCGCTTCGTCGAGGATCAGGATGGGGGTGTCGGCGAGCAGCGCCCGCGCGATGGCGACGCGTTGCCGTTCTCCGCCCGACAATTCCGCGTCGGTGCCGAGCACCGAGTCGTAGCCGCGGGGGAGTTGGCCGATCCGCTCGTCGATCTGCGCGGCGGCGGCGGCCGACCGCACCTCATCGAGGGTGGCCTCGGGACGTCCGAGCGCGATGTTGTCGCGCAGGGACGCGTTGAGCAGGTAGTCGTCGGAGAACACGAACCCGACGCGCTGGTAGAGGTCGTCGCCGGCGACGTGATCCACGGGGACGCCGCCGAGCGTCACGGCACCCGCTTGGGGATCGTAGAAGCGTGGCACCAGGCGGGCCAGGGACGACTTGCCGGACCCGGACGCCCCGACGAGAGCGGTGACGGTGCCGGGTCGCAGGTGCAGGGAGACCCCGTCGAGGGCGAGGGAGCCTTCGTTGTAGCTGAAGGTGACGTTCTCGACGTCGACGTCGTTGCCCTGGGGCTCACGCGGGTGGGCAGGCTCGGGCATGGGTGCGGCGCCGAGGAGTTCCCCGACGTGGTTGGCGGCTTCTTGGGCTTCGCGGAGCTCCTGGAAGCCGAAGCCGAGGGCCAGCACGGGCGCGGAGATTCCGAGGCCGAGGACCAGGCCGGGCAGGACGTCGATGAAGGGGACGCCGCTGCCGACCAGGGCGACCCCGGTGAGCGTCAAGGCGGCCAGAGCGACGGGCGGGGAGGAGACGATCTCCATGAGGACTCCGGACAGCCCGGCCTTGCGCATCCACTGCCCGAAGAAGGTGATGAACCGCTGACAGGTGTCCGCGAAGCGGGCGTGGGCGCGTCCGGCCTGTCCGAAGGCCTTGACCACGGCGATGCCGCGCGCGTACTCGACGGTGGCGGCGTTGATCTCGGCCAGCGAGTCGTCGTAGCGCTGGTAGAGCTCCATGGATCCGCCCAGGGAGATGGCGTACAGGATCACGGCGGCGACCATGGGCAGCAGGGCGACGAGCGCCATCCGCCATTCGATGACGAGCAGGTAGGCCATGGTGGCGACGGGGACGACGATCGCGGCGGTCATGTCGGTGATGGAGTGAGCCACGAGGTGGTGCATGGTGCCGACGTCGTCCTGGGCGGCCTTCTTGACCCGGCCCGAGGACCGGGTGCCGAACCAGCCGAGCGGGACGACGCGCAGGTGATCGACGATGCGGGTGCGCAACGAGGCGCCCAGGTCGGCGTCGGCGAGATGGGTGATCATGAGCGCGCTGAACTGGGCGACGGCCCGGACCAGCAGCGCACCGGCGACGATCCAGGCGATGAGCCAGGCGTGGTCGGCGTCAACAGGTTGCCCCCAGGCCATGGGCAGCAGGGTGCGGGTGAGTTCGACGACGCCGATCAGGGGGACGATCGAGGCCAGCGAGGACACGACGTAGAGGAGGACCGCGAGCGTCAGCGGGCCCTTCACTTCGGACAACAGCGCGCCGACACGGACGCGATCCGCAGCCGGCGTCGTGTGCGCGACGGCGGACTGCTCAGGGGCTACTTCGAGTGTCGCGGTGGACACACCACTCTCCCTACTCTTTGATGAGAACAGTTCTCATTATGTAGTACATTGTCACAGACGTGAGACAGTGTGCCAGAGTGGTACTTAGTCAGGTAAGCCTTACCTAACATCTGAGATTGTCGCACCACCGCATCCAAGGAGAACCCGTGTCCGCCACGCACCAACCACCCGCAACCGCCACCACCGGAGGCCGGCTCACCGTCAAGGACCTCATCACCGTCGGAGTCTTCTCGGCGTTCTACATCGTCGCCTTCTACGTCGCGGGGATGCTCGGCATCATCCCGATCTTCATGGTCCTGCTCGCCCTGATGTGCCCGATCGTCGGCGGCATCCCGTTCATGCTCTACCTGACCCGGGTCAAGAAGTTCGGCATGGTCACCATCACCGGCCTGCTCGTCGGCCTGGTGATGACCGGGGGCGGCCACAGCTGGCAATCCCTCATCATCGCGCCGCTGGTCGCCTTCCTCGCCGACCTGATCTTCCGCGCTGGCAACTACTCCAGTTGGAAGCACACCCTGGCGGGCTACTTCGTGTTCTCCCTGTGGATCTTCGGCCCCTACCTGCCGATGATGCTCAACCTGGACGCCTACCTGGCCGCCATCGAACCTGCCTACGGCACGGAGTACGTCACCACCGTGAAGTCGCTGATGCAGTCCTGGTTCTGGTTCACCATCCCGGTCCAGGTGGCCGTCGGCACCCTGATCGGCGCTTACCTCGGCCGCGGCGTCCTGCGCAAGCACTTCGAGCGCGCCGGCATCGCCTGATGTCCCTCGCATCCGTCTCCGCGCTGTCCACCACCGCGGTCTCCACTCCAGCGCCCTGGCTGAACGGCCGCAGCGGTCGGGCCTGGCTCGACCCTCGCACCAAAGCCTTCGCCCTGATCGCCATCAACGTGGTCACGCTCAGCACCAACGGCTCGGCCACTGCCTGGACCGCCCGCAGTTTTGCAATGGGGATCGTGGCGGTCTTGTGGCTCAGCGTGGGACGGGTGCGCACCGCGTTGACAACCAGCCTCGCCTTCGCCGTGGGGCTCGTGTTGGTGCAGTACGCCCGCCTGCTCCCGGGGCAACTCGCCCTGATCGGGGGAATCGGCACCCTCGTCGTCCAGTTCATCCCGTTGGTGGCGATGGCCAGCTACCTGGTGTACAGCACCCAGGTGAGCGAGGCCGTCGCCGCCATGGAACGGATGCGGCTCCCCCGCGCCGTCGTGATCCCGTTCACCGTAGTGCTGCGGTTCCTGCCCACCATCGCCCAGGAGCACCGCTCCATCTCCGACGCCATGCGGATGCGGGGCATCGGCTTCGGCGGGCGCGTCCGGAGCCCGCTGGCGATGCTGGAGTACCGGGTGGTGCCCTTGCTGGTGTCGCTGGTCCGCATCGGCGATGAGCTCACCGTGTCCGCGCTCACCCGTGGTCTGGGCGGCTCCCGCACCCGCACGCACGTGAGCCGCACCGGCTTCGGCTGGCGCGACGCGCTGCTGGCTGTGGCCGTCCTGATCCCGGTCGTCGCCCTGCTGGGCGGGGGGTGGCGCGCATGATCGAGGTCCGCAACGTCCACTTCCGCTACCAGCACGGCGAGGAGGGGGCCGGGCTGTCCGGGGTCGATCTGCACGCCGCCGCCGGTGAGGTCATCGTCGTGACCGGCTCCTCGGGGTGTGGCAAGACCACGCTGACCCGCCTGGTCAACGGCCTGATCCCCCACTTCTTCGAAGGTGATCTCTCCGGGGAGGCGAGCGTCGCCGGCCGAGTCGTGGCCGACACGCCGCCCGCCGAGGCCGCCGACGTGGTCGGGTCCGTCTTTCAGAATCCGCGCAGCCAGTTCTTCACCGTCGACGTGGGCAGCGAGCTTGCCTTCGCCGCCGAGAACCTGGGCCAGGACCGCGACGAGATCCTCGCCCGGGTGACCGAATCGGCGCAGCAGCTCGGCCTGGACGCCTTCATGGATCGCTCCATCTTCCAGCTCTCGGGCGGCCAGAAGCAGAAGGTGGCCTGCGGGTCGGTGTGGGTCTCGCGCCCCCGCGTCCTCGTGCTGGACGAACCGTCCTCCAACCTGGACGCCGCCACCATCGCCGACCTGCGTGGTCTGATCGCCGGATGGAAGGGCGCCGGCTGCACGGTCGTCGTGGCCGAGCACCGCCTGCACTACCTCCAAGGCCTCGCCGACCGCTGGCTGCTCATGGAGAACGGACAGGTCACCCGCGAGTTCAGCGCCGCCGACATGTCCGCCATGGACGCCGCCACCGCCGCGTCCTTCGGGCTGCGCTCCCCTCACCCGCTTCCCCCGCCGCAGCCTCTCGCCGCACCCGCGGGCGAGGACGTCGTGGAACTCACCGGGTTCGTCAAGACCTACCCCGGCGCGAAGGCACCGGCGCTCGACATCGCGTCCCTCACGCTCCCCCGCCACGGCACCGTCGCCATCACCGGCCCCAATGGGGCAGGAAAATCGACGCTCACCCGCGCGCTGGTGGGCCTGGACAAGAAGGCGCCCGGCATCCTCGCCATCGACGGCGCCCGGCGCGACCGCAAAGCCCGGCTGGCAACGTCGTTTCTTGTCATGCAGGACGTCAACCACCAGCTGTTCACCGAATCGGTGACCGAGGAGATCCGGCTGAGCGCCCCCGACGCCGACGACGCCCACCTCGCGACGATCCTGGCCGGACTCGACCTGACCGCTGTGGCGGAACGTCACCCGATGAGCCTCTCGGGTGGGCAGAAGCAACGGGTCGCGATCGCCGCTGCGGTGGCCAGCGACGCCGACGTGGTGATCTTCGACGAGCCGACCAGCGGCCTGGACCTGGCGCACATGGCGGAGGTGGCGGCCCGCCTGGAGGAACTCGTCGCGGCCGGACGGCTCGTCATCGTCGTCACCCACGACGACGAACTCGTGGAGGCGTGCGCGGACTACCTGGTGCGCCTCGAAGGCGGCCGGGTGGTATCCGCTGGCCCGCTCCTCCGGGAGGGCGCGTCAGGCGAGGCGGCCTAGGTCCGCCGCTCGCCCTCGGCCTCACCGCTGCTCGTCGCCTGCGTGGCCTCGGCGAGTTCGGCGGCCAGCCCCCGCATGGTGACGCGCAGGGCGTCCCGGGTGAAGCGCCCCTCGGCGACGGGGTCCGTGGCGAACGGGTGGACCAGCGTCCGCACGAGCGTCGCCACCCCGGGGCTGGACTGTGCTTGGGCGTCCAGTCCGGCCAGCAGGGCGGCACGATCGTGCGGGTCGGCGTCGGAACCGCCGCTGTCGCGGTCGTCGCCGAACGCGACCGACCCGACGACCTGGTTGAACATCACCGCGTAGGCGAACCCGGCCCGGTCCCCGAATCCGGCCCTGGCCAGGGCCGCCATGCCCGCGTCCGCGATGGGGGCGGTCTCGGGCAGGGCGGGCCCGCGCATCATGAACCAGCGCGCCACGCCGGGATAGCCACGCAAGGTGTCCCGGACGCCCAGCAGGGTCTCCTCGAACCACACCCGCCAGTCCAGATCGGGATCCACGAGGGGAAACTGCACCGTCAGCCCGCCGATGACCCGCCGCACGACCGCGGCACGGGGTCCCCCACGTGGTGGTAGATCGACGACGGCGCGACCCCCAGCCGCGCGGACAGGTCACGAATGGACCAGCCATCCAAGCCCACCTCGCGGGTGAGTTCGGTCGCCGCGTCGATAACGCGCTCGGGCGTGAGCCCCTTGTGCCCTGAGCCGATGCGCGCCATCCCTCCACTCTCGCACGCTCACGGCCCTCACGGACGCCTCCCACACCACGGCCGAAGGCCCTCAGGCCGCTAGGCTGCCCACGAGCACCGGCAGCGGCGCCGGGGCTCTCGACGTCGGGAGACCACCATGGCCGGACGACTCACGGCACGCGCCTTCCTCGACGCCGTCCTGGATCCCGGCAGTTGGGTGAGCTGGGACGCCCCCATCCGGTTCCGCGCGGAGGCTGCGCGGGAGTATCGCGAGGCCCTCGCGCGGGCCCGCTCCGAGACGGGCGAGGACGAGGCGGTGATCACCGGGCAGGGCCGGATCGGCGGGCACCCGGTGGCGCTGATCGTCAGCGAGTTCGGCTTCCTGGGCGGCTCGATCGGGGTGGACGCCGCTGATCGGGTCGAGGCGGCGATCCGGCGGGCCACGCACGAGCGGCTGCCCTTGCTGGCCGCCCCGGCGTCCGGGGGCACGCGCATGCAGGAAGGCACCCTCGCGTTCGTGCAGATGGTCCGGATCACGGCGGCGATCGTCGATCACAAGGAGTGGGGAGTCCCCTACCTCGTCTACGCCCGGCATCCGACGACGGGCGGGGTGTTCGCCTCCTGGGCGTCCCTGGGGCACGTGACCATCGGAGAGCCCGGCGCGCTGCTGGGGTTCCTGGGGCCCGGGGTCTACCAGGCGTTGCACGGGGTCGCGTTCCCACCCGGCATCCAGCGCGCCGAGAACCTGCTGCGCCACGGGCTGATCGACGACGTCGTCGCCCCCGACGCGTTGGCCGCGCACCTGGCGGGCATCCTCGACATCCTGGCGACCCCCGCCTGTGCAAGCTCGGCGTCGGAGCCCCACGGGCGTCTGCTGCCCGATGCCGCGCCCATGCGCCCCGTCGGGGACGCCTGGGACTCGGTACAGCGCACCCGCGAGCCGGGACGCTTCGGCCTGGAGTCGCTGATCGCCAAGGCCGCCACCGGGTTCGTCCCCTTGCTGGGCACCGTCGTGGACGCCCGGCATTCCGGCCTGGTGGTGGCGCTGGCCCGCCTCGGCGGCATGTCGTGCGTCATCGTCGGGCAGGAACGTGACTCCCAGCGCGAGCACACCCCGCTGGGGCCTGACGAACTGCGCGCCGCCCGGCGCGGCTTCCGGCTGGCGGGTGAGTTGTCGCTGCCGCTGATCACGGTCATCGACACCCCGGGCGCGATCCTGTCCGCCGAGGCCGAGGAGGGTGGGCTGGGCGCCGAGATTGCCCGCTGCCTGGCCGACCTGCTGGCCTCCCCCGCCCCGCTGGTGTCGCTGTTGCTGGGCGAGGGCACCGGCGGTGGGGCGCTGGCGCTGCTGCCCGCCGACCGCGTCCTGGCCACCGAGCACGCCTGGCTCGCTCCGCTGCCACCCGAAGGCGCGAGCGCGATCACCCACCACGGCGACACCTCGTTCGCGGCCACCTCGGCGAACGCCCAGGGCATCACCGCGTGGGACCTGCGCGATGCCGGGATCGTGGACGCGATCATCCCCGATGACCCCGATCACGACCGGTTCGCCGCCACCCTCGCGGCGGCGTTGGCCGACCAGGCGGCGCCGGCGTCCGCCGTGGCCCCGCACGAGCGCATCGCCCTACGACCTCGCCGCTACGGCCACTCTCGCTAAGGATTCGTTCCACTCCAAGGGGCCGATCCCGGTGGCGGGCCCATCAGTCGCCCGTCCGTCGACGGGGCCCCGACGCCACACCAGCCCCCTCGCGGGGCCGCATCGCCGCGCGAAAAGACCGTATTTGACGAGCATGTAACAGCTTCTCGCGAGGGGGTTGGCGTGCAAACGTTTGCATGTCAGAGTCCGCCGAAAGTGACCCGCAGCGAAGCGGGTCGAACCTGGCAGAGGGGGACACCATGGGCACACTGGATTGGGTGGTCATCGCCGGATACTTCCTGGTGATGGTCTGGATCGGCTGGTGGTCGAAGCGGCGTATCAAGAACGCCTCCGACTTCTTCGTGGCGGGCGGCAAGGTGCCCTGGTGGCTGGTGGGCATCTCCCACCACATGTCCGGCTACTCGGCGGCCGTCTTCGTCGGCTACGCCGCGCTGGCCTACACCACCGGCTTCGCCGTCTACGTGTGGTGGGCGCTGTCGATCACGGCGGCCTGCGTCATCGGCACCATCTTCTTCGCCCCCCGCTGGCCGCGCCTGCGGCAGCGGCTGGGCATCATCTCGCCGCTGGAGTACCTGGCGACCCGCTTCAACGTGGCCACCGAGCAGTTGCTCGCCTGGTCCGGCGCGCTGCTGAAGATCTTCGACGTGGCCGCCAAGTGGACCGCCTCGGCGATCCTGCTCAACGTGTTCGCGGGCGTCCCGATGGTGTGGGGCATCCTGCTGGTCGGCGGCGTCACCATGTTCTACTCCACCATCGGCGGCATCTGGGCCGACGTCCTGACCGACTTCGGGCAGTTCGTCATCCAGTTCGTCGCGGCGATCGCCCTGGCCATCGCCGTCATGATGCGGCTCGACGGCATCACCACCCCGATCACCATGTGGCAGCAGTTGCCGCCCGACCATGCGCTGCCGTTCAACGGGACGCTGACGCTGGGCTTCTTCACCGCCTACATCGTCATCGCGACGCTGTCCTACAACGGCGGAACCTGGAACTTGGCCATGCGGATGATCGCCACCGAGAACGGCCGCGCCGCACAGCGCTCCCTGATCCTGTCCGGGGCCCTGTACCTGATCTGGCCCCTGGTGCTGTTCTTCCCGATGTGGGCCGCGCCGCTGATCCTGCCGGATCTCGCCCAGCCCGATCAGTCCTACGCGCTGCTGGCGACTCAGTTGCTGCCCCAGGGCCTCATCGGCCTGGTGCTGGCCGGCATGTTCGCCCACACCATGGCCATGACCTCGTCGGACTCCAACGCCATCGCGTCGGTCGTGGTCCGCGACATCATCCCGCAATTCCGCAAGGGCAAGTCGTTCCTGCCGGAGAAGAGCGAACTGTTCTTCAGCCGCCTGATCACGTTCTTGTTCATCACCTTCTCGATGATCATCGCGCTGACCTCGGACAGCTTCGGCGGCGTCCTGGGACTGCTCATCTTGTGGTTCGGCGCCCTGGTGGGCCCGGTCGCGGTGCCGATGCTGTTCGGCATGCTGCCCGCATTCCGTCGCTCCGGCTCCTCCGCGGCGCTCATCTCCACCGCGGGCGGCCTGCTCATGTTCGCGCTCAACCGCTGGGCGATCGCCGACTGGGTCAAGACGCTCGGCGACAACTCCCAGGCGTGGACCGTCGCGACACCGGTGCTGGTCTCCATCGTCTTGTTCGTCGGGATCGGCTTCCTCAAGCCGGAGAACACCCCGGAGACGGACGCGCTGATCGACTCGCTGTCCACCGATCTGCCCGAGGCCGCCGACGCCGAGGGTGCGGCGGCATGACGCAGCAGCATCGTTGGGCCTCTCACCTGGTGGAGGACGTCCTCCCCTGGTGGGAGGCCCACGGGGCCGACGACGCGCGCGGCGGCGTCCGGACCGGCTTCGACAACGACGGCGTCCTCGTCTCCTCCGATCGATTCACCTGGTCGCAGGGACGCTGGGCGTGGCTGGCCGGGGAACTGGCAGACGAGGCGGACGCCGGCCGCCTCCCCGTGGACGCCGCCACCTGGCGGCGCCGCTGCCTCGACACGAGCGCCCGGATGATCGCCGAGGCGGTGCGTCCCGACGGGCGCACCCACTTCCGGGTCACCGAGGCGGGCGAGCCCGTGACCGACGCCGCCGGGGAAAGCGCCACCAGCGTGTTCGCCGACCTGTTCGTCGTGCTGGGGCTGTCCGCGGGCCTGCGGCAGCTTCCGGCGGGCGATCCTCGCCGCGGTGCCTGGTTGGAGGCGGCGACCCGCATCCTGATGACGGCCCGCGACGCGCTCGTCGCCCGCACGGCCGTCAGCGAGCCCTACCCGGTACCCGAGGGGTTCACCGACCTGGCCGGGCCGATGACGCTGCTGCACGTCTCCGCCGAACTGCTACGCATCCCCGAGCACCCGCCGATGGCCCGGGAGGTCCGCGACGGGGCGGGGGCCCAGGTGGAGCGGCTGCATCTGGTCGACGGGTTGTGGCGGGAGTTCGCCCCGCTGCGCGACGGGCTCGACGACACGCTCCTGGCCCGGCACATCACTCCCGGTCACCTCCTGGAGCTGTTGTGGATGATCGAGCACGCGGGCGAACAGGATCCGGGCTTCGGCGTCCTCACCGCGCAGGCCCGCCTCGCCTATGCCGAGCGGGCGGCCAGCCTCGGCTGGGACGCCGACCTGGGCGGGGTGCTGCGCTACGTCGACCGCGACGGCGGCGCCCCGCACGGCCGAACCGTCGCGGGCTCGCCGTATGAGGCACTGGTGCGCGACACGTGGGACACCAAACTGTGGTGGGTCCACGCCGAGGCGCTGTACGCACTCACCCGCTACGCCCCCCACAGCCCGGCGCTCGCGGACGCGGCGGCCCGCGTCCAGGAGTGGACGATGCGCGTCTTCCCCGAACCGGGCGGCGAGTGGCTGCAGATCCGCGACCGGGCGGGCGACCCGCTCAACCGTGTCGTGGCGCTGCCGGTGAAAGATCCGTTCCACATCGCCCGCGCCCTCATCTTCATGAACCGGCTCACGGCCTGAGCCTGCACCCACGAAAGGAAAACCCATGAGCACGCATCCCCTGGACGTCACCGTCCACCCGTCGCTGGAGGATCTCGGCGAGGTGACCGCCGCGAGAGCTGCCGCGGCCATCAACGCCGCGATCGCCGACCACGGCTCCGCCCGCGTCATGCTGGCGGCCGCGCCCAGCCAGACGCCGACGCTGACCGCCTTGGCGCGAGCAGACGTCGACTTCGACCGCGTGACGTTCTTCCACATGGACGACTACCTGGGCTTGGCCCCCGACGCCCCGCAGGGGTTCGGGAACTGGCTGGTGTCGCACTTCTTCGACCTGGCCCCCGGGACGCCCACCTTCCACCGGCTCGACCCCGGCGCACCGGGTGAGCAGGCGGCATCGGACTACGCGGCCCTGATGGGCGAGGAGCCCTTCGACGTCACCTTGTGCGGCCTGGGCGTCAACGCGCACCTGGCGTTCAACGATCCGCCCGCGGACTTCGCCGAACCGCGAGCCGTCCGGGTGGTCGACCTCACGGTCGCCTCCCGGCAGCAGCAGGTCGACGAGGGGCATTTCCCCAGCCTGGATGCGGTGCCCGAGCATGCGCTGACCGTCACGATCCCGCGGCTGCTGAACGCGTCGGTGGTGATCTGCTCGGTGCTGGGGGCGGCCAAGAAGGACGCCGTCGCGGCCACGATCGCCTCCGATCCCACCCCGGACATCCCGGGGACGGCGCTGAAGCTGCACCCGGCCGCCGAACTGCACGTCGACCGTGAGGCGGCTGGCGCATGAGCGATCTCGGACGGGAGTACTTCGCGGCCACCACCGGCCTGATGCAGCAGATCCTCGACACCGAGCCGGACGCCGTCGCGGCCGTCGCCGACACCCTGGCCGACCAGATCGAGGCCGACCGGCTCGTGCACGTGTACGGCCCCGGCGGGCACTCCAACCTGGCCAGCCAGGAGGTGTTCTTCCGGGCCGGGGGCCTGATGCACGTCTCGGCGATCCTCGACGAGGGCACCCTGCTCTCCTCGGGGGCGCTGCGGTCCATGGCGATCGAACGCACCCCCGGGTACGGCCGCATCGTGATCGACGACGCCTCCCTGGGTGCCGACGACGTGTTGATCCTGGTCAATGCCTACGGGATCAACGCCGCCCTGATCGACGCCGCGCTGCGGGCTCGCGAGCTGGGCGTGACGACCATCGGGGTGTCGTCCCGGGAGCACGCCGATGCCACCGCGCCCGATCATCCCGCGCGGCACCCCTCGGGCAAGAACCTGCACGAGGTGGTCGACCTGCACGTGAACACCCACGTGCCCATCGGGGACGCCCTGATCCAGGTGGAGGGTGCGCTGGAGAAGTCGGGCGCCAGTTCGACGTTCGCCAACTCGTTCACCCTGAACTGGATCATGCTGGAGACCCTGCAGCGGCTGGCGGACCGCGGCGTCGAGGTGCCGATGTGGCGCAGCGGCAACGCGCCGGGCGGCGACGAGGCCAATCAGCGCTTCATCGCGCGGTTCAAGGGGCGGGTCCGGTGTCTGTGATCGAGGGGAGGGATCCTGCCACCGGGCAGGTGCTGCGCGCCGAGATCGACGGCGAGGGCATCGTCGCCGTCCACCGGCTCGCCGCCCGCGATCCGGGCCTGCCGTGGCTGATCCCGGGGTTGATCGACCTGCAGGTCAACGGTTACGGCGGCTTCGACGTCAACGGCGCCGATGCCTCCCCGGACGCGGTGGCGAGCATCACGCACCTCCTCGCCGGGCGTGGGGTCACCACCTGGGTGCCGACGATCATCACCGGCACCGAAGAGGCGATCACCGCGTCGCTGCGGGCCGTCGAGGACGCCCGGCGTGCCGACCCGGTCGTCGCCGCGGCGATCCCGTTCGCGCACGTGGAGGGGCCCTTCCTGTCGGGGGAGGACGGGCCGCGCGGGGCGCACGACCTGGCGCAGATCCGCCCGGTGGACGCCGCCGAGGTGGCCCGCTGGGCCGGCCACGGCCCGCTGGGCTACGTGACCGTCTCCCCGCACACCGAGGGGGCACCCGCGCAGATCGCGGCCATCGTGGCGTCCGGGGTGCGGGTCGCGCTCGGCCACACCCACGCCAGCCCGGCGCAACTCCAGGCGGCCGCCGACGCGGGCGCGACCCTGTCCACGCACCTGGGCAACGGCATCTTCGCGACGCTGCCCCGGCACCCGAACCCGATCTGGACGCAACTGGCCGACGACCGGCTCACCGCCGGGCTGATCGGCGACGGTCACCACCTGCCCGCCGACACGCTGACGGCGATGGCGCGAGCGAAGGGCCCGGGCCGCTCGTTCCTGGCCTCGGACTCGGTCGCCCTGGCCGGGTCCGCCCCGGGCCGCTACCACCAGCCGGTCGGCGGCGACGTCGAACTCCACCCGGACGGCCGCCTCACGATGGCGGACAGCCCGCTGCTGGCCGGGTCGGGGGTCAACCTCGCCGAAGTCGTCGCGTTCGTGCTCACCCACACCCCGCTCGGGCTGCCGACGGTGGTGGAGATGGCGTGCGCCACGCCCGCCCGCATCATCGGGGACGCCCGCATCGGACGCGTCCAGGCGGGGGCCCGGGCCGACCTGGTGCTGCTGGATGAGCAGGGCCGCGTCGTCGACGTCCTGCGGCAGGGGGTGCGGCCGTGAGCGTCCGCGTCGGCGCGGCCGTGGCTCAGGTGCCGGTCCCGGCCGGGACGCCGCTGGGCGGCTTCGCCGGACGGCTGTCGGCCAGCACCGGGGTGCACGATCCCACCACGGTCCGCGCCCTGGTGATCGACGGCGTCGGCGTCGTGTCGGTGGACGTCTGCGTCCTGCACGAGGACACCTGCGCGGCGATCCGGGAGGCGTCCGGGCTGGCGGACGTCGTGGTGTCCGCGGTGCACACCCACAGCGGCCCGGCGATAGGGCACGGGCGGGCCGGAGGGCACGACGAGGCGGTTCACGCAGCCGTCATCGCGGCAGCCTCCCGGGCGCTGGCGTCGGCGTCGGCGGGCGCCCGGGAGGCCGAGGTCGCGTGGACGTCGGTGCGCGGTACCGGCGTCGCGAAGGACCGTCGTCACCCCGAGCGGGCCATCGACCCGCCACTGACGGCGCTGCGGTTCACCGGCGCCGAGGGGGAGGTGATCGCGACCCTGGCGAGCTATCCGTGCCACCCGGTCGTCCTGGACGCGTCGAACACCCTGGTCAGCGCCGACTACGTGCATCCGCTGCGGGTGGGGGTCGAGAAGACGACCGGGGCGCCGTGCCTGTTCCTGACCGGTGCGGCGGGGGACGTCAACACCGGCCACGCGGCCGCGGCGTCCTTCAGTTCCGCCGCAGCCGCGGGACGGACGTTCGCGCGGGCCGCCGAACTGGGCGGACGCCTGGCCTCCGCGCTGGCGTCGGCCTTCTGGGAGGACCTGGAGACGGCCACCGCCCGCTTCGCCGCCGTGGAGGTCACGCTGGACTACGCCCCGGTGGATGCCGCGAGCCTGGGTGCCCGCGCCGAGGAGTGGCTGGCGGCGCAGACCTCCGCCGACGACGGCTACCGCGCGGTGCTCGACATCTGGATCGACTGGGCGCGGCACCGACGCCCCGCCGACCAGGCGAGCCCGTGGGCGGGCCGGGTCGGGCTGCTCGATGTGGGCGGGGCCGCGCTGGTGACCGTGCCGGGGGAACCGTTCCTCGCCGTCGCCGAGAGCATCGCCGCGGCGCGCCCGCGCGTGATGGTCGCCGCCTACAGCGACGGCGTCCCGGGTTACCTCCCGACCCGGGAGGCCTACCCCGAGGGCGGGTACGAGGTGGAGGATGCCTGCATGTACTACGCCATGCCGGGCCCTTTCGCGCGCGGGTCCGCCGAAAGCCTCACCGCGGCGGCCCTGCGCCTGCTGGGGGTGTGATCCGATGCCCGGACGGTCGACCATCCAGGAGGTGGCCCGCGCCGTCGGGGTGTCGGCGTCCACGGTGTCGCGGGCGTTCAACGCGCCCCACCTGCTCAGGGAGGCGACGGTCGCGCGCGTCACCGCGGTCGCCGAGCAGATGGGGTACGTGCCCAATCAGCACGCCCGCGCACTCGTGACCGGCAAGACAGGGATGCTCGGGCTGATCGTTCCCGACATCACCAACCCGTTCTTCCCGCCGCTGGTCCGGGCGTCGCAGCGGGCCGCCGAGGAGCGCGGCCTGAACGTGATGGTCGCCGAAAGCAACTCGCTGCCCGGGCGCGAGCGAGCCCACATCGCCTCCCTGGCGCCCCACTGCGAAGGCCTGATCATCGCGTCCTCCCGGCTCACCCCGGAGGAACTGCGTCATGTAGCCCAGGCCACTCCGTTGGTGCTCGTGAACAACGACACCGAGGGAATCGCGCGGGTGCTGGTCTCATCGGCTGACGCCTTGGCCCAGGGCGTCCATCACCTCGCCGAGCGAGGCGCCCGCAAGCTCTGCTATGTGGGTGGCCCGCATCGCTCCTGGTCGGAGTTCGAACGCCGCTCCACCCTGGAGAACGTCGCAGGAAAACTAGGCCTGCCGACGCAGTTTCGGCGCGACGAATCGGGCAGCTATCACGAAGCTCGCACCATGGCCGCTTCAGGACCGTTCGGCGCCAGCGCCATCATCGCGTTCGACGACGTCATTGCCTGTGGCATCCTCGACGGCCTCGCGGATCGTGGCATCGCGATCCCAAGGGACGGATATCTTTTAGGCTGCGACGATGCCTTGCCGATCCAGACAAATCCGCGCCTATCGACTATCCGGTTGCGCGGGACTGAGGCCATGATCGAGGCAGTGTCACTCCTCGCTTCGGCTACAGATGAAGGGGTTCGTGAGACCCGCATCCTTCTCCCCGGGACGCTCATGCTTCGAGAGACCACTTGATCGCGCCGCCTTCGTGGTTACACCCCGAGCGACGGAATCGTCGCTGGGGAGTGCTTGGCTGGAATCGACGATCGACATCTTCCGATTTCGCATTCGTGGAGACGTGCCACATTCCAAGTTGCCCCGCATCCCCACTCAAGTAGAACGAACCCGCACCATGGCCCCATCACCGGGAACGACGCCGGCAGGCCGTCCCGTAGCATCGATGACGTCCACGGTCGAGGATCCAACGACGACCGTGGCTCCAGGTCGCAAACCAGCAACCCGCAGCCGAGCGAGTGCGTCCGGGTCGGCGTCCGAGACTCGAACCACCCTATACGTGCCAGGTTCGGCCTCGCTGAGTATCAGCGTTTCATCGGGCACATGCCAGCGGCCTTCACGCGTGGGGATGGGATCGCCGTGCGGATCGGTGGTGGGATGACCCAGGAGGGCGTCGATGCTCGCCAGGAACCGGGGCGACACGGCGTGTTCGAGACGCTCGGCGTCATCGTGGACTTCATCCCAGCCGTAGTGCAGCACTTCGGCGAGGAACTGCTCGATCAGCCGGTGGCGGCGCACCATCGCGACGGCGAGCCGCTCCCCTGTGGGGGTGAGGGTGACCGGATGGTAGGGCTGATACTCCACGAGGCCTTGGGCTTGGAGGCGGCGCATGACGTCGGACACGTTGGCGCGGCTGGTCCCGAAGCGTTCGGCGAGCCCGGTGGTGGTGATCGGTGCGTCGCCCCATTCGACGGCCGACCAGATGACTTTGAGGTAGTCCTGGGCGACCGGGGAGAGCGCGTCGGCATCCATTAGGCCAGCCCGCCTAGCGTCAAGACGATGAGCGCCACATTGAGGGCGACGATCAGGGCCACGACGACCCACGAGATGATTTGTAGCGCAGGCTGGTTGGCGTAACGGCCCATCAGGGTGCGGTCGCCGCTGAGCCGCACGAGCGGGGCCAGCGCGAAGGGGATCCCGAGGCTCAAAACGACCTGGCTGAGGACGAGCGCCCATGTCGGGTTGACGTCCGTGGCGAGGATCACCAGGGCGGGGATCAAGGTGATGGCGCGGCGGGCCAGCATCGGGACGCGCACCTTCAGCAGGCCGGACATGATGGTGGCGCCCGCGTAGCAGCCGACCGAGGTGGACGCCAGCCCTGAGGCCAGCAGCCCGATCGCGAACAGCGTCCCGACGAGCGGTCCCAGCGTGGAACTGATGGCCGCGTGGGCGCCTTCGATGGAGTCGGTGCCGGTCGCCTCTTGCAGGCTCGCGGCGGCAAGCAACAGCATCGCGATGTTGACTGCGCCCGCCACGATCATGGACGCGGTGACGTCCCAGCGGGTGGCGCTCAGCAGGCGGGGCAGTTCGTTGGGCTGGTGGCCGTGCCGGTCGCGCGCCAGCGCCGAGTGCACATAGATGGCGTGAGGCATGACGGTCGCACCGAGCATGCTGGCGGCCAACAGCACCGATTCGGAGCCGCGGAAGCGGGGCAGCAGGCCCGCGGCGGCGTCCCCCCACGACACATCGCTGACGAACAACCCCGCCATGAAGCCGATGGTGATGATGAGGAGCAACCCCATCACGACGAACTCGAAGGGGCGCTGGCCGTGCCGGGATTGCACCGACAACAGGGCCATCGAGACGACCCCGACGATGACGCCGCCCCACAGCAGGGGGACGCCGAACAAGATGTTGAGCGCGATCGCCCCGCCGATGACCTCAGCGAGGTCGGTGGCGGCGGCGACCAGTTCGGCTTGGAGCCAAAACGCGATACGCGGGCCGCGTCGCATCCGACGCCCCAGCAGTTCGGGAAGGCTCTGCCCTGTCACCAGCCCCGTCTTGGCCGACAGGTACTGCACCAGCAAGGCCATGATGTTGGCCGCGACCAGGACCCACACGAGCATGTATCCGTAGCGGGCGCCTGCCGTCAGGTTGGCGGCCACGTTGCCCGGGTCGACGTAGGCGATCGCCGCAACGAACGCGGGCCCCCATAACCACGTGCGGACGCGATGCGTCGGCCGTGCGGCGACCTCAGGAGCAGGGTCGCTGCGGGTGAACGAGGGATCGGCCGTCATGAGAGTTAATCTACGTTAACTTTGGCGCGTTCGAGGCTGCTCTCCGCTGCAAGGACAATCGCGAACACCGTTGACGCCGCCGCCACCTGCCCCTACGAAGGCCTCAGTCCCTTCGGGGGCGAGCATTGGGCATGTCACTCAGCGATGAGGCAAGGACTCAGGCTCTGGTCGATTCACGTCGTCCGGGTCGGGTCCTTTTTTTGTTGCCCAAAAGCGACCGGTCGACCCAGCCAGAAGGAGCAGACTCATGCAGTACGCCGCCGTTCCCCCGTTCCCGGAGGGGTTCTTGTGGGGCGCGTCCACGTCGGCCTACCAGGTCGAGGGGGCCTGGGACGAGGACGGGAAGGGACCTTCGGTTCAGGACGCCCGCACCCACTACCCCGAGGGGACCACCGACTATCGCGTCGCAGCCGACCATTACCACCGCTACGTCGAAGACGTCGCCTTGATGGCGGAGATGGGGCTGAAGGCCTACCGCTTCTCGATCGCGTGGACGCGCATCGTCCCGGACGGCGACGAGGCCGAGAATCCGGCGGGTATCGCCTTCTATCACCGGCTGATCGACGAACTGCTGGCCCACGACATCATCCCGATCGTGACGATGTTCCACTTCGACCTGCCTCAGGCCTTGGCTGTGGAGTGGACAAGCGCATCGACGTGCTCGCCACCGCGATCACCTTCGGCGCGACCGTCGCTGACCTGTTCCACCTCGACCTCGCCTACTCACCGCCCTTCGCCACCACGAAGGACCCGGTCCACTACACGGGTATGGCGCTCGAGACCGCCGTCCGCGGACGAGCTCCATTGATATCGCCCACCGACCTCGATGAGCGGCTGGCGCGAGGCGAGCGGATCCAGATCGTCGACGTGCGCGCCGCGAAGGACTACGCCAAGAGCCACCTGCCCGGGGCGGTGAACATCCCGCTGGCAGACCTGCGGCGGCGCGTCGGCGAACTCGACCCACAGGCGCCGACGGTCACGTACTGCAACAAGGGCGTGACCGGGAACGCCGCCCAGAACGTCCTGCTCGCCCTCGGCCTCGCTGAGGTGATGAACCTGTCGGGCGGCAACAGCACCTACCAGACCCACACCCGCCAGATGCAGAGGGCGATCTCCCTCCCGAGCACGATCAAGCCAAGCCACCTCCCCCATGTGCTGTTCCTGTGCGTGCACAACGCGGGCAAGTCCCAGATGGCGGGGGCCCTGATGCGCCACCTGTACGGCGACCGGATCGTGGTGACCACGGCCGGCACCGGACCCGACGACGCCGTCGACGACGCGTCGGCGCGCATCGTCGCCGAGCTGGGCGCCAGCACCGCCGGGGAGCACCCCAAGGCCGTGACGGCCGCCATGCTGGACGCAGCCGACCGCATCATCCTCATCGGCCCCGACGTCCAGCTGAACCCACCCGAGCCTCTGGCCGACCGCGTCGAGCGCTGGCCGATCCACGACCCGGCCGACGACGGCATCGAGGGCGACGAACGGACCCGCAACATCCGCGACCAGATCGCCAACCGGGTGCACGCACTCGCGACAGAACTGACCAGCTGAACGCACTCCGCGTCAGCCCGATCGGTCCGATTGAAGGAGAGGTGTCCGCAGCTTCCTTCGCCGCGGTCCGATCGCGGCTGCACGCTGTCGCTCACCTACCTCACGACTCGACAGTTCCCACAGGTGTCGGGTCGAGGAGCTGTTGGATCGCCCGCAGCCCGTCGGTGTTCACCGAGTACCAGGTCTGTCGGCCTGCCCGCTCCCGGTCGAGGAAGCCGGCGTCGAACAGGGCACCCAGGTGATGGGTGACGGTCGGCTGGGTGAGTCCCACCTGATCGGCCAGGACGCGGGTGGTCGCCCGTCCGTCGTCCGCGGCTCGGATCAGGCTCAGCAGCCGCAACCGCGCGGGGTCGGCCAGCACCTTCAGCGCCCCGGCCAGGGCCAGCGCATCGCCGGACTGCAGGGGGGCCTGCAGGATCGGTGAACAGCACAGGTCACCGACCGACGTGACCCGCGGCGCCACCCCTTGAACACTCATAGACATGTGTCTATCATATCCATCAGCATTGATCGATCGATGCGTGTCTATGGATTGGAGAGGTAGATGCTCGACCACCTGACAGATTTGGGTGTCGCGGTCACGACCGATGTGGCGACCGCGCTGGCCCACAACTGGCCGTTCCTGCTGGCGAGTGTCGTGGTGGCCTCCGTCGTGCAGGTGTACGTCAAACCGGACCGGTTGGGCAGCTGGCTTCGGCGACGTACCTGGGCGGCGGTGCTGGGCGCCGTCGCACTGGGCGCGCTGACGCCGTTCTGTTCCTGTGGTACCACCGCCGTCGTGCTGGGCGCCATGGCCTCCTCGGTCCCGTGGGCGCCGGTGGTGGCGTTCATGGTGTCGTCGCCGCTGACCAGTCCGCAGGAGTACGTGTGGTCGGTCGGGCTGTTCGGGCCCGCCTTCGCGACCACGTTCTTCGGTGCGGCGATCGCCGTCGGCCTGATCGGCGGCGGTGCCGCCTGGTGGCTGGAGCGCCACGGGCTGCTCGCCGGACAGGCCCGCCTGGCGACCCCGACGCCCGACGGTGGCTGCGACACCGGCTGCCAGACGGACGCCGTCGCCGGGGCGCCGGGCACGACGCGCGTCGGCGGGACCCGACAACTGGCCGTCATCGACGCCCGGCCGGCCACCGTGGTCGACGCCGAACCCGCCACCTGGCGGCGGTTCGGCGTGGCCCTGGCCACGAATGGCCGCCGGCTCGCCGTGTACTTCCTGGGTTTCGCCGCCCTGGGGTACCTGGTCATCAGGATCCTGCCGACGGGCCTCCTCACCACGTGGCTCGGCGCGGGCAACCCCGTCTGGTCGGTCCCGCTGGCCGCCCTGCTCGGCGTCCCGGTCTACCTCAACACCGACGCCTCGCTGCCCCTGGTGGCCACCCTCCTGGACGGCGGCATGGCCCCCGGAGCGGGCATCGCGTTCCTCATCACCGGCGCGGGCACCAGCGTCGGGGCCATCAGCGGCATGCTCGTCATCGCCCGCTGGCGGATCGTCGCGCTGGTCATCGGCACGCTGCTGGTGACTGCCACGGCCGCCGGATGGCTCGCGGGGCTGTGGCTCTGACGCGGCAGGACGGATGAGGGTCGCCTTGCTTGCACAGGCGGCCGCACGGGAGCATAGTTCAGGCGTGGTTGAATCAATTGAGGCTGAACTGACGCGGGATGCCGCGACGCTGCTGGCGGTCGCAGCCGACCCGGTGCGGCTGACCCTGCTCAACCGCCTGGCGGCATCCGGCACGCGGTGCGTGTGCGACCTGCAACTCGATCCGCCGATCCCGGCGAACCTGCTGAGCTACCACCTGCGCATGCTGCGGGAGGCCGGCCTGGTGACCACAGCCCGGCGGGGCCGATGGGTGGACTACACCCTGGCCGAGGACGCCCTGGAGCGGCTGCACGCCGCCCTGCCGGTGGCCGCGGCTACGCGGGCGGAGTGTGGGTCATGTCGGTGACGACCAGGTTGGGACGCCCCGGGCTCCGGCTGAGCCTCGGGGTCGCGGGGGCGTCCGTGGCATGGGTGGCCTTGTACTGGGTCAACGAGCCGTTCTGGACGTGGCTGATCGGCGAGGCCGCTGGGTTGGATCTGGAGTCCCGGCTGGGGTCCGGGGTGTGGTTCTTCTTCTACGACATGATCAAGATCGCGTTGCTGCTGACCGGGATCATCTTCGTGGTCACGGTCCTGCGGTCGTTCATGAGCGTGGAGCGCACCCGGGCGCTGCTCGGTGGCAAGCGCGAGGGTGTCGGGAACGTGTTGGCGGCGCTGCTGGGCATCGTGACCCCGTTCTGCTCATGCAGCGCCGTGCCGGCGTTCATCGGGTTCGTCGCCGCCGGCGTTCCCCTGGGGGTGACGATGAGCTTCCTGATCGCGAGCCCGCTGATCAACGAGGTGGCGATCGCGCTGCTGCTGGGCCTGTTCGGCCCCGGCCCCACCCTGCTGTACGTCTCCGCGGGCGTCAGCATCGCGATCGTCGCCGGCTGGGTGATCGGACGCCTCCGCCTGGAACGCTGGGTGGAACCGTTCGTGTTCGAGACCCGGCTCCGCGGCCAGGTCATCGACTCGACCGCCCACCTGACGTGGCCCGACCGCGTCCAACTCGGCATCGACGAGGTCGGGACAATCCTGCGCAAGATATGGCCCTACCTGCTGGTCGGCATCGGCCTCGGCGCGGTCATCCACGGCTGGGCGCCGGAGAACTTCTTCGCCACCTACGCCGGCCGCGACAACCCCTTCGCCGTCCTGATCGCGGTCGTCGTCGGTGTCCCGCTGTACTCCAACGCCGCCGGCGTCCTGCCTCTGGTCGACGCCCTGCACGACAAGGGCCTCCCGATGGGAACCCTGCTCGCGTTCATGATGGCCACGGTCGCCCTCAGCCTGCCCGAGATGATCCTGCTGCGCCGCGTGCTCAAACCGAAACTGATCGCCACCTTCGTTGCCGTGGTCGCCGCCGGGATCATCGCGGTGGGCTACCTGTTCAACGCCGTCCTCCCCGTCTGAAACCACCCGAAGCACCACCATCACCCGAAGAAGGAGTCACACACCATGCACATCAAAGTCCTCGGTCCCGGCTGCGCCAACTGCGTCAACCTGGAGAAGAACACCCGCGCAGCCTTGGCGTCTCTGGGAATGGAGGCCAGCGTCGAGAAGGTCACCGACTACGCCGACATCGCCGGCTACGGCATCATGCGCACCCCCGGCCTGGTGGTCGACGAGCAGGTAGTGCTGTCAGGTCGGGTCGCCAAGCCCGCCGAGATCGCCCAACTGCTGGCCGGCCGCTGACCGGCTGACCCCGCGATCGGCTGGAGGGAGTTTGCCATGAAGTTCCTGGAGGACATGCCACGGTTCGTGTTCTTCACCGGCAAGGGCGGGGTGGGCAAGACGTCGCTGGCGTGCGCGACGGCGGTCCACCTGGCCGGGGCGGGGCGTCGGGTGCTGCTGGTCTCGACCGACCCCGCCTCCAACGTGGGCCAGGTGTTCGACCAGCCGATCGGGAACCGGGTCACCCCGGTGGTCGGCGTCGAGGGCCTGGACGCGCTGGAGATCGACCCCGAATCGGCCGCCGAGCAGTACCGGGAACGGATCCTCGGCCCCGTCCGGGCCGCGCTGCCGGCCAGCGAGATCGCGTCGCTCACCGAACAGTTGTCGGGGTCGTGCACCACCGAGATCGCATCGTTCAACGAGTTCACCGGCTTCCTGGCCGAGGAGGACTCCCACTACGACCATGTGGTGTTCGACACCGCGCCGACCGGACACACCATCCGGTTGCTTCAGCTGCCCGGCGACTGGACCGGCTTCATCGATTCGGGCGGCGACGCGTCCTGCCTGGGGCCGATGTCGGGGCTGGACAAACACCGCGACCAGTACGCCCGCGCGCTGGCGGCCCTCACCGACCCCACCACCACCCGGCTGGTGCTGGTGGCCCGGGCGCAGGCCACCTCGCTCGCCGAGGCCGAGCGCACGGCGTCCGAACTGGCCGGGATCGGGATCCACGCCACCCACCTCGTGGTGAACGCCGTCCTGCCCGCCGACGGCCACCCCGACCCTCTCACCGCCGCGACCCGCGCCCGCGAGACGGCCGTGCTCGCCGCCGTCGCGGGCCCGCTCGCCGACCTGCCACAGGACCGGATCCCGCTGAAGACCGTGAACATGGTCGGCGTGCTCGCCCTGCGCGCACTGCTGTCACCCGAAGACACCGCCGAGGCTCCGACGGACGCCGCCCCACTGCCCGCCGGAGGACTGCCGGGCCTGGACGCCCTCGTCGACGAACTCGCCGCCATCGGTCACGGGCTGGTGATGTGTGTGGGTAAAGGTGGGGTCGGCAAGACCACCATCGCGGCGGCGCTCGCGGTCGGGCTGGCCGCACGCGGTCACCGAGTCCACTTGACCACCACCGACCCCGCGGCGCACCTGGACGCCACCGTCACCGAGACCCCCGACCTGCCGTCGTTGACGCTGTCGCGGGTCGACCCCGCCCAGGCGATCGCCGACTACCGGGCCCACGTGATGGCCACCCAGGGCCAGGGCCTGGACGCCGACGCGCTGGCCGCCCTCGCCGAGGACCTGCAGAGCCCATGCCACCAGGAGATCGCCGTCTTCCAGCAGTTCTCCTCAATGGTCGGGCAGGCCCGTCGCCAGTTCGTGGTCATGGACACCGCACCCACCGGGCACACCCTGCTACTGATGGACACCACCGGCGCCTACCACCGTGACACCGTCAAGACCATGGCGGCCGGCGTCCGGTTCACCACTCCGCTGATGCGCCTGCAGGACCCCGACTACACCCGCCTGGTCATGGTGACCCTGCCCGAACCGACCCCGGTGCTGGAGGCGATGGCGTTCCGCGACGACCTCGCCCGCGCCGGCATCACACCCTGGGCGTGGGTCATCAACCAATCGCTCACCGCCGCCAGGCCGACCGCCCCACTGCTGCTTCGCCGCGCCCGCCTGGAGACCGACCCCATCGACACCGTCACGAAGACGGCCGCCCGGGTCGCCGTCGTGCCCGTCCTGCTCGACGAACCCGTGGGCGCCGCCCGACTCCTCGCCCTCACCGACACCCACACCATGACCGGGAGTACCCCATGACCGACCTCACCATCGCCTGGCAACGCCTCGTGGACGCCGGCCAAACCTGCCCCCGCTGCGGCGACACCGGCAGCGAGGTACGCACGGCAGCCGCGACCCTCACCGCGGCCCTCGCCCCCCTGGGCATCACCGTGCGCCTGGCCGAGGCCACCATCAACCTGGCCCAGTTCGAGCAGGCGCCACTGGAGTCCAACCGCATCCTGATCGCGGGCCGACCCCTCGAGGACTGGCTCGGCGGCGCGACCAGCCAGAGCCCCTGCTGCGACGTCTGCGGCCCCAACGACTGCCGCACCATCACCGTCGACGACACCACCTACGAAACCGTGCCCGCCGGCCTCATCACCCGCGCCGGCCTCCTCGCCGCGGCCGAACTGCTCGCCCAGCCCAGCGCGTCACACGACGACCCCACCCAGGAAACCACCGGCACAACTGAGACCTGCTGCGGACCCACCGCCGAACCCACCGACCTCCCGAACCGTTCACTGCCGCTGGCAACCAAGGCAGGCTGCTGCTGAGAGGCCTAACCCAGCGAGACCGGTCCGGGAAGGCGTCCCTGGACGCGGTCGCAAGCCCATCCCTCACGGCGTGGGGAACTCGTGGGGAATGCGTGGGAACACCCCCACACGTGGGGAACATGCCGGCCAGCCAGAGGAAGCGCCGGCGACCTCAGCGACGCATTCGCCCTTGCCAGCAGCACGCCACACGCCCCGGACATAGGAAAGGCGAGAGGTTTTCGCCTCCCGCCTCTTCGTCCTATTTGCCCTTGTCAGAGGCACTTTTTGTGCGCGAGAGAGGAGTTGAACCTCCACGTCCTTTCGGACACACGGACCTGAACCGTGCGCGTCTGCCATTCCGCCACTCGCGCTTAGTCCCCTCGCGGGAACAGCCCAATCAGACTAGCACGCATCATGAGGTGACGCCTACTCGGTGCTGCGCGGGCACGTCGACGGGTACCCGCGCCGCCTTCCGGCGGGTCCACGGACGAGCGTCGGTGCTTGCTGATCTGCGGTCGATGCGTCGGCCCTGACGGCTAGATTGGAATCCCACGGCCCCGATCCGGGAGGAACGCGTGACCCAGAACACCTCGGAGACCCCCACCGACACCGTGACGGATGCCACAGCACCGTCTGCGGTCCCCCCTGCGCCGCAGCATCTCCCCTCGTCCGGACGTCGGACGCCGGTGTCCACCTATCGTCTGCAGTTGGGGCCGGAGTTGACCTTCGACGAGGCGATCACCCACCTCGACTACCTCGACGGTCTCGGGGTCACCGATCTGTACCTGAGCCCGATCCTGCAGGCTGCGCCGGGCAGCACGCACGGTTATGACGTCGTTGATCATGCGACCATCTCGGCGCCGATGGGCGGGCGTGACGGCTTCGAGCGGCTCGCGGCGGCCGCGCACAGTCGCGGCATGGGCGTCATCGTGGACGTGGTCCCCAACCACATGGGCGTCCCGACGCCGATCTACCACAACCGTGCGCTGTGGTCCGTGCTGAAGGATGGGCCAGCGTCGCCCTATGCGGCCTGGTTCGATGGCACCGACGACGGCGCCGCGGGCCGCATCCTGATGCCCGTGTTGGGTGCCCGCATCGGCACCGTGCTCGCCAACGGCGAGATCACTTTGGAGCGCCGCGTCGTTCCCGGCCTCGAAGACGAGGGCGAACAGCCGGTGCTCGTCTACTACGACCACGTGTTCCCGGTGCGGGCGGGCACCGAAAACTTGCCGTTGCCGCTGTGCGTCCAGGAGCAGCACTACCGGCTCGCCTATTGGAAGGTGGCCGATGAGGAGTTGAACTTCCGGCGCTTCTTCGACGTCGACACCCTGGTGGCCGTGCGGGTGGAGGATCCGGCCGTTTTCGACGCGACGCACGCCCTGCTGCTGGACCTGTTCCACGCCGGGCACATCGACGCCTTCCGCATCGACCATCCCGACGGCCTGGCCGACCCGCGGGGCTACCTGCGTCGGCTCTCGATGGCGACCGGCGGCGCGTGGATCGCGGCCGAGAAGATCCTCGAAGGATCCGAAGACCTGCCCGAGGACTGGCCTGTCGCGGGCACCACCGGCTATGACGCTTCCTGGCGCATTTCCGCGCTCCATTGCGACCCCAACGGGGCTGCGAACCTGGGCAACATCGCCCACGTCATCACCGGCGACATCCCCGGATCGCTGCCCGAGGTCATCACCACCTCCAAGCGTGAGGTCGCCACCACCTCACTGTTTGCCGAAGTGCACCGGGTCGCCACGCTGGCCGATGACATCTGCCGTGACGACATCATGCTGCGCGATCACACCTTCACCTGGATCCGCTCCTGCCTCACCGAGATGATCGTCGCCCTGGATCGCTACCGCGCCTACATCGTCCCGGGCGAGCCCGCCCCCGATGGTGCCGTGGAGATCATCGAGCATGCGGCCCGCGCCGCCCGCGCAGCGCTGGACGCCGAACTCCACGAAACCCTCGATGTCGTGATCGACCTCGTCCTCGGGCGCGAAGTGGGCGTCGAAGGGCACACTCAGCGGATTCAGCGCGACGAACTCGTCGTCCGCTTCCAGCAGGCGTGCGGTGCCGTCATGGCCAAGGGCGTCGAGGACACGGCCTTCTACCGCTGGACGCAACTGGTCTCCCTCAACGAGGTCGGGGGCGACCCGGAAGCGTGGAGCATCAACTCCGACGAGTTCCATCAGTGGGCCTCAGCCATGGCCGCGACCTGGCCGGTGACCATGACGTGCGGCACCACGCACGACACCAAGCGCTCTGAGGACGTCCGTTCCCGGATCGGCGTCTTGTCGCAATACTCCTCCGAATGGCGCGCGCTGCTAACGAAGCTGCACCCCTACGCGGCGGGCTTGGAAGGTCACACCGAGAACCTGCTGTGGCAGATCCTGGCAGGCACCTGGACGGACGCGGGGCCTATCGAACGTGAACGGCTCGAGCGCTACATGCTCAAGGCGTCCCGCGAACAGAAACTGTGGACGTCGTGGACGCACAACGACGCCGACGGCGAAGCCGCCTTGTCAGCGTTCCTGGACAAGCTGTACGACGACGGCGACATCCTGGGCGCGTTTGCGGACTGGTATGAGTTCACCGCCGACTCGGTGCGCACCTCGGTGCTGTCGCGCAAGGCGATCCAGCTCACCTGCCTGGGCGTGGCCGACACGTACCAAAGTTGCGAGACGCTCCAGAACTATCTGGTTGATCCCGACAATCGAGCCCCCGTCGATTTCGCCGCCCTGGCAACGATGGCCACCGACCTGGACGCGCGCGACCCGATCACCTTGGCGGAGGAGAAGTTCCACCTCACCCGGGCGATCCTGCAGCTTCGGCGGCGACGCCCCGACGCGTTCGTGGGAGCCCAAGCCGCCTATCGTCCCTTGCCCAGCAGCACCGGGCATGTGGTCTGCTATGCCCGCGGGGAGGACCCTCAGGTCGTGACCGTCGCGGCACGACTGCATCGCGTCATCGAGAACCTCCAGGGCTTCACCGAGCACAGCGTCGTCTTGCCGGGCGGACGCTGGCGTGACGTGCTCAGCGGGGCCGAGTTCGACGGCGGAAGCACCCTCATCGCCGATCTCCTCACCCGCTATCCGGTCGCCGTGCTGGAGAAGATCGCCGGGCCCCAAGGCGACCAGGCGCGCACCGAGGCCGACGAGTTGGCCCGCCCCGAGATTCAGATTCCGCTGTTTCGCCCGGGCGTCCGCCATCAGTCGACGCCCACGCAGCGTCCGAGCGAGGACACCGAGGTGACAGGGCTGCTCGGCTGGCTCACCAAGCGCTTCTTCGACAAGCACGACGATGGGCACCCCCATGGCTGAACCGCACGACTCCGGCGCCGCCCTGCTCCCCTTGACCGTGTGGGCACCGCAGGCCGTGACCCTTGAGGCGGTGGTGCGCGGCGCCGATCCCACCGACGCCGACGCGGTGATCCCGCTGGTCCGCGACGAGGGCGGGGTCTGGCGCGGCACTCTGCCCGCCGACACGGACTACCTCCTCCGTGTCGACGGCGACACGCCACGCCCCGACCCGCGCAGCCCCCGTCAGCCCTATGGCGTCCATGGCTCCAGCCGCACCTTCGACGCGGCCGCCTTCGCGTGGAGCGACGGCGCCTGGGCTGGGCGCGATGTGCTGGGCGGGGTGTTCTATGAGGTACATGTGGGCACCTTCACCCCCGAGGGCACCCTGGACGCGGCCATCGCGCACCTCGACTATCTCGCCGCCCTCGGCGTCGACACGGTGGAACTGATGCCCCTCGCGCCCTTCCCCGGCGAGCGTGGCTGGGGCTATGACGGCGTCAGCCTGTATGCGGTTCACGAGTCCTATGGCGGCCCGGCTGCCCTCCAACGGTTCGTGGACGCCGCACACGCACGGGGCCTGGCGGTGTGCCTGGACGTGGTCTACAACCACTTCGGCCCCGACGGGAACTACGCGCCCGTCTTCGGGCCGTACTTCACCGACAAGCACTCCACCCCCTGGGGTGCGGCGATCAACCTCGACGACGAGGGCGCGGGCGGCGTCCGCTCGTTCATCATCGATAACGCGTTGCGCTGGTTGCGCGACTTTCACATCGACGCGCTGCGCCTGGACGCCGTGCACGCACTCGTGGACGACTCCCCGCGCCACATCCTCGCCGAGTTGTCCGACGCCGTTGCTGCCGTCAGCCAGGACACGGGCCGGATCGCGACGCTCATCGCCGAATCCGATGAGAATCAGATCTCGACCATCACCGCCACCGCGGAGGGCGGACGGGGCATGGACGCCCAATGGGCCGACGATGTCCACCACGCCCTGCACGCCTGGCTGACCGGCGAACGCTTCGGCTATTACGTGGACTTCGGCAGCGAGGAGACGCTGGCGCACGCCTTCGAGCACGTGTTCGTCCACGACGGCACCTTCTCCACGTTCCGCAACAAGACGTGGGGGGCGCCCGTCCCCGATGAGCTGGCGCGCTCACGGTTCGTGGTGTTCGACCAGAATCACGATCAGGTCGGCAACCGTGGCCTCGGGGATCGGCCCTCGCAGCGCCTGGCTCCCGCCCAGGTCGCAGGCGGGGCCGCCTTGCTGCTCCTGTCGCCGTTCACCCCTCTGCTCTTTCAGGGGGAGGAATGGGGCACCCGGCGTCCCTTTTTGTTCTTCACCGATCATGCCGAGGATCTAGGCCGGGCTGTCACGCAGGGGCGACGCGCCGAGTTCGCCACGCACGGGTGGGAGGATCTGTACGGCCCCGACGCGACCATCCCCGATCCGCAGGATCGCGCCACATTCGAAGCCTCCAAGGTGGACTGGGACGAGCGGACCAGCCCCGACCATGCCCCCCTCCTGGCCTGGTATCGAACTCTGCTGCGGCTACGCCACGAGCACCTTGGCGACCCGGATGCAGAGTTCTCCACCTCCCATGGGCCGGGGTGGTTTGCGCTGCGTCACGGCCCGCTACGCGTGACGGTCGCGGCGCACACCGACACCACGATCGAGCCCGTCGGCACGCTCGTCGCCGCATGGGGCGAGACGGAGCACACGCCCGCAGGCATCCGGTTGATCTCGCCAGCCGTGACCGTCTCGCTGGAGTAAGGTCGTCCACCTGGGCCAGGCGCCGCACGCTCGTCGAAGCAGGCGATACAGCCTGCACTTTTCGGCACCAAGCTAGGCTAGAACGGGCTCGCAACCGCTGTGAGCACACATCATCGGGGCGAAGGAGGGACTCGTGGGCGTATTCGACAACCTGGAACGCAAGTTGGAGGGGGTCGTCAACGGCGCTTTCGCCCGCGCGTTCAAGGGGGACGTCCAGCCCGTCGAGATCACGGCCCGGCTGCAAAAGGAGTTGGACGCCGAGGCTCGGATGCTCTCGCGTGACCGCAAACTCGTTCCCAACGACTTCGCCATCGGGCTGTCCAGCCACGACTACGACCGGCTCGTGCCCTACAGCCGCACCTTGAACCAAGACATCATCCCGCAGTTGCGCGAGTACGCCGCCAACGCGGGCTACATCTTCAACGGCCCCGTCACGATCGCCTACGAGCAGGACGCGGACCTTCCGTTGGGCCGGTTCACCGTCCTCAGCCAGGCGGTCGCCGCAGCCGATACTCCCGCCACGACCACCTCGATTCGTCGCGCGTCGCTGGTGCTCGAAGTCAATGGCATCCGGCATCCGCTCACCGAGCCCGGCTTCACCCTCGGCCGCGGCACGGACGCCGACGTCCGCATCAACGACCCCGGGATCTCCCGGCTCCACGCCCGCATCAGTGTCCATGGGGCCCGCGATCCGCAGGTGACCATCGAAGACATGGGCTCCACGAACGGCATCGTCGTCGACGGCCGCCGCGTCCAGTCAGCATCGCTGCGGGAGGGTTCACGCATCGAACTGGGCAACACCCGAATGCTGGTGAGGTCTCCGGTGAGTGATGTCTGAGCTGCTCGTCTTCGCGCTCAAGTTCGCCTTTTTGGCGCTGTTGTGGGTCTTCATCTTGTTCACGGGTGCCGTCATCCGTTCTGACTTGTTTGGGCGTCGCGTTCCCGCCACGAAGGGTGAGGCCCCCGAGAAGAAACCTCGGGCGTCCGCTCGGACGCGGCGACGCGTCCAGGAGGCTTCCGCGGCGATCCCGACCACCCTGCGCATCACCCGGGGTAAACAGGCCGGTCTGACGATGGCCCTGGGCGATCAGCTGAAGATCGGGCGTAGCGCCGACTGCCAGCTCATCCTCGATGACGACTACGTCTCCACGCAGCATGCGCGCATCTACCGCAGCGGCACCGGCTACATCGTCGATGACCTCGGCTCCACGAACGGCACCTACCTCAACAACGAGCGGCTGAGCGGGCCGACCCGGTTCACGCCCGCCGACACGCTGCGGATCGGGCGGACGCTGATCACCGTGGAGGCGTGAGCGTATGCCGCTGACGCTGAGCTACGACGCCCACTCCGAGATCGGGCTCGTTCGGACCAACAACCAAGACTCGGCCTACGTGTCGCCCACCATGTTGATGGTCGCCGATGGAATGGGCGGGGCAGCGGCGGGTGACCTCGCTTCCGCGATCGCGACCTGGGAACTCGAGCGGACCGACACCGACCTGGATGCCCGCGTGGCCGCGGCCCGGGCCGAGCGTGAAGCTTCCGATGAGCCCGCCTTCAGCGGACCAGACGATCCGGGCGATGTGGTGGACGTCCTCACCGTGCTGGCGGGGACGCTGTCGCGGGCCAACGATCAGCTCATCGAGCGCGTCGAGGACGATCCGGCGCTGGCAGGGATGGGCACGACGGTCTGTGGGTTCGTGCTGAGCGGGCACCGCCTCGCCGTGGTCAACATCGGCGACTCGCGGGCCTACCTGGTGCGTTCGGGACGTCTGCACCGCGTAACCCGGGACCATTCCTGGGTCCAGACCCTGGTGGATGAGGGCAAGATCTCCGAAGACGAGGCCTTGGAGCATCCCCACAAGAACCTGGTGCTGAAGGTCCTCAACGGCTCCACCCAGCACGAACCCGACCTCGGCTGGCTCGACATCCAAGCGGGCGACCGGCTGATGATCTGCTCCGACGGACTGTGCGGGCTGGTCACCGACGCGGCGATGGCGCCCGTGCTCGCGGCCGGCAACTCTCGTCCGCAGACCATCGACGCCCTGGTGGAGATGGCTCACGCCGCGGGCGGTTACGACAACATCACCATCGTGCTGGCCGACGTCGAAACCGACGGGCCCCTCGGCACCCCCGAAGCGCTGGGGGCCGCAGACAACCTCCGCGGTCCCGACGATGTTGAGCACACGTTGAGCTTCGAACTCACCGACGCCGACCCCGAGGGCATCCACGAACGCCCCATGACCGAAGAGGAACGCTACGCGTTGAGTGGCCGTCGCAAGCCGTCCGCGTGGCTCAAAATCGGTCTGGGCGTCCTCATCCCGGTCTTGGCCCTCGTGGGCGGCGGGACGGCCTGGTACCAGTACACGCAAACCCAGCTCTTCATCGGCCCCGCCCAGGAGTACGTGGGCCTTTATCGGGGTGTCCCTGACCGGATCCTCGGCCAGAACCTCGCCACGCTCCTCCAGCGAGACCCCCAGACGCGCGTCGCCGATCTGCCGCCCTACTACGCCGAACGGGTCAAGTCGACCATTACGGTCGCGGACTCTGCCGCCGCCACCTCCACGATGGCGGAGCTACGCGAGAAGGCTGCCCGCTGCGTGGCACAACGCGAGGAGCGGGCACGGGCCACCCCGACCCCGACCCCGACCCCCACGACGGAACCCGGCGTCCCCGCTCCCGAGCCAGCAGCCTCGGGCTCTGCGACACCGGGGGTGAGCGTCACCGCCACCCCGTCGCCGAGCGCCACCTCGATCACCCCGCCCGAGGACTGCTGATGGCCGACACGGTGGTGTACCGACGACGGACTGTCGTCTCTGCGCTGATGATGGTGTTCGCGCTCGGTCTGGGCTGCGCGGGCTATCTCCTCGTCGGCCTGAACCAAAACGGGGCCCTTCCCGCTGATTGGGTGACGGCCCTGGCAGCCTGGGTGGTTCTGGGTGGAGTCGCGTGGGGTGTCGTGCGCTGGCGCCTGCCCTATGCCGATCCGCTCCTCCTCCCGCTGGTGTTCCTGCTCAACGGGCTGGGCCTGTCGATGATCTACCGCCTCGACCAAGCTGATCGGCTCGCCAGCGCCAACCTGCAGATGATGTGGCTGGGTGCCTCTGTCGTCGTGTTCTGCGGGGTCGTCGTGCTGTTGCGCGACCACCGCGTCCTGCAGCGCTACACCTACCTGTGGTTCCTGGCTGGCTTCCTTCTACTCCTCACCCCGCTCGTGCCGGGGCTGGGGAAGGAAAGCCACGGCGCCCGCATCTGGATCCGGTTGGGCAGTTTCAGCTTCCAGCCCGCCGAGATCGCCAAGATCGTCTTGTCGATTGCCTTCGCCTCCTACCTGGTGGAGAAGCGCGACGTCCTCGCAACGGCGGGGCGTCGCTTCCTCGGCATCGACTTCCCCCGTGCCCGCGACCTCGGGCCAATCGGCGTCGTGTGGGTCTTCAGCCTCATCATCTTGGTGTTCGAGAAGGATTTGGGCACCACGTTGCTCTTCTTCGGGCTGTTCGTGGCCATGCTGTACGTCGCCACCGAGCGACCCAGTTGGGCGATCCTCGGCGTCGTCATGGTGGGGGCCCTCGGCGTCGTCGGCTACTCGATGTTCGACCACGTCCAAACCCGGTTCTCCTCCTGGCTCAACCCGTTCACGGACTACGACAAGAACCTGCAGGTGATCAGCGCACAGTTCGGGTTCGCCTGGGGTGGCCTGTTCGGCACGGGTTGGGGCCTGGGGCGCCCCTACCTGACGCCCCTGTCCAAGAACGACTTCATCGGCGCGGCGCTGGGCGAGGAACTCGGACTCTTCGGGCTGTGCGCCGTCGTCATGCTGTTCGGCATCATCGTCGCGCGGGTCCTGCGCGCGGCCCTCGGCTCGAACGAACCGTTCGGCAAGCTGCTGGCCACCGGCCTGGCGTTCGCCTTCGCCCTCCAAGTGTTCGTCATCACCGGCGGCATCACCCGGCTGTTGCCGCTGACGGGTCTGACGACACCGTTCGTCTCCCAAGGCGGCAGTTCGCTGATCTCGAACTACATCATGCTGGCGCTCATGCTCGCCATCACCCACCAGGTCAGGCGTCCGCAAGCCGAAGCCCCCGCAGGCGAGTTCGCCTCGCTTTCCGCAGAGGCCACCCAGGCCATCCCCGCGATACGAGCTGCAGCCCCGGAGCCCCGCGCCGACACGCCACGCCCCGACCCCGCCGCGTTCGGCGCCACCCAGCCGGTGGGAATGGACGACCCCACCGTGCCCCATCCGATCGCCTCGCCCGACCCCCGCTCCCGGGAGGAGGACCTCACATGAACGGCCCCATCCGCAAAGTCTCCATCGTCGTCATGGTCATGTTCTTGGCCCTGATGCTCAACTCGACCTACGCCTACCTCTTCCGCAGTGACTCCCTCAACGCGAACCCGGCCAACCGCCGCGTCCGGGATTCCCAATTCGGAACAGACCGGGGCGACATCATGGTCGGCAACACCGCCATCGTCACCTCCAATCCCGTGGAGGACCAGTACAAGTTCCAGCGCACCTACACCCAGGGCGCGCTGTACGCACCCGTGACCGGCTACTACTCGTTCCTGTTCGGCGGGTCCGGGCTCGAAAAGTCCTACAGCGCTCAACTGTCGGGCACTTCGGACGCACAATTCCTGCAGAACCTGGTCAACGCCGCAACCGGCAAGCGTCCCAAGGGCGCGACGCTGGAAACCACTCTCGACGCTCGCGCCCAGCAGGCCGCCGCGAAGGCGCTCGGTGATCGTCCCGGCGCGGTCGTGGTGCTCGACTACACCACTGGCGCGGTCAAGGCGATGGTCTCCTCGCCCACGTTCGACCCCAACGCCTTGGCCAGTCATGACCTGTCCGCCACCCAGGACGCCTGGACGAAACTCAACGCCGCGGAAGGTACCCCGCTGACGAATCGGGCGGTCCGCGAAATCTATCCGCCAGGATCGACCTTCAAGCTCGTCGTGAGCGCCGCTGCCCTCGAGTCGGGGATGACGCCGGACACCGCGGTGCCCTCTCCCGCCAAGCTGACTCTCACCGGGTCCACCTATCAGATGTCGAACTCGGCGGGATGCTCCTCGGATCCCACCTCGCTGCGCGCGGCCTTGCAGAACTCCTGCAACACCGCCTTCGCCAGCGTCGGGGGCCAACTGGGTGCCGACAAGCTGCGCGATCAGGCACAGAAGTTCGGGTTCGGAACCAAGCTGCTTCCTGAACTCGACGGCGTGGCCAGCCGCTTCCCGGCCAATCCGGACGCCGCCCAGACGCAGCTCAGCTCCATCGGCGGCTACGACGTGGCCGCCAGCCCGATGCAGATGGCGATGGTCGCTGCCGGGATCGCGAACAACGGCGTCGTCATGGAGCCGTACCTGGTCAGCCGCGTGCGTGGCGCCGACCTCAACGTGATCAGCACCCGCAGCCCCCGGCCCCTGTCGACTGCCATGTCGAGTGCCAACGCGAAAGCGCTGCAGGACATGATGGTCAACGTGGTTCAAAACGGCACCGGTCGCCGCGCCCAGATCAGCGGCGTCCGTGTGGGCGGCAAGACGGGGACGGCGAACACCGACGGTGCGCGCGCACCTTACGCTTGGTTCGTGGCGTTTGCCGACGACCCGGCCATCGCTGTCGCAGCATTCGTGCAGGATGCCGGAGTTGATGGAAGCGAAATCTCGGGGGGTCGCTATGCTGCCCCGATCGCCCAAGCAGTGATCGAGTCGATGCGATGAGTGAGCAGCACGTACCGCGCCGGGCCAGATTGGAGCCGGACGCCACCAGGGAGGACAGCATGACCGACCAGCCGAGGATCCTCGGCGGGCGCTATGAGATCGGCCGCGTCATCGGCCGTGGGGGCATGGCTTTGGTGAGCCGAGCCCGTGACCTGCGCCTGGGCCGAGATGTCGCCGTCAAGGAGCTTCGGATCGACCTCGCCGGCGATCCGACCTTCCAGGAGCGATTCCGCCGAGAAGCGCAAGCCGCGGCCGGGCTGAACCATCCCAACATCGTGGCCGTCTACGACACGGGTGAAGAACTCGACCCGCAGACGCGGACTCACGTCCCCTACATCGTGATGGAACTCGTGGAGGGCCGTACCCTGCGCGACATCCTGCGCGAAGGCCGCCCGATCCTGCCGCAGCGCGCCTTGGAGTTCACCGCGGGCGTGCTGGATGCCCTGGCCTACAGCCACAAGGCGGGCATCATCCACCGCGACATCAAACCGGCGAACGTCATGCTGACGACGACCGGCACCGTCAAGGTTATGGATTTCGGCATCGCCCGCGCGGTGTCCGACACGTCCTCGACGATGACGCAGACCGCCGCCGTCATCGGCACCGCGCAATACCTGTCCCCGGAACAGGCACGCGGCGAGTCCGTCGATGCCCGCTCCGACATCTACTCCACGGGCTGCCTGCTCTACGAACTCCTGGTGGGGCGTCCCCCCTTCCAGGGCGATTCTCCCGTCTCGGTGGCCTACCAGCACGTCCGTGAGCGTCCCGTTCCGCCCAGCCAACTCGACCCCGAAGTGACCTCCGCGATGGACGCGGTGGTCTTGAAGGCGCTGGCGAAGAACCCCGACGATCGTTATGCGACCGCTGAGGACATGCGCGACGACGTCACCCGGATTTTGGAGGGTCGCCCGGTCATGGCGACGCCGCCGCTGGCCGGGGTCGGCGGCACGACGGTCAACCAACCCACCGAGGTCCTGGCGACGGTGAGTTCTCCACTGCCCCCGGCATCGGAGGTCGCACCCGAGGAGGATGCGGCTGCGATCGCCGAGGAGGAGAACCCGAAGAGCCGGGCTCGCCTGTGGTGGACGATCGCCATCGTGGCCCTAGTGGTCATCGGCGCCATTGCCACCTTCCTGCTGATGCAGCAGCGCGACGCGGGCCCCAAGCAGATTCAGGTTCCGCCGCTGACCAATCAGACGCAGGCCCAGGCCGAGTCGAGCCTCCAGGCCCTTGGTCTGATGCCGGTGGTGGAGAACTTCAACGGCTCCAACGATGCGACGGTCGGGCGGGTCACCCAAACCGATCCTGTCGCGGGCACCACGGTGAGCGAGGGCAGCAAGGTGACGTTGCGCGTCAACGTCGGCCCGAAGATGATCCAGATCCCCACCGGCCTCACCGGGTTGGCCTTTGACGACGCCAAACAACGCCTCGTGAGCGCCGGATTCAACGCAGCCTCCATCACCCCAGTGGAAGCCCAGGATGAGCCCAGCACCGCCAAGGCGGGCTCCGTGGTCAAGGTGAGCCCCGCCGAGGGCTCGCAGGCGGCCGCCACTGACATCATCACCGTGTCCGTCGCGACGGGCCGCGCCTCGGTCCCCTACGTCCGCGGCATGACCTACGACAAGGCGGTCGCCGAACTGAAGACGGCGGGCTTCACCAAGATCACGCGCGAAGATCAGGTGTCTTCTGATCCCGACCTCAGCCCCGGGCAAGTGATCACCACGCGTCCGGGTGCGGATACGCGACTCGACAAGACGGCCACCGTGACGATCATCGTCGCCAAGGCTGCCTCGTCCCCGTCCCCGTCTCCTACATCCAGTTCGCCCAGCGCGAGCCCGACCTCCTCTCCGACGTCCACCACCCCGTAGGTGAGCGTGAGCGCTGCTGGACGCCTCCCTGGGGGCGTTGCGCCGCTGCGGGACAATGGGGGCATGGCAAGGATCCTGGTCGTCGACAACTACGACTCGTTCGTGTGGAACATCGTCAGCTACCTGGCGCAGATCGGCGCCGAGGTCGACGTGTGGCGCAACGACGACCCGCGCTTCGAGGCCGACGACTTCGCCGATGCGTATGACGGGATCCTGCTCTCCCCCGGCCCCGGAACCCCCGAGGCCGCAGGGGTGTGCATCGACCTCGTCCGCGGGCGTGCTGGAACCATCCCGATCTTCGGGGTGTGCCTGGGCCTGCAATCGATCGCCGTGGCTTACGGCGGCGTGGTGGGGCGCGCCCCCGAACTGCTGCACGGTAAGACGTCGCTGGTCTTCCACGACGGCCGTGGCGTGTTCGACGGCCTCCCCTCGCCCTTCACGGCCACGCGCTACCACTCCTTGGCGCTGGATCCGCAGACCGTCCCCGACGTCGTGGAGGTGTCGGCCTGGACCGAATCCGGGGTCATCATGGCGATCCGGCATCGCGAGCTGCCCGTGGAAAGCGTCCAGTTCCATCCCGAATCGGTGCTCACCGAGGGCGGCTATCAGATGCTGGCGAACTGGCTGGCCGTGTGCGGGGACGCCGACGCCCCCGAGCGGGCCCGCGGCTTGGCGCCCCTGATGGCGGTCCCGGAGGCCTAACGCAGCGCGGTGGCCTTGGTGAAGGTGGCCGGTCCCGTGTAGGCGGGCATTTCCGTGCGCGCCTGACGGGTGACGTCGTAGCCGAGGCGGTAGGCGTCCACGTACTGCCGGTACACGCGCAGGTAGTCGCTGTCGCGCAGGCCTTGCTCAAGGCGCGCGTGATCGCCGATGGCGGAGATCACGTACGGCGGCGCGTAGGGCACCCCGTGGACGACGACAGTGTTGCCGACACACTTGATCCCGGTGCGGGCCCCGATGCGCTGTCCCTGCACCGTGACTGCTTCGGCGCCGGACGCCCACAGCGCGTTGATGACGGCCTGAATGTCTTGCTGGTGCACCACGAGAAGATCCTCGTCCACCCCAGCGGGCTGGACGGTCGCCGGCGCATCGGTCAAGGTGACGGTCACCGACGGCCCCGCCACCGGGGTGGAGGCCGCAAGCTCGGCGGCGGCCTGGAGTTCGGTGGCCGCTGGCCCTTGGGCAGCACCGGCCCGGGCCTGGGTCAGGTGGTCAACCTCGTCCTGCAGGGCCGCTGCCCGCTTGCGCAACGCGTCGGCCCGATCCGTCTCGGCCCGCACGAGACCGACGAGTTCGGTCGTCCGCGCGGGGCGCAAGTCGTTGCCCCGGGACGCCGTCGCGCCGATCGCCATCATGAGCCCGGCCAGCACGCAGACCGCGATGGTCGCGATCCGCTTCGGTGACGCGGACTTCAGCGCGGCGTCACGTGCCCGTTGCAGGACCTCGCGCGCGCTCATGGCCCCCACCCTATGCGGCCAACGCCGTTCCCCGCCGGGGACGCGTCCAGCCGACGCCCCGCGTCTGTGCCCGTGGGTGAGGGACCCGGACGGGCGTTGCTAGGCTTGGTCTGTTCACGCATTGTCGACGAGTGGAGTAGTTCGGTGGCCGAGGAGAAGAGCCCGGAAGATGCCGCAAGGTCCGGCAACCCTCAGGTAGCTGCCGAGGGCCGCGCCGCGAAAACGAAGAAGACCCGCTCCCGCGACGCCAAGAAGAAGAACTCGCTCGCGACGACGCGCAGCTGGGTGGTTCCGACCTTCTTGACGCTGCTGTTGCTGGGTGTCGCCTGGCTCGTCGTGTGGTACCTGACGACCTCGACCGGCAACCGCGTCCCGTTCATGACCGATCTGGGCAACTGGAACATGCTGATCGCCATGGTGCTGATGGGCGCCTCGTTCGGCGTGGCCACGCTCTGGAAGTAGGCCTCCCGTCCGCCGGGTCAGGGCGGACGCCCTGCTGACGCCGATGCGGCGCACCCCGTGACGGGTGCGCCGCATCGGCGTGTCGGACTGCGGTGTGCGCTCAGCCCTGGGGCTTGAGCAGCGGGAACAGGATCGTCTCGCGGATCCCCTTGTTCGTGAACAGCATGACGACACGGTCGATGCCCATGCCCATGCCGCCCATCGGCGGGGCGCCGAACTCCAAGGCGTTGAGGAAGTCCTCGTCCAACTGCATGGCCTCCGGATCCCCCTTGGCGGCCAGCAGGGACTGCTCGGTGAAGCGTTCACGCTGGATGACGGGATCGATCAGTTCGCTGAAGCCCGTGCCGCGTTCCATACCGCCCACGATGAGATCCCACGCTTCGATCAGGCCAGGCTTGTCGCGGTGCGGGCGCGCGAGCGGCTGAGCGATGGCCGGGTAGTCGCACACGAAGGTCGGTTGAAGCAGGTGCGGTTCCACGATCTCCCCGAACAGTTCGACCGCGAGCTTGTCGGCTCCCCACGCGGGGTCGATGTCGATGTCGCGTTCCTCGGCGATGGCCTGCAACCGCGCCAGGGGCGTGTCCAACGAGATCGTCTCGCCCACGGCCTCGCTCAGGCCGTCGTAGAGGGGCAGCCAGCGCCATTCACCGTCGAGGTCGATGACGCCCGCTTCGGTGTCGATCTGGCGAGAGCCGAGCGCGTCGGCAATGTCGAGGATGATCTGCTTGGTCGTCTCGGCGATGCCGTACTGGTCCGTCCACGCCTGGTAGGACTCCAGCATCGTGAACTCGGCCGAGTGCGAACTGTCGATGCCCTCGTTGCGGAAGATGCGCCCCATCTCGTAGACGCGATCCACCCCGCCGACCATGGCGCGCTTGAGGTAGAGCTCCAGCGCGATCCGCAGCGTCATGTCGATGTCGAACGCGTTGAGGTGCGTCCCGAACGGGCGCGCCGCCGCACCACCGTGGATCAACTGCAGCGTCGGCGTCTCGACCTCCAAGAAGCCCAGCCGGTGCAGGGTCTCCCGGATCGAGCGGGTGATCGTCCCCCGCGTCCGGACCATCGCGCGGGCCTCGTCACGGACGACGAGATCGGCGTACCGCTGCCGGACGCGGGCCTCCTCCGAGAGGTCCTTGTGCAAGGTGGGCAGCGGACGCAGCGACTTCGACGCCAGTGCCCAGTCTGTCGCCATGATGGACAACTCGCCCCGCTTGGAGGCGATGACCCGACCCGTCACGGAGACGTAGTCGCCCAGGTCGATGTCGGCCTTCCACCGATCCAGCGACTCCTGGCCGACCTCGGCGAGGCTGAGCATCACCTGGAGGCGGCCGCCATCCGCGTCGGGCGTGAACTGGTCGGCCAGGGTGGCAAAGCACAGCTTGCCGGTGTTGCGCAGGAACATGATCCGACCGCTGACCGAGACGACGACGTCGGTCTCCTCTCCGGCGCTCAGATGACCCCACTGCGCGCGCACGTCGGCGAGCGCGTGGGTGCGCGGCACGGAGACCGGATAGGCCTGCCCCCCTTCGGACAGGATGCGACTGCGCTTGTCCCGGCGCACCTGCATCTGCTCGGAGACGGAAGGCTGATCGGGACGCGGCGCGGCGCTGGTATCACTCACCGCTCCAGCCTATCGAGATTCGCTCCTCTCCCCCGCTGTGCCCGCTCACGCGTCCCGCGGGCCAGCACGCGCCGACGGCCCTAGGGCCTGGCCTGGACGCCTCGATGACTAGGGTGGTGCCGAACCGCCGAAAAAGAGCAGCATGCCGACACAGTCCGTCACCCTCGTCATCCTGGGAGCCTCGGGCGACCTCACCCATCGGCTCCTGCTCCCGGGCCTGGGGACACTCCCGCGCACCAAACCCGACTACGACATTCGCCTCATCGGCGCGTCGTCGGACGACCTCACCGAATCCGAGTGGCGCGACCGTGTCCGCAGCGCCCTCACCGAAGGCGGCTGCCGCACCGAGCGCGCGGACGCGATGGCGGCGGCGACCCGGTTCGTGTCCCTGAACGTGACCGACCCGGGCCAAATGCAGGCGTTCCTCGACGAACTGACCGAGCCCGGACGGCCCATCGTGTTGTACTTCGCCCTGCCGCCCGCCGTGACGGAGCAATCGGTTCACGTCCTCAGCACACTGCGCCTGCCCGACGACCTGCGCCTGGCACTGGAAAAGCTCTTCGGTACCAACCTGGCCACGGCCAAGGCGCTCAACGCGCTGCTGGCGTCCTTCATCCCCGAGGAGCGCATCTTCCGCGTCGACCACTACCTCGGTAAGGCGACCGTTTTGAACCTACTCGGCCTGCGTTTCGGCAACCGCGTGTTCGAACCCGTGTGGAATGCCGCCAACATCGAGCGCGTCGAGATCATCGCCGATGAGACCTTGGCGCTGGAAGGCCGGGCGGGCTACTACGACCATGCGGGTGCGCTGAAGGACATGATCCAAAGCCACCTCATGCTGGTGATGGCCATCTTCGCGATGGAGCAACCCGCCCGCATCGACGCGATCGAGTTGCGGGATCTGATCGTGCACACCCTGCGCTCGACGAGCCTGTGGAGCGATCCCCACGAGCCATCCTCACGCCGCGCCCGCTACACCGCTGGCGAGATCGACGGTCGGCAGGTCGTCGACTACACCGCCGAGCCCGGCGTGGATCCGGCCCGCAACACCGAGACGCTGGCGCAGGTCACCGTCGAGATCCGCAATGCGCGCTGGGCGGGCGTCCCGTTCCGGCTGCGGTCAGGCAAGGCTTTGGGGGACGGCTTCCGTGGCATCGTCGTCCAGTTCCGGCCTGTCGCCCACCAGCCCGAGGGGTTCCACAATGCGGCCGCCCCGAACGTCATGGTGATCGGTTTCACCCCCGAGACGCTCGCCTTGCGGGTCACCACGAACGCCGAAGGCAACCGGTAGGATCTGGACACGACGACGCTGTCGGCGGAACTGGGCGAGTCGCCCGTGCGGCCCTACGGCGAGATCCTCGACGAGATCTTGTCGGGCACCATGCTCTTGGGGGTGCGCGGCGACATGGCCGAGGAGAGTTGGCGCATCCTGGAGCCGGTGCTGGAGGCCTGGGCGGACGGATCGGTGCCCCTGGACACGTACACGGCGGGCTCGTGTGGCCCCACCTCGTGGAACCACACCGCGTCCTGACGCCCGGCGGTCGTCGCTGTCAGGACGCGAGCGCACCCTCATGCGTCAGCAGCCACACCTTGCGTTCCACACCACCCGCGTAGCCCGTCATGGCACCTGAGGCCCCCACCAGCCGGTGGCACGGCACGATGATGCTGATCGGGTTGCGTCCCGTCGCCGCACCCACGGCACGTGAGGCGCCGGGGGCACCCAACTCTTGGGCCACTTGACCGTAGGTGCGGGTCGTCCCGGGCGGGATCGCCGCCAGGCCCTCCCACACGCGATGCTGGAACGCTGTCCCGACGGCGGCCGTGGGCACGGTGAAGGCGCTCCGCGTCCCCGCGAAGTACTCCCGCAGTTGAGCGACGGCGTCCTCGGCGACCGTGTCGTCGCGCTTTCCGAGCGCAGCCGCCTCGGGAAAGTACCGCTGGCCCTCGTTGTAGAGCGCACACAACACGCCGTCGGCGTCCACGACGAGCGTGAGCGGGCCGAGCGGCGAGTCGATGATCCGATGCTTCATGAGTGCTCCTTCGGGACAGTGTTGATGGGGTGGTCGTCGACCGCCCACAGGTACTGGGTGGCGTAGGCCCGCCACGGCCGCCACGCTGACGCCACACCCGCCAGGTCGCTGAGGCCGAGTTCTTCGGCTGCGCGACGCACCCCAAGATCGGTGATCGGGAAGGCGTCCGGGTCACCGAGCGAGCGCATGGCGACCATCTCGACGGTCCACGGCCCGATGCCCCGCAGTGCCGCCAGCCGGACGCGCGCCTCCTCCCGGTCGGCGCCCGGGCTCAGATCCACTCGCCCCGACGCCAGCGCGTCCGCCAGCCCGGTGAGGGTGGCCTGCCGCGACGCGGGGAAGGCGAGCGTGCCCGCAGGCAGATCGACCAGCGACTCCGCCGTCGGGAACAGGTGCGTCAGGCCGCCGCCCATCGGGTCGGTGACGGGCTCGCCGTACTGCGCGACCAGACGCGCCGCGTGTGTGCGGGCGGCGGCTGTGGAGACCTGCTGCCCCAGCACGGCACGCAGGGCGAACTCGTCCCCTTCGACGGTGCGCGGCACCCGGCGCCCCGGCGCGTGGGCCACCAGGGGCGCCAGGATGGGGTCCGCGGCGAGGGCGGCGTCCACTGCCACCGGGTCGGCGTCCAGGTCCAGCAGGCGGCGGCAGCGTCCGATGGCGGGGGTCAGGTCGCGGGGGTCGCTGAGGTAGAGCCGCGCCGCCACGTGATCGGGCCGCGGCGCCAACGCGACGAAGCCGGGGCCGTGCGGGAGGCGCAGCGTCCGACGGTAGGCACCCTCCCGCCACTCTTCGACGCCGGGGACGGCCGTCGCGGCGAGGTGGCCAAACACGTTCGAGGGGTTGAAGGGACGCCGGAAAGCGAGCCGCAGGGCCAACTCCACGACCGCCGACGACGCTCCCTCATGCCGGGAGGCGCGACCGCGGATCGCCGAGGGGGTCAAGCCGTAGACCTGCCCGAGCGTCTCGTTGAACGTGCGTAGTGAGCCGAATCCCGCCGCGAACGCGACATCGACCAAGGCCATGTCGGTGGTCGTCAGCAAGACGCGGGCGGTGTGGGCTCGCTGGGCGCGCGCCAGGCTCAGCGGGGAGGCCCCGAGTTCTTCGCGGGTCAGCCGCTGCACCTGCCGGATCGAATACCCCAGCCGCGAGGCGAGCCCTTCGACACCCTCCCGATCCACCACGCCGTCCCCGATGAGGCGCATGATGCGCGCCGTCGCGTCCGCACGGACGTCCCACTCGGGCGAGCCGGGGACGGCATCGGGCCGGCATCGGCGGCAAGCCCGGAACCCGGCGGCCTGCGCCGCCGCCGCGCTGGGGTGGAAGCGCATGTTCTCGGGTCGCGGCGTCCGCGCGGGGCAGGACGGCCGACAGTAGATCCCGGTGGAGGTGACGGCCGTGAAGAAGGCGCCGTCGAACCGGGCGTCGCGGCTCGCCACGGCAGCCAGGCAGGTCTCTCGATCGGGCATCACCCCACCATCGTGCGTGACGCCGGGCAAGGTTTCTAGCGAGAATGCGACATCGCGGTGGGGATCCTAGCCCAGGACGATCAACAGGGCAGGCATGGCGACGACCGCCACGAGCAGCGTGACGGTCGTCATGAACGTGGAGACCCCCACGTCGAGCCCTGCTTCGTCGGTGAATCCCGGCGCCATCGCCGCCATCGGAGCCACCAGGATCGCGGTGATGACGACCTTGACGCTCGGCTCGAAGGGGATGACGAGCCACAGCAGTACGGCGGCGACAAGGTAGAACAAGTAGCGGGTCGAGAGATAGCGCACCGCCATGGCGTACGAGCGGCGATCGAGCACGATTTCCAGCCCGACCCCGATCATGAACATGGCAATGAAGGTGTTGGCGGCCCCCACGGTCGTGGCGAAGCCGATCACGGGTCGAGGCAGGTGCCACTTCAGGAGGCCGAGGACCAGCAACGTGACGTAGGTGATGAACACGGGCGAGTGCGCCAGCGTCCGCACGAACGCCAGCAGCGAGGCCCGCTTCTCGGTGGCCAGCCCGAGCCCCCAGGCGTACCCCACTCCCGCCGAGGCCAGCGCATTGCCCACGTCGAACATGGACGCGATCACCACGGCTTCTGGCCCGACGAAGGCACCCAGGTAGGGGATCACGAACAGGCCGATGTTGAACGAGGACACATTCAAGACGCCGAACGCCTGCGCGCGAGGGCCGCCCCCGCGATTCAGGGCCCAGGCGACCACCTGCCCGCCGATGATGATGACGAAGGCGAACAGCGACACCCACAGCAGGGAGGTCGTGATCTCAAAGGAGTCGAAGCTGACGATGAGCGCGCACGGCAGCGTGATGCGTAGCGCGATGGTCGCCAAGACCCTGAAATCTTCGCGTCGCAGCCAGCCGATGCGTTTGACGAGGTAGCCGAGGGCGATGATCGCGACCAGCGTCGCGGCCTTTCCAAGCAGATCCATGCACCCTCCTTAGGCAGGCTATCGGGCGTTAGCGTCCTGTCATCGGGTTTCCGTGGATTGCGCTTCCCCGGCTTCGCGGCGTGTCACGGCGTGACGGCGTCGGGCTGCGAGGAGGAAAGCAGGCCTGGGTTTGCTTGTGAGTGAGCACTCACTCACCTAGCATCGGACGACATGAGCCGAGCCAAACCGATGCCTGCGCACGAGCGTCGCCAGGCGCTCATCGAGGCGACCATCCCACTTCTGGCCGCGCACGGCGCCAACATCTCCACCCGCCAGGTGGCCGAGGCGGCAGGCGTCGCCGAGGGCACCATCTTCCGCGTTTTCCGCTCCAAAGGCGACCTCATCCACGCGGCAGCCGCCGCGTCCATCGACGACGGACGCCTCGAGGCGGCCCTGGCGGCCATCCCGCCCGACACCGACCTCCACGGCACCCTCGTGGCCATCGCCGCCGCACTGGAAGACCGCGTCGCGCGCCTGCGCGCCGTCGTTACCCTCTTCCAGCAGGCCCACCCCGAAGGTCACCAAGGCCCCCCGAACCGACCGCCGTTCCCCCCACCGGCACCCCCGGCACCTCCCCGCCCGGGTGAACCCGCCGAACCGGCGGAGTTCCCCCGCCCCGATCCCCAGGCCGCGCACTTGATGGTCGCCCAGGCGGTCACTAACGCCCTGGCCCCGCACGCCGACCACCTGACGGTGCCGACCGACGTCGCAGCCATCGCGATCATCGGGCTCACCTTCGGGACCCTCCACCTGACCGCAGGAAACCCTGCCCTGACCGCACCCGACACACTCGCTGACCTCCTTCTCCACGGAATCGCAAAGGACGCCTGATGCTCCTGTCCACCCTGAAGACCTACCTCAAGCCGTATTGGGGCAGCGTCGGATTGATCGTGCTGTTCCAGCTGATCTCCACCGGCGCCTCCTTGTACCTTCCCTCCCTCAATGCCCGGATCATCGACGAGGGCGTCGCCAAGGGCGACACCGCCACCATCTGGTCGCTGGGGGCGATCATGCTGGGCGTCTCGGCGATCCAGATCCTCTGCCAGATCACCGCCATCTACTTCGGCGCTCGCACGGCGATGGGCTTCGGACGCGACCTGCGTGCGGCCATCTTCGATCGCGTGCTGAGCTTCAGCGCCCGCGAGGTGAACCAGTTCGGCGCCCCGTCGCTGATCACCCGGACCACCAACGACGTCCAGCAGGTGCAGCAACTCGTCATGATGACGGCCTTCCTGATCGTTCAGGCCCCCATCATGATGGTCGGCGGCCTGGTGATGGCGCTGCGTGAAGATCTGGGCCTCTCCTGGCTGATCGGCGCCGCCGTGTTGGTCATGGGCAGCATCATCGGCGTCATCCTGCTCCAGGCACTGCCCCTGTTCCGCTCCATGCAGACCCGCATCGACACTCTCAACCGGGTGCTGCGCGAACAGATCAGCGGCCTGCGCGTCATCCGCGCCTTCGTCCGCGAGCCGTACGAGTCGCAACGCTTCGCGCGGGCGAACCGTGACCTGACCGACACCTCCCTTCGGGTCGGTCGTCGGATGCTGACGCTGTTCCCCGTCGTCCAACTCGTCATGTCGGCCTCCTCGGTGGGCGTCATGTGGTTCGGCGGCCTTCGCGTCGACGCGGGCGAGATGCAGATCGGCCAGCTCACCGCCTTCCTCACCTACCTCATCCAGATCCTGATGAGCGTGATGATGTCGACGATGATGCTGATGATCGCCCCCCGCGCCCAGGTGTGTGCCCAGCGCATCCAGGAGGTGCTGCGCACCCACTCCAGCGTCGTTCCGCCGAAGCAGGGCATCACCCAGACCCCGCACCCGGGACAGGTCGCCTTCGACGAGGTCTCCTTCAGCTACCCCGGTGCGGAAGCCCCCGTCCTGCAAGACATCAGCTTCTCGGTGCGGCCCGGCACGACCACGGCGATCATCGGTTCCACCGGCGCAGGCAAGACGACGCTGGTCAGCTTGATCCCTCGCCTGTTCGACGCCACCGCGGGCACCGTGAGCGTGGACGGCGTCGACGTGACCCAACTCGACCCGCAAGCGCTGTGGGGTTCCATCGGGCTGGTGCCACAAAAGCCCTACTTGTTCACCGGGACGGTGGCCTCCAACCTCCGCTACGGCAACCCGGATGCCACCGATGACGAGTTGTGGCACGCCCTCGAGGTCGCCCAGGCACGCGACTTCGTCGAGGACATGCCTGAACAACTCGACGCACCGATCGCGCAAGGCGGGACGAACGTCTCCGGCGGCCAGCGGCAGCGGCTCTCCATCGCCCGGGCCCTGGTCCGGCGCCCCACCGTCTACATCTTCGACGACAGCTTCTCCGCCCTCGACGTGACCACGGACGCCCGCCTGCGGGCCGCCCTGGCCGGCGAGACGCAGGACGCCGCCGTCGTCATCGTCGGTCAGCGCGTGGCCACCATCGCCGGCGCCGACCAGATCATCGTCCTCGACGACGGCCGGATCGAGGGGATCGGGACGCACGAGCATCTGCTCGCGACCTGCCCCACCTACGTCGAGATCGTCGAGTCCCAGTTCACCGCCGAGGAGGCAGCATGAGCGACACCACCGCCCAGACGACGCACCGCGTCGTCGACGCGCCCGAGCGACCCAAGGACGGTCCTCGTCAGCGCGGGCACGGGCCCATGGGGAACCAGGGCCCGGCCGAAAAGGCCATCAACTTTGGTCCGTCGCTGCGGCGGCTGCTGGGCAACCTTCGCCCAGAACGGACCCGGATCATCATCGTGGCGATCCTCACCGCGGCAGCCGTGGTCGCCAACGTCCTCAACCCGAAGATTCTCGGCGAGATGACGAACCTGCTGTTTGCGGGCCTGCTGGGCAAGAACCTGCCCGCGGGCGTCCCGCTGGCGACGATTCTGGAGCAGTTGCGCGCCCAAGGTCAGGGAACCTTCGCCGACATGCTGGCGGGCATGAACGTCACCCCGGGCGCGGGCGTCGACTGGGACGCGGTGGCACGCATCGGCCTCCTCGCCCTCGGCTTGGCCCTCGTCGCGGGCCTGCTGTCGTGGGGCGCCGGTTGGATGCTCAACGACGCGGTGCAGAACTCGGTCTATCGCCTGCGTCAGGAGGTTGAGGCCAAGCTGGGACGCCTCCCGCTCGCCTTCTTCGACCGGCAGCCGCGCGGTGAACTCCTCAGCCGGGTCACCAACGACATCGACAACATCGCCCAGTCCTTGCAGCAGACGCTCAGCCAGTTGCTGTCGAACCTGCTCACCCTGGTCGGGGTGTTGTTCATGATGTTCTGGGTCTCCCCCGTGCTGGCGGTCATCGCCATCATCGCGGTCCCGATCTCCTTGGCCGCCGCCGTTCTCATCGGCCGCAAGTCCCAGGGACGGTTTGCGGCCATGTGGAAGTCCACCGGCGACGTGAATGCCCAGGTGGAGGAGGCCTACACCGGCCACACGCTGGTTAAGGTGTTTGGCCGCTCGAAGGAGGTTGAGGCCCGCTTCGCCCGCGACAACGACCTCATGTACAGCGCCTCCTTCGGCGCGCAGTTCCTCTCGGGCCTCATGATGCCGGTGATGATGTTCATCGGAAACCTGAGCTATGTCGCAGTGGCCGTCGTCGGCGGCCTGCGTGTCGCCTCGGGTCAGATGACCTTGGGTGACGTCCAGGCGTTCATCCAGTACAGCCGCATGTTCACCCAGCCGATCACCCAGGTGGCGTCCATGTCGAACCTGCTCCAGTCGGGTGTCGCCTCCGCAGAGCGTGTGTTCCAGGTGCTGGATGCCGAAGAGCAGATCGCCGAGCAGGACAACCACCTGCCCGTCCCGACGCGCGGCAAGGTCGAGTTCTCGCACGTCGAGTTCTCCTACACCCCCGACAAACCGCTGATCGAGGATCTGGACCTGACCGTCGAGCCGGGTTCCACGGTGGCCATCGTCGGGCCTACCGGCGCGGGCAAGACGACTCTGGTCAACCTCCTGATGCGCTTCTACGAGCTCAACGGGGGCCACATCAGCCTCGACGGCGTCGACATCGCCACCGTCCCGCGCGCGGAACTGCGCTCGAAGGTCGGCATGGTGCTGCAGGACACGTGGCTGTTCGAGGGCACGATCCGCGACAACATCGCCTACGGCCGCCCCGATGCCACGGACGAGGAGATCCGGGCAGCGGCGACGGCGACCTACGTGGATCGGTTCGTCCACTCGCTGCCGGAGGGCTACGACACCCTGATCGACGATGAGGGTTCCAACATCTCGGTCGGCGAGCGGCAGCTCATCACGATCGCCCGGGCTTTCCTGGCCGATCCCGCGATCCTGATCCTGGACGAGGCGACCTCCTCGGTCGACACGCGCACCGAGTTGCTGCTGCAGCGCGCCATGAACGCGCTGCGGGAGAACCGGACATCGTTCGTCATTGCTCACCGCCTCTCCACCATCCGGGATGCCGACACCATCTTGGTGATGCGCGAGGGCAGCATCGTCGAGCAGGGCAACCATGAGGCTCTGATGGCCGCCGAGGGCGCCTATTACGACCTGTACCAGTCGCAGTTCAGCGGGCCCGAGGTGACCGACGACGCGGCCTAGTTTCCCGGTGACGGCCAGCCCGGGCGGCTGGCCGTCACCGCCCCCCCTCGTCGCCCGACGGGTCCGGGGTGTTGTTTTTCTCCCACATGTGGCGCTTCCGCCCGGTGCGCGGTGCGCACGTGGAGGCGTCTCGGCCCTTTCCCCGGCTAGGAGATCACCCCATGGCTGAGCTGCGTTCCCCTGAACAAATCGACGGAAGTCCCGACCAACTCAAGCGGGTGATGGGCCCAGGCTTGCTGTTGTTGTTCATCATTGGCGACATTCTCGGAACGGGCATTTATGCCCTGACCGGAACGGTCGCCAAGGAGGTGGGCGGGGCGGTGTGGCTCCCCTTCCTCCTGGCGTTCGTCGTCGCCGTCATGACGGCCTTCGCTTATCTGGAACTGGTGACGAAGTATCCGCATGCGGGCGGCGCTGCCGTCTACACCAATCGCGCCTTCAAGAACGGTTTCTTCACGTTCATGGTGGCCTTCACCGTCACCGCGTCCGGCATCACGTCCTCGGCCACGGCATCGCGCGCCTTCGCCGAGAACATCATGAAGGGCTTCGGGCTAGGCGACCAAGCCGGTCTCGTCACGCTCATCGCCGTCGGTTTCATCGCGCTGGTGATGGCGGTCAACCTGTGGGGCGTCGGCGAATCGGTCAAGGCCAACATTGTGCTGACCGTGATCGAATTGTCCGGCCTGTTGCTGGTCATCTTCGTCGGTTTCCTCGCCATGGTGAACGGCACGGCCGACTTCAGCCGCACGCTCGTGTTCGAGACTCCGCACGACAAGGGCATGTTCTTGGCGGTCTCGGCGGCGACCTCGGTGGCCTTCTTCGCCATGGTCGGTTTCGAGGACTCGGTCAATATGGCCGAGGAGACCAAGAACCCCTCCCAGATCTTCCCTAAGATCATGTTGACCGGGCTCGGCATCACGGGCGTCATCTATGTCCTGGTGTCGCTGACGGCGGTCGCTATTGTGCCGGTGGGCGAGTTGACCCAAACCGGAGCAACCCCGTTGTTGACCGTGGTTCAGATGGGCGCACCCGGCCTGCCCTTTGGAGCGATCTTCCCCTTCATCTCGATGTTCGCCGTCGCCAACACGGCCCTGATCAACATGCTGATGGCGTCGCGCCTGCTCTACGGCATGGCCAAGCAGGGCATCTTGCCACCGGTGTTCGGAGCCATTATGAAGAGCCGCCAAACCCCGTGGTTCTCGATCGTGTTCACCTCCGTGCTGGCCGCCGTGCTCATCACCTTCGTCGGGCAGGTCTCCCAACTGGGCGGGACGACCGCGCTGCTCCTGCTGGGCGTCTTCACGATCACGAACGTGGCGGTACTGGTCCTCCGCAAGGACACGGTGGAGCACGACCACTTCACGGCGCCAACCTGGATTCCGATCGTCGCCGGACTGTGCACCTTCTACCTGGTCGGCCCGTGGACGGGCCGTCCCCTGGAGCAGTTCCAGATCGCGCTGGTGCTCTTGGGGATCGGCGCCGTGCTGGGCGTGATCACCTACGTCATCAACAAGATGATCCGCCACCAGCCGGTCGAGATCAGCCACGTGGAATACCTGGGCGGCGACGGCCCGCGCAACTGAGACACCCCGCGCCATCCTCGGCGCTCCCCCGTGCCACTAAGGCCAGGAGGAGCGCCGAGGGCAGAGCATCGCCTAGACGCTGCGGCCGTACTCGGCCAGCACCGCGTCGACGTCCTCGGCGGTCAGGACGCCTCCGGGGAACATCGCAAACCGGCGCAGCGGTTGGCCCGCCACCACCGTGTACATCTGCTCGCTCAAGGCGAAGCGCTCACCGGTGCGCGCCACCGCCCGGGCTTGCAGCGCCTCCATCGCCTCGGTATCGGCGAACCACTCGGCGATCGTCGATTCGTCGTGCAATGCCGAGGGCAAGCGAGGCACATCGAGGCGCAACCCGCCCGACAGCGGGAGATCCCGACTGTGGGGACCCGCCTCGATCGCGTAGACGCCACTCTCGACGACGAACCGCTCGTGCGGGGTCGACCAGAACGCGAAGGCGTCGATGCCCAGCCCGACGATGACCGTGCGGGTCTCGCCAGGCTCCAGCCACACCTTGGTGTAGCCGCGGAGTTCCCGCACGGGGCGGCTCACCGACGCGGGCGCGTTGCGCACGTACACCTGGACGACCTCGGCACCCGCGCGCTCCCCCGTGTTGGTGAGCGTCACAGACACCGCGACGCGCAGATCTCGCGTCACCACCGATCCGGTATCGGTCAGGGTGAGGCTGTCGTAGCGGAACGTGGTGTAACCCAGCCCGAACCCGAACGGGAAGGCGACCTCGCGTTCGAGCGCGTCGAACCCGCGATAGCCGACGAGGACGCCCTCCCCGTACATCACCTGGCCGCTCTCGCCGGGGAACATCAGCGCGCTGGGGTAGTCCTCCAGACGCAAGCCGAGAGTCTCGGTGAGTCGACCGGACGGCTCTGCCTCGCCGGTGAGGACCTGAGCCAGCGCGAGCGCCCCCGCCTCGCCGCCCAGCCAGGCCTCCAGGAGCGCGCTGGTCTCCTCAACCCAGTCCGCGACCTCCACGGCGGCACCGTTGGACAGCACGACGACCACGGGCTTTCCCGCCTCCGACAGGCTCGCCACGAGGGCGCGCTGGTTCTCGGGGATCCGCATGTGGGTTCGGTCGAAGCCTTCGGCTTCCTCAGCATCGGGCAGCCCGAGGCAGGCCACGATCACCTCGGCATCCTCTGCGGCGAGCAGGGCCTCGTCGATCAGGTCATCGTCGAGTTCCCCACTCAACCGGAAGCCGGGCGCATAGGTGACGTCACAGCGAGCCGACAGCGTGTCCAGGAGGCGATCCAGTTCCCGAGGATTCACCTTCGAGCTACCGCTGCCCTGATAGCGCGGCGTCGCGGCGAACGCGCCGATCAACGCCACCTTCGCCTGGGGTGCCAGCGGCAGCACACCGTCATTGCGGAGCAGCACCATCGACTCCAGGGCCGCTTGCCGCGCCAGGTCGTGATGACCGATCTTGCCCGCGGGACGCACAGCGGACGCCGCCTTGTCGGTGAGCGCGAGGAGGCGCTCTGCGGCCACCTCCAGCACCTCACGGCTCAACTCACCCGCCTCAACGGCGGCCGCGACGGCCTCGGCCCGGCCCTGTGCCTGGGGCATCTCCAGATCGAGGCCCGCGATCAACGCGGCGATCCGGTCGTAAACGGCACCCCAGTCAGACACCACCACTCCCGAGTAGTCCCAGTCACCGCGCAGCACGTCGGTCAGCAGCCAGGAGTTCTGCGACGCCAGCGTCCCGTTGACGCGGTTGTAGGAGCACATCACCATCCACGGCGCCGCCGCGGTCACCGCCCGCTGGAACCCTGCCAGGTAGATCTCACGCAGCGTCCGTTCGGCGACGACTGCGTCCACGCGCATCCGGTCGGTCTCTTGATTGTTGACGGCAAAGTGCTTCAGGCAGCCGCCCACACCGTTGCTTTGCAAGCCGTAGACCAGCGCAGCAGACAGGGTCCCTGACAGCAGCGGATCCTCGCTGAAGTATTCGAAGTTGCGTCCGCACAGTGGCGAGCGCTTGATGTTGAGGCCGGGGCCCAGCACCACGTCGACACCCAACGCGATGGCTTCATGGGCCAAGGCTTCACCGACCCGCTTGAGTAGCGCCGGATTCCAGGACGAGCCGAGCCCCGCGGCCGTCGGGAAGCACGTGGCAGGCACGGCCTGCGTGAGGAGTTGCTCCGTGACCCGGAGCCCATGGGGGCCGTCCGCCAACCGGAGAGGAGGCACCCCCAACCGTGGGATACCGGTGGTGTGCCAGGATCCGCTCCCGCAGACCAGGGCAGCCAACTCCTCAGTGGTGGCCTCGGCCAGGACATGGTCGACGTCGAACGCCATCGTTCCTCCTTCGTGGGTAAACGTCATCCTCCCACGCGGAGGCGGGGGAATCAGCCGAGTTGCGTGCCCACCAGAGTGCCGATGCCGAACGTGACCGCCATCGCCAAGAACCCACCCAGGATGTTGCGCACAATGGCGGGAAGGACTGGGGCGCCGCCGACGCGCGCGGACACGAAGCCGGTCACGAACAAGGCGAGCAACACCGACGCGACGGTGGCGCCGACCCGGATATCGGCGGGCGCCAAGAGCATCGCGAGAAGGGGGATCAGGGCGCCGATCGAGAACGAGAACAGCGAGGAGATCGCCGCCGCCCACGGGGACACCAGATCGTGCTGGTCGATGCCCAGCTCCAGGTCGGCGTGCGCGCCCAGCGCGTCGTGGTCCATCAACTGCTGCGCCGCCGTCTTGGCGACGTCCTCACTGATGCCTTTACGTTGCAGGAGATCGGCAAGCTCGGCCAATTCCTCCTCCGGCATGGTGGCGAGTTCGTGCGATTCCTTAGCCAGGAGGGCCCGCTCGGAATCGCGTTGGGCAGACACCGAAACGTATTCCCCTGCGGCCATCGACAGCGCCCCCGCGACCAGCCCCGCGATTCCGGCGGTGGCCAAAGCGAGCAGGTTGGTCGTGGCCCCCGCCACGCCCATCACGAGGCCAGCGGTGGAGATAATACCGTCGTTGGCCCCCAACACGGCGGCGCGAAGCTTATTGAGCAGGGCCGCCTGAGAATCTCCGGCATCCTCAGGGTGCGGGGACGCGGCTACGGGCGCCTTCTCGGGCATCGTCGCGCCACGAGTCGCCGGGGTGGTCATGGACTCGATAATGCGTCGATTTCGCTGCCCGCGCAACGAAGGAAAGGCTTGCCTGCTAGGGGTTTCTCCGACCCGGTGTCGCCAATGGCGGCCCATGAATATGCCTGATTCGCTATTTCGTGGACGCGGCGAGCGCGCCGTCGAGCAGGGTGCGCAACACCTGGGTGCGCTCCTGCGGTTCGAGGGAGGCCAGCGCTTCCTCCACCGTCGCGACGTAGAGATCCAGGCGGCTACGCGCGGGTTCGTACAACCAGGCCCGGCCATCGAGGCGGCGCAGCACGACACCCTTCTTCGCCAGGCGATCCAAAACCGTCATGACCGTGGTGTAGGCGATCTCTCGATGCTGGGCGAGCTCGTCGTGGACGTCTCGCACAGGAGTCGGAGCCTTGCGCGCCCACAGCACGTCCATCACCGCGTGTTCGAGGTCCCCGAGGATCGGCATGTCGTAATGATATCCACACTCGCGTCTCGCTACGACACTAAGTAGTAGATTGGCGCGCCGTGAACGTTTTGGAGGGCTACGACAAGGGGTAGTACCCTCACGCGCATGAGTCCAGAAACGATCGCCCGATGGCAGTTTGGCATCACGACGGTCTACCACTACTTCTTCGTGCCGGTCACGATCTCGATGTCTCTGCTCGTGGCCATCATGCAGACCATGTGGGTCCGCACGGGTGCTGACAAGTACCTCCGCCTGACCAAGTTTTTCGGCAAGCTCTTCCTGATCAACTTCGCGATGGGTGTCGTCACCGGCATCGTCCAGGAGTTCCAGTTCGGGATGAACTGGTCGGAGTACTCCCGCTTCGTGGGTGACATCTTCGGCGCGCCGCTCGCGCTCGAGGCGCTGCTCGCGTTCTTCCTCGAGTCCACGTTCCTCGGCCTGTGGATCTTCGGCTGGGACCGCCTGCCCAAGAAGGTCCACCTCGCCTGCATCTGGCTGGCGTCGATCGGGACGGTGCTGTCCGCGATCTTCATCCTCGCGGCCAACAGCTTCATGCAGAACCCGGTGGGCGCCACCTACAACCCTCTCACCGACCGCGCCGAGATGACCGACTTCATGGCGCTGCTCACCAACCCGGTGTTCCTGGTGACCTTCCCCCACACCATCGCCGCGGCCTACATGACCGGCGGGGGCCTGGTGCTGGCCATCTCGTTCTGGCACCTGGCCAAGCTGAACAAGCCCAACCGCACCGAGAAGCAGGACGCCGACGTCGAGGCCTTCCGGTGGTCGGCCAAGCTCGCCGCCTGGTTCCTCATCGTGGCCGGCGCGCTGGTCGTCATCTCCGGCGACTTCCAGGGCAAGGTCATGTACCAGGTCCAGCCCATGAAGATGGCCGCGGCCGAGGCGCTCTACGAGACCGCGGGCGGCGACGGCGAGATGGCGCCCTTCTCGCTGCTGACCATCGGCAGCCTGGACGGTTCGCGTCCGATCTTCGAGATCACGGTGCCGGGCGTGCTGGGCTTCCTGGCCAAGAACGACCCGTACGCCGAGATCCAGGGCATCAACAACCTGCAGCAGGCCTACCGGGAGGGCGCGCTCGTCAATCCCAACAACCACCTGCAGCAGGCCTACGCCGAAAAGCTCGCGACGATCGGCATCAACGACTTCGTCCCGAACATCCCGGTCAGCTACTGGACGTTCCGCCTCATGATCACGCTGGGACTCATCTCCATGGCCGTCGGCATCGCCACGCTGCTGCGGCTGCGCAAGGGGCACCTGCCCAAGGAGAGCCGCTGGTGGACGCTGGCCATGCTCGCCGTGGTGCTGGCGCCGCTGTTCGGCAACTCCGCCGGCTGGATCTTCACCGAGATGGGCCGCCAGCCCTGGATCGTGGCCGGCGTGCTGCCCACGGCGTCCGCGGTGTCCCCGGGCGTCGGCACGGGCCAGGTGTTCGCCACCATGGTGCTGTTCACCCTCATCTACGGCGCCCTGGCGGTCGTCGAGGTCGGGCTGATGATCCGCTACGCCAAGCCCGGCCTGCCGGCCGAGGTCGCCCCCGTCGAGATCAAGGGTGAGGACGACGTCCTCTCCTTCGCGTACTGAGAGGCAGGACGACTGATATGCTGACGCTTCTCGCGGCGGAACCCACCACCCTGCAGGTGGTCTGGTACTGCCTCATCGCCGTTCTATGGATCGGTTACCTGGTCCTGGAGGGCTACGACTACGGCGTGGCCATGCTGCTCCCCTTCCTCGGCAAGAACGAGAAGGAGCGGCGGGTCATCGTCAACACCATCGGCCCCCTGTGGGACGGCAACGAGGTGTGGCTGCTGACGGCCGGCGGCGCGATGTTCGCGGCCTTCCCCGGCTGGTACGCCACCTTGTTCTCGGGGCTCTACATCCCGCTGTTCCTGATCCTGGTCGGGCTGATCATCCGCGGCGTCTCGTTCGAGTACCGCGCCAAGCACCCCGACGCCCGCTGGCGCAACGCCTTCGACTGGATGGCCTGCATCGGCTCGTTCGTGGTGTCGCTGGTGTTCGGCGTCGGGTTCGCCAACTTCATCATCGGGATGCCGGTGGCGCTGGCCGAGGGCAGCAACCACCTGCACGTCTTCACCGGCGGTTTCTGGAGCCTGTTCAGCCCGTTCGCCCTGCTGGGCGGCGTGGTGCTGGTGGTGCTGTTCCTGTTCCACGGCGCCAACTTCCTGACGCTGAAGTCCTCCGGTGTCGTCCACGATCGCGCCAAGGCCGTCTCGGTCAAGATCGGGCTGGCGGCCATCGTCGGGGGGGCGATCTACCTGGTCTGGGCCAACATCGCCTACGGCTTCGGCATCGTCGGCTGGCTGCTCACCGCGGTGGCGGCTGTCGCGCTGATCGTTTCGTGGTTCGCCATGAGCAAGAGCCGCGATGGGTGGGCGTTCGCTGCTACGACCGTCGCGATCCTCGCGGTCGCCGTGTGGATCTTCGCTCGGATGTGGCCGAACCTCGGCTTCGTCAACTCGGGCAGCGGCATTCCGCTGGACCGCGTGAGCGCTGCCTCCACCGATCTGACCTTGACGATCATGACCGGCGCCGCAGTGGTCTTCGTGCCGATCGTGCTCGCCTACCAGGCCTGGTCGGTGTGGGTGTTCCGCAAGCGCATCAGCACCAAGAACATCCCCGACGACGTGGTCGCCGCCGCGTAGCCTGTCTGGGTGTCAGTACACGAATCCCGAAGGGGCGGCGTCGGCAGCGGCGCCGCCCCTTCGGCACCCCCAGAGGTCGAAGGTGCCGCGCCGCGCCGGGGCCCGATCGATCCGCGCCTGGTGAAGCGAGCCGCGGCCACCCGCGGCTATCTCATCGCCGGAGTCCTCATCGGTTGTGTCGTCGCAGCCCTCACCGTCGCCCAGGCCCGCGTGCTGGCGGTGACCATCGCCGACGTCTTCGCCGCCGCACCTGGGGTGAACTATCTGGCGCCGACGCCAGGCAGCGGGCAGTGGCCCGACCTCCTGCCCGCGCTGCTGGCCCTGGGCGGGATCTTCGCCGCCAAGGCGGCATTGAGCTGGCTCAACAGCCTCATGGCCCACCGTGCTGCCGCCGCCGTGAAGTCGCAGTTGCGCCGCGATATCGTCGCCGCCCGGCTGGCCGACCCCCTCGCCGATCGCACCTCGACCGCGGGCCTGGTCAACCTGACCACGGTCGGCCTGGACGCCTTGGACGGGTTCTACTCCAAGTACCTGCCGCAACTGGCGTTGGCCTGCACGGTGCCGCTCATCACCGGGGTCGCGATCGCGACCGCCGACCTCACCTCCGCGATCATCGTCGCCGTGACGCTGCCGCTCATCCCACTCTTCATGGCGCTCGTCGGGTGGACGACCGAGGGGCGCACCCGCCAACGGTGGCGCACTCAGCAGCGCCTCGCCCATCATTTCGCAGACCTGGTCGCGGGGCTGCCGACCCTGCAGGTCTTCGGACGTGCACGCGCGCAGGAGACCGGCCTGACCCGCTCCGAGGACGCCAACCGCTCCGAGACCATGAGCACCCTGCGTGTGTCCTTCCTGTCCGCGTTCGTTCTCGAACTGCTCGCCACGTTGTCGGTGGCCGTCGTGGCGGTCACGGTGGGTTTCCGCGTCGTCGAGGGGGGCTTGGACCTCACCACGGCCCTGTTCGTCCTCATCCTTGCGCCGGAGGTGTTTCTGCCCGTCCGTCAGGTCGGCGTCCACTACCACGATGCCGCCGACGGCATGGCGGCCGCCGATCAGGCCTTCGCGATGATCGACGCCTCCCCGACGAAGCCCGATGCGCCACGCCCCGGCACCACCTCCGAGGCCGTGGTCGACCTCCGCGGGCTCAGTCACACCTACCCCGGCGCGGCGTCCCCTGCCGTGACGGGGGTGGACCTCACCATCACCCCGGGCGAGTTCGTAGCCCTGGTCGGGCCCTCGGGGGGTGGCAAGACGACCGTGGTCAACACGCTCATGGGCTTCCTCCAGCCCAGCGAGGGAGAGGTGCGGCTACCCGAGCGCGACACCATCGCATTTGTGGGCCAAGAGCCCGGCATGATCAGCGGCACGATCGCCGACAACGTCGCTCTGGGTGACCCGTCCGCCGACCCGGGCCGCATCGCGGACGCCTTGCGCCGCGCGGGTGCCCCCGACCTGGACGCCTCCCGCCTTGTCGGCGACGACGGCGAGGGGCTCTCGGCGGGTGAACGGCGGCGCGTGGCCACCGCCCGGGCATTGCTGCGCATCGACGCGGGCGCACGGTTCCTGCTGCTGGACGAACCCACGGCAGGCCTGGACGCCACGGCCGAGGCGACCCTGTTGCGCAGCCTGCGCGGCAGCGGCGTCACCGTCGTGGTGGTCTCCCATCGTCCCGCCGTCCTCGCCGAGGCGGACCGCGTCGTGCCCATCGGCGTCCATCACGAAGGGAGCCCTGCGTGAGCGTCTTGGTGCGCCGCCTGATCGGCTCGGTCCCCCGCGGATGGGGACGTTTCCTGCTGGCGCTCGCCTTGGCTGCGGCCGCCTCGTTGAGTTCGGTGGCTCTCATGGGGGTGTCCGGGTGGCTGCTTTCGCGGGCCGCCGAACACCCGCCCGTGATGTATCTCACTGCGGCGGCCGTCTTGGTGCGCGCCTTCGGTCTCAGCCGGGGCGTCGCCCGCTACACCGAGCGGCTCGTCGGGCACGATCTGGGGTTGAGGCTGCAGTCCGTCTTGCGCGTGGAGACCTACCGATCCCTGGCAAAGACGACCCTGCTGGGGCGGCGCCGTGGGGATCTCCTCACGCGGGTCGTGGCCGACGTCGACGCCGTCTTGGACGCCGTCGTTCGGGTCGCGATCCCGTTCGCGTCCGGGCTGTTCGTCCTGCTGGCCACCTCGGTGATCGTCGCGGTCTTCTCGTGGCCCGCTGCGCTGGCCTTGCTGATCAGCGCGCTGATCGCGGGGGTACTCGCCCCGTGGCTGGCGGCCCGGTTCTCCGCCCGCGCGGACGAGGCGGCCATCGCCGGGCGCGGGGACCTCGCCGACGCCGTCCACGAGGTGGGTCGCACCGCCCTGGACTTGGTGGCCTACGGGGCGCAGGATCGGGCCCTTGCCCGGGTGGCGAGCGCCGACGACGCCCTGCGTCGCTTCGAACAGCGAGCCGCCTGGACGCGGGGACTGGCCACGGCGATCCAGACGCTAGCCGCAGGGGCGTCCGTGATGGCGACGCTGGCCATCGGGACCGCCCAGGTTCGCGCGGGCGCGCTCGACCACACCATGCTCGCCGTCTTGACGCTGCTACCGCTGGCCCTCCACGAGGTGTTCTCCGACTTCACCAAGGCCGCCCAGACGCACACGCGCGCTCGCGTCGCCCTGGCCCGGGTATCCGAGATCCTCGCCGCCGCCCCCATCGGCCGCGGCGACCTGGACGCCTCCCCCACCGCCGAGACGCCGTCGGTGAGCGTCCGGGACCTGACGATCGGGTGGCCGGACGCCGCACCGTTGCGTTCCGGCTTGTCCTTCGAGGTGGGTGCCGGGGAGTCCCTGGCGATCGTGGGTCCCTCCGGTATCGGCAAGACGACGCTAGCCGCCACGCTGCTGGGGCTGATCCCGCCGGTGGCGGGCCGCGTGGAGACGCGCGGGCGCATCGGCTACCTAGCCCAGGACGCCCACATCTTCTCGACCTCGGTCGCGGAGAACGTCATGATCGGCGACAAGACCGCCGATGAGGCGCGCGTGCGCGATGCCTTGGCGCGCGTCCGGCTCGATGTCGATCCGCGCCGTGCGGTCGGCGAACTGGGAGCGTCCCTTTCGGGCGGTGAGGAGCGTCGCCTGGCGCTGTCGCGGCTTGTCGTGGGCGATTACCAGATCCTCGTGCTGGACGAGCCGACCGAGCATCTGGACGCGGAGACCGCTCACGCACTGCTCGACGACATCTGGGCCCACGCGTCCGGATCGCCGCTGCTGGTCATCACGCACGACCCGGGCGTCCGCGCCCGGTGCGATCGCGAGTTGGCGCTCGGCTGAGCTGCGAGCCATTTACGCAACAGATGAGACACCTAATAGGCAACCTCGCTTGCACCACCCTCCCGAATCATGTTTAGGTAAACCTAACTAAGGCAACCCTAAACCTGATTGTTGGGAGATCCATGAACCGCCTCGTCGGACGTCTGCTGGCCCCTGCCGCAGCCCTCACCCTCCTCCTCACCGGCTGTGCGAGCGCCCCTGCCGCCCCGGCAAACTCACCCTCTGCCTCACAGGGCACGGTGACGGTGAGCGACAACAAGGGCAACGTCACCGTCAAGACTCCCCCCACCGCCGTGGTCGCGCTCGACAACCGCACCTTCCAGACCCTCGCCGACTGGGACATCAAGCCCAAGGCTGCGGCACGCGCGCTCATGCCGTCGACGAACAAGTACGCCAAGGACGACTCCATCGTCGATCTGGGTAACCACATGGAACCCAAGATGGAACTCATCACCGCCGCCGAGCCCGACCTCATCATCACCGGCCAGCGCTTCTCCGCAAAGTACGACGACATCGCCTCCCGCGCCCCGGGCGCCGCCCAGGTCCTGCTGGATCCCCGCGAGGGCCAGCCGCTGGACGCCGAGCTGAAGCGGCAGACGACGACGCTGGGCACGATCTTCGGCAAGGAGACGGAGGCGACCGCGCTGAACGCCAAGCTCGACTCCTCCATCGCCGCCGCCAAGGCCGCCTACAACCCCAGCCAGAAGGTCGTCGCGGTCAACACCTCCGGCGGCAAGATCGGCTACATCGCCCCCACGGTCGGGCGCACCCTCGGGCCGGTCTTTGATCTCCTGGGCCTGACGCACGCCCTGGATGTGGCCGGGGCCAGCAACAACCACCAAGGCGACGACATCTCGGTGGAAACCATCGCGGCCGCCAACCCCGACTGGATCTTGGTCATGGACCGCGACGCCGCCATCAAGGCTTCCGACCCCACCTACGTCCCGGCCGCCAAGGTGCTGGAAGACTCCAAGGCCCTCGCCAATGTGCCTGCCGTCGCCAAGGGCCAGATCATCTACATGGCACCGGACACCTACCTCAACGAGGGCATCCAGACCTACACCACCTTCTTCGAGAACCTGGCCACCCGATTCGCCGCTGCGAAGTGATCCCCCCACGCCCTGAGGCGGATCGATCCTCGACCACCCCCACGCCCCGATGACGGGCCTCACCACCGCCGGACCTCGCGCCCCCCGCGCGAGGTCTCGGCTGTTCGATCCCCGCGTGCTGCTCGGCGTCCTCGTCGTCGCCGCGCTGCTCGTCGCGTCCCTGTTCGTGGGCGTCTACGACGTCCTCGGATCAGCCGACGGCTGGCAGATGTTCCTGATCACACGCGTCCCCCGGACCATCGCGCTGGTGCTCGCCGGGGCGGCCATGGCCATGTCGGGTCTGGTGATGCAGTTGCTCACGCAGAACCGGTTCGTCGAGCCGACCACGACCGGAACGACCGAATGGGCTGGCCTGGGGTTGCTCGCGACGATGATCGCCTTCCCGAACCCTCCCCTGCTGGTACGGATGGTCGGCGCGGTCCTCTTCGCGTTCCTCGGCACCATGGTGTTCTTCGCGTTCCTGCGCCGGGTCACCCTCCGCTCCTCGCTCATCGTCCCCCTCGTGGGGATCATGCTGGGCGCCGTCGTCGGCTCGATCTCGACCTTCGTCGCCCTCCAGACCAACACGCTGCAAAGCCTCGGGGTGTGGTTCGCGGGCAGCTTCGTCGGAGCTATCGAGGGCCAATACGAAGTCTTGTGGATCGTGGCTCTGGTCGTGATCGCCATCTTCCTCGTCGCCGACCGGCTCACCGTCGCCGGGCTCGGCGAGGACATCGCCACCAACGTCGGGCTGAACTATCACCGCATCGTCATGCTGGGGACCGGGCTCATCGCCATCGCGACCGGCGTCGTCACGGTGGTCGTGGGGAATCTGCCCTTCCTGGGCCTCATCGTGCCCAACATCGTCTCGATGCTCCGCGGCGACGACCTGCGCAGCAACCTGCCCTGGGTCGCCCTGCTCGGCATCGGCGTGGTCACCGCCTGCGACATTCTCGCCCGGACGATCATCATGCCCTTCGAGGTCCCCGTCTCCTTGATCCTGGGGATCGTGGGGGCCGCCGTCTTCATCGGGCTCCTTCTGCGCCAACGCCGCCGCGGATCGAGGTGAAGCCCATGCACACTGCAACGTTGAGTACCCCCACGACCACCGGGGCGGACGCCCGGGGAGGGGAGCGTCGCTCCGGCTCCTTCGCCACCGCCGCCGCCCGACGCCGCTACTGGGTGTGGGTGTCCTGCCTGATCGCCGGTTCCCTGCTGCTCGGGTTCGGGCTGATCGCCTGGGCCAACCCGATGCCGCTGGGGACTCGCGGTTTTTGGATCATCGCCCAGCACCGCTCGCTGGCCGTCTTCGTCATGGCGTTGGTCGCCCTGTGCCAGGCGATGGCGACGGTGGCGTTCCAGACGGTGACGAACAACCGCATCCTGACCCCGTCGATCATGGGCTTTGAGTCGCTGTACCGGGCCATCCAAACCACCTCGGTGTACCTCTTCGGCCTCGCAGGGCTGGTCTCCTTCACCGGGCTCACCGCCTTCGTGTTCCAGGTCGGCGTCATGATGGGGCTGGCCTGCGCTCTGTACGGCTGGCTGCTGTCGGGCCGCTACGCGAACCTGCAGGTGATGCTGCTGATCGGTGTGGTCATCGGCGGCGGGCTCGGCTCGGTGTCCTCCTTCATGCAACGGCTGTTGACCCCCAGCGAGTTCGACGTGCTGAGCGCGCGCATGTTCGGGTCGGTCTCCAACGCCAACCCCGTCTACTTCCCCGTCGCGATCCCCCTCATCGTCATCGCGGGTGGGGTGTTGTGGTTCACCTCCCGCTCGCTGAACACCCTCAGTCTGGGCCGCGAGGCCGCCATCAACCTCGGCGTCCCCCATCGGCGCATGACGATCATCGTGCTCATCGCGACCTCGGCGCTCATCGCCACCTCGACGGCCTTGGTGGGGCCCCTGACGTTCCTGGGGTTCCTTGTGGCGACCCTGGCCTACCAGGTGGCCGACACCTACGACCATCGCTATCTGTTCCCCGTCGCAGCCCTCATCGGGTTCGTCGTCTTGAGCGCGGCCTACTTCGTGATGAACTTCATCTTCTACGGATCTGGCGTGGTCTCGATCATCATCGAACTGGTGGGCGGCACCGTCTTCTTGATCGTCATTATGAAGAAAGGGCGCCTGTGATCCAGCTCAGCAAAGTCCTCAAGCGGTACAGCAGCGAGGTCTCCATCGGCCCGGTCGACCTGGAGATCCCCTCCGGCGGCATCACCGCGCTCGTCGGCCCGAACGGCGCCGGGAAGTCCACGATGCTGACGATGATCGGCCGGCTGCTGGGCATGGACGAGGGCAGCATCACCATCGCCGGATACGACGTGGCCTCCACCAAGTCGCGCGATCTCGCGACGATCGTCTCGATCCTGCGGCAAGAGAATCACTTCATCACCCGGCTGACCGTGCGCCAACTCGTCGGGTTCGGGCGCTTCCCCTACAGCCAAGGTCGCCTCAACCGCGACGACGAGGCGATCATCAGCCGCTACATCGACTTCCTCGACCTGCGCGAACTGGAAACCCGCTACCTCGATGAGCTCTCAGGCGGGCAACGCCAGCGCGCCTACGTGGCGATGGTCCTGTGCCAAGAAACCGACTACGTCCTCTTGGACGAGCCGCTGAACAACCTCGACATCGCCCACTCCGTGACGATGATGCGGCACCTGCGCGCCGCCGCCGCCGAGTTCGACCGCACGATCATCGTGGTGCTCCACGACATCAACTTCGCCGCCGCCTACGCCGACTACATCTGCGCCATGAAGGACGGGGCGATCGCCGAGTTCGGTCCCCCAAGCGCCATCATGCGCGACGGCGTCCTGAGCACCTTGTTCAACACCGACATCACCGTCATCCCCGGCCCGAACGGCCGCCCGGTCGCGATCTACTTCTGAGCGGGCTCGGGCCCCATTCGGGCGCGATGCCCGGCGTCAGAGGGTCATCCGGTAGGTCCGCACCTCAAACGGTGTGAGGGCGACCGTGAGCGCATCGGTCTGCTCCGCGACCGGCGTCCCCAGCCGATCCTCCATCAGGGACGCCTCCCAGACCGCCGCCGCCGGACGCGCGAGCCGCAGCGTCCCGCGGGCACGGCGTCCGTACGGCTCGTACACGCGGATGATGAGGTCACCGGAGCGGTCGGCGGCGAGCTTGATCGCCGAGATCACGATCCCGTCCGAGGCAGCCACCAACGGTGGCACCTCCCGCCCGAGGTGGGGACGCCGCGCTGTGTTGAGCGCATAGCCCTCCCGCGTCGCATCCTCGATGTCCGCGCCGATCACCAGCCCGTAGCGGTGACGCTGCTCGCCTTGATCGGTCTGCGGATCGGGGAACCGGGGCGCACGCAACAGCGACAGGCGCAGGTTTGTGGTGAACTGCGTGGCGGTGCCGTCGTGTCCGACCTGACGGCTGACGTCGAAGCCGTAGGTCGAGTCGGTGACCAATGCCGCTCCACCCCCGGCCTCCTCGGCCAGCACGAACCGGTGCATCGACGTCTCGAACTTCGCCGCCTCCCAGGACGTGTTGGTGTGGGTGACGCGGCGCACGGCCCCGAACTGGGTCTCGGCCAGCGTCGATTCGGCGAACAGGTCCAGCGGGAACGCCACTTTGAGGAACGTCTCGCTCTCATGCCAGTCGGTGACCTGGTCGATTTCCAGCGTGCGCGAGCCGGGCCGCAGGCGCAGCGTCTGCACGACCTGCGAGTCACCAAAGGCACGTTCGACGCGGACGCTGGCCACGCCGTCGGTCAGGTCGGCCCGCAGCGACCGGTGCCCGCGCAGGTCGGTGACGCGGTTGCGATAGAACCGGTCCACGTCCCATGCGTCCCACCTGTTGGGGAAGTCGGGGTGGATCTGCAGCAGGTTCGCGGCAGCCCCGGCGGGGATCAGCTCCCGTCCGCTGCTGTCGTCGACCGCCGAAACGATCAACCCGTCGGCGTCCACGCCGACGCGCACGAGCCCATTCGCCAGCGTCCACCCCTCAAGGGTGGCGGTGAGCGTCACCGCGTCGTCGGGCGCGACGGGGACGCCCGCGCTCAACCCTGCGACCCCATCCACGGGGTAGGGCGAGGCGTTGAACACCACCGCCTGGGGCTCCGGCGATCCCCCGTCGTCTCCCTGCGCCTCCGCATCCGGCGCTGCCAGGATTGCCTGCGCCTGCGCGATCAACGCCAAGGCCTCGGCTTCGATGCGGGCGTAGTGGGCGACGGCTTCACGGTGCACCCACGCGATGGAGGTGCCCGGCAGGATGTCGTGGAACTGCTGCAGGAGCGTCTGCCGCCACAAGGCGTCCAGGGCGTCATAGGGGTAGTCGACGCCCGCGCGTACCGCCGCGGTGGCCCACCACAACTCGGCTTCGACGAGGAGTTGCTCGCTGCGCCGGTTCCCGGCCTTGGTGCGATGCTGGCTGGTGAGCGTCCCCCGGTGCATCTCCAGATACAGTTCGCCCACCCACACGGGCGCCTGCGGCAGTTCGGTGCGAGCCCGCGCATAGAAGTCGTCGGGGTGTTCCCAACGCACGCGTGCAGAGCCCTCCAGGTTGGCCAGCCGGGACGCCCGACCCACCATCTCCCGCGTGGAACCGCCGCCGCCATCGCCCCAACCGGTGGGAGCGATCGACCCGGACGCCAGCCGGGCCTCCCGGAACTGGCGGGACGCCTTGGCTACCTCGGCGCCGCTCAGTTCGGAGTTGTAGGTGTCCATGGGCGGAAAGTGCGTGAAGACGCGCGATCCGTCGATCCCCTCCCAGTCGAAGGTGTGGTGGGGGAACACGTTGACCTGGTTCCACGAGATCTTTTGCGTGAAGAACCATGAGAACCCCGCCCTGCGGATCAGTTGCGGCAGCGCCGCCGAGTAGCCGAACGAGTCGGGTAGCCACACCCCGTTCGAGCGGCACCCGAACTCGGTTTCGAAGAAGCGTTGGCCGTAGAGGAACTGCCGGGCCATCGCCTCCCCCGACGGCATGGTGGTGTCCGACTCGACCCACATGCCGCCCAACGGAAGGAACCGTCCTGCGGCGACGGCGTCCTTCACCTTGGCGTACACCTCCGGGCGGTGCTCTTTGAGCCAGGCGTACTGCTGGGCGCTCGACATGCCGTACACGAAGTCGTCGGTGGACGCGATGAGTTCGGTCATGCTCGCGGTGGTGCGGGCGACTTTGCGGATCATCTCGCGGACGGGCCACAGCCACGCCGAGTCGATGTGGGCATGGCCGACGGCGGCAATCCGGTGCGCGCTGGCCTCGGCGGGGGCGGCCAGCACGTCCGCCAGAGCGGCACGAGCCTGCGCTGCGGTCACCGCGACATGGTGCAGATCCAGGGCGTCGAGGGCGTCGTCGAGCGCTTGGAGGATGCGTGCCCTGCGCGGCGCTGTTGCGGGAAGCTCGGCCTGGAGCTGGACCAGGACCTCGACGTCGAGGGCCAACTCGAACACGTCGGGTTCGAGCACGGCGATCTCGGCGCGGCGCACGGCGTAGAGCGGCGTCTCGGACGCGGTGGCCAGGTCGCCGTTGGGCGTGGGGAGGAAGGTGTCCTCGCAGAGCAGAACGGGGTTGGCGGCGGCCTCGACGTACAGGTCGACGATCTCCTCACCGCGCGCGGCCTCTGCGACGGCCACCCATTGGTTGCGCGGGTTGATCGACTTCACCGGCTCCCCGTCGGGGCGATACACGAGGCCTTCCGCTTGGAAGCCGGGGCTGGCCGTGGTGAATCCCAGGTCGATGACGGCCTCGATCCGCTTGCCTGCCCATGCAGCGGGCACGACCCCGTGCAGATGGAACCATGTGGTGCTCCAGGCGGGCCCCCACGGTGTCCCCAGGGTGTAGGGCTCATAGTCGGCTGCCAGGGCGTCCGCGGGGGACACCGGTTCGCCGGGCAGGTGATGCGCCGTCATGGTCAAAGGCAGGGCCGCCGAGTACAGAGCGGGCCAGATCCGTTCGGCGAGGACGCGGCGGGTGCGATCAACGGTGAGCGCGGTGTCAGCGTGCATGAGACTCATCCAACCCGATCAGCGGGCCTGGACCCAGGAAAACGGTCACGGGAGAACCTGTTGCCGCGGCAGCCCCTCGCACCGTCCAGACATGAGGTGGCCCCGCCGGGAATCCCAGCGGGGCCACTCGTGGTTCAGCGTGCGTCGTGTGGCGACGTCTCGCTCAGAAGACGCCGTTGGCGATCGCGCGGCTGCGCTCACCTTGGAGCTTGGCGTCCTTCGGGTAGGTCTTGTAGAAGACGAACCAGTAGACGGCGTTGAGCAGGTACGGCAGCGCAGCACCGATGAGGATCGTCAGCTGGAGATCGCCGATGGCCTGGGCGATGTTGCCCAAGACGATGCTGTAGACGACGTTGATGCCGCCCTGGATGAGCGAGAACAGCACCGCGAAGGCTGTGGCGGAGAGCTGCTTGGGCGTGACGGTGGAGATCATCGGGAGCACGCAGCCGGAGAAGCCGATCGAGAAGATCAGACCCATGAGGAAGACCATCACGTAGTACATGAGGCTCGGGTCGTTGGTGACGACCTGGCCGTTGCCCGGCGTGACGTCGGGGTCCCACCACTTGGAGAAGTACATGGTCAAGGCGATGATCGTGCCGAAGGCGACCGCGTAGATCTGGAACAAGATGATGCGTCCGCGTGCGCCGAACTTCTTGGCGAAGAGGTCGCCCAGCAGGCCGCCCACGAGAGCGGAGACGGTCATGCCGATCTGCATGACGGTGTACAGGTAGGACGCGTTCTTCACGCCATAGCCCAGGTCGCGGGCCCACACCTGGCTTTGGAACCCGAAGAGCACCAGCGAGGTGACCAGCAGCAGCATCGGCGCCATGAGGGCCAGCGTCGGGATCTTGAACAGCTTGGGAACGTCGCTCCACCGGAACATGCCAGCCTCGGCCTTGAGTTCCGCACGCTGCTCCTCGCTCACGCCCTTGGGCTCGTGGACGAAGATCAGGATGAGGACGCCGGAGACCAGCGACAAGATGCCCATCGTGAACATGGCGTAGCGCCAACCCTCGGGGTTGCCGCCGAACTGACCCAGCGCCGGGGTCAAGATGAAGCCGAGTGCGGCGGAGGTGGCGCGCACGAGGCCGAAGGCCCGCCCGCGTTCAGAGCGCCGGTACAGCGAGCCGAGCAGGCCATTAAGGATGGGCTCGGAGGCCACCGTGCCGATGAGGGCGATGGAGTAGAGCGTCAGCAGCATCGGCCAGCTGGTGGCGAAGCCGGTGGCGATGGTCCACAGGCCCCAGACGCCGGTCACCACGAACAAGATGACCTTGCGCCCGAACTTGTCGGCCAGGACGGCCCAGATGGGGCCGAAGATCATACGTGCGGCGTTGCCGAGCGCGTTCAGCAGACCAAGCTGCGAGTCGCCCAGCCCGAACGCCACCATGATCTGGGGGAAGAACGTCTTGGATACGCCGCCCTCGGAACTGTCGATGGACATCGAAGCACCCAGCGAGATCGCCGCTCCCACACGCCCCCGCGGAGGGACGAAGTTGGACTCGTCGGCACCTTCATCGCCGTCGAGCATCGAGACGCCCTGCGGCGTGTTCGCCAGCAGGTCGTCGGTTCCGGAGACACGACTTGCTCCCCAGAGCGGCTCCCCCTCGGGGATGCTGTTGTTGTCAGACACCGTTGTCGGCCCTTCCCTTCATCGCGCGAGCTGGCGTGCCGCCAACGGGCCGGTCTCCCCATCCTCGGAGAAGTGCTTCAGGCGCGAAACTCTCCCTCACCTTTGCGGAGAGAGTTGCTCGTAACAATGTGATTCGAACATGCCTCGCGCGCACTCGCCACCCTGAGCGGATCATTGCCCACAAGTTGCAGCAACACTTGGCAACCGTCCGCTCAGCGCGACCCCCCCGCGGCCGAAAAGTCACCACCGCGATCGGCACACGGCCGCGATCGCCGCGTCAGCGCGGACGTGACCGCAGGGGAGGTTATTTGCGATGATGGGAGTTGTGCCTGAACCCATCTCGCTCGCCTTGATGACCCCCGCCGATGTGGAGGACGCGGTCCGCGCCCACATCGCCATGCAGCATGTCGCGTACGCGCATCTCGCCGACGCCGGTCACGCGGCCGCGCTGTGGACGTCGACCTCCGAACGCCGCGACGCGCTCCTGACGGACCTCGCTGCCGCGACCGAGTCCGCGCATCTGCACGAGGAGCCCGAGGCGCGCCACATCGTCGCGCGGAGCGAGCGCGGCGCCATCGTGGGGTTGGCGTCCGCTTTTCGCGGCGTCGGCGACTGGGAGCACGATCTGTTCGGGGACGCTCACGTCCCTGCGGGTGTCGATTGGTGTCTCGACACTCTCTATGTCATGCCCGGCTTGCGCAACGAGGGGCTAGGCCAGCGGTTGCTGGACGCCGCCCTGCCCGACCATCGCGACGCCTACCTGTGGGTCATCCAGGGCAACGCGGGTGCGCGCCGCTTCTATGAGCGCAACGGCTTCGCCCTGGACGGGTTCGGCGGGCGCTCGGGGCCCGACTGGGGCGATCTCGATATGCAGCGGATGGTGCGTCACGCGTCGCACTGACCCCCGCGCGCACTTCGACAACACCCCTTACCACGCGAACATTTTCGCATCAATAGTGTTGCTTTATTAATTTCCCGGAAAACGCTTGCCCTTCCTGCCAAGAGCTACTACGCGCAGTAGTGTGAGTTCGATTAACGAACCGCGTCCACTGGAGGTCGAGCATGGACCAACCCACCACCCGCAACCTGACGCACCTGCCTGATCTGGGCACCAGCGCCGGTCGCGTCGGACCCGTGCGGCTACGCATGCCGATCTACGTTGACCTTCTGCCGCCGTGCAATAACGCCTGCCCTGCGGGGGAGAACATTCAGGAGTGGCTGCGCCTGGTCAAGGCCAAGGACGACCAGGGTGCTTGGCGTGAACTCACGCGCAACAACCCGTTCCCCGCCATTCATGGGCGTGTTTGCTACCACCCGTGCGAAACGGCCTGCAACCGTATCGAACTCGATGGCGCGGTATCGATCCACTCCGTCGAGCGATTCCTCGGCGACACGGCCATCGAGCAGGGCTGGCAGTTCACCAAGCCGGCCCATAGCTCCGGTCGGCGCGTGCTGGTCATCGGCTCGGGCCCCTCGGGACTCTCGGCCGCCTACCACCTGGCGATGCTGGGCCACGACGTCGAAATCCACGACGGCTCCGAACTGCCCGGCGGCATGATGCGCTACGGCATCCCCGAGTACCGTCTGCCGCGCGATGTGCTGGACGCCGAGATTGCCCGCATCCGCGAACTGGGCGTCACGTTCGTGCAGAACCACAAGGTGACCGACCTGCTCGATGAGCAGCGCGCCGGGCACTTCGACGCCGTGTTCGTCGCCATCGGCGCCCACCTGTCCAAGCGGGTCGACATTCCCACCATGGACGCCGGGCGCATCGTGGACGCGGTGAGCTTCCTGCGCGACGTCGCCTCCGGCGACCGTCCGCTGATCGGCCGCCGCGTCGCGGTGTACGGCGCAGGGAACACGGCCATGGACGCCGCTCGTACCGCCCGCCGCCTCGGCGCCGAGGAGTCGATCGTCGTCTACCGCCGGACCCAAGACCAGATGCCCGCCCACGCCGAGGAGCACGACGAGGCCGTGCGCGAGGGCGTCAAGATGAACTGGCTGCGGACCATCAACCAGTTCGATGAGGGCCACATGCAGGTCGAGATCATGGAACTCGACGAGAACGGCAAGGCTCGCGGCACCGGCAAGTTCGAGACGCTAGAGGCCGACACGGTCATCTTGGCGCTCGGTCAGGAAGCCGACTCCGGCTTCCTGCGCTCCATCCCGGGCATGAGCTTCGACGGCGACACCGTCAACGTCAATCCCACGACGCTCATGACCGATGTGCCCGGCATCTTCGCGGGCGGCGACGCCGTCCCGTCCGAGCGGACCGTCACCGTCGGCGTCGGCCACGGCAAGAAGGCCGCCACCATGATCGACCTGTGGCTGTCCAACATGCCCGCGGTCCCCAAGGAGAAGCACGACCTGGCCAGCTTCGACAAGCTGAACTTGTGGTACTGGGGCGACAACCGGCGCACCAGCCAACCTGAGTTGGCCGTCGCCGCCCGCAAGGCCTTCGATGAGGTCGTGGGTGGCCTGACCGAGGACGAGGCCCGCACCGAGGCGTGGCGCTGCCTGAGTTGCGGCAACTGCATCGAGTGCGACGGCTGCCTGGGTTCCTGCCCCGAAGATGCCGTCATCAAGCTCGGCAAGGGCAACCGTTACCGCTACGACTACGCCAAGTGCACCGGCTGCGGCACCTGCTACGAACAGTGCCCGGTGCATGCCATCGACATGATCGCGGAACGCTGAACGCGAGAAGGACGGAAGACGACACCATGACCCGAGCGATCATCGATGGCAACGAGGCCGCCGCCTCGGTGGCCTACCGGCTCAACGAGCTGTGCTCCATCTACCCCATCACCCCGAGTTCCACGATGGCCGAGTTGGCCGACGAGTGGGCCGGCAAGGGGCAAAAGAACGTATTCGGCATCCGCCCCACGGTCGTCCAGATGCAGTCTGAGGGCGGCGCCGCGGGCGCCCTCCACGGGGCGCTGCAGGGCGGTGCGATGAGCACGACGTTCACGGCCTCCCAGGGCCTGCTGCTCATGATCCCGAACATGTACAAGATCGCGGGTGAGCTGACCTCGACGGTGTTCCACGTCGCGGCCCGCTCGCTGGCCGCACAAGGCCTGTCGATCTTCGGCGATCACCAAGACGTGATGGCGGTCCGGCAGACGGGCTTCGCCCTGCTCAGTTCGGCCTCGGTGCAGGAGTGCCACGACCTGGCCGCGGTGTCCCAACTGGCGACGCTGCGCAGCCGCGTCCCGTTCATCCACTTCTTCGACGGCTTCCGCACCAGCCACGAGCTGAACACGCTGGAGATGCTCAGCGACGACGATCTGCGCGCGTACGTGCCCGAGTCGCTGATCATCGAGCACCGTGACCGCGCGCTGAGCCCCGAGCACCCCTACATCCGGGGTACCGCGCAGAACCCGGACACCTACTTCCAAAGCCGCGAAACGGTCAACCCGTACTACGACAAGGTCCCCGGCATCGTCCAGGGCGCCATGGACGAGTTCGCCGAACTCACCGGCCGCCAGTACCACCTGATGGAGTACTACGGCGATCCGGACGCCGAGGCGATCATCATCATCATGGGGTCGGGTGCCCAGTCGGCGATGCAGGCGGTCGACCACCTGCTCGCGGACGGCCGCAAGGTCGGCGTCCTTCAGGTGCGGCTGTACCGCCCGCTGCCGGTCGACGCCCTTCTGGACGCGATCCCCGCCTCGGTGACCTCAATTGCGGTCATGGACCGCACGAAGGAACCCGGTGCGGGCGGCGAACCGTTGTTCCTGGACGTCACCTCGGCGCTGGCCGAGGCCGTCTCCACGGGGCGACGCGCCACGTTGCCGCGCGTCATCGGCGGGCGCTACGGCCTGTCCAGCAAGGAGTTCACCCCCGGCATGGTGATCGGGGTCTTCGACGAACTGGCCAAGCCGTCGCCGCGTCCGCGGTTCACCGTGGGTATCAACGATGACGTCACGATGCTCAGCCTCGATTACGACGAACTGGACGTGGAGTCCCCCCAGACGCTGCGCGCGGTGTTCTTCGGCATCGGTTCAGATGGCACGGTCGGTGCGAACAAGAACACCATCAAGATCCTGGGCAGCCAAGACGGCACCTACGCGCAGGGCTACTTCGTGTACGACTCCAAGAAGTCCGGCAGCCGTACCGTCAGCCACCTGCGCTTTGGGCCGCAGCCGATCACGGCGCCCTATCTGGTCAACGCCGCCGGCTTCATCGGCGTCCACCACTGGTCGATCCTGGAGCGCGTCGACGTGCTCAAGATGGCTCGCCGCGGCACGGTCGTGCTGGTCAACAGCCACTACTCGGCAAACGAGGTGTTCGCGCACCTGCCCGAGCCGATGCAGCGTCGCCTCATCGAACTCGAGTGCGAGTTGTGGACGGTTGATGCCAACGCGGTGGCCCGCACCGCCGGCATGGGCAACCGCACCAACACGGTGTTGCAGACCTGCTTCTTCGCGATCAGCAAGGTGATGGAGCGCGACGCGGCGATCGAAGCCGTCAAGCAGTCGATCCGCAAGACGTACGGCCGCCGCGGCGCCGACGTGGTGGCCAAGAACGAGAACGCGGTGGACGCCGCGATCGCGCACCTGCACCGCGTGGAGGTGCCTGAGGCTCCCGTCTCCGACAAGCAGCGGATCGCCGCCGTGCCCGCCTCGGCACCGGCCTTCGTCCGCGACGTGACCGCCCAGATGCTCATCGACAACGGCGACACGCTGCCGGTGTCGGCGCTGCCCGTGGACGGCACCTACCCCAGCGGGACGACGCAGTACGAGAAGCGCAACATCTCCGACATCGTCGCGGTGTGGGACGAGAACGCCTGCATCCAGTGCGGTAACTGCGCGTTCGTCTGCCCGCACGCCGTCCTGCGCGCGAAGTACTACCCGGAGACAGCCCTGGAGGGGGCTCCCGAAGGGTTCCAGACCGCCGAACTGAACGCTGCGGGCCTGCCGGGGGCTCGCTACACCCTGCAGGTCTACGCCGAGGACTGCACCGGCTGCGGGCTGTGTGTGGAGGCTTGCCCGGTGAAGGTGCCCAGCGGTAACAACCGCAAGGCGATCAACCTGGCGCTGGTCGAGGATCGCGAGCCGACCCGCACCAACGTGGAGTTCTTCGAGTCGATTCCGGTCAACCGGCGTAGCCGCGTCGACTTCGCGACCGTGCGGGGCGTCCAATACCTGGAGCCGTTGTTCGAGTTCTCGGGGGCGTGCACCGGTTGCGGCGAGACGCCGTACCTGAAGTTGCTGAGCCAGTTGTTCGGGGGCCGCACCTCGATCGCGAACGCGACGGGCTGCAGTTCGATTTATGGCGGCAACCTGCCCACGACGCCCTGGTCACGCAACAAGTACGGCCGCGGGCCTGCCTGGTCGAACTCGCTGTTCGAGGACAACGCCGAATTCGGGCTGGGGCTGCGGCTGGCCGCCGACCTGCAAACCGAACTGGCGCGCACCCGCCTGGAGCAGTTGCGTCCCGAGATCGGCAACGACGATCTGGTCGACACGATCCTGACCACCGAGCAGCAATACGAGTCGGATCTGAGCGCCCAGCGCGCCCGCGTCGACGAGCTCAAGACGATCCTCGAAGGCATGGACGGTATCCGTGCCGCCGACCTGCGTTCGGTGTGCGATCACCTGCTGCGCCGGTCGGTGTGGATCGTCGGCGGTGACGGCTGGGCCTACGACATCGGTTCGGGCGGCCTGGATCACGTGCTCGCGTCCGGCCGCAACGTCAACGTGCTGGTGCTGGACACCGAGGTGTACTCCAACACCGGTGGCCAGGCGTCCAAGGCGACCCCGATGGGGGCCGTGGCGAAGTTCGCCTCCGCGGGCAAGGAGACCATCTCCAAGGACCTGGCGATGCAGGCGATCAGCTACGGCAACGTGTACGTGGCCCGCGTGGCGATGGGTGCCGATCCGGAGCAGACGCTGAAGGCGTTCCGTGAGGCGGAGGCCTACGACGGCCCCAGCCTGATCCTGGCCTACAGCCACTGCATCGCGCACGGCATCGACATGAAGAAGGGCCTCGACCAGCAGTACCTGGCGGTGAACTCCGGGCACTGGCCGCTGATGCGCTACAACCCCGTCTTGCGGATGGCGGGGAAGAACCCGTTCCTGCTCGACTCGCCGCGTCCACGGTTCCCGCTGCGGAAGTACCACGAGAACGAACTGCGGTTCCGGATGCTGAAGGCTGCCGACCCTGAGGCGGCTGAGCGGATGCTGGAGTTCGGCCAGGCGCAGGTGGCTCGCCGCTGGCGCGACTACGAAGAGATGTCGGTGCGCGGCGCGGACGAGTTCGCCACCGACGCGAAGGAGTGAGCAATGGATCTGACCACCACCTACCTCGGCCTGGAGCTGAAGCACCCGGTCGTGGCGTCGGCGGGCCCGCTGTCGCAGACGCTGGACGGCGTGAAGGGGCTGGCCGACGGCGGTGCGTCCGCGGTCGTGCTGTACTCGCTGTTCGAGGAGCAGTTGCGCGCCGAGGTCGCCCGCGATGAGGCGCTGATCGAATCCCACGAGAATGCCTCCCCGGAGGCGCTGGATTACTTCCCGGCGAACCCGATCACGATCAAGTCCGCTGCCTACAGCTATCTGTCGTTGCTGGAGCGGTCCGCCTCGGCGCTGGACGTCCCGGTGATCGCATCCCTCAACGGCGCGGATCTGGGCGGCTGGGTCGAGTTCGCGCGCGAACTGGCGGACGCGGGCGCGTCCGCGATCGAGTTGAACATCTATCTGGTCCCCGGGGACACCGCCACCAGCGGTGACGCCGTGGAGAAGCGCCACCTGGAGATCGTCTCCGCGGTCACCAGTGCCGTCTCCATTCCGGTGTCGGTGAAGATGTCGCCCTACTTCAGTTCGCCCGGAAACATGGCCCTGCGTTTGGTGGACGCGGGCGCGTCCGGCCTGGTGCTGTTCAACCGGTTCCTGCAGCCTGACGTCAACCCGGAAACGCTCGGCATGGACTCGGCCTTCGACCTGTCCACCACGCACGAGGGGCGGCTCCCCCGCACCTGGATCGCGGCGCTACGCAACCACACCAACGCGTCCCTTGCGGGCTCGACGGGTGTGGAGACCGCCGACGATGTGATCCGCTATCTGTTGGCGGGCGCTGACATCGTCATGACGACAGCGGCGCTGGTCCGGCATGGCCGCGACTACACCTCCGAACTCGTCAGCGGCCTCCAGTCGTGGATGCTGCGCAAGGAGTTCACCTCCCTGGAGCAGGTGCGCGGCATGATGGCGCTCCCCCTGGTTACCGACGCGGACGCTTTGGAGCGTGGCGGCTACGTGGGCGCCATCCAGGCAGCCAAGGAGCGCTACGGCGCTCTGTGACCCGCCTGGGGCACGCATAACGGCACCGTCATCACCTCGGTCCTCGGACGGGCTACCTCAGCGCAACAGGCGCGGGGCGGGAGTTCTTCAACTCCCGCCCCGCGCCTGTTGTGACTGCTAGCCGTGGATCACTGACCGCGTCGGCGACGCGCGTACATGATGGCTGCTCCGCCCGCACCCATCAGCACGAGCGAACCTGCCGCGAGGCCAGCCACGTTGTCCGCGCCGGTCATGGGAAGGCGTCCGCTCGGATTCTCCGGGTTCTCGGGGGAACCGCCCGGGTTCGTGCTGGGTGACGGATCCGACGGTTTCGTCGGGCTCGGCGGCAGCGTCGGCGTCGGGCCGGGGCTCGGCGGCTGGGTCGGCGTGGGCGTCGGCGTGGGCGTCGGGCTCGGAGGCACTGGCACCTTGATCGTCACGGCCAACGTTCCCAGGTTCGACGTCAGACCATTGACGTCTGTGACCGTGTACTTCTGAGACGTGACCGCACCGTGGTATCCCGGCTCCGGGGTGAACGTCGCGACCGGCTTCCCTTCCACCACAGTGATCGACCACGAGCCCTCGCCAGGAACCACCTTCGTGGTTTGCCCATTGTCGAATGCGGCCGACGTCACGGCACCCTTCCCGGGTGTCACGTCGGGGGTCAGCGTGGCCACCTGATCCGGTTCGATCGTCGTGGACGCATCGCCGGTCTGTGGGCCTCGCGCGGTGAGGTGCGCGTCACAGTTCACTGCGTCGTCGGGCTCCGCCTTCACGCTGGCGTTGCGCCCGCTATTGCTCAACTGCGGAGTGGCGGGTGCCCCGTTCACGGTGCACACCCACGTCACGTCATAGGCGCCGTCCGGGGTTCCGCCGCCGTGGTTCAGCGCGTAGGAGATCACCGTGCCTTCGCCAGCCACGATGGGCTGCTTGGGGATAACGCCGGTGTTCCGGGCGCTCCCGTCGGTCGTGGCCTGGCCGAGCGCGATGTCGCCCTGCTGGACGGTCATCGTGTAGGTGCCCGTCGCCTGGCCATTGGCGTTGTCGACCGTCACCGAACCGGACGCCTGGGTGAACATCACGGCGAAGGCCACAGCCTCTTGGGAGTTGAAGGCGACGCGCATGTCGATGGCGACTGTGCTCGGGGCTGTGGCCTTCATCACGGCCGCACCGGCCTTGGCGCTGCCGTCGTTGCCGCCCGAGCAGATGGCCTGGGTTGTCCCCACACCCGACAGTCCCCCGGCGCAGGCGGCGCTGTAGCCGTCCGGCTGGGCGGTGAAAAGCGGCTGGATCGGCTTATCCGACGTAAATGCCAGCGCCTCCGGCCCGGTGGCATCGGTGGATTCCGCGTCGGCCATAATCAGGGAGTATTCCGGGTAAGGAACACCATTCTTGGTCACGGTGATATTGCTCAACTCGACGTGATCGACCCAGCCGCTCCAATCGCTGGTCGACCCGTCAGGGTTCTCGATGCGATCCAGGGTGGTCCACAGCGCCGGCTTGCCCGCAGTCTGGGTGTAGTACGCGTTTCCGATGACGGCACCGGTGTAGGTGGGGAACGCATGCGCCACCAGGGTGCGGGGTCCGTGCTCGTTGGCGTAATTGAGGGTGCCGGCGTCATCGTTCGACAGCACAGGCTGGGCGCCGGGCACGTTCTTTTCGATCTTGACTGTGAAGCTGATGATGCTTCCGCCAGGCAGGTTCAGGGACATCGACTGACCGCCTGCCGACGACGCTTGGGCGAAGTCCAGGCTCGACATGTCGATCCAGCACAAGGCCTCAGCCTTGGGACCGGTTTGCCCGTAGTTGCAGCCCTGCGCCCCTGCAGCCTGAGCGCCGGGGAGGGGCCCCATGCCCATCATCCCCACCGTCAACGCGGCGAGGGCGGGCACCGCCATCCACCGACACGCTGTCGCATGACCGCGGCCGCCTTTACGCGCAGGCGGCAAACAATTCACCGTGCTGTCTTTCACCGTTCCTCCTCTCATGGCACATAGCTCCAAGGACGGAGGACACTCATTCGTCAGTCCATTGAGAGATTGCAGAATGCCCACCCGCGCCGCTGATAACGGCGTCGCAGTTGGGCGGTGCGGCATTGTCCACAACCGGCGCTCCTCGCGGGATGCTCCTCCCGCACGCGTTCTCACCTAGACTCGGCGGGGATGGAACTCTCCGACCCCTCACGCGCACGCCCCCGTACTGCCCCCGGATCCGCGTCACCGCGGCAGCCTGGGCAACGCCCGCTCCGGGTCGCGCTGTTCACCGACAACTACGGCCCAGCCCCCAGTGGCCTGCTGTATGCCGTGCAGTTCTTGGAGAAGCAACTCCTCGACGACGGCTATCAGGTGCAGGTCGTGGCACCGGCGACGCCGGGGCCGAACCCGTACAAGAATCACCCGCTGCGTTCGGAGTTGCGGCTCCCCTCGATCAAGCTCCCTGGCCTGCCGATGGCCGTCGCGGGCGGGCGCGGCTTCGAGCGGGCCCTGGACGCCTTCGAGGCCGATCCACCCGATCTCATCCATGTGCAGGGGCTTGGCCCCATCGGTCTCCTCGGAGTGTGGGCAGCTGATCGCGCAGAGTGCCCGTTGATGGTCACCTGGCACACCGACTTCGAGGCTTACGCCGACCATTACGCGATGCTCACCCCTTTCTTGGATGCCTTCTATCAGCTCCTGAAGGTGTCCACGAAGGGCATGAAGCGCCCCCAGATGCAGGACATGCGCCGCTGGCTGTCGGATGGACGGCTGGTGGCGTCCGGGTTGTTGCGGCGGCGTCCCACCAGCCTGTCGCGGCGCAACCTCCTCGACGCGGCCCGCGGCATGCTCGAGGCGGCAGAGTTGGTGACCACTCCGTCAGACAAGACGGCGGTCCGCGTGCGCGAACTCGCCCCGCGCAGCCACATTCGCGTGGTGCCCAATGGTGTCGACGCCCTCCCCTCCGGTCGCCCGCTCCCGGCTGCATCCGGGCCCCGCATTTTGTATGTGGGGCGGATCGCCCCCGAAAAGAACATCGCCTTGCTGGTGGACGCCTTCGCGTGGGTGCGTGAGGACATCCCGGACGCGGAACTCATGTTCGTCGGCGACTGGCGCGTGTCCTCATCGGTAGCGCAGAAACTCCGTGCGGCTCGTCGTCGTGGCGGCGTCACGCTCGTGGGGCAGATCCCGCGCCAGCAGTTGGGGCCCTACTACGCCTCCGCCGACGTGTTCGCCTTCCCGTCGACCTCCGACACCCAGGCCCTCGTCCTGCACGAAGCCGCGCATGCCGGGCTTCCTATCGTGAGCGTCGATGACGAGTTGCGGCTCGTGGTCGATCCCGACGTCAATGCGCTGATCGCTCGCCCCACCCCCGAGTCGCTGGCCCGGCAACTCGTCACCATGCTGCGGCGGCTGCAAGACCCGGAGTTCGCGCAGCGGGCTCGTGCGCGCAGCCGCGAGATGGCGTCCTGGTGGACGATCCAGCGTCAGTCCGAAGCCATGATGGATCTCTACCGGGATCTCGCCGCCGGTACTCCGATTCCAGAGTCGATGCACGCCGACCCATCGTGAGCGAACTTCAGGTGTGCCCGTGCGGCACCGGCACGGCCTATGCGGCTTGCTGCGGACGCTTCCACATGGGCACCCGCCGCCCACCGACGGCGCTGGCGTTGATGCGGTCACGGTATTCGGCTTTTGCGCTGGGGCTGCCCGACTATCTGATCGACACGTGGCATCCGGCGACGCGACCCGCCGATCTGGCGCGGGACGCGGACACTCACTGGCAGGCGCTGGAGATCCTCGCCACGACGGATGGCCGGGCGTGGCAGGAGGAGGGCACGGTCACCTTCGCGGCATCCTGGGACTCCCCCGCAGGCTCAGGGGTGTTGCGGGAGCGGAGCCGGTTCGTGTTCGAGGACGGTCGGTGGCTCTATGTGGACGGCGTCGGGGGCTGATCTTTGGGGGGCGGCTGCGGGGGTGGGTTTGCGGCTTCGCGGCGTTCACGGCGTCGATCCAGGAGGTGCCCCACCCAAGCGACGGGGATCCACCACACGGGGAACGCCACCAGCGACGCGACGGCGACGATGTGCCAGGGCGGGGCGTGGGCCTCCAGCCAAAGGAACCCGTTCAGCAAGGCGACGCTCCCCACGAGTATCGCGGCAAAGAGGCCGACCATCCCAAGGCACCCGTGGGTCCGCATGGCGGCAACGTAGCAAGTGCGGACGGTCCACCACTACCCCGCGTCCAGCACCGCAGGGGGGCCCTCAGCGAGGTAACGAGAGGCTGCGCATGCGGGCGACCTCGAGGGCCGCCTTCCTGATGAGTGTGGCCGCGGGCAGCGTGAGCAGGGCCGCCACGAGAGCAAGCCCGCCGTAGCCGAGCAGGAGAAGCAGCGGCCCCGACGCCAGTGCGGCGAGGGCACCGGCGTAGTTCATGAGCGCATCGGTGCCGCCTTGCAGCGGCACACGCAGTTCCCCCACATCGACGCTAGCCAGGAGGGCGGAGGCGGCGATGGTGCACGCGGACCAGCCCACGCCGAGCAGCACCAATGACGCTCCGACCAGGAGGATGTTGCCCCCGTTGACCATCGCATAAGCCGCGGCCACGGCCAGCATGGTCAGCCCCGGGATGGCGACCCAGACCGGTCCGGCTTGATCACACAGCCACCCGAAGAGCGGGCTGAGGGCGTACATCCCGAGAATGTGCAGCGCGATGACCCAGCCAACGTAGGGCAGGGGGTACCCGCGCTGAGCCAGGAACAGCGGTGCCATCGTCATGATCGCCACCATCATCGCGTGGGCACCGACCAGTAGGGCCACGGCGAACCGGGTTACAGGGTGGCGCATCGCCCAGCGCAGTGCAGCGAAGCTGCCGACCCGGGGGCCGCTGATTGCGCTGGGGGTCGGCGCCTGCGCCGGGGCGAGGGGCACTCGATACAGCGCGGTGATGATGAGCCCGGCGACGACGAACCCGATCGCGGCAAACAGGTACGGCCCTGAGAGCGGATACATCCTCAGCGACGTCGCGATGTCAGCCCCCAGTGGGCTGAGTTGCGGCCCGACGACGGATCCGAGGGTGGTCGCCCACACCACGACCGAGAGCATCAAGCCGCGCGAGGACGGGCGACCCACCTCGGATGCCGCATACCGGGATTGCAGGTTGGTGGCGCTCGCGAATCCGAACGCGGCCATGCCGACGAGGACCAGGAGCAGCCAACCCAGCGAGGCACCGATGATGATCAGGGCAGCCCCGGCTGCGGCGACCGCGTAGCCCAGGCCCAGTGAGGCGCGGCGTCCGCGACGCGCGGCGAGGTGGGCGAGCGGGACAGCCGCGGCAGCGGCACCGAGGACGGCCAGCCCCTGGCTGGCGCCTGCGAGTTCCACGCCTCCCATGTCGGACACGAGCAGCGCACCGACCGTGATGCCGGACGCGATACCGAGTCCGCCGAGCAGGTTGCTGAGCAGCAGGGCCGCCAGGGGCGCCGCGGGTGAGGCGGGGGCCTGAGGGCTGGGGGGCGCGGTCATCTCCATCATGGGTGGGGGCTCCTGTCGTGGTGGGGCGGCAGATGGTCCCCGCTGCGGTGATCCCGACCAAGGTGGGAATGCGGAGCACAGACGTCGCGCCGCGGGGGTGATGCCGTGATCGGCGCCAGCGAGAACCCCACGGTAGCGTCCAGACGCACGCCCACGCACCTGCCTGACAGCCCTCGGGACGCCGCCGCGCCGCAGCCCCCTTTGCGGGGAGCGGACGACGGCGACTGCGGCAGCATCGGGGGCGCGTCAGTTGGCGACGGGGCGGAAGCGGCGCAGCAGCAGCGAGTTCGACACGACGAACACGGAACTGAACGCCATGGCAGCCCCGGCGATCATCGGCGTCAGCATGCCCAGGGCGGCCAGCGGGATCGCGGCCACGTTGTAGGCGAACGCCCAGAACAGGTTGATGCGGATCGTCCGCAGTGTGGAGCGCGACAGGCGCAGGGCGTCCACGACCAGCATGAGATCGGGACGCATGACGACGATCCCGGCGGCCTCCTTGGCGGCGTCGGTGCCCGACCCCATGGCGATGCCCAGGTCTGCGGCGGCCAGGGCTGCGGCGTCGTTGACGCCGTCCCCGACCATGGCGACGCGTCCGTGCGTTTCTTGGAGCGCGCGGATCGCGGCGACCTTCCCGTCGGGGCGCACGTTCGCCATGACCTGGCTGATGCCCACGCTGTCGGCGACTGCCCGGGCGGCACGCTCGTTGTCGCCGGTCAACAAGACGGGAGTGAGACCGAGTTCGGCGAACCGGGCGATGGCGTCGCGTGAGGTGGGTTTGACGGTGTCGGCCAGAGAGACGACGCCGATCGGCGCGGCACCCCGGGACACGACCACCGCGGTTTGCCCGCGCGCCTGGGAGGCGTCCACCGCCTGGAGCAGATCGGTGGGCAAGTCGGCAACGGCATCGGGGCGCGAGACGCGGACGGCGACCCCGTCCACGACGGCTCGCACGCCCTCCCCGGGCACATTCTCGAAGGAGTCCACCGGGCGCGGCGCGTCCGGGTGGGCCGCGACGATCGCCTGCGCGAGCGGGTGCTCGGAGCTGGCCTCGGCGGCAGCAGCCCAGCCGAGGACGTCGGCCTCGGTGACGCCACCTCCAGCGGTCACGCCGACAACCTGCAGTTCGCCCGTGGTGACGGTTCCGGTCTTGTCCACGGCGATGACGCGGACGGACTTGGCACGCTCCAAGACGTCCGGCCCGGCGATGATGACGCCCAGGGAGGCACCTCGTCCGGTGCCGACCAGCAGCGCGGTGGGGGTGGCCAGTCCGAGCGCGCACGGGCAGGCGATGATGAGCACGGCCACGGCGGCGGTGGCCGCAAACAGGACCGGTTCGCCCGCCAGCTGCCAGCCCGCGAACGTGATCAAGGCGATGATCAGCACGATCGGGACAAAGACCCCCGCCACCTTGTCGGCGAGCGCCTGAACGGGCGCCTTGCGGGTCTGGGCCTCCTCGACCATGCGGGCCATGCGGGAGAGTTCGGTGTCCTCCCCCAGCGCGGTGGCCCGGACGACGAGGCGTCCGTTCGCGTTGAGGGTCGCGCCGATGACCTGGTCGCCCGGAAGCTTGTCCACCGGAAGCGATTCGCCGGTCACCATGGACTCGTCAACGGCTGACCCCCCGGAGACGACGACGCCGTCAGTGGCGATCTTCTCGCCTGGCCGAACCACAAACTCGTCGCCGAGCTTGAGGAAGTCGATCGGGACGCGCTCCTCGACGCCGCCGCGCAACCGGGTCGCCTCGGAGGCGCCCAGCGTCAGCAGCGCGCGCAACGCGGCGGAGCTTTGCGTCCGGGCCCGGGCTTCGAACCACCGGCCAGCCAGGAGGAACGTGACGATCCCGACGACTGCCTCGAAGTACACCGAGGCCCCGTCGGCCCGGCCGATGGTGAGCGTGAAGGGGTGCGTGTAGTGCAGGTCGCCCGCGTGCGTGAACAGCAGGGCCCACAGGGAGTACCAGTAGGCCGCGGAGGTGCCCAGCGAGATGAGGGTGTCCATCGTGGTCGCGCCGTGGCGCAGGTTCACCCAGGCGGAGCGGTGGAAGCGTCGCGCCGCCCAGAAGTAGACGGGGCTCGCTAGCACGAGGGAGACCCAGGTCCAGCCGGGGAACTGCAGCGCGGGGATCATCGCCAACGCGATGACGGGGACGGCGAGGGCGGCCGACAGCATCAGGTCGCGGCGCAGGGGCGCGACGCGATCGGGGGCGGGGGTGGCCGGATCGGGCCGCTTGGCGCCGTAGCCGGTCTTCTCCACGACGCCGATGAGATCGTCGAGGCTGAGAGTGGTCGGGGCGAGGATCTTGGCCTTCTCGGTGGCGTAGTTCACCGAGGCGGTGACGCCGTCGACCTTATTGAGTTTCTTCTCGATGCGGGCGGCGCAGGACGCGCACGTCATCCCGCTGATGTCGAGTTCGAGGGAGGCGCGGCGCTCCGGATCGGTGATGGCGTCCGCGGTGGCGGCCTGGGGGGCCATGGTGATGCTCCTTTGTGCGGAGGACCGGCGTGTGGTCGCACAAGGGGGTGCTCGTGCGAGGACTGGCTGGTCCTGGCGGTGGATGAGGGTCGGCTCACCCGCGACGACAGCACGGGGAGCCGGGTGACCCGGACGCCGGGGCGCACCTGACGTGGCGCTCAGCGGCGCGGCGGCGTCCGAGGTGAGGCTCAGGCGACGGTGTAGTCCCCGGCCTCGGCAACGGCCTCGACGATGCGGTCGAAGTCGACCGCATCGTCCGAGACAACCTTGAGGGCACCGGATTCGAGGTCGACGGTCACGTCGGTGACGCCGGGGATCGCGGAGACTTCCTCGGTGACGGCGGCGACGCAGTGGCCGCATGTCATGCCAGTGACGGTGTAGTCGGCGACGACCGCGCCCTGCGACGCCGGGGCGGCCTGGTCGGCCTTGGCGTCATGCCCGCCGCAGCCGCAGCCGCAACCGCCGCCGGTGGCGTTGGCGTCCTTGATGCTGAGATCAACCATCGTTACTCCTTGTCGTGATGTGTGATGCCCGCCGGTCAGCTGCGGACCAGTCGGGCGATGGCCTCGGAGGCCTCTTGGATCTTGTCTTCGGCGGCCTGACCGCCCTCACGCGCTGCGGCGACGACGCAGTGGGCCATGTGGTCCTCGAGCAGTTCGAGGGCCACCGACTGGAGCGCCTTCGTCATGGCCGACACCTGGGTGAGGATGTCGATGCAGTACTTCTCTTCCACGACCATGCGCTGCAGACCGCGAGCCTGGCCTTCGATGCGGCGCAGGCGGCGCAGGTAGTTGTCTTTGGCCGTGATGTAGCCGTGCTGGTGCGTGCTGTCGGGATCTTCTGGGTGACAGCAGTCCCCCGCGGCAGGAGCAGCGGGCGTGGCGTCGGCGAGCGTGCGTGCGTCGTCGGGTACCACCGGGACGTCGATGTTCTCGTTCATGTCATGCCTCCTGCTTGACCCAACTATACCCCTCGGGGGTTTATTCCGGCGGCGCGCCGGCGAGGTTGGCCTCCATTTTCCCTCGCGCGGGAAACCGCTCCAAACCTGCCCGCCAGAGCATCACGCAGGGGCCCGCCAGTCACCCACAGGGGCGACCCAAAGCTGTGGAAAAGTGCCCCCGATACTCCCCTAGGGCGGGGCAAGTCAACCTGCGGGTGACACGTGGCAACCGCGACCACACTTCTTCAGAAGAATCTTCGCGCCGCATCGTCTCCCCTAGCCGGAGACCTATCGGCTCGCATCCCTCCGAGGTTAGTCCCACCCCTACGGCGTGTCGTACACAGGGGCCACGGCGTGGGTCCACAGCTATCCACACGCCATCCACAGGGAAGGTGGATGAGTGCGGTTTTCCCAGTTTGGTTCCGCCCCATCGGGGGGCTACGTTCGGGTACTTCCCGTCGCCGAAACTATGCACTTGGGGGGCCGGAACGGGAACTGTCGGGATGGCGACCTATCGTCGTCCCAGTAGGCACCCACGGGGAGAGGACGCGACCGATGTCGATGGACCAGCAGGGATCATGGTCCGACAATGTGGTTCCGTTTGAGCGCTCCGGCGGGGGCGGCTCCGACCGCACGCCGCCCCAAGACATGCCCGCCGAGCAAAGCGTCCTGGGGGCGATGCTGCTGAGCAAGGACGCGATCGGCGAGGTCACCGAAATCCTCAAGGGGCGCGACTTCTACCGCCCCGCCCACGAGTACATCTACGACGCGATCATGGATCAGTACGGCCGCGGCGAGCCCGTGGATGCCATCACAGTGGCCGACAACCTGAGCAAGAAGGGCCAGATCAACCAGATCGGTGGCCACATTTACCTCCACGAACTGGTCTCCGCGGTGTCGGTGACCGCTAACGCGACCTATTACGCCGAGATCGTGCGGGACAAGGCGATCCTGCGCCGCCTCGTCGACGCGTCGATGAAGATCTCGCAGATGGGCTATCAGGCTGAGGGCGATGTGGTGAACATCGTGGACGCCGCCCAGCAGGCCATCTTCGAGGTCGCCGAGAATCGCGCCTCCGAGGACTATCAGCCGCTCTCAGAACTCGTGGAGATCACCCTCGACGAGATCGAGGCGCTCGATGAGCACGGCCAGATGTCGGGCGTCCCGACCGGGTTCATCGACCTCGATCACCTGACCAACGGCCTCCACCCCGGGCAGATGATTATCGTCGCCGCGCGTCCTGGCATGGGTAAGTCGACCCTCGGGTTGGATTTCGCGCGGGCGGCGTCCATCAAGCATGGCTTGTGCAGCGTGTTCTTCAGCTTGGAGATGACCAAGTCCGAAATCGTCATGCGCTTGCTGGCTGCCGAGTCCGGCGTCCCGATGAGCGCGATCCGCAAGGGCGAGATGAACGAGGAGTACTGGTCGCGGATCTCCTCCAAGACTGCCCAGGTGAGCCGCGCACCGCTCTACATTGACGATTCACCCAACCTGACGATGATGGAGATCCGCTCCAAGGCCCGGCGTCTCAAGCAGCGCATGGATCTCAAGCTCATCGTGATCGACTACATGCAGTTGATGACCTCGGGCAAGAAGGTCGAGTCGCGCCAGTTGGAGGTCTCAGAGTTCTCCCGACAGATCAAGCTGCTCGCCAAGGAACTCGAAGTGCCCGTGGTGGCACTCTCCCAGCTCAACCGTGGCCCCGAATCCCGCACCGACAAGAAGCCGATGCTGTCTGACCTGCGCGAGTCCGGCTCCCTGGAGCAGGACGCCGACGTCGTCATCCTGCTGCACCGCGAGGACGCCTACGACAAGCAGTCCCCGCGCGCAGGCGAGGCCGACTTCATCGTCGCCAAGCATCGCAACGGCGCCACCGACATCCTTCCCGTCGCCTTCCAGGGCGCACTGAGCCGCTTTGTCGACATGCAGCGCTGAAAGCCTTGATCCGCACATCGACGACGCCGCCCTGGCGGCGAATCTCCCGACCAACGCGAACAGACCGGACGGGGTTGCGGTCTGTTCGCGAACACGTGAGCTGAACGGCGCCACGCACGCACCCTTCCCCCAACACCTGATGACCTCTCAGCGGTGGACCTCAACTCGCCAGTGGCCGGCACCGCGAGGCAGCTATGGCGCACCAAGCACCGGTGCAGCCCTTCAGCGAACAACCACGGCGTGCAACTCGCCCACCGGCAATTGCCGTGAAGCAGTCACCGTCACCGGAATCGTCCCCTCAAACCCCAATGCCGACCAGTCCACCACCCAAGCACTCGACGCCGTGACCGCGTAGGTGCCCTTCGGCAGCGAGGGCCACCCGTAGACGTACCCACACGTCGGCGACGGCGTCGCCGGCTTCACCGAAGCCCGATACGCGCTCATCTGCGTGCATACCACCTTGCCACCATCACCCATATCGAACGTCGTCGCGCCACGCCGCGCATTGATCGTGATGGTGATCCCATTCCCCGTCACCGTCGACGACATCGACCCCGGATCATCCGTCCACAACCACAACGGGTACCCCACCACCGCCATGTTCCACTCATTCACGCTCGGATCCGGCCCCACCAACGGAGTCGGCACCGGCAACTCCATCCGCGACACCAACGATCTGACCGTTCGCTCCACCCGCTCCCGCGACGGAGCCGCCACCGGAGCGGCCTGGTCGCCGGGCTCCTCGTCAGGAACAATCCGACACTTCACCAACTCCTGAGCCCCCTCCCAACACTCAGGAATAACCGCGGGCGGCTTAGGCCGCCGCGGATACAGCCGCACGGTCCGACCATCCACCTCAGCCAACTCGTACTTGAGTTGCTCCGATGTCTGATCGGCCACGCCCGCAGGACTCCCACCACCAGAACCACGTCCGCCCCCCGAACGCTTCTGTTCTGCGATCTGCGCATCTACAACAGCATTTCCCATATCTTCTGCGTACGAACGCGCATAGCCTTTCGGCTCGGCAGCCACTCCACCCGATAGGACCACCGCGAGTAGCGCCACGACCGGAATGTAATGCCTCAACATGATTCGACGGTCCGCGACTCCGAATCGACAATCCTCAACAGACCGCCTGCATCGCGCGCCATATAGAACCGATGATCGATGGCTACCCCCGGCGTGGGCGCCCCGCTTGGGTTCGCAAACCGCACACCCCTCGCATCAGTACAAACCGTCAGGGCAACGATCGACCCCGACATACTCAGACCCGGCAACCGCCGCACCCACACAACGTCAGCCTGGCCGCTGAGCCGGTTCCGCCCCTGCGCTTGCTCAAGTGCACGGGCAACCATCTCTCGAAACCCACCCGCAGTAACCGCCTCAAGTTCAGCCGTCATCACCGGATTGGCGCTCAATTGAAGCCTCTCCCGCTCAGCCCTGAACCTGCGATAGACCACCTCAGCCTCAGCGTATAGCGCATCACGCCTTTGGGATTGCTCATACTCAATCGGGCCGCACGGTACCGCTTCACCACCCGCCTCTGGAATGCACGCGTACGTCGGTGACGGAGTGGGAGTCACCGCGGGAACTGGCGAACAACCTGCCGCCACGACCAGCAGAACAATGATGAGCGAACTGGGCCGCCTTGAGAGATTCATGGGGTCATACCTCCTGGGGATGGCCTCAGTGTGACATAAGTGGCTCTTCACACTTCCGGTGGGGGTGGCGGGGTGAGTCCGCCGCCGATGAGGAGCATGCGTAGCCGGTAGTTGTCTCGGTTGCGGAAGCCGCGGGCGATGCGGCGGTGGAGTTCGATGAGCCCG
>NZ_PPCV01000006.1 GCF_004126535.1 Propioniciclava flava | reverse complement strand
GAGAGTGAACATGCGCCCCCAAGGCTGGTTGAATGGCCCGGGAAACGGTGGACCACGCCTCCCGAACCGGTACACGCTACCGACAGGGGTAGACCCAACCACGACAAACCAGCCCCCCAGCCCCAGCCCTATCTTCTTAGTGACCCTTGAGGGAGCATGTGACGGCCTACCGGACTCGGCAGGGATTGGCTGCGCCCTGCCCGTGTTGGACTGGGGCGTTGTTGCGGCGCCTGGTTGGGGGTCCGCTCTCGCTGAGAGGGGCTGGGCCTTTGCGTGCTCGAGGCCGTTCGTGACGTGGCTTCCGAGACGCACCGTGGCGGAAGTAGTTGTGAGCGAGCGGGAAGACACTGCTGTCAGCAGCATCGATAGAATCGACGCGGTCGATGTGTTCGTCGGGCTCGACGTCGGCAAAGGCGATTTCCACGCCTTCACGCTTGACCGTGCCTGGGTGCGAGTGTTTGACCGAACACTCCCGAGGGACGAACACCGGCTGCGTGCGGCGCTGCCCTTCCCGATGGCGAGAAAGCCAGCGGGGGAGAAGTACCGACTGAAGAACGTGCCTCGCCAGGGTCGCCCCTGGGCCGCGGAGATCGTCAGGGCGCGGAGTGAGCAGACCCGCGCGGAGTGAGCAGACTCTCGCGGAGTGAGCAGACCATTGTGATCACCGGCGCCGACGCCGCAGCGCGCGTGCTGCCGCGCCTGGCGGTTGAACTCGTCGCGTTGCGCCCGTGGCGGGATGAGATCGCTGTCGTGGCCGAGCAACTCGTTGAGCAGCACCCTTTTTCAGCCGCTCCTGATGAGCATGCCCGGAGTCGGGACAGGGTCGCGGCCCGGCTCCTCACCGAAGCCACCACGAATACCTCTCCAATCACCGGTCACCTCGCCGCCTGAGTCGACCTTGCGCCGAGAACCCCAGATGCGGAATCCCGATCGCCGGCGAGCACGCCTCCTGGCGTGAAGACAAGATCTCGAAACGGACCATGCAACTCTCCGCGTTCGTGGTGCTCCGCGACCCTGGATCCCGCGCCCACTACGGCCGCATGAGTGCCCAAGGAATACGCCACGAGCAAACCCTGATCACCCGCGCAAGGCGCCGGACCGGCGTCCTATTCGCCAAGCTCCGCGAGCGCACCGCGACGATGCGCACCCACACGCCATCGCGGCATGAGCTCCGATAGCGTCGCAATCATGGATTGGCGCGACGACCGCATCGGCTCCGCAGCACGAGGAGGGAACCCCACCGTTCTCGCCGAAATCCCAAGTGGCTACGCCGTGATTGGTGACGTCCAGTTCCTCCCCGGATACTGCGTACTGCTCGGCAAAGACCCCCACGCGACAGCCCTCGCCGAGATGCCCCGCAAGGACCGCGTCCAGTTCCTCGCAGATGCCGACCTGCTCGCCACCGCGGTCGAACAGGCATGCCGTGAGGCAGACCCCGCCTTCCGCCGCGTGAACATCGACATCCTGGGCAACGCGGATGCCTTCGTTCACGCACACATTTGGCCCCGCTACGAATGGGAGCCGCCCGAGCTCGTCCGGCGGCCCGTATGGCTCTACGAGCTGACCAGGTGGACGAGCCCCACGACAGCCCTCAGCGACAGGCACAACGACCTGCGGGCGGCCATCACCAGCAACCTGCTCTCCCTCGCCGAAAGCGATGCCGTCCGCGTCACGGACTGAGGGCGGCAGGCGGGCTGAGCACCGCTCTCGCACGTGAGGAACGACAGAGGGGCACCCCCAGCCGCGTGCCCAACTGCTGCCCTACGGGCCACCCCATGACGAGGCGGCGCAGATGGGACAGACGGCGAAGGGGTAGTCCCCTCAAGGTGGTTGCCTCCGTGAGGAGCACGTCGAAAGCTCGCGGCCCGTGTGAACCGCCATCCAGTCCAGGCACCGCGACACAGGCGCACGGTGGCGACCCGACGTGGATGAACGCTCGCCAGCCTGTCGTCGGAAGCTGTGTCGTGGAGCGACCCTGTCCAGGCCTCTGGCGCGTCAGGTGACCTGCCTCGTGTGCGTTCACGACCGGACGCGCACCTCGATTCAGCCTCGATCCGCCGAGGTGGTAGGCGTGCCTGGATGGCGAATGCTCCTGTGACAAGGAAGAATGGTGTTTGCGAAGACGCCATTCCCGCCTTGGACAGGAGCACTCGTAGTGCGAGTCTGCCACACCCTTGAACCGGTATTCGACGACCCGAACCTGATCGCTTTCGGTGGGCTGCCGGCGGTGATGACGCTGGCCGAACATGCCGGCCTGCACGACCTGGTCGACGACCGCGTCACGGTGCCGGGCACTGCTGGGGCGAACGCGTCGGTCAAGGTGTCGGCGATCATCGCGGGCATGATTGCCGGCGCGGACTCGATCAGCGACCTGGATGTGCTCCGCCACGGCGGGATGGGTCGGGTGTTCACCGGTCAGCGGGCAGCAACCACGCTGGGCACCCATCTGCGCGGCTACCGGTTTGGGCACGTCAGGCAGTTGGACGCGGTCGCTGCCCGCCTGCTGGTGAGGTTGGCGCGAGTGTCACCGATCCTGACCGGCGCCGAACAGGTCGTCTACGTCGATGTCGACGACACGATCCGGGAAACCCACGGGTACCGCAAACAGGGCGCCGCCTACGGCTACAGCCGGGTGAAGGGGTTGAACGCCCAGTTGGCGATCGTGTCGACCCCGCTGGCTGCGCCGGTGATCGCCGCCACCCGACTGCGGAAGGGCAACATCGATTCGGGGCACGGCGCCGCCCGGCTGATCGGTGACACCCTCGCCACCCTCCGCAAGGCCGTACCGACCACTCCTGGCTTGGTGATCGTGCGTGCTGACAGTGCCTACTTCCGCCACGACATGATCGCCGCCGCGACTACGGGTGGCGCCAGGTTCTCGGTCACCGCCCGGATGAACAAGGCCGTGGTCAGGGCGATCGCCGGCATCGAGGAGGCATCGTGGACGATGATCCGGTACCGCGACGCGATCTACGACGGGGTCGAGCAACGGTGGATCTCGGAGGCTGAGGTGGCCGAGGTGCCGTTCACCGCGTTCACCTCCCACCGTCAGGCTCACCACGTCACCGCCCGCCTGATCGTCCGCCGCGTGAAACGCCTCAACCCGCACACCGCGAAGACCCAGGGTGAACTGCTGCCCGGCTACCGCTACCACCCGATCTTCACGAACACGACCCTGGCGATGGTCCAGGCCGAGGCGGCGCACCGCGACCACGCCATCATCGAAGCCGTCATCGCCGACCTCAAGGACGGGCCGCTTGCCCACGCACCATCAGGGAAGTTCACCGCGAACGCCGCCTGGCTCGCCCTCGCCTCCATCGCGTTCAACCTGACCCGGGCCGCTGCCCGCCTCGCGTCGGCCACCCTGGGCAGGGCCCGCACCGCGACCGTGCGCCGCACCCTCATCCAGGTCGCTGGCAGGATCGCGAACCAGGCCCGCCGGTGGCGGCTCCACCTCCCCGCCCACTGGCCCTGGCAGGACGAACTCGACACCCTCTACACCGCCGCCCTCGGCCCACCCGCCCTCACCGCGAGTTGACCAACCGCCCCTACGGGCACGACCAGGAACCTGCAGTGGAAAGGCCGGGCACACCGGCGGACAACCCACACCCACCCCCGACACCGCTGTCCGGCAGCCTCCCAAGAATGCCGAAACCGTCACCTACGAATGCGCTTCGGCGGATCGAGGTTCAGGCGCGCCAGCGACCCGAGATCGTGGCTCACGGGCACCGGCCGATCGATTCGGCTTCGCCAGCGCTGGCCACCCCACGAGCGTGGGGCGGCACGCGGGGGACCCGGTCGCGGGGGCAGCGTCGGTTTGCGTTCGAGGGACTATCCCGCCTAGTCTTGCTCTCCGAAGCCCAAGACCGCTGGTGTCGACCCTCCCGGGTCGTACAAACCCCGCGCAGGCGTCACGCAAGCTAGTCTCCACTCGGTGACTTTCCCCGTGCGCCTCGCGCTCGGGGATTTTTCATGTCGAGGGCTCACGAGAAGAAGTGGGAAGGAGACTCATGGCGAGGCCGGATAAGGCAGCCGCTGTCGAGGAGCTGAAGGAAGCCTTCACCTCCTCTAGCGCCGCTGTTTTGACCGAGTACCGTGGGATCACCGTCAAGGGCCTGCAGGATCTGCGCCGTGCCCTGGGCGAGGATGCCTCGTACGCCGTCGCGAAGAACACTCTGACCCTGATCGCCGCCCGTGAGGCTGGCCTCGAAGGACTCGAGGACAAGCTCACCGGCCCGACGGCGATCGCTTTCATCCGCGGTGACGTTGCCACCGTGGCGAAGGGTCTGCGCGACTTCGCGAAGGACAACCCGCTTCTGGTTATCAAGGCCGGCGTCATGGACGGTCGCGTCCTCGATGCCGAAGAGGTGAAGAAGCTCGCCGACCTGGAGTCGCGCGAGGTTCTGCTGGCCAAGCTGGCCGGCGCCATGCAGGCGAACCTCAGCAAGGCCGTCTACCTCATTGCCGCTCCCCTCAACCAGGCCGCTCGCGCCCTGGGTGCCCTGGAGCGTGCAGCTGCGGAGAACCCGGCCCTGCTCGGAGGCGCCGCACCGGCCGCCCCCGAGGCCGACCAGAAGCCCGACACCGCCGAGGACGCCTCGGCAACCGACGCAGCGCCCGCTGCCGAGGCCAACTGACCACGCGGCCCCGGCTGCGGTCTAAGGAAAGGAACGCCCACCATGGCGAAGCTCACCAACGAAGAGCTCCTTGACGCTTTCAAGGAAATGACCCTGATCGAGCTCTCCGAGTTCGTGAAGCAGTTCGAGGACGCCTTCGGCGTCACCGCTGCCGCTCCGGTTGCTGTCGCGGCTGCTGCCGCCCCGGCTGCCGGTGGCGACGCTGCCGAAGAGGAGGTGTCCTCGGAGGTCGACGTGATCCTCGAGTCCGCCGGCGACAAGAAGATCCAGGTCATCAAGGAGGTGCGCGCCCTCACCTCCCTCGGCCTGAAGGAGGCCAAGGATCTGGTCGAGGCCGCCCCGAAGCCCGTCCTGGAGAAGGTCGCGCGCGACGCTGCGGAGAAGGCCAAGGAGGCCCTCGAGGCCGCCGGCGCCACCGTTTCGGTCAAGTGACCCTCACCGGATTCATCCGGCATCTGTGAAGGCCCGCGGAGACACGCTCTCCGCGGGCCTTTCCGCATCGTGGCGCCGGACGCGGCTCGGGCGGCCAGCCCGCGGTGCCTAGCGCCTGCTCGGTCGATCCCGCGTGCTCCAAGGCGAGAACGCCGCGCCACCCTCGGGTACGTGCATCGGCCTCCATGGAGGGTTATGCTGCTCTCGTTCGGGCAACGTCGCCCGCGACTCGCGAGTCCGTGCCAAGGCGGGGCTTGCGTCGTGCGCTCTTGGCAGCTATAGTTAGGCTTTGCCTCATTTGACGACCCGTGGCGACTTGACGCGGGGCGTTTTGCATGCAAAGAACCTCCCACACGGGTTTCTTGGAAGGACCATAGTCTTGGCCGTCTCGCGCGCTGCGTCGAAGAACACCAACGTCATTTCCCCCAGTGGCCGGATCTCGTTCGCGAAGATCCATGAGCCCTTGGAGGTTCCGAACCTTCTTGACCTGCAGGTCAACTCCTTCGACTGGCTCGTCGGCAACGACGTCTGGCGCCAGAAGGTTGCCGCGGCTCTCGAGCAAGGCCGGACCGACGTCAACACCAAGTCCGGACTCGAGGAGATCTTCGAAGAGATCTCCCCGATCGAGGACCTCTCCGAGACGATGTCGCTGAGTTTCCGCGACCATCGCTTCGAAGAGCCTAAGTACACGGTCGAGGAGTGCAAGGACCGCGACGTCACCTACTCTGCTCCGCTGTTCGTCACGGCCGAGTTCGTGAACAACGAGACCGGCGAGATCAAGAGCCAGACGGTGTTCATGGGTGATTTCCCGCTCATGACGCCCCAGGGCACCTTCGTGATCAACGGCACGGAGCGTGTTGTCGTTTCCCAGTTGGTCCGCAGCCCCGGCGTCTACTTCGAAGAGACCCCGGACAAGACGTCCGACAAGGACATCTACACGGCGAAGATGATCCCGAGCCGCGGTGCTTGGCTGGAGTTCGAGGTCGACAAGCGCGACATGGTGGGCGTCCGCGTCGACCGTAAGCGCAAGCAGAACGTCACCGTCTTGCTCAAGGCGCTCGGTTGGACGAACGAACAGATCCTCGAGGAGTTCGGCGAGTACGAGTCCATCCGGCTGACGCTGGAGAAGGACAGCACGGCCAACACGGACGAGGCGCTGCTCGACCTGTACCGCAAGCTGCGTCCGGGCGAGCCGCCGACGCGTGAAGCTGCGCAGGCGATGTTGGAGAACTACTACTTCAACCCCAAGCGCTACGACCTGGCGAAGGTCGGTCGGTACAAGATCAACAAGAAGCTCGGCCTCGAGCAGCCTTTCGACCAGCAGGTGCTGACGATGGAGGACATCGTCTCGACCATCCGCTACGTGGTTGCGCTGCACGAAGGCAAGGAAGCCTTGGGCGAACTGCCCGTGGAGACCGACGACATCGATCACTTCGGTAACCGGCGTCTGCGTACCGTGGGTGAGCTGATCCAAAACCAGCTCCGCATCGGCCTGGGCCGCCTCGAGCGCACCGTCCGCGACCGGATGACCACCCAGGACATCGAGGCGATCACGCCGCAGACCCTGATCAACATCCGTCCCGTTGTGGCGGCGCTGAAGGAGTTCTTCGGAACCTCGCAGCTGTCGCAGTTCATGGACCAGAACAACCCGCTGGCCGGGCTGACGCATAAGCGGCGTCTGTCCGCGCTGGGCCCGGGCGGTCTGTCCCGTGACCGCGCCGGTATGGAGGTCCGCGACGTCCACCCGTCCCACTACGGCCGTATGTGCCCCATCGAAACCCCTGAAGGTCCGAACATCGGTCTGATCGGGTCGCTGGCGTCCTTCGCCCGCGTCAACGCGTTCGGCTTCATCGAGACGCCGTACCGCAAGGTTGTCGACGGGGTCGTCACCGACCAGATCGACTACCTGACGGCCGACGAAGAAGACCGCTACATCGTCGCGCAGGCCAACGCCAAGCTGGACGACGAGGCGCGCTTCGCCGAAGACCGCGTCCTGGTCCGACTCAAGCACGGCGACGCCGACGAAGTTCCGGCCGGTGAGGTCGACTACATGGACGTTTCACCGCGCCAGATGGTGTCGGTCGCGACCGCGTTGATCCCGTTCCTCGAGCACGACGATGCGTCGCGGGCCCTGATGGGTGCCAACATGCAGCGTCAGGCCGTCCCCCTGCTCCGTAACGAAGCCCCGTTCGTCGGGACCGGCATGGAGTACCGCGGTGCCGTCGATGCGGGCGAGGTCACGGTTGCCGCCAAGGCGGGCGTGGTCACGAGTGTGTCGGGCGACATCATCGACGTGATGAACGACGACGGCACGACCAGCAGCTACCGTCTCGACAAGTTCGTTCGCTCCAACCAGACCACGTGCATCAACCAGCGCCCGCTGGTTCATGACGGGGATCGGGTCGAGGTCGGCACCCCGCTGGCCGACGGCGCGAGCACTGACAACGCCGAGATGGCGCTGGGGCGCAACCTCCTGGTCGCCTTCATGCCCTGGGAGGGCCTCAACTACGAGGACGCGATCATCCTCAGCCAGCGTCTCGTGCAAGATGACGTGCTCACCTCGATCCACATCGAAGAGCACGAAATCGACGCCCGTGACACCAAGCTGGGTGCCGAGGAGATCACGCGCGACATCCCCAACGTTGGCGACGACATGCTCGCCGACTTGGACGAGCGCGGCATCGTGCGTATCGGCGCCGAGGTCGGCACCGGCGACATCCTCGTCGGCAAGGTCACGCCCAAGGGTGAAACCGAGCTGACGCCGGAAGAGCGCCTGCTGCGCGCCATCTTCGGGGAGAAGGCGCGCGAAGTGCGCGATACCTCCATGAAGGTGCCGCACGGCGAGACCGGCACGGTCATCGGCGTCCGCGTCTTCGACCGCGACGAGGGCGATGAGCTCCCGCCGGGGGTCAACCAGTTGGTGCGCGTGTACGTTGCGCAGAAGCGCAAGATCTCCGTCGGCGACAAGCTGGCCGGACGCCACGGCAACAAGGGTGTCATCAGCAAGATTCTGCCGGTGGAGGACATGCCGTTCCTCGAGGACGGCACGCCAGTCGACATCGTCTTGAACCCGCTGGGCGTCCCCTCGCGGATGAACGTCGGTCAGGTGCTGGAAACCCACCTGGGCTGGATCGCTCACAGCGGCTGGGACGTCACCGACGTCGACGAGCCGTGGGCCAACCGCCTCAAGGAGGTCGGCCTGACGCACGTCGGTGTCGACTCGAACCTGGCAACGCCGGTGTTCGACGGTGCGACCGAGGCCGAGATCGCCGGTCTGCTGGAGAACGGGTTGCCGCAGCGCGACGGCCTGCGTCTGGTGGACGCCGGTGGAAAGGCGCAGCTCTTCGACGGTCGCTCCGGCGAGCCGTACCCCGAGAAGGTCGGTGTCGGCTACATCTACATGCTGAAGCTGCACCACCTCGTCGACGACAAGATCCACGCTCGCTCCACGGGCCCGTACTCGATGATCACGCAGCAGCCGCTGGGTGGTAAGGCGCAGTTCGGTGGCCAGCGGTTCGGTGAGATGGAGGTGTGGGCGATGGAGGCCTACGGCGCCGCCTGGGCGCTGCAGGAACTCCTCACCATCAAGTCCGACGACGTGCCGGGTCGCGTGAAGGTCTACGAGGCCATCGTCAAGGGCGAGAACATCCCTGAGCCGGGCATCCCCGAGTCCTTCAAGGTGCTCGTCAAAGAGATGAAGTCGCTGTGCCTGAATGTCGAGGTGCTGAGCTCTGACGGCACCGTCGTCGAACTCCGCGATTCCGAGGACGACTACCACCGTGCCGAGGAGTTCGGGATCGATCTGTCCCGACGCCCGGGTGCGGACTCGTTCGCCGACATCGAAGAGGTCTGATTCTTTTGACGGTCGCGCCGAGTTACCTACTCGGCGCGACCACCCTCCGGGAGTTCACTCCCAGCCGACCGGGGCCCCGGTCGGTCCTGTCGTCCGGGTCGGCGGCCACCGATCCGAACAGCAATCCCCAGGTGTAGGGGAGAGAAGGAAGTAACGTGCTGGACGTCAACGCTTACGACGAGTTGCGCATCGGCCTGGCCACCGCGGATCAGATCCGCGAGTGGAGCCACGGCGAAGTCAAGAAGCCTGAGACGATCAACTACCGCACGCTCAAGCCGGAGCGTGACGGGCTGTTCTGCGAGAAGATCTTTGGTCCCACCCGGGACTGGGAGTGCTACTGCGGTAAGTACAAGCGGGTGCGCTTCAAGGGCATCATCTGTGAACGCTGTGGCGTGGAGGTGACGCGCTCCAACGTGCGTCGGGAGCGCATGGGCCACATTGAGTTGGCCGCGCCCGTCACACACATCTGGTACTTCAAGGGTGTTCCGAGCCGGCTGGGCTACCTGCTGGATATCGCGCCGAAGGACCTGGAGAAGGTCATCTACTTCGCCGCGTACATGATCACCTCCGTCGACGAGGACGCACGCCACCGCGACCTGCCCTCCCTGGAGGCCAAGGTTGAGGTCGAGCGCAAGCAGATCGCATCCCGCCGAGACGCCGACATCGAGACCCGCATGCGCAAGATCGAGGAAGACCTCGCTGCGCTGGAGGCCGAAGGCGCCAAGGCGGACGTGCGCAAGCGTGTCCGTGACCTGGGGGAGCGCGAAGTCAAGCAGCTGCGTGACCGCTCTCAGCGCGAGCTGGATCGCCTCGATGCGGTGTGGCAGCGGTTCAAGAGCCTGAAGGTCCAAGACCTCGAAGGCGACGAGATCCTCTACCGCGAGATGAAGAGCCGTTTCGGCAAGTACTTCGCAGGGTTCATGGGTGCCGAGGCGATCAAGCGGCGCCTCACCGACTTCGACCTGGAGGCCGAGGCGGAGAACCTGCGCACCATCATCCAGACGGGCAAGGGACAGCGGAAGACCCGGGCGCTCAAGCGCCTCAAGGTCGTCTCCGCCTTCTTGACGACGGGCAACAACCCCGTGGGCATGGTCCTGGACGCCGTCCCGGTCATCCCCCCGGATCTGCGCCCGATGGTGCAGCTCGACGGTGGCCGCTTCGCGACCTCCGACCTGAACGACTTGTACCGCCGCGTGATCAACCGCAACAACCGCCTCAAGCGGCTGCTGGATCTGGGCGCGCCCGAGATCATCGTCAACAACGAGAAGCGGATGCTCCAAGAGGCCGTCGACTCGCTGTTCGACAACGGTCGCCGTGGGCGTCCGGTGACGGGGCCAGGTAACCGACCGCTGAAGTCGATCTCCGACATGCTCAAGGGCAAGCAGGGCCGGTTCCGTCAGAACCTGCTCGGCAAGCGCGTCGACTACTCGGGCCGTTCGGTCATCGTGGTGGGTCCGCAGCTCAAGCTGCACCAGTGTGGCCTGCCCAAGACGATGGCGTTGGAACTGTTCAAGCCGTTCGTCATGAAGCGTCTGGACGACCTCAACCTCGCCCAGAACATCAAGTCGGCCAAGCGCATGGTGGAGCGTCAGCGTTCCGTCGTGTGGGACGTCCTCGAAGAGGTGATTCAGGAGCACCCGGTGCTGCTGAACCGTGCGCCCACACTGCACCGTCTGGGCATCCAGGCGTTCGAGCCGCAGCTGATCGAGGGTAAGGCCATCCAGCTTCACCCGCTGGTCTGCACCGCCTTCAACGCTGACTTCGACGGCGACCAGATGGCTGTGCACCTGCCTTTGTCGGCGGAGGCGCAGGCTGAGGCCCGCGTGCTGATGCTCTCGACGAACAACATCCTCAAGCCCGCTGACGGACGTCCGGTCACCCTGCCGACGCAGGACATGATCATCGGCCACTACTTCCTCACGACCGCCCGTGCCGGGCAGCCGGGGGAGGGCCGCGCCTTCTCCAGCAAGGACGAGGCGTACATGGCGTTCGACAACGGCGAGATCCTGATCAACTCCAAGGTCTCGATCATCCTGCGTGACATCGTGCCGCCCGTCGGCGTCGAAGCGCGCGAGGATGGTTCGATCCTGCTGGAGACAACGCTGGGTCGTGCGCTGTTCAACGAGGCTCTCCCGGCCGACTACCCCTACGTGAACAACTCGGTGGGGAAGAAGCAGTTGGGCGCCATCGTCAACGAGTTGGCTGAGCGCTACCCCAAGGTCGACGTCGCTCGTACCCTGGATCGCCTCAAGGACATCGGCTTCAAGTGGGCCACCCGTTCGGGTGTGACCGTGTCGATCGCCGACATCCAGACCCCGCCGAGCAAGCCGGAGATCCTGGCGAGCTACGACGCGAAGGCCAACAAGATCACGCGTCAGTTCGAGCGTGGCAAGGTGACCGAGGAAGAGCGTCAGCAGGAGCTGGTCCAGTTGTGGACCGACGCGACTGCCGAACTCACCGCGGCGATGGAGGCTAACTTCACCACCGACAACCCCATCTTCATGATGGTCGACTCGGGCGCACGAGGAAACATGACGCAGATGCGTCAGATCGCCGCTATGCGTGGCCTCGTGGCCAACCCGAAGGGCGAGATCATCGCCCGGCCCATCAAGTCGAACTTCCGCGAGGGCCTGTCGGTTCTGGAGTACTTCATCTCCACCCACGGTGGCCGTAAGGGGCAGGCCGACACCGCGTTGCGGACGGCTGACTCCGGTTACCTGACGCGTCGTCTGGTGGACGTCTCCCAAGACGTCATCATCCGCGAAGAGGACTGCGGCACCGAGCGCGGCTTGACGAAGTCGATCGTCGCGCACGACCGCAACGGCAACGTGGTGGTCTCCCCGAGCGTCGAGACCTCTGTCTACGCGCGGACACTGGCTGCCGATGTTGTGGACGCCAAGGGCACGGTGCTCGCCGCTGCCGGTAGCGATGTCGGCGACGACAACATCCAGGCACTGATCGATGCTGGTGTGACCGAGGTCAAGGTCCGTTCGGTGCTGACCTGCGAGTCGGCCTTGGGTACCTGTGCCATGTGCTACGGGCGTTCGTTGGCCTCCGGCAAGCTGGTCGATGTGGGGGAGGCCGTCGGTATCGTCGCCGCTCAGTCCATCGGCGAGCCCGGTACTCAGCTGACGATGCGTACCTTCCACACCGGTGGTGTGGCTGGTGACGACATCACCCAGGGTCTGCCTCGTGTGGGCGAGTTGTTCGAAGCTCGTACCCCCAAGGGCAAGGCGCCGCTGGCTGAGGCTGCCGGTCGCGTCCGGATCGAAGACGGCGACCGCAATCGCAAGCTCATCATCGTGCGCGATGACGGCGAGGAAGACCTGGAGTACGCGTTGCCGCGCCGGGTCCGCCTGGAGTGGGAAGACCAGCAGATGGTCCGCCACTCGATCGCCGACGGCGTGCACGTCGAGGCGGGCGAGCAGCTTTACGCCGGCACCCTTGACCCGCAGGACATCCTGCGTGTCAACGGTCTGCGTCGTGTGCAAGAGCACCTGGTCGACGAGGTGCAGGCCGTGTACCGGACGCAGGGCGCTCCGATCCACGACAAGCACATCGAGATCATCATTCGGCAGATGCTGCGCCGCGTCACGGTCATCGAGTCGGGCGACACGAACATCCTCCCGGGAGACCTGGTCGACCGAAGCCTGTTCGAGGCGGAGAACCGTAAGGCGATCACCGAGGGTCGTACGCCGGCTCAGGGTCGCCCCGTGCTGATGGGCATCACCAAGGCCTCCTTGGCCACGGAGTCCTGGCTGTCGGCGGCCTCCTTCCAGGAGACCACCAAGGTCTTGACGGACGCGGCCATCCAGGCCAAGTCCGACTCCCTGGTCGGCCTGAAGGAGAACGTGATCTTGGGCAAGCTGATCCCGGCAGGTACCGGTCTGGGCCGTTACCGCAACATCCGGGTGGAGCCGACGGCGGAGGCGCGGGCTGCGGCCTACGACCTCAGCTATGACGCCTACGACTACGACATCGCCGGTGCGACACCCGCTCTGGCGCATGATGAGTTCGATCTTGGCGACTTCAGCTGAGTGACGTTGAGGCGAGTGCCCCCGGGACTGATGGTCCCGGGGGCACTCGCCTTTTGGGTGCAGGGCGCCGCGCGGGTACACTAGGGAAGTAACGTTCGTCGGCTAGTCATGGCCTGCAGGTCTGTTCTTTGACCTCGCTTGGGCCTAACCACTAGTCTTTGTCGTTGTGTTCGGGCGACCGAACGAACTACCGCCCACTGGAGCGCCCATCAAGGAGCGCCTGGCGGGCTCGCAATCCCATGAGGATCGGTTGCAACGAGTGCTCGTGCGCTCGGCGCGATGGCTCCTCGTGCCTCCCGCGTGGCCCTGTATGGGGTCAACAACGAAACGAAGGAATACCAGCCGGTGCCCACCATCCAGCAGTTGGTCCGTAAGGGCCGCACTGACAAGGTCAGCAAGAGCAAGACGCCAGCCCTCAAGGGCTCCCCGCAGCGCCGCGGCGTGTGCACGCGCGTGTACACCACGACGCCCAAGAAGCCGAACTCCGCCCTCCGTAAGGTCGCGCGTGTTCGGCTGTCCTCGGGTATCGAGGTCACCGCGTACATCCCCGGTGTGGGGCACAACCTGCAGGAGCACTCGATGGTGCTCGTGCGCGGCGGTCGTGTGAAGGACCTTCCGGGTGTGCGCTACAAGATCATCCGCGGCGCGCTGGACACCCAGGGCGTGAAGAACCGTAAGCAGGCCCGCAGCCGCTACGGCGCGAAGAAGGAGAAGTAATGCCTCGCAAGGGACCGGCCCCGAAGCGGCCGATCGTCGTCGACCCCGTCTACGGTTCGCCCCTGGTTTCCCAGCTGGTGAGCAAGATCCTGCTCGATGGCAAGAAGACCACCGCTCAGAACATTGTCTACGGCGCTTTGGAGGGGACGCGGGCCAAGACCGGCGTTGATCCCGTGCAGACCCTGAAGAAGGCCCTGGACAACATTCGCCCCGCGGTCGAGGTCAAGTCGCGTCGCGTCGGCGGCGCCACCTACCAGGTGCCGATCGAGGTCAAGCCGGCCCGTTCCACGACCCTCGCCATGCGCTGGCTGGTCACCTTCTCCCGGCAGCGCCGCGAGAAGACGATGACCGAGCGCCTCATGAACGAGCTCATGGACGCGAGCAACGGTCTCGGAGCGAGCGTGAAGAAGCGTGAAGACACGCACAAGATGGCCGAGGCGAACCGCGCCTTTGCGCACTACCGCTGGTGATCTGCTCGAAGCTCTCCTCCGCGCAAGCGGGGGAGGGCTTCGCGCCTGTCTCGAGTCGACGACCCAAGCAACAAAGATTGGAAACCACCCGTGGCCATTGACCTAACCACGAACCTGGCCAGCGTCCGGAACATCGGCATCATGGCCCACATTGACGCCGGCAAGACCACCACCACCGAGCGAATCCTGTTCTACACCGGCATCAACTACAAGATCGGTGAAGTGCACGACGGCGGCGCCACCATGGACTGGATGGAGCAGGAGCAGGAGCGCGGCATCACGATCACGTCGGCCGCGACGACCTGTTTTTGGCATGGCCACCAGATCAACATCATCGACACCCCCGGACACGTCGACTTCACCGTCGAGGTGGAGCGTTCGCTCCGTGTGCTCGACGGTGCCGTGGCCGTGTTCGACGGCGTGGCGGGCGTTGAGCCCCAGTCGATGACGGTGTGGCGTCAGGCCACCCGCTACGGCGTGCCGCGTATCTGCTACGTCAACAAGCTTGACCGGACGGGCGCCTCCTTCGACTTCGTCGTCAAGACGATCCGCGAGCGCCTCAACGCCACCGCCGCTGTGATCCAGTTGCCCGTGGGCGCCGAGGCCGATTTCCAGGGCGTCATCGACCTGGTTCAGATGCGGGCGCTCATGTGGCGCGGCGAGACCCAGATCGGTGAGGACTACACGATCGAGGAGATCCCCGCCGACATGCAGGCCGCGGCTGAGCAGGCTCGCGAGGAGCTGATCCAGGTCATCGCCGATAACGACGACGAGTTCGCCGAGGAATGGCTGCTGGCCGAGGACTCCGGCGACGAACTGAGCGTCGAGTCCATCAAGGCGGGCATCCGCCGCGGTGTGCTGGCCAACAAGTTCACCGCTGTCGTGTGCGGCACCTCCTTCAAGAACAAGGGCGTCCAGCCGATGCTGGATGCGGTCATCGACTACCTGCCCTCACCGCTGGACGTCCCCGCCATCGAGGGCTTCAAGCCGGGCGATGAGTCCGTCAAGCTGGAGCGTCACCCCAGCACCGACGAGCCGCTGTCCGTCTTGGCGTTCAAGATCGCGGCGGATCCGCACCTGGGCCGACTCACCTACGTTCGCGTCTACTCCGGGGTGTTGAAGTCCGGCTCGACCGTCCTCAACGCCACCAAGGGCAAGAAGGAACGGATCGGCAAGATCTACCAGATGCACGCCAACAAGCGTGAAGAGATCGACCAGATCGGCGCAGGCATGATTTGCGCCGTCATGGGCCTGAAGGACACCACCACCGGTGAGACCCTGACCGACCCGGGCGCCCCGATCATCTTGGAGTCGATGGAGTTCCCGAACCCCGTCATCGAGCAGGCGATCGAGCCGAAGACCAAGTCTGACCAGGAGAAGCTCTCGACGGCCATTCAGCGGCTCGTCGAGGAGGATCCGACCTTCCGCGTCCACACCGACGAAGAGACCGGGCAGACGATCATCGCGGGCATGGGCGAGTTGCACCTTGAGGTGTTCATCGACCGCATGCGTCGCGAGTTCAAGGTCGAGGCCAACATCGGCAAGCCCCAGGTTGCCTACCGCGAGACGCTGCGCCGCCCCGTGGAGAAGGCCGAATACACCCACAAGAAGCAGTCCGGTGGTTCCGGTCAGTACGCCAAGGTGCTGATCTCGCTGGAGCCGCAGGAGGCGGGTGCCGGCTACGAGTTCGTCAACGGTGTCACCGGCGGGCGTATCCCGCGCGAGTACATTCCGTCGGTCGATCAGGGCATCCAGGAGGCCATGGCCTTCGGTCCGCTCGCGGGCTACCCCGTGGAAGACATCAAGGTGACGCTGCTGGACGGCGCCTACCACGACGTCGACTCCTCGGAACTGGCCTTCAAGATCGCCGGTTCGATGGTGTTCAAGGAGGCAGCCCGCAAGGCCGATCCGGCGTTGCTGGAGCCCCTGATGGCCGTCGAGGTCACCACCCCTGACGACTACCTGGGCACGGTGATTGGCGACATCAACTCGCGTCGTGGTCAGGTGCAGGGCATGGAAGAGGCGCACGGCAACCAGGTCGTTCGTGCTCTCGTGCCGCTCTCGGAGATGTTCGGCTACGTCGGCGACCTGCGGTCGAAGACGTCCGGCCAGGCGTCCTACTCGATGGAGTTCCACTCCTACGGTGAGGTGCCCAAGTCGGTGGCCGACGAGATCATCGAAAAGGGTCGCGGCGGCGAGTGATCGCTGGCGGGACTCCCGCAAGCTCGCTCTGGTGTCGGGGGAGGGTCAGTTTGACTCTCCCCCGACACTGAAGCAAAATTGGGAGGGTCCGTGTCTGAGCGGATCGACCCACGAAGTCAAGAAATCGTGCGCCTCGCGAACCACGCGTGGGCGAACAAGGAAATGAGGAGCCCAAGTGGCAAAGGCCAAGTTTGAGCGGACCAAGCCGCACTGCAACATCGGCACCATCGGGCACGTCGACCACGGCAAGACCACTCTGACCGCGGCGATTACGAAGGTGCTCCACGACCGTTACCCCGAGCTGAACGCTGTCTCGGCCTTCGATCAGATCGATAAGGCCCCCGAAGAGCGCCAGCGCGGTATCACGATCTCGATCTCGCACGTCGAGTACCAGACCGAGAAGCGCCACTACGCGCACGTCGATTGCCCCGGTCACGCTGACTACGTCAAGAACATGATCACCGGTGCCGCTCAGATGGACGGTGCGATCCTCGTGGTCGCCGCCACCGACGGCCCGATGGCTCAGACCCGTGAGCACATCCTCCTGGCTCGCCAGGTGGGCGTCCCCGCGATCGTCGTCGCGCTGAACAAGTGCGACATGGTCGACGACGAGGAGCTCATCGAGCTCGTCGAGATGGAGATGCGTGAGCTGCTCTCCTCGCAGGAGTTCGACGGCGACAACCTGCCGATCGTTCGCGTCGCGGCCTTCCCGGCCATGAACGGCGACGAGAAGTGGGCCGACTCCATCATGGAGCTCATGGATGCCGTGGATGAGTACATCCCGCAGCCGGAGCGCGACACGGACAAGCCCTTCCTGATGCCCGTTGAGGACGTCTTCACGATCACCGGTCGTGGCACCGTCGTCACCGGCCGTATCGAGCGCGGCATCGTCAAGACCGGCGAGACCGTCGACATCATCGGCATCCGCGAGGCCAAGCAGACCAGCACCATTACCGGTGTTGAGATGTTCCGCAAGATCCTCGACGAGGGTCGCGCTGGCGAGAACGTCGGCCTGCTGCTGCGCGGCACCAAGAAGGACGATGTCGAGCGCGGCATGGTCATCTGCAAGCCGGGTTCGGTCACGCCGCACACCGACTTCGAGGCTCAGGTCTACGTGCTGAACAAGGAAGAGGGTGGCCGTCACAAGCCGTTCTTCTCCAACTACAGCCCGCAGTTCTACTTCCGCACGACCGACGTGACGGGGATCGTCCAGCTCCCCGAGGGCACCGAGATGGTTATGCCTGGTGACAACACCGGCATGACGGTGCACCTCAACAAGCCGGTTGCCATGGAGGAGTCGCTCAAGTTCGCCATCCGCGAAGGTGGGCGCACCGTGGGCGCCGGCAACGTCACCAAGATCCTGAAGTGACGCTGCTGCGCTAAGCAGAACAAGGGGCCCGCACCGCTACGGTGCGGGCCCCTTGTCATGCCCGGAGGGGGCGGTGGCAGGGCCCGGAGGGGACGTTCTGAGTGGAGGAGCACGATACTGGCCCTCGACTTCTACACTGCGTAGTAGTGAACTTTTCATCCATGAGGCCCGCATTGGGCCCGACTCGCAGCGTCAAAGGAGCACCGCAACCATGAACGTCAAGCCCCTCAAGATCGCAGGACTCGTGTCCATCATCATTGGCCTTCTGTTCACGCTGACAGGGGGCGTTGTCTGGGGCGTGGTGAGCTCACAGCTCGCTGCGGAGAAGATCACCGTGCCCAATGACGCGCACTTCATGCAGGGTGCGCTGGTGTCGGGGCCGGTCTCGGCGTTGGCGCAGGCCGACATCATCAGCACGCATGCACTCAAGGCCAGCAAGGGGCTGACCTACTCCGAACTCGGGGCTGCGGCAACTGCCGCGAAGAACGCTGGTGACACCGCCAAGGCCGACGAGCTCAACGCCCAGCGCACGACCGTCATGAACGGCTCCTTCCTTCGCGCATCCCTGTTCACCTCCGTGCTGTCCTTCGGCGTGTGCCTGTTCGCCATCGGCGTCGGGTTGACCCTGCTGGTGATCGGCTGGGCCCTCACGAAGGTGGGCAGCCAGAAGGTCGCGGTTGCGGTCGCCGAGGACGCTACAGCCTGATCGCTTCACACAAGGTGGGTGGTGCCATGGGGGCGCCACCCACCTTCGTGCATTCAGGATGCGTAAGGCCGCCGCCGGGCCCCCTCTACTCTGGTGAGGGTGAGCGTCCATTCCGAGCACCCCTTCGCCCTCCCGCCGGAAGACAGAGACGCGGCACGCCAACTCCGAGGGCGCCTCGTCGCCCCAGTCACCCTGTGGGCCTCGGGGCAAGGCCCCAGCTGCGTCGGCCTCACCGTGAGTTCGCTCCTGGTGGCACTGGGGCAGCCCGCACGCCTGATCGCTCTCCTGGATCCGGACAGTGATCTCGTCCTTGACCGTGAGACCCGCATGGCGATCACCGTTCTCGAAGAACCGGATCGGTATCTGGCCGAGGCATTCGCCGGTGCCGCACCCGCGCCCGGCGGGCCGTTCTCGCGTGCGCAGTTTGAGCAAACACCGTGGGGCCCAGTACTGCCCAACCGGAGTTGGGTGGGGGTGACGTGGGAATCAGAACGCACGATGGGCTGGTCGCTGGAGGTGGTCGCCACCATCGACACCGTCCACCTGACGACGTCGACGCCCTGGGCCCACGTACGAGGCCGGTACAGGAGTCTTGCTGACTAGGCGGGGCGATACGCTGGGAACATCATGACTGAAGAGCCCCTGATGCCTGCGCGGATGCGCGTCGCCCCGTCACCCACCGGAGATCCCCACGTGGGCACGGCATATATGTCGTTGTTCAACCTGGCCTGGGCGCGCAAGACCGGGGGAGCGTTCGTCCTGCGCATCGAGGACACCGACCGGCAGCGCTACGTACCCGAATCCGAGCAACAGATCTTCGCCACACTGCGTTGGCTACACCTGGGCTGGGATGAAGGCCCCGATGTCGGCGGGCCCTACGCTCCCTACCGTCAATCAGAACGCCTCGACACCTATCGGCCGTTCGTCGATCAACTCATCGCCGACGGGCATGCGTACTACTGCTGGTGCTCCACCGAACGCCTCGCTGAGCTCCGCGCCCAACAGCAGGCCTCCAAGCAGGCCGTCACCGGCTATGACCGGCTGTGCCTGGGCAAGACCCGCGAGGAGCGTGCGCAACTTCCCGGGTTCTCAGAGACCCCCGTCGTACGAATGCTCATCCCCGACGATGTTCCCTTAGCGTTCGACGACCTGGTTCGCGGGCCGGTGTCCGCCCCCCACCCCGACGACCAGGTCATCTTGAAGGCCGACGGATTCCCCACCTACCACATGGCCGTCGTCGTGGACGATCATCTGATGGGCATCACGCACGTGGTGCGGGGAGAGGAGTGGATCAGCTCGACGCCCAAGCACATCTTGTTGTACCGCTGGCTGGGGTGGCAGGTTCCCGCGTTCGCCCACATGCCGCTTCTGCGCAACACCGACAAATCGAAGATCTCCAAGCGGAAGAACCCTGCCGCGCGCCTGATGTGGTTCCGGGAGCAGGGATACCTTCCTCAGGCGCTGGTGAACTTCTTGCAGTTGTTGGGTTATCCCCCTGCTGAGGGCGAGCAAGAGGTAGCCGACTTCGACCAGTTCGTGGCCGGGTTCGAGTGGTCCAAGGTCAACACGGTCGGGCCTGTCTTCGATCTGGACAAGCTGAACTGGCTCAACGGGCACTACATCCGCTCCCTCAGCCCTGAGCAACTCTCCGACGCCATCCTGGAACACCTTGCCTTCACCGGGGTGTGGCCCGAGCCCACCGAGGAGCAGGTGCGCGTCCTGCGGGCCGCAACCCCACTCGTCCAGGAGCGCTTGACGCTCCTGTCGGAGGCGCCAGCCAAGATCGCGTTCCTGCTGGCGGCCGACGAGGACATCGAGATTGCCGAGGACGCCCGGGCGACCTTGCCGCCGAATGCCGCAGAGGTGCTGGACGCCTCGATCGAAGCATTGGCCGAACTCCCGGCGTGGAGCCACGACGAGATCCAGGCCAAGCTGCGCAGCGTGCTCGTGGAAGGCCTCGGCGTGAAGCCCAAGTTCGCCTTTGGCCCGTTGCGGGTCGGAGTCACCGGGTCGCGCGTCTCCCCGCCATTGTTCGAGTCGCTCGAGATTCTCGGGAAGGCGTCCACTCTGGAGCGCCTCCGACGGCTGCGGAACCAACTCTGATGTAGCCAGCAGCCCAGCAAAGGCCTGGAGGTTGCCCGGCACACACAACGCGGTCGGGGTGGCAGGTATGTGCCTGCCACCCCGACCGCGTTGCCGCCAGGTCAGAAGTTAGCCCGGAAGGTATCCATGATCTGCGCTGCAGCTTCGACGGCGCTCACCTGCCCGCCAGCAACGTCGATCTCCAACGGGCCCGCGATCGCCTTCACCGCAGGATTACGGATGAGGGCCGTCTCCAGGTCATCGCGCACCAGCGCCCACATCCAGTCGCGCTGCTGGGCAGCTCTGCGTGCGTCCAGCGAGCCGTCAGCCTCCAGAATGGCCCGGTGGTTCAGGACGGCCTTCCAGACGTCGTCCAGGCCGTCTCCGGTGTAAGAACTGGACGTGAGCACGGGGGTGCGGGGCTCATCGGCACCCTTGATCAGCCGCATGGCGATCGCCAGCTCCCGAGCGGCCACGCGGGCCTCCCCGGCGCCGTCGCCGTCGGCCTTGTTGACCGTGATGACATCGGCCATCTCCAAGATCCCGCGCTTGATGCCCTGGAGCTGATCCCCGGTGCGGGCGATCATCAACAGCAAGAAGGTGTCCACCATCCCCGCCACGGCGACCTCGGATTGCCCGACGCCGACGGTCTCCACCCAGATGGTGTCGAACCCCGCGGCCTCCATGATGAGCATCCCCTCGCGGGTGGCGCGCGCCACGCCTCCGAGCTGAGTTCCAGAAGGGGAGGGGCGGATGAAGGCGGCGTCCGTCTCGGCCAGGTCGGCCATCCGCGTCCGGTCACCCAAAACTGAGCCACCCGAACGCGAGGAGGACGGGTCCACAGCCAGCACGGCGATCTTGTGACCCTGCTCGATGAGTCGGGTCCCCATCGCGTTGATGAAGGTCGACTTGCCAGCCCCCGGGACACCAGAGATACCGACGCGGACTGCGCGCCCGGTGTAGGGCCGCAGCAATTCCAAGAGTTCTCGTGCCTTCTCGCGATGGTCGGGCCGGGACGACTCGACGAGCGTCAGTGCGCGCGCGATATGTGCACGAGACCCGGCAACCACCTGCTCTGCAAGGGTTGCCGGGTCCAGTGTCTGCCTCATGCCGCAGGTTCCTCCAGGCGCTTGATCAGCAATTCGAGCAACTCATGCGCCGACTCGGGGATCTTCGTTCCGGGCGGGTAGATCGCGTCCGCACCGTGCTCGCGAAGCTCCTCGAAATCCTGGCTCGGGATCACGCCGCCGACGATGATCATCAGGTCATCGCGGCCGAGCTTGTCCAACTCGGCCCGCAGCGCCGGCACGAGGGTGAGGTGGCCAGCCGCCAGCGAGCTCACGCCCACCACGTGCACGTCCGCCTCGATCGCCTGACGGGCGACCTCCTCCGGCGTCTGGAACAGCGGGCCGACGTCGACGTCGAAGCCGAGATCGGCGAAGGCCGTCGAGATGACCTTCTGCCCACGGTCGTGACCGTCCTGACCCATCTTGGCGACCAAGATACGGGGACGACGGCCTTCCAATTCCTCGAACTTCTCCACCAGTTCCTTCGTGGCCTGGGTGGAGGCGGTGTTCCCGGATTCCTTGCTGTACACGCCACTGATCGTACGGATCTGCGCCGTGTAGCGCCCGAACTCCTTCTCCAACGCGCTGGAGATTTCGCCCACGGACGCCCGTGCACGCGCAGCGTCGATGGCCAGCTTCAGCAGGTTGCGCTCCGGATCGGTCGGATCGGGGTTGGCAGCCGCCCAGGTGAGCTTCTCCAAGGCAGCCTGAGTGGTGGCCTCGTCGCGCTCGGCGCGCAGTTGCTCCAGCTTCGCGATCTGCTCCGCGCGCACCTGCGCGTTGTCGACCTTGAGCACCTCGATGCCCTCGTCCTCGTCGAGGGTGTACTTGTTCACGCCGACGACGGGCTGACGACCGGAGTCGATGCGCGCCTGAGTACGGGCGGCCGCCTCCTCGATGCGCATCTTGGGGATGCCTGCCTCGATGGCCTTGGCCATGCCGCCAGCCTGCTCGACCTCCTGGATGAGAGCCCAGGCCTTCTCCGCAAGTTCGGCCGTGAGCTTCTCGACGTACGCCGAGCCGCCCCACGGGTCGATCGGGCGGGTCGTGCCCGACTCCTGCTGAATGAACAGCTGAGTGTTACGGGCGATGCGGGCCGAGAAGTCGGTCGGCAAGGCGATGGCCTCATCCAGCGCGTTGGTGTGCAACGACTGCGTGTGGCCCTGCGTGGCGGCCATGGCCTCCAGGCAGGTCCGCGTCACGTTGTTGAACACATCCTGGGCCGTGAGCGACCACCCGGACGTCTGGCTGTGCGTCCGCAAGGACATCGACTTCGGGTTCTTCGCGCCCGAGTCCTTCACCAACCGCGCCCACAGCATGCGTGCGGCACGCATCTTGGCCACTTCCATGAAGAAGTTCATCCCGATCGCCCAGAAGAACGACAAGCGGGGGGCGAACTTGTCGACATCCAGGCCCACGGACTGACCGGCACGGATGTACTCGATGCCGTCGGCCAGCGTGTAGGCCATCTCGATGTCGGCGGTGGCTCCCGCCTCCTGCATGTGGTAGCCGGAGATCGAGATCGAGTTGAACTTCGGCATGTTCGCGCTCGTGAACGCGAAGATATCGGAGATGATCCGCATCGAGGGGGCCGGCGGGTAGATGTAGGTGTTGCGGACCATGAACTCCTTCAGAATGTCATTCTGAATCGTTCCGGCCAGTTGCTCCGGTGCCACGCCTTGCTCCTCGGCCGCCACGACGTAGAGAGCGAGGATCGGGAGGACGGCGCCGTTCATGGTCATCGACACTGACATCTGATCCAGCGGGATGCCCTCGAAGAGCTGCCGCATGTCGAGGATCGAATCGACGGCCACACCGGCCATGCCGACGTCGCCGGAAACCCGGGGATGGTCGGAGTCATAGCCGCGGTGCGTGGCCAGGTCGAAAGCGATCGAGAGGCCCTTTTGCCCAGCCGCAAGGTTGCGCCGGTAGAAGGCGTTGGACTCGGCGGCGGTTGAGAAGCCCGCGTACTGACGGATCGTCCAGGGACGGTTGACGTACATCGTGGCGTAGGGGCCGCGCAGGAACGGGGGAAGCCCCGGACGGGTGTCCAGGAAGTCCAGGCCAGCGAGATCTGCCTCGGTGAACAGCGGCGGAACCGGAATCTGCTCGGGCGTCTCCCACACTGCGCCCTGGCCGCCAGCTTCGGCCAGCGCATCGTCGTAGAGGTGATGCGCCGTCTTGTCCGGCGTGGCGTCGCCGAGAGGAACGGAATCGAAACGGGGAATCATCGGGTCACTCCCAAAGTAGTGAAGGTGGAGTTGAGGAAATCAACGACGTTCATGCCCAAGGCGATCGTGCCATCGAAGAGCCCGTCGGGGGCTTCGCCTGCCTCCGCGAGCTGGCCCGCGAGGTAGACCTTCTCGACGCCGGCAGCCTTGAGCGCCTCGGCGACCGGAACGGCCTGATCGGCGTAGACCTTCGCGCTGCTGGCCAGGACGGCGACCTTGGCGCCAGCCTGTGCGGCGCGTTCGGCGATCTCCGCAGGCGTGCCTCCGTGGCTCTCTGCCGGGTGGAGGCCACCCACGAGGAGCACGTTGGAGGCGAAGCCCTGGCGGGCGCCGAAGTCGCGCTGCTGCCCCAAGCAGGCCAAGAAGACCTCCGGCGGGGCGCCATGCTCGGCTTGGTAGGCCCATGCCTGTCCACGCAACTCCTCAAAGACCTGGGAGTCGCGAATCTGCGTCAGTCCGCCCAGGACGGGAGCCTCGGGACGGGGCTTGGCTTCGAACTTCACCTCGCCTGCGAGCGGGAACATGCTGACGCCGGTGAGCTCGATAGCCCGGGTGGCCAGCTTGGCGGCGCGTGCCTCGTTGGTCTGGCCGATCCGACGCTCAATGTCGCCGGAGGCCAGAGCTGCAGCCATACCGCCAGCGGCCTCGATCTCCCCGACGATCACCCAGGCAGCCTGAGCGAGTTCCTCGGTGAGTGCTTCGACGTACCAGGAACCCCCGGCGGGATCCATCACGCGTCCGAGGTTGGATTCCTCGGCGGCGATGACCTGCGTGTTGCGTGCAATGCGACGCGAGAACGAACTCGGCAGGCCTGCGGCGTGGTCGAAGGGCAGCACCGTGATGGCGTCGGCCCCGCCGGTTGCTGCCCCGAAGGTTGCGATGGTGGCGCGCAGCAGGTTGACGTAGGGATCCACCGTGCTGAACATCCGCGGGCTGGTGACGGCGTGCGTGTGCGCACCACGCAAGGCCTCAGTGACACCAGACACCTCGGTGACGCGGGCCCACAGGCGACGCAGAGCGCGCAGGCGTGAAATCGTCATGAACTGATCAGCAGTGGCCGAGACCCGGAACTCGAGTTGGGTGACCGCGAGGTCGGGGGAGATCCCGGCATCGTCGAGGTCGCGAAGGTACTCGATGCCGGTCGCGATGGCGAAGGCGAGTTCCTGGACGTCGTCGGCCCCCGCTCCGACGTAGGGGAGCACATCCACGGTCAACGCGACGACCCCGGGCAAGGATTCAGTCGCCTCCGCGACGAATGCGCGGTGGGCCGACAGATCCGGCGTGGTGCCGTTGAGGGCGGCGTAACGCAGGGCGTCGATGCCGAGACTGCCCTTGAGGTTTTCGGGGTCATTACCCGAGCCCCGGAAGACCTCGATGAGTGCCGTGGCGGCACCCGCCGGGTCGGTGTTACTGATGACGCGCACGGCCGCAAGGTCGAGTTGGACGTCGGCGAGGACGTCGGCGAGGCGATCGGCAGGAATGGCGTCCGGGTCCAGACGCAGCCACACCGACGTGGCGCCGCGCTCAAGGTCGTCCAGGATGGCCTGGCGAGTCAGGGCGACATCGGGATCCTCATGGAGCTGTCGAACGCCCCAGGCCACGGCGTCGCCGTTGCGCACGCTGGCGCCCCGCGTGAACGGCATGGCCCCGGGGTAGCCCAGTTCCGCGGGGGAATCCCCGGCGGTGTAGAGGGGCGCAATCTGCAGCCCGTCCAACGTCGTGGTCGTCAGCCTCTTCAGGCCCTCCTCGACGGTGAGTTGCTTACCTTCGGGGCGGCCACGGTTGAGGACCTTGAGGACCTCCGCCTCCCACTGTTCGTCGGTGACCGAGGGAAAGCCCCCGGCCAAGGTGAGTTGTTCGGGGTCAACCGACATGCGAACCTATCCTCTGCATCGCTGTCCGCCGGCCCCGGGCGAGGCCGGACATGTGTCCACAGTAGTGCGCTGAGGCCCCTTCGGGGTGGTGTTTGTCGAGCAGTGGTCGATTTCTCCTACTTTCCGTAGTAATCGATCTGCACTGTGGCGCTATCGACATCGCGCGCGAGGGCGATCCGCCGACGGGGCTCGACCCCGGCCGCAGGGGGGCGCCGCCCCAGATTTGCCCCTGAGGGCGGGCGATGCCAGAATAGTAGGGTTGCTTTGACGCTGGTTGCGGCAAGGCCGTCCGTCGCGAGCGTCGGACGGGTTCCGCAGTTTCGCCACCCCGGAGCACTCGGGCGGTAACACGCCGGGCCCTACCAGGTCCCCTGATTGAGGGGATTGCGCGGCCCGCAAGGCGCGACACGCCCGACCTCGGGGGTCGGAGTGACAAGGGGTTTTTCAACCGAGAGGCCCGAGCTGGGGCGGCATGATGCTAGTCGGCCCACAATGAAGTAAGGACATCCATGGCAGGACAAAAGATCCGGATTCGACTCCGGGCTTATGACCACGAGGTCATTGATACGTCGGCGAAGAAGATCGTCGACACCGTCACGCGTACGGGCGCTCAGGTCGCCGGCCCGGTGCCGTTGCCGACCGAGAAGAACGTGTACTGCGTGATCCGGTCCCCCCACAAGTACAAGGACAGCCGCGAGCACTTCGAGATGCGCACCCACAAGCGGCTCATCGACATCCTCGACCCGACCCCCAAGACGGTGGACTCGCTCATGCGGCTCGACCTGCCGGCGGGTGTCGACATCGAGATCAAGCTTCCGTGAGGTCCGCTGCCATGAACAACGAACGCACCGTCAAGGGCATCCTGGGCTCCAAGCTCGGCATGACCCAGCTCTGGGACGCCGACAACAAGGTCGTCCCCGTCACCGTCATCCAGGCGGGCCCCTGCGTCGTGACGCAGGTCCGCACGCCGGAGAAGGACGGCTACAACGCCGTCCAGCTGGCCTACGGCGCCGTCAAGCCGAAGAACGTCAACAAGCCCACGACCGGCCACTTCGAGGCCGCTGGCGTGACGCCGCGGCGTCACCTGGTCGAGTTGCGCACCGCTGACGCGTCGGAGTACACCCTCGGCCAGGAAGTGAACGCCGACGCGTTCGAGGTTGGCCAGGTTGTCGACGTGACCGGCGTCACCAAGGGCAAGGGCACCGCGGGTGTCATGAAGCGTCACGGCTTCCATGGCCTGCGCGCCACCCACGGTGTGCACCGCAAGCACCGTTCCCCGGGTTCCATCGGTCAGTCCTCGACGCCGTCGCGCGTGTTCCCCGGCATGCGTATGGCCGGCCGCATGGGCGTCGACAAGGTGACCGTGCAGAACCTGACCATCCACGCTGTCGACGCCGAGCGCGGTCTGATCCTCGTTAAGGGTTCGGTCCCGGGCCCCAAGGGTGCCCTCGTCGTCGTGCGCACCGCTGCCAAGAAGGGAGCCTGAGCATGAGTGAGACCCGCAAGGTCGCCGTGATCGGCACCAAGAAGTCTGCGGAGCTCCCCGCCGAGCTTTTCGATGTCCAGACCAACGTGCCGCTGATCCACCAGGTCGTCGTGGCGCAGCAGGCCGCCGCCCGTCAGGGCACGCACTCCACCAAGACCCGCGGCGAGGTCCGCGGCGGTGGCGCGAAGCCGTGGCGCCAGAAGGGCACCGGCCGCGCCCGCCAGGGTTCGCGCCGCGCGCCCCAGTGGACCGGTGGTGGCATCGTCCACGGCCCGCAACCCCACGGCTACGCTCAGCGCACGCCCAAGAAGATGGTCGCCGCCGCGCTGCGAGGCGTCCTGTCTGACCGTGCCCGCGAAGGCGCCGTCCACGTCGTCGATACGTTCGTGACCGGCGAGAAGCCGTCGACCAAGACCGCTTTGCAGGCGCTGGAGACCGTTGAGGGTCGCCGCGTCCTCGTGGTGCTGACCCGCGACGACTCGCTCGCATGGCTCAGCCTGCGCAACGTGGCTTCCGTGCACGTGATTGCTGTGGACCAACTCAACGCCTACGACGTCGTCGTGGCCGATGATGTCGTCTTCACCGCGGCGGCGCTGGAAGCGTTCGTGGCCGGGCCTGCCAAGGGCAAGTCGGTTAAGGCGGTCGCGACCGAGTCTGAGGCCAAGGAGGCTGACAAGTGAGCAACGAGCTGAAGATCCACGACCACCGCGACATCCTGCTCGCGCCTGTGGTCAGCGAGAAGAGCTACGGCCTGCTCGACGAGAACAAGTACACCTTCCTCGTCGCGCCGGACGCCAACAAGACCGAGATCAAGATCGCCGTGGAGAAGATCTTCGGCGTCAAGGTCACCGCGGTCAACACCATCAACCGCCAGGGCAAGAGCCGCCGGCTGCGCTACGGCGTCGGCAAGCGTCCCGACACCAAGCGCGCGATCGTCTCGGTCGCCGATGGCCAGCGGATCGACATCTTCGGCCAGGGCAACTGAGTCGGGGCGACGAAGGACTGATTGACACATGGCTATTCGTAAGTACAAGCCCACGACTCCGGGCCGTCGCGGCTCCTCGGTTTCGGATTTCTCCGAACTGACGCGCTCGACCCCCGAGAAGTCGCTCACCGTCCCGATCAAGAAGACCGGCGGGCGCAACAACCAGGGTCGCGTGACCACCCGCCACATCGGCGGCGGTCACAAGCAGGCCTACCGCATCATCGACTTCAAGCGGTACGACAAGGACGGCGTTCCGGCCAAGGTCGCTCACATCGAGTACGACCCGAACCGCACCGCTCGCATCGCGCTGCTGCACTATGCCGATGGCGCGAAGCGCTACATCATCGCCCCCGAAGGTCTCGCCCAGGGCGCGACCGTGGAGGCCGGTGAAGGCGCCGACATCAAGCCCGGCAACAACCTGCCGTTGCGCAACATCCCCGTCGGCACCGTGGTGCACGCCGTGGAACTGCGTCCCGGCGGCGGCGCCAAGATGGGCCGCTCCGCTGGCGCCCGCGTCCAGCTCGTCGCTCGCGAGGGCCGTCACGCCACGCTGCGTCTGCCCTCGGGTGAAATGCGCATGGTCGACGTTCGCTGCCGCGCCACGGTTGGTGAGGTCGGTAACGCCGAGCAGAGCAACATCAACTGGGGCAAGGCGGGGCGTAACCGCTGGAAGGGCATCCGCCCGACCGTCCGCGGTGTCGTCATGAACCCGATCGACCACCCGCACGGCGGTGGCGAGGGTCGTACCTCCGGTGGCCGTCACCCGGTCAGCCCGTGGGGCAAGCCCGAGGGACGCACCCGCAACAAGAACAAGGCGAGCAGCAAGCTCATCATTCGTCGCCGCAAGTCCGGCAAGAAGCGCTGATCGGGGAGTAGGAAAAAATGCCACGCAGCCTGAAGAAGGGTCCCTTCATCGATGCGTCGTTGGCCAAGAAGGTCGACGTGCAAAACGAGTCGGGAAGCAAGAACGTCATCAAGACCTGGTCGCGCCGTTCGATGATCAGCCCCGACATGATCGGGCACACCATCGCCGTGCACGACGGTCGCAAGCACATCCCGGTCTTCATCTCCGAGGCCATGGTTGGGCACAAGCTGGGGGAGTTCGCCCCGACGCGTACCTACCGTGGTCACGTGAAGGATGACAAGAAGTCGCGTCGCCGCTGACGGCACGAGAGAAGGAATGGATTTCATGAGCACAGAAAAGACGCGGCCCAGCCGCCGCGCTGCGCTGCTCGGGGACCGTCCCGGTTCGTACGCCATCGCGCGTCACGTCCGGATGTCCTCGACCAAGGTTCGTCGTGTCGTCGACATTGTCCGCGGCATGGATGTCAATGAGGCCCTCGCGGTCCTGCGGTTCGCGCCGCAGGCGGCGTCGGATCCCGTCTACAAGGTGGTCGCCTCCGCGGTCGCCAACGCCGAGAGCGCCGAAGACCTGCGAGGCGATGACCTGTTCATCAGCCAGGCTTTCGTCGACGAGGGCGTGACGCTGCGCCGTATCCGCCCCCGGGCCAAGGGCTCCGCGAGCCGGATCAACAAGCGCGCCGCACACATCACTGTCGTCGTCGAGCCCAAGGGCACGAAGGGAGCCTGAGCATGGGACAAAAGATCAACCCGATTGGCTTCCGCCTCGGCATCACCACCGACCACACCAGCCGCTGGTACGCCGACAAGAACTACTCCGAGCTCGTCTCGGAGGACGTCAAGATCCGCGCTTGGCTCACCAAGAACCTTGAGCGGGCGGGCATCAGCTCCATTGAGATCGAGCGTCGCTCCGAGCGCGTCACGATCTTCCTGCACGCCGCGCGTCCGGGCATCGTCATCGGCCGTAACGGCGCCGAGGCGGAGCGCGTCCGCGGCCAGCTCGAAAAGCTGACCGGCAAGCAGGTGCAGCTCAACATCCTCGAGGTCAAGAACCCCGAGATCGACGCCCAGCTCGTCGCGCAGGGCATCGCCGAGCAGCTCAGCGCCCGCGTGGCGTTCCGCCGCGCGATGCGCAAGGCCCAGCAGTCCGCCATGCGTTCGGGTGCCCTCGGCATTCGGATCCAGTGCTCCGGACGTCTCGGCGGCGCCGAGATGAGCCGTTCGGAGTTCTACCGCGAGGGTCGCGTGCCGCTGCACACGCTCCGCGCCGACATCGACTACGGCTTCTACGAGGCCCGCACGACGTTCGGCCGGATCGGCGTGAAGGTGTGGATCTACAAGGGTGACGTCTCGGGCAACCGCGCCGAGCGCGCCGCCCAGCGCGCCGCCCGCGCCAACGCCGGTGGCGGTCAGCGTCGTCCGGGCCGTGGCCCGCGTCGCGATGGCCGTGGCGGCGATCGTCCGGAGCGCGGCGGACGCCGCCGCGCCGAAGCCGCAGCCGAGGCCCCGGCGGCCGAGGCTCAGCAGAGCGAAGGAGCGTGACCCGATGCTGATTCCCCGTCGAGTCAAGTACCGCAAGCAGCACCACCCCAAGCGTGATGGCATGGCCAAGGGTGGCACCAAGCTGGCGTTCGGCGAGTTCGGTATCCAGGCGCTGGAGTCGTCCTACCTGACCAACCGCCAGATCGAGTCGGCCCGTATCGCCATGACCCGTCACATCAAGCGTGGCGGCAAGGTGTGGATTAACGTCTACCCCGATCGTCCGATGACCAAGCACCCCGCCGAGTCCCGCATGGGTTCCGGTAAGGGTTCGCCCGAGTGGTGGGTCGCGAACATCAAGCCCGGCCGGGTGCTCTTTGAGCTGTCCGGCGTGCCGGAGGACGTGGCCCGTGAGGCCATGCGTCTGGCCATCCACAAGCTGCCCTTCAAGGCGCGCTTCATCAAGCGGGAAGCAGGTGAGATCTGATGGCGCAATCCCATGCCGCCGCAGACCTGCGCGGCCGTAGCCGCGAGGAACTCAACACGTTGGTCGCAGAGCTGAAGGAGGAGCTGTTCACGCTCCGCTTCGCTGCTGCCACCGGACAGCTGGAGTCCCACGGACGCCTGCGCGAGGCCCGCAAGGACATCGCCCGCGTTTACACCGTGCTCCAAGAGCGCAACCTGGGCATCGTCCCCGACCCCGACGTCGAGAAGTAAGAGGACTCAACCATGAGTGAGACGGTCGAGCGCAACGCTCGCAAGGTCCGCGAGGGCGTGGTCGTGAGCGACAAGATGGACAAGACCATCACCGTCGCAGTCGAGCAGCGCGTCAAGCACGCCCTGTACGGCAAGGTCATGACCAAGACCCTGAAGCTGAAGGCCCACGACGAGGACAACGCCGCCGGTATCGGCGACCGCGTTCGCGTCATGGAGACCCGGCCGCTGTCGGCCACGAAGCGCTGGCGCCTCCTCGACATCGTCGAGAAGGCCAAGTAGCACCCCGCCGGTGCCGAAGACGAGCTGACCCCGGATTGGAAACCCGACCAGCGCAGACCTTCGGCGCACCACACGTGTGTGGTAGCCGGCATCAGTCCGCCAGGCCCGCAAGGGAACCGGCGAACAAAGGAGAGAATCAATGATTCAGCAGGAGTCGCGACTGAAGGTCGCCGACAACACGGGTGCCAAGGAACTCCTCTGCATCCGCGTGCTCGGTGGCTCGAAGCGTCGCTACGCAGGCCTGGGCGACCGCATCGTCGCCACGGTCAAGGACGCCATCCCTGGTGGCAACGTGAAGAGGGGCGATGTGGTCAAGGCCGTCATCGTCCGCACGGTGAAGGAAACGCGTCGTCCCGACGGTTCCTACATCAAGTTCGATGAGAACGCAGCCGTCATCTTGAAGAACGACGGTGAACCTCGTGGGACGCGCATCTTCGGGCCCGTGGGCCGCGAACTGCGCGACAAGAAGTTCATGCGCATCATTTCGCTGGCACCGGAGGTGATCTGAGATGGGTAAGTCTCTTCATGTGAAGAAGGGCGACCTGGTCAAGGTCATCGCAGGCGCCGACAAGGGCGTTACCGGCAAGGTGATCAAGGTCCTCCCGAAGGAGAACCGCGTCATCGTCGAGAGCGTCAACCTGGTCAAGAAGCACACCCCGTCCACGCCGAACGCCTCCGGGGCGACGACGGGCGGCATCATCGAGACCGAGGCGCCGATTCACGCGTCCAACGTCGCGCTGGTGCTGTCGGGTAAGGGGCCCAAGGCCAAGACCACGCGTACCGGTCACAAGCGCGTCGAGGTGACGAAGACTCGCCCCGACGGCAGCACGTACACCGCGGAGCGTTCGGTCCGCATCGCCCGCAGCACCGGAGAGGAGATCTGAGATGGCTGAGTCCGTCAAGGAACTGCCCCGCCTGAAGAAGAAGTACCGCGAGGACATCCGTCCGGCGCTGAACGAGCAGTTCAGCTATGCCAACGTCATGCAGATCCCCGGCCTGGTCAAGGTCGTGGTGAACATGGGTGTGGGTGAAGCCGCTCGCGATTCCAAGGTCATCGACGGCGCGATCCGCGATCTCACCGCGATCACCGGTCAAAAGCCGCAGGTGACCAAGGCTCGTAAGTCGATCGCTCAGTTCAAGCTGCGCGAAGGCATGCCGATCGGCTGCCACGTGACGCTGCGTGGTGACCGCATGTGGGAGTTCGCCGACCGTCTGCTGACGCTGGCGCTGCCCCGTATCCGTGACTTCCGCGGCCTGTCGGCCCGCCAGTTCGACGGTAAGGGCAACTACACCTTCGGCCTCAACGAGCAGGTCATGTTCCACGAGATCGATCAGGACAAGATCGACCGCGTGCGCGGCATGGACATCACGTTCGTGACCTCGGCCACCACCGACGAAGAGGGCTTGGCGCTTCTGCGGCACCTGGGCTTCCCGTTCAAGGCTCCCGAGAACGATCCGAAGAAGGCCACCGCCCGCAAGCGCGCCTTCACTGGCTCCAAGAGCCAGATCAAGAAGCAGATGTCGAGGAAGTGAGCTGATCGATGGCTAAGACCGCACTGAAGGTCAAGCAGGCACGCAAGCCCAAGTTCGCCGTCCGCGCGTACACCCGCTGCAACAAGTGTGGCCGTCCGCGTTCGGTGTACCGCAAGTTCGGCCTGTGCCGAGTTTGCCTGCGTGACCTCGCGCACCGCGGCGAACTGCCGGGCGTCACCAAGTCGTCTTGGTGACCAGCCCTTACTCCCACGAATCCTGACGCTGAAGGTCCCCGGGCAGTCCCGCCCGGGGAAACCACGGCGAGAAAGAGGCCGAACAAGCCATGACAATGACCGATCCAATCGCAGACATGCTCACGCGTCTGCGTAACGCCAACCAGGCGTTCCACGACTCGACCTCCATGCCGCACAGCAAGATCAAGGTGGGTATCGCCGAGATCTTGAAGCAGCAGGGCTACATCACGTCCTATGAGGTCATCGATCCCGCCGAAGGCGAGGTCGGGAAGACCCTCAAGGTCACCCTGAAGTACGGCCAGAACCGCGAGCGTTCCATCGCTGGACTGCGCCGCATCAGCAAGCCCGGTTTGCGCGTGTACGCCAAGAGCAACGCGTTGCCGAAGGTGCTCGGCGGCCTCGGTGTCGCGATCATCTCGACGTCGCAGGGTCTGCTGACCGATAAGGAAGCATCGCGCAAGAGCGTCGGCGGCGAAGTGCTCGCCTACGTTTGGTGAGAGAGGAGCTGAACAGAACATGTCACGCATTGGAAAGCTCCCCATCACCGTTCCGGCCGGGGTCGAGGTGAAGCTCACCGGACAGGACGTCGAGGTCAAGGGACCCAAGGGTTCCCTCAGCCTGACGGTGTCTGAGCCCATCACGGTCGCGAAGAACGAGGCTGGCGAGATCGAGGTCACGCGTCCGGACGACGAGCGGGAATCCCGCTCGCTGCACGGCCTGACCCGCACGCTGGTCAACAACATGGTCATCGGGGTTACCGAGGGCTATGAGAAGAAGCTGGAGATCGTCGGTGTTGGTTACCGCGTCATCAGCAAGGGCCCCACGCAGTTGGAGTTCAACCTCGGCTTCAGCCACCCGGTGATTGTGGACGCCCCCGAGGGCGTCACCTTCGCCGTGGAGAAGCCGACCGCGTTCTCGGTGCAGGGCATCGATAAGCAGGTTGTTGGCGAGGTCGCTGCCAACATCCGCAAGCTGCGCAAGCCGGAGCCCTACAAGGGCAAGGGCGTGCGATACGCCGGCGAACATGTTCGCCGCAAGGTCGGAAAGGCTGGTAAGTGACGATGGCGATCTCCCTGTCGAACAACAAGGGCATGGGCGCTCGGACGAAGGCGCGGCTGCGCCGACAGGTCCGGGGCCGCAAGTCGATCTTCGGAACCACGGAGCGTCCGCGACTGGTGGTCACCCGCTCGTCGCGCCACATCGTGGCCCAGGTCGTCGACGACACCGTCGGCCGCACCCTGGCCTCGGCGTCCACCATGGAGGCCGACTTGCGTGCGGCGTCCGGTGACAAGAGCGCCAAGGCCAAGCAGGTCGGGGCTCTCGTGGCCGAGCGCGCCAAGCAGGCGGGTGTGGAGAACGTTGTGTTCGACCGCGCCGGCAACAAGTACCACGGACGGATCGCGGCGCTCGCTGAGGGCGCTCGCGAGGCCGGCCTCGGATTCTGATCAAAGCGGAAAGGACAACAATGGCGAACGAAAACGCGAACGCCCGTGGCCAGCGCGGCCAGGGCGGCGGCGAGCGTCGCGGCCGCGATGATCGACGTGGCCGTGACAACCGTGAAGAGAAGAGCCAGTACCTCGAGCGCGTCGTCACGATCAACCGCGTCGCGAAGGTCCACCAGGGTGGTCGTCGCTTCAGCTTCACCGCGCTGGTCGTGGTGGGCGACGGTGACGGCAACGTCGGCGTGGGGTACGGCAAGGCCAAGGAGGTGCCTGCGGCGATCGCCAAGGGCGTCGAGGAAGCGAAGAAGCACTTCTTCCGCGTTCCCCGCATCCAGGGCACCATCCCGCACCCCGTCCAGGGCGAGAAGGCCGCAGGGGTCGTGCTCCTGCGTCCGGCGTCCCCGGGTACCGGTGTGATTGCTGGCGGTTCCGTCCGTGCGGTTCTGGAGTGCGCCGGGATCTCCGACGTGCTGGCCAAGTCGCTGGGCAGCACCAACTCGATCAACGTGGTGCACGCCACGGTAGCCGCGTTGCAGCAGCTCGAAGAGCCTGAGGCCGTGGCGCGTCGTCGGGGCCTGCCGGTTGAGGACGTCGTTCCGGCGGCCTTGCTGCGGGCTCGGAAGGAGGGGGCAGCCTGATGGCTAAGCTCCGCATCACCCAGGTCAAGGGCGCCAACCGCGCCAAGAGGAATCAGTCCGAGACGCTTCGCACCCTCGGCCTGAAGAAGATCGGTGACGTGGTGGAGCGTGAGGACACGCCGCAGTTCCGCGGCATGGCCAACACGGTGATCCACCTGGTCTCCGTCGAGGAGGTTGAGTGACATGGTGCTGAAGGCACATCACCTGCGCCCGGCGCCCGGTGCTAAGACCGCCAAGACCCGCGTGGGTCGTGGCGAGGCGAGCAAGGGTAAGACTGCTGGCCGCGGTACCAAGGGCACCGGCGCGCGCAAGAACGTCCCCGCGGCGTTCGAGGGCGGGCAGATGCCGCTGCACATGCGGCTTCCGAAGCTGCGCGGCTTCTCCAACCCGTTCCGGGTCGAGTACCAGGTCGTGAACGTCAGCAAGCTTGCTGAACTGTTCCCGAAGGGCGGCAAGGTTACCGTCGCCGACCTCGTCGAGAAGGGCGCCGTTCGCGACGGCCGTCTCGTCAAGGTGCTGGGCAGCGGAGAGGTCTCGGTCAAGCTGGAGGTGGAGGCGAACGCCTTCACCGCGTCGGCGAAGACCAAGATCGAAGCTGCTGGCGGAACTGCAACGCAGATCTGAGCAACACCGAACAACAACGCCGACGGCGGGTCCCTGCGGGGCTCGCCGTCGGCGTTTGTGTGCGTCCTGGTTAGGCTGGCGGGCATGTGCGGGAGATTTGCGGCGTCGGCGAGCACGGAGGACCTGATCGATCTGTTCGGGATCGAGGAGGTGGCCGACCCCGCTGTGGCTAGCTACAACCTGGCCCCGACCGATCCCATCCCTGCTGTGCTGGATCGCCTCGAGGCGGATGCAGGCGCGCCCATGCGCACGCTCGTCAGCCCACGGTGGGGACTCATCCCCTCGTGGGCGAAGGATCCTTCGGGTGCTGCACGGCTCATCAACGCGCGAGCGGAGACCATCGCCACCAAGCGCTCGTTCTCGGGCTCTCTCTCACGCCGACGCTGCCTGATTCCGGCCGACGGGTACTACGAGTGGACGCCGAAGGTGGAGAGCGGCCGTACCGTCAAGCAGCCGTGGTTCCTTCACCCGAGGGAGGGACTGTTCGTCATGGCTGGGCTGTATGCGTGGTGGCGTGAGCCGGGCACGGGCGCCTGGCTCCTCACAGCGACCATCATCACAACTCAGGCCAGCGATGCGCTGGGCCACATCCACGACCGAATGCCGATGACGATTGCCCCTGCTGACTGGGATGCCTGGCTGGACCCTCGCCTCACCGAATCCCAGTGCGCGCTGCCTCTCCTGGCGACGCCTGAGGACTTGTCGGTCCACGCGGTCTCGCGCGCGGTGAATCGGGTGGCCAACAACGGACCCGAACTGGTGCTCCCCGTGGCGGACGTCCCCGCAACCTAGCCCCGGCGCGTCCCGCCGCCGATTCAGATGAGGGCTCCCAGCGCGGAACTTGGTACAGTCAGACAGGTTGGGCTCTGGCCCCGCCCGCAGTACCAGACTTCACCGTAAGGAACCGGATGCTCTCCGCCTTTGTCCACGCGTTCAGGACCCCTGACCTGCGTAGGAAGATCCTGTTCACCTTGGCGATCCTCGCGGTCTTTCGTCTGGGATCCGTGATCCCGGCACCCAACGTGAACTTGCAAAACGTCAACCAGTGTCGCATCGAAGCGACGACGGGCAGCGCGGCGGGCATCTATTCGATGATCAACCTGTTCTCCGGTGGGGCGCTACTGCAGTTGGCGATCTTCGCGTTGGGCATCATGCCTTACATCACCGCCTCCATCATCCTTCAGCTGCTGACGGTCGTCATCCCGCGACTTGAGGCCCTGAAGAAGGAGGGTGGTTCCGGTCAGCAGAAGATCACCCAGTACACCCGCTACCTGACGATCGTCTTGGCGATCATGCAGTCCACGGCTTATGTCACGATGGCGATCACCGGACAGTTGTTCCAGGGCTGCTCGCTGCCGATCGTGTACGACACGAATCTCTTCCCGATCATCACCATGGTGCTCACCATGACTGCCGGCACCGGCATCGTCATGTGGCTGGGCGAACTCATCACCGAGCGCGGCGTCGGCAACGGCATGTCGGTGATGATCTTCACGCAGATCGCCGCAGCCTTCCCCGCTCAGGTGTGGGGGATCGCCTTGAGCCGGGGCACGATCGAGTGGAACGGCCTGACGCTGCCGAACGCGAACGGCTGGCTCGTGTTCGCCGCCGTGGTCGCGGTCGGCCTGCTGGTCATGCTGGGCGTCATCTTCGTGGAGCAGGCTCAGCGTCGGATCCCCGTGCAGTACGCCAAGCGGATGGTGGGTCGTCGCCTGGTCGGCGGCAGCACCACGTACATCCCCATGAAGGTCAACCAGGCTGGCGTCATCCCGGTGATCTTCGCCAGTTCGATCCTCTACCTGCCGGTGATGCTGTCGCAGTTCGTGCCCGACAACCCGGTGGCCTCGTGGATCAACGCGAACATGAGCGGCTCATCGCTGTGGCACAACCTGCTCATGTTCGTCCTCATCGTCGCCTTCGCCTACTTCTATGTGGCGATCACGTTCAACCCGGAGGAGGTCGCTGACAACATGAAGAAGTACGGCGGCTTCATTCCTGGTATCCGGGCGGGCAAGCCGACCGAGAAGTATCTCGCGTACGTCTTGTCCCGCCTTACGGCCCCCGGCTCGCTGTATCTGGGCCTGATCTCGCTCCTGCCCGCCTTTGCTTTCGTCTTCATGGGCACCTCGCAACAGTTCCCGTTCGGCGGCACCTCGATCTTGATCGTGGTGGGCGTCGGCCTCGACACGGTCAAGCAGATCCAAAGCCAGCTTCAGCAGCGCAACTACGAAGGATTCTTGAGGTGAACCTGCTGATCATGGGCCCGCCAGGTGCGGGTAAAGGAACGCAAGCCGGAGGGATCGCGGAGCACTACAAGGTGCCCGCCATCTCGACGGGGCAACTGTTCCGGGACAACATCGCGCTGGGCACCGCCCTGGGGCGCACGATCGAGGGCCTGATTGCCGCAGGCAATCTGGTGCCGGACGAAGTGACGAACGCGATGGTGTTCGACCGTCTGGCCAAGCCGGACGTCCGCAAGCATCGCGGTTTCCTGCTGGACGGCTACCCGCGGACCCTTGAACAGGCCGCCGCGCTGGATGCAGAACTGCAGCGGCTGCGGATGCGCCTTGACGGCGTGATCGCGTTGACGGCCGATCCTGCCTCTTTGGTGAGCCGCATGTTGAAGCGTGCCGAGATCGAGGGGCGCGCTGACGACAACGAGGAGACGATCCGGACCCGGATCGAGGTCTACGGCGCCGAGACCGCACCCCTGCTCACCCTGTATGGCGAGCGCGGGCTGCTCATCGACGTGGACGCCGACGGCACGGTGGACGAGGTGGCGCAGCGCATCCGCAGCGCCTTGTCGGAGAGGCTCGACCGACGGTGAGGTGGCGTGGGGTGGAGCTGAAGACTCCCGAGCAGCTTGTCGCGATGCGGCGCGCCGGGTTGGTCGTGGCTCAAACCCACGTGGCTTTACGTGAGGCCGCAGCCCCCGGAGTCACCACGGGTGAGTTAGACGTCCTGGCTCGTGAGGTGCTTGCCCGCCACGGCGCCACGTCGTCGTTCCTGGGCTACGACGGTGGCTACGACGATCCGCCCTTTCCGGCGGTGACGTGCATCTCCGTGAACGAGGAAATCGTCCACGGCATCCCGGGCGACCGGGTGTTGGCTGCTGGAGATCTGGTGTCGGTCGACTTCGGCGCCATCGTCGACGGGTGGCACGGCGACGGAGCGATCACGTTCGGGGTGGGGGAGTTGTCTCCCGCGGACGCGCGCCTGAGCGACGTCACCCGGGAGGCGATGTGGGCGGGCATCGGTGCCGCGCACCTGCGGGGCCGGGTGGGCGACATCAGTCATGCTGTTGAGCGCCGCATCCGCGAGGAGCCGCTGACCTATGGCATCGTTCGCGACTTCACCGGGCACGGCATCGGTAGCGCCATGCACCAGCCACCGGATGTTCCCAACTATGGCCGTCCGGGGCGCGGCACCCGGATCGTGGAGGGGCTGGCTCTCGCTATCGAACCTATGGTCACCCTGGGTTCGGAGGAAGGGCTGACCCTGGACGACGACTGGACGGTGGTCACGGCCGATGGTTCCCGGGCCGCACACTGGGAACACACCATGACCGTCACGTCGGCGGGTCTGTGGATCCTGACGGCGCTGGACGGCGGCGAAGCGGAGCTGACGGCGCGCGGGTTGCCGTACGGCCCTTTGGCGGATTGACCTGAGCTACGGCAAGGAGCGGATCGTGCCCTCAGACCTTGAGATCGCCCAGGGCGCAACCCTGCGGCCGATGACCGAAGTCGGCGCCTTGCTCGGCCTGGACGCCGACGAACTGGAACCCTTCGGGCGACACGCAGCAAAAGTCGAACTGAGTGCCCTTCACGAAAGCACTACTCGCGGTCGCTATGTGGTGGTGACCGCCGTCACCCCGACACCGCTGGGGGAGGGCAAGACCACCACCACGGTCGGTCTGACAGAGGGGTGTGGCCTGGCCGGGCTCCGGGCAACGGCCGTGCTGCGTCAGCCCTCGCTGGGCCCCGTGTTTGGCATCAAGGGCGGTGCCGCCGGTGCTGGGCTGGCTCAGGTGGTTCCCATGGAGGCGATGAACCTTCACCTCACCGGCGACTTCCACGCGGTGACGGCGGCGCACAACCTTCTGGCCGCCATGGTGGACAACCATCTGCAGCACGGCAACGCCTTAGGCATCGAGCCGCATTCGATCACGTGGGGACGCGTCCTCGACATGAACGATCGGGCCCTGCGCAACATCGTGGTGGGGCTGGGTGGACGTCTGGATGGGGTGCCGCGTCAGAGCCGGTTCGACATCACCGCCGCGTCAGAGGTCATGACCATCCTTTCGCTGTCTGCTTCGATCGGTGACCTGCGGGCACGGCTCGGGCGGATCGTGGTCGGATTCGACCGCGACGGCCAGCCGGTCACCGCCGAGGACCTGCACGCTGCGGGAGCCATGGCGGTCCTGCTCAAGGACGCCCTGCGTCCCAACCTTCTCCAAACTCTGGAAGGGCAACCGGCCCTGATCCATTGCGGACCCTTCGGCAATATCGCCACCGGGAACAGTTCCATCCTTGCGGATCGACTGGGCCTGCAGCGCAGCGACATCGTCATCACGGAGGCCGGGTTTGGTGCCGACCTCGGGTTCGAACGATTCGTCAACGTGAAGTGCCGCACGTCAGGGTTGACGCCGGACGCGGCGGTCGTCGTGGTGACGGTGCGAGCGCTCAAGGTGCATTCGGGACGCTTCACGGTCTCCGCCGGCAAGCCCCTGCCTCCTGAGATGCTGGAGGAGAGTCCCGGCGACGTCGCTGCGGGCCTGGCGAACCTGGCGCATCACCTCGACATCGTCGCGGCCGCTGGCGTGCCTGCGGTGGTGGCCATCAACGCGTTCCCCGACGATCACCCCAGCGAGCATGCCGTCATCGAGCGCTTCGCGCACCAGCGAGGCGTCCGTGTTGCCATCACCCGACACGTGGCCGAAGGGGGAGTAGGCGCCCAAGATCTGGTGCGTGAAGTCCTGGCAGCGACCCAGGAGGGCAGCCACCTTCGGTACACCTACGATCTCGAGGACGCCCTCGAGGTGAAGCTTCGCAAGCTCGCCACCCTCGTCTATGGCGCCGCGGATGTCGAACTGACTCCTGCGGCGGCTGCGGATCTGCGCCGCTTCGCTGCGCTCGGCTACGCGGGGTTGCCGGTACTGGTCGCCAAGACGCACCTGTCGACGACCGCGACCCCAGTCGACCGTGGGGCGCCCACTGGGTGGGTCCTGCCCATTCGGGAGGTGCGGCTCGCGGCGGGCGCCGGCTACGTCTACGCCTTGGCGGGGCAGATGCAAACGATGCCTGGGCTCGGGGCGCATCCGGCAGCCGAACGCATGGATCTCACCGATGAGGGGCGTATCGTCGGCCTGTTCTAGGGGTGCGGGGTCGGTACTGTGGTGGCATGGCGGAGCTCTCGCGGTCATCGAAGTATCGGGCCACACCTGACCTTCCGCTCCCCGATGGGGATCGAGAAAGGCTTGTGGAGCGGCTCAACGCTGCCTACGCGTCGGGGGACATCTCCGAGGATGCCTACCCCGGCTTGCTCGACGCGGTGTTCTCCGCGACGACGCTGGGCGATGTCGCCCCCGTCGTGGGGGCGTTGCCCGGCGAAGTGACCTATCAGGTTCCGGCCGTGATCGACACCGGCAACCAGCGCCCTGGTGAACTCGCGCAGGCGCGGGCCGCCTCCCCGATGCTGGGCATCGCGATTGCTGCGGGTGTTGTGCTGGCCGTGATTGTGCTGCTGACCCTTGTGTGGTTCTTGTTCTAGGAGGCATCGCCAACGCGGCGAACGGCCGGTTGTCACGATTTGGGTGCGGGGGTGCGCCGGAGTAGTATAGGCAGTCGGTCACCTGTGTCCACAGGCGACGCATGTCTGCAACCAAGGAGATCATGGCTAAGAAGGAAGGCGCCCTCGAAATGGAGGGTACCGTCGTCGAGGCTTTGCCCAACGCGATGTTCCGTGTGGAACTGACCAATGGGCACAAGGTGTTGGCGACCATCAGTGGCAAGATGCGGCAGCACTACATCCGCATCCTCCCGTCTGACCGAGTGGTCGTCGAGTTGTCGCCCTACGATCTCACCCGCGGCCGCATCGTCTTCCGGCACCGGTAATTCCACACGTTCACCACCCGTCGCGGACGATTCTGTCCGCGGCACCAAGCAGTGAAGGAGCTCGCATGAAGGTTCAGCCGAGCGTCAAGAGGATCTGCGACAAGTGCAAGGTCATCCGCCGGCACGGTCGCGTGATGGTCATCTGCGAGAACCCGCGCCACAAGCAGCGCCAGGGCTGAGGCCCGCTGCGTGGCGGGAGGGCCTTTGATCCTGAGGGTCCTCCCAGAACGAAACAACGTGACGGTAGATCCGTCGAGGGGTGGGCGAGAGCCCGGTGCCCCCTCGGCGGTCCACCCCCGGACGAAGGCCGGGGCCCGTGCTCAGGCGCACGGGACGCCGCACGCAACACACCTTCGCGGCCCACGAGGCTGAAACGAGAAAGGGAAACGCCTGATGGCACGACTCATCGGAGTCGATCTTCCGCGCGAGAAGCGCTTGGAGATCGGACTCACCTACATCTTTGGTATCGGTCGCACCCGCGCCAAGGAGATCCTGGCCGCCACCGGCATCAGCGGGGACGTCCGCGTGAAGGACCTGACCGACGAGCAACTCGTCGCGATGCGTGACTTCATCGAGGGCAACTACGAGACCGAGGGCGATCTTCGCCGTAGCGTCGCCGCTGATATCCGTCGCAAGATCGAGATTGGCAGCTACCAGGGCCGTCGTCACCGCATGGGCCTCCCGGTCCATGGCCAGCGGACGCGGACCAATGCGCGCACGCGCAAGGGTAAGAAGCGGGCCGTCGCCGGCAAGAAGAAGGCCCGCTGAGGCGGGGCCTAGGCTCATCGAGACCAGGAGAATCTGACACATATGGCTACTGCAGGCCGTACCAAGGCTCAGGCCGCCGCGGCGAAGGGCAAGGTCCGCCGCAAGGAGAAGAAGAACATCGTCTCCGGGCAGGCTCACATCAAGAGCACGTTCAACAACACGATCATCACGATCACCGATCCCACCGGATCGGTGATCTCCTGGGCGTCCGCCGGCACCGTCGGCTTCAAGGGCTCCCGCAAGTCGACTCCGTTCGCCGCTCAGATGGCCGCTGAGGCCGCTGGCCGTCGTGCCATGGACCATGGCATGAAGCGCGTGGACGTCTTCGTCAAGGGCCCCGGTTCCGGCCGGGAGACCGCCATCCGTTCCCTCGGTGCGCTGGGTCTGGAGATCGGTCCGATCTCCGACGTGACCCCCGTGCCGCACAACGGTTGCCGCCCCCCGAAGCGCCGTCGCGTCTGAGCCCGAGTCGAGAAAAGAAGGACTGATCAACCATGGCCCGTTACACCGGCCCTATCACCAAGAAGTCCCGTCGGCTCGGTACCGACCTGGTGGGCAACGACAAGGCGTTCGAGCGCCGCGCGTACCCCCCGGGCGTCCACGGACGCGGCCGCATCAAGGAGTCGGAGTACCTGCTCCAGATGCGCGAGAAGCAGAAGGCGCGCTACACCTACGGCGTGCTGGAGAAGCAGTTCCGTCGTTACTACGAGGAGGCCGTGCGCAAGTCCGGCAAGACGGGCGAAATCCTGCTCCAGATCCTCGAGTCGCGTCTGGACAACGTCGTGTACCGCGCTGGCTTCGCCTCGACCCGCCGCCAGGCCCGCCAGATGGTCGTTCACGGCCACTTCCTGGTCAACGGCAAGAAGGTCAACATCCCGAGCTTCCGCGTCACCCCGTACGACATCATCGATGTCGCACCGAAGTCGCTGAACCTCGATCCGTTCGTGATTGCGCGCGAGACGCACCACGAGCGCGTCGTTCCGGCGTGGCTCACCGCTCGCCCGAACCGGATGCGCATCCTCGTGCACCAGCTGCCGACCCGCGACCAGATCGTGGTCGACGTCGCCGAACAGCTGATCGTCGAGCTCTACTCCAAGTGATGCCACGCGGCGCCCGAACCACCCAGTGCGGTTCGGGCGCCGCAGGCACTCTCCCGCGGTAGCTCCCGCTCACCAGGGCGAGGTTTCCGCACGCACGTCTTTGGGGTCGGCACCGTGCCAGACCCCCACTGGACACCGTCAAATAGTGGGCGGTGGAAAGGAATAGCTACATGCTCATTGCACAGCGTCCGACGCTGACCGAAGAGGTCATCGACGACTACCGCTCGCGGTTCGTCATCGAGCCCCTGGAGCCCGGCTTCGGGTACACCCTGGGCAACTCCCTGCGCCGCACCCTGCTGTCGTCGATCCCCGGCGCGGCCGTGACGTCGGTCAAGGTCGAAGGTAACCAGCACGAGTTCTCGACGCTTCCTGGCGTCGTGGAAGACGTCACCGAGATCATCCTCAACGTCAAGCAGCTCGTCTTGTCCTCCGAAGAGGACGAGCCGGTCGTCATGTACCTGCGCAAGGCAGGTGCCGGTGCGGTGACCGCAGCCGACATTGCGCCGCCGGCTGGCGTGGAGATCCACAACCCGGAACTCCACATCGCCACGCTGAACGCGTCCGGCAAGATCGACATGGAGCTGGTGGTGGAGCGTGGCCGTGGCTACGTGTCCTCCAACCAGAACAAGAGCCCCGACTCGGAGATCGGCCGCATTCCGGTCGACTCGATCTACAGCCCCGTGCTGAAGGTCACCTACAAGGTCGAGGCGACCCGCGTGGAGACCCGCACCGACTTCGACCGCCTCATCGTTGACGTCGAGACCAAGCCGGCGATCTCGCCTCGCGACGCGGTTGCGTCGGCGGGCAAGACCCTGGTTGAGCTGTTCGGTCTGGCTCGCGAACTGAACGCGGACGCCGAAGGCATCGAGATCGGCCCGTCCACGATCGATGAGCAGTACGCCGCTGACATGGCCCTGCCGGTCGAGGAACTCAAGCTCACGATGCGCAGCTACAACTGCCTCAAGCGCGAGGGTATCCACACGGTCTCTGAGCTCGTGTCGCGTTCGGAGCAGGACCTGCTCGACATCCGCAACTTCGGTAGCAAGTCGATCGACGAGGTCAAGCAGCGTCTCGCCGAGATGGGTCTGGCTTTGAAGGACAGCGCACCGGGGTTTGACCCGCTGGCCGCGCTGAACAGCTACCCCGAAGGCGATGACTTCGCCGACGATCCCGATCAGTTCTGATATCGCCTAGGAGATACACACCATGCCCAAGCCCACCAAGGGTCCCCGTCTCGGCGGAAGCCCGGCCCACGAGCGGATCATCCTGGCGAACCTCGCCAGCCAGCTGTTCGAGCACGGCCGGATCACCACCACCGAGGCGAAGGCGAAGCGCGTCCGTCCGCTGGCCGAGAAGCTGATCACCAAGGCCAAGCGAGGCGACCTGCACAACCGTCGCATCGTCTTGAAGACGATCACGGATAAGGGCGTCGTGCACGTCCTGTTCACCGAGATCGCGCCGAAGGTTGCCGATCGTGACGGCGGCTACACCCGGATCACCAAGATCGGTAACCGCCAGGGCGACAACGCTCCGATGGCGGTCATCGAGATCGTGACCGAGTCCGTCGAAGAGAGTCGGCAGGCGAAGGCTAAGGGCGCCGCGAAGGCTGCTGCCCCGAAGCCTGCAGCCAAGAAGCCCGCCGCTAAGGCGGCTAAGGCGGAGAAAGTCGCCGTCGCGGATGACGCGAAGGCTGCCGCCGCCGTGGAGGCGCCGCAGTTCGGTGAGGGGTCGTACGTGGGCTAAGAGCCCCCGGCCGGCTTCGACATCAAGGGCAACGCCGACTCGATGCTGTTCCACACGCCTGAGTCGCGTTGGTACGACATCACCAAGGCGGAGGTCTGGTTCAACAGCGCCGAGGCCGCCACCGCCGCCGGGTTCACCGACGCGATGGCCGGCAAGGAAAGCGCCCCGGAGGCCTGAGCCTCAGCGCCAAGCGTTACTCCGTCAGCGCCCGGTCCCCTCACAGGGGCCGGGCGCTGACGCGTCGTGGCGCGTTCTCCACGGGCGCCGACGCGTCGCGAAGTACGGGGGAGTCCGCCGTAGGCCACTTCGGGGTGGTTTGCGGGGGAGGCAGAACGGGGCGGGCCTCTCCCCGGGGCATGAGGCGAAGGCGAGGGTGTCGGGCCGGTCAGAACATAACGATGGCCCTCTGGGGTTACCCAGAGGGCCATCGCCTCAAGCTCGGGGGCCGCTCTGCGGCCGGGGACGGACTAGGCCGCGCCGCGGCAACCCCACGGCTGCAGACCGCGCTTGGCGTAGAGACGGTTGGCCACGGTGATCTGCTGCTCGCGGGAGGCCTGATGCGGGTAAGCGGCGAAGTCAGTACCCCCGTTGGCGCGCCAGGTCTGCAGGTTGAACTGGAGCCCGCCGTAGTAGCCATTGCCCGTGTTGATGTTCCAACGGTTCGTGGACTCGCACTTGGCGATCCGGTCCCACATGTCCGCACGCGAGAGATCCAAGCCACCGCCAGTCGATGCGGCCGGCGCAGTGCTCGGATCAGAGGGCGCGGGCGCCGCCGGAGCGGTCGGCTTGGGGGACGCCGGGCGATCCGCGGAACGCGAACTGACCTCGGCGCGCCTGGTCCCCACCAGGATCACCTGGTTGACGGCCTCCTGCGTGACGGTCTGCGAAACCATCTCGGTACCGTCGACCTTCCCGTTGAGGGTGGTCGTCCGCACCACATCTTCACGGACGCCCGGGACGCCCTTGGTCTTGATGCTGGTCTTGCCCTTCTCCAGCGTCGGATCGTTCACCTGAGTGGTGGCGAAGTCCAAAGCCACCTTGGTGGTCTCCTCCGAGACGGCGACGCGCGTCACCGTCACCGAATCGCCCACGGCGAGCTGGCTTCCTAGTGCCGGGGAAACGCGGTCGTGCTCGCCCAAAGCGATCTCGGCGGCGGACAAGGAGGCGGCCACCGTCCCCTCAGCGCTAGAGACCCGCTTGGCCACGCCATCGACCCACACCAGGACCTCGACGCTGGCTGGCGTCTCGAAGGCTGCGGCGGGAACCGCAGTCTGCTCGGCAGCGGGCTGGCTGCCCAACACAGCGGCGGTAGCGCCGCTCGCAACGAGGACGGCGGCGCTGGCCGCGACCGCGATGATCTTGGGAGAGAAGGGCACGTGATCTCCTGGATGGAACGAACAAAGCACCCCCAGTCTTACCTGATCCTGAGAGATTCTCAACTACTCTTCACCTGTGTTGCCCGAGCGGGCAGCGAAAAGGGGCGGTAACCGTCTGGTCGCCGCCCCTCTCGTGGCCTCAACGCGGGTCGCCCCGAGGCGACCGCGCATCAGCCGAGTTCACTCTCAGTACAGCCCGCCCTCGGACGCTGCACGCGCCTGAGCGAGACGCTTGGCGACGTCGGCCCAGTTGACGACGTTCCACCAGCTGGTGACGTAGTCGGCCTTCACGTTCTTGTATTGCAGGTAGTAGGCGTGCTCCCACATGTCGAGCTGGAGGATGGGGAGCTGCCCCACCGGCAGGTTGCCCTGCTGGTCGAAGAGCTGGTTGATGTTGAGGCGCTGGCCCAACGTGTCCCAGACCAAGACCGACCAGCCGCTGCCCTGCAGACCCTTGGCGGTCTCGTTGAAGTGCTTCTGGAAACCGTCGAAGGAACCGAAGAACTCATCGATCGCTGCCGCGACCTCGCCCTCGGGACGGCCGCCGCCCTCGGGAGACATGTTCTTCCAGAACACGGAGTGGTTGATGTGCCCGCCCACGTTGAAGGCGAGATCCTTCTCCAGCTTGTTGACGTTGGCCAGATCGCCGGACTCGCGGGCGGCTGCCAGCTTCTCCAGCGCAAGGTTGGCGCCGTCGACGTAGGCCTTGTGGTGCTTGGAGTAGTGGAGGTTCATGATCTCGCCGGAGATATGCGGCTCGAGAGCTCCGAAGTCGTAACCGAGGTCAGGAAGGGTATAGGTCGTCATCGATGGATCTTCCTCTCATCTGCGGGTCAGGGGGCACCAGGCCCGTTCGCGCTCCACCCTATTACCGAGCGCGGACAAGACAACCCCCGCGCCTGGTCAATTGGCGAATGCGGCGCGGCGCGCGGCGCGCCTGAGGATGTGCAGCAGTCCTGGCCCCAGGAGCACGATCAGCACCACGCTGGTGAGGGCGCGGCCAAGATTCCACCCCATCGAGGTGACCATGTTGTAGAGGACGAACACGTGCAGGTTGCGCCAGGGACCAGCCGCCGGATCGAAGGAGAACTGTGTTGAGGTCCCCAGCCCGAAAGGCCAAAACGCGAAGTCCATCAGCCAGCCGTAGGCGAAGGCCGAGACGAATCCCCAGCACGCCAGCAAGGCGATCTCGCACCCTCCGCGCGCCCGCGGCAGCAGCCCCGCGCCCAGCCCCACAAACCCAGCCGCGATCATCTGATAGGGCAGCCACGGCCCGACGCCCGCTGTCAGCAACGATGACGCGAACAAGGTGATCGCCCCTTGAGCGAACCCGAAGGAAGGCCCGAAGGCCCGCCCGCCAAGGATGAGGAGAAAGAAGACCGGTTCCATCCCTGCCGTCCCGGTGCCCAACGGACGCAAGATCGCCCCGACGGCTGCCAGCACGCCGAGCATGGCCAGCCCCTTCACATCCATCCCGTGACCGGTCAGGTCGGAGACGACCACGGCCAGGATCAGCGGAAGGACCAGCGCGAAGATCAGCGGCGCCTGCAGCGGACTGACCGCAGAGCCCGGCGTCCAGACCAAAGGCCACGTGAAAGCGGCCAGCCCTGCCGCCGCGGCGACGACGAGGAGCAACGCGGTGCGCGCCTGAGTCCGGGGCGCCGACGTGCCTGCGCTGATCGTTCGCGTGGTGGATGAGGATCGGGTGGCCAGGCTCATCGGGCCCCCCTTACCTCGTCCGGGACCAGAACGGCCGTGGGGGAGAAGACCTTGGTGGTCTGGGGTGCGAAAGCCGGGCTACTGGTCAGCACCTCGCGGGTGGGTCCGTCCGCGATGACGTCGCCGTCCGCCATCACGAGGGTGCGCTGACTGGCGGCGGCGAACTCAACGTCATGGGTGCTGACGACCACGACGTGACCCTCGTGTGCCAGACGGGACACGGTCCTGCTCAGGTGATCCTTCATGGCGTAGTCCAGGCCGCGCGTCGGCTCGTCGAGCAGAATCACTCCCGGTTCGGCGCACAACTGGAGTGCGAGGACCAAACTGAGCCGCTGCCCCTCGGACAGGTCACGGGGATCGGCCTGCGGTGGCAGCCGTGATCCCAGGGACGACAGAATCTCCGCCGCGGTTCCGGGCTGGCTGCCGGTCTCGCGGTCGGCTTGAGCCAGCTCTGCTGCCACGGTGGGAAGGTAGAGCAAGTCGGTCGCCGTCTGCGGGACAAGGCTCACCAGGCGACGGGCCTGAGGCGCCGACAGGGTGCGGGGGTCCCGCCCATCGACGCTGACCGAGCCTGTGCTGGGGAGCCCCCCTTGAAGCGCCCACAACAATGACGACTTTCCGGCGCCGTTGCGCCCCATGAGCGCGGTCACTTCGCCGGGACGAAGATCGAGACTGAGGCGGTTGACTGCGGTGAGTGACCCGTAGGAGATCGTGAGGTCGCGCACGGACACCCGAGCTGGGGCGGTGCTCAACGGCACGACTGCTGGCGCCGTCACCCTGAGATGCTCCCGCTGCACCCGGCGGCGAGCATCGCGGACGGAGGCGGGGACGGCGTCCCAGTGCAGCGCTCGCGCCAGTTGTGCCAGCGGAGGGCGCACATCGCACGTCAGGAGGAGGCGCGAGGGCGGCCCGACGACCACGCCGTGCGTGTCCTGTGGCAACCAGAGGAGCGTGTCGGCCTGGTGCAGGACCCGCTCGAGGCGATGCTCGGCCAGCACGACGGTCAGTCCCACCTCATGCACGAGTGACGTCAACGCGCTCAAGACGTCCTGGGCGGCAGTGGGATCCAGCGCCGACGTTGGCTCGTCGAGGACCAGCACGCGCGGCTGCGCTGCCAACACGGCGGCGATCGCCACGCGCTGCTGTTGCCCGCCCGACAGGTCGGCCAGCGGACGCCGACGCAGGGCCGCGATTCCCATGAGGTCGAGGGTTTCCTCGACACGCTTACGCATCGCCGCGGGCCGCAGACCCAACTGCTCCATGCCGTAGGCGATCTCCTCCTCGACGGTGTCGGTGACGAATCCGGCCCGAGGGTCTTGTCCGACCCAGCCCACGACGTCGGCCAGGTCACGGGGACGGTTGTGCGCGGTGGAACGCCCAGCGACGCGAACATCGCCCGCCAGCGTGCCTCCGGTGAAGTGGGGCACCAGGCCGTTGATCGCTCCCAGCAGGGTCGACTTCCCGGTTCCCGTCCGCCCCACCACGACGGCCAAGTCACCTTCCTCCACGGTGAAGCTGACCTCGCGCAGGGTGGGCTCGGATGCTCCCGGATAGGTGAGGGTGACGTCCTCGAAGGTAATCATGCGGCCGCCTCACCCAGGTGGCCGGGATGGGTCGTTGCGGGCAGGGGCGCGCGAGTGAGGGCCAGCGGGGCCACGGCGAGCCCCGCCACGACCAGCATGAGGGGGTGCAGTGTCGGCCAGGTCAGGGGCGAGGTAGCAGGGTGGAAGGCCGCGTACAGGGTCGGCCACTCACCTGTGCCGACGAGCGCCATGGTGGCCGCTGCGGCGCACCCGGAGGCGGCCAAGAGGGAGTCGCGCGCCGTCCAAGGATCCGGCCGATAGCGGGTGACCGAAAGCCGGCGCCCTCCGACGCGTAATCCCCACACGGTCCCGGCCACACCGAGGACGAGCAGGGCTCCCCCCAGCGGCGGGGAGGCCGAACCCAGGAGGAGGAACGCGCCGAGAGTGGCCGCGAGCATGGCCGCCAGCAGGCCTCCCGTGAGCGCAGGGGAGGGCGGACGTTGATCGCGGGTACGACCGAAACCGCGCGCCTCCATGCCTGCGGCCAGGCTCAGCGAGCGGTCGATCGCGTCGGCCAGCACAGGAATCACGACCGCCGTCACGGCGTTCCAACCACGAGCAGCACCCCCGCGCAACCGTCGGGCACGACGAACCCGCTGCACCGATTCCACCAGTTGCGGAGCCACCGACAACGCGATGACGACCGCAACCGAAGCCTCATAGAGGGCTGCGGGAACACTACGTAAAGCGCGCTTGGGATTGGCCAGCGCGTTGGCGGCACCCAGACACAGGAGCATCGCCGCGAGACGACCTGCGTCGTAGAGGGTGAACACCAGGCCCTCCGCGCTGACCGGCCCACCCAAGCGAATGCCAGCGGCCCATGACGGTAGCTCGATCTGTGGGAGCGTGAACAAGACGGTGGTGCCGCCTCCAGACCCCATCACGATGAAGAAGAAGAGCCGCATGGCGATGATGAAGGCGGCCAAGACGGCGTAGATCCGCAGTGAGCGTGCCCAGGGGGCATCGCTACGGCGCAGGAGGACGACCGCGCACACGGCCAACACGATCAAGACGATCTGCAGGGGATTGGTCGTCATGGACAGGGCCGCGGCCAAGCCGAGCGCCCACGCCCACCAGGCCCAGGGGTGTACGGGCGTCATGCGCGGCGGCGCCGTACGAGGACGACGACGGTGATGGCCACGGCGACGAGCACGATGCCGCCCGTGATGGCGGCACCGGTCCCATCACTGCTCCCGGCGGGCGCCGCGGACGCCGGTGCTGACGGGGTCGAGGGCACAACGGGTGAGAGCGGCGTCGAGCTGGCGGAGAGCTGCGCGGCCGCCGCAGGAGTCAGGGGTGCTGGTGGCTGCGAGCCGTCGCCAAAGACCCATCCCTCAGCGTTGCCCGCCTGCGGACGGGAGTTGGCATACCCCAGCGATGAGTACGTCCAGGGGCCGAAACCTCCCGCCGCATCGCGAGTGGCTTGCCAGTAAGACCAGTAGGCGCTCGGCTTGACGGTGCAGACGGCGGGCACCTCATCGATGCGGCACAGCAACCCGGGGGAGGAGTCCTGGGTGGTGAACCCAGCCGAGACGAGGGCTTCTTGGCCTGAGGAGAACGCTGCCGCGCAGCCAGCACGGTCCCCCTCCACGACGACCCAGACCCCCGCACAGGAAGTGGCGTCCGACTCGGGCGCGGCCGCAACGGGGGTTGCCGCAGCCCCCGACACCAGGAGCGCGGCGGCAAGGGCGGCGCCGATGCGCCCCCGCTTCATCGACGAGAGGGGCGGCGCAGTCCGACTACCACGGCACCCACCACGACCACCAGGGCTGCCGCGCTGCCCAACCAGGCGCTGGGATCCAGCCAGCCAGCCGCCGGCGTGGCCGGGACTGCGGCGGGCGTGGCCGTCGAGGACCCAGCGGGGGAGGGGGTGCCGCTAGCGGCGGGACTCCCCGACCAGGTGGCGTCCAGGTAGGAGACACCCGACAACCCCAAGGCCGCCTGCGCCGTGGCCAAAACGTCGGGTGTACCCGCGTTCAAGAAGGAGCCGTCAGCCTGCTGCTGGGAGGTGAGATAAATGACCGAGGCGTCCACGTTCTTCCCCGTGGCCGCGAGCGCAGAAGCCATGACCGCTGTCGAGTTGACCGGGTTGTAACCCGCGTAGGAGCCGTCCGGCTGGATGTTCTGGTCTGCCCAGGCCACGGCCTTGCGGATGGAGGCGTCATCGCCCAGCGCCGTCAGTGCTTGGAGGGCGAGCGCAGTGGAGTCGGCGTCGGAGGGCTGCCCGGCCTGATAGCTGAACCCGCCGTCCTTGCCTTGAAAGGTGAGGAGGTTGGTGCCCAACGCTGCGGGGACGTCCTCGTCGGCGCGTGTCAGGGCCACCGCCGCGAGACCGCTCGCGAACGGGCCAGGGTAGCTACCGAAGCTGCCATCGGAGGCGATGCCATTCTTGACGGCGGCGATCAGGTCGGTGCCCAGCGCGGTACGCGGGTCGGCTCCGACGGCTTCCAGAGCAACGGCCACCTTGGCTGCAGCCTCCGGGGCGCCCGCAGCGTAGGCGGCGCCCTTGTCCTTCAACGTGGTGGTGAGGCGGTCAACGACGGGCGCCTGGGTGGGATCGTTGCTTGCGGCCAACGCGATGAGAGCGTCGGCGACCTTGCCCGGATCGTCGATGCTCTGCTGGCCCATCCATGCGGTGGCCCGCTGTGCAGCGCCGAGGTCGGCGGCCTGGGCGGGCACTGCCAGCCCGACCAACAGCGCGAGTACGGTGGCGAGCCATGCCACCACGGTGGAGCGTCGCAGAATCATCCGGATCGAGTTCCTCACTGAGTCACGCGGAGGCCGTTCAACGGGGATGATGTCGTGGTCGCCGCCCGCGCTCCTCGACGGGTCGTTGCTTGTTCTGGCTCACACAGGTGCTCCGGCTGTAGCGACAAGCGCATCACGGTTGCGGGTCAGCCCGGGACTTGCACCCGGTTCCCCCACGTGGGTCCCTCCCAGGCTACAGCAGCACAGCGGGGTGCGAGCCCTGAAGCCCGCACCCCGCTGTGATCGATGTTGGTGCTGAGAAGAAGGTGAGATGCCTTACTTCGTCGCGTCGTTGACGGCGTCCTTGACGTCGTCGACGACACCCTTCGCGGCGTCCTTGACGTCGTCGACGACACCCTTCGCGGCGTCCTTCACCTGTTCACCGGCCTGCTTGGCCTTTGCCGCGGCTTCCTTCGCCGCGCCCTTGGCCTCGAGCTCTTCGTTGTCGGTGAGATCACCGACCGCCCGCTCGATCTTGCCGCCGAGTTCCTCAGCCTTGTTAGAGATCTTGTCGCCGATACCCATACGAACCCCCTAACTGGCGGCCCTTCTGTTGCCGCCTTTGGTGTTCGCCCCACCCTAGGGGCGGACGTAGCCGAATCCAAGAGGGAAAAATGTGGGATTCCACACACACGCGTGACGTTGCCCCGTCCGCTGGGTGCGGGGGCAGGGTGTGTCAGGGCTGGGATGTCTGCTCGGCTGGCGCGATTTCAAAGACGCGGAACCCCTTCGCGGAGGCGGTTCGATCGCAGCGAAAGCCCTGATCGATCAACCAGCGCTGCAGGGAATCGGCGCCCAGGTTGCGCCCCACCACGATGCGGGCGATCCCCCCGGGAGCCAACCGAGGCAGCCAGGTGAGGAGCAACTCGTGCAACGCCTGCTTCCCGATGCGAATGGGAGGGTTGGACCAGATCTCGTCATACTGCACGGCCGGATCCACCTGCTCGGGGGTGCAGGCGCGGATCCGTTCGCTGACCCCGTGCGTGCGCGCGTTCGTCGTGGTTAAGGCCACAGCCCGCTCGTTGACGTCGACAGCGTCGACGTGCGCGGCGGGGTTAGCGCTGGCCAAAGCGACCGCCACGACGCCATACCCGGCGCCCAGATCCAAGAGGCGACGCGACTCGGGGCGAGGAGTATGGCTCCGCAACAACACGGCCGTGCCGAGGTCGAGCCCATCATGGGAAAACACGCCGGACGCCGTCGTGAACGTCCACTCGGTGTCCCAGAACCGCGCCGTGATGGTGCGCCGATGCTCGTCCCCGCTGGGGGTTTCGAAGTAATGGGTCACCTGAGTTCCTCTCGATCGCGGCGCGCCCGCGCCTCCAACTGCCTAGCCCCCAATTCGGCGTCGGGCGGATAGCCGACCTCATCCAAGACCAGGCCGTGGGGCGGCATCACGGCGATGTCCCCGCACCGCTGGGGCAACACCAAAAGGTCACCGATCCAATCGGGTGTGCGGCGGCCTTGGCCGACCGCGACGAGGGCTCCGACAACCGAACGCACCATGGAATGGCAGAAGGCATCGGCGCGCAACGTGACCTCGATGACGCCGGTAGGGGTGCGACTTACCTGGGCGTCCAAGATCTCGCGGATCGTGGTGGCACCTTCGCGGCGCTTGCAGAAGGCCGCAAAATCGTGCAGGCCCACAAGGGAGCGCGCGGCAGCGTCCATCGCAGCAACATCGAGGGGGCCCGCGACCCGGACCTGAATGCCGCGCAACAGGGGGTCGCCCACGTCATCGCGCAACGCGAAAACATAGCGCCGCCACACGGCCGAGAACCGGGCATCGAATCCCGGTGGGGCTGGTGTGACGCGGTGCACGACCAGGTCGGCAGGCAACACGCGCGCCAGACGGCGCTGGAGTTCAGCGCCGAGTCCGGGTTCGGCGAGGTCGACGTGTGCCACCTGGCCGCGGGCATGAACCCCGGCGTCCGTGCGTCCTGCCACCGTGAGTTCGGCCATCTCGGGGAGACGCAGGATCCGTGTGATCCACTCCTGGAGGGTGCCTTGAACGGTGCGTAACCCGTCCTGGACGGCCCAACCGTGAAAGTCGGCACCGTCGTAGGACACGTCAAGCCGGTACCGCGTCACCATGCAGGCTCCCCGTGGGGCTCGGGCAGTGGCGTCCGGTGGACGAGGTCGGGGAGCGGCTCGGCCGGCGCGCGGACATAGTCCAGGTCGTAGATCGTGCGACCTGCAGCCAGACCGCGCGCCTCATACTTGGTGAGCGGGCGATCGACGTAGCGCGGCGCCCAGCCGTCCTCGGCATTGACCAGACCGGGTTCCGCGTCCAGCACCTCGCGCATCGCGAGGGCGTACTCCTCCCAGTCCGTTGCCAGCCGCCAGTGCGCGCCCAAGGCCAGCCGAGAAGCTGCCAGGGCAGCAAACGTGGGGTCGATCAGGCGGCGCTTGTGGTGGCGGGCCTTATGCCACGGGTCAGGAAAAAAGACCGCCAACTGGGAGAGCGATCCAGGCGCCACCAGGCGCCGCAGGCCCTCCACCCCGTCCGCGAGGACGAGCCGTGCGTTGGTGATCCCCTCGCGCGTCAGCAAAGACATCGTCGACGCGACGGCGGGCTGGAACACCTCGAACCCGATCACGTTGGCGTCGGGGTGGGCCTCTGCCACGGCGGCCAGGGCCTCACCGCGCCCCGACCCGATCTCCACCATGAGGGGAGCGTCGCGCCCGAACTCTGTGGCCCAGTCCACGGTGGCGTCGGGGCTGATCGACGTCGAACGCTCGCCGTGGGGAACATCGACCAGGAGGCGACCGGACTGGCCGCGCCAGGCGCGCTCCTGCGAAGGGTTCATGCGGGCCGAGCGTCGCACATAGGAAACGACCTCGCGGTGGACGCGGGGGCGATCGGCGGGTCGGAAGCTCACCTGAGGAGGATAGCGAGGCGAAGCGGCCACCCTGGGCGCACCGCTGAGGGGACCTCCCCCGCGATGGGGGAGGACGGACCCCGCGCGCGTGGCTAGGCTGGGTGTCACCCACGTCGGTAGGGCGATCTCAGGAGGAAACGTGCGCACCATCTTGAACGTGATCTGGCTCCTGTTCGGCGGCATCTGGCTCGCCCTGGGGTACTACCTCGTCGGCATCCTGGCGTGCGTGCTGATCGTGACGATCCCGGTCGGCGTCGCCGCGTTCCGCATGGGTTCCTATGCGCTGTGGCCCTTCGGGAAGACCGTCATCGACAAGCCGCGTACCGGCGTCGGATCTGCCTTGATGAACGTGATCTGGTTCGTCATCGGTGGGCTCCCGTTGGCCATCGGCCACCTGACGACCGCCGCAGCGCAGGCCATCACCATCGTCGGCATCCCGCTGGCGATCGCCAACGTCAAGATGATCCCCGTCACCTGCTTCCCCTTCGGCAAGCAGATTGTCGACAGCCGCAGCGTCCCCACAGGTGCGACCCCAGTCTTCTCTTTGTGAAGGGGAGAGCAACGGGCGGTGGACTTTTGCGTTCCCGACCCCAGATTCTCGGCTCTACACCGCTAGCGTTGGCCCGTGTTTGACCCGCAGTTGTTCGTCTCGACGCTCTTGACGCTGTTCGTCATCCTCGACCCGCCTGGCCTCCTCCCCGTGTTCTTGGGTCTCACGCGGGGGATGTCGATCGAAGCGCGTCGTGCGTCGGCTCGGAACGCGGCGGTCGTCGCCTTCGGCATCATCAGCACCTTCGCCGTCTTCGGACGGTTCATCCTGGCCTACCTGCACATCACCATCGAGGCGCTGCAGGTGTCGGGTGGGTTGCTGCTGTTGTTGGTGGCGATGCAGCTCCTCACCGGTTCAGGAGAGAACGAGGCTCTGGAATCGGGGACCAACATCGCCATCGTGCCGCTGGGGATTCCGCTGTTGGCGGGCCCCGGTTCCATCGTGGCGATGATGCTGGCCGTGGAAGCCGCGCAGGGAAGCCTGTGGGGTTACGTCACCGTCGGTGCCGCCCTGGTGGCTGCCATGGTGCTGGTGTGGGTGTTCCTGCGTTTCGCAGGCGGCATCCGGCGAGTGCTACGGGAGTCGGGGACTGTGTTGTTGACGCGGATCGCAGGCATGTTGCTTGCGGCCATCGCGGTGCAGATGCTCGCCGATGGAGTCTTGACCTTCCTGAGGCAGATATGAGTGAGGATCGTTTTATGGTGACTGACAGCCCGGCGCCGGCGACAGAGAGTGCCGCGGCGCGGTGGTTCGCCTCGTTCACCCAGCGCATCCACCGAGCGCTGCCCGATCAACTCCAGCGCATCGTCCCCACGACCTTCATCGGTTACGCCTTCATCAACGGCTCAGCCTTCCTGCTGGACATGGGCATCTTGGCCATCTTGGAGCAGTTCCGCGTCGGCGGATTGCCCTATGGGGTCGTCTTCTCCATCGGCTACGGCGTCGCCTCCATCTACGCGTTCATCCTCAACCGGTGGCTGAACTTCCGCGAGCACGGCGACCTGGGTAAGCAGTCGGGGAAGTACACCTTCGTCATCATCAGCAACTACGTCATCTGGATCCTCGGATTTGGATCGCTGCTGGGGTACCTGCACGTCCCGGTGATGCTGGCGCGCGTCGTCGCAGCCTGCATCGAGGGCCTTTACATCTACCTGATGCTGCGGTTGTGGGTGTTCCCGCGGGCCCGCTCCTAAGCGTTCGCTTCGCGGGCAGCCGCGGGCCCGCCCTCGCAGCCAGGACCGCGCTCACTGCTAGGGCTGCGTTCACAGGCAGGGTCGCGTGATCTTGTGACGCTGCAACCGTGTGGGTGCGCGTCGGCCTTGCTGCCTAGGCCGCGATTCCGCAGGCCCCGCACCTGGATGAGCGCCGGACTCAACCGTCGGTGAGATGGTCGCCCACCGCTTTCGGCATACCCGTGCACGGGTGATGAACCCAGCCGTGCGCTGGTGTTCGTCGTGCGAGGGTGAGTCGTCGTGGGCGTGTGAATTCCGGAGCGGGGTTGAGCGCCGGTTCAGGTGATGATCCTGCGTCTCCGTGAGCGCGTCGCGGGCTCCCTGGTGAGTGGGGCAGGGGCGACATGATCGGGAGGACGCCAAGAACCGAGGCGGACAAAACTCACAGGTGGGGGCCGGGTCACGCACGCGTGCCCCGGCCCCCACCTGTGAGTGTCAGTCGTTTAGTCCTGCTGGCGACCGTTTAGTCCTGCTGGCGACGCATCCTCGCCACGACCAACAGGCTGCCGAGCAGAATCAGTACGGCCCCCACGGGGACGAGGACCCCACTCATCGTGCCGCCCGTCCAGGCCAGCGTGCCCGAACCGGGAGTAGCCGAGGTGCTGGGAGACGCCACACCGGGAGTCGCCGAGGAACTCGGACGCGGCGAAGGACGCGTGGTCGGTCCCGCTGAAGGCGTTGCGCCCGTGGGGGTGGGGGTCGCCGTGGGCTCACCCGAGGGAGTGGGGGTTGCCGTGGGCTCAGCCGTAGGCGTCGGCGTCGGCGAAGGAGTCGCGTTGCACGACAGGCCAGCCGGGTCAACAAGCGCACCGGTAACCGAAACCGGCACGGGGCCACTCGTGTTGGAGTGGTCGAGCGGATCGATCCAGGTGGCAGTGACGGTAAGCGGGCCATCGTAGGGACGCACGCCCTTGCCTTGGAGGAAAGCCCCGATCTCGGTGCTCGCGGCCACCTCGCTGGCCGGGAGATCGACTCCGTTGATGCTCAACGTCACATTCTCGGTGGCGCCCGCGAAGCGGCTATGGGCGCATCGCCCGTGCCAACGACAATGCACAGTGGCGCCCGGACCGCGGGCATCCTGTCGTGCTGTGCTCATCCGCGGGTATGTGCTGTGCTCATCTGCGGGTGTGTGCGTGGCGCTCAGGGGTGGAGACCGGCCGGTTGGCCGCCTCAGTGTCCACGTGATTTGGCCGCGACGACGTCGCGCGGTAGGGTTAATCGCTGTTGCGCTGGTGCGTACCCTCCGCGGGTGCCCGGCGTCTGCAAGTTTCGCTGCTCATCGATGGAAGATTGGTCGTCCGTGTCTACGTACAGCCCTAAGCCTGGCGAGGTCACCAGGAACTGGCATGTGATTGATGCCTCCGACGTCGTGCTGGGTCGCCTTGCCGCGTCCGTTGCGACGCTGCTCCGCGGCAAGCACAAGGCCACCTACGCGCCGCACGTCGACACTGGCGACTTTGTCGTCATCGTCAACGCCAGCAAGGTCGCCTTGTCCGGTAACAAGGCCACCACGAAGATGGCCTACCGGCACTCCGGTCGCCCCGGTGGTTTGAAGTCGGTCCCGTACGGGGAACTGCTCGCCACCGACCCGCGTCAGGCTGTCGAGCGTGCCGTGTGGGGCATGCTGCCCAAGAACAAGCTGAGCCGTCAGCAGCTCAAGAAGCTCAAGGTCTACGCGGGCCCTGAGCACCCCCACGCCGCGCAGCAGCCGCAGGCGTACGAGATCACCAAGATCGCTCAGTGACACGACAGGGAAGTAACGTGACCGACAACGCCACCGAAGAAATCCTCGACGAGACCGCGACGTTCACCGACGGGGAGAACCGCGAGATCATGTACCGCGCCGAGGGCACGCCCTCGTCCGCGACGCCCGGCGTGCGTCCCGCTGTGGTCGCTCCCGGTGCTGCGACCGGTCGCCGCAAGGAGGCCATCGCCCGCGTTCGCCTCGTTCCGGGCAGCGGTGAGTTCAAGATCAACGGCCGCACGTTGGAGGAGTACTTCCCCAACAAGCTGCACCAGCAGACCATCAACGAGCCGTTCGTCTCTGCGGCCGTCGAGGGCTCCTACGACGTGATCGCCAAGATCATCGGCGGTGGGGTCACCGGCCAGGCTGGCGCGCTGCGCCTGGGCATCGCCCGTGCGCTGAACGCTATCGACGCCGAAGCGAGCCGTCCTTCCCTGAAGAAGGCCGGGCTGCTCACCCGCGACGCGCGGGTCAAGGAGCGTAAGAAGGCTGGTCTGAAGAAGGCCCGCAAGGCTCCGCAGTACAGCAAGCGCTGACGCTCATGCCACGGATCTTCGGTACAGATGGGGTCCGGGGCAGGGCGAACGTCGACCTCACCGCAGAGCTCGCTCTCGAGCTCTCGGTGGCGGCGGCGCACGTGCTCGGTGAGACCGGGCAGTTCGAGGGTCACCGTCCGGTGGCTCTCGTTGCGCGTGATCCCCGTGCTTCAGGCGAATTCCTTGAGGCGGCCGTGGTGGCCGGTCTGGCTTCCGCAGGCGTCGACGTCATCCGCGTCGGGGTCGTCCCGACGCCCGCGGCAGCGTTCCTGGTCAACTACCTCGACGCCGACCTGGGCGTCATGTTGTCGGCCAGCCACAATCCGATGCCCGACAACGGGATCAAGTTCTTCGCCCGCGGTGGCGTCAAGCTCGACGACGATCTTGAAGACCTCATTGAGGCCCGCTTGGGAGCGGAGTGGGCGCGTCCCACCGGGGCCGACGTCGGCCGGGTCGTGGACCGCCCCGAAGCCGTCGAGGACTACATCGCTCACCTGGTGGGATCCCTGAGCGCTGAGCGCAGCCTGAGCGGGCTCACGGTCGTCCTGGACTGCGCCAACGGGGCCGCCTTCCACACCGCCCCGGCGGCCTTCGTGGCGAGCGGGGCAACGGTCGTCACCATCCATGCCGAGCCCACCGGCCTCAACATCAATGAGAACAGCGGCTCCACGCACATGGGTGACCTCCAGCTCGCGGTCGTCGAGCACGGCGCGCACGTCGGGTTCGCCTTCGATGGGGACGCCGACCGCTGCCTGGCGGTGGACGCCCGCGGCGAGTTGATCGACGGTGATCAGATCCTGGCCATCTTGGCGCTCGCGATGAAGAGCGTCGGCCAGTTGCATGTGGACACGGTCGTGGCCACCGTGATGAGCAATCTGGGGTTCCTGCAGGCCATGACCGCCCACGGCATCCGCGTCGATCAGACCAAGGTGGGGGACCGCTACGTTTTGGAGTCGATGAACGCCAACGGGTTCGCCCTCGGGGGCGAGCAGTCCGGTCACGTCATCATGAGCGAGTTCGCGACCACCGGGGACGGCGTCCTCACTGCCCTCCATGTCGCCGCGCAGGTGGCGGCGACCGGCCAAACCCTTGCGGAGCTCGGATCGGTCATGACGCGGCTGCCGCAGGTCATGATCAACGTGCCCGGCGTCAACAAGGCGCGAGCCGGGATCGACCCTGGCGTGACTTCGGCGGTGACCGCCGCGTCCCGGGAACTCGGCACGGCTGGACGGGTCTTGCTGCGCCCGTCGGGCACCGAGCCCCTGGTGCGCGTCATGGTGGAGGCCGAAACGACCGAGCGCGCACAAAGCGTGGCCGAACGACTCGCCGCCGTCGTGAAAGACCGCCTCAGCTTGTAGGGGGTCCGACGCCGGTCAGACCTTTCGGATCCTGATCCACTCGATCGCATGTTCCGCGTTCTTGCGCAGAATCGCTGTGGCACGCCCGCGGGTCGGAAGGATGTTCTCGCGCAGGTTCGGTCCGTTGATGGTGTCCCAGATATGGCCGCCGTAGGCGCGCGCCTCCTCTTCGCTCATGGCGGCGACGGGCGCGAAGTAGCTGCGGGGATCCTGGAAGGCCGTCTCGCGGAGCCGCATCAATCGCTCCACGTACCAGGCGCGCAGGTTCTCCTCGGCGGCATCGACATAGACCGAGAAGTCGAAAAAGTCGCTGACGGCCAACGACGTGGAGCCATCCGTGCGGATGCGCGCCGGTTGGAGGACGTTGAGCCCCTCGATGATCAGGATGTCGGGGTGCCGCACCACGATGCGTTCGTGCGGCACGATGTCGTAGACGAGGTGGCTGTAGGCGGGGGCCTGCACCATGGGTGCCCCCGACTTGACGTCCATGACGAACTTCAACAGCTTTTGCCGGTCATAGCTCTCGGGGAAGCCCTTGCGCTCCATCAGCCCGCGGGCGAGTAGTTCGGCGTTCGGGAACAGGAACCCATCGGTCGTGACCAGATCCACGCGGGGGTGTCCCGGGAGTTGGGAGAGGAGTTCGACCAGGAGACGGCTGGAGGTGGACTTTCCGACGGCGACCGACCCTGCGACGCCGATGACGAACGGGGTCCGGCGCTCGGAGACTTCGAGGAAGTCATGCGTGCTGCGATACAGGTGCCCGGTGTACTCCACATACATGCGAATGAGTTCGGTCAAGGGCAGATACACCTCACGCACTTGCGCGAGGTCGATGGTGTCGAGGCGCGAACGGACGCGCTCAAGCGTCTCCTCAGTCAACGCCACCGGCATCTGCTGCGCCAGGTCGGCCCACACTTTGCGGCCAGCCAGCACATACGGCCCGTATTCGTCGACTGTGTCGGCGTCCAGTTCGCTGCGCTGCGCGCTGGCATCGGTTGGTACCCTAAAACCCATGTGTGGAATTATCGGGTATGCCGGACCGCGACATGCGCAGAACGTCCTGGTCGACGCGTTGCGTCGCATGGAATACCGCGGCTACGACTCCGCCGGTATCGCCGTGTGGACCGAGGACGGGCTGGAGTGGCGCAAGAAGGCGGGCAAGCTGAGCAACCTCGAAGCTGAACTCGCTCAGCATCCCGTTCCTGTCGCACATCTGGGTATCGGGCACACGCGCTGGGCTACCCACGGGGCCCCGACCGACACAAACGCTCACCCGCACGTGTCCTCGGACGGGCGGATCGCGCTCATCCACAACGGGATCATCGAGAACTTCGCCAGCCTGCGGGCCGAGTTGGAGTCCTCAGGCATCGCTTTCACCTCGCAAACGGACTCGGAGGTGGCCGCGCAACTCATCGCCCGCGAGGTCGGTGCGGGCGCCGGTCTGGCCGAGGCCATGCGGACGATCAGCCGACGCCTGGAAGGCACGTTCACCATCGTGGCGATGGACGCCCACGATCCGGATCTGCTCGTCGCAGCCCGGCGCAATAGCCCGCTGGTCCTGGGCGTGGGCGAGGCCGAGATGTTCATCGCCTCCGATGTGGCCGCCTTCATCGAGTTCACGCGTGAAGCCGTCGAGATGGGCCAAGACGTCGTCGTCGAGGTGACCGCATCGAGTTGGAAGGTCACCGATTTCGAAGGGAACCCGGTGGAGGGGCGCCCCTATCACGTCGATTGGGATCTCTCGGCGGCCGAAAAGGGCGGCTACGACTGGTTCATGCGCAAGGAGATCTACGAGCAACCCCAAGCGGTCGCCGACACGCTGCTGGGGCGCTTCGACTCTGATCGCCGCCTCACCTTGGACGAGATCCGCATCTCGGCCAGCGAACTTCGCACGATCGACAAGGTCGTCATTGTCGCGTGTGGCACCGCTTATTACGCGGGCCTGGTCGCCAAGTACGCCATCGAGCACTGGACGCGGATCCCCTGCGAGGTGGAGATCGCCTCGGAGTTCCGTTACCGCGATCCCATCGTCACCTCGCGCACCTTGGTGGTGACGATCTCCCAGTCCGGCGAGACCGCCGACACGCTCATGGCGGTGCGCTACGCCCGCGAGCAGGGCGCGAAGGTCATCGCCATCTGCAATACCAACGGCTCGACGATCCCGCGGGAGTCCGACGCCGTCATCTACACCCACGCTGGCCCCGAGATCGGGGTGGCGTCCACCAAGGGCTTCTTGACCCAAGTCACCGCCTGCTACCTGCTGGGGCTGTTCCTCGCTCAGGAGCGGGGGACCAAGTTCGGCGACGAGGTCGCCACCGTCATGGCCGAGATGGAGACCATGCCCGCCAAGATCCAGGAGGTTCTCGACGGCACCGACGCCTTGTTGGCGTTGGCTCGCGATCTGCATCAGACGGAATCGGTGCTGTTCCTGGGGCGCCATGCGGGATACCCGGTGGCACTGGAGGGCGCGTTGAAGCTCAAGGAGATCGCCTATCTTCACGCTGAGGGCTTCCCTGCCGGGGAACTCAAGCACGGGCCGATCGCCCTGGTCGAGGAGGGAATCCCCGTGTTCGTCGTCGTTCCCCCGCAGGGGCGCGATCAACTGCACGACAAGGTGATCTCCAACATCCAGGAGGTGCGGGCACGCGGCGCACACACCATCGTGCTGGCCGAGGAGGGGGACGAGGAGGTCCGGCCCTACGCGGACAGGCTGATCAGCCTGCCCCGGGCCTCGACCCTGCTCCAGCCGCTCCTGGCCACCGTGCCCTTGCAGATCTTCGCCTGCGAGGTGGCCACCTTGCTGGGCCACGACGTCGACCAGCCGCGCAACCTCGCCAAGTCGGTCACGGTCGAGTGATCCTGGGCATCGGGGTCGACGTGTGCTCGATCACGCGCATCACCGCGGCGCGGGCACGCCCGGGTTTCACCGACCGCGTGCTCAGCGTGGCTGAGCAAGAGGGAAGCGACCAAACCCTCGCCGGGCGTTTCGCCGCGAAGGAGGCCCTCGCCAAGGCGCTCGGCGCCCCGGCCGGGTTGCGGTGGAGCGACTGCGAGGTCCTCAGCGACGAGACCGGGCGCCCCGACCTTGTCGTCACCGGGAGTGTCGCCGAACGGGTCGACGATCTGGGAGTGTCACGACTGCACGTCTCGATCAGCCACGACGCGGGCGTGGCGGTCGCGATGGTGGTCATCGAGGGCTGAACGGGGGCGCCTCAGGCCACCTCGGGGACCAGACGAGTAAACTCGTGCGGGCTTCGGCACCCCACCCCCAATAGAAGAACAGGCACACCATGACGCGCCCAGAATCAGAACTTGCCGCCGCGCGGCTGCCAGATCGCCGCGAACTGACGGTCCGTATCGCCGACCCCGACGACGCGGCCACCATCCTTGCGCTCATCCACGAGGCCTTCGCGGCGCGTCCTGTGGTCGGCCCTCCGGCGGAGGCGCTGGCCGATGATGGTGCCCTGGTTGCCGACCGGCTTGCGGCCGGGACGGGCTATCTGGCCGAGATCGACGGGGTGCCGGTCGGCACCGCGACGCTGACCTCGCTGGATGGGCGTCCGCTGCTGAGCCGCATTGGCGTCATCCCTGCCGCCCGCGGCCGAGGCGTGGCCACGTTCTTGCTGGAGGTGATCGCCGAACATCGCGTCGCGCTGGGAGACACGGAGATCGTGATGCTCGTCCGCCTCGATCACCCCGAACTCGTAGCGGGCTGGCAGGGCGTCGGATTCCGCGAGGAAGCCGTCCGCGACGCGCACGTGCTCCTGCGGCGACCGCTTCCCGTGGTCGTGGAGGCCCCCGACGCCGACGCGATGCGCGAGTTGGGCCGCCGCCTAGCCCACGTGCTGAACCCGGGCGATCTCATCGTTGCCTCCGGTGAACTCGGTGCCGGCAAGACCACGTTCACGCAGGGGCTGGGAGCGGGCCTCAACGTGGATGGCCCCGTCATCTCTCCGACGTTCGTGCTGTCGCGGATCCACCGCTCCCGCAACGGCGGTCCTGACCTTGTGCACGTGGACGCCTACCGGCTGGGCAGCTTCGCTGAGTTGGAAGACCTCGACCTGGAGGCCTCCCTGGGGGAGGCGGTCACCCTCGTGGAGTGGGGCAGCGGGGTCGCGGAGGCGCTCACGACCGATCGCATTGAACTGGACATCCATCGCGGGACCGACCCCGACGACGACACGCGCTGGGTCAGCGTGACCCCGCTGGGGGACCGCTGGGATCGTGCCGCGGTCGCCGCCGCACTCAAGGAGGACTGATGAGCTGGACGCTGGCGCTGGACACCTCGACGGTGGTCGAGGCAGCCGTGATGCACGACGGGCAAGTGGCCGCGACGGGCACCGTCGATGATGCGCGAGCCCACGCGGAACAACTGGCTCCCTTGGTGCAGCGGCTCCTGACCGAGTCGGGCATCGCGCCCGGTGACCTGACCGACGTGGTCGTCGGGGTGGGACCGGGACCGTTCACGGGCCTGCGCGTCGGAGTAGCGACGGGCATGACGCTCGCGGAAGTCATCGGGATCCCGGTCCACGGGGTGTGCAGCCTGGACGCGGTCGCGGCCCAGTGGGCCAACGAGGGTGCCCCGGCGGAGTTCCTCGTCGTCTCCGACGCGCGCCGCCGCGAGGTCTATTGGGCCCGCTACGACGCTTCGGGGCAACGCCTGGAAGGGCCACACGTCGGCGCACCGAGTACCCTGCCCGCGTTGCCGCTCGCAGGCCCGGGGGCCGCGCTGGTCGGCGAGCCGACGGGCCCTGCCCGGCTGTCGGCGGCCTACCTGGCCGCCTCGTCCCTGCCGGACGCAGGCCTGGAGCCCCTGTACTTGCGGCGTCCCGACGCCGAAGTTTCCCATCAGGTGAAGTCGACGTTGCCTCGCACCCGTTCCTCTGTGAGCAGGACGCGATGAGCCCCCGGCTGGCACGGTTGGCCGACGCCCCCCACATCGCCGCCCTGGAGGAGAGTTTCCCCACCGGGCGGTGGAGCCTCGACGCCTGGACCCAGGAGATGACCTCGCACCGTGCGCAGGTCCTGGTGGAGGGCGACGGGGAGTCGGTTCCCCTGGGCGTCGCAGCGTTCAGCGTGGCGGGGGAGACGTGTGATCTCAACCGCGTCATCGTCGCTCCCGCGGCCCGGCGCGGCGGTGTGGCGTTGCGCCTGCTGCTGGGGGGCCTGGCGTGGGCTGAGGAACAGGGGGCGACGCAGATGATGCTCGAAGTGGAGGACGGCAACGAGCCCGCCCTGGCGCTGTATCAGCAGATCGGATTCGTGACGCTGGCGCGACGCGCGAACTACTACGGGCCGGGGCGCGACGCCCTGGTCATGGCACTACCGCTGGGGGAACAAGCATGAGCGAGCCGCTGGTCATCGGCGTCGAATCGAGCTGCGACGAGACGGGGGTGGCGATCGTCCGGGGGCGTGAGCTGCTGGCCAATGAGGTCGCCAGTTCGGTCGAGCAGCACGTCCGCTTCGGCGGGGTGGTGCCCGAAGTCGCCTCTCGTGCCCACCTCCAGGCCATCGTGCCCGCGCTGCGGCGCGCCACGCAGACCGCCGATGTGGATTTGAGCGAGATCGACGGGGTTGCCGTCACCGCAGGCCCCGGCCTGATGGGTGCCCTGGTGGTCGGTTTGTCAGCGGCCAAGGCCATCGCCCTGGCCCTCAACAAGCCGCTGTACGGGCTCAACCACCTAGTCGGTCACGTCGCCGTCGACCTGCTCGATCATGGTCCGCTGCCCGAACGGTTCGGGGCATTGCTGGTGTCCGGCGGGCATACGTCCTTGCTGGTCGTCGACGACATCACCTCCCAGATCACCGAGGTGGGCTCCACCATCGATGACGCCGCGGGAGAGGCCTACGACAAGGTGTCGCGCCTGCTCGGCATGGGCTACCCCGGGGGGCCCGTCATCGACGCTGCCGCGGCGGACGGCGATCCGAAGGCCATCCGGTTCCCGCGCGGGCTGACGTCGCGGCGCGACCTGGAAGCACACCGCTTCGATTTCTCCTTCTCCGGCCTGAAGACAGCCGTGTCGCGCTGGGTCGAAACCGAGCGGCTTGCGGGGCGTCCTGTCCCCGTGGCGGACGTGTCGGCGTCCTTCCAAGAAGCCGTCGTGGACGTCCTGACCGCCAAGGCGATGGACATGTGCACCCACTTCGGGCTCGACACCCTCGTGCTGGGCGGCGGGGTCGCGGCCAACAGCCGGTTGCGTGGCTTGCTGGCTGAGCGCGCGGACGCGGCCGGGGTGACGGTGCGCCGCCCGCGCCCGGGGCTGTGCACCGACAATGGGGCCATGATCGGCGCGCTTGGTGTGGAAGTGGTACGCCGCGGACGCCGGCCCAGTTCCCTCGACATCGGCGCCAACTCTGGGTTGCCGGTGTCCACGGTGCTCGTGTGAGCGCTGCGTCGCGCTCCCATCTGCTGCTGCTGGCCTGTGCGGCGATCTGGGGGTTCGCCTTCGTTGCGCAACGCCTCGGCGCGGATGTGGTCGGCGCCTACACGTTCATCGCCGCCCGCAATTACCTGGGAGCGGCCGCCCTGCTGCCGCTGGTATGGCTGATCGATCGTCGGGACAACCGCGACGCAGCCGCGCGTTGCCAGGCCTGGGCCAGGGCAGTGAGGCCCGGTCTGGTGATCGGCGTCCTGCTGTTTGCCGGATCGGCCTTGCAGCAACTGGGCATCGAACAGACCACGGCGGGCAACGCGGCCTTCGTGACCGGGCTCTACATGGTCCTCGTTCCCCTTGCGGGGCGATTCTTCGGCCACGCGACCCCGGTGGCGACCTGGGCGGGGATCGCGCTCGCCGTCCCGGGATTGTTCCTGTTGACGTGGACGGGCACGGGGATGGGGCCCGGGGACCTGTTGTGCCTGATGGGCGCCGTGGTCTGGGCCTTTCACATCCTCACGGTGGGGCGGGCCTCCTCGGCGACGGACCCGTTGCGTCTCTCGATCCTGCAGTTCGTCGTCGCGGCGGTGCTGGCCACGGGAGCGGCACCCATCGCCGAGTCGCGCCCCTTCGCCGGGCTGGGGGACGCGGTGGGTGCGGTCGTGTTCGCCGGGCTCGTCTCCACGGGGATCGGGTACACGCTGCAGGTGATCGGGATGCGTCACGCCCGAGCCTCGGTGGCCGCCATGATCATGGCCTTGGAGGCTGTCTTTGGTGCGCTGGGTGGGGCCCTGTTCCTGGGGGAGCGGCTCACCGGGCGCGGGCTGCTCGGCGCCGGGCTGATGATGGCAGGCATCCTCGTGACGCAGATTCCGTCCCGGCGGGAGCGGGCGCAGGAGGAGGCCGCGCTGCGGGCGGGGGAGGAACTCCCTCCTGTCCCCGAACCGCCTTCGACGGCGCTGCGAGGCTGACATGGGTGCGCCCGGGTTCCGGCCGACGTTGGGTGTCCTCGCGTACGTCCTGCGCGGTGACGCGGTGCTGCTCGTCCATCGCACCGCCCGTACTGCCGATGACCAGTTCGGCCTGTTCAACGGCTTGGGCGGCAAGGTCGAGGCCGGTGAGGACGTGGCGAGTGCGATGCGGCGCGAACTGCGCGAGGAGGCCGGGATCGAGGTGACGTCGATGCGCCTGCGTGGCACCGTGAGCTGGCCGGTGCTGGGGGGTCCGGGTGAGGACTGGTTCGGGTTCGTGTACGTCGTGGATGAGTTCACCGGAGAGCCACCCGCCGCCAACGAAGAAGGGACCTTGCACTGGGTTCCCCGCACCGAACTCGGCATCCTGCCGCTGCCCAAGGGAGATGAGGCCTGGCTGGGGCTGGTGTTCGACCCGGCGGTGACGTCGTTTGCCGGTGTCATGCCGTACGTGGACGGCGTTCCGGCCGACTGGCAGGTCTCCATCGAGCGGGCATTGTAACGCTGTTGCCCGATGGCTGCAGGCGGTAACGTGGACCGAGGTTGACGTCGCTAAGCTGACGGCCATGGCAAAGCGGCCCTATGACGTCCTACCCGGTGACCACGGAGCCCGCATCCGAGTCAACATCCACGGGAGCTACATCCTGCGCGTGCCACGGCTCAATCGCGGGACGGCCTTCACTCACGACGAGCGTGTCCAACTCGGTTTGGAAGGGCTGCTGCCCGAGCGTGTCACCCCGCTGGAGGGCCAACTGCATCGCGCCTACACGCGCTTCCTGCGGGCCGCCACGCCGTTGGAGAAGTACGCCTACCTCCAAGGCCTGCGTGACCGCAACACCGTGCTGTTCTATCGCCTCCTGAGCGAGCACCTCGACGAGATCATGCCCATCGTGTACACGCCGACCATCGGCGACGCGATCCAGGAATTCAGCCTGTGGTTCCAACAGGTCAACGCCGTCTTTCTCGCCATCGACGCCCCCGACCGGATCGAAGCGTCGCTGCGTGCCTCCGGCAAAGGCCCAGACGACATCGACATGCTCATCGTCACCGACTCCGAGGGGATCTTGGGCATCGGGGATCAGGGAGTGGGGGGCGTCCTCATCTGCATCGGCAAGAAGTCGCTCTACACGGCAGCGGGCGGGGTGGACCCGGATCGCATGCTGCCGGTCGTCTTGGACGTCGGCACCGACAACCTCAAACTCCTCAACGACGACCTCTACCTGGGGTTGCGTCACGCGCGCGTCCGAGGGGAGCGCTACGACGCCTTCGTGGACGCCTTCGTGCAGGCGGCCCAGGCCGTCTTCCCGCACGCGATGGTCCACTGGGAGGACTTCGGCGCCAGCAACGCGCACCGCATCCTCAACCGCTACCGCGACGAGTTGTGCACCTTCAACGATGACGTCCAAGGAACGGCGGCGGTCGTGGCCGCAGCCGTCATGGCGGGGGTCAGCGCCAAGGGGGAGCGGTTGCGCGATCAACGTATCGTGATCAGCGGTGCGGGCACCGCAGGCATCGGTGTGGCCGACCTGCTCGTCGACTTGATGGTGAGCGAGGGACTGACCCCCGAGGAGGCGCGCAGCCTGTTTTGGGCGACGTCGAGCCGTGGGCTGGTCACCGACGATCCGCACCTGCGGTTCCGCGACTTCCAGCGTCCCTACGCGCGTGTCGTCGCCGAGACGGACGGCTGGACGGTCGATGAACCCGCCCGGATCGGCCTGGCCGACATCGTGCGCAACGTCCACCCCACCGTGCTGATCGGCACCTCGGGCCAGCCGGGGCTCTTCAGCGAGGCCGTCGTCCGCGACATGGCCGCGCACGTCGATCGCCCCCTGATCTTCCCGCTGTCCAACCCGACCGTGCTGGCGGAGGCGACACCCGGCCAACTCATCGAGTGGACCGACGGGCGCGCCCTCATCGCGACCGGCTCGCCGTTCGGCCCCGTGACGCACGAGGGCGTCACCTACACCGTCGCCCAAGCCAACAATGCGCTCGTGTTCCCCGGGCTCGGCCTGGGGGTCGCGGTGTGTCGTGCGTCCCGGGTCACCGATCACATGATCGCGGCGGCGGCCCGCGCCGTCGCCTCGCTGGTGCACCTGCGGACGCCGGGGCAATCGTTGCTGCCGAGCGTTCGGGATCTGCGCCGCGTGTCGGCGACGGTGGCCATCGCCGTCGCCCGGCAGGCCGAACTCGACGGGGTCGCGGGAGTGCCGCTCACCGACCCGGTCCAGCAGGTGTTCGACCGCATGTGGCAGCCGGTCTATCCCGAACTCCTCTTCGGGGACGACGACCCGACCTCGCAGGTGCTCTAGCGCGGACGCCTCCCACACGAGGAACGCCCCCACCCTGGACAGGGGGGGGGCGTTCGAGGAGCTGCAGGTTCAGCCCTCGGCGGTGGCGTACCCGTCGGGGTTGGTGGACTGCCATCGGTAGGAGTCGACGCACGCGTCCTCCAGCGTCCGGGTGGCGTGCCAGCCGAGTTCCTCGGCGGCCTTGGAGACGTCCGCGTAGCAGGCGGCCACATCGCCGGGACGCCGAGCGGCGATCTCGTAGGGGATGGTCGTGCCGGAGGCCTTCTCGAAGGCGGCGACCAGTTCGAGCACCGAAATCGGCATCCCTGTACCCAGGTTCCACACGAAGGAACCCTTGCGGCCGTCGAGATACTCCAGCGCGGTGATATGACCTGCGGCCAGGTCGACCACGTGGATGTAGTCGCGCACCCCGGTGCCGTCAACCGTGTCGTAGTCGTCCCCGAAGACGGTCAGGTGATCCCGGCGACCCGCCGCAACTTGCGCGACGAACGGGAGCAGGTTGTTCGGGATGCCGCGAGGATCCTCACCGATGCGGCCCGAGACGTCGGCCCCGATCGGGTTGAAGTAGCGCAGGACCGCGACGGCCAGTTCGGGATCGGCTGCGGAGACGTCCGTCAGGATCTGCTCGATCATGTGCTTGGTCTGGCCGTAAGGGTTCGTCGCGCCGGTGGGGGCATCCTCGGTGAACGGCGGCTCGGACAGGTCGCCGTAGACCGTCGCGGAACTGCTGAACACGATGGTCTTCACCCCGTGCTTGGCCATGACCTCCAGCAAGGTGATCGTGGATTCGAGGTTCTCGCGGTAGTAGGTCAGCGGGATCCGGGTCGACTCACCCACGGCCTTCCACCCCGCGAAGTGGATGACTGCGTCCGGGGTGAACGCGCTGAAGGCGCCATCGAGGGCATCCTCGTCACGCACGTTGGCGAGCACGAACTCGGGGGCTCGCCCTGCCAGTTCGGCGACGCGCCGAAGCGACTCTGGAGAGCTGTTGGACAGGTCATCGACGACCAGGACATCGTGTCCCGCCTGCAGTAGCGCCAAAGTCGTGTGCGAGCCGATGTATCCGGCTCCACCGGTGACGAGCACGCGCATGGGAATCCTCTCGTTGGGTACGCGCCCACTCTAACCGGGGCGGTTGCGCCAGGCCAGGCGGCGGACGAACTACCCGCGCGGGGCCATGGGTCACTACTCTCGCACCCATGAAGATCGTGAAGACTGTGCTGCTGATCGCCGCCGTGGCCGCGCTCGTGGCCGGAGGCGTCTACCTCAGCCTCGTGTTCCTGGACAATGCCCGTCTGCTGGCGGCGGCGAACGCGAACAAGTCCGGCAACCTGTTCAACGATCCCATGCACAACATCTTCCTCGTCTCGGGGCTGGCGCTGGCGGGTGGCCTGCTGCTCGGGCTGGGTATCGGGCTGCCCGTGCAGACCCGCGGTGCCGTGCGGCGCGACGCTCTCGATGAGGCCAACGCCCAACGGCGCAGCGCGATCGCCAAGGGAGCCGCCCAGCACGCCTCGCTGCCCGAGACGGGTGCGGCGGGAGCGGCCCCACAGCAGCCCGTGATCGAGCCGCCCGCTCCCCAGGGGAACCTGTGAGGCTGGCGGACGCCGACCGGGTCAACGTCACGACGTTCGACGCCGCCGGGCAAGGGACGACATCGACCAACTTCGTCGTCGGCATGGACGAGGACCGCATCGGGCTGTGGACGACCGAGTCCGGGCCGTGGACGCAGCGCCTGTCCCTGTCCGCCGTGGTGTCGCTGCACGCGGCCACCCCGTCGGGCAAAGACCTACGGGAGGAACCCGTCCTCGAAGGGAAGGCCGTCCTGGTCACCGAAGGCGAAGAGTACGAGGCGGTGAGGGCGGCCACCGAGGCGAAGTACGGCCTGGCCATGAAGGTGGCGCAAGTCGCGGACTGGGCCTGGGAACTCGGCGGCAAGGGGACACCCGACGGGGTCGTCGTCATCAGCATCGTCGGGTGAGCGTGGACCTTTCCACCGCGCGCTGGCTGGTTTCCCCCGACGCGAGCCCGGCCCTGGCCGCGGCGGCAGCGCAACCCGACCCCGATTCGCTGGCGGCGGCGACGGCGCTGCGCAAGCTGGTCACCCCCGAGCAGGCTGCGGCCGTCTTGACGCAGGCCGCGTTGCGGCGTCGAGCACGGCCCAAGTTCGGCGCGCGGGCAGACAGGTTGTTCTTCACCCCTGATGGGCTCGAGCAGGCCACCCGGAGCGCCGTGGCGGCCCGCCGTGCATCCTGGTTCGCCCGAGCCGGAGCCGATACCGTCCTCGATCTGGGGTGCGGGCTGGGGGCGGACGCCTTGGCCTTCCAGGATGCTGGGCTGACGGTGGTCGCTGTGGAGAAGGATCCGGTGACCGCGCTCCTCGCGCAGGCGAACCTCGGTCACCCGGTGTTGGTGGCGCAGGCGCAGCAGGTGTGGCCGACGCTCCTTGTAGACCATCCCGACGCGGGTGTGTTCGCTGACCCGGCGCGTCGTACAGGGGCGGGCCGCACGTGGCGCCTGGAGGATCTCAGCCCACCGTGGGATTTCGCCCTCGACGTCCTGGCCAGCGGACGCCCTGCGGCACTCAAGCTGGGCCCTGGTGTCCCGCATCGGGTGATTCCCGCCGACGCCGAGGCGTCCTGGGTGTCGGATCAGGGCACCGTGGTGGAGTGCGCCGTCTTCGCGGGTCCCTCTGCGTCGCCGGGTCGCCGCTCGGCGGTGGTGGACGGTGCGGAACTGTCGGGTGGTGAGACGGCTGCCTCGCCGCCCGGGGCAGTGGGGGCTTACCTCTATGACCCCGACGGCGCCGTGGTGCGCGCCGGGCTGGTCGACGACCTGGCACTCGCCCTGGGTGCGTGGCGGGTCGATGCGCACACCGCCTACCTGTCTGCCGATGTCGCGGTGCCCACGCCCTTCGCTTCGGCGTTTGCGGTGTCGGAGGTCTTGCCCTTCGACGAGCGGATTCTGCGCGGGTGGGTGCGCGAACACCGCATTGGCACGCTCGAGATTAAGAAGCGTGGCCTCGAGGTTGATCCGGCCGCATTGAGGAAACGACTGAAGCCTTCGGGGCGGGCCGCGGCGACGCTGGTGCTCACGCCGACACCGGTGGGAGCACGCGCCGTAGTCTGCACCCGGAGGGGGCATTTGGAGCGTCCCCCGTTAGGGTGACGTGCACGGCCCCTCGCAGCCGCGCAGCATCCTCAGGGAAAGGCACTCCTTTTTCATGACCGCATTTCGTACACCCCCCACCGGCGCCCACCATGATGTCGGACCGGAAGAGATCTTCTTCTCCACAACCGACGCCAAGGGCGTCATCTTTCAGTCCAATGACGTCTTCGTCCGGTTGTCGCGCTACCCCCGCGAGCGCCTCATCGGTGCCCCGCACAACATCATTCGGCACCCGGCGATGCCGGCCGGCGCCTTCTTGCTGATGTGGGACACCCTGACCGCTGGTCGTCCGTTCTGCGCCTACGTCGACAACCTGGCTGCGGACGGAAGCTGCTACACGGTCTTTGCCACGATCACCCCGCTGGGGGAGCGCTACCTCTCGGTTCGGTTCCGGCCGCTGTGCACCGACCTGCTGGATGCGGCGCGCAGCCTGTACGCGGCGGTGCGGCCTGGGGAACTCGCGCAGCGAGATCTCGGATTGAGCGCGCACGCGGCGGCGGAATACGGGTTGGGTCAACTGGCATCTCTTCTCGCTCAGGCGGGGTTCCCCAGCTACGACGAGTTCATTTGGGCGGCGCTGCCCGCCGAGGTCACCGCTCGCGCAGCAGCCGGGGTGGGCTACCCGACGCGGACCGATAGCGCGAGTGAATGGTGGCCGCTGTTGGCCGCCGGGGCACGCGTGCGCCGCGCCCTGACCGGTTGGGTCGGGCAACTCGACACCCTGCAGGAACTGGCCGACGCGCTGGTGGCCGGCGGGCATCAGGTCCGCGAAGGGATCACCGCCTCGGAGGAGGCCGCGGCGGACCTGACTGCGGCGGCGTCCGCCACGGCCGGGTTCTCCCCGGTGATGGCGTCGCTGACCTTGTGGGTGTCCATGACCGCCGAGATGGACGACGTGCTGCGCACCCTGGCCGATCGCTTGGCAGAACTGCGCACCGGCGTGGTGAAGACGCGCTTCGGGATCGCGTTGGGCTCGCTGGAGTCGGAGACCGTGGGCCGGTTCGTCAGTGAACTCATGGACGGTGGTCCAGGCGCGAAGGACGCCCAGCCGGCGATTCAGGACCTGGTGGTGGCGCTGCGCGAGGGCGTGACGCACGCCTCGGCCGCGACGGCCGCCAACGCTGCGCTCGCGGCGAGCGTCGCCGACGAGATGGAGGCACTGGCCGAACTGCTCGGCGTCCCGACCACGTTGCTGGGTGGCTTCGAGTCGATGGCGGGGGAGCGTGACGATCCTGCCTTGGCGGCGGTCCTGCCGCGGGTGCGTGAGGTCATGGCCCGCGGGCAGGCCGACGCTGAGGCATTGTCGGCGCTCGCGCGCCGTTGCCGGGCCTTCGCGGCCTTCGATGCGACCGACGTCCACGCCGACTTGGATCGTATCGACGCGCTTACCGGCGGCATCTGGGATTGATCCGGGGCCAGGATTAGCACTCGGGTTGAACGAGTGCCAGCGCGTGGATACAGTCGTATCTGGCACTCGTTCATCGAGTCTGCTAGCCCACGGCGGCACCGCGACGACGCCTGGGCGGCGCAATCGAAGATCCGTCATCGGATCCCGACACCGGGGTCCACACGCAGAAAGGGCACCATCGTGGCCGTCACGATCAAGCCGCTCGAAGACCGCATTCTGATCCAGCCCCTCGAGGCCGAGACCACCACCGCATCGGGTCTCTACATCCCCGACACCGCCAAGGAAAAGCCCCAGGAGGGCAAGGTCGTCGCCGTCGGCCCGGGCCGCGTCGATGACTCCGGCAAGCGCATCCCGCTCGATGTCGCTGAGGGCGACGTCGTCATCTTCTCCAAGTACGGCGGCACCGAGGTCAAGTACGACGGCGCCGAGTACCTGCTGCTGAACGCGCGCGACATCCTCGCCGTCGTCACCAAGTGACCACCGCGAACCATCGATAGGAACATTCATGGGTAAGTCTTTGAAGTTCGACGAGGAGGCTCGGCGCGCCCTGGAGCGCGGCGTCGACGCCCTCGCCAACACTGTGAAGGTGACGCTGGGGCCCAAGGGCCGCTACGTCGTGCTCGACAAGAAGTGGGGCGCCCCCACCATCACCAACGACGGTGTGACCGTCGCCAAGGAGGTCGAACTCACCGACCCCTTCGAGAACCTGGGCGCGCAGTTGGCCAAGGAGGTCGCCACCAAGACCAACGACGTCGCCGGTGATGGCACCACCACCGCGACCGTGCTGGCGCAGGCCCTCGTGCACGAGGGGCTGCGTTCCGTGGCCGCCGGCGCGAACCCGATCGAGCTGAAGCGTGGCATCGAGAAGGGCGTCGCCGCGATCGACGCAGCCCTGGCCGAGGTCGCCAAGCCGGTCGAGACGACGGCCGACATGGCCAGCATCGCCACGATCTCCAGCCGTGACGCCGAGATCGGCGAACTCATCGCCAGCGCGTTCGACAAGGTGGGCAAGGACGGCGTCATCACCGTCGACGAGTCCAACACCTTCGGCACCGAGCTTGAGTTCACCGAGGGCATGCAGTTCGACAAGGGCTACCTGTCCCCGTACTTCGTGACGGATCCGGAGCGCATGGAGGCCGTCCTGGACGACCCCTACATCCTGGTCAACTCCGGCAAGATCAGCTCGATGAACGACCTGCTGCCGCTGCTGGAGAAGGTCATCGGCGCCAACGGCACGCTCGTCATCATTGCTGAGGACGTCGACGGTGAGGCGCTGTCCACCCTCGTGGTGAACAAGATTCGCGGCACGTTCAACTCGGTGGCCGTCAAGGCCCCCGCGTTCGGCGATCGCCGCAAGGCCATGCTGGAGGACATCGCCATCCTCACCGGTGCGCAGGTCGTCTCCCCCGAACTGGGTCTCAAGCTCGACCAGGTCGGGCTCGAGGTCCTGGGCCGGGCACGCCAGGTCGTCGTCACCAAGGACAACACGACCATCGTGGACGGCGCGGGCCAGGCTGCCGACGTGAAGGGCCGCGTTGAGCAGTTGCGTGCCGAGATCGAGCGCACCGACTCCGACTGGGATCGTGAGAAGCTCTCCGAGCGCGTCGCGAAGCTGGCCGGTGGCGTCTGCGTCATCAAGGTGGGTGCCGCGACCGAGGTCGAGATGAAGGAGAAGAAGCACCGCATCGAGGACGCCGTCTCGGCGACCCGTGCGGCCATCGAGGAAGGCATCGTCGCCGGTGGCGGCTCCGCCCTCGTGCACGCTGCCTCCAGCATCGAGTCCGGCCTGGGTGACACCGCCGACGAGAAGACGGGGTCGCTCATCGTCAAGAAGGCCGTCGTCGAGCCGCTGCGCTGGATCGCCGAAAACGGTGGCGAGCCCGGGTATGTGGTCGTTTCCAAGGTGCAGGAACTGGCACCGGGGCACGGCTACAACGGTGCGACGGGCGAGTACGAGGACCTGGTCAAGGCCGGCGTCATCGATCCCGTCAAGGTGACCCGTTCGGCGCTGTCGAACGCGGCCTCCATCGCGGCCTTGCTGCTGACGACCGAGACGGTTGTCGTCGACAAGCCTGAGGACGAGGACGACGATCAGCACTGATCGTTGATCCGGCCCCTCACCGGCTGAGATTCATACTCAGGCCCTCGCGCATGGCGCGGGGGCCTGAGTTGTCTCTGGGGACAGCCCTCGTGGAGGGCTGCGATGGGCGCAGGCGTGCCCGCTACGCTGGGGCCCCGTCGTCGAGTGTGGGAGGAGTCGCAGGTGGCAGACGGATCACACCGGCGTCCTGGCGTCCGCTTCGGTGTCGCGGCCGCGGTGGGGTTCACCGCGAGCCTGCTCGTCGCGTGGGGATCCGCCCATCCTGAGTTCGCCTTCAACCGCTACGGATGGCTCGAGCCCGCAGTAGACGCCATCGGTAACTCCCTCCCGCTGCCCTGGAACCGCGTGGCGATCGTGGTCGGCGTCGCCTCCCTGTGCGCTGTGTGGTGGCAGATGCGCCTGCGTCCCGGGGGGACGCCCCTGACCCGCCCTTGGCTGCTGGCGACGCTGTGGGCCCTGCCGCTGCTGCTGTGCCCGCCCGTGCTGTCGGGCGATGCGGTGCTGTATGCCGATTCGGGATGGATCGAGAACCAGGGTGGATCCGTCTACCGTCAGGGCCTCGGCTCGGCTTTCGGGCCGTTCGGCTCGTCGGTGGATCCTCTGTGGCGCGGGCATGGGGTCGCCTATCCGGCGGTGAGCTTGCTCGTCAACCAGGCTGTCGTCGCGGCCACCGGCAACCACGCCTACTGGTCCATCGTGGCCATGCGGATCCCCGCCCTCGTCGGAGTCGTCCTCATCGCCGCGTGTGCCCCTCGCATCGCCCGTTTCCTCACCCCCCAGGACGCGGACGCGACCGCTCGTGCGTGGTGGTGGGGGGCGCTCAACCCAGTCCTGGTGATCCACTTCATCGGCGGTGCGCACAACGACGCCCTCATGGCCGGGGTATCGGTGCTCGCGATCTATGTGACCGTTGTCGGCATCCAGTGCCGCGATCCGTGGCGTTCACGTGCACTGACCTGGGCGCTCGCCCCCATGCTGGTCGGGCTGTCGATGGCGTTGAAGCAGCAGGGCGGCCTGACGGTCTTGGCGGTGGCGGGCCTGCCGCTTCTTGCCACACTGCGCTCGACGCCCCTGCCTGCCCGGCTGTGGCCCTATGCGCGGCGCACCGTCATCGTGACCGCTATCGCGGTGGCGACCTTCGTGACCGTGAGCGTGGCCTCGGGGAAGGGGTTCGGCTGGACCGAATGGCTGACCCTCATGGGCGCGGCGGGGACGCCTGCCCCCTTCGCGCTGGTGTCGGGATGGGGCGGGGACCTCATCGCGTGGGCAGGCGCCGATCCGAGCGCATTCCGGGCTGTGGTGGGCTTCAGCTCAAATGTCGCCGTGCTGGGCGTCCTGGGCTGGGTGGTGGTGCGCTTCAGCGATCGTCCCGTTGCGGCGGTGGGCTGGGGATCACTTGCGGTCGCGATCCTGGGGCAGTCGATGCACCCGTGGTACCTGCCCTGGAGCCTGGCGCTGCTCGGCCTGGGTCCCCTCACCGTTCGGCAACGCGGCTGGGTAGCGGGCTTCGCCATGGCGTTCCTGACGTGGAACGCGCTTCAGACCGTTTTGTGGCACGGAGCCTGACGAGGCGGTCTACACTCGCCCGCATGCGTGTCGCCGTCACCGAAGGACCCCCTCACCTGGTCGGCGGACTCGCCACAGCGCTGATGAAGCGTGGCGACGAGGTGGTCCTCTTGGAGCGCTCCCCCCATGAGGCGCCCGATGGGGTAGAGCGTCGTCACTGGGATCCGCTGGCTGGGCTGATCGACGACCCTGGTCTCAGCGACGTGGACGCCGTCATCAACATGTTCGGCAGCCCCATGACAGGGCGCTGGACGACCGCGGTCAAGGAAGAACTGCTCAGCACCCGGGCCACGGGAACCTTGAGCGTCGTGAGCATGCTGGAGCCGCAGGGGCGATGTCAGCGCCTCCTTGCCTTGTCGTCGACCCGCTTCTACGCCGACGCAGGGGCGGCCCCCGTGACGGGGGACTCCCCGCCCGGTTCAGGATTCTTGTCCCAAGCCATCGGGATGTGGGAGGCGGCAGCCCGCCACTCGCCGGTCCCCACCGCCTTGCTGCGGACCCCCGCGATCATCGCCCGGGGGCGCGGTTATCTCGCTCGGCGCGACCGCGGCCTGCGTGGACGCGTCGGCAGCGGACGCCAGTACATCCCCTGGATTCACCTCACCGATTGGGTCAATGCCGTTGTCCTCCTGCTGGAGGATCGCACCGAGGGCCCGCTGAACATCGTGGCGCCCACCGACACCACCGAGGCCGAGTTCGTGTCGACGTGGGCGCGGGTCCAGGGACGCCGAGTTCCGCTGCCTGTCCCTGACTGGGTGATGCGGGCGCGGTTCGGCGCCGACGCGTCCCAGGAGTTGTGGTGGGCCAGCGCCCGCGCGGTGCCCCAGCATCTGCTCGATGTCGGGTTCACGTATCGCTACCCGGATCTGGAATCGGCCCTGCTGGAAGCCGCGGGGCCCGCGTCCGCCCACGGCTGATCGGGCCGCCCGTGGGGGAGGGGCGCGTAGACTGCGTTCCACACCAGCGTCGTACGGAGAGTGGGTTGGCATGGCTTTGGACGATCTGACGGCGGCAGGGGTCCCGGCTCCGTTCGCACCGCTCGGGCTCACGTTCGACGATGTCTTGCTTCAACCCAACGAGAGCGACGTCATTCCCGCCGAGGTCGACACGACCACGCAGGTCAGCAGGCGGATCGCCTTGCGCATCCCGCTGATGAGTTCGGCGATGGACACTGTCACCGAGTCGCGCATGGCCATCGCGATGGCGCGCCAGGGCGGTTTGGGCATCCTGCACCGCAACATGACCGCCGATGAGCAGGCCAGTCAGGTCGACCGGGTCAAGCGTTCGGAGGCGGGGATGGTCGATCAGCCCATCACCACCACCGTGGACGCCACGATCGGCGAAGTCGACGAGATGTGCGGCACCTATCGCGTCTCGGGTCTGCCTGTCGTCGATGATCGCGGGCGCCTGGTCGGCATCATCACCAACCGTGATATGCGGTTCGAGGACGACCCGAACCGTCCGGTCGGCGAGGTGATGACCCGCATGCCGCTGGTCACCGGGCACCCGGGGATTTCGCCCGACGATGCGCTGAAGCTGCTGGGTCAGCACAAGATCGAGAAGCTGCCGTTGGTCGATGGCGACGGCATCCTGCGGGGTCTGATCACCCTGAAGGACTATGTGAAGTCCGACAAGTACCCGTTGGCCACGAAGGATCCCCAGGGCCGGTTGCGTGTAGGGGCGGCGATCGGCACGTTCGGCGAGGCGTGGGAGCGGGCCATGTTGTTGGTGGAGGCGGGCGTGGACGCCCTCGTCACCGACACCGCTCATGGGCACAGCCGTTCCGAGATGGACCTGATCCGTCGCCTGAAGGCCGAGCCGCGCGCTGCGCACGTCGACGTCATCGGCGGCAATGTCGCGACCTATGAGGGCGCCAAGGCCATCGTGGAGGCCGGCGGGGACGCCGTGAAGGTCGGTATCGGCCCGGGCTCCATCTGCACGACGCGCGTCGTGGCCGGGGTCGGCGTCCCGCAGGTCACGGCGATCTACGACGCAGCCCGCGCGGCCAAACCAGCCGGGGTCCCGGTGATCGGGGACGGCGGCCTGCAGTACTCCGGCGACATCGCCAAGGCGCTCGTGGCGGGCGCCAACGCGGTCATGCTCGGCTCGCTGCTGGCGGGCTGCGAGGAGAGCCCCGGCGAACTGGTCTTCATCAACGGCAAGCAGTTCAAGAGTTACCGGGGGATGGGCAGCCTGGGGGCCATGAAGGCCCGAGGCAAGGGCGGGAGCTTCGCCTCGGACCGCTACTTCCAGGCGTCGGCCACCACCGACGACAAGTTCATCCCCGAGGGCATCGAGGGGCAGGTCGCCTACCGGGGCCCGCTCGCCGCGGTGGCCTACCAGCTCATCGGCGGGCTACGTCAGTCGATGTTCTACTCCGGTGCCCGTACGGTGCCGGAACTGCAGGAACGCGGCCGGTTCGTGCGGATCACCTCCGCCGGTCTGCGCGAGTCCCATCCGCACGACATCCAGATGACCGTCGAAGCCCCCAACTATTCAGCTAAGTGAGCGACATGATTGAGATCGGACGCGCCAAGCGCGCCACGCAGGTGTACGGCTTCGACGACATTGCCATCGTCCCGACGCGGCGGACCCGCACCCCCGAAGACGTGAAGCTCACGTGGACGATCGACGCGCTCACGTTCGACTTCCCGATCGTGGCGGCCCCCATGGATTCGGTCATGTCCCCGGCGACGGCGATCGAGTTCGGCAAGCTGGGTGGCCTGGGCGTCCTCAACCTGGAGGGCCTGTGGACGCGGTACGCCGACCCGCAGCCGCTGCTGGACGAACTCGCCGAGATCAGTGACGCCGGGGCCGCGACGCAGCGGATGCAGGAGATGTACTCCGCGCCGATCCAGCCCGAGCTGATCCGTGCGCGCATGCAGGAGATCCGCGATGCGGGCGTGCCGGTGGCGGGCGCCTTGAGCCCGCAGCGGGCCCAGGAGTTCGCTTCGGTGGTGGAATCCTCCGGTGTCGACTTCTTCGTCATCCGCGGCACCACCGTGTCCGCCGAGCACGTCTCGACGTCTGAGGAGCCCCTCAACCTGAAGGAGTTCATCCGCAAGCTCGACGTTCCGGTCATCGTGGGTGGCTGCGCCACCTACCAGGCGGCCTTGCACCTGATGCGAACGGGTGCGGCGGGCGTCCTGGTCGGTTTCGGGGGCGCGGCCACGGGGCGGACCCGCCATGTGCTCGGCGTCGAGGTGCCGATGGCCTCAGCCATCGCCGATGTGGCCGCCGCTCGGCGCGACTACATGGACGAGTCGGGCGGGCGTTACGTCCACGTCATCGCCGATGGGGCGCTGGGGCGCTCCGGCGATCTGGCCAAGGCGATCGCCTGCGGTGCGGACGCCTGCATGGTGTCCACGCCGCTGGCCCGGGCCGACGAGGCGCCGGGCAAGGGTTGGCACTGGGGTCCGGAGGCCTGGCACCCGCGTCTGCCGCGCGGCGAGCGCGTTCGCGTGGGCCGTGTCGGGAGCTTGGCGGCGGTCGTCGAGGGCCCCTCGCACGTCCCGGACGGCACCATGAACCTCGTCGGCGCCCTTCGTAAGGCGATGAGCACGACCGGCTACACCGAGGTCAAGGAGTTCCAGCGCGTCGAGATCGTCGTCCACGCCTAGCCATGAAACGCGGGCTCGCGCTGGCGTTGGCTGCCGTTTTGCTGGCGGTGACCGGCGGGCTGGTGTGGTGGTTCGCCTACCTGCCCGGTGAGCGAGCCCACGAACAGGCCGACGCGATCGCTGCCGGTTTGGCGTCGGGGACGCTGGAGGATTCCTGGTTCGTCACGCCCGGGGCGCAGGCGGAACTGACGCGGATCTACGCCGGGATGGGTTCCCTACGGCCGAGCGTGAGCGTGGGACCACTCACCTCGCAAAGCGACGGCTCGTTGGGAGCCGACCTCACGTGGCGCTGGGAGATCCACGTGGGCAAGGATCCCTGGGAGTACACCACCGCGCTGCGGTTGCATCGCACGAAGGGGCCCGACTGGGCTGCGGAGTTCACCCCCACCCTGGTGGCCCCCACGTTGGGGGCGACGGACCGGCTACGAGCGACCCGCCTCTCAGCGGTCCGCGGCGCGATTCTCGGCCAACAGGGGGAGATCCTGGCTGGCAACACGTCCGCCTACCGGGTCGGGATCGACAAGACCTTGACGACGCCAGAGTCCGCGGTGGCCAGCGCACGTCCGCTGGCTGACCTCATGGGAATCGATGCTGAGCGCTTGACCGCTCGCGTCCAGGGGGCGGGCCCCAAGGCCTTCATCGAGGCCCGGATCCTGCGGCGCGGTGATCCCGCCGAGGCTGCGCTGGCCCGCCGAGCCACCGACTTCGCGGGCGTCCGCGCCATCGCGACGACCTTCCCGCTGGGTCGAACGTCCAGTTTCGCGCGTCCGCTGCTGGGCGTCGTCGGCGATGCCACCGCCGAGCAGGTGGACGCCTCGGGCGGCACGATCCGCTCGGGAGATCTGGCGGGCCGCGGCGGTCTTCAGGAGGCGCGCAATCACGTGCTGGCCGGGTTGACGGGCTTCGTCATCGAGCGCGTCGACGCCGACAACCGGGCCACGGAACTGTTCCGGGTGGAGCCCCTCGACGGCGCCGACGTCCAGACGACGATCGATGCCCACCTCCAGGGGGCCGCCGAGTCCATCCTCGCCGGTGTTGGTCCTGCCAGCGCCCTGGTCGCGATCAGGCCCTCCGACGGCGCGATCCTCACCGCAGCCGTCGGTCCCGGTTCCCAGGGGTTCTCCACCTCGACGCTCGGCCAGTACGCGCCCGGCTCCACTTTCAAGGTGGTGTCCTCGCTTGCGTTGCTGCGCGCAGGGTTGGGGCCCGATACTCCCGTCCAGTGCACCGACGGCGTCACCGTGGACGGCTACCGGTTCGACAACTGGCAGGGTTACCCCCGGTCCGCCTTGGGCGAGGTTCCCCTGCACACGGCCTTCGCCTACTCCTGCAACAGTGCGTTCATCAATGCCCGCGACACGATCCCCCAGGCCGCCCTCGTCTCCGCGGCCGACAGCCTGGGGCTGATGGCGAAGGCCAACCTCGTCATCCCTGGCTTCCTGGGTACGGTGCCCGCTGAGGCGAACGGGACGGCCCACGCGGCGTCCATGATCGGCCAAGGGCAAGTCCTGGCCAGCCCGCTGGGGATGGCGACGGTGGCGGCCAGCGTCGCGGCCGGACACACAGTCACCCCCATCCTGGTGCCGGAGCCTTCACAGCAGGCGGCGACGCCCGCCGTTCCCCTCACGCAGGAGGAGGCCGGGGCGCTGCGGTCGTTGATGCGCAGCGTCGTCACCGAAGGCGGGCATACAGCGCTGTCGACGATCACGGGGGAGGCCGTGGGTGCCAAGACCGGCACCGCCAGTTACGGGTCGCCGGTGCGCTATCACGGCTGGATGATCGCGACGCAAGGCGACCTGGCGGTGGCTGCGTTCACCGAGGATGGCTCCAGCGGGACGACGAACGCCGAACCGCTGGTGGTGTCCTTCCTGGAGGCCGCGAACCGCTAGGCCGGCACGTCGTGCATGCGTCGGGTATCGGCCGCGAACAGGGCACGCGCCTGACGTTCCTGGTCGGGGGAGTCCCACGTGATGGCGTCCAGGCCTTCGACGGATTGATCGTGGACGCGTGTCACGGCGGCCGCGGACACGAGCCCGGCCGCGCACAGTTCCACCGCGGCACCCAGATAGGTGTCGAAGGTGACGATGCCGCGGGCCGCCCGTTCGGCGCGAACGTCGGGCGGGGTCGCGACGACATCGTGGATGAGCACCGCGTCCACGACGTCGCCGAAGCGTTCTTGAATGAGCTCTCCGACGGTGACATCACCTTGGCCGGAGTCGCCGATGAAGACCATCCGGTACTCGGGGAAGAGTTGGCGATAGTGGGCGATGTTGTTCAGCTTGCGGGCCGCCATCAGGTCGTGGCTGGCCAAGGCGGCGAAGGTGCCGGTCAGGACGCTGTGGTGCTTGATGCCTGCGCGGCGCAGCGTGGCGCGCGTGTGGTTCTCGATCAGCCCGAAAAGGTCACCGGGGCGAGCGGTGACGAACGTCAGGTCGCCCAGGGAGTAAGCCTCGTCATCGGGCCCCCGGTCGAGCGCATCCAAGACGGCCAAGACGCCGGGGTAGACGGTGCCGCGAGGGAAGCGGCGGTCGTGCAGCGCGGCGGCCACGGTGTCGTCGATGTCACACAGAACCTTCACCTCTCCCGGGTGCACATCGCGGGCCTCGGCCTCGATGTGGGCCACGATGACGTCGCGGATCTCGGGGTCGCCGATGTCGGAGAAGATCAGCTCCTCCAGATCGTGATGATCGGGTCGGTTGTTGATGGTGTTCTTCAGTTCGGTGAGTCGTTCCCCGCCCACCGCCTGGAAGACCGCGGCGATGGTCTCGGCGTCGGCCCCGTCGGTGTGTCCGGCCTGCAAGCCGTAGACGACGTTGGCCAGCGCCGGGATCGAGAGGGTATCCAGCCGTTCCAGGATCAGGTTGCGCAAGGCGGTGCGATGATCGGGGCCGATGAGGCGGCCGTCCAGGCTGGCGAAGAGTTCGGCCGCGTCCACGTTCCTGAGTGCCTCATCGAAGTCGGGGCCGGACGCTTGGCGCAGCAGCGACAAAACGGCGGCCTCCTCATCGCGGTCGGTATGGCCGCGCAGCAGCGCGTTGAGCACGCCGAGGTTCAAGGGCACGGGCGCCAGTCTAGGAACCCGCCGGAACACGCACCTGCAAGGCGGCGTGCTGGACGCGAATCCGCAGGTCAACGACCGGTCCTACGTCGTCGCCGTCGAGGTGGAAGGGCGTGGGGTGATCCGGCACCGCCCACAACGTGGAGACCTTGGTGTAGCGCAGGGCTCTCGTGTCGATCCGGTGCCCGGTGAGGCCCGCGAACGCGACGGGGCCCCACTCGGTGCGATGGCGCAGCGGTAGTTCCATGACGTCGAGGCGTCCGTCGTCGAGGACGGCGTCGGGGAACACGTCGATCCCGCCGGGGATATGGCCCGCGTTGGCGACCAGCAGCGTCCACGTCGTCAAGCGGCGCCCCGGTGCGTTGTTGAGGGAGACGCGCATGGCCAGAGGACGAGAGAACAAGTGCCGGGTTCCGCTGGCCAGGTACGACAGCCACCCCAGCCGTTGCTTGAGCCGTGGGCTGGTGGCGCCCACCGTCGCGGCGTCATGACCCAGCCCGGCCATGACGAGGAAAGGCATCTCGGGTGTCGGCTCCCCGACGTGGCCCCGCTCGTCGAGGACGCGCCAACTCGCCCAGCCGATGTCCACGCTGCGGGCTGGCGCAAAGAGGGCTCGATCGACTGCCAGCAGCGGCTTGCGGGTTCGCAGCCGAAGATTGTAGGCGAAGAGGTTGGCCGTCCCGATGGGCAGGATGCCGAGTTCGACGCCCGTCCCCGCTAAGGCTCGGGCCGCTTCCCGCAGGGTGCCGTCGCCGCCCGCGACCACGACGGCGCGAGCCCCCTGCGCGACGGCTTCATGCACCTGGGGATAGCCGTCGGCCTCCGGGGTGGTGGTGGCGATGACCGGCGCGGGGAGCCCCGCATCGCGACAGGCCGTTTCCAAGACGCGCCGCATGACGGCATACCCTCGGGCGGCGGGATTCATCACCGCCCACAGCGTCCCCGACGCGGCGTCGCTCACACCCACCATTGTGCCTGGGGGCGCGGCAGGCCGCCGCTAGGGTGTGGGGTATGACCCAGGTGCCTGCTGAGCTCACGGAACTGCGTGCCAGTATCGACAACCTCGATCGGGCCGTCATCTGCCTGCTGGCCGAGCGGTTCAAGATCACCCAGCGCGTCGGGCACCTCAAGGCCGCTACCGGCCTGCCCGCCGCGGATCCGGCGCGTGAGCAGCAGCAGATCGAGCGGCTGCGGCGGCTCGCGGACGAGGCCGGACTGGATCCCGAGTTCGCGCAGAAGCTGCTCGCGTTCATCGTCACCGAGGTGGTCCGCCACCACGAGCAGATCGCCCGCGACGCTCAGAGCTGACACCCGGGTCGGCTCACGGCTGAGCGAAGCGCGCCACAAAGTTCGCCAGGATCAGCGCCGGTTGGTCGCCCACGTCGGCGGCGCGCGCGGACGCCGACAGGGCGTCGAAATCGTCGGGATCGAAGTAGCCGGCATCGGCGTAGATCCCCATGCGGGCAATCAGGCGTTCCGCGTCGAGTTCGGGGTGGAACTGCGTCACGTACACGCTCTCACCGACCCGAAAGGCCTGCACCGGGCAGGCCGTCCCGGACGCGAGCACCACGGCCCCTTCAGGGAGCACCGAGCAGGCCTCCTTGTGGCCGGTGAACGCCCGGAAGCTGGGGGAGAGGCCTTCGAAGAGCGGGTCGGCCAGCCCCGCCTCGGTGAGCGTCACGGCAACGGCACCCGCGCCCTCCCCGTAGCGGCGATCCACCACCCCGCCCAGGTGAGAGGTCACCACGCCCAGGCCGTAGCACAACCCCAGCAACGGCACCCCACCCGCCAAGGAGGCGTCCACGAGATGACCCAGATCGGTCTCGACCCGGAGCTGGGTCGCGCTCTTGACCTCATCGGACGCGTTGAACTGCCCGCCGCCGATGATGACGCCCGTAAAGTCGTCGGGATCGATGAGGGGCAGGGGCGCCTGCTCGGCGCGAACCTGAACGAGTTTGTCGCTGGGGAGCCCGGTGAGCGCCAGCAAGGTCAAGAACTCCGCCTCGGCCGCGCCATCGTGGTCGCGGACCGATATGTGCAGGAACGGTTTCATAGGGCCTCCTTCGTCTCGGCGCACACCGCGTCAACGACGGTGAGCAGGTCGGCGTCGGCGGCGATGGCGCGTTGACGCTCGGCGCTGTTGCCTTCGGCGCACAACACCAGCGCCCGATCCAATGCGGAGCGGCAGCCCCACCGGTCGGCGTACGGTGCAAGCCGTGTATGCCACTGTGCCACGGCTTCCCGCATCGGGAGGGAGCCGTCGGTCGTGATGAGGTCGGCGGCCAGACCGTAACGGGCGGCGCGCCACTTGTTCTCCCGCACGAACCAGGGCGCAAGGGAAGGGAGCGGCGCCCCGGACAGTTCCCCGTCGATGATGTACTCCGTGAGGCATTGTGCCCACGCGGCGAGGCAACCGATCTCGGTCAGGGTGGGGGACGCGTCGGTGACGCGCAGTTCGACCGTGCCGAACTTGGGCGCAGGGCGGACATCCCACCGGATCTCCGAGGGGCCCGACACCATCTTCGCTGCGGCGATCTGGTCGTAATAGGCCTCGAAGGCCGTCCAGTCGTGAAGATCGGGGGGAAGCCCGTTGGTGGGCAACTGCTGGAACAGCATGGTGCGCTGCGAGTCAAACCCCGTGTCTTCCGCCTCGAAGAACGGGCTGGATGCCGTCAGCGCCAGCAGCAGCGGCGAGAGCTGAGCGAGCCCGTGAACTAGCGGCATGGTCAACTCGCGATCGGGAACCCCGACGTGGAGGTGGGTGCCGCAGATCAACATGCGACGCGCCCACCAGGCATTCTGCTCGGCGACGGTGTCATAGCTGGGGCCTCGCTCCACCTGCACGTCAGCGGCCCGGCTGAAGGGGTGGGTGCCCGCCGCGTAGACGGCCAGGCCTTCCGCGTCCGCCGCTGACGCCAGCCGGTCCAGGTCGGCGCGGAGTTCGGCGACCGCCGCACCGACGATGCTGTGCACGCCGGTGACGAGTTCCACCATGCAGGTCAGGTATTCCCCGCGCAGGGGGCCGTCCTTGGTGGCGCCCAGCCGTGACAAGACGGCCGGGGCACCCGAGGCGAGGGCGCGCGTTTGGGAGTCGACGAGGGCCACCTCCCACTCGATGCCCAGCGACCCGCGCTCCGATGGGGTGAAATCCAGGGGGCTCATGATGGCCTGCCTAGGCGACGGGATCCGATTGGGTATTGGCGACCACGCCGGTGACGACGGAGTTCGGTGGCACATCGTGGACCACGAGCGCATTGGCTCCCACCTTGGAACCTGCGCCCACGGTGATCGGGCCGATGACCTTGGCCCCGGCACCCAACAAGACGCCGTCACCAATGGTGGGGTGCCGCTTGAAGCGGCCACGGCTGCGCCCACCCAACGTCACCTGGTGATACATCAACACGTCGTCGCCGATCTCAGCCGTTTCGCCGATGACGATGCCCATGCCGTGATCGATGAAGAACCGGCGTCCAATAACAGCCCCGGGGTGAATCTCGACGCCGGTCATGAAACGGGCGACCTGCGAGATCAACCGGGCCAGCGGACGCGAGGTCGGACGCCTCGTCCACAGCCAGTGCGCGACACGGTAAGCCCAGATAGCGTGGACGCCCGGATAGAGCAGGGCGATCTCCAGCTTGTTGACCGCAGCCGGGTCTTCGCGCAGCGCCGTATCGAGATCTTCGTGAGCGCGCTGCCACACAGCACGCATCGGTGGGGTGGCCATGCTGGGTCCTTTCGAGCGGTCAACGCTTGGGGGGAAACCTACTCGCCCGCAGGAAAAACGCCAGGTTCATCTCAGGGGTGCGTCGCGCCCGGCACCGGATGTCGCAACACCCACACGCTGACGGCCACCTCGGTGACCAACGGTGCGACGGTGCGGTGCTCGCCATGGAAGGCGTTGGGACCCATCGCGATGAGATCGTGGGCCAGCGAGGCGTCCGCGTCGATCGGCGCGTGAACGCGATGCCGGGCCACGGCGTCGAACCATCCTGAAACGCTCCGCAGCAGGCGGTCCTCTTTGCCCGCCTCAATCTCGAGCAGGCCCTCCCGCGAGCGCAGGGACGTGAGGTGTTCAGGATCCGGGGTGACGACCAGCAACAACCCGGCGGGGCGCAGGATGCGAGCGAACTCCGCGATGTTGCGGGGCGCGAAGATGCACGTGACCGCGTCGAAGCGGCCCGAGCGTAACGGCAGCGTCCCCCAGGCGTCGGCGACGACGGCGGCGGCCCGGGGGTGGGCGCGTCCGGCGCGCTTGGCGGCGGGGACGGAGACGTCGAGGCTGACCCCACGCGAGGCGGGGTGGGCGTCGAGGAGGCGCGCCAGATGGTGGCCGGTGCCGCCGCCGACGTCGGCCACCGTGGCCCCATCGTCGATGCGGCGGGCCAAGGCCTCGTCGAGGGGGTCGAAGGCGCCGCTGGCCAGGACGCGGGTCCGCGCCGCCACCATGTCGGCGGTGTCGGCATTGGCGGGCTGTGGCCCGCCCAGCAGGTTGAGGTAGCCCTGCCGCGCGGTGTCGAAGCGGTGACCGTGGGGGCAGGTCGCCCCAGCGGATTCCACCGCCAGCGGCTCAGCGCACCGCGGGCAGGCCAGCAGGCCGGTGGCCGCTGCCAGGGTCACGGCCGCATCACAGCCCGCGAAGCCGGCCGCCGTCGACGGGCACGACACAGCCCGTGACGTAGGAGGCCGCAGGCGAGAGCAGGAACGCGGCGACCCGGCCGAACTCGGCGGGCTGACCGACGCGGCCCATCGGGGCGGCCTGCCCCATCGCGGTGATGGCGGCCTCGGCGTCGGGGGTTTGGGCGGCCAGCCAGTTGATCCGATCGGTTTGGATGGTGCCGGGCATCAGCCCGAATACGCGGGAGCCGGAGGCGCCGAACTCATCGGCCATTTCGCGGATGAGCATCGCCAGACCGGGGCGGGTGACGTTCGAGGGGGCCATGTCAGCGAGCGGCTCCTTGGCCGACGTCGACAAGACGAAACCGAGGCTCACGGGCCCCGGCGCTGCCGAGACGACGGCTCGTGCGGTGCGCAACGCGGAGAGGACGACGCCATCGAAGGCCGCCGCAAACGTGGCGTCCGGGGTGGTCAGCACCCCGCCCTTGGCCGGTCCGCCCACGCTGATCATGGCGCCGTCGAGACGATCCCAGGTTTCCACAGCCAGGGCGCAGGCCTCGGCCGCCGTCGATGGTTCGGTGAGATCGCGGGCCAGACCGACGGCAGCGTCCGTGCCGAGCGCCGCGACGGCGTCCTCAAGCTGCTCGGGGCGTCGCGCTACGAGCACGACCTTGGCGCCTTCGGTGACCAGGTGCTCGGCGGTGGCCCGACCGAGGCCACCGGAGGCGGCGGTGACGACGAAGACCTTTCCGGCCAGTGCGAGATCCATGAGGTGCCTCCTAGGCGTCTGGGTGCGTGGTGGGGGGAGTGGGGGAGGCGTCCGCCTCGATCGGATCCTGCGGGGGATCGGCGGCGGGGCCGCTGGATGCGGACGCGGCGGCCTTGGCCCGAGCCTTCTTCCGGTCGCGGACGTCGTTGCGGATCAAGACGACGAGCCCGAACCCGGCGATCGCCGCAAAAGCGAACCATTGCATCGCATACGACAGGTGAGGACCTTCGGTCAGTTCGGGAGGCGTGAGGGGAATGAGGCCGTCGCTTTGGGGCGGATCGACGGAGATCAGGCTGAGGTAGCCGTTCACCAAGGGACGGCCAAGCCACGCGGCGATGGCGTCGGAGTTGATGAGGCGCACCGTGTTTTCGGTGGGGGTCATGGCCGTGGTGCTGCCCTGCTCGTTGCGGCGCACATAGCCCACCAGGTGCACCTCCCCACTGGGAGGCGCGGGGAAGACCTTCGGGAAATCCTCTGAGGCCGGACGCACCACGAAACCGCGATCCACCAACACGACCTGCCCGCCGGTGGTCACCAGGGGAGTGACGAGTTCCCATCCGGTCTCGTCGTTGTGGGAGCGGTAGCGGGCCTGCAGTTGAGGCTCGGGCAGGAACGTTCCGCGGACCTCCACGCGCTGCCACTGGTCTTGCTCGGTGATGACGTGGGAGAACGCGTCCTCGAAGGTCACCACGGGGGCCTGCTCGTGAGTGACGACGTTGGCGTTGCGATCGCGGCGCTGATCGAGCCGGTCCAGTTGCCACTGCCCGAGGCTGACGAACGTGAAGCCCAAGGCGACGACGAACAACCCCATGAGTACCCAACGCAACCACATGCGCTTCATGCGGCATCACTTTCTGCGACGTCCCCGGGAATGACGTCGCGCCCGGTCAGTTCGGGCAGCGGTGCGACGTCGATCGGCCGCGCGACGGGGGCGGCATGGTTGTCGGCGGCGTTGCCCAGCAGGACGGCCAGCCCCGGCAGGAGCGCCGCAGCGATGAACAAGGCGATGTTGTAGGGGGCCGGGCTCAGCACGGCGGCGAAGAAGGCCACCACGCGAAACCCCATGGTGATCAGGTAGCGGCGCATCCGCTGCTCGGTGGAAAGCGTCCTGCCGATGCGCGCGTCGGTGATCACCGACGGGCGATCCTCCGCCCCACGTCCAGCCATGTTCTCAGCGTAACCCGGCCCGCGAACCCGCACGATACGGTGTGCGGGTGAAGGAGCAACCACGCAGCATTCTGGTCACCGGCGGCGCACGCGGCATCGGCGCGGCGATCGTCGAGGCGTTCCTGGCCCAAGGGCATCGGGTCGCCGCGGCAAGCACGAGTGGCGAGGCCCCCCAGGGGGCGCTCGGTATCGCCTGCGACGTGACCGACCCGGCTTCGGTCGACGCCGCTTTCGCGCAAGCCGAGGAGGCGCATGGCCCCGTCGAGGTGGTCGTCGCCAACGCGGGCATCACGAAGGACACCTTGCTGATGCGGATGAGCGAGGCCGACTTTGACGCGGTCGTCGACGTCAACCTCAAGGGCGCGTTCAACGTCGCCAAGCGCGCCTCCAAGGCGATGCTGCGGGCCCGCTGGGGGCGGATGATCTTCATCGGCTCGGTGGTCGGCCTGTACGGCTCCCCAGGGCAGGTCAACTACGCCGCCACCAAGTCCGGCCTGGTCGGCATGGCCCGCTCGCTGACCCGCGAACTGGGGGCGCGTCACATCACCGCGAACGTCGTCGCCCCCGGCTTCATCGAAACCCGCATGACCGCCGAGCTTCCTGAGGCCACCGTGGCCGGTTATCGTGCGGCCATCCCCGCCGGACGCCTGGGCCTGCCTGAGGAGGTCGCCTCCGCGGTGGTGTTCCTGGCCTCGGACGCTGCAGGTTACATCAGCGGCGCCGTCCTCCCGGTTGACGGCGGCCTCGGCATGGGCCACTGAGGCCCCACTCACCTCACCTACGCATCACACGAAAGAAGAGCGCAACCATGGGAATCCTTGACGGCAAGACGATCCTGGTCACCGGTGTCACCATGACCTCCTCGATCGCCTACAAGGTCGCGGAGATCGCGCAGCAGGAAGGCGCGAGGGTCCTCGTGTCGAACTTTGGGCGTGCACTGAGCCTGACCCACCGCGTCGTGAAGCGGCTCGAACCGTCCCCCGACGTCATCGAACTGGACGTCACGTCGCAGGAGCACCTCGACGCGCTCGCCGACGTGCTGCGCGACCTGGGCGTGGAGCGGCTCGACGGCGTCGTCCACTCCATCGCGTTCGCGAACCCGGAGACCGCCTTGGGCGGTGCCTTCTTGCAGACGCCCTTCGAGGACGTGTCCACGTCCGTGCACGTGTCGGCGTACTCGCTGGTGTCCCTGACGATGGCGTGCAAGCCCTTGTTCGGGGAGACCGCCTCGGTGGTGGGCCTCACCTTCGACGCGCGCGTGAGCTGGCCTGCCTACGACTGGATGGGCGTCTCGAAGGCGGCCCTGGAATCGGCGTCGCGCTACCTGGCTCGCTACCTGGGCCCCGAGGGTGTGCGCTCCAACATCGTTGCGGCGGGCCCGGTGGACACCGTCGCGAAGAAGGCCATTCCCGGCTCGCATTCCTTCAACGACATCTGGGCTGAGCGGGCCCCGCTGGGCTGGGACGCTTCCGACGCGACCCCCACCGCGAAGGCGGTCGTGGCGTTGCTCTCGGACTGGTTCCCGGCGACGACCGGGGAGATGGTCCACGTCGACGGTGGGCTGCACTCGACGGGCGCGTGAACCTCCTGCGCACGGCTTGCGCCCGGTAGGTTGAAGGCATGGCACCGGTTGTTGAACTCGAAGACGTCACCGTCGTCCGTGGCAAGGCCACGCTCCTGGATCGGGTGAACTGGGTCATCGATGAAACTGACCGCTGGGTGATTGTCGGCCCCAACGGTGCCGGAAAGACGACGCTGCTGCAGGTGGTCTCGGCCAACGTGCACCCCACCTCGGGCAAGGCCATGATCCTCGATGAGGTGCTAGGCGCGGTGGACGTGTTCGAACTGCGTCCGCGGATCGGTGTCACGTCAGCGGCTTTGGCAGAGCGGATCCCTCGCTCGGAGTCGGTCGGCAACGTCATCGTGTCTGCCGGGTATGCGGTCGTGGGCCGGTGGCGGGAGCACTACGACCCCACCGATTTCGCCCGGGCTGGTGAGCTCATGCGCCAGTTGCGCATCGAACGCCTGGGCAAGCGCACGTTCGGGACGCTGAGCGAAGGCGAACGCAAGCGGGTCCAGATCGCGCGGGCGCTCATGACCGATCCCGAACTACTGCTCCTGGATGAGCCGGCCGCGGGCCTGGATCTGGCGGGCCGGGAGTCGCTGGTGGAGACGCTGGGTGAACTCATCGCCGACCCTTACGCGCCCGCCACGGTGCTGGTCACCCACCACTTGGAGGAGATCCCCACGGGCATGACGCATGCCCTGCTGCTCAAGGAGGGCCGCGTCGTGGCCGCCGGGCCGATCGGTGAGGTGTTGACCGACACGCTGCTCAGCGATGCGTTCGACCTTCCCCTCCAGGTGAGCCAGGAGGACGGACGCTGGTCGGCCCGGGCTCGACGCGCCGCCACGGAAGGGTAGGCGCACATGTGGGAGTGGGTGCAGCAGAACATCTGGACGCTGTGGCTGGTCGCCGCCGGTGGCCTGGCCGTCTCAGAGATGCTCACCTTGGACATGACGCTGTTGATGCTGGCCGGCGGGGCGCTGGCTGGCGCGGGCGTCGCAGTGTTCTTCCCGGCGTTGGTGTGGGTGCAGATCGTGGTGGCCGCCGTCGTGGCCGTCGCGCTGCTGGGCTTCTTGCGTCCGCAGGTGCTCAAGCGGCTGCATCGCGGCCCCGGGTATCGCAGCACCTTCCAGCAGTTGCTGGGCGGTGTCGGCCGCACGACGGGTGAGGTCACCGCGTCCGGTGGCGAGGTGACCGTGAACGGGGAAACGTGGACGGCGCGCAGCTACGACGGCGACGCGATCCCCGACGGTGTCGAGGTGGACGTGATCGAGGTCGACGACCTCACCGTGGTGGTGCAGCCACGGGACAAGCCCCTGCGCCGCGGCGAAGCCTGACCGATCCGGCTCTCCACCCCCCCACGCGGCCCCTGCCCGGGGGCCTATCTGACTCGCTAGGGTGTGGGCAACAACACCCCTATGAGAAGGAGTCGGGATGGAGTTTGTGATCCTTGCCGTGGTCGTGCTCGCCGTGGTGGGCGTGGCGCTTGGGCTGTCAGTACGCGTGATCCAGCAGCAGCAGTTGGGCATCGTCCAACGGCTGGGCAAGTTCCACCGCACGATCGAGCCAGGCCTGCACCTGATTCTCCCGTTCCTGGATCGGGTGGCCTACACGATGGACATGCGCGAAGCCGTCGTCCCGTTCCCCCCACAAGGCGTCATCACCGAAGACAACCTGATGGTGGGCATCGACTCGGTCATCTACTACCAGATCGTCGATCCGGTTCGTGCCGCCTACGAGGCGCAGAACTACATCCAGGCCATCGAACAGCTCACCCAAACCACGCTGCGCAACATCATCGGCGGCATGGACCTGGAGGAGACCCTCACCAGCCGCGAGGACATCAACCAGAAGCTGCGCACCGTCTTGGATGAGGCCACCGGCAAGTGGGGCATCAAGGTCAACCGGGTGGAGTTGCGCTCCATCGAGCCGCCCGCGACGATCCGCGATGCGATGGAGAAGGGCGCTCGCGCCGAACGCGAGAAGCGTGCGCAGGTGCTGCTGGCCGAGGGGCAGCGGCAGTCACAGATCCTGTCGGCGTCCGGCGATCGCGAGTCCAGCATCCTGCGCGCCCAAGGCGAGCGGGAGTCCGCCGTGCTCCGTGCGCAGGCGGATCGGCAGGCGGCGATGCTGCGGGCCGAGGGCGAAGCCCAAGCCATCACGACCGTCTTCAACGCCATTCACGCCGCCGAGCCGGATCAGGCGTTGCTGTCCTACCAGTACCTGCAGATGCTGCCGGAGCTGGCCAAGGGCGACGCCAACAAGGTCTGGATCATCCCCAGCGAACTCAACGACGCCCTCAAGGGCCTGGGTGGTCCGGTGGGCGACGCGGTGAAGTCGTTTACTAAGGCCGATCCGAGCCGCTACACCGCCCCTGAGCGGGTGGACGTGTTCGCCGAGATCGCGGACGCGAAGCGGGCCGAGGAAGCGCAGTCGCAGGCGCAGGTGCAGCAGGCAATCGAGGAGGCCAAGCGCATCGAGCATGGCGGCGTCTCGACGCCCCCGCAGGCCTTGAACCCCGGCGCGCCGACCAGCCCGGTCGAGGAACTCATCGCCGGCACGGGCTCGGCGGAGGACCTCATCGGCGACACGGGGTCGGTGGAGGACCAACCCGGCTTCGTGGCGCCCCAGCGGGCTGCGGAACCGCACGAGTGAGTCGCCGGTCGTCGGGGTCACGCGTGCGCGGGCCCCGGCGATCGCGTCAGTCTGCTAGTTCGTCCAGCGCGGCCCGCATGCTCAACGGGCGGAACCCCGCGGCGAGGGCGCGCTGACGCTGGCGCGGCTGGGCGCACAGCAACGACCAGCCCCGTCGCACCAACACCCCCGGTGACTTGCGGTGTTGAGCTAGGTCGCGGCGCAGGCGCAGCCCTGCCACCAGCCAGCGGTTGCGATCCAGATACACCGCACTGACCGGCAACCCTGCCTCACGCAGCAGCGGAAGCAGGTCAAGGGCGAAGATGCCCTCGGCCACGATGAGCCGATGCTCGCCCACTTCCAAAGTGTGCTCCCCGACCCGGCGAGACTGGGCAATCGAATAGGTGGGGACGACCGCCACCCCCTCTTGCAGCAGCGCCCGCAAGGCCTCCAGGGCGCCGTCGCCGTCCCAGGTCGCGGGGTCGTCCCAATCGATGATCCCGTGCGCGCACGGGAGCCCGGGCGCGTCGGCGTCGCGGTAGAAGTCGTCCAACCGAACGGGCAGGGCTCCCGCGAGCCGGGCCAGGCGGGACTTGCCGCCTCCCGAGGGGCCCGCGAGCAGGACGAGGTGGGTCACAAGCCCAGGGCAGCCGTCATGTCGGCTTTGAGCTGGGTCATGGTCGCCGCAGCCGTGGCCCGCGCTAGGACAAGGTCGGATGACTGCTCGGGCGGGAGGCTCACTTGTAGGTAGACCTTCAGCTTCGGCTCGGTGCCCGAGGGACGGGCGACGGCGCGCACCCCGGCACCCTCGAACAGGACGCCGTCGGTGGGCGGGAGGCCGTTCCAGCCATCGTTGAGGTCGGATGCTTCCACCGCGACACCAGCGAGGGCTGCCGGTAGGTGCTGGCGAAGCCGCGCCATGGCGTCGCTGATCAAAGACAGGTCGGCCACCCGGAACGACAGGGGCGCAGTGAGATGGACGCCGAAGCGCCGCGCAAGCGCATCGAGCCGGTCCGCGACGCTCTCCCCGTTCGCCTTGAGCCGGGCCACCAAGGTGAGTAGCCGGGTCAGCGTGGAGATGCCGTCCTTGTCGGCGACGGCGGCCGGATCGGTGCAATACCCGATGGCTTCCTCGTAGCCGAACGCCAGCCCGGGAACGCGACCGATCCACTTGAACCCGGTCAGCGTCGTCGCGAACGGCTGCCCGCCTGCGGCGGCCATGGCCGAGAGCATCGTGGAAGACACCACCGAGCAGGCGTAGGTGCCTTGTGCGCCACGCGCGAGGGCGTCGTCGGCCAGCAGCCACCCCAACTCGTCGCCGCTGAGCATCCGCCAGACCCCGGCGAAGGGCGCAGCCAGCGCGCACCGGTCGGCATCGGGATCGTTAGCGATCGCGACGTCCGCGCCCACCTCGTCGGCGAGCGCGAGCGCCAGATCCATCGCACCCGGCTCTTCGGGGTTGGGGAAAGCCACGGTCGGGAAGGCCGGGTCGGGAACAGCCTGGGAATCCACCAGCGCGGGCGGGGGGAACCCGGTGGCGGTCAGGACGCGGGCCACGATGTCGGCCCCGACGCCGTGGAGTGGGGTGTAGGCCCAGACGAGCTCTCGCGGGGCCTCAGCGGGCACCAGAGAGGCGTCCCGGGCCACGTAGGCGTTCACGAGTTCCTCGCCCACGAGCGAGTAGTCCTCCGAGCGAGGAATGTCGGCCACGGGGGCGTCGGCGACCGCGTCGATGTGGGCGGCGATCTCCGCGTCGGTGGGGGAGACGATCTGCGAGCGCCCCACATAAACCTTGTAGCCGTTGTCTTGGGGTGGATTGTGGGACGCCGTCACCATGACGCCCGCCGCGCAGCCCAGTTCCCCCAGCGCGAAGGCGACCAGCGGCGTGGGAACGTGCCGGTCGGTCAGCAGCGGCACCAGGCCGTGCCCGGCGAGGATCTCGGCGGTGTCGCGGGCGAACACGTCGGAGTTGTAGCGGGCGTCGTATCCGACGATGACGCGCTCCCCACGGTGCCCGTTGGCCACCAGCCAGCGGGCCAGGCCAGCGGCGGCCTGGGAGACCACCACACGGTTCATGCGGTTGGGGCCGGCACCCAGTGCGGCGCGCAGGCCCGCCGTCCCGAAGGCAAGGCGTCCGGCGAAGGCGTCCACGATTTCGGTGACGGCCTCCGCGTCGCCGTGCTCGGCCCGCTCGATGAGGTGATCCAGGGCAGCCACCGTGGCGGGGTCCGGATCCTGCGCCTGCCAAGCCCGCAGGGTCGCGAGGCGTTCTTCGCTCAACATCACAGCACCTCCAGGAGTCCCGACAGCAGCGTCCGCAACCGGGGAACGGCCCGTGCGCCCGCCTCGATCACCTCAGCATGGTTCAGCGTCTCCCCGCCCAGCCCGGCCGCGGCGTTGGTGACCAGCGAGATGCCGAGCACGTCCATGCCAGCCTCGCGCGCGGCGATGGTCTCCAGGGCGGTGGACATGCCCACGAGAGATCCGCCCAGAATGCCCGCCATCCGCACCTCGGCGGGCGTCTCGTAGGCAGGCCCGTGGAACTGGACGTAGACGCCCTCGTCGAGCCCCGGATCGACGCTGCGGGCCAGGTCGCGCAGTTGCGGAGAGTAGGCCTGGGTGAGATCGACGAAACGCGGGCCGACCAAGGGGGTGGCGCCGGTGAGGTTGATGTGGTCGCGGATCAGCACTGGGGTTCCGGGCCCCCAGGCCGGGTTCAACCCACCGCAGCCATTCGTGACGACCAGCCGCCGAGCGCCCGCGGCGGCCGCCGTGCGGACCCCATGAACCACGGCGTGCGCCCCGCGCCCCTCGTACAGGTGCGTGCGGCCGGTGAAGCACAGGACAATCCGGTCGGCGGGGGTGCGGAGGGCGCGCACCGTCCCGCCGTGCCCCGCGACGACGGGGGCAGCGAAACCGGGGAGGTCAGTGAGGGGAATCTCGGCGAGCGTCTCGCCCAGGTCGGCAGCGGCCGTAGCCCACCCTGACCCGAGCACGATCGCGGCGTCGACGGCGGGGACTCCCAAACGCTTCGTCAAGGCGGAAGCGGCGTCCGTAGCGAGCGCGTAGGGATCGGGCTGTTCGGTCATCCTCGCAGCATAGTGGCGAGGTAGCCCGGTTCGCTTCGCCCCGGTGGCGTCCGGCGTGGGAGAATCCGGGCCATGACGCACGTGGTGATCATCGGGGGTGGTCCCGGCGGCTATGAGGCCGCACTGGTGGGGCAGCAACTGGGGGGAAAAGTGACCCTCATCGAGCGCCGGGGCATGGGCGGTGCAGCGGTGCTGACCGACGTCGTCCCGTCGAAGACCTTGATCGCGACCGCGGAGGTCATGTCGCAGATCGCGCGCGCCGACGATCTGGGCCTGTGCCCCGATCAGCAAGAACCCCCGGGCCGGACGGTGGCCGACACCATCACGGTCGATCTTGGCCGCGTCAACGCGCGGATCGTGGAACTCGCGGCGCAGCAGTCGGTGGACATTCGCGCCCGGCTGTTGGCCGAAGGGGTCCGCATCATCCAGGGCACCGGCAGGCTGGACGGTCCCGAATCGGTGCTCGCTACCCACGCCGATGGCACCTCGGAGCTGTTGCCCGCCGACATCATCCTCATCGCGACGGGGGCGCGGCCTCGCGAGTTGCCCGATGCGCCCTGTGACGGCCAGCGGATCTTGAACTGGACACAGATGTACACCCTCACCGAACTCCCCAGGCGTCTCATCGTGGTCGGTTCCGGCGTGACAGGGGCCGAGTTCGCCAGCGCCTACAACGCGCTCGGGGTGGATGTGGTGCTGGTGTCCTCACGCAATCAGGTGCTGCCCAGCGAAGACGAGGACGCCGGCCGCGTTTTGCAGTCGGTGTTCGAGGAGTCCGGCATGACCATCATGTCCCGGGCGCGCGCCGTCGCTGCCGCCGTCGTCGGGGATGGCGTCGTGGTGACGCTGGAGGATGGCCGCACCGTCGAGGGCAGCCACGTCTTGATGGCGGTGGGCGCGGTGCCGAACACGGACGGGCTGGGGCTGGAAGAGGCTGGGATCCACACCCGTCCAGGGGGCCAGATCGTGGTGGACCGGGTGTCGCGGACGACCGCACGCGACGTCTACGCGGCGGGCGACTGCACGGGCGTGTTCAACTTGGCCTCGGTCGCCGCCATGCAGGGCCGGATCGCCATGTGGCACGCGCTCGGGGACGCCGTGGAGCCGCTGGATCTGAAGGTCGTGGCTGCCAATGTCTTCACCGCCCCCGAGATCGCGACCGTGGGCGTCACCCAGGGCGAAGTGGAAGCCGGGGTCGTGCGCGCCCGCGAGGTGATGCTGCAGTTGGGGTCGAATGCTCGCGCCAAGATGCAGGGCCTCAAGGACGGGTTCATCAAGGTCTTCTGCCTGCCCACCACCGGCATCGTGATCGGCGGGGTGATCGTGGCCCCGCATGCCAGCGAACTCATTCACACCTTGTCGTTGGCGGTGCGGGCCAAGATCACGGTGGACCAACTCGCGCAGGTCTTCACCGTCTACCCGTCGCTGTCCGGATCGGTAGGGGAGGCCGCACGCCGGTTGCACGGCACTGCGGGCGACGAAGCGCTGGTCTATTAGCCGGGGCGTTGTCCCGGCGACGCCCCGGGGCCGAGGAGCGGTGCGTCATCGACGCCATCGGCGTGCTCGCACGAGCCGGTTTGCCGTGCCACATCGGGGGGATAGTACGCCGGGCACGTGCGACTGGGGGATGATTCGGGGGAGCCGGTCCACCGGTGAAGGCCCCTGATTGGCTACGGTAGGTTCCCGTGACCCAGAACATCCCTGTAGCCATCGCGCTCGTTGTCGTTGGCTCGTTCTGCTTCGCCCTGTCCGCGCACTTCCAGCACAACGCGGTCGATTCCCATTTGGATGGGAATCGTGGCAAGCAGCGCATGCGCTTCTCTGCTCTCATGGAGACGGTGCGCAGCCCCCGTTGGCTGCTTGGCCTTGGCCTCCTCGGCACCTCGTTCTTGCTGCAATGCACCGCCTTGTTGATGGCGCCGGTGTCGGTCGTTCAACCGGTCGGGCTGCTGGCCTTCCCGTGGTCGATCCTGCTGGCCGCACGCGTGGCCCGCACGGGGATCCCCAAGCGCGTCCAGGCGTCGGTGGCAGTCACCGTGGTTGCGACGCTGGCCTTCACGGTCATCACCGGCCTGCACGCCAGCGACCAGTCCGAACTGGTGCTCAAGCGGGTGATCTGGGGCGCTTTGGTCGTCTATGCCATCGCCATCCTGTTTGGGCTCCTCGGCTCGAAGGGCCCCAACGCCTGGCGAAGCCTGTTCTGGTCCTCGGGAGGGGCGCTCTTCTACGGGCTGGAAGCGTCCTTGGTCAAGTCGCTGATCGAGTACTTCCGCTCCCACGTGTGGCCCTATTCCCCGGCGATCATCGGCATCGTGGTGGCCCTCATCCTCGGAGCCGTCGCGGCAGGGTGGATGATCCAGCAGGGCTATGCGACCGGCCCGGCCGAACTTGTGGTGGGCTCCATGACGGTCACCAGCCCCGTCGTCGCGGTGGCGTTCGGTTTCGTCGTCCTGGGCGAGGCGTCCCGGATCACGGTGGGCCCTGCGATCGCGATGATCGCCTTGGGCATCGTGGCGATCCTGGGAGTGGTGTCACTGACCCGGTTCCACCCCACCTACCACGAGGCGACCCAGACCGAATCAGTCAGCTAGCCCTTTCGAGGCGGCGCACCTCGCCCCTCAGCACAGCACAACGCCCGGACGGAATCTCTCCGTCCGGGCGTTTGCGTGGGGGGGGGAGCCCCGTTTAGCTGAACTTGTAAATGCGCTGAGCCAGCCGGTACAGCGAGAGGGAGATCTTGCGGCCCAGCGGGCCGGGCAGGTTGGCCGCCAGGACGAGGGGCTGGCGCAGCCCCAGACGCCCCTTCAGGAGCGGATCGACGCGGTCGACGTGCTCCCACATCTCGCGGCGCATCCGCAGGCCCTTCTCCGTGCCCTCCAGCAGCGCGAACATGGAGGACGCCGCCATGATCAGACCGAGGTACTGCTCCATGTATCCGGCCAGGTGCCGGTTCCCGGCGCCTTCGGGGAGCTTGTGCGCCTCGATCATGATGTCGGTGACGCGCATCTGCTGGTCGAGGCGACCGACCTGCACGCTCTCATTGACCGACTGATCCTCGCGGCCGATGAAGTACCGGTACAGGTTCACCGGGAGGTAGTAGAGCGTGGAGACGCTGGGCAGCGGAACGTAGACGAAGATGTTGTCCACGTAGAAGGTGTGCTCGGGCAGTTCCACACCCGAATCGCGCAGCACCTGCGTGCGGAAGATCGCCGAGTGCATCAAGATGTTTTGCCCCGGCGAGGGAATGCCCATCTCGTTCCAGGTGAAAACCCGATTCTGCGGCATCATGCGCCGGTAGCGGATGACCTTCTGGGTGCCCGAGTTGGTGTGCTCGTAGACGTAATTGGCGATCACCAGATCGACGGGGCTGCCCGAGTGAATGAAGTGGCGCAGCTTGGACAGCATCAGGTTCAAGGCGACCGGGTCGAGCCAGTCGTCGGAGTCGACGACCTTGAAATAGACGCCGGTGGCGGCCCTCAAGCCGGCCATGACGGCGCCGCCGTGGCCCTTGTTCTCCTGGTGGATCACCTTGATCACGTCGGGGTGGCGCTCGGCCCACTCGTCGGCCTTCGCGGCGGTGTCGTCCTTGGTCGAGCCGTCGTTGACGATGATGATCTCGATGTCGCCCCGCCCATGCAGGATCGAATCAATGCAGTGATCCATGTACTCGGCCGAGTTGTAGCAGGGGACGACGAACGTGATCTCCTTCTGCTGACGGTAGGGATGGTCGTCGGTCACAAGGGTCCTCCGGTCGCGGCTGGCCGGCGGTCGCGCGGCGCATCGTCCAGGCTACCGGGCGCCGTGAACGAGTGCAGCCCGGCGCGCGACGAAGCGGTGAGAGCGTCAGTCGAACAGGTCCCCAAAGCCATCGAACATGTCGCCGATACCCTCGCCCAACCCTTCGAGGCCCTGGCCCAGACCCTCGCCGAGACCCGACAGGCCCTCCCCGAGGCCGCCCATCAGGTACGGCAGGCTCGAGATGCCCTGGAACACGAGGGCGCCGACCGCGATGTCGGAGATGAGGGAACTCCCACGCCAGTTGCTGTAGTAGCCCTGCGCCCAGGGTGCGTAGGCTTCGCCGCCTTGCCAGTAGGGGACGCGCTGGGCACCCACCTGCACTGTGCGGATGAACGGCTCGGCGCCAGCCAGGACACGCTCGGCGTCGGCTGCGCACGCCGGGACGCTGCGTACCGAACCCCCCACGGGGGCCCAGTCGACGTTTTGGGTGCTGGGGCCATGCGCGGGGTTGAAGAAGCATGGCGGGCGCTTGGTCGGCAACGGCTCCCCGGCGACCCGAGCCTTCACGCAGGCGATCCCGTAGCGGCCATCCTCCAAGATCTCGGTCACATGCCGGATCTCGTCGGGCTGGGTCACGGCGTCCAGGGAACTCTTCGCGTTTTCGTAGGCGTCCAGCGCACGCTCGTAGTCTTGGCGCATCGCGTCGTCGAGTGCATGCCCGGCGACATCGGAGTCGAGGTGTTGCAGTTCTTCACCGAACTTGGTGACGTCCTCCTCGGCAGCCATCTTCGACGTGGCCAACTGTGTGGCCAACTGCTGCGTCTGCTCGCGTTCGACTGCGCGGTTGCGGGCACCCAAACGGAGGGCGCCGAAGATCACGACGGCGACCACAAGGAGGAGAAGCACCAGTTCCATGGGCTCAAGTTTGCCAGCGGAATCCAAGGCCGGTGGCCCTGGTCACTGTGGAGGCGCTGTGACGTGCGCGCCCGGCTCAGGGGTGTGCGAGGCTGAGCGCCGCGACGGCGAGCGTGACCGTGACGACGGCGACGACGAGGCTCGCAGCCATGTAGATCGGCCAGCGCAGCCGGACGCCCAAGCCGGTGAGCCGTTCGTGCCACAACAAGATCGCCAGACTGGCCCACGGCGTCACGAGCGCCCCCGCGTTCACACCGACCAGCAGGGCTGCCATCCGAAGCGGATCCAACGCGAGGGGCTCCAGGGCGAGGTAGGCGGGAAGGTTATCGATCCCGTTGGCCAGCAACGCTCCCGACGCGGCCAAGCGCAGCAGAGCAAGGAAGGACGTCCTCTGCCCCACGAAGGGTGCGGCCCCATCGCTCAAGCCGTGAGCATGAGCCGTCTCCACGACCAGGAACAGGCCTACGGCGAGCACTACGATCTGCCAGGGGAACAAGGACCAGCTCAGGGCCGCGGGCTTGCGCACGGCGACGAGGACGCCCAGCAGGAGCGCCGCCACGCACGCAGGCAGCCACACCGGCAGGCCACTCACCAGCGCGGGCAGCAGGGCGGCCACGATGATCCCCGCGCCGAGTGTGAGCGTGCGGTCCTCCAGCGGTTGCGACTCCGCCGGGGCGAGGGGCCCGCTGACGGCGCGGCGCTGCCAGACGCCGATGACGGCGACGGGCACGAGGACGCCCACGATCGCCGCAGGCGCCATCAAGGCGGCGAACTCCCATGCATCCAGCCCCAGAGTGTGGGCGGCGAGGAGGTTGGTCAGGTTCGACATGGGAAACAGCAGCGATCCGGTGTTGGCCAACCAGATGGTGGTCAGCGCGAACGGCAGCGCATTCAAGCCGCGACCGCGGGCCATCAGCACCACGACAGGGGTCAGCAGCACGGCGGTGGTGTCCAGCGACAAGAACACGGTGGCGACAACGGCCAAGGCGACCACCAGGAGCCACAACACGACGACGCGTCCTGCCGCGGCCTTGCCCAGACGGTCAGCCACGGCGTCGAACACTCCCGCCGCAGCGGCGAGTTCGGCCACCACGGTGGCGGCCACCACGAACAGCAGAATCGACCACGTGCGCTCGGCCACGTCGACAGCCGACGCGACGGGCAGGAGGCCGCTGGACAGCAAGATGACCGCGACGAGGATCAGGAGGCCGCCCGCCATGCCGGTCCACGGAAGCTGTCGCGGCTCGCGGTGGCCGGTTCCCGTCATCACCGAAGAGAGGTTACTGGCGGGGAACGCGGCCGTCATGCCGCCCCGCGCCCGGGGAACCTCGGCGCGGCAGGACGGGTGCCCGAGGGCGAGGGTGTCTGTCCCGGGCGAGACCCGGGACAGAAACCGGCTCGGTTCAGGCGGGATCGACGATCTCGCAGAGCGTGGCTCCCGAGGAGACCGTCTCCCCTGCGACCGCCGTGAGGCCCTGCACGACCCCGGCCCGGTGGGCGTTGATGGGCTGCTCCATCTTCATCGCCTCCAACACGACGATCAGATCGCCTTCGGAGACCTCGTCGCCTTCCGCGACCGCGATCTTGACGATGGTGCCCTGCATCGGCGACGTGAGCGCGTTCGAGGACGGCGCGGCCGCCTTGGCCCCACCACGGTCACGCCGCGTCGGACGCTTGGCCGTCTTAGCGGACGCAACCGGCGCAGTGCCGAGCGTCGCGGGGAGCCGAACCTCGACCCGGCGTCCGTTCACCTCGACGACGACGGTGGCGCGTTCGGCCTCCTCCGCCTCGCCCAACACGCCCGTGTAAGGGGCGATCGTGTTGGTGAACTCCGTCTCGATCCAGCGGGTGTGGACGCCGAAGGTGCCCTCCGACGCGGTGAAGGCGGGCTCGTTGAGGACAGCGCTGTGGAACGGGATGACGGTGGGCATGCCCGCCAGGACGGTCTCCGACAGCGCGCGGCGGGAGCGTTCCAGCGCCTGCTCGCGCGAGGATCCGGAAACGATGATCTTGGCCACCAGGGAATCGAAGGAGCCCGGGACGACCATGCCGGTGCGGTACCCCTCATCGACCCGGACGCCCGGACCGGCAGGGGGCTGCCAGGAGGTCAGCGTGCCGGGAGCGGGCATGAAGTTGCGCCCCGCGTCCTCGGCGTTGATGCGGAACTCGAAGCTGTGCCCCGAAACCTGCGGATCGTCGTAGCCGAGTTCCTCACCGTTGGCGATCCGGAACATTTCGCGCACCAGATCCAGCCCGGTGACCTCTTCGGAGACTGGATGCTCGACCTGGAGGCGGGTGTTCACCTCGAGGAACGAGATGCGGCCATCCTGGGCCACCAGGAACTCGCAGGTGCCGGCCCCGACGTAGCCCGCCTCACGCAAGATCGCCTTGGAGGCGGTGTAGAGCGTGTCCATCTGCGCGGAGTTGAGGAACGGCGCGGGAGCCTCCTCGACGAGCTTTTGGTGGCGGCGCTGCAAGGAGCAGTCACGCGTCGACACGACGACGACGTTGCCGTGAGCGTCCGCCAGGCATTGCGTTTCGACGTGGCGGGGACGATCGAGGTATTGCTCGACGAAGCACTCGCCGCGCCCGAACGCGGTCACCGCCTCGCGGGTGGCTGACTCGAACAACTCGGCCACCTCGTCCAACTGACGTGCGACCTTCATGCCTCGCCCGCCGCCGCCGAACGCGGCCTTGATGGCGATGGGGAGCCCGTGCTGTTGCGCGAACGCGACGACCTCGTCGGCGTCCTTGACCGGGTCTGCGGTGCCCTCCACCAAGGGGGCACCCACCTTTTGAGCGATATGACGGGCCTTCACCTTGTCGCCCAGGGCGTCAATGGCTGCCGGGGGAGGCCCGATCCACGTCAGACCGGCGTCGATGACAGCCTGCGCGAAGGCGGCGTTCTCGGCCAGGAAGCCGTAGCCGGGGTGGATGGCGTCCGCACCGGAACGTTCGGCGATGGACAAGATCTTGGCGACGTCGAGATACGTCTCGGCGGGGGTTTGGCCGTTGAGGGCGAAGGCCTCGTCGGCGAGCTTCACGAACAGGGAATCAGCGTCGGGATCGGCGTACAGGGCGACGCTGGCCAAACCTGCGTCCCGCGCGGCGCGCAAGACGCGGACGGCGATTTCGCCGCGATTGGCGACGAGCACTTTGGCGATCGGCACATTTCCTCCTTGAAAAGTCCCAGGCGACCTGTGAGGCCGCGCCCGCTCGCGAGTCTAGGACCAAACCGCTGCCGGGTTCGAATCTCCCGATTTCGCTACCGGGGATACACGCCGCGGCCGTCGCGGTGCTGGCCTTAGCTGAAGACCCCGATGCCGAGGGGGACGACCCACAGCACCGCGAGGACTTGCAAGACCCGGTCGGTCAAGACGACGTCTTCGGGTTCGCCTGCGTCCCCGCGATCGATCACGTACGCGTAGCGCAGCAACGCCAAGGTGAACGGGGCGATCGACAAGGCGGCCCACGGCAGCCCCAGCCATTCCAGGTCGCCGTGCTGCTCGAAGGCCCACAGGCTGTAACAGAGGATGACGGCGGTACAGGCCAGCGTCCAGACAAAGCGCAGATAGGTGGCCGTGTAGCGGGCAAGCGACGCCCGCGTCCCGGCCTCGGCGCCGAGTTCGGAGATTTCGGAGTACCGCTTTCCCGCCACCATGAACAGCGAACCGAAGGCCGCCACGAGCAAGAACCATTGCGACAACTCGATGCCCGAGGCAACGCCACCGGCCACCGCGCGCAACAGGAAGCCCGAAGCCACCATCGCCAAGTCGATGATGGGTTCGTTCTTCAAGAACAACGAGTAACCCACCTGCAAGACCCAGTACACGGCGACCGTCAAAGCGAGCAGCGGCGCGACGAACCAGCCCAGGGCCACGGCGGCCACCAGGCACACCGCAGCCAGGACGAGTGCGGTGCGCGGGGACAGTTCCCCCGCGGCAATCGGACGCAGGCGCTTCTTGGGGTGCTGACGATCCGCCTCAACGTCGCGGACGTCATTAATCAGGTAGATCGACGCGCTGATGAGGCAAAACGCCAGGAAGGCCCAGGCCGTGCTGATGAGGACCGGGACCTGGAACAACGATCCGGCAGCGACCGGAGCGGCCAGCACCAAGACGTTCTTGACCCACTGCCGGGGCCGCATGGCGCGCAGGGCGGCGGGAAGTCGGGAAGGCCGGGCTGACGGCTCGAGCTCAGTCATAGCCCGGCAAGCCTAGCTGGTGGTCGTCCATAGGGACGTCCACGCGACGCCCAGGTCGGCCAGCAGCGAGCGCAGCAGCGGAATGCTGATGCCGATCACGTTGTGGGGGTCGCCACCCAGCCCCGTAATGAACGCCGCGCCGTACCCGTCAATCGTGAACCCGCCCGCGACCTGATGGGGCTCGCCCGTGGCGATGTAGGCCTCGATCTCCTCGTCGGACACGTTGGCGAAGCGGACGCGCGTCGTGGCCTGCGCCGCGGCGGTGCGCGTCACTCCTTCTCGACGCACCACGACGAAGTGCCCCGTCGTCAAGAACGCGTCGCGATTGCGCAGGGTGCGCCACCGCTCGCGGACCGCGGCATCGGTTCCAGGTTTGCCCACCGCTACGCCGTCGAAATCGAGGACGGAATCGCAGGCGAACAAGACGACATCCTCCTCAGGGGCCAGCATGGCCAAGGAAGCCTCCCCCTTCAGTCGCGCCAGCGTCAGCGCGAGGGCGCGGGGAGTGGGCGCACTGACGGCGTCCTCATCGACGCCGGATACGACCACGCGCGGGTCCAACCCTGCCGCCCGCAATTCGCGCAGGCGGGCAGGAGAGGACGAAGCCAAGACGACGTCCACCTCAGCGACGCGCCGTACTGCGCCAGGCGCCGTTGCCCTGAAGCAGATCCTGTCGGACGAGGTGCCAGTACGACCGCCAGCCGCCCGCGATCGCCGCGTTGGTCGGGGTGTGGGGGCGTCCTCGCTCCCGACGAACCACAGCCAGCACAGCGGTGAGGGCGGCGAGTTCTTCGTCGCTGGGCGCCCCGGTGACCACCTCGAAGGCCACCGGGGTCTCGACGACCGACTCGCTCACAGTGGGATGTTCCCGTGCTTCTTGGGCGGCAACGACTCCCGCTTGGTCCGCAGCAGGCGCATCACCCTGATGATCGTCTCCCGCGTGGCGTGCGGGTAGATCACCTGATCGATGTAGCCCCGCTCGGCGGCCACGTACGGGTTGGCCAACTCGTCGTTGTACTCCTGGACGAGTTCCTTGCGGCGCGCGATCGGATCGGCGGCCTCAGCCAGTTCCTTGCGATACAGGATCTCTACGGCACCCTCGGCGCCCATCACCGCGATCTGCGCGGTCGGCCACGCCAGGTTCACGTCCGCACCCAGATGCTTGGATCCCATGACGTCGTAAGCGCCGCCGTAGGCCTTGCGGGTGATGATCGTGACCAGCGGCACGGTGGCCTCGGCGTAGGCGTAGATGAGCTTGGCCCCTCGGCGGATGATGCCGTTGTGCTCCTGCTCGACACCCGGCAGGAAGCCGGGAACATCCACGAAGGTCACCACGGGGATGTTGAAACAGTCGCACGTGCGCACGAAACGGGCGGCCTTCTCGGAGGCGTCGATGTCCAGGCAGCCAGCGAAGACCATCGGCTGATTGGCCACCACCCCCACGACCCGGCCCTCGATGCGTCCGAATCCCACCACGATGTTGCCCGCGAACAGCTCTTGAACCTCCAAGAACTCGTCGTCGTCGAGCACCGTCTTGATGACGGTGCGGATGTCGTAGGGCTGATTGGGTGAGTCGGGGATGAGCGTGTCCAGGGCTCGATCCCGGTCGGTGATCGTGAGGTCAACCTCGGCCTCGTCGTAGACGGGGGCGTCTTCGAGGTTGTTCTGCGGCAGGTAGCTGATGAGGTCGCGCACGTACTCGATCGCGTCGTTGTCGTCAGCGGCCAGGTAGTGGGCGTTGCCGGACTTCTCGTTGTGGGTCCGTCCGCCGCCCAACTCCTCCAGCGTGACGTCCTCCCCGGTGACCGTCTTGATGACGGCAGGTCCGGTGATGAACATCTGGCTGGTCTGGTCCACCATGATGGTGAAGTCGGTCAGTGCGGGGGAGTACACGTGGCCCCCGGCCGCAGCACCCATGATGAGCGAGATTTGCGGAATCACTCCGGACGCCAGCGTGTTGCGCCGGAAGATCTCCCCATACAGGCCGAGGCTGACCACACCCTCTTGGATGCGGGCGCCGCCCCCCTCGTTGATGCCGATCAGCGGGCAGCCGGTTTTGATGGCGAAATCGATGATTTTGACGATCTTCTCGCCATACACCTGCCCCAAGGCGCCGCCGAACAAGGCGACGTCCTGGGAAAAGACGCAGACGGGACGACCATGGATAGCGCCGACGCCAGTGATGACGCCGTCGGTGTAGGGGCGTTTGGCTTGCATGCCGAACGCCACGGAACGGTGGCGGGCGAACTCGTCGAACTCAGCGAAGGTGCCCTCGTCCAGCAGCGCGGCGATGCGCTCGCGGGCCGTGAGCTTTCCCTTGGCATGCTGCTTTTCAACGGCAGCAGGAGAGGCGGCGTTGACAGCGGCGTCGATGCGCTCTCCGAGATCGGCGATCTTCCCCTTCGTTGTGTGGATGTCGATCTCCATGATGCGAATGTAATGCGTCGGCGGCGCTTTGACGAAAGCCGTGCGGACCCGGCGGCGCCGACGGCGTCTTAGAGTGAACGCCATGACCGAGGATGCTCCCGATGCAGGGGCGGTACGCGCGGCACTGGCGGGGACCCGGTGGGGGAGCGTCAGCGTGGTCCCCACGACCGGCTCGACGAACGCAGACCTGGCGTCGGCCGCCCGCGATGGCGCCGAGCCGGGGTCGGTGCTGATCGCCACCCATCAAAGCTCTGGGCGCGGACGCCTGGCGCGCTCGTGGGAGACCCCGCCGGGCGCCTCGGTGGCGACCTCGGTGCTGGTGGCCCCGCGCGTCCCGCTCGCGTCGTGGGGGTGGCTGCCCTTGCTGGTCGGCATCGCGGTGGCCCGGGGGGTGGCCGCCTCGACGGGGTTGGTCGCCCGGCTGAAGTGGCCCAACGACGTCCTCATCGGCGGGCTGAAGGTCTGCGGCATCTTGTGCGAGGCCGTGCCCGATCTGCCGACGCCGGTCGCCGTCTTGGGCTTTGGGCTGAACACGGCGTTGAGCGCCGAGCAACTCCCCGTCCCGACGGCGACCTCACTGCGGCTGGAGGGGGCCTCGGCGGAGGCGTCCAGCGTGCTCGTGGCGATTTTGCGGGAGTTGGACGCCGTCCTGGGCTCGTGGGAGTCCGGGGTGGATCCGCGTCCTTCCTATCGGGACCTCTGTTCCACCCTGGGGTGCGAGGTATCGGTCCTGCGGCCCTCGGGTGCGCCCGTGCTGGGGCGTGCCGTCGACGTCGACCCGGACGGCGCCCTGCTGGTGGAAACGGCCACGGGGCTGCGGACGTTCGTCGCCGGTGACGTGCAGCATCTACGCCCCCATGCTGGCTGAACTGCGCCGGGGAGGGGCCGAGGCCAGGAAGTCGTAGACGGCCTTGTTGAACGCCGCCGGGTTGTCGGTGTTGACCTGCTGTCCCGCGCCCGGGATGACCTCCAAACGGGCCCCCGTGATGCCCGCCGCGAGAGCCTCGGCGGCTGGACGGTTGGCTCGGTCCTGGTCGCCGACCAACACCAACGTGGCGGCGGTGACCGCGCCCAAGCGTCCGCGGTAGTCGATCTGGGCAGCCGCGTCCAGGGCGCGCAGGAAGCGACGCTTCTCCACGCCCATGGCTGCGAGCCGCTTAGCGGGAATCAGGCTGAACGCCAACCGTTGCATCCGCATCACCGAACGGGGCGGGTTGATCTGACCGGAGGCCAGCACCAGATGGGAGACCGCCTCGGGGGCACGGATCGCGGCGTCCAGGGCGACCATGGCGCCCAGGCTGACCCCGACGATGGACATCTGCTCGACGCCGTACTGGTTGAGCAAGGCCAAGACGTCATCGGCAGCGCCCTCGACGCTGAACTCCTCGGTGCGTGCCGGACGCATGCCGCGCAACCACGGGGCCACCGCGCGGAAACCGGGGGGAAGCTCGGTCACCTGGTCTTGCCAGCTTTGCGGAGTCTGGCCAAGGCCATGGAGGAGAGCGAGGAGACGCATGGTCGTCAATCTAGTGGCCTGTGGGACGATGGAGGGCGTGACGACTCCCGCCGAACGCAACGATCCCCCGGCGTCATCCCCCGGACAGGACGCGCAGGCGAGCACGGCGTTGACGCTCCGCACGCAGTTGGTGCGCTTCATCCTGGCGGGCGGAGTGTCCGCCCTCGTCGACTACAGCCTGATGGTGGTCGGGATGAACCTGCTGGGCCTGGGCTACAGCCCGGCGAAGGCCATCTCCTGGGTGTTTGGGACGCTGACGGCTTACCTGATCAACAGTCGCTGGACGTTCCAGAGTGCGGGCAGCAAGAAGACGCTGGGGGCCGTCGTCGTGCTCTACCTGCTCACCTTCGCGCTGCAGGTGGGCACCTTCACCGTCATCTACCCGCCGTTGGCCGCCTGGCTCGGCGTGACGGGTGCGCAGTTGGTCGGCTTTGTGATCGCGCAGGGGATCGCCACGACCGTGAACTTCATCGTCCAGCGCGGCCTGATCTTCCGCGCGCGCTGACCCAGGCGGCGGGGCGTCAAGCCCCGCACGCCGAGGCGCTCACAGCACGCGAACGCGCAGTTGCTCAGCGACCACACCCGACGACGTGGGCAGGTCGGAAGGCTGAATCGAGAAAACCCGCCGGCCAGCCGTCTCGCTGATGCTCTCGGTGTAGGCCCCGTCGGTGAAGTGGACGCCTGCGCCGTCGTCGGCAGCCCAACCGCCAGGCAGGTCGCCCGCGGACACAGCGTCGGTGAAGACGCCGACCCGGTGGTCCTCGGAGTCAAAGTGGGCACAGAAGCTCCCCTGGACCAGGCCCAGGCCGCCGCGGAAGGCGCGGAAGTCGCCGAACGAGTCGGTCACACACCCCTCGAACCAGACGTTGGCCCCAGCAGCCGTGCCCGCCAAGACGACATCGCCTTGGGCGTAGCGCTGTTTGATCGCCTTGCCAACGCCGTGCGCCTTCCACAATGCGAGGGCGTTCACGGTGGCGCCATTGCCCACCAGGATCAGGTCCGCCTCAGCGATGCGGGCCACCGCATTGGCGGCGTCCTGCCACAAGGTGAGCACCATCGGGCGAATGCCGAGGGTGCCGTAGGCGACGAGGAAACGGTTGATGTATTGAGGGTCGTCGGCCGACGCGGTCGGGACGAAGCACACCAGCGGGCTTCGCTTTCCGGTCAGGTCGACGACGTAGCGATCGAAGTTCGTGGGGGACCCCAAGGGCGATGTGGCGAACCCGCCACCGCCCATCGCAACGATGTGAGCGGTCATGTGGCCATCTTGTCACGGGGGGCACCCTCGATGACCAGTATCGTGGGCGCTCGTGACGGATCTGACCATCGGCATCGTCGGGGGCGGGCAGTTGGCCCGCATGATGAATGAGGCCGCAACGCCTCTGGGGCTACGCGTGCGTCTCCTTGCCGAAGCGCCACAGACGTCCGCGGCCCAAGTCGTCCCGGCCACGACCGTCGGCGACTACGCCGACGAGGCGACCGTGCTGGCGTTCGCCGATCATGTCGACGCCGTGACGTTCGACCACGAGCATGTGCCCACCGCGCTACTGGCTCGCCTGGAGGCCGCCGGGACGCCGGTGCGTCCCGGCCCCGCAGCGCTGGAGTTCGCCCAAGACAAGGCCGCCATGCGCGCCCGGCTCAGCGCCATGGGCATTCCGTGTCCGGCATGGCGAGTCGTGTCCACGCCGGACGCGTTGGCCGACTTCGCCACCGACGTCGGCTGGCCGGTGATCGCCAAGACCTCCCGCGGCGGCTACGACGGCAAGGGCGTGTGGAAGGTGACCGGCCCCGACGGAGTTGAGGAGCCGTTCACGGCCCTCACCCATGCGCTCGGACCGACCGAACGGCACACCGACGCCGATGGCCCCGCCCCGGATGTGGTGATCCTCGCTGAGGAGTTCGTCCCGTTCACGCGCGAGTTGTCGGTGCTGGTCGCACGCCGCCCCGGAGGGCAGGCCGTCGTCTACCCGGTCACCGAGACGGTGCAACGCGACGGCATCTGCCACGAGACCACGACGCCCGCACCCGGGCTGAGCCCGGAACGGGCCGCCGGCATCGAGGCGCTGGGCCTGCGGATCGCTGAGGAACTCGGCGTCGTGGGCATTCTGGCCGTGGAACTCATGGAGCGGCCCACCGGGGAGGTTGTCGTCAACGAACTCGCCATGCGACCCCACAACACCGGCCACTGGAGCATCGAGGGCGCCGTCACCAGCCAGTTCGAGAACCACGTGCGCGCGGTCGCTGACCTGCCGCTGGGTTCCACAGCTCTGCGCGCCCCGTCCGCCGTCATGACCAACGTGCTCGGTGGCACCAATCCCGACCTCGTCGGCTCGCTGAGCTGCGTCCTCGCCGACCCGGACGTTCGCGTCCACCTCTACGGCAAGGGCGTCAAGCCCGGCCGGAAGGTCGGCCACGTCACGGTGCTGGACGCCGACGTGGAGGGAGCCCGGCGACGCGCCCGCGCCGCCGCCGCCGTGCTGGAAGGAGAACGCGCATGACCGATCCGACACCCCTGGTGGGCATCGTGATGGGCTCCGATTCGGACTGGCCGACCATGGAGGCCGCCGCCGTCGCCCTCACCGAGTTCGGCATCGCCTACGAGGCCGACGTCGTCTCCGCGCATCGCATGCCCGAAGAGATGGTGGCCTACGGCAGGCAGGCACACGAGCGCGGCCTGAAGGTCATCATCGCGGGCGCCGGTGGCGCCGCACACCTGCCCGGGATGCTGGCGGCGCTCACCCCGCTGCCCGTCATCGGCGTCCCGGTGGCGCTGAAGCACCTCGACGGCATGGACTCGTTGCTGTCCATCGTCCAGATGCCCGCCGGTGTCCCCGTGGCGACCGTGTCGATCGGGAATGCCCGCAACGCGGGATTGCTCGCGGCCCGCATGCTCGGCATCGGCGACCCGGCCCTGGTGACGGCGATGACCGCATTCCAGCACAACCTGCGCGATGTCGCACGCGACAAGGGCAGCCGCGTCCGCGGACGCTGACACCGCACCCCCGCCTACCAGGCGTCCCCCCGGTGGGGGACAGACCTGCCCTGATTGGTCAACACGCCGCAGGGGTACCGAGACGGACGCCTGGGCGGGACGCCACGATGGGCAGACCGTCCTCGTCCTTCCCCCGAGGTGATGTATGCCGCAGGATCCGTCCATCGACGCCGCGCAGCGCAGCAGGCAACTCGCCTGGCGCCGCGGCGTAGGCCTGCTCGTCATGACGGCGCTCGCTCCCGGGTCGGCGCAACTGGTCGCCGGAGGCCGCGGGCTGGGACGCTTCGCACTTCGCGTGTGGCTAGGGCTGTGGGTGCTGGCCGTGTGCGGCGCCGTGGCGCTGGTCTTCCGGCGCGACATCGTCGTGACCGTGTACACCCACCCCGTCACCCAGTGGATCGCCTCGGTGCTGGTGCTGGTCCTCGGGGTGGGGTGGGCTCTGCTTTTCCTGGACGCCTGGCGCATCAGCCGTCCCGGATCGATGGGCCCGCGCAAGCTCCCGATGGCCATCGTGGCGATCGTGCTGGCTGCCGCGGTGGGGGCCGGTTCGGTGCACGCCTCGGCGCTGTCACGCAGCCAGGCGCAACTGTTCGGCCAGGTCTTCGCTGGCGGTGGCGACACGGTCGCCAAGAACGGCCGCATCAACGTTTTGCTGATCGGCGCCGATGCGGGCGAAGACCGACGGGGGCTGCGCGCCGACACCATCATGGTGGCCTCGATCAGCGCCACCACTGGCCGGACCGTGTTGTTCAGCCTCCCCCGTAACCTGCAGCACGCGCGTTTCCCCGCCGGAACCAAGCTGGCCCAGCAGTACCCCAACGGGTATGCCTGCCCCGATCAAAGCTGCCTGCTCAACGCGGTCTATGCGCTGGGCCAGCAACACCCCGACCAGTTCCCCGGTGCCGCCGACCCGGGTATAGCGGCGACCCGTGCGGTCGTGGCTGAAACCTTGGGGCTGGGCATCAACTACTACGCCCTCGTCGACATGCGTGGTTTCGAGAACCTCATCGACGCGTTGGGCGGGATCCGTCTCGACATCGCCAAAGCCGTCCCGATCGGGGGTGGGGCCGCGAAGGTCGAGGGCTACATCCAGCCCGGGAGCAACGTTCACCTGGACGGGTTCCAGGCTTTGTGGTTCGCGCGTTCCCGCGAAGGATCCAGCGACTACGAGCGCATGACCCGCCAAAAGTGTGTGATCAACGCGCTAGTCAAGCAGGCCAACCCCGTCACGGTCGCGACACGGTTCACGGCGCTGGCCGAAGCGGGCGGGGCGATGGTCACCACCGACATTCCCGGTAGCGAAGTGTCCGAACTGCTGGAGTTGGCGGTCGCGGGGCGCTCTTGGCCGTTGGCGTCCACGGCGTTCTCCCCGCCGCTCATCGAGCCGTCCCGCCCCGACATCGACCTGATCCGCCGCACCGTGGCCGGCGACATCGCCCACTCGCAAAGCCTGGACGCCGAAGCGGCGCGTCAAGCGTCCGCCACGGCGACGCCCGGGGCAGGGGAGACGGCGGCCCCGGCGGGAACGCCGCAGCCCGCGCCCAGCACCGCCGCGCCGAGTGCTCCGGCCACGCCCACTCCGTCCGCGGGCTCGAGCGGGACGCCGAGCCCGGACAAGCCGGTCATGGGAAAGAAGGCCGAGAAGTCGCGCAATGAGTTCAGCACCCAGCGTCAGACCGACGACTTGACGCAGGTGTGCGGGGTCTCCTGACGCGTCAGACCAGTTCGCCCGAACCGAGGATGCGGAACACGTCGGCGCCGATGGCATCCACGAGGTCGCGACCCTCCTCGAACGTCGGACGACGGCACATGAACGCTGCGGTGTAGTCGCGCCCCTGCCCCTGAACGTGCCCGATGGAGTTCACAGCCCACAGGTTGTCCAGGGACTTGAACTGCACCCAGCCGTTCTTCATCTGCACGTCGACCACGTTCTTCTTGCGGTCGTGTCCCACACCCCACGTCTGTTCGGCGTTGGTTTGAGACATCACGTCCAACAGGTACAACCGATCCTCCTGGGCGACCGCAGGGGTGCCCTCCACGAGACGGTCGATGAGCAGTCGCTGATCGTCGGGGGTGGTGTTGGTCCAGGACCAAAACGGGCTACGCGGATCCGCGTGGGTGTTCGGCAACCCCAGCCCCACAGCCAGACGCGTGTACTGATCGGCCCCGCCGACCCACTCCCACAAGGCGTCGGCGGAATCGTTGTCGGAGTTCACGATGGCCTTGCTGATCTGCTGGTAGCGCTCGAAGGGCAACTCTTCGCCCGCGGCGCGTGCCTTGTTGAGCGCGAGAAGGGAGATCATCACCTTCGCGATGGAGGCGCTTTGGGTGTCGAAGTCCCCCCGGAAGGCAAACACCCCACCGGTGCGTCGATCCCGCACCGAGATCCCGAGGAGGTCGGTATTGCGGGCGTAGACCTCCATCACGGCCTGCAACTGTGAACGCACGGGCCCCGTGGGCGAGGCGGTGGGCGTCACCAGGGGGGCGGCGGCGCGGCTGCAAGCGGCCAGGGCGAGCGCCGCGGTGCCCGCGAGCAGGCCGCGTCGAGACAGGGAAGACATGCACTACCTTTCTGGGGCGACGTCGCCCATCATGCCAGTCGGCGACCGTGGCCCACGGGTGTGGGGCGGTTCCGTGTCGGTCAGGGCAGGATGTCGGCCCGCTCCGACGCCGCGATCCGGCCCGCAGCCGCAGGGTCATCGCTGGCCACCATCACCAGGGACCCGCCACCGCGCACCACGGCGGCCCAGGTGCTCACCGCCTGCCAGGCGTCGGGCGGATGCGCCAGGACGCGCGTCCCGATCGGGGACGCGGTGGACAGGTCAGCCAAGGTGAAGGCGGCGTCGTCGGTGAGCCACGCTGGGGCATCGAAGAGGAGGGGCTGAGGGAGGGCGGCGTCGGGTTGGGCCAGGGCCTCGGAGGTGTAGTCGGACATCCCTGCGGGCAGGGTGACTAGGGGCCGAGCCCAGGCGTCCAGCGAACAGGCGTACCCCGGGGTGCCGGTTGCCGCGCGGGGGCCGTCTGGTCCCGTCACCACCAGATCGGGAGTGGCGTCACTCAGATCGACGACCGCGCCCGCCTCCCATACGGCCAGGGGCCAGATCAAGGACATCCAGTGCTCGGGGTGGTCGCGGGTGACCTCCAGCCGGACCCGGGAACCGGGGCCGACGTCGGCCTCCTCCAGAAGGTTGACGGTCTTGGCGACCCAGTTCTCGACGCTGGAAACCGACAACTCGGTGCGCGCCCCCGCCTCGCCATACCAGGTGAGGAGCGGGTCGCCGCCACTGCGGCTGGCTCGCGAACGCAGGATCTGTCCCAGGGATTGCGCGGCATGGGTCACCGATTCAGGATAGGTCGACGGCTAGCCTGACCCCATGCGTTACGTCGTAATCATGGCGGGCGGCTCAGGAACACGTCTGTGGCCGTTGTCTCGCAAGGGCACCCCCAAACAGCTCTTGAAACTCATCGAAGGCCGTAGCTTGTTGCGGCTCGCCTTCGAGCGCGCGCGACGACTCGTGCCCGATGAACGCATCGTGGTCGTGACGGGAGCCCCCTACCTCGACCAGGTGGCCGCCGATCTGCCGGAACTGCCGCCGGAGAACCTCCTCGGCGAGCCGGAGGGGCGCGATTCCCTCAACGCGGTCGCGTGGCCCGCGGCAGTGCTCGCCCACCGTGACCCGGAGGCGATCATCGCGCAGTTGACGGCCGATCAACTCATTGACCCCGTGGACGCGTTCGTCGCGGCGCTGGAGGAAGCGTTTAGCCTCGCTGAGGCCGACGATCGCGCCTTGGTGACGCTCGGCGTGATCCCGACCAACCCCCACACCGGCTACGGCTACCTGCACCGCGGGGCTGCGGTTCCTGGGTTCCCCACCGCCTGCCGGGTCCAAGAGTTCCGGGAGAAGCCGGACGCGCAGACCGCTGCCGCCTACCTGGCTTCGGGCGAGTTTTGGTGGAACGCGGGGATGTTCGTGTGGCGGGCCCGCACCGTCTTGGCCCAGATCGAGGCGCTGGAACCCGACACCTATGCGGTGGTGGAGGAACTGGCCGAGCACCCCGAACGCTTGGGGGAGTTGTTTGGCACGCTGCGCAAGACGTCGGTCGATTTCGCCATCATGGAACCGGTCTCGCGCGGGGCAACCGACGCCCACGTGGTCGCCGTGGCGCTGCCGATCCGCTGGCGCGATGTCGGCGGCTTCGCGAGCCTGGCCGAAGTGCTCACCGCCGACGGTGAGGGCAACGTGGTGGATGGCGACGGCGTCTTGTTGGACGCGGAAGGCAATCTGGTCATCAACTCGGTGCCTGGGCACGTCGTCACGCTGTCAGGGGTCAGCGACATGGTGGTGGTGCACACCGTGGACGCCACGATGGTGACCACGCTTGCCGGTGCAGAGAACGTGAAGGCGCTGGTGGCTCGCGTGGCGGACCAGGCCGGTGCCTGTTACGTATGAGGGTGGACGCGACGAGGGGGAGAGCATGCTCGACAATGTGATGCGGCTGAGGGAGCCGGCGGCCTGGACGGTCGTCGCGGTAACAGCGGTGTCGATCCTGTTGGCGTTGACGCGGTTCGGCATGGAGTTGTCCAACGGGGTACCCCTCACGGCGGCGGCCCAAGACGTCGCGCTCACGGCCATGAACCTCACCCTCGTGATCGTCGTGGTGGCGCTGGTGTGGGTGTGCGTTGTCGCCGCGCCCACGCCGCGCACCGAACGCCTCATCGGTGTGGCCGCCTCGGTGGTGACGATCGGCACCCTGGTGACGATCGTCGGGACCGGCATCGGGGCGAGCGCCTCCGCTGGGACGCTGGCGGTGGTGTTCGAGATCTTGGGTGGACTGCTCGACATCGTGGTGAAGCTGGTGGCGACGGGGACCTTGTGGCTCCTGTTGCGCGGGGTTCGCGCCGGACGCATGGCCCCGGCTCCTCAGCAGCCCTCTGCACTGGAAGATGAGGCTCAGCAGGGAGAAACCGACAGCGAGGCGGCGCAACCCCCCGCTGTCGCGGCTGGCTGGAGCGCCGACCCCACCCAGGGCGCGGCCTGGGCGAGCGCTGAAGATGCGGCCCACGGGGCTGCGGGAACGACGAACGCGGCCACGCCGACGGAGGGCTGGCACCCGGTCGAGCGGGGAAACACTGAGGTGGTGCCGCCGGTGACGGGGCGCGACGGTCAAGCGTGACAGGCGAGTCTAGGACGAAAAGCGACGAGATCGTGTCCCCCGTAGGGTTGACAAAATCGGCTTGACTCCTCGAAACGACACGAGTGTAATTCTAGTTGTCAAGCACGTTAATCGGCGCGTCGAGGAGGTCCATGCATGCCTGAGTTGATCGTGGTACTGGACGACGACGGCCTGCTGAGCTGGCAGGAGCGCGCGCTGTGCGCGCAGACCGACCCGGAGGCGTTCTTCCCCGAGAAGGGCGGATCCACCCGCGAGGCCAAGAAGGTCTGCCAGACGTGTGACGTGCGGTCGGAGTGCCTGGAGTACGCGTTGGCCCACGATGAACGCTTCGGCATCTGGGGTGGCCTGTCCGAGCGTGAGCGCCGCAAGCTGAAGCGTCGCGCGGTCTAAGATCGCGGCCCCGCTCCGTGCGGGGGAGCGCCGTGCTGGTGAGTGCGGCGGGGGTCAGTCATCCTCATCGTCACGATGGCCAGCCGGATCGATCTCATCCAACGGGATGCCCGTCGCTTCGCTGAGCTGCTCCACAATCGTGCGATACACCAAGATCCGTAGGCCTGCCCGTGTCCGGGCACGCCGCTCGATCGGGCGCCGAAACACCACCACCTGACCGTTCGCCGATGGCGTCGCCGAGACCGCGGCCGCCAGCGGAACACGATCGACCCACGCCTGCGTCGCGGGTGGGACGTCTTCCACGCCCACGTCCATCGACGCGAGGGCTTGTGGGCAGGCCCGCGAAACCTGCGCGAGCGCGTCGGTCACACACCGCGTGAAGAACACCGCAGGCGCGACCTCACGCGCCACGGGAACCAGCGTCCCGGTGTACGGGTTGGGGGTGGCCAGCCGACCCCTTAGCCCGCGTCCGTGTCGATCCCGCCGCTTGATCATGGCCGTCACTGTAGTCAGCACGACCGACACCCCGCCCCTCATCCGTGGCCCCAGGTCTGCGCCGAGGTAGCGTGTCCGGAGTGAAACCCCGTCTGTGCACCAAATCGGGCTGCCAGCAGGCCGCGATCGCGACCCTGACCTACGCCTACGCTGACCGTGCCGCCGTGGTGGGGCCGTTGGCGCTTCGGCATGAACCGGGCAGCTACGACCTATGCGGTGAGCATTGCGCAGGGTTGTCCACGCCCCGGGGCTGGGAACTCATCCGGCTCCCCCTGGACACCGCCGAACCCGCTCCCAGCCACGATGATCTCTTGGCGCTGGCCGACGCCGTGCGTGAAGTTGGCCTGACCTGGGACGATCCGGGGGCGACGGAACCAGGGCCGCAGCCGCGCGTCAGCCGCAGGCGGGGACACCTCGGCGTGGTCGCCGACCTCGACGCGGCAGCCGATACCCTGGAGCCGTGATCACCCAGAGCATTTTCAAGGCCAACGACATCCGCGGGGTCTTCGGTGGTCCGCACGCCGAGTGGGACGCCGAGGGAGCGGCGGCGATCGGTGCCGCCTACGTTCAGGTGTTCGGGTTGGCCGGTCGCGAGTTCGTCATGTCGCGCGACATGCGCGTGAGCGGGCCCGAGGTGGCCGCAGCCTTCGCTGAGGGCGCGCGCTCCCAAGGTGCCAGCGTCGTCGACGCGGGGCTCGCCTCGACCGATGAGCTCTGGTACGCCTCAGGCTCCCTGGGCCTGCCGGGGGTGCAGTTCACCGCGTCTCACAATCCCCCCGAGTACAACGGCATCAAGTTCTGCCTTCCCGGCGCCGCGCCGATCGACCCGGCCTCGCTGACCGCGGTGCGCGATGTCGCTGTGAGCGGCTCGCTGACGCCTGCAGCCGAGCCTGGCACGACACGCGAGATCGACATTCTCCAGGGCTACGCGGACTACCTGCGTTCGCTGGTCGACCTGGCGGGATTGCGCCCCTTGAAGGTGGTCGTGGACGCGGGCAACGGCATGGCCGGCCTGACGACGGATGCCGTGCTCGGGCCGCTCGGGCTGACGATCGTCGGGCTCTACCTCGGCCTCGATGGACGCTTTCCGCACCACATGCCTAACCCCCTGATCCCCGAAAACCTCGTCGACGCGCAGGTCGCCGTCCGCGAGCACGGGGCCGACGTGGGTCTGGTCTTCGACGGCGACGCGGATCGCTGCTTCATCATCGACGAACGCGGCGAGGTCGTGCCGCCCTCGGTGGTGACGTCGATGATCGCGGAGCAGGAACTTGCTCGTGAGCCGGGCGGGACGATCGTCATCAACAAGATCACCTCTCGGGCTGTCGGCGAAAGGGTCGCTAGCCTGGGCGGACGCCTGGTAGTCAGCCGCGTGGGGCACACCTCCATGAAGGCGCACATGGCAGCCGAGGGAGCCATCTTCGGTGGCGAGCACTCGGCCCACTACTACTTCCGCGAGTTCTGGGGTGCCGACACCGGGATGCTTGCGGGGCTGCACGTGCTGGCGCTGCTGGGTCGTGCGGCAGTGCCGATGTCCCAGCTCACCGAGCGGTTCGGCGGCTACGCGGCCTCAGGGGAGATCAATTCCACCGTGGCTGATGTCACCGCCGTCCTGGACGCCGTCAAAGCCGGATTCGCCGGGCGCGGCATCGTGGATGATGATGACGGCGTCACGGTCAGCGGAGCGGATTGGTGGGTCAACGTGCGGGCCTCCAATACTGAACCGCTGGTGCGGCTCAACGTCGAGGCACGTGAGAAGACCACCATGGCCGCCTTGAGGGACGAGGCGCTGGCCATCATCCGAGGAGGAACCCGATGAGCGACACCGACCTGATCCCCGGCATCTTGGACCTGCTGGTGTGCCCCCAGTGTCATGGGCAACTCGCCTGGGACTACGAGGCGTCCGAGTTGGTCTGCACCAACACCGACTGCGCCTTGGCCTACCCGGTGCGCGGGGGAATCCCGATCTTGGTGATTGACGAGGCGCGCGCGACCCGGGAGCAGTGATGCTCGCGTTCGACGAGTCCCGACTCGATGACCCGGCCGTCTTGGCGGGTGCCGACGCGATCCTGCGTCCGCTCGCTGAGGCGGGCGCCCGGCTGCGGCGCGACGCGGCGGAGTCACGCTCGGCGATCGACAGCCTCGCAGGCGAGCCTCGGCCGCGCGCAGTGATCGCCGTCGGTCCCGAAGCGCGACTCTTGCGGGCCGTGCTGGAACCCACCTGCCCGGTGCCGTTCGTGGCCTGGTCGGTAGGCAATCTTCCCGGATGGGTGGGACCACTCGACCTGGTCGTCGTGCTGGGCGGGGAGGGCTATGACACCTCCGGCGCCCGCGAAGCGCTGCGGCGCGGGGCGCGACTGATCGTCGTCGCACCCCCTGACTCGTTGCTGGCACGGGAGTCCGCCTCGCGCGCCACAACGCTCCTGCCGGTGCTCACCTCCGACCCGTTCCCCGCCGCCATCGTGGCGTTGGCTGCGCTCCAGCGGCTCGGCCTCGGTGAGCACACCGACCCCGACGGGGTCGCGGACGCCCTGGACGGCGTCGCCACCGCCGCGGGGTACGCCCGTGACCTGGCCGCGAATCCGGCCAAGATGCTCGCCATCGAACTCGCTGACGCTCAACCGCTGGTGTGGGGCGCTTCGGTGCTGGCTGCGCGCGCGTCGCGTCGGATCGCAGAAGCGGTCCGGTCTGCGTCGGGCCGCGTCGCGTTGGCTGCCGACGCGGGCGAACTGCTGCCCATCCTCGCCGCTGTCGATCGTCGCGACCCGTTCGCCGACCCGGTCGAGGGCGAGTGGGAGGACCGGCCCACGCTGGTCGTTGTCGATGATGGCTACGACGACGACACGGCCCGCGCGCGCCGCGAAGCGCTCCTGGCCAATGCGACCGCCGCCGACGTGCGGGTCACCACGATCGCCGCCGCCGGAGAGTCAACCCTGAGCCGTTACGCCACCGTGCTCGCCCAAGGGCGGTTCGCGGCGGCCTACCTGCAGATCGGGCTGGGCCGTGAACATCACCGCTAGCCCCGGCCACCGCAACGAAGGACGATCATGACGAAACGCCGCGTACTGGTCCTGAACGGGGTCAACCTGGGCCGACTGGGGCAACGCCAGCCCGAGGTGTACGGGGCGACGACGCACGCCCAACTCGCCGAGCATCTGGTGGAGACCGGGGCGGGCCTGGGGTTGGCGGTCGACGTGCGGCAAACCGATCACGAAGGCGAGTTCGTTGGCTGGCTGCACGAGGCGGCCGCCGCCGACATCCCCGTGGTGCTGAACCCTGGGGCCTGGTCGCATTACAGCTACGCGATCGCCGACGCGGTCGTGCAGGTACCGTTCGCCGTCGAGGTGCACATCTCCAACGTGCATCGCCGCGAACCCTGGCGGCACACCATGGTCATCTCGCCCTACGTCACCGGGACGATCCTCGGCCTGGGGCTTGGCGGCTACGACCTGGCGCTGGCGCATATCGCCTCAGCCGTTCCGGCCTGAACCCCATCGCCACGGTGCTCCCGGCCTGACCAAGGAACCCTGTTCAGGCGGCGAAGGCCAGCAGGACGCAGGCGTCCGCGAACACTGCGCGCAAAGCCAGGGGATCCCCGACGCAGCGGCGGAGGCGTCCCGCGACGTCCGCGACGTGGCTCAGGCCGACGGATTCGGCGCGCTCGCGTCCTCGCTCCAGCGGGGCAACCACGGTGGCCGCGCCCCGCAAGGCGCCCAATATGAGGAGTTGGCCCATCGGCTGGGCGAGGCCCTCCCACGCGTCACGCCACGGATCGACGCCGACCGCGGGCCACCGGGACGCCTCGGGTGGCTCGCAGCCGACAGCCAGGTCGACCTGGGGCAAGAACACCCCGTCGCGGACCCACACGGCCATCGGATCAACCTCCAGGCCGTCCTCGCCGTCGCGCCAACGCCCGGCGATCGCCACTGGCGGCTGGGTCTCCAGCAGGCCGATGAGGCGTCGAGCGCCCCGAGTCGTCCGTGGATCCCACGTCAGCCGCAGGGTCGCCTGAGCGCCCGCCGCATCGGTGAGCTGGGCCGTCACCGTAGTCGTCGTCGCGTCCGCCTCGAGGGCGTCCGCCCGCGTGAGGCGTGCCAGCAAGACGCCATCGGAGGGGCGTCGAGGACCAAGCGGCCCCGGAACCCCGGTGAGCTGAGCCGCCACATCGGCAAACCCGTCGGGGATGATGCTGGGCAGGGACGCCTCATCCCAGGCCGGTGCCGGGGTCGGGGCCAGCGTGACGCGCGTGCGGCCCACCGCGAGAGTGTCGCCGCGGCGCCGAAACCGGGGGACCAGGGCACTGCCGGTGGCCCACTCGCCCAGGGGCACCCCCGCGTGACGGACCCGCAGCAGGTCGGCAGGATCGACGAGATGGTCAGCCGTGTCGCCCCGTTCGGCCACCATCGAGGCCACGGCACCCGTGCGAGTGTCGAGCAACGGGACACGCAGGCTGCTCCAGCCCCCGACGTGGCTCCACTCCGCCCCCAACCCGAGGAACCGTCCCGCTTCGCCGGACTGTTCCACCTCAGGCCGTCCCGCCACCACCGACGCCGGGGCGGGCCCCCCGTGACGCAGGGCCCGAAGCCGCGACTCCACCTCGCCGATCAGCAGCAACAACCGTTCGGGGGAGACCTGGGCGTCGCGTGAGCGCTGATGCTCCAGGTGCGTGACGATCTCGCGCAGCGCCGAGGCCAGGTGGACGCGACCGTGACTCTCCCAGCCGGTGGCCAACCGAACGGCGCTCCCGATGAGGGCATCGGCGGCGCTCAGGCCCACCCCGAGAAGCTGATCGAGCCAGGCATGCCAGGGCCCCTCATCCACCTGGTCGGCCCCAGGGGTTGTGGTGTCCAGCAGCACCGCCGACGATGCGCGCAAGGCTGGCTCGGCCGCGGCACGGGCCGCTTCGGCAACGTAGAGGTGGACGCACCCCGGCGAGCCGCATTCGCAGCGGGCATAGCGCGGATCGGCGTCAACGGGGTAGCGGATGCCGATATCGAGCGGGTGGAGAATGCGGACGCGCACGCGGGGTTTCGTACTGATCCGCGCGGTGATGCCCTCAGCGACCAGGCGCTCGCCCTGGGCCGCCACGCGGGGGCTGAACCACGAGGTATCCACCCTGGGCGTGGCGGGAGCCGCGGTGGTGTCGTCAGCGGGCGCGTCGGCGTCGACCGGGGGGTGGGCCTGCCAGGCGAGCACGGCCCGCACCAGGTGACGACAGCGAAACATGGCCGGGCAACTGCATTCCCACTCGTCGAACGTGCCAACGCCCAGGCGGCAGATGATGCCATCGGGGGCTTCGGCGAGCCAGGCGCCCTCGGGGGTCTGGGACCACGAGAGGGGTACGTCGGCGTCCTTCAGCGCGCGACGGACGGTGCCCGCATTGGTGAGTTCGGTCAACACCTCGACGGTGAGCGCGTCCAGGTTCATCCGATCACCTCCGCCACCCAGGAGGCGAGCTGATCCGGCGTCATGACCGCCACTTGAGCGCCCACCTCAGCCAAGCTGCGGCCGATCCTCTCGTTGTAGTGGGCGCGCCCAGACGAATCCAAGGCCCCCAGGCACAACACCGTCACTCCTGCCTCCACGAGCGAGGCAGCGGTGCGCAGGAACGCGCCCTCGGGACCCCCCTCCTCGAAGTCGGAAACCAACACAACGATGGAGCGCCGAGGGTTCTGCAGAAGCTGCTCGGCATAGCGCAAGGCCTTGGCGATGTTGGTCCCGCCACCCAACTGGACCCGCATCAACACCTCGACCGGGTCGCCGGTGTAGCCGCTCAGGTCAACCACCTCGGTGTCGAACACCACCAGATGCGTGCGCATCGAGGGCAGCGAGGAAAAAATCGCCGCCGTGACGGCCGCATGAATCACCGAATCGGCCATGGAGCCGGACTGATCCACCACGACCACCACCTGCCAGCGCTGCTGCAGCAGCCGCACCCGGCTGGTGAACAACGGCTCACGGATCACCAGGCGCCCGGTTCGCGGATCGACGTTCTTCAGATTGGCCCTCACCGTCGCGCGGGCATCGAAGTTCGCCGTGATCTGGTGACGCGAACGGCGCAACGGATCGCGCCGTCCCGTAAACGGCGTACTCACCGGGCGGGCCAGCGTCCGCATCAACTCCCGGACGACCGTGTCGATGATGGTGCGGGCCATCGCCAGCACCTCGGGGCTCATCAGGTGCTTCGTCGCCAAGATGGCCTTGAGTAGCGACACGTTCGGCGTGGCGCGGGCCAGGGCGTCCGGGCTGGTGACGATCTCGGTGAGGCCGTAGCGGTTGACCGCGTCATCGACGATCCGATCCGCCACCGACTGAGGAAACAGCGTGTGGACGCGGCTGATCCACTCGGGTACCGACATCAGCCCCGAACCCTCGCTGGAACCGCGGCCCTCCCCAGACCCCTCGCCCTCGAGGAAGGCCAGGACGGCCTCCTGCTCTGCCGCCTGCCCGCTGAGGGGCCCCAACTGCGGGGCGGCCTCCGACCCCAGCGCGAGGCGCCAGCGCTGACGACGACGAGCCTCCTGGGGGTCATCTGCCCCGGGGGTGATGGTGTCGTGGCTCACACGGGCACCCCCGTCCACGTTGCGACCGCCTCGACGACGTGGGCCTCGCGCCGGGCGAGGGACACCAGCGTCGCCGCATCCACGCTCAGCGGCGACGGGAGCGTATCGTCCCCGGTCAGGTACCCCAGCAACGACGCCCGCTCCCGGCCCGACAACGCATGCAAGGCACGGCGAAGGTCGGGGAGCGCGGCCAAGAACGAGGCATCGTCCCACGAGCGCAGCGCATCATCGGCGGCGGTGAAGATCTGCGGGGAGGCGATCGCCAGGTGCCCCGCCACGGCCAGCAGCCCCGAATAGAACCGGCCCGTCTCAGCCGGATCGGACATCCGGGCCTCCAGCGCCGCCCCCGGATCACCCGAGAGCAGCCAGCCCGCGCCGATCAAGGCACCAGCGAACTCTGCGTCGTGAGCCGGTGCACCCGGCGGATGCTCCGTTTGACGGCGCAGCGCGCCTGCCACTGCGTCCGCGTCCAGCCCCAGCGCGGCACCCAGCGTCACGGTCGTCTCCGCCAGGGTGCGCACGGCGGCCACCGCGGCGGGCAGATGCGGGCCCTCGGCCATGGGGGACAACCGCTCCACGACGGCGGTGGCGCGCTCATGGACGAACCGGGTCAGGTCGGCGAGATCGACGCGCCCCACCGCACCCAGCCAGGTGTCGAAGTAGACCAGCCGGACCAAGGCCTCTACGACGGCACCCAGTTCACCCAGATCGTCGCTGGTCGCGACGAGGTCGCGCAACGCGACGCCCAGACGCCCCGACACATCGTGGAGCCCGGCACGCACGGCGTCCGTCAGCACCCCGGCCAGCGTCGCCGCGCCGCCCAGGCGAGCCCGGTACTCCAAGGTCGCCGTCACCGCCTGCTCGAGCGACCCACCCCAGCGGGACGCGTGAATGAGCGCCGTCTCCACCTGCTGATCCCATACCAAGGCCCACCGCTCACTCCCGTCGATTCGGGTGCGGGACGTCAGCCGAGAAGGAAGATCAGCAGGGGCAACGGCTGCAGGCACATCCAGGATGCGCAACGCGTGCAGCAGCCTACTCACCGCCCGATCGTGCGGGCTGTCGAGGTCCAGCGTGGTCGGCGTGAGGGTGGGCGGGTGCGGCAGGCCAAGCTCGTCCCAGTGGCGTCGCACCTCGGTGACGAGCGGGGGCACGTCGGTGCCCGCAGCGAGATGCCCGACCCGGTCGCCGCGCAGGCTCGTCAAAACCACCTGCAGCAAAGGGTGGTCGTCGTCGAGGTCGTCTTTGACGACGGCGCCGGTGATGCCGTCGACCAGGTCATCGCGCCACATGCGGGCATGGCCACGCAACTGAGCCAGCGCCTTCGCCGTCGTCATCGCGGCGATGGCATCGGCGGGGGAGAGCGGGACGTCACGGGCCCGCAGCGCGGAGACGGCTTCGGTGAACAGGGCAGGGACGACGTCGGCGTCCCGATCGGGGCCAGCCTCGAACACGCGATGATAAAACCCAGGACTGGGCTGCCCGGCCAGGTATCCGCGCCGGGCGTCCAAAGCGGCGTAATCGGTGGGCACCAGGGCAGTGCCGTCCACCCGGCCGGGCAGATCGACCGGTGTGGGCAACGGCGTCCCCGGGCCCCGCCCGGCCAGGAGCGCCTGCAACCCACTGGTGTGGAAGGCTCCCGTCACCACCACGACCGGGCCCGTGGTGGTGCGCAGCGTCGAGGCGATACACCGCGCCATGTGCGCCTCCCGAGCACGATTCTCCGGCTCGTCGGCCTCCGCGGACGACAGCCGGACGCCCTCGCCCAGGAGGCTCGCCCGCGTCAGGTAGGTGTCGGGATCCACGATCGGGTCGATTTCGAAGAACTCATCCCACACCGCCGAGGCGTCCTCGCGCCCGACGCGGACGGCGAGCGAGGCGAAGAAGTCCGGCCCCGGTTCGACATCGCCCAGCGAGGCGGCGGCGTCCTCCTCGCCAGGAGGCGCAGCGTCCGCGTCAGCGGACAGCCCCAGCCGCATGGCCACCAGGTCGGCCCACGGCAGGTCGATGAACGCGGTCGCCGCGCCCTGCGCCCGAGCCGTCACCAGCGCTTGCCACTCCGCCGAGAACACCGTCAGCGGGTACAGGGCGTGCGCCTGCCGCTCGCGGCCCTCAAGGACGTAACGCACCCACGTCATGATCGCGATCGGCAGCCGATGATCGAGATCGAGCTGATCGAACGCGGTGAACTCCGAGGGACCCTCGATGAGGACCGCTTCGGGGTGGTGGCGGGCGATCAGCGCGCGGACGGCGCGTGCCGCGGCCGGGGAATGGTGCCGGACCGGAACCCAGATCACCCGCTCCAGTTGGGCGGGGGCGCAGGCCTCCACGGTCACTCCAACAGGCGCTGGCGGGCCGCGTACAGCTCGCGCCAACGCGCCCCGGCGCGGCCCGAGGTACGCGAGGCGACGACACGGGAGAAGTAGCTCCGCAGGCGAGACAGATCTTCCGGTTCGTCCTTCAACGCGGTCCCCACCAGGGCCTCGATCAGATCGGTGCCGGTGGGGGCACCCCCGCTGAACCAGGCCGCACGTAGCCCGGCCGTCACCGCGACCGACACCGCTTCGGCAGTCGACATGGCCGTGGACAACTGCTCCACCGGAGTTCCATCGCCAGCGCGCCCGGTGCGCAGTTCATGGAAGGCCGTGACCAGCACATCGGTCAGATCCGCGGGCACGCGCACCGCCAACCCGGCGGCGGCCAGGGCGGCATCGGACTGCTGCTGGACCAATGCCACCTCGCGTGCGTGATCGCGGATCGGGCGGACCGTCTCGAAGTTGAACCGGCGCTTCAGCGCCGCCGACATCTCGTTGACGCCACGGTCGCGCGTGTTCGCCGTCGCGATGACGGAGAACCCCTTGCGGGCATGGAGCACGCGGTCCGGACCGGACAACTCCGGAACGGTCAGCACCCGATCAGACAGGATCGACAGCAGCGAGTCTTGGATCTCGATCGGGCAGCGGGTGATCTCCTCGAAGCGGACCACCTTGCCCTGGCTCATCCCTCGGTGCACCGGGGCCGGGACGAGCGCCTCCAGGCTGGGGCCACGATCCAACAGCAAGGCGTAGTTCCAGGAGTACTTGATGGCGTCGTCGGTGGTGGAGGCGGACCCCTGCACAGTCAACGTGGAATCACCCGAGACGGCGGCGGCGAGCAGTTCAGACAAGTAGGACTTCGCCGTCCCCGGTTCACCGATCAGCATGAGGCCTCGATGGGTGGCCAACGCCACCACACAGCGCTCCACGAAGGCCCGCTCACCCACGAACTTGGCCGTGATGCCATGCCGGGGATCCCCGATGACGAAGTCGACGACCGCCTGCGGTGACAACGCCCAACCGGTCGGAACGAGCGCGCCCGTCCGGGCGTCACGCTCAGCCAGCGCGGCCAGTTCGGCGGCGTGCAGCGTCTCCGCCGAGGGACGCTGCAGCGCCCCCGCCTCGGGGGCGGAACCCCCCGGCTCGGACACGCGAGCGGACGGGGTGCCCGGGTCTGTGCTCACGCCATCTTCTCCTCGAGTGCGGCCAGCGAGCGGCGGACTTCAGAGACGAGAACGGGCGGTGCGCTCTCCCACGGCTGCCAGTCGACGCCCCGGTCGTCGAGGTACAACAGCGACTCCACCTGCTTGAAGGGACCCAGCAGGGCCCGATCGAGTTTCTGGTCGCCGGATTCGAGAATCATGCCGGTCCACAGGCCGTCGTCGATCCCGAGCGCGACCGCCAAACCGAGGCTCTCAAAGGGCAGCCACAGGTAATGCACAACGCCGGCGTCGGCAGGGGTGCCCCGCCGCCAGCCATGACGCTCCAGCGTCGAGACCAGCGTGCCTGGGTTGAAGAGCCCGGTGGGGAGACCGGCCAAGGTGATGCCCGTCTGACCGGCAGGCAGCCCGAACACCGGGCGATCCAGTTGATCCAGCGGGGCAACCAAATCGAAATCCACCAGGTGAGCCCGCCAAGCGTCCCGCTCGGCCTCGCTGAGATTCAGTGGGTGCGCCAGCGCGAGGGTGGCGTCGTCGGGGAGGGTGACGGTGTCTTCGGCGACGTCGAGGTACTCGTGATCCTCACTCACCCGAACCAGGGCTCGGGGGTGCCCGGCCGAACTGACCTGCCACACCAAGGGCCGGATCAAGGCATTGAGCACCGGATGCTGAGCCACCAGGGTCCGGTGCTCCTCCGCCGACCAGGTGCGGCCCGTGACCAGGGCCTTCTCCAGACGCGCGGTTTGGATCTTGGACACCTCGGTGAGCTGCTTGCGCAGGACCGCGAACTCGGCCTTGGCCAGCGCTGCGGCGTCGGCGTCGTCGCGGCTGTTGGGGGCAGGCAGGGCGGTGCGCGGCTTGCCGGTGGGGCGACCGTCGGGGCCCAGATCGCGCACGACCGCCTTGCCCTGGGGCGACAACGACACCCGGAAGGAACGCGGGCCATAGGTCAGGACCCGGACGCCGTGGGCGTCGAGATCCGCATCGGGGACAACCCGATCCTCCAATTGGTCAACGGTGAGCCCCTGGAGGGCAGCGAGCTTGGCCAGGGCCTCCTGGGCGGCCTTCTGCACCCCCTTGAACTTCGACTTGTTCGCGATCCCGGAGATGGCCTGCAGTGCCGCGGTCGTCCCGGTTGCGGCCAACACCTCCAAGCCCAAGACAGCTCGTTGATGCTGCGACTGCCCAGGCCACTCGCGCACCAGGGGCGCCAGGGCAAAAGCGAGACCTTCGGCGCCCAGGTAGCCAGCGGCGACGAAGTAGGCCCGGTCGGCGGGTTTGGCGCCGCTGGTCAGGTAGGCCTGCAGCAGCGGGACGGCGAACGCGTCGCGATCCTTGCCGGTCATGTGATCGCGTACGGCGGCGACGAGGGGACGTGGGGTGCGTGTGGTCACATTGGCCCCGCGCGCGGCGGACGCGAGGACGGCGGTGGTGAGGGCTGCGTCCAACCGGGCACCCGCCACGACCAGCGGGGGTAGCGCCGAGGGCTGGGCCCACGTGGGGGTCTTGGTGGGAATCTTGAGGCCACCCTCCTCGACGGGCAACGCCTCTTCACGGGCCAGCGCCTCGCGGAACCACGCCGGTGCCGCGTCGGCGTCCAGGGTGGGCAGGGCCGCCTCGGCGGCCAACTCGGCCAGGATCGAGACCAGGGCCGGGTTGGCCGGAGCGGGACCGTACACGTCGGGGTTCTGGGCGATGGCGTCGCGGACGATCGCGGTCAGCGTGTCGCGCTGCGCAGCCGTGGGGGTGGCCGAACTGTTGGCCAACTCCTGGGGGTGTGACGCCAGCCAGGCGACGGCTTCGCTTTTCGCGCGTAGGTGCCCGGTGAGGCCGAGCATGGTGGAGACGAGCCCCGGCCCGGTCGCCGTGGCACCCAGCAGTCGTACGACGCCAGCGACGCGCGGCTTGTCCATGAACTCCTGATCCAGGCCAGCCACCACCAGCGGGATGGCCCGTCGCCCGCCGAAGATCACGGTGCCCCGCGCGGTGGCGGGGTCGTACCCCAGGTCGACGCCCTGGAGGCGACGCAGGCGCTCCTGTGGGTCGGAGATGCCGGATACGGCGGCCAGCGTCAGGCCGCTGGTGGGGGGCTGCACCGGAGCGGCGAGAGCTTCCTCGTAAGCGGCGATGATGGCCTCCTGGTTCCCGAACAGGATCGCGCTGGCGAGCAGTTGGGTGACGGTGCGCCACTCGCGGGGGCGAAGCTGAGGGGAGTAGGAGGGTTCGGGGATCGGCGGCACAACCCGGTCGTGGGGCGCGAGCCACGGGGTGACGCTGGCACGCAGCACGGGCAGGAGGTCCTCCCAGCCGTCGTGCATCAAGGAACGCCCCGGCAACAGAAAGGTCAGCACCTGACGGGGCTCCAGGAAGGCGAGCAAGCTCCCGACCAGAAGGCTGGGGGGAAGGTCATAGGCGTCCCAGGAGGCGCTCAGATCGCCGGGGCCGCTGGCGTAATCGGCGTCGGCGAAGTCGAGTCGCTCGCGCAGCGTGGGCGTGGAGTAGTGGCCCGAGTTGGATGACATGCGGCGTTTGCGGGCGAACTGCAGCCACCAGGCCGCCGCCGGTGCCGAGGGGACCCCCTCGAAGGGGAGTGAGAGGAAGACGAGGGTGTGGCGGTACTGATCCACCTCGATGGTGTTGCGCTGCAACCAGGCGCGCAGTGGGGCCGGGTCAAAGGGTTCGTCGAGGCGATTCAGGGGGAACGGTTCGCCCCGCATCAGGGCCTCTTCTAAGGCGGTGGGCGTGATCGTGAGCTCATCGGGGGTGTCCCACGGGGGAGCAGGTACTGCGATGGGCGTGTCGCCAGAGGTAGCTGGGGGCGTCGCCGTGGGGGTGGTGGACGCCTGTGGTGCCGCGTCGATGACCGGGGCCTTATGCGCGGACACGGTCGGGGTGACGGGGGTGAGGGTGCCCGTCGCGGTGCCCTCGACGTAGCCCTTGCGCACTTTGGACGCGATCAGCTTCTCCGCCTCTGCCGTTGCCTTAGCGGCGGAGTCGTACTGCGTCGTCTTGGTCTGCCCGTTGGTCCCCGTCCGGCCGTAGTTGACCGTGACGGACGCGTCGACGACGTCGATGCTCCAGAACTTGTCCGAGGTTCCCTCGACCAGGCTAAAAGTGCGCATTCCTCACCCTTCGTCGGCGTGGGCCCTGCGGGAGTGTGGCGGGGCCCGTGCAGGAGACCCTAACGGGCACCTCCGACACGGCGCGAGGGGCGTGTTCTCCGGTTGGGATGCCCGCGTCCAGCCGATACCACCACCGGTCCGGCTCGCCGCGGGCGCGGTAGGCTCCCCGACGTGGAGTACCGCGTCGCTGACCTGTCCCTCGCCGAGTTCGGCCGCAAGGAAATCACCTTGGCCGAACACGAGATGCCTGGCCTGATGGCCATGCGTCAGCGCTACGGCGCTACCAAGCCGCTGGCGGGCGCGCGCATCGCGGGCAGCCTCCACATGACGGTTCAGACTGCGGTCCTCATCGAGACGCTGATCGAGTTGGGCGCCCAGGTGCGCTGGGCCTCCTGCAACATCTTCTCCACCCAAGATCATGCGGCCGCGGCGGTCGTGGTGGGCCGTGATGGCACGCCGTCGGATCCGCAGGGCGTCCCCGTGTTCGCCTGGAAGGGGGAGTCACTGCCGGAGTACTGGTGGTGCACCGAGCAGATCCTGACGTGGCCGACCGGGCAGCAGCCGACGATGATCCTCGACGACGGCGGGGACGCGACACTGTTCGTCCACAAGGGCCTGGAGTTCTCCCGGGCCGGGCAGGTGCCGTCCGCTCAGCCCGGCGACTCTGCGGAGTACGGCGTGATCTTGGACACGTTGCGCGCCTCGACGCTGGATTTCGCAACCCTGGCGGCCAGCATCCGCGGCGTCACCGAGGAGACCACCACCGGCGTCCACCGGTTGTATGAGATGGAGCGCGACGGAGCGCTCCTCTTCCCGGCGATCAACGTCAACGATTCGGTCACCAAGTCGAAGTTCGACAACAAGTACGGCTGCCGCCACTCCCTGATCGACGGGATCAACCGCGCCACGGACGTCCTCATCGGCGGCAAGGTCGCGGTGGTGTGCGGCTACGGCGACGTGGGCAAGGGCTGCGCTGAGAGCCTGGCCGGTCAGGGCGCGCGCGTCATCGTCACCGAGATCGATCCCATCTGCGCGCTCCAGGCGGCCATGGACGGCTACCAGGTGGCCGTGCTGGACGATGTGGTGGGCAACGCCGACATCATCGTCACCGCTACCGGATGCCGCGACGTGGTGACGGCGGCGCACATGGCGTCGATGAAGCACAATGCGATCGTCGGGAACATCGGGCACTTCGACAACGAGATCGACATGGCTGGCCTGGAGGCCACCGCGGGGGTGGAACGGCACCGCATCAAGCCGCAGGTCGATCAGTGGGTCTTTCCCGACGGGCATGGTGTCATCGTGCTCAGCGAGGGCCGCCTGCTGAACCTTGGCAACGCGACCGGCCATCCGAGCTTTGTGATGAGCAACAGCTTCACCAACCAGGTGCTGGCTCAGGTGGAACTGTTCACCCAACCGGACGCCTACCCGGTCGGGGTGTATACCCTGCCCAAGCATCTGGACGAGGAGGTCGCCCGGCTGCACTTGGACGCCCTCGGTGTGCGCCTGACGACGCTCAGCGAACGCCAGGCCAGCTACCTGGGCGTCCCGGTGGAGGGCCCGTACAAGGCGGACGCGTACCGCTACTGAGCGGGTGAGGCGGGCCTAAGTGAGGTCGAGGACGTAGGAGCCGCCCTCGCGGTGGAAGCCGAGCAATTCGAGATAGTTGCGGTGCACGGTGGTGTGGGCGTTCGCGACCAGCCTGGTGAAGCCTGCCTCGGTGAACACGCTACGGCCGCGCCCAAACATCCAGCGGGCCTGGGCGCTGTCGCGATAGGCCGGGGAAACATAGTCGAGCTTGATAAGGAGTTCTTTGCCCGCAGGCTCACCGATGAGGACCCCGGCGGGCAGCCCGTCGCGGCTGATGAGCCGCACGAACGTGTCGTGAGGGTCCGGGTGGTAGTCGGGCTGGCTGTTGGCGATCTCGCCTGCATTGCCGCCCACGTAGTCCGCGAGGAAGGGCGAGTCGGGGTCGAGGGGGACTGCGACGAAGTGCGTGTCGGGGCCAAGTTCACGGCGCAGGCGGCCTACCCAGACGACGGCCAGGACCGCGGTGACGAGCGCGACAGGCCAGGCCCCGATCACGACGCCATACAGCAGGAGGCAAACCGAGCCGACGATCCACAGCCAACCCTTGCGGATCTCCGAACGCACAGCGAGCGACACCAGGACGAAAGCCGCCCCGGCATAACCGATGAGGTCGTACCAGCCGTCTGTCATCCGCGAGGCACCTCATAGGCGGCGATGGTCGTGCTCTGGGAGCCCAAGGCATCCCACGCCGTGGGCACCGACAGCACCACGATGCCGCTGGTGGGGAACCGGGAGGCGACCGCGTCCCGCGACGGCGACGGTGCTGCCACCGTCACGATGGTGTCGCTGAGCGTCGGCTCGTGACCGATCACCAGCACCCGGTGGGCCTGCTCGGGGAGTTGGTGCAAGGCAGCGATCAAGCCTGGCGTCCGTGCGTGATAGAGGGCGTCCACGGTCACGACCTGCGCCGCGCCCGCACCGCCCATCTGCAGGGTTTGCCAGGTTTGCTGGGCGCGGGCCGCGGGGGAGACCAACACCAGATCGAAGGGGAGCGGTGCGAGGATCTGACCGGCGACGACGGCGTCACGTGTTCCCCGGGGGCTCAGCGGCCGCGCCAGATCCGGATCGTTGGTCTTCCACGACGACTTCGCGTGCCGCATGAGCACCAGCGTCCGCTCCGCGGTCATGACTCCTGGCCACCGCCGTTCTTGTCCCCGGAGGAGAACGTCTCCCAGATCTCCTTGCACTCGGGGCACACGGGGAACTTCTCGGGGTTGCGGCTGGGCACCCAGACCTTGCCGCACAGGGCGACGACAGGGGTGCCCATCACCATCGCCTCGGTGAGCTTGTTCTTGGGGACGTAGTGGCTGAAACGCTCGTGATCGCCCTCGTCGAGCCGGAAGTCGGTGCGCTCATCGACGACCGTCTGCGAACCGGGAGCCGGCGTGAGTTGGGTCATGCCTTTCATCCTAAGCGCTCGCAGTGATGGAATGAATGACCATGTCCCGATCTCGCCGCACCCTGACGCTGGGGTTGCTCGTCTGCATCACGGCGGTCGCCTTCGAAGGGATGGCCGTCGTGACGGCGATGCCCGCTGCGGCCGCCGATCTGGGCGACGCCGAACTCTACGCGTGGGCCTTCTCGGCGGTGATGATCCCGCAGTTGTTCGCCATCGCCGCGACGGGACGCATCGTCGATCGCACCGGCCCGGTGCGTCCGCTGCTGATCGGCTTGTTCGTCTTCGCCGCGGGGGTAGTCGTGGCGGCGCTGGCACCCACCATGATCGTCCTGCTGGTGGGCCGGTTCGTCCAGGGGCTTGGCGGCGGTGCGGTCAACCTGTGCCTGCTGGTGGTGACGGCGCAGGGGTACGACCCTGTCGAGCGCGCCCGGATCATGACGTGGTTCTCTGCGTGCTGGATGATGCCCGCCTTCCTTGGTCCGGGGGTGGCCGCATGGGTTGCGGAGAAGTTCTCGTGGCACTGGGTGTTTTGGATGATCCTGCCCTTCGTCGCGTTGGGGTTGGTGTTCATGGCCTCGGGGCTGCGTCATCTGCCACCACGAGGGGACACCGAAGCTCCTGAGAACCCCGTGCCGCTGCTGGCCGCCGTCGAGGTGGCCGTCGGCTTGGCCCTGATTCAGGCCGCCGGTCAGGAACTGGGGTGGACCTCGCTGCTGTGGGTCGCACCTGGCGCGGCGTGCCTGATCCACGGCTGGCCCCGGCTTATGCCGCGCGACTTCCGGCTCGCCGTGTCGGGGCTGGCGGCGGTGGTGATGGTCCGGTTGATCACCGCGGGGGTGTTCTTCGGTCTGCAGTCCTTCCTGCCCCTCATGCTCACCTCCCGCGGAGTCAGCCTGCTCGTGTCCGGTGCCGTCATCACGATCGCCTCCGTGGGGTGGATGCTGGGTTCCTGGCTGCAGGCGCGGCCCTGGCTTCGGCTTTCGCGTGACCAGATCATCATCGCCGGTGCGGTGTGCGTCGCCCTGGGCGCGGCCGTGACGGCCACCTCTGCGTGGCTGCCCGCCGTGAGCCTGCCGCTGAGCCTGCTCGGGTTCACCGCGTCCGGGGTCGGGATGGGCCTCCAGACGGCCTCCACGTCGTTGGCGCTCATGCAGTTGTCGTCTGAGGAAGAGATCGGACGCAACGGGAGTTCGCTGCAAGTGGGTGAGGCCGCCGGGAACGCACTCCTGGTCGGGGCCGCGGGCACGGTGTACGCGGCTCTCACGCCGGTGGCCTCACCCACCGTGGTCTTCGGGGTGCAAATGTCGGCGTTGGCGCTCATCGCGTTGGCGGCGATCGGGGCCGCTCGCCGGATCGGATTCGTGGAGAACCACTCCCGGCTGGCCTAGTGTCCCGCCGCTGCAGGGCCACCATCCACGCGGGGTGTGGCGCGCGGGCCGACGGCGGGGCTGGTCTAGAGTTCCGCACACGATCTAGCAGAGGAAGGGGCGGCCCGTGGTCGATGAAGTCGATCGGATCCTGCAGGCCTGGGCTCACGAAGTTCCCGATCTCGACGTCAGTCCGCTCGCGGTGCTGTCGCGGGTGAACAGGCTCTCCCGGCACCTGGATCTGGCGCGCCGTGAGGCGTTCGCCGTGCACGATCTGGACCTGTGGGAGTTCGACGTGTTGGCGGCCCTGCGCCGCGAGGGTCCTCCTTACGAACTGTCGCCCGGACGCCTCATCGCCCAGACGCTGTCCACGTCGGGAACGATGACCAATCGCATCGACCGGCTGACCGAACGTGGGCTCGTCGAACGGCTTCCCGACCCGCGCGATCGGCGTGCCGTCCGGGTGCGGCTGCTTCCCGGTGGGCGCGAGCTGGTCGAGGCGGCGCTCGGCGATCTCGTGACGCGAGAAAAGGCGATCTTGGCGGGGCTCAGCGACGAGGAACGCACCCGCGTTGCGGACCTGTTGCGCCGGCTCGTCGAACCGTTCGAAGGGCCCGAGGGCGCCACCTCCTTGTGACGGCGCCGACGCGTCCGTCTCTCGCGTTGTACGCCGCCATTGCGGGGGCCGGGTTACGGCTAGGGTTTGGCTATGCCCCTGACCAATCCGGTACTTGCGCGTCTGGCCGATGCGTTCGGGATCTCCACCGAATTCTGGGACTGGAAGGGGCGCCTGACCCAGGTTGATGACGCGACAGTCGTCGGCATTCTCGCTGGCATGGGCATCGACGCTTCCACGGCCGAGGCCGCCGACGCCGCCGTCGCTGACCATGAGGTCCGCCCGTGGCGACGCGCGCTGCCCCCCTGCACGGTGGTGCGTCAGGGAACGCCAGCGGTCATCGGCGTCCATGTACCGGGCGGAACACCAGCCGCCGTCTGGATCCGTCTTGAGGAGGGCGGACGCCGCGACGCGGTACAGGTCGACAACGCAGTCCCGGATCGTGACGTTGACGGGCAGTGGACGGGGGAAGCGAGCTTCGAGATCCCAGGCGACCTACCCCTGGGGTATCACCGGGTGCACCTCGAATCGACGGCGGGCGATCTGGAAGCCACCCTCGTCGTCACCCCGGCATTCCTGGGTTTCCCCGAGCCCATGGCCGATCACCGGATCTGGGGCTACGCCACGCAGTTGTACAGCGTCCGCTCGCAGCGCTCGTGGGGGATGGGCGACCTGGCTGATCTGGCCGACCTGGCCACCTGGTCGGGAACCCAACACTTCGCCGACTACCTGCTGGTCAATCCGTTGCATGCCGCCCAGCCCGTGCCGCCGCTGGAACCATCCCCCTACCTGCCCAGCAGCCGACGCTACGTCAACCCGCTCTATATTCGCCCCGAACTGATCCCTGAGTACGCCGCGTTGTCCCAGCACAAGCGCGAACGTATTGATCGTTTGCGCGTCGACCTGCTGAAGACGGTGAGTGGCTCCGAGTTGATCCAGCGCAACCCGATCTGGGTCGCCAAGCTGGACGCGTTGCGGGTCATCTACGACGAGGGCCTCAGCGAGGTCCGCACCATGGCCAAGGAGAACTTCGTTCGCGGTGAGGGCAGGATGCTCACCCAGTTCGCGACCTGGTGCGCGGTGACGGCTGAGTTCGGCACGGACTGGCGCCACTGGCCGACGGAGTACCAGCGTCCGAGTTCACCGGAGGTTGCGGCCTTCGCGGCACGCAATGCGCGCGAGATCGACTTCTTCATCTGGCTGCAATGGGTGGCCGACAACCAGCTTCGCGAGGCGCAGTCTGCTGCCCGCGCCGCCAACATGCGCGTCGGGATCATGAACGATCTCGCGGTCGGCGTCAGCAATGCCAGCGCCGAGGCGTGGGTCCTTGGCGATGCGTTCGCCTCAGGGATCGGCGTCGGCGCTCCGCCCGATCACTACAACCAACTCGGCCAAGACTGGGGCCAGGCGCCCTGGCGTCCCGATCGCCTGGAGGAACTGTCCTATCAGCCGTTCCGGGCGATGGTGCAGGGCATTTTGCGCCATTCCGGTGGCATTCGCGTCGATCACATCATGGGGCTGTTCCGGCTGTGGTGGATCCCGGAAGGGATGCCGCCCACGCAGGGCGCCTACGTGCGCTACAACCACGACGCCATGGTCGGCATCCTCATGCTGGAGGCGCAGCGTGCGGGGGCACTGGTGGTCGGGGAAGACCTCGGCACGGTCGAACCGTGGGTGCGCGACTACCTGCGCGATCGCGGCATCCTGGGCACCTCGGTGGCCTGGTTCGAGATGACCGATGACGGGCATCCGGTTCCTCCCGAGGCGTACCGCGAGTACGCCATGGCGTCGGTGACCACCCACGATATGCCGCCGACCGCCGGATACCTGGCGTTGGACCACGTGCGCCTCCAGCACCGGCTGGGGCTGCTGACCGAGAGCATCGAAGAAGAGTGCGCGCTGGCGCAGCGCACCTTCGCGACGTGGCGCCACGCTCTGATCGAGCGAGGGTTCCTCGCCCCCGAGGACGCGGACAACATCGACGAGGAAGTCCTCGCCATGCATCGCTGGATCGTCGCGTCACCGGCCCGGGTGCTCAACGCGGCGCTCACCGACGCCGTCGGCGATCACCGCACGCAGAACCAGCCAGGCACCGTTGATGAGTACCCCAACTGGCGGGTCCCCCTGTCCGGGCCGGATGGGCGACCGATCACGCTGGAGGAGGTGTTCGCGTCGCCGCGGGCCGCGCGCCTGGCTGCGGTGATGAACGGCTTCGGGATCGAGTCGGTCGGGCGTCGCTGAGCGTCGCGATGCCCGCAGGCTCGCACAGGCTCCTGCGGGCAGGAAGGCTCGTCAGCGCACGGTGACCTGGGCGGTGGCGAGTTCCTGCCGCACCGCTGGCAGGTTCGCGGGGGCGACGGCTGCAGTCAGGCCGAGCACGACGGTGGTGGCGAACCCCTCTGCGGCCGCGTCCACGGCGGTCGCCTTGACGCAGTAGTCCGTCGCGATGCCGCACACGTCCACCTCGGTGACGCCCCGACTGCGCAGGAAGTCAGCCAGCGTGGCGTGCGTCGCCACCTCGGTGCCCTCGAAGCCTGAGTAGGCAGCCGAGAAGGCGCCCTTGTCGAACACGCCGTCGAAGGCGGGCGCGCCGAGTGCGGGGTGAAACTGTGCCCCTGGCGTCCCCGCGACGCAATGGACGGGCCAGGAGTCGCGGAAGTCGGGCGTGGGGGAGAAGTGCGCGCCCGGGTCGACGTGGTGGTCGCGGGTGGCCACCACCACGTCGTAGCCGTGATCCCCCGACAGCAGGGCCGCGATATCCGCGGCAACGCTCGCTCCGCCTGCGACGGCCAACGAACCGCCCTCGCAGAAGTCGTTTTGCACATCGACGACGATCAATGCCTTGGTCATGCTCACCCCTGTGGTGCGTACGGGTTGAAGGTCTGCTCACCCTCGGCGTCGAGCACCGTGGTGAGGATCGCGGGATATCCCTTGCTCATCTTGAACGCCTCGCTGGGGAGTTGCGCCCGCGCGGACGCATGGCGTTCCCGGGCGGCGGACAGGGGCTCGCGCCCGATGATCTCTCCACCGGAGACCAGATGCTGGAGCAGCGGTCGATCGTTGCTGTCGCCGCGCGGTGCCGCGCCGATGCCGATCACTTCGGCCTCGGCGATGCCCGAGGGGCTCACGCGTCGCAGTGCGAACTTCCGGCCCCCGATGGAGGTCTTGTTGGTTGACTTCTTCGCCACCGGCAGCAGAGGTGCCTCAGCCTGGTCGCTCTCGGCGCGCGAGACCAGTTTGTAGACGAAACCGCAGGTGGGAGCCCCCGACCCGGTGACCAGGCTGGTCCCGACCCCGTAGCCGTTGACCGGGGCCGCCCGCAGGGCCGCGATCTGGTATTCGTCCAGGTCGGAGGTGACGATGATCTTGGTGTTGACGGCGCCCAGGGAGTCCAGCAGGCGTCGGACGTCGCCGGCGAGTGTGAGGAGATCGCCCGAGTCGAGGCGGACCGCGCCGAGGCGCCCTTGCGTCAGTTCGACGCCCAAGGTGACGGCCGCAGTGACGTCGTAGGTATCCACCAGCAACGTGGTGTCGTTGCCCAACGCGGCCAGCTGTGAGCGGAAGGCGTCCTCTTCGGTGTCGTGCAGCAGGGTGAAACTGTGGGCGGCCGTCCCGGCGGTCGGGACGCCATAGAGGCGTCCGGCTTCGAGGTTGGAACTGGAGGCGAACCCAGCGATGTAGGCGGCTCGTGCGGCGGCGACGGCCGCCCACTCGTTGGTGCGGCGCGACCCCATCTCGATGCAGGGACGGTGCCCGGCCATCGCGGTCATCCGCGACGCGGCCGACGCGACCGCCGAGTCGTAGTTGTAGATCGACAGCAGGAGTGTTTCGAGGATGCAGGCCTCCGCGAAGCTGCCTTCCACGACCATGATGGGGGAACCCGGGAAGTAGAGCTCGCCGTCGGGGTAGCCCCAGATGTCCCCGCTGAAGCGGTAGTCCGCCAGCCAGGTGGCGAGGTCATCGTTGACGACGTCGTGCTCACGCAGGAAGGCGATGGTCTCTTCGTCGAAGCGGAAGTTCTCCAACGCGTCCAGGACACGGCCGGTCCCCGCGACGACGCCGTAGCGACGCCCCTCGGGGAGGCGCCGAGCGAACAGTTCGAAGACCGAACGTCGAAACGCGGTGCCCGAGCCGAGTGCCGCGCGCACCATCGTGAGTTCATAGTGATCGGTCAGCAGGGCAGTGGTCTGCAGCATGAGCGCAGTGTAGTGAGGGTGGTCCAGCCCGCGGGGGTCTGGATCCTGCGTGACACAATGGGGTGGCGGTCCCCGTAGCGAGACCACCTCCTGCACGGACGCACCCCCGGAAGGTTCCGCCATGTCATCGCGCCACATTCTCGCTGTTGTGGCTGGCTTTCTCGTGGTCGCCCTGATCGGTGTGATCGCCATCACCTGGCGTCCATGGCAGTGGTGGCATCCGGATCGCCGCTGGGGCCCCTGGATGGACAAACGCGATCAAACGTTCGTGGCCAGCGACGGAACGTCTTCGCAGTACCACGTGTTCGCCGCTGGGCTGAGCCCCGAGACGGTGACCGGGATCATCTTTCAGTTCCACGGTGACGGTGCCTACGAGTTCACCCATCCCGACAGCAGCTACTCCCTGGGCGGGCGAAACGGCATCGTCGAGGCGGGCCGTTCGCGGGGATACGTCGTCGTGGCGGTCTTGTCGCCGGATGAGCGCGGAGAGACGTGGTGGGAGAGCGGCGAGGCGAACGCGGCCTATGCCAACGAACTCGTCACCAGCCTCACCCAGGAGTACGCGCCGGGCAAGGACAACACCTGGCTGGTCGGCTACTCGGGCGGGAGCCAGTTCATCACCCAGTTCTTTCTCCCCCTGTATTCCTCGACGCTGCGGGGCGGCGACGCGATCATGTTTGGTGGCGGGGGACGCCCCGATCCCGTCGATGCCCGACCGTTCGCCGACAGCTTGCGAGCCCATTTCCCTATGTTCTGGTACACCGGCGCGGCTGACGATGGGACCCTCTCCGACGACGGCTATGACGCGTTGGGCGACGTCAATCACGGCGCGAAAGCGGGGGAGGCCTACTACCGGCAGGCGGGTTTCGTCACGGGACACTTCTACCCAGCGGGGGTGACCCACGACCTCAGCCAGCGCTTTGGTGGTGTGGTCGCCGACCAACTCGACCAGCACCCTCGCTGAAGGGATCGTGCTGGACTGCGTGCCAGAATGGCCCCATGTCCACATCACCGCAGGAGCCCGCGACCCCGGGGGGCGGGACGGCGACGGCCGAGCGTCCGGCGAGCGCGGTCGAGGCGACGGTGCCGTGGACGACGATCGTGTGGGATGACCCGGTCAATTTGATGAGCTATGTGACTCATGTGTTCGTGACCTACTTCCGGTTTCCCCGGCCGAAGGCGGAGCAGTTGATGCTGCGGGTGCACCACGAGGGCAGGGCCGCCGTCGCCACGGGGACGCGCGAGGAGATGGAGCAGCACGTCACTGCGCTGCACGCCTACGGCCTGTGGGCCACGCTGGAGCGCGCGCAGTGATCCCTTTTGTGCGCGAGGGTGACGATCTCGTCGCCACGTTCGAGGCGTTCGAGGCGGCCCTGTTGGCGTCGCTGGTGGGCCAGGTCGCTGATCTCCTGGGTGGGAGCGGGCCCGTCACGCACGAACAGGATCCGTTCGCGCAGTGGGCAGCCGAGTTCAGGGCCGGAGTCGACCTTGATCGCTCCGATCCGGTGATCGCGCGTCTGTTCCCCGACGCCTATGAGGACGCCACGGCTGCAGGCGAGCATCACCGGTTCAGCCAGGAGGCGCTGCGTCGCGGACGCATCGAGGACGCCGAGGTCGTGAGTGCCGCGCTGGTCCCGATTGGTGAGGTCGGGGGCGCCGTCGTCGTTGGGCCGGAAGCGGTGGAAGCGTGGCTCCGCGTCCTCAATGGGGTGCGGCTGGCGTTGGCCGTCCGGCTGGGCGTGGAGACGGCCAGCGACTACGACCAGTTGAGCGCGCTCCCCGCCCGTGACCCGCGTGCACAACTGGTCGATCTGTACGACTGGCTGGGGTTCGTGCAGGAGTCGCTCCTGGAGGCCCTCGCGGACGAGTGAACCGCAGATGCCGTGGGCACCGGCGTGGCTTCGCTATCATTGCGCGAGCAATATGTGCCAAAAAACGCGTACTTCTGGCAGTAGTAGGCAAGTGAGGTTAGCCTGTCCAATGTGCCTGACACGATGACTCTCGCAGGCGCCCCGATGGACGTCCCCCTCCTGCTCACCGGAGCGCACCCCGACCGCACCACCGCACGACGGCTCGCCAGCCTGGGGCTGCGGCGAGGTGCCCATGTTCGCTTGATCCAGCGGTTGGCTTCCGGTGGCCGCATCGTTTCGGTCGCTGGCGGACGGATCGCGGTCGACGCCGCTGTGCTCGCAGAACTCCCCGTGGAGGTGATGGCGTGAGCACCGATCAGGTCTCCCGCAAACTCAGCATCAACCCCAAGGCGCCCACCGTGCGCGCCGCCTGCTGCGAACCCGGCGGTGAAGGTGTCGCCGGGGCACCCATCATCGCCCTGGCCGGAGCCCCCAACGTCGGCAAGTCGACGCTGTTCAACGCCCTCACCGGCCTGCGTGCCGTCACGGGAAACTGGCCGGGCACCACGGTGGACGTCGGACGCGGCGCCTGGCGCTTCAGGGCTGGCGACAAGGTGTGCCAATGCGAGGAGTGCGATGGTGGGTGTGCGGCCAACACAGCCACCGAGTTCACTTTGATCGACCTGCCCGGGGCCTACAGTCTCGATCCGCTCAGCCCGGATGAGGAACTCACCCGCACACTCCTGCTCGAGGCGCCCGCCGCTGAGCGCCCCGACGTGACGGTCGTGGCCGTGGACGCCGCCCACCTGGCCCGCTCGCTCTACCTGGTCGCTCAGGTGCGAGAAGCCTCCAGCCGAGTCGTGGTCGCGCTCACGATGACCGACCTGGCCCGGCAGGCCGGGGTCGAAGTGGACAGCTTCGCCTTGGCGCAAGGATTGGGCTGTCCCGTTGTCGTCGTGGACCCGCGCCACCGCGTCGGCTTGGACAACCTCACCCGTGCAGTGCGCGAGGCGCTGACCCGAGCGGTGCCCGCTCCGCGGGACATGCCCGAGGCCGCCGATGACCTGGAACGGGAGGACGAGCGGTTCGCCTGGATCGCCGACGTGGTCTCCGCTGGCACCGCGCGCACCGGCGAGGAACGGGTGAGCCGTTCGGATCGCATCGACCGCGTCGTCACGCATCCCGTCGCCGGGCCCCTCATTTTCCTTGGCGTCATGTGGCTGGTCTTCCAGGTCACCACGACCGTCGCCGCCCCGTTGCAAGACTGGCTGGACACGCTCTTCACCGGGCCGATCTCCGATGCCGCCCGCGCGGGTTTCGCCGCGGTCGGTTTGGGGGAGTCGTGGGTGCAGGGCCTCGTGGTGGACGGCCTCATCGCTGGCGTGGGGATGCTGCTGACGTTCGTCCCGCTCATGGCGCTGATGTTCATCTTGTTGGCCATCTTGGAGGATTCGGGCTATATGGCCCGCGCCGCCGTCGTGACCGATCGGCTGATGCGCCGCATCGGTCTGCCCGGAAAGGCGTTCCTCCCGCTGGTCGTGGGTTTTGGCTGCAACGTGCCCGCCATCGCCGCCACGCGCATCCTGAGCGATCCGCGCCAACGCATTTTGACGTCGCTGCTCGTGCCCTTCACCTCCTGCACGGCACGGCTGACGGTCTACGTCATGGTGGGCACGGTCTTCTTCGGCAGCGGTGCGGGCACCGTGGTGTTCGTCATGTATCTGGCCTCCATCGCCGCGGTGATCGGCGTCGGGCTGGTGCTGCGCAAAACCCTGTGGCGGACGATGGGCGCCGAGCCTCTCGTCCTTGACTTGCCGCCTTACCAGGTCCCGACGGCCCGGTTGACGGCGGCCGTCGCCTGGATGCGGCTGCGGGGCTTCCTGCGCACGGCGTCGGGGATCATCGTCGTCACGGTGTGCGCGGTGTGGCTCCTGCAGTCCATCCCCACTCAGGCGGGGGAGGCCTTCGGTGAGGTGCCCGTCCAGGACTCCGCCTATGGGGTGGCCGCGCAGCGCATCGCCCCCGTGTTCGAGCCTGCGGGGTTCGGACAGTGGCAGACCGCTTCCGCCCTCGTGGTCGGGTTCGTGGCCAAGGAGGCCGTCATCAGTTCCTGGGCGCAGACCTACGCGGTGGAGGAACCGGCCGACGGTGAGGACGCGGGCGACTTCGGTACCGCGATCACGCAGGCCTTCGAGGACTCCTCCCACGGGCACCCCTTGCCTGCCGTGATGGCCTTCTTGGTGTTCTTGATGGCCTACACGCCCTGTGTCGCAACCATTGCCGCACAGAAGCGGGAGATCGGTTGGCGGTGGACCCTCTTCGGGGTCGGCATGCAGTTGGTCGTCGCCTGGACGCTCGCGGTGGCCGTCTTCCAGATCGGACAGTTGTGGTGGTAGCCAGGCCGCTTGCCGCCGTCGTGGAGGCTTTCGCTTCGGGGGCCTCCTCGCTCGCTGAGGTCGAATCGGTGACCGGGCTCGACCACGACATCGTCTCTGCCGCCGTCGACCACCTGGTCCGGGCCGGACGCATCGAGGCGAAACTGCTCACCGTGGGCTGCCCCAGCGGCGGCTGCAGCGGCTGCGCGCTGGCCGCGAGCGATGGTGCGCCCGCCTGCTCCCCCCAGGCCAGCGTCCCGGGACGCCGCGGCCTCGTGGCGCTGTCGTTGCGCCCCGTCCACCCTGTGCAGGGGCGTCCGGCTGAGTAGTCTGGGTCGGCGTGAGTGACAACGGCGCCCCGATCGGACTCTTCGATTCTGGATTCGGCGGCTTGACGGTGGCCCGGGCGGTCACCGACCAACTCCCGAACGAAGACATCGTCTACCTGGGCGACACCGCACGCGCGCCCTATGGCCCCCGGCCCTTGTCGGAGGTTCGGCAGTTCGCGCTGGAATCGCTGGACTACCTCGTCGAGCAGGATGTCAAGGCGCTGGTCATCGCGTGCAACTCCGCCTCCTCCGCCGTGTTGCGCGACGCCCGGGAACGCTACGACGTCCCGGTGATCGAGGTGATCCTTCCGGCCGCGCGTCGCGCGGCGAAAGCGACGCGCAACGGCCGGATCGGCGTCATCTGCACGCTGGCGACGGCGACCTCGGGCAGTTACGACGACGCGTTGGCTGCGGTACCCGACGTCGACGTCTTCACCTCCGCCTGCCCCCAGTTCGTGGACTACGTGGAGCGCGGGATCACCTCAGGCCCCGAGATCGTGACGCTCGCCCGGGAGTACCTGGCGCCGCTACAGGCCGCCGACGTCGACACCCTGATCCTGGGGTGCACGCACTATCCGCTCCTGACCGGCGCCCTGGGGTATGTCCTGGGCGACGACGTGACGATGGTGTCGTCGGCGGAAGAATCGGCCAAGGAAGTGTTCACCACGTTGACCGACCTGGGGTTGGTGCGCGCCGAACCGCGTCCGGTGAGCCGACGATTCCTCACCACCGGTAGTCCCGCCATGTTCGAGGGGATCGGACGTCGCCTCATGGGTGGCTTCGTGGAGGGCGTGGAGCAGGTCCTACCGGCTACTCTGCGAGCATGACTACCGCTCGCGCCGATGGGCGCGCCCCCGATCAGCTTCGCGACGTCACGATCACCCGCCGCTGGCTCGACCACGCCGAAGGATCGGTGCTGGTGGAGTTCGGCCGGACGCGGGTCCTGGTGGCGGCATCGGTCACCCCCGGGGTGCCGCGCTGGCGTAAGGGCAGCGGGCTGGGTTGGGTGACCGCCGAATACGAGATGCTGCCGCGCGCCACCCACACGCGCTCGGATCGTGAGTCCAGGCGGGGCAAGATCGGCGGGCGTACCCACGAAATCTCGCGGCTGATCGGGCGCGCGCTGCGCGCCGTCATCGACTACGAGGCGCTGGGGGAGAACACCATCGTCATCGACTGCGACGTGCTGCAAGCCGACGGGGGGACGCGCACGGCGTCTATCACGGGCGCCTATGTGGCGCTGGCCGACGCGGTCGCATGGCTGCGTGAACGTGGCCTGTTGGCCGGGGAGCCGTTGAAGGACTCGGTGGCGGCGATCAGCGTGGGCATCGTCAACGGGCAGATCATGCTCGACCTGCCCTATGAGGAGGACTCGACCGCCGAGGTCGACATGAACATCGTGTGCACCGGCGACGGGCGCCTCGTTGAGGTCCAAGGGACCGCCGAGGGGGAGCCGTTCGATCGAGATCAGTTGGCCGCCCTGGTGGATCTCGGGCAGGCCGGGTGCGCCACGTTGGCGACCCTTCAAGCTCAAGCCTTGCAGGACGAGCGATGAAGCTGGCCCAAGCCTTGGCCGAGCGGGCCGCCGTCCAGACTCGGCTGGGGGAGTTGAGCGGGCGCCTGGCGTCCTCGGCGCTCGTCCAGGAGGGTGAATCCCCCGTCGAGGACCCTGCGGGGCTCCTTGCTGAGGCTGAGCATTGCTTCGAGCGGTTGACGTGGCTGGTGTCGGCGATCAACGCCACCAATGCCGCCACGCAGTTCGAGCCGGGGGTGACGGTGACAGACGCGATCGCCCGCCGTGACACGCTCGCGCGCCGTCGCACCTTCCTGGCCGACGCCGCCTCGGCTGCCACGCCGGGGAACCGGATGGGTCGATCGGAGATCAAGTTCGTCCCGACGCTGGACGTGGCGGCGTTGCGCAAGCAGGCCGACGACGCGGCGCAGGCCTACCGGCAACTCGACGACCGCCTCCAGGGGCTGAACTGGTCGGTCGACCTCCAAGAGCCCTAGGCTTTCCTCCACCAGGTTCCGGGAAGCCGGTACCCGCGCGACAGCGAGCACCAGCCCGTCGCGGCCGAGGGTTCGTATCGGCCGCACTGTGGGCCCGATGGGCCGGGCCACCCGCAACGGGGCACGCCCAGCACAAAGCGACACGGGCACAATGCAGGACGCATCACGCATCACCGCGGTGCTGGGTCGTACGGGGAGGGTGGGTTCGGGGACTCCCCGGAGCCTGGTTCAGTGGGGTCGCTTGTCCAAGACGCTGGGGCGCTCCAGGAAGCAGGCCGCGACCAGTCCGAGGGCCAAGATGGCGATGGGGAGCCACATTGCCTGCGACATGGCTTGGGAGAACGGTGCGGCCACGAAGGCGGGCAAGCCACCATGTGGGTCGCCCAGCCCCTCGTGCCCGGCGGGCATCAAGGCGCTCAGGCGCGATTGCATGAGCGCCGCAACAGCCGCCGAGCCGATCACCGAGCCGATCTGACGCGTGGTGTTGTAGACGCCCGCACCAGCGCCAGCGAGCCGAGGCTGCAGGTTGCGCGTGGCGGTCGTGGAAAGGGGACCCCACATGCCTGCCTGCCCCACGCCCATGACGGCCGCAGGCATCAGGAACGCGAGGATGGGCGTGTCGGGGGTCATCCACAGCGACCACCACACCAGGCCCAGCAGCACCATCGCCAGGCCAGGCAGCAGGATGAAGCGCGGATCGGTGCGGTCCAGGATGCGCCCCAGGACGGGTGCGAGCACCCCCGACAAGACGGCGGTCGGCGCCGTGATCAATGCGGCCTGGGTGGGGGTGAGGCCGCGTCCCAACTGGGCGAAGAACATCAGCGGCAGCGCCATGCTGGTCACCGCACACCCGACGGCGGCGATCCCGATGTTGGCGACGGCGAAGTTGCGGTCGCGGAAGAGTTCGAGTGGTACCAGCGGCTCGTTACGAGTCCGCGCCTGATTCCACACGAAGATCACGCCGAGGACGACGCCCGCGATAATGAGCCCCCACACCGAGATGGGGCCCCAGATCTGGCCCCAGTTGTACGACTCGCCCTCCTGAAGCCCGAACACGATGAGGAACAGCGAGGCTCCCGACAACACGACCCCGGTGGTATCGAAGCGGTGGGGGTGGGTGGGGAGCGCCGGGACGAGCCGGAAGGCCAGGAACCACGCGATGATCCCCACGGGAACGTTGATGAAGAAGATCCACTCCCAGCCCAAGGCGTCCACCAAGACGCCTCCAGCGATGGGGCCGACCAGGGTCGCGACGCCAGCCGTGGCACCCCACAGCCCCATGGCCGCGCCGCGCTGGGTGGCGGGGAACGTGCGGGTGATGACGGCCATCGTCTGGGGCGTCATCATCGCGGCGCCGAGGCCCTGAAGGGCGCGGGCCGCGATGAGGAGCGGGAGCGTGCCCGACAGGCCGCACAGCAGCGAGGACACGGTGAAGACGATAAGCCCGGTGAGGTAGATGCGTTTGGGCCCGAAGCGATCGCCCAGGCGTCCGGTCAGCAACAGCGGCACCGCGTAGGCCAGCAGGTAAGCGCTGGTGACCCACACGACGTTGTCGAGGTTGGCGGTCGCCGGGTCGAGGGCTGCCTTGATGGCCGGGTTGGCTACCGACACGATCGTGGTGTCCAACAAAATCATGAAGAACCCGACCACGAGCGCCCACAGCGCGCGCCACGGGGAAACGGTCGGCTGGGCCGGATCGGTGTGTGGTGCGGTCATGTGGTCCTCTCCCCGGGGCGAACGTCAGGCCCGGAACGGGGCCGGCGCTTCGCGACTCAGAGACGATAGCTCGCGTCGGTGACATTCCCCCGGGCGGGCGTGATGTGGACGCCTGCCCGCGCCGCCCAAGCGCGCCCCGTGCGAGCCGCCCGATCCCCGCAGAGGGGGCCCGGCAGCCCCCGGCATGAGCGGGGTGTCTACTCGTGGCGGACGGCATTCGGCAGGCCGGGGCAGGCACCGTAGGGTGGGGGCCATGCAGCAGCGCGTCGTCTTGGCTACCCATAACGCGAAGAAACTGGCGGAACTGCGGCGAATCCTCCACGGGGCAGGGGTGGACGCCGAGGTGGTCGGGCTGGAGGAGATCGGCGAGTACGCCGAGCCTGCCGAGACGGAACGAACCTTCGAGGGCAACGCGCTGATCAAGGCTCGCGCCGCCGCGGAGGCGACCGGACTGCCCGCGCTGGCCGACGATTCGGGGCTCGAGGTCGATGCCCTGGGCGGCATGCCGGGGGTGCGCTCGGCTCGTTGGGCGGGCGGGCACGGCGACGACGCGGAGAACCTCGCCCTGGTGCTGCGCCAGATCGACGACGTCGACGACCCTGAGCGGACGGGCCGCTTCGTGTGCGCGGTCGCGCTGGTGATGCCCGATGGCACCGAGCACGTCGAACGGGCCACGATGGAGGGCCGGCTGGCCCGCGAGCCCCGGGGCACCAACGGTTTTGGATACGATCCGGCCTTCATTCCCGAGGGCTATGACCAAACCACCGCGGAACTGACCCCCCAGGCCAAGGACGCGATCAGCCACCGCGGCAAGGCGCTGCGCGCCACCGTCGCTCCCTTGGCTGCAGCCCTGGGGCAGACAAGCGTCGTCGGGGCGTCGGCGTCCGGTGCATGGGGGCAGGCGGCCCGAACCGAAGGCGTGGCGAACCAGGCCGATGCCCAATATCTCGCCCTGCTGCGGCACATCGTGGAGGACGGGGTTCAGAAATCTGACCGCACCGGGACGGGGACGCTCAGTGTCTTTGGACACCAGATGCGGTTTGACCTGTCACAGGGCTTCCCGCTGCTCACCACGAAGAAGCTGCACACCCGCTCCATTTTTGGGGAACTGTTGTGGTTCTTGCGCGGTGACACGAACATCGGTTGGCTGCACGACAACCGCATCACCATCTGGGACGAGTGGGCCGACGAAGCAGGCGACCTGGGGCCGATCTACGGAGCGCAGTGGCGGCGCTGGGAAGCCCCCGACGGCAGGCGGATCGATCAACTCGCCGACGTGATCGAACAGATCCGCGTCAACCCCGACTCGCGACGGCTCGTCGTCGCGGCCTGGAACCCTGCCGACGTGGGCGCGATGGCGCTGCCGCCGTGTCACCTGTTGTTCCAGTTCTTTGTGGCCGACGGACGGCTGAGCTGCCAGATGTACCAGCGCTCCGCGGACGTCTTCTTGGGTGTGCCGTTCAACATCGCCTCCTACGCCCTCCTGACCCAGATGATCGCCCAGGTGGTGGGCCTGCAGCCCGGCGAGTTCGTCCACACACTCGGGGACGCGCACCTTTACCTCAACCATCTCGACCAGGCGCGCGAGCAACTCACCCGCGAACCGCGTCCGTTGCCGACGGTGCGGCTCAATCCGGACGTGACGACGATCGACGGGTTCGAACTGTCCGACATCGAACTCATCGGGTATGACCCCCACCCGACCATCAAGGCTCCCATCGCGGTCTGAGCGACCGCCCGCCCCGCCAGCAGGAGGAACCATGCCCGTCATCGCCATTGCCATCGTCGCGTCGAATGGGGTCATCGGGGACGGCACCCGCCAGCCCTTCGAGTACGCCGAAGACTGGGCGCGCTACAAGCAGGTGACCCTGGGCCACCCGATGATCATGGGGCGGCGCACCTTCGAGGCTATTGGCCGGTGGCTGCCCGGACGCACCACCATCGTGATCACCCGCCACCCCGAGAACATCGAGGTGCCCGCAGGCGAGCCGCGGCTCGGCTACGCGGTCGCGACGCTGGAGGACGCCTTCGCGCTGGCTCATTCCCTCGACGACACGATCTTTGTCGCCGGGGGCGGCCGCGTGTACCGCGAAGCGATGGACCAGGTGGACGAACTCGACCTCACCGAGGTGCATCACCCCGCCGAAGGGTCGGTGCTTTTCCCGACGATCGACCCTGCGGTCTGGCGCGAGACGCGACGCGAGCCCCGCGGGGAGTTCGACTTCGTCGGGTATGCGCGGATCGCCCCGTTACCCCCTCGCGCCTGACCCCGCATTCGAGGGTCAGTAGCCGACCGACCAGTGCGTCAGCAGGCCACGGGCGTACTCGGCTTGCCCCAGGTGCGCGACCGCATCGTCGATGGTGCTGATCAGGCGCGCACCACGCGTCACAGGCGGTTCCCAGGACGCGTCGACGATGTCGTCGAGATCGGACGCCTCCAACGTGCGCAGATACGCCAGTGTGGCGTCGGTCACGGCGATGACATAGGCCAGGAGCACAGCGGGCTCCTCGACGCGTAGCGCCGCGACACGCTCGGGGGAGTCGCCGAAGCCGATCTCGTCGGGCCCGCGGTGGACCCCAAGCCGGGCAGCCCACGCCCCGCTCACCCATAGCTGCTCGGTGCCCGCCAAGGCAGAGACCTGCGCATCCTGCTGGCGCGCGGCATGCCACACCAGCCACGCGATCGAGTTGGCCTGCGTGCCGTTGCGCCCCGGTACAGGAAGGTTGGCGACATCAGGGTCGAGGGCCCGCAACGTTGTGCGTGCGGCGTCGGTGGGGCGGCTGGCGGCGTCGATGAGCAGGGTGATCGCATCCATGTGTTCGATGGTGGCACGCCCGGATGACAAAAGCGTGAAGCGTCAGGCCCGGATGCCACACTGGAGGGATGCAGGAGGTCAGCGGGCACCGTCGCGATGCCTCGATCCTCCACCTCGATCTGGACGCCTTCTTTGCCGCCGTCGAGCAGCGCGACAAGCCGTCCCTGCGGGGAAAACCGGTCATCGTCGGGGGGCTTGGGGGGCGCGGTGTGGTCTCGACGGCCTCCTACGAGGCGCGCGCCTTTGGCGTCCACTCGGCCATGCCGATGCATGAGGCGAGGCGGCTGTGCCCCCACGGTGCTTACCTTTCTGGTCGTTACGGCGTCTATCAGGCGTCCTCGGCGATCGTCATGGGCCTGCTGGCCGAACTGTCACCCCTGGTGGAGCCGCTCAGCCTCGACGAGGCGTTCGTCGACCTCGCCGCGGGCCCGACGCAGGAGTTCACCCCACACGCGCTGACCGAACTCGCCGAAGGCCTCAGGGCCCGGGTCACCGAGGCTACGGGAGGCCTGACGGCGTCGGTGGGGGTGGGGACCAGCAAGTTCATGGCGAAGGTCGCCAGTGAGCTGGCCAAGCCCGACGGTGTGCGCGTCGTTGCGTCCGGCACCGAGATCGACACCATCGCCGCGTTGCCCGCCCGGGCGATCCCCGGGGTTGGCCCGGCAACCATGGAACGACTCACCCGTTTGGGCGTGACGACGATCGCCGACATTCGTGCCCTGAGCCGTGGCGAACTGCTGCGCGAACTGGGCAAGGCTCAAGGCGAAGGGGTGTACGCCCTCGCTCATGCCATGGATCTGCGTCCCGTGGTGGCAGGCCGGGAAGCCAAGTCGATCAGCATCGAGGACACCTTCGAGGGCAATGTGACCGACCGCAGCGAGTTGGACGCCGTCATCGAGCGTGACGCGCGCCTGGTGGTGGGAAAGCTCACGGGGCAGGGGCAGTTCGCCCGCACTATCACCCTCAAAGTCAAGCGCCCCGACTTCACGATCATCTCGCGCAGCCTCACGTTGCACGGCGCCACTGATCGCGCCGACACCGTGGCGCGCATCGCGCGCTCGCTGCTGGACGCGATCCCCATCGAGACCGGCTTCCGGCTGCTGGGTGTGGGCGTCGCGGGATTCACCGAGGCCGCTCAGGAGGAGCTTTTCGAGCCCGACACCCTGGGCGCCACCGTCACCTCCATCGCCACGGCCGCCCCCGGATCGGCGCCGCAGGAGGTGGTGCTGCGTCCGCGCTGGGTGCCCTCCTTCACCCCGGGCGCCGACGTGGAGCATGACGAGTGGGGGCACGGCTGGGTGTGGGGCTCAGGTTTAGGGCGCGTGACCATTCGCTTCGAGACCGCCGAGACGGGCCCCGGCCCTGTGCGCACTTTTGCCCTGGACGACCCCGCGTTGCGCCTCGTGGCGGTTGGCGCAGCGCCCGAGTGAGCAGGGGAGACAAGGCCTGGCTAGACTGATCCGGCTGGCCGGAGTGGTGGAATTGGCAGACACGCGGGATTTAGGTTCCCGTGCCGCAAGGCGTGAGGGTTCAAGTCCCTTCTCCGGCACCCAGGTCGCCATGTCACTAGGGTGGACGCGTGGCTGAGTTTGATCTTCCGCTGAGCGAACTAGAGAACTACCGCCCTACTGTGCGGCGCCCCGAGGATCTGGAGTCCTTTTGGCGTTCGACCCTGGAGGAGTCGCGCCGACGAGCGTGGGCACCGAGGTGGGAGCGGGCCGACACTGGTTTGGCGCTGTTGGACACCTACGACCTCACCTTTTCCGGGTTCGATGGACAGCCGGTGCGAGCTTGGGTGCATGTGCCTGCGGGGGCTCCGGGGCCGCTACCCGTGGTCACCGAGTTCCACGGCTATGGCGGCTCGCGCGGCGTGGCGTGGCAAAACACCTTCTATGCGATGGCGGGCTACGTCCATGTGACGGTGGATTCGCGCGGCCAGGGATGGAGCGAAGCGGGAGCACTCCCGACCCGGACAAGGACGCGGGGTCGTCCACGGTGCCAGGCCTCATGACGAAGGGGATCGCTCACCGAGACACCTACTACTACCGGCGCCTCTACACGGATGCGGCACTCGTGGTGGACGCCGTCCGCGAACTGCCCTGGGCCGATCCGGCCCGCGTCGCGGTCACCGGGACCAGCCAGGGGGGCGGGTTGGCGATCGCCGCCGCGGCGCTCACCCCCGACGTGTCGGCGGTGGCTGCCGACGTGCCGTTCCTGTGCGGGTTCGAGCGAGCCATGCAGATCACGGATCGGGCGCCGTACTCAGAGATCGTGGAGTATCTGGCACGGTACCGCGACCGGGTCGAGCGCACGTTGGAGGTGCTGTCGTACTTCGACGGCATCAATTTGGCTACCTGGGCCCAGGCGCCCGCTCTCTTTTCGGTGGGGTTGCGGGACGAGACCTGCCCGCCCTCGACGGGGTTCGCCGCCTTCAACGCCTGGGCGTCCCCGGACAAGCAGATGGCGGTGTACCGCTACAACGACCACGAGGGCGGCGGCGAATACCACCTGCGCCGCAAGCTGGCGTTTCTGGCCGAGCATCTGCGCCGTCCCTGACGCTGTGAACGCGGCCCGGGGTGGGCAGCGCGGGCCTACGTGGTCGTGAGCAGGACCCCCCCGAGGCCGAGCAGGGTGATGATGACGGTCGCGCTCGCGCCCAGCAGGATGGGACGCCCACCCATCCCGAGCAGTTTGCGGACGTTGACGCCCGTGCCCAAAGCGAACATCGCGGCTGACAACAGCAGGGTCTGCACGATCTTGATGACGCTCAGGGCGGGGGCCGGAACGATGCCGAGGCTGGCCACCACGACGGCCACCAGGAACCCGACCACGAAGAGCGGGACCAGCGGGGGACGGACGCCTGCGGAGGCGGGGTCGGCATCGTGGCGGCGCCGCTGCCACACAGCCAGGACGGCCATGACGGGCGCCAGCAGCACGACCCGGGCGAGCTTGACGATCACCGCTACCGCCAGCGCTGCGGGGCCGATGATGCCCGCAGCCGCGACGACCTGAGCGACCTCGTGAACCGACGAACCTGCCCACAGACCTGCCTGGTGTTCGCTGAGTCCAAGCAGGCCGCTCAGCACCGGGATGACCGCGATCATCGCCGTCCCAAACAACACCACTTGGGCGAGCGCGGAGGCGACCTCCTCGTCTTTGGTGTCGATCACACCGTCACAGGCAGCGACCGCTGCGGCGCCACAGATCGAGAATCCGCTGGCCACCAGCAGCGTCGCCGAGGTGGACAGACCAAGCAGGCGTCCGATGAGGAGCGTCAACGTAAACGTCAGGGTGACGACGCCGATCACCACGCCGACCATGCCCCAGCCGAGCCCTGCAATGTCGGCGAGCGAGACCTGGAGTCCCAACAAGACGACGCCGATGCGGAGTAGCCGCTTGGCGCTGTAGGCGACACCGGGCGCGCAGGGGGAGGGCAAGGGGAGGAGGTTGCCCACCAGCATGCCGAGCACAATCGCGATCAAAAGTGCCGAGAGAACCGGGCCCAGAGGTTGATGAGCAGGGCGGCAGTTGCCGCCACGGCGCAGACAGCCAGGCCGGGGAGCAGGGATTTCACAGGCCGCACCCTAGACCCGGCGCTGCGTTCGGCTCGTGCGTGTTTGCAGGGCGACCGCTCCGGCGGCCTGCCGAAGCGGTCGTGCGTTGTTGCGTGTTACAGGCCGAGTTGACGCCGCAAGCGGTCGACGTGACCGGTCGCCTTCACGTTGTACTGGGCCTCGGCGATCGTCGCCTTCCCGTCGGCGTCAACGTCGACGACAAAGGTGGACCGGATGACCCCTTCGATCTCCTTGCCGTACAACATCTTGGTGCCGAAGGCACCGTAGGCCTTCATCACGGCCTTGTCCTGGTCGGACAGGAGCAGAACGTCCAGGTTCTCCTTCGACCGGAATGCGGCGAGCTTGGCCGGTGAGTCGGGGGAGATCCCCACCACGGTGTAGCCCGCTTGGCCGAACTCGACGGAGTGGGTGGTGAAGTCGATGGCCTGCGTGGTGCAGCCCGGGGTCATGGCGGCCGGGTAGAAGTAGACGATCACGCGCCCCCCTGCGTAATCCGCCAGGGAGTGGGCGACGCCATCGGCGTCGAGCAAGGAGAAGGTGGGTGCAGGGTCGCCGGTCTGAAGTCTGGCCATGATTGTCAGCCTAGCTTCTGGCATAGTGGACGGAGGCAGCGGCACTGGGCAAAAGGAGCAGCGGTGGTAGACGGCACGAGCAACACAGCACGAATCGAGGCCGACATCGCCGCCGCGCGAACCAGGCTCGCGAGCAACATCGAGGGGCTCATCACGCAGTCCCATCCCAAGGTCATCGTCGCCCGTAGCGTCGAGGACGCCAAGCAGTTCGTCGCCGACGAAGTGGGCGGCGTGAAGGCTCAGTTCGTCAACCCCGATGGCAGTCTGAAGACGGCGCGTGCCCTCGCGCTGGCTGCAGCCCTGATCGGGGGCGTTGCGTTCCTGGTCGTTGTGCGGTCCCTGGCACGCGGGAACTGATCGTTCCCCCGCGCTTCACCCAAGACCCCACACAAAATCACATAGCCGGGCACGCGAAGGCGCGTGCCCTTGGCCGTTTGTGCACGCCATCCGGCATCGATGCCACGCTGGCCGGGCACTTCCCACAAAGTCAAAGATTGATAACGATGGGGTGTAGTTACTTCCGCCATGAAGCGAGCGGGTCTATTTTGAGTCCACGAACGAGGCCCGCAGGTCCGTGCGAGCCGTCACAGAGAAGTGAGGTTTGATGAACAACAAGACCACGAAGCGCGCACTGGTGGCGACACTCGCCGCCGCTGGGGTGCTCGCGACTGCTGCTTGTTCTTCGACGCCGGCGTCCTCCGGCTCCGCAGGGGCAGACACCACCGCGGATTGGACGAAGAAGGGTCCGATCACCTACGCCCAGGGCAAGGACACCTCAGGCAACCTGAAGGCCGAGATCGACGAATGGAACGCGGCCAACCCCGACCAGAAGGTCACGCTCATCGAGCTGAGTGACAGCGCCGATCAGCAGCGCGATGCGATGGTGCAGCGCGCGACCGCGAAGTCCGGCGAGTTCTCCGTGATCAGCATGGACGTCGTGTGGACGGCGGAGTTCGCCGCCAACCAGTGGGTGCAGGAACTCCCCACCGACAAGTTCCCGATGACCGGGATGCTGCCCAGCGCAGTGGACGGCGTCACGTACTTCAACAAGGTGTACGGCTACCCGTCGACCTCCGACGGTGCGCTGCTGTACTTCCGTAAGGATCTGCTCGACGCCAAGGGCCTCAAGGCCCCGACGACGTGGGCCGAGATGAAGACCGTCTGCGACGCCATCGTCCCCGAGCACCCCGGCATGTCCTGCTACGCCGGTCAGTTCCAGAAGTACGAGGGCTTGACGGTGAACGTCGCCGAGGCCATCAACTCCGCCGGCGGTGAGGTGCTCACCAAGGACGGGAAGCCCGCGGTCAACACGCCGGCGGCTCTCAGCGGTGTTCAGTGGCTCGTCGATGGATTCAAGGACGGGATGATCCCGAAGGAAGCCATCACGTTCAAGGAGGAAGAGTCGCGTCAGGCGTTCCAGGACGGCAAGCTGCTGTTCCTGCGCAACTGGCCTTACGTGTACCAGCTCGCACAGAAGACGGACGGCTCTTCGCAGGTGGCCGGCAAGTTTGCTGTGGCTCCGCTGCCGGGTAAGGACGGTCCCGGCGTTTCGACCCTGGGCGGTCACAACATGGCGATCTCCAAGTTCGCCGACAACAAGGGCACTGCGATGGAGTTCATCAAGTGGATGAACACCCAGGACAACCAGAAGCGCCGTCTGAAGACGTCGTCGCAGGCCCCGACGGTCCAGTCGCTGTACTCCGATAGCTCCCTCCAGACGGAGTTCCCGTACCTGAAGGATCTCGGTGACTCCATCGCGACGGCCAAGCCTCGTCCGAAGGCTGTGAAGTACGCCGACGTCACGTTGGCCGTCCAGGACGCGACCTACGCCACCCTGCAGGGTCAGAAGACTCCGCAGGTCGCCTTCGACGAACTGCAGACCAAGCTGACCGACCTCGTCAAGTGAGTCGAGGCCATCACTGAATCCGATGGCCCGGTGCGACCACGTGTGTCGCGCCGGGCCATTGGTTCGGCAGAGGAAATGAGCACCCTATGACAGCATCCGCGACGGCGACTACGCCGTCGGCGTCGCCGGCTCGCCGGCCGAAGAGGAATCTCCTCAGCGATGGTCAGAATCTTCTGGCCACGATCCTCGTCTCGCCCACCATGCTCGTGATCGCCCTGGTGGTGGGATTCCCCATCCTGTTCTCGGTCCGTGAGTCGCTGTTCGCCAGCAGCAGTGGCGTGGATCCCACTACGGGCGTCCTTCAAAGCGGCGAGCATTTCGCAGGACTGAGCAACTTCACCGACATCTTCTCCAACCCGACGCTCGTCGTCGGTGTGTGGGGGAGCATGGACCGACTGGTCAATGCGTTCATCAACACCACCTTCTTCACGGTGGTGTGTGTGGTCGCGGAGACGATCATCGGCGTGGCCATGGCCGTCATCATGAGCAAGGCGTTCCGGGGGCGGGGCCTCGTGCGTGCCGCGATCCTGGTTCCGTGGGCGATCCCGACGATCGTCTCAGCCAAGATGTGGGCGCTCATCTTTGACGCCAACGGTGTGGCCAACAAGCTGCTCGGTCAAAACATCTTGTGGCTGGCCGACAACTCCTATTCGCAATGGGCCGTCATCGTCGCCGACGTGTGGAAGACGGCACCGTTCATCGGGCTGCTGACCTTGGCCGGTCTGCAGACGATTCCCGACGAGGTTTATGAGGCGGCCCGCGTCGACGGGGCGAGCGGCTGGCAGCAGTTCACGCGGATCACGTTGCCTTTGGTGCAGCCCGCCCTCGTGGTGGCCGTGCTGTTCCGCACCCTCGACACCATGCGCATGTTCGATCTCCCGTTCGGCATGATCGGCCCGGGCAAGTACTCGGTCGAAACGCTGTCGATGTTCGCCTACTTCGAGAACAACGCCCTGCGCTACGGCCCAGCTGCCGCCTACTCGATCGTCTTGTTCCTCTACATCGTCTTGGTCGCCTTCCTGTTCGTGAAGCTGCTGGGGGCTGATGTGGTGGGCGATCCCGAGGCGAAGGCCATGGCGGAGGCCCGTAAGCGCCGCAAGGTCGCGGCGCGCCAGGCCAAGGCTGAGGGGCGTCCCGTCCCCAAGCCGGTGCGCAGCACGATTACGAGCGGAGATTCGCCCTCATGACCACGCAGACACACGTGCACACCTCCGCAGAAGAGGTGCACGCGCTCGCCCATCGCAAGCGCTCGGGCAAGGACATCGCGGTGCTGGTCGGCGGCATCATCGGTATGGCCGTCATCGTGATCTACTGCCTGGCTCCGTTCTATTGGATGATCGTCAGTTCCCTGCGTCTGCCCACCATGGGGCGCAGCACCGACTTCATCCCGAACCCGGTGTCATTCGCGAACTACGCGGGGGTGTTCGACCCGAGCAACAACTTCGGCCGAGCGATCATCAACTCGATCATCGTCTCGACGGTCGTGACGGTCCTCACCCTCCTGTTCGGCATCCTGGCTGCGTACGCGCTGGCCCGGCTCCGGTTCCGGTTCAAGGGCGCGGTGCTGGCGATCATCATCGCCTGCTCGATGTTCCCTGGCATCACGCTGCTGATCCCGCTGTTCAAGCTGTTCACGGGGTCCTATCCCTGGTTCCCGCTGAACTGGATGAACACCTACCAGGCGCTCATCATCCCGTCGCTGAGCTTCGGGCTCCCGCTGTGCGTGTGGAACCTCACGGCGTTCTTCCGGCAGTTGCCGGTCGAGCTCGAGCAGGCAGCCATGGTGGATGGCTGCACCCCCGGGCAGGCCTTCGTGCGGGTCATCCTGCCGTTGGCGGCTCCCGGCATCTTCACCACGGCGATCATCACCTTCATCGCGGTGTGGAACGAGTTCCTCATCGCCTTGACGTTCGCGACCCGGTCGGACATGTACACGGCCACGGTGGCGATCAGCAAGTTCACCGGTCAGTACGGTTTCGACACTCCCTGGGGCAGCATCATGGCTGCCGGTGTCCTCTTGACCGTGCCCCTGATCATCTTGGTGCTGGTCTTCCAGCGCCGGATCGTGGCGGGGCTGACCGCCGGTGGCGTGAAGTGAGCTGTTAGCAACGACACAGTGACGCGATGGTGGGCCGGGAGGATGTCTCCCGGCCCACCATCGCGTTTCCCGCGCTCTCCCCGTGGCGCGCGGGTTGGGGCAGGCGGACTGGGTGGCTGGCGACGCCCCGGGGAGGGCATGCTCGTGTGGGTGTCGGGGATGCAACAAGGCCCGGAAGAGGAACCTTCCGGGCCTTGCTCTGGTACACCGCCAGGGACTTGAACCCTGAACCCGCTGATTAAGAGTCAGCTGCTCTGCCAGTTGAGCTAGCGGTGCGCGCGAGAAGAGACTCTAGTGCACGCGGTGCGGAAAAGCGAATCGAACCCCTCAGCGACGCACGAAAGCCAGACGCTCGCGTCGGAGCCCCGCAATCTCGTCTGCACCCCGCGAGAGGGGCTCCAGCGTGCGCCCCAGCGCACGCTGGAGCAGGTAGTCGGCCAACTCGGGGTTACGCGCCAACACGGGGCCGTGGGGATAGGTCGCGACCACATTGCCCTGGACTGCGCCCTCGGTGCCGCCCCCATCGTTGCCGACGCCGATCTCCACCCGCGCCAGCGGTGAGGCTTGGGAGCCGAGCGTCGTGTAGCCGCCGTGATTCTCGAACCCGGTGATCTGACTCGTGGTGCCGTCGGGCTTCGTCCAGGTGGTGAGGATCTCACCGACGGCGCGCACGGGGCCTCGCCGGGTCTCGACATCGAGGAGGCCTAGCCCCTCCCGCACCTCGTCGTTCTCGCCGATCGTGAACGTGTGGCCGCAGATCTGATAGCCGGCGCACACCGCGAACAGGATGGCTCCCTCGCCGAGCGCGTCGAAGAGCTCACCGCCCCGGCGCAGTTCCCGCACGGCTGTGGTCTGGGCGTTGTCCTCGCCGCCGCCCAGGAGATAGATGCTCCCATCGCGGGGGAGCGTCTCGCCGGGTTCGACCATGACCACGTCGGCGTCGATGCCACGCCACTGGAGGCGTCGCGCCAAGACTTTGGAATTTCCCTGGTCGCCATAGATGCCGAGGAGGGATTGATATACCAGCACGATCTTCACGGTCATCGCAGGCCTGCCATCTTGAGCAACTTCTGGAACGGGGTGTAGGTGGCGATCACGTCGACTGGTTCCGACGTGCCGCGCACGGCGCGCACGGCGTCGCTGACGTCGGAGATCACTTCGTGGGTCACGTCACCGTATTCCAGCCGGACGGCCAGGTCGTATGCGCGAGGACCCGAGCAGATGACGCGGCGACCGCGCAGTTGCTCGAAATCCACGTCCCACAGCCAGGAGACGTCCTTGCCGTCGGCCGCGACGGAGTCGATGGCCAAGATGACCGGGTCGCTGCTCAACAGGGGCAGCGACTCCGACCAGCCAGCCGGGTTCTTGCTCAGCACCAGCCGTAGCAAGGAATCGCCGATGCTGGTCACCGCGAAGCGACCCGCAGGAGCGCGCACCGTCGAGAACCCTGCCAGGGCGTCCGGCACGCTGACACCGAACTCGACCGCAGCAGCGAGCGCGCATGCGGCGTTGGCGACATTGAAGGCGCCCGGAACATTCAGCGCGGACGCCACTCGTTCGCCGCTGGGAAGCTCAATGTCGGTGCCGCGGACCCGATAGTCGGCCGGAGGCTCGGTGAGATCGCATCCGGGGCAATCCCAGGCTCCGGTGGGAGCATCCTGGGAGGGGTTGTCGCGCTGCAACAGCGATCCACACTGGGGACACAAGGCGGCGTCTGCGGTCCACGTCGATGCTGTGTCGACCCAGATCACCTTCTTGACATCGCTGGCCGCCCACACCACCAGCGGGTCGTCGGAGTTGGCGACCACCACCGGGCCGTCAGAGCCGGCGTTGGCCAGCGCGTCGCGCCACGACCGAGCCAAGAACTTGATCTCGTGATTGCGGTCGAGTTGATCGCGGCTGAAGTTCAACAAGACGAGCACCTCGGGTCGTCCGTGGACGATGAGGTCCTTCACAACCCGCTCATCGGTCTCCAAGACGGCGATGTCGGCATGAGGAGCCTTGGCCAGCGACGAGGCGATGCCGTAGTGCAGGTTGGCGCCGTCGGCGTTGGTGACCAGGCGGTCCGCGTCCGGCCCGAGTCCGGTGCGGAGCGCGGCGGCCAGGAAGTGAGTGGTGGTGGTCTTGCCGTTCGTGCCGGTCACCGACGCGATACGACGGCCCTTGACCAGTTCCGCGAAGGCGTCGGGATGGATCCGGGTGAGGATCTGGCCCCGGATCGATGCGCCCGAACCCTTGCCCAAGGCGCGGGACAGCACGGCGGCGGCGTCGCCCAGCAGCGTGCCCGCCTGAAGCCGCAGCCGATCGCTAGCGGGTAATCGGGCGGGGGTGGCTCGCGCGTTCAGATCCTTCGGCACTTCTCTATTGTGCCAGCGGAGCGCGAGTCACCCCCGTTCGGTTCAGACCAGGCCCTTGCTCTTCAGCCAGGCCGAGGCAATGTCGGCCGACTTGGCCTGCTCGTCGACGCTGCGGGCATTGAGTTGCTGCAGGTCGGCCACGGACAACTGCGAGTTGACGGCCTCGATCGCGGCCGCTGCCTTCGCGTCGACCTTGGCGGACACGATGGGGGTGACGTTCTGCGGCAGGATCAGATTCTTCGGGTCGGACAAGATGACCAGGTTGTTCTTTGCGATGGACGGATCGGCGGTGTACAGGTCGGCCACCTGGACGGTGCCGTCGGTCAGCGCACGAAGGGTGAGCGGGCCGCCCGAATCCTCCACCGGCACCAGCTGCAGATCGACGCCGTAGGCGGTCTTGACGCCCGCGGGGCCGTAGGGACGCGTCGCGAACTCGCTGTTGGCCGCGATCTTCACCGGCTGAGGGGCCTTGGTGAGATCGGCGATGGCCGCCAGCCCGTACTGGTCGGCCAGCGCCTTGGTGACGGTGTAGGAATCCTGATCGGACGCCGCTGCCGCGGTCAACGCGCGCAGCCCCTTCGGGAGGGCCTGGCCCAGTGCGGTCGCGATCTGTGCCGCGTCGGTGGCCGTCGCCTTCTTGTCGTAGTACTGCAGCAGGTTGCCGCTGTACTCAGGAATGACGTCGATCTTCCCGGCTTCGAGTTCGGGGAGATAGATCTCCCGCTGGCCGATCTGATACTGGCGTGTGACGGTGAACCCGGACGCTTCCAGGGCCTGCGCGTACAACTCGGCGATGATCTCGTTGGAGTAGTACTGCTGCGAGCCGATCACCACAGTGGCCCCGGACCCCTTGCCCGTCGCCGGCGCGGAGGACGGTGCCAAGGGGTTTCCAGTCGAGCACCCGGCGGCGACCACGCCGAGGCCGGCGAGGGCGGTGAGGGCGCCGAGACGTCGGCGAGAGATGGGGGACATGGGCGGTTCCTTTCAATGGGTGGAGGTCGGACCCTCCGTGGGTCAGCGAAAGCGGGCGGGGGAGGTGAGGCGTTGGATAGCGGCAAACGTGACGTCAATAACCAAAGCGAGGGCGACGACCAGAAGCGACGCTGCGAGCATCTGGGCGTAATCCTGCGTCTTCAGGCCCAGGAACAGGAAGCGCCCCAGGCCACCCGATCCGACGTAGGCGGCCAGGGTCGCGGTGGCGATGACCTGGAGGAAGGCGGACCGGATGCCTCCGACGAGCAGCGGGAAGCCCAACGGGACTTCGACCTTCGTCAGGACCTGGAACTCGGTCATCCCCGAAGCCCGTGCCCCGTCGACGGCCTGACGGTCGGCGGCCTCGACCCCCGAATAGGCGCCCGCAAGCACCGAGGGCAGGGCCAAGATGACGAAGGCGACCATCGGGCCGATCAGTCCGATCCCAAACAGGATCCCCAGCAGCGTCACAAGGCCGAGGGTGGGTAGGGCACGGGCGCCCCCGGAGATACCGACGGCCAGGCCGCGGAGGCGTCCGCTGTGACCCACCCACCACCCGGCCGGAATGGCGATCACGCAGGCGAGCGCGACGCCCGCGACCGAGTAGGCCAGGTGTTCACCCAACCGCACGCCGATGCCGTTCGGGCCGCCCCAATGCGTGGGGTCGGCGAGCCAGGCGAACGCCTCGATGAGGAAGTTCATGCCGTCACCGCCTCAGGGGTGGAGGCGTGGTCGCGTTCCTCACGTGCGGGACGCGTCCAGGGGAGCAGCAGGCGCCCACCGAGCACCACGACGGCGTCCACCAGCAGCGCGAGCGCCACGGTCAGGACGATGCCCGTCACGATCTCGGCGACGATGCCGCGCTGGAAGCCCTCAGTGAACAAGGATCCGAGGCTGGGGATGCCGAGCACGGCGCCGACCGTGACCAGCGACACAGTGCTCACCGCGACGACCCGTAGCCCCGCGACGAGGGTCGGCCCTGCCAGCGGCAGTTCCACGGTGAGGAACCTGCGCGTCGAGGTGTACCCCATGGCCTTCGCGGCATCCAAGGCCAAAGGGTTGACCTGCCGCAGCCCATCAGCCGTCAGCGGCACCATCAGGGCCAGCCCGTACAGCGTCAGGGCCACGATGATGTTCAGCGGGTCACGGGCCGAAGTGCCGATGATGATCGGGAGCACGATGAACAGCGGCAGGGACGGAATCGCGTAGGTGAGCCCTGCGCCGGTCAACAAGGGGGTGCGCAGCCAACCGACCCGGTTAGCCAGCCATGCGATCGGGACGGCGAGCACGAAGCTCGCCACGATCGGTGGAATCGCCAGGGCCAGATGACTGACCAAGTACTCGCCCACCATGGCGAGGTTGTCGAACAGCCAGGTCACGCGGACGCGTCCTGAGTCAGCACGCCGGCCGCGCGCCCGAAGGCGTCCACGAGCACCCCGTCGTGGTCGAACAGGGCGCGGGAGCCGCGATCCAGGCCCAAGAAATCGGCCACGAACGGGCTGGCTGGAGCCCCAAGAAGTTCGGGCCCGGTGCCGCGCTGGGCGATGTGGCCGCCCTCGGCTAGCAGGATGATCTGGTCGCCGAGGCGCAGGGCCTCCTCGACGTCGTGGGTGACGAAGACGATCGTCTTGGCCAAGGTGTGCTGGATGCGCAGGAGTTCGTCTTGCAGTTCGGCTCGTACCAGCGGGTCGACGGCGCCGAAGGGCTCGTCCATCAGCAAGATGTTGGGGTCGGCGGCCAAGCCTCGGGCGACCCCGACGCGTTGTTGCTGCCCACCAGAGAGCTGGGCCGGGTAGCGCTTGGCCATTTTGGCGTCCAAGCCGACCAAGTCCATGAGCTCGCGCGCTCGCGCATGAGCGGACGCCTTGCTGACCCCGTTGAGGAGGGGGACGGTCGCGATGTTGTCCAGGACGCTGCGGTGAGGCAGCAGCCCACCGTTTTGCATGACGTAGCCGATGCTGCGGCGCAGTTTCACGGGATCGCGGTCGGCGATGTCGTCGCCGTCAATGGTGATCGTGCCCGAAGTGGCGTCCACCATGCGGTTGACCATGCGCAGGATGGTCGTCTTGCCGCTGCCGGAGGAACCCAGGAGCACGGTGGTTTTGTGGGGTGGGAACTGGGCGCTGAAGTCGTCTACCGCAACGGTGCCGTCTGGGTAGGTCTTGGTCACGCCGGTCAGCTCGATCATGGGTGAGCCTTAATGTCGAGTTATTGGTCCAGGTGCCACGCTGTGGCGGACAGCCTACCCCGAGCCACCGACAGCCCTGCTGAGGGCGTCCGCGGCCACGTCGCGGAGCCCCTCAACGGGGAAAGATTCAGGCTATGGCGTCGCGTTGACCCAGGGCCAGGGAAATCTGCCGCGTCACGTCGGCGACATCCAGGGGATCGCGGATGGGGCGCACGATCGGCGCGACCGACGCCAGCGCGTCCACGAGTTCTGGGCTAGCGAGCAGCAGATCCGCACGGGGAGCGGCTTGCTGGGCAGACGCCAGGTCGAGCGCCTCAATGTCGGCGGAGATCCCTAGCGGGGGTGTGGCGCAGCGGGCCGTCATCTCGATCAGCAAGGAGACGCCCAAACCGGACGGCCCGACGGTGATGATGCGCACAGCCGGGCTTGGCGGCGTGGTCGGGGCCCCCGTCTCAGGCGTCGAGGTGCTGGTGAGTGGGGGCTGCGTCATGCGTTCTCGGTCTCCTGGTTCGAGGTCGCCTTACGGGCGGCCAGGCGGGTGCGGATGGCCGAGATGATCAGCGGCGCGACCGACACCCCGACGATGACCAGCATGATGGCCTCGATGTTGCGCGTGATCCCCGGGATTCCACCGAGAAGGACGCCGACGAGGGTCATGCTGACCACCCAGCCGATGGCGCCCAGGATGTTCCACATGACGAAGTGCCGGTAACGCATGTTGGCGGTACCCGCGACGAGCGGAACATAGGTCCGCACGATCGGGACGAAGCGGCCCAAGACCAAGGCCAGGGGCCCGTGACGATCGAAGAACGCCTCAGCCGCCTCCAAGCGGTCGGTGCGCAGGACGCGTGCGTTGGGCTTGAACAGGCCCCGCCCAAACCGGCGCCCGAGCCAAAACCCTGCCTGGTCGCCCGCGATGGCTGCTGCGATGGCGACGATCAGGATCTGCCAGATGCTGATGTTGAGCGAGTCGCGCAGGATGGCCGCGGTCACTAGGAGGGAATCACCGGGCAGGAACGGGAACAGGAGACCCGACTCGATGAAGACCACCACTCCCATGCCCACGAGCACCCAGGGCCCGAAGGAGGCGAGCAGGGCCCCCGCGTTCGTGAGGTTGCTCAGCCAGCCGAGGATGTCCATCGTGTCTCCTTCAGGGGTGGTCCGTGGTGCTGTTTCCGCCCTCCATTGTGCTGCCCTTTCGTGCAGGCTCGGGACCACCGCCCCTGGATGGTCTGGTTCGGCGCTCTGTTGGGGCCCCGGTGGGGGCCGGTGCGGCAGCGGAATCCAGGAGCTTCGCGTGGGGTGTCTCCTTGTGGAATGCGAGGTCGGCGGTGCGTCGTCTCGGCATAGCATCGCTGCGGGGGGAGTGACGAGCTGATGTGGATGGCGTTCGCGGTGGGGTCGGCGTTCTTTGCTGGAGTGACCGCGGTGCTGGCAAAACTCGGCATCCGCGATGTGGACGCGAACCTGGCGACCGCGTTGCGGGCGGGTGTTGTCCTTGTGCTGGCGTGGGGGCTGGTCTTCCTGGTTGGCTCCCAGACGACCCTGGGCACCATCGACGGCCACACCTGGGTGTTTTTGATCCTGTCGGGGCTCGCCACGGGCGCATCCTGGTTGTGCTACTTCCGGGCCCTGCAACTGGGCGACGTCACCAAGGTGGTGCCGGTGGACAAGACGAGCACCGTCGTCACGATGGTGCTCGCGATCACCTTCCTGGGCGAGCGCGTGGACGCCTTCGTGGCGGGTGGGATGGTCGCGATCGGGCTGGGGACCTATCTCATGATCGAACTGCGCGCCCCTGCAGCACGTGCGGAGCGAGGGCGGGGGAGTTGGTCGTGGCTCGCCTACGCGGGTGGCTCCGCGCTGTTTGCGGCGCTGACGGCCATCCTGGGCAAGGTCGGTATCGAAGGCGTCGAGTCGACGCTTGGAACCGCGATCCGCACCGGGGTGGTGCTCCTCGCCGCGTGGGGAGTGGTGGCGGTGACCGGCAGTCAGCGAGGCATCCGCACCATTGATGCGCGCAGTTGGGTCTTCCTGGTGGTCTCGGGCGTGACGACCGGGCTGTCGTGGCTGTGCTACTACCGGGCGCTGCAAGAAGGCCCTGCCAGCGTGGTGGTGCCGATCGACAAGCTGAGCATCCTGGTATCGGTCGCCGCCGGGGTTGTGGTGTTTCGTGAACGTGTCTCGATGCGGGGTTGGGTGGGGCTGTCCCTGGTCGTCGCAGGGACGCTGGCGCTCCTCGCCTGACCCGCACGGGGGGGCAGCCGCGAGTGGCAGATCCCGTTGCGCCCCGCCGGTTGCGTGGGGAGGGGAACCGGGAGGGCTTGAACTGGCGCCCGCGACCGGTCAGGGTGGGGCGGTACACAAGTCCCGAGCGTCGAACGAGGCCCCGTAGGAGGCTGCATGGCCGGTCATCGGATCTTTCAGGTCAGCTTCGCCAGCATTTACCCGCTCTACGTCGCGAAGGTGACCAAGAAGGGGCGCACGAAGGAAGAGTTGGACGCCGTGCTGGGGTGGCTGACCGGCTATGACGTGATGGGGCTGGCGTCCTGCCTGGAGGATGAGCGCAGCCTGGCGGAGTTCTTCGCCTCCGCTCCGCGGCTCAACCCGGCCGCCGCCTTGGTCACTGGCGTCATCTGCGGGCATCGGGTCGAGCAGATCGAGGATCCGCTGATGCGTCAGATCCGCGTCTTGGACAAGGTGGTCGACGAGTTGGCGCGGGGCCGTGCGGTGGAGAGGATCCAGCGCACCGCGTCCTGACGGCGCGGGCGGGGTGCGGGCGCCTGCTGTTCGGCTGGGCGGCGCCCCCCGCTGCCTTCACGGAGTCTGAGACAGCGCGAGGGAGGCCAACGCCACTCCTTAGACTCATCTTGTGTCTATGTTGAATCCCACCCGAGCGACGGATCGCCCCGCCGCCGCGGAGACCGCCTACCAACACACGAAACAACGCATCCTGACGGGCGAACTGCCCACCGGGATGATGCTCAGCGAAGGCGACATCGCCGGACAGCTGGGTTTGAGCCGGACGCCCGTGCGCGAGGCATTCCTGCGGCTGGAGACCGAAGGGTGGCTGCGGCTCTACCCCAAGCGGGGTGCGCTGGTCGTGCCCGTCGCGCCTGGGGAAGCCGAGGCCGTCATCGAGGCGCGGCTCCTGCTCGAATCCCATGCGGTCGAGGCGCTCTTGACGCGCCCCGAAGCGGCACGTCAGGGCCTCGCCGCCCGGCTGAGCGCCATCGTCGAACGTCAGGTCACCGCCTTGGATGCGGGCGATCTGGACGAGTACGCCCGCGAAGACTCCCAGTTCCACCTCGAGTTGGTGGCGGCGGGAGCCAACAGCCTCCTGCTGGACTTCTACGTCACGCTGCGGGAGCGGCAGCAGCGGATGATCGCGCTGTCCATGCTGGAAGACGAGAGCCGCGGACGCGGATTCGTCGCCGAGCATGCCGCCCTCATCGCCCTCATCGAGTCCGGTGACGCGGCCGGGTTTCACGACGCCCTGCGCGCCCACCTGCATCGCGCCCACGGGATCGGCGAGGTGGCGGCCCGATGAGCGCGATGGCGACACCACCCGCAAGCGCGACCGGCGCGCCCTCTCCCGACGCGTCCAAGGGGAAACCCGACGCCGACGCATCCCGCTTCGCCGGTGCCTGGCTGGCGGTGGGTGGTTCGATGTTCGCGGTCGCCTGGGGCGGCAACGAATTCACCCCACTGCTGGTGATGTACCGGGAGGTATCGAAGTTCTCGACCGTCACCGTGGACGTGCTGCTAGGCGCCTACGTGGTCGGCATCGTCCCGGCGCTACTGGCCGGTGGGCCACTGTCGGATCGCTACGGGCGACGCCCTCTCATGCTGCCCGCCGCACCGCTCAGCCTGCTGGGGTCCCTGATCCTGGCTGTGGGGCCCGATTCGTCGTTCCTGCTCGCGCTCGGGCGAGTGTTCTGCGGCATCGCGCTCGGCCTGGTCATGGCGGTGGGCACCACGTGGATCAAGGAACTGTCTGTGCGCGAGGGCAAGCCGGACGCCGGAGCCGGGCGCGCATCCATGTCGCTCACCGTCGGCTTCCTCGTGGGGGCGGGGCTGGCCGGGGCGCTCGCCCAATGGGGCCCCTGGCCGACCGCGACGACGTACGTCTTGCACATCGCGCTGACCCTCGTCACGGGCGCCTGGCTGTTCGGCGTCCCGGAGACGCGCGCCGTGGAGCCTGCCGGGTCGCGCCCGAAGCTGCGGGATGACCTGCGCGTCCCGCCGATCGGTCACCGACGCTTCCTGCGGGTCGTCGTCCCGTTGGCGCCGTGGGTGTTCGGAAGCGTCGGGAGTGCCTATGCCGTCCTGCCGGGCCTGATGCGTGACCATTCAGGGGGCATGCCGATCGCGTTGTCCGCGCTCGTGACCGCGTTGACCCTGGCATTCGGCGTCGCAGCACAACTGGTCGGCAAGGTCATCGACACCCGGCATTCGGCGCGTGCGTCGGTGATCGCGATGGCGTTCCTGGCCGTGGGCATGGGTTTGGCGGCCCTGGCGACGACGGTACTCTCGCTGCCGCTGGTCCTCGTGGCGGCCTGCGTGCTGGGTGTCGGGTACGGTCTGGCGCTCGTCGCTGGGCTGAGTGAGGTGCAGCGCATCGCTGGTCCCGACGACCTGGCGGGGCTGACCGCGGTCTACTACGCCATCGCCTACACCGGCTTCTTCATTCCGGCGATCTTGGCTGTGCTGTCGAAGTACGTCACCTACTCGGCCCTGTTCACGGGGGGAGTGGCGGTCGCGATCTGCTGCCTCATCGTGGTGGCCTGCGCGTGGCGCTCGCACCTGCCCGCCAGCAGCGCCCCGCGTCCTGGGGTGGTCGCCGAGGTCTGACGCCGACGCTCTCCACCCCTTTGAGCCGGAGATGGGTGTTCACTCCGACGCGCAGGGCGAGCCGCCTTAGGCTGGTTCGTATGAGTGGGGCGAACCTCGGCGCAGGTGGGTGTCTTCGGGGTGCCCGGCGAGTCGTGGGACGCGATCATCGCGGCCCTGCACGCCGTCGGGGCCACCTGGCTGGAGGTGAGGGCAGCCCCGGATGCTCTCGTCCACACCGGCCTGACCGCCGCCGAGCGATCCGCGGTGCGCGCCCGGCTGGCCGCCTCAGGAATCACCACGCTCGCTATCGCGTCAGGCGTTCGGCTCGGCGCCCCCGTTCCGACGGATGTCGTCGTCGCCGACCTGTCCGCGCACCTGCACCTGGCCGTGGATCTGGGCGCACCCTTCGTGCGGGTCTTTCCTGGCGCCGCGACCCAGCCCGGCCCCACCGATCACGTCCCAGACCTTGTGAGAGACCGAGCGGGCGTCAACGCGGAGATGGGGGAGCGGCTCGGCATGGCCAGCCTGCTCGCCGCTGACCTGGGTGTCGGCATCCTCGTGGAAACCCACGACTCCCACCTGCGCGGGAGCGACATCGTTCGCCTCCTGGACGCCATCCCCGGAGGGGTGCCCGCCAGCGTGGGCGTCATCTGGGACCTGCTGCACCCGTGGCGCGTCGGTGAATCACCCGCCGACACGTGGCGGATGCTGGGGCCGTGGCTGCGCGAGGGGCGAGGCTACGTGCAGATCAAAGACGTCACCCACCCGCGCGACCTCACCCCTGTCCTGCCCGGAACAGGGCAGGTGCCCTTGAGGGAAGCGCTGCGCATCCTGCGCCGCGGGGGATACTCCGGGCCCGTCTCCCTAGAATGGGAACGCACCTGGTATCCCGACGTTCCCACGCTTGGGGAGGCACTGCGGGCCGTCGCGGAGGCCGACTTGCTCAACGAGTTGCTCGACCCAGAGACGCCGCGCTGATCGTTCACGCGCTGAATCCGACGCGGCTGGCCCGGTAGCGGGGTCTGCGCCCACCTGTGTCGAACGGTGGCGCTGCGGAGAATGGCGCCTAGCCCTGAAGGAAAAGGCCCGCTCCGACGATACGGAGCGGGCCTTCGATGGGGTGCCTGAGTAGCACGCTTGGCAACTCCGCCCCCAAGACGAAAACCCTGGTCAACCGCCTGAACCGCGGGGTCTACGCGGTCTCCCGACGGCCCGAAAGCACCGCTCCGAGGGACGATCGCGGCCCTGTGGTGAGGACTGTCGAGACGGCTCAAACTTTTCTCACCGCCTCCGAGGTGGACGCGCTCGTCGGCGATCACCTGGCCGGGATGGGTGTGAAGGCTCTCGCTGAGAGGTACGGCATCCACCGCGCCACAGTGTTCTCCCACCTTCGCCGTCGCAACGTCCCAAGCCGCCGACCGGGGCTGGGAGTCGACGAGAAGGCGGAGGCCGTGCGGCTGGCGCGAGCGGGCGTCTCGATGCGTGCGATCGGCCGTCGGATGGGAGTTGGTCGCAAGGCGGTGCGTGTGTCCCTCGTCGAAGCGGGGCTCATCGCGGACGACCCCAGCGAACGGTCATAGACACCTTCCGACGGACTCGATTCCACGGTTCAGGCCTGGGAGCGCGTGCGTACCTCATCGGCATCGAACGCCGAGAAGAACCGATGATGGCTGGCTTGAGTGATGTTGCAGGTGACGAGCGAACCGCGCGGATGGTGTTGTCCATGCTTGTCGAGCCCAATGATCCGGTGACGGGCCGAGTCCTGAATGGTCTCGGAGCGATGGAGACGCTCCGGCTTGCTGAGCGTGACGGCGCGGTGGTGGGTCTCAGCGCCATCGACGCGCAGGTCTGGCGCGACCACTTCGACGCACCTGTGGCGAAGGACATCGCCGCCCGTCTCGAACAGGCTCAGCAGTCAGGCATCCATGTTCTCGTCCCAGGCGACGCCGACTGGCACGTCGCCCCCAACGACCTTGGCGATCTCGCTCCCTAGGGACTGCTGCACGGATAGGTGACAACTGACCTGGCTTGCCCGATGGGCAGGCTTGAGAGGATGTCGCTGTGCCCAAGCCCTACCCCCGCGAGTTCCGTGACGACGTGGTTCGTGTCGCCAGGAGCCGGGACCCGAAGACCCCGCTCGACCAGATCGCGAAGGACTTCGGGATCCACCAGACCACGCTGAACTCGTGGATGCGCCGCGCCGATGTCGAGGACGGCGTGAAGCCTGGGATGACCGAGGACCAGAACGCCGAACTGCGTGAGCTCAAGCGCCGCAACCGGCTGCTCGAGCAAGAAGTGGAAGTCCTCCGCAGGGCGGCCGCCTATCTGTCGCAGGCGAACCTTCCGGGAAAATGATGTACCCGCTCGTCCGCGAGCTGGCCGAGGACGGGATCCCCGTCTCGGTGACGTGCCGGGTGCTCAAGATCGCTCGCCAGCCCTACTACCGCTGGCTCGCCCAACCGGTCACCGATGCCGAACTGGTCGAGGCCTACCGCGCGAACGCCTTGTTCGACGCCTACGACGACGACCCGGAGTTCGGTTATCGGTTCCTCGTCGACGAGGCCCGCGATGCCGGCCAAGCGATGGCGGAGCGGACCGCGTGGCGGATCTACTCCGCCAACGGCTGGTGGAGCGTGTTCGGCAAGCCCAAGAAGGGCAAGGCGAAGAAGCCCGGCCCGCCGGTCCACGACGACCTGTGCGCCTTCGTTGACACGCACGGCGTGACCCGTCACGAGTTCAACGCGGAGGGTCCGAACCAGCTCTGGGTCGGCGACATCACGGAGCACTGGACCGGTGAAGGCAAGCTCTACATGTGCGCGTTCAAGGACGTCTACTCCAACCGGATCGTGGGCTGCTCCATCGACTCGAGGATGAAGTCCCGGCTCGCGGTCGCGGCGCTCAACAATGCCGTCGCGCGGCGCGGTGACGTGGCCGGATGCGTGGTCCACACGGACAGAGGATCGCAATTTCGTTCCAGGAAATTCGTCCGTGCACTCAACCGTCACGGCATGGTCGGATCGATGGGCCGGGTCGGCGCCGCGGGTGACAACGCCGCCATGGAGAGCTTCTTCGCCCTACTCCAGAAGAACGTCCTCAACCGCCGTGCCTGGGCCACTCGCGAAGAGCTCCGGATCGCGATCGTGACCTGGATCGAGAGGACCTACCACCGACGCCGCAGGCAGTCCGCCCTCGGACGATTGACCCCCGTCGAATACGAAGCAATCATGACCACGCCAGCCACTCAGGCTGCGTGACCCCACCTGTCACCCGATCGTGCAGCAGTCCCCTCCGCGTTGAAACAGGTGCCCGGGATCAACCCGAACAGGCCCGGCCGCAAGGTGTTGATCCGTACCGACGGGGCTGGTGGTTCCAAACAGCTTCTCGGCTTCCTCTCCAGCAAGGGGGTGTCGTACTCGATCGGCTTCACGCTGCCCATGAGCACCCCGGAGCTCTACCACCTCATCCCCGAGACCGCGTGGCAGGACGCCTACAACGCCGACGGCCAGGTCCGCGACGGCGCAGCAGTGGTCGAGTTCACCGACCTCCTCCAGAGCAAGGGATCGTTGAGCGGGTATCCCTCAGGGATGCGAGTGATCGTCCGCCGGGAACGCCCCCACCCCGGCGCTCAGCTCCGTTTTGATGATGTCGATGGCTACCGGCTTACCGCCTTCGTCACCAACACCCGCACCGGTCAGTTGGCTGACTTGGAGATGCGGCACCGGCGCCGGGCCCGCTGCGAGGACCGCATCCGCACCGCCAAGGACACTGGCCTGTCGAGCCTGCCCTTGCAGGGCTTCGCGCAGAACCGCATCTGGCTGCTCATCGTTGGCTTGGCCAGCGACGTGCTCGCCTGGATGGCCATGCTCTGCCTCGACGGCCCCGCCAGGCGATGGGAACCCAAGACCCTGCGCCACCGCCTGTTCACGATCGCCGCCACGTTGGCCCACATGGGAAGGCGCACCATCCTGCACCTCAAGCGGAACAACCCCTGGTCCACAACCATCCTCGACGGCTGGAACCGGCTCGCAGCCCTCACGCCACCCTGACCACGCCGCCATCCGACCCGACGATCAGCAACACCTCTTCGGCAGTGGAACCGACGCCTACCCGCAGCGCATGCGGGACCTTGTCACACCCCCATGCCAGAATCATGACTACGAGACCGGCAGCGACGCTGGACCGTCGGTCAGCCGGGCCCTATGAAAGATCGAGGCTAGTCCGTCGTCCGCAACGGGCTATGTCATTATGCGGCGCCTGGAGGCGTTCAGTCCTCGTGACGTTCCTGCGGCTTCCTCCCAGTGGGCTCGCTACCGCTGTCGGGCGTGCCCGAGTCCGCCTCAGCACCCATGATCGGATTCACCAGAACGATGTCGGAGCTCGATTTCTCCGCCGTGCTCCGTCGGTCCCAGGTTGGGCGGCGCACGGCGTAAAAGACCAGCGGAGGGCCGCCCAGTAGCAGCACGACGACGGCGACGACCAGGGGGTAGGTGGCATCGGAGAGCCCAGAGAACCCGGTAGGGCGGATGAAGGCGAGAATGAAGGCTGCGGCGCAGGAGATGAAACCCAAGCCTGCCACCAGGGGCATCACAGGCGTCCGGTAGCTACGAACAACCCTTGGTTGCGTCCGGCGCAGCCGGATCGCGGCGGCGAACATCAGCATGTACATGATGAGGTAGAGCGCTGCTGCCATGTCCACCAGGGCGACGAATGCTGTGTTGCCATTGGGGACGAGGACGAAGAGCAGTGCGAGCAACGTCACGATCACTCCTTGCACCGCGAGGATGCCCACCTGCACCCCTGCCTTGTTCCGGCGCTGGAGCAACGGCGGAAGCAGTCCCGTCCGCGCGGCGGCGAGCAGGCCGCGTGAGGGCCCGGCAATCCACGTCACCACCGAGGCGAAAGCACCGAGTGCGACGAGCAGCGAGATCACCGGTGTGCCCCACGAGATGCCCCAGTGGTCGAAGAAGGTCTGGAAGGCCAGGTTGATGCCGTTGGTCACCCCGAGGTCGGTTTGCGGCACGGCCACGGCGATCGCGATTGTGGGGAGGATGAACACACCCAGGATGAGGATCGTGGCGAAGGCTATCGATCGGGGAAAGTCGCGTCCCGGGTTCTTCAGATCGTTCGCGTGCACCGCATTGACTTCCATGCCTGCATAGGCGAGAACGTTCGAGACCACGAGGACGATCGCGGCGATCCCGGTCCAGGGCGGTATGACCGCTGAAGGCTGTAGTGAGGTCTCGGAATGTTCTCCCGTGCCCAGCCAGAGCGCTCCGAGCGCGATCAGGAGAACCGCGGGGAGGATCGTGCCGAAGATCCCGCTCCAGCTGCCGACTTTGGCGAAGAGGTTGCCGCCGGCGAGAGTGATGAGAGTCGATCCCCAGTAGAGGACGAGGATGACGATGGCGGTGTAGATCCCGCTGTGTACGAGATCGGGCTTTCCGACGACGAACGACAAGCTTGCCGCGATGAAGGCGATCTGCGTGGGATACCACACGACGTTCTGAACCCACTGGAGCCAGATCGCGACGAACCCTGCGCGTTCGCCGAAGGCCTCACGCACCCAGGTGAAGATGCCGCCTTTCCACCCCGTTGCCAGCTCCGCTGCCACGAGCGCGGTCGGCACGAGGAACAGAATCGCGGGGATGACGAAGAGCGTGATGGAGCCCAGGCCATAGGTGGCCATTGCGGGCAGGGATCGCAGCGACGCCACCACTACCACCGTGAGCATTGACAGCTGCACGACCGACATGTAGGCCGTCGCTCCTGCCGCGGGGGCGCCAATCGCCGGCCCTGTGTGGTTTCTTGGGCGGCGGTTACCCGATCGGCCGTACGGATGAGGTTTGACGTGCTCCGCCGTAGGGGCCTGAGTGCCGTCCGCGCGCTCGTCCGGTCCTGCGGACCCGTGGTGAGACATCAGCTCGTCCCTTCCTTGTGCTCTGGGTCAGTGGTGGAATCCGGAGTGTTGGCCTTCTGCGGGCAGCGGGCCTTCGAGGGCATCGAGGTAGGCGACTGCTTCCCGGAGGTCTGCGAGGAACGAGAAGGCGAGGTCGTGGCTGAACCCGTTGCGGACGACGATGCGCTGGACGGTGATGTCCACGAGGTCGGCCGGCATCGGGTACGCGGGCACGAGCCAACCCTTCATGCGGAGCCGTTCCGACAGGTGGTACAGATTCCAGTTCTGTGTGTAACCATCTCGTAGGCGCCACGCGAATACGGGGATGTCCGAGCCGTCGTTCCAGAGCTCGAAGGCCGGAATCTTCGCGATCTCGCTCGAGAGGTACAGCGCAACGTCTTGGGTCGACTGCTGCACGGCGTGGAAACCTGTGCGTCCCAGTCGCAAGAATAGGTAGTACTGCAGGAGGACCTGCGCGCCGGGGCGGGAGAAGTTCAGAGCGAATGTCGGCATGTTGCCGCCGAGATAGCTGACGCGGAAGATCAGGTCGTCGGGGAGCGCGGTGATGTCCCGCCAAACGACCCAACCGAGCCCCGGGTAGACGAGGCCGTACTTGTGTCCCGATGTATTGATCGAGGCGACGCGCTCGATGCGGAAGTCCCATTCCAGATCCGGCTGCAAGAAGGGAGCGATCATGGCACCAGACGCGCCGTCAACGTGGATGGGCACGTCGATTCCGGTGGCCTCCTGGATGCGATCGAGCGCCGCGGCGATGGCCGCGACGGGCTCGTACATCCCTGTGTAGGTGACGCCCAGGATCGCGACAACGCCGATAGTGTTCTCGTCGACATACTTCTCGAGGCCGTGACCGTCGAGAACCTTATGTTCCTCGGAGATGGGAACATACCTTGGTTCGACCTCGAAGTAGTTGCAGAATTTCTCCCAGCACACTTGCACCGCGCTGGAGAGCACGATGTTCGGCTTCTCGGTGGGTTCTCCAGCACTGCGGCGCGCATGCTGCCAGCGGCGCTTGAGGGCGAGGCCACCTAGCATGCATGCTTCGGACGAGCCGATCGTGGATGTCCCGATGCTATTGGCGGGGTCCGGAGCGTGCCAGAGATCGGCGAGCATACGCCAACACCGCGTCTCGATGGCTGCCGTCTGCGGATACTCGTCCTTGTCGATCATGTTCTTATCGGCGGCTTCGAGATAAAGCCGAGACGCGTGATCGTCCATCCAGGTGCCGACGAAAGTCGCGAGATTGAGTCGGGCATTCCCGTCGAGCATCATCTCGTCGTGGACGATCTGATAAGCGGTTTCCTGCAGCGATTCCTCCTCGGGGAAGAGAAACTTCGGCAGCATCGTAGCCTCTCCCGGCCTGGAGAAGATCGGGTTGAGCTCGACCCGGTCGAGTCCATCCTCGTGCCGCGTGATGCGTTGCGTGTTCGACATGATTTTCCTCCTTCACCGTGCAGCGCAGGCGGGGTTGCCAACACCCAATTCCAGTGTAGTTCACCGAGGCGACGGAGCACGCGGACGCCGCCTTCAAGTTCGTCGAGTTCACGCAGTCCGAGGCCTACCAGCTGGGCATGGCGAAGGTCGGCCAGATGACGGTCAAGCCGGAGTTCGCCGACGCGCAGGCGAAGATCGACCCCTACTTCCAGTCGTTCTCGGATCAGCTCGAGACCGCACGCGCCCGCCTCCCCATCCCGCAGGCCGGCGAAGTGGACGCCATCCTCAGCACCGAGCTCGTGCCCGCGTTCGAGGGGAAGGTCGGCGTCAAGGAGGCGCTGAGCTCCGCCGCGAAGCAGATCGACGCCCTCCTCGCCGAGAACAAGTGATGGCCCTTCTGCAGCATGACCGCGGGGCAGCTCCGGCCGTCCCGCGCCCGCAGTCCCCTCCGCCGCGCCGCCGGCGCCGGGTCTCCCTCACCCCCTACCTCTTCTTGCTCCCCGGCGTGCTGCTGTTCGGGCTGTTCATCCTGTACCCGATCGCGCAGGCCGTGCAGATCAGCTTCTACGACTGGAACATCCTGCGCGGCGCCGCCAGCGAGTTCGTCGGCCTCGACAACTACCTCTGCGCGATGCAGGACGACCGCTTCTGGCTGAGCCTCGGCAACAGCGGCATCTACATGCTTTTCACGGTGCCCCCGCAGATCGTGCTCGGCCTCGCCGTCGCGATGCTGCTGCGCTCGAAGGCACCGGCGCAGCCGCTCTTCCGCGTGCTGTACTACCTGCCCGTCGTAACCAGCTGGGTCGTCGTCTCGCTGCTGTTCAAACACCTGTTCGCCGACGAGGGACTCATCAACTTCACGCTCGGCGACCTCCTACACCTCACCGACGGGAGCACCTCCTGGCTCTCCGAGCGCTGGACCGCGATGATCGCGATCTGCGCCCTCGGCGTGTGGAAGGGCGTCGGCTGGTCGATGATGATCTTCCTCGCGGCCCTCCAGGGCGTGCCGAAGTCGCTCGAGGAGGCGCCGACGGTCGACGGAGCCGGGTGGTGGCAGCGCTTCCGCGTCGTCACGCTGCCGGCGATCTGGCCGGCCATGATCTTCGTCATCGTGATGCTCGTGATCGGCGGCTTCAACGTGTTCACCTCCGTGCTGCTCATGACCGGCGGCGGGCCAGGAGGGCAGACCGAGGTGCTGCTGACCTACATGTACCGGCAGGCCTTCTCCGATCTCGATTCCAGCTACGGCTCGGCGCTCGCCGTCATCCTTACGATCATCGTCTTCTTCGCCTCGGCGATCCAGCTGCGGGTGTTCCGCGAGAAGGAGGAGAACCGATGACCCCCGTCGCATCCCGCCGGGCGCTCACCGCCCTGCGCGTCGTCGTGCTCATCGTCGGCGCGGTCGTCATGGTGACGCCGTTCGCCTACATGCTGTCGACGTCGTTCAAGCCGCAGGCGTACGTGCTGACGACGCCCCCGCAGTTCATCCCCGACCCGTTCACCTTCGACAACTACGTGCAGGCGTGGACCACGCAGGACTTCGCGCGCTACGCCCTGAACTCGTTCATCGTGGCGGTGATCTCCACCGCGCTCTCGGTGCTCATCAGCTCTATGATGGCCTACGCCTTCTCCCGGTTCGAAGGAGCAGGCGGAGAAGGGCGGCCAGGCGGAGGGCTTCTCGATCCCGGCCCAGCGCGAGGCGAACCAGCGCAAGGCCGACCAGCTCGGAGCAACGATCATCGAGGAGTTCGTCGACGCGGGCGAGTCCGCGCGCAAGGCCGACCGGCCCGAACTGATGCGGATGATCCAGTACGTCGCGAAGCACAAGACGAACTACTGCATCGTCCACAAGGTCGACCGGCTCGCCCGCAACCGAGCCGACGACGTGACCATCCACCTCGCCCTCAAGGACGCCGGCGTCACGCTGGTGTCGGCCACGGAGAACATCGACGAGACCCCGTCGGGGATGCTGCTGCACGGCATCATGTCCTCGATCGCGGAGTTCTACTCCCGCAATCTCGCCACCGAGGTCGTCAAGGGTCTGTCGCAGAAGGCCGCGCAGGGCGGCACGGTGACGAAGGCACCCATCGGCTACCGCAATGTCGGCGTGCGCGACGAGTTCGGGCGGGAGGTACGTACCGTCGAGATCGACGAGGAGCGAGCCCCGTTGGTGCGGTGGGCGTTCCAGGTGTTCGCATCCGGCGACTGGACGACGAGCCAGCTTCACCAGGAGCTCGTAGCGCGCGGGCTCACGACAGCGGCTTCGCCGCGGCGACCGTCCCGACCCATCGGGAAGTCGTCGGTGCATCGGATGTTGACGAACCCGTACTACAAGGGCAGCGTCCGCTACCAGGGCGTGACCTATGCCGGAGCGCACGAGGCGATCGTCCCCAACGAGGTGTGGGACCAGGTGCAGACCGTGCTCGGCACGCACCGCTCGGCAGCAGATGCGACGCAAGTCCACGAGCACTACTTGAAGGGGACGGTGTTCTGCGGCCAGTGCGGCTCGCGGCTACTGGTGTGCAACGCGAAGAGCAGCCAGGGCACGATCTACCCGTACTTCGTGTGCGCGAGCAGGCATGGCGGCAGGGGCGACTGCACCCGGCAGGCGATGCTCATCGAGCAGGTCGAACGGCTCATCGAGCGCTTCTATGCCAAGGTGCAGCTCGATCCCGAGACGACGCAGGCGGTCTCGGCGATGATCCATGCCCGGTTCGACGAGATGATGGCCGAAGGAGCCGCCGAACTTGCCGACCTCGCGTCCCGGAGGACCCAGCTCGAAGGCGAGCAGCAGAAGCTGCTCTAAGCGCACTACGCCGGAGCCATCCCACTCGACCTCCTCAAGAAGGAGCAGGACCGGATCACCGCGTCGCTGGAGACCATCGAGCACCGGATCACAGCGCACCACGGCCACTATGCCGACGCCCGAGCGAACCTCGATGACTCGCTGAAGCTGCTGTCCAACGCCGCCGACCTCTACGAGCACGCCGACGACCCGAACCGCCGCCTGTGCAACCAAGCGCTGTTCAAGGCGATCTACATCGACGAGGACAACGACGTGCGCGTCGGCTACCGGAACCCGTACGACGGGCTGAGCCTGTCCGGCCTCCATGCCGACGCCCTGAGCTGGGCCGCCGAGGCAAAGAAGATGGGCCAGGCGGGAACCGCGACCAAGGGCGGACCCTTGGTCGCGAGTTCACACCTGACCCGTTTGGGGTGAGTAACGGGACTCGAACCCGCGACATCCTGGACCACAACCAGGTGCTCTACCAGCTGAGCTATACCCACCATCGCTGAGAACAGCGAGCGTCAGCATAGCGGGTTCGTGGCGGCGACGTGAAATCGCCGCCACTGCGCCGCTGCCAGATCAGGCCGTGGGGGACTCGGCGCTGGCGGGCACGCTGGCGGGAGCTTTCGGGTGGCGGTGGCCGGTGAGGGCGCCCCGATGGGTGCGGGCGATGCGGCGCAGCGCGGCGGCGTCCGGCCCGGGAGCGGGGACGAACACGGCCTCCCGGTAGTAGCGCAGTTCCTCGATCGACTCTTGGATATCGGCGAGCGCACGATGGTTGCCCGACTTGGTCGGGGTGTTGAAGTAGGCGCGGGGGAACCAGCGGTGCGACAGTTCCTTGATCGTGGACACGTCGACGTTGCGGTAGTGGAGGTGCCCTTCCAAGGTGGGCATGTCGCGGGCGAGGAAGCTGCGGTCCGTGCTGACCGTGTTGCCTGCCAGCGGCGCCTGCCGAGGCTCCGGAACCCATTCACGGATGTAGGCCAGCACTTGCGCTTCGGCGTCCTCCAAGGTGGTGCCGGTGGCCAGTTCATCCAGCAGGCCCGAGGTGGTGTGCATGTTCCGGACGAAGTCGCCCATCGCCTCGAGGGCCTCCGCCGGGGGAGTGATCAAGACGTCGATACCCTCACCCAAAACGTTGAGGTTGCCGTCGGTCACCAGGGCTGCGACCTCGATCAGGGCGTCGGACTCCAAGTTCAGCCCGGTCATCTCGCAGTCGATCCACACCAATGCGTCATTCACAGTTCCACTGTAGGACGACTGCGCTTGTTAGGCTGTCAGGCATCACCGCCGCGGCCACATCAGGAGAGTCATGGACCAGCACAGCCTTCAAGACATGATCGACGAAGGCCCTGGTCAACGTGAGAATCTGCGCCAGTTCATCGACAAGCTCGTGCACGAGGGCTACACCGTGGGGGACGCCGAGGGCCCCGATCCCATGCTGGTCGATCCCGGCGGGCGCGCTGTGGAGACGTGGCGGGAGGACTACCCCTACGACACGTTGCTGACGCGAGACGAGTACGAGGCCGAGAAATACAAGCTTCAGGTCGAACTCCTCAAGCTCCAGTACTGGAGCCAAGATCACGACGTGCGCCACATCATCTTGTTCGAGGGCCGCGACGCCGCGGGCAAGGGTGGCACCATCAAGCGGTTCACCGAGCACCTCAACCCTCGGGCTGCGCGCGTGGTGGCGCTGACCAAGCCGACGACCACCGAACTGGGGCAGTGGTACTTCCAGCGCTACATCGAGCACTTCCCGACATTCGGCGAGATCGTCCTCTTCGACCGCTCCTGGTACAACCGGGCGGGCGTCGAACGGGTGATGGGGTTTTGCACCGACGAGCAGTACGAGATCTTCATGGGGCAGGCGCCCGAGTTCGAACGGATGATCGTCGACGCTGGGATTCACCTGACTAAGTTCTGGTTCTCGGTGACGCAACGCGAGCAGCGCACCCGGTTCGCCATCCGGCAAATTGACCCGGTGCGGCGCTGGAAGCTGTCCCCGATGGATCTGGAGTCGCTGGATCGCTGGGAGGACTACACGGCCGCCAAGGAAGCGATGTTCGAGCGCACCGACACCGACCATGCGCCGTGGATCACCATCCGGTCCAACGACAAGAAGCGCGCCCGCCTCAACGCGATGCGGGCCTTCCTTAACCAGTTCGACTACGAGGGACGCGACGATTCGGTCGTGACGCCGCCCGATCCGCTGATCGTGTCCCGGGGGATCGACACCGTCGGGGACTGACGCCGACGCCGCCGTGAACGGGTAACGGTCCACGGCGGACACCGCACACGCATGCGTGGTTGTGACCCTAAAGTCACGCCCCATGGACTCATCAAGACGTGCCGACCGGGTCACCCCGGTGATGGCGGGCGTGGTCACGGCGGTCGTGGGTTTCACGTCGTCGTTTGCTGTCGTCTTGGCGGGGCTGGCCGCGATGGGCGCGAGCCCGGCGCAGTCGGCGTCCGGCCTCATCGCCTTGTGCGTGACGATGGGGGTGGCGTGCATCGGGCTGTCCTGGTGGAGCCGCAGCCCGATCACCGTCGCCTGGTCCACCCCCGGGGCCGCGCTCCTGGCGTCCGCGCCCACCCCGGCGCACGGGTTCGCGTCCGCCGTCGGGGCGTTCGTGGTGTGCGGTGCGCTGCTGACGTTGACCGGCCTCGTCCCTGCCCTGGCCCGGCTTGTTCGCGCCATTCCGACGAGCATCGCCAGCGCCATGCTGGCGGGCGTCCTGCTCTCCCTGTGCGCAGCGCCCTTCCGAGACATCCCCACCAGTCCCGCCGCGATCGGCGTCGTGCTGGTGACCTGGGTGGTCCTGGCACGGTTCGCGCCGCGCTGGGCGGTGCGCGGTGCGCTGGTGGCGGCACTGGTTGCCCTGGGATTCTCCGGGGCCTTCGCGCAGGCGGACTGGTCGGGGGCGCTGCCTGCGCTCGTGTGGGTGACCCCGACGTTCGACGTCGCCACCGCCATCGCGATCGGCCTGCCGCTCTACCTGGTCACGATGACCAGCCAGAACATCCCTGGCGTAGCGGTGCTGGCCAGTTTTGGCTACACCACCCCTTGGCGGGCGGCCATCGGAGGAACGGGACTGGGGAGCATGCTCGGAGCGCTGTTCGGTGGTCACGCGATCAATCTGGCCGCCATCTCTGCCGCGCTGGCTGCCGGCCCCGAGGCTGGGGAGGACCGTAAGGCACGGTGGGTAGCGGGCGTCAGCGCAGGCGTGGTCTACCTCTTGGTGGGGTTGGGTGCCGGGGTGATCGTCGCCGTCGCCGGGGCGGCCCCGCTGGGGGTGTTCACGGCTGTGGCGGCGGTCGGGCTGATCGGCAGCCTGCTCGGCTCGCTCCAACAGGCGCTCGCCGACCCACATCATCGCGTCGCGGCGCTCGTCACCGTCGTGGTGGCGACCTCCGGGATCGTGGTCGCGGGGATCGGTTCCGCGTTCTGGTCGTTGGCTGCGGGCTGCGTCGTCGCCTGGATTCAGGGGGTCGGCGTCCGTCCCTCGCCACCTGGAGCTAAGGATGCGCGCCCCGGATCCGACGTGTCAGCGGAGCGGCCCGCACGGGGCTAGGTGAGCGTCAGCCCACCTGATTGGTCGCGGCTCCGGTACGGGAGGGCCCACCCCAGTGCCACAACCATGCTGCGCCCAGCCAGCCGAGTGCGGCCACGGCGATCGCGGCCACCGACAAGGACGCCGTTGCTGCCAGCGCACTGATCATCACCGGTCCCAGCGCGCCCCCGATGCCGGTGGTGAGGCGCCATCCCGCCAGGAACTGCGTGCGCCCGACCGCGGGGGAGGCGTCCGACCCCAAGGTCATCACCACCCCCGCACTGATGCCGTTGCCCAGCCCGAGGCCCAACGCGACCGCGCCCAGGCCGATGCCGGTCGCGGCCAGAGGCAACAACCCAAAGCAGGTGCCCATGATGACCATGGCGGGCACGGCGACGGCCCTGCGTCCCAACCGGTCCATGATCGAGCCGCCCAGGTAGAACAAGGTGAGGTCGACGAACGAACTCGCGGCGAAGACCAGGCTTGTTTGGGCGGCGTCCAATCCGATGGCGGTCGCCCACAGCGGCAGCAGTGCGTCGCGGGAGGCGCGCACCAGCATGAGTGCCGCCGCCCCGACGCCGATCGTGAGGAAGGTCCGCAGATGGGCGCGCAGCACCTCAGCCGTGTGGACCGGGGTGGCGCCCCGGGGAGCTTCACGCTCGACATCGGGCAGCCAGGCGCTGATGATCGCGGCAGCCAGCGAGGTCGCGATCGCCAGCCAGTAGGCCGCCCGTAACCCGCCCAGCGTGACGACCGCCGCCCCAGCCAAGGGGCCGATGAACGAACCGATCCGGAACACGCCCCCGAGCGTGGAAAGAGCGCGGGCCCGGTGCGTCAGCGGGACGAACTCGGTGACGAACGACTGCCGCGCAATGGTGACGACCGCCTCGGAGACCCCCAGCGCGAACACGGCCAGACCCAGCACGACGAACGTGGGGGCGAAGGCGGCCACGGCCATGCAGGCGGCGTCCACGACCAACGAGACGACGAGGGCGCGCTGTTCGCCGAGGCGATCCGCGACGATGCCCGCGGGCAGTGCCCCGACCAGCGCTCCGATCCCCAAGAGCGAGACGACGAAGGCCGACTCGGCCAATGATGCGCCCAGATCCTGCGCGGTGAGGGCGATGAGCGGCGTCACGGCGCCCAGCCCCACCAAAGCGAGCGTCGTCGGCAAGTACACCGACACCGCCAACGTGCGCCAATGCTGGGAATTCATCTGCTCACCGACCACGCCCCGGGAACCTACACCCCTGGTGAACCAGTGATGCGGTGATCCGCTAGGCAGGATCGGGCGGGCGCCCCCGGGAGGATTCGAACCTCCGACCGTCGGATTAGAAGGCCGCTGCTCTATCCCCTGAGCTACGGGGGCCCGAGGAGATTGTAAGGGCAGCCGCAGGTCGGGGTGCTCCGAGGGGTTGCCGTTTCGTCGGTGCCGCGGTTGGACGACGGGGTTGGTGACGCCGCTACCCTGGGGGCCATGACTTCGGAGCTCACAGCGGTGCGGTCGCTGCGCGCCAACGGGCTCCCGGTGACCAAGGAGAAGCAGAAGCGCCACTGGGCGATCGCGCTCCTACGGAGCCGCTGGCTGTGGATCATCCTGGGGGCGACCGTGCTCTATGCGGCCTGCCTCGGGTGGATGTACGTCACCTCGGTGACGCCAACACCCGCCGAGGGCGGCGGTGAGGTGCCGGGGCTCAACTTGAGCGCTATTCGTCGCTCCGCAACGCTCGCGCTACCGACCTTGGCCGTGTGGGTTGTGGCCTTCGTGGCCCTGGATCGCTTCCGGCCGATGCGGCTCGGGTTCTGGTACCTCGCGTTGGGGTGGGGCGCGGCCGTCTCGACGGCGCTGTCGATGGTGATCAACACCTGGGCGAGCCGCCAGATGGCCATCGTCGGTGCTGACCCCGCCACGGGCGCCCGTGCCGCCGTGTTCGTGGCCCCTTTCGTGGAGGAGGCGACGAAGGCGACCGTCGTGTTCTTCATCGCGATCGCCGTGCGCTACCGGATCGTGTCGACGCTGCAGGCGGTCACCCTGGCTGGCCTCTCTGCGGCGGGGTTCGCCTTCACCGAGAACATCCTTTATTACAGCCGCGTCATCGTGTATTCCTCGGTCACCATCGGCACAGGGAACCCGGAACAGGCCCTCAACTCGATCGTGTTCTTGCGGGGCGTCAAGACCGCGTTCGGGCACCCGCTGTTCACCTCGCTGATGGCGTTGGGGTTCATCGTTGGCCTGCGGGCGCACAGCAAGATCGTGCGGATCATCGCCCCGCTGGTGGGCTACCTCGCCGCCGCGCTGGGCCACATGCTGTTCAACTTCTTCGCCAGCATCGGCGCCGACGACACGATGATGGCGATCATGGGTTGGGGGATCGCCCTCACCCTGGTGATCTATCTCATCCGCCGCATCCTGGCTGAAGGCCGGCGTCAGCGGGACCGCTTGGGCGACTACGTCGACATGGGTTGGCTTCCCCCCTCCGTGGTGACACTCTTCACTCGACAGCGGACGCGGTGGGCGTGCTTCTTCATCTCCGTGACGCACGGCTGGCGTGCCATGCTCGCCACCGTGCGAATCCAGCGCACGATGAGCGAACTCGCCTACCTGCGTGACGCCGAGTTGCACGGGACGGTGGACGAGGCGGGGGCGCTGCGCGCACGAACCCTGCTTGATGAGGCCCGGGCCCTCGCGCCGGTGGCGATCACCGATCCGGCGGTGCAGAAGATCCAACTGCCGCAGTTCCCCGCCTGGCTGCGGCTGCGCCGTCGTCGCACCGCAGTTGGTCCCTGGGCGCCTCCTTCTCCCGTGCCTGCGTCATTTTTGCCCGGAACGGTAAGCTCACCGGGGTACTCGCCGGTTGATCCGCGCTGGGGGCCGCCAAAGGGGTAGGGAGTCGATGAGCACAGTCGCGCTGACGCAGGCGCTGAGCCGACTGAGGTCGGCTGTGGCGGAGGTCCGCCTGCCCCTCTCGTTGCCCGGTTCTGACGCCGCCGCCGAGTCGGCGCGAGCGATCGTGACTCAACTGGACGACTACGTGCTCCCCAGGCTCGCCAGCCTGGACGCCCCCCTGCTGGCCGTCATCGGCGGCTCCACGGGCGCGGGCAAGTCGACCTTGGTGAACTCGTTGCTGGGGCGTGTGGTCTCGCGCCCTGGCGTCATCCGGCCCACGACCCGCAGCCCCGTCTTGGTGCATCACCCCGACGAGGCCGACTACTTCACCTCCGATCGGATCCTTCCCGGGTTGGCGCGCAGCCTCGACCAGGCCGACGACACGCACACTCTGCAGTTGGTTCCCGACGCGTCGCTGCCGCGCGGGCTCGCCCTGCTCGACGCCCCCGACGTGGACTCGGTCGTGCAGGAGAACCGTGCGCTGGCGGCCCAGTTGCTGTCGGCTGCCGACCTGTGGCTGTTCGTCACCTCGGCCGCCCGCTACGCCGACGCCGTCCCGTGGGAGTACCTTCGCTCCGCCGCTGACCGCTCCGCCGCGGTCGCCGTCGTGCTCGATCGCGTCCCGCCCGCCGCCATGTTGGAGGTCCCCCCACATCTGGGTCGCCTCATGGTCGAGCGCGGGCTGGGCCGCTCGCCCCTGTTCGCGGTCCCCGAGACGGCAACCGACGCGTCCGGCATGCTGCCCGATTCGGCCGTCGCCCCGATCCGCACCTGGTTGGCCACGCTGGCCGCGGACCAGGCGAGCAGGCAGGCGGTCGTCCTGCAGACCCTCGACGGCGCTATCGGCGCCCTGGTGCGTTCGGCCCCCGCAATAGCGGACGCCGTGGACGCCGAGGTGGAGGCGGTCGCGCAGCTGCGCGGGGACGCCGACCGCAGCTTCGCGGAGGCGGTGCGGACCATCGCCGTGCAGACGTCGGACGGCTCGCTCCTGCGAGGAGAGGTGCTGTCGCGGTGGCAGGACTTCGTCGGCACCGGCGAGTTCATGCGGACCGTCGAGCAGAAAATCGGCTGGCTGCGCGACAAGCTGCGCGCCACGTTGCGTGGGGAGCCGCCCCAGGTCAACGAGGTGAAGCTGGCGGTGGAGTCAGGGCTGGAAGTGTTCGTCCGCGAAGAAGGCGACGCGGCGGCCGAACGCGCCGAAGCCGCGTGGGGCGCGCACCCGGCGGGCCGCACCATCCTGGCCGCCACGCGCGATGACCTGCAGCACACCTCGCCGGAGTTCCCGGCAGCGGTGAGCGCCGCGATTCGCTCGTGGCAAGGCGATGTGTTGGCCTTGGTCAGTGAGGTGGGCGCGTCCAAGCGCGCCAAGGCCCGCTACCTCGCCCTCGGCGTCAACGGGGTCGGCGTCGCCCTCATGATCGTGGTCTTTACCCAGACCGGCGGGCTCACCGGGGCCGAGGTCGGCGTGGCAGGGGGCACGGCTGTGCTCGCGCAGCGCCTCTTGGAGGCGGTCTTCGGGGAGGACACCGTCAGGCGGCTCACCCGCCAGGCCAAGGCCCAGTTGGACGCCCGCATCGAGGGGGTGCTGGCGCTGGAACTGGCCCGCTACGACCGGGCGCTGAGCAGCACCGGAGTCGACGCGTCCGCCGCCTCCGCCGTGCGGGACGCAGTCGCCGCGGTGCACGCGTGCGTCACCGACATGCCGGCCCTGGCTCAGGCGGGGAGCGTGGACGGGCTGAACCCGGCAGCACAGACTCCCGCCCTGGAGACGGGCGCATCGGAGGCGATCCTCAGCGGAGAGGTGCTGGATCCGGTCGAGGAGGCCGACGGCGTCCGCGTCGAGGTGCCTCATGAAGGCTGAGAAGGACACCCGGAGCCTGGCCTCCCGGCTGACCGCGCTGGATCGAGCCATCGAGTTGAGCCGCGGCCGGGTGCCGGACGCGGTGCTGGCACCCGCGGACGCATTGATCGAGCGAGCCGGGCAGCGCCTGGCCCTGGCTGGCGATCACACGGTCGTAGCCCTGGCAGGAGCGACCGGATCGGGAAAGTCCAGCCTGTTCAACGCGGTCTCCGGGACGGAGTTCGCCCGCCCCGGCGTCACGCGTCCCACGACGAGCGAGGCCATGGCTGTGGCCTGGGGTAGCGAAGCCCCCACCGCGCTGCTGGACTGGTTGAAGGTCGGCGGGCGGCACGTGGTGGCGCCTCGGGAGGAGATTCCCGCAGGGCTGGTGCTGCTGGATCTGCCCGATCATGATTCGACTGAGGCGGCGCACCGGATTACGGTGGATCGCCTCGTCAAGGTCGTCGACATGCTGGTGTGGGTGGTCGATCCGCAAAAGTACGCGGACGCCGCCCTCCACGACGGCTACCTCATCCCGTTGGCCGGGCACGCCGACCTGATGGTGGTCGCCTTGAACCAGGTCGACCGGCTCAACCCGGAACAACGGCACGCCACCTTGGCCGATCTGCGACGGCTGCTCGACAGCGAGGGCCTGTCTGCTACCCCGCTCGTGGCCGTCTCCGCGCTGCGCGGGGAGGGCTTGGGACAGTTGCGGGAACTCATGGCCCAGGCGGCCCGCGACAAAGAGATCACCGCGCGCCGGTTCGCCGCCGACATCGCCGCAGAAGCAGCCACGTTGCGGGACGCGCTGGGCACGGGCCCGGTCCCCGTGTTGTCGCGTAGCGATCTGGCGGCGCTGCACGCCAGTGTGGCGGAGGCGTCCGGCGTCCCCGTGGTCACCGAAGGGGTCTTGAACGCCTGGCGTCACCGTGGAGCGCTGGCGACCGGATGGCCGCTGGTCACGTGGCTGCGCAGGCTCAAGCCCGACCCGTTGCGGCGACTGCGTATCGGTCAGGGCGCCGGGGCGACCGACGTGGTGCACGCGTCACTGCCGAAAGCCACTCCCGTGCAGCGCGCCCGACTCGATGCGTCCTTGCGTCAGGTCATCGATGCGAGCGTCGCTCATGTGCCCCGCGCGTGGGCCGAACGATTGAAGGCAGTGGCCCGCTCGGACCGCGCTGTGCTGGCCGACCGGATCGACGCCGCCATCGGGGCGACCGATCTGCGCATGGACGCCGGACACGGCTGGTGGGGCGTGGTCACCTTCCTGCAATGGCTGGGGATCGCGGCCGTGCTCATCGGGGGCGGGTGGCTGCTGGCGCCGCTCGTCGTGGCCGCATTGCAGGTGCCGCTCGTGGTGCCCACGATCACCTGGCAAGGATGGCCGGTGCCGACGATGCTGCTCCTCGGCGGGGTGGGCTTGGGCATCGTGTTCGGGCTTTTGAGCCGCGTGTTCGTTGAGGCGGGAGCCCGCGTCAAGCAGCGGCAGGCGTCCCACGCGCTCACCGCAGCCGTGGGGGCTGTGGTGGACGCCGAGGTCATCGATCCGATCCGTGCGGAGTTGGAACGGCTCGCTGAGGCGCGGGCCGCGCTGGAACGCGCCCGCTGACGATCGCGCTTCCCCGTCCGCCTCTCTCACGATCAAGCCCGTTTCCCGCGATCACGCACGCCTCTTCTGCTGCCCCTCACGTCTCCTCGTGTGCTGTGACGCGGCCTGCCTAACGTGTGGGCAACTCGATCAGGAGGGGCGGACATGGAAGCGGAGATCATCATCAACGGCAACGTCGGGGCTGACGTTGCCTGGCGCGATCACGGCGAATACGGGGGCCGAGCAACGTTCTCGCTGGCGTGCACCCCCGCCGTGCAGCGTGACGGGCTGTGGGTCGATCTGCCGACGGCCTGGTACCGGGTGGTCTGCTGGCGGCGGCTCGCGGCAAACGTGCGCGACAGCGTCGCCAAAGGCGATGCGGTGATCGTCGGCGGGCGTTTGCGCCTGGAACGCTGGAGCGACGAGGCGGGGCACTCGCGGGAGGGGTACACAGTGGAGGCGGCGTGGGTCGCCCATGACCTGCGCCGCGGCGCCAGTACCTTTCGTCGGTCTGCGGTGCGTTCGAGTGTCCCGGCGCAGGACGTCACGCCCGATGACCTGAACCGTGTCGACGGCTCGAACCACGTCGGCAGCGTGGACGGGGACGCCCCACGGAACGGGGGCGAGGCGCCGATCACGGTCGCGATTGCGGCGGCGACGCCGGCCGCAGACGGCGAGCGTGGCCTGGGGGAGAGAGAGCCGATTCCTGCCTAGAAACGCAGCAGCCGGGGTCCGCGCGATGCGAACCCCGGCTGCCCACGCGGATCTCAGCCGCGGGTGAGGCGGCGATGCTTGCTGGCGTGCGGGCGTGCGGCGTCGGCGCCCAGACGGGCGATCTTGTTCTGCTCGTAGTCGGCGAAGTTGCCCTCGAACCAGAACCAGTTCGCTTCGTTGTCGTCGCTGCCCTCCCACGCCAGGATGTGGGTGGCCACCCGGTCCAGGAACCAGCGATCGTGGGAGATCACCACGGCACAGCCGGGGAACTCCAACAAGGCGTCTTCCAAGCTCTGGAGGGTCTCCACGTCCAGGTCGTTGGTGGGCTCATCCAGCAGGAGCACGTTGCCACCCTGCTTGAGGGTCAACGCCAGGTTCAACCGGTTGCGTTCACCACCCGACAGCACCCCCGCGAGCTTTTGCTGGTCGGGGCCCTTGAAACCGAAGGAGGCGACGTAGGCGCGGCTCGGCATCTCAAAGTTGGCGACCTTGATGAAGTCCAGGCCGTCGGAGACGACCTCCCAGACGTTCTTCTTGGGGTCGATGCCCGCCCGGTTCTGGTCCACGTAGCTGAAGGAGACGGTTTGGCCGACACGCAACTCGCCCGCGTCGGGCTCTTCGCTGCCGGTGACCATCTTGAACAGGGTCGTCTTGCCGACACCGTTGGGGCCGATGATGCCCACGATCCCGGCGCGCGGCAACGAGAAGCTCAGATCCTTGATCAGCACCCGATCGCCGAACCCCTTGGTGAGGTGCGAGGCCTCCAACACCTCGGCGCCCAGGCGCGGGCCCGGGGGAATGTTGATCTCGGCCAGGTCGAGTGCGCGCGTACGCTCCGCCTCAGCGGCGAGTTCCTCGTAGCGGGCCAGACGGGCGCGGTTCTTGGCCTGACGGGCCTTCGGGTTGGCGCGCACCCATTCCAGTTCGCGCTCCAAGATCTTGGCGCGCTTGGCGTCCTTCTTGCCCTCGATCTGCAAGCGGGACTTCTTCGTCTCCAGGTAGGTGGAGTAGTTGCCCTCATACGGGTGCAGATGGCCCCGGTCGATCTCGCAGATCCACTGGGCGACATTGTCGAGGAAGTACCGATCGTGGGTGACGGCAAGCACGGCACCCGGGTAAGTCTTGAGGTGACCTTCCAACCAGTTGACGCTTTCGGCGTCCAAGTGGTTGGTGGGCTCATCGAGCAGCAGCAGGTCGGGCTGTTCGAGCAGGAGCTTGCACAACGCGACGCGGCGACGCTCACCACCCGACAGCACGTTGACGGGCGTGTCCCCGGGCGGGCACTGCAGCGCGTCCATCGCCTGCTCGAGTTGGCTTTCCAGATCCCAAGCGTTGCGGTGATCCAGTTCGGTTTGGAGGGTGCCCATCTCCTCCATCAGCGCGTCGAAGTCGGCGTCCGGTTCGGCCATCTCCATGCCGATCGCGTTGAAGCGGTCGAGCATGCCTTTGGTCTCGGCGACGGCCTCCTCAATGTTCTCCATGACCGTCTTGTCTTCGGTCAGGGGCGGCTCCTGCTGCAGCAGGCCGACGGTCTTGCCCTTGCCGAGCATCGCCTCGCCGTTGTTGGGCTTCTCCAGCCCGGCCATGATCTTCAGCATGGTCGACTTGCCCGCGCCGTTCGGGCCGACGACGCCGATCTTGGCGCCCTCGTAGAACGACAGGGTGACGTTGTCGAGGATGAGTTTCTCACCCAGTGTCTTGCGCACGTTGTGCATGGTGAACACGAACTCGGGCATGAACCGTCCTTGGAAACGAAGGGGTTGGAATCGGCGCCCAGTATAGGCCGCGCGGGCCCCCTGCCCCGCTACTGGGCGGCGAGCCGGGCGCGCCCGAGCGTGATCAACTCGTGCAACTCGTCGCGGAGCCCCTCGGGGAGGGCGTCCAGCGGCCACCAGGCGACATCCCGGGATTCCGACGAGCACGTCAATTCTGCGCCCGGGGCTGCCCGGCCGACGAAGCGGACGTCGAAGTGACGGGTCACCTCGGTGTACCCGCGGCAGATCACCGGGTGCACGTTGAGGGTGGCCGGGCCGATCAGATCCACCTCCAGCCCGAGTTCCTCACGCACCTCGCGGGTCGCGGCCTCGCGGAGGGTCACGTCGGTGCGTTCGATGTGGCCGCCCGCCTGGATCCAGATGCCGAAGCGGCCGTGCAACACCAACGCGATGTGGGTCAGGTCATGGTCGAAGACCAGCGCCGACGCGGTGAGGTGGCCGGGCGTGCAGCTGCGGTCGGTCGCATCGGGGCGAGCAGCCAGAAAGCCGAGGTAAGCCTGCGCGAGGCCTTCCTGGGAGGGGCCCGGAGCATCCCACTCGGAGAGGACACGTTCGGCGTCGGCATGGGTGAGGGAAACTCCGGTGCTCATGAACGGGCAGGGTAGCTGACCGCAAGACCCGGCGCGGAAGGGAGACCCGGCAACAGGCGCACACTCGCTGTCGGGCCCCCGATGCCTACTGGGGTCTCGCTGCGGGTTTCTTCTTCACCAGCCAGGCGAGAGCGCCTCCCAAGGCGATGATGCCGGTCAGCGCTGGCCCTTGTGCCGGGGGAATGACCGAAAACGTCCACACCACGATGGCCAGTGAGAGGGCCGCATAGAGGAACCACTGTGGCCAAGAGAGCGTTCCGCGAACGGCGCACACCACGATGAGGCCAGCAAGGCAGGCGACGACGAGGACCCAGGCCAGAGTTTCCACGGCGATCCACTCCTTCGAACTCCCGCTGGCGGTGCCAGATGAGCAAAACCTAGCCGGGCGCGAGGCGTCTCGCCACGGGGGCAGCGCGTAACCGTACTTTGGGCGGAGGCGTGGGCGGTATTTTGGGGGGTCCGGGACGACACGTGCTCCTGGACCGCGCCACGACAGGCGCCACCAGGCCCGCGAACAGCGGTCTAGTGGGTGTGTGCAGCCAGGACTTGAGCGAAGGTGAGTGCCTGCAGGCCGCGCAAGTCTTCCAGCTGGGTACGGCACGAGAACCCGTCCGCCAAGACGATGGCGTCGGGCCCGGCAGCATCCAGGGCCGGTTCCAGGTTCGTCGCGAAGACAGCCTTGGAGAAGTCGTAGTGGCCAGCGATCATGCCGTGATTACCCGCCAGCCCACAGCAACCCTTGACCTTCACCACGGTGGCGCCGGTGGCGGCCAGCAGCTTCGCTTCGGCGTCCCAGCCCATCACCGACGCCTCGTGGCAGTGCGGCTGGGCGACGATGGTGTGCCCGCTCAGATCCGGCACCTCGAAGGTGGGGTCGTGGGCCAGGAACTCGGCCAGCGTCATCACCGCGGCGGCGACCTCGCCGACGCGCGGGTCGTCAGGCACCAGTTCGGCGGCGTCGGACTTCCACACCGCCAGGCAGCTGGGCTCAGTGCCGACGATCTTGATGCCGCGCGCCGCATAGGGGTGCAGGACGTCGGTGGCGTTGCGGAGTTCGCGGGCGGCCCCATCCAGTTGGCCCGTGGTGATCCACGTCAGGCCGCAGCAGGCCTTGCGCTCCAGCAGGCGCGGCGTCCACCCGTTGGCGATCAGCACTGCTGCCATGGTGGCGACGTGATCCCCAGCGAACGCGTCGGAGAACGAGTCGACCCACAACACGACCTCGCCCTTGGTGCCGGGGCGGCCATCGAACTCCTTGCGGGCGGCCGCTCGACGCGATCCCGACGCGAAGCGCGGCATGCCCCGGTGCGTGTCCACGCCCGCAGCCTTCTTCACCAGCGTCGAGAGCCCGGGGGTTTGCATGAAGAAGTTCGCGAGGTGCGGCAGGAGCGGAATGCTGCTGACCAGGCGACCCCAGCGCGGCAGCCATCCCATCGAGTAGTGATCCAGGGGGCGCAGGCGTCCCTTGAACGATTCGTACTGGACGCGCGACTTGTAGGCGGCCATGTCGGTCCCCGTGGGGCAGTCGCGGGAGCATCCCTTGCACGACAGGCACAAGTCGAGCGCCTCATGCACCTCGGCGCTGCGCCAGCCGTCGGTGACCAGCGTGCCGTTGATCATCTCCTGCAGGATCCGAGCCCGTCCGCGTGTGGAGTCCTTCTCCTCGTGGGTCGCCTGCCAGCTGGGGCACATGACGCCGGACAGGGACGCCGAGACGCACTTGCCGACGCCGGTGCAGCGATGCACGTCCTCGACGAACTGCGGATCGGCGCGAAACAGCGGTGACCGGCGCACCTGCGGTGCGCGCAGGTCGGCGTCCAGCGGACGGGGATCAACCAGGACGCCAGGATTGAGCAGGTTGTCGGGGTCGAAGAGATGCTTGATGGCCGCGAACAGCGCCAGCGCCTCGGGGGAGTACATCCGCCCCAGCAGTTCGGAGCGGGCCCGCCCATCCCCGTGCTCGCCGGACATGGAGCCACCAAAGGACGCGGCCAGGTCGGCGGCATCCTCGATGAAGGCGCGGTAGCGGGCCGCCCCGTCGTCCTCCTGGGTGAGCGGGAAGTCGATGCGGCAGTGGACGCAGCCGTCACCGAAGTGCCCATACGGCAGGCCGTGCAGCCCATGGCGTTCCAGCAACGCGTCGAAGTCGCGAAGGTAGGCGCCCAGCTTCTCCGGGGGTACCGCGGCGTCCTCCCAGCCCGCGTAGGCGGGACGCTCCAGGCTGACACCGGCCAGGCCCGCGCCGTCGGAGCGGATCTTCCACAAGGAGGTCGCGATCGCCGGATCTTCCACGATCCAGCCCTCGAGGCATCCAGAAGCTGTGACGAGGGCCGCGGCGCGGGCGGCGATCTCCTGAGGGTCATCGCCGACGAGTTCGACGAACACCCACCCCGCGCCCTGGGGCAGCGGCGGGACGGCGTCCTCCCCGAGGCTGCGGCGCACCACGTCGACGATGCGCGCATCCATCCCCTCCACGGCGGTGGGGTGGAACGGGAGGATCGCGGGCATGGCGTCGGCGGCTTCGGGCATCGTCGGATAGCCCAAGGCCAGCATCGTCTTGGCGGGCGCGTCGGCCACGAGCCGGACCGTCGCACCCGTGATGATGCCCAGCGTGCCTTCGGTTCCGGCGAGGAACTTCGCCACGTCGAAGCCGTTCTCGGGCAGCAGCCACTCCAGCGAATAGCCCGACACTTGACGGCCAAAGCGCCCGAACTGGGTGCGGATCAAGCCCAGGTTGGCCATGACGAGGGTGTGCAGCGCCCGCAGTGTGGGGGAGTCGGACGCGCGGGCGTCGCGTCGTGAATCGACGGTGAGGCGTTCACCCGTGCCCGTGATGATGTCGAGGGCAAGAACGTTGTCCGACGTGCGGCCATAGCCCAACGCGCGAGGCCCGCAGGCGTTGTTGCCGATCATGCCGCCGATGGTGCAGCGGCTGAACGTGGACGGGTCGGGGCCGAACCGCAAGCCGTCGCGTTGCGCTTGCCGCGACAAGACGTCCTGGACGACGCCCGGCTGGACGACTGCGGTGCGCGCGTCGGCGTCCAGGTGATCGATGGCGGTGAGGTGGCGGGCCACGTCGATGACGATGCCCGGCCCGATCGCGTTGCCCGCGCACGACGTGCCCGCGCCGCGGAGCGTGATCGGCATATGCGCCGCAAGGGCGGCGTCCACGAGTGCAGCGAGTTCGTCGGTGTCGCGGGGCACCGCCACACCCTCGGGGACGACGCGGTACAGCGACGCATCGGTCGAATACAAGCCTCGGGTCAAGGTGCTGACATCGACACCGGGCAAAGAGGAAGGCGCCGCGACCCTCTCACGGCTGCGGCTGGTCACGGTCACGCCGTCAGTGTGCCACCGCGTTGATCGCGTGCATGGCGCGTCCCAGCGCTGCGAAGTCGTCGGGGGAGACGACATCGATGAGAATCTCACGCACGGAGGCGACGTGATCGGGGGCCGCCGCCACCAGGAGATCCATCCCCTCTGGGGTCAGCGTGGCGGTCACCCCGCGCCGGTCCTCGGGGCAGGGTGCCCGCTCAATGAGACCCTTCTTCTCCATGCGGGAAACGGTGTGCGTCAGCCGGGAACGGGACTGGCGTGCGGCGGCCGCGAGATCGGACATGCGCATCGTGCGATCCTCGGACTCTGAGAGCCGCACGAGGATCTCGTACTCACCCAAATCGAGCCCGAACGGGCGCAGGCGCTCATCGAGGTGACGGTCGATGAGGGCTACCGCATCCAGGTAGGCCCGCCATATCTCCTGCTGCTCGGTGCTGAGCCACTGGGTCGGCGCGGAATCGGGCATAGGGACATTCTAGCCATCGCTTGCAGTTTCAATCGGTGCTGGTGCCCTTAGACTGACCGGACGGAACGGGGGCGGACCGAGGTGGCCCTGGAAAGGATCGACGATGACCGACATCCAGCACAAGCTTGATTCGCGGCCACCCACGGTCGGGGCCATGTTCAACAACCGCGTCTCGGCCTCACCGAACGAGGAGGCATTCCGCTACCCCGACGACCAGGGGGCGTGGGTGAGCCTGACGTGGACGCGGACCCGCGAGATCGTGTGGGAGATCGCCGCGGGACTCCTGTCCTTGGGGCTCGGCCCAGAAGAGCGCGTCGCGATCGCGTCCAGCACGCGCATCGAGTGGGTCCTGCTGGATCTGGCGATCAACTGCGCCGGCGGGGCGACCACGACGGTCTACCCCAACACGCAAGGTGAAGAGTTCGCCCACATCATCACCCATTCCGATTCGCGCATCTTCATCGCGGAGAACGCTGGCCAACTCGCCAAGCTGCGCGACCTCGTCGGCACCCAGAACATGCTCGCCGTCGTCCTGCTCGACGGGTCCGATCCGGACACCCTCACCCTCGATGCTCTGCGAGAGGCCGGGCGCGCACACCTGGCCCAGCACCCCAGCGCGGTCGACGACACCGTTGCGGCCACCACCGCCGACACGCTCGCCACTTTGATTTACACCTCGGGGACCACCGGGATGCCCAAGGGCGTGGAACTGGTCCACAGCAACTGGACGTACGAGGGCGCCGGTGTGGATGCCTTGGGCATCATCGGACCGGACTCCCTGCAGTATTTCTGGCTCCCGCTCAGCCACGTGTTCGGTAAGGCCGTCATGATGATCCAGTTGCAGATCGGGTTCGCGTCCGTCGTGGACGGCCGCCTCGACCAGATCGTGCCGGGGCTGGGTGCGACGCATCCGCGGTTCATGTGCGGTGCGCCGCGCATCTTCGAGAAAGGTGCGCAACGCGGTGAAGGCCAACACGGCCACCGGGGTGAAGGCCAAGATCGCCCGGTGGGCGTTCGCCGTGGGTCGCGAGTCGCGTCCCTACCGGCTGGCCGGTCGCAAGCTGCCCTTCGCGATGGGTATCGCGTATGCGATCGCCGACAAGCTGGTGTTCTCCTCCCTGAAAGCGAAGATGGGCGGCAACGTCGAGTTCTTCATCTCGGGCTCGGCGAAGCTCAGTGAGCAGGTCCAGGAATGGTTCTACTCGGCGGGGATCGTCATCGTTGAGGGCTACGGCCTGACCGAGACGTCCGCGGTGGCTGCGGTCAACGTGCCGGGATCCCCCAAGTTCGGGACGGTGGGGCCCGCATTGCCCGGCTCGGAGTTCCGCATTGCCGAGGACGGCGAAGTGCTGCTGCGGGGGCCTGGCGTCATGCGCGGCTACCACAAGGATCCCGAGCAGACCGCCGAGGTGCTGGAGCCGGACGGCTGGTTCCACACCGGCGACATCGGCGAGTTGGACGACGAGGGCTACCTGCGCATCACCGATCGCAAGAAGGACCTGATGAAGACCTCCGGCGGCAAGTACGTCGCCCCGCAGAAGGTCGAGGGCGCCCTGGCCGCCAACATTCCCTACGTGTCGCAGGCGGTGGCGGTCGGGGATGGCCGCAAGTACATCTCCGCCCTGCTGACGCTGGATCCTGCCGCGGTCGAGAGTTGGGCCAAGCGGCACGGTCGAGAGGGCCTCAGCTACGCCGAACTGACCCAGTTGCCCGAGATGCGGGTCTCCATCGATCGGCTCATGGCGCGCGCCAACCGCAAGTTGGAGCGCTGGGAGACGGTCAAGAAGTACCGCATTCTGGATCATGAGTTCTCGGTCGAGCGAGGTGGGGTGACCGCCAACATGAAGTTGCGTCGCGCAGCCATCGACAAGGACTACGCCGACGTCATCGATTCCATGTACGAGATCGAAGACTGACTTGGAGGCATACCGCGTCCGCGTGCCGCTGCGCTGGGTCGATCTGGACGCCCAGGCGCACATCAACAACGCCCAGATCGTGGACTACCTGCAGGAGGCGCGTGTCGACTTCCTGCTCAACAGCCCCCACGCGCATCTGCTGGGGGACGGGATCATCGTCGTGGAGCACCGCGTCGAGTATCTCGGCCAAGCCCGGTTCGGCAGCGACGACGTCGATGTGGATCTGTGGGTGGGGGCGGTAGGCGCTGCACAGTTTTGGCTGGGCTACGACGTGCGGCAAGGCGGCGTCACGGTGGCGCGGGCGCGGACGCAGTTGGCCAACTTCGACTTCGAGGCGGGGCGTCCGGCCCGCTTCTCCGCCACGGAGCGGGCCTGGTTCGCTGAACGCTCCACGGTGCTGGACGAGTTCAGGCCGCTGGGCAGCTATGCGGTGGGGGAGGGTTACCACGAGCACCCCCTGACGGTGCGGTGGTCCGACCTGGACAGTTATGGCCACGTCAACAACGTCCGCTTCTTCGACTATGTCGCCGAAGCGCGCATTGCCTTGCGTGAGTCCCTGCTCGCCGGATCGATCAGCGGCTACGGGGACGGGGACTCCGAGCACACCTGGATGGTCGCCCGGCAGGATCTGCGGTACCGAGGACAAATACGCCACCGCCTCGCCCCCTACGTTGTCCGCACCGCGATCGGGAAGGTTGGGCGCACCTCCCTGACGTTGGTGGCCGACATCGTCGACCCCCGCGACGACAGTGTGGCTGCCACCGCCACCTCGGTCCTGGTACACGGCGATGCTGAGGGCAAGCCGGTTCCGCTGCCCGAGGCGATCGTGGCGGCGTCCAGACGTTGGGCTGCGCGGGGTGCGGACGGGGCCGCCTGATGTGGCGGTGCGCCGTCGCGGGCTCACCGATCACGCATTCGCTCAGCCCGCTGATTCACACGACCGCCTACCGCGTCCTGGGCATAGCCGATGCGTGGGACTACGGTCGCCACGAACTCGACGCTGCCGCGTTGCCGGGATTCGTCGCCGAGTGCGGGCCCGAGTGGGTGGGATTGTCGTGTACGGCCCCCCTCAAGAGCGCCGTCCTAGCCTTAGGGGTGCCCTCGTCGCGGGCGGCCCTCCTGAATGCGGGCAACACGCTCATCTTCGCCCGTGATGGCCGCCCGGCGCGCGTGGAGAACACCGACGTCACCGGGCTGCTGGGGGCGCTGGCGCGGGCCGGCGTCACGCAAGCCGAACGGGCTGTCGTGGTGGGGAACGGGGCGACCGCCCGGTCGGCGCTAGCCGCACTGGCAGAACTCGGCGTGACCCGCGTCCAGGTCCTGGCCCGCTCACAAGCGAACGCCCACGCCAGCCTCGGTGACCTGGCCGGGCAACTGGGCATCGCCGTGGAGCACGGCCCCTGGGGGACGACGGAAGCGGGGGAGCCCGCCGACCTGGCGCTTTCCACCGTCAGCGCGCCGCTGCCCACCGCAGCCGCCGAGGCGCTGGTGGCGCGCGTCCCGGTGTGCTTCGACGCCACGTACAACCACTACCCGACCGTTCTGGATCGGGCGGCCCGCGCGGCGGGGATCGTGCAGTTGTCGGGCATTGACCTGCTTGTCGGCCAAGCCCTGGACCAGATCCGCCTGTTCACAGGCCGTGACTGCCCCGCTGAGCCGCTCCTGGAGGCGGCCTACGCGGCGCTTCCCTGAGGCGACGCCCCGCCCAGGGCACGAGAGATTCTCTGCACGAGGTTCCACGCGAGGGCGGCGGCCGCGATGAGGAGCAGGTGTCCCGTCAACGACACCCGCGCCGCGAACAGGGCCGCGTCGGTGTCGGCAGCTTGGTCGGCCAGGTTCAGGCCCAACGGGCACGCGAGGCAGGCTCCGATCCAGCACGCCCACCACGCTGCGAGAACGCCGCGAGGCACGATGGCACCAGACGCCCGTGCCACATCGGCGACCGTCAGGGGAGGGGCGACCAGGGCGACCACGGGAATCAACCAGGCCGCGACATGCCAGGGGGGCCCAAAGCGCAGCGCGTCGCGGGGAACCTCACGGGCGACGCGATACTGCCACAGCAGCCAACTCCCCCCCGAGGCCACCACGCTGAGCGCGCCGAGCATCGCCGCGAGGGCCTGATGCTTCACGTAGGTGTGCACGGGGATGGCCATCCCGGGAACGTGACGCGCATAGGCGTCGATGGTCAGCTGCCCCCACCCCTCCACGACGACGGCATACAGCGACGTGGCGGCGGCCAGTGCCAAAAGCCAGCACGTCACGTGAGCCCACTGCCACGAGGACAGCAGGTGCCCCGACGTACGGGTGCGTCCTGCGGGGAGTCCGGGGGATGCCCCCACGGTGGAATGCGCCGGAGGGACACTCGCGTCCGGTGAAGGAACCGTGGGGGACATCGGTGATGACATCAAAGATCCTCAGATGGAGTGGGCGCTTGCGAGATTAGTGCACGCCCGCCCCTGACCGCTCAGCAGCCGTCAGGTCCGCACGCCGGACCACCCGAGAACCCTTCCAGCCCGGGGACCTTCAACGGTTCGATGCGGGGGTGCAGTTCGTCCCACACACGGGTCAGGGCCTGGTCGAACACCTCACGTGGCTGCGCTCCCGAGATGCCGTAGCGCTCATCGAGGACGAAGAAAGGCACCCCGGAGATGCCCAACTGGGCGGCGCGGGTGATGTCGGCGGCCACCTCGGCGTCGCGGGTCTCGTCGTCCACGGCTGCCGCAGCCTCAGCAGCGTTCATGCCTGCCGTGGTCGCCAGGCGGACCAGGACGTCCGGATCCGCGATCGACTCGCCGTCGGTGAAGTGTGCCCGAAACAGCGAATCTTCCAGGCGTCGCTGCGTCGCTCCGCTGGGATCGGCGGCCACGGCGGCATGCAGCACTCGATGGGCGCGCCGGGAGTTGGCCACCGCCAGGGTGTCGAAGCGCATGGTGAGACCCTCGGACGCCGCCGCGGCAGCGACATGCTCGAACATGGCCTCCACCTCGGGGACGCTGATGCCCTTGCGGCCGGACAGGTACTCGGCCTCGGTGCCCGGGTAGGAGTCGGGGAGCGAGGGATCCAACTGGAAACTGTGGACCGTCACCTTGACCTCGTCACGGTGAGGGAACTCGGCCAGCGCGCGCTCGAAGCGGGTCAAGCCGATGTAGCACCACGGGCAGGCGATGTCGGACCAGATGTCGATCTTCATAGTCCTTACAACGGTGTGGCGGGCCCGGGGATTCCCGGACCCGCCACACCGGCTACGCGTTCAGCGCTGCGTCACTCTTGCACCTCGGTGCGATCGCCGGACCACAGCGTGTGGAAGGTGCCTTCCTTGTCGATCCGCTGGTAGGTGTGCGAGCCGAAGAAGTCCCGCAGGCCTTGGGTCAACGCGGCATTCGTGCGCGGGGCACGGACCAGGTCGTAGTAGGACAACGCCGAACTGAACCCGGGGATCGGGACGCCTGCAGCGGCGGCCTTGCCCACGACACGACGCCACGCAGGGTTGGAGTCGGCGAGCCCGGCGGCGATGGACGGCGCCTCCAGCAGGGTTTCCAGGTTCCCGGCCGCGTACTCATTGGCGATGCGATCCAGCAGCTTGGCGCGGATGATGCACCCGGCACGCCAGATGCGGGCCACCGCGGCAACGTCGATGTCCCAGCCGTAGTCGCGAGCGCCGATCTTGATCAGGTTCAGGCCCTGGGCGTAGGCGACGACCTTCGAGGCCCACAGCGCCTGGCGCACGTCCTCGATGAAAGCGGCACGATCCTCGACGTCCACCGTGCCATCGGGGCCCTGGAGCGCGGCCTGGGCGGCCTTGCGGAGTTCGGGGCTCGAGGACGCGGCGCGCGCGAACACGGCTTCGGCGATGGCAGCGGCGGGGACGCCCAGGTTCAGCGCCTCCTGCACCGTCCACGTGCCGGTGCCCTTCATCCCGGCGGCGTCGACGATGACGTCGACCAGCGGCTTGCCCGTCTCGGCGTCGACCTGGCGCAGCACCTCGGAGGTGATCTCGATCAGGTAGGAGTCGAGGTCGCCGGTGTTCCACTGGGCGAACTCGTCGGCTGCCTCGGCGGCGCTCAGGCCAGCGCCCTTGAGCAGGTCGTAGGCCTCACCGATGAACTGCATGTCGGCGTACTCGATGCCGTTGTGGACCATCTTGACGAAGTGTCCGGCGCCATCGGTACCGATGTAGGTGCAGCACGGTTCTTCGCCGTTGGGGCCCTGAACCTTGGCCGAGATGTCTTCCAGCATCTTGCCGACGTACTGGTAGGAGTGCGGGGACCCGCCGGGCATGATGGAGGGACCCTCCAGTGCGCCGGTCTCGCCGCCGGAAATGCCGGCGCCCACGAAGTGGAGGTCGTGCTCCCGCAGCGCCTTCTCGCGGCGGCGGGTGTCCTGGAAGTAGGCGTTGCCGCCGTCGACGATGATGTCGCCCGGCTCCAGCAGGGGCACCAGGGCGTCAATGGTGGCGTCGGTTCCGGCGCCGGCCTTGACCATGATGACGATGCGGCGCGGCTTCTCCAGGGAGTCGACGAACTCGGGCAGAGATTCGGAAGCGATGAAGTGCGCTTCGGGGTGGGCCTCGTTGACGGCCTCAGTCTTGGACCAGGTGCGGTTGAAGATCGCGGTCCGGTAGCCGTGGTTGGCGAAGTTGCGTGCCAGGTTGGATCCCATGACGGCCATGCCGATCACGCCGATCTGGGCGGTTCCCGTCTTGTCGCTCATGTGGTGGTGCCCTTTCGTCGGAGATGATGGTGAGCCGCTGAGTGGAGCACCGGCGTCGATGCCGCGCGAGCGACCATACCCATACCATCTTGCCCGATTCGACGGCGGCAAGACACTGATTGCCAACCGTGGAAAGTGGTTGCGCAACCTGGCGCCAAACTGGCGCAACGACGGCTTTTTGCCTGACATGGTCGCGCGCGACCGCCACAATGACGCCATGACCCAGCCGTTGACCATTCACCCTGATCGCCTGTTCCCTGCAGAGCCGCAGACACGCGCAGTGGCCCGCAAGCTGTACGAGCAGGTCAAAGATCTGCCGATCATCTCGCCTCACGGACACGTCCCGCCCGCCTGGATCGCCGACGACATCCCGTTCAAGAACGCGACCGACCTCCTGTTGACCCCCGACCACTACGTGAACCGGATCCTTCACGGGCAAGGCGTCGATCTGGGCGCGCTTGGCGTCCCGGTGGGCCGGACGGACTTCACCGACGAGCAGGCTCGGGAGGCGTGGCGGATCTTCTGCTCCCACTACGAACTGTTCCGCGGCACCCCGATGAAGTACTGGATGGAGATGGAACTCGTCGACATCTTCGGGATCGACGTGCGGCCCAGCGCGGAGACCGCCGACGACATCTACGACGCCATCAATGCCAAGCTCGCCACGGACGCCTTCAAGCCGCGTGCCCTGCTCGACACCTTCAACATTGCGTTCCTGGCCACCACCGATGACCCGCTGGACGACCTGGAGCACCACGCCAAGCTGGCCGCCGACGACAGCGTGGCCACCACCGTCGTGCCCACCTTCCGCCCCGACAAGTACCTGGAGGCAGGGCGTGCGGGCTGGAACGAGCTGATCGACGCCCTGGGTGCGAAGACCGGCATCGCCACCGACACGTTCGGCGGATGGATCGCCGCCATGGAGAACCGCCGCCAGTTCTTCAAGAGCATGGGGGCGGTGTCCTCCGACCACGCCCACATCGATCTGGGCACCGAACCGCTGCCGCGGGAGGAAGCCGAAGCGGTGTACGCGGCAGCCCGACGCGGTGAGGCGACCACGGAGGCCACCGACGCGCTGCGTCGGACCTTCATGTTCGAGATGGCCCGGATGGCGTCCGAAGACGGCCTCGTCATGACGCTGCACCCGGCGGTCTACCGCAACCACCACCAGGCGACCTTCGAGAAGTTCGGGGCCGACGTCGGCGGGGACATCCCCATCGCGATTGAGGCGGTTCACGCGCTGCATCCGATGCTGAACGCGTTCGGGACGAACCCGAACTTCCGGGTGATCATCTTCGGTCAAGACGAGACGGTCTACAGCCGTGAGGTGGGTCCGCTCGCGGGCTTCTACCCATCGGTGTACGTCGGCCCGCCGTGGTGGTTCATCGACGCCCCCGACGCCATCATGCGTTGGCGTTCCTCGGTGACCGAGTACGGCACCTTCTACAAGACGACCGGTTTCGTCGACGACACTCGCGCGTTCATGTCGATCCCGGCCCGTCACGACCTGGCTCGCCGCGTGGATTCCTCCTATCTGGCCACCCTGGTCGTCCAGCATCGTCTGGCGCTGGATGAGGCGCAGGAGTTGGCCAACGCGTTCGTGGCGGATCTCCCCAAGAAGGCCTTCAACATCACCGTGTAAGGACGTCTCATCGAACAGGGCGGCTCCGGTTGGGGTCGCACTATTCGACGTGCTCGCGCCGCGTGTCGCGCTGCCAAAGTGGGGGTGGGGATCTTGCCAGAACAGGGTGGCAACCGGTTGCAGGGTTGCTAGGCTCGCAGGCATGGTCAACGAGGCGGGCACGGGGTCGGACGCGACGATCTATGACGTGGCACGTGTCGCGGGAGTGAGCCCGTCGACGGTGTCACGGGCCTTCTCGCGACCCGGGCGGGTGAGTGCGCAGACTGCGGAGCGCATTCGCCAGGTGGCAGAGGAACTCGGCTACCGCAGCCGTGAGGTCACCCGTGCGGCCGCTAAGACGACGACGAAGGTCTTGGGCCTGGCTGTCGCAGACATCACCAACCCGTTCAACTTCCGCGTGATCCGCGGCTGTCAGGCCGCTGCCGCGGAGGCAGGGTTCGTCGTCACTTTGAACGACGCGCAGGAGTCGGAGGCGCTGGAGCGCGAAATGCTGCGCCGTTCGCTGCCCCTGCTGGACGGCTTGATCATCGCCAGTTCGCGCCTGTCCGACACTGAACTGCGCACCCTCGCCAAGTCCCTTCCGGTCGTCATCTTGAACCGGCGCGTGTCGGGCTTGCATTGCATCGTGCCGGACATGGCCCACGGCGTCCGGAAGGCCGCCGAGCATCTCCTGGCGCTGGGGCACCGCAACATCACCTATCTCGCGGGCCCCGAGGCGTCCTGGGCCGATGGGATGCGCTGGCGTGCCGTCCGCGAGTCGGCTCGCGAACTCGGCTTCACCGAGCACCGGGTCGGGCCGTTCGCGCCCACGCTCCAAGGCGGGCGGGGTGCCGCCGAGGTGATCGCAGCGCGCCGCCTCAAAGCGGTCGTGTGCTTCAACGACTTGATGGCGATCGGGCTCATGCAGGGGCTGGCCGAACGCGGGGTGAAGGTTCCCGAGCAGGTCAGTGTCGTGGGCTTCGACAACATCTTCGCGTCCGCGCTGGTCTCTCCCGGGCTGACCACGGTCGCCGCCCCGCTGACGATGCTGGGCGATTCGGCGGTGCGCTACATCACCGCGACGCTCACCGGGCATACCTCACCCGAAACGGGTCCGGTCCTGGTGCCGGTGCGCCTGATCGTGCGTCAGTCCACCGCCCCCGCGGCCTAACGGGCAGCACCGGAGGTGTTCCTCAGCTAGGCAGCCAACGGAGGACGAACGCGCCACGGATGCAGATCCGCGGCGCGTTCGCTGTGTGAAGGGGCTCAGCGCGGCGTGAGGCGGTACAGCACCTCGCCGGCGTTCTCCTGGACGAAGACCGTCGGGTCGGCGTTCCAGGCGTCGAAGTCGGCGTCCTCCAAAGCGAGGTAGCCGAGGTTGACCTGCTCGCAGATCTCTTGCGGGATCTGCGTGCACAGCGTCACCTTGATCCGGTTCGTCTCGACGCCTGTCTCGGGGTCGAACGTGCCCGCCCCCCGCACGTGAGTGGAGTGAGCCAAAACACCCTTGGGGACGCCTTGGAACTGATCCCACTGCTTCGTGAAGTACTCGATGCTGTGGTAGCCGATGTCGTAGATCTCAGGGTGCTGCTCCGACACCTCGGTGACGTGCGGGGCGTAGATGACCACCTCGCCGCCGTCCGCCATCGCGGGCTGCATCTTGTAGCACCCCTTGGCGGCAGTCCAGATGTCGTCGTAGCGGGTCGGCATCATCGCGATGACCTTCGTGAAGGGCTCATCGACGTAGACGACATGCGTTTGGGAGGCCACCGCGGCGGCCGCCGCCCACGATTCTTCGCTGCTGCCAAACGAGATGGATTCGATTTCCCCCGTGCCCGACTGGACGACCAGGCACAACGCCAGCCGCAACCCTGGGATCATCGCCGAGCCTGCGTCGACGATGGCGCGCACGGGCGTGACGCCGGTCGTCCCGATCATCGTTTCGATGCCGATGAGGGCACCGACCCAGTGGGACAAGTCGATGGCGTCGTGGGTGCTGCAGCCCGGGATGAAGTACTTGTTGCCACCGGAGATGCCGATGACCTCATGCGGGAATACGGGCCCGATGACGAGGTTGATGTCGGCCTCGGCGACGTAGCGGTTCATCTCGACGACGACCTCTTCGCTGACCAGGCCGCCGCTGAGCTGCGACACCTCTTCGGCGCTCAGCGTGCCCAGCGTCACGATCTTGTCGGGGTCGAGGAACTCGTGGTTGACCACCGTCATGCCCGGGTAGGTCTCGGCGAGCGTGCTGCCCTGCGGTACCCCGAACCAGGCGTCGATCTCGGCGGGCTCCATGTAGGAATGGGTGCCCAGCGCGATGACCGTCGTCAGCGACGCAACCCGATCAATGAGGTGCCGGTGCACGGTGCGCAGCAGCAGCGGCAGGGGGCAACTGCGTGTGCCGTCGGGAACGACGAGGACGACGGACTTGTCATCGAAGTCGACACCCGCGAACTGATCGAGGATGAAGGCGTCCAACTCGGCGTCGGCCACCGTGAGATGCGGGCCTCCGATGGTCACGGCTTCGAGGGTGGCGGATTGGGACACGGCGTCCTCCTGGAGCGGGATTGCAGTGATGGCAATGCTAGGGCCACCGGTTGCCAACAATGGCCTGAATTGCCCTGTTGCCCGGGCGTCAGCCCTAGGCTGCCTGTGTTGTTGCACGCACAAGAAAGGTCCATGACGTGACCCGCCGACTCACCCGCGCCCAAGATGGCCGCCCCGCAGCACCGATCCGGATCGTCCACCTGGGGCTGGGGAACTTCTTCCGCGCCCACGAGGCCATGTACACCGAACGTGCCTCCGATGCCGACGCCTGGGGCATCGCCGCGTTCACGGGTCGCTCCACGGCGATGGCCGAGGCGATGGCTGCCCAGGACGGCCTGTACGAGTTGATCGTGCAGAACCCCGAGGGCAACGAGTACGAGGTGATCAGTTCCATCTCGGCGACGCACAGCGGCCAAGACGTGGCTGCGTTCGTCGGCTACCTTGCCGATCCGGCCGTCGTCATCGTGAGTTCGACGATCACTGAGGCCGGCTACCTCCCGGGGCCCGACGGCGGCGTCGATCTCGCCCACGATGCAATCCAGGCCGATGTCGAGGCACTCGCCTCAGGGCGAACCCTGGACGTCACGACCGCGCCCGGTAAGTTCATCGCGGGCCTGCTGGCCCGGCGTGCTGCCGACGCTGGCCCGATCACGTTCCTGCCCTGCGACAACGTTCCCGACAACGGACACATGGTCGCTGGGGTCTTGTCGTCGCTGGCCACCGCTGTGGATCCCACCCTGGTGGCGTGGATGAACGACAACGTGAGCTTCGCCACCACGATGGTTGACCGCATCACCCCCAGCATCTCTTCGGAGGCGCGGCAGGCGCTGGCCGACGACGAAGGCATCGAGGATCCCGCAGCGGTGGCGACCGAGCCGTTCACCGAATGGGTGATCGCCGGATCGTTCCCGGGCGGGCGCCCCGATTGGGAGTCGGCGGGGGCCGTGTTCGTTGACGACATCACCCCTCACGAACTGCGCAAGCTGTGGCTGCTGAACGGCTCGCACTCACTCATGGCCTACGCGGCGACCGTGGTGGGCCATGCCACGGTCTTCGAGGCGATCAGCGATCCGACGGTGGCGGGCTGGGTCAACGACTGGTGGGATGTCGCGGCGCGTCACCTTCCGCTGCCCGCCGACGAGGTGGACGCCTACCGGGCGGCCCTGCTGGAGCGCTTCAGCAACCCACGCATGAAGGATCAACTGTCCCGGATCGCCGCCGACGGCTCGGTGAAGATCCCGATCCGCATCGTGCCCGCGCTCAACGCTGATCGGGCGGCAGGCCGCGAGCCGATCGGTGCCGAGCGTGCCGTCGCCGCCTGGGTGCTGCACACCCGCGGTCTGGGTGCCCCGATCAACGATGCGAAAGCTGGCGTCGTAGCCGAGATCGGGCAGGGGAGCCTGGCCGAGTCCGTCACCAAGGCTGCCGACTACCTGGGCATCGACGACGCCGCGGCTCGGGCTTCCCTCCTCGCCTTGGCCACAGAACTGGAGGCCAAGGCCGCCTGAGCGGGCCCAACCTTTCCTGATCTGACGCGCCGGCGGTTCCTGGACGGAGCCGCCGGTGTTGTCATGCCGGGTGGGCGTCGCCGGGCGTGGTGCCTACCTTCGGTGTCAGGAGGGACCAGGCGGCGAGGACCAGCAGGAACAGGGCCGCCGAGCCGAAGGCGTCCACGATCGAGTGCTGCTTCAGGAAGGCCGTGGACAGCGCGATGACGACGGTCAGCACGATCCCCGCCACCTTGACCCAGACGGAACGAACGTAGCGGCTGGTGATCAGGCAGTAGGCCACCACCAGCGAGGTGTACACGTGCAGGCTGGGGAAGACGTTGGACGGGTCATCGAAGCCCTGCAGGCCCGCGACCACATCGGTGAACCAGCCCTGATCGGGGTACACCGCCGGGCGCAGCGTCTGCGTGGTCGGCCACACCGTGTACCCCACCAGGCATGCCGTCATGCCCACGATCAGCAAGAACGCCAGCCGGGGCGTCTCGGCGTAGCTGCGGAAGTCGCGCACCAGGAGCCAGCCGATGAACCCCAGCAAGAAGGGGAACCAGGCGAAATAGCCGATCGCCCACCGCGCGTCGAACGGGATGAGGGCGTCGAGGGTAGATTCGACGACCACCATGCCGGTCGCGGGGCGTCCTTCCAAGGCGAAATACCACACCAGGAAGAGGGGAAGGTAGGCCAGCGGGGCCAGCTTCACCCACAGCGGAAGCGTGCCCTGCGGCGAGCGAGGAGCGCTCACCGGCGATAGGTGACGGCGCCCCGCCACAGCGTGAGTTCGACCGGATCGGGCAGATCAATGCCGTGGTAGGGGTTGTTCCGTGACCGGGATGCCGAGGCGGCACGGTCGACGGTCGCACGTCGGGTCGGATCGACCAGGACGAGGTTGGCGGGTTCGCCGACAGCGATCTGACGCCCCTGATGGGGGAGACGTCCGATCCGTGCCGGTGCTGCAGACATCCGCTCCACGAGTGTGGCCCAGTCCATGCGTCCGGTGTTGACCATCACGTCGATGACGACACCGAGCGCCTGCTCCAGCCCGAGCATGCCGGGGGAGGCCACATCGAAGGGGTGGTCCTTGTCCTGGCGCGCATGGGGGGCGTGGTCGGTGCCGACGACGTCGATCGTGCCATCGGCCAGGGCCTCCCGCAGTGCCTCGATGTGCTCGGAGGTACGCAGCGGCGGGTTGACCTTGAACGTCGTGTCGTACCCCTCCACGTGCGGAGTGTCCAGCAGCAGGTGATGCGGGGTGACCTCGGCGGTCACGTCGATGCCGCGCTTCTTGGCCCAGCGGATGACCTCGACGCTCTCGGCCGTGGAGATGTGGCAGGCGTGGTAGCGGCCGCCAGTGAACTCGGCGAGTTGGACGTCGCGGGCGATGATCGTCGACTCGGCGACGGTCGGCCACCCAGGCAGCCCGAGGCGCCCCGAAATCTCCGACTCATGGCAGCAGGCCGATGGCCCGGCCAGGCGGGGATCTTGCGCGTGTTGGGCGACGACGCCGCCGAACGGCTTGAGGTAGGTGAGGGCGCGCCGCATGATCAGCGAGTCGTGGATGCAGGCGCCGTCGTCGGAGAACACGGTGACGCCCTGAGCGGCCATCATCCCGAGTTCGGCGAGTTCGGTGCCGTCGCGGCCCTTGGTGACTGCGCCGATGGGCACCACCTCGCAGTGTGCGTCCCGGGCGGCCAACTCGTTGAGGTAGGCCACCGCCTCCCCGGTGTCGGTGGCGGGGGTCAGGTTCGGCATGGCGAAGACGGCGGTGAAGCCCCCTCGTGCTGCGGCCCTCGTCCCGGAGGCGACGGTCTCGGCGTCCTCGCGGCCCGGTTCGCGCAGGTGAGTGTGGAGATCGACCAGGCCGGGCAACGCCAGCAGGCCGTCGCCGTCGACGCGTTCGGCGTCCGCGGGCAGGTCAGAGACCGGAACGATCAGGCCCTCGTGGACCGCCACATCGGTGACGGTGCCATCAGCCAGACGCACTCCGCTGATCAGCAGGCTCATCACGCCGCTCCTTCCCCACCCAGCAGGTGGTACAGCACGCTCATGCGGACGGCGACGCCCGCAGAAACCTGATTCAAAACTCGGGAGGAGGCGGCATCGGCCGCTTCGCTAGAGATCTCCACGCCCCGGTTCATGGGGCCGGGGTGGAGGATGGCGGCGCTCGGCTTGAGGTGAGCGAGTCGCTGCGCGGTGAGCCCATACTCGTGGGCGTACTCGCGCGCCGTGGGGAAGAACCCACCCGACATGCGTTCGCGTTGGACCCGCAGCATCATGACGACGTCGGCGTCCGCGAGGACCGAGTCGAAGTCGTGGGTGGTCGCCACACCCCAGTGCTCGACCCCGGTCGGCATGAGCGTCGGGGGAGCGACCAGCGTCACCAAGCCGCCCAGGGTCCGCTGCAGCAGCACATTGCTGCGCACCACCCGGCTGTGGAGCAGGTCGCCGACGATCGCGATCCGCTTGCCGCGGAACGTGTCGGCCACCTTCGCGTCCCGGAAGTGCTGACGCATCGTGTAGGCGTCCAGGAGGGCCTGGGTCGGGTGTTCGTGCTGCCCATCGCCCGCATTGACCACATGCGCGTTGACCCAGCCAGCCGCCTGGGCGACAGCACCGGAAGAGTTGTGCCGGATGACGAAGCAGTCCACGCCCATCGCGTCCAGCGTCATCATGGTGTCGCGCAGCGACTCGCCCTTGCTGACGCTGGAACCCTTGGCCGACACGTTGATCGTGTCCGCGCTCATCCACTTGCCCGCGATCTCAAACGACGAGCGGGTGCGAGTGGAGTCCTCGAAGAAGATGTTCACGATCGTCCGGCCGCGCAGGGCGGGGATCTTCTTAATGGGCCGGCGCTGCACCTCGTGCATCTCCTCGGCCACATTCAACAGCGAGGTGATGTCGTCGTGGGTCAGGTCGGCTGCACTGAGCAGATGCCGCATCAGGCCTCCTTCTCGGTGCGGACGCTGACCTGGTCCTCACCGTCGATCTCGGACAGGAGCACCCGCACGTGCTGGGCGGGCCCGGTGGGAAGGTCTTTGCCGACAAAATCGGCCTGGATGGGCAACTCGCGGTGCCCACGGTCAATGAGGGCCGCTAGGCGGATCGCGGTGGGCCGGCCCAGATCCTTCAGCGCCTCCATCGCGGCGGCGATCGTGCGCCCCGAGAAGAGGACGTCATCCACCAAGACCACGGTGCGGCCGTCCACCGACACCGGAATGCGGGTGGGACCCACCGCACGGGTGGGCTGGCGACGCAAATCGTCGCGGTACATGGTGATGTCGAGTTCCCCGACGGGGACTGCGGCACCCTCAGCCGCCTCGATGGCCGCACCTAACCGATGGGCGAGCGGGACGCCCCGGGTACGGATCCCCAGCAGGAGCAAGCCGTCGCTGCCCTTGTTGCTTTCGAGAATGTGAAGGGCGATGCGATTCAACGCCCGGGAGATGTCGTCGCTATCCCAGATGACCCGGGAGTCGCTGCCTGCGCTCAACCTGGTACTCCTCGCCTCGAAACGGACGCGTCACCCGCGCCGCTCGGGGCCTCAATCTATCGCAGTTGTCCGCTAGCATTTCGCGCATGCCGCATCTCACGTTGTTCCCCTTGCTGGAAACGCACACGGTGCCCGGCTGGCCGGAGGTCTACAACCCGTCGCTCAACGACGTCCTCCTGTTCACGGTCGCGCTGCCCGTCGCTATCGCGTTGCCGATCGCGCTCGCCGTCATGGGCCCCGCCTGGCTGCGCCGCAGCAAGGGTGAGGAAACCGAGTCCGAAGCGGCCTAAGCCCTCGGGCCTCCTTCGGCCCGCGCAGCGTGGGCGGTCCCCTCGTGACTGAGCAGGGCGGGATGGGAGCCAAAGATCCCCGTCCACGGATCGGTCACGAGCGTCGACACTCGCGTCTGCACCGGTCGTCCCGCATCCTTGGCTCGGCTTTGGAGTAACGCCTCGGCGTGGGGCAGCCATAGCCACTCGGCCGCCCAGTGGGGCACGTCGATCAGGCAAGGAGCGTCGGCATAGGCGAGGAAGTCCTGCGCGCGATGATGCCGCAGGTCTCCGGTTACATAGCAGTCGACCTCCAGCTCACGCGCCACCTCAAGCAGGGAATCACCCGCACCACCCAGTACCGCCACCGTCTCGATCCGTCGCTTCGGGTCGCCTCCCAGCCGAACGCCGGTCACCGTCGCCGGGACCGCTGCGGCCAGACGCTGGGCCAGCGCCGCAGCCGTGAGGGGCTCAGACAGCTGCCCCACCCGGCCCAACCCTTCGGTGGAATCCGGTGAGCCGTGGGGGAGCATGGGACGCCGGGGGCCCATGCCGACGGCGTCCGCGAGAGCGTCCGCCACCCCGTCGGCGGCGGAATCAGCGTTGGTATGCGTGCTGACGACAGCGATTCCCGACCGGATCGCCTCGATGAGCAGGCGCCCCTTCGGGTCGTCCGCGCGCACCGCATGCACGCCCCGCAACAGGAGCGGGTGGTGGCTCACGATGAGTTGAGCCCCCACCCGCTTGGCCTCGGCCAGCACCGCGTCGGTGACATCCACGCTCAGGACGACGGCGTCCACCTGAGCGTCAGGGTCACCGACGCTCAGGCCGACGCGATCCCAGTCTTCAGCCAGCGCGGACGGGTAGGCGTCCTCCAACCAGCCCGCGATGTCGCGGACACGCAGCACGCCCATGTCCCCTCCTTGCTTCGAGCCGTCAGGCTCCCTGGTTGTGCAGGGCGCGCAAGGCGTCGTCGCGGCGCTCCAAGACGAGCCGCTTGACCGAATCCGGCAGCGCGCGCTCGGCGAGGAAGGCGTCCAGCGTGGCGATGAACGCGCGATCAGCCAGCGGGCGCGGGAACAGCAGCCCCAAGACATGCTGGCGGATCGTCGTCGAGGCGGTGGCCCAGCGGCCACGCTGGTTGCCGATGTCGTCCACGACCTCGAGGTAACGGTCCACGTACGGGGTCAGGATCTCGTCTTGGTCCAACTGCCAGAACTGGGAGGTGATCTGGAAGTGGGTCTCGTTGGGAGTGTCCTGCTCCGTGGCCGCAGCCCAGGCGGCCGCCTTCGCGTCGGCGTCCTTGGACGCCGAGCGGGCTCCGGCAGCCTTCTCGGCCCCCGTCGAGGTGGGGTCGCGATCCAGTTCGGCGGCGATCTCCGCCTCGCCTGCAGCGCCGACGCGTGCCAACTCCGTCAGCAGGCGCCACCGCAGGTCGGCGTCCACCGCCAAGCCCTCGGGAACCTCCTCACCGGCCAGCCAGGCCGCCAGCACGGCGGCCCCCGGCTCGGAATCGATCGACAACGCCAGGGCCCTCACCAGCGCGAGCTGGTGGTCCGATCCCGGCTCGGCCTCCTTGAGCAGTTGGGCGAGCCCGGCGGTGAACCGGCGCGCCACCGCGGCCCGATCGTCGCGGGGGGCGTAGTAGTCGATGGCGAGGCGAGCCTGAGCTAGCAAAGCGTTGACGGCCGTCAGGTCGGTCTCGACGCCGACGCCGCGCAGCACCAGATCCACATAGTCGGAGGCGGTCATCTCCCCGTCACGGGTGAGATCCCACGTGGCGCCCCAGGCCAGTGCCCGGGCCACTTCGTCATCCAGTTGGTGGATGTGGGCAACGAGGGTCCCCAACGAGCGGGGATCCAGCCGGATCTTGGTGTAGGACAGGTCGTCGTCGTTGAGCAGCAGCAGATCGGGACGCCGGGCGTGAAGGAGCTCGGGCACCGCAGTGCTCTCACCGTCGATGTCGAACTCGAACCGCTCGGTGCGCACCAGCGAGTCGTCGACGAGGTTGTACAGGCCCACGGCGATCCGCTGGCGACGCAGGGTCGGCCACTGCGGGGAAGCCCACTGACGGATCGCGAAGCGGGTGAACTCGCCGTCCTCCTCGTCCCAATCGGCGGCGATGGTGTTGACGCCCGCGGTCTGGAGCCACTGGCTGGTGAAGAATCCCAGGTCGCGGCCCGAGGCGACCTCCAGTTCGGCCAGCAGATCCGGCAACTGCGTGTTGCCGAAGGCGTGCTTGGCGAAGTAGGCGCGCACCCCGGCCAGGAAGTCTTCCTTACCGACGAAGGCGACCAGTTGCCGCAGCGCCGAGGCGCCCTTGGCGTACGTGATGCCGTCGAAGTTCAACTCGACAGCCTCCAGATCGACCATGTCGGCGGCGATCGGGTGCGTGGAGGGAAGCTGATCTTGGCGGTACGCCCACGTCTTGCGGCTGTTGGAGAACGTCGCCCACGGGTTCGCGCGATCCCCATAGCGGGCCCGGATCTCTTCTTGCGCGAAGTGGGAGGCCCACTCGGCGAAGGACTCGTTCAGCCACAGGTCGTCCCACCAGGTCATGGTCACCAGATCGCCGAACCACATGTGGGCCATCTCGTGCAGGATCGTGTTGTCGCGCGACTCGTAGCTGGCGGCCGTCTGGCGGCTACGGAAGATGTACTCGTCGCGGAACGTGATGCAGCCTGCGTTCTCCATCGCACCGAAGTTGAACTCAGGGACGAAGATCTGCGCGTAGTCGTCGAACGGGTAGGGGCGCCCGAAGTGCTCCTCGAACACCGCGAACCCGCGCTTGGTCGTCTCGAAGATGCGGTCCGCGTCCAGGTGCTGGGCGACCGAATCGCGCACATGGATCGACAGCGGGATCGTCGAGCCGTCCGCACGCTGGTAGGTGTCGTGCTCCGAATGGAAGTCCCCCGCAACCAGGGCCGTGATGTAGGTGCTGATGCGCGGTGTGGCCGCGAAATCCCAGCGCGCGATGCCGTCGGCTTGAGCCACCGGCTCGACGGCGGGCGCGTTGGACAGCACAGTCCAGTTCTGCGGGGCGAGGACCGACAACTGGAAGGTCGCCTTGAGGTCGGGCTGCTCGAACGTCACATACATGCGCCGTGCGTCAGCGACCTCGAACTGTGTGTAGAGGTAGGTCTTGTCGTCGGCCGGATCGATGAACCGGTGCAATCCCTCGCCCGTGCGGGAAAACCGCATCACCGCGGTGACCTGCAGCAGGTGATCGCCTTCGGTCAGGTTGAGCGTGAGATGTTCACCGTCGAAGGCTTCGGGCCCGACGGCCTCGCCGTCGAGCGTGGCCGAGAGAATCTCCTCAGCGATGACGTTGGCGTTCGCGACGCAGGCGATGGAACTGAATCGCACCGTCGTGGTAGAGACGAAGGTCTTCTCGGGAGCCTCCAGCGGCGTCGCGTCAGGGCGCTTGCCGGACAGGTCTACCAGGACCTCGTAAGAGGCGACACGGAGTTGACGGCTGCGGAGATTTGCCTCGTCACGGGTGATGTTGGCGCGGAACATGCGGTTCATCCTCGAATGCGCTCGACGTTATGACGCGACCACACTAGCGCCCTGGACGGCGCTGGCCAGGGAGATCGCCCGTGCTCCCGGGTAGGGTTTTGCGTATGACGCAAACCGTTGACCTGTGGTTCGACCCGGTGTGCCCCTGGGCGTGGATGACCTCGCGTTGGTTGCTGGAGGTCGAGAAGGTGCGTGACGTGCACGTGGAGTTCCACGTCATGAGCTTGGCGGTGCTCAACGAGGGGCGCGACGTGCCCCCCGGGTACCGCGAACTGCTGGATGCGGCCTGGGCCGGGGTCCGCGTCGCCATGGAGGTGGAGCGCACCCACGGGCAGGAGGCTTTGCGTGCCTTCTACACCGCGATCGGGACGCGCTATCACCCCGGTGGGCAGCCCAAGGAGCGTGCGACGTTGGAGGCCGCGTTGACCGACGCCGGGCTACCGGTCGATCTGGCCGAGGCCGGGTACACCGATGCCCGTGACGACGACCTGCGCCGGAGCCATCACGAAGGCATGGACCCCGTGGGTGACGAAGTGGGAACCCCAGTCATCCGGATCAACGGCAAATCGCTCTTCGGGCCGGTGATCTCCCCGGCCCCGAAGGGTGAGGAGGCGGGGGACCTGTTCGACGGGGTGGTGAAGGTGACCGCCTACGACGGGTTCTTCGAGTTGAAGCGCACCCGGACGGTCGGCCCGATCTTCGGCTGATCTCACCCGCCGCCGGTCATGGCATCTGCGCGCGAACGGATGCGTGACACGGCCAGGTTGGGCCACACTGGCGGTATGCGCGTTCACATTGCGACCGACCATGCGGCCTTCGATCTCAAGCAGTACCTCGTCAAGGAACTCACGGCGTTGGGGTATGAGGTCGTCGATCACGGTGCCGATCACTATGACGCGCAAGACGACTACCCCACGTTCGTGATCCCTGCCGCCGAGGCTGTCGTCCGCGATCCGGGGTCGCTCGGCATCGTGCTGGGCGGGTCCGGCAACGGGGAACAGATCGCGGCGAACAAGGTACGGGGCGTGCGAGCAGCGCTTGCGTACAACACGGTGATGGCCCGGTTGGCCCGTGAGCACAACGATGCGAACGTTCTGAGCCTGGGCGGACGCATGCAAAGCCTGGAGGACGCGCTCGCCATGGCGAAGGTGTTCCTGGAGACCCCCTTTTCCGAGGATCCGCGCCACGTGCGCCGCCTCAAGGAGTTGGAGGACTACGAGAACGCGACGCGCGCGTGACGCAGCGTTCTTGCGCGGGTGGGGCGGCGAGGCGTCGTTCCGCGCCGTGGCCCTTCTGAAAGACGCGTACCGTTCGATCCTGCGTCTGCTCGTGGACGGCGGACGCGTCGTGGTCAACCACGGTCCCCAGTTGGTGTGCCTGTTCTTGTTCGGGTGGGCTGGGCGTGCGGGATTCCTGTGGCTCGCCACGGTCGTTTCCGACGTGAGCCCTCTGCTCGCTGTGCTGCTGTTGCCGTTGGCGCCCCTGTCCACGTTGCTGTCGCTGGTGTTGATGCTGCGGGCGACGGCGCCCACGTTGTCGGCCTTCGGCGCTTCGGCGCTGGTGTCGCGCCACGAACGCTGGCAGACGGATCTCAGCGTGGCCGCCCAGGTGATGATCCCCTTCTTGGCGGTGTACGCGGCCGCCGGTTTGCTCCGCGACGACGCCCGCACTTTTGTGGTGGATGCCACCGCTGACGAGGCGATGAACGCGTCATGGGGGACGATGAACTTCGACCGGACGGCGTACGCCCACGGTTGGGTGCTGGTCGCGCTGGTGGTGGCCGCCTTGGTGGTGCGTCAGGTGATCGCCATCATGCAGTTGACCGAGCGTCATCTCGGTTGGGCCGCAGCCGCCACATATCTCGAAGTGCTGTGGATGATCACGCTCGCCAACGCCTTCGCCGAGCAGTTCGATCAGGTGGTGGCCTGGGTGCAATCGCGCCAGGTGGTGGCCGCCGTGCTCCAGGGATGGGATGGCGTGGTGGCCTGGCTGGCTGCGTGGGGCGTGGCCATCGGCCCGCTCCTGGACGCGCTCGTGTCGGTGGGGCGCGGTCTGGGGGGCCTCGTCGTCACCCCGGTGGCGTGGTTGGCTATCGGCGCTGTCGTCTTGGGGACGTCCCTGTCCTCGGACAGGCTGACGTTTGCCACCCATGAGGATGCTGCCCGCTCGTGGGGGAGGATCCCGCAGCCGGTCCGCAGGGTTGTGGCCCAGGCCATGGAGCCGATCACCACACCGCTCCAGACCACGGTGCACGTGATCGGCCGGGTCGCCGGTGCCGGGCTCGTGTCGATGGCGATGTTCTGCGTTGCGTTCTCCCTGGCTTCCGGGTTGCAATCGCTGACGTATCTGGGGTTGCGTCAGATCCTCGGGCCGGGGGAGTCCTTGCGCCAGTATGCGATGACGCCCTACGTCCAACTCGCAGGGCGTGCCGTCTACTTCGTGGTGGCGCTCGCGCTGCTGGCGGCGGACGTGAATGCGGTGGTGGCGCATCCGGCTCGTGAGGGGGCGGCTTGAGCATGTTCTGGATTTGGTTGTTTTGCTGATGGCGCATCCGGCTCGTGAGGGGGCGGCTCCCCGTGACGCTCGTGAGTGCGAAAACCCAGCGGCTACTGCGGGATCGCCAGCGTGAGGTAGGCGGGACGATCCCACATCACTCTGACCAGCGTGGGCTGAACGTCGGGAGGAAGCGCCACCGAGGTGACGACCTGCCACGACTGCGGTCGGGGTGTGGGGGAGGGCAGGATCCCACCGTCGAGGTCGAGCGTCGGCCCGGGGGCGTCAGCGGGTGTGCATCCTCGATGCACCCAGGGCGGGTTGGGTCGTCCGCGCGCGTCCACCTTGGCTCCCTCGACGCTGTAGCGGCGACCGGAAGCGTCTTGCAACTCGATGTCGCAGGGAGTCAGGATCTGGTCGGGGGCTGCGGCGAAGTCCAACCGGATCTGCCACAACACGGTGCCAGGTGCCGGAAATTCACCGTCCACCTGGTCGGTTCGGTTGACGCCCGCGACACCAACCTGCACGGTGCGCTGGAGCGTGCGCGTGCCCGCGGTGAAGGGTTTGGGTGTAGGTGCCGGGGCCTCGCAGCAGGGTCGGCTGGCTCCATTCCCAGCGCAGATACAGTGCCGACAGTCGAAACGAGGACGCCGCCAGCGCCAAGGTCAGGGCCGGTATGGCAAGCAGTACCCACAGCCGGTTGCTGCGCCACCACGCGGAGGTGCGCATCAGCCCTCCTTCGCGTGCGCTTCGGCGAGAGCGACACGGCCTGTCGCGCTCGTGAGGGTGGCGGCTCGCTCGGCGTCCAGACCGAGATCGATGACGGCCACATCGTCGGCGTCATCGATCGAGCCCGCGGCGGGGACGTGCAGGCTGGCCCCTGCCACGGCGGCGGGATCCATCTCGAAGGCGATGGAGCACACGAAGGTCACACCGGTTTGGGTCCGGCTGCACAGGGGGGTGACTTCGGCGGCCCCACCGAACTGTCGACCATCGGGGGCGATGATCCGAGCCTCGAGGCTGTTCAGTGGGGCGGCATTGCGTGCAGGCGTCCACTCCAGATCGGTCACCAGCCAGATCGCCCGGGTGACGGCCACGTCCAGGTAGCCGGATGCCTGGGTGCCGGAGCGGAGCCCGGTCACGCTCACCGTGCCGGTGCGTAGCATCACGGGTGCCCCGAGGGCTCCGTGATGCTCGAACGGACGATCCAGGAGCGCGTCCGGTTGGGGGAGTCGAGCGGTCACGAGCGAGCCGACGAAGAGCGCCGCGACGACCAGTAATGCGGTCGCGACGCCCTGGCGGGTCAGTGCGATCATCGGGGTGGCACCTCCTCGATGGGGGCGGTGATCGCGTAGGCGGGGGTGCTGACCTGCCATTCGGCGTCGTCGGAGGAGAAGTACTCGTACCAGGTGAGTGTGCTGAGAGTGAGGCGGGCCTCCTGGGGGAGGCTGGCGCGCGGTGCTGGCCACACCGCCACCACCGTCAACGGGACGCCAGGCGGGAAGGCCCGCACCGCCAGCGAATCGTCGAGGCGATAGAGGGACGGCCGTGCGGCGGCCGGGCCCGCCACGTCGAGAGCCAGCGCGGACGCCACCGGCGTGACGACGAGGGGCTTGGCAGAGGTGTTGCTGACCGTCATGACGGCAAAGAAGTACGTGGTGTCTGCGATGGCGGGGGCAATCGGCGGCAGCGCGTCGGCGTGGCGGACGCGGGCCAGGCTCACGGTTGCGGGCCCTATCGAGAGCGGCTGGTTCACCTGGCCGGTGGGGATCTGCGGGGTGTCGTCCGCGTCGACGGGATTCAGCCCGCCCAAAGCGATGGTGAGCGCGACGGCAAGCGCGATCAGCGTCAGCGCGGCGCGCGGCGCAGTGAGGAAGCGGCCCCGGCGTGCGACCCGGTGCCTCGCCGCGCGGGCGGGACGAGGAGCGGATGGTGGCGCGCCGTTGCCGGGCGCCGCAGGGGCGGACGCGGTCGGAGCCAGTGCGCGCCGGGGGGGGGTCTGTTCCGCCACGCGGCGATCTTAGCGGTGGCGACTAGAGTGGTTTTTCGACTGCTGTGAGGAGATGCCCCATGCCCGAAGGCCATGTGATCCACCGCTTGGCCCGCAACCTCACCGACGCTTTTGGGCACGAGGACCTCCAGGTGAGCAGCCCGCAGGGCCGGTTCGCGGAGGCGTCCCATGACTCGACGGGGAGCCCCTGGTCGGAGCGGAGGCGGTGGGCAAACACCTGCTGGTGGACTTCGCGCCCGCCACGGTCTGGATCCATCTGGGGCTGATCGGGAAGCTCCGCTTCAACCACGACTTCCCGGCCCCACACCCGGAGACCTTGCGGTTACGGCTCAGCGACGGCGTGACCGCCGCCGACCTGCGTGGGCCGCAATGGTGCCGTCTGATCACCAACCAGGAGCGAGCGCAGGTCATCGCCTCGGCCGGGCCCGACCCGCTGCGTCCCGACGCGGACCCGTCGCGGGCATGGGCGAAGGTCCGACGCAGCCGCAAACCGTTCGCCGCCGTGCTCATGGACCAGTCAGTGTTTGCGGGTGTGGGCAACATTTTCCGTGCCGAAGTGCTCTTTCGGCATGGCATCGACCCGATGCTGCCTGCGCAGGATCTTCCCCAGGTGGTGTTCGACGCCGTGTGGGCTGATCTGGTGTTTCTCATGGAGGCAGCGGTGCAGGTGGGGCGCATTGACACGGTCGTGGAGGAGCACACCCCGGAGGCGATGGGCCGTGACCCGCGCGTCGATCGTCACGGCGGCGAGGTGTACGTGTACCGCCGCGCTGGCTTGCCGTGTTACGTCTGCGGGACGCCCATCGCGGTCACCGAACTGGTCGGTCGGCACCTGTATTGGTGTCCCACCTGCCAACCTCCGGGGACGCGCGGCCTGCCGGAGGTCGTCGGCGCGCAGGGGGCGTCGTGAGCGAGGCGTGGGGCTGGCGTTGGGCTGGTGGCGGGCGGGCCGTTCGGCTGATGGCGGGCGGTGAGGACGCGTGCGAACTCACGTTCGGGATCCCGCAGGCCGGTGAGGGGATGGTCTTCCACGAGGACGACGGCGAAGTGTCCTACGCGGTGGGGGAGTTGGGTGTTCGGCTCAGCGTCCGCGACGCGCTCCCTGACTGGATGGTGGAACTGGCGATCGACAACCATTCGGCTGACGTGCAGGCCATGCCGCCGCTGGGCATGGTGGTGCGCGTCCTGCCGGGCTGGGTGGGCTGGTCGTGGACGGCCGAGTCGGACGGTTTCGTGGCGGTGGCCCCCGAGACAGGTGACCAGCCGGCGTTGCTGATCCGGCTGCGGCAAGGGTTCCTGCGTGCGAGCAGCCCCGCGCCAGCGTTCGTCCCGGCGGGGCGTCGAACTGAGGCACTGGAACTCAACATGGCCGCGTTCTTTTTGGGAAATCCGACGGGGTCGCTGCGCCCGTTCTCCCGGCATCTGACCCGTCTGGAGTTCGGGACGATCGACCGCATCGACCAGGCGCGAGAGGCGATGCCCGCCTGGGTTCCGGATCTGATCGCACGCCCCGGCGACATCATCCGCTTCGACACCCCGGATCAAGCCCTCGTTCCGGGGCATGGCGTCACGGTGACCAGCGACGACATCGCGGGCCTGGTGATGGGCAATGCGGGGCATCGGGAGGTGGCGGTGCATGGTGCGCGCGGCGTGACCCGGCTGCGGCCCACGTTCGAGCCCGAGGCGGGCCTTCTCGCCGCCGAAGCGGTGTCCCCGCTGCTGGGGAGGCGCCCCGGCGGGCTCCCGACCGCCTCGGGTGCCGTCGTCGCGGCGGCGATGGCGCGCCGCCTGGTCGCCGACCCCAACGCCGCCTTGGACTGGCTGGAACAGGAGGACTGGCTGGCGCGCGGCGACCAGTTCGCGCCCCTGATCGCCTTGACGGTCGCCGTGGAAACCCACGATGAGGCCTTGGGGGAGGCCGCCTTGGACGCGCTGGCCTCCCGACGATTCGGTGCCGGGGACGGGCTGATCGCGTCCTGGGCGTGGATGGGTGGGCTGCAGTTGGGGCTCGCACCGCTGGATCTGAGCGCCGTGCTGGGCAAGGCGTCCACGGCCGCTGAACGCTGGGAGGCAGCACTAGTGGGGCACGCCCCCGAGGCGTCCTACGCAACCGGAACGCAAGCATTGATCCGCAGGCTGGGGGCCGATCTGCCGGGCGCGCCGATCGGGTTGAGCGTCACCGATGCCGGGCTGGCCATCGCGCTGTTGCGCGCCGTCCCGGAAAGCAGTGCGCTGCGTCCGGAGGCCGTCGCGGCGTCCGACAAGGCAGCGGCACTACTGGCCGCCGACTACGTCGATGGCCTGCAGCCCACCTACGACGGCTTGGCGTGGCTGTTGTGGAGCGAAGCCCTGCGCTAACCGAGGCAGTAGCGGTGGGGTGACGCCTGTTCCTTTGTTCTCCCCGATTGTTTCTCTCTTCAGTATGCTCAGGGCGGTGTTCCTGACCTGGTTGGGGGAATGCCCCCGTAGTGCGACTCATAGGCGAAAGTCGACCCACCCTGATGGCCGTCAATAATGCTCCCCACCCCGTCGTTTGTGCGCGCCTGGAGGGGGTGTTGTTCGGTTACCGGCGTGGCGTTCGTGTTTTTGATGGGCTGGATCTGGAGATTCCTGGTGGTCGCACCGTTTTGCTCGGCCCCAACGGTGCGGGCAAGACAACCTTGTTGGGGTTGCTGACCGGGCCGCTCGTCCCGCGCCGGGGTCGCGTCTGTCTCACTGGGGGACAGAGCGCGCGGGGTCGCTGGGCTCGCAGCCACGTGGGGCACCTGCCTCAGTCGGTAACCCCCGTAAGGGGCCTCACCGTCGTTGAGCAGATTGCTTTCGCCGGTTGGCTGAAAGGCATGCGCCGGGCTCAGGCAGCGGCGGCGGCGTCGGAGTGGGTGATGCGGCTGGACCTCGACGACGTCGCTCGACGGCCCGCGTCTGCGCTTTCTGGCGGGCAACGCCGCCGTATGGGGTTGGCGTCGGCGCTGGTACACGCGCCCGATATTGCGATCTTGGATGAGCCGACGGCGGGCCTGGATCCCGCGCAACGGTGGAAGTTCCGTGAACTCCTCAGCGAGTTGGCCTCCTCCATCCCGTCGTGGATTGTTTCGACCCACGACGTCGAGGACCTGTCAGAAAACTATGACCATTGCGTGGTTCTTGGGCGTGATCCTTGGTCGGGCACCCCGGCTGAGTTGGCGGGGCTCGTCGCTGCCGGGCCTCGCCGCTACGAACGAGCATGCGCGGAGCTGATGTGAACCTCACCCGCATCCCGGCCACGCTCCGAAACAATGGTGCGTTGTGGTTGACGCCCCTCCTGGTGTGGAGGGTGGCCTGACAGCGTCCCCGGGGCGGAATGGCTTTTGTGACGCCCCTCCTCGTGTGGGGGGTGGTGAACGCTGATTTGTGGGGTGAAATCTATGGAATCAGCGAAGCAGCCAAGGTCAGCACCTTCCTGATCGCGATCGCTCCCGTGGTCGCTGTCTCGTCCGCAGTCAACGCGTGGCGTCTCACGCCGTTCCTGGCGGCGAGCCGTGCCCGTTCTGCGTGGGCGACGTTGCTGCCTGGCACCGGCCTTTCGGCTTTGGTGGGGGTCGTCGTGATCATCCTGGGGGCATGGCTGCGGGCAGGCAGCCCTACCGTGTGGTGGTACGTCCTGGCCCCCACGCTGATCGCTACCGTGGCATGGAGTGCCATCGGTGCCCTCCTCGGTGTGTCATTGAGGCCGCTGATCGGTTGGCCGATCGCTCTGCTGGGCCCTTTCCTCCTGCTCACGCAAACCCTCAGTGTGGCGGACCCTCGATGGCGACACCTCACGGGTGCCTGGTTCGGTTGCTGCCAAGCGAACCGGACCCTGGCTCCCGGCATGGCGGCGGCGACCGCGTTGTTGTGGGCGAGCATTCTGGCCACGGCCCTCGCGGCGGTGTGGGCGTGGGACCGCGTGGCACCGCGGCGACTGGCGGTCATCAGCGTCGGGCTCGCCGCCTGCTTGGTGGTTCTCACCGCTGGTCGAGCACTGGACGCGGCGGCACCGTAGGGGCGGTCTGCGACCATCGTGCGTACCGACCCACGCATCTGCGCCGAACTCAGTGCTGGGACACAGTTGTGCGTGTAGCCAGAGGGCAGCAGCACCCTCACACGCCCACCATTGGCTGTGGCTGCGCAGCAGTGGGCCCAAGACGGCATTCACCTTCCCCGGACCATCGACGAGGGAGTGGCGACATCCACCTCGTCCGCGGTACCCGCGATGATCGACACCCACCTCAGGGATCGCTACGCGGTCGTGGCGCTGGCTGAGGCGGTGTCCACCTGGGCGGCCTGCGGGGTCACGAATGGGGATGGCCCTGACGGGAAACCCCTCCCCGGAGGCATCAACCGTGCCCTCACCGTCCAGGCATGGCTCATCAGGCGCGGCGGGGTCGCCAACCCCCAAGCGCTCGTCACCGAACTGGGACTGCCGGACTCTGCCGTCGCCGAACTGAACCGCCTCCAAGCCAGCACACCCCAGGCCGCCGCAGCGATGGTCAACGCCTGGTTCGCGGAATGCCCGCGATGAAGGCGTGGGCCTCCAGCAGACGGGTTCTGGTATCGCTGGTGGGCATGGTCCTGCTCACCTGGGTGGCCGCGTCCCTCGCCCAAACGATGATCGACATCCCGAACCTCCGCACCCCCGGCACCTACCCCCACGCGCTCGGCCTGTTCGTCGCGCTCCTCGCAGGCAGCGTCACCGCCTACCAACTCAGCGGACGATCACCCCTGGAACGAACCAGCGCGCGCCACCGACCTCCTCGACGCCGCGCTCGTCCTCGGTTCGCTCCTCCTCGCCACCATCGTCACCCACCTCATGGGCCTCACAGCCCCCACCGAGAACGTCCTCCGCAACATCATCGCCGCCGCAACACTGACGATGGTGCTCTGCCCCCTTGTCGGCCCAACAATCGCCGCCTGCCTTCCACCAGCGTGGGGGATCGTGGCCAGCCTCGTCGGCATCAGATACGACGGAGTCGAGCCGTGGGCCCTACCCGTATCGCAGACGACTGCCCCCTTCGCCGCTTACGCGTTGGTCAGCCTGGCCGCTGCGGGTGTGTATGTCGTCCTCACCCGCACAAGGCCCGTCTTCGACACGTGGATTTCTCCGCTTCGCGCCTAGCGGTTGACGCTATGACGCGCGCATCGTGTTGGGCGGGGCCACAGGACTCGAACCGGAGGGATGGGCGCGCCGAACTGGCGTCTGACTAGGTGTTATAGTCAAGATGTGACGATTTCACCCGTCAGTTGGGGCTTATCTGGGGCAGAGATTCCAACATGTGAACCTGAGCCGCCCCCTTCATTCGGTCCGGACGTTCTGTGAGTCGTCGGTTTCCATTTGATGGGTGCACTGCCGAGCGTACTCGGCTGGGGTTAGGTAGCCGAGCGAGGAGTGCCGGCGGTGGTGGTTGT
>NZ_PPCV01000005.1 GCF_004126535.1 Propioniciclava flava | reverse complement strand
CCCAAAACACAAGGCCAAACAGCACCAAACGCGACACCCAAGAACCCTCAAACCGAAGCTCAACCAGCCCCCGAGCGCTTGAGAAACATTACACCCACCACAACCCACCACCAAATCAACCACCCCCACACCCACCACCAACCCCACCAAACCCCACCCCACAACCGGCAACACGGTTGCCAAGGCTTCGGATGTGGCGGGAAGGGAGCATCTGCGGCACCTCGGTGCCCGGGGTGCCGCTCGGCAAAGGGGAGCGAATCACTGTGGCCGGTGCCTGGTTCGGGGCGGGATCGGAGGGGCGGGGCGGGCGGCTACCTTCGCGGGGCATCGGTTTGCGCGGTCACTGGTTAGACGGGGTACTGGTTAGACGGGGTACTGGCTAGACGGGGCACTGGTTGTGCGGGGCCCACCCAAGCTCGGCCTACTGGAATCCCGGGCGGCCCAGCACGAGGCGCGTGGGGCCTCTCCGCGTTGATGGGCAACGCGGGTTCCCGGCGATGGGCAACCGGGTTCCCAGCCGGGCGGTCCCGACTGTTGCCTTCCGGGGATCAGCAGGACGCGGGTTCGCGGCGAACCTCACTGGTACCGGGAACGTGACGTTCCCGCATCGCCGGATGCGGGACGAGCTGGGAAAGCCTTCGCACATGAGGAGGCTGGGCAAGCCTTCGCACACGAGAAGGGGAAATCCCTAGACACGACAAGGGCCCCCTGTCTGGGAGCCCTTGTCGTAGTGAGGAAGTCACCGACCCCACACGACGGGCGGCCGAACGGTGACCGAGTGCTGATGTTGAAGTGGTGCCGGCGAAGTTCCGGGCGTTGGACCGTCAGTACAGGAGTTCTCACGTCCGACTGTTGGTGCGGGACTTCCGGGTGTCGGGCTGTCGGTACCTGCGGTCTGACGTCGAAGTGCTGGCACCGGAGTGTGCCGACGTCGGCGCATTGGTGCCGAGGTGCCGACGTCGACGCAGTGGCGCCGGAGTGCCGGCGTCGACGTGCTGGTGCCGTAGTGCCGAAGCCACCGTCGAGGGACGCCAGCACGCGAGCGCTAGTCGGTGAGGGCGAGCGCCCCCACTGTCTTGCGTCCACGGCGAACCACGACGAATCGCCCTTGAAGCAGATCGTCGCTGGACAGCACCGCCTCGGGATCGGTCACCTTCACGTTGTTCACGTAGGCACCCCCCTCGTCAATCGTGCGCCGAGCAGCCGACTTCGAGGCCACAACCCCGGTAGCAACCAAAGCTTCGACCACGCTCGGAAGCTGCGTCGCGTTGGCCACCGGTGCGGCGTCCAGCTCCTTCGCCACGGCCGCTAGCGTGCGTGCGTCCAGATCGTGGAGTTCGCTTTGCCCAAACAGGGCGGCGGCCGCAGCGGCGGCCGATTCACGCTCCGCGCGGCCATGCACGAGGTCCGTGATGTCGTCGGCCAACGCGCGTTGAGCGATGCGCAGATGTGGCTTGTCAGCCGACTGCCGTGCGATCTCCTCGATCTCCTCTCGGGGGCGCTCGCTAAAGACCTTGAGGTAGGCGACCACCATGGCATCTTCGGCATTAAGGAAGTACTGGTGGAAGGCGTAGGGCGAGGTCATCTCGGGATCCAGCCACACCGTCCCCGACTCCGTCTTGCCGAACTTCGTCCCATCAGCCTTGGTGAGCAAGGGGGTGCCCACCCCATGAGCCCGGGCGCCCTCGGAACGCCGGATGAGATCGATACCAGCGGTGATGTTGCCCCACTGGTCAGAGCCCCCCGTTTGCATGGTGACGCCGTAGGTCCGGTACAACTCACGGAAATCCAACGACTGCAACAGCACGTAGCTGAACTCGGTGTAGCTGATCCCCGCCTCGAGGCGAGACTTCACCACCTCGCGATCCAACATCCGGTTGACGGAGAAGTGCTTGCCGACATCGCGCAGGAGATCCAACGCGCTGATGGTGCGCGTCCAGTCAAGGTTGTTGACCAGGCGTGCACCCCGCTCGCCGTCCAAGTCAATCAGGCGGCCCACCTGGGCCCGGATACGCTCCACCCATCCGCGGACCGTCTCCTCGTCATTCATGACGCGCTCGCCGGCCTGCTTGGGGTCACCGATCAGCCCCGTCGAACCACCGACCAGCAAAAACGGTTGATGCCCCGCGCGTTGGAGGGCTCTCTGGACCATCAGTTGGACCAGGTTTCCCATGTGAATGCTGGGGGCCGTCGGATCGAATCCCACATAGCTGCTGACCGATCCGGCATCAAGGTGGGCGCTCAAGGCGTCCAGATCCGTCGAATGGGCGATCAGCCCGCGCCACTGCAGTTCATCGATCAGTACGTTCACGCCCTCCAACCTAGCGGAGGGCCTTGCGCCCTGCGGCACGACGCCACCGCAGAACCCAGACCCTGCCCCGTGACCCAAGGGCGGGGGCTGCTCAGTCAGCCAGCCAATGACGATGCGCGTCCAACGTCTGCTCAGCCTCTGCCAGTTGCTCGGTCACCCGCGCCAAGGCCGTACCGCCGCGCCCGTCGCGCGCATTGATCGAACCCTCAACGCTGAGAACCTCCAAAACACCCGGCGTCAGGTGCGGATCGATCTGGGACACATCCTCGGGAGTCAGATCCGTCAGTTCGATACCGCGCTGCTCGCAGTACTGCACCGCCTTGCCCGCGATCTCGTGCGCCTCAGCGAAGGGAACGCGCTGCTTGACCAGCCAATCCGCGACATCGGTGGCTAGCGAGAAACCCTGCGGGGCACGCTCAGCGAGGCGGCCGGTTTGGAAGTCCAAGGTGGCGATCATGCCCGCCACGGCCGGAAGGAGCACCCGCAGTTGGTCAAGGCCGTCGAAGATCGGCTCCTTGTCCTCTTGCAGATCCCTGTTGTACGCCAGCGGGAGACCCTTAAGGGTCGCCAACAGGCCCGTGAGATGACCGATCAACCGACCGGCCTTGCCCCGAGCCAACTCTGCGACATCGGGGTTCTTCTTCTGGGGCATGATCGAAGAGCCAGTGGACCACGCGTCGTCCAGCTTCGCGAACCCGAACTCGACGGTCGACCAAAGGATGACTTCTTCGCTCACCCGGGAAAGATCCACACCGATCATGGCGAGCACGAAGGCCGCTTCGGCCACCAGGTCGCGTGCCGCCGTCCCATCGATGGAGTTGGGAACCGACCCGTCAAACCCCAACTCTGCGGCGACGAACTCCGGATCCAGCCCCAACGACGTGCCCGCAAGCGCGGCCGAACCATAGGGCGACAGCGCCAACCGGGCATCCAGGTCGCGGATTCGATCCAGATCGCGCAGCAGCGGCCAGGCGTGCGCCAGAAGATGATGCGACAACAGCACCGGCTGGGCCGACTGCAGGTGCGTGCGCCCCGGCATGGGAACACCCAGATGGGTGCGAGCCTGGCCCGCCAGCGCGGTGACCACGTCAGCAACCCCCAGCGAGATGGTTCGCAGTTCGTCGCGCAGATACAGCCGGATCAACGTCGCGATCTGGTCGTTACGCGAACGCCCTGCCCGCAGGCGTCCCCCCAACTCATGACCGGCCCGCTCCATGAGGCCACGCTCCAGCGCACCATGGACGTCCTCATCTGTCTCAGCGGCAACGAACGCGCCGGAGGCCACGTCGGCGTCCAACTGCTCCAGCGCCGCGAGCATCTGCTCCAACTCGGTGTCGGAAAGCAATCCCGCTCGGTGCAGCGCGCGGGCGTGAGCGCGCGACCCGGCGATGTCGAGATAAGCCAGGCGCCAGTCGAACTGTGTCGACTTCGACAAGGCGAACATCGCCTCGGCGGGCCCACCCTGGAAGCGACCGCCCCACAGCCGCCCTTGTCCAGCCTCGGTCATCCCTCGTTCTCCTTACCGCCTGCACCCAACATGAGCATTTCCTCGGCTAGCGCCGCACCCCCGAGAGGGTCGCGGCTCACCAGCAGGATCGAATCGTCCCCGGCGATCGTACCCAGCACGCTGTCCCACGACGCCCGATCGATCGCCGAAGCGAGAAACTGGGCCGCCCCCGGCGGCGTCTTGAGGACCGCCAAGTTCGCGGACGCCTCAGCACTCAATAAGAGCTCGGCCGCCAGTCGAGCCAGCCGCGCACGAGCCCGTCCGATGTCGGCCGCCTCAACGTCCTGCACCGCGTACACCAGTTCCCCCGAGGCGGCCCGCAGCCGGATGGCGCCCACCGTGACCAGATCACGCGACAGCGTCCCTTGGGTGACAGCAAACCCCTCGTCCGCCAGCAGATCCGCCAACTCGGTCTGCGACCGAATCGAACGGCGCATCAGCAACTCCACGATCCGCCGTTGCCGTGCCGCCTTCGTCCCCAGTTGGGGCCGCTCGCTCACGCCACCAGATCCGGCAAGGCGTCAATGAACGGCTGAAGATCATCGGTGGTGACGATCAACGGCGGCGCCAAACGCAGCACATCCGGACGCGGAGCATTGACGATAAACCCGCGCTCCAGCGCCCGCCGGGCAATATCGGCGCTAATCGGCTCGGTCAGCACGACGCCCCGCAGCAGGCCCCGCCCCCGCACATGATCAATCTGCGGCAAGCCCACAGCCTCGATCGAGGACGCCAGCCACGCTCCCGTGCGCTCCGCATGCAGCAAGAGCCCCTCGGACTCGATGATGTCCAACACCGTCAACGCCGCATGAGAGGCCAGCGGGTTGCCACCAAACGTCGTCCCGTGCTGCCCCGGCTGGATCAGATCAGCCGCCTGCCCCACGGCCACGCAAGCGCCGATGGGGAAGCCTCCGCCGAGCCCCTTGGCGAACGTGACCAGATCACCCTGGACACCCTGGGCTGCGGATTCCAGCCACGCCCCGGTGCGTCCCATCCCCGTCTGCACCTCGTCGAACCACAGCAGCGCACCGTGCGCGTCGCATTGCTCCCGAGCAAACTGCAGGTAACCCGCAGGTGGCTCCACCACCCCGTTCTCGCCCTGGATCGGCTCCAGAATCACCGCGGCCGTCTCGTCGTCCAGCGCTGCCGCCAACGCGTCGGCATCACCATAGGGAACCCAGGTCACCCCCGCCGGGAGCGGCTCGAAGGGCAAGCGGTACTTCGCGGTCGCGGTCAGCGACAAAGCACCCAGCGTCCGGCCATGGAAGGACCCCTCCATGGCGATGATCTTGTGGCGACCAGTGAGGCGCGTGATCTTCAGCGCCGCCTCATTCGCCTCCGAGCCGGAGTTCGTCAGGAACGTCCGAGCATGCCGTCCGCCACCCACAAGCGCATCAAGCCTTTCGGCCAACTCGATCTGCTGCGGAGTCGTGAACAGGTTCGAGACATGCATCAGCGTCGCGGCCTGCTCAGCGATCGCCGCCACCAGACGCGGATGGCAATGTCCCAGCGCGTTGACGGCGATTCCGCCCAAAAGATCCAGGTAGCGGGTTCCCTCCGCGTCCCACACGTAGGGGCCCTCGCCGCGGACCAGGACGCGCTGCGGGGTCCCGAATGCCTTGATCATCGCGGTGCCGTACCGCTCCATCATTGTGCTCATGCGGGAACCACCATCGTTCCGACTCCTTCGTCTGTGAAAATCTCCAACAGCAACGAGTGCGGTCGGCGTCCATCCACAATCGTCGCCAACGGCACGCCGGCCTCCACTGCCTCCAAGCAGGCCTCCATCTTCGGGATCATGCCGGAGGCGAGCGACGGCAGAATCGCCCGCAGTTCCGTCGTCGTGATGGAGGCGATGATCTCGCTCGTGTCAGGCCAATTGCTGTACAGCCCCTCCACGTCGGTCAAGACCAGCAGGCGTGCCGCGTCCAGTGCTGCAGCCAAGGCGGCCGCGGCGGTATCGGCGTTCACGTTGAGCACCGACCCATGCGCATCCGGAGCGACGCTGGCGACAACGGGGATGCGTCCGGCCTCAATGAGGTCGGCGATCGCCCCCGTGTTGACGTCGACGACCTCGCCGACGCGTCCCAGATCGACGGTGTGCCCATCAACGAGAGTCCCCCGCCGCTGCGCGGTGAACAAGCCGGCATCCTCGCCGGACATCCCGATGGCGAGGGGCCCGTGCACGTTCAGCAACCCGACCAACTCGCGGCCCACCTGACCCACGAGCACCATCCGGACGACTTCCATCGCCTCAGGGGTGGTGACCCGCAGCCCTCCCTGGAACTCCGAGGGAATGTCGAGGCGTCGCAGCATCGCGTTGATCTGCGGCCCGCCCCCATGCACGACGACCGGACGCACCCCGCACTGGCGCAGGAACACGACGTCCTCGACGAACGCCTTCTTCAACTCGGGGCTGGTCATGGCATTGCCGCCGTACTTGATCACCACGGTCTTCCCGGCGTACTTCTCCAGCCAGGGCAACGCCTCGATGAGGGTCCCGGCCTTGGTATAGATCTCGCTTTGCAGTTGCGCCGTGCGTGTGGTCATCGGGCTCATGAGGAGTACTCCGCGTTCTCTTCCACGTAGGCGTAGGTGAGGTCATTGGTCCAGATCGTGGCCGACGTCGACCCGGCAGCCAGATCCACTTCCACGCTCACCTCGCGTGGCGTCAGGTCGACCAGGGAACGGTCCTCCCCTAGCCCGCCGGTCCGGAAGACCGTGACGCCGTTGAAGCTCACGCTGACAGCCTCGGCGTCGAAGGTCGCCCGCGTCGTCCCCGCTGCGGCCAGGACGCGACCCCAGTTCGGGTCGTTGCCGAAGATCGCCGTCTTGAACAGGTTGGAGCGGGAGATGGCCCGCGCCACCTCGAGGGCGTCCTCCTCGGTGGCGGCATGCGTCACGGTGACGGCGATGTCATGGCTGGATCCCTCGGCGTCCGCCAGCAACTGATGCGCCAAGGAGGCGCAGACGCCAGTCAACGCCTCAGTGAACGCCTCCTGATCCGGCACGAGCCCGGAGGCTCCGTTGGCGAGGAGCAGGACGGTGTCATTGGTCGACATGCACCCATCGGAATCGGTGCGGTCGAAGGTGACGTGTGTGGCAGCGCGCAGGGCGGCGTCCGCCTGCTCGGGAGTGAGGTCGGCGTCGGTGGTGATGACGACCAGCATGGTGGCCAGGGCAGGTGCCAGCATCCCGGCGCCCTTGGCCATGCCGCCCACCGTCCAGCCAGCCTCGCTGGTGACGGCGGCCTGCTTGCTGACCGTATCGGTCGTCATGATGGCTTCGGCGGCCGCCGCTCCCCCATCGGCGGACGCGTGATGAGCCGCATCGGCGATTCCCCCACGGATCGCGTCCAAGGGGAGCCGGACGCCGATGAGACCGGTCGAACACACCGCCACCCGCCCCGCCTCGGTGTTCACGGCAGCTGCGGTCGCCTCAGCCATCGCTGAGGCGTCGGCCAGGCCTTCGGCGCCGGTGCAGGCGTTCGCACCACCCGAATTGAGGACGACGGCATCGAGTTCGCCCCCGGCCAGGGCAGACATCGACCAGACGACCGGGGCGGCCTGGAAGCGATTGCTCGTGAACACCCCGGCAGCGCAACGCTGCGGGCCAACGTTCACCACGAGCGCAAGATCCCGCTTGCCGGTCGGTTTGATTCCTGCTGCGACGCCAGCGGCGACGAAGCCACGTGCTGCGGTCACGCTCACGGGGCGACTCCCATCGTGGTGAGGCCCAAGGTTTCGGGGAGACCCAGGGCAAGGTTCATGGATTGGATGGCGCCACCTGCGGTGCCCTTGGTGAGATTGTCGAGGGCCGCGACGGCGACCAGGCGACCGGCCTGCTCATCGACGGCAACCTGGACGTGCACATAGTTGCTCCCCAGCACAGACTGCGTCTGGGGCCACAATCCCTCGGGGAGCAGACGCACGAACGGTTCCCCTTCCCACGCGGCGGCGTAGGCCTCACGGGCGTCGCGCGTGCTGAGCGGAGAGGTGAGGGGTGCCGTCACCGTGGCGAGGATTCCGCGCGACATCGGCACCAAAACGGGCGTGAAGGAGATGCTCGGCGCGGCGGCCCCGAGCTTGCGGAAGTTCTGCAAAATCTCCGGAACGTGACGATGCACTCCCCCCACCCCGTAGGCGGACGCGGATCCCATCAACTCGGCGCCCAACAGGTGAGGCTTGAGCGCCTTCCCGGCACCTGAGGGACCGGTCGGCGCGACGGCCACCACGTCATGACCGTCGACGAGACCGGCCTGCAACGCGGGCGCCAAGGCCAAGGTGATGGTCGTCGGGAAGCATCCCGGCACGGCGATGCACCGCGTTGAGGCGAGCCGTTCGCGCTGGCCCGGTAGTTCGGGCAGACCGTAGGGCCAGGTGCCTGCGTGGGGGGTGCCGTAGAAGTGCGCCCAGTCTGCTGCAGATTCGAGGCGGAAGTCGGCGCCAGCGTCGACGACCACGGTGTCGTCCCCCAGGGTGGCAGCGACCTCTGCGGACGCGCCGTGCGGGAGTGCCAGGAAGACCACGTCGTGGCCCGCCAGGTTCTCCGCGGTGGTGTCGAGCACCTCGCGCTCGAGCAACGTGGTGAGGTGCTGGTGGTGCTGGCCCAGCATCGTCCCGGCGGATGACTTCGCAGTCAGGGCGCCGATTTCGACGTCGTCTCGGACGGCCAGCAACCGCAGCAGTTCACCGCCCGCATAGCCCGTGCAGCCCGCGACTGCGATCTTGATCATGGCATGATTATGTGCCGATCAACATAATGATGCAAACCGGCGCTCGGTGTGTCCACGCCCCGCCACACTGCCCCGCAGGGATCAGTCCTGACGCGAGAAATCCGTCACATGCAAGACGAGGTCTCCCGCCGCGTCGCACTCATCGAGATCGACCCATGCATGGAGAGCCCAGTCCCGGTTGCCCGCCGGGTCGGCGACGATCTGGCGTACCTGCCACGTTCGATCACGCTTGCTCACCGCGAAGAAGGCAGGTCCACGAGCGTCCTGATCCGTGCCGATCTCATCGTGCTCATCCCAGTAGTCCCCCAGGGCCTCATCCCACCGCGGACGCGTCATCACGACCGGCTGCGCCGTCTCCAAGCTCGCCAGCGCCTCCACGTCATCGCTGGCCATCAACTCGATGCGACGCCACAACGCGTTACGCACCATCACCGTGAAGGCTCGCTCGTTTCCGGTCACCGGACGCGAGGGTTCACTGGGGGCATCGGGCTCGGCAGTGTCGCTGGCCGACAAGGACGCCAACCGGTTCCACTCATCAATCAACGAGGAGTCGACCAGCCTGGTCACCTCGCCCAGCCACGCGATGAGGTCGGCCAGTTCGTCTGTGCGTGAGGCTTCGGGCACCGTTTGCCGAAGCGCGCGGTAGGCGTCCGAAAGGTACCTCAGCAACAGCCCCTCGCTGCGTTGCACCTTGTAGTGGGCGACGAACTCCCCAAAGCGCATGCCCCGCTCATACATGTCGCGGACGACCGACTTCGGCTTCACCGGAGTCTCCGACAACCACGGATGAGCTGCGGCATACACCTGGTGGGTGTGCGTCAGCAGGTCGGCCAGCGGCTTGGGCCAGGTGACCTCCTCCAACGCGGCCATCCGCTCCTCATACTCCAGGCCGTCCGCCTTCATCTCCCCCACGGCCTCACCCCGTGCCGTGAACTGCTGCTGCAGCAAGATCACCATCGGATCCTCCAGCGTCGCCTCGATGACGCTGACCACATCCAACGCGTAGGTGGGGGTCTCCATATCCAGCGTCTCGATGACCGCCAGGGCGAAGGCCGACAGCGGCTGGTTGAGCGCGAAATCCCGCTGCAGGTCGACGGCGACCGCATACCGGCGCCCACCCGCGGTGGGATGCTCCAACCGCTCGACGACGCCCGCTCGGACGAGTGATCGCGCCAACTGCGCGGCTCGGCGGATGAGTCGGCGCCTCGTGGTCGCGTCGGGGTGAATCGAATCGATCAGGTGCACCACGGCCGCCCCGGTGTCCTCGTCGCGTTGCAGCAGGTTCAGCAACAGCCCGTGGGTGATCTTGAGTCGAGGGTGTAGTTCCTCCGGCTCGGATTCGATGAGCTTGGCGAAGGTCGCCTCGGTGTAGTTGACGAATCCTTCCGGCGGCTTCTTGCGGCGAACCGACCGTAGCTTCTTGGGGTCGTCGGCGAACTTCGCCACGATGCGGGCGTTCTCGACCTCGTGCTCAGGGGCCTGTGCGACGACGTAACCGACCGTGTCGTACCCGGCGCGACCTGCCCGCCCGGCGATCTGGTGGAATTCGCGGCTGCGCAGCACCCGCTGGCGGCGTCCGTCGAACTTCGTCAGCGCACTGAACAACACTGTCCGGATCGGAACATTGATCCCGACCCCGAGCGTATCCGTCCCGCAGATCACCCCTAGCAGGCCTCGCTGCGCGAGCCGCTCCACGAGGCGGCGGTAGCGCGGCAGCATTCCCGCATGGTGCACCCCGATGCCAGCCCGCAGCAGCTTGGCCAGGCTCTGTCCGAAGCCGGACGCGAACGCGAACCCGCGCAGTTCATCGGCGAGTTCCTCGCGGTGAGCGGCCCCCGAGACTCCTTGACTCAGCAAAGCCTGAGCGCGTTCGACGGCCGCAGCTTGCGTGCCGTGGACGACGTAGACCGGGGCTTGATGGGTCGCTACGAGGTTCGCGATGGTCTCATGAATGGGCTCCAGCGACCATGAAAACGTCAACGGCACCGGACGCGTGACGCCACCGATCACGGCCGTTTCCCGGCCGGTCGACTCGGTCAGGCTGTCCGCCAAGCGGGTCACGTCCCCCAGCGTGGCCGACATGATGACGAACTGGGTCTGCGGCAACTCCACCAGCGGCACATGCCAGGCCCAGCCGCGATCGGGGTCAGCGATGAAGTGGAACTCGTCCATGATCACCAGCCCGACCTCAGCGTCGTGGCCTTCGCGCAAGGCGATGTTGGCCAGAATCTCCGCTGTGCAGCACACGATGGGCGCCTCGGGGTTCACCGAGGCGTCCCCGGTGACCATGCCCACATTCTCGGCGCCGAACGCGTCCACCAAAGCAAAGAACTTCTCGCTCACCAAGGCCTTGATCGGAGCGGTGTAGTAGCTGCGACGACCGGAGTTGAGGGCCGCGAAGTGGGCCCCGGTGGCGATCAGTGACTTCCCAGAACCGGTGGGGGTGGTCACCACGACGTTCGCCCCGCTGAGAATCTCGATCAGCGCCTCGTCCTGGTGCGGGTACAGGGAAAGCCCGTCGCGTCCGGCCCACGCACTGAACCGCTCGAACACGGCGTCGGGGTCGTCTCGGTGCCCGGCGGACGGCACGTAATCCAGGATCGTCATATCCCTCCCATGCTCTCACGCGGTACGCGACACCCGGACGCGCACCACCGCACCCTGACCCGACGCCGGGGGCCCCGCCTACACGCAGACGAGACCCCCGGGTTCAGCACACGACGCTCACTCAGCGCGAAGCGTTGCCCCCACCTGTCCGGCAGCGGTGATCGCCGCCTCACGGGCGAGCGCGACCTCCTCGGCGGTCAGCGTCCGATCCTGAGCGCGGAAGCGCAGAGCAAACGCCATCGACTTCTTGCCCGCTGGCACCGGGACGCCCCGATAGATGTCGAACAGGGTCGCCGACTCGAGCAGTTCGCCTGCACCCGCGGTGATCGCCGACTCCACCTGGGCGGCGGTCACCGCCTCGTCGACGACCAAGGCGATGTCTTCCTTGGCGACCGGATGACCCGAGACCAGAGGCAGGGACCCGGGGCCACCGACGCCAGCAATCAGCGCATCCACGTCGAGTTCCAGCGCCGCCGTGCGCGCCGGGAGCGAGAACGCCTTGATGACGGCGGGGTGCAACTCGCCGGCATAGCCGACCACCTGACCGTCCACGACGAGCGCCGCGCAACGCCCGGGATGCCAGGGCGCACGCGTCGCCGGACGCCGCTCCAATGACACGCCGACGGTACGTGCCGCCAACTCCGCCAACCCGAACACCTGCTGCCAACCTGCAGGCTCCGCAGGCCCTTGCCACCCGGCCGGACGCCACGCCCCGGCCACCACGGCACCGAGGTGACGCGGCTGCTGCGGCAACGTCGCGGCGATCTCGTCGAGCACGGCATCGCTGGGGCGTTCGCTGACGCCGGGCTCCGGTGATGCCGCATCGCCGGAGGTGAAGAACACGCGGCCGATCTCCATCAAGGCGATGTCGTCGACGCCGCGCGACGCGTTGCGCTGCGCGGCGCCGAACAGGCCCGGCAGCAGGCTCGTGCGCAGCAGGGGCGCCGTGTCCGCCAACGGGTTGACCAGGCGGACGGTGGCGCGTCGTTCGTCGCTCGCGTCCAAGCCCAGGGCATCCAGGTCGGCCTCCGATGCCCACGGGAACGTGAGCACCTCCACGAAACCGGCGGCAGCCAGAGCGCGCAGGAGGGCACGCCGGGCCATCTGCTCGCGGGTGAGGCCGCCGCCCACGGGTGCGGGCGGCACCACGGACGGCAAGTGGTCGAATCCGACCTTGATGCCGACCTCCTCGACATAGTCGTAGGCATCGACCAGGTCGAACCGCCACGTCGGCGGCACCAGCGTCAGCGCTGCGCCCTCATCGGTCACCTCGACCCCTGAGCGACGCAAGACCTCCACCACCGTCGTTGCGGGGATCGGCATTCCCAGGACGCGTTCGGGCAACCCCACCTCGATGCGTTGCGTCGGCATCGTCGGGACCGCTCCGGCAACCGTCTCAGCCACCAAGGCTCCCCCGCCCAACTCGATCAAAAGATCGGCCACGCGGCGAGCCGCACTGTAGGCCGCCCCCGGGTCGACCCAGCGTTCGAAACGACGGGAAGCCTCGCTGCTGAGCTTGTGACGCCGCGATGACCGAGCCACCGTCACCGGGTCGAAGTGCGCAGCCTCGATCACGATGCGGGTCGTGGTGTCGCGCAGTTCGGTGTCCTGGCCACCCATGATGCCCGCCAGACCGATCGGGCCTCGATCATCGGCGATGACCACGTCGGCCAGGTCCAAGGTCCGATCGACGTCGTCCAAGGTCACCAGATGCTCGCCTGCGGCGGCCGTGCGCACCACGAGGGGGCCACGCAGGGCGTCCGCGTCGTAGCAGTGATTCGGTTGGCCGGTCTCCAGCATCACGTAGTTCGACACATCGATGCTCAGGGACAGCGAGCGCATCCCTGCCGCGGTGAGACGCTGCCGCATCCAGTCCGGTGTTGCGGCGCTCGGATCGAACCCCTCCACCGTGAGCGCGACGAACAGCCCGCTGGCGGGGGTCTCCAAGCGCACCGGGTAGCCGTCCGCATGCGCGGCGGGCGTCGGGAGCGACACCACATCGGTGAAAGCGACGTCGAGGGATTGGGCGGCCTCACGGGCCAACCCGCGCACCGACAGGCAGTACCCCATGTCGGAGGTGATGGGCATCTCCAAGACGTCGTCCACCACGCCCATGGCGTCCAGCGCGCCCGCGCCGATCGTCCAGGCAACACCCTCCGCGTCGGTGCTCGGGAGCACGATGATGCCCTGATGATCCGAGCCCAGACCCAGTTCGTCTTCGGCGCAGATCATTCCGTCAGACATGTGGCCATAGGTCTTGCGGGAGGCGATAGCGAAACCACCGGGCAGTTCGCTGCCCGGGAGGGCGACGACCACCCGATCCTCGGGGTTGAAGTTGCTCGCCCCACACACGATCCCGCGCGGCCAATAGGGGCCGTCCTCCCCCTGAAGCGGGGCGGTGATCCCCCCACGCTCCAGCGGAGCGGGCGCGTCCTGGGGGGCATGCTGCGCCCCGGCGTCGACATGGCACCAGCGGATGACCTTGCCGTTCTTCTGCGGCTCTTCCACGAACCCGAGGACGCGGCCGATCACGACCGGACCGCTGACGTCCCCACCGATCGTCTCGACGGATTCGACTTCCAGGCCAGCGCGCACCAAGGCCTCGCCGAGGTCACGCCCGCTGAGATCGTCGGGAAGCGCGGCGTATTCGGCGATCCAGCTCTTCGTCGCCCTCATCGGGCCTCTCCCTTCAGCGCCCGGCTGAACCGGACATCTCCTTCGACCATGTCGCGCATGTCAGCGGCGTTATTGCGGAACATCAAGGTGCGTTCGATCCCCATCCCGAAGGCGAAACCGGTGTACTCCTCCGGGTCGATTCCGGCAGCCGTCAGGACGCGCGGGTTGACGACGCCACAGCCGCCCCATTCGATCCAGCCCTCGCTGCGGCAGGTCCGGCAGGGGGCGTCGGGGTTCCCCACGGAAGCCCCGTGACAGACGAAGCACTCCAGGTCCATCTCGGCGCTGGGCTCAGTGAACGGGAAGTAGTTGGGGCGAAAACGCGTCCGGACATCACCGAACATCGCTTGGGCGAGGTGGTCCAGGGTCCCCTTCAGGTGAGCCATGGTGATGCCCTTGTCCACGACGAGGCCCTCGATCTGATGGAACACCGGCACGTGCGTGGCATCGAACTCATCGGCCCGGTACACGGTGCCAGGGCACACGACGTAGACGGGCAACGGACGCTCCAGCAGCGAACGGATCTGCACCGGTGACGTGTGGGTCCGTAGGACGCGGTGAACCCCGGCCGGGGCGACGAAGATCGTGTCGGACTCCCCCCGGGCGGGGTGATCGCGTCCGATGTTGAGGGCATCGAAGTTCAGCCACTCGGCCTCGACCTCCGGCCCTTCTGCGACCTCCCAGCCCATGGCGACGAACACGTCCGACATGAGGTCCATCAGCCCGGTGATCGGGTGGATGGCACCCTCGGGTGCCAAGGCGACCGGCAGCGTCACGTCCACCGACTCCGACGCCAGGGCCGCCTCCAGTTCGGCGGACTCGACGTCGGCTTGACGGGCCGCCAACGCCGCGTTGAGCTGCCCCCGGGCGCGCCCCATCCGCTGTCCGGCGTCCTTGCGCGCGGCGGGAGGCAGCGCACCGATCTCGCGGTTCGCCAACGCGATGGGCGACTTCTCGCCCACGTGGGCAAGCCGTGCCGCCTTCAGGTCAGCGGTGGTGGTCGCGGCGGCGAAGGCTGCCTCAGCGTCGGCGACCATCGCCTCCAACGCTTCGGCGCTCAACGCGGCCACTTGCTTGGGATCGTAGTTGTCATTCGGCCCTGACATGGGCCCTCCTTGTCGGTTCAGTGTCCGGTTGCGCGTTGCGTGCTGGCGGAGGTGTAGAGACAGATGGCGGCGGCCGTCGCCAAGTTGAGAGATTCAGCATGACCGTACAGGGGAACGGCCACCGCCCGGTCGGCGAGTTCACGATGCTCATCGGGCAGACCCCACGCCTCGTTGCCCATCACCCACGCTGTGGGCGCGGCCAACTCGGCTCCCAGATCCACCAAGGTGGCTTCCGCCTCGCCATCGGTCGCGAAGACCTGCAGGCCCGCGTCACGGCACGCTTGCAGCGCACCAGAGAACTCGACCCCCACAACGATCGGCAGATGAAAGATGCTGCCCACGCTCGCACGAACCACCTTCGGGTTGTGCAGGTCAACCGAATCGGTCGACATCACCACGGCGTCGGCTCCGAAGGCGTCGGCGCACCGGATGACGGTGCCAGCATTACCCGGATCACGGATCTGGTCGCACACGACCACCAGCCGGGGAGCCCCGCTCAGCGCCTGCTCCAGGGGAACGTCGATGGAGCCCGCAACAGCGATGACACCTTGCGGGGTCACCGTGTCTGACATCGTGGCGAGGTTCTGCTCGCTCACACCGTGGACCGGAACCCCGCCAGAGCGCGCCAGGTCGATGAGATCGCGGTTGTCACGGGCGCTGTCCCAACGGACGAACAGCCGAGAGACCACGGCGTCACCGCGCAGCGCCTCCCGCACTGCCTGGCGCCCCTCCACAAGGAAACGGCCCTGCGCGCGTCGCTCTTTGCCGCGCAACAACGCGCGCGACTCCCGCAACACGGACTTACTGGCCTCATCGAGTTCCAGACGATCCTGCGTCATGGCCGTTCCTTCCTCTCACCATCACTACCGCACCAACAGAGCCTTGAAGCAAGCCCTGTGGGGACGCGAACGCGGCAGCACCCAGCCGTGGCCGGGGCTGCCGCGCAGCGTCGAGAAGTGCCCTCTCAGGCAGCCGCAGGCTGGTTCGCCTTGGCCAACTCGACCAACGACGCGAACGTGCTCTCGTCGGTCACGGCCAGATCCGCGAGGATCTTGCGGTCAACCTCAACGCCAGCGGCCTTGAGGCCCGAGATAAATCGGTTGTACGTCATGCCGTTGGCGCGGGCAGCCGCGTTGATCCGCTGGATCCACAAGGAACGGAAGTCGCCCTTCTTGTCCTTGCGGTGCGCGTAGCTGTAGGTCGCGCTGTGGAGCAGCTGCTCCTTCGCCTTGCGGTAGAGGCGCGAACGCTGCCCCCGGTAACCGGACGCCTGGTCCAGAACCTCGCGACGCTTCTTCGTCGCGTTCACTGCGCGCTTGACGCGTGCCATGATCGAATCTCCTTGTTGAAATGCCTAGTGGGTGGTTCGGCTCACTTGCCGAGCAGCTTGCGCGCCGTCTTGACGTCGGCCGCGCTGAGCACGACATCGCCGCTCAACCGGCGGGTGCGCTTGGTGGGCTTGTGCTCGTTCAGGTGCATCTTGCCCGCCTGACGGCGCATGATCTTGCCGCTTCCGGTGACCCGGAACCGCTTCTTGGCACCCGAGTGGGTCTTCATCTTCGGCATGTCGCCGCTCTCTTTCTTCTCGTGAACTCGCGTTCGTGGACCGTCAAGGCCCTGGTCGTGGGGCGGAACCCTACACGTCGATATCGGGATCCAGATTGTCGGCCGGACCGCGCTTCTTCTTCGGCTCAGCCTTGGCCTGGTGTGCGGCGCGCATCTCTGCCTGCTCCCGCGCCTCGGCCTCCGCGTCGGCCTGACGCTGAGCAGCCTTGTCCGCCTTATCGGCCTTCTCCTGCTCGCGCGCCTCTGCCTTCTTCCGCGTCGGCGCGAGCACCATCAGCATGTTGCGGCCGTCTTGCCGGGGCTGGGATTCGATCGTCCCGTCCTCGGCGACGTCATTGGCGAGCTTCTTCAACAGGTTGAAGCCCAGTTCGGGTCGGCTCTGCTCGCGACCGCGGAACATGATCGTGATCTTGACCTTGTCGCCGCCACGCAAGAAGCGGACGACGTGACCCTTCTTGGTCTCATAGTCATGGGAGTCGATCTTCGGACGAAGCTTCATCTCCTTGATGACCGTGTTCGCCTGGTTGCGGCGGCTTTCACGTGCCTTCTGTGCCGACTCGTACTTGAACTTGCCGTAGTCCATGAGCTTGGCGACGGGAGGGCGGGCCATCGGGGCCACCTCGACCAGGTCGAGATCTGCCTCTCGGGCCAGACGCAAGGCGTCGTCGATGCGCACGATGCCCACCTGCTCGCCGTTGGGGCCGACGAGGCGGACTTCGTTCACATGAATGCGCTCATTGATGCGCGGTTCAGTGCTGATGGGTTCCTCCATACGTTGAAACGGGTGACCGACCACGAAAAAGGCCCCCGCAGCATGCGGAGGCCCAAGCACGCGGCACTCACCCGGATCACTCCGGGGCACCGACAGAACCCGACGATCATCGATCGTGCAGGTGGGAGCTTGGAAACTCCGCTTACATCGGACGCACCTCAATCAGGTGGTCGAACTGCTCCATCCTAACCGAAGGTGGGCGCTACCCCAACTCCTGCCGCACCTCAGGCCGTCGGCGCCTCACGGAACATCCAGCCGAAGCCGCCGTCTGGCAGTTCCACGAGTCGCCGCCCCTGAGCCAACTGGTCAATTAGCTCGCGTTCAATCACCACCGGGTGCGGGCCAGGCAGGTCGATCAGGATCGCCGTCGAACTCGTCTCCACCGCGGTGGCCGCCACATCGTCCAGCGTGCACGGGACAGGGCGGGCGTCCGCCTTCCACACCGTCAAGGCGTCCAGGCCGGTGAAGACCGGCACAGCCGTGTCACCGGACTCAGAGCGGACCAGGACCGCCGCCATTTCTGCCACGCGGTCGGGATCAGGCCCATCGCCGGATTCGTCGCCCGCCGCCACGATCGGGAGGAGCAGGCGAGCCGTGCATAACGCCGCGATGGCGCGGGGATACGCCACGTCGCCGTCGTAGGCCCGTGCCAGGATCGTTCGCAGGGCGGGATCGGGATCCCCCCGGTCCCCGGCGAAGGCAGCATTCGGTTGCCCCAACGTCTTCATGCGCCCACGCTGGCACATCGGCGACCTCACCCCAAATCGACCCCGTAGGCTGGAGCGCATGGACGCGAACCTCATCCACCTCCTGATCGCCAGCGTGACCACGGTGGTGTGCGTCATCATTACCGCCCTGATCTGGCGTCGCGCGCAGGTCAAGACCGTCTTTTGGTGGATCGGGCTGACGCTGCTCCCCATGGCGATCTACCTCGCCGGGCTCGGCTCTGCAGCCGAGGGCGCCGCCCGTTCGCTTTATGCCTGGTGGAACGGCTTGCAGTTCACCCCGATCCAATGGGTCGGCTTGGTCCTGGGCGGCATCGGAGCCCTGCTCCTGGTGGGGAGCCGCTTGATCCCGTCCGAGTCGGCGAAGGATCGCCGTGCGGCAGCCAAAGCCGAGAAGCAGGCGGCCTCCAACGGGCACCCAGCCTCGCCCGGCCTGCCCGCCACCAGCACCTCCGCACCGGCCTCCCGTCCCGCACCTGCGGCGGCACCACCGGCCGCTGGCGGTGAATCCGAGTTCGACGAGATCAGCGAACTGCTACGCAAGCGCGGCATCAACTGATCGGCCGGCGCGGGAGTGGCACCTCGCAGTCGCTTTCCCTCGCGCAGCAGCTTTCCCTCAGGCGGAGGGTCGCGTAGCCAACGCGCGGAGCTGATCGACCTTCCCCTGCGCCGCATCGCCGTCAGAGCGCATGATGCCCAGTATCGGTCGGTCCGTCGCATCATTCAGTTCGACGAACGGCCAGTGGTCGCTGTCGCGATAGCGGATGGACTCCACCTCGTCCCAGCGATACCGGTAGCGGCGAAACCCGTTGCGCCCCCAGAGCCCTTCGGCGTCCGCGCGAACAAAACCGCTGGCCACTACCCACACGATCCCCAGCATGAACGCGAGGAAGAACAGCAGCGTCAGCGTCTGCGGCAGCGTGAACATGCCCCGGATCGCGGCGGGAAGGCTGAACCAGCCGAAGAGAGCGGCGCCGAACATGACGACCGTCCAGATCAGCGCCTGCCTGCGCAACAGATGCGGATGCGCCTCGAACTCCTCAGGCGAACTCACAGCCGACACGCCGCAATGTCGGTGACCAGGATCCCCTCAGCACCGACCTCCCACAGCTCATCCATGATGAGGGGCGCCTGCTTGGCCGGAATCATGGCGCGCACCGCGAACCAGCCCTCGCGCGCCAACGGCGAAACGGTGGGGCTGTCGATGCCGGGAGTGACGGACGCAGCAACCTCCAGTTTGTCTGCGGCGATGTTGTAGTCAACCATCTTGTAGTTGCGCGCCGTCATGACCCCAGCCAGGCGGCGAAGCAGCAATCCCAGCCCAGCGGGCTCCTGCGCTCCGCGCGGCTGGATCAAAATGGCCTCGGAGGCCAGGATCGGCTCACCGAAGACCTCCAACCCCGCTCGCTTCAGGGTGGAACCGGTCTCGACCACGTCGGCGATGGCGTCGGCCACACCCAGACGCACCGCGCTTTCCACGGCACCGTCCAGCTTGATCAGTCGAGCCGAGACGCCTTGGCGCTCCAAGTAGGCGCCCAGCAGCCCCGAGTAGGAGGTCGCGATCCGCTGGCCCGCCAGGTTGGCCACCGTCCACCCGGACGCAGCCGGTGCGGCAAAGCGGAAGCGGGTTCCGCCGAACCCAAGCGCGAGGACTTCCTCAGCGTCAGCGCCTGAGTCCAGGAGCATGTCGCGGCCAGTGAATCCCAGGTCGAGCGTCCGCTCCCCCACGTACACCGCAATGTCACGCGGGCGCAGGTAGTAGAACTCGACACCGTTGGCCTCGTCGAGGAGGACCAGATCCTTGCTGTCGGAGCGCTGGGCATAGCCGGCCTCGCGAAGCATCGCTTGCGTGGCCTCGGCCAGGGAGCCCTTGTTGGGTAGCGCGATGCGCAGCAGCGGGCGATCGTTCACGGTCGTTCCCCTCACAGGTAGCGGTAGACGTCAGCGAGGGTGAGCCCCTTGGCGATCATCATCACCTGTACGTGGTACAGGAGTTGGCTGATCTCCTCGGACGCCTCAGCGTCGGACTGGAACTCGGCCGCCATCCACACTTCGGCGGCCTCCTCCACGATCTTCTTCCCGATCGCGTGGACGCCTGCGTCCAACTCCTTGACGGTGCCGGATCCGGCTGGCCTCGCCTCGGCTTTAGCGGATAGTTCCGCGAACAGTTCCTCGAACGTCTTCACGTAGCCGAAGTCTAGTGGCGTAAGCCCCAGACGCCGCGCCGGGGCGGACGGGCGGACACACAGCGACCGCCTCGCCGCGCCTTCGCGCGAGCGCGCCGAACCTCACCCGTTCTACAGACGGACGCCCAGGAGCGCATCGAGGGCTTGTGCGATGTCTGCGGGCGCGTCCACGTCATCTCCATCGATGGCCGACGACGCGGCAGCCCATGCGTCGACGGCGGCGAGGGCCTGCGGCGCATTCAGGTCATCGCGCAGCGCCGCGCGCAGGGTGGCGATCGTGGGGCCTGCAGGGAGCGCCGCCGCTGCGGCGACCGCACCACGCCAGGCGAGCAGGCGCGCCTGAGCCGCGTCGAGATCTGCGGCGGTGTACTCCCAATCGCTGCGGTAGTGGTGGGCCAGCAGTACCAGGCGGATCGCCATCGGATCCACCCCGGCGGCCCTGAGGCGTGAGACCAGGACGAGATTGCCACGGCTCTTGGACATCTTCTCGCCCTCGTAACCGACCATGCCCCCGTGCGCGAACGCGCGGGCGAAGGGCTGCCCAGACAGCGACGTCCCTTCCGCAGCGCTCATCTCGTGATGCGGGAACACCAGGTCTGAGCCTCCTCCTTGCACGTCGAACTGCTCGCCGAGGGTGTGCAGGGCAATAGCCGAGCACTCGATGTGCCACCCCGGTCGTCCGCGACCCAACGACGAGTCCCAGGCGGGTTCCCCTGGACGCTCCAGCCGCCAGACGAGGCAGTCCAAGGCATCTCGCTTGCCCGGTCGATCCGGGTCACCCCCGCGCTCGCCGAAGATTGCCAGCGCCTGCGCACGGTCCAGGTGGGCCACCTCGCCGAACGTGGGAGCCTGCGTGGAGGCGAAATACCAGTCGGGGTACTCGGGATCGTCGACTTGGTAGACAAGCCCGGCGGCGATGAGTCGCTGCACCATGGCGATCACCCAGTCGATGGACTCCACAGCCCCCACGTAATGGGTGGGAGGCACAACCCGCAGGGCCTCCATGTCGCTGCGGAACAACGCGATCTGGTCGGCGGCCAGATCCTGCCAGGCGACACCGGTTGCTTCGGCACGCTCCAGGAGGGGGTCGTCCACATCGGTGACGTTTTGGGTGTAGATCACCTCGCGGCCTGCGTCCAGCCAGATGCGGTACAACAGATCAAAGGCGACATAGGTGTTGGCGTGTCCGAGATGGGTCGCGTCGTAGGGCGTGATGCCACACACATACATGCGGGCAGGACCATCCCCGGCACCGACAGCGAGCGCGGTGCCGGACGCGGAATCGTGGACGCGGGGCAACGTCGGATCAGGCGTCAGCGTCGGAATCTCGGGACGGGACCACGCCTTCATGCATTCTCCTCGCGACTGGTGGGCGGCTCGATGCCGCGCCCGTGACAGCCTAGTCGCGCTCGGCCGGGCTACGCTGAGTTGTCTGATTCGGCGAACGAGCGGAGAAACAGCGCATGTTGGAATGGTGGCAATCGGTCATCTTGGGCGTCGTGGAGGGCGTGACGGAGTTCCTCCCCATCAGTTCCACCGGGCACCTCACCGTCGTCGAGAGCCTGATGGGGTTGCCCATCAACGACACGTCGGTCACGGCCTACACCGCCATCACCCAGATCGGGGCGATGATCGCGTCGATCGTGTACTTCTTCTCCGACATCGTCCGCATCGCGGGTGCCTGGTTCTCGGGGCTGGCCAACAAGGACAAGCGCGGCCCCGACTTCCACCTCGGCTGGGCCATCATCGCGGGTTTCCTCGTGACCGCCGTCATTGCCTTCGCATTGAAGGACCTCATCGAAGGGCCCCTGCGCTCCTTGTGGTTCGTGGTGGGTGGCCTGCTCGTGTGGAGCGTGGTGATGTTCTGCGCGGACCGTTTCGGCAAGCAGGACCGCGGCGAGCACACCATCACCTGGAAGGACGGGGCTCTGCTGGGCCTGATTCAGTGCTTCTCTTTGGTGCCGGGCGTGAGCCGCTCGGGTGCCACCATCTCCGGCGCACTCTTCTTGGGCATTGACCGCGTGACCGCCACGCGCATGAGCTTCTTCCTCGGCATCCCCACGTTGGTGGCAGCAGGTAGTTATCAAGCCATCTCTGCGGCCTCCGATATCGCCGCTCCCGGCGGCGTGGGCTGGACAGCCACCATCATCGGCATCGTGGTGTCCTTCGCGATCGCCTACCTGTCCATCGCCTGGCTGCTGAAGTTCGTCGCCACCAACAACTTCACCGCATTCGTCATCTACCGGATCGTGCTGGCCGCGATCATCGTGGTGCTGTTGTTGACCAACGTCGTCTCCCCGATCTGATCGGGAGACCACAGTGGCGATGGGGGCGACGTTCGGCGAGCGCAGCGTCGGGTTTAGCGGTCTGACGGTCTCCCGGGCTGGCCTGGGCACGATGACCTGGGGCCGTGACACCCACGCCGAGGATGCCCGCGCCTGCGTGCACCGGTTCGTCGACGCTGGCGGATCCCTGATCGACACTGCCCCCGCCTATGGGCGTGGCGAAGCCGAACGCTTGCTAGGGCGCATGTTCCGCTCCGATGTTCAGCGCGAGGACCTCGTCATCGCCACGAAGGCCGGCTTCGTATTCCGGGAGGGCGCCCGGGTGGTCGACACCTCTCGGGCAGCCCTTCTGGACGATCTGCGGGGGTCGCTGGAGCGACTGCGCACCGACTACGTCGACCTGTGGCAAGTGCATGCCTGGGGGCACGCACCCCTCGATGAAACCCTTGCCGCCTTGGATTTCGCCGTCACCTCCGGCATGGCTCGCTACGTCGGGGTCTCCAACTTCGTCGGGTGGCAGACCGCCACCGCGTCCACCTGGCAGCGCGCCGTTCCTGGCCGCGCGCCGATCGTCAGCAACCAAGTGGAGTACTCGCTGTTGGCCCGCCGCGCAGAGGTAGAAGTACTCCCCGCATTGCAGCACTTCGGGATGGGGTTCTTTCCCTGGTCACCTCTAGGACGAGGCGTCCTGACCGGCAAGTACCGAACGGGAGTGCCACGCGGTTCCCGCGGCGCCACTCAGCACTTCCACTGGTACGTGGAGCCCTACTTGGAGCCGCGCTCCCGGGCCGTCGTCGAGGCCGTCGCCAAGGCCGCTGACGGACTGGGTATGACGCCAGCGCAGGTCGCCTATGTGTGGGTGCGGGATGCCCCCGGCGTCACCGCTCCCCTTCTCGGCGTCCGATCAGCCGCTCATCTGGAGCCCTACCTGGAGGCCGAGGACATGACGCTGCCCCCCGAGATCGCTCGTGCTCTCGACGACGTCTCAGGTGGGCCCAATGAGGCTCGCGACCTTTAGGGGGCCCTCCGATGCATCCACGATCCACGGTGCACACGTTCCCCGCACACCGAGCACTCGCAGTGCCACCCCTCTTCACTGGAGCGAAGGTCTTCGCTGGGGTGAAGCCGAGGAAGCCTCGTGGTGTTCAGCAGAAGGCCCCCTGACGTCCCAGCTCCTGGCGGGTTCTATGGCTGCTACTTCAGGCCTTGAGCAAACTCGCTGGTGAACGCGGGCAGTTCCGAAGAGTCAAAGTTACTCCCAGGACTGCTGATTGATATGATGCCGTACTTCACTGTCGCCAGGTAACAGGTCGGCGTCTTTTCGACTGTGCCGCACACAAAAGTGCCGTCGGCAGAGAAGGCCGGTTCGTCTAAGGTGAGCGCCCACATCTTCAGATCCAGGCGCGAGCCATTGCTGATCACGTAGATCCATCCGTCACTGTCGCCAGCGTGCGCGTAGATAGGAAGGCCAGCGAACTCTTTACGCTCACGGGAGCCGACGCTCATCGGCATGTCCTCTACCTTCGCCAAGGTATCGGGTGGCCGTGCAGATACCTCGGGTTGGCTTGGAGCCGTCTGCAGCGTCGGAGGACTTGCGCCCGGAACCCTTTCGGCGCCAGAAGGCAACGGGGGCGGGACGTCGGGTCCAGACTCGCCTCCCTTCAGCGCCAGCACCCACCCGGTCCCGAAGATGATCGCCAGCACGAGGGCTGCCCCGACGAGAATCCACGGCAATTTTCTGTTGCCCCCACCTGCGCTGGGACGAGCGCCACTCGGATACGGTTGCTGTCGGAGTCCGTCCCCAGGGGGATAGCCGCCATAGTGCGGTGGCGGGGGAGGATATCCACCTTGTTGATTCCATTGCTGATTGCTCATATGCGCCTCCTTTGTGGCACCAAGACTAGGGAGCCGCGCCCCAGCCCCGCCACTACTTGCCTCAGAGGTGGCGCCAGCGGCGCAGCAGCATCTGCCTGGGGAGTCAACGACAGGAGGAGGCCACCACCACCATGCACGCCATGGTTCACACGGCGCCGAGGCAGGTGCCCTGCTCGACATGGCCAGGTTTGCGGCAGACGTGGATCTACTCACACATACCAAGAGGCCTTGTCACTAGGGACTTACCCCCAACAACAAGGCCTCTTGTCTCGTGCGCGAGAGAGGACTTGAACCTCCACGCCCTTAATCGGGCACTAGCACCTCAAGCTAGCGCGTCTGCCAATTCCGCCACCCGCGCAAGGTGTCGGCCAGGTCTCCCTGGCAGCCCCGCAACTATAGCGCGGACGCACGGCCATGTCGAAACGGCTCGTCAACTGTGCCCGCAGCATCGCACTCTCAGGCGACGGGGTTGTAGGCACACTCGTCCGCGACCTGCGTCGGGGTGGCCGACGGCTCGGCCGACGGTGTCTTCGCCGCCCCCGACCGGGTTGTCGTGGGAGCTGCCGCAGGCTTGCTCGGCGTCACCTCAGGCGTCGACGGACCCCCCGACGCCGGCGGGGCCGCCTGGGGCGCCAGCGCCTCGGCAACGCGCTGCTGAACGGCGCTCCACTGTGGGTGCGTCGTGGAGAACCCGTCTACCCCATTCTGGAAGGAGACCGACCGCAGGGGTGCGTTGCGCACTCGGCCTGCAAGATCCAGCAAAGCAGGCAAGAGGCTATTGGGAACGTCGGTCGCGACCACGTCGCGTCCGGCTTGGGTCAAGGCCTCGTAGTTGGCCAGGACTGTCGTCAGGTTGACCTGGCGGCTCAGGGCCTTGATCACACATCGCTGGCGCCGCATCCGGTCGTAGTCGTCGGTGTGATAGCGACCGCGGGCATACCAGAGAGCGTCGTATCCATTCAGATGCTGATCGGGACCAGGCGGCAGCCAACGATCCGGCGGGAAGCCCGGATCGGCGCCGTTGGGGTTCTTTCCCCCCACGGGCAGGGGTTTGTTGACGTTCACCGTCACGCCACCGAGGGCGTCCACGATCTCCACGAATCCCTCGAGGTTCGCCATGACGTAATAGTCGATGTCCACCCCAAGGGAGGTGCCGACGGCCATCTTGAGCATCGTCGCCCCGGGATCCTTGGACGGCGGCAAACTGGCCGCAGCGCCCGGATAGCGGATGACGTTTTGGTACATGGCATTGAGTTGCTGCTCGCCATCGGGTTCGCCAGGCAGGTGGTATCCGTCGGGCCAAATCTTCGCGAGCGCGCTTCCCGCGGGGAAAATGAGGCGCTCAGTCTGCCGAGGCAGACCCAGCAAGACGGTGTCTCCCGTCTTGGTGTCGATCGACGCCAGCATCACCGTGTCGGTGCGGGTTCCCGTGCGGTCGTCTCCGCTGTCGGCACCCAGGATCAACACGTTGAGTCGGGGCTTGTTGGCCCACGGATCCGAACCGTTACCAAAGCTCGGCGCGTTCGCGCCACCCGGATCGTCTGGATCTTGGAAGACCGCGCGCAGCAGGGATGACGTCTCTACCAGGCTCCGAGCACCAAAGGCCGACGGCATCGCCACGGCGAAGGTGAGCACGGCCACCAGCACGGCACCCACGACGCGCTGCCATGCGCGCGCCGGGTGCGGACGCGTCAGGACCTGCGTGGCCGTCACGGCAACAGCCCACAGCAGGCCAAACACCGCCAGCGCCACAGCCATCACCATGAGCCACGTCGGGTTCGCCACCACAGACAAGGCCCAGCCCCTCGCGAACACGGAGCCAACCCCGGCAAGCACCGCGACCGCCACCGCAACCGCCGTCAACGCGAGCCCGAACACCCGCCAGCGCGTCCCGGCCAGCCCGAGCCCAGGAATCACGGCGCTGACCACCGTCAGAGCACTGGCCGTCCCGAAACTGCGTCGGCGCTCGGCGCCCTGCAGCGGCGGGGTCTCCGGTGACTGGGCCACATGCTGGGGGGTGTAGTCGCTGCCCGTCATCGCATCAGTCCCGTCATGCTGTCTGGCCGCACCGATGGTCCCGAGGAGGACCACGGGGCGACGCTCAGGCGTCCGGCGAGGAGGCCGCCGAACCCCACCCGGGCGATGTCGATCGCCGCGCCCGTCGTCACCATGCCACCTGTCATCGGAGCCACCGCGCGCGGGTGCGTCAAAGCGTCCAGCATCAAGGCCATAGTCGAAAGAGTACGGGGCCACCCTTGCCTCCCGCATGCCTGACACAGACCGGACGCGAGGGCGAGCCCGGGAGCCGATGGCGGATCAGACTATGGTCGCGCCCGCAGAAGCCGTACCGCCCTCGCTGCGGCAACATCGGTCGAGTTGACCCTTCCCCCCTGTTCAGTGAGGAATCCCTGCGATCATGGGCCCATGTCCAAGCACCTCATCGTGGGCGCCTACGCCGCCTACTCCCCGAGCGCCGACACGGGCGAATCGATCATTCTGGATGCCCTCGCGGCCCGACCCATCGTGGGTGGCCTGGAGCTTCCGCAGGTCGACCACGTCGTCGCTCATCCCTCATGGCGGGCCGAGTGGTCTCACGTCATCACCTGCATTCCCGGGACGATGGGCCGCATTGCCAACGATGCAACGTTCGGGCTCGCCTCCCCCGATGAGGCAGGGCGGAACGCGGCCTTAGCGTTCGCAGCCCAGGCGCGAGACGACATCGCCGCTCTCCGCGAGCAGTGCCATCACGTCCAGGCGATCGAGTTCCACAGCGGACCGAGCAACACGGCCGACGCCGAAGCCATGGCCGCATCGATGGCGACCATCAGCGGCTGGGATTGGGGCTCAGAGATGGTGTTCCTCGTGGAGCACGGCGACGCGACCACCCCCGACCACCACGGCGAAAAGGCCTTTTTGACTTTCGAGGAGGAACTCTCCCTCGTCGAAGCGTCAGCGGATCCACGCTGGAAGATCGGCATCAACTGGGGGCGCAGCGCGCTGGAGGGTCGCGGCAAGGACCTCCCCTTGAGTCATATCCGACGCGCCGCAGAGGCTGGCGTGCTGGGAGCAGTCTTCTTCTCCAGCGCCTCCGGCGAGCACAGCGACTTCGGGACGTGGCTCGATCGCCACCTTCCCCCCGCTGGGCTGCCGTTCTCTCCCCCTGGCACCCTCCTGGGGGCCGAGGAGATCACCGCAGCTTTGGAGGCTGCCGGTGATGACGTCATCGTCGGGCTCAAGTTCGGTTTGCGGCCCGACGACCTTCCCGTTGAGGAGCGTGCCACCCAACTCGGCGCGATCGTCGACCTCTTCGCCGAACTGCTGTAAACCACCACCCCGTCGTCCGCATTCGCGCAAAGAGTCCCGCTCCTCCTGGGGGGAGCGGGACTCTTTGGCGGTGAGGGGTTTAGGCCTGAGCGCCTCGCTTGAGCGCAACAGCGGCTGCTTCCCGGACGCCATCAGCCACGATCATCTCGGCGTACTCCACCACGCGATCGCGGAACGCTTGCTGCCCGACGAGGTCGTCGGGGAACACTCCGGAATCCAGGATGGCCTCGACGTGCTCTCGCACCGAGGTGGCCTGTGCGGTGGCCGCCTTGAGGAGGTCCGCCTTGGGCTCAATCATCGCGTCGGCGATCGGGCCCGGTTCGAAACCGCGCGGAGGAATGCAGCAGCACATCCAGGCGCTGACGGTCAACGCCAGTTGCTCGGGCATCCGTCCCTGCGCGAGCGCGGTGAGTGCCGGGATCGGGACACGCTGGAGAAGCTTGGTCGAACCGTCCGACCCAACGCGAGAGGTCTTGTCCCCTAGAACCGTGTTGCTCCAACGACGGAACAAACTGTCGATGTACTCCTGGGGATCGAAGTTGGCCGGAAGGTCGATGCTGGGAAGGTAGTCCACTTCGAGCGCCTGGCGCGTGGCGTCGGCGATGAACTGCTGTGCCCGTGAGTCCGGGATCGTCTCCTGGCGATCCAGGCCGCCCAGGTACGCGATGAGCGAGTGTCCCCCGTTGAGGAGGCGGAGCTTGACCAGTTCGTACTTCTCGACTTCGTCGGAGAAGATCGCTCCGGCCGCTTCCCACTTCGGACGCCCAGCCGCGAACTTGTCTTCAATGACCCACATCGTGAACAGTTCCGCGGGCACCGGCGCCTCGTCGTGCAGGCCCAGCGCCTCCTCCACCTCGGCTTTGGTCCCCTCCGTGGGCGCGGGCACGATGCGATCCACCATGGCGTTCGGGAAGGTGACGTGGCCGTCCAACCATGCCAGGAACTCGTCACTGGAGTGTGCGGCCTCAGCAAACTGAAGGACGGCCGCACGCGTGGTGTTGCCCGCAGACAGCAGATTGTCGCAAGACAGCACCGTCATGGGAGCAGCATTGGCCGCGAAACGCGCGGTCAGTCCCGCCACGATTTGCCCCAACGGCGTCGTGGGCTCGGCACCCTCGGCCAGGTCGGCCTTGATGTCGGGCGACTCCACGTCCAGCTTTCCCGTGCGGCCATCGAGGTGATAGCCGTTCTCCGAGATGGTCAGCGTGATGATCTTGTGTGCAGGATCAGCGACGGCTTCGATGATGGCTGGCCCATCCTCGGCGGCGACCAAGAAGCGCCGATGGACGTCCACCACGTCGACATGTTCCGCCTCGGGGTCCAGCGTGACAACGCTGTAGAGGCCGTCTTGCGCCTCCAGCGCGGAGGTGACCTTGCGGGAGCGATTCGCGATCCCGACGATGCCCCAGTCTCCCGGCTCGGCGGCCATGGCCAATGCCGTATTCACGGCCGCGTGAGCGCGATGGAAGTTGCCGAGCCCAAAGTGAATGATGCCGGTGCGCTCCGGCGCGGAAGCTCCGAGGATCGCCTCCCGGTTCACGTTGAGGCGATTGAGTTGCTCGGTCATGCTCGTTGATCACCAATCCGTTTCAAGCCGCCAAACGCGGCTGCGACTGCGACTGCGAGAAAAGTTGCTGCGATTGGAGTCCTGACGACACCCCATCGGGACGTCCGCGTTCTCCACCTCCAGCCGCGCGTCACGTCGTGGGCGCCCCAGGCTGGCGGTTCTCTCAACGTAACACCCCCGTCCCCGCTGGCCAGGGGTGTTGCCCCGGTTGTCCGGGACGAGCCGTGCACACGCCGGACGCCGGACACCGGACACCGGACACCGGCGTCAGGATCGGTCCGCAGTACCCCCCTGGTCCGCACTACCCAATACAGTCGTCGGGTGCCTGACCTGATTGCGACGTTCGGCTGGCCGCTGTTGGCCGCGATGGCGGCTGGAGCGGTCATCATCGGCTTCTCCAAGACATCGTTTGGTGGCGTCGCCGCCATCGCTGTGGCCGTCTTCGCCTGGGGAATGCCAGCGAAGGAGTCGACCGCCACCGTTTTGCTGTTGCTTCTCGTCGGCGACGTCGTCGCCGTCAGCCGATACCGCACTGTGTCCTGGGCGTTGCTGCTGCGCTTGTTGCCCAGCGTGCTGCCTGGCTTGGCGCTAGGGGCCCTCTTCATGTCAGTGGTAGATGACGTAGTGATGCGCCGCACCATTGGAGGGCTGCTGGTCGTGATGGTCCTGCTGCAGTTGTGGCAGCGCCGCCGACGAGACTCCCCTCACGAGACGGCAGCCATGCCGGCCCTGGCGAGCGCCGACGAAGCCTCGCCGCAGCGCCTCTCGCCTACCCCCCGGTGGGGCAGGGCCGTGCTGACGGGTGGCGCGGCCGGTTTTGCGACGATGACGGCGAACGCCGCGGGCCCCGTCATGGCGCTGTACTTCCTGGCGTCCCGGGTGGACAAAGCCCGCTTCATCGGTACCAACGCTTGGTTCTTCTTTCTCGTCAACCTCTCCAAGACACCTTTCACCGTAGGCCTCGGGCTCTACTCCCCCACGAACCTGACCTTGGTTGCACTCCTCATTCCTGCCGTCCTCCTGGGCACCCTCGCGGGTGTGTGGGTCATCGGGAAGGTCACCCAGCGCCAGTTTGAGGTCGTCACGATTACCGCGTCGGGCTTGGCCTCCCTGGCGCTGCTGTTGCGCTAATCCCTGGCACCTTGCATGGCCGGGGGCGCCGGGCATGGCCGTGGCACGCCAACTCAGAACCCCGCTTGCTCCCCCAGACTTCGACCGCTTTCGGGGTAGGAGGCAGTGTCCGCTTCGGCCACCGGTCTGTCACTCGTAGGGCCAAGGCCCCATCGACCATCGGAGAGCGGGCGCGCCCAACCGGCGTCGGCGAGACCGACCAAGGCCGCCATGACCTCAGGGAGCGGCATTCCGGCCCTCAGGGAGATCTCGCCTGCATCCCGCCCGCCCCGCAAAGGGAGCGCTTCGAAAACAGCCTTTGCCTGGTCTGACAGCGAATCCAGCAGTCGACCGCGCCGTTCCCGCTGTGGCATCACCTCCCCGAGGGGGTGAATGAGTTCGAGCACGTCATCGATGCATGTGACCAGCGTCGCCTCTCCCTCGCGAATGAGCCGATGCGGGGTGACGGAAGTGGCGCTGGTGACGGGCCCTGGAACGGCCATCACAACGCGGCCACACGCGGTGGCCCACGAGGCCGTGTTTCGCGCCCCGCTGCGCAGCGAGGCTTCGACGATGACCGTGCCTGCCGACAAAGCGGCGATGAGCCGATTCCGGACCAGGAAACGCCGTCGGGTCGGGTGCTCCCCCACCCGCACTTCTGACACGATGCAGCCTGATTCGGCGATGTCGTCCAACAGGCGCCGATGCGCCCGAGGGTAGGCCTCGTCAACGCCCCCAGCCACCACGGCAACGGTCGATCCCTGGGATGCAAGAGCCCCGCGGTGGGCCGCAGCATCGATTCCATAGGCCGCCCCCGAGACGACACAACACCCACGCTCAGCCGCCGCACCGGCCAGTTCCGCAGCCACCCTCTCGCCGTAGGGACTCGCGGCCCTGGCTCCGACCACCGAGACGGCGTCTCTGGTCATAGGGCCCAGCGCGCCGTTTCCTTTCACCCATAACCCCAGAGGCGTCCCTCCCCAGTCGCGGACCGGGTCTGCCGCGGCAAGATCACCCAGCGCCGCCGGCCACTGTGCGTCACCGGGAATCACAAATCGAGCCGCCGCCTTCTGGGCTTGTTGAGTGACGTGTTCGAGGTTCAAAGCGTGGGCGCGATTGCGCCATGCCCCCGGCGGGCCGTCCTGGCGCAGGCGCTCCCAGATCTCCTCGACACAGTAGGTTTCCAGCAGTTGAGCCAACTGGAGGTCGCCCGGCTCGACGACACAACTCAGCGCCAAGCGCGCCATACGCTCCTCGTGGGTCGCACTCATGACACCACCCCCGCCTGGTCCTCGCCCCGACGCAGTGCGATCGCCGCGCGAACATGATCGAGCCGCGGCCGATCCGCGCCGTTAAGGTCGGCGATCGTCCACGCAAGTCGCAGGACCTTGTCCAGCCCACGCAGGCTGAGCAGCCCGCGCGTCATCGTCGCTTCGAGGAGGTCCACTCCCTCCGGACGGGGCAAAGACGTCCGCAGGACTGATCCGGGCACTTCTGCGTTCGTCCGACACCCCACCGGCTCGAGGCGCACGCGCTGACGCTCGCGCGCCTCGGCCACACGGGCCGCGACGGCAGCGCTCGGCTCGCCGGTGGAGCCCGCCGCACGCAAGTAGGACTTCGTCATCGGGCGTAGGGGCGCAATGATGTCGACGCGGTCAAGGATCGGCCCGGAGAGCCGTGCGCCGTAACGCCGGACCGCCATCGGCGTGCATTCACAGTGAACTCCGGCTTGGCCCGCATGCCCGCACGGGCAAGGATTGGCGGCGAGCACGAGTTGGAATCGTGCCGGATAGCTCGTACTGGCCAACGAGCGGGCCAGTTCGACTCGCCCCGATTCCAAGGGTGTTCGCAAAGCGTCGAGTGCGCGCGGACTGAACTCTGGCGCTTCGTCCAAGAAGAGGATGCCGCGATGGGCGAGCGAGATCGCGCCAGGCTGGGCGATCCGAGCGCCGCCTCCCACCATCGCTGCCACCGAAGCCGAATGGTGCGGGGCGGAGAAGGGGGCACGGCGCGACAACTGGGTGCCGAGCGCAAGCCCGCTGACGGAACGAATCGCCGCCACCTCCAGGGCTTCCGAGGGGGACAACTCGGGAAGGATCCCGGGGAGTCGTTCGGCCAAGAGCGTCTTGCCCACACCCGGTGGCCCCGTCAAGAACACGTGGTGGCGCCCTGCAGCGGCCACTTCGATGGCCCAACGCGCCTCCAACTGCCCAGCTACATCCACCAGATCCCACTGGTGTTCCTCCACCGTCTCGGCGGGCTCTGGCGCGGGCAAAGGTACTTCCCCTCCACGCAGCCACGTCGCGACATCGTGGAGAGTGTTCACTCCCACCACTTCGATGCCCTCGACGAGACTGGCCTCATGGACGTGCGCGGCCGGAACCACGGCACGCGTGAACCCGGCGTTCGCTGCGGCGAGCACGGCCGGAAGAACTCCCCGGACAGAACGAACGCGCGCGTTCAAACCCAGTTCCCCCAAGAAGACCGTCCCTTGGAGGCGTCCCGCCGGGAGCAAGGTCGCTGCTGTCAGGACCGCGGCGGCGATGGCGATGTCGAAGTGGGTTCCTGCCTTGGGCAGCGAGGCCGGGCTCAGATTGATCGTGACGCGCTGGTCGGGCCAGGTGAACCCGGCCTGGGTGAGTGCAGCACGACAGCGATCACCAGCCTCGTGCAGGGCCGCATCGGGAAGGCCGACGATGACCGTGCGAGGTAGGCCGCCACCCACGACCGCCTCCACGTCCACCACCGTGGCGTCCATGCCGATGAGCCCCACGCTCTGCGCTAGCCCGAGTTTCATCGCGCGATCCCCCGCTCATGGGTCACACTCGCCGTGCCGTCGCGATGCCACAAGACACCGACCGCGTCGATGCGGAGGCGAGTGACGGGTTGGTCGTGTTCCTTCACCCACGCGGCGGTCAGCTGTCGCAGACGCTGCGCCTTGGCGTGAGTGATGGCCTCCAACGGGGTTCCATAGCCGTGCCCGGTGCGGGATTTCACCTCGCACACCACCACCGTCCCGTCAGGTTGGCGGCAGATCAGATCCAGTTCGCCGTATCGGCAACGCCAGTTGCGCGCCAGGACGGACCAGCCCAGCCGCGTGAGATAACGGGCGGCCAACTCCTCGCCCCGGGCCCCGATGCCACGTCGTTCATCCACGAACTCACGTTGGGCGCTCCCACGCGTGGCGCGTCACGATCACGCTGGCCTGTGGACGACCAGCAGGACATCTGGCCCCCCTTGTGGATCGTGAGAGGTCTACAGGCTGTCGGGAACCTGCAGTTCCGAATGCGTAATCTCCTCGATCGACACATCGCGGAAGGTCAACACCTTGGCTGACTTCACGAAACGAGCGGGCCGGTACATGTCCCACACCCAGGCGTCCCCCATGGACACCTCGTAGTAGACGTCGCCGCCCTCGGTGCGCACCTTCAGATCCACGGCGTTGCACAGGTAAAATCGGCGCTCGGTCTCCACGGCATACGTGAAGATGCCCACGACGTCCTTGTACTCGCGGTACAGCTGCAACTCCAGCTCGGACTCGTACTGCTCTAGATCGTCGGTGCTCATGACCGTTTCAGCTTAGTGGTTCGCGCCACATTGTCCCAAGCCTGACGATGAATCGCGCACGGGCCCTGCTCGTCCAGTTCCGACTGATGCAGCGCCGTGCAATATCCCTTGTGGACGTCGAATTGGTACGTGGGGAACTCCGCCGCGTAGTCCACCATGATGCGGTCGCGGGTCACTTTGGCGATGATCGACGCTGCGGCCACCGAGGCAGCCACCGCGTCCCCCTTCCACATCGCCAGTGATGGAGTTCCCAGCCCGTCGACGGGAAAGCCGTCGGTCAAGACGAAATGAGGGCGCGTGTCGAGACGGGCTACGGCACGCCGGAGCGCTTCCACGTCAGCGACATGCATGCCCAAAGCGTCGCACTCCTCGGGCTCCACCCGGACGACCGACCATGCCAACGCTCGTTGCGTGATCTCGGGATACAGCCTCTCCCGACGTGCGGCCGTCAGCTTCTTCGAGTCAGCCAGGCCCTCGATGGGACGCGTCGGCAAGATGACGGCGGCGGCGACCAGCGGCCCGGCGCACGCACCCCGGCCCGCCTCATCCACGCCGGCCACCAGGTCGAACCCGGCTCGCCGCAGCGCCCGCTCGTACCCGTACAGGCCCGCGTCTCGACGGATGATGAAGCTCATCAGCAGGGAGGCAGTTCCCCGGTGATCACCGGCCGTTCGGGAGCCGGTGACGCTGGGGCGGGGATACCGCCGAAAACAGTGGGAGTGGAGAAGGTCCGCCATCGCTCGAAGGGGAAGAGTGTGACCGCAGCCACGCCCACCACAGAATCTCGTGAAGGGAACCCGCCCAGGTTCGTCACGCCCAGAGCATTCTCGGAAAGATGACAACGTGAGTCGGCCGACGCCTCCCGGTGATCACCCATCACAAAGATGCGCCCGGCAGGCACGACGACATCGAAGGGGTACAGCGAGGGCGCGTTTTGGACCCCGGCATCGTCGGTGTAGAGGTACGCCGTTTCGTCGAGAGCGGCCCCATTCACCGTGATGCGTCCATCAACGTCACAGCAGACGACCCTGTCGCCGGCCGTCCCGATGACCCGCTTGATCAGGTGTCCAGCGGAGGGATCCGGCATCAGGCCGAGGAAGATCAGCGCATCCTGCCATGGCTCATGGGCGAATCGGTCCGGGTTACCCAGCCATTCCAAGTCGTCACGAAACACGACGACGTCGCCGCGCTGGAAGGGAGTGACCTTCTGCACGGCGACGCGATCGTTGATATTCAAAGTGGACTCCATGGAGCCCGATGGGATGAGGAAGACCTGGACGAGGAAGAGCCGGAGCAAGGTGGAGGCAATCAAAGCCCCTACCACGACGATTGCCGTCTCCTTCAGGAAACCGCCCACGCCATTGCCACGCTCCTCGTCCACGCGATCCCCTCCTGACGCGATCAGCGGTCGCGCTTCTCCTTGATCTTGGCAGCCTTGCCGTGAAGACCACGCAGGTAGTACAGCTTGGCGCGCCGCACGTCACCGCGCCGCTCCACCTCGATCTTGTCGATGATCGGGGAGTGCAGCGGGAAGGTGCGCTCAACACCCGTGCCGAAGGAGACCTTGCGGACGGTGAACGCCTCACCGATCCCGCGGCCGTTGCGCGCGATGACCGCGCCAGCGAAGACCTGGATACGCGAACGCGTGCCTTCAACCACCTTCACGTGCACCTTGACCGAGTCGCCGGGGCGGAAGTCAGGAAGGTCATCGCGGAGCTGGGAGGCGGCGATGTCCGCCACGAGCTTGTTCATTGGATTCGTCCTCGCCGGTGCCACAGGTCACCTCATATTGATGTTCGTCTGCCATGCCGCGCCAACCCCCTGTGGCAGGAGCGCGTGCACAACCTGCACAAGTTTGCCACACCGCACTCCACTTGGCGAACCAGTTCCTTTCCATTCCTGGGGGCAGGCCCTCTCGCCGTGGAAGGCGGACCCCGGTGCGGGGCCCGCCTTCCTCACGTCAGTGCCGTGGTGACGTCGCGTCACCTCAAGACGCATCCTCCAGCGCCGTAAGAGACCGCCCTGCCGTCTCAGGCGTCACGAAGGTGGTCGCGAAGGTGATGAGGGAGAGCACCAGCGAGTAACCGCCCACGACCCACCAGGCATGGCCGGTCACAGCCAGCAACGATGCACCCAGCAAGGGGGCGATCCCGCCTGCCAACACCGCAGAGATCTCGCGGGACATGGCCACACCGGTGTATCGGTGGGTGTTGCCGAAGAGTTCAGGCAGCAGCGCGCACTGCGGCCCGAGCATTGCCTGGACACCGATGCCGATACCGGCCGACATGACGACGAACACTAGCCAGGTCTGCCCCAAGGTGAGCAAGTAGAAGGCGGGCAGAGCGATGATCGCCTGGAAGAGCGCACCGAAACGGTAGACGCGCACCCGTCCGTACTTGTCCGACAGGAAGCCAAACACAACGACCATGATCGCCGACACGACGGCCGCGATGACGGCCCCCAGCGGACCGGGGTTCTGGCCCTTGTAGACCGCCATGCCCCCGATGAACGACAACAGCAAGGCGGAGTAGATCGACGAGTTCCCGTTCTCGGCCATGCGCAACCCGATGCCGATGAGGATGTTCTTGCGCGAGGTCCGCAGCGCTTCCCCGAGCCCCATCTTGACCGGCTCTTCACCGTCTTCGCGCTCGAGGACCTCGAACGTCGGAGACTCCTTCAGCTTCAAGCGAATCCAGACCGCGACCAGGACCAGGATTGCGCCCAGCAGGAAGGGAAGGCGCCACAACCAACCGAAGAGAACCTCGTGGGGCGCCAAGGCGATGAGCGCGAAGGTGCCCGCACCCAGCACGGTGCCGAGTTGGATGCCGACGAACGGCAACGAGGCGAAGAAGCCACGGCGTCGAGGGGGTGCGAACTCAGAGATGAGAACCGTCGCCCCGGCCTGCTCGGCACCGGCGCCGAGACCTTGCAGGATGCGCAGCACTACCAGGAGCACCGGCCCCACCATGCCCGCCGCCGCGTAGGTGGGGAGGCAGCCGATGAGGAAGCTGGATCCACCCATGAGGGCGATGGTGATGATCAGGATGGATTTGCGGCCAACTTTGTCGCCGAGGTGGCCGAAGACCAAACCGCCGATCGGGCGGGCCGCGAACCCCACCGCATAGGTGCCGAAGGCTGCGATGGTTGCTCCGGCATCCCCGAGGGGGCCGAAGAACAAGGGTCCGAAGATCAGCGCGGTGGCCAGACCGTAGATATAGAAGTCGTAGTACTCCAGCGCGGACCCGACGGAGGACGCGAGTGTGGCGCGTCGAAGTTGGTCAGGGTCGACGTGGTGCTCTTCCTGCGCAGCCGGAGTTGAGGCGAGGGGCATCGAGGTTCCTTTCGAGCGTTTCTACGCCGGAAGCCTCATGGCCGCGGGTGAGCCACAACGATCACCGACCCCCTCAGTATGCACTCTCTATCGAACAGCGCACAGTAGATCGAACACATTCGACGATCTCATGTGTTCACGGGCGAACCACCATGGCGAGAGGCCAGTCCCGAAGACGGCGTGGCCTCCCCCGCACCCGTGGACGACATGGGATTCCCCAGGGCCCGAGCCACTTCGCGCAACCCGGCGACCATACGGATCCGACGCTCGGTGGTTGCCTCCCAGTCCAGCAACGTGACCGACACCGCCAGCATCGGGCTGCGCACCCCTCGTGTCGGCACCGTGACGGCCAGGCCAACGACATGGTCGGCGGCCTCCCCCTCATCCACGGCAAAGCCACGCTCCCGGGTCGCGCGAAGATCGTCCAGCAAGGCGGGGAGTTCCCTCATCGTCTTCGCGGTAGCGACCTCCAGCCGTGGCAACCCGTGAAAGATGCGCCTGACCTCGGCGTCATCCAGACGTGCCAACAGGGCCTTTCCCTGGGCCGTCGCATGGGCCGGGAACTTGTCGCCGATACCGGAGGTCAGTCGCAGTGCCGGGTGCCCCTCGTAGCGGGCGACGCACAAGGTGTCGATCCCCGCCAAGACGTTGAGCCGTAGTGTTTCGTGGCGAAAGAGCTCTGAACTGCTACACACGTCGTAGAACTCCGTGACCTGATCCATGCGAGCGAGGTAAGCCCCGCCCAACTCGACGCTGCGACGCCCCAGGCGATAGCCAATGTCTTCGCGATGAATGAGCTTGCCAGCCTCCAGTGCTAGGCAGATGGCGCTTGCGGAGGACTTCGGGATTCCCACCTCTCGGGCAAGATCCGACAGGGTGAGAAAGCCGGTGGGGCTGTCCGCCAACGCGTCCAAGATCCGCACCGCGCGGATCACCGCCGGGGCCGATCCTGCTGGAACCTCGTCGCTGCCGGAGCGGGCGGGCATGTGCTCTCCTGTCGTGCTCATCTTCCACGGCGGGTAGGCGCAACCGAACAGTCCGAGTCAGGCGCGGGCGTCCTTGCCGATGGGCTCAGGCTACCGAGTCCACCCGCGGAGCGGTCGCGAACGGCAACAGCGCAGCAACGAGAGGCCAAACGCCAACGGCGCCGTCCCCTTACGTCGGGAACGGCGCCCTTGGCGCAATGAGGTGATCGAATCAGCGCTTGAACAGCGACTTCATCAAGTCACGGTTGAGTTGGCTGATGGTGTCCAGCGGGATCTGCTTGGGGCAGACCGCCGCACACTCACCGATGTTGGAGCAGCCACCGAAGCCCTCGTCGTCATGCTGGGCGACCATGGTCCGCACGCGCGTGTACCGCTCGGGCTGGCCCTGCGGCAGCATCGCCAGGTGCGTGATCTTCGCGGACGTGAACAACATGCCCGAACCATTCGGGCACGCCGCCACACAGGCGCCACACCCGATGCAGGTCGCTGCGTCGAACGCACGATCCGCCTCGGCCTTGGGCGCCGGCACCGAGTGGGCTTCAGGGGCCGATCCGGCATTGACGCTGATGAAGCCGCCCGCCTGGATGATCCGGTCGAAGGCCGTGCGGTCTACCACCAGGTCCTTAATGACCGGGAAAGCACCCGCCCGCCACGGCTCCACGTCGATCGTCGCCTCGTCAGCGAACGACCGCATGTGCAACTGGCACGTGGTGGTCGGCACCGGGGACGCGGACCGGCCGTGGGCGGCACCGTTGATGACGACGCCACACATACCGCAGATACCTTCGCGGCAGTCGTGGTCGAAAGCCACCGGCTCTTCGCCCTTGACCGTGAGGTCCTCGTTCAGCAGGTCGAGCATTTCGAGGAACGACATGTCTTCAGAGACACCCTCGACCCGGTACGACACCATCTTGCCCGGCGTTTGGGCATTCGGCTGCCGCCAGACTCGCAGGTTGATGTTCACTTGTAGCTCCTCTGCTTCAGCTCGATGAACTCGTAGTCGAGCGGTTCCTTGTGCAGGACCGGCTTGCTGCCTTCGCCGCCGAACTCCCACGCCGCGACGTAGAGGTACTCGTCATCGTGACGCAGCGCCTCGCCTTCCTCGGTCTGGGACTCGGCCCGGAAGTGACCGCCACAGGACTCGCGGCGGTGCAGGGCGTCCACGCACATGAGTTCGGCCAACTCGAAGAAGTCGGCAACGCGGCCCGCGCGCTCGAGGGTCTGGTTGAAGTCCTCGTTCACGCCGGTGACCTTGACGTCGGACCAGAACTCCTCGCGAAGCTCACGGATGCGCCCGATCGCGTAGGTCAGACCCTCCTGGGTACGCTCCATGCCGCAGTACTCCCACATGATGTTGCCCAGTTCCTTGTGGAAGCTGTCAACTGTGCGGGAACCGTCGATGGACAGCAGTCGGTTGACGCGGTTCTTCACGTCGTTGACCGCCTCCACCACTGCGGGATCATCGGCACCCAGCGGGGCGAAAGGCGCACCAGCAAGGTAGTCGTTGATCGTGTTCGGCAGGACGAAGTAGCCATCGGCCAGGCCCTGCATCAGCGCGGACGCGCCGAGGCGGTTGGCACCGTGGTCGGAGAAGTTCGCCTCGCCCGTCACGTACAGGCCGGTCAGGTTGCTCTGCAGGTCGTAATCAACCCACAGGCCGCCCATCGTGTAGTGCACGGCCGGGTAGATGCGCATCGGCGTCTCGTACGGGTTCTCACCCGTGATCTGCGCGTACATGTCGAAGAGGTTGCCGTACTTCTTCTCCACGGCATCGCGGCCGAGCCGCTCGATGGCCGAGGCGAAGTCGAGGTACACGCCACGACGACGGGAGACCGTCTCGCCGGTGCGGTGGTTGACCTCTTCGACGGCCGGGCCGACGCCGCGTCCTTCGTCACACATGTTCTTGGCCTGGCGCGACGCGATGTCACGGGGAACCAGGTTGCCGAACGCCGGGTAGATCCGCTCCAGGTAGTAGTCGCGGTCCTCCTCGGCGATCTGGCGAGGATCCTTCGTGCAATCCTCAGCCTTCTTAGGCACCCAGATGCGACCGTCGTTACGCAGCGACTCCGACATCAGCGTGAGCTTGGACTGGGTGTCGCCGTGCACCGGGATGCAGGTCGGGTGGATCTGCGTGAAGCACGGGTTCCCGAAGTAGGCGCCCTTGCGGTGGGCGCGCCACGCGGCGGTGGCGTTGCAGCCCATCGCGTTCGTCGACAGGAAGAACACGTTGCCGTAGCCACCCGTGGCCAGGACGACCGCATCGGCGGTGTAGGCCTCGATGGCGCCGGTCACCATGTTCCGGGTGACGATGCCTCGTGCACGCCCCTCCGACATGATGATTTCCATCATCTCGTGGCGGGTGTACATCGTGACCGTGCCCGCCGCCACCTGACGCTCCAGGCTCTGGTAGGCGCCGATCAGCAGCTGCTGGCCGGTTTGGCCGCGCGCGTAGAACGTGCGCTGCACCTGAACGCCACCGAACGAACGGTTGTCGAGCAGGCCGCCATATTCGCGAGCGAAGGGGACGCCTTGCGCGACACACTGGTCGATGATGTTGGCGCTGACCTCAGCGAGCCGGTAGACGTTCGTTTCACGGGCGCGGTAGTCGCCGCCCTTGACGGTGTCGTAGAACAGCCGCATCGTCGAATCGTTGTCGTTGCGGTAGTTCTTGGCGGCGTTGATGCCACCCTGAGCTGCGATGGAGTGCGCGCGGCGCGGGCTGTCTTGGTAGCAGAAGTTCAAGACGTTGTAGCCCGCCTCGCCCAGTGTTGCGGCGGCGGCGCCACCAGCCAGGCCGGTGCCGACCACGATGATGGACAGCTTGCGACGGTTAGCCGGGTTGACGAGCTTGGCCTCGAACTTACGCTGAGACCACTTGCGCTCGATCGGACCGGCGGGAGCCTTGGTGTCGCGGATATCCGCGCCCACCTCGAAGAAATCAGTAATGGTCGACATCAGTTAATCCACCCCAAGAGAACGGCCACCGGCATGATCATGAATCCGACGAACAACACCACCGCAATGACCCACGCGAGACCGTCGAGGAATCGACGGGCACCCGGGGAGGTGTTCGCACCGAGCGTGGTCAGCGCACTCCAGACACCGTGGCGGACGTGCATGCACACCGCAACGATCCAGATGGCGTAGGCCAGCACGAGCCACCACTGCTGGAAGCTCAAGACGACCATCTCGTAGGGAGAGGTGCCAGGCGTGAAGCCGGGGGTCACGGCCTGGACGGTGAACTGCAGCAGGTGGAAGACCAGGAAGCCCACGATGATCACGCCGCCCCACCGCATCGTGCGGGCTGCGTAGGTCTCCTGGATGCGGTCCGTGGTCACGTACTTCGTGCTGCGGGCACCGTGCGCACGCCCGGTGAGGACGGCCGCCGCGTACATGTGCGCGGCAATGCACGCCAGCAGGACGAAGCGGAAGATCCAAATGAACCAGCCCTGGGGAAGCAAGGGGTAGAGCAGGTCGGTCTTGAGCCAGTGCGCGTAGTGATCGAAGACCTCAGCGCCCAAGAACGCTTTGAGGTTTCCGTACATGTGCATGAGCAGGAAGCCGATCATGACCAGGCCGGTGATGGCCATGAGGGCCTTCAGCGCCACTGTCGACCGGACTGCTCGCTGTCGAGGAGTCAGTGTTGTTGTCGCCACGGGCCCCACTCTAGACAACTTGCACCCCCCGCGTTGCCTTGCGCGGACGTTTTGCAGATACCGGGACGAAAACGTCCAAATCAGGGTCCGGCTAGCCTATTTACGCATTGTGTTAGTGACGTAAATCACGCGTTGTCCGCGTCGAGGAGGTCCGGACGGACGGCTGCCGTCCGTTCACGCGATCGCTCCTGACGCCACGCCTCCACACGACCGTGATGCCCCGACAAGAGCACCTCGGGAACATCCCACCCCCGCCATGAGACAGGTTTGGTGTAGGCGGGGTACTCCAGCAGCCCAGAGCCCACCGCGTGCGACTCCTCCACCAGGCTCTCCGGGTTGCCCACGACCCCGGGCACCAGCCGCACGATCGCCTCCATCATGGCCAAGACGGCGACCTCGCCCCCGTTGAGCACATAGTCGCCGATGCTGACCTCCCGCACCGGCATCCGCGTGGCCGCGTACTGCGCAACCCGTGCATCGATCCCCTCGTAGCGGCCGCAAGCGAACACCACATGGGACGCGGCGGCCCACTCATAGGCGAGCGCCTGGGAGAACGGCTCCCCCGCTGGCGTGGGGATGATCAGGGTCGGCGTCGACCAGGCACGATCAAGGAGGTCGTCGAGCGCTTCACCCCACGGTTCAGGCTTCATCACCATGCCTGCGCCCCCGCCGTATGGGGTGTCGTCGACGGTGTGGTGGCGGTCATGGGTCCATGAGCGTAGGTCGTGCACCTGCCAGTTCACCAAGCCGGCTCGGCGCGCCTTGCCGACCAGCGAAAGATCGAGCGGGGCGAAGTAGTCCGGGAAGATCGTGACAATGTCGGCGTACATCAGCTCTCCTCCGCATCGCTGACTGGCGTCGGCTCATCGGGGTCGCTCAGCAAGCCAATGAGGTCGGCGACCTGGACGAATCCGGAGGCCACGTCCACCACCGGGACGAGCGCGGCTACAAACGGCACCAGCCGTTCGCCCTGGGTGGTGCTCACCACCAACATGTCTTGGGCGGGGAGATGACGGACCTCGCTGATGGCACCCACGCGAACCCCGTTGGCATCCTTCACGCTCAAACCCACCAACTGACGGTCGTAGTAGGCGTCCTCCTCAGCCGGAAGAGCATCCGCGGGAACACGCGCCCACAGGTCGGTGCCGCGCAGCGCTTCAGCCGCCGTGCGGTCGGCCGCGCCAGCCAACCTGATCAGCAGCGTCCCGGAATGCCAGCGCACCGAGGCCAGTTCCCGCGGCTTACCGTCGATCAGGACCGATCCGCCGGCGACGAAGCGCAGGTCGGGATCATCGGTGCGCACCCGCACGCTGACCTCACCACGCAGTCCGTGCGCGCGTCCGATTGTCCCGATAAGGACGTCCTCAAATCCGTCCATCGCCTGCCTTCCGCCTGCTGTGTGGTGTGGGATAACGCCAAACGGCCCCCGGTCGTACGAGGCGAACCTCGTCCGATCCGGGGACCGTGGCGCAGTAAATCAGTGCCGACGTGGGCGTCGGTCGACATCGACGAAGTCGACGCGGACCTGCTCGCGACCAGCCAGCGCACCGATCACGGTGCGCAACGCGCCCGCGGTGCGCCCCTGGCGTCCGATGACTTTCCCGATGTCTTCGGGGTTGACGCGCACCTCAAGGGTGCGCACCCGACGACGTTCCAGGTCAGCCACCGACACGTCGTCGGGGTTGGTAACCAACCCACGGACGAGGTGCTCCAGCGCATCCGCCAGCATGATCAGGCCTCTTCGGCCGCGGCCTCGACGACAGCCTCAGCCTCGTCGACGGCTTCGGTCTCCGCCTCGGCCTCAGCGGCCTTGGCCTTGCGCGAGGTGATCGCGCCCGACGCGGGCTCGTCGTCCGCCTCGGCCAGGGCCTTGTTGAAGGCGGCGAGCTTGTCGGCCTTCTCGGGCTGGGGCTTGATCCCGGAGGGCTCGTTGGTGCCCTTGAACTTCTGCCAGTCACCGGAGAGGGTGAGCAGCTTCACGACGGTCTCGCTCGGCTGCGCGCCGACGCCGAGCCAGTACAGAGCGCGCTCGGACTTGACCTCGATCACCGACGGATCAGACTTCGGCTGGTAGATGCCGATCTCCTCGATCGCGCGGCCATCGCGCTTGGTGCGGGAGTCCATGACGACGATGCGGTACTGCGCGTTGCGGATCTTGCCCATCCGCTTGAGACGAATCTTGACGGCCACGTGTGTGGTTCTCCTGTAGGAACGTGCCCACGCTGTGTGGGCTGACGGGTGAGTGGAATCTCCGCTGTGGGACGGCTTCGGTTCCGCTCGGGTGGACTGTGCAGGCGGGCGTGAGAGGGCACCTGCGCGCACAGCGCATCGTCCATTGTGCCAGACGACCCCGGAATGGGGCGAACGACACCGCCCTAGCCCCGCGAGGACCCGCCCGGTCTGCCACCCAGCGGCCTCCCCGGCTGGCATCAATGCCGGTGATCGCCGCCGTGGTGCTCCTCGGCAGGGGTGATCACCCTGCCCCGCAACACGATGGCGAGCGGGCGGCGCACCTCCTGCAGATCGGCGCGCGGGTCATGCGCGCACACGATCAGGTCTGCTGAGGCCCCCTCGGTGAGCTGCTCGGCACCAAGCCAGGCCCGGGCCCGCCAAGACGCGGCCCCCAGCGCAAACTCCGCCCCACCGACCCGGGCTAGCAAGGCGATCTCATCGGGCAGGATCCCGTGCGCCAGCGTCCCTCCCGCATCGGTTCCCGCATAGATGGGGACGCCTGCGTCGTAGGCCTTGCCGATCGTCTCGAACCGTCGGGCATGCAGGGCGCGCATATGAGCCGCGTAGGTGGGGAACTTCGCGTCCGCAGCCGCAGCGATGCTCGGAAACGTCTCGATGTTGATGAGCGTGGGCACCAAGGCGACGCCTCGTGACGCCATCAGGGCAATCGTGGCGTCGTCGAGACCGGTGCCGTGCTCGATCCCGTCGATCCCCGCCTCCACCAGTTCGGCCACGGCTTGCTCGTCGAAGGTGTGAGCCGTGACCCGCGCCCCTTCTTCGTGGGCGGCTGCAATCGCCTGACGGACCGTGTCGACCGGCCACAGCGGACGTAGGTCCCCTGCGTCTCGGTCAATCCAGTCGCCCACCAGCTTGACCCACCCGTCGCCGCGTCGCGCCTGCGTGCGAACTTCGGCCACCACGTCCACGGGGTCGACCTCGACGGCGAAGTTGCGGATGTAGCGCCGAGGACGGGCAATGTGACGTCCGGCTCGGATGATGCGGGGCAGGTCGGCACGCTCGTCGATCCAGTGCGTATCGGCCGGGGAACCAGCGTCGCGGACGAGTAGCGTTCCGGCGTCACGATCGGTGATCGCTTGCCGTTCGGCCGCCGCCGCATCGACCGCCCCGTGGGCGTCGAGCCCGATATGGCAGTGCGCATCGACAAGGCCCGGCATGATCCACGCATCGGTGGCCAACGTCGTGGCACCCCTCACACGTTCGAAGGTGACGGCGCCCTCGACAATCCAGAATTCGACGGGCTCAGCGTCGGGCAGCATGCGACCGGTGACATGAAGCCGCGGTAGCGCATGGGGATCCGCCCCCGCAGGCACATGATGGGTGTGGGCGCCACCTCCATGGCTGTGCGTGACGGAAACGAGCGGCTGGCCCAAAGCTCCGAGCGGGGCGTCATGCTGAGGCATGTCCCCAGCCTGCCCCACGATCACGCGCCAGGTGAACCCTTATCCCTTGTTCTGCTGATTGAGCATCTTTTGCAGTTCGGGCGGCAGTTGGAAGTCCGCCATCGCCGCCTGCAGGTCGGTCTCGTTCGTGGGGACCGGCGTCCCGCTGGCCGCCGGCTCCTGACCGGCACGTCGCGCCGGGTTCCCCGAAACACCGCGGCCCTTCTTCTTGGCCTTCTTCGCTTGCTGCTTGGCGGGGCGACCCATCCCCGGCAGGCCCCCCATGCCTGGCATGCCCGGGAGACCGCCGCCGCGCCCCATCTGCTGCATGAGCTTGCGGGTCTCCATGAAGCGGTTGACCAGGCCATTCACGTCTTGGACGCTCGTGCCCGAACCGTTGGCGATCCGGGAGCGTCGGCTGCCGTTGAGGATGTCGGGCTTGGCCCGTTCAGCCGGGGTCATCGAGTAGATGATGGCCTCGATCCGATCGATCTCACGCTCGTCGATATTCGCGATCGCGTCCTTCATCTGGCCCATCCCGGGCATCATGCCCAAGATCTTGCTCATCGGGCCCATCTTGCGCACGGCCTGCATCTGACCAAGGAAGTCGTCCAGCCCGAATCCCTTGCCCGCCATGAGCTTCTCGGCGGCCTTGCGGGACTGGTCGGCATCAAAGGTCTTCTCCGCCTGCTCGATCAGCGTGAGCAGATCGCCCATGTCGAGGATGCGTGACGCCATGCGGTCGGGATGGAACAGGTCGAAATCGCCCAGCGCCTCACCATTGGACGCGAACATGACCGGCTTCCCGGTGACCTTCGCGATCGACAAGGCGGCGCCACCGCGGGCATCACCGTCCAGCTTCGACAAGACGACGCCGTCGAAGCCCACGCCCTCGGCGAACGCGTTGGCCGTGTTGACCGCGTCCTGGCCGATCATCGCGTCAACGACGAAGAGGATCTCATCAGGGTTGACCGCATCACGGATGTCAGCGGCCTGCTGCATCAGTTCGGCATCAACGCCCAGACGCCCTGCGGTGTCGACGATGACCGTGTCGTAGAACTTGCGCTTGGCCTCCTCGATGGAGGCCCGGGCCACCGAGACCGGGTCGCCGATGCCGTTGCCGGGTTCGGGAGCGAACACCGGCACCCCAGCCCGGCCACCGACCACTTGCAACTGGTTGACAGCGTTGGGTCGTTGCAAATCGGCCGCCACCAGCATCGGCGTGTGCCCCTGCTGGCGTAGCCACAAGCCCAGTTTCCCGGCGAGCGTGGTCTTACCGGAGCCCTGAAGGCCCGCGAGCATGATGACCGTCGGCGGGTTCTTCGCGAAACGCAGCGTGCGCGCCTGACCGCCCAGGATCTCAATGAGTTCCTCGTTGACGATCTTGATGATCTGCTGGGTGGGATTGAGCGCTTGGCTCAGCTCAGCACCCTTGGCGCGCTCCTTGACCGCAGCCACGAACTCCTTGACGACGCCCAGGTTGACGTCGGCCTCCAGGAGCGCGAGGCGAATCTCACGGGCGGTCGCGTCAATATCGGCGTCGGTCAGCCGTCCCTTGCCACGCAAGGAACGGAAGGTCGCCTGGAGACGGTCTTGCAGGGTGTCGAACATGAGTGCCTTACTTCTCGCTCGCGGAACTCGCGCCAGCCTACCGGGTCGTCGTCCCCGCGCCGCCCCGGGCTGAGGAGGTCACGGGAGAGGGCGGTCGTCCAGCGTCCGCTGCAGGAGCACCAGATCCAACCAGCGCGCGAACTTGGCCCCCACCTGCGGCAGTCGGCCGACCTGCGTGAACCCGTGCTTCTTGTGGAGGGCGATGGAGGCGTCGTTCTCGTGGCTCACCGCCGCGATCAGTGCATGGACGCCAGCGTCGCGAGCCGAGTCGATCAGCGCCGCCAGAAGCTGGCTGCCCACGCCGAGCCCGCGCGCCGAGTCGTCCACGTAGAGGGTGTCCTCCATCGTCATGCGGTAGCCATCCTTGGCGCGGAACGGCCCCCAGGAACCCCACCCGATGACGCGCCCATGGAGTTCGGCAACGACCACCGCCTGCCCTGCCTTGGTGCGGGCCTCAAACCATGCCAGGCGCTCCGCAACGGTCTGTGCCGCGGTGTCCCAACTGGCGGTGTTGACGGCGACCGACTGGTTGTAGATGTCCACGATGGACGCGACGTCGTGCGGCGTCGCTGGCCGTAGCGTCGCGGCGTCCTCACTCACCGAGCAGCCCGTCAACGAACCCGTCGGCAGTGAAGGGCGCCAGATCGTCGGCGCCTTCCCCCAGCCCCACGAACTTCACCGGGACGCCCAGTTCGCGCTGCACCTGAACCACGATCCCGCCCTTGGCCGATCCGTCCAGCTTCGACAACACGATGCCGGTTACCCGCGTGACCTCGTTGAACACCCGGGCTTGGATGAGGCCGTTCTGCCCGGTCGTCGCGTCCAGCAGCAGCAGGGTTTCGGTGATCGGGGCTCGCTTCTCGATGACCCGGCGGATCTTGCCCAACTCGTCCATCAGGTTGGACTTGTTGTGGAGGCGTCCGGCTGTGTCGATCAAGACGACATCGACGCCCTTCTCGACTCCGGCGCTGACGGCCTCATAAGCCACCGAGGCCGGGTCAGCCCCTTCGGCGCCCCGGACGGTCTCCACGCCGACGCGGTCACCCCACGTTTGGAGTTGTTCCGCTGCGGCCGCGCGGAAGGTGTCCGCTGCACCGAGCAACACCGTCTTGCCTTCGGCGACCAGCAGGCGCGCCAACTTGCCGACGGTGGTCGTCTTGCCGGTGCCGTTGACGCCGACAACCAGCACGACGGCCGGAAGGCCCTGCTCCGCATCCAGGCGCAGCGTGCGATCCAGGCTGGGATCGGTGAGGGCGATCAGTTCACGCCGCAAGACGCCGCGCGCCCGCTCGGGATCGGCGACGCCATCGATCGACAGTTCGCGGCGCACGTTCTCGACCAGTTCGCTCGTCGGGCCCACACCGAGATCGGAGCCAATCAAGGTTGCTTCGAAGTCGTCCCAGGTGTCCGCGTCCAGCTTGTCGCTGCTAATGATGCCCAGCAACGCCTGGGCCAGCACGTTGCTGGAGCCTGCCAGGCGGCGGCGCAATCGGGTGAGCCGCGTCCCGGCTTCCTCGGGGACGTCCGGAGCGGGGGTTGGAGGCGCGGCTTCCGGGGAAGCCGTCACCGGCGAAGTGTCGGGGCTGCTGGTAGGCAACTCGACACGATGGCTGCGCGTCAGCGAAGCACGCCGACGGCTGACCACGATCGCGGAGACGGCCCCCGCAAGCACAATGACAGCAAGGACGATCCACACGATCAGGTCAACGGGAGGCACACCGCCATCCTAATGGGCCGAAGCTTCACGCCGTCAGCCACGAGAAGGGTGCCCAGACGGGTCAGGCCAACGCCCGACTGCAGGGGACTAGCCGCGTCGACCGCGCCCCAGGTGGACGCGCTGCTGTGCAGGCGTCTGCTCCGGATCAAGCTCTTCGGCACCCCACACGCCGTACGGATCGACGGTGGCGGGCGCGTCAACGGCGGGGGAAGCCAAAGCGGCCGAAACACTCTCGCTCAGTTCTGCCGACGTGGGCCGAGGCGCCGCAGACGAGTCGGCGACGACCGTGAGGGGCGGACGCTCGGCGCCCGAGGTTTCCCGACCGACGTGAGTGCGCTTGCGGTTCTTGCTGCGCTTCCCAGACCGCTGCACGGGCCGCGAGGTGGACGCGTCCGTGTCGGCGTCCGACAGGTTGATCGACGCCGGGGCATCGGCAGGGTTCACGGCTACTGCTCCATCGGGGACCGTTGCGGCAGCAACGGTGCGCGAGGCGTCCTTCTTCGTCGACTGGTCCCGCGGGGTTGTGCGCGCCCCATCCTCAGCAGTGGAGACCACCGCGACTTCGGTCGAAGGCTTGTGCCCTCGTGAGTGTGCGACCATCGACGCCCCGTGCACTGGCGTGGCCTCGCTCTCGGGCTCCTCAGGGACGCTCGCCGACGTCGCCGAAACCGCCGAGCGGGCCGAACGCAGCGAACGCAACTTGTTGGGGAGGTCGCGGGGTGCGTCTTCCATCTCATCGATGAGGTTCATCAGCGCTTTCGGCGGCTCACCTTCACCGTTGAGATGACGCGCAGTGCGGGCCATCGCGTGAGCGATTTCAGGGTGACGCTCCTTACCCGTGCCCTCCATGCCCATCACCACGACAGCGATGATGATGACGGCGAGCACCAAGACGACGAGCAGCGCGAGAATCATGATCGGCATGTGGGGGCACCTCCAGACATCTCCAGTATGCCTGACGCAAAAGGTCGCTCCCCGCCACGTTCATCGGCGAGCCATGACACCGTCTGCGCTGGTCAGCGCTCCTCGTCGCGCAACCGTTGGCTGATGACCGTGGAGATCCCCTCATCGCGCATCGTCACGCCGTAGAGCGCATCTGCGATTTCCATCGTCCGTTTCTGGTGCGTGATGACCAACATCTGGCTGTTCTCGCGCAACTCCTCATAAATGCCGAGGAGGCGACCCAGATTGGTGTCATCCAGCGCGGCTTCAACCTCATCGAGGATGTAGAACGGGCTGGGTCGTGCGCGGAACAACGCGGTGAGGAATGCCACCGCCACCAAGGAGCGTTCACCACCCGAGAGCAGGCTGAGTCGTTTCACCTTCTTCCCTGCTGGACGGGCCTCAACGTCGACACCGGTGGTCAGCCAGTTGCCCGGCTCAGTGAGGATCAGCCGTCCCTCACCGCCGGGGAATAGACGCGAGAACGTGAACCCAAACGCTTCTTCGACGTCGGCATACGCCTGGGCGAAGACCTCCTCCACGCGCGCGTCCACGTCGGCGATGATCCCGAGCAGGTCAGCACGGGTGCGCTTGAGGTCATCGAGTTGCTCAGCCAAGAACCGATGCCGCTCACTCATGGCCTCGAACTCCTCCAAGGCGAGCGGGTTCACCCGTCCTAGAAGATCGAGATTGCGCTGCGCACGGCGCAAACGCTTCTCTTGCTCAGCGCGCACGAACGGCACGGGGTCAGGGGCGTCGCCTTCACTGTCCCAGGCGGTGCCATCGGGACGACTCAGAACAGGCACCGGCTGATCGGGGCCGTACTCGGCGGCCAGCACCGCCGGGTCCAGGCCCAACTCGGACAGGGCCTTCTCCGCAAGGGACGCCACCCGCATTCTCTGTTCCGCACGCGCCACCTCGTCGCGGTGGGCCACATCGACCAACCCTTCGAACTCGCGGCTCAGATCGCGGCTGCGCTGCCGCGTGTCGTGGACGTTGCGGTCAGCCTCGATGCGTCGATCCTCAGCCCGCTTGCGTTCGGCTCCCGCCTGCTGCTGAGAGTCAGCCACGCGCTCCAACAGCCAGTCGCAGGCGACCATGGCAGCCCTCGCGGTGTCCCCCTCCCGCACCAGCCTCAGGCGACGGGCAGCGGCCTGCTCCCGCGCGGCCCGCTCTGCACGCGCCGCCCGCAGCAGCGACTCGGCTCGTCCCGCTAAGGCTCGGGCCCGCTCTTCGTCGGTCCGCAGCGCCAGCCGGGCGTCCATCTCGTTGTGGCGCGCCCGAGCCGCTTCCATCGCCAGCCGGTCACGCTCGGCAGGGTCTGCCTCGCGGATGTCGGTGGAGGCCTCGGCCCGCGCGAGCCGGTCCTCCAGGGCCTCCAAGGCCTGGGCGTTCGCCTGCTTCGCCACGGTCGCCGACTGCACGGCGGCATGTTGGCGTTCAGCCTCCGCACGCGCCGTGCGCGCGGCCTGGTTCAGTTGACCGAGTTGCTCGGCCAGGGCCGAGTATTGGGCGTCCGAATCGTGGAGCCGCGCCAAGGCCGCCTCGGCCTTCGCTGTGGCGGCTTGCACCTGGGTTGTGGCAGCAGACTGGGCGAACGTCAACCGCTCTGCGTCTGCCTGGGCCTCCTCCAAGGCCTCCTGCGTCTCCTCGACGGCTGCCTCGATCTCCATCAGGCTTGGCGTGGCTGTTGACCCACCGGACGCAAACCATGTCGACACCAGGTCGCCGTCGCGGGTGACCACTCGCCATCGCGGGTCGTGCGCGATGAGGTCAACGGCGGCGTCCATGTCTGGCGCGATGGCGACGCGCTGCAAGAGGTGCATCAAGGCGGGCCTGACGTCGTCAGCAGCGCGCAGCACGTCGATCGCGTATCTCGCCGCACCGGGTAGGTCGGGCCACGTCGATCGGTCGTCCGGGGTGGGACCCCCTGCGATCACGACACCCGCGCGACCCAGATCCTCAGCCTTCAGCATCGTCATGGCCGCGAGGGCATCATCGAAGCCTGCGACGACGACGGCGGCAGCGGCCCCGCTGAGGGCGGCGGCCACTGCCTGCTCGTAACCCGGCTCCACCCGGACCAGAGCTCCGATCGAGCCAAGCACGCCGCCCAGTTCCTCAGACGCAGCCAGAAGTGCGCCGGAGCCGTCACGTCGCTCCAACCCTAGGCGCAACCCCTCCAGGCGAGCGGACAAGGAGGCGCGGCGCTGCGCGGCGTCCTGCGCCGAGACTTTGAGCCGCTCCACGTCGCTCTCGCACTCGAGGCGCGCAGCTTCGGCGGCCTCATAGGCATCATCGAGCCCCGATTCACCGGCGGTGACGGCCCCGAGTTCGGTTTCCAGCGCCGTGTAGCGACGCGTCGCCGCCTCTGCACGGGCGAGGGCCTCCTCGCCCGCGCTCGTCAGCCTGGCGATTTCGGCGTCCGCGGCCTCAACCTTCGACCGCAGCGAGTTGACCTCCCCCGTCAGCCGGGCCAGCCCCTCACGCCGGTCGGCGATAGCACGCAGGGCCCCGGAATACTCCTTCTCCGCCGCCGCATGCGCAGCTTCCGCTTTCGTGCGAACGTCGGTGGCCAGGCTGAGAGCGTCGGCTCGCGCTGCCACGTCGGCCGCAAGAGCCCGCTCCGACTCCTGGATTGCCCGCGCCTCAGCCTCGGTGGCTTCTGGGTCTTTGCCCCGACGTTCGTCTCTCCCCGAGGTGTCCGCAGCCCGCACCCGCTCTGCCGCGATGGAGCGCGTCGACGTGATGCGCTCCTTGAGCGCGGCCAGGGCGTACCAGGTCTCCTGGGCTGCCGCCACGGCCGGAGCCGCATCGCGAGCGGCCTCTTCGGCGTCCGTCTCCGCCGCACGGGCACTCTCTAGCGCCGACTCCACAGCACGGCGTCGTTGAGTCAGGTCTGCTTCGGCCGCAAGATCGGACTCAAGCGACAGGGTGGCCATGACGTAGTCATCGGCGAGCACCCGCGCCTTGGCGTCGCGGAGTTCCGCCTGGATGACGGCCGCCTTGCGAGCCACCTCCGCTTGCCGCCCCAAGGGCTTGAGTTGACGACGGATCTCCCCCACTAGGTCCACGAGGCGGTCGAGGTTGACCTGGGTGGAGTCGAGCTTGCGCAGGGCCTTTTCCTTGCGCTTGCGGTGTTTGAGGACGCCAGCGGCCTCTTCGATAAACCCGCGTCGGACCTCAGGAGTTGCCTGGAGGATCGAGTCGAGTTGTCCCTGTCCCACGATGACGTGCATTTCCCGGCCGATTCCGGAATCCGACAAGAGCTCTTGGACGTCCAACAGACGTGCCGGTGATCCGTTGATCGCATAGTCCGACCCGCCCGAGCGGAACATTGTGCGGCTAATCGTGACCTCGGTGTACTCGATCGGCAGCGCACCATCAGTGTTGTCGATGGTGAGGCTGACCTCGGCCCGCCCGAGCGGGGCTCGTCCGGCGGTGCCGGCGAAGATCACATCCTCCATCTTGCCGCCCCGCAGGGATTTCACCCCCTGCTCCCCCATCACCCAACTCAGCGCATCCACAACGTTGGATTTCCCCGAACCATTGGGGCCAACGATGCAGGTGATGCCCGGCTCGAAGTTCAGCGTCGTCGCTGACGCAAAAGACTTAAAGCCGCGCAGGGTTAGGGATTTCAGATACACACCAACCGCCTAGGCACCCACACCCGCCGCGTGCTTGCGCCGCACGGCACGGAATGTCCACAACTTGTTGATGACGAAGTTGATCGGCATGGTCAAGATGATGGCGATCGCCTGTGCCCAATAAGGGCGTTTCGTCCAGAAGACCCCATCGTCGGTCATCCACGGTTCGGACAAAAACACCGGTGACGTGGGGTTCGTGAACGCGGTGAACAGCGCCGTCGTCACAAGGTTCGCGACGCACCCGACCAAGAAGAAGGGAAGATACTCCCGCAAGAAGGGAGCGCGGGCACCCTCCGCCCGGAAGGTCCAGTATCGATTCAGGAGGAAGTTCCACGTCACCGCGACAGCGAAGCCGATCCAGACAAAGAGATGCCCAAATCGGACATTGTACCCCGTGCCCACGAGGGGAAAAAGCACGGTGCGGTAGTCCACACCGAAGAAGTGGTGTCCGATGTTGCTGCACAGCGCAAACACGGCCATGTTCACCAAAACACCCGATCCACCCACTACGCCGAAGGTGACGAACTGGCGCACATTGTGCCCATGCCTGGCATAAAGATCCGAAAAGGCGCTCACGGGAACAGGAGCCTATCGGTCGCGGGGCGTGACGGGAGGATGTTGCCCTCTCCGCCTGCCGCAGCGCGTGTCATCCCCACCACAGGGCAACGCTACTGCGTGCGTCACCTCAGGGGCACCGACGGCCCGCTAGAACGTCGATGTCGCACGACCTGCCGGGGACAACAGTGCTCCCCGACCGATGCCGCAGCAGTTCCGAACTCGACCGTGGAACCCCACAGCCCGCTCTCTCTTTCGTCGCCCTCACCGGCTAGGTTCGACGCCATGACAGAGCTACCCGCCCGCCGCGACCCTCCCGCGTCTGGCCTGCAGCCTCCCCAGCCCTCGCCCCGCACGATGGTCGAACCCCCCGTGCGTTCGATCGACGTCACCCCTGCTGGGGTGAAGATTGAGGAGACGCTGTTCGAGACGCTGAGCGTCTCGGCACTGGCCGAGGTGCTCGGGCAGCCGCGTATCGTGCCGCCGGACGATCCCGCACCGGAGGCGAACGGGTACGTTCCGAGCACGCTCGCGATCTGGGACGATGCGGGCATTTTCGCGTTCACCAAGGGGGGCGATGAGGCGAGCGAACTCGAGGTTCGCCTGTCTCACGACCCCGTCGAAGAGGCCCGGGTGAAGTTCGATTCGCCACGATGCGGCCTTGCCAGATCTTCTCGGGAACCTTCACGGTTGCAGGGCGGAAACCCCTGGACGCGATCCCGGTGAAGGAACTCCGCAAGGCCTACATCATGCTCGAGACGAACGCCGGGAACTGGCAGACCACGTTCTTCCTCAACGACACCGAGTGCGGCGAGCTACGGGAAATGGAATTCCTCGATCGCTTCGCCAAACTCGACACCGACGAACTTGCCGACGTGGTGCGATCAGCGACCCATCCGTTCTCACAGGTGAGCATCCGCTACGAAGCGCCGAAGGTCGTAGGCAAGCCTTCCGGTAAGTGGAAACACCCGGCCTCCGATGAGGCCCTCCTCACCCTCGCATCGTTCCCCTTCCGGCTCGCCGTAATTCAGGAACTGATGTATGAACAAGACGCGCTGACCCCACGTTTCGACGTCTACGACTTCGCTCAGGACCGAGGGGCACGCTCCTTCGACCCGGACGAGGTGGGCTATGAGGTCATCCCCTCGGTGCGCACCTGGTTCCGGACGCTGCCGATCCCGGCTCGGCTGGCCGAACGCGTCGAAACGCTCGTGCTCGACGGCGGCAACGACATCTACCTCCAACTCATCCCCCAGTGGGACGGCGAGGACGACGCGTTCACGATCACCAGCCTGAAAGAAGCTGACCTCGCACCCTTCACGAACCTGAAGAAGGTCCAGGACATCGGCGGCTTCTTGCGTCCGCGCGCCCGGACCGCCCTCGTGAAGCACGGCATCGAGGTGGAGGACTGACGCCCGCGGCGGCGACGTCTGCCGCAGTGCTCAGTGCGAGCGTTGGCAGTGAGGGCAGAAGTGGGAGGACCTGTTGGTGAAGGCCACCCGCTTGATGGGTGTCCCGCAGCGTTCGCAGGGTTCCCCGTCGCGCTTGTACACGTGGAGATCTCGGCTGAAGTAGCCCGACTCGCCATTCACATTGACGTAGAGGTCGTCGAAGGACGTTCCGCCTTGGGCCAGCGCCGCAGCCATGATCTCCCGCGCCGATTCCAGCACCCGCCGCACGGTGGCCAGCGACAAGCCGTCCGCGGGGGTCTCGGGGTTCACCCGAGCCAGCCAGAGCGCCTCATCGGCGTAGATGTTTCCGATTCCCGAAACGACCCGCTGGTCGAGCAGGACGCGCTTGATCGCGCTTCGCTTGCCGTGGACGCGAGCTACCAGAGCGGGAAGGTCGAGGGCCGGGTCGAACAGGTCACGGGCGATGTGGGCCACAGCAGCGGGCAGTTCGGCACCGTCGGGGGCCAAGGAGAGTCCGCCAAACATCCGTTGGTCCACGAACCGGAGTTGGGCCCCGTCGTCGAGATCAAACAGGACGCGCGTGTGGCGCTGCAACGGGGCGGTGGGAACGTTAATGCGGAACTGTCCGCTCATCCCCAAGTGTGCCAGGAGTGCATCCCCGTCGTCGAAGGGCAGCCACAAGAACTTTCCGCGTCGGGCTGCCACTCCGAAGCGGCGCCCCACCAGGGTGGCGGCAAAATCGTCGGGACCGGTCAGGTGGGCACGGACCGGGCGCGGGTGTAAAACGCTGACGTGCAGCACGCTGCGATGCGTCACCGTGTCAGCGAGCCCCCGACGAACAACCTCGACCTCAGGCATCTCCGGCATGGTGGTGCCCGCTCAGGGGTGCTGGGAGGCCAACTGGCGATGCGCCAGTTCGGCAGCCCCTTGCTCGGCCAACTTCTTGGAGCGCGCGACAAAGGGGGCGAAGGTATCTCCCCCGACGACGGCGCGCGCTTCGAAGCGACGATTGTGATCGGGGCCCGAAGCCGTATGGACGTAATGGGGGGACGTCAGACCGAGATGCGCGGCCAGTTCCTGCAGTGCGGTCTTCCAGTCGGTCGCGCGTCCATCGGTGGACGCTGCCTCGACGACGGGATCCATCAGGGCATGAACGAACCTGCTTGCGGCTTCGCGCCCGCAGGAAAGGAACACGGCAGCAATCATCGCCTCGGTGGCATCGGCGAGGATGGAGTCCTTGTCGGCGCCGCCTGTTTGCCGCTCACCCTTACCCAGCAACAGCACCTGCCCCAAGGCGAGGCCGCGGGCCACGTCGGCCAGCGCATACGTGTTGACGACGGCGGCACGCATCTTCGCGAGCCACCCTTCGGGCTTATCGGGAAAGCTCCGGTACAGGTGTTCGGTGACGACAACCCCCAGCACAGCATCGCCCAGGAATTCCAGGCGCTCATTGTGGGAGGCGCCCCCGTGCTCGAAGGCCCAGGAACGATGCGTCAGGGCAAGCCGATACAGCTGGGGATCAATGGTGATCCCCAGCTGCGTGAAGAGCTCTTGGACGCGGCCACCGGCCGCGGACATCACTGCTCGATGACCTGGCGGCGGGCCGCACGCGGGCCGTACTGGCCGCACGTCGGGCACGCCGTGTGGGGAAGGTGCTTGCCCCCACAGGCCGGGTTGGCGCAGTTCACGAGCGTGGGCGCGGACGTCTTCCACTGCGCACGACGGGAACGCGTGTTGCTGCGGGACATCTTCCGCTTCGGAACAGCCACGTCAAACTCCTCAATCCTGGGGCGCGAACGCCCTCTCTCAGTCCAAAGTCTCGTCAGCCCAGCCGACCAGCGACGCCCACCGTGGGTCAATCGCATCGTCGTGCCTGTGCTCGGGATCGTCGTTCAGATTGACCCCGCAGACGGGGCACAATCCGGCGCAATCCTCCCGGCACAGCGGGATGAACGGCAGATCGAGTACCGCGGTGTCTCGCAGGACCGGTTCGAGGTCGATCATCTCGCCCTCAACCCGGCTGGCCTCGGCATCGTCGGGATCCACGCTCGGGAAGAGGAACAGTTCCTGCAGGTCGATCTCGGCAGAAGCCTCGATCTCGGTCAGGCACCGAGCGCACTCCCCGCGCAGCTGAACCTCAGCGACGCCGGTGGCCAACACCCCATCCCCCACTCCCTCGAGCCGAAGATCGAGATGGATCGGGGAACCTGTCGGCACTCCGATTACGTCATTGCCTAGACCTTCAGGTGCGGGAGCGTCACAGACGACCTCTTTGCTTCCACCCGGCTGATGCCCGAATTCGCGAATGTCGAAGACGAGTTCAGATCGGGGATCGACCAAGCGAGTTGCCCTCACGTCCACCCCTCACCCTGCTGGCACGACAACGTCATAACCGAAGGGAAAGCCTACCTGCTTCCTCGCGGGTGGCCAAACCGTTGCCCCGCGAGCCGCACTCACGCTCACCGTAGGCCCGCCGCACCGAGATGTAATATCCGCGACACATGGAGTTCAACAACGAGTCGACGGCCGGACCAGAACTCGTCCTAGCTTCGGCGTCGGGCCGCAGACGCGGCAGACACCAGGGGGAACATGACGACACAAGCACGCATCCCGTCGCGCAAAGGCGCACGGGTCACTCAGCGGACACTGCGCGAGTGGCTGATCTTCGTCTTGTTCGCGGCCCCGAACGTCGCCCTCATCGTGGCCTTCACCTATCGGCCGTTGCTGACCAACATGTACTACTCCACGCTTGATTGGACTCTCGGCTCGGCCACGGCCACGCCGGTGGGGCTGGCCAACTACGTGGAGTTCTTCACCAATGCCGAGTCGCTCGGCGTGCTCCGCACCACGGCGATCTTCACGGTCGCCACAGTCGGGGGCTCGATCCTGCTGGGTCTCGGATTGGCCCTGGTGCTGAACCGACGCCTCGTGGGCCGTGGCTTCGCGCGCGCCACCGTCTTCGCTCCCTACGTCCTCTCCGGTGTGGGGATCGGCCTGGTGTGGCTGTTCATCTTCGATCCGACCACCGGCGTGCTGTCAGCCATCCTGCGCTCACTTCACCTGCCGGTCCCGGAATGGTTCCTGCAGCCGAACCTGTCGCTGGCCATGGTGATCCTGGTCTACATCTGGAAGAACCTCGGCTACTGCGCGGTCATCTACCTCGCAGCGCTGCAAGCCGTCCCGCGCGACCTCCTCGAAGCCGCCGCACTCGACGGCGCCGGACGCGCGAAGACGTTCACCACCATCGTGTGGCCGCTGCTGTCACCCACGTCGTTCTTCTTGCTGATGACCACCCTGCTCTCATCGTTGCAGTCGTTCGACCTGATCCGAATCATGACGCCGCTGGGCAACGGCACGACCACGCTGATGTACGACGCGTACCTGCAGGCCTTCGGCGGCTACAACAGGGCCGGGTACTCTGCGGCCGTCTCCACGATCTTGTTCGTGCTCCTGCTCGCCCTCACCGTCGTGCAGTTGCGCCTCATCGAGCGGAAGGTCCACTACGCATGATCGACACCGTGATGAGGACGCCGGCCGAACCCGCCGCCGCCCCGACACCGCCCGCGCCCCGTGCCGCCTCCAGGAAGTCGCACCCGCGCCACGGTTCCGCACTGGACCACGAGTCCACGCTCTCGCTCATCTTCCGCGGCTATGTGCCGTTGATCCTGGCGACCTTGATCATCGCGCTGCCCCTGATCTGGATGATGCTGGGGTCGTTGAAGACCAGTGGTGAGGTGGTATCCCGCGACCTGGTGTGGCTACCTGGCTCCCCCACCTTCGACGCTTATCTCACCGCCTCGCAGAAGGTCGACTTTCCGCGACTGTTCCTCAACTCGACCCTCGTCACCGTCGTGGGAGCGGGGATCAAGGTCCTGCTGGCGCTGACCACGGCCTATGCGCTGGTCTTCGTGCGGTTCCCGTTCAAACGCACCATCTTCGCGGGGATTCTCGTGGCGTTGATGGTGCCCCCGCAGGTGTCCCTCTTGCCGAACTACATTCTCATCTCGGGATTGGGCGGGGCCAACACGTACTGGGGCATCATCCTGCCTGGCCTCGGCACCGCCTTCGGTACCTTCCTGCTGCGCCAGCACTTCTTGTCGCTGCCCGCCGAGATCCTGGAGGCCGCCGAACTCGACGGTGCGGGCCACCTGCGCCGCCTCGTCCAGATCGTGATCCCCCTCTCCACCCCCACGATCGCCACCGTGTCGTTGGTCACGATCGTCAATGAATGGAACGACTACATCTGGCCTCTCATCATCACCACTGACGACCAGATGATGACCCTCCCTGTCGGGCTGACCCTCTTGAAGAACCTCGAGGGCGATCCGAGTTCCTACCCGATCCTCATGGCCGGCGCCGTCGTCGTGATCGTGCCCGTGCTGATCGTGTTCACCTTCCTCCAGCGCTACATCGTGGCTGGGCTCACCCAGGGCGCGGTCCGTTGACCGTTCCCCCAACTCGACCCTCGACCTCGGGGGCCGTTCGAAGAGGAGAGAAATGTTCGCATCCCTGACCACCTCGTCGCTCAGCCGACGCTCGCTGCTCGGCGCTGCCGGGATCGGGCTCGGCGCCGCAGTCCTCGCCGGCTGCGGGGGCCCGTCGGTCGCCGGCCCCGCGGCATCAGGTTCCCCATCCACCAATCCGGCTGGCCCGGACTTCACGGGCGTCACCCCCGCCAAGTCGATCACGTTCTGGTCCAACCATCCCGGAAGCTCCGAGGCGGTTACCCAGGAGATCATCGCCGCCTTCACCGCCAAGGAAGGCATCGAGGTCAAGCTCGTTACGGCTGGCTCCAACTACGAGGAGGTGGCCACCAAGTTCCAGGCGGCCCAGGCTGGCGGCCAACTCCCCGACATTGTCGTGTTCTCCGACGTGTGGTGGTTCCGCTACTTCCTGGCCGACTCGATCATCCCGCTGGGCAACGCCTTGAAGGCCGCCGAGGTCGACACGGCCGACTACCGGCCCGGCTTGTTCTCCGACTACCAGTACGCGGGCGCTCAGTGGGCTGTCCCGTGGGCCCGCTCCACGCCGCTGTTCTACTACAACAAGGACCACTGGAAGGCCGCCGGGCTTGAGGACCGCGCCCCCAAGACGTGGGCCGAGTTCAACGACTGGGCCCCCAAGATCAAGCAGGCCAACCCCAGCATCGCGCACGTCTACGAGCACCCTGCTCTGGCCGACTACGCGGGCTGGACGCTGCAAAACATCCTGTGGGGCTATGGCTCGGGATGGTCGAAGCAGAACTCCTTCGACATCACGTGCGACGACGAGAAGGCCGTCGCCGCGTTGACCTACGTCAAGGATTCGGTCTATGCCAACGGCTGGGCGGGCGTCGCCTCCAAGTCCGGCACCGACGACCTGGCGGCGGGCGCCATCTCCGCCACGCTGGGCTCCACCGGATCCCTGGTCGGCATGCAGAAGGCAACCGCAGGAAAGTTCAGCCTCGGCGTCGGGTTCCTCCCCGGCGGCCCGGTCTCGACCTCCCCGGTGTGCCCCACCGGCGGTGCCGGGGTCGGCATCCCGAAGAACATCTCCAAGGAGAACCAGCTCGCTGCGGCCAAGTTCATCGGCTTCCTGACCAACCCGGCCAACACCGTCAAGTTCGCCGGGGCGACCGGCTACATGCCGGTGCGGACCTCCGCCGATACGAGCTCGCTCCTGGCAGCCAACCCGCTGGCCGGGGAAGCCATCAAGCAACTCGACGTCACACGCCCCCAGGACTACGCACGGGCCTTCCTGCCCGGCGCGGACCAGGAAATGGCCAAGTCCATCGCGTCGATCCTGACCCAGGACGCCGACGTCAAGGCCACCATGACGACCCTGCGCGGCGTCTTGGAGAAGATCTACACCAGCCAGGTCAAGGGCAAGATCTGAGTGTTCTTCCCGCGCGAGGCCGCGTCATCGCACCGTCGATGGCGCGGCTTTGCCGTCCGCATCTAGCGTGGGGGGCTCAGCGCTCGGACGTCTTGGCCGCGATACGCCGTGCAACCTCAGGGGTCACGAACTGGCTGACATCCCCGCCGAGTTTGGCGATCTCGCGGATCATCGTCGAACTCAGATGCGACCACTGAGCCGACGTCGGCAACATGATCGTCTCGATGCCCGTCAGAGCATGATTCATCTGCGCCATCTGCAACTCGAAATCGAAATCGCTGGCGAAGCGCAGCCCCTTCACGATCACGTCGACGTCATGGGCGCGGCAAAAGTCGACCAGCAGCCCGTCCAGCAATGTGACGGTCACACCCGGAAGGCCCCCCACGGCGTCGCGGAGCATCGACACGCGTTCGTCGGGAGTGAACAGGTAGTTCTTGGCGCTGTTACGCCCCACCGCGACGATGACCTCGTCGAACAGTCGTGCCGAGCGGGCCACGATATCGAGGTGCCCATGGGTCACCGGATCGAACGAGCCGGGGCAGATGGCCTTCATGCTTCCTCCTTGCTGGCCAGGTACAGCGTCGTTTCACCATAGCGACGCGTGCGCTGGTCAGGCAGGGACTGCGGCCACTGCGGTGCAGGCCCGCGGCTGGAGCGCTCCACCACAATCAGGCCGTCGTCGGCTAGCCAACCATCCACGACGGCGCCGATCTGCGCGTCCACCACTGCGGCGGCCACGTCGTAGGGGGGATCGAACCACACCACATCGAACGGCTGCGGTCGCCCCGCCAGGTAGGTCTCCACCGATGAGGTGACCACGTCGATCGGCAAGTCAGTGGCGCGGGCATTACCGCGAGCCAGCGCGGCCGTCGAGCGATCCTTCTCCACGCACACGACCGGCCCGGCTCCGCGGCTCGCTGCTTCGAGCGCAATCGCCCCGGTTCCGCCGTACAGATCCAGCAAGGAAAACCGCTCCAGCATCGACTCGGCGGGTTCACCAACGGTGCCTGCCCAATCGGCGATCAGGTTGAAGGCTGACTCCCGCACCAGGTCCGAGGTGGGGCGGGTGCGGTCATGGGTGGGTGTGCTGAGGCGTCGCCCGCCTGCACGGCCCGCGATGATACGGCTCACCTCGTCAGGGTAGCGATCTGCGAGACCTACGACCGATCGATCCACTCCTGACCAGCCAACCTGTTGGTTTGCGTGACCGCGTCCGCGAACCCGGGGGTCGACTGTTCGGGATCGCGCGCGACGGCCTCCTCGGCGAGCACCCGGGCGGCGTCGATGAGGTCGGCGTGATCGAGGACGCGCAGCAGCCGCAGCGTGGAGCGTCCCCCCGACTGGCTGGCGCCCAGCACGTCACCCTCGCGCCGCTGCAGCAGATCCAGTTCGGCCAGCGCGAAGCCGTCCCGCGTGGCGGCGACAGCGGCGAGGCGTTCCCAACTCGTGGCATCCGGCTCCGCTGAACTGACCAGCAAGCACACGCCGGGGAGGTCGCCTCGCCCGATCCGGCCCCGTAGCTGATGCAACTGGCTGATCCCGAAGCGGTCGGCGTCCCAGATCACCATCATCGTGGCGTTCGGAACATCCACCCCGACCTCGATGATGGTGGTCGCCACTAAGACGTCCACGTCGCCCGCGGCGAAGGCGCCCATCACGGACGCCTTCTCCTCGGCCGGGAGCCGACCATGCAGCACCCCGACGCGCACCTGGGCGAGCGGCCCCTGGGCCAAACGTTCCGCCAACTCGACGACACCCAACCCCTCGGCGTCCTTGCCACCCCCGATGTGCGGGGCGACCACGAAGGCCTGTCGGCCCGCCGCGACCTCTTCCGCGACCCGCTCCCAGGCCCGCTCAACCCAGGCGGGCCTGCGGATCGCATCCACCACCGTGGTGGTGACGTCGGCGCGGCCCGCCGGCAACTGCGCGAGGGTGGATACGCTCAAGTCCCCGAACACGGTCATGGCGACCGACCGTGGGATGGGAGTCGCCGTCAGCACGAGGACGTGGGGACGAGCCTGGGCACGGTCCGTCAGGATCGCCCGCTGCTCGACGCCGAATCGGTGCTGCTCATCGATGACGACAAGACCGAGATCCACAAACGAGACCGTGTCCGCCAGCAAGGCGTGCGTCCCGATGACGATGCCTGCCTCGCCACTGGCGATCTTCAACAATCCGGCCCGCTTGCGTGGTGCCGGGGTGGAGCCGGTGATGCACACGACGTCGGTGGCCACGTCGGGGGCCCCCAGGACGCGCCCGCCGCCCAGATCACCGAGCAACCTCGTGATGGTGTCGGCGTGCTGCTGGGCCAGTACCTCCGTGGGCGCCAGGAGGACGGCTTGGCCCCCGGCGTCCACGACGGCCAGCATCGCGCGTAGGGCTACGAGTGTTTTGCCCGAGCCAACCTCGCCCTGCAGGAGGCGCTGCATCGGAGCCTGACGTGCCAAATCGGCAAAGATCTCCTCCGACACCACCCTTTGCCCCTCGGTCAGCGTGAAGGGAAGCCGGGCGTCGAAGGCGTCGAGCAGGCCGCCGGCGATCCGGGGCCGGGGCCCGGCTGCATGACGCGCATTGTCGGCCCGGCGGTAGGCCATCGCCACCTGCGTGGTAAACGCCTCATCGAACCACAGGCGCTGCCGTCCGCGATCGATCTCCTCGCGTGACTCAGGCCGGTGCACCGCACGGAAGGCGTCCGCGAGGCCGATCACGCCGGCGCGTTCACGGACCCACGCGGGCCACGGGTCCTCTGCCGGTAGGGCGTCCAAGGCGAGGCGTTCGCATTCGGCGATCGTCCACGTCTTGAGCTTCGCTGTCGCAGGGTAGAGGCCCACCAGACCAGAGCGGGACAACTCCGCAATGCGCTCCTTCTCCTCGGAATTACCCACGACGCCGCCCGCCGCATCCAGCATGACGAACGCCGGGTGGGTCATCTGGGGCTGGTCGCGAAAGCTGCCCACTTTGCCGACGAAAATCCCGCGCACACCTGCCGACAACTGGCGCTGCCACCACCCGACGATGGAGGCGCGCCCGAAGAAGGTGGCGCTCAGCCGACCGTGTCCATCGGTCAATGTCACTTCGAGCCGAGAGTTGGGGGCTCGTCTTCCCCCGGTGAACCCACCTCGCCCCTCGAACACCTCGGTTTTGGCGACGCGCGCCATGACAGCGACATGTTCGCCTTCCTCCAGCGTCGCCAGGTCCGTCAGTTCTGTTCCGGCAAGGTAGTGGCGAGGCACGTGACGCAACAGATCCCCCACGGTGCGGACGCGCAGCGCAGCAAAGGACTCCGCCGCCTTCGAACCAAGCAGCGTGCCGACGTCGGCGTCTAAAGCGCGGAAGGCCTCGGTTCGCCAGGGATCGTGTGGGCTCACACTCTGCATCCTAGGCAAGCGCAGCGACACTCCTTACAACGCGAAAAGACCCGCCCGAAGGCGGGTCCATCGTGATCGCGAGGATCGGTCAGCGCGCGACCTTGCCAGCCTTGATGCAGCTGACGCAGACGTTCATGCGCTTGGTGGAACCGTTCACCACAGCCCGGATCGACTGAATGTTCGGGTTCCAGCGGCGGTTGGTCTTCTTCTTCGACCAAGGCACGTTGTGGCCGAAGGTCGGCTTCTTGGCGCAGACGTCGCACACGGCGGCCATGGGACTACTCCTCTAAAAAGCTGGGCAACGAGACCGCATCCGCGTCAGGCGCGGACGAACAAGGCTCGCATTCGGAACCAAGCCAGTGTAACCGCTCTCGACGAGAAACAACAATCTAGGTCGCCAGGACGACGGGGACGATCATCGGACGGGCGCGATAGCGCTTGCTGACCCAGCGACCCAGCCTGCGACGCATGAGCTGCTGCAGCGGGTAGGTGTCCTCCGCTCCATCGGCCAGCGCCTCACGCAAGCCACCAGCCACCTCAGCGCTGATGGAATCGAAGATCCCCTCCTCGTCGATGAAACCTCGGGCGGTGATGATCGGCCCCTCCACGAGTTCGCCCGTGTGCAGGTTCACCACGGCGATCGCCGAGATGAAGCCTTCCTCACCCAGGATGCGCCGCTCATCCAGTTCTGCATCGCCCACGGCGTCCACCGTCGAGCCGTCAACGAACACGTAGTCGGCCTCCAGGCGTCCCACCACGGCGACCTTCCCGTCGTGAAGGTCCACCACGGTGCCGTCCTCCACGACCACAGCGTTCTCGCGGGGAACGCCCGTGGCGATGGCCAGTTCAGCGTTGGCGTGCAGGTGCCGCACCTCGCCATGGACGGGCATCACGTTGCGCGGCTTGACCAGGTTGTAGCAGTACAGGAGCTCCCCCGAGCTGGCGTGCCCGGAGACGTGAACCAGCGCGTTGCCCTTGTGGACGACCTTGACGCCGTTCTTGGTCAGGCCGTTGATGACGCGCGACACCGAGTTCTCGTTCCCAGGGATCAAGGAACTGGCCAGCAGGACCACGTCGCCGGGGCCCGCCGTGATGATCGGGTGCTCATGGTTCGCGATGCGGCTCAGCGCGCTGAGCGGCTCGCCTTGGGATCCGGTGGAGACGATCACGACATCCTTGGGCGCGTACTTGTCGATGTCGTCGAGCGCGATCAACGTGTTCGCGGGCACCTTCAAGTAGCCCAGCTGGGCGGCGATCGTCATGTTCTTCACCATGGAACGCCCCACGTAGACGACCTTGCGGCCAGCCTTGACCGCCTCGTCCATGACCTGCTGGACGCGGTGCACGTGCGAGGAGAAACAGGCAACGATGAGCCGTGCAGACGCGTGGGAGAACACCCGCTCCATGGCCGGCTGGATGTCGATCTCGTGGGTGGTGAAGCCGGGGGTCTCGGCGTTGGTGGAGTCGACCATGAAAAGATCCACGCCCTCCTCCCCCGCCCTCGCGAACCCACGCAAGTCAGTGAGGCGGCCATCCAAAGGAAGCTGGTCCATCTTGAAGTCGCCGGTGTGCAAGACGGTGCCCGCCTTGGTTCGCACCAAGACGGCGAGCGCATCAGGGATGGAGTGGTTGACGGCGAGGAACTCCAGATCGAACTCGCCCATCGTGGTGCGCGATCCGGCTTCCATCTCCCGCAGGTCGACGTTGCGGATGCGATGCTCCTTGAGTTTCTCCCGCAGGAAGGCCAACGTGAGTCGGCTACCCAAGACAGGGATGTCGGGGCGGCGGCGCAGCAGATAGGGAACGGCGCCAATGTGATCTTCATGGCCGTGGGTCAGGACCAGGCAGGAGATGTCGTCCAGGGTTTCGCCCAGCAGATGCAGCGACGGCAAGATCAGATCGACTCCAGGATGGTTCTCATCTGGAAACAGGACGCCGCAGTCGAGAATCAACCGCTGGCCGTTGATCTCAAAACTGGCGCTGTTGCGCCCGACGTCGCCAAGCCCTCCCAACGGAGTGATCCGGAGGGTGTCGGGGCGAAGTGTGGGTGGGGTCTGCAGGGGTTCTCGCACCTGACCAGCTTATCGGCCGGGGCGGGCGCTCCCGCGCCGTTAGGATGTGGCGGTGACTGACGCGCCTCGCTTTGCCGATTCCTGCCGCCTCGCGCTCCCCTCAGAGGCCGAGCGCCTGGCCGCTTTGCAGCGGCGCAGTTGGCAGCAGTTACTGCCCGCGTCGGTGGCAGAAGAGATCCTGGGTGAGGTCGACCTGGCGACCATGACCGCCGCATGGCTCCAGGCGATTCAGCGCCCTCCGCTGGCGAAGTTTCGCGTGCTCGTTGCGGTGGCGGACACCCGCGTGGTCGGTTTCGCCGCGGTAGGCCCCTCCGATGATCCCGACGCCGACCCGGGCGCTGACGCGCTCGTCGGAGAGTTCATCATCGACCCCGTCCAGCAACGACAAGGCCACGGTTCGCGCCTGCTGAACGCCGTCGCCGACACGTTGCGTGCGGACGGCTTTACTCGGGCGACCTGGTGGGTGCGCAGCGATGATGATCCCCTGCGTGCGTTCCTCGATTCGGCGGGATGGGCCGCCGACGGGGCCCATCAAAGTGTCGGCACGGAGGCGTCCGCCACGGAGCTGAAGCTGGTGCGTGTGCACACCGACCTCGCCTGACGGACGCCTACCGCGCCTCAGCGACGCCCTACCTAGACGACGTCCTCGTCAACCCACTCGAGGGTCTTCGTGACGGCCTTCTTCCAGTTGCGGAAGAGGCGCTCGCGTTCGCCCTCATCCATCGACGGGGTCCACCGCTCGTCCTCGGCCCAGTTCTCGATGACGTCCTTCTCGCCCTCCCAGTACCCGACGGCGATGCCGGCCGCGTAGGCAGCACCCAGCGCTGTCGTCTCGGCGACCACGGGACGCACCACGTCCACACCGAGTTGATCGGCCTGGAACTGCATGAGGGTCTGGTTGGCCGTCATGCCACCATCCACGCGCAACTCGGCCAGGCGGACGCCGGAGTCGGCTTCCATGGCGTCGAGGACCTCACGCGTCTGGTAGGCGGTGGACTCCAGCACAGCGCGAGCGATGTGGCCCCGGTTCACGTACCGGGTGAGCCCCACCAGGGCGCCACGGGCGTCACTGCGCCAGTACGGCGCAAACAACCCGGAGAACGCGGGCACCAGGTAGGCGCCGCCGTTGTCCTCGACCGTCGCGGCCAGTTCCTCGATTTCTGGGGCGCTGTCGATGATCTTGAGGTTGTCGCGCAGCCATTGGACCAACGAGCCGGTGACGGCGATGGAGCCCTCCAGCGCATAGACGGGCTTGCGTCCGGCGATCTGGTAGCAGACGGTCGTCAGCAGACCGTTCTTGCTGGGGACGATCTCCTCACCGGTGTTCATGAGCATGAAGCAGCCCGTGCCGTAGGTGTTCTTGGCCATGCCTCGCTCGAAGCAGGCCTGGCCGAACGTGGCGGCTTGCTGGTCGCCCAGGATGCCCGAGATCGGCACACCGCTCAGCGAGCCCGCCGGGCGGACGTGCCCATACACCTCCGAGGACGACTTGATCTCGGGAAGCATGGACATCGGGATGCCCATCTCCGCGGCGATCTCCTCGTTCCAGCTCAGCCCCTCAAGGTTCATCAGCAGCGTGCGCGAGGCGTTGGTGACGTCGGTGACGTGGATACCTCCGTCGACACCGCCGGTGAGGTTCCACAGCACCCAGGTATCCATGGTGCCCATCAGGAGTTCCCCGGCCTCGGCACGCTCGCGGGCGCCCTCGACGTTCTCGAGGATCCACACGACCTTGGGTCCAGCGAAGTAGGTCGCCAGCGGCAACCCGACGCGGTCCTTGTACCGGTCAGCGTCGCCTTGGGCAAGACGGGTACAGATCTTGTCGGTGCGCGTGTCCTGCCACACGATGGCGTTGTACACCGGCTCGCCGGTGAGCTTGTCCCACACCATCGTCGTTTCGCGCTGGTTGGTGACCCCCACGGCGCTGATCTGGTCGCGGCTCACGTTGGCCTGTGCCAAGGCGATGCCGACGACTTCGCGGACGTTGTCCCAGATCTCCACCGGGTTGTGCTCGACCCATCCGGCACGGGGGAAGATCTGTTCGTGTTCCTTCTGCCCCGTGGCCACGATGCGGCCCTGGTGGTCGAAGATGATGGCGCGGGAACTCGTCGTCCCCTGATCAATGGCGAGAACGTACTTCTGAGTCATGGTCAAATTTCCTTTCACTGCGTTGTGGATGGGGGCGACACTCAGGCCGGCAACAGGACGCCGCTGGCAAGACCGGCCACGACACCGCCGATGAGGGGGCCAACGACCGGCACCCACGAGTAGCCCCAGTCAGCACCCGTCTTACCCGGGATCGGGAGAACGGCGAACGCGATACGCGGGCCAAGGTCACGAGCCGGGTTGATGGCGTACCCGGTCGGGCCACCCAACGAGATACCGATGGCGACGACGAGGAGGGCGACGCCGAGGGCCCCCAGCCAGCCAAGGCCGCCAGGAGTGTGCGTTGCCGAGTCGCCCCAGTGGCCGGCGCCCAGCACGACAAACACCAGGACGAAGGTGCCAATGGCCTCGGTGACGAGGTTCCACAGCGGGCTGCGCACCTCAGGAGCGGTCGAGAACACACCGAGCTTGACCGCACCGGGAGCATCGGCGTCGAACTGCTTCTTGTAGGCCAGCCAGCAGGCCACGGCTCCGATGAAGGCGCCGACGAACTGGGCCGCGATGTAGGTGGCGATGGACGCCGCTGAGACGGCGACCCCGGGGACGAACTCCTTGGTGCCCGAAAAGACGATCCCCAACGTGACTGCGGGGTTCAGGTGCGCACCCGACTTGTAGGAGACCAGGACACCGGAGAAGACCGCGAGGCCCCATCCCCAGTTGACGAAGAGAAATCCGGTGCCGTTGCCTTTGGTGCGCGGCAGCGCCGTGTTGGCGACAGATCCGGCGCCGAGCAGGATCAGCATCGCTGTTCCCACGGTCTCGGACAAAAAGATAGTTGCGAGAGACATCGAGAATCACTTTCTGACACGTCTCTGTGTCAAAGCTGTATCGACAGGAAAAGGGGTTGTACCTTTCTGACGAGCGACGCCGGGACCGCGCCCCCAGTTGCGGTCCCGGCACACAATCACTGCAGCGTGGTGTCTACCACGTCGGCGGCCCCCATGCGGATCTCGGAGGCGGCCTGGTCTGTGCCTGCGGCCTGGGCGGCGAGTTCCGCCTCGGCGCGGTGACGGTAATTGTCCTTCTCGTGGGCGGCCTTCTCCTCATCCCATCCGAGGATCGGGGCGGCGATCGCCGCCGTCTCCTCGATCGCCGCGATGCCGCGGTCGGGCGTGGTGGAGTTCAGGCGGACACGCTGGATGAAGATGTCCTCCAGGTGCAACGCCCCCTCGTAACGGCAGGCGAACGCCACTTCGGCGCCGATGTACCAGTCGCAGGACTGGAGCGGCTTGCCGAGTTCTGGGTCGGCATCGACCAAGGCCAACACGGCATCGATCTCTGAGCCGTAGCGGTCGCTCAGCGACTCGACCCGCTCCTGCGTCCAGCCGTAACGTGCCGCGATCTCACCGCGACGGTTCACGACGGCCTGGTAGCCGTCGGCGCCCAGCAGCGGTGTGTCCTTGGTCACCGAAGGCCGTTCGGCCGCCGCTTGCTTGCCCAGGGCCACATCGACGGCGTCCTCGGCCATGACACGGTAGGTGGTCAGCTTGCCGCCGGCGATGGCGACGAGGCCGGGCGTGACCTCCATGGTGGTGTGCTCGCGCGACACCTTCGCCGATTTGGCCTCATCGGAGCCGATGGGTTGCAGCAGGGGCCGCAGGCCCGCATAGGTACCGATGATGTCGTCGCGGGTCAGATCGGAGGCGAGGACGGCGTTCGCATGCTCGAGCACGTAGTCGATGTCCGCCGAGGTGGGAACCGGGTGCTCGAGTTGCTCGTGCCAGGCGGTGTCGGTGGTACCGATGACCCAGTAGTGCATCCACGGGATGATGAACAAGACCGACTTCTCGGTGCGCAAGAACATGCCCGTCTGCGCCTTGATCCGCTCGCGCGGGACGACGATGTGGATGCCCTTGCTCGCGAGCACCTTCAGGCCTGCTCGCGTCTTCGCCATCGACTCGGTCGTCTCGGTCCACACGCCCGTCGCCATGATGATCGACTTGGCCTTCACCTCGAGGGTGCGGCCGGTCTCAGCGTCACGCAGGGTCGCTCCCGTGACCCGGCCGTCGGGTTGCTGTTGGATCTTGACCACCGCGGTGCGGCTGGCTGCGGTCGCGCCGAAGCGCACCGCGCTGCGGACCAGGTTGATGACCAGGCGAGCGTCGTCGACCCGGGCATCGTAGAACTCGATGGCACCGATCAAAGCGTCGGAGCGCACGTCGGGGAACAGGTGCTGGGCCCCAGCCTTGGACAGGTGCTTTTGCGTCGGAACGGTCTTCTTGCCGCCCGATCCTGCCAACGCAAGCACGTCGTAGAGCCCGACCCCGACAGCGGAGTAGGCGCGTTCGATGACCGGCGTCTTCAGCGGCCACAGGAAGGGCTGCGCCTTCACCAGGTGGGGGGCCAAGGTGGTCAAGAGACGGCCGCGCTCGCGCAGGGCCTCCGCGACCAGGGCGAAGTCGAGGTTGTAGAGGTAGCGCAGCCCCCCGTGCACCAGACGCGAGGAACGGCTCGACGTTCCCGAGGCCCAGTCCTGAGCCTCGACGATGGCCGTTTTCAGGCCGCGGGTGGCCGCATCGAAGGCCGCGCCGGCACCGGTCACTCCACCACCGATGACCAAAACGTCGAACTCGTCGGTCTCCAAAGCATCCAGCGCTTGTTCGCGCTGCTCGTGGTTGAGGGCGGGGATCGTCATCGCATGCTCCTTGGTACACGTCCGTGTGCTGATCGCTCCATGTTGCCCCGCGCTGCACGATCGTGTCACTGTTGTGCACAAACGTGCAGGGAGGAGAAGCCTCATGAACGAGCGTCACGACGTCATGTACCAGGCTGCGACGCAGTACTACCTGCACGGGAACACGATGGATTCGATCGCGCATAGCCTCGGCCTGTCTCGTTCCAGCGTCTCCCGGCTCCTGAGCCAGGCCCGCCGCGAGGGACTCGTCCGCATCACCATCGCGGACGCCTTGGGCACAGCCTCGCCGGAAGCTCGGGCTCTTCGGGAGCGTTTTGGAATCGCTGCACATTTGGTCAATGTGAGCGCCGCCTCCTCAGCGTCCGCCCGGCTCGAGCAAGTGGCCCGCAGAGCCGCCTCGCTCTTGGCCGATGCCGTGCATGCCGATGAGTTCCTCGGCGTCGCGTGGGGGGTGACGATGGCCTCGCTGGCCCGGCATCTCCCGCAACACCCGCTCTCGGGCGTCTCGGTCGTGCAGATGAACGGGGGCGCCAACCCGCGCACGACGGGCGTCCCCTACGTCGGTGAAATGATGCAGCGCGTTGCCACCGCCTTCGACGCGCGTGTCACGCCCTTCCCCGTCCCTGCGTTCTTCGACCATGCCGAGACGAAAAGGGCCATGTGGCGGGAGCGATCCATCCAGTACGTGCTCGGCCTGCAGCAACGCCTCGATGTGGCGGTCTTCGGCGTCGGCTCCCTCACCGGAAGCATCCCCTCGCACGTGTATGCGGCCGGGTACCTCGATGCCGAAGAACGCGCCGAGCTAGCGGCTGACGGCGTCGTGGGCGACATCTGCACCGTCCTGCTCAGGGAGGACGGCAGCTATGCCGACATCCCCACCAATGCCCGCGCCACCGGCCTCACACCGGCGGAGATGGCGCGGATCCCGCGACGGATCTGCGTGGTCGCCGATCCGGCACGCTCACGTGCCGTCCTGGGCGCCCTTCGCGCGGGGGTCGCAACCGACCTCGTCCTCGACGATCACACGGCCAAGGCCATCTTGCGCCGCGCCTGACCCTGCACCGGCGACGCCGAGAACCACCCACGAACCGCTCCCGAGGCCCAGCCCCCGGTGGTCGGCCATGCGCGTGTCATGAGACGGTGGGGCCATGACTGAGCCGGCCGACGCCACGCCCGGGGGCGTGTACTCCAGCAAGGGCAAGGCGTACACCCGCGACACCCGCTACCTCACGACGCGGATCATGCGGTCCGTGGCTCCCGGTGAGGACGCCGTCCTCGTGGAGCCGGGACGTTTTCGGCTCATCGCCGCCCGCGCTTGCCCGTGGGCGAACCGCGCCATCATCGACCGGCGCCTGCTCGGCTTGGAGGACGCGCTGAGTATCGGGTTTCCTGGTCCCACCCACGACGCGGATTCGTGGACCTTCGATCTCGACCCGGGCGGCGTCGATCCCGTGTTGGGCATCCACAAACTCAAGGACGCGTATCTGCGCCGGGATCCGGATTACCCGCGCGGCATCACCGTGCCCGCGATCGTGGACACCACGACTGGGGCCGTGGTCACCAACGACTTCGCCCAGATCACGTTGGACATGTCGACCCAATGGGTGGAGTATCACCGCCCGGGCGCACCCGACCTGTACCCCCTCGCCCAGCGCGAGGAGATGGACCAGGTGATGCGCTACATCTATACCGAGATCAACAACGGCGTCTATCGTGCCGGATTCGCCGGGACCCAGGAGGCCTACAACGCCGCCTACGATCGGCTGTTCACCGCCCTGGACTGGGCCGAGGAACGCCTCTCGGGGCGTCGCTTCCTCATGGGTGGCGCCATCACCGAAGCCGACGTACGACTCTTCACGACGCTCGTCCGCTTCGACGCGGTCTACCACGGCCACTTCAAAACCAACCGCACCAAGCTCACCGAGATGCCAGCGCTGTGGGCCTACGCCCGAGACCTGTTCCAGACGCCCGGGTTCGGCGACACGGTCGACTTCGAGCAGATTAAGCAGCACTACTACATCGTTCATCGAGACCTCAACCCGCTCCAGATCGTCCCTCAGGGCCCCGACCTGTCGGGCTGGCTAAGCGAGCATGGCCGCGACGCCCTCGGCGGAGCACCCTTCGGCGCCGGCACACCACCGGAGCCGGTCCGCCCCGAGGAACGCGCGCCTCACAGCATCCTCACCTGCTGAGCGCGCGGCCCATCAGCGTCGTCAGCGCGAGTGAGGAATGCTCACGTTCGCGCCGCTGACATGGAGGGTCACCCCATCAGCACCCGCGTCGATGTCGGTCAGCTTGAGCCCATAGGGAAGGGGCAGGTGGACGGGTTTGAGCATGGCGGCCACCACCTGCTTGCTGACCTGGGACGGGACGGACACGCCTCCCACGTCGATCGCACTGTCCACCATCGCCACGGTTTGGGCTGCCTGATCGACCGCTAGGCGCCCCGTGACATGGATCGGGATTTTGTGTCCCAGCACGGTGGCCTCACTGGTAAAGGTCACCAAGCCCGCTGCGGCCGGAGAAGCCGTCAGCCCAAGGCCAGCGCCCAGATCGGCATAGCTCACCGCCGCAGTTCCACTCACCTGCTCCGATTCGACCGTGCGAGGCTGAACACGGACCTGATGCAGCGTCACGTCCACGGCGCTCAAGCGCACCGTCGTGTTGGAGCCGACCTGCGCCGTCAGCGAGTCCCCTCGCACCCGGACCGCGGGGATCTCATGGATCAACACGAAGTAGGCGAGCGGGAAGCCCTCCACCGTCACCGTCGGCTTCTGCGCGAAACCCGCCGGTTTCTGGATCTGCGCGGCCGCACGCCGCTCGACCTCATCGCGCAGCATCCCATCGGTGGCGACGACGCCGACACCGAGGAGCACCAGCAGCACCACGATGGTGACCAGAAGATTGCGCAGGAATCGCATGGGTTTACAGCCCCAAGAGTTCCTCGATGCCCACCGTGAGGCCAGGCCGGTTCGGCACCGCACGCACCGCAGCGAGGACCCCCGGCATGTAACTGGCGCGGTCGAAGCCGTTCTCCGTAATCACGAGTTGTTCCCCCTCATTGCCGAAGCGGACCTCCTGATTGGCGAACAACCCGCGCTGGCGCACCGCATGGATGTGGATCCCGTCGACCGTCGCGCCCCGCGCCCCGCCAGGGTCGTCCGTGGTGGCGTCAGGAACGGGGCCGAGCCCGGCAGCGGCTCGCGCTGCGGAGATCTTGCCCGCAGTGGTGACGGCAGTCCCTGAGGGCGCATCCACCTTGTTGGGGTGATGCAACTCGATGATCTCCACAGACTCGAAATAGGGGGCCGCGATCTCGGCGAACTTCATCATCAGCAACGAGCCGATGGAGTAGTTGGAGGCCACGATGGCGTGGGCGGACGTCCCCTCGAACAGTGCAGCGACACGGGCCAGCTTCTCAGCGGTGAATCCTGTCGTCCCCACGACGACGTGCACGCCGTGGGCCGCGCACCATTCCAGATTGCCCATCACCGCGTCCGGCACGGTGAAGTCGACCGCGACATCGGCCCCGATCGCCGCGGTGAGATCGTCGCTGGCATCAAGGGCAGCCACGAGCTCCAGGTCATCAGCCGCTTCAACCACTCGGCACACTTCGGCGCCCATGCGCCCCTTCGCTCCCAACACGGCCACTCGCAGCATGGGATCCATCCTATGTGGGCCACTCCCCTCGTCTGGCCGCCCCCAAGGGAGCATGCTGGATGCATGCGCGACCCTCACGACCTGACCTGCTGGCTCACCGACAAGGACGGCGTTCTCGTCCACGGCGATCGTCCGATCCCCGGGGCGCGGGAACTGATCGAGTTCTGGACCGAACACGACCACCGCTACCTCGTCATCACCAACGACTCCGTGCAGACTCCGCGTGACTTGGCAGCACAGTTGCGGCGCGCGGGCCTCGTCGTTCCCGAGGAGAACATTTGGACGTCGGCCATGGCGACGGCCGCGTTCCTCAAAAACCAAAACGGCGTGAGGACCGCCTACGTCTTGGGCGAGGCGGGCCTCACCACGGCGTTGCACGAGGCCGGATTCGTGCTGACCGATGTCGACCCGGAGTTCGTCGTCCTCGGGGAGACGCGGGGGCTGTCGTTTGAGCAGATCACCCGGGCCATTCGCCTGATCCTCAACGGAGCCCGATTCATCGCGACGAACCCCGACACCAGCGGGCCCGCCGCCGACGGGATCGTCCCCGCCACGGGGGCGTTTGCCGCCATGATCACCGCCGCCACCGGACGCCAGCCGTACGTCGTCGGCAAACCCAACCCGATGATGATCCGCTCAGGCCTCAACCAGATCCAGGCGCACTCGGAGACCACCGGGATGATCGGGGACACCATGGGGACCGACATCGTGGCGGGCATGGAAGCCGGGCTCCACACCGTGCTGGTGCTCACTGGATCCACACGCGCCGATGAGGTCGACTCCTTCCCCTACCGACCCTCCAGGATCCTCGACTCGGTCGCCGACCTCTTGCCGCTCCTGCGCTGACACTCCCCCGCACGCGAACGGGCGCCGCCTCCTGGAAGGAAGCGGCGCCCGTTCGGCGTCACAGCGAGGATCAGGCCTCAGCGGCCTCGGTGTCCGCAGCCGCCTCGGCGGCCTCCTCGACCACAGGAGCCAGGGACAGCTTGCCCCGGTCATCGATCTCGGTGATCTCGACCTGGATCTTCTGGCCGACCAACAAGACGTCCTCGACGTTCTCCACGCGGTTGCCGCCGTTGAGCTGGCGCAGCTTGGAGATGTGAACCAGGCCATCCTTACCGGGCATGAGCGACACGAAGGCGCCGAAGTTCATCAGCTTCACGACGGTGCCGAGGTAGCGCTCGCCCTTCTCCGGCATCGTCGGGTTGGCGATGGCGTTGATGAGGGACCGAGCCGCCTCCGCGGACTCGCCGTTGGTCGCACCGATGAAGATGGTGCCGTCGTCCTCGATGGAGATGTTGGCGCCGGTGTCGTCCTGGATCTGGTTGATCATCTTGCCCTTGGGCCCGATGACCTCCCCGATCTTGTCGACCGGGATGCGCACCGTGATGATGCGCGGCGCGTACAGGCTCATCTCGTCGGGGGCGTCGATGGCCTCGCCCATGACGTCCAGCAGCGTGTGACGCGCATCGCGCGCCTGCAGCAGGGCCGCGGCCAGAACCTCGGCGGGGATCCCGTCGAGCTTGGTGTCGAGTTGGAGCGCGGTGACGAAGTCACGCGTACCGGCGACCTTGAAGTCCATGTCGCCCAGGGCGTCTTCGGCGCCCAGGATGTCGGTGAGCGCGACGTAGTGCATCGTCCCGTCGATCTCTTCGCTCATCAGGCCCATGGCGATACCCGCGACCGGCGCCTTGAGCGGGACGCCCGCGTTCAGCAGCGACAGCGTGGACGCACACACCGAGCCCATGGACGTGGAGCCGTTGGAGCCCAGCGCCTCGGACACCTGGCGGATCGCGTAGGGGAACTCCTCGCGCGTGGGCAGCACCGGAACCAGTGCGCGCTCAGCGAGCGCACCGTGGCCGATCTCACGCCGCTTCGGGGAACCGACACGGCCCGTCTCGCCGGTGGAGTACGGCGGGAAGTTGTAGTTGTGCATGTAGCGCTTGGTCGTCTCAGGCGAGAGCGTGTCCAGCTTCTGCTCCATGTCCAGCATGTTCAGCGTGGTCACCCCCAGGATCTGGGTCTCGCCGCGCTGGAACAGCGCCGAACCGTGGACGCGCGGCAGGACGCCGACCTCCGCGGACAGCGTCCGGATGTCGCTGGTCCCACGGCCGTCGATGCGGACCCCTTCGGTGAGGGTCTTGTGACGCACGAGCTTCTTGGTCAGCGCACGGAACGCCCCGCTGATCTCCTTCTCGCGGCCCTCGAACTGGGCGTCGAGTTCCGCGTGGACGGCGTCCTTGAGGGCGTCGGTCGCCTCGTCGCGGTCCTGCTTGCCGGGGATGCTCATCACAGCAGCCAGACGGTCGCTCGCGGCGGCCGCGACGGCGTCGTACGCATCCGCGGCGTAGTCGGAGAAGACCGGGAAGGTCTCGGTCGCCTTCGGCAACTGGTTGGCCAGTTCGATCTGCGCCTCGCACAGCGCCTTGAGGAACGGCTTTGCCGCCTCGAGGCCGGACGCGACGATCTCTTCGGTGGGGGCCGTCTTGCCGGAGCGGACGTTCTCGACGGTGCCCTCGGTGCCGCCCGCCTCGACCATCATGATCGCGACGTCGCCGTCGGGCAGGACGCGCCCGGCGACCGCCATGTCGAAGGTGGAGTCCTTCATCTGCTCCACGGTCGGGAAGCCGACCCACTGGTCACCGATGAGGGAGACGCGGACGCCGCCCACGGGACCGCTGAACGGCAGCCCGGCCAGCGTGGTCGATGCGGAAGCGGCGTTGATGGCCAGCACGTCGTAGCGGACGTTCGGGTTCAGCGCGAGCACGGTCACCACGACCTGGACCTCATTGCGCAGGCCCTTGATGAAGCAGGGACGCAGCGGACGGTCGATGAGGCGGGCGGTCAGGATCGCACCTTCGGAGGGGCGACCTTCGCGACGGAAGAAGGAGCCGGGGATGCGGCCAGCGGCATACATGCGCTCTTCCACATCGACGGTCAGGGGGAAGAAGTCGATCGCGTCGCGCGGGTTCTTCTGCGCGGTCGTGGCCGACAGCAGCATGGTGTCCTCGTCGAGGTACACCGCTGCGGAGCCGTTGGCCTGCTTAGCCAACAACCCGGACTCGAAACGGACGACGTGCTTACCGAAGGAGCCATTGTCGATGACGGCCTCGGTGTGGCGGAGTTCAGGTCCCTCCATTGCCATGGGGACATTCCTTTCAGGTGTGCGCACCCGGCTCCGGCCCCAGACGAAGAATGTGTGGTTCGGTCTTCGATCGAGGCCCACGGGCTGCCGTCAGCGGCGCTTCCCGGAGGCCACTACCGAGGACCGACGAGCGCGGACCAGGTGAGCGGTGAACAAAGCTATTCAATTGTTCCGGCACCGACGAAGCGAGCCTCTGTCAGGGTACCGGCTGAGCATGCCGAAAAGGGAGCGGCCAGGCGGCCGCCCCCTCAACGAGTGCGATGGTCGATCAACGACGCAGGCCGAGCCGCGCGATGAGCGCACGGTAATGCTCGACGTCCTGCTTCGCCACGTAGTTCAGCAGACGACGACGCTGGCCAACCAGCAACATGAGGCCACGACGGCTGTGGTGGTCACCCTTGTGCTGCTTGAGGTGCTCGGTGAGGTGCGAGATCCGCTTGCTGAGCAGCGCGATCTGGACGTCGGGAGAGCCCGTGTCGCCAGGCGTGATCGCGTAGTCTTCGATGATCTGCTTCTTGGTAGCCGCATCCATCTGGGCTTCTCCTTCTCGTGTGTTGCGCGGCGCCGGTCCCGGCTGGGTGGCTCTGTTTATCCGCGGGCGATGTGACGCCAAGGGTCTACGCTACCCCACCGCGCCTCCGCCCACCAATCGGGACGCCGTCATGCCACCCACACCACGGCTGAGATGAGCCGTCGATCCCTCTCCTGGGAACGGGGAACAACCTCTTTGGCACAAACTCGACCTGCTACGACGAACCGTAGTTGAATGGCTCCAGAGTCGTTCCACGAAGGAGTGAAGCCCATGACGGTCGTGATCGGGATTCCCGCGAGCGGCGAACACGAAACGAGGTCACCGATCAACGGTGATGTCGTGAAGAAGCTCGCCGCGCTCGGTGTCCGTGTCCTCATCCAGCGGGGGGCGACGGACGCCTCGTTCGCCACCCCGGAATCGCTGGGGGATGTGGACTGGGCCGAGACATCCACCGAGGTGATCGCGCGGGCGGACATCGTCTGGTCCATCGGCAACCTGTCCGCGGCCGATCAGGCCGCCCTGCGCCCCGGTCAACTCCTCATGGGCCTGCTGACCCCGTACGCGAGTGCCGAGCACGTCACGGCGCTGGCTGCGACAGGGGTCACCGCCTTCGCGATGGAACTCCTCCCCCGCATCTCTCGCGCGCAGAGCATGGACATCCTCTCCAGCCAAGGCGCGGCGTCGGGGTATGAATGCGTGCTCATCGCCGCGTCCCGGACCCCGAAGTTCTTCCCGATGCTCACCTACGCGGCAGGCACCATCCGACCGGCCCGGGTCTTGGTGATCGGTGCCGGCGTGGCTGGTTTGCAGGCGATCGCCACCGCCAAGCGGCTGGGATCGGTCGTCCACGGATACGACGTCCGCCCCGAGACCCGCGAGCAGGTCGAATCACTGGGGGCAAAGTTCGTCAACACGGGCGTCAGCGCTGCAGGCTCCGGTGGATATGCCCGCGAGTTGACCACCGAGGAGAAGGAGCAGCAGGCACAGGCGCTAGCCAAGGCCGTCGCCGAATCCGATGTCTTGATCACCACCGCGGCAGTCCCGGGCAAGAAGGCCCCGGTCATCGTGACCCGCGCCATGGTCGAAGCCATGCGTCCGGGGTCGGTCGTGGTGGACATGGCCGCGGAAGGCGGCGGCAATGTTGAGGGCACCGTCGCGGGCAAGGAGATGCTCGTGGGTGGTGCCCGCGTCATCGGGCCGGTGAACCTCCCCGCCCGGATGCCCGTGCACACCTCGGAGATGTTCGCGAAGAACCTGCTGAACTTCACCTCGCCGATGATCGCCGATGGGGTCCTGTCCATCGACTGGAGCGACGACGTCATCGTCGGCACGGCCCTGACCCACGGCGGCGCCCTGGTCCACGCTGGCGTCGCGAAGGTGCTCGGGGTGCCGGTCGCTCCCCTTGAGCCCGTGTCCGTTTCCACCGAGGAGGAAGCCTCCGCATGATCGATCTGCTGTACATCTACATCTTCGTGCTGGCCGCCTTCGTCGGCTATGAGGTGATCAGCCGGGTGCCCGTCATCTTGCACACGCCGCTGATGTCAGGTTCGAACTTCGTCCACGGCGTCGTGCTCGTCGGCTCGATGTGGGCCCTGGCGCACGCCTCGACGCCCTTCCAACTGGTGCTCGGCTTCCTGGCCGTCTTGTTGGGCGCAGCCAACGCTGCGGGCGGTTATGTCGTGACCGAGCGAATGCTCGGCATGTTCGCAGCCAAGTCTGACGCCAAGCCTGCCGCGAAGGAGGCCTGAGCCATGACCTGGGTCATCAACGGGGTGTACCTCGTCGTCGCGGTCTTGTTCATCCTCGGCCTGAAGGCCATGAGTTCACCTAAGACGGCCAAGCGCGGCATTGCCTGGGCTGGCGTGGGCATGGTGCTGGCGACCGTCGCCACGTTCTTCATTCCCGCCGAGGATGGCTCGCTGCTGTTCTTCGCCCCGGGCAAGACCATCAACCTGGTCTTGTGCCTGATCGCCCTCGCCATCGGCGCAGGGGCCGCGGCCTACCTCGGCAAGGTCGTCAAGATGACCGACATGCCGCAGATGGTGGCTATCTACAACGGCATGGGTGGCGGCGCTGCCGCCCTCATCGCGGCCGTCGAGTTCACCTCCGCCGAACCGCCCACTGGCGTTCACGCTGTACTGGCCATGATGGGTGCCTTCATCGGCTCTGTCGCCTTCTCCGGGTCGGTCCTGGCGTGGGCCAAGCTCCAGGGCGTCATGAAGAAGGCCGTCCGGTGGCCGGTGCAGAACCTCGGCAACGTGCTCCACACGCTGGTGACGCTCGGCCTGGGCATCGCCATCGTCATCGTGGGCCCTCACCCGATCCTCGTGATCGCCTTCTTCCTCATGTCGCTGATTCTCGGCCTGGCGCTGACCAGCCCGATCGGCGGCGCCGACATGCCGGTCGTGATCTCGCTGCTCAATGCGTTCACGGGCTTGGCGGTCGGCCTTGAGGGGTACGTCCTGGGTAACCCCGCTCTCATCATCGCGGGCATCGTGGTCGGTGCGGCTGGCACGCTGCTGACCCAGCTCATGGCCAAGGCCATGAACCGTCCACTCACCAACGTGCTCTTCGCCCCGATCACCGGCGAGGCCCAGGGCGGCGAAGGCCCCTCGGGAACCATGAAGGAGGTCTCGGCCATGGACGCGGCAGCGATGATGCGCTACGCCGAGAACGTCATCATTGTTCCCGGCTACGGCATGGCCGTCGCGGGCGCCCAGCACAAGGTCTACGAGATGACCAAGCTGCTGGAGGCCGAGGGCGTCGACGTGAAGTTCGCGATCCACCCGGTTGCGGGGCGTATGCCCGGCCACATGAACGTGCTGCTTGCCGAAGCGGGCGTCCCCTACGACCAGATCTTCGACCTCGACGAGATCAACGCGGACTTCCCGCTCGCCGATGTCGCACTCGTGATCGGGGCGAACGACGTCGTCAACCCGGTGGCGCGCACGGACAAGTCCAGCCCCATCTATGGCATGCCGATCCTGGACGCCGACAAGGCCCGCCAAACCATCGTCATCAAGCGGGGCAAGGGTGCCGGCTACTCCGGCATTGAGAACGCGCTGTTCTTCGCCGACAACACGTCGATGCTGTACGGCTCCGCCCAACAGGCGGTCGCCGAAGTCATCACCCACATCAAGGAACTGAGCTAACACCTCAGCGGTGACGGCGGCGCGGTGGGCGAGGTGCCCGCCGCGCCGCTGTTGCGTATCAGTTGTTGGCTCGGCGGCGGCGCTTCCTGCGGATGAGGTCAAGGGCGATCGCGGTACCCAACGCCAGCAGGCGCGTTTCCTCGGTGGCGCCGGGGGCAAAAGTCATCGCGTAGCGGCTGTGCCCCAGCAGGGCTGCCCCCATTCCGGCCCACTCCCGCGCCACCCGCCCCAGGACGGTTCCCCCGGAGACGACCTGGTAGTCGAGACCCCCCAGATCCCCCACCAGTTCCATAGAAGCCCCGGTGGCAGCTGTCACGGTGATCGACGTGGAAAACAGCGCCGGGCGACGGCGCAGCGTCGCCAACCGGCGTCCGTCGGGCCAACTCATCTCGAAGGTGTCGAACCCGATATCCATGACGTCGTCGAAGGCGAGCAGGGGCGTCCCATCGCTTTGCACGAGAAGGAATCGGCGTGGCCCGGCGAAGAACAGGCCGCCGAACGAATCTTGGCCCACGACGCGCCCCAACACACCTCCGGTGGTGTCGAGAATGTCGAAGTCGTTAGCCATGAAGGAGTTGATTTGCTGAACGATGAGCACATCATGGCTCAACAGGCCGGTGCGGGGTTCTTCGGTCATGGCCTTAGTATGGCGGGCTCTCCCCACGCTGCGTCATCCCCCCACGGCACCAAGGCCTGCCTTCCCTTCTGAGATCGCGAGTGCGCTGTCTCCCCGCGCACTATCGTGAGCCGCGAAGGTCTTGACCTTCCGGGGCGTCCGCTCAGGCTAATCGGATTGGTGTTTTCCCGGGCATCGGCAAGACTGGTCACAGACAAGCCAGTTCAGGAGTGATGTGATGACGGAAAACCCCACGACCGCCGTCGCCGCCCGCCTTGCCACGCGCGACGACCTGCCCTCATTGGAGGCGCTCGAGACGGCTAGGACGCGCGGCCTTTCGGCGACGTACCTGGACGCACAGGATCGCGGTGAGTTCTACGTCGTCGTCGGCCTCCTGCAGGGCGACATCGTTGGACGCGTCATCTTGGATGTGCGCGACGACCCCGCTGTGCTGACCCCCGAAATGAAGCTGCTGTGGGTCGTCCCCACCGCGCGGCGTCAAGGCCTGGGCGCCGCCATGACGCACCACTTGGAGGCCGTGGCTCGCACCTTGGGCTACGAAGAGATCTTCCTCGGCGTCTCTGCCGACAACAACCCGGCGGCGATTCCGCTCTACATCAGCCTCGACTACACCCCCACCGGGGATCACCGCAGCGCCATCAACCTGTCGGTGATCGACGCGGACGCCCCGGTGGGCGACGACCCGACCGAAGCCATCTTCCGTAAGTCGTTGCGGATCCGCTGAGCCGTCATCACGGCGAGGCCTCGCGCCCACGCAGCGCCCCGGGAGACACCTCACCCGGGGCGTTTCTGCACCCGCCGGGGAGCGCCTCCGTGCCCGTGTTGCCTCGCCGCGGCGCCAGCGAGCGGCGTCAGCGATCGAGTGAGGCGTTGTGCTGCAAGGCCTCACGCGTCGCGGAGACGTCGGCGTCCATCTGCTCGATGAGTGCGTCCACGCCCGCGAACTTCACCTGCCCGCGGATCCGCTGGTCAAAGTCCACGGCGATGTCGGCACCGTAGAGGTCAAGATCGTGACGGTCGAGCACGAAGCTCTCTACCCGATGCTCCTCGCCATCGAAGGTGGGGTTCGTGCCCACCGAGATCGCTGCGGGCCACGATGCGGCCGGGGCGCCTGGGGGAAGGGGAACACCGTGCCCGTCACGGCCATCCAGCCGCGTGAGATAACCCGCATAAACCCCGTCGGCAGGCGCCGCGAACGCGGCCGGAACGGGGAGGTTCGCGGTCGGGAAACCCAACTCGCGGCCCCGGTGGTCGCCATGCTGGACGACGCCACGAAAGCGAAACGGACGCCCGAGCAGTTCTGCCGCGTGTCTCACATCGCCCGCGGCCACCGCCGCCCGGACGGCGGAACTACAGGTCTCTTCGTCGCGCACCTTCACCAAAGGTAACCCGGTCACCTCGAAGACGCCCGCCCCCAGTTCGCGCAACGTCGCCAGGGTGCCAGCAGCCTTGTGCCCGAAACGGAAGTTCTCCCCCACCACCACCCGCGTCGGATGCAACGGCAGCAGCACCTGCTCGACGAACTGCGCCGGAGTCAGCTGGGAGAACTCCTGAGTGAAGTCGACGACCTTGACCTCATCGGCGCCTGCCGCGCGCAGCAACGCCACACGATCGGCGAGATCAGTCAGGAGCTTGGGGCCCCCACCGGGGCGGACCACGGACGCCGGGTGCGGCCAGAAGGTGACGACGATCAACGGCAGATCCGGTTCGGTGGCCCGCGCGACGGCGAGAACCTCCCGATGCCCGGGATGCACCCCGTCGAAGTTGCCAATGACGACCACGGAACCTGACACGTCACTCCTTCGCGCGTCTACACGCTTGTTCATCCGCACCGGCGCCCCAGCCTAAACCAGCACCGCAACCGGGACTGACCCCGAACCCTCGGGGCGGTAGAGCGCCAGCAGGTGCCCCCCGTGCAGCATCGCGGTGGGATTCGCGGGAACTGGCTGGCTGAGCGGCCGACCAAAACCGATGTCGCGGGCCTGCTCGTCGCTGGCCTCGACCGTGGCGAACAGCACAGGGGCGACGTCCGCCAAGGGATAGGTGGGCAGGGGAAACAACTCGCCGCGCGCCAGCTCAGGCAACGTGGCGTCCCAGCCTGCGTGCGCCAACTGAAACGGCCCGATCCTCGTACGGCGCAACGCGGTGAGATGCCCGCCGACACCCAGGCCTTCGCCCAGATCGCGGGCGAGGGCACGGATATACGTGCCCGAGGAACAATCGACGACAACATCGAGGTCCACCACCGATTGCCCCTCGGCGCTCTCCCCCGAGCGAACATCCAGCACATCGAAGCGAGACACGACGACAGGGCGCGCCGCGAGGGCGACCTCCTCGCCTCGTCGCACCATCGCGTACGCGCGCTGACCATTGACCTTGATCGCTGACACCGATGAGGGCACCTGCGACAGCGGCCCGGTCAAGGCCGCGACGCCGGCAGCCAAGCGCGACCCCAGCTCTTCCAACCGGGCGCCCCGCGCGGTCGCGACCTCCCCCTCGGCGTCGTCGGTCGTGGTGGAGACGCCCAGGCGGATGGTGGCTTCGTAGGTCTTGTCCATGCCCGTGAGGTGACCCAGCAGCCGGGTCCCCTTCTCGATGCCCAGAATCATCAGGCCCGTCGCCATCGGATCCAGCGTCCCGGCGTGACCCACCTTCGTCGTGCCCAGGGCGCGGCGGGCCCGCGACACGACCTGGTGACTGGTGATACCACCTGGCTTGTCCGCCAGGAGCACCGCGGAGGTCACCACAGGGTCAGGCCTCGTCGTCGACGTCGTCTTCGTCGGCAGGCTTGCGGTACGGATCCGCCTCGCCGGCATAGCTCGCCCCGGCACTGCGGGCTGCCACGTCGGCGTCCGAGGCGCGCGCGGCCTTGAGCAACGCGTCCATCTCCGCCGCCGTCTCGGGCACGGCGTCCAAGATGAACTCGATCGTGGGAGTGAACTTCATGCCCAGTTGCTTACCGACGGTGGACCGAATCAGCCCCTTCGCCGACGCGAGCGCCGCAGCCGTTGCCACACGCTCCGAATCGTCGCCCAGCACCGTGTAAAACACGGTCGCTTCACGGCCATCGCCGGTCAACCGCACGTCGGTGATCGTGACGAAACCCAGCCGGGGATCCTTGATCCGTCGCTCGAGCATGTCGGCCACGATGACCTTGATCTGCTCAGCGACCTTGATGTAGCGGGGGTTACCCATCGCTTCCTCTTTCGGTTCGGTGGTGTGGGACGCGGCTGGCCCGGGTGAGCACAGGTGCTTCCCGGGCCAGCCGCTGGTGGAAGGCCGGACGTCAGTCGCGGGGCTTCTCCACCATCTCGTAGGTTTCGACGATGTCGCCGACCTTGATGTCGCTGTAGTGGTTCAGCGTCAGGCCGCACTCGAAGCCCTCGCGGACTTCGGTGACGTCGTCCTTCTCGCGCCGCAGCGACGCGATCGAGGACTCCGTGACGACGATGCCGTCGCGGATCAGGCGCGCCTTGGCGTTGCGGCGGATGTGTCCGTCGGTCACCATGCAGCCCGCGATCGTGCCGATCTTGGAGCTCTTGAAGATCTCACGGATCTCGGCCTGGCCCATCGACTTCTCTTCGAAGATGGGCTTCAGCATGCCCTTCAGCGCCGCCTCCACGTCGTCGATCGCCGCGTAGATGACCGAGTAGTAGCGGATGTCGACACCCTCGGCGTCGGCCATCTGCGTGGCCTTGCCCTGAGCACGAACGTTGTAGCCGATGATGACGGCGTCGGACGCCGCAGCCAGCGACACGTTGGTTTCGGTGATGGCACCCACACCCCGGTCGATGACGCGCAGCGACACCTCGTCGCCCACCTCGATCTTGGCCAGCGAGTCCTCCAGCGCCTCGACCGAACCGGCCGAATCGCCCTTGAGGATAAGCTTGAGCTCTTGGGTCTCGCCCTTCTCCAACTGCTCGAACAGCTGATCCAGCGTCTTGCGACGCGTCGTGCGGGCCAGCAGTGCGGCGCGCTGACGTGCCTCCCGCTTGTCCGCGATCTGGCGGGCCATCCGGTCGTCGTCCACGACCAGGAACGAATCACCAGCACCGGGCACGGACGTCAGACCGAGCACCTGAACAGGCATCGACGGCGGAGCCTCATCAACCGTCTCGCCCAGATCGTTGATCATGGCGCGAACACGGCCGTGAGCCGAACCCGCGACGATCGAATCGCCGGTGTGGAGCGTTCCGCGCTGCACCAAAACGGTCGCGACGGGGCCGCGGCCCTTGTCGAGGTGCGCCTCGATGGCCACGCCCTGGGCAGGCATGTCGGGGTTGGCACGCAGATCCAAGGACGCATCCGCGGTGAGGACGATCGCCTCCTGGAGCTTGTCCAGGCCCTCGCGGGTCACGGCGGACACGTCGACGAACATGGTGTCGCCGCCGTACTCCTCGGGGATCAACCCGTACTCGGACAGTTCGCCACGGACGCGAACCGGGTCGGCCGCCTCCTTGTCGATCTTGTTGACCGCGACCACGATCGGGACGTCCGCCGCCTGGGCGTGGTTGAGCGCCTCGATCGTCTGCGGCATCACGCCGTCATCGGCTGCCACCACGAGCACCGCGATGTCGGTCGACTTCGCACCCCGTGCACGCATGGCCGTGAAGGCCTCGTGACCCGGGGTATCGATGAAGGTGATCTTCCGTTCGACGTCGTCCACTTCGGTTTGCACCTGGTAGGCGCCGATGGCCTGGGTGATGCCACCGGCCTCTTGGGCGACCACGTTGGAGTGACGCAGGGCGTCCAGCAGCTTCGTCTTGCCGTGGTCGACGTGACCCATGACGGTGACGACCGGCGGACGGGGAGCCAGATCGTCCTCACCGCCAGCGTTCTCGCCGAACTCCAGGTCGAAGGACTCCAGCAGTTCGCGGTCCTCGTCTTCGGGGCTGACCATCTCGATCTCGTAGTTCAACTCCGAGCCGAGCACCTGCAGCGTGTCATCGGCCACCGACTGGGTGGCGTTGACCATCTCACCGAGGTGGAACAGCACCTGCACCAGCGATGCCGGCTCGACGCCAATCTTCTCAGCGAGATCCGTCAGGGATGCACCGCGACGCAGGCGGACCTTTTGGCCTTCACCGGAGCGGATCCGGACGCCGCCGATCGTCGGGGCCTCCATCTGGTCGAACTCGGCGCGACGCGCCTTGCGGCTCTTGCGTCCACGACGGGCTTGCCCACCACGACCGAAGGCACCCTGGGTGCCGCCACGACCACCGCGACCGCGACCGCCGCCGCCGACGGGACCCGTGGAGGGGCCGCCGCCGAAACCGGGACGGTTACCGCCGCCGCCACCGCCACCGGGGCGACCGCGACCGGGGCCGCCTGCACCGCCACGTGCGGGGCGCTGCCCTGCGGGGCTGAGCTGACCCGAGGCGTGCTTGGGCATCATCGCCGGGTTGGGACGCGGCATGCCGCCTGTCCCGCCGGGACGCGGCATCCGCGGCGCGCCGCCTTCGCCGCCGGGACGACCCGGCGCACCCGGACGAGGTGCACCACCCTGGGGCGCTTCCGGACGTGCTCGCCGCACACCCATGCCCTGGCTTGAGGCGAAGGGGTTGTTACCCGGACGCGGGGCACCGCTGGGACGCGGCGAGCGCGACTGTCCGGCTCCACCGGGAGCAGCCGGACGCGGACCCGGACGTGCGGCGGGGCCGGGGCGGGCCCCCGGAACCGGCGCGGACGGGCGCGGCGCTCCCCCGGAGGGACGCTGCTGGGCTGCCGGGCGCTGCTGAGCGGCCGGCCGAGGGGCAGGACGCGGACCTGGCGTCGGCGCCGCAGGGCGCGGACCGGGAGCGGCCGCCTGGCTCGGCTTTCCTGCCGATGCCGAGGGTGAGGCCGCGGCGGGCGCGGAGGGAGCCGGCGCAGCCGGAACCACCGGTGCCGACGGGACCACCGGTGCCGAGGGGGTTGCTGCCGGGGAGGATGCGGCCGTTGCGCTCGCCGACGGCGTAGGAGCCGAGGGACGTGGAGCCGGACGCGCATGAGCCGCGGCCTTGGGGGCCGACGGCGTTGGGGTGGGCTTGCTCCCTGTGGAGCCGCCCTTGAGCTTTTCGGTGAGTCGCCGCACGACGGGCGGCTCAATCGTTGACGATGCGGACCGGACGAACTCGCCCATGTCCTTGAGGACCGTCAGAACCTCTTTGCTTTCGAGTCCGAACTCTTTTGCGAGTTCGTAGACGCGGACCTTGGCCACTACTCTCCTTCAGGCCCGCGAAAGCGCAGGCCGGTTAGACGTTGTTGCTCATTGTTGGGTACTCATCGAGTGGTCATGAGCGTTAGCCCACCTTCTGGGTTGTGTTCGCGCACAGCGCGCGAAGCGCTGTACCAGTCTACTGCGTCGGGCCCGGTTTTTCCCAAGCCGAACCGGCCGCGTCCACCTCTGCCAGGGCCTCAGCGAGCCCGAGAAGGGCGCCGGGAGCGACCTTGAGTGCCCGCGGAACGGCGCGCCGACGCGCGGCCAACTCGCCGCATCCGGGGTGAAGCCAGGCACCTCGGCCGGGGGCTGTCCGGCTCACCACGACCCCCGTGCGGCCTTGAACCAGCCGTACCAGCACGGACTGCTCGTCGGCGACACGGCACCCTACACACGTCCTGATCGGCACGATCCCACCTTACGACTCTCGCAGTGTTCTCCCTGACGGGGCTCCCGGCCGCAGCGTGCCCCCGCCTGCGGAGAGACCCCGACGATCCTTGCGGCGCGGGGTCTCCTTAGCGGGGCCTTGCATGGCTGGGGACCTTCGCTAACGGGGTGCCGAGGCACCGTGGAGGGGTTACTCCGCGGTATCGGGGCGAATGTCGATGCGCCAGCCCGTCAGCCTCGCAGCCAGACGGGCGTTCTGCCCCTCACGGCCGATGGCGAGGCTGAGTTGGTAGTCCGGAACGATGACACGTGCCGCCTTGGCGAACTGATCGGTCACGGTGACCGAGCTCACCTTGGCGGGGCTCAGCGCCTCCGCCACGAACGTGGCACCGTCCTCGGACCAGTCAATGATGTCGATCTTCTCCCCGCCCAACTCGTTCATGACCGCCCGGACCCGCTGGCCCATAGGGCCGATGCAGGCGCCCTTGGCCGACACGTGGGGATCGTGGCTGGTCACCGCGATCTTGCTGCGGTAGCCCGCCTCCCGCGCCAGTGCCTTGATCTCCACCACGCCGGACTCGATCTCGGGCACTTCCATCTTGAACAGCCGCTGGACCAGGTTCGGGTGTGTCCGGGAGACGACAACCTGGGGGCCCTTCGGCTCCCGGCGAACGGCCACGACGTAGACCCGGATGCGGTCGCCATGACGGTAGGTTTCGGTGGGGACCTGCTCGGCTGGCGGCATGATGGCCTCCAAGGCTCCCAGGTCGACGCGCACCGTCCGGCTGTCCCGGTCGGCCTGGATGACGCCGGTGAGGATGTCGCCCTCCTTGGCGGCAAACTGACCGAACTTTTGCTCGTCCTCAGCCTCGCGCAGCCGCTGGAAGATCACCTGACGTGCGGTAGCCGCAGCCACGCGACCAAATCCGTCGGGGGTGTCCTCGTACCAGCCGACGACCTCGCCCTCATCGTCCACCTCCGGCGCCATGACGGCGAAGGTGCCCGACTTCGTATCGAGTTCGACGCGGGCACCCTTCACCGGGTGTGCGGACTTCTCGTAGGCGTTGCGGATGGCCTCCTCCATCGCCTTGACGAGAACGTCCATGGGGATGTCCTTGTCACGCTCCAAACTGCGCAGGGCAGCCATGTCGATGTCCACGAGTCACTCCTCTTCGTCAGCGTCGTCGTCCCCGGGAACATCCTTACGGAGTTCAGCCGTGACGACGGCATGGGTGATGTCGGCCAGGGCCACGCTGCGCACGGTCCCGTCCACGTCCAGTGCGACGGCCTCGTCATCGGCGCCAAGGATCCGGCCCGACAGTGAACCGTCGGCCACGGTGAGCGTCACGAGGCGTCCTGTGTTGCGCCGGAAGTGCTTCGCCTCAGTGAGGGGACGGCTGACCCCGCGTGAGCTGACCTCCAGCGTGTAGGGGGCGTTGCCGACCGCCGGTGAATCGTCCAGCGCCACGGAGATGGCGCGCGTCGCCTCGGCGATCTCATCCAGGCTGGGGCCTTGCCCCTGGGGGCCATCGCCATCAAGGTAGAAGCGCAGGACGCTGCGCTTGCCCGCGCGCACGATCTCCATGCGGTCGAGTTCCAAACCGGCGGTGGCCAGGATCGGCTCCACCAAGGACGCAAGGGCGTGTTCGTTCATGGAGCCTCCTGTTGTGACGAGCAATTGTGATCCGCAGTCTACCCGAGCAGGGATCGGCTAGCCTTCGCGTGTGGTGAGCAGGCGAGTAGTGCTGGGCGGAGTCCTCGCAGCGGCCTTGAGCGGCTGCTCCCTCCTCCCTCCCACAACACCGTCCCCCGCTTCGTCGCCCACCGGGGTGCTCCTGCCAGGTCAGGTGGCCGCCATCGCGCTTCGTGCAGCGCTCGATGCGGCCGCAGCAACATCGCTGGACGCGGCCCACGCCTCCGTTCTCGCCTGGGCGCTGTCGGTGTCTGATGATCACCTGATGGCCGTGTCGCTCCCACCCGCGACCGCACGTCCGACCGCCTCACCATCGGCGACCACCAGTTCCCCGTCGCCATGGGAGGCGTTGCGCACCGCCGCGTCCGCGTTCGGCGTCCAGGCGCGCAGTGCCACCACCGCGCACCCCCTGGTGTGGGCGTCTATGTCAGCCTGGGCCGGGACACTGGCCGAGCACTGGGCCGACGCCTCTTTCTCCCTAGAACCGGCGCGCGCCCTTGTCGCACCCGCCCCACAGAGCCCTCAGGAGGCGGTGCAAGCGGCACTCGATGCGGCCAGCGAGGCCGTGTTTGGGCTCGACACCGCCGCAGGTGCGTCAGGGCTTACGCCTGAGGAGACCGCAGCGCTGCGTTCCCAGCGTGCCGCCTGGCTCACCCTGCGCGATTCCCTCAGCGAGGACGCCGCGAGCGCTTCACCACGGCCCACCGCCGGATCACCCTGGTATGGCGTCGAGCGGGTTGCCGACCCGGCGGACGCGCGTGCGCTCGTGGCACGTCTGGAGGGCGCGGCGCTCCCGGTCCTGGGGCGTGCGCTGGCCCACGGCCCGGCATCGGCGCAGCAGTTCTTGGCCTCCCAGATCGAGGCCTCGACGCGAGCGGTGGTGCGCTGGGGCGGGCTGATGCAGCGCTGGCCCGGCCTGCCCCTGTCCTAAGGTCGGAATCTCACAGCAGCCCCTGCAGGGTGTCCCACGCAACCTTGGCACCCAACACGCACACCACGACGAGGAACACCCGACGCACGAAACCGTTGCCGTGTTTGAGCGCAGTGCGTGCCCCCAGCAGTCCCCCGCACAGGTTCGCGGCCCCCATCGTCAACCCGAGCCCCCACAGGACATGCCCGGAGAACCCGAGCACGAGGAGTGCGGCCACGTTGGTGGTGAGGTTGGCCAGTTTGGTCATGGCGGTAGCAGGCAGAAACTCCATCCGCATCCCCGCCACGAGCAGGATGAGGAAAAAGGTGCCCGTCCCGGGCCCCATGAAGCCATCCCACAGCCCCACGAGCACACCGATCCCCAGCAAGCGGACCACCGCGGCCCAGCCGACCGGGCCGCTGCGCGCCACCAAGCCCAACTCGGGGCGCCGCCACACGTACCAGCCGACGCCGACGATGGCCGCCAGCACCAGCGGATTGAAGGCGCGACGATCCAGCAACTGCACAAGGTTCGCCCCCAGCACCGACCCGGACGCCGCCCCCGCAATCAACGGAAGCACGTGCAGCAGGTTCACGGGGACGCGCCGCAGATAGGTGAGCGCAGCCGCCGCCGTCCCTAAGGAACTCGGCAGCTTGTTCGTTCCCGAGATCGTCGGGACAGGCGTGTCCGCCGGTAGCCCGATGAGGAGGGAGGGCAACTGGATCAGCCCCCCGCCGCCCACGACCGAATCCACCCACCCGGCAACGAACGATGCCGACACCAGCAGCGCCAGCGTCAGCAGCGGCAACTCCAGGCCCGTCACCGGTTCAGGATGGCCACGACCCGTTCGGCCGCCTCGCTGGCAGGAACCTCGGTCCTCTCACCCGTGGCGCGATCGCGAATCTCCACGACTCCCTCGGCCAAACCGCGCCCCACCACGACCGCCGTCGGTACGCCCAGCACCTCGGCATCGGCGAACTTCACTCCGGGGGAAGCCTTGCGGTCATCGAGCAGCACCTCGAAGCCTGCCTCGGAGACCGCCTCAGCGAGCGTGGCAGCGAACTCCAGCGGGGCCGCGTCCTTACCTGTGGCGACGATGTGGACGTCGAAGGGGGCGACGTTGCGGGGCCAGACCAGCCCCTTCTCGTCGCTGGTCTCTTCCGCGATGGCGGCCACGGCCCGGGAGACGCCCACGCCGTAGGAGCCCATCGTGACGGTCACGAGCTTGCCGTTGGGGTCCAGAACCTTCAGGCCCAACGCCTCGGCATACTTGCGGCCGAGTTGGAAAATGTGGCCCAACTCGATGCCCCGTGCCAGCGTCAAAGGACCCGAACCATCGGGGGCCGGATCACCTTCACGCAGTTCGGCGACGTCGAGGACGCCATCGGAGGTGAAATCGCGGCCCATCACCAGGTCGTACACGTGGTGACCGGGCTCATTCGCCCCGGTGATCCACCGGGTCCCCTCGGACACTGCCGGATCGGTCAGGTAGCGCACCCCTGCGCCGTCCTCCCCCAGGCCCAGCGCGGCGGGGCCGATGTAGCCCTTCACCAGCGCCGGGAAGGCGAGGAAGTCATCCTCGGTGAAGGCGTCCAGTTCCGCGGGCTCGATGGCCGCCTCGAGGCGCTTGGTGTCCACCTCACGGTCGCCGGGCAAACCGATGGCGAGCGGCTCCCGCGTCCCATCGGGCTGCACCAGCATGAACAACACGTTCTTCAGGGTGTCGCCCGCCTCCCAGGCCCGGTCCTCGCGGGGAAAACGCGCATTCGACAAGGCGACGAGTGCCTCGATGGTGGGGCTATCGGGGGTGTCCTCGACGTGCGGCGCCGGGACGCCGGATGCGTCTCGGGCGGGCGCCAGCGGCCGGACGACGGCCTCGACGTTGGCCGCATACCCGCCCGGGCTCCGGACGAACGTGTCCTCACCGTTCGCGGCGATCCCGAGGAACTCCTCCGAGGCCGAACCACCCATGGCGCCGGAGGTGGCCTTGACGATCACGTAGTCCAAGCCCAAGCGGTCAAAGATCTTGATGTAAGCGGCACGGTGGGCGTCATAGGAGGCCTGCAGCCCCGCATCGTCGATGTCGAAGGAGTAGGAGTCCTTCATGACGAACTCGCGGCCCCGCAGCAGGCCCGCTCGCGGACGTGCCTCGTCCCGGTACTTGGTCTGGATCTGGTAGATCGACAGCGGCAGATCCTTGTAGGAGGAGTAGAGATCCTTCACCATCAAGGTGAACATCTCCTCATGTGTGGGCCCCAACAGGTAGTCGGCGCCCTTGCGATCCTGGAGGCGGAACAAGTTGGGCCCGTATTCGGTCCACCGGTGGGTGATCTCGTAGGGTTCCCGCGGCAGCAGCGCGGGCAGGTGCACCTCTTGGGCGCCGATCGCGTTCATCTCCTCGCGGACGATCGCCTCGACCTTGTGCAGCACCCGCAGCCCCAAGGGGAGCCAGCTATAGATGCCGGGGGCCACCCGACGGATGTAGCCGGCACGGACCAACCAGCGGTGGCTCGGCAACTCGGCGTCGGCGGGGTCCTCGCGCAGCGTACGGACGAACAGCTTGGTCATGCGGGTGATCACGACTCATCACCCTACCGCTCAGCGCCCACCGATCTTCGCGCGCCGAGCGCCTCGCACCCCCGGGGTGCCTCAGTAGAGGACCGACGCCAGTTCGTCCACGACGACGTAGCCGCAGCGCAGATAGCAGGCGACCGCGGCGGCGTTGAAGTCGTTGACGTACAGCGACGCGACCCGTCCCTGCTCAAGGATGGCGTTGGTGACCGCGGCCATGGCGGGCACCGACAGGCCACGCCCGCGCAGCCGGGGCGCCACCCAGACACCCTGAATCTGCGCCACATGGTCGGTGACCGCACCGAGGTCGGCTTTGAACACGACCTCGCCATCCTCCCGCCGAGCGAACGCCCGGCCCGTATCGATCAGGGAACGGACATACCGCCGGTACCCCACCGCGTTGGTAGCCAGCGGATCCTCATCGAGTTCCTCCCGGTACATCGCCACCGCCCCGGTCAGGTAGCTCTCGAAATCGTCAAACACGGCGCGGGTCACCAGCGGGTCGACGCTCACCGGGCTGGGCTCGGTGCGCACCATCAGGAACTGCCGTTCGCGGACGATGCGAGGGTTGGCATACGCGCGGCCCCACAACCGGGTCAGGCGCCGCTGCAGCCCAAGAGCCACGTCGCGGGGGCCTACGATCGCAACGAATCGCCGCCAGGCGCCCAGGTCCTCTGAGAAAGCGTCCAGGGCTTCTTCATCGGGGTTGACCGCAACGAGGTTGGCGCCCACGTGGAGCAGACTGCGCGGCTGGTGGGCAGGGTAGCCCCACAACTCCCCCGGGCCGAGGTTCAGCAGCCCGGCATCCACCCGGGAAGCGACAAAGCAGTTGCCCACCGGGTCCTTGTCCAGGAGCGCCGAGACGAGCGCGTGGTCCGTGCTGTCGAGTACCCGCGCATGCATGCCCTCACGGTATCCATTCCTGTGAGGGGCCGACGACGTTTCGGGGCGAGGATCTTCTCCTGCTCCACCCGCGTCGCCGCCCCCGCCTCACACGACAGTGACCTGCGGGGCTTCGCCCGTGTGCTCCATGTCGGCGGCCAGCCGGTTGGCTTCCTCGATCAACGTGGCCACGATCTCCGACTCCGGAACCGTCTTGATGACCTCACCCTTGATGAAGATCTGTCCCTTGCCGTTGCCCGCAGCAACACCCAGGTCGGCCTCGCGAGCCTCCCCTGGCCCGTTGACCACGCAGCCCATCACAGCGATGCGCAACGGCGCGGTGAGCCCCTCCAGCCCGTCGGTGACGTCATTGGCCAGCCCCCAGATGTCCACCTGAGCCCGCCCGCAGCCGGGGCAGGAGACGATCTCCATCTGACGCTGTTTGAGGTTCAGCGCCTCCAGGATCTTCTGGCCGACCTTGACCTCCTCCACCGGCGGGGCGGACAGCGACACACGGATCGTGTCACCGATGCCCTCCGCGAGCAGAATGCCGAAGGCCGTGGCGCTCTTGATGGTGCCCTGGAACGCGGGGCCAGCCTCGGTCACACCCAAGTGGAGCGGGTAATCGCAGGCGGCACTGAGCTTGCGGTAAGCCTGCACCATCACGATCGGATCGTTGTGCTTAACCGAGATTTTGAAGTCGCGAAACCCGTACTCCTCGAACAGGGACGCCTCCCACAGCGCCGACTCGACGAGCGCGTCCGCGGTGGGACCACCGTGCTTGGCGAGGAGGCGCTTGTCCAGCGACCCGGCGTTCACGCCGATGCGCAACGAGACTCCCGCGTCGGTGGCGGCCTTGGCGATCTCGCCCACCTTGTCGTCGAACTGCTTGATGTTGCCCGGGTTGACCCGAACCGCAGCACAGCCAGCGTCGATGGCAGCGAACACATACTTGGGTTGGAAGTGGATGTCCGCGATGACGGGGATCTGGCTCTTCTTCGCGATGATGTGCAGCACATCCGCGTCGTCTTGGCTGGGGACGGCCACCCGCACGATGTCGCACCCAGCAGCGGTCAACTGCGCAATCTGCTGCAACGTGCCGTTGATGTCGGTGGTCTTCGTGGTGGTCATCGACTGCACCGAAATCGGGGCACCCCCACCCACGGGCACCCGACCGACGTTGATGCGGCGCGTCGGTGCGCGGGGTGCCAGCACAGGGGCGGGCGCAGCGGGCATACCGAGGTTGATGGCGGGCATGACTCTCCTTAGAAGATCTTCACCGGACTGACGATGTCGGCCACGATCAACACGACGCCGCACAACAGGAGGAATCCTCCCACCGCGTACGCGATCGGCACCATCTTGGCGGTGTCGACCGGGCCCGGATCGGGCCGCTTGGTGAGCGTAGCGAAGGCTCGTCGCAGGCCCTCCCACAGGGCCCCGACGATGTGCCCGCCGTCCAGCGGCGGCAGGGGCACGAGATTGAACAGTGCCAAGAACAAGTTCACCGACGCGAGGATGGTGGCGAACATGGCGACCCGATCTGAGACGGGCGTGTCGGCGAGGGTGGCGGCCTGACCGGCCGTGACGCTCGCCCCCACAATGCTGACCGGGTCCTCGGCGCTGCGCGGCTTCCCCATCGCCACATCGGTGGCAACCGACCACACCTTGACGGGGAACTGGGCGAGAGCGCTGAGCGATTGCGTGGTCATGGTGCCCATGTCACGCACCACCTCGACGGGGCCGCCGCGCACGAGTTCCCGCCCGCGCACGAAACCCAGGTAACCCACGGAGATCGTCTTGGACGCATCGGTGGGGTCCGTCGCCGCCACGGTGATGCTGTGGACGGTCGGCAGCGTGACGCTCGCTCCGTCACGCTCGATGACCAACGTCATCTCTTGGTCGCCGTTGGCTTGAATCAGGGACGTGAGTTGCGCCGACGAGGTGACTGCCACGCCGTTGAACGCGGTGATGCGATCCCCGCGACGCAGGCCCGCCTCCGCGGCGGGGGTGGCCGGGTCGCCCGCCCGGCACGTGGTATCAGCGCGCGGCGTGGTGAGGTAGCACTGCTGCACCCCAGCCACGATCGGGGCGTCTTGGTAGGTGCCGTGCAAGCCGTAGACGCCCAGCAGGATCGCGAAGGCCAAGAACAGGTTCATGACGATCCCACCGGCCATGATGATGAGCTTCCTGCCCACCGGCTGCTGGTAGAACAGTCGACCATCGTCGGCGGGGGTGATGTTCTCCCACTCGTAGCTCCGCGCGTCGTCGGCGAACCGCTGGAGCCAGGTCTGCTTGGCTGCGGGGTTGCGCGGCGGGTACATGCCAAGAAGCTGCACGAACCCTCCGAGCGGGAACAGTTTGACGCCGTACTCGGTGTCGCCCCACCGCCGCGACCACAGCGTCTTGCCGAACCCAACGAAGTATTGCGGCACCCGGACGCCGAACAGCTTGGCCGGCACCATGTGTCCGACTTCGTGCAGCGCCACCGAAGCCATCAGCAAGACGAAGAACAGCAGCCCGAAAGCCACCGTCGCGAACATGTCCATCAGGAGGCTGCCCCCGAAACACGCTCCAGGGCACGGGCGCGTGCCCACGCGTCGCCGGCCAAGACGGCGTCGACGGTGAGGTCCGCGTCGGCGACGTGGCCGTCGCCCAGATGCTCCATCACCACGGCCTCCACGGTATCCACGATGTCCAAGAAACCGATCTGACCAGCGCAAAAGGCGTCCACGCAGATCTCGTTCGCGGCGTTGTAGACCGCCGGGGCCGTTCCTGCCGCCTTGCCTGCGGTGCGTGCGAGCTTCACGGCGGGGAAAGCCACGTCATCCAGCGGCTCGAACGACCAGGTGTGCGGGACGCTCCAGTCATACGCACGTGCAGCGCCGGGCACCCGATCGGGCCAGGTGAGGCCCAAGGCAATGGGGAGCTTCATGTCGGGCGGGCTCGCTTGGGCGATGGTGGCCCCGTCGACGAACTCGACCATCGAGTGAACGTCGCTGGTGGGGTGAACCACGACGGTGACGTCATCGAGATCGACGCCGTAGAGCAAGGCCGCCTCGATGAGTTCCAGGCCCTTGTTGATGAGAGTCGCCGAATTGATGGTGATGACGCGGCCCATGTTCCAGGTCGGGTGCGCCAAAGCCTGCTGCGGTGTCACGTCGGCTAGTTCGGCACGGGAGCGACCCCGGAACGGCCCGCCCGAGGCGGTAAGGATCAGCCGGCGCACTTCCTCGCCTCGCCCCGCCCGCAGTGCCTGCGCGAAAGCGGAGTGCTCCGAGTCGACGGCCACCAATTGCCCCGGCGCGGCAGCATCGGTCACGAGGCGTCCGCCGATGACCAGGCTCTCCTTGTTCGCCAGGGCCAACGTGGTGCCCGCCTCCAACGTCGCCAGCGTCGCCACCAGCCCAGCCGCCCCCGTGATCGCATTCAAGACGACGTCGGCGGGCATCCGGGCCGCGCGCTCGTTGCCGCCTGCACCCACAATCTCGACGGCCACATCGGGCACCAGCGCGCGCAAGGCGTCAGCAACGGCGTCCGTGGGAACGGCGACCAGGCGCGGGGTGAACGTCCGTACCTGCTCGGCCAGCAGTGCGAGTTGGCTTCCCCCTGCGGTGAGGGCCACCACGGTGAACTCGTCACGCCGTGCGCCGATCACCTCCAGGGCCTGCGTGCCGATAGAGCCGGTACTGCCGAGGATCACCACATGACGCACCCCGCTAGTCTCTCACCATGCGCCGCGAGATCGAGACTCTGGAGGAGTTCGACGCACAAATCCGGGCCGAGCAATCCTTGGCGGGCTGCCTGGCGCAGTCCCTTGACTTGCGTGGCCGCGCCGACGTGCTGGCCAGGGTTCCCGTCCACAACGCCTTCTTCCTCGGCTGCCGCCTCAAGCACCGCTCAGCACTTGACCTGGCCGCTCGCGGCGCCGCCGTCTTTCCGCGCCTGCCCCAGGTTCCCTTCGACGCCTACCGTCCGGCGCTTTACACCGCCGCCGAGCTGTACCAGGAGCTTCAGGACGGCTACAACGCCACGCCGGACGCGCGCATTTACAACTGGGCATTGCGGGAACGTTCCTCCCTGCTGGACGCCACCTTGGCGCAAGCCCTCCACGACCACTTCGTCAGTGACGCCCTCCTCGATCTCGTTCCCACTCCCGGCATGGGGGTCGGGATCATGGGCGGCCACAACGTCGCGCGGGGCTCGGCGGACTACACGCGTGCGGCGCACCTGGGGCGCGGGCTGGCCGAGGCCGGGCTGCTCGTGCTCACCGGTGGTGGCCCCGGCGCCATGGAGGCGGCCAACCTGGGCGCGTCCTTGCGGGGATCCGACGCCGACCTCGCGCAGGCCTGCCACCTGCTGGCGGACGTGCCGACCTACTCCCCCGACCCCAGCCCGTGGGCCTCGCGTGGGTTGTCCGTTAAGGAGCGCTTCGACTGCACTCGGCTCAATGTCGGCGTCCCGACCTGGTTCTACGGCCATGAGCCGCCCAACGTGTTTGGGACCGTCATCGCCAAGTACTTCGACAACGCGATCCGTGAGGACATCTTGTTGCGGCTGTGCGGGGCTGGCCTGGTGTACGTACCCGGGCGTGCGGGCACGACGCAGGAGATCTTCCAGGCGCTCACCCGGAACTACTATGCGCTCGAAGGCCACCAGATTCGCCCCATGGTCCTGCTGGGTGTCGACTACTGGACGACCGAGGTTCCCGCCTGGCCCCTGCTGCAAGCCCTGGCCGCCGGACGACTGATGGAATCCTCCATCCATCTGGTCGACAGCCTCGATGAGGTCTTTGCCGTCCTCACCTAACCGGCATGCCGTCGCCTCGTGAAGGGGGCCTGCGCGAGCCAGAACACTCCTGCCGCGATGCCCGCGAGGATCGGGAGGTATTTCGGCCACGGGGGCAGCTTGTCGAGCACGCTCGCCGTGTCCGGCTTGCGATTGACGAAGAGGTAGTTGCTCCCCAGGCGCGCGTTGATCACACCGACCACACCGGCGTGCGCGAGTAGCGCAAAGAACGCACGCCGCGCCCCGGCGGCATCGGGTCGGTATCCTTCCACGCACACGCGCCACAGCGGCACGGTCAAGACCAGCCCATGGCTGACAAAGAACTGGAAAAACCGGTAGTGAGGGGCCGCATACTCCCCCACATCGGGAGTCAGCAGGGCCTGAGGAGCCCCCGCCAGTCCCCAGAACCAGACCACCTCATCGCCCAAACGTGTCGGGTGGATTAGCGTCGCGGCACCACCCCACACCAGGACCGAGCACAGGTGCAACGGCAACATCTCGCGGACGTTCCACGTCCCGCACGCCCATCGCCAGGCGTGAAAGCTCACCTCCTGGCCCACCAACGCACCCGCCAGAACACGCCGAACTCTCCGCCTTCCGCGCGGGCCCAGCCGGCGCCCCACCGTCATCAACGTGGCCAGACCCGCAGAGGTCACCGCGACAGCGCTCAGGTGCTGGCGCCCAAATAGAACGAATCCGGGGCCCGACGCCCGGGCCGCGAAAGCGTCCGCGAGCCTCACACGCCTCAGCGCTCCTTGGCGGCCAACTGTCCGCAGGCGCCGTCGATCTCCTGGCCACGCGTGTCCCGGATCGTGGCGGCGATCCCGGCCGACTGCAGGCGCCGCACAAACTCGTGCTCGTCTCGCTTGCGCGAGGCCGTCCACTTGGAGCCGGGTGTCGGGTTGAGCGGGATCGGATTGACGTGCACCCAGCCGGTCCCCCGCCCCTGCCCTGCCAGCAAGTCCGCCAACGCGTCCGCGCGCCAGGCCTGATCGTTGACGTCACGGATGAGGGCGTACTCGATGGAGACCCGGCGGCCCGTCGCCTCAAAGTAGTCGTGGGCGGCTCCGACGACCTCGCCAACGCTGAACCGTGTGTTGATGGGCACGAGGGTGTCGCGCAGTTCATCGTCGGGAGCGTGAAGGCTGACGGCCAACGTCAAGGGCAAGCCCAGATCGCTGAGCGCCCGAATGCGGGGCACAAGTCCCACCGTGGAGACGGTGATCCCGCGCGCCGACATGCCGATGTCGTCCACCATGCGGCGGATGGCCCCCGTGATGGCCCCGTAGTTCGCCATCGGCTCGCCCATGCCCATGAAGACCACATTGTTGAGCCGAACAATCGCCGAGGCGGCTACTACCTGGGCCACGATTTCGGCCGTCGACAGGTTGCGTTGCAGCCCGCCTTGGCCCGTCGCGCAGAACGGGCACGCCATGCCGCAGCCCGCCTGCGACGAGATGCACAGCGTCGCGCGATGACGCCCGGTTCCGCTGCCGGGCTTGCCCGGGACGCCGTACTCCATGAGGACGCTCTCGACCAGGTTTCCGTCGTGGAGCCGCCACAAGGTCTTGCGCGTCGTGCCCTCATCGGCGGTCTGCATGCGCACCTCGTGCAGCAGATCCGGGAAGAACGTCGCCTTGATGGCGTCACGCTGGGCGGCCGGAAGGTCGGTCCACGTGTCCGGGTCCGCGTTCGCGTCTGCGTAGTAGTGACGATCGAATTGTGAGGCTCGGAAGGCGGGCAGTCCCGCGGTGGTCACGGCCGCCCGCCGTTCGTCGGGGTCCAGGTCGGCCCAATGCCGCGGGGGCTTTCCGCGGCGGGGGGCATCGAAGACGAGAGGCAGGACGCGTCCGGCGCGCGCGTGCGCCTCCAGTTCGTCGGCGTGTGCGCGCTCGGCGGGAGTCAGATCATGGGTCATGGCGCAGACAGGCTACCCGCCGGGGACCAACAGGTACATGACCAGCCAGGCGGGCGCGGCGGCCACCAGCATCGCGTCGATGCGATCCATGACTCCACCATGCCCAGGCAGGAAAGAACTCATGTCCTTGATGCCAACATCGCGCTTGACCGCGCTCTCGATGAGATCCCCGCAGGTGCCGAAGAATACGCACACCACGCCGATGATCACCCCGATCCACCAGGCGACCCCCAGCACGAACGCAGCAAGCAGACCGCCGACCACGCACGCGAAGAGCACCGACCCAGCCAGCCCCTCCCAGGTCTTCTTCGGACTGATGGCTGGGGCCAACGGCCGGCGGCCAAACAGCACGCCCACCACATACCCACCGGTGTCGTTCGCGACCACGCACAGCAGGAACGTCACCATGCGGGCGGCCCCCTGCTCACCCGCGAGGATCAGCGCCGTGAAGGAACCCAGCAACGTGATGTAGCCGATGATGAACACCGACGCGGCAGCATCGCGCACGAAGTTCTCGTGACCACGGGGGAACCGCACGATCAAGACCGCCAACACAGTCGCCCCGAGGAACGTCAACAAGACGGAATGCCACGACATCAGGCGGAACCCGACGCCGGTAGCCGCAGCGTAGGTACCGATCACCATCGCGGTCGTACCGATGACGATGGGCACGATCTCGGCGCGCATACCGAGGCGGGCTAGCGCGTTCGATAACTCGATGGCCCCCAGCGAGAGGGCGACCGCCACCAGAAGAATGAACCCCCAATGCCACCACGCCAGCGTGGCGACCACGATGGCGACCAGCCCGACCCCGACCGCGATCGCGGCGGGCAGGTCGCGCCCCGCCGACCGCTTCTTGGGGGGCGGGGCTGCGGTGTCGGTCATCAGACCTCGATCAGTTCCGCTTCCTTGGCCTTGAAAAGCTCGTTAATCTGCTCTTCGTACTTCTTGGTGAGCTGATCGAGGTGCTTCTCGGCGCCGCGGGCGTCGTCCTCGCCGATCTCCTTGTCCTTTTCGAGCTTCTTCACGGCATCGACGGCGTTACGGCGGTTGCCGCGAACCGCGACGCGCCCCTCTTCGGCCTTGGACTTGGCGAGCTTGACGTACTCCTTGCGGCGATCCTCGGTGAGCTGCGGCAAGACGATGCGCACATGCTGGCCGTCGTTGGCCGGGTTGACGCCAAGGTCGGAATCCCGGATGGCCTTCTCGATGTCGTTCATGGAGCCGCGATCAAACGGGCTGATCAGCACCACGCGCGCCTCCGGCACCTGGAAGGTGGCCAACTGCTGCAGCGGGGTCGGGCTGCCGTAGTAGTCCACCATGATCTTGTTGAACATGGCCGGGTGAGCGCGGCCCGTGCGGATGGCGGCGAACTCCTCCTTGGCATGCTCGACCGTGGCCTTCATCTTCTGTTCGGCGCTGGAGAGGATCTCGGAGATCACGTCGGTTCCCTTCGTCAAGAATCGTGGTCAGGCGTGGACCGTGGTACCGATCTTCTCACCATTGACCACCCGGGCGATGTTGCCGCGAACCCCGAGGTCGAAGAAGACCATGGGAAGCCCGTTGTCACGCGCGAGGCTGATCGCGGTGGCGTCGGCCACCTTGAGGTCCTGGGAGAGGAAATCGGTGTAGGTCAGTTCGTCGTAGCGACGTGCCTGAGGGTTGGTTTTCGGGTCGCTGTCGTAGACGCCATCGGTGCCGTTCTTACTCATCAGCAGCACCTGCGCCCCGACCTCGAGGGCGCGTTGCGCGGCAACGGTGTCGGTGGAGAAGAACGGCATACCCGAGCCCGCCCCAAACAGGACGACGCGCCCCTTCTCCATGTGACGGACGGCGCGCAACGGAATGTAGGGCTCGGCAACCTGACCCATCGTGATGGCCGTCTGCACGCGCGTTTCGACGCCTGCCTGCTCCAGGAAGTCCTGCAGGGCCAGGCAGTTCATGACGGTGCCGAGCATGCCCATGTAGTCGGCGCGACGGCGTTCCATCCCACGTTGCTGCAATTGGGCGCCGCGAAAGAAGTTGCCTCCACCGGTGACGATGGCGATCTGGGTGCCGCCGCGCGAGATCTCAGCGATCTCCTCGGCGATGCCGCCGATGATGTCGGGATCGACGCCGACGGCCCCACCCCCGAACGCCTCCCCGGACAGCTTCAGCAAGATGCGGTCGTACGCGGCCATCGGGACTCCTTCATCGGCGGGTGCTCACCGCAGGCGGGAGCTGACAGGGCCCGGATGCGGCGGTGGCGTGCGCCCCGGGATTCTCCCCGGAGGCGCACGCCACTGTAGTGGATTGCGTGGATCTCAGGCGCCGACGGAGAAGCGGACGAACCGCTTCACGGTCACACCGTTGTCCTTGAGCAACTGCCCCACGGTCTTCTTGTCATCGGACACCGACTGCTGCTCCAGCAACGTGACGTCCTTGAAGAAGCCGTTGAGGCGTCCATCGATGATGCGACCGATGATGTGCTCGGGCTTACCCTCTTCCTTGGCCGTCAGTTCGGCGACGTGACGCTCCTTCTCGATCACCTCGGCCGGAACCGCGTCGCGGTCGAGCCACTGGGGGCTCATGGCCGCGATCTGCATCGCGATACCGCGAACGAACTCGTCGTCCTCGGTGCCCTCGTACTCGACCATCACGCCGACCTGCGGGGGCAGGTCCTGGCTACGGCGGTGGAGGTAGACCGCAGCGGGAGCCTCGAACGTCGCCACCTGGGCCAGTTCGAGCTTCTCGCCGATCTTCGCGGACAGGGTGGAGACAGCCTCCTCGATGGTGACGTCACCCAACTGGACGGCCTTGGCGGCCTCCAGATCAGCGGCGCCTGCGGCCTGAACCGCATCGACGATCGCGGCAGCCAGCGACACGAACTCCTCGTTCTTGGCGACGAAGTCGGTCTCGGCACCCAGCTGCACCAGCGTGGTACCAGCGGCGGCCACGAGACCGTTGCTGGCCTCACGGTCGGCGCGGCTGCTCACCTTGGCCGCACCGGTGACCCGCAGGATCTCGGTGGCAGCCTCGAAATCGCCGTTGGCCTCGGTGAGGGCCTTCTTGGCGTCCATCATCCCCGCGCCGGTGGCGTCGCGGAGCTTCTTCACATCAGCGGCAGTGATCGCCATGACGTCGTAACTCGCTTTCGTTGAACAGGTGAGTAAGGGTCACTTGGCGTCGGACGCGGGGGCGTCGACGGCGTCGGCCTGGGCGATGCCGCCCTCGACCTCGTCGACGAGCTCGTTGCCCTGGACGTCGCTGCCCTCCAGCGCCTCAGCCTCGGACGTGGTGGGCTCAACGGCGGCTGCACCAAGCAGTTCGCGCTCCCACTCAGCCATCGGCTCGGCTTCGGTGGTACCAGCCGATGCCCCACCCTGGCTGCGCTGCAGCAGGCCCTCGGCGGCGGCGTCGGCGATGATGCGGGTCAGCAGGGCGACGGAGCGGATGGCGTCGTCGTTGCCCGGGATCGCGTAGTCGACCTCGTCGGGATCGCAGTTGGTGTCGAGGATGCCGACGATCGGGATGTGCAGCTTGCGCGCCTCGTCGATGGCGAGGTGCTCCTTCTTGGTGTCAACGATCCACACGGCCTGCGGGAGGCGGTGCATGTCGCGGATGCCGCCCAGGGTCTTCTCGAGCTTGTCCTTCTTGCGCTCCTCCTGGAGGAGTTCCTTCTTCGTCAGGCCGGAGCCCGCCGCGTTGGTGAAGTCGAGAGCTTCGAGCTCCTTCATCTTCGCGGTCCGCTTGGAGATCGTGGCGAAGTTGGTGAGCATGCCGCCCAGCCAGCGCTGGTTGACATAGGGCATCCCGACGCGGGTCGCCTGCTCAGCAATGGCTTCCTGAGCCTGCTTCTTGGTACCGACGAACAAGATCTGCCCGCCGCGCGCGACGGTCTCCTTGACGAAGCCGTAAGCCTTGTCGATGTAGGTCAGCGACTGGCGCAGGTCGATGATGTAAGCGCCGTTGCGCTCGCCGAGGATGAAGCGCTTCATCTTCGGGTTCCAGCGGCGGGTCTGGTGCCCGAAGTGGACACCACTTTCCAGCAGTTGACGCGTGGTCACGACGGCCATGGCCGTTCCTTTCTGCGGCATCACTCGCGCACAGGCGCGGGCATGGTGATGCCAGTCTCGGTTGTTCAGGACCGACCATCGGCCCTGCCTGGTGCAGCGCCCCTCGCCGCCCCCTGTCGGGGACCGATGGTGAGAAGACGGTGGTCTGCACGCGTAGTCGATCCGGCGCCAGCCGGGTCGCTGCCTCTATCTTACGGCCCTGCCCGGGGGCCTCACCAAATCCCTCCAACTCTCCGTCCGGTCTTCTGCGACCGCTGCCCTGTGATCGCGTTCGGCCCGGCACTGATGCCCGGGGGCCGTGACGCGGGCCGCCTAACGTTCCGGCACCCCCGATACCTGTGTGGGGAGCGAAAGGAGTTCTCATGGCTGCCACGTTTGCGCGCCGTGTGTGGGCCACGGCGCTGCTCATCGGGCTGATCGCTCTCGGCCAGGTTCCACCGGCCCACGCGGCAGGAGGCTGGCCCTTGTCTGGGGCCGTCGTTCGCGGATTCGACCCTCCCGAGGTGGCCTGGGGGTCCGGTCACCGGGGCATCGATGTGGCGGGCCAGCCAGGCGACGTCATCGTGGCTCCCCGCGACGGCGTGGTGACGTATGCCCAAACACTGGCCGGGCGAGCCGTCTTGGTCCTTGACCACGGCGACACTCGCACCACCTTGGAGCCCGTCACGGCGACGGTGCCGGTCGGGCAGCGGGTCAAGCAAGGCGATCCTCTCGGCGTTCTGGACGCCGGGCATCAGCCGTGCCCTGCTCCGGCGTGCCTGCACTGGGGACTCAAGCGCGGCGACACGTATCTGGACCCTCTTCCGGGTACCCAGGAGGCTCCCCTCTTGCTGCCTGATTCGGCGGCGGAGGCCGTGGGTCGCCGGGTCCGGGAACGTGCCGAGGCCGCGCAGGCGCTCCCTGCACTGACGCCGGATGCTCTCCTCGCAGGGCAAGGAGCGTTGGGACGCCCTGCCGACGCGCGGCTGGGTTCACGCTTTGGGCCACGCTTTCACCCGATCTTTCACGAATGGCGACTCCATGCCGGCATCGACTTGTCGAACGCCTGCGGCACACCGCTGTCGGCCGCTGCCGACGGCAGGGTGAGCCACATGGGGTTCGATTCTTCGGGGGGTTGGCGCCTCATCCTCGATCACGGGAGGGTCAACGGGGTGAACCTCCAGACCGTCTACTTGCACGCCCAGGGCTATCGCGTGCGGGTGGGTGATCAGGTCACCCGAGGTCAGCAGGTCGGGACCATGGGCAGCACCGGGTGGTCGACGGGGTGTCACCTGCATTTCAGCGTCAAAGCAAACGGACGCCAGGTCGATCCCTTGCCATGGCTGGGGTGATCACGCCGACCGGCGAGAGCCGATCAGGCTCGTGGATGGGCCTGACGGAACGCCTCTCGCAGGCGTTCGTTGGTGACGTGGGTGTAAATCTGGGTCGTCGCCAACGACGCGTGCCCGAGCATCTCCTGAACGCTACGCAGGTCGGCCCCACCTTCCAGCAGGTGCGTGGCCATCGCGTGACGCAGGCCGTGCGGGCCCAGGTCGGGCGCCTCGGGGATCGCCGCCAGCGCGGCATGCACCACACGCCGCACGACGCGCGGGTCGATGGCAGCGCCCCGTGCCCCCACGAAGACCTCCGCCACGCCAGCGGCCGCCAGGCGCGGCCGGACGCCCAGCCAGGCCTGCAAGGCGCGTTCGGCGGGTCGCCCCACGGGGGTGCTGCGTTCCTTGTCGCCCTTGCCCACCACGTGGAGAAGATCACGATCCCAGTCGATCTGATCGGGGGTCAGGCTGCACAACTCGGCGACCCGCAGGCCGCAGGAATACAGCACTTCGATCATGGCCAGATCGCGTTGGGCCATCGCTTCAGTCTTGGGGTCTGTCGCCTGGGCCACGGCGTCCTCGAGGTGCGTGAAGAGATCGGTGGCCGCGCCCCGCTCCAGTGTCGGCGGCAACGCCCGGTCGGTTCGCGGCGCCTCCAAGGCGCTCGCCGGGTTGGCTCGGGTGTATCCCCGTGTCTGGGCCCAACGGAAGAACATCCGGGCTGCGGTCGCGCGCCGCGCCATCGTCGCGCGTTCGGCACCTCGCCGATGCAGGTCGGCCAGCCAGGCCCGCAACAGCCGATGATCGACCTCGCCCCATGCCCCGACCCCGTGACGGGCCGCCCAGGTGGCCAGGTCGTCGAGGTCCCCGGCGTAGGCGCGCCGGGTGTGCTCGGCCAAGTTCCTTTCCCAATGGAGATGCTCGCCCCAGGCAGTCGAGGCCTGCATCAAACCCTGAGGGACTTCGGCAGGCGGTGGCGTCTGCGGGCCTTGCGGTTCGTCTGGTCGCTCGCCCTCACGCGGCGGGCGCGTCACAGGCTCCATGGCGTCAGCGTGCCAGAATGGCCCCGTTGTCGAAACGCTGCCACGCAAGGAGTCCCGTAATGCCCATCACCGACTTGATGACCGGTGGAACTGTGCTGCCCATCACTCGCTGGGGTGAGCCGGTGATGCATGAGCAGACCGCACCGATCACCGAGTTCGACGACGACCTGCGCACGCTCGTCCGCGACATGTTCGCCACCATGCGTGCCGCCAACGGTGTCGGCTTGGCCGCGACACAGGTGGGGCGCGGCATCGCCTTGTTCGTCTACGAGTGCCCCGATGGGGACGACCGGATCCAAGCCGGGGCGTTCTGCAATCCGGTGGTGACCACGCCGACGGGTAAGGCTCGACACCTGGAATCGACCGAGGAAGGCTGCCTGTCCTTCCCCGGTGGCTACCAGCCGTTGGCCCGCCCGGACTTGTCCACCTGCGTCGGGCAGGACCCGTGGGGCGAGGAGATCACCGTTGAGGGCACCGGCCTGCTGGCGCGCTGCCTTCAACACGAGACTGATCACCTCAATGGCACGGTGTTCGGCGACCGGCTCTCGGCGCGTTCCTTCCGCAAGCTCGAGCAGCAAAAGAACGATCTGGCGCACCTCTACCCCGCCGACTGGCCCGTGCACCCCAAGAAGGTCACCGGCGACGAGTGAGATCGTTCAGCGCAGGGCCCAGCACGCGACCGCTGTCGCTGCCGCGACATTGAGCGAGTCGACGCCGTGCTGCATCGGGATCGACACGACGGCATCTGCCTGATCGATCCATCGTTGCGACAGCCCGTCGCCCTCGGTCCCCACCACGACAGCCACCTTGTCGGGGACGCCCGCCGCCACGAACGCGTCCAGGCTGATCGCATCGGGCGTGAGAGCGAGCGCCACCACGGTAAAGCCCGCCTCCCGTAGGCGCGGCAGCGCGCTCGCCCAGTCGTCGACCCGCGCCCACGGCAACGAGAACACGGTGCCCATGCTGACCTTGATCGCCCGCCGGTAGAGAGGATCTGCGGCTCGGGGGGCCAGCAGCACCCCGTCCCACCCCAGCCCGGCGGCGTTACGGAGCAGCGCCCCCACATTGGTGTGATCGACGATGTCTTCGGCGACGACCAGGCGACGCGCACCCAACAAATCCGCCATCGGTGTGGGCGGGCGGCGATGCAGAGACGCCAAGGCGCCCCGGTGGACGTGAAAACCGGTCACGGCCTCGGCCATGTCCTCGGTCACGACGTAGAGCGGCACGTCCTCGTGCGGGGCCAGCACGTCGGCGAGCCCGGGGAGCCAACGCTCAGCGAGCAGGAAGGAGCGAGGCTGATAACCCGCCTCCAGCGCCCGGCGGATGACCTTCTCCCCCTCGGCGATGAACAGGCCGCGCTCGGTCTCGACGGCCTTACGCAGGCTGGTGTCGCGCAGGGCCACATAGTCGGACAGCCGGGGGTCGCCAGGATCGGTGATCGTGATGCGCATGCGCCTCAGAGCACCCGCACGGCCGAGCGCCAGGTGGCCCACCACTGGGGGTCGGTGCTGGCTCCCCCTTCGCCCCGGTTCCATACCTGCAGGTAAAGCTCCCGCGCGGTGCCCGTGACGACCACGTCGGCGGGCTCCTCCGCATCGAGCCGGGTGGTCACCACCGCGTCGGCGTCGAAGCGGACCAGCCAGGATCGCTGCACATCGGTGGCGTCGAAGCGGACCCGGCGGGGCGAGTCGGCCCGCAGCGGCGCATCGCGCGCCAGAAAACCGGTGAGGAACTCGTCCACCCCATCGGCGGCCAGGCTTGGGGACAACCACACCTGCGACGCCGTCACCTCACGGCCCAGCCGGGCCGCCATCGCATCGATCGCATGGACGGAGGTTTCGTGCACCATCCGCCGCAGCCAGGCGTCCCGCAGGCGCGGCGCCCCCGGCAGGAAGAAGGGACCCTCCGCGTCGGCGGGTGTGGTGGCCAACACGTTGAGGAGATCGACGAGGCCGTCGTCCAGCCAGTCGAGCAGGTCGGGCACCAAGGCCGCCTCGGCCAGCACCTCGGCCTCCGGCTGCAGAGGCCGGTGGGCCAACTGAGCGGCAGCCCAGCGGTGCACCTGCCCAGTGTGAGCCACCAGATCAGCGACGCTCCAGCCGGCGCAGGTGGGAACGGGGGCATTCAGCCCTGCGCTACCGGCATTCGCGCGCAGCACGGCACCGGCATTGCCGAGCGCCTCCCCCATGTCCCGGACATCCTGCACCTCGATCATGGCCGACACCCTAGTTGCTCACGGCCCGCCTCCCAGACGAGCTTCCGATCGGGACGCCTCGCTATCGTGTCGAGGTGCTGCTTCTCGGATCCTCCAGCCTGATCCAGTCCTCGGTCCCCGGCGACACCGGACGCTGGCGCGCCTTGCTGCGCGCGCCCCGGCTGGAAGCGCTGGTGCGCCGCAGCGAGGACGCCGCGATCGTGGACCACTACGTCCGTTCTCAGGGTCGACCCGACCGGGGATGGGTACGCGCCGCGACGGTGACGACGTCGTGCCTCGCCCCGGCTGCGCTGGCGCAGCGCCCCGACCGATGGGGGCCCCGCTGGCGTCCCGGTGCGTTGGTTGCGCTCATCCCCAGCCAGGAGGGGGTCGCAGCCTGGACGCACGATCCCAGCGTGGACGCCTCGCCCTGGCAGCACGTCGCCTGCCTGGGCGCGGGTGAGGCGGTGGCGCTCGCTGCACACGCGGGGACCCTGCACGCCGTGATCGCGCAGGCGGGACGGGCACGCCATTGGTTCTCTCGTGATGCGGTGTCGTGGCAGGCGGGGCAGTTCCTCGGCCAGACCAACGGGACGCCCGCTCTCACCATCCTTGGCGATCGCCTCGTCGTCGCGCTCCCTCAAGGTGAGGAAGTGCAGATCGTGATCGGGCAGCCACGCACGGGGTGGACGCCTCAGCATCGCGTCGCGTCCCTCTCCGATTCCCCCGCGCTCGTATCGGCGGCTCCTCGGCAGGCGTGGCTCGCTCTTCCTCAGCCAGACACCGGGGTGTCGTGGTGGCGTGGGTCAGCCACGGCGTCCTCGTGGACGCCGATGCCCGACGCGCTCCCTGCCTTGGCCGGGCACGCGCAGGTGCGCTCTGTGGCCTTGAGCGTCACCTCACTGAGCGGCGGATGGGATGCGTCGCGTCTCGGGTTGGGGGCGCTGAACTTGGGCGGCACTCGTCAGGCCTTCTCTGGTCCGGGCGGCTGGGTGCAGGCGCTCGTCGCCGAGGACGACGGTCTTTTCTTGTGGCACCGTGAGCAGCCGCGCGCCCGGGCCGCGTCCGCACGCTGGGTCCGGGCCGCGGCGCTGCGCGTGCCTTCGGTCGGCCCGGTACTGCGGGCCCAGGCCCCGTCGCACAAGGTCGCTCAGATCAGCGGCGAACACGACACCCAACCAGGAGGGAACAGCACCGGCAGCACGCTGAGTTCCTCGCACTCCACCTCCGGGGTGCGAGGAACCGATCTGGGGGTGCGGGTCGAGGTCGGGGATCAGTCGGTGATGCTGTTTGGGGACACGCATTGGCAGCGCAAACGGTGGGCCACCCGTGACGCTTTGGCACTCATCCACGATCCCGACGGTGCCGCCCCCCGCTTTGAGTTCCACGGCGGCCCGCTGCGGTTTCGCGGCCACGGCACCACGATGACCGAGTACGACGTTCCCCTCGACGGTTTCACCCACGCCGGCCAGTGGTATGTGTTCACCTCGTCCAACCATTTCGCTCGCCACCAGGTGATGGGACGCTCCCTGCTGGCCCGCGCCGACGATCGCCCAAGTGCAATCACGGGCCGCACGCGGCGACCCTTTCGGTTCACGACGCTGGCCCAGCTTTCCGACCTGTCCTTCATCAACGTCTCCGCTCAACGGCTTCCCGCCGAGCTGCCCCATCTGCCGTTCCCCGATGCCTCCCAGGGGCTCATCGGATTGTGGGGGTCGGGCTCCTATCGCGCCGACGACCTCCGGTTCGCCGTCCTGGATCCCTCCGCCGACCTCACCTCCCCGCGGTTGGCCTACCTGTCGGGGGTGCATCGTGGCGTCCCGTCCTGGTCGGTCGCCGAGACGGACGCGGTCCCGCTGGTTCGGGGCGCCTTCGGTGAGGTGAGCGTGCGCTGGGTCGCAGCCTTGGGTGCCTACGCCTTGTTGAGCATGAGCGATCCCGAAGACGCAGCGGGAGGCGCCGTCGTCCTGCGTCTGTCGACGCTGCCGTGGGGGCCCTGGAGCGAGCGTCTCGTGCTGTTCGACTGGATCGCTGAAGGGTTGTCCTTTGATGATCCCTCCCGGCGGTTCATTCGCGCTTTTCACGACGACGATCCGGTGGGGGACGCCATCTTCGCCGCGCAAGCAGGACGCCCCGGCGGCGCCTACGCGCCTTACCTGTACGACTCCCGCCCGCACGCCGACGGCGTCGCGCTGCGGTACACGCTGTCCACCTGGAACCCCTACCAGGTGGTGCTCATGGAACACCACCTCAGTGCTGCGGACCTCACCCTGCTGGGCGTGACGCCGGGCTAGGGTTGCCGAGTGGCGCTCCCCAAGTTCAAACCTGACTACTTCCTGCTCGCGATCGTGGCGGCGGCGCTCACGGCGACGTTCCTGCCTGCGGCCGGAATCGGGGCGGTCGTGTTGTCGTGGGCCACCAAGGTCGCCATTTTTTGCCTCTTCTTCCTTTACGGTGCCCGCCTCCACCCGCGCGAGGCGCTCGCCGGGCTCACCCACTGGCGGCTGCACCTGATGATCCTGACGTGCACCTTCGTGGTGTTTCCCGTCGTCGGCTTGCTGATCGCCCAGTTGCCCGCCCAGGTGATCTCACCCTCGCTGATCCCCGGGTTGGTCTACGTCACGCTGTGCCCCTCAACGGTGCAGAGCTCCATCAACTTCACCTCCATCGCGCGCGGCAACGTCGCCGGAGCAATCGTCAGCGCGTCGGCCTCCAACCTGCTGGGCGTGTTCTTGACCCCCCTGCTGGCCATCGCCTTGATGAATACGTCCGGGCAGGCGAATGTCGGCTTCGACTCGATCCTCGATTTGATGGGGCAGATCCTGCTGCCCTTCATCCTGGGTCAGCTGTCGCGGCGGTGGACCGCCGACTTCGTCGCCAAGCACAAGAAGCTGAAGCTGTTCGACCAAGCCTCCATCGTCATGGTCGTTTACTCGGCGTTCTCCGAAGGCGTCCGCGAAGGCATCTGGCACATGGTCGGGCTGACCGACATCGCCGCGCTGATCGGGGTGTGCCTGGTGATGCTGGTGTTCATGCTGTGGCTGACCTGGTGGGGCGCGCGTCGCCTCCACTTCAATCGCGGCGACGCCATCGCGATCCAGTTCTGTGGGACGAAGAAGTCGCTGGCTACGGGGCTGCCCATGGCGACCGTCTTGTTCGCGTCCTCCCCGATCGGGCTGATCATGTTGCCCCTGATGGTTTTCCATCAGGCGCAGTTGATGGCCTGCTCGTGGCTCGCCACGCGCTACGCGCGGCAGGCGAATGCCGTTGCGGCCGCCCAACCCGAAGGCTGAGCGGCCGCAACCGTCACAGGGAAGCGCTCAGGCTTCGGCCACCGGCGCCCACGAAGGCCCGGTCTGGCCCAACGTCTCGTCCAGCTTCGCGAAAATCGGCGTCGGCTTGGCCAGCGGGGTGCCTGCCAGGATCGGTACGGAGTGCCACCGCGCGGCCTCACCCGCGTAATCGCCCATGAGCACCGGGTAGGACGGGCCGCCTTCCTCGTCCACCTCCACGATCTGCGGCTGCGCCGCCCACACGCCCGTTCCGCCCAGCGCTTCGAACACCTTCTGGGCGGCGTGCGGGAGGAAGGGGGTCAGCAGCGTGTTGCAATCGGAGACGGCCTGCAAGGCAACGTGCAGGATCGTGTCGCGTCGAGCAGGGTCGTCCTTCTTCTTCCACGGCTCCTGGTCCGAGAGGTACTTGTTAGCCAGGGACACCACACGCATCGCCTCGCTGATCCCCTGCTTGAACCGCGCGCGCTCCAGCAAAGCGCCGACCGTGGCGAACGCCGCCGTGGACGCGTCCAGCAAGGCGCGATCCTCCGCGGTGAGTTCCCCCGCCTCCGGGATGGCGCCCACGTTCTTGTGCGCCATCGAGATCGACCGGTTGACCAGGTTGCCCCACTCGTTGGCCAACTCGAAGTTCACCCGGCGCACGAACTCGTCCCAGGTGAAGTCGGTGTCTTGGTTTTCAGGGCCCGCGACCGCGATGTAGTAGCGCAGGGCGTCGGGGCCAAACTCGGCCAAGAAGTCGCGCACGTAGATGACCTTGTTGCGGGAACTGGAGAACTTCGACCCCGACATGGTCAAGAACTCCGAACTGACGATCTCCGTCGGAAGATCCAAGACGCCGAAGGAACTCGGCGAGCCTCCCCGCGAGCCCTCCCCGTTGGCACCGATCAGCATGCCGGGCCAGATCACGGTGTGGAAGGTGATGTTGTCCTTGCCCATGAAGTAGTAGGACTCGGCGCCCTCGTTGGTCCACCAGTCCTTCCACGCGTCCGGACGGCCGACGCGACGCGCCCACTCCACCGACGCCGACAGATAGCCCGTCACCGCGTCGAACCACACGTAGATGCGCTTCATATCGGCGTCCTGCCAACCGTCGATCGGGATCCGGACGCCCCAGTCAAGGTCGCGGGTCACGGCGCGAGGCTTGAGATCCTTGGCGAACTCGGTGGAGAACCGGATCACGTTGGGACGCCAGTCCGTCCGCGTCCCCAGCCAGGCCTGCAACGCGTCGGCCAACGCGGGAAGGTCCAAGAAGAAGTGCTCGGTCTCGATGAACTCGGGCACCTCGCCGTTGATCCGGCTGTGGGGGTTGATCAGGTCGATGGGGTCGAGTTGGTTTCCGCAGTTGTCGCACTGGTCGCCGCGGGCGCCCTCGTAGCCACAGATCGGACACGTGCCCTCGATGTAGCGGTCGGCCAGCGTCCGGCCCGTCGAGGGAGAAATGGCGCCCAACTGCCGCTGCGCGACCACATATCCGTTGTCGTACAGCGCCCGGAACAACTCCTGCACGACCGTGGCATGGTTCAGCGTCGTCGTCCGGGTGTAGAGGTCATACGACAACCCCAGCCCCTGAAGGTCCTCCACGATGATGCGGTGGTACTTGTCGGCGGTCTCGCGTGCGGTCAGGCCTTCGCCGTCCGCCTTCACCTGGATCGCGGTGCCGTGTTCGTCGGTGCCCGACACCATCAGCACGTCCTTGCCCACCATGCGCTGATACCGCGCGAAGACGTCCGCCGGAACGGCGAAACCGGACACGTGTCCGATGTGCCGGGGGCCGTTCGCGTACGGCCACGCAGCACAGGTGAGGATCCGAGAAGTCATGCCCGGATTCTATGGCCTGACCCTCACCGTCCGTGCCCGTGGCAACCCGGTGGACCGCACCTGTACGGAAGGTGACCTGGAGACCTCAACATGGTTACCATCAAAGGGTGACCCCTGAGCTGGTCCTTCTCATCCTGGTGGTGGGTACCGCCCTTGCGTTCGACTTCACCAACGGCTTCCATGACACGGCCAACGCCATGGCGACCTCGATCGCAACCGGCGCCCTGAAACCACGCGTTGCCGTCCTCTTATGCGCCGCTTTGAACCTGGTGGGCGCCTTCTTGTCGGTCGAGGTTGCCTTGACCGTCACCAATGCGATCGTCCGGATCCAAAACCCTGACGGGACGCCGCGGGCCGACCTGCTGGCCGACGGCGGACACTCCCTGTTGCTGGTCCTGTTGGCCGGTCTGGCCGGTGCCATCACCTGGAACCTGTTCACCTGGCTGCGCGGCCTCCCGTCGAGCTCCTCCCACGCCATGTTCGGTGGTCTCGTCGGCGCCACCATTGCGGGCCTCGGCGTCGAATCCGTGAAGTGGATCGGGAGCGGGTCGACGCTCGACGGCGTCGTCGGCAAAGTGATCCTTCCAGGGATCGCGTCCCCGGTGATCGCGGCGCTCGTCGCGACCGTCGGCACCTGGTTGGTGTTCCGGATTTCGCGCGGCGTGGCCGAAGCCACCATGGAGCGGGGCTTCCGGTGGGGACAGATCGGGACCGCGTCGCTGGTGTCTCTTGCCCACGGCGCCAATGACGCACAAAAAACCATGGGCGTCATCACCTTGGCGTTGATCGCGTCCGGCGCGTGGACCAGCACCCACGAGATCCCCTTGTGGGTCAAGGTCGCTTGCGCGCTGGCCATCGCCTCGGGCACCTGGATCGGGGGCTGGCGCATCATCCGGACGATGGGCAAGGGCCTGGTGGAGATCTCCTCACCCCAAGGCATGGCCGCCGAAGCGGCTTCTGCGGCCGTCATCTTGTCCAGTTCCCAGTTGGGCTTTGCGCTGTCGACCACGCATGTGGCCACCGGGTCGATCCTCGGCTCGGGCATGGGACGCAAGGGGGCGACGGTCCGCTGGGGGCTGGCTGGACGCATGGCCATCGCCTGGGTCATCACGCTGCCCGCATCCGCCGCCGTGGGCGCAGCCCTGTGGCTGGGGGCTCATGCTCTGGGCGACTGGTGGGGTCCCCTGTTCACCGTGGCGGTGATGGCGGCCCTCGCGCTGTGGATGTTCCTGCACAGCCGCCAGGCCCCCGTCAACCCCGACAACGTCAACGACGCCTGGGAGGTGCCCGACTCCCCCGCCCCCTTGTCGGAGTCGGCCAGCCAGAAGGTGGGTTCCTGATGGGGCAGTTTCTCGCCGCTTTGGACGCCGTGTGGAAGGTCGTCGCCGTCGGCCTGCTGCTGGGGGCGGGGCTTCCCGCCCTGTTCAGCCTGGGCGTTCGTGCGCACGCCTCTGGGCGGCTCGGCTGGGCGATCGCCAGTTACGCCGTCGTCGGGGTGTCCGTGTTCGCCGGGATCGCCGTCATCGTCGCCCACGGGCTGGGCTACAAAATCTAGGCACGGCCCAGGCCTAGAGCGCGAGATCCTCCGCGCCGAAGGCCTGGGGCAGGACGCGGTCCATCGACCACACGCCCTGAGGGGTATCGACGAGCAGCGTCGCTCCCCCGTGCTCCCACAGCAGTTGCCTACACCGACCGCACGGCATGATCTGCGCCCCGTCCCGGTTGCAGCACGTGAAGGCCACCAGGCGTCCACCGCCACCGTTGATGAGGTCACCAATCAGACCGCATTCGGCGCACAACGTCACCCCGTATCCGGCGTTCTCCACGTTGCATCCGCTGATCAGACGGCCATCACTCACGAGGGCTGCCGCCCCGACGGGATACCCCGAATACGGCGCATAGGCACGGGCACAAGCAGCCCGGGCCAAGGCCCGCAGCGCCTCCCAATCAACCGGAGACGTTGCGGGGCCTCCCTCGTGCATCGTCATCACTTCGTGTAGGGGACGCCGTCGGCCTTGGGGCCGCGCGAGCGTCCGATCAGCCCGGCCACGGCCACGATGGTGGCCAGGTACGGGAGCATCAAGAGGAACTGACTGGGCATGGGTGCGTTGAGCGATTGCAACTGCGAAGCCAGCTGAGTCACGAACCCGAAGAACAGGGCCATGAACGCGGCCCGCACCGGATGCCACCGGCCCATGATCACCGCAGCGAGCGCAATGAAGCCGTTACCGACCGTGATGTCCTTGATGAATCCGCCGGTGGAACCGATGGTGAAGTAGGCGCCGCCGAGACCAGCGAACAGCCCGCCCACGAGGACCGCCATCCACCGGGTACGCCGAACGTTGATCCCCACCGTGTCCGCGGCCTCGGGGTGCTCCCCCACAGAACGGACGCGAAGCCCCCACCTGGTCCGGTAGAGCAGAAGCGCGACCACGACGACCGCCAGGACGGCGAGATAGACCAGCGGTGACTGATTGAACAACGCCGGCCCCAGCAAGGGGATGGCCGAAAGCCCCGGGATCGCCACGCGCGGCAACTGAGGTGCCGCATTCAATGTCGCGCTATTGGGCTGGATGAGTTGATCGAACAAGAAGCCGGTGATGCCGGAGGCCAACAGGTTGAGCACCACGCCCAAGACGACCTGGTCGACGAGGTACTTGATCGAGAACAGTGCCAGCAGCGCCGCCATCGCCACCCCCGCAGCCATAGCCGCGATCAAAGCCGCCACCAGGGAGCCGGTGATCGACCCCACGGTCGCGGCGGTGAACGCTGCCACGAGGAACTCGCCCTCGATGGACACGTTCACCACACCCGCGTTCTCACACAAGACGCCCGCCAGCGCGCCGAACACCAGCGGCGTGGCCAGCACGATCGTCCCCGACAACTGATTCGCGACGGGGAACGGGAACGCGCTGCCTGAGCCCGCCCACGCAATGAATCCAAAGGCCACGGCGAACCCGGCCACCACGGCTGCCCATGTTCGCAGGGAGCCGGTGAGCTTCCCACTTAAGAACCCGGCCCCGACGATGGCCGTGAGGAAACCACACATGAGCGCCGTCGCCATACCGGGCACCACGATGGTCGGGAGCGGGACCGTGGCGAAGGCGTCCGACAAGGCGAAAGCTGCGTCCCCGCGTGCGCCGAAGGCGAGCAAGGCCAACACAGCTCCGAGCGCGACCAGCAGCCCGCCTGTGGAGAGCCGGGCACGCCGCGCAGCGCGGGATTCGGTGACCTCGAGATGGATCGGGGCATCGTCCATCAGCGACATCGGATCAACCGTGGTCATGCTTCACCTCCCACGAGGCTGGTAGTAGCGGGCGCCTTGACCTTCGGCAGGAGCGCACCCACCAGGGCGGGTGCCGCAACGAACAAGACGATGAGTGCTTGCAGCACCGTGGAGAGTGTCAGGGGCGTTTGGGCGATGCTTTGCATCGCGAGCCCGCCCGCATGCAGGCCACCGAACAGCAGACCCGCGAAGACGGTCCCCAGCGGCTTGCTGCGGCCCAGCAGCGCCACGGTGATGGCGTCGAAGCCCACCGTCCCGACCAGCCCGATGGACAAGGGTGTCGCGACCAGGTCTGCGCCCGGCCCGAGTGCGTACTGCACGCCCGCGAGCCCACACAGGAGCCCCGACAACGCCATCGTGATGATGGTGACGTTCGGCACGTTCATGCCAGCTGTTCCCGCTGCGGCCGGGTTGGCGCCCACCGCCCGAATGGCGAACCCCAGCGTCGAACGGTCCAGCAGCCACCACACGGCGCCCGCCGCCGCCAGCGCAACGAAGAAGCCGACGTTGAGTTGTCGAAACAGGATCGGGAAGGCGGCGGTCTCGGCGATCACCGGCGCGATGGGGTCGACGCGTCCGGGACGCAGGAAGGCAGGGGTGGAGAGCAGCCACGACAGCGCCTGCAACGCCACGTAGTTCAACATGATGGTCACGATGACCTCATGCGCTCCGGTGCGCGCCTTGAGGAACCCCACGATGCCGCCCCAGATGGCGCCGGCGATGAGGCCTCCGATCACGGCGACGATCACGTGGATGACAGGGGGCAAGTGAAGGGTGAACCCAAGATAGGCCGCAGCGATGGATCCCCAGATGGCCTGGCCTTGAGCGCCGATGTTGAACAAACCGGCCCGGAAGCCCAGTCCGACGCCGAGCCCGGCGCAGATCAGCGGGGCGGCCTGCCAGGCCGTCTCCGCGAGCGCATTGGGGGACCCGATAGCACCTAGCAGCAGCGCACCATAGGCGTTAGACACCTTGGCCCACGTGGCCCCCAGCGGCAGCGCCGGTGCAGTGAACAAATAGGCGTACTGGGTGATGACGTCAGGATCAGACACGACCATCAGCACCGCCCCGGCCAGCAACGCCAGCACGATGGACCCCGCGGTGATCGCCGCCGTCCTGCCTCGCTCACGCCACACCTGCGACGTCGCGGCCTCAGCCATGGAAGTCCTCCTTCGTCGGCGTGGCCGCCTCCACCTTGGTGGCCTCCTCGAACGGGACGCCCGCCATCATGAGGCCCAGAACCTCGCGCGGTGTGTCGGGAGGCACAATGCCCACCAGCGTCCCGCGGTACATCACCAAAACACGATCAGCGAGCGCCTCGACCTCATCCAGTTCGGTGGAGACCAGCAAGACGGCGGTCCCCTGATCGCGCTCGGCGACGATCCGCTTGTGCAAGAACTCGATCGCCCCCACATCCACGCCCCGGGTGGGCTGGCTCGCCACGAGCACGGCGAGTGGACGGCTCAGTTCGCGCGCCAAAATCACCTTCTGCTTGTTGCCACCCGACAGACTGGAGATGGGATCCGACACCGATTGCGCCCGGATGTCGAACTCTTCCTTGCGGGCCTCGGCGTTGTCACGGATCGCGCCCCAGTTGAGCGCCAGTCCCGTCGCGAACTCGGCGTCGGTAGAGCGGTTGAGGATGAGGTTTTCGGCGATGCTGAACGAGGCGACGAACCCGTCGGTCTCGCGATCCTCGGGGACGAATCCCATCCCGGCGGTGATCGTGGCGTGCGGGGACGCCTTGGCCAAGCTCACGCCGTCCATGAGGATCTCGCCGCTGAGCGGGGCGATGTTCCCCAACAGGGCGTCGGCAAGCTCGGACTGGCCGTTGCCCTGGACCCCGGCCACGCACAGGATCTCGCCGCCCGCCACGTCGAAGCTGAGCCCATCGACCACGATGCCGCCGGCCGAGTTCGCGACCCGCAGATCCCGCACCGCCAGGCGGGTCCCCGCCGGATGCGCGGGGGCCTTGCCGACACGCAGGTCAACAGCGCGACCGACCATCAGTTCGGCGAGATCGGCCTCGGAACTGTGGGGCTGCGCCTGACCGACGATCGCCCCGCGACGCATGACGGTGATGCGATCGGCGATCGCTCGCACCTCCCGCAGCTTGTGGGTGATGAAAACGATGCCCTTGCCCTCGTCGCGCAGCGACTGCATGACGCGCATCAAGTCGTCGATCTCTTGGGGCGTCAAAACGGCGGTGGGCTCGTCGAAAACGAGGAAGCGGGCGTCGTTGGCCAGCGCTTTGAGGATCTCCACCCGTTGCTGGACGCCGACGGGTAGATCTTCGACGAGAGCGTCCGGTTCCACCGGCATGCCGTAGCGGGAGGAGAGTTCTTGGACGCGCTTGCGTGCCGCGCCAGGGTTCAGCACCGGGCCGCCTTCGCGGCCCAGCATCAGATTCTCGGTCACGGTGAAGACGTCCACCAGCATGAAGTGCTGGTGGACCATGCCGATCCCGGCCGCCATCGCTTCGCGCGGATTGGCGAAGGTGCGCGGGGAGCCGTCAATGATGATCTCGCCGTCGTCGGGCTCCAGCAGCCCGTACAACACGTTCATCAAGGTGGACTTCCCAGCGCCGTTCTCGCCAAGAAGACAGTGGATCTCGCCTGGTCTCACGTCCAAATCGACGTGGTCTACCGCGGTGAATGACCCGAACCGCTTTGTGATTCCCCGCAGCTCAAGTCCGCTCGGGCGTGTGTCCGGCTCCACTGTGGTGATTCCCCCCTTTGGGCGTGTGGTGCGTTGACACCGACGCGGCGGGAGGAGTGCGCCGTTGCACGCCTCCCGCCGCACCTGTGCGGTAGTTAGGCTTCCACCTTGAGGGTGCCGGCCTCGATATCCTTCTTCATCTGTTCGATCTCGGACTTGGTCTCCGCCGAAACCTTGCTGTCCCAGTCGTGGAACGGCGCCAGGTAAGCGCCCCCGTTGGCGAGGGTGCCGACGTACGCCTTGTTGGTGAAGGTCTTCTCCTTGGACTCCTTGATAGCCTCCAGCACCGCGGCGTCCATGCCCTTGCCGACCGAGCTCGGGATCACAGCGGCGTACTTGGGCATCGACAAGAACCCGTCAGAGTCCACCCACAGCGAGGAGACCTTGCCTTGGGACTCAGCCGCAACCTGCAGGCCGCCCTCCGAGGCGGGGCCAGCCACCGGCAAGATGACGTCCGCGCCCTGAGCGACGAGGTTGGTGGCCAACTGCTTGCCACCCGCCACGTCGGAGAACTGGTTGCCCGGGATGAAGGAACCGGTCTTGCTGGCGCGATCCCAGCCGACGACCTTCACCGAGGCGCCCTTTTGCTTGTTGTAGTGCGCGACGCCTTGGGCGTAGCCGTCCATGAAGATCGTCACGGTCGGGTAGTTGGCCCCGCCGTAGGTGCCCACGACGCCCGTCTTGGACAGCGACGCGGCCAGGTAGCCCGCGAGGAAGGACGGCTCGGCCGTGTTGAACGTGAGGCCCTTCACGTTCTTCTCGGGCTCCTTGTAGGAGTAGTCGACGATGGCGTAGTCAACGTCGGGGTTCGCCTTGGCGGAGGCAGCCGTGGCATCCCCGAGCGCGAAGCCGACGGTCACGATGATGTTGCACTTGCGCTCCACCATCTTCTGCACGTTGCCCGCGTAGTCCGCAACGGTCTTGCTCTGCAACTCATCAACCTTGATCCCGAGTTGCTTCTCGGCGTCCTTGAGACCCTTGTAGGACGTCTCGTTGAAGGACTTGTCGTCGAAACCACCCTCGTCAGAGACCATGCAGGCGAGGAAGTTGCTTTGCGCACCGCTCGCAGCGGGGGTGGACGTGGCGGCCGGGGGCGGGGTCGCACAGCCGGCGAGCAGCATCGCAGCTACCAGGCCGGAACCGATCAGGGACTTCTTCACGAATGCCTCCTTGGCACGGATTTGCTTGGGGCCGATGCGGCCTTCCAGTCGAGTGATCCTAGCGTCGCGGCGCCGTATGGCGAGAGGTTCAGGCCCTCAGATGACGCGTTGATACCGCTTTGTAACGTCAGGCAACTTGCCGCACGAGGGCACCGGCAGCATCGATCATGGCGAGCGTCTCCGACACCCAGGTGGGCGCTTGGACGCGATACGGCCCGGTGGCCAACGAGACGATGACCGCGGCGGCGCGTAACCGCAACTCGATGGGGTCGACCCGTTCATCGAACACGGGGACCCACGCGCGCAGCAGCGCGTGCACGCCAGCGGCCTGGCTGGCGTTCATGCCTGAGATCGTGCTCATGTGAGCGATGAGGCAGGCCAGATCGTCTGCCCGGCGTCCGGGGCCGATCGTGTCGATGTCGAGGATCCCGACGACTTTGCCACCCGCGACGTGAACCTGTCCCTCATGGAAGTCGCCGTGGGTGGGTTCGGTCCCCTGCGGTAGCCCACTCAGCCCGGCCCGCACTTCCTTGCCAATCCAGTCCAGCGTGGAACTCGCCTGCGGAAGCGCGGCGGCGATCATGGCGCTGTAGTGCTCCAGTGCATCCGTCCAGGGTGGGCGCCGCTCCAGACCGGCTACCGAGGTCGGCATGGCGTCCAGGACGCCGATGAGTTGCTCCGCCGTACAGGGCCGTCCCGGCTGGAAGAGCGCCTGGGCCAGGGCAGCGCCGGGAAGCGCCCCCATCACCAGGAGATGGTCGGGGGTACGAGCCAGGACCGGTGGCGCCGGGACGCCCGCCTCCTGCAGCAACCGGTGACGCCGCGCCACCGGTCCGACCGCACTCTCGCGTAGCACCTTGGTGTAGAAAGTGGCCCCACCTGCGACCCGGTCCCGCACGACTGCTCTGCGTCGCGGCCGGTACGTCATCATGTCGAGGGTCAGCTCGGGGGCGGTCAGCCGTCGCTCCACCACCCGATAGTCGCTCAAGATGGCGGCCATCGACTCCGCATACGCCGCCCGGGTCAACCCCGGCAGCTCGGGATCATTGGGGTACAGCCACACGGCGACCTCGCGGTCGCCATCGGCGAAGATCTCGGCGCGTGCGTCCGCGTCGGTGGGGCCCTGCGCTCTCGCGCTCACCCCCAGGAGTTCATGACGCTCACCGTGCGGCCAGACCACCTTCGCCGCATACGTCGCTGTCGTCGACCTGTGTGGCTGGGCATCGACGTGATCGAGCTCCCACGCCACCAGCCGACCCCCCGCGTGCTGCACGGCGGCCTCCAGCAGCCCCCCGATCTGGGCTCCCGTCAGGAGTTCCGCACCGTCGTCGTCGGTGGGCATGGACGCAGCTATTCCGCCGCAGGTTCAGTCTTGGTCAACACGGCCCTGTCGAGTCGCACTCGCGCGACGCGGCGGCCGTCCAGTTCGGTGACGGTGAACTGGAACTCCTCCCCGGCGTCTTCCTCGGACTCGGGGTGGAACAACCGGCTCGTGATGTGATCCCCCACGGCCGGAACCTGCCCGAGTTCGGCCATCAGGTACCCGGCGACCGTGTCATAGGGGCCCTCGGGGATCCGGTATCCGTAGGCCTCCTCGAACTCCTCCAACGTGGTCAGGCCGTCGAGGTCTGCCGCGTGCGGATCGGGGTCTTCACGGTCGAACTCGTCGGTGATGTCGCCGATGAGTTCTTCCACCAGATCCTCGATGGTCACGATGCCCGCCGTGCCGCCGTACTCATCAGACACGATGACCATGTGATCGTTGTGGGCCTGCATCTCGGTCAGGGCATGAAGGATGCGCACGGTGCCCGGGAGCGAGTTGATCGGTCGCACCAACTGGCGGATCGGGGCCTGACGCGTGGCGGGGTCGAGATCGAACAGGTCACGCACGTGCAGGAAGCCGATGACATCGTCCACGTCACGCCCGACGACGGGGTATCGCGAGTGCGCCCCGTCGCGCACCACGCGAATGGCCTTGCTGGCTGCCATGTCCGCGTCGAGGAAGTCGACCTCGGTTCGCGGCACCATGGCTTCGCGCAGCGTCACTTGTCCCGCGGCGAAGACCTCGTCGACGATGTGCCGCTCCTCGTCGCCGAGGGTCACCGAACTGGACACCATCGCGCGCAGTTCTTCGTCGGTGACCTCTTCGCGCGACGCGTTCGGGTCACCGCCCAGGACCCGGACGACGACGTTGGTCGAGACCCCGAGGAACCAGATGACGGGGCGCATGATCTTGGCGATCACATTCACCAAGGGCCCCAGCGTCAGCGAGAACGCCTCGGCGCGCTGCATCGCCAACCGTTTGGCGGTGAGTTCACCCAAGACGATGGAGAAGTAGGAGATGATGATGGTGATCAGGACCGTGGAGAGGCCACCGGCGATCCCCTCGGGCACTCCCCAGTCCCGAAACACCGGCGTCAGCAGCGGGGCGAAGTTGTCGGCACCGAACGAGGCGGCCATGAAGCCTGCCAGGGTCACGCCGATCTGGACAGCCGAGAGGAACAGGTTGGGATCGGCGGCCAGGCGGGACACGGTGGCGCCCCGCTTGCCTCGCCCGCTGAGGGCCTTCACCTGGCTGTCGCGGAGCGACACCAGGGCCATCTCTGCCGCGGCGAACACACCACCGATGATGATGAAGAGCAGCACCAAGAGGGCGTTCGACACAATCGTGTTCACCCCGACATCGTATCGGGAGCTGCCGATCTCCCCACGCCCGAGGGTTCCTGCACGCCACAGGCTGCCGGGTCCGCGCGTCGGGAACGGCTGGTCTAGGGTGTCCCGCATGGGTGTCGACGCGACCGTGAATCAGCGCATCGTGGCCGTGGTGGTCGCCTGGAATCGGCGTGACCTCCTCCTCCAAAACCTGGACGGCCTGGCGGCCCAGACCCATCGCCCCGACGCGGTCGTGGTGATCGACAATGCCTCGACCGACGACACCGCCGAACTCGCCTCACGGCACCCGGTCGTCACCGAGGTGGTCACGTTGCCGACCAACACCGGCGGAGCTGGCGGTTTCGCCGCGGGGATCGCCCGCGCTGTAGTCGCGCACCAGGCTCAAGCCGTGTGGATCATGGACGATGACACGGTTCCGACCCCGACCGCCCTGGAGGAGTTGCAGCGCGCCCGCGTCCGCTACCCCGGACGGGTCACCGTCGCCGCGTCGCGGGCCGACTGGCGTGATGGCCGCGAACATCCGATGAACCTGCCCCGCGAGCGCCTCGGGACGACCGCCACTGAGCGCGAAGCGGCCCGCCTCGTCGGAGCCTTCCCGATCCGGTCGGCATCGTTCGTGTCGATCCTGCTCGACGCCGAGGCGATCGCTGACCATGGCCTGCCGCAGGCCGACTACTTCTTGTGGAACGACGACTTCGAGTACACCACCCGCCTGCTTCGCTCGGGCGTGGGGCTCTACGTCCCCGCATCGCGGGTCTATCACCTCACGAAAGTGTTTGGCAGCTCGGATGCTGACCCCGGCCCGCGGTTCACCAACGAGGTGCGCAACAAGCTGTGGATGTATGGCCGCTCGGGTTCCCTCGGGCCACTGGAATGGCCCCTGTATGTGGGGGCCACGGGCCTGCGGTGGGCACGTATGCTCGCCCGTTCGGATCACCGTTCCGCGCTCGTGGGTTATGGCCGAGAGGGCGTCAAGGAAGCCATGAGGGCGCCTCGCCCTACGTCGGTCGTGCTGGCGGACACGCCGGTGGCGCACGACGTGGAGAGGGTGGAACGAGGTGCTGGGCGTGTCTGAACCTTTCAGCGTGTTGATGTCGGTCTACGCGGGCGATGATCCGGCGTTTTTCGCTGCGGCCGTAGCCTCGGTGACGGTGGATCAGACCCTGCCACCATCCGAACTGGTTCTTGTCGTGGACGGGCCAGTACCCGAGGGCATCGCCACCGTGCTGCGCCGGATTGAAGCGGGCGAGGCGACGGGCCCCGTCCCCGTCCGGCTCGTCGCGCTTCCGCGTAACGGTGGGCTGGCGCGGGCCCTGGAAGCAGGGCTGGCGGCGTGCAGCCACTCGATCGTGGCCCGCGCGGACGCCGATGACCTGTCGCTCCCCCAACGGTTCGCTGTGCAACTGCCCATGATCGCCTCCGGATATGACCTGGTCGGCAGCGCGCTGGTTGAGTTCGCTGAGGAGGATGGCCCCGACGGCATGGTGCGTGCCCTCCCGTGCGATGCATCCGACATCGCCGCCATGGCTCGCTTCCGCGATCCCTTCAACCATCCAACCGTCGTGTACCGGCGCGAGGCCGTCGAGGTCGCGGGCGGCTACGAGCATCTGAACAAGATGGAGGATTACTGGCTCTTCGCGCGGATGATCGCTCATGGGGCACGGGTGGCCAACACCGACCAGGTGCTGGTGCGCTACCGGGTCGGGGCGGGCGCCTACCGCCGCCGCGGCGGGGCAGACATGCTGCGTAGCGAACTGCGCCTGCAGTGGCGCATGTGGCGCTCAGGGTTCACCACCACAACGCAGTTCGCGCGCAACATCGCGGTGCGGGGGTTATATCGCTTCGTCCCATTGCGGCTGCGGGCACTGATGTATCGCCGCATGGTCAGACCCTCAGCTAGCATGCGGTAGCCGGGCCCGTCCCGGCCAGCCCATTCTCCGCCATCACCGAGCCGGTAGGACCATTGCACACCGTTGTCGAGCCGCCACCGGCGAGGATCCAGCCACGCTCGTTCATGCCCGAGATTCAGGGGATGCGTGCGCTCGCGGTCACCTTGGTCGTTCTCTTCCACCTGTGGCCCCAGCGGCTGTCGGGCGGCTTCGTGGGGGTCGATGTCTTCTTTGTGATCTCCGGGTACCTGATTACGAGCCATCTCATGCGCGAGGTCGACCGCACGGGCAGCGTCCGGTTGCGGACGTTCTATGCTCGCCGCGCCCGGCGTTTGCTGCCCGCTAGCCTGCTGGTCCTGGCCTTCTCAGCCGTGGCCTCCGCGCTGATCCTCCCTGCCCAGTTGGCGCGCGCTGCCCTGCGTGAGGTGATCGCCAGCACCGTGTACGTGGAGAACGTGTGGCTGGCTTCCAAGGCCGTCACCTATTCGGCCTCCAACGACACGGCCTCACCAGTCCAGCACTACTGGTCGCTGTCGACCGAGGAACAGTTCTACGCGCTATGGCCGGCACTCATCCTCGGGGCGGTCGCCCTGCAACGCTGGGTGAGCCGGACGCGGCCACGCCGGGCGCTCGGCGACTCGAACCCCGCCGTGGGAGTCGGGGTCGCCTTGATGATCCTGGCGGGTGCTTCGTTCGTTCACTCGGTCATGTTGACGAGCGCAGATCCGGCAGCCGCCTACTTCGTGACTACCACCCGTGTGTGGGAGTTCGCCCTCGGAGCGCTCACCAGCCTGATCGCCCGCCGTTGGACGCCCACCCCCTGGCTCGCCGTTGTCCTGCGGTGGAGCGGTTTCGCGGCGATCGTTGTGGCCGCATGCCTCCTCTCCCAGGCCACGCCCTATCCGGGAGCGCTCGCCCTGATTCCGGTCGTGGGTACCGCCGCTGCGATCCTGGCCGCCGACGGCTGTCCTCGCGATCCGGTGATCGGGCTCAGCAGTCTGCGCCCCGTCCAGTGGCTCGGAGATGTCTCCTACGCCGTGTACCTGTGGCACTGGCCGCTGATCGCGTTGGCGCCCATCGCCTTGGGCCGGGACCTGTCGTGGCCTGACAAGCTCGTCGTGGTGGTGGTGACGGCACTGCTGGCTGACATGACACGGCGATGGGTCGAGCGCCCCTTCCTCACCGGGCTCCCGGCCCTCACCGGGACCCCCTGGCGCACGTTGCTCAGCGCACTGGTCGCGATGACGCTCATCGCTGGCGCCTGCGCCGGCTACAGCGCATGGTCGGTTCACGCCGACCGCGAGGCCCTCAAGGAGCGCCTCCTCCGCATGGAGGCCGACCCCTGCATGGGCGCCTCGGCGACAGTGAATCCCGACCAGTGCGGGTCACCCTTCACCCGCGCCCTCCAAGCACCCGCGAGCGAGGCCGACAGCCCGTGGGACATGCCGCACTGCGACCCTTTTTGCGAGAAGGAGCAGCGTAATCCCCGCGTGATCGCCGTCGTGGGCGACTCCCATGCCCAAACGCTCTACAAGGGCCTCCTCCCCCTCGCCGAGGCGCGCGGCTACCAGTTGGCCTTCTTCCTCAAGGGCGGCTGCCCGTTGAACACGGTGGGCTCTGACCTGTGGCACACCACACCGCGTCCGGCTCAGGGGTGCGGCGAGTGGTCCCGCAGCACGCTGCGCGACATCCTCGACCTGCGCCCCAGCCTGGTCATCACCTCCGCCTACGTGGGGGGCGGCTGGAGCGACCCCGATGCCGCTGCTCAGGGCTACCTCGACACGTGGGGTCAGATCACCTCGCTGGCACCACTGGTGGTGGTGCGCGACTATCCCGGCACCGGGGGTGTTTGGGGGCCGGAGTGTCTGGCCAAGCACCCGCACGACACCGACGCCTGCGCAGTACCGCGTGCCGAGGCCCTGCCCCGCGATGTCGCTTACGAGACAGCAGCACATGCCGGACCGCGAGTGTCGCGCCTCGACTTCTCGGACGTGTACTGCGATACCGAGCGCTGCTACCCCGTCGTGGGTGGCTTGCCGGTCTACTGGGACGCCGACCACATCACCGGCACCTTTGCACGCTCGCTTGCTCCGCTGCTAGCCGAGCGGCTCGATCTGCCCTGACCGACACCGTCGCAGCGCTGCGGAGCCCCTTGGCGGTGACGCGGCGGCGGAGGCGACGCGGTACTCTAGGGGACCGAGTCGCTAGCTAGGGCGGCCGCTTGTCGTTAGCGGAAGGGTTACCACTGGTGGATCAGCTCACCCTCGTCGCCGACGGCTTCACCAAGCCAGGTCGCGGCCGCGGCTTGTTGGACGCCGTCGACAACCGTTTTCTGCTGAAACTGCTGGTCAACAAGGAACTACGCGTCAGGTATCGGGGTTCGATCCTCGGCATGGCTTGGTCCTATGTGAAACCAACCGTCCAGTTCTTCGTGTTCTACTTTGCCGTCGGCGTTTTCCTTCGGATGAATCAAAGCGTCCCGAACTTCGCCGTCTACCTTTTCTCCGGCATCATCGCGATCAATCTTTTCAACGAGGCATTCGGCAACGCGACGAGAGCTATCGTCGGCAATGCCGCGCTCGTCAAGAAGATTTACCTGCCTCGCCAGCTCTTTTCGCTGGCCTCGGTGTGGGTGGCCATCGTCCACTTCATCCCGCAACTCATCGTCCTCCTCATCGCTGCGCTGTTCATGGGGTGGCGCCCTGGCCCCCTCAACCTCGCTGCCGGAGTGCTCGGCTTCGCGATCTTGGTGACGCTGTCCGTCGGCTTGGGCCTTCTGTTCGGCGCCCTCAATGTCATGATGCGCGACTCGGAGAACATCGTTGACCTCGTCGGCATGGTGGCCAGCTGGGCCTCCCCGGTGCTCTACCACTGGGAGAACGTCCGCGCCGCTGTCGGCGAGGGCTGGGGATGGACGCTCTACCAGCTCAACCCCCTCACCCCCGTCGTCGAACTGTTCCACTTGTGCTTTTGGGCGCCGACGCCTGGCGTCGTCACGTACGTCCAGCCGCCAGGCCTGTGGATGTTCAGCCTCATCGCGACGGTGACCTCCGTCGCCTTCTTGTTCTTCGGTGAGTACGTCTTCCGCCGCCTCGACGGCCGTTTCGCTCAGGAGTTGTGACGGTGGAACCTCAGTCCTTGGCCCGCGTGGCCGCCGACCCCAAGACTCGCATCATCGTCTCCGACATCGAAAAGCACTTCAACATCCGCCACACCCACTCCTTGAAGGAGTACGTGGTCTCGAAGGTCTTGAACCGGCGTGAGGCCTCGGTGGACCACTTCACCGCGCTCAGCGGCGTTGACCTGCATGTCAGCGACGGCGAGGCCGTCGCCCTCCTGGGCCTCAATGGTTCAGGCAAGTCCACGTTGTTGAAATTGATTGCCGGAGTGATGAGCCCCGACCAGGGCAGCATCGGAGTCCGGGGCCGGATCGCTGGCTTGATCGAGGTCGGTGCAGGATTCCACCCCGACCTGACCGGCGCCGAAAACATCTACCTCAATGGCGCCATTCTCGGCATGACCGAGGAACAGATTCGCGAGCGATTCGACGATATCGTCGCCTTCAGCGAGATCGGCGAGTTCATTCAGACCGAGGTGAAGTTCTATTCCTCCGGAATGTTCTTGCGCCTGGCCTTCGCCGTGGCCATCCACACCGACCCTGACATCTTCCTCATCGACGAGATTTTGGCGGTGGGCGATGAACCCTTCCAGAAGAAGTGCCTCCAGCGAATCCGCGAGCTGAAGGCGTCGGGCAAGGCTTTGGTCATCGTCACCCACGATCTCGATATGGTGGAGCAGTTGTGCGATCGAGGCGTCCTCCTTCGCCGCGGAGAGGTCGTACACGACGGTGCCATTCACGAGGCGGTGGCTCGATTGAGAGAGGGACGATGACAGGTTCAACCGGAGTAATCCAGGAGGCCGCCGCAGGCCGGGACGTAACGGTGTCGTTGACGCCCGAGGGTGAGCAGATCTGGGCCCGGCTCGGGGACGCATGGTTCGCGGCACTTATTCGCGCCGCCCACCTCGCGCACCCCCTGCGACGCGTTGACCTCCTCCTCATCCCCGCCAGGGGCGAACCTATGTCGCCTCCCACCGAGGTACTCCCCGGCGTTCCTGGCAACTCCTTCACGCAATTGGGTGCTCTGGGCGTTATCAGCCTCTCCGGTGACGAACAGCAGCCGAGCGTGGGCCGACGAGCGCAGGTTCCCGACGTCGCGCTTTTCGACGGCGAATCCTCCTTCGCGTTTGTCGATGGCCGCCACGGCCTACGGCGTCGCATCGGCCAGGTTTATGGCGAGGTGTACCGCCGCGCGCCGCTGGCCTTGGATCTGTTCAAGCAGGTCCGCAACGCACGCCGCCCGTGGCTCAAAGGCACTCACACTCGCGGGGCGCAGGCGCTGCACCCCTACCTCGCGACGCACCGACCGTCCCCCCACCAGGGTCGAACGGGCGCGTGGTTCGCGTTGCACTGGCTCGAAAGCGGTGGCGCAGAATCGTGGGCGTTCGAGTCCGCTCAGGTCGCGGCCGACCTCGGCTATGAGGTCGTGATCACGGTGGATCGTTGTGCCCCCCAGCGTCAGTTGGAGCGGGCCCTCGCGATCACCCCTCACGTCTATCTGGCAGGCAACGTGCTCCCCTGGCAAGACTGGAGCGAGTTCGGGGTTCGCCTGGTCGAAGAGCACAACATCCGCTTGCTACACATTCACCACTCGGCGTCGGCCTACCAACTCCTCCCCCTCTTGCGGCACACCGCTCCGCATCTGGTGGTCTGGGACAGCACGCATCTGCCCGAGCACCGCACGGGTGGCTTCGTGCGCCAGTCGCTGGAGCACAGCAACCTCATCGATCAGCATCACGTGATCAGTCCCGGGCTGCGAGACGTCTACCTTCTCGACGCGCAGATCCCGGCCGAGCGCGTCGCCTACCGTCCGCTCATCGGCCTCGATGGGCAAGATCCTGGCGCCCAGACGGGCACACCCCGGCAGCCGGACGAACCCCTCCGCCTCGGGTTCCTGGGACGCCTGGCACCCCAAAAGCGTCCGTTCCTGTTCGTTGACCTGGTTCGGCGCCTCCACCAGGCGGATCCGTCGGCCTTCCGGTTCATCATGCAGGGGTCCGGCCCCCTGGACGACTTCGTGGCTCAAAACATCGCTCGGGCACACCTGCAGTCGGTGATCGAGCGGCGCGATTGGGGCCCCGTGGACGCCTTCCTGGCGGACGTGGACGTCCTCGTCGTCTGCTCCGACAACGAGGGGTTGACGCTGACGGCCCTCGAAGCGGCCCAGCATGGCGTCTTGGTGTTGTCCGCTGACGTTGGATCGCAGGTCACGGTGGTGGCTCCCGACCTGGTGATGCCAGCGTCCCCCGTGGCCTTCCTGCGTCAGTCGTCCGCTGTCTTGCAGCGACTCGCCCACGATCAGGGCCTGGTTGACCGTCTGCTCGATGAGCAGCGTCACCTGCACGACGATCTGCGCGCTCATGAGCCCGCAACCACGTTCATCCGCCGCCGCTACGCAGAGATCCTGAAGGAGACAGCATGAAGGTGTCCGCCGTCGTCGTGACGTACAACCGTCGCGAACTGCTGGAGAAGACACTCGCCGGGCTCGAGGCTCAGGAGCGCCCTCTCGACCACATCGTCATCATCGACAACGCCTCGACCGATGACACCGCGGACTATCTCGCCGCGCGGCCGTTCACGGTGCCGCACACGGTGAAGCGGCTCGCCGAGAACACCGGTGGCGCGGGCGGGTTTGCCGCGGGGATCGATCTGGCCTATGGCTTGGGCTTTGATGCGTTCTGGGTCATGGATGACGACTCGGTGTGCCGACCGAGCGCGCTGGCTCCGCTCCTGCGCGATCTGGAGGACGCCGAGGAGCGACTGGGGTTCCTGCCCTCCTTCGCTTGCTCGCTGGTCGTCTTCCAAAAGGACGGCTCCGTCTGCGAGATGAACGTTCCGGAGACGACGTGGGATTGGGCTCGTCCGCTGGCTCTGGGCGCCACCTATCCCCTCGTCAAGAGCGCGTCGTTCGTCTCCTGCTTAGTGACACGCGAGGGTGTCCATGCGGTGGGCCTGCCGTCGGCGAATTTCTTCATCTGGTACGACGACGCCGAGTACACCCAGCGCCTCTCGAAGTTCCGCCCCGGCATCTTCGTCGCCGACTCGGTCGTGGACCACTACATCCCTCAGAACCGCGGCGTGAACTGGGGCGACGTGAACAGTTCCAACATCTGGAAGTTCGAGCATGGCGCCCGGAACCAGATCGCCTCGGCTGTCGCCTTCCGCTCCCCCACGTTGGCCGCGAGCCTTCTGGAGAACATGCTCAAGCAATGGCGCGGATCCGGCGTCCCTGTGCGGCTACGCCTTCGCCTTTTGAAGTCTGCGGCACGAGGGCTCACATTCAAGGTGGAGCGCAACAAGCCTCGTTCGGTTCGCTGACATACAGCAACGGCCGCCCCGAGGGGCGGCCGTTGCTGTGTCATCACACGCCTTAGGCGTCGACGCCCCCGCTTTCCAGCGGTGCGCCCTCAGCGAAGTGCGGCTTGATCTTGTTGTCGAACATGGACAGGGCCGACCCGATCGCCATGTGCATGTCCAGGTACTTGTACGTGCCCAGGCGCCCACCGAACAGCACCTTCGGCTCAGCCTTGGCCTGATCGCGGTACTTCAGGAGCCCGCTGCGATCGGCGTCGGTGTTGATCGGGTAGTAGGGCTCATCGTCGCGCCCCGCGAACCGGCTGTACTCCCGCATGATGATCGTCGCGTCCTTGGTGTAGTCGCGTTCGGGGTGGAAGTGCCGGAACTCGTGGATTCGCGTGTAGGGGACGTCCGCGTCGGGATAGTTCATGACCGACGTGCCCTGGAAGTCCTCGATGGGAAGAACTTCCTCCTCCAGATCGATCGTGCGCCAGCCCAGTTCGCCTTCGGAGTAGTCGAAGTAGCGGTCGACCGGACCGGTGTAGACGACCGGAACGTTGCCGCGCACCGTGTCGCGGTTGATCTCCTGGGAGGTGTCGAAGTAGTCGGTCCCCAACCGCACATCGATGAGCGGATGGTCGGCCATGCGCTCCAGCCACGCGGTGTAGCCCTGCGTGGGCAGCCCCTCGTGGGTGTCGTTGAAGTACCTGTTGTCGTAGGTGTAGCGCACCGGCAGTCGGCTGATGATCGATGCCTCGAGTTGCTCGGGGTCGGTCTGCCACTGCTTCGCGGTGTAGTGCTTGATGAAGGCTTCGTACAGCGGGCGGCCGATCAGGCTGATGCCCTTCTCCACGAAGTTCTCCGGGGTCTTGTCCCCCAGTTCGGCGGCCTGTTCCGCGATGAGGGCCCGCGCTTCGGCCGGCGAGTACGCCGCCCGGAAGAACTGGTTGATCGTGCCCAGGTTCACCGGCATCGGGTACACCTCTCCCGCATGCGAGGTGTAGACCTTGTGCACGTAGTTGGTGAACGTGGTGAACCGGTTCACGTATTCCCACACGCGCTCGTTGCTGGTGTGGAACAGGTGGGCCCCGTACCGATGCACTTCGATGCCCGTGGCGGGATCGTTCTCGGAGTACGCGTTGCCGCCGATGTGGTTGCGCCGATCGATCAGCGCGACCCGGAGGCCGAGGTCATTGGCTGCACGTTCGGCGATCGTCAGGCCGAAAAGCCCGGACCCGACGACGATGAGGTCTGCTGACACCTTGTCCTGCCCCTTTACGTGGACCGCGAACGGACCCGATATCCATTCGCTGTGGCCCGGCCCACTCTAGCGGGGCCCCGCCTATCCTGGCTCCCATGCGGATCGCCCTCTCTCTTGGCTCCGGCGGAGCCCGTGGCTATGCCCACATCGGTGTCATCCAGGAATTGCATGCCCGTGGCCATGAGGTGGTCGCGATCGCGGGTACGTCCATGGGTGCCCTCGTCGGAGGCTTGGAGGCTGCTGGACGGCTTTCCGACTACGCCGATTGGGTCAGTGGCCTGACTCAGCGCGATGTCTTGATGCTGCTGGACCCTACCCTCACCGGCCCTGGGGTGTTTTGGGGGCAGCGCGTCATGACGCGGGTCGCCGACATCCTTGACGGCGCCCAGATCGAGAATCTCCCCGTCGCCTTCACCGCCGTGGCGACCGACCTCACCAACAGGCGTGAAGTGTGGTTCCAGCGAGGCTCCGTTGCCACGGCGATTCGCGCCTCCATCGGCATCCCGAGCGTCTTCACCCCCGTGATGGTCGATGGGCGCCTGCTGGCTGACGGCGGACTCCTCAACCCTGTCCCCGTCGATCCGCTGCACGGGGTCCCCGCAGATCGCACCATCGCCGTGAGCCTGGCCGGACGCCGCGCTGGCAGCCTAACGGGGCGGCCAGTCACCGAAACGGCCTCCAATGAGGGGTTCATGGGCGAACTCTCGGGCTGGTTCCGTCGCGGGGTACTCGACAGCGGACCTGTCCGCACCTGGCGCGAGTGGCGGACCGAGCGCTTCTTCCCCGCCGAGTCCTCGCGCGCACTAGAGCCGAGCCTCAGCGATGCGCCTGCCTCCGAACGCACCCCCGACTTCGATTTTGACGACCTTCCCAAGGGGTTGAAGCTCGGCGATGTGGTGTCGTTGTCGTTGGAGACGGCCGAAGCGCTCATCACCCGGTTCCGGCTGGCCGCGAGCCCGCCCGACACCCTCATTGAGTTCAGCCAGGAGATGGCTTCGACCTTCGACTTCCATCGCGCCGCCGAACTAATCGCGATCGGCCAAGAGACCACAGCGCACGTGCTGGACGAGGCAGGTCTGTGATCCCACCGCAACACAGCTCCGACCGGCGGCCTCAGGGCCAGTAGAGTCGGACGCCGTGACCACTTCGTCCCACTGGGTCCTGACCCTGGATTGCCCTGATCGCCCCGGCATCGTCCATGCCGTCACCGGCGCGGTCGCCGCAGCGCAGGGCAACATCACCGAGTTGCAGCAGTTCTCCTCGATCGACACGGGACGCTTCTTCATGCGCGTCCAGGTTCAGACCGGGTTCGAGCGCTCCTCCTTTGAGGAGTCGCTGGCTCCGCTGGCCGCCTACCTGCAGGCCACGTGGACGCTCGACGAAGTCGGACGCCGTCGCCGGACGCTGATCCTGGCCAGCAAGGCCGCCCACTGCGTCAACGATCTGCTGTTTCGGCAGCGTTCTGGCCTGCTGCCCTTGGAAGTGGTCGGGGTCATGGCCAATCACCCGGATTTGCGCCCCCTGGCCACCTTCTACGGTGTGGACTTCCGCGACTTCGTCGTGCTTCCGGAGACGAAGGCGGCCTTCGAGGCCGACGTTCTGCGCCGGGTGGAAGAGGACGACGTCGAGTTGGTCGTCCTGGCTCGCTACATGCAGATCTTGTCGCCGGAGTTGTGTCGCGCCCTGGCCGGTCGTGCCATCAACATCCATCACTCGTTCCTGCCCGGCTTCAAGGGGGCAAACCCCTATCGGCAGGCACACGAGCGGGGGGTGAAGCTCATCGGCGCCACCGCCCACTTCGTCACGCCTGACCTGGACGAGGGGCCGATCATCGAGCAGAACGTCACGCGGGTGGATCACACGCTCGATGTTCACCAACTCGTCGCCCGCGGGCAGGAGCAGGAAACACGGACGCTGGCCGAAGCGGTCCGGCTGTACGCCGAACGGCGGGTCTTCCTGGACGGCCCACGCACCGTGATCTTCGCCTGACCTATACCCCCTTTTGAGATGTCCTGACCAAAAAGAATCTCGACGTCGAGCAAACAACACGATTCGGCAACGATCCCGCCGCAGGGGTCGCGCCGGGGTGAGGCGCACCCATTAGTGTCTGCGCTGCCAGCTCGCTGGCATCCACATGACCAATGGAGGTTTCATGTCGACTCCCTCGCATCACACGCCCTCGGATCCGCCGGAGCTCCCGGCGACCGGTTCTGCATCCGCGCAGATACCCCCCGAGGCCTTTGTCGAGATGGCGGAAACGGCCCAGTTCAAGGAACTGCAACGCCGCTTCCGCACGTTCGCTTTCCCCATGACCGCTGCTTTTCTCATCTGGTACTTCGCTTACGTCCTCATGTCGGTCTACGCCCGGGACTTCATGTCCACGCCGCTGCCTGGCATGCAGTACTTCAACCTGGGGCACGGCTTGGGCCTGCTGCAGTTCGTCACCACCTTCGCGATCACCTGGCTGTACCTGCGCCAAGCACGGAGACGCCTCGACCCGATCGCTCAACAGATCCGCGAGCAGTTGGAAGGAGGGGCGCGATGATGCTCCTGGAAGCCCTCGGCAACCCCATCCTCAACATCGTCATCTTCGGGCTGTTCGTCATCGGCACCCTGACGGTGGTCATCAAGGTGACCTCCAACCAGAACAAGGCGGCGTCCTCCTTCTACACCGGCGGGGCGCAGTTCTCCGGCACGCAAAACGGTTTCGCCATCGCCGGGGACTACCTCTCGGCGGCCTCGTTCCTCGGCATTGCGGGCGCCATCGCCTTCAACGGCTACGACGGCTTGCTGTACTCGATCGGGTTCCTGGTCGCCTGGCTTGTCGCGCTGCTGCTGGTAGCCGAGCCGCTGCGCAACACCGGCCGCTACACCATGGCGGACGTGCTGAGCTTCCGCATGCGGCAAAAGCCCGTTCGGCTGGCTGCGGCCCTCTCCACGCTGGCCGTGTCGTTCTTCTACCTGCTGGCCCAGATGGCTGGCGCCGGTGGACTGGTGTCGCTCCTGCTGGGACTCAACGGCGAGTTCGCGCAGAACGCCGTCATCATCATCGTCGGCGTCTTGATGATCGTCTACGTGCTGATCGGTGGCATGAAGGGGACCACCTGGGTCCAGATGATCAAGGCGGTGCTCCTCATCGCCGGTGCAGGCATCATGACCGTCTGGGTGCTGGCCACCTTCGGCTTCAACTTCGATGCGCTCATGGGCAAGGCGGTGGAGGCAAACAACCATCCCCAGATGCTGGCCCCCGGTGACAAGTACAAGGATCCCGTCGGGTTCATCTCGCTCTCGATCGCCCTGGTGCTGGGGACCGCGGGCTTGCCTCACGTCTTGATGCGGTTCTACACCGTGCCGACAGCCAAGGCGGCTCGTACGTCGGTGACGTGGGCTATCGGTTTGATCGGCGCCTTCTACCTGTTCACCCTCGTGTTGGGGTATGGCGCTGCGGCCCTCGTCCCGGGTGGCCAAGAGGCCATCAGCGGCATGCCGGGCAAGGCGAACGCCGCGGCTCCCGCCCTGGCCTTCTTCCTGCCAGGCGGTGGCACGCCGGGAACGGTCTTCCTCGCCGTCATCGCCGGCGTCGCCTTCGCCACGATTCTGGCCGTCGTCGCGGGCTTGACCATCACCGCGTCGGCTTCCTTCGCGCACGACATCTACAACAACGTGATGAAGGATGGGAAGGCCGACCCCGCCCGCGAGATCGTCGTCGCCCGCAACACGGTGCTCGTCATCGGGGCGCTGGCGATCTTTGGTGGGATCTTCGCCAAGAGCATGAACATCGCCTTCCTCGTGGCCTTGGCGTTTGCGGTCGCGGCGTCGGCAAACCTGCCCTCGATCCTGTTCTCCTTGTACTGGAAGCGGTTCAACACTCGCGGTTCCTTGTGGTCGATCTACACGGGGCTGATCAGCGCCCTGGTGCTGATCACCTTCTCCCCGGCGGTGTCCACACCGCTGGGTGCCGCGAAGCCGCTCGCTAGCGCGATGTTCCCCCAGGCGAGCTTCGCCTGGTTCCCCTACGACAACCCGGCCTTATTCTCCGTGCCTCTCGGCTTCCTCGCCGGATGGCTGGGCACCGTGTTGTCCAAGGAGAAGTCCGATCCGGTCAAGACGGCTGAAATGGAGGTTCGCTCCATGACGGGAGCCGGTGCAGCCGGGGCTCTCAACCACTGACCGCACCTGCGTGCCGGGGTGAGGCGGGTGCGACGCTGCGAACCGCCCTCACCCCGGCACTGCTGTGTGCGGACTAGCGTGGAGACACCGCGGCGCACATTCGCTGCCGCGACACCTGTGAAGGAGATAGAACGCATGCTGCTTGCTTTCTCAGTTGCCCCATCCGGCACCGGTCGCGCGGACGGTTCGGTCCACGACGCCGTCGCCGCTGCGGTGAAGGTCGTCCGCGACTCCGGCTTGCCGAACCGAACCTCCTCCATGTTCACCGAGGTGGAGGGCTCATGGGATGAGGTCTTCGACGTGGTCAGGCGGGCCACAGAAGCTGTCCTCCCCTTCGGGTCCCGCGTCTCGCTCGTCATCAAGGCTGACATCCGGCCCGGGTACGAGGGCGAGATCGACGCCAAGCTGGTGCGACTCGAGCGCGCCCTCGACGCGACAGACAGCTAAGGTACCCCACCTGGGTGACCGGCGAATCCCCTAGCCGTCAGCGTTGCTAGCATGCGGCCGGGGGCGCGACCGCGCGCCACCGGCTCCGGTCGGTTCAGTTTCCAGAGACCACGTTGTGTCGGTGGCGACTGGGGTCGACCACACGAGCAGAACCGATGCCATCGGCTCGCCCGACATCTTCAACGACCGCCGCGAAGCCACGCTCTCCTGGCAGAAGACCGACGCGACCGACGGCACCCCTCTGGCGGGAAGCGTCTGGGCGCTTCAAGGCGACGGCTTGACCCGCGAGGTGATCGATAACGGTACCTACGACCTCGATCCGGCCGTCGGCAAGTTCCGCGTGAACATCGGCGTGAAGTGGGGCGAGTACAAGCTGTGGGAGCACACCGCCCCGGCGGGATACCAACTGCCCAACCCCACTCCGGTTCGCACGCTCACGTTCGACGGCGAGCACCTCGAGCAGGACTTGGGAGCGATCGGGAACACGCGTGCGCCGGGCACGTTGTCGTGGCAGAAGACGGACGCCACCTCCGGTGATCGCCTCGCCGGATCCACGTGGACGCTGGAGGGGCCCCACGGCTACTCGGTCACTGTCAGCGACAACCTGGGCATCGACGCCAACGCGGCCGATGGAGGGTTCGCGATCAAGAATGTGGCCTGGGGCACGTACACGCTGACCGAGAAGGAGGCCCCCGCGGGGTTCGTCCGCGACACGACCCCCCGCACGGTCGTGATCGATGCCACGCATCTGGCTGGTGACTTCGGTGCCGTGGAGAACTCCCGGACACCCGACGAGCCGGGTGGGACCCTTCCCTTCACAGGGCCGACGGCTTTGTGGACGTATGCCACGATCGGGGCACTGAACGTGGGTGCGGGCGTTTTGCTGATGGTCAGGCGTCGACGCAGCGAGAGCTGATCGACTCGGTCGAGCATCACGCGGCTCCTCCGTCATGCGCCATCCCGCCGGGATGAGCCCCTGACGGAGGAGTTCCGCTTTCCGGACGCTCCCCCGATCCCGGGGCCAACGCAAGGAGATCCGTGACGCGATCGCTTACCTTCGTCCCATCGCCAACCCGTCCGACGGGACGCAGCGACTCGGGGCGAGTGGTGTCGATGGCGATCTCGACCGTCGCCTAGGTGTACTGATCGGGAACGTTGATCAATCGTGAGAAGGGCGGCTGGTTGCCGCAGGCCGTGTGGGGACGATGCTGGTTGTATTGGTGGAGCCAGGCTTCGAGAGAGTCGCGGCGTTCCTGCTCGCTGATGTAGCAGCGGGCGTAGGCCCACCCGTCGGCCATGGTGCGGTGGAACCTCTCGACCTTCCCGTTGGTCTGCGGCCGGTACGGACGAGTCCGCTTCGGGGTGATCGACAGTGCTTCGCAGGTGTCGCGCCAGAGGTGCGATCGGTACGCACCACCGTTGTCTGAAAGCACTCGCTCGATCGCGACGCCGCGGTCGGCGAACCAATCAACGGCCCGACGCAGGACAGCGACAGCGGTGAAGGCGGTCTCGTCGTCGTGGACCTCGGTGTAGGCGACTCTGGAATGGTCATCGATGACGGCATGCACGAATGCATATCCGAGCTTCGGATTGCCATAGACGTTGCGTGACTTGTCCTGCGTCGCGGCGCGGTTCTTCTCGCCTTGGTGGCGACCAACGTAACGCCAGCCGCCACCGTCGGGGATGTTGCCGAGCTTCTTCACGTCTACGTGCACCATTGATCCCGGATGATCGTGCTCGTAGCGGCGGACGGGCTCACCTGTTTCGCGGTCGACATGAGAGAGTCGGTTCAAGCGGGCTGATCGCAAGATTCGATGAACCGTCGACGGCGCGATGTTGAGTCTCGCAGCGAGCTGGACCGGACCTTCCCGCAGACGCATTCGTAGGCTGACGCACCTCTTAGTCACGGTCTTGGACGTCTTGCCAGGAGACCTCCGTGGCCGCGAGGAGCGATCCTGCATCGATTCGCCGGCGAGGTATCGATCGACCCAGCGCTTAACTGTCGGCCAGGACACTTGAAAGCGGGCCGCCACTTCACTGATCCGCCACCCCTGGTCGACAACCAGCCGGGCAACTATCAGTCTGTGGCGCGGGGTGAGAGCCGCATTCGCATGGCTTCATTGAGACACACCTCCAGGCGGGGGCTCGACGTCGCCGCTGGCCTCCCTTGCTGTGGTCCGCAAATCAGTGTCGCTCGCGAACAGGGGCCTGCAGGGTGACGTGTCCCGTCACGCTGTTGACCTGCCGATAGATGCCGAAACTGGTCAGGTGTCGCTTCTCTAGCTCGGCATCGATCAGGACCCAGGCATCCCCGATGCTCTCTGGCGGTCCATCGAAGGTGACCGTTACGCCTTCCGAGGCCTCCGGCACGACGATCCTGCTGACCGCCTCAGATTCGGGGCGCGTCGTAATCCCGGCTGAGACGGTGATCTGGTCGTCGTCCGTACCGTCATACAGAAGCACGATCTCTTCATCGGTGTGAGGGAGGTCCCGGTGCAACTGTTTGACGGCGTGACCGATCTCGGTCTCGTCAAGGACGGTGGTGCTCAGCCCCCAAATATTGAGGCTGGGCAGTGCGGTGATGGACAGATTCATGATGATCTCCATGGACTTGCTCTGGATGATGTCCAGCCGGTGCTGAACGTGGACCAGACGTGTTGAAGCCTCGGTGATCTGCCGCTGCAGGGCGTCTACCTGGTGAGTGAGAAGCACTTCCAGAGTGGACTGCTCAAGATGCGGATCGAGCAGCTGCCCGATCTCGGCCAAGCCGAACCCCAGCGCGCGCAGTTCCGCAATGGCACGCACGCGCCCAAGCTGGCTGTCCTGGTAGCGCCGATAGCCGGTTACAGGGTCGGTAGTAGCTGGGGTCAGCAACCCCTCGCCTTCCCAGTGCCGCAGCATGCGCCGCGAGACACCAGTGCTATGCGCGATCTCTCCGATACTCAACATGTCGACCCCCACCAGACCGCATCACACAGTGTCAAGGTCAACGCTCCCAGAGAGAGTCGCTCTACCAACGTCTCCGGTCAGTACACCTAGGCGGGCACCTCGACGATCCCACCCTCGCGACGCAACGCCTCGCTGATCTGGAATGCCAAGGCCGTATCGCGATGCGTGATGCCGCCCGCATCGGGGCTCGTCAGGGCCACCATGACGCGCGTTGCGCGTACATCGACGTCGATCGGATGCTCCAGGGCGACGGACAACTCCCCCACGAGTGCCACGAAGCGCCACGCTGCCGAGGCGTCGCGCCAACGCGTCGTCATCCGCAGCGCTCCCCCGAGCACACGCCATTCGGGTGCCGCAGCGCTCGCCTCGTCGGGATCCAGCACGAAACTCCCGGCCTCGCCCCGCGGCGCATGGGCGTGCGGCCCGTCATCCAGTTCCGTGCCCGGATCCCACGACACGAACTGCCAGCCGTGATCGGGATCGCCGTCGACTTCGATCACGGCGGTATTGCCCAGATGCCAGGTCGCGATGTCGCGGGGGGCGATGCCCTGGACGCGTGCCCCGATCCACATGCGCAGCGCGGCCCCATGGCTCACCAAGGCCGCTGATGCGGAACCGTCACGTGCGATCGCGACAATGGCCGCGTCGAAGCGGGACAGGAACTCCTCACCCGACTCTCCGCCCGGCCGCGAAGCCGTCAGATCGCCCATCGCCCACTGTGACAGCATCGCGATGTAGGCGTCCCATCGGGGCCACAGTTCTTGATCCCCGGCGGCGATCTCCCCGAGCCCAGGCAGGACGGTGGGCGTCAGCCCTCGCTCGGCGGCCAGCGGTGCGGCCGTCTGCTGGGCCCGGACCCGATCGGAGGTGTAGAGGGCCTCGATCGGCACTCCGGCGAACCGCTCGACCAGGGTTTGCGCCTGCTCGCGCCCAGAAGGATCAAGATCGGCGCCAGGACTGGCCGTATCCAAAAGCCGATCGACGTTGGCGGGGGTCTGTCCGTGTCTCACCAAGAACAAGCGCATGCCCCTCAGCCTAGGCGCCGCGGCAGGGGTACACCGGCGTCGCGGCCCACCTGTGACCGTGGTCCCCAGTCCATGCGAGGCCCCCTCCTGGAGACTGCTTCGGTGCTAGGTTCAAGACGTGCGGGCAGGCTGCCCGCTGCCGTCTTCACAGTGGAGGAAATATGACCCAAGCACCCGTCAAGGTCGCTGTTACCGGCGCAGCCGGGCAGATCGGCTACAGCCTGCTGTTCCGCATCGCCAGCGGCGAACTCCTCGGGCCCGATCAGCCCATCGAGCTTCGCCTGCTCGAGATCACGCCGGCCCTGAAGGCGCTGGAGGGCGTCGTCATGGAACTCGACGACTGCGCCTTCCCGCTCCTGAGCAAGGTCGAGATCGGCGACGACGCGACCAAGGTGTTCGACGGTGTGAACCTGGCCATGCTGGTGGGCGCGCGTCCGCGTACCGCAGGCATGGAGCGCGGTGATCTGCTCTCGGCCAACGGTGCGATCTTCACCGCCCAGGGCAAGGCCCTCAACGCGGTCGCCGCCGATGACATCAAGGTGCTGGTGACCGGCAACCCCGCCAACACGAACGCACTGATCGCGCAGAGCAATGCCCCCGACATCCCCGCCGAGCGCTTCAACGCGCTGACCCGACTGGACCACAACCGCGCCATCTCGCAGGTGGCGAACAAGCTGGGCGTCCCGGTGACCGAGGTCAAGAAGCTGACGATCTGGGGCAACCACTCCGCCACCCAGTACCCCGACCTGTTCAACGCCGAAGTGAACGGCAAGAACGCGGCAGCGGCCGTCAACGATGAAGCCTGGATCGAGAACGACTTCATCCCGACGGTCGCCAAGCGCGGTGCGGCCATCATCGCGGCGCGCGGCTCCTCCTCGGCCGCGTCGGCGGCCAACGCCACGATCGAGCACATGCACGATTGGGCTCTGGGCACGCCGGAGGGCGACTGGGTCTCGATGGCGGTTCCGTCGGATGGCTCCTACGGAGTTCCCGAGGGCGTCATCTCCTCGTTCCCCTGCACCGTGTCCGCCGAGGGCGTGTACTCCATCGTCCAGGGCCTGTCGATCAACGACTTCTCCCGCGCCAAGATCGACGCCTCGGTCGCCGAACTGGTCGATGAGAAGAAGGCCGTGACGGAACTCGGCCTCATCTGACCCACCCTTGCTTGTGAGGCTGGCCCTCGCGATCGCCCCAGATCGCGAGGGCCAGCCTCGTTTCGTCACACACTGGGACACTACCTACGCATCCGTAGCCAAGGGGCGTAGGGTAACTCCCATGACGCACCCCGGCCGCCAGGCGACCCCCACGACGCACGCGGTGCGGGCCGCTCGAGACTTCCTGCTGGCACATCCTCACGACTATGACGCCGCCGTCGCCGGGTTCCGCTGGCCCCACCCGGAGAGCTTCAACTTCGCCTTGGAGTGGTTCGATGTCGTCGCGGCCGAGCACCCCGACCGTCCCGCGGTCACCATTGCCGAACCCGGCCATGAGGCCGCCTCCTGGACGTACGGCGAACTGTCACAGCGCTCCGATCAGGTCGCGTCGTGGCTGCGCGACCTCGGCGTTCGCCCAGGCGACCTGATGGTCGTCATGCTGAACAACACCATCGATCTGTGGGAGATCCTGCTGGGTCTGTTGAAGGTCGGTGCTGTGGCGATCCCCACCTCCACGCTGCTGAGCGAGACCGACCTGGCTTGGCGGATCGACACCGTTTCCGCGGGCTGGGCCATCGCGCCGACCGCCCTCGCCGAGCGATTCGCCCTGGTGCGCCCGGAGACCACCGTGATCGGGGTGGGGCATGACGTGCCCGCCGGCTGGATCGGTTGGTCGGAGCGCCATGCCGCCTCCGCCACGTTCGAGCCGGACGCGGCGACCCCCGCCGAGGCGACCTCGCTGCTGTACTTCACCTCCGGGACCACCGCTCACCCCAAGCTCGTTCGTCATACGCAGGTGAGCTACCCGATCGGGCATCTCTCCACGATGTACTGGTTAGGCGTGCGCCCTGGTGATGTCCACCTGAACATCTCCTCGCCCGGCTGGGGCAAGCACGCGTGGAGCAACTTCTTCGCGCCCTTCCTCGCCGAGGCGACCGTCTTCATCGTCAACTACGAGCGCTTCGATGCCCGGGCCCTGCTGGACATCATGGAGCACCACAAGGTGTCCAGCTTCTGCGCACCGCCCACCGTGTGGCGCATGCTGATTCAGGCCGACCTCACCCAGTTGACCACTCCACCCCGCGAGGTCGTCGGGGCCGGAGAGGCCCTCAATCCCGAGGTGATCAACAAGGTCAGGGCCGCCTGGAACAACACGATCCGCGATGGTTTCGGCCAAACGGAGATGACCTGTTGCGTGGGGAACTCCCCCGGCCAGCCGGTCCGGCTGGGCGCTATGGGGCGTCCCATGCCCGGCTATGCGGTGGCGTTGCTGGATCCCGTTTCCGGGAGCCTGATCGAGGGTCCCGGCGAGGGAGAGATCTGCCTGGACCTATCGGCCGATAACGCGGGCTTGATGGGCGGTTACTACGACGCGCCCGCGTTGACCGAGCATGCTTGCCGGGGCGGCTACTACCACACCGGCGACATTGCCTCCCGCGACGAGGAGGGCTACCTCACCTACGTGGGCCGCGCCGACGACGTGTTCAAGGCGTCCGACTACAAGATCTCCCCGTTCGAACTCGAAAGCGCTTTGATGCTGCACGATGCCGTCGCCGAATGCGCGGTCGTGCCCTCCCCCGATCCCGTCCGAGGCGCCGTACCGAAGGCCTACGTCGTGCTCCGGGCCGGTGTCGACCCGAGCCCCGAGGTTGCCCGCTCCGTGTTCGCGCACTGCCGAGAGCACCTCAACGGCTACCAACTGGTGCGCATCGTGGAGTTCACCGAGGAATTACCCAAGACGGTGAGCAGCAAGATCCGGCGGGTCGAACTGCGCGCCGACGAGGCCGAGCGGGTCGCCACAGGGAACACGCAAGGGCAGTACTTCTACCGCGACTTCCGCTGAGGTCAGTGCCGTCGCGGGCGCGCTTCACACCTGGGGCGGCACCACCAGCACCAAAATGATGATCCCGAGCGCCAGCACGCCCAGGCAGGCAACATCGACCAGGCGCGTGCGCACGCCCAGCAGCCCAACCCGTTCGTTCGGCAGGACCGCGCGCAGCACCGTGCCGAGGGCAAACGCGGCGCCGATGACGAAGGTGCCGCGCTTCCAGTGCCCCAAGCCCGCCCAGAGGACGCCGGAGGCCACGCCCACCAGCACGAGGGCAAGCGGCCACTGACCGACGATCTGAGCCCACCACGGGCGTGGCGGGCGGGGCCCCTGTTCGGGGCTCCACCCTGACGTCGGCCCGGTCACGACCGGGACGCCGCCAACGCCTCGGCGCGATCGACCACATTCGACAAGAGCATGGCGCGCGTCATGGGTCCCACCCCGCCCGGGTTCGGCGTCACCCAGGACGCCTTCTCCCACACGTCCGGGGCCAGGTCGCCGACGGTCTTGCCGTCCACCCGGCTCACGCCCACATCGACCAGCACCGCACCGGGCGCGATCATGTCGGCGGTGATCATTCCGGGCACCCCGGCAGCAGCTACCACGATGTCGGCCCGGCGCGTGTGGTCGGCGAGGTCTCGCGTCCCCGTGTGACACAGCGTGACGGTCGCGTTCTCGCTGCGCCGGGTCAAGATGAGGCCCAGCGGGCGCCCGACCGTGATGCCCCGGCCCACCACACACACCTCGGCTCCGGCCAGATCCACACCGTGGCGTCGCAGCAACTCCACGATGCCGCGCGGGGTGCAGGGCAGCGTCCCGGGCTCATTCAGCACGAGGCGTCCCAAATTGATGGGATGCAGCCCGTCGGCGTCCTTGTCGGGGTCGACCAGGCTCAACGCCCAGTTCTCGTCAAGGTGCCGTGGCAAGGGAAGCTGCACGATGTAGCCCGTGCAGGCCTCGTCGGCGTTCAGGTCGGTGATGGCGGCCTGGAGGGTCGCCGCGTCCGCGTCCGCGGGCAGGTCGACCCGGAGCGAGGCGATGCCCACCTCCTCGCAGTCCCGGTGCTTCATGCGCACGTAGTTCTGCGAGGCCGGATCCTCCCCCACCAGGACTGTCGCCAAACCAGGGACGACGCCACGGTCGCGCAGCGCCGCGACGCGGGCCGCGAGTTCGGATTTGATCGCCGCCGCCGCGACCTTGCCGTCGAGTCGTTGTGCCGTCATGAGAGCCCCTAGTGGAAGAAGTGACGCGTGCCGGTGAAGTACAACGCGACGCCCGCCTGCTTGCAGGCCTCGATCGTCTCGTCGTCGCGGATCGAGCCGCCCGGTTCGACGATCGCACGAACCCCGCCGTCCAGCAGGATCTGGGGGCCATCGGCGAAGGGGAAGAAGGCGTCCGAGGCGGCCACGCTTCCGGCGGCACGGTCCCCCGCGCGGTCCACGGCGAGGCGGCACGAGTCCACCCGGTTCACCTGACCCATGCCGATACCGACCGAGGCACCGTCATGAGCCAGCAGGATCGCGTTGCTCTTGACCGAACGGCACGCCGTCCAGGCAAAGGCGAGATCGGCCAGCGTGGCGGCGTCCACGGCCTCTCCTGCGGCCAGCGTCCACGTCGACGGATCATCACCCTCGGCGTCGACCCGGTCGGGAACCATGGCCAGCACTCCACCCGAGATCGGTCGCAGGGCGATCGCCTCATGCGTGTACGCGGGCGCCACCAGGATGCGCACGTTCTTCTTGCGCTCCAGCAGTTCCAGCGCCCCGTCCTCGTATCCGGGAGCCACAATCACCTCGGTGAAGATCTCGGCGACCTGCTGGGCCATCTCCAGGCTGACGGGCCGGTTGGTGGCGATCACCCCGCCGAACGCGCTCACCGGGTCGCAGGCATGGGCGAGGCGGTGGGCCTGGGCGATGTCGTCCCCCACGGCGATGCCGCACGGGTTGGCGTGCTTGATGATGGCGACGCAGGGCTGCTCGAAGTCGTAGGCGGCCCGGTAGGCGGCGTCAGCGTCGGTGTAGTTGTTGTAGCTCATCTCCTTGCCGTGCAGTTGCTGGGCCCCGGTGATGCCGGAGGCGCCCCCCGCGTCGGCGTACAGCGCGGCAGGCTGATGGCTGTTCTCGCCATAGCGCAGCGTGCCAACGCGCTCCCAGTCACGACCCAGCCATACGGGGAAGGTCTCCTGATCGGTCTGCTCGGTCAGCCAACTCGCCACGGCGGTGTCGTAGGAGGCCGTGTGCTGGAAGGCTTCCGCGGCCAGCACTCGCCGCTCCGCCTCGGTGAACCCGCCCGCCACCAGCGCCTCTTCCAAAGCCGGGTACTGGGCCGGGGAGGTGATGATCGCGACGCTGGGATGGTTCTTGGCGGCCGCCCGCACCATGGACGGACCGCCGATGTCGATCTGCTCAATGCAGGCATCAAAGTCGGCACCCGAGGCGACCGTCTGGGTAAAGGGGTACAGGTTGCTGACCACCAGATCGAACGGCTCGACGCCGAGTTCGGCCAACTGCGCCACATGGGACGCCTTGCGCCGGTCGGCGAGGATCCCTGCGTGGACGCGGGGGTGCAACGTCTTGACCCGCCCATCGAGGCACTCGGGGAATCCCGTGAGGTCGGCGACCTCCGTGACGGGAAGGCCCGCCTGCGCGAGCGCGGCGTAGGACCCGCCCGTCGAAACGAGGCTGACCCCGGCGTCGACCAAGGTCTTGCCGAGATCGACCAGGCCCGTCTTGTCGTAGACCGAAATCAAGGCGCGCTTGATGGGTGTGCGATCCATGCGTTGTCTCCTCCTAGTTGTCTTGGGCACCGGGCCCCTGCGCCGCAGCAGCAAGGGTGTTGAGGGTGTCCACCAGTAGCCGCCGTTCGGCGACCTTGATCCGCTCGTGCAAACTCTCTTCGGTGTCGCCGGGCTCGACGCGTACCGCCGCCTGATCGAGAATCCGCCCCGTGTCGACGCCGGCATCGACCTCGAACACCGTGCATCCGGTCACCGCGACGCCGTGCGCCAGCGCATCGGCCACACCATGCGCGCCCGGAAAACTTGGCAGCAGGGCCGGGTGCGTGTTGATCATGCGTCCGCCGAACCGCTTCAGGAATCCCTCGCCGACCAGCTTCATGAACCCGGCGCTGACGATCAGGTCCGGCTCGTAACCCGCGCAGGCGTCGGCCAGCGCCGCGTCCCACGCTGCCCGGTCGATCACCCCGTCGGCGTCTCGATAGTCAGGTAGGCGTACGACGAAGGTCGGGACGCCCGCGTGCGCGGCCCGCTCCAGGGCGGGGATGCCGGGCCGGTCCGCCCCGACGGCGACGACGCGACCATCGAGGGAACCCGTCACCTGGGCGTCCAGGAGGGATTGCAGCAGCGTCCCCGAGCCCGATGCCAGGACGAGGATCCGGTAGGTCATGGGACCCAGACTATCCAGCCTGCCCGTCACCCTCGCGCGCTGCCCGTACTCGACGCCACGCCACCACGATCAGTCCGCCGCAGGCCCCGGCCGCAGCCAGTGGCAGAGTGGCCAACCACCACAGGTCAGGAAAGCGCGGACCCAACCCGACCAGGGCTCGGGCGCCCAGGTCTCCGGTGGCGAACCACGACGCCACCGCCCACAGTGCCCCCGCAGCCAGGCCACTCGACGCACCACGCCAGGCCGCCTGCAGGAGAGTCGGTGTCGTCCGCCGCACCATCACCGCCCCGGCTGCGAGCCCGGCAAGGACGCCCACTGTCAGCCACGCCCAGTCCTGAGGCCCTGAGGTGGTGGGGAGCGCGCCGAACGCGGGGATCGCGGGCAACGTCCCGACCGTGGCGCGTCCGGGGGCCAGCAGCCCATCCGGGCCGAGCCGAATGCCAGCGCCGAGCACGAAGGACCCCGCCCACAACACGGCGGTCGGCGCGTAGGCCAGTTGCACCGCGATCAACACGGCGGCACCGACCCCGTTGGCGCCGAGGCTGTCGTGAAGGTGCTGGACCTGTGTCCAGTGAGAGACGAACGCCATGATCAGGGCGAGGGTTGCTCCGGCTGCGAGCATCGCCGTCCCGGCGCCCACCGCGCGCGGCAGGCGAGCCAGCCAGGCGGGGGTCAACTGCCACGGATCCAGTTCCAGACCCACCATGGCCCCGATGACAGAGCCAAGCAGTGACACTGCGAAGGCACCCGCGACGGCAGCCACCGCCTGCTCCGACGTCCCGACGATAGGTGACGCGATCACGGCGGCCACCGTGTACGTCGCCACGCAGACGCCGACGACGGCGGCCGCAGAGCGCCAGCGAAGGGTCAGCGCGATGTCGGGGGGCGCGACGACCTGCTCGGCGGCGTGCCGTGCCGCCGCCCCACAGGCGGCGATCGCGAGGAGCGTCATGCCCAGCGGAGGGAGGCCGATCATGACGCCCCCTAACTGCGCGGTCGCGCCATGGGCGGCGAGCCACATCTGACCAGTCGCGTCCACCACAGCCATGGCTGGCGTCCGCGCAGCGGCCACCCAGGCAGCCACCGGGAGCGCGGCGCTGATGATCCACACGGCGGCCGCTGCGGCCAGCGTCCACACCAGCGCGGCGACGGGCCAAGGAAGGTACGTCCACCGAGGCTTAGGCCGCAGGGCCGCGGCCTCCTCGGCCCTCGCCACGGTCAAGCTGACGTCGGTGCTGGGTTCTCCGGGCGTACGCATGGTGTGTCCCATGGTCCCCCTTGAGAGGGGTAACAATCGTCGGGACACGCCTCGGTTGGTAAAGTCGTTCACTGCATCAACAACGTCTGGAGGACGATGAGCGAGCAGGGCGAGAAACGAGCGCGGCGGGCTTTGCCCCCGCGCGACGACAACCCCGCGGATGCCCCCACCGCTCCCCCCGCTTCGGTGGGGCGTCGCGGTGTGGCCGCTTCACGTGGCCAACGCGCCGAGTCAGCGCCGGTTTCCCCTGCGGGCGGCGTCGCGGCTGGCGGGGGGCGAGGTCGGCGATTTGCCGACACCAACGACGCCCCCGCCTCGGGCCCGAGCCCTGAGGCGACAGGCTGGGGGCGTCGGCGTCTGCGGCTGGGAATCGTCACGGCCGTCGCCTTGGCCCTGGTCTTTGGTGGTGCCTGGGGTGCCCAGCGACTGGGAGTGTTCGACGCGGCCTCCTCGAGTTCCACCCCCAGCCCGGACGCCGCCCGCTTCGTCGCCGCGCCGGAAGATCTGAGTTCTCTCAACGCGCAGGCGCAGTGGCAGATCGCCACCGCGTCGAGCACCCTCGACGCGACCACCCCCCAAGCCAAGTGCCTCACCACCGCCACCGAGGGCGCCGAGCGGCCCAAGGACACCGTGGTGCGTACGTTCTCCGCAGGCGCCTCCGCCCCGGGAGCAGCCTTCTTCCAGGTCAACCATTACGAGACGAACGAAAGCGCGCATACCGCGTATGCCGCCTTCGTCACGCAACTGGCCAACTGTGATCGCACCACGGCCCTGGCCAAGCAGGGCCTCGCCGTTCAGGGGCTGGGAGATGAGGCCACCGGCCAGGTGCTCGAGGTCCAAGATGCGACCAACGAGTACCACACCATCGCGTTGACCCGGGTCGGGACGCGTGTCTCGGTGTTGGACGCGACCCAGGCCAAGTCCGCGGTGGCGGGCGAGGCCGTCGTCGCCACGCTCGCCACGGTCGGGCAGCGGCAGTGCACCGACGGTGGCACGTGCCCGGCTTCCCCCACTGCGAGCCAGACGATTCCCCTGGTGACGACCCCTGCGGGCTGGTTGGGAACGATCGACCTGCCGCGCATCAGCCCAGGTTCCGGGGCCTGGCGCGCAACCGATGTCGCCGATTCGGTCACCACCCCCGGCACCAAGTGTGAGGCCGTAGACCTGGGGAACTTCCCGTCGGCGACCACGCGACAGCAACGCACCTATCTGCTGCGCGACGACACCGCCGCCCCTCAAAGTTTCGGCGTCGATGAGGCCGTCTACACCTTCGCCAAGCCCGATGAGGCAGCCGCAGCGCTGGCGACCTTGAGCGGCAACATGGACGGCTGCGCCGCCCGCGCGGCTACCGCCCAGGTGACGCGGACCCGTGATCCCAGTGGATCCGGCGCCGCAGCGTCATGGGTGGTCGTTCAGCGCGTGGACCAGCAGTCAGCCACGGCGAAGTTCCGCAGCGCAGCCGTGGTGTCCGGAACCCGACTCATTTACCTGGTCGCCAACCCGAGCGACACCTTCGACTTCAGCGACGACGCCTGGCATGCGCTCACGATCCGTGCCAGCCAGCGGGTGCAGCAGGCGCCCTAGCGTTCAGCGCGAAAACACACAACGGCCCGCCTCGGTTTTCGAGGGCGGGCCGTTCTGTGTCGCGTTCAGCGTCGAGTGGCCATGACCTCACGGACGAGTTGCGCTGTCCCACTGGGGGTCCGACCGACCTTCACGCCGGCCTTTTCCAGGGCCGCCTTCTTGGCTTCCGCAGTGCCGGAACTACCCGAGACGATCGCTCCTGCGTGCCCCATGGTCTTCCCCTCCGGGGCGGTGAACCCTGCGACGTAGGCCACCACCGGCTTGGTCACGTGATCGCGGATGTAGTCGGCGGCGCGTTCCTCCGCGTCCCCGCCGATCTCACCGATCATGACGATGCAGTCGGTCTCGGGATCCTCCTCGAATGCCTTGAGGCAGTCGATGTGGGTCGTCCCGATGATCGGGTCGCCGCCGATGCCGACGGCAGTGCTGAACCCCAGATCCCCCAACTCGAACATCATCTGGTAGGTCAGCGTTCCCGACTTGGAGACCAGGCCGATGTGGCCCGACCGCGCGATGCTGGGGGGAATGATGCCGACGTTCGACCGTCCCGGAGAGATGATGCCGGGGCAGTTCGGCCCCAACAGCCGGACGCCCGCCTCCTGCGCCGCGGCGTAGGACCGTGCGGTGTCGGCGACGGGGATCCCTTCGGTGATCACCACGATGAGTTCGATGCCCGCCGCGATGGCGTCCAGCACGGCAGCCTTCGCGTGCGGCGGTGGCACGAAGATGACGGACACGTTGGCCCCGGTGGCATGAGCGGCTTCGGCGACGGTGTTGAAGACGGGGATCGGGTCTTCCTCGAAGGTCACCGATTGCCCGCCCTTACCGGGCGTGACCCCGGCCACGATCCGGGTACCGAACATCAGCATGCGGTTGGTGTGTTTACGCCCTTCGGTCCCGGTCATGCCCTGCACGATGACCTTGCTGCGATGGTCCAGCCAGATAGCCATGACTCACTTTCCTTCCATGGCCGCACTGGCCAACTGCGCGGCCGCAGCGGCCGCTTCGTCCATGGTCGCCACCTGCGTCACGAGTGGGTGCGCATACTCCGCCAGGATCGCGCGTCCGACATCGACGGCGTTGCCGTCCAGGCGCACCACGATGGGCTTGGACGCCCGGTTGCCCAATTGGGTGAGCGCCTCGCGGATGCCCTTGGCGACCTCGGAGCAGGCGGTGATCCCACCGAAGACGTTGACGAACACGACGCTGACCTGCGGGTCGGACAAGATGATGTCGAGGCCGTCGGCCATCACCTGCGCCGAGGCGCCGCCCCCAATGTCGAGGAAGTTCGCCGGACGCGGACGCCCAGGGACGTCCTCGCCCGCGTAGGCGACGACGTCGAGGGTGCTCATCACCAGACCCGCACCATTGCCGATGATCCCGACCTGGCCATCGAGTTTGACGTAGTTGAGGCCTTTGGCGCGGGCACGCAGTTCGAGCGGGTCGGCCTTGCTGTCATCGCGCAGCGCCCCCCACGAGGGGTGTCGGAAGTCGGCGTTCTCGTCCAAGGAGACTTTGCCGTCCAGGGCAACGATGCGCCCCTGCCGAGTCTTCACGAGGGGGTTCACCTCGACCAAGGTGGCATCCTCGGCGGCGTAGACACCACCCAGCAGGACGAGCACTCCAGCGACCTCGTCGGCGATGTCCTCCGGGAACCCGGCCTCGGCGACAATGGCCGCGGCAGCCTCCGCATCGAGGCCGGTGCGCGGATCGAGCGTGCGACGCACCAGCACTTCAGGGCGCTCCTCGGCCAGTTGTTCGATCTCCATGCCTCCCTCGACGCTGCACAGCGCCAGGTAGGTGCGCTGGGCGCGATCGAGCAGCATCGAGAAGTAGAACTCCTGCTCGATGTCGGCACCCTGGGCCACCATCACCGCCTCGACGGTGTGACCTTTGATGTCCATGCCGAGGATCTGGCTGGCTGCATCAGCCGCTTCTTGTGGGGTTCGGGCCAGCTTGACCCCACCGGCCTTGCCTCGTCCTCCCACTTTGACCTGGGCTTTGACCACGACGAGACCGCCGCCCAACTCGTGCGCAGCAGCGCTGGCTTCAGCGGGCGTTCGAGCGACGATGCCGCCGAGCACGGGCACCCCATGCGCCTCAAACAGGTCGCGCGCCTGGTATTCGTAAAGATCCATGCTCTCCGTCCTTGACAGCGTGCGGCGTCATTGCGGCACGTTCGGAGGTTACCGGTCCTACGCCGCGCGGCCAACGGCCCGACCGGGCCCGGTTTGCCAGACGTAGGGCCGGATGCCGCTGCCGCCGCGCCCCTCCCCGGAGGACGGCCTGCCCGATCCCACGGTGATGTGCTGGGAACAACCCCAGGCAACGCCTGAGAGGATTTCTGAGAAACCTTCAAGAACTGCTACCTTGGTGTGTGTTGTCCCGCGGGCATGTCCCCCGCAGGGGAACGTCGAAATCCTCAGGAAAGGCACCACGCGTGGCACGATCGCTCCCCGGCCCTTATCAGCCGCGTTGCGCCGTCGAAGATCCCGACGCAGCCTTCCTCGACAACGCTTCCCTCCCCCGCCGCAAAGCGGCACCGAATCGCTTCCTGCGCGGCGGCATCGCCGTCGGCGCGGCGAGCGTCGTCGGCTTGCTGGCCATCGTGACGCCGGGGGTCGCTACGAGCGCCATCGCCGCCAACAACGCGACCACGACGACGGACGGGGCCTCGGTGCGAAACGCCGACCGCGCGGGCACCCTGGACGCCTTCGAGGCACGCGAATCGAGTGTTGACCGCAGCGCGGTACGAGACGACACGGCCTCCGCCGTTGCTGAGCGGGCCACCTCGATGGAGTTGGTCGGCGAGAAGGTCGCCAAGACGCAGACCGAGGCGGCAGCGCAGGTCCGCAGCCAGTCTCTGAGCAGCACGACGACCAAGATCGATGCGGAGAACGTCCGCATCAAGTCGCAGGTCTTTTTCTGGCCCACCGAGGGCAGCATCGTTTCGCCGTGGGGCATGCGGATGCACCCGATCCTGCACTACATGCGCTTGCACGGTGGTGCCGACATCGGCGGCAACACGGGGGCTCCGATCTATGCCGTGGCCGACGGTGTCGTCACCAAGGCGGCGAGCGGCTACAACGGCGGTTCGGGCAACAACGTGCGTATCGATCACGGCGTGCTGGACGGCACCAATCTCGAGACCACCTACCTGCACATGAACTCGATCGACGTGGCGGTTGGCCAGAAGGTCAAGAAGGGCCAGCGCATCGGAACCGTCGGGAGCACCGGCCTTTCCACCGCCCCCCACCTGCACTTCTCGGTGTACGACAATGGCGAGAACGTCGATCCCGCCCCATGGCTCGCGAAGGGCCGCTGACCTACAGCTTCTCCATCGGTGCGTGCTTGACCGAGAGCTTCTTGGTCCCGGCCGACCCGAAATCGACGACGACCTTCAGGTTGTCCCCCGCCCCGGCTGTTTCGGTGACCGTGCCCATCCCGAAGGTGGTGTGCAGCACGCGATCCCCCACACTGAGCGCGGCGACCACCTTCGGCGCGGGCGTTGACGACCCGAACCCGACGGTCGACTTCCACGCTTGATCCGTCCGCCGACGAGCTTGGCTGGACCAAGAATCCACGCGCGTCCCGACGCGGCGCCAGTCCAGCAGGCGCGTGGGAATCTCCCCCACGAATCGGCTCTCCGGGTTGTATTGCGGTTGTCCCCACATGACGCGAACGGTCGCGCGGGTGAGGTACAAGCGTTCGCGGGCCCGCGTAATGCCCACGTAGGCGAGCCGTCGCTCTTCGGAGAGTTCCGCCGGATCGGTCATGGCGCGCATGTGCGGGAAGATGCCGTCTTCGAACCCCGTGAGGAACACGACGGGGAACTCCAGACCTTTGGCGGTGTGGAGCGTCATCAGCGTCACCACCCCGCGATCCTCCTGGTCGGCTTCGGGGATTTGATCGGAGTCGGCGACCAGCGCGATGCGCTCCAGGAAGGCAGCCAGCGAGTCATCAGGTTCGGGGAGCCCGGACGCCAAAGCACTGCCGTCAGCCTCCTCATCGAGGTTTTCCTCCGGGGGCAACAGGCCTGACGTTCCGGGTTCGATGTCCTCGGTGTGCGCGGCGGCCACGAACTCACCGGCGACGCTGACGAACTCGATGAGGTTTTCCAGGCGCGTCTGGTCCTGCGGATCCTTTGAGTCGGTCAACTCATCGAGGTAGCCCGATTCGTTGAGGATCGAGGCGAGCACCTGGTCCGCGCTCACCCCCTCCGCCACCATCTCCCGGTGCCCGGCCATCATCGTGGCGAAGGCCCGCAGTTGCTTGGCTGATCGGGGTGCCAGGCCGGCGATCTCGTCGATGCGATCCAGCGCGGCACCGAAGGGGATACGTTCGGCGGCCGCGAAGGAGTCCACCAGCGACTCGGCGCGATCGCCGATGCCACGCTTGGGAACGTTGAGGATGCGCCGGACGCTGACATCGTCGGCTGGGTTGGCGATCGCGCGGAGGTAGGCGATCGCGTCACGGATCTCCTTGCGCTCGTAGAATCGGACGCCGCCCACCACCTTGTAGGGCAGGCCCACGCGGATGAACACGTCTTCGAACGCTCGCGACTGCGCGTTGGTGCGGTAGAAGACCGCCATGTCGGAGTACCGCATTCCTGCGTCCACCAACCGGTCGATCTCCGAGGCGACGAACTGGGCTTCCTCGTGCTCGGTGTCGGCCACGTAACCGACGATGAGTTCGCCGTCGCCCGCGTCCGACCATAGCCGCTTCGCCGGACGCCCCTCGTTGCGCTCGATGACGGCGTTGGCCGCGGTCAGGATGGTCTGGGTGGAGCGGTAGTTCTGCTCCAGAAGAATGGTCGCCGCGCCGGGGAAGTCGGCCTCGAAGTCGAGAATGTTGCGGATCGTCGCCCCACGGAACGCGTAGATGGACTGGTCGGAGTCGCCGACCACCATCAGCTCCGGTGGCTCAACCTGGCCCTCTTCGCGTGGGCCATCTCCGCAGAGTTCTCGGATGAGGGCGTATTGGGCGTGGTTGGTGTCTTGGTACTCGTCCACCAGCACTTGGCGGAAGCGCCGCCGGTACTTTTCCCGGATGTCGGGGAACGCCTGCAGGAGGTGCACCGTGGTCATGATGAGGTCGTCGAAGTCCAGCGCGTTCGCGGCCACCAGGCGGCGCTGGTATTCGGCATACGCCTCAGCGTGAACCGCGTCCACCCCGGCGGCCTCGCGGGCAGCCGTCTCGTAGTCGACCAAATCGTTCTTCCAGTCTGAAACCGCGTTCATCACGGCCCGCACTGGGTAGCGCTTCGAATCCAGACCCAGGTCGCGGTGGACCAGCGACATGAGGCGTTTGGAATCGGTGTCGTCGTAGATCGAGAACGTCTTGGACAGGCCGAACCGGTCGATGTCGGTGCGCAGGATGCGTGCACAGGCCGAGTGGAAGGTGGAGACCCACATCAGCCGCGCCCGGTTCCCGACGAGTTCCTCGACCCGGTGCCGCATTTCGGCCGCGGCCTTGTTGGTGAACGTGATGGCCAGGATCGATCCCGGGTGGACGCCACGCTGACCGATGAGCCACGCGATGCGACGCGTCAGGACCCGCGTTTTGCCCGAGCCGGCCCCCGCGACCACCAGCAGCGGCGCCCCCTCGTGTTGGACGGCCTCGCGCTGGGGCGGGTTGAGCCCTTCGAGTAGTTCCTCGGGGCTCGCTCGACGAGCGGAGCCTTCGCTGCGGCGCGGCCGCTCCCCCTCCTGGGCAGCGGTCGGTACGGGCGTGTGACGCGGGGGTTGTGCATCGAACGTGAACAGGTTGGGCAGCTCAGTCATGACCGCCCAAGGTTACCCTCCCCGCCTCATTGTCTGCTGGCCCAGCCCCCCGTGACACCCCATCCCCTACAGTGGCGTCATGGTGTGGGGACGGGTGCAGACCGCCGTGAAGGTCGGCGCGGGCGCCCTAGCCCTGGCGCAGGTGGCAACGATCGGCGCGCTGATGGTCGTGGATCGCCGCCGCAAACGACAGCGCGGGCACGTGAAGTTCCCCAGCAAGCGGCCTGCCCCCCTGTGGGCGGGCGAGGACGAGCTGACGGTCTACACGCGGGGCCGGGATCTGTTCGACGACATGATCGCGACGATCGACGCGGCCCAGCACACCATCTTCTTGGAGACCTACATCTGGAAGGGCGACCGGGTCGGACGCCGTTTCAAGCAGGCCCTCGCCGACGCGGCAGAGCGTGGGGTGCAGGTGCATGTGGTCTATGACGTGTTCGCCAACCTGGTCGTGCCTCAGACGTTCTTCCGGTTCGATCCGCGCATCCACGTGTTGCGGCATTGGCCCTGGACGGGGGCGCGTGGCCCGCTCTCTTTCCGCAGCCCAGGTCTCAACCATCGCAAGCTCCTCGTGGTCGATGGCATCACCGCCTTCGTGGGGGGATACAACATCGGCTCGCTGTATGCGACGCGCTGGCGCGACACCCACCTGCGTATCCGAGGCACGGCGGCACTGGATGTTGCCAACGCTTTCGTGGACTACTGGAACATGGCCAGGCGGGGCCAGCGCGCCCTGCCTCAGCCCACCAACCGGCCTTGGGAGTCCCCGGTGCGCGTCACGCGCAACGTCCCCAGCATTGGGGTCTATCCGATCCGCTACACCTATCTTGAGGCGATCGATCGCGCTCAGGAGCGCATCTGGCTGACGCACGCATACCTGATCCCCGATGACGATCTGATCTTCGCGCTGCTGGAGGCGGCCGACCGCGGCGTCGACGTCCGCATCATCGTGCCGGCCGAGTCGAACCACATCGTGGCCGACTGGCTCTCGCGCGGCTTCTATGCGACGTTCCTGCGCCGCGGGGTGCGGCTCTTCCTCTACAAGGACGCCATGGTCCACGCCAAGACCGCCACCGCGGACGGCCAATGGTCCACCATCGGTACTGCGAACCTGGATCGGTTGAGCCTGACGGGCAACTACGAGATCAACGCCGAGGTTCTCGACGCCGATGTGGCCCGTGAGATGGAGGGCATCTTCTTGATGGACGCCTCCAATTGCGTCGAGTTGACGCTGCAACAGTGGCAGTCGCGCTCGCTGGCGATGAAGCTGAGCGAGGCGATCTTGTCTCCGCTGCGTCACATTCTGTGACGGGGAGCGTTCAGCCTCGCGTCACGGCTTTCGCCCTGCGCGGCTGGGCCCGCCGACGCTGCGGGGCAACCCCCGGTTTCTCCCTGGTCTTGGCGGACAGGCCACTGATTAGTCCCCCCACTCCCGCTACGTGGCTAGCGGGCCAAAGGCCCGCGCTCCTATGATCGGGCACATGGGAACAATCATCGCTTACATCGTCATCGGCCTTCTGGGCGGCGCGATCGCCAAGGCCATCATGCCCGGCGAACAGGGTGGCGGCTGGCTGGCCACCATGGTGCTGGGAATCCTGGGCGCCCTCGTGGGCGGCTTCCTCGGCGGCGCGCTCTTGGGCGTCAGCTACAACTCGATCTTCTCCTTCCAGGGGCTGATCACCTCCATCATCGGCGCCTTGATCGTCTTGGCCGTGTGGGGTTTTGTGGCCAAGCGTCGCTCCTAACCCTCAACGACGAAGCCCGGCCCGCGCCTGAGCGGGGGCCGGGCTTCGCTGTGTCACGATCACACCAGTTTGCGGTCGGTCGCCCACCGGGTGAGTTGGTGTCGGTTGGAGAGCTGGAGCTTGCGCAGCACGCTGCTGACGTGCGTTTCCACCGTCTTGATGGAGATGAACAACTCCTTGGCCACCTCCTTGTAGGCGTAGCCGCGAGCGATGAGGCGCAAGACCTCGCGTTCGCGCTGGCTCAGCCGGTCGAGGTCCTCATCGATCGACGCGATGTCGATAGCCCCCGAGAAGGCGTCCAGAACGAAACCGGCCAGCCGCGGGCTGAAGACGGCATCGCCGTCGGCGACACGGCCAATGGCCTCGACAAGTTCGGGCGCCGAAATGGACTTCGTGACGTAGCCACGAGCCCCCGCACGGATCACACCGATGACGTCTTCAGCCGCATCCGAAACCGACACAGCCAAGAACTTCACGTCGGGCTGGGTGGCATGCACCTGCTTGATGACTTCCATGCCCCCACCCCCGGGCAGGTGAACGTCGAGCAGGACAACATCGGGAGTGCTTCGGGTGATGGCAGCAACGGCGCTCGCAACGTCCTCACCCTCCCCCACGATCGTCACATAGGGGCCGATGTCATGCTTGACCCCGCTGCGGAACATCGCATGATCGTCGACGACCACCACCCGGCGCTGCCGGTGGGACGATTCCGGCGCGTCGGGCGCGTCGGTGGGCTGATCACTCATCGCTTCATCTCCAAGCTCACTTCTGTGCCACGGTCAGGATCCGAGGTGATACGGGCCGTGCCGTGGTGCCGACCCATCCGTTCCACGATGCTGCCTCGCAGACCGTGGCGGTCCTCGGGAACACTATCGAGGTCGAATCCGCGTCCGCGATCGCGCACGAACACCTCGACGACATCCTCGTTGACCTCAGCGTAGACGTCGATGACCGACGCCCCCGAGTGCTTGGCCGCATTGGTCATCGCTTCGCGCGCCGCCTTCACGAGTTCCCCTAGCGCCGGGGTCAACGCAGGATCGTCTCCCACGGTCACGCTCTCCACGCTGACCGGGAAACGATCTTCGACATCGGAGGCGGCCTCCTGGAGTGCGGCCCGCAGTGTGGCCGCCTGCTCGTCGGAGCCGTACAGCCATGCGCGAAGCTCACGCTCTTGACGGCGGGCGAGCCGGACGACCTCGCGCGGGTGGTCCGCCTGACGCTGGATCAGAGCCAGCGTCTGCAGCACCGAGTCATGGAGGTGGGCGGCCAGGTCGGCGCGCGCGTCCGAGAGGAGTTTCTCCTCACGGACCTGGGCGAGGGCACGCTGCGCGCGGAGCACCCACGGAACTGCCATCAGGACAAGCCCGCCCAAGAGCAACGCGAGCCCGCCCAAGAGCGTGGGCGGCGAGGATGGCCCCTCCAACACGACGAGCGCGACGGCACCGGCCAAGCAACAGGCGGCGACCCCATGTGCAGCAACCGTCGACCAGTGGCGCGCCAGGGAGCGGGTCCAGCCGCGCAGGCCATCCGCGGCTTCGCGCACGCTTCCTCCCGCGCGGTCGGCCTGCCACCACACCAGCCCCAGCCCCGTGGCCAACAGCAAGGCGATGGCCAGGGTCTGCGGCGCCAGGCCCCGCCCGAGCAGTTGGACCAGCCATAACAGCCCCGCCCAGACCAAGGCGAAGGCGGCCAGTTGCCCCAGGTCTCGCCGGACGCCCGACGAGGCGTTGGTGACCTGCCGCATCCCCCGTCGCGAGGCCGCGTCCACCCCTGGCGCCGCATGGCCGGTGGTCGCCGGCGGAATCACCAGCCACAACGCCAGGTAGGCCGCGAGACCGACCAGTTGCCACGCACCCAGGAGCACGAAGACGCCGCGGATCACCCACACGGATACACCTGTGTGCTCAGCCAGTCCCGCGGCAACGCCTGCCACGTTCGCCCGCTCCAGGGGTCGCACCAGGCGACGCGGGGCGGCCACGGGAGGCGTCGCCCCCTGCTCGCCCTGCGTGGTCATGCTGCCCAGCCTAGGGGACGAGGCCTCAGCGCTCCCCTGCTCTCCGGGGTGGTGCGAGGGGCTTCCCTGACGGCGACGCCGCTGACAGCAGGCAGGATGAAGACATGACCTTGGAGCCGCTCGTGCGCGATCGCGATCGCGCTGTGATCGGAGGGGTGTCTGGAGCGGTCGCCCGCTCCGCAGGTCTGGATCCGCAACTGGTGCGGATCGGTTTCGTCTTGCTGGCCCTGTTCACTGGCGGCGTGGGCGTTTTCGGCTATCTCGCCCTGTGGGGCCTTACCCCCTCCAGGACCGACGGGCTCGTCCCCTTGCGCCGGTGGCTCCCCTTCACGCGCACGTGGTCACCGTTTGCGCTCGTGGCGAGCGTGCTGGGTGCCTGCCTCATCCTCGGTAGCATCCTGACCGGCTCGGGTGTCGGCACGATCATCGTGGTGCTATTGGTCATCACCTTGCTTCGAGGCAGCGGCTATCGCCGCACTGCCTCAGCGCCCGTACCGCGCCCCGAACCCCGCACACCTTTCGAGCGCTTGTCGTTGGATTGGGACCAGCGCCTCACCAATGTGGATTCCGGCCTTCCCGCCGAATGGGATCCAGACGCGACCGCATCCTCCCTCAGCGTTTCTCTCCCTGCCGATGTGGTGGGGAGTCCGGTGCACCGGCGGGTCGGGCGCCGCAGTTGGTTCGGCGTCCTCATCGGTGTGGGCCTGGTGTGGTTCGCGTGCACGGGCCTGACGATGCTCGGGGTAGAGGTCCCTGTCCTGGCGTGGACGAGCGGCACACTCGCAGTCCTCGCCATCGCCCTGGTGAACTCGGCCCGCCCCGCGCGTGCCGCGCTCGGACGCCCCCCGCTGTTGGCCACCGTCACCGTCCTCACTGCACTCATGACAGCGAGTCTCTTGGTGAGTGACGTCGCTTCCCAAGCCTGGGGCGCCAAGGCACAGGTGTCCACGGGGCCAGCACCTGCGGTGACCTCGGGGTTGACGGATCTGTCCCTCGGGGAGCACACACTCGACTTCACCGACACCCCCATCGAGGCCGACTCCGAGGTGACCTACGACATGCTGGCTGGAGAGATCACCCTGCGTGTCCCGCGCACCGGGAACGTGGTGGTGACCTCGACCGTGGACGCCGGGAACATCAACGGCCTCATCCGCGACCACGAAGGCATGCACCTGAGCGAGACGTGGCGCCGTATCGACGACCCGACCCAACCCACCCTCACGATCCACCTCCGTCTTCGGGCGGGAGAGATCACGGTGGTCCAGCCATGAAGCCACGCGCCGACGTTGTTGCCCTGGTCATCGGGCTGTTGAGCCTGCTGCTCGCCGCCCTGGGCCTCTGGGCCGCCTGGGGGACGGTGTCGTGGGCCAGCGTCGGCCTCGCCGTACCGCTGTGCCTGGTCGCCATCGGCGTGCTGGGCCTCCTCGCCTCCCGTCACCGGATTTGAAGTACCCCACGAAAGGAACCGACATGTCTGACCTCAACCTACGACGCAGCAGCACCGACAAGGTGGTCGCGGGCGTTTGCGGCGGCCTCGCGCGCCAGTTTGGCCTCGACGCCAACCTCATCCGCGTTGTCTTCGTCTTGCTGCTCTTCACTCAGGTCGGGTGGGTGATCTACCTGGCCTTGTGGCTGTTCCTGCCCAGCGACAACGGCCCCACGGGCCTGGAAAGCCTCAAGCGCCAGTTCTCCGGCAACGGCGGGGCGAACTAAGCGGCCCACGGCGGCCCCTCGGAGGTGGGCTTCCCTTCTGCGCCGCCCGCTTCGAGCCCGACACGCTGCCGCACGACACGGCAGCCTCGCGCCACGTGAGATCGCTCCAGCAGCGGTCACACGTGGCGCGAGTTTCCCTCAGCTCAGGCTGCGGGGACTCACTCCCACTCGATCGTGCCCGGCGGCTTGGAGGTCACGTCCACGACGACGCGGTTCACCTCCGGCACCTCGTTGGTGATGCGCGTGCTGATGCGTTCGATGAGGTCATACGGCAGGCGCGACCAGTCTGCGGTCATGGCGTCCTCACTGGTCACCGGGCGCAGCACGATCGGATGCCCGTACGTGCGCCCATCACCTTGGACGCCGACGCTACGGACGTCGGCCAGCAGCACCACCGGGAACTGCCACACGTCTTTCTCCAAGCCGGAGGCGGCCAGTTCCTCGCGGGCAATGGCGTCCGCCTCACGCAGCAGGTCGAGGCGTTCGCGGGTCACCGCGCCGATGATGCGGATACCCAGCCCGGGGCCAGGGAACGGTTGACGCCACACCATCTCGTGCGGGAGCCCGAGTTCCTCACCCACGGCACGCACCTCGTCCTTGAACAGGGAGCGCAGGGGTTCGATCAGCGTGAACTGGAGGTCGTCGGGGAGCCCTCCGACGTTGTGGTGGCTCTTGATGTTGGCGGCTCCCTCACCGCCGCCGGACTCCACCACGTCGGGGTACAGCGTCCCCTGCACGAGGAACTCGATGTCCGCGTCGTCGGCAATGTCACGCACCGTCTGCTCGAAGACTCGAATGAACTCACGGCCGATGATCTTGCGCTTGGCTTCCGGCTCGCTGACCCCGGCCAACGCGGTGAGGAACTGCTCCTCCGCGTCGGCGACCACGAGTTTGATGCCGGTGATGGCGACGAAGTCGTCCTTCACTTGCTCCCGCTCCCCCTTACGGAGCAGGCCATGATCCACGAAGGCACAGGTGAGCTGGTCTCCGATCGCGCGGTGCACGAGAGCGGCGGCCACGGCGGAGTCGACGCCGCCGGACAGGGCGCACAGCACCTGCTTGTCCCCGACCTGCTCGCGGATCGCCGCCACCGACTCCTCCACGATGTTGGCTGGGGTCCAATCTGGTGCCAGCCCAGCAATGTCATAGAGGAACTGGGCCAAAACCTGCTGCCCGTGCTCAGAATGCAGCACCTCCGGGTGCCACTGGACGCCCGCCAGGCGACGCCCGGTGTCCTCGAACGCCGCCACCGGCGTCGCGGCTGTGTGCGCCAAGGTCGTAAACCCCTGCGGAGCATCGGTGACCAGATCACCGTGGCTCATCCAGCAAGAGAAGGATTCGGGAAGGTTCTCCAGCAACACACCACGCTGATCCAGCGAGGTGGGGGTGCGTCCATACTCGGACTGGCCGGTCCGCGCCACGCGCCCGCCCAACGCGACCGCCATCGCCTGGAAGCCGTAGCAGATCCCGAACACCGGGACGCCGAGCGCGAAGAGGGCCGGATCCACCTGCGGGGCGCCCGGGGCGTACACCGACTGAGGACCACCCGAGAGGATGATCGCCGCTGGCTGCTTGGCCGCCATCTCGGATACCGGCATGGTGTGCGGCACCACCTCGGAATACACCTTCGCCTCGCGCACACGGCGCGCGATCAACTGTGCGTACTGGGCACCGAAATCGACCACCAGTACGGGAGGATGGAGCGCCTGCTCTGCTTCGGCTTCGGTCATGCCCGAAGTCTAACGGCGGCCACGGTTGGCTTCCGACGCGGAACAATGAGCAAGAAGGAGGATCGCATGACAAGCGACAGCAACAGTGGACCCTGGGCCGACCTGATCGGCAATCTCACGGGGGCCGCCGCCGGCCACTACGGCGTCCGCGCCCACGACTCGGCGGAGAATGTGTCCGAGACGCAAGGGCCGTCCGACCCGGAGCACAGCCCACTGCGCCGTCGCCCCGGCGATGAGGCCGCGGAAGCCAACCGGCCCACCACGCTGCCTGACACCGGCGGGGACGACGACCTCTAAGGGCCTTGTCCAATGGTCATCGAGACGGCCACCGACGATAATGACCCGGTGACCTCTTCTGTGACTAGCCCGTCCGAGCCCGCGCCCGCCTGGGTCGCCCAGTACCAACCCGGCGTCCCGGCGACCATCGAGGTACCCGACGAACCCCTGGGCGCCCTGCTGGCCCGCGCGACCGCGGCGGGCGGCGACGAGGTCGCGCTGGAGTTCTTTGGAGCCACGACGAGTTGGCGCTCCCTCGACGATCAGGTCTCGCGGCTGGCGCAGGCACTGCGCCACCGCTACGGCGTCCGGCCCGGAGACCGCGTCGCGCTCCTGCTGCCAAACTCACCCCAGCACGTGATCGCCTTCTATGCGGTACTGCGGATCGGCGCGGTCGTCGTCGAACACAATCCGCTCTACACGGCCAGCGAACTGGGCGCCATGTTCGCCGATCATGGCGCCACCGTCGCGATCGCCTGGGACGTCGCCGCGCCGAAGATCGCCGATGCTGGCCTGAAGCACCTCATCGCGGTCAACCTCCTCGACGCCTTCCCGACGGTGAAGCGTCTCGCGCTGAACCTCCCCCTTCCTTCCCTGCGCGCCACCCGCGACAAGCTTCACCAGCCCATGCCCGGAGCGGATGCCTGGCGTGACGTCTTGAAGGGGCCTCGCCTCGCCGAAGACCATCCCTCACCCGCATCCGAGGATCTGGCGGTCATCCAATACACCTCCGGCACCACCGGCAGCGTGAAGGGTGCGATGCTCAGCCACCGCAACCTGTTTGCCAACGCCCTCCAGGGGGCTGCCTGGATGAAGGACGCCGAGGACGGCAAGGAGGTCATCTACGCGGTTTTGCCCATGTTCCATGCGTTCGGGATGACGCTGTACCTCACCTTCGGTGTGCTCAAACGTGCCCGTATCGTGCTGTTCCCCAACGTCGACATCGACATGATTTTGGATGTCGCGACGAAGCGTCCGCCCACCGTGTACTGCGCGGTTCCGCCGATCTATCAGCGCACTGCGCAACGCGCTCAAGAGCGTGGCATCTCGCTGCGGTCGGCTCGCTTTTGCATCTCCGGGGCGATGGCGCTCACCGATGAGGTCGTCACCTTGTGGGAGTCCGTCTCCGGCGGTCTCCTGGTGGAAGGGTACGGCCTGACTGAATGCTCGCCTGTCGCCCTGGGGAACCCGTTTTGGCCCACGCGCCGCACCGGCACGGTCGGCGTCCCGTTCCCGAGCACGCTGATGAAGGTCGTCGACCCCGAGGACCCCACCCGCGAAGTCGCCCAAGGCGAGATCGGCGAACTGCTGCTGCACGGCCCCCAGGTCTTCAGCGGCTACTGGCACAATCCCGACGACACGGCGGCCAGCCTGCTGGAGGGGGGCTGGCTGCGGACAGGCGACCTGGTCACCGTCGATGCGGACGGCTTCACCACGATCGTGGACCGGCTCAAAGAACTCATCATCACCGGGGGCTTCAACGTCTCCCCCACCGAAGTGGAGCAGGCCCTGCGCGCCGAAGACGGGATCGCCGATGCCGCCGTCGTCGGGCTCCCATCCTCGCATTCGGGCGAAGAGGTCGTCGCGGCCGTCGTGGCTGCACCGGGAGTGACCCTCGACCCGGACGCCGTCCGTGCCGCCGCCCGGGAACGTCTCGCCGCCTACAAGGTGCCGCGTCGGGTCTTCGTGGTGAAGGAACTACCGACCTCCATGCTGGGCAAGGTGCTGCGCAAGCAGGTGCGCGACGCCATCCTGGCTGACCTGCCCGACCTTTCCTCGCCTAGGTGAACCGGTAGAGCCGCCACGTCGTGCCGCGAGCGTCCTGCCACTGCCCCGCCAGCGTGGCGACGCCGCCGCCATTCTCGAACAAGCCCGGATACGCCTGCTCGACCGCGTCCGAGGGTGCGTTCTGGGGCGACGCCAAGAGCGCATAGGTCACCCCGGCCGCGTGCGGGTCAGCCAGCGCTGCGGCAAAGTCGCGATCGGTCGTAACGACGTAGCTGTGGGGGTGACTGCTGGCGAGGAAGACTGGAAACGAGTAGGCGACGTCGGTGATGATCGAGCCGTCTGTGGGGCTCAGCGCATCGAGATCGGCTGCAACCCTGCGTTGCATGGCGTACTGGCCTGCCTGCGCCACTTCGCGGGCCAACGCTTCCTCCCGCCCCCAACGAGGAGTGGCCTCGGCCTGCCACCCCAGCGGGGTCGTGGCCGCCAGCGCAACCACCAGAAGCACCGCCCACCATCGGCGCCGCGCTACCCCGATCAGGTATCCCATCGCCAAGAGCCCCAGGGGAATGGCGGCCATCTGGAGACGAATCCACCCAAACGACGAACCCAAGGCAAAAGTCAGATCGTCAAAGGCGAGGACCGCTCCGAAGACGGCCACCCCCGCCAGCGGGGCCGTGTCGCGGCGCACCAGCGCGATGGCCAAGGTGACCAACGTCAGCGGCACGGCAAGGGGTGCTACGTGGACCAGTTGCTCTGCCAGGTAGAGGAGTCGATGATCCAGGCCCGATCCGGTCACCGATTCGATGGAGGCCTGGCCTGACGTCACCTGCGCAGAGTTGCCGTATTGGGAGGTGAACGTGGCGAACCACGTGCCCACGATCACCTTGGACGTCACCGCCCAGCCGAGCGCTGCCGCGGCGAAGGGAAGCCCCGCTAACGCGGCGTCATTGACCCCGTATGCCCACCGCTGCCGCGGGGCTCGGACGACGCCGACCACGAAGACGAGCAGCACCACAGCGACGGCAGACGCCCCGGCCTCGTAGCGGGTGAGGTAGGCCAACCCCAGCCCTGTGCCCACATGCACCAAGAACCACGGATCGCGCTGCTGCAACCAGCGCAGTAGGAACAAGGCGGTATAGGAACACGTGAGCATGAGCATCGCCTCGCTGGCCCCCACCGCAGACGACAGCACCACCAACGCCTGGATCGCGAAGAGGCCGGTCAGCACGTTACGCGTCCAGGCGGAGGTGACCCCTAGGTCGCGCAGCATCACCGCCATCACCGCGACGCAGCCGCCCCCGCACAGCGCCGACACGATGGTCCCTGCCGCTCCAAGGCTGGCCAGCGCGGGGAACCACGGCGAGAACACCAGCAGCGGGAGCGTCGCCAGCGACGGCAGCGGGTTCCAGACGAAGCCGATCGCCGCCAGGTGCGGATCCCGGGAGAACAGCACGTAGTAGGCGTTGGCGACGCGCGACATCGCATCGGGAAAGATCAGATCGCGCGACAACAGCCACCAGCCGATGCCGCCGTAAACGATCGAGCACACGACGAACCAGACCCATGGTTCCCCCCGTCGTCGCGTCGAGGTTGCCCCCTCACTCATGCTGGCCCCCCTCATCGAGTCCGTGCGTGGTTTTTTCCCAGTAGGAGGGGTTGAAGACCAGTTGCGCCGCCGCTTTCAAGGCCGCCAGCCACATGAGGAACCAGTAGCCGGGGCTCAGCACGGCCGCCCACACGAGGTCGGGACGGCCCATGGCGCGTGCGGTGAGCACATTGAAGTAGATGACCAGTCCGTTACCCAAGACGGCACTGATCATGGCGACGTAGTAGACCCCCGGGGGAAACCAGCCTGCGATGAGATCGCTACGCGTCAGCGCCCACGCGAGCGTCAAGCACCATTGGAACCCGTTCAGTGCCGCGAGAAGCGGCGTTCCTCCGACGAACAGCAGCAGCCCCGCCCAGGTGGCGAGATCCCCACGCTGGGCGACCGGGCCTCCCCTGCGGAGATGGACCAACAACGTCTGAAGGTAGCCCTTGTACCAGCGCGAACGCTGTCGGATCCAGTTGATCCCATCGGAGTTGGCCTCCTCCAGCGTGACCGACTCCAGCACCTCCACCTGATACCCGAGGCGATGGAGCCGCAAACCCAGGTCGGCGTCCTCGGTGACGTTCCACGGATCCCACGCCCCGATCCGGTACAGCACCTCGGCCCGAAAGTGGTTGCTGGTTCCCCCCAGCGGGATCGGCGACTTGAGCGCTTCGAGCCCGGGCAGCAGATAGTGGAACCAGGCGCCATAGTCGAGCGCAAACCAGCGCGTCAGCAGATTCTGCCGCGAGTTGTAGAACGACAGTTGCGCCTGGATGCAGGCCACCTGAGGGTCGGCATGCAGCAGGGCGTAGGCGGCCCTGCGCAACTGCAAAGGTTCGGGGCGATCCTCAGCGTCGTAGATCGTGACCAGATCGCCCCGCGAATCCAGCAGGCCGACGTTGCACGCCTTCGGTTTGGTGCGGGGCTGACGAGGGGCAATAGCGACGACGGTGAAACATGCGTCCAGGTCGAGCTTCTCCAGCGCTGACCATGTCACCTCGTCGTCAGCCTCGATAAGCAGCCGAATATCCAACTTGTCGACCGGATAATCCAGGCGCTGAAGATTCCCCACCAACGTCTCGATCAAAGGCTCGTGAAGGACGGGAATGAGCACCGTATAGACGGGCAACTCTTCATCGCTGAGCGAATGGGCCTGCTCGTCACTGACCCGGATGACGCGCCCGCCACGCATTCCCTGGTAAAACAAGAGGCCACGGTAGATCAGGGCGGCCAGGTAGATGAAGGTGACCAGGCCGATCAGCGCGGTGATCGTCCCCAGCGGGGCGATCACCGCCACAGCCAGGACAACCCCCAGCGCCGCGACGAGGATGATCCGCTGCCCTCGGCTCGTCACCCGCTTGGCGGACAAGGTCGGCGCAGACTCGGCCAGACCGTTGGCTGCCACGTCGGCGCGGGCGCAGGCATCCAGGGCCGCTGCGCTGCGAGGCAATGCGGGCACCACAACCTCGTCGCGCGTCACGATGTCGTTCCTGGGCCTGGGTGCCCGATTCACGCGAGGACCCGGGCGATTCCGACGACAAGAACCAGATAGACCAGACCCATGAGTCGGCGCGTCCGGGCAGCTGGCACCAACTGCCCAGGAGTGGCCCAACCCCGCCGAATCAGAAGCAATACCGCGATGACCAGGCCACTGAGTGCGCCTACCCCTGCGATCGCCACCGATTCCAGACCCGGCACCAGGCAGGCGACCACCCACCAGGCCGCTGGCCACAACCTCATTGTCGCCCGCGTCCCCATGGTCGCAAACAGCCACCCAGCAGACAGCAGGAGGCCCCCGATCAGGTGGGCTCCTCGAAGATCGATGCCGCGCGTGCCCACCAGCCACAGGCCTGCAACCCCCACGAGGACCGTGAGGATGACGTCGAGATCCCGGTCGTCGATGTGTGGCTGGAACCATCGACTAAACAGGAGGGCGAGGCTCACGGCCCCTGCTCCGCTCAGCCAGCCCAGGTCGCTCACGCTGATCGGGAGGCGTCCGACGGCCGCGAGTGGCAGCAGCCACGCGACGACCAAGGCCGCCCCAAGATTGAGGACCGTCCCGGCAGGAATGCCGGAGCGGGGAAGCCTGCGGAGGGGGCGCGCGTGAGGGGCGAGCGTGAGGGGGGTGGTATTCATCAGGGCACATCACCTATATCGATTGCTGTTTCGCCCGGTCCCAGCGGACGAGTCATGACAGCAACCACATTAACCCACGATCGACAGTGGATCGAATCACGTTCCCATGTCGGCGCGCCGACTCAGGGAGCCACACCTCGACTCCCCTGCGTGACTCTTTGTTTCATCATCACGCCCACCCGTGAAATAAACACGCCTTGCCGGAACACCTCTGTGTTGCGACAAGGAATTTCGGGTGGTGCTTAGCGCGTCAACGCCTCCGCCGAGGAGGAGACGAGCACCTGGGGAGGGTAGAGGCCCATGACCGTCACGGCTGCAGCGTGGTGTTCCGCGCTGGAGCCAGCGCACGCGTCCGCCACCACGGTGATCGTCGCGCCCGCGTCGGCGGCCGGGAGCACCGTGGAGATGACGCAGCAATCGGTCGCCACCCCGGCCACGACGAGCGTGGGGGCGGGGCCTGTCACTGCAGCGATGGCTTCCCATTTGCCGAACGTGGGGGCGTCCACCACGAAGGCCCCCGCCGTCACGGCGGGCCGGACCGCTTCGACGAGGTCGAACATCGGATCATCGGGGTCACGATCGGCGAACGGCCACGCCGCCATGTAGGCGGCCCACGAGCCCTCTCGCTGCGTGGGGCGCGGTGGAATCCAGCGCGTCACGATCGTGCGTCCCGCGAAGGCGGGGAGCAATGAGGCGATCCTCTGCGCGGCGTCCGGCCACTGCGGGGAGGCCCAGGCGCTGCTCGGGTCGGCAAAGATGCGCTGGGCGTCAATGACGACCAGCCAAGGCTCGCTCATGCGCGGCCCTCTTGCCGGGCGATGGTCCTGCGGCGTCCCACCCAGGTCACCACGAAGCCGAGGACCAAGGCGAGCAGGACGCCCAGGTTGGCTCCCGGCCAGGTGCCCTGCCACTGCTCCACGCCGTCCACCACGGTGCGAGTCCCCAGCCCCAGCGGCTCCAGCAGGTAGCCCTGCCAGTTGGCCCACGCCGCGTCACCGGCAAACTGGTTGATCACCAACCCCCACCCCAGCACGGTGGCGCCGATGAGCGTGCCCACCGACACCCAGTCGATGGCCCCGTACCGGCCGGCCGCATCGAACAGCGCGGCCTCGTCATAGGGGCGTTGGCGTGAAGTGATGTCGGCGATCAGGATGCCTGCCCAAGCGGCCATCGGCACGCCCAGGATCAGCAGGAAACTCTGGAACGGACCCAGGAAGTCCTGAGCGAAGAACACGACGAAGATCGTCCCGGCCGTGAGGATGACCCCATCGACGGCGGCGGCTGCCGGGCGCGGGATGGCGATGCCGAGGCTCAGCAGAGTGAGCCCCGAGGAGTAGATCCCCAAGACGGCCCCCGAGACCAGCGCGAGGACAGCCGTCAACCAAAACGGGATCAGCACCCACAAGGGAAGGATGCTCGCCAGGGTGCCGATCGGATCCCCGGTGATGCCCGCCACCAGGGCCGGATCTGAGCCCGCCAGCAGGAGCCCATAGACGACAAGGATGACTGGCGCGACGGAACCACCAAGGGTGTTCCACAACACGATCTGAGCGTTAGAGGCGTCGCGGCGCTGGTAGCGCGACCAGTCAGCGGCGATGTTGATCCAACCCAGGCCAAAGCCAGTCATCACCATGGTGAGCGCCCCGATCACCGAGCCGATGTCACCCGCAGGGATGCCCGCCACCGCGGACCAGTTCACGCGAGGGAGCGTGAGCGCCATGTAGACCACCGTGATGGCGCCCGTGATCCAGGTGAGGATCGACTGCAGCCGCATAATCGTGTGATAGCCCAGCACGGACGCCACGACGATCAAGGCTGCAATACCGAGGGTGGCGATCACCTTGGTCGGCGTCCCCGAGGCCCACCCCAGTGCGGAGAACACCGTTGCCGTAGCCATCACGGCCATGATCGACAAGAAGGTCTCCCAGCCGATGGAGAGCAGCCAACTCACCACCCCGGGCAACTTCTGCCCCTGTACCCCGAACGCGGCCCGCGACAACACCATGGTCGGAACGGAGCCGCGCTTGCCCGCGATCGCGATGATGCCGCACAGCAAGAAGGAGACGACGATGCCGACGAGCGCGACGAACACCGCCTGCCCGAAGGAGACCCCGAACCCGTAGACGAACGCCGCATAGCTCATGCCGAACACGGAGACGTTCGCCGCGAACCACGGCCAAAACAGGTCGCGGGGTTTCGCTGTGCGTTCCGATTCCTCAATGATGTCGATGCCGTTGGTCTCGATCAGGCGGGCCTTCGCGGTCGCGTCGATGCCGGCCTCACTGGCCGGAACAGGCGTACTCATAGGGGGATTCTCACACGCTGTCGGTCGCGTTGTCAGGGGGAGGATCAGGGCACAGCCGGTATCCCATCCCCGCCTCGGTGAGGAGGTAGCGGGGCTCTCCGGGCTCGGGCTCGAGTTTCTTGCGCAACTGGGCGATGTAGAGCCGCAGGTAGCCGGTGTCGGCGACATGGTCGGAGCCCCAGATGTCGGTCAGCATCGTTTGGCGGGTCACGAGCTTTCCCGGGTTGCGGATGAGGAGTTCCAAGACATGCCATTCGGTGGGTGTCAGGCGAATGGTGTCGCGTTCTCCGAAGCGCCCCCGGGTCACCGTGTGGGTGGCCAAGTCGACGGTCACCTCCCCTGGCCAAGCTCGACAACAAGATGTTGAGCGCGATCTCGTTGGGGGTCCGCTGCCGGGCGGCCCCCTCGACGAGCGCGATCATGCGATCGACGAAGGTCTCCCCGGGCTGGGAGGTGATGCGCACCACGATCCGATCCGAGAGGACGCGCGTCCCGCCGGTCACCGCGCACCGGTCACCGCCCGATTCCCGGATGACGGGGGCGGACTCGCCGGTGATGGCGGATTCATCGACGGAGGCGATCCCCCAGACGATGTCGCCATCGCCGGGGATGGGCTCCCCCGCCGCGACAACGACATGGTCGCCCGGCGTGAGGTCCGAGGAGGGAATGTCGCGGGTCTCGGTCGTCTGTGCCCCGGGATCGCGGTCGGCGTCGTAGTCCAGGACGCGATGGGCGGTGGTGCTAGTGCGTGTCTTACGCAGCGTCTCGGCCTGCGCCTTGCCGCGGCCTTCGGCGACCGACTCGGCGAGATTGGCGAACAGGACGGTGAGCCAGAGCCAGCCCGCGATCAGCGGAGTGAAGGATGCGGGGCGGGGACGCCGCCGGAATCCGAGGGCCCACCCAGGAAGGGTTCGGCGAGGGCGAGCAGGGTGGTGAACAGCGCGCCCACCCATACCAGGAACATGACCGGGTTGTGCCACTGGTCGCGGGGGTGGAGCTTACGCACGGCCCCGGGGAGGGCGGCCAGGAGTTGAGCCGCGCTGAAGCTGCGGGCGCGACCCTTGGCGGCGCTGGAGCGTACCGGACGCTCAAGGAGGGTGGACATGGCTACTTCAGTCCTTCCGCCAGGGGGCCTAGCGCGAGAACGGGCACATAGGTGAGCGCAGCAACGATGAGGATCGTGCCGATCAACAGGCCAAGGAACATCGGCCGGTGTGTGGGAAGCGTTCCCGACGTGGAGGGGACGGCGTCCTGCTGGGCCAGCGAACCGGCCAGGGCGAGAACGAACACGATGGGCAGGAACCGGCCCAGGAGCATCACGACGCCCAACGCCGTGTTCAGCCACACCGTGTCGGCGTTGAGCCCCGCGAAGGCGGAACCGTTGTTGTGGGCCGCTGACACGAACGCGTACAGCACTTCGGAGAACCCGTGCGGGCCGGGGTTGAGGATCGACACGTGCGTGACGTCCTCCCGGATACCGGGCAGTGCCAAGGAGGCGCCTACACCCAACAGCACCAGTGCAGGGGTGACCAGGATGATGAGGCTGGCGAGTTTGATCTCGCGGGGCCGAATCTTCTTACCCAGGTATTCGGGCGTACGGCCCACCAGCAGCCCGGCGATGAACACCGCAATGATCGCGATGACGAGGATGCCGTAGAGCCCCGACCCCGCCGGGCGCGATCTCTCCCAGCATCATGTTCAGCATCGTCATCATGCCGCCCAGTGCGGTGAACGAGTCGTGCATCGCGTCGACCGCACCGGTGGACGTCAGGGTGCCCGTCGCGCCGAACAGCGCAGAGCCGACGACGCCGAAGCGGGTCTCTTTCCCTTCCAGGGCTGCGCCGGCCAGGGAGGGGGCGGTTCCGCTTCCGGCGAGTTCCCAGGCCGTGAGCGCGGTCACGCAGGCCAGGAAGAGGGCGCCCATCACGGCCGCGATCGCGTAGCCCCGCCGGTTGTCCCCGACGATCCGCCCCAACGCCCGCGGGAGCGCGAACGGAATGAGGAGCATGGCGATGATCTCGACGAGATTCGTCCAGGCCGTCGGGTTTTCGAAGGGATGGGCGGAGTTGGCGGCGAAGAATCCGCCACCGTTGGTGCCGATGAGCTTGATGGCCTCCTGGGACGCCACGGGCCCTCCGGGAAGGAGCGCCGAGCCACCGGCCAGCGTCGTGACCGGGGTGGGACCGGCCAAGTTTTGAATGACGCCTCCCGCGATCAGCACGAGCGCGACCAGCACGGCCAGGGGCAGCAGGATGCGGATGGTTCCCCGGACGAGGTCGACCCAGAAGTTGCCCGATCGTGGTGCAGGACCGGCGGGCGAAGCCACGCACCAAGGCGATGGCGACGGCCATCCCGACCGCTGCGGACAGAAAGTTCTGCACTCCCAGTCCCGCAGCCTGCACGGTGTAGCCCACCGTCGCCTCAGGCGAGAAGGACTGCCAGTTCGTGTTCGTCACGTAGGAGATCGCGGTGTTGAAGGCCAGCGCCTCTCCGGGCGCCGGGAGCCCCAGGGATCCGGGAAGGAACCCCTGCAGCCGTTGCAGCGCATCAAGGGCGAGCACCGAGACAAGAGAGAAGGCAAGCACTGCGCGCAGGTAGGCCTGCCAGGTCTGCTCGGCCTGCGGGTCCACCCCGATGACCCGGTACAGGACGCGCTCCACGCGTCCGTCGCGGGGGGAGGTGTATACCCATGCGAGGTAGTCGCCCACGACGCGGTACAGCGCCGCGATCACGACGGCCACGCTCAGCACGGCCGCGGCCGCGTACCATCCGGCCATCAGAACTTCTCCGGACGGAGCAAGGCGACCAGCAGGTAGACCAGCGCGGCAATGCCGAGCCCGCCTGCCAGTAACGAGAAGACGATCACAACCCCTCCACCCCTTTGGCGATCGCGCCGATCAGCGCGAAGAGGGCGATGACGCCGACGACGTAGACCACATCGAACACTGCACACTCCCTCAGTGAGGGGGTCGATCACCCCTCGACTTCGCGCTGCGATTCAGCGCACATTGGGATTCAATGTCTTCGGCGGGCCCGGCGTACAGGTTCCTTACGGAACCCATACGGGTTGAGGGGATTCCCTCACGGGTCTTCTACGTCAAGCCCTACCGGGCTGAGGCGACGCGGATCAGAACTCCTCGTAGGTTGCCGGGTCTTGATCCCAGATGCGGCCCGCAGGGCGGTCCAGGGCGGCGATCGCGGCGAGGTCATCCTCATCGAGGGAGATGCCAGCCACTGTGAGGTTCTGCACTTGACGCTGCGGGTCGGCGGACTTGGGCAGTGGGACGGAGCCGATGAGGGTGTGCCAGCGCAGCACCACCTGGGGGACGGTGATCTGGTGCTTGTGGGCGATGCCGGTGAGCACCGGATCCTGGAGGATGTCGGTCGCGCGGCCCAGCGGGCTCCAGGCCTCGGTGATGATTCCGTGCTCGCGGTCAAAGGCGCGTTGGGTCTCCTGCTGGAAGTAGGGGTGCAGTTCGATCTGGTTCACCTCCGGGGTGACGCCGGTCGCCTCCATGAGCGCGGTGAGGTGGTCGGGCAGGAAGTTGCTGACTCCGATGTGACGGACCAGCCCTCGTTCCCGCGCCTCGATCAGCGCCTGCCAGGCCTCGACGTAGAGCCCCACCCCCGGGTTGGGCCAGTGGATCAGGTACAGGTCGAGGTACTCCAGGCCGGTCCGCAGCAGGCTTTCCTCGATCGTCGCGATGGCCTCGTCGTGGGCGTGGTGGCGCCCAGGGAGCTTGGAGGTGATCAGCAGTTCCTCACGAGGCACAGAGGCGGACCGCAGGGCGGCCCCTACGGCTCCCTCGTTCTCATAGTTGAATGCCGAGTCGAACAGGCGGTACCCCGACGCGACGGCTTGACGGATGACGTCGAGTGCGGGCAGCCCGTTGAGCCCGTAGGTGCCAAAACCGATGGCGGGCACCGTGAGGCTGCCTCCGGCAGTCACGGCAGGTGCGCGGTTCATGGTCGTTCCCTTCGTTGCACTGTTCGCCCAGCCTAGGTCGGTGAGCCCGCACCAGGGGGCGAACCTCACACCGACTTGCCGCGGCGCACCTCCCATTCGATCTGTGCCGCATCCAGTCGGCGTAAAGCGGTATCGAGCACGTCGCCATCGACGGCGAGTTCGCTGCGGGCCCGCAGGAGGGCGGCTCGTTGCGCGATCACGATGTCGACCGCGGGTTCACCGGCATGGGCGTCCGCCGCGGCGCGCAGCACCTGAGCGACCTCGTTTCGCTCAGCGGCCTGGTCTTCCCTATCCGGCTCGGCCTGCGGGTCACGGTACAGCCGGGAGGCGAGAGGGCCCACGGTGAGGCCTTGCCCCAGCAAAGAGATCGTCGCAACCGCGAAGGCGATGAAGACCAGAAGGGGACGATGCGGGGTGTCGACGGGCAGCGTCTGAGCCGTGGCGACGGTGACCGCTCCGCGCATGCCCGCCCACACGACAACGAGCCCTTCGCGGCGTCCCAATGGCTGGCGCACGAAGTAGTCCAGGTCCGCCATGGCTCTGCGGACACGACGCCCCAAGAGCGCGATTTCCTTTCCTACCAGTCGTCGGCTCCGTTCCCCGGGGTGTTCCCGTCCGCCTGGACGTTGACCTGCCCCGTCCACCTGGGTTGGGGCGGCGGAGCGGCGGGGTCGGCGTCGAGGAGGATCCGCGCGATCGTGGCGGGTCAGGATCAACGGTTCGCCCGACTCCTTGGCCACCTCGACCTTGTCGCGGATCCGATCCAATTTCGCCGCGCGCTGCTGATCGCGGCGCACCCGGTACTGCAGCCGCCACAACAGGGGCAGCACGTAGGCGGCGCGCACGCCGAGCGCGATCGCCAAGGCGAGCAGTGAAACGGCCAAGGCGAACCGGACGCCGAAGTCTCCCGCGGCAACGTCGCCGATCACTGAGGGAAGTTGGAGGCCCATCGTCAAGAAGACCAGCCCCTCCAGCACCCGCTGGACGCTCGCCCAGTTCTGTCGATCCGACAACCGGTGCAACGGTGGGAGGCGTCCTGCGCCCCGCAGGCTCGTCACCAGACCGGCGACGACGGCAGCAACCAGCCCGGACGCGTGCAAGGCCTCGGCGGGCACTGAGGCGACGAACGGGACGGTGAAGGACACGATGGTGGCCAGTGCGGGTTCTTCGATGCGTGCGCGCAACCACACTGTCACCACGCCCACGACGCCGCCGATCACGATGGCCACCACCACCGCGTAGGCGAAAGTGCCGATGGCGGCGCCGAGGGAAAACGTCCCTAACGCGGCGGCCACCGCCGTGCGCAACAACACCAGGGCCGTCGCGTCGTTGAGGAGCGCCTCACCCTCCAAGATGACGATCGCGCGCTGCGGGACGCCTGCCTTCTTCACGATCGCTGTCGCTGCGGCGTCGGTGGGGCTGATGATGGCGCCCAACGCCGCACCCCAGGCGAAACCCACCCCCGGGATGAGCCAGGCGAACACGAGGCCGAGCACCAGCGCAGTCCCCACGACGAGCGCCACGGATAGCCCCGAAATGGCGGTGAACTCACGTCGCAACCCCATCGGCGGCAGCGAGACGGCCGCTGCGTACAACAGCGGGGGCAGGAGGACCTCCAAGACGAGGTCGGGTTGGACGACGACGTCGGGCACCATCGGAAGCACACCAATGAGCAGGCCCGCCATCACCAGGAGCAAGGGGTCAGCCACGCCGATGCGCGGGCCGAGCACCCCCGCCGCCGCGACCAGGGCGAACAGGGCCACGCCCCACACCAGCATCTCCAGCACAGGCACCTCCGAAGGAGTCGTCGAGGAGGCAACCGCCCCGCTTCGATCCTGCCCCCCACGTCAACCCCGAACCAGCCGTGCCCGTGGTAGCTTCGATTCCCCGCGCCTCGGCGTGCCGTCGCGCATCGACCTCACGTCAAGGAGTCCCGCATGGCCACACCGCACATCGCCGCCGAACCTGGTCAGATCGCCCCGCTGGTGATGATGCCGGGAGACCCTCGACGCGCCGACCGCATCGCCAAGGACTACCTGGCTGACGCCCAGCAGGTGTCGCAGGTCCGCGGCATCACCGTGTGGACGGGCACCTATGAGGGCACGCCGATGAGCGTCATGGGTTCAGGCATGGGCATTCCGTCCATCTCCATCTACGCCACCGAGTTGTACCGCTTCTACGGGGTCCGTCGGATCGTGCGCGTGGGCACCTGCGGTGGCATGGCGTCCAGCGTCAAGGTGGGCGACACGGTGATCGGCACGTGTGCCCACACCAATGCGTCGCTGTCGACGCTGCTGGTCCCCGGGGTCAATCTGTCCTGGGCGGCGTCCTACCCGATGTTGCGCGGCGCCATGGATGCCGCACAGGCCCTCACCGACGCCCCGGTTCACGCGGGCCCGGTCTACTCCTCGGATCTGTTCTACCTGGGGCGCGCCGACATCGTGCAGGGGCTGACGGCCCTCGGCACCTTGGGTGTGGAGATGGAGGCTGCCGGACTGTACGCCGCAGCGGCACAGGAAGGCGCCGAGGCGCTGACCGTGCTCACGGTGAGCGACCATCTGGTCGATGGCAGCAACGACATGACCGCGCAGGAGCGGGAGACGCTGTACGCCACCTCGGTGAAGGTCGGCGCGGCCGCCCTGCTGGCTTGACACGCTGACGCACGAGGGCCCCGGACGCGGTGCGGTGCGCGTCCGGGGCCCTCATGCGTGCTCTGGGGGTGTCCCTCAGGGCGCCATGATGGCAGACATGGTGGGGCGCAACCCGGCCACCGTGTTGTAGGACATCACCCGCCAACGGTTGGCGACCTCCACCTCGGTCCACGAGCAGTTCCACAACCCGCCCAGCAACTGCGTGCCCTCCATGCCCAGGCCGATGGCCTGGCACAGGCCCGCACGCAGGGCCAAACCGTGCCCGACGACGATCACGGTCTCACCGGCGTACTCGGCGGCGATCCGCTCCAGGGATGTCTTGATCCGCGCCCCCGCCTCCTGCGCTGTTTCCCCGGCCGGGGACCGACGGAAGTCCTCCCCCGAACGCAGCGCCTCGGGATACCAGGGGAACTCGATCGCGACCTGGGCGGGCGTCTTTCCCTCCCAGGTGCCGATGTTGATCTCCCGCAGGAGCGGGTCAGTGAACACCGGCGCGCCCGAGGCGTCCGCGATGATGCGCGCCGTCGTCTGCGCCCGGCTCAGATCTGAGGCAACGATGCGGTCGGGAGAAAACGTCGCCAGGCGCTGTGCGGCTGCCTGTGCCTGCGCCCGGCCCGTGTCGTTGAGAGGGATGTCGGCCTGGCCCTGGAAGATCCCCGAGGCGTTCGCATCGGTCTCCCCGTGACGCACCAACAGGAGCCGGGTCACGGTGCCCGGCGTGGGCTGCGGGGTCACGCCGTCGCCTCCTGCACCGTCGCCAGCGGGACGGCGGGCGTGTCACGCCACAGCCGTTCCAGCGAGTACAACTGGCGCTCTTCGGGGTGTTGCACGTGGACGACGATGTCGCCAAAGTCGATCAGGACCCAGCGCGCTTCGCGGTCGCCCTCGCGCCGCAGCGCCGTGGCGCCCTCCGCGAACAGGGCTTCCTCGATCGCGTCGACGACGGCGCCGATCAAGCGTTCGTTGCTTCCTGTTGCGATCAAGAAGATGTCGGTCAGCGCGAGGCGCTCCGACACATCGAAGGCCACCAGATCGGTGGCCTGTTTGTCTGCCGCGGCCTGAGCCGCGACCTGTGTGAGATGGATGGCTCGCTCACTCGCCGCCATGAGACTCCTTGTCGTGCGGACCTTTCTCGTAGAGCCCGCGCTTGCTGATGTACTGCACGATACCGTCCGGGACGAGGTACCAGATGGGGAGCCCGCCAGCGGTGCGCCGCCGACAGTCCGTGGAACTGATCGCCATGGCCGGGATCTCCAGCAAGGTCACCTTGTCCGCGGGAAGGTGGGAGATGTCCTTGGGCTGAAGGTTCACCCCAGGACGCGACACCCCCACGAAGTGCGCCAAGTCGAACAGTTCATCGACGCCACGCCAGGTAAGGATCTGGCTCAGCGCGTCCGCACCGGTAATGAAGAACAGTTCGGTATCGGGACCGCGCTCGGCGCTCACGTCGCGCAGCGTGTCCACGGTGTAGGTGTCACCGGGACGGTCAATATCGACGCGACTCACCGAAAACCGCGGATTGGACGCCGTCGCGATGACGGTCATGAGGTAGCGGTCCTCGGCCGGGGAGACCTGCTGATCGGCCTTCTGCCACGGCTGCCCGGTCGGGACGAAGACCACCTCGTCAAGATCGAACCGTGCCGCCACCTCGCTCGCGGCCACCAGGTGACCGTGATGGATGGGGTCAAACGTGCCACCCATGACGCCCAAGCGCCAGCTACGCCCGCTCTCGCTCCCGCTGAGGGCCAGGCCCGTCGAGCTCATTCGGAACGCGTGTGCGGACGCCCGGAGCCGAAGCCGACCAGGATCGCCAAAATCACCATGAGGATCAAGAACACGGACACACCGGTGGCCACCGCGGACGCGACGTGGTCTCCGGCAGCCTCGAGCAGAACGGTCATGCGCGGCAGCTTAGCTAACCTGCGCGCCCTCAGGCACGCGTCTGTCCGCGGCCGGTCAGCACGTACTTGGTCGAGGTCATCTCCGGAAGCGCCATCGGCCCGCGCGCGTGGAGCTTCTGCGTCGAGATGCCGATCTCGGACCCGAAGCCGAACTCCCCGCCGTCGACGAACCGGCTGGACGCGTTGACCAGCACGGCGGCGGCGTCCACCTCGGCGACGAAACGTTCGGCAGAGGCCAGATCTGCGGTGACGATCGTCTCCGAGTGCCCGGTGCTGTGTGCCGCGATGTGCGCCAACGCCTCGTCGAGATCCTTCACCGTGCGAGCGGCCAGGTCGAGGGTCAGGTACTCGGCATCGAACTCGTGCGGACCTGCCGGAACGACCGCAGCGGAGTAGGCCGCGACGTCGGGGGTCCCATGAACCGTCACGCCCGCCTCCGCCAGCGCCTCGAGAGCGCGCGGCAGGAACCGGGAGGCGATATCGGCGTGCACCAGCAGGGTTTCCAGGGCGTTGCACACGCTGGGGCGCTGAACCTTGGCGTTCAGCATGATGGCGAGTGCCATCTCGATGTCGGCCGACGCGTCCACGAAGAGGTGACAGTTGCCGGTGCCGGTCTCGATGACGGGCACGGTGGCACCCTGGACGACCGCGTTGATCAGGCCTGCGCCACCGCGCGGAATGAGGACGTCGACCAGGCCTCGCGCGGTCATCATCTCGCCGGTGACCTCGCGGCCCCCCTCCACCAACTGCACCGCATCCACCGGCAGCCCCGCCTCGGCCACCCCGAGCCGTAGAGCAGCCATGATCGCCTGGTTCGAATGCAGCGCCGAGCTTGAGCCCCGCAACAGTGCCGCGTTGCCCGACTTCACAGCGATCCCGGCGGCGTCGGCCGTCACATTCGGGCGGGCCTCGAAGATGATGCCGACGACACCGAACGGGACACGGACCTGACGTACCTGCACGCCGTTCGGATTCGTCCACCCGCGGACGACGTCACCGACCGGGTCTGCTAGCCCCGCCAGGTCGACGAGACCGGCCGCCATGGCCTCGATCCGCTCCGGGGTCAGGCGGAGGCGGTCGATGAGCGGCGCGTCGGTACCGGCGGCCTCCGCACGAGCCACATCCTCAGCATTGGCGGCCATGATGGTGGCCGTGTCGGCCAGCACGGCAGCGGCCATGGCGTGCAACGCCGTGTCCTTCTCGGCTCGGGCGGCGGTCGCCAGCACGCGGGCGGCGAGACGCGCGTCGGATGCCTGATCGGTGAAGGTCGTCATGGTCGTTCAGTCTAGGCGTCGGCGGTCGCGCGACGAGCACCTCGGTAGCGCTTGCGCAGGATCAACGCGTCCCGGTGAACCAACTCCCGGTCGAAGCCCTCACCCAGCGCGGCGGCCAACTCGCGGGTGGAATGCCCCAGCATCTCGGGGAGATCCTCGGCGCCGTAGTTGACCAGGCCATGCCCGACCAGAGCACCGTCGGGGCCGACAAGCCGCACCGGATCCCCGGCATGGAAGCTCCCCGTAAACGCCGTCACCCCGGCCGGCAGAAGGGACGCCTTGCGTTCCACCACGGCCCGCACCGCGCCCTCATCGAGGGTGAGAACGCCCTCCACCTTGGACGCGTAGGCCAACCACAGCATCTTGCGGGACCGACGCCGATCCGAGGCCCGAAACAGGGTGCCGACCGGCTCACCGGCCAAGGCTGCCCGCACCGCCGTGGCTGACGCGAGCACCGTGTTGACACCGGCATGCGTCGCGATCCGGGCCGCCTCCAGCTTCGTGGTCATGCCGCCGGTCCCCACCGCAGAGCCGTGACGGCTGGTGTCGACGTCCAGATCCTCCACCTCGGACACATCCGTGATCTTGCTGGCTCCCGGACGCGAGGGATGGTCGGTGTAGAGCGCATCCACGTCCGACAGCAGGAACAGCACCTCGGCGCCGACGAGATGGGCCACCAGCGCCGCGAGCCGGTCGTTGTCGCCGAAGCGCAACTCGTTGGTGGCGACGGTGTCGTTCTCGTTCACGATCGGCACTGCGCCCAGTTCCAGCAGCCGCATAAAGGTGCGCTGCGCGTTGGCGTAGCTCGCCTGGCGTGTCACGTCCTCCACGGTCATCAGCACCTGCCCGACCGTGAGACCGTGGGCGGCGAACAGCGAGGTGTAGCGGGCCAGCAGGAGGCCCTGACCGACCGAGGCGGCCGCCTGCCGCGTGGCCAGATCGCGGGGACGCCGGTGCATCCCCAGCGGTTCCAGCCCCGCCGCGACGGCGCCCGAGGACACCACGACCACGTCGGTGCCTCCCGCGCGGGCTGCGGCGATCGCGTCCACGAGGGCATTCAGCTGAGGCATGTCGATCCGGCCCTGCCGGTCGGTGATCGAGGAACTACCCACCTTGATGACGATCCGCCGCGCCTGCGCGATGGATCGCCGAATAGCCGCGCTCACGCCAGGTCATCTCCGTCCACACGCCAGCTCTGCTTGGGATCGCGCGGCAGGCCTTCTGCGGCCGCCTTCGCCGCGTGGTATTCGGCGTCCAGTTCGCGGCGTCGACGAACGGAGGCCCGCTGATCGTGCAGGCGCTGGTCGTCCCCGCGTCGGGCGAGGATTTCCGCCCCCGAGGAGATCTGGGGAGCAAAGTCGAACACGACGGGGTCATCGCCTGCACCGATGGCCACGGCGTCGCCCTCGCGGGCGCCCAACTCCAGCAGTCGCTCCTCGATCCCCAGGCGAGTGAACCGGTCGGCGAGGTAGCCCACGGCCTCGGGGTTGGCGAAGTCGGTTTGCTTCACCCAGCGCTCCGGCTTCTCGCCACGGACGCGCCACACGAAGCCGCCTTCGCCGTCGCCCATCTGCTTGACGGTGAACGCTGGAGCGCTGGAGGCGACCGGCTCGGGACGCAGGACGACGCGCGGCGCAGGAGCGGGCATCTCAGCGCGGCGCTGGCGCACTAGATCTGCCATCGCGTACGTCAACGCGGGCAGGCCCTCCCCTGTCTTGGTGGACACGGCAAAGACCGGCCAGCCGCGCTCGGCGAGTTCGGGGGTGACCAGTTCAGCCAGGTCGCGCGCATCGGGGATGTCGATCTTGTTCAGCACGATGAGTCGCGGGCGATCCTCCAGGCCCCCGTAGGCGGCAAGCTCCCCCTCGATGATGTCGAGGTCGGTCAGGGGATCGCGGCCGGGCTCATAGGTCGCGCAGTCGATGACGTGCGCCACAGCCAGGCAGCGCTCAATGTGGCGCAGGAACTCATGCCCCAGGCCACGACCCAGGGAGGCTCCCTCGATCAGACCCGGGACGTCCGCGACGGTGTAGGTGGTCTCCCCCGCCACCACGACGCCGAGGTTCGGGATCAGCGTCGTGAAGGGGTAGTCGGCGATCTTGGGCCGGGCTCGGCTGATCGCTGCGATCAGGCTGGACTTGCCTGCACTGGGAAAGCCGACCAGGCCGATGTCGGCCAGCACCTTGAGTTCCAAGGTGACCGACCGCTGCTCGCCCTCCTCGCCCAGCAGGGCGAAGCCGGGCGCCTTGCGCGCGGAGGTGGCCAGCGCGGCGTTACCCAACCCGCCACGGCCTCCGGCAGCGATCACAGCCTCGGCTCCGTCGCCGATCAGGTCCGCGATGATCTCTCCCGTGTCGGCGTCGGCGATGACCGTGCCGTCAGGAACGGCCAACACCACGTCGGCCCCGTTGGCCCCCGCCTTGTGGTCGCCCTCGCCGGGTTGACCGTTGGTGGCTCGACGCTGCGACTGCCGGTGGTAGTCGACCAGCGTCGTCAGGCCCGGATCGACACGGACGATCACCGAACCGCCATGCCCGCCATTGCCGCCATCGGGGCCACCGAGCGGCTTGAACTTCTCTCGGTGCACCGACGTGCAGCCGTGGCCGCCGTTGCCGCCTTGGACGCGCAGCGTGGCGCGGTCAACGAATGAGGGAATGGCCATGGCAACGGATTCTACCGGTCGCCCCAGCCCCTAGGCGGCGTCGCCCCGCTGGGAGAGGTAGGACGCCACGGCTGAGCGGAGGTTCGGCTCCGCCGCAGCCAGCACCTCGGCGAGCGGCTGCCCCTCGGGTGAGACGGCCACCAGCGCCTCGACGGCCCCGTCGGCCAGCAATGCTTCGGCCTCAGGCTCGACGCGCCCACCGAAAATGATCACAGGGACGTGGTGCCTGCGCGCGGCGGCCACCACGCCTGCGGGCGCCTTGCCCGCCAGCGTCTGAGCGTCCACCGCTCCCTCCCCTGTGAGGACGACCGTCGCACCCGCGACGTGGGCGTCCAGATCGAGGAGGTCAGCGACCAATGCGATCCCGGGGGCCAACGTTGCGCCCAGGAATGCGAGCAGGGCGAACCCCAACCCGCCCGCCGCCCCGGCGCCCGCCCATGCGGCCCGGTCCTCGTACCCGCAGGTCTCGGCGAGCCGCGCCAAGACGGCGTCGAGTTGCGGGACATCGTGCGGCGTGGCCCCCTTTTGGGGGCCGAAGACGGCCGAGGCGCCGCGCGGCCCGGTGAGCGGGGTGTCGACGTCGCAGGCGGCGCGCACGCGGACGTCCCCGAGCCGAGGATCCAGCCCCGACACGTCCACCCGTTCCACTCGCGCGAGGCCGCGTGGCGTGGTGGGAACCTCGGCGCCCTGAGCGTCCAGGAACCGCACCCCGAGGCTCGCGAGCATTCCCGCGCCGCCGTCGTTGGTAGCTGAACCGCCCAGGCCCACCAGCAGATCTGTGGCTCCGGCATCAAGGGCGGCCGCCATGAGCTGCCCCACGCCGCGCGTGTCCGCGTCCCAGATCGCGCGCTCCTCATCGGCTACTGCCTCCAAGCCGACGGCGCTGGCCACCTCGATGATCGCCAGTTCGCCCGCCACGGCGATGCGCCCCACCGCGTCGCGCCCCAGGGCATCGACGAGCGGCACGGGGATCAGCCGCGCCTGCAGGGCGCCAGCCAGGGCGTCGGTGAAACCTTCGCCGCCGTCGGAGAGGGGAAGCTCGACCGTCACCGCGTCAGGCCACGCCTCACGCACGCCCGCCGCCATGGCTGCGGCGGCTCGGCGTGCTGAGAGGGCATGTTTGAAGGAGTCGGGGGCACACACCACGGTAGGGGTCATCTCCTCACCCCCGCCCCAGGAAGGCGTCCATGTCGCGCCGTTGCTTCTTCGTTGGGCGCCCCGCACCCCGGTCACGGACCGCAACCTTGCTCACCATCGCGGCGATGGGGGGCGGTTGGGTCGGTGTGTGATCGAGGTAGGCCTGCTGGGCCACCGGCGCTCCGACCCGCTTGCTCAGCGTCGGGTTGAGCACCTCCACGATGGTCTCCTCCCCCGAGCGCCGGACGCGGACGGTGTCGCCGGTCGCGACGAGTTGCGCCGCCTTGGCGGGAGCATCGTTGACGCGGATGTGACCGCCACGGCAGGCAGCCGTGGCCGCGGAGCGGGTCTTGAACAACCGCACCGACCACAACCATGCATCCAATCGGGCCATCCTCGCCCCTCTCGTCACGGTGAGATCTTGGGCGTGAGTGTAAACCCGCGTGATGCGGCGGTGCACCGAGACAACCGAGGCCCGCAGGGCCTCGGCGTACCCGCCACGGCCCCGGCGCAACCTAGCCCGGGTATAACGCAGCGAGGGCGCCCCCTCAATGGGGACGCCCTCGCTGGAAAGCTAGATCAGGCCTGCTGCTCGGCCAGTGCCACGTTGATGACGCGGCGGCCGCGACGCGTGCCGAACTCGACCGTGCCGGGCTTCAGCGCGAACAGCGTGTCGTCCTTGCCACGGCCGACGTTGTCGCCGGGGTGGAAGTGCGTGCCGCGCTGGCGAACGATGATCTCGCCCGCGCCGACGACCTCGCCGCCGAAGCGCTTCACGCCAAGACGCTGAGCATTGGAATCGCGCCCGTTACGAGAGCTAGAGGCGCCCTTCTTATGTGCCATGTTCGGAGCCTCCTCAGGCGTCGATGCCGGTGATCTTGACGCGGGTGTAGCGCTGGCGATGGCCCTGGCGCTTCTTGTACCCGGTCTTGTTCTTGTACTTCAGGATGTGGATCTTGGGGCCCTTGTGCTCGGCGAGCACCTCGGCCGTCACCGACACCTTGGCGAGCTTGCCAGCCTCGGTGGTCACGGCGTCGCCGTCGACCAGCATCAGCGGCGTAAGCGGCACGCTGGAGCCGATCTCGGCGTCGACGATCCTGTCGACGGTGAGGACATCGCCGACAGCCACCTTGTGCTGGCGTCCGCCGCTGCGCACGATCGCGTACACGCCTGACCTGCTTTCCTACGAAAATCTGTCGTCTGGTCGAACATCGGGCTCGGGCCCGGGTCCGTTTGGTGCCGGAGGCAACTCCCACTGAAGAGACCACACAGGGTTCGCCCGCGCAGGCACCGGGAATCAAGATTACTCGGCACCTCCGGCAGGGTCAAACCCGAGGCCTTGCTCTTGCCGCGGTTCCCCGTCCGGGTGGGCGTCGAGGGTCGCAGGTGCACGGCCCTCGACGCCCCAACGAGCTGTCACCGGCCAGGTGAGGCCTTGGGCATCAAGCGGTCGTGCAGCGGGGCCCGGAAGATCCCGTGAGGGTCGAGCCGATCGAACGTCGCGGCGGCACGCCGGAATCCCGGTACCTGTTGAGGAATCCACGTGCTCAGGGTCGCCGCGTCGGTCCAAGGGCCCTGCGCCGAGGTGGCGAAGCGCTTGGCCCACTCCGGACGCGCCACACCCCACTCAGCGGGCAGCGTGGTGAACCACCGCTCCAATCCGGCAAACAAGGCGTCCGTGCGAGGGCTGCCGGGCAGATTCAGCACGTCCAACCACACCGCCGTATCCAGTTCGGGCCGCCCTGGAACCGGGGCCGCCGCGGACAACAGGGCCTGCTGGGCGCCCGGAATCCCCGTGTCCTGGGGATGGTCGAGGCCCGTGATCCGGATCTCACATGTGTTGTTCGCCGGGTAGAAGCCCTCGCCTTTGAACTGCTCGATCAAGCGGAGATAGTGGCGGGTGAACTCGTGCACGACCCGTTGGACCTGGGCGCGCGACGTGAGCACGACGTGACTGCCCGCCGAGACTTTCAGCGTGGTCGGCTTCACGAAGTTCAAGAAGCACCGCGCCTCACCCCACATGTCGCGCGCTCCCGACGCCGTGAGTCCGGCCGCAGCAACGGAGAACTGGGTCGCCTTGGCCGTAGGGGTTAACGACCAAGACCCTCGCGTCATCCGCGCGATGATCGAGGCGACCGTGTCCGGGAGGTTGTCGGCGAACGGATAGTTGTAGGGGCCGAACACCGGACGACTCCCGCGGGGGCGCTTCGGCTCCACATCCCACGCCTGGATCCACGAGTAGGACGTCATCGCGAACCAGATGAGCCCGACGCGTCCATGTTTGTCCACCAGGGCGCTCAACGACTGCTCCCCCGCCTCCTGTGGCGCCGCGAACAGGACTTCTTGATGGATCGAGGTGATATTGCGGCAGCGCAGGTGATAGTTCGGCACGGTCTGGAGGACGACTTCCGTCACCACCGTCCGCCCCAGGCTCACCAGCAGGGCTCCCGCGTCCGCCTCAGATCGCTGAAACGTCCTGAGCTCGTAGGCCCGGGAGGCGGGGTTCCAGACCACTGCAGTGATCTCGACCACCGTGTTGCTGAGCGTCCCACAGGTCGCGCCTTCGGGGACCGCCTCTCCGCGGCGAGGCAGGTTCGTGCCGTGACCGTTGACAGCGAGGACGCCTGCTACCGTCACGTCGCCCGGCGCCGGCGCCCCGATCAGTGATCGCCCCTGCCGCGCCAGGTAGCGCAACAGCGCCTCCATCTGAGCGCCGCCTTGAACCCGGACACGCTCCGGGGAATCCATCCGCATGGCGTTCAACTGGCTGGTGTCGATCAGGACCACCTTCGCGGATGCCGACGTGTCGTCCTCCGCCACCAGGGGCGACCAGTTGTGGCCGCAGCCCCGCGGGCGCAGGCGATACCCGGCCCCGGCCGCCCAGTTGGCGATCTGTGCCACCTCGTCGGGACTGCGGACGGTGGAGGTCCACAGCCGATCGGTGGAGATGGTCTTGTCCCAGTTCTCGAAGACGGCCCGGTGGAGGTCGACCGCGGCAGGGAAACCTCGCGGCACCTCCCCGGGTGAGGCCTCCGCTCGCGTGATCGTCCCGACCTGAACCCAGGCCGCAGCGGCGAGCCCAAGACCCACAGCGGCGCGACGGGAAAAGTGGGGTGCATCGCTTTTCGTCACAATCTCCTCATTCTCTGCATCACCTTGTTTGCGCTTCTCCGCGTCCCCATGCCAGGAAGCAAGGGAAAGCCAATGGTGGGCTCGCGGCCGCGAAGGCCCGCGAGCCCACCATTCATGAGACATCGACGCAATTCAGCGCCGATTCATGACGATCAGCGAGGGCTGTAGCTGAGCGTGCAATAGGTCCGGAACTGGGTGAACCCGCTCAGCGTGCGAACCGTGGCGGGCAGATGGAAGGCCCCGTCGGCATACGCGTACTCGATGACATCGAAGGGGGTACGCAGCGTCACCCGGTAGTGGGCGATGTCTCGCCCGTGATCCCGGAAGTTGGCATTCAGCCAGCGCAGGGCGCTCAGGGGGCTGCACAGCGGGATGACCGCCAAGGTTGTGTCGTGCGTGGGGGCGGTGACGCCGTCGCCGATCATTTGGGCCTGCACGGCCGGTGCGGTGACGACGGCGCTACCGATCAACGCGACGGTCGCGATTCCGGCCGCGAGGGCATGGCGAAGCTTCTTCATGGGCGAGGGCATGGCGAAGCTTCTTCATGGGGTGGTCCTTTCGCTTTCCATCCGCAACGGGGTTGCGAGGGGTGATGGAGAGGGGGGGGGGTAGATAGGACGGGCCTCACAGAAGGGAGGCCCGCTTCACTATAAACACCTTTCCTCGGGCAGCGCTACCCGCGATTCACCCGTCGCCTTCCATTGTCCCTCGGACAATCGGGCGCCCCTGAATCGAAGCGCCACTGGTTCCCCTTACTCCCCGGCGGACAGGAATGCCAAGACCGCGCGGACGCGTCGGTTGTCCTGGCCCGGTCCCAGATTCAGCTTGGTGAAGATGTTGGCCACATGTTTGCTGACCGCACCGGCAGACAGGAACAAGGCCTCGCCAATCCGCGTGTTGGAGTTGCCCCGCGCCATGAGTTCCAGGACCTCCAACTCACGCGGCGTCAACGACCCCAGCCGCGAGGGCGTGCGATGCATCAGACGGGCCGCCACGTCCGGATCCACCACGACGCCACCGGCCGCCACCACGGCCAGGGAACGGAGGAAGTCGGCGACCTCAGCGACGCGATCCTTCAACAGGTAGCCCAGGCCTGCGCCCGCATCCGGAAGGCCACCCCGGTCATGATCGAACAATTCGCGGGCATACTCGGGCGCCACGTATTGGCTGACCAGCAGCAGAGCGATCTCGGGATGGGTGGCGCGGATCCTGAGCGCTGCACGCAGGCCGTCGTCCGTGAGGGTGGGCGGCATCCGCACGTCGGTGATGACGACGTTGACGTCCGCGTGATGCATCTCCACCTGGGCGAGGAGGTCATCTGCATCGCTGGCCCGCCCCACGACCTCATGGCCTTGGCGTTCCAGCAGCCCCGCGATCCCCTCGCGCAGCAGGGCGGAGTCGTCGGCCACAATGACCTTCATCGGTTGTCCTTCCCGGGTTGCAGCGGTGTGACCCCGGACTCGCCATGCCGCAGCAGCAGCGGGATCCGCGCCACCACCGACGTGGGTCCGCCGACCGGGCTGCTCAGCGTCAGGTCGCCCCCAAAGGTCCGCAGCCGCTCCCGAATCCCGACCAGCCCATGTCCACCGGTCAAGAGGGCCCCACCAGGTCCATCATCGACGACGCTCACATGAAGGGCGGTGTCGGCCACGACCAGGATGCTCACATGGGCGCCCGGCGCGTGCTTGGCGGCATTGGTCAGCGCCTCCGACGCGAAGAACCACGCGCTGCTCACCACGCCGTCGGGCAGCGGCGGAAGCGGAAAAGGAACCCGCACGTCGACCGGATCAGACGAGCCGGAGAATCGCTCCCCTAACTCCCGCACGGCGGCTTCCAGACCGCGCTCGGTCAGCGTCCGCGAATGCACCCCTCGGACGGTCTCCCGCAGCGTCCGCAAGGCCCCCGAGGTGTCGCGCTGAGCCTCAACCAGGAGCGACTCCACGGCCGCCAGTGCGGGCGAGTCACCGCTGGCACGCGCCGCATCCAGCATCAACAGCGCCTCACCGACCTTCATCGACGACGCGACAATGAACTGCTGAGCGCCGTCGTGCAGATCGCGCTCGATCCGCGCACGTTCGATCTCGAAGGCCTCCACGATCGTGCGCCGTGACGCCGTGAGTTGCTCCACGGCCTCCGCATAGCCGGGCCCCTCCTCCACGGTCTCTCGTCGACGCCTGAACACGCTTTCATCTTGCCAGCGTGGCGCTGCGGATGCCCGATGGGGGTAGAGCTAACTCCACCCCCGCGACGGGCTCTAGCCCCATGGTGGGCGACGACTGGTCCGGGCAGGGTTGAGGCTATGAACACCACCAGCGTCACTCCCGTCACCGGCACCCTGAGTGCCCGCAACCTCGTTAAGCGCTATGGCTCCGTTGTGGCCTTGGGGGGCGTCACGCTCGATCTGCAGCCCGGCGAGAGCGTCGCGATCATGGGGCCCTCGGGGTCGGGCAAGTCGACGCTGCTGCACTGCCTGTCTGGGATCCTTCCCCCCGACGAAGGGGAGGTCACCCTGGGTCATCTGCCCGTCTCGCAACTCTCGGACGCGCAACGCTCACGTCTGCGCCGCGACCGCTTCGGTTTCGTGTTCCAAGACGGTCAGTTGATCGGGGAACTGCCGGCCCGCGAGAACGTGGCGTTGCCGCTCCTGCTCGACAACGTCCCGCGGGCCGAGGCGCTACGCCGCGCCGACGAATGGCTCGCACGGCTCGGTCTGGAATCGATGGTGGGTCGTCGCCCAGGGGAACTCTCCGGCGGACAGGCCCAGCGTGTGGCCATCGCCCGGGCGTTGGTCCATAATCCGGCGGTCATCTTCGCCGACGAACCCACCGGCGCGCTCGACCAGGCCACCGGGCACGAGGTCATGCAAGTGCTCACGACCACGGCACGTTCGACGGGCTCGACGCTGGTCGTCGTCACCCATGACGTGCACGTCGCGCACTGGTGCGGTCGCCTGATCGAGATCCGCGACGCCCTCGTGCATTCCGACACGCGTCAGGAGGCCTGAGCCATGGCGAACACGCTCGCCTTATCCACCAGGCTCGCCACGGCACGGCTGCGCGACCCCAAGGGCACCGGCGCCCTGGACGCCTTCGCCTTGGTCGCCTACGGGGTGGCGTCCTGGTTGGCCTTCGTCGTCGCTTCGGGGACGTGGATGTTCTTCCGACGCCTCGAGTTCCCCTCCGCATGGCTGGCCGCACAAAAGACCGGCTCCGCCACCATGCCCTCCTTCGCCGACATGTTCGGATCCACCTACGTGATCTTGGCGCTGGTTGCCTGCGCCCTGCTCATCGTCCCGATCTTGACCCTGGGCGGCGCGGCGGCGCGGCTGGGCGCCCGCGGACGCGCCCGGCGCTTGGCGTCCCTGCGCCTCATCGGGATGACCAGCGGAGAGATCGTCGGCATGTCCGTCGTGGAGAGCCTGGTCCAGGCACTCGCCGGGATCGTGCTCGGGGCCCTGGCCTGGGTGGCCACCATCCCCGCCCTGATGCTGTTGTCCTTCCAGAACCAACACATCGGTGCCGTGGAACTCCTCATGCCCTGGTGGCTGTGGCTCGCCGTCGTGGTCGTGTTGCTGGGGTTAGCGGCGCTCTCGACGGCCTTCGGGCTCACCCGGGTGAGCATCTCCCCTCTCGGCGTAGCACGCCAGACCACAGCTCCGCCCCTGTCGCGCAGCCGCGTCCTCGCCTTGCTGGGGGCCGTCGTGGCCGTCGGTGTCCTCTCCTTCGTGATCCGGATTCCGGTTGGCGCGATGGTGGTCGGCGCGATCCTGTTCGGCGTCCTCGCGCTGGGAATCGGGCTGTTGAACCTGTTCGCGCCCTGGTTGCTGCAGACCTTGGCCCGGATGGGCGTCGTCACGGGCAACCCGGCCCGGCTCATCGCGATGCGTCGCATCGTCGCGGACCCACGCGCGGCGTGGCGCAACGTGTCCTCCATCGCCTTGATCGGCATCATCGCTGGCGCCGTCGCGGTTGTGCCGACCGACGGCAGCCAGTTCCAGGGCATGAGCGAGGTGAACGCCATGGTGATGCTCGACATCCGCAATGGCGCCCTGCTCACCTTGGTGATCGCGCTCCTCGTCGGTGCCACCTCAACCGCCCTGGCGCAGGCCTCCGATGTGGTCGATCGCAGCGACGAACTCGTTGCCCTGGACCGCATGGGTGTCGAGCCGGGGGTGGATGCTGCTGCCCGCAGGCATCAAGTGCTTGTGCCCCTCCTGGGGACCTTACTGATCTCGCTCACCCTCGGAGTGCTGGTCGGTCTGCCCGCGCTGACCACCAAGCCCGACCTGTTCATGTGGAGCACGTCCAGCGGCATCATTCTGCTCGCCACAGTCGTGGCCGCCGTGGTTCTCACCCTCTTGGCAGCTGAGGCCACGCGTCCGCTCCGGCGACGCGCCGTGCTCCAGCAGGTCCGCCGCAACGACTGACCCCGCCCGCCCGGACGCGAGCGCCGACATGCCATGCTGAAGCCATGGATTTCCGCAACCTCTACGCCCACGGTTTCGTGCGCGTCGCCGCCGCGACGTTCCCATTGAAGCTCGTGGAGCCCGCCGCGAACGGGGCAGCGGTGCTGGCCGAAGCGACGCGGCTGGACGCCGACGGTGCGCGCCTGGTGGTGTTCCCCGAGATGTGCATGGTCGGCTACTCGATCGACGACCTCGTCTTGCAGGATGCGGTACTGGACGGAGTCCAGGCCGCGTTGGCCGACCTCGTCGCCGCGTCCCTCGATCTCGGCCCGGTGCTCGTCGTCGGGGCGCCGCTGCGCAGCCTCAATCGTGTCTACAACTGCGCGGTCGTCATCCATCGCGGCCAGGTGCTGGGGGTCGTGCCCAAGGTCTACTTGCCTACCTACCGAGAGTTCTACGAGGCCCGCACGCTCGCCTCTGGCGAGGACGTCACCGGAGAGATCGCCGTGGCCGGTCAGGACGCCCCCTTCGGCCCCGACCTGCTGTTTTCGGCGGTCGATGTGCCCGGCTTCGTCTTGGCCGTCGAAATCTGCGAAGACATGTGGGTGCCGGTCCCCCCTGCCGCAGAGGCGGCCCTCGCCGGGGCCACCGTCATCGCCAACATCTCCGGCTCGCCCATCACCGTGGCCAAATCGGTCGACCGGCACCTGCTGTGTGCGTCCGGATCGGCGCGCTACCTGGCCGCCTACCTGTACGCGGCCGGCGGGGAAGGCGAGTCGAGCACCGACCTGGCGTGGGACGGCCAGACGATGATCTACGAAAGCGGGACTCTACTGGCCGAGTCCGAGCGGTTCCCGCGCGGACCGCGCGCGTCCGTCGCCGACGTCGACCTGGGCACTTTGGGTCAGGAGCGGCTGCGTCAAGGCACTTTCGACGACAACCGCCGCGTCCACGGTGAACGAACCGGCAGCTACCGGACGGTCGAGTTCGCCCTCCAGCCCCCCAGCGGCGACCTGGGATTGCGACGCCCCGTTGCCCGCTTCCCCTTCGTCCCCGCCGACCCGCAGCGGCTGGCACAAGACTGCTACGAGGCGTACAGCATTCAGGTCGCCGGGCTGGAGCAGCGGCTGCGATCGATCGGCCAGCCGAAGGTCGTCATCGGCGTGTCCGGGGGGTTGGACTCGACCCACGCCCTGCTCGTGGCCGCCCAGGTGATGGACCGCCTCGGACGTCCGCGCACCGACGTCCTCGCGTTCACGATGCCCGGGTTCGCCACCAGCGACCACACCCGCACCAACGCCACCGAACTCGCACAAGCCCTCGGCGTCAGCTTTGAAACCCTCGATATCACCGGCGCCTGCCGCGCCTTGTTGGAGGAGATCGGGCACCCGTTCGCCGACGGTCAGCCCGTCTATGACGTCACCTTCGAGAACGTTCAAGCGGGCATGCGCACCGACTTCTTGTTCCGGATCGCGAACCAGCGCGGCGGCATCGTGCTGGGCACCGGGGACCTGTCGGAATTGGCCCTGGGGTGGTGCACCTACGGGGTCGGGGATCAGATGAGCCACTACAACGTCAACGGCGGCGTGCCGAAGACCCTGATGCAGCACTTGATCCGTTGGGTGATCGCCTCGGACCTGTTCGGCGACCGCGCCGACGCGGTCCTCACGTCGATCCTCAACACCGAGATCACGCCCGAACTGGTCCCCACGGTCGAGGGCGCCAAGCCGCAGTCGACCCAGGATTCGATCGGGCCGTACAACTTGCAGGACTTCACGCTGTACTACGTCTTGCGCCATGGCATGACGCCCAGCAAGATCGCGTTCCTCGCCGAGCATGCGTGGGGTGATGCGACCCTCGGCGCTTGGCCGGCTGGGTTCCCGGCCAGCGAGCAGGTCTCCTACGACCTGCCCACGATCAAGAAGTGGCTCGGCGTTTTTTGCAGCCGCTTCTTCGGCTTTGCCCAGTTCAAGCGCTCCGCGCTGCCCAACGGCCCGAAGGTGGTGCGCGGTGGCTCGTTGTCGCCACGCGGTGACTGGCGCATGCCCTCGGACGCCTCCGCCCGGCTGTGGCTCGATGATCTGGAAAGGAACGTCCCGTGACACAGCCGATTCGAGCGGTCATCTTCGACGTGGCCCAGGTGATCGTGCAGTGGGATCCACGCCTTCCCCTTCAGGGAGAACTCGACAAGCAAGCGGTCGACGCCTTCGCTCACCACGACCGGTTCTGGGCGTTGAACGCCGAGGCCGACGCGGGGCTGCGGATCGCCGACATGCGCGTCCGGATCGACGCGGAGATGCCGGAGGTTCGCACCGCCTTCGACACGTATGTGCGCAACTTCGCCCGCTGCGTTCCGGGCCCCATGCCTGGCACCACGGAAGTGATTGGCGAACTCCAGGCTGCGGGACTGCCCGTGTACGGTCTGTCGAACTGGTGGGCGGAGAACTTCACCGTGCCCCGAGCTATGGCCCCCGTGATCGACCGCTTGCACGACGTGATCGTCTCCGGCGAGGTCGGCCTCGCGAAGCCTGACCCGGCGATCTTCCAGTTGGCGGCGACCCGGTTCGGGCTGGCCCCTGCGTCCACCCTTTTCGTGGACGACTCACAGGCCAACATCGAGGCGGCCGCGCAGGTGGGGTATGTCACTCACCACTTCCTCGATGCCGAGGGGCTGCGACGTGAGCTGGTCCACCGCGGGGTGCTCTCCGGCTGAGAGCCGCGCCGCGCAGTAGCGGCGTCAGTCGAAGGGCCAGGCCTCGACCATGCCGGGCTCGCGGGTCGGTTCGAGGTAGTGCTCGACGCCCAGCATCGCCGAAAAGGCCTCGGGCGGCAGTTGCAGCATGCCGGCCGCATCGGGCTGGCTGGCGTGGGCGGCCAACGCTGCCCGTTTGATCGGCAGTTCGTCGCTGATGTCGACCGCCCAATTGAGGTGCGCCTGCGGCGTGCCGACGGGGTTGCCATCGTCCATCGGCGCGTCAACATCCCACTCCTCGAAGCCCGCCGCAGCCGCCGCGGCAGCGAAGCTGCGCATCCGGTCGCGGTTCATGCTGACTTCGAGGTACCTCGGGGTCCGGGCCGCCAGATCGGCAGCCCGCCGCGTCACGCGGTGAACCTGAATGTGGTCGGGGTGCCCGTAGCCGCCGTGCCAGTCGTACCCGATCACGGCGTCCGCGTTCTCGGCGTCCAGCACGTCAGCGATCTGGCGGGCCACCACGTCGACGTCGGCCTGCATGAAGGCACCCTCGGCGGTGTTGCACTCCCACCCGCGCATTCCCGAGTCGTGGTACGGCAGCCACACCAGACGTTGTGCCCCGGTGATCTCCGCGGACGCTTCAGCCTCGCGGTGGCGCAGGTCGGCCAAGGATCCCGCCTGCCCTTCGGGCAGCGTGCCTTGGTTACCGTCGGTGGCGTAAACGATCACCACACGGTCGCCGCGCGCGACAGCGCGAGCGATGGTTCCGGAGGTCTGGCTGGCCTCATCGTCGGGATGGGCATGCACGAACACGAGCGTTGACACGCCCGCAACTGTGCCATCACCAAGGCACCTGCCCAAACGGCCCGCGTCAGCGTGGACGCGGGCCCCAGGGATCAGGGACGCAGCGGCCGACCGTAGGAGTCGCGCGGGTTACCGGCCAAGATGACGATCCCGTCGATGAAGCCCCACAACCCACCGACGCCGAAGGTGAGGATCGTCACGAGGATCTGCATCACCCCCATCCCGATGTTGCCCATGTAAAAACGGCCCACGCCTAGGGATCCCAGGAAGATGCCCAGCAATCCGGCGACGATTTTGCTCTTGTCGGAGTAGGGCAACCCACTCACCGGATCCACCCCATAGGACGATCCGACGGCCAGCCCGTACCCCGGAGCCTGGTACCCGTAGGAACCACCCGAAGGCGTCGGGTATTGATTGCCCGTTGACCCCAACGGTTGCCCATAGGGCGGCTGCGGTGCCGAGTACGGCGGCTGGGGGGCATAAGGCTGCGACGTACCGAAGGAGGACTGCTCCCCGTAGGACTGCTGCGGGCTGTACGGCTGCTGTGCGCTGCCGGGCTCCTGCTCCCCCGCACCCGGCTGGCCTTGCCCATAGGGCGAGAACGGCCCAGCGGCGGGTGCGGCCCCATCGTCGTAGGCGGGCAGGGAGGAAGCCCCCGACATCAGTTGCTCCTCGTAGGGGCTCGACACCTGCGGGAACGGCGGTTCCCCAGAGACGAGGGGGTTGGTGTAGCTCGACGGCCCAGGGTCGTTGCTGGCGGGGGGACGGTCGCCGTCAGTCATGGCTCCTACTTTCGCTGGTTGGACGTCCGAACTATAACGCCGGGGGCCGACATCGCTCTCCCCTGCCCGTCCGGGACACCGTTTGGGGGCTGGACCAGGGACGCCCAGCTTGGGTGCCCTGCCACCGCATGGAAAACTACGACGGTGGGTTTCATGACGATGTCCCCAGGAGATGCCCAGCGGCTGAGCCGGTTGCGGCGCATGAAGTCCGTTGCTCTTGCCCTCTTGGGTATGGCTGCCGTCATCTATGTGATGACGCTGCGTCTGGATCATTCCGGTGTGTGGGGCTACGTCAACACCGCGGCCGAGGCGGCCATGGTCGGCGCGATGGCGGACTGGTTCGCCGTCACGGCGCTTTTCCGGCACCCCCTGGGCATCCCGATCCCCCACACCGCGATCATCCCCCGCAAGAAGGATGAGCTCGCGGGCTCGCTCCAGTCCTTCTTCACCGACAACTTCCTCACCGAGTCCGTCGTGCGCGAGCGCCTGGCCAGCGCACACCTGGCACGCAGGTTGGGCGTGTGGCTTCAAGACGACGCCCATGCGACACGCCTGGTCAGTGAGGCAGCGCGGCTGATGAAGAGCGCGGTGGGCAAGGTCAAGGACGAAGACGTGATCGCGATCGCGAACGATGTGCTGCTCCCGCGCCTAGCCAAGGAGCGCATCGCGCCCATGACGGGGGCCTTGCTGGAAGCGATTATCGAAGACAAGGCGCACACCGGCCTCGTGGATCTGTCGGCGCGCGAACTGCACGCCTGGCTGAGCAAGAACCCGCAGTACTTCACCACCGCCCTGCACGACCGGGCCCCCCGCTGGTCACCCCACTTCGTCAATCAGCGCATCGTCTCGGCGCTGTACTGGCAGGCCCTGGATTGGGTGGCTGCCCTCCGCGATGATCCCGACCATCCCACGCGACAAGCCCTGGACGCCCTGTTGCTACGAATCGCCGACGATCTGGGGCACGACGAGGGCGTGCAGGCACGAGCTGAGGCCCTCAAGGTCAAACTCCTCACCCATCCGCAGACCGGTGAGACGGTGCTCTCGTTGTGGCGCAGCCTGCAGGTCAGCCTCAACGACGCCTTGGATGAACCGAGCTCGACCCTGCGGGCGCGCGTGATCAGCGCCGTGAAGTCCTGGGGTTTGAGCCTCACCGAGGACGGCGCCCAACAGGCACGGGTCGACCAGTTGGCGGCGGACGCCGCCGGGTACCTCGTCGCGACCTATGGCCGCGAACTGAGCTCGGTCATCAGCCATACGATCCGCCAATGGGATGGCCGCGATGCGGCGAACCGCATCGAGCTCTATGTCGGGCGCGACCTGCAGTTCATTCGTATCAACGGCACGGTGGTGGGCGCATTGGTGGGACTGATCATCCACGGCCTGACCCAGCTTCTCAGTTGAGCTGCTGGCTGGGGACGCGCGGGCTTTTCCGTCCTCAGCCTTGCCCCGGGTCGAGCACGACAATGCCAGGCCCAAGAGCACCACTTGGTTCCTGCATCAGTCGTGCCGCCTCCTGGCGACCAACCACGCGCGTCACCAGCAGTGCAGGATCCAGGCCCTGGTCGATCAGCGCAAACAGGGCGGGATAGTCCACCGCCGCCATGCCATGGCTGCCCAGGATCGACAACTCCCAGCCGATCACCCGCGACAGCGGCAAGGGTGGATCCTCGGTCACCAGCCCCACCTGAACGTGACGCCCCTGCCGACGCAAGCTCAGGATGGCCAACGCCGCAGTGTCTGCTGAACCCACCGCGTCAAGAGCCACGTGTGCCCCACCCGTCACCTGGAGGATCTCCTCCAGCGCTCCGGGGCCGGCTTCGACGAGCACCTGTGCACCGAGGCGTCCGGCGAGAGCCAATGCGTCCGCGCTGCGATCCACCACGACCGGCTGAGCCCCCAGAGCAGCGGCGATCATCACCGCACTCAGGCCGACGCCGCCAGCCCCCACGACGACCACCCACTCACCGCGGGCGAGGTGGGCCCGCTGCGTCAACGCCCGGTGGGCGGTAGCAAATCGGCACCCCAGGCTGGCTGCAGCGGCGAAACTCACGGTGTCGGGCAGCCCCACGAGGTTAGTGTCTGCAGCGCGCACCGTCACGAACTGCGCATGCGTCCCTGGGTCGGTGAACCCCGGCTGGGTCTGGTGAGGGCACACCTGGGCCTGGCCCGCCCGGCACCAGGCACAGGTGCCGCAGCCGTGCACGAACGGCGCCGTGACGCGGTCGCCCTCGCGCCAGCACTCAACGCCAGGCCCGACGGCGGCCACGAGACCCGCACATTCGTGACCGGGCACCTGCGGCACATGGACGCTGTCGTCGTGCCCAGCCCACGCGTGCCAATCACTGCGACACAGCCCTGAGGCGGCGACCGCGATCACCGCTTCGCCGGGGCCAGGAACGGGGCGTGGCAGGTCGACGACTTCGACCTGTCCACCAAAGGATGTGTACTGCAACGCCTTCATTCCTTTCCTTCCGCACGAGTCGAAAGGGCCCGGCACGCGAGTTGGACCGCCAGCCTCGTCTCCGGGTTCGCGAGGTCCAAGCCCAAGAGTTCCTGGGCCCGAGCGATCCGTTGCGCGACCGTGTTGCGATGCAGCCCAAGCGCGTGAGCGGTCGGGGCGACGGCTGACTCGTGATTGAGGTACGCCGAGACGGTGGCCAGGAGTTCGGAGCCGGGCTCCAGGAGGGGAGCCAGAAGCGCCCGGGCCGCAGGAATGAAGGTGTCAGCTTCCGACCATGCGAGCAGTAGTTGCTCCAGACCCAGGGTGTCGACCCTCACAAAGTGTCCGGTCGCGGAGCGGTTGACTGCGATGCGCGCGGCATCGCCCGCCTCGTCAATCGTGGCGGCCAGCCCGACGCCGCCGCTTTCGAGGGTTCCGACGCCGGTCGCGATGTTGAAACGGCACTGGAGGATTGCGTGGAGGCCACGCAGGGCCGCGACCCAGCGTTCGAGTTCCGGGGGTGGGGGCTCGGCGCCAAAGGTGAGCCAGCCGCTGACCCCGCCTCCGCTCGTCGTCGCGTGCGAGTCGATGGCCAGTCCTGACAGTTCGGCTTTCACCACCCGCAGCAGGGCCAAGGCATCGATGCGGCCGCGACCGATAATGCGGAATCCCAGGTGGACCCCTCCGGTGCGCCACCCGCGCTCGATCATGCGCCGGGAGAGGTCATCCTCGATGCGGCCGGGGGACTCCAGGAACTCCCGCAACAGCCCCGAGGCGACAGCGACATCGTTGACGTCTGCCACCTCATCGATGAGGAGCCGGGCCGCCACCGCTGGCATGGCCACCTCCGCCGCCACGCCCAGGGCCGCGAGGTGGGCGCGTTCCATCCCCTGCCCGAAGATGACAAACCTCAACCCGGTCCGGCTCGCGCTGTCGACCCGGACCGATGCTGCCGTGAAAGGGGGATCGGTCACGAAATCCAGCCATGGTGCGAAGTCCATGGCACGCAACAGTTCAGGTGCGACATAGCCACCTGCCGACGCCAGCACCCCCTCGGCATCCACCAGCGCTACCCCGTGTCCCAGACCTGAGCTCAGGTGCCGGAGCAAATCGGCCAGGTTGTCGGCCGGGTAGGCGATCGAACGGGCCACCTTGCGCACATAGTCCAAGGTGAGGGCGTCCTTGCCTTCGCTGAGGTGCCAGCAGGCCCGGGCTAGCGTCAGCGAATCCTCGACAGCCATCAGTTGGAGCCCCAAGCGTTGACCCAACCGGCGCGTCCCCTCCCCCAGCCGGTGCCCTCGCGGCAGCGCCAACCCGGTGAATCCCAGGTCATGGACTCGACGGATGAGCGCATCCTGCTGCCAGGGCTCGCTCGGTGGTTCGACGCCCAGGATCGCCAGCCCTCCCGGTACCGCGGTGAGGTCGCGCGCATCGAGAGACCAGACGATGCCGTCCCACACGCTGGGCAACTGATCCGGTTCGGCCTCACGGGGCCGCACCACCGCCAGTCCCCCGTTGTCGGGCAGCGCGAGCAAACCGGCAAGCGTCAGCAGATTCATGCACGCCTCGGCTCGGTCAACCCGAATGCCCGGGTGTCTACGGCCCTGAGTCGCGCCTCACGCGCTCGCCACCAGGCTGGGGCGGGAATCCCCAGGAGGGTGACGTGCCGAGGTGGCGTCAACGCATCGACCTCCAGGATGTCTCGTGAGATGGAATCCACGGCGACGATGATGTCGGGCACCTCAGCGATCACGGCTCCATCACGCAGCAGCATCACGAACTCTGATCCGGCGACCAGGCGCAGGATCGCCCCGTCGTCCCCGGCGACCTCGATCGAGGACGCGGAGGTGGCCGAGCGCTCCGCGACGTCCACGACGCGCCCGACGCCGAGGAGACTCACACCCAGATCGTGCGCGAGCCGCGAGGCCGCCCCGGGGCCCGTAGCTTCGAAGGCACGCCCCAGGCTCAGGGCTCGGGAGACGGTCCCGCCGATGGCGTGCTCGCGCAGGTCACCCACCGTGAACCCGGCTACCAGAACCTCGTTGGCGCCGCCCGCCTGCACCAAGGCCGAGCGGACGATCTGTTCCACGTCCCCCCGCACAGGACTCTCGACCAGCGTGATGCCTTGATCACCCGTGGATGCCGCGCACACCACGCCGGGAACGGCGTCAACGATGAGGCTCATCTGGTCAAGGCCCGGCAGTGCGCGTCCCATGAAGTCGGCATCGACGAACCGCAGGCCCCCGGTCAGCAACAGGGGCGTCAGACCATTCAGCCCGGCACCCTCGATCGCACAGACTGCCCCGGGCGCCGTCCCGGTCCAGCGGTGGGCAGCCGCCAGCAGACGCTCGAACGCCTCAACCCGTGGCAAACGCTCGGCGAGGAGGTAGGTCGATCCAGCGATGCCGACGGCAACGCACGGTGTGCTCGGGTCGAGCCCCTCGCTCTCGTGCAGCGCGACCGGCCACGACACTGTCCGGCGCACCACGCTTTCCAGAATCGCGGTCCGTCCGCCACCGCCGGATCCCAGCAATGAGAAACCTCGCGCCAAGGCAGCGAGGTCGTCGACCCCCAATGTCGCCGGCATGGATCAAGCGTAAGGAGCCAGGCGCTCCACGGGCGCAAACGTCTCATGGAGCCCGAAGGCGGCTGGTCCGAAGGTGTCCAAGGCCGCTGGCGTGCGCATCATGTCGGGTGTCGAGATGCCCACGACCGTGACACGTTGGCCATAACGCAGCCCCTCGGTGGTGATCGGTTCGGCAGTGTCGGAGGCCGTCACGCAGATCAGGTCCGGCACGATCGCCACCAGGGAACCGTTCCTGCGGGCCAGCAGGTTCTCGTTGTGGAACTCGATCTCCAGCGTGTGAGTGCCATCGACGATCCGCGCTCGGCCAGAAGCGAAGCCGTGCTCGGTTCGGCGTTCGACATCGGCGACCTTTCCGCGAAACAGCGTCACCATGTGGGGATACAGCGTGCTGGCCAGCGTCTCGGCGATGGCGTCAAAGGGGTCAGCATGGCCAGCCCGCGCCTGCGCGATCGCCCGGCCCAAACGCAGGGCCATCGAGATCGTGCGCGGTACGGCGGTGCGGCGCACCTGCTCGCCGGTCATCGCGTACTCGGCGATGTGCCCGACCCCGCCCAGCCTGACGGTCACGCCGCGAGCAAGCCACTCCATCTGCCGGTTGTCGGCCCCCGTGTCGATGATGACTCGCTCCCCCCGCTCCCCGGCCAGGGCGAGCGGGGATCCTTGCACGCCGTAGACGGCGAAGGTCTCCATCGACAGTTCGGGAAAGGCGCGTCCCATCCCGTCGGCGTCGACCACGGGCAGGCGCGTCTCGGCTGCGACCACCAACGGAATCATGGAGTTGATCCCACCGCACTCGATCGGCATGGTCGCGTCCGCTCGACGCCCCAGGTGTTCCTCCAGAGTGCGTAGCGCCAAGGTGGGTTCGATCCCCGCCGGGATCTTCTCCAGCATCACGGTCGGGGCACCCATCTGGGCGGTGGGGATGACGAACGCATCGTCGGCCAGGTCGTCCGGGTCGAGGATCGTGATCGCCCCATCTCCCAGCACCTGCCTGACCAGCAGCGTGCCGATGTGCGGATCGCCCCCGCCACCGGTCCCCAGCAGCGTGGCACCCCTCGCCAGATCGGGCAGATCCTCGGCCCGCAGAACCCAGCTCACTGGAGTTCCCGGGGCTCGGGCGTGCCATCGAAGCGGCACGAGTCGACGTCGTAGCCGAAGTACCGCGGCCCGACCATCGACAACGCCTCGGGCTGGTGCCATCGCGGATCGCTCGGCGCCGACAGGACGCTGACCCGCTGGCCGTAGCGCAACGCCTCGGTGGTGATGGGTTCGGAGGATTCGGAGTCCACCACGATGATCAGATCCGGGGTGGTGGTCAAGATCGCGTCTTCGCGCCGCGCGATCAGGTGCTCATTTTGGAACAGCAGCGTCGTCGTGCCGTCGCTGTTCTCGATCCGCGCCTGGCCTCGCGCGAATCCCCCCGTGGTGCCCCGCTCGACGTCCACGACCTTGCCTGTGGCAATCACGCGGCCTCTCAACTGGGCAGCGGCGGCGGCCACCGGGTCCGTTTTCGCGGCTCGTGCGGCGGTGATGGCGGCCGAAATCTCGATGCTGTGACGCAGGGAGCCGGGTACCAGGGCCCGCGCTGCGGTAGCGCCGTCCATCCCGAACCCCGCGATCATGATCGAACACCCCATCTCCACGCACGCCACCCGGGCGATGCGCTCAGCCCAATGGCTCGTGGTGGTGTTCAGCACCCCGGCATTCCCCTTCTCGTCGGCGAAGCCCAACGGCGAGGCGGAGACCGAGTACAGGGTGGGCAACACCATCTGCAGTTCGGGGAAGGCCCGGCCCATGCCATCGCCATCGACGAGCGGCAGGCCCAGAACTGCCGCGGCAGCCACGGGGATGGTCGAGTTCACTCCGCCTACCTCGGCGCACGTGATGTGCGTGATGGGACGCCCCAAGAACGTTCCCAGCGCGGTGACCGGGGCGGTGACCTCGTCCAGGCTGGGCAGTTTCTCCACCATGACGGTGGGAGCACCCATCATGGCCACTGTCAGCGTCTGCGCGTCAGCGGGAATCTCGTCCAGGGTGACGACCTCGACGGGGCCATGCGCGGCGAGTGCTTGCTTGGCCAACAGCGCCCCGATGTAGGGATCTCCACCTCCCCCGGTGCCCAGCACCGCAGCACCGCGCGCCAGGTCATCCACCATGTCGGCCCTCAGCGTCCAACTCATCGCTGCGCCTCCATCAGGTCACCCACGGCCTTCACCCGAATGCGGGACGCGTTGCCCGGCAGGTACGGGATGGGCACCTCGTCGAAGTCGATGATCTCCACGGACCCCGGAACGGCACCGGCGGCGATGGCCTTATCCACGGCCTCAGCCCGCACGGCGGCGATCAGCGCGCCCCGCTCTCCGGGCGTGACGGCGTACACCTTGTCGATCTCACCGCCCACCTGGGCGATGGACGCGCCGATCGCGTTGGCGACCGCGTAGTTGCCGGGACGGTTGACGGCCCCGAACATGGGAAGTTCATCAGGCAGCAAGATCGAGCCGCCCCCGACCGCGACGATCGCGATCGGATCCGCCGACGTACGCATCTGGTCCACAGCCTCGGCGACCCTGTCCGCGATACGCCCCAGCACCCGCGTGACAAACTCCGGATCCAGGTGCGCCACGGCAGCAGGATCCCCCACCTGAGCACGTCCGGCGGCCACGGCCACGTCCGTTGCTGTCAGTGTTGATCCGCCGAAAACCAGCGCCTCGGTGGTGAGCCGGTAACCGACCGACGCGGGCCCCACCTCCCCGGTGACCGGATCGACGAGGGAGCCGCCCCCGATCCCGATGGAGAGCACGTCCGGCATCCGGAAGTTCGTCCGGACTCCGGCCACGGTCACCTCACCGGCGCTCTCGCGGGGGAACCCGCCAACCAGCAGGCCGATGTCGGTCGTGGTGCCGCCAATGTCCACCACCGCGCAGGTGCTCAGCCCCGAGGTCAGGGCTGCGCCGCGCATCGAGTTCGTGGGCCCCGACGCGAACGTCGCCACGGGGTAGGCGCGGACGAACGCCTCGTCCATGAGGGTGCCGTCGTTTTGGCTCAAGAAGATGGGGGCTTCGATGCCTTGGGCCCGCACGGCCGCCGCCAGTCCGTCCACGATCTCGGCTGCCAACTCGCGCAGGGCCGCGTTGATGATCGTGGCGTTCTCGCGCTCCAGCAGGCCGATGCGTCCGATCTCGTGGGACAGGGAGATGGCTACCCCGTCCCCGAGTTCCTCGGCCAGGATGCGTCCGGCTTCGACTTCCAGGTCGTGGTTGACCGGGCTGAACACCGACGACACCCCCACGGACCTGGCCCCACTGGCCGCGATCTGGGCCGCGATGCCGCGTAGTTCCTCGGGATCCAACGGCGCGATGGGGCGTCCGTCGAACTCGTATCCCCCGTGAGCGAGGTAGCTGTGACCATCGATCGCCTCGAGCAGTGTCTGCGGCCAATCCACGAGCGGCGGAAGCGCCCGAGTGGCGGGCAGCCCCAGCCTGACGGCCGCCGTGGGAGCCAGGCGTCGTGCCTCGATCAGGGCGTTGATGAAGTGGGTCGTCCCGATCATCACCGCCTCGATCTGGTCACCCTCGAAGGAGTGCTCCTGTGCCAGCGCGGCCAAGGCCGAGACGATGCCGCTGGTGACGTCAGCGCTGGTGGACTGCTTCACCCCCGCCAAGGGGGTACGCCCCTGCATGAGGACGGCGTCCGTGTTGGTGCCCCCAACGTCGATTCCGATGTGCATAGCGCGTCCCTCTCAGGCCGTCGTGACGGCGGTAGCGGTGGTGCGGGAGGTCCCCACACCGGTAACCAGGCCGAGGCGTCCGGCCACGGTGTAGAGCACGATGGACAGCAGCAACGACCACAGCGAGGGGATACCCCACGTGACCAGATGGCCGACCACTGCGGAGATCGCCCAAACGATCAACGTGGCAGGCACCCACCGTGGCGCCGCATCGGGCAAGTTGCCGCTTTCCCGTGAGGCGTCCAGTTCTGGTCGCCACTTCTTCACGAGGAAATACTCGGCGACCATGATGCCCGCGATCGGGGGAAAGACGACCGAGAGGAGCGTCAGGAACCCCGTGAACTGCCCAAGGATGCCCGCCGCGGCCAGGATGGACCCGACCACGCCCAAGACGACCGTCGTCGTGACGCGGTGCAGGTTTTTCCCGAAGGCGGTCGAGGCGAAGTTCACCAGACCAAGAGTCGAGGAATAGAGGTTCCAGTCGTTGATCTTGAGGGTGCCCGTGATGACGATGACCAGCCCCGCCAGCCCAATCGACGAGGTCACGATCGCCACGATGCTGGCCGACTGGGCAGCATGCGCCAGCAGCACCCCGGCCAGGCCGATGACGAACTCGCCGAGGCTGACACCGACGACGGTCTGCTTCACGACGTCAGCCCCCGAGCGGTTGTACCGCGTCATGTCGGAGGTGATGATCGCGCCGACGATGAGGCCACCCGCGACGATGCCGGTCCCGGCCCAGATGCTCATCGTGGGGCCGGGTGCCGGGGACGAGATCAGGTCGGCCAGCGAATGGCGCGACAGTTCCGAGGTGATCGACCAGCCGACCAGGATGAGGAAGAGCGGGACGGTGATGTTGGCCAGCCATTGCATGCCCACGAAACCGACGGCCACGATGGCCGTGACCGCGAAGCCGAACAGCAGGCTCCAGACCCACACCGGCAACACGCCGGGTATGAGCGCCTCCAGCGACTCCGCCGAGATGCCACTTTGGATGCCGAACCAGCCGATCAGGCTGATCCCGATGGCCAGACCGACCAACGAGGAGCCGACTTCGCCGAACCCGGTCCAGCGGGCCAGCAACGACGTGCTCAGCCCCTCACGCTGTCCGATGATGCCGACGATGCACATGATGACTTCGAGGATGATCGATCCGAACAGGAAGGCGAGGACGGCCTCCCCGAAGGTCATGGAGTAGCCGATCGTGGCGCCGAGGAGGAACTGCGACAGGGCCGACACCTGCCCGAACCGTTGAACGGCGATGCCGAACCAGTGCTTGCGGGCGTCCTGCGGGACGCGGGAGAGTGCGTAGTCGTCGAGGGATTGTGTGGCCATCGGAAGGTCCTTCGTGGTGGCTGCGAAGCGTGCAAGTGCCCTGACGATAAGGCGCCATCCACAACGGCGACTATGTGCAGACCGCCCCACTATGGGCCGCGGATGTGCACTGTGCCCATCACCGTGCCGATCGCTGCGACGCGGTCTCCTGTGGTTCCTCCACGGCCGGAGACGAACCCGGCAGCAGCCCACGCCCGCTAGGCGGCGAGTTCAGCCTTCAGCGCGAAGCTGACCAACCAGTGCGTGGCCATGAAATCACCGGCGGTAATCGCATCTGCGACGCGATCGACCTGGGCTGGCGTGGTTCGGCCGATCCGCTGGGCCGCATCGGGCGCGAGGAGGGGGGCGAGTTCGCGCAGGTGCCAAGCCCGCGACAAGGCCAGCCCCAGAAGGTGTGCGAGTTGGCCATCACTCGCGTCGCCTGCCTCGGGAACCTCGAAGACGGGATCATGTTCGCGGGCCAGGCCCGGGAGGAAAGCAGCGAGCCACGCGGCAGCCCGAGCAGGTCCCAGGACGCGCTTCATCAGGGCTGCCTCGCTGAGCGCCCCAGAGAGGAAATCGTGCCCGTCGGGCTCCCAGCCGATCGGGTAGTCCCGGTCGGCACCGAACCAGTCACGGGCGCGCGCGTCGATCAGCCCGGTCAGGTCGGGCCACTCCAACGCGACGGCGGCATCGCGTGCGAGCCCCAACGCGAACGCCGTGTTGCTGTGGACCCCGGCACGTACCGGCGCGACCATGCCAGGCAACCAGTGCAGAAACCTCTCCTGTAGCACGGCTCCCAGGGGTTCCAGCGCTTCCGCCCATCCCCGCTCGCGTGCCCGTGGCGAGGAAGACGCGGCGGCCACCAACTGGAGTGCCCAAGCCCATCCGTAGGGGCGCTCGAAGGTGGGACGCCGCCGTAGCATCTCGACCTCGACGGCCAGGTTCTTTGGGGTGAGCCGCTCATCCAGCAGGGAGGTCAAGGCCTCCGCGCTCGACGCCTCGACGGGTTCCCCCGGCAGGTCGAGCAGCGTCACTGCCGACCACAGCATGTGAACGCAACTGTGCCAATCGAAGCTGCCATAAAACGCGGGATGCAGACGCGTCGGTGTGACGTCGACGTCGTGCGGCCCGGTGACCGTGTGCTGCGCGGCCCACGGGTACTCCTGGCGGACGGCAGAAACGACCGTCCCCGCCCAGGCGGTGGCGCGAGACGGGGACGGGATCGTCATCGGTCAGTTCTCGGCGGCCTCATGGGGCGCAGCATCATTGCCGCCGTGGTCCGACTCGTGGCCGGATTCATGCGTCTCAGCGCCCTTGGCGTCGTTCTTGCGGGAGCGCCCCGAACGGGAGCGTCCTCCGCGGCGTCCGTGGTCGCGATCACCACCGTCGGCGGGGGCTTGCGAGGCGACCGGAGCATCATGGACGTGGTAGCCACGCCCCTTGCACGTCTCGCATTGCACGGTGAAGGCCTCGGCCAGCCCGGTACCGATGCGCTTACGCGTCATTTGCACCAGTCCCAGGGAGGTCACCTCGGCGACCTGATGGCGCGTCCGGTCACGGCCCAGCGACTCCACGAGTCGACGCAGCAGCAACTCACGGTTGGCGGGCAGCACCATGTCGATGAAGTCGATCACGATGATGCCGCCGATGTCGCGCAGCCGAAGCTGGCGCACGATCTCTTCGGCCGCCTCCAAGTTGTTGGAGGTGACGGTCGCCTCCAGGTTGCCCTGGGTGCCGGTGAACTTGCCGGTGTTGACGTCGATGACGGTCATGGCTTCGGTGCGGTCGATGATGAGAGACCCGCCCGAGGGCAGGTGCACCTTGCGCTCCAGCGCCTTGGCGACCTGCTCGTGGACGCGGAACTTGTCGAACAGATCCCCTTCGGTCTCGCGATCCCAGCGGCGCAGCCGCTCGCCCAGGTGCGGCGCGACGTGCGTCACATACCCTTCGACCGTGTCCCAGGCGTCCTCGCCTTGGCCGTTGCCCTCCACGACCAGCGCGGAGAAGTCCTCGGTGAACAGGTCCCGGACGATCCGCACCGTGAGGTCCGGCTCCGCGTACAACTGCTGCGGCGCAGACCCGGCCTTGACCTTCTTCTCAATGACGTCCCACTGCGCCTGCAGGCGGTGGACGTCGCGCTCGAGTTCCTCTTGGCTGGCCCCCTCGGCTGCCGTGCGCACAATGACGGACGCATTTTCCTCGACGGCGGCGTCCAAGATGCCCTTCAGGCGGAGCCGCTCAGGCTCAGGAAGCTTGCGGGAAATGCCGGACAGCTGACCGCCGGGGCAGTACACGACGTAGCGGCCCGGAATGGAGATGTGGCCCGTCAAGCGGGCACCCTTGGCGCCGATCGGGTCCTTGGTGACCTGCACCAGGATCGTCTGCCCCGACTTGAGCACCTTCTCGATGCGCCGGTCTTCGCCCGTCACACCGTAGGCGTCCCAGTCGACCTCACCGGCGTAAATGACCGCGTTGCGGCCACGGCCGATGTCAACGAAGGCGGCTTCCATGCTGGGCAGCACGTTTTGGACGCGGCCCAGGTAGATGTTCCCGATCAGCGAAGCAGAACTGTCACGGTCGACGTAGTGCTCGACGAGGATCCCGTCCTCCAAGACGGCGATCTGGGTGTAGTCCTCGGCCTGGCGAATCAGCATCTGCCGATCCAGGGCCTCCCGACGCGCCAGGAACTCCGCCTCGGACAAGATCGGCGACCGGCGGCGACCGGCGGCACGCCCTTCACGGCGGCGCTGACGCTTGGCCTCCATGCGCGTGGAGCCCTCAATGCCGGTGATCTCGTCGTTGCCGGACTTGGCGCGGCGCGGTTCGCGGACCTTGATGACGACATCGACGCCGTCCTCCTCGGCCGCACCGGTGTCCTCACCGCGGCGACGGCGACGACGGCGACGACGTGAGGAGGTCGATGGGGAATCCCCGGAATCCTCGGATTCGTCGCCTTCGGTGGTGTCCTCGGAGGACGTCTGGTCTGCTTCGTCCTCGGAGGAGTCCTCGGACTCGCTCTCCTCATCCTCGGAGTCGTCTTGATCGGCGCCACGACGACGACGGCGACCACCCCGACGGCGACGGCGGCGACGCGGTGCAGCATCATCGTCGTCGGTCTCGGTGGCGTCGGCTTCGGCTTCCTCAGCGTCGGCGGTATCGGCGTCGGCGACGTCGCTCGCCTCGCCGCTGATCGCGGCGGCCAAATCGTCGAGCGCCGCGGTCACCTCGGCGATGTCGCGCTCCTCCTCGGGGTGGCCGTGTTGTTCGCGGGCAGCCGTGAGTTCGGCCAGGCTGGCGCTCACGTCGGCTGAGGTGGCGCACTCTTCGGCCTCGGCGTCGGCCTCGGGCTCAACCTTCTTGCGGCTGCGGCGGCTGCGCGTCCCGCGGGATGCGGCGCGCTTGCGGGGCTGCGGTTCGGCAGGCTCCTGGGCAGCGGCGGCGACCTCGGCGGACGCCTCCTCGGGCCCGGCGACCTCGGCGACCGGTGTGGACTGTTCTGGTTGCGCGGTGACGCCCTGGTCGTCAACGGCGGGCTCGGGAACAAGAACGTCGGCGGGCTCGGCCTGCGCGGCCAACTCTTCTGGGGTCTCTCCCGCGGCAGCCGCGTCCTCGACGACGGCCTCCTCCGGGGTGGGCTCCGCGACAGGCGCAGGCTCAGCCGGGGGCTCCACGGGAGCGGAGTCGACCGCCTTGGCCTTGGTCACCACGATCGCGACGGGCGGCGCGACGGGGGCCGGCGGACCCGCGGGGCGGGTCGCGGCGCGCCGACGACGACGCGGGGCGGGGGCGTTCTCGGGGGATTCAGAGGTGGCACCCGAGGGTGCATCCGAATCGAGCATGTGCTCTCCTCACGCGGCGGGCAAGCCCGCCGTACAGTAGGTCGCGCGCCGGGCAGAGGCACCGTGGCGCGACGAAGCTAGCGTTTCTGGGGCGACCCGCCGCGGTCGACGATCTCGTCGCGGCCTGGCACCCGGTCGATCACCAAAGGCGTCCGACCGGATCCCATCCTTCCATACGAGCGCCCCAAACCCCAGCCTTACGCGCCGGGGGCACCCTCGAAGGGGCCCAGCACCCGACCCTCGACCCAGCGTCCTTGAGCCAGTCGCGTGAGGATGGGGGGATCCCCCAGGACGAATCCAGGCCCGACGGCAACCAGCGCCTTCACCACGTCATCGGGGCGCACCAGTGGCGTCCCGTGGGCGAGGACGACCTCCACTTCCTTGCCCTCGACATGCATCGCGATGATCGCTGCGCGGGCATCAAAGGAGCGCAGCCCCGCCTTGGTCATCCGCTGAACTTCTGTTTGTTCGCTTGCCCACAGGGCAGAGACCGCTTCGGCTAGGGCTTCCACATCCGCGCCGGGCACCGAGATGCGCCATGCGGAAACAGCGAGTTGGTCCGCGAGCGGGCCCGTGGCCTCCACCGCAGCGAGGACGTCAAGGCCGTGCGGCAAGGCGGCGTCCAACGATGCCACGACGGCCTGTGGATCCACCCGACGCGTCAACCCGATCTCCAGGTACTCCGCCTCAGTCGCCGCCCCGGTCGGCGAGGCGTTCGCGAACGAGATACGCGGGTGCGGATTGAAACCAGAGCTGTATGCCATCGGCACACCGGCACGACGCAACGCTCGCTCGAAGGCGCGGGCGAAGTCCCGATGGGAGGTGAACCGGGCCCGCCCTCGCTTGGCGTAGCGGATCTGGAGCTTTTGCACGGGGGGTGCTTGCTGCTCGGGCTGGCGTCGCGCGGCTTTCGTCACGGGTCGACAGCCTAGCCGCGACCGCCTGAGGGCTTCAGCGATGCGTTAGTGTCGCGAGCATGAGTGACGTCCGTTTCGACTCTGTCCCTGTCGTCGACCCGGCCAGTCCTGCCATGCGGGCCTGGCAGGACGCCACGCGACTGGGTTTCGGCATGGCTGATGCATCCGATGATGCGCTCACCCACTGGGTGCGCGACATCAGCGCCATCGACATGAGACTGGACGCCGCCTATGCGACCTCGGCCCTTCCGGGCGTGACGGCGGAATGGGACGCCCCGGTCGGCACCTTCGGCTCGGCCTGCCTCAGCATCAACGCCGGAGCTGCACCGGTGCCTGCTCTCTACGTGTTCGACGTCACGGTGCGGACCACGCATCGGCGCCGGGGCGTGCTCAAGCGGCTCATGACCGATGCCCTGACGCGCGCCCATCGCGACGGCATCCCCCTGGCGGCCCTCACGGCGTCCGAGGCCACCATTTATGGCCGCTTCGGATTCGGCATCGCGACCCGACGGCGCGGTGTCACCCTCACCACCCTCCCGGCTCCTGCCTGGCACCGCGAGGTAGAACCCCGCATGGCACTGGTCTCCCCCGCCGACGCGCTGACGATCCGTGACGAAGTGTTCGCGCGCATCCATGCCTCGACGCGCGGCTCGCACCTGCGCCCCCACACGTACACGACGTTCTTGTCGGGAGCGTGGGATGACGACAAGGAGGCGCCGGTCGCCGGGTTGCGCGTGGCCGTTCACACCGACGCCGAGGGGGCGCCCGATGGCGTCGTGAGCTACGTGATGAACGAGGCGGACGAATCCGTCCAGGTGAGGGACCTGCTAGCGGTCGACGCCGAGGCCGAACTGGCCTTGTGGCAGTTCCTCGGCTCGATCGACTTGGTCAAGAAGGTCATCTGGCGCAACCTGAGCCCCACCAGCCCGTTGGAGTGGGCGTTGACCGACCCGCGACGGGTCACCACAACGGGGGTGGAGGACTTCACCTGGTTGCGCGTGCTGGATGTCCCCGCCGCGTTGACCGCGCGCGGGTGGGAGGCCGACGGTTCGGTCGAGTTCAGCGTGACCGACCCGATGGGCTTCGCCGAAGGCGCCTGGCGTGTGACCGTCGCCGACCACACAGCCGACGTGACGCCTCTCGACGCGGCAGCGGTGCGGGTCGATGTGACGGCCTTGGCCTCGCTCTACATGGGGCTGGTCGACGCGTCCACGCTGGCCGTGGCAGGGCTCATCGAGGGGCCCGCCAACGGCATCGATGCACTCGCCCGGTTGTTCCGCACTGCGGTGCCGCCCTACAGCCTCACCGGCTTCTAGGCAGACGCTGGCCCCGCACGGAACCGTCGAGGGCCCGCGCGGGGTCAGCGGTGATCGTGAGCCTCAAGCGCCGCTACTGAGGAAGCGGTGTCGGCCGCATTCAGGGCGGCGACCTCGTCAGGCCCAGGGGCGTAGGCGCCCGCACGACCCACGGTGACCGCACTGGTCAGCGCTGCCTGCCGTAGCGGGACGGCGAGGTCTTCCCAGCGGGCCCGACGCAACCGTTCCCGCGCTGCGGGCCCACCCAGCAGGCCCGCCTGACGCAATCCGGCCAACAATCCGGCCATGAAGGAGTCACCGGCGCCGACCGTGTCGCCTACCTGCACCGACGGGGCGGCCACCTCCAAGCTGGTGTCCACATGAGCCAGCCGCGCCAAGGCTCCCCGCGCGCCCCGGGTCATCACCACCAGCGTGGGCCCCAGCGTCCCCCAGCGCTCCAGCGTCGTGGCGGGCGGCACGTCGGGGTACAGCCACATCAAATCCTCGTCGCTAGCCTTGACGACGTCGCTGAGAGCCACCAGCGCCTCGACGCGTTCCACCACCGCTGCAGGGGAACCCATGATCGCGGGGCGGGCATTCGGGTCGTAAGAGATGGTCGCCGACGACCGGAGCCGAGCCATCTCGGCAGCGACAGCACTGCCGCCAGGCTCGACGGTGGCCGCGAGGCTTCCGGTGTGGATGTGCTCGATCCCCTCGGTGGGCAGCGTGGGGAGTTCCCAGGTCAGGTCGAACGTGTAGCGCGCCTGCCCATCGGCATCCAGGTCGGCCTGGGCGATCGGCGTGGCCTTCGCACCGGCGGTGCCGGGAACGATCGCTACACCGGCCGCGCGCGCGAACGCCGCCAGCCTCTCCCCCCGAGCATCCTGGCCCCACCAGGACGCCAGATGAGTGGGGACGCCTAGGGCGGCCATCCCGGCAGCCACGTTCAGCAGGCTCCCGCCAACATGCTCGGACGCCTCACAGCCCGGGCGTCGCACCACATCGATGAGCGCTTCTCCGACGCACAGGATCGCCGACTCCGTCGTTGTCATGGCGTCACCCTAACGAAACGCCGCGCGTGCCTTACGCATTCTTCCAAACCCCGGCACCGCCACCTTTTCCAGGCCTCGCTATGTGGGGCGCGTACGACCGAAGGCCACTTTCACCGCGCCTCACGTCGTGCTATAGTCGTACTTGAGCTTCCGCTCAGCAGGGTTGCTACCCGATCCCGGGGCAAGACCTGAGTCACTGCACTGTCCGTGCGGCGTCTCAGGTCTTTTTTGCGTTCGGGGTCGGGAACGGAAACACAAGGACAGGACACAGGCATGACAACCAACACCACGCGATCAGCCGCACAGGCGATCGTCGACGAGGTGGGGGGCCCCGAGAACATCGAGAGCCTGACCCACTGCGCCACGCGACTGCGGTTCCAGTTGCGCGACGCATCCAAGGTCGATTCCGCCAAGGTCGACCAGATCCCGGGCGTGATGGGGGCGGTCCCCCAAAGCGGTGATCGCTACCAGGTCGTCATTGGTGGCGGAGTACAAAGCGTCTACTCCGACATCATGAACCTGCCCAGCATGTCCGGTGGCGCGCAGGCCCCCAGCGATGCCGACATCAAGGCGGCCGCCCGCTCCAAGGCGCGCGGCAAGATCTGGTGGATCGACGCCTTCTTCGAGTACCTCTCCGACTCTTTCCGTCCCCTGCTGGGGGTGCTGTTGGGCGCCTCGCTGATCATCGCGTTTGCCGCGGTCCTCGACGCTTTGGGCATCGTCGACTTCCGCGCCGCCGACAAGCCGGCGACCTGGGTGTTCGTCGATGCCATGTGGCGGGCCGTGTTCTACTTCCTGCCGATCATGGTCGCCTACAACGCGGCGAAGAAGCTCAACGTCGACCCCTGGGTTGGCGCGACCATCATGGGTGCGCTCATGACGCCGAACTTCATGAGCCTCAGCGCCAAGGACAGCGGCATCCCCGGCGTGGTCTGCCACGTCAATGCGACGTTGGGCACCAACGAGTGCGTGGCCAGCGTCTTCGGTCTGCCCATGCAGCTCAACGACTATGGCGGCCAGGTCTTCGTCCCCCTGATCATGGTTGCCCTGCTGGCGCCCCTGTATCGCCTGCTGAAGAAGATCTTCCCCGAGAACGTTCAGATGGTGTTCGTCCCGTTCCTGTCGATGGCGATCATGATCCCGGTCACCGCGTTCCTGCTCGGCCCGTTGGGCATCTGGCTCGGCAACGGCCTGGGCGGCGGGCTGGCCTGGCTCAACACGAACGCTCCCATCGTGTTCGCGATCATCATCCCGCTGATCTACCCGTTCCTGGTGCCCCTGGGCCTGCACTGGCCGCTGAATGCGCTCATGCTCGTCAACATCAACACGCTGGGCTATGACTTCATCCAGGGCCCGATGGGCGCATGGAACTTCGCCTGCTTCGGCGCCACCGCGGGCGTGCTGGTCTTGTCGATGCGTGACAAGGACACCCAGATGCGTCAGACGGCCACCGGCGCCTTGCTCGCTGGCCTGTTCGGCGGCATCTCGGAGCCGTCGCTGTATGGCATCCACCTGCGCTTCAAGCGGATCTACCCGCGCATGCTCGTCGGGTGTCTGACCGGCGGTCTGATCATCGGTATCCTGGGTGCCACCGTCGGCGGCGTGAAGACGTCCGTGTTCGCCTTCACTTCGCTGCTGACGATCCCGGTCTTCTCTCCGATGTGGATCTACGCCATCGCCGTCGCGGCCGCCTTCTTCGTCGCGATGGCTCTGGTCATCGTCTCCGGCTACAAGGATCCGGTTCCCGCCGCTGCGGCCGCAGAGTCCGCCCCCGCGGCCGCCGTCACCACGTCGGTGGCATCGGCTGCTCCGGCTGAGAACCTCACCGGAGTCCAGGTGGTCATCGGGTCACCGCTCGCCGGGACGGTGATCCCCGTCACCGAGGTCGAGGACAAGGTCTTCGCCTCCAAGACGCTGGGCGACGGCGTGGGCATCAAGCCCACCGAGAACCAGGTGTACTCCCCCGTGGCAGGCACGATCGCCACGGTGACCAAGACCGGGCACGCGTTCGGGATCAAGACCGACACTGGCGTTGAGGTCCTGGTGCACGTCGGTATCGACACGGTCCAGATGAAGGGCGACGGGTTCGAGGTCGCCGTCGCCAAGGGCCAGAAGGTGAACAAGGGCGACCTGCTCGCCACCGTCGATTTCGACAAGGTGAGGGCGGCCGGGTTCGACACCACCACGGTGGTGACCGTCACCAATACCAAGTCGATGACGGACGTCACGCCGATCACGGGCGACAGCGTCGCGGTGGGCGCCCCCATCATCGACGTCACGCGCTGAATCACGGCGTGAGGGGCCCGCCTCCATCGGGGCGGGCCCCTCACGCATGACGCCGTTCCTTCGACACACCCCCCGCACGCCCATTACCGTGGTCACCGTCGCCGATGACGGTCCCCACTCCCACGATCCCCCAAACGAGGTGAGCTGAGCATTTCCGAACGTGTGCCCAGTGAGACGCCAGACATGACCGTGCTGCGCGTCTTCAACAACAATGTGGTTTTGGCACGCGACGCCAGCGGCGACGAAGTGATCCTCACCGGCCGCGGTCTCGGCTTTCAGGCCAAGGCCGGTTCGCCGGTTGACCCGTCGAAAGTCATCCGGGTCTTCGTGCCCAGCGACGGACGCGACCCCGACCACCTCGCCCAGCTCCTGGCTGGCGTCCCCCCGGAGATGATTCAACTCGTCTCGCGCACGCTGCCCGAACTCGACGACGCCGAGCAGGTGTCCCACAGCGCCACCCTGGTGATCGCGCTCGCCGACCACTTGAACTTCGCCACCCATCGGGCGGCACGCGGCCTGACAGTCGAATACCCCCTGCGCGCCGAGGTCTCCCACCTGTACCCCGATGAGCTTCGTCAGGCGCGCGCGCTGCTGAGCGCCGTTAACCAGCATCTGGAACAGCCGCTGCCCGACTCTGAAGAGGTGGCCCTGGCGTTGCACCTGGTGAACGCGGGTATGGCCAGCGGGGACCTGACATTCACCTACCGCATGACCGGAGTCATCCATCAACTCGTCTCCGTCATCGAGGCCGAGTACGGGCTTGATCTTGGTCACGACTCGGTCAGCGTCGGACGCTTCATCACGCACCTGCGCTATCTCTTCGTCCGGGTCAGCCAGCATCAGCAACTCGTCTCGGAGAGTTCGCCCATCAGCGACGCGATCCGCTCCACCTACCCCGACGCGACGATTGTCGCCGAGCGCCTGGCGGGCATCATCGAACTGCGCCTGGGCGATGAGCTGACCGCCGATGAGGTCTCCTACCTGGCCCTCCACGTCGCCCGCATCGCCGAAGGACGCTGACGCGTCACTGCCCGGCACCCACCAGGGATGCCGGGCCGCGTGCGACCGCCCCAGGAGCCGTCAGCGAGTCTGTCGCTCCAGGGTGACGATGATGGACTCGTACGGCTGGCCGGTTGCGTGCTCCATGCCCAGTTCGCACGTCCGGTTCCCGGACGCGAAACCGACCGGACCCTCGACCGGCTCGGCGAGGCGCGCCTTCACCTGAGCAACCTCCTCTTCCGTCGCGGTCGCCGTCAGTTCCGGGTGCAGCATGCCCCGGTCACCGGCGAACGCGCAGCAGGTGGCGCTGATCGGCACGAAGACCTCCTGCGACACCGCCCCGGCCAGCGTCTTGAGGTCATCGGTGATGCCGAGCATGTTCATCGAACACGTCGGGTGCAGCACCGTCAGGCCCAGCTTCTGCGCCTGCGGCAGGTCAGGAAGGAGCACCTCACGGGTGTACTTCATCACGTCGATGATCTGGAGCTTGCGGTGCTTGGCTAGACGCTCCGGATCCAGCAGTTCGGCAATGTCGTGGGCTAGGCCGAGCGTGCAACTCGAGGCGTCCACGATGATGGGCAGACGGCCAGCGTCACTCCATCGCCACATGCGGTCCAGCACTTCCGCGGCCATGATGACGTTGCCCTCTTCGAGGCCCTTGGAGTGCCACACCGTGCCACAGCACATCGACGCGAGATCGTCGGGGATCCAGATCGCGTGCCCCGCGCGGGCCGCGAGCGCCACGAAAGCCTCAGAGACCGTCGTGGGTTCGGCCGCCGCCCGAGATGCACCAAAGATCCGGTTGATGCACGCGGCGAAGAAAACGGCCTCGGCCCCGGCACGCTCGGTGGGCGGCAAGGCAGGGGCAGGGCCGGGGAGTTCGGCGATCCAACTCGGAACCAGTTCCTCGCCCCCGATCTTGCGCCCCAGCGACGTGATCGCCGACAGGCCACGATCCCCGATGACCGGGCGGATCGCCTTCGCGGCGAACAGCGCAGTGCGTCCGGCGATCTCCGCAATGCCCCAATGCTTGGCCAAGGTGACGCCGACGCGCTGAGCGAGCGCGGGGGCACCGTCGCGGCGCAGCTCCTTCATGACCCGCCCCGTGTCGATGTCGACGGGGCAAGCGATCGAACACGACGAATCGCCCGCGCACGTGTCGACGGCCTCGTAGGCGTACTCGTCAATGATGCGCTCGGCCACGGGGCCGGTATGGCCTTGGCGAGCCAGTTCGCGTTGCAGCACGATGCGCTGGCGTGGTGTCGCGGTCAGGTGACGCGACGGGCACACCGGCTCGCAGAACCCGCACTCAATGCAGGGATTGAGGTGCGGGTGGATCGCGGGCATCGACTTCAAGCCGTCGAAAGCCGCCTCCGGATCGTCGTTGAGGAACACCCCCGGCCCGAGCAGGCCCGCCGGATCCATGGCGCGCTTCACCCGCCACATCATCGCGACCGCGGCTTCCCCCCACTCACGCGTGATGAACGGCGCCATGTTGCGGCCGGTGCCGTGCTCGCCCTTCAGGGAGCCGTCGTAGCGGTCCACGATGAGGTCGACCAGTTCCTCCATGAAGGCGCGGTAAGCGCCGAGTCGCTCATCGTCGGTCGCATCCAGGTACAGGTAGAAGTGCATGTTGCCCGCCGAGGCGTGGCCGTTGACCGCTCCCAGGAAGCCGTGCTTGACCAGGAGGGCTTGCAGTTCGGCCACCGCCTGAGGCAACCGCTCCGGGGGAACCACCACGTCCTCGGTGATCAACGCGGTCCCGGCTGGGCGCGACGCACCAATGGAGGGGAGCATGCCCGACCGCAGGCGCCAGTACAGCGCCGCCCGCCCGGCTTCCCGAGTGGTGAGGGACTCCCCCATGTCGACGACGGTCGGCCCGACGATGCGGGCCACGTCGGCTTCAAACTGGTCCAGCGTCGCCGTATCGGCGGCGCGGCGCTCGGTCAGGATCGCCGCATCGGTGGCGTCGGGGGCCAGGTCGTTGATCCACTGAGGCGTCCCCGCGCGGCCCTGCAGCGAACGCAAGGACGCAGTGTCCATCAGTTCCACGGCTTGCGCCTCCACTGCGTTGAGCGGGGCCACGACGGCCGCGGCCGACGTCACATCCGGGAACCGCAGGAACGCGGTAGAGCGACGCGGGCCCGTTTCCAGCGTCCGCCACACCGTCTCGACGACCGCAGCCAGCGTGCCCTCGGACCCGACCAGCAGCAGCGGCAGGATGTCGACCGGCCGGTCGGCGTCCAGGAAAGCGTCGAGCCGGTAGCCGGAGGTGTTCTTGATGGAGAACTTGCGGCGGATGAGCGCGGTGAGGTCGGCGTCGGCGCGCACGTCGTCGCGGATGGCCTCCAACGCGGCATACAGGTCCGGCTCGGCCGCGCGCAGGCGATCGTCCGCATCGGGGGCCGCCGTGTCGACCACGGTCCCCGAGGCCAGCACCGCCGTGACGGAATCGATCGTGGTGTAGCTGTTGTAGCGCGTCCCGGCCGTCATTCCCGACGCGTTGTTGGCGAACACGCCGCCGATGGTGGCCGCGGAACCGCTCGCCGGGTCCGGCCCAAGAACGCGCCCCTTCGGCGCCAACAAGGCGTTGGCGCGGAACAGGATCACCCCGGGCTCTGACCGAAGCCGGGCGCCCTCCTCGAGAACCTCGATGTCGCGGAAGTGCTCCCGCATGTCGATCATCACGTCGTCGCCTTGGGACTGCCCGTTCAAGCTCGTACCGCCGGCACGGAAGGTGACCCCTCGCCCGGCCGCCTTCACCGCGGCCAACACGGCGATGAGCTGCTGCGTGTTCTGCGGACGCACCACGACGCGCGGCAGCATCCGGTACGGGCTGGCATCGGAGGAGTAGCGCACCAGATCGGTAGTGGACGTGAGAACGTCGTCAGCATCCAAAATCTGTCGCAACTGCGGCACCAAGGGATCCTCGGCTGCCGTCAGGACCTCAGGGCCCAGCGCGTCCGGTGCGGGCGGCGTCGGGGCGTGACCCAAGGCACGCCTGGCCCGGCGTGAAGGCTGAGGAGCGGAGGGGGCTGAGGTTGACGTCACGGCTGACATGACTCCATGCAACCACAACGACGCGGCGTCCGCACCACTTTTCGATCAGGCCGAAGCCTCGCGCGGCGGCCTTTCTTAGGAGGGCGGAAGAATGGTCACGCGGCGGTTAGCCGCCTTGCCCGCGTCGGTGTCGTTGGAGGCCACCGGTTCGGTTTCGCCCTTGCCCTCGACCGTGAACGAATAACCCGGCCCGAGTAAGGGACCCAGCGCGTCCGCGACGGCTTGGGCCCGCCGCTTGGACAGGGTCAGGTTGGCCGCATCGGGACCATCGGCATCGGTGTGGCCCGTCACGCTCACCGTACCGCGCCGCCCCGTGGCCGTCAGCTGTTGCGCCGCCGTCAGCAGCACATCGTGGGCCGCGGCGGTCAGCGTCGCCTGGTTGTAATCGAACAGCACCGTGGAGTCCAGATCGAGTTGCTCCCCTGAGGTGGTGATCGCCCCTTTCTTCACCACGTAGCGCAGGTCGACGGTGTTGCGATCGACGTTGTCAGGCGTGGCTGCGGCCAGCGACTCAGCCGGGATGGTGGGCCACCCCGTCCCCAGTTCGGGGATCTGCTGATCCGACTGCGGCGTCATGAGCCCGTCGGTGACCGGCACATCTTGAATGAGCTGATTGGCGACGATCACATCCACCTTCGTGGTGGATGCCTTCACCGGTGGCAGGACACCCCAGCACACAAGAGCGTTGGGGTTCTTGCCGTCGGTGAAGGCGAACCGATCGCACGACTCCTTCAAGTGAGGGCCGCCACCTCCCAGAAGTTGGATGCCCTGCATGGACGACCAATCGATCGCTTCGACGGTGGCGGTAAGGAAACCCAAGTAGGAGGAATTCTTGCTTAACGAGCCACCCTCCCCACCCCAACTCGCGAACCGAACCGGCGGCACGCCCTGCGGGAAAGCCGCCGAATAGTAGACAACGGTGGCGTTGTCGGCGCGACGGACGCCGTGGATCGTCACAATCAAGCTCTGGTCGTGCTGGCGGTCGCTCTTGTCGCCCGACACCGCACGCCCCAAAATGGGCACCTCGGCCGATCCGGCGGGAACCGGCGCAGCCCCCCGGTCGACCCTCACCGTGAGCGGGGATGCGATGAGCGGCGTGGAAACCTCCACCTCACTCACGTCAGCTGGCACGGGCGCGTACACCGCGAAGGTCGGGTGCGGATTCGAGACGACCGAGGTGATCGGCGCCGCTACCGGGCGCCCCCAGATGCCCGTCAAGATGGTGTGTTCAACGGTGCGGTATTCCTGTCCCCCAGCCGACAGCACCGGCAAGTTCTCTCGCCCCTGGTCGCTATACAACTGCGCGGGGCGCCCCGTCAGCGTCGGATGGGTCACCGCATATTCGAGCCGCGTGGACGAGTCCGTCGTCCTGACCGAAAAGACGTGGAATGTCCCGCCCGCCAGCTCACCCGTCGTGATCGGGGCGGCGGCAACGGGAACAGGCTCGGCCGCTCCGGCACGCACGAGTGCGGACGCCGCCTCGCTGGCCGAAGCTGGCGTCGGGGCGCCCGAAGGTGCGGAGTCAGGAGAAGGGGCAGGGGTACTACAGGCCGACAGCACCACAGCCATGAGGATCGCTAGCAGGATCGGGGGCCGCTGAATCACGACGCTCCTTCGGGGGTCGGTGGGGTGTTCACCACCCTACACACGCTCGACCGGGCCTTTAGGCCGCCAATGAGGCGGTGAACAGCGCCCGAATCTGCGTATCGGTCAGGGTGATCGTGACCTTGCCGCTGTCTGGGTCGACCTTGACGGGGACCTTCACCTCGCCGCAGGTGGCTACCCCGGTCACGCTAGGTGCCTTCGTCGGTGCGGCCTCCTCGCCCGGCTGCGACGTCGAGGTGGAAGCAGGAGCAGGATTGGCGGGAAGCACACACGCCGCCACCCGCTTGCCGATGCGGGCCGCCGCCACGGAGACTTCGCGCGATCCCGACTCCAACACGCCCTTGCTCTTCACCTGGACCTCGATGCGATCCACACTCGCCGCATAGTGGTAGCCGACCAGGGAGCCTCCGTTGCGGATGGCGAAGTCACTGGCGGCGCCTTGCCCGGACCCCCCGGCTGGCAGGGCGCCGCCATTGACGAGATCGGCCAACCAGCCTGGCGCATTGTCGATGGTCTGATAGGCGCCGGCGAGGGCAGCGGCATCCGCCCCGACCTGGAGCGTGCTGCCCTGATCCTCCGCCTTGGCCACGCGTTGGGTGTAGAAAAACGCGACCCCTAGCAGCAGCACGCTGACAGCGATCACGATCGCCGTTGTCGCGGCCCCAGCCTCGCGGCTTCGCCATAGACCCCTCATCGCCAGACCTTCCCTCCTGGTGCCGACCTACGATCTCTATCGATGCGGAGGGGGCGACGCGAACCGCGTCCGCCCCCTCCGCGAAGGATCAGCCCTTGGAGCTGGTGATGTCGGTGACGGCCTTCTCGACCGCCTGCTTCAGGGAATCCACGTTCAGCGCACCGACGATGCCCACGACGATCAAAGCGGCCAGCACCACCATGCCGACGTACTCCAGGGCGTCAGCGCCGCGCTCACGGCGGGCGACGAGGGTGCTCCGCAGAGCGTTGACAGCGAGCTCCGCCTTGACCGCGGAAGCGAGCATGAGGTTCGACATGTGAGTCTCCTTCAAGTCTTGCGGGCGGGGTGCCCGTTTGTTGATAACCAAAAACCTACGGGGATCGCTGGGGGATCCGTAGGGCCGAGGGGCCCAGTCCGGGCCTATCCCCGGACCCGAACCTCACGGGGTCGATGTGGGCGCAGTTCCCAACCACGCAGCGATGGCCTGGCCGCGGTTACTCGCGTCCAGCTTGGTGAAGATCTGATTGATGTGGTTCTTGACGGTCTTCTCGGTCAGGAACAACTCCTTGGCGATTTCGCGATTGGAACGGCCCTGAGAGATCAGCTCCATCACTTCGGCCTGACGCAAGCTCAACCCCCACTGCGGCCCCTTCTCGTGCGCCGTCAGCGGGGCAGGAGTGGCGCTGCCCATCATGGCGGTGAGGGCCGGGCCGCTCAGTGCCGCCATCCCGGCGGCGGCACTCCGCACCGTCGCCGCCAAGGAGTCAGCGTCGAACGTGCCGTGCACCAGGTATCCCGTCGCCCCGGCAGCCATGGCCTCCCGGACGACGCGGGACTCGTCCGAAAACGTGAGCATCAACACCCGTGACCCACGCGCCAGCTCGCCCACAATCGACAGTCCGTCACGCTTGGGCATGCGCACGTCCAGCAAGACGATGTCGGGTGCCGTCTCCCGAGCCAGCCGCAGGCCTTCGTCACCGTCGCCGGCCTCACCCACGATCTCGATGCACCCGTCCAACTCCAGCAAGGTCCTCACACCGCGACGCACGATGGCACTGTCGTCCACGATCAGCGCTTTGATCATGTCGCCCATCACTTCCTCCTCAATCCACCTCGATCAACCCATGGCGGGGAGCCACCAGTTGCACCGTGGATCCCCTCCCGGGTGTGCTTCGGAACTCCGCCCGGCCCCCGACCTTGGCCATCCGCTCGACCATGCCGCGGCGTCCGTAGTGGCCGCCCTCTTCGGCCTCACGAAGCCGGTCCTCATCGATGCCGACTCCGTCGTCGATCACCGACACCACCACCCAGTCCTCTGTCCCCTTCAGCGTCACGCGGACCAAGGAGGCGCGGGCATGCCGCCGCACGTTCTCCAAGGCCTCCCCCATCGCCATCAAGATCTCGTAGCGCACCAGAACGTCGGTCACCTCGGTGTTCTCATCCACCTCAGTGACGACCGAGACATCCGCGGACGCCTCCCAGCGAAGACACAACTGCGTGAGCATCTCCGGGAGTGAGTCTCCTTCTGGCTCACGGCGCAGATGGGACATCAGGGCGCGGACATCTTCAATCGCCTGGGCGCTGAGTTCGCGGATCTCTCGCGCGCATTGCGCGGCCGCACCCGGATCTCTCTCCACCATGATCGGCAGCGCCGCGGCGGACAGATGGACGGCCTGCAACGACTTGGCCACCGTGTCGTGCATGTCGCGGGCCAGGCGCGTCCGCTCTTCTCCTGCGGCGGCCACGGTCACCGCCTGCTGCAAAGCATCCCGCGCCCGCTCCTCGGAGCGCGCCGCCTCTGAGATCGCAAAGCCCAGCCACCACAACACGACGAACCCGAACGGGACGGCGAGGCTGGTGACGCTTGAGGTTGTCGCCCAAAACACCTGATGGAGCAACACCAACACTGCGACGGTGCTGAATCCGACCCAGGCCGGCGCCCAGAGCCCCACCAGCAGGGCCGACGTCATGAACGTCAAGACGAACGGACTGTCCCCGCCGGACAAGACGGTGACAACGGTCAAGATCAAAGTGTCCATGAACACCAGCCATGGACGACGCGCGACCAGATCCTCCCCGCGCCGGGAGACCAACAACCACCAAGCCGAGACGGCGATCACGATCTGACCAATGAGGGCCGCCGGGGAAATGACGGTCAGCGTCAACACGACCAGCAGCAACGACACCAACCGGACCACGAGCGCCACGCGGGTCACCTGCAAAGCGACCCCTCCGGAGGTTCCCTTAGCCACCGAGGATCGCCCCGAAATCCACTCCCGTGCCCAGGATCAGGCCCACCACCACGAGGATCAACGTGGCAGGAACCATCGCCATGGTGGTGATGAGCGTGATCCGCGGCGTTACCCGCACAGCGCGCTGCACCGCCCGCTGCGCAGCGGAGCGCCGCATGTCAAGCGCGATCTGATTGAGCGTTGCCACCAAGGGCGCCCCGAGTTCTTCGGCTTGCAGATACGCCGTCACGAACTCATTCATCGCCTCGGAACCGCAGCGTTCACGCAGATTCTTGAAGGCCGAGCGCAAGCTCGCACCGTTCTCAATCTGACGCAGCGAGGTCGTGACCTCATCGCCTAAGGGCCCGCCGAAGCGGCGCGCCACGGTCGCCAGCGCCGCACGGAAACCCGTACCGGCGCTCACGGTCACCGCGAGCACATCCAAGAAGTCCGGCAGATCTCTGTCGATGCGCTCACGGCGTCGGCGCGCGAGCGTCGTGAGCCGGATCAACGGCCACATGATGGCGAGCCCGGCCAACGGGATGATCCAGAAAACGAACCCCGACCGGATATACAAGAAGCTGACCGGGATCGCCACAATCAACAACCCGGCTTGCTGCGCCATCACCCCGTCGACGGTCATCCCGGGCGGACGGCCCGCGAGGTCAATCTGCCGCTGTAAGCGCCGCGGGAACGATGCGGGCAAGGATCCCTTGATCAGCGGGACGAACCGCACCCCAAGCCGGGAGATGATGCTGGCCTTCTTGTGAGGGGTGGGTTCCAGTTCCGAGGCGTCCACCAGTTCTTGTGGGTTGACGTCCTGGACGGGGTCGTAGCGCCAGGCGCGGATGCCGACCGCGGCCAACCACACGGCCAAGCCTGCGACGAACCCGGGGATCGCCCCGATGAGGAGATTGATCATGGCTCTACCCGCGCGATCGCCCGGATAGCGAGATAGCCGCCTCCAAAGAGCACTCCCGCCACAATCAGCGCCGCGATACCTAAGGGTGAGCGGGTCATCGCATCCACCGTGCCCGGCTGGATGGCGTTGAGGAGGAAGAGAAGGCCGAAGCCGATGATGAGGATCGCATTGGCCGTGACCATGGGACCGCTGAGCGTCGTCTGAATCTGACGGCGCGTTTCCTTGCGCTGTTCCAGGCTCTCGGCGATGCCTCGCAACGCGGTCACCAACGATCCTCCGCTGCGGGTCGACACGACCAGCGTCGAGATCAACACGCCCGCTTCGCGGGAACGGACGCGACCGCGGAACTCCTGCAACGCAGCCTCCACCGAGGCGCCGAAGCGGAGCCGGTCGTTGATGCGGACCAGTTCGGTTCGCACCGGTTCGGTCAGTTCACGGCTTGCGACCCCCAGCGCTGTGGGGAGGGAGAGCCCGGCATAGGACGCGTTGGCGAGCACGCGTGCCAGTTCAGGCATCTGCGCGACGATAGCTTCTTGCCTGCGCTGCTGCGCCTGCTGCAGATAAGCACGCATCACGAAGAAGGCCAGGACCAGCCCCAAGGCCGCCAGGATCGGGGAGAGGTAAACCCAGATGATCCAGGTCGCGGCGACGCCGGTGAGCAGTGTCCCGAGCGCTACCGCGAGGGGGGACAAAGACATGCCAGCCAGGTCGAGTTCCCGGCCGAACCAGCGCCCCATCCGCGTATGGCGAAACCGCGCATCCCACGCCTTGACAGTGGACGCGGCAGGCCCGCTCCCGCTCTCCATCTCCGCGCCCGCGACGAATCTGCGGCGGTCATTGGCCAGGGCAAGCAACTCGCGCGCCCCCACCAAGAGCAACAGCACCGCCGCGCCTGCTGCGAGCGGGATCAGGGACCAGACGTTCACCTCACACCGTCCACTCCGGCAACTCGGGGAGCACCTCGGCCAGACGCGCGGCGAGGTCGGCGGGCAAGGGGTGGTGCACGAACGCACCCGAACCCCGATGCGAGCTTCGCCACGTGGCGACCGACTCCAGCCGAAATGCCTCATGCCGACGCGAGGCGACGAAGGCCACTTCGGTCACGCGACGCGACCCATCCGCACCGCGTCCGAGTTGGACGATGAGATCGACCGCGGAGTTGACCTGATCGCGCACCGCTTGGAAGGGGATCTGAACATCCGACATCGTCGCCAGCGTCTCCAGCCGGCTCAAGGCGTCCTCAGCGCTGTTGGCGTGCACCGTGGTGAGGGATCCCTCATGCCCTGTGTTCATCGCCTGCAGCATGTCGAGCGCCTCACCCCCGCGGCATTCCCCCACCACGATCCGATCCGGGCGCATGCGCAACGCGTTGCGCACCAGATCGCGGATCGTCACCTGCCCGCGCCCTTCGGCGTTCGGGGGGCGCGTTTCGAGCCGCACGGTGTGGGGTTGAGCGAGACTCAACTCGGCGGCGTCCTCAATGGTGACGATCCGCTCCCCCACCCCAATGAACGAGGACAAGGCATTCAGCATGGTCGTCTTCCCCGAGCCCGTCCCGCCGGAGACCACGATGTTGAAACGGCACTCCACGCAGACCCGCAGAAGCGCCGCAACCTGCTCGGTGATGCTGCCCCATTCGATGAGTTTGGCCAGCGAAATGTCTTGAGGGAAGAGTCGGATCGTGACGCTCGGCCCATCCAGCGCCAGCGGGGGAAGCACCACGTTGACGCGGGCACCCCGAGGCATGCGCGCGTCGGCGGGCAGGCGGGCATCGGCCATCGGGCTTGACTCGTCCACGCGGCGGTTGACGGTCGACACGATGCGATCGATCGTCTGCATGAGTTGTTCCTCGCTGCTGAACGCACCATGCCAGCGCTCCAGGACCCCCGCTCGTTCGACGTAGATCGTCTGATAGCCGTTGATCATGATCTCGCTGACGGTGGGGTCGGCGAGAATGGGTTCCAGCACGCCGAGCCCGACCGCCTCGTCAACGACCCGGCGGATCAACTGATTACGCTCGGCCGTGGACAAGATGACGCCCTCGCGTGAGACAAGGTGCGCGATGACGCGTTCCAGGCGGGCACGCCGCTGATTGGCGTCGAGCTTGCTGAGTTCGTTCAGGTCGACTTCTTCCAGCAGCAACCGCCGGAAGGTCATGATCAGGCTGTCGTCCTCGGGCTGGACGGGCGTGAGCCCTGGCCCCGCCCCGACGAAGGAGGCATAGCTCCGCGTGCTCATGGCGCGGTGGGCATGTCGACGGTGCGTCGAATCGAACCAAAATCGATCATCGGAAGAACCGAGGGAACCTTGACTTCCACCGTGTAGGAGTAGCCCCCCGAGAGCTTGCTCCCCGTCACCGACAGCGGTGCCAGGCTGCCCGGGAGAGCCTCCTTGGCCGCGGTGGTGGGGTTTCGGCCCAGCGATGCTGCGCGTGCCGCTGCCTTGGCAGCATCGTTGGTGGACACGGTCGCCCAGCCCACGAGCCCGAACTGCAGGGCGATCATGCCCGCCAGCAGCAGGCAGGGGAACGCCCCCACGAACTCCAGGGCTGCGGTGCCACGTTCACGCTTGGACGACCTGCTCATGATGGTTCCTCCACGACGTTTACGCTGGAACTGATCTGGGGGATGAGGGATGTCCCGGCGGGGAGGTCCAGGCTGACCCGCACGACGCCGTCCTTTCCGGTCACCACGATGCCTTTCGCGAAGGCCTCCGGCAGGGTGGCTCGGGCCGCGACCTGCGCCTTGTTTGCGTTGCCGGTGATCGCATATTCACGAGCCGCCTCACTCGTGGCCTGCCCAAGAAACGCCCACCCCAGCCCCAAGACGGCCACGTGCCACATCACCAGGCCCAATCCGAGGGCCAACGGCAGGATCCCGACGTTCTCCAGGGCAGTCGCGCCCCGCTCGCGCCCGCGTGGCCACCATCGCCGCCGTCGGCGCTCTCCTACATCGGAGGTCACGGGCTCGGTCAAGGCCCGGCGGGCGGGCCGAGAACCGATCTTGCTGAGTTCTTCGCTCAATGACGCCATGAGCTTCCACCAGTTCGTGTCGGTGACGGCTTGGGGATCCCGTTCGTTGACGGCGGGTTCGAGAACGCGGGTCGACAACGGGACCGAAGTGGCCAAGACCGTGGCCGTCGTGAGCTTCGGGACGGCGTCGGCGGGAAAGATCGAACTGCGGTCCACCTTGTTCACCAAAACCCGCAGGTCTGCCTCGTGGCGCACGCCCAGCGACTCCCAGGCAAGGATGCGTTTGCGCATGGCCCGCAGCGTCAACACATCGGGGGTGGTGACCACCACGGTCTCGTCTGAGAGTTCGATGGCCGCCCCCTGGGCGGGCGACACGTAGCCGCCCGCGTCCAAGACGATCAGGTCGAACTCCCGGCGCAGCAAGGCAATGATCGCCCGCAGCGCCTCCGGGGTGACGGACTCGGACTGTCGGACGTCGATGGGCGCCAACAACAAGGAGATGCCGCTCTCGTGCTCGATCACGGCGTCGCTCACCGTCGTCGCGGACAGATCCTGATACACCTTGGCCAGATCCGCCACCGAGACCGACTGCCGCACGTCCAACAGAGCACTCACGTCGCCCTTCTCGACGTCGAGGTCGACGACGCACACCCGCTCCTCCGGGTGCCTGCTGTGGTGATCGATGGCCAGATGCACAGCGAGCGTCGTGGTGCCCACTCCCCCCTTCGCACCAACGAAAGCGACCACGTGGCCCCGATCGCGCTGCGCGGCCTGAGCGGCGCCCTCGAGAATGCGGCGCATCTGACGCGACCAATCGACGGCGTCTTGGATGCGCGAGGAGAAGTCCTCGAACGCGAACGGGAACGCGACCACCCCGCGAGCCCCGGCCTCCAAGGCGCGGATCACCGTGCTCGTGGAACGCTCCGGGGAGATCTGGACGACGGCCGCCGCCGGGAACCGACCTGTCAGGTCCCTGATCACGGCGACGGCGGGCTCAGGCCCCAGGGCGTCGTGCAAAAGCACCACGTCCGGCTCGAAGCGGGAGACGTACTCCACCAGGCGAGCGGTGTCGGTTGCCACGGCCTCGACGTCGAATCCGGTGAGTTCCTCCAACAGCGAGCGGAGATCTGACTCCAGGTTCTCGTTCGCCATCCCGATCACGACTTTGCTCATCGTCGTCCCTCCGGGATCGCCTGGCCACCCAGTTTGCTGGCATCGAAAGTGTCGGATTCGTTCGTGCGGTTCACCCCGACATCGGAGGGCAGCGCCACCAGCCGCACCTCCTGTGCGAAGGCCGAGGCGTAGGTGATGGAGAGGGCCGCTTCAGGCTCCACCGCGAGCGTGACGGGGATCACTTCGCTCTCCCGGGTCCCCTGCGCGTTCTGCTGGGTCACCGTTTGCTGTCCGGCGATCGACACGATACGGACGTTGCGTTGCAGGATCCTGACCTGCTTGGGCAGTCCGGGGACATCACCGAAGACCGCGTACACATCCACCCGATCGCCGGGCCGGACCCGGCCCGCCACACCGGTCACCGGGTTGACGTTGATGGCCAGTTCGCGCTCGGTCGAGGAGAGCGACGAGTTGGGAATCAGCATGTCGGAACTAATGGTGGTTCCCGCGTTGACACGAAAGCCGATCCGCCGACCATTCAGTTCGCTCAGCGCCAGGATGGACGACTCCGAAACCCATCGCCGAGGCACCTCCACGGGCTCCACAACGTCGGCCGACAACGGGGTATAGGGATCGATCGGTTGGCGTGCCTGATAAACGGTCACGCGCTGACCGACCTGGCTGTTCACATTCGCCACAAACGTCGACACGGCCACGAACGTGCCCACGGCGACCAAAAGTGCGACGGCCATGAAGAGCAGCCCTCGGCGTTGACGCGGATTCACTGCAGATCACTCCTTGGGGACACGACATGACAAAAGGGGCAAGCTCGGTGATAGCGCGGCTGCCCACAAACCCGGCATGCCATCCCAGCGGGCGGAGGAGCCGGCAAAGAACGATCCACAATGACGAATTCGTAGCCGTGCGAACCATAGATGGGCTTGATGGGCGCAGGAACAGGAAGCCTCACCACCTGAAGCCCCGGGAAGGCAGCCGTCAGCGGTTCCGGCACCTCCGGATCATCACAGGCGACGAGGAGGTCGCCCCGAGTTGGCGCCCCAGGCGCGGGGGCCCCTGCCGCATGGATGGCAGGCTCGGGCCCGTTGAGGACGAGGAAGCGCGGCCCACCAGGAAACAGCGACCGCAGGTACTGGCGCATCCGCGGAGCGGGACGATCCACGGCCGTCACCGAACGGAGCCATGCCCCGGACCACGGGGCCGCCATCATCGCATCGAACACGGCGATCTTCGTCGACGGCTCGGCGTCCAAGCCTGCCAACAGGACGCCATGGGTGAGCGCTGCGACGGCACCGGACGAGGTGGTCCGAGTGGCCACCAGCACCTCGCGCCGCGCACCCGTCACGACGTTGGCGACATAGCCCAACGCCCGGTGGTGGGCAGGACGTGCCACGAGCAGGAGCGAGCCGATCCGGGCCTGGGCCAGCCAGCGAAGCAAACCGGGACCAGCGTGGAAGCCGACAGCCAGGGTCGCCGTCTCGGACGCGTCCGCGGGCCAAGGCGTCACGGCGTCCGCGTCGAGGCCAGGATCCACCCAGGCGACGGCGAATTTCACGGGCGAGCTCCTGTCAGGGGGTGGACGGGGGTGCAGGTCACGTTACCTTCACGCGGGGACAGAACGCGCTGCCGGGGCAGCCGTTGCGTTGTTTCGCGCGGGCCATTCACCAACGCACCAGCGGTCTCACCGCAGCGCTTGCCGCGTGAGAACATAGTGCCCGTGCGTGCGCGAAAATCCCCCAGGCGACGACCGCGTCGTGACCACCGCGTCGTTCGCCGAGCACAGAATACTGCGTCAGCCTTCTTGGCGGTAAGCGGTGTCATGCTGGTGGCAATCGGGACGATCGCGTGGGCTTCACCCCGGCAATCACCGGTGTTGTTACAACGGGGCGTGGAACATTCTGTGCAAGCCACACCATGGTTCGATCCGGGCGCGACGATCTTCACCATTCCCCTCCCGGATGGGAGTATTCCGCAGCCGGAACGCCTGGATTGCACCGTGCGTGAGGGCACCCAGGAACGGCCGCTGCAGCAGCGGGCGGACGCCGATCAGTTGGGGTCACGCGTGCAAGCCGGCTCATCGGTCGTCCCCGTCGTCGTCGTGGGCCCCACCGGGCCAGGCGCGGAGATCACGTGTACGGGCGCCTACCTGGCCAACCGCGAGGTGTGGTTGCTCCCGACGCTTCCCTCCACGTCTTCGACTCCCCTGTCGGTCGTGATCGGCGGCGTCGGATGCCTCGGTGTGGGTCTCCTGGTCAACCCGCGCGCCCGCGGAAGCCGTCGCTAGGGCGCTCACAGCAGCCCCACCAGCGCAACGACCCCGGGCGCGGCGGCAACCAGGACGGCCCCCAGTGCCATGTGCGGCCCAAACGCGATCTCGGTTCGGCGCCCCGCTCCCCGGAACAGGATGAGCCCGATCCCCCACACCAGCGCGATGAGGTAGGCGGCCAGCGTCGCCACAAAGACGTGCCACCAGGACGAGAAGCCCAGGATCATCCCGAGGCTGACCGCCAGTTTCGCGTCTCCTAGGCCCATGCCGCGCGCCCCGCCGATGATCACTTGGAGGAGGTAGAAGGCGCCCAGGGCTGCGCCACCAGCCAGCGCCCGGACGATGGCGTGGGGGGTGCCGTCGATGAGCCCCACCACGACGACGCCGGCCACGACGACCCCCGCCAGGGGAAAGGTGAGCCGGTCGGGCAACCGATGCACGTCCAGGTCGATGGCCGAGAGGACGCCCAGCCCGATCGTCATGACTCCCCAGAGCACGGCCAGGGATGGCGAGGACGGCCACCAGCCGACAGCGACGAGGCCCATCGCGACCGGGAGGACGCCCCACAGCCAGCGCGGATCGCGTACGGGCGCATCCGCCTCATCCTCATAGCGGTAGGACCGGCGCCGCAGCCAACGCGTCGCCGTCACCGCCGCGATGAGCCCGACCACGAGGCCCCCCGGCAGGGGCGCCCAGATCACCGGCATGGTGTCCACGCCTGCCACGACGAGCCGTCCCAGTGCTCCGCGGCGGGCGTGCGGACGCGGGCACGCTCCATCTCTGCCGCCAGGTCGTCCAGCGGGACGACTGCCGGGAGGCCCGCCGTGGGGTCGGCGGTGGAGCGCGACACGTAGCCGCTCCGCGATGCCGCTTCGGTGAAGGCACCGATGACGTCCCTCGTGGATGGTTCCGGCGCGGACTGCACCGCCTGGGCGTAGCGACGTGCCGACGTCACACCCAACCCGCGGAATAGGCCTCCGGCCTGGCTTGCCTGCGCCACGGAGTCGACCCGCAGGGCAGAGACCCGGGTGCCGCGCCCGGCGGGAACCGTGGTTCGCACCTGGGTGATGTAGCTGGCGGCGTCACGATCGATCTCCAGACCCAGCGGCGTCGTGGCCGTTCCCCCTGCAAAGGCCTCCGTCGTTCCCCCGCCTTGCCAGCGTGCGGTCCCTATCGGCACGGCCCCTCCAGCCTCACCCATGGCGTTCGCCAACTCGTAGGCGTGCGCGGACGGCGCCAGCCCCACCCCCGTGGGGGTGTAGCGTCCGCTCGGCTCGGGGGCCGAGGGCTCGCCTGCTGCGGTGAAGACGCCTGCGCCCACTCCCGCCCACGCGTCGGCGACGACCGATCCTCCGGAGCCGAACCACGACTCTTGGCGTTGCTGCCTTCGTAGCCCGGTGAGGACGCCGCCGAGTTGAGCTGGGGAACCGGCGGTGTAAAGGACCGCGGCGGCGTCCTGCGACCAGGAGCGTCCGTGGAACCCGACGGTCGAGTCGCGTCCGGCTGAACGCGTCACGGTGAACGCGCCACCGGCGGACTCTTCCACGTTCACCGGTTCGCCGGCACCCACGTCAACCCGGTAGGCGAGCCTCGTGGCTCCGGCCGGGCCCGCGGGGGGCACAGCGCACCCTTCGCTGTGGGTCCCCAGGCCGACCAGCACGTGAGGGTCGACGCAGGAGCCGCCCGTGACGGAGCAACTGGCATAAGCGATCGAGGCGCCGATGCGGCCTTCCGAGACGGCGGCCAGGACTCCCACGATGAGCCCTGCGGCGACGATCACCACCCCCACGGCCTGGAGCGCCGCAGCGCCGCCCTCTCGCGCCATGCGCCTCACTCCTCCACCGTGAACGTCGACATGAGACGGGGTAGCGCCTCAGGTTCTGCGGTCGATAACGGTCCGAACGTGACCACACTGAAGATCGTCCCTCGCGAGGTCTCGACCATGAGCTGAGCAATGTAACGCACGTCGGTCTCACCACCTCGACGCTCGCCCCACCTGATCACCTGCGCGGCCCGAGAGCCCGGCCAGGTGAGTCCCTCCCGGACCGGCGTGATCCCGTCGTCGCGGAGTCGCTCCTCCAGAAGGTTCGCCTGCTCTGGGAGCCTCTGCTTCGGCGCATCCTCCCGCACGACGGTGATCGCGGTGGAGAGGGGCGCTTGGGGGTGCGGCTCGCTCCATTGGCTGACCGTGACACCCTCGGGATAGGTGGCCAGGGATTCCTCATAGGATCCCGGGACGCCAAGAGAAAAGCCTGCACCGCTGACCCGACGCAGCCCGATGGGTACGGCGGCATGCTGGAGCGACTGAGCCTGCGGATCCGGTGTGGGCGGGGTTTTGGTGTGCTCGGCTGAACAGCCAGCCAGCATCACCAGCGCCGTCGCGAGCGCGGGGACAGACCATCGCCGCTGTGCCGCCGACAGTGATACGCGCCCGGTCCCCCGCACGAAGCTCCGGCGACCCGAGCAGCCGGACCGCTGCCCGAGGTCTACACCCGATCCTCGCGCCCACGCCATGGATCAGGCCCGCTCTTTGAGGTAGGTGTACTCGGCGTCCACCCACCACACGAAGGGCTTCGACGTGGCCGCCCGGCCCAGATCTGAGGCGTCGAAGTCTCCCTCGCGCAGCCAGAATCCGGAGTCGGAGAAGGGGATGTCCGCGTTGAGCTTTTGAGCCGCGGCCGGATCGGAGTACCAGCGCACCGTGACGGTCACACCGGAGCATCCGCTGGAACTGAAGACGCCTCCCCCGGCGGTGGATACATCGCGGGCGAGTTGGTCGTCGCTGAGCGGGGCGCCCGCGCAGTCGCGTTCGTCCAGCGCCCGGCGCATGGCCGCCGCCGCGCTTGGCAGATCGTCGGAGTTGGGGTCGATGAGGACTCGGCGTTCCACCGCACACAGGAGGCGCCCTGGATCCCAAGGGGACTGTCGTTGGCCTGCATCGCACCAGTCAGAGCGTCGGGCGGCGACCACGGAACCCACCCCCTCAAAGGGCGACAAGACGACTGTGCTGCGGGTGATGCCTTCGCGGCGTTCGGCTGCGACGCTGCTGCCGTCGGTTCGTGTACGCGGATCGACCGTGCACCCCGCAAGCATCGCCGCGACGAGACTCACCGCCACCGTGCCACTACCGAACCGGAGGGTGCGTTCTCCCCGGCCGGATCGCACGAAGCGATCCGGCCGGGGACCCGAGGTCTCTCGCTGCGGACGGTGACGGTCCGCTCGGGAGGGCGAGCTCCTGATGAGCACCTCGGGGGTCTCCTTGGGGTAGGTTTCCTTGGCGATCACGATCTTGTCACCCGTGCGGGGCCTACCCCCAGGGTCGGCGGGCCCAGAAGTGGGCCCTGCCTGGGCCCGGATGAGCGCCCGGAGCCTGGGCCCCTCCTAGGCCGCTAGACGCTTGCCTGGTTCGTCTTGGCCAGCGCCGCCTGCATCTCAGCCACATCGAACGTCGCGGCAGGCCACCCCAGATCCAACGACTCCAGCGTCTGGGTGAGGATCTCCGTGACGGCGAGGCGTGCGTACCACTTGCGATCCGCGGGAACCACGTACCACGGCGCCTTCTCGGTGCTGGTCCTGGCGAACACATCCGCATACGCCTGCTGGTAGGCGGGCCACTTGCTGCGCGTGGTGATGTCGCTCGGGCTGAACTTCCAGTACTTGTCAGGCCGATCCAGCCGTTCGGCGAGTCGGGCGCCCTGCTCGTCGTAGGAGACCATGAGCGCCACCTTCACGATCGTGGTCCCGCCCGCAATCAGCTTCTCTTCCCACGCGTTGATTTCGTCGTAGCGCCCCTGCCATTCGGCCTCCGGCACCAGCTCATCAACCCGGACGACCAGCACATCTTCGTAGTGGCTGCGATCGAACACCCCGATGCGGCCTGCGGGAGGCAACTGCTTCTCGATACGCCATAGGTAGTGGTGAGCACGCTCTTCCGCCGTCGGCACACCGAAGCTCGCCAGCTTGACGCCTTGAGGATCCACCATGCCCATCACGTGACGCACGATGCCACCCTTGCCTGCGGTATCGAGGCCCTGCAGGACCAACAAAACCGAGCGCTCGCCGCCGCTGCGGCCCTCAGCGAACAGCTTCTCCTGCAGGTCGGAAAGCTCCTCACCGCGGGCCGCCATGTACGCCTCGCCACGGGACTTGTTACCGGCCCACCCCGGACGGCCATTGCGATCCAGCGTGCTGAGATCAAACGTGAGCCCCGCCTTCAACGCGTCGCGGGGGTCGGTCTTCCAAAAGTTCTTCGCCATGCCCGGCATCCTGCCCGACGTCAGCGCCCCACGGGGGTGATCGGGAGCAGGTGTCGCCCGGTCGGACCAATCTGTGTCTCGGTACCGAGTTGCGGGCACACGCCGCAGTCGTAGCACGGCGTCCAGCGGCAATCCTCAACCGGACGCTCATCGAGCGCCTCTTGCCAGTCTTCCCACAGCCAGTCGCGATCCAGCCCAGCGTCGAGGTGATCCCACGGCAACACTTCATCGCGGGGACGCTCACGCGTGGTGTACCAGTCCAGGTCGACACCCGTTCCGGCCAGGCCCGTCTCACAGGCGCTCACCCAACGGTCGTAGTCGAAGTGCTCGCTCCAGCCATCGAACATGCCTCCGGCACGCCAGCACGCCTCGATGACGGCACCCACACGCCGATCGCCGCGCGACAGCAACCCTTCGATGATGCCGGGGCGGCCGTCGTGGTAGCGCATGCCGATCGCGCGACCGTACTTCTTATCGGCCCGAATCTTCTCCCGGAGCGCCTGCAGTCGGTGATCAATCGTGTCGGCGGACGCCTGAGCCGCCCACTGGAACGGGGTGTGCGCCTTGGGCACGAACCCGCCAATCGAAACCGTGCAGCGGATGTCACGCGTTCCCGCCGCCTGACGCCCGGTTTCGATGACGCGCGCCGCCATGTCGGCGATGGCGAGGACATCCTCGTCGGTCTCGGTAGGGAGCCCGCACATGAAATACAGCTTGACCGTGCGCCATCCATTGCCGAAGGCCGTCGCCACGGTGTCGATCAGGTCGTCCTCGGTGACCATCTTGTTGATCACCTTACGCATCCGCTCCGAGCCGCCCTCGGGGGCGAACGTCAGCCCGCTGCGGCGTCCGTTGCGCGACAGTTCGTTGGCCAGGTCGATGTTGAACGCGTCCACCCGCGTACTGGGCAACGACAAGGAGACGTTGGTGCCCTCGTAACGGTCGGCCAGTTCTCGGGTGACATCGCCGATCTCGGTGTGGTCGGCGCTGGACAACGACAGCAGCCCCACCTCTTCGAGCCCGGTCGCCTGGAGGCCCGCCTCGACCATCGCGCCGATCGTCTCAATGGACCGCTCCCGGACCGGGCGGGTGATCATGCCTGCCTGACAGAACCGGCAGCCCCGCGTGCAGCCGCGGAAGATCTCCACGGAATAGCGCTCGTGGACGGTTTCCGCGATAGGAACGATGGGCGCCTTCGGATACGGCCAGGCGTCCAGATCCATCAAGGTGTGCTTGGCCACCCGTGCAGGGATCTCAGGCCGCGTCGGGGTGACCGCGGCGATCCCCCCATCGGGCTCGTAGGCGACGTCGTAGAAGCGCGGCACATACGCGACCCCGCTGACGGCGATGCGGACCAGGAGGCCTTCACGGCCACCGGGCTGCCCCTCAGCCTTCCAGGCGCGGATGAGTTCGCTCAGATGCAGCGAGGCTTCCTCGCCGTCGCCCACGATCGCCGCATCGATGAAGTCGGCGATGGGTTCCGGGTTGAAGGCGGCGTGTCCGCCCACCACCACGAGGGGATCGGTCTCGGCGCGGTCACCCGCATGAAGGGCGATGCCCGCAAGGTCGATCGCACCGAGCATGTTGGTGTAACACAACTCGGTGGAGAAGCTGATGCCCAAGACGTCGAAGGCCGCAACGGGGCGATGGTTGTCCAACGTGAACTGACCGATCCCCGCGCCTCGCATGAGTTCGGCCAGGTCAGGCCACACCGCATAGGTGCGTTCGGCGAGGATCCAGTCCCGCTCATTGAGGAGTTCATACAAGATCGCCAAACCCTGGTTGGGTTGCCCGACCTCGTAGGCGTCGGGGTACATGAGCGCCCAACGCACCTCGGTGGTCTCCCAGGCCTTGGAGACGGAGTTGACCTCCCCACCCACGTACTGGATGGGCTTGGCGACCCGGGCGAGCAACGGCTCCAACCGGTCGAACACCGAATCGTGCGGCGCGTGAGTTTCGGCAGTCATAGGTCGCCCATGCTAACCGACGCCCAGACGCCTACCCCAGTGGTCCCCGGGTGCGTCCGGGCACCGTCTCGTCGGTACGGTTCCGGAAACCGGCCGCCTCGAGGTCCTCACCCAACTCGTCGATGGTGGCGTGTTCGTCGTCCCACTGATCGGTGCGGTAAGCCGTCCGCGCGAGCATGTGACCGGAGACGGGTGCCGTCATGATTTGCAACACGATGGTCAGCAGGGCCAACAACACCACATGCCAGGTGCGCAACGTGACCGCGACGCCCGTGAGGATGAGCAGCAGCCCGAACACTTGGGTCTTGGTGGCGGCATGGAGGCGCGTCATGACGTCATGGAAGCGCAGCACCCCCAGTGCTGCTGCCAGGCAGAAGATCGACCCGGCCAGCAGGAACAGCGCCCCCACGATATCCAAGATCTCGTTAGTCATGGCCTGCTCCCCCCTTGCCGGGCCCGCCAGGGGGCGGGGTTGGCTCCCCGACCGGGGACTGCGCGCCTCCGTGTCGTTCGTAGGCTGCGCGGGCCTCCGCTTCCAAGAAGCTGCGCTCGCGGGCGGTGGCACCCGTGATGAGGCGGGCCAACCCCACCGCCGTCGTGAACCCCACCAGGGACAGCACCAAGATGATGATGAGGGCGACCGAGGTGCGGAACCACACCGCGTGGGCGCAGATGGAGGCGATCAGCACCGCGATCAACACGTCGGAGGCGATGCCACGATCCAACCCGGTCGGCCCTTTGGCCAGGCGAACGAACGCCAAGACGGCCGCAATCACAAGAATGACAGCGGCGATGGCCACAATGACCTGGCTCGGTGTCATGCGTCCCCCTTCGGGGTGTCGGTGCCAGACGGCCTGGCGCTCGGAACCTGCGCGGCGTCCAGATCGGCGAGTTCTTTGGCGCTCCCGAACGCGGCGACCACGCGCCGTTCCAGGGCCCAGGTGTCGTCGATCGTCTCCTGGCGAGTGGCGGGATCGGGTAGATCGAAGACGTGCAAGTACAGCAGTCGCGGCTTGCGGCGGACGTCCACGGCGATGGTGCCCGGAACCACGGACGCCAACTCGGCAGTGTTGACCTCGTAGAGGTCTGCTTTGGCGTGAAGCGGGACCCGGACGATGCCAGGATGCGGCACGCGGGTGCTGAACGCATAGATCATGAGGCGCACCGAGGACACGGCCAGGTCGCGCACCAGATGGGTCACCAAGACGAGGAGGCGCCAGGGATGGATGCGCCCGGAATGGTCGACCGGCGGCAACGGGAAGACCAGCATGATCAGCCAACCCAACAGCAGCCCACCCACGACAGTGACAACGTTCACCTCTCCCACGAGCACCAGCCAGATGAGGGCCAGCATCAGGATCTGGCGGGGCTGGAACGGCACCCTGCGTCGTTCCTTCTTGCCAGCCTTCGTCTCGTGATCCCGCGTCGGTGCTTGCTCGCTCATGGCGCCACCTCTCCCAAAACGGCGGTGACATAGTCGGCGTTGAGGAGGGCTCGCGCCGCTTGTGTGGCGTACTCGTACAGGGGGCCAGCGAAGACGGTCAAGGCGATACTCAAACCAATGAGGGCGAAGGTAGCCGCGACCATGATCCGCGGCATGGGGCCCCCGGAGGGATTGATGGGGAGTTCGTCCTCGTCTTCGGGGGTCGGCTTGGTGTAGGCGACCGGGGTCCCCCAGAACGCACGGTTCCAGACTTTCGCGATCGCGTACAGGGTGAGCAGGCTGGTGATCACGCTGGTTGCGACGAGGACGAACGCCAGGGGCGTCCCCACCTGGACGCCAGCCTCCAGGAGCCCCAACTTGCCGATGAAGCCCGACAGCGGCGGGATTCCGGCCAGGTTCATCCCGGGGATGATGAACAGCACAGCCAGCAGCGGTGACGTCACGAGCAGCCCGGACAACCGATCCAACGAACTACTCCCGCCGACCCGCTGGATCAAGCCCACCACCAAGAAGAGCGTCGCCTGAATCGTGATGTGGTGGGCGGTATAGAAGATGGCCCCCGCGATACCTGCCTCCGTGGCCAACGCGATCCCCATCACCATGTAGCCGATGTGGCTCACCAAGGTGAAGGACAGCATGCGCTTGATCTCCGACTGCGCGATGGCGCCCAGGATGCCGACGACCATGGTCGCCCCCGCCACGCACAACAACAGTTCGGTGAGGGGGCGGTGCGGGAACAGCAGCGTCTGCGTTCGCAAGATCGCATACACCCCTACCTTGGTGAGCAAACCGGCGAACACCGCCGTCACCGGGGCCGGAGCCGTCGGGTAGGAGTCGGGGAGCCAGGCCGACAGCGGGAACACGGCGGCCTTGATGGCGAAGACCACCAGCAGCATGAACTGGAGTTGCGTCTGCGTCGCCTCGGGCAGGGCAGGGATCCGTTGGGCGATCTGTGCGAGGTTCACCGTTCCTACTGCGGCGTACACGTTGGCCAAGGCGATGAGGAACAGGCTTGAACTCAGCAGGTTCACCACGACGTAGATGGAGCCAGCCCGGATACGCGATCCGGTGCCGCCCATCGTCAACAAGACATACGACGCGAACAGCAAGATCTCGAACCCCACGAAGAGGTTGAACAGATCACCTGCCAAGAAGGCGTTGGACACACCCGCGCACATCAGCAGGAAGGTGGGGTGGAAGATCGAGACGGGGGTCTCCTTCTTCACCTCGTCGTCTTCTTGTCCAGCCGAGTACAGCAAGACCGCGAGTGTCACCAAGGCGGCGACTGTCAGCATGAGCCCTGACAACCGATCCGCCACCAACACGATGCCGAACCCGCGCGGCCAGGCACCCACCCACAGCGTCTGGGGTCCAAAAGCGTTGGCTTGGAGCGCCAGGGTCGCCGCTACCGCCACGACTCCTGCGAGGACGCCGATGGAGACGAGTCGCTGCACCCGGGGGCGGCGACCCAGGATGAGCGTGAGGGCCGCCCCCAGCATCGGGAGCAGCACGGGAACGGGGAGCAGGTTGTTCATTCGCTCACCCGATCCTCGCCCGTGTCGCTGAAGCTGATGTCTTCGAAGGAGTCCGACACGTCGTCGCGTTCGGCGAGTTCGCGGATGCGGCGATCTTCGATGTCGTCGGAGACCTCGTCATGTCCGTTGAGTTGGAAGCTGCGATAGGCGACGGTGACGACGAAGGCCGACACCGCCATGGTGATGACGATCGCGGTCAGCACCATGGCCATGGGGAGCGGGTCGGCCATGGTGTCCGGGTTGAACAAGCCCAGCAAGGGGGGATCCCCCGCGCGGCCCGCCGCGATCAGGAACAAGATGTTGACGCCGTTGCTCATCACGAGAACGCCGACCAAGATGCGCGTCAGTGACCGCTCGGTGAGGAGGTAGACCCCGGCTGCGATCAGGACGCCTGCGACGATCGCGAGCGTGACGTTTCCGGTCATCGGGCACCTCCTGATCGTCGTGCGGTAGCGGGCAGCGCTGTGGTGGATTCGGGGCGTGGCATCGGTGTGCGTTCCTCTTCGGCCTGCTGGTCGATCCCCGCCCCCAGGCTGCGCACCAGGTCGAGCATCATCCCGAGCACCACCAGATACACGCCGATGTCGAACACCGTTGAGCTCACCAGGTGGAGATCACCGAAGAGGTTCACCACACCCCAGGGCGTCTCGACCGCGGTGAGTGCGGGGATGCTCAGGTGGATGTCGAAGCTCTGGAAGATCCGTCCGCCGAAGGCCCAGGGCAGCATCGCACTCCCCGCCCCGATGAACAGGCCGATGCCCAGGACTCGTCCGGCATCGATCGGCGCGGCCTCGTCGAGTTCTTTGGCGCCCGCGGCCAGGTAACGCACCACCAGTGCGAGGCCCGCAACCAGCCCCCCAGCGAACCCGCCACCAGGCAGGTTGTGGCCTGCAATGAGCAGGTAGATCGACACGAGGATCATGACTCCGAAGAGCAGGCGGGTCACGACCTCGAAGATCAACGAGCGGGCCGCCGGGTGGAGGCTTTGACTGGCCCGCAGCCAGGCACCGTTGCTTTGGTTCGTCGTCGTGGCCCGCGTCGGACGGCGTCCGGGGACACGTGACCGCAGGAAGATGAGGCTCGCCACGCCTGTCGCGGCGATGACCAGAACGGAGATCTCGCCGAGGGTGTCCCACGCCCGGGTGTCAACGAGGATCACGTTGACGATGTTCTTGCCGTAGCCGAACTCGTAGGCGGCGGTCTCCAGCCCGGCCGAGGCGGGCGTGGCCTCCCGGGAGCCCGCGCTGACCAGGATGGACGCCGTGACGGTGACGCCGACGCCGATGGCCAAGAGCATCCGCCACCAGCGGGAACTGTGCAGCGGGCGGTCGGTGAAGTACTTGGGGAGGGTCCGCATCACCATCAGGAACACCAGCAGGCTCGCGGTCTCGATGAGGACCTGAGTCAGCGCCAGATCGGGGGCGCCGTGCAGCAGGAACAGCAGCGCAGTCCCGTAGCCGGTGACACCGACCGTCAAGATCGCCCGGATGCGGCCACGCACCGTGACCAGGCTGATGGCGGCCAGGCAGGTAACGACCGCGACGGCGACTTGGGCGAGGTTGTCGTAGGCGACGGGAAGGACAGGCCAGGTCGGCATCAGTATCAAGGTGCCGCCAACCAGGACGATGAACACGCTCAGGATCATGCCGATCGAGGACGCCAAGGAGCCCCGCTGGACACGGGCGGTGACCTCGACGGCGACGGCGTCGAGGAGGCGCATCGTGGTGCGGTAGAAGTCGTTGGCGGCAGGCATGTGCGGGAAGGTTCCCTGCACGCGGGCTACGCCATCGCGCTGCCAGAACAAAACGGCACCGCCCAGCAGCGCCAGCGCCGAGAGGGCCAGCGGTGGGGTGAAGCCGTGCCACAAGGCCAGCGCGTGGGGGTGCTCCCCCGTGTGGACGGTAGCGACGTAGGCGCTCAGGGCGTCGGTGAGTGGCGCCCCCGAGAACCCCATCACGAGGCAGCCGAGCCCCAGCAGGGCTGGCCCCGCCAAGAACCCGACCGTGGGCGTGTGCGCCACCGGCGTCGGTTCGACGCGTCGACGGGTCCCGAAAGCTCCCCACCACCAGCGCAGCGAATAGGCGACGGTGAGCATGGATCCGACCACGACGGCCGCCACGAGGAGCACTGCGGCGGCCGGGAGGAACCCGGTTCCGTCACCGCCGGAGCCGATGAGCTTGATCAAGGTGTCCAGCGCGGCTTCCTTCGACAAGAAACCGAACAGCGGCGGGATGCCCGCCATCGAGGCAGCGGCCAGACCCGCGATCACCGCCAGAACGGGCATCCGCCTGGCCAGACCGGACAGCTTGGTGAGGTCGCGCGTCCCGGTGGAGTGATCGATCACCCCGACGCTGAGGAACAGCGTGGCTTTGAACAGCGCGTGCGCAAGAAGCATCGCCAGCCCCGCCTGGGCAGCGGCCTGGGTGCCGAGCCCGACGAGCAGCATGATGAAGCCGAGTTGGCTGACCGTGCCGTAGGCCAGCAATAGCTTCAGATCGTCTTGGCGCAGCGCCCGCCAGCCACCGAGGATCATGGTGGCGGCGCCCAGGATCGCGATCACGGGGCGCCACAGCGGCACGGACGCGAACGCGGGTGCCATCGCTGCGGCGAGGTAGACGCCGGCCTTCACCATCGTCGCCGCGTGCAGGTAGGCAGACACGGGGGTGGGGGCGGCCATCGCACCGGGAAGCCAGAAGTGGAACGGCGCCAGCGCTGACTTGCTCAAGGCCCCCGCGAGCATGAGGAGCGCTGCAGCAGTGGCCGCTAGGCCATGGGGCGGTGCGGCGAGGATCCCACTGAGACTGTAGGTGCCCGCCAGGATGCCGAAGGTCACGATGCCGACCAGCATCGCCAGGCCGCCGGTCGTGGTCACGATGAGGGCTGTGGTCGCCGCCGCACGGTTGGCCCGCCGCGAGGAGTCGTGGCCGATCATGAGGTAGGAGAAGACCGTGGTCAGCTCCCAAAAAACGTAGAGAACGACCAAGTCGTCGGCGCTCACGAGCCCCAGCATGGCGCCGGCGAACGCGACGAGAAGGCCGAGTGTTCTGGCGGGCGGTCGTGAAAAGTACCACCGGCAGTAGATCAGCACGATGGTGCCGATCCCCGTTACCAGCAAGCCCAGAAGCCACTGCAGTAGGCCGATACGGAACGTGAGGGAAACTCCCAGCGCTGGGATCCAGGAGAACGTTTCGACGTAGGTGGCCCCGGCGAGGATGGGGCCTGCCTCCACGACGAGCCCCACCAGACCACCCAACGGCAGGAGTGCCGCCAGGAGGAAAGCGTTGCGACCAAGCCAGCGTGCCCATAAGGACGCCATCGCTCCCACAACGAAGTGAAGAGCGATGAGGCCGATCAGCACGCGGTTACCCCTTCCAGGGTCGTGGCTTACAAGGTCGGGTCAGTCTATCAAGCCCGGGCAGTCCCTCCGGGTGGGGGCCCGTATCCGGCAGCAGGCCCTCCGGGCGGGAGGCCGTACCCGGCCATGCTTGTCAGGGTCGCTTCCAGTTCGAAAGCACCCGGTCTGGCTCGCGTGACCAAATCAGCCCGGCGGGCCAGGAACTCGACGATCAGGGCAGCGAGAACCAAGACACCGATGTTGATCAGGATGGACGGGTCACCCGCACCTGCGGTCCGGTTGAACATGCCGGACATGTCGACGAACGGCAGGATCGCTTCGCTGAGCATGTTGTTGACGACGTGGATGGCCACGGCGGCCTCCAGGCCCCCGGTGCGCCAGGTCAGCCAACTCCCCACCACCCCGAAAGCGACGTAGAAGACGTTCAGCCAGGGATCACCGGCTCCATGCAGAAGCATGAATACCCCGGCAGTGACGATGGTGGACAGACCGAAACCGACGACGGGGTTGGGCAGCCAGGCGGCCACGGCGCGTCCGAGCAGCCCCCGAACGAGGTACTCCTCCCCCGCGGCCTGCAAAGGGGTCGTCAGCAGGATGCCGACAACCATGAGCGTGGTGTGGGGCCACAGACCCACCCCTGACGGTGGCGCCACCAGCAGGCCGATCCCGATGAGCAAGATCCACAACGGCAGGATCGCCGCTACGACCACGAAGAACCAACGCCAGCGCATCCGACCCGCGACAGACGTGAGCCAGCGGGGTCGCTGCTGCACGCACACCCAGGCGGTGACCATGGCCAGCGGGACGCACAGGGCCAAGCTGATGTTGTTCGCGATAAAGAACGCGGGCCCGATGCCTGAGCGTCCCTGCACGACCGCGAGCGGATCGGTCCCATCCATCAGCATCCCGATGGTGCCGAGGATGCCGCTGAGGAAGAGGAACACCACACCCCCCAGCACGATGGCCAGGAGCGATTTCCACCACCGGAACCGGGGCGCACGCCAGAACGCGAAGTAGTCACGCTCCATGACCGGCAGTGCCGGTCGGAGGTGGGCCGGGAGGGACGCCATATCGAGCGTCCAGGCAGGCATCGCCCCCGCGGGAACGCCGGACGAGGCGGCCTGCCCGGGAAGGCCCGCCTGAGGTGGCTGTGCGTTGCTGGTCATGAAGGGATCCTAGGCAAGCTCTGGGAACCACAAGGCGATCTCGCGGGCGGCTGACTGGGGTGAGTCGGACGCGTGCACGAGATTGCGCGACCCCGACGTGGTCAGGTCCCCACGGATCGTTCCCGGTGCGGCCTTGATGCCGTCCGTGGCGCCGTTGAGTGCCCGCACGGCCGCGATCGCCGACTCGCCCTCAACCACCACGGCGAGCAGCGGCCCGGAGGTAATGAAGGCCCGCAGGCCAGGATAGAAGGGCTGTTCGCGGTGTTCCGCGTAGTGCTGATCGGCCAGTTCGCCATCGATCGTCCGCAGGTCCACGGCGGCGAAGGAGAGCCCCTTGGCCTCATAACGAGCCAGGATGGTCCCGACCAAACCCCGGGCGACGGCGTCCGGCTTGAGCAGGACGAGGGTGCGTTGCGTCATGCCCGTCACCCTAGCGGTGCGGCGTTACCGTGCCGCAGTATCGGATTCGATCCGGCGTCCAAGAACGAACTCGACGACGAACAGAGCTGCGAACGCGCCGCCCACGACGTACATCCAGGGCGTCAGGAGCCCCAGGGCAAGGCAGGCGATCTGAGAAACCCAGGCCAGCACCCAGCCCAGCGGTGTGCGCAGGGTCGCTGCGGCGATGAGAGGCAGCAAGGCGGCCACTCCGCCCGCTCCAAGCGCCAAGGGGATAGCGACATCGCTGACCTGGATCATGCCCGGCATGGCCAGGATGCACACGATGACCTCGAAGATCAGCGTGAGGGAAACCGTCTTGATCATCGGGTTGCCTTGGCGCAGCATCAGCTCTCCTCCCCCACGGACCACACCTCGGCGTCCTGCGAGGAATCCTCCTGCTCCTCCTCGTGCGCGGAGACGAGGAGCGTGCGGGCCTCCCCGGCGAGGATCACCGAGCCGACCACGAGGATGCCAGCGCCAAGCCCTGCCCCGTCGGCGAGCGTGACGGCCGTTTCCAGTGCGTCCGGCAGCAGGGCACGCACCTCGACGCGATCGGGACCGAAAATGTCTGCGGCCAGTTCTCCGAGTTCATCGGCAGGCATGCCCCGGTCGGTGGAGGCGACCTGCGTGCACACGATGGTGGCGACGCTCTCCTCCAAGATCCGCAGGACGCCCTCGACGTCCTTGTCGCGCATCATGCCCACGACCGCGATCAGCGGTTGGAAGCCGAACGCCTCCTGAACCCCGGCCATGGTGGCTGTCACCCCGTGCACGTTGTGCGCGGTGTCCAGGATGAGCGTGGGCCCCGAGCGCACGACCTCGAGCCGCGCGGGGAGCCGAACGGCCCCCAAGCCGTCGCGCACAACGTCAGCAGGCAGCGGCTTGCCTCCCAGGAATGCCTCCACGGCAGCCACCGCCAGCGCCGCGTTGTGCGCCATATGTTCACCGAACGCGGGGAGCAGCACCTCCTCCGAGGGCCCCCCGGACGTTTCGAGCCGAATCACTTGACCGCCCACCGCGGGGACCCGGCCGATCAGCCCAAACTCGACGCCCTCGCGAACCATCTGGGCGCCCACCTCGCGGCAGCGCTCAGCGAGGACGCGCGCAGCATCGGGGTGCTGCTCGGCCATGACGGCCACGGCGCCCTCCTTGATGATCCCAGCCTTCTCCGTGGCGATCTGCGCGACGGTGTCACCCAACAGGTGCGTGTGGTCGAGGTCAATCGGTGCGATCACGGCGACCTGGGCGTCCGCCACCGAGGTGGCATCCCAGGTGCCGCCCAGGCCCACCTCCACGACGGCGACATCCACTGGCGCCTGCGCGAACGCCTCGAACGACAAGGCGGTGATCACCTCGAAGAAGGTCATCGGCACCCCGTCGAGGAGTTGGTCGTCCACCATGGCCACCAGGGGTGCCACGTCGGACACAAGCTCGTCGAAGGCATCGATCCCGATGGGGACGCCGTCGATGCTGACGCGTTCGGTGACGTCGCTGAGGTGCGGTGAACTGATGCGCCCCACCCGCAGCCCGAGGGCCAACAGCAGCGACTCGATCATGATCGCGGTGCTGCCCTTGCCGTTGGTCCCGGCGATCTGAATCACGGGGTAGGCCCGCTGCGGATCGCCCAGCAGTTCGGTCAACGCGGCGACCCGCGCGAGGCTAGGCGCGACGCGATGTTCGGGCCAGCGGCTTTGAAGAGAGGCGACGATCTCGGCATGCGTGCTCATGATCGCACCAGCCTAGCCGCGGCCCCCCTCAATACGCCCGCCGGGGCAATTGAAGACTTGAACGCCTTGTATCCTGTCCCCATGACCGCTGCGCATGCCTCGGCCCGTCGCCTCTGGGCAGGTCGACCGTGGACCGCGTGGGTGGGCTTGGCCGCCCGACTCATCTTGGGCGGGGTGATCTTCGTTGCTGGTGCCCTCAAGGTCGGCACGATCGGCGAGTCGATTCTCGCCGTCCGCGCGTACCGCCTCCTGCCCTACGAACTGACCAGCGTGGTGGGGACCCTCCTGCCCTTCGGCGAGATCATCTTGGGGCTCCTGATCATGGCAGGCGTCTTCACCCGGATCACTGGCATCCTCGGCGCCCTCCTCATGCTCGCCTTCACGATTGCGATCGGCAGCGCCTGGGCGCGCGGCCTGACGCTGGATTGCGGCTGCTTCGGCGGCGGTGGCGTAATCTCCGCGGAAGAGGCTTTCGCCGCCTACCCCTGGGAGATCGCGCGTGATCTGGGGCTGATGGCCTGCGGCATCTGGTTGGCGATCTTCCCTCGCACCGCTTTCGCCCTCGACACCTGGATTTTCGGCGCTTCGCACGCCACCGCGTCACAGGACGCACTACTTGAGCCCGACTTGAACGACCACGAGGAGTCCTGAATGCCTACCAACGCCACGAACCGTCGCGAGCAGTTGCGTCGGCAACAAGAAGCCGCCGCCAAGCAGCGCCGCACCACACGGATCGTGGGCGTCATCGCAGGCGTCCTGGCTCTGGTCTTGATCGGCGTCTTCGCCGCCGTCTTAGTGACGTCACAACAAAACAAGCCCGACGCCACCCCAGCCATGGCCCAGATCGTTCCCCCGAACGCCAACGCCGACAAGAACGGTCTCGTCGTCGCCCAAGGCGCCGCAGGATCCCCCACCGTCACCCTCTACCTGGACTACCAGTGCCCCAACTGCCGCATCTTTGAGATGAACTTCGGTCAGATGCTGGATCAAGAGGCGCAAGCAGGCACGTGGACCCTGGTCAACAAGACCATGACCTTCATGGACTCCAACCTGAACAACACCGCCTCCACTCGCGCCGCCCTCGCTGCCTCCTGCGCCGCCACTGTCGGCCACTACGCCGACTACGGTCTGGAGATCTACAACAACCAGGCCGCTCAGGAAGTCCGTGGTTCCGTCGGCTTCACGGACGAACTGCTGCGTGTCACCATCCCCACCAAGCTCGGGTTCACCCCCGACCAACTCACCCAGTTCCAGGCCTGCTACGACGGCCGCGCGACGAAGGATTTTGTGGCTGCCGTGGACAAGGGCGCCTACACCGACGGTGTCACCGGCACCCCGACCTTGCGCGTGAACGGCAAGGATGTCGACCTCAGCAAGATCTCCTCGGCAGCCCAGCTGAAGTCGTTGATCCTCGCGTCGGCCTAAGCCCCCAGCGCACCCGGCCGACCACCCCACCTGAGTCACGGGCTCACCCCCTGCGACGAGGAGCCCTGATGCCCGCTGTGCCGCCAGTTTGAGCACACCTACGCGGGACATGCTCCAGCGTGAGGCGTCCGCGGGCACGTGGACCCTGGTCCCCAAGACGATGACCTTCATGGATGCGGATCTCCGCAACGCGGTCGGCCACCGCGGCGACCTGCTCTGCCACGGTCCGACCACTACGCGTCCATGGACGGCAACAAGGCCTTTGCCATGAGGTGATCTAGCCGAGCCGCTCCACTGGAAATCACTCTATGATCGGAATCATGCGCACAAATCCTGGTGATGCCTCTGCCGCCGCCCCATCATCGTGGGCCGTACCGGAGCGTCCGGCCTTGGAGGGCTTGGAGGGTCGCTGGTCGGCCAGCTGGCGCGAGGAGGGGACATACACGTTCCACCGACCCGAGCGCCGCGAGCAGGTGTTCAGCATCGACACCCCGCCGCCCACCGTCTCGGGCTCGTTGCACGTGGGTCACGTGTTCAGCTACACCCACACCGACCTGGTGGCGCGGTACCAGCGCATGCAAGGCAAGCAGGTGTTTTACCCGATGGGCTGGGACGACAATGGCCTGCCCACCGAGCGGCGCGTTCAGAACTACTACGGCGTCCGCTGCGATCCGTCGATCCCCTATGACCCTGACTTCGTGCCGCCGGCCAAGCCGGATCCCAAGCGTCAGGTGGCGATCAGCCGTCGCAACTTCATCGAGTTGTGCCACGAACTCACCCAGGTGGACGAGCAGGTCTTCGAGGATCTGTGGCGCCGCCTGGGGTTGTCGGTGGACTGGAACGCCCTCTACACCACGATTTCCGATGAGGCCCAGCGCGTCGCGCAGCTCGCCTTCCTGCGTAACTTGGAGCGCGGCGAGGCGTACCTTTCCGAGGCTCCGACCATGTGGGATGTCACGTTCCAAACGGCGGTCGCTCAGGCCGAACTGGAGGCCCGGGAGTACCCGGGCAACTACTACCGTGTGGCCTTCCACGGCGCACAAGGCCCCGTCTACATCGAGACGACGCGCCCAGAACTCTTGCCGAGCGTGTGCGCGCTCATCGCCCACCCCGACGACGAGCGCTACGCCCACCTGTTCGGGACGACCGTCACCTCGCCCGTCTTCGGCGTCGAAATCCCCGTCTTGGCTCACCCCGCCGCAGAGAAGGACAAGGGCGCGGGCATCGCGATGTGCTGCACGTTCGGTGACCTCACCGACGTCATCTGGTGGCGCGAACTGCGACTGCCCACCCGTGTGGTCCTGCAACGCAACGGCCGCCTGCAGGCCGACGCCCCTGACTGGCTGGTGAACGCCGAGCCGTACGCCGAACTGGCCAACAAGACCACCTTCAGTGCCCGCGAAGCGATGGTCGGTCTGCTGCGCTCCTCCGGTGACCTGGACGGTGAGCCGCGCCCCACGCAGCGCATGGCGAACTTCTACGAGAAGGGCGACAAGCCGCTCGAGATCGTGTCCACACGCCAGTGGTATCTCAGCAACGGCGGCCGCGACGCGAGCCTGCGCGCCACGTTGCTGGAGCGCGGCAACGAACTGGAGTGGGTGCCGGAGTACATGCGGCACCGCTACACGAACTGGGTCGACGGCCTTAACGGCGATTGGCTGATCAGCCGCCAGCGCTTCTTCGGCGTCCCGTTCCCGGTTTGGTACCCGCTCGACGCCGAAGGCGAGCCTGACCACGCCCACCCGATCGTGGCCGACCCCGCATCGCTGCCCGTGGATCCTGCGTCCCAGGCTGCCCCCGGTTACGAGGAAGCTCAGCGCGGCGTGCCGGGCGGCTTCGTGGGCGACCCGGACGTCATGGACACGTGGGCGACCTCGTCGCTCACCCCCCAGATTGCCTGCGGCTGGGAGCGCGACGAGGCCTTGTGGAACCTGACCTTCCCGATGGACCTGGCTCCTCAGGCCCACGACATCATCCGCACGTGGCTGTTCAGCCGTGTGGTGCGGGCGCAGTTGGAAAGCCACTCCCTGCCGTGGCGTCGTGCCGCCATCTCCGGCTTCGTGGTCGATCCCGACCGCAAGAAGATGTCGAAGTCCAAGGGCAATGTGGTCGTGCCGACCGAGATCCTGGACAAGTTCGGCGCCGACGCGGTGCGCTGGCGTGCCGCGATGGCGCGCCCCGGGCTGGACTCGCCGTTCGATGAGACCCAGATGAAGGTCGGCCGACGCCTGGCCATGAAGATCCTCAACGCGTCCAAGTTCGTCTTGGGAATTGCCGCCGAGGGTGGGGCCGTCCCGGACGCCGCCCAGATCGACCAGCCTGTCGACCTGGCGATGCTGGCCTCCTTGGCTCAGGTCGTGGACCGCGCCACCGCCGCATTCGAGAGCTTCGATTACACCACCGCCCTGGAAGCCGCCGAGAAGTTCTTTTGGACGTTCTGCGACGACTACCTCGAACTGGTGAAGGAACGCGCCTACGGTGCCCAAGGGGACGCCTCCGCAGCCTCGGCGCGAGCCGCCCTGCTGACTGCGCTGGACGTCCAGTTGCGCCTGTTCGCACCCTTCATGCCGTTCGTCACCGAGGAGGTGTGGTCGTGGGGGCATTCCACGTCGGTGCATCATGCTGCCTGGCCGCTCGCCTCCTCCCTGCCCACCGGTGGTGATGCAGCCCTGCTGGAGGACATCTCGGCGATGCTCATCGGTCTGCGTGGCGCCAAGTCCGCCGCCAAGGTGTCTATGAAGACCCCGCTGGCTTCGGTCACCGTGGAAGGCCCTGCCGACCAGATCGCGCGGCTGCGCACCGCGGAGGACGACCTTCGCGCTGTGGGCCGGATCGCGTCGGCGACCAACTGGGTTCCCGGTGGAGACCACTTGACGGTAACCGCCGTCGTCGAGCCTCTTCAGGAGAATGCATGATCACTATCCGTACGGCTGGCCTTGCCCTGGCCGCCGCACTCCTTCTCGCGGGTTGTTCCGCCACGGATGCCCTCCAGCGGGTCGAGGAGGTCAAGCAGCAGGCGGGCAAAGCCATGCTCCCCTCGATCGCGCTGGGCGAGTGCACCAACCTGGATATGCCCGAGGGCGAGCAGGGAAGCCAAGTGACGTCCATCCCCAAGACGGACTGCGCCCAGCCCCACGGCTGGGAGGCCTACGCGGAGAAGGACTATCCCCTCGACGCGGCGTTCCCCGGCGTATCGGCGGTCGAGAAGGAAGCTGGCGACTACTGCGCGGGTGAGTTCGAAGGGTTCATGGGGGTCGATTACGACACCTCAGACATGGACTTGCAGTACCTCTACCCCACTAAGGACACGTGGACCTCGCTGAACGACCGCACCATCACCTGCCTGGTAGGGGCCTCCAGCAACGACGTCGTCGGATCGCTGAAGGGCACAAAGAAGTAACCACCCTGGTATCAGCCACATGAAGCCCGCCCCCGTCATCTGACGAGGGGCGGGCTTCATGGTGAAACGGCGTGGCGTAGGCGAGCCAGGAGCGTCCTAGGCGGAGCGTGAACGCCGGGAGTTGCGGGGCGCACGCGGCAGGATCCGTGGCTCGGCCCCTTCGCGCACGGTCTCGGCGGTCACGACGACCTGACCGATCGTGTCATCAGAGGGCACGTGGTACATCACGTTGAGCAGGATCTCTTCCAGGATCGAACGCAACCCTCGGGCACCGATCCCCCGCTCGAGCGCAAGTTCGGCGATCGCGGTGATCGCGTCGTCGGTGAAGTCCAGATCGACGCCGTCCAATTCGAACAGTTTGCGGAACTGTTTGGTGAGCGCATTACGCGGCTGGACGAGGATCCGCACCATGGCCGACAGGTCGAGCGGCTTGACCGTGGAGATCATCGGCAGGCGGCCGATGAACTCGGGGATGAGCCCGAACAGGTGCAGATCCTCGGGACGCACCTCTTCGAACGGGTTGCGATCCTGGGCTCGCCGCACGCCCATGTCGTTATTGAAGCCCAGGGGGCGCTTCCCGACGCGGGCGTTGATGATGTCTTCCAGGCCCGCGAACGCGCCGCCCACGATGAACAAGATGTTCGTGGTGTCGATCTGGATGAACTCTTGGTGCGGATGCTTGCGCCCGCCCTGCGGGGGAACCGACGCCGTCGTCCCCTCCAGGATCTTCAACAGGGCCTGCTGGACGCCCTCACCGGAGACATCGCGGGTGATGGAGGGGTTCTCCGACTTGCGGGCCACCTTGTCGATCTCGTCGATGTAGATGATGCCCGTCTCGGCCTTCTTCACATCGAAGTCGGCTGCCTGCAGGAGCTTCAACAAAATGTTCTCGACGTCTTCGCCAACGTAGCCCGCCTCGGTCAGCGCCGTCGCATCGGCCATCGCGAACGGGACGTTCAGCATGCGCGCGAGGGTCTGGGCGAGGTAGGTCTTCCCGCAGCCGGTGGGGCCGATCAGCAAGATGTTGGACTTGCCCAGTTCGACCAGTTCGTCCTCGGCGGCTCGCCGAGGGCTGTTGGCTTGCGCCTGCACCCGCTTGTAGTGGTTGTAGACCGCCACGGCGAGGGCCTTCTTGGCGGTCTCCTGACCGATGACGTACTGGTCGAGGTGCGCGACGATGTCGCGGGGCTTGGGGAGGTCCTCCAAGAGGCCCACATCGGTCCCCTCGGAGAACTCCTCCTCAATGATTTCGTTGCACAACTCGATGCACTCGTCGCAGATATAGACACCTGGACCAGCGATGAGCTTCTTCACCTGCTTTTGGCTCTTGCCACAAAACGAGCACTTCAGCAGGTCGGAGGTCTCACCGATGCGAGCCATGCCACTCCCCTTCTGTTTCTCCTGACGCTGACGCGTCAGGCGACGTCCTTGAGCGAGGTGAAGATCTCGTCGATGATGCCGTACTCCTTGGCCTCTTCGGCGGTCAGGAACTTGTCCCGCTCGATGTCGCGGCTGATGCGCTCGACGTCCTGGCCGGTGTCCTTGGCCAGCATGTGCTCCATCAGCGACCGGATCCGCAGGATCTCCCGCGCCTGGATTTCCAGGTCGGAACCCTGCCCGTAGCCGCCCTCGGTGGCCGGCTGGTGGATCAGGATCCGGCTGTTGGGCAGGGCGAACCGCTTGCCCTTCGTGCCGGACGCCAGCAGGACGGCGGCGGCCGAGGCGGCCTGCCCCAGACACACGGTGGACACGTCCGGCTTGATGTACTGGATCGTGTCGTAGATCGCCGTCAGCGCCGTGAAGGAGCCGCCGGGCGAGTTGATGTACATGCTGATGGGACGCTCCGGGTCCATCGACTGCAGGCACAACAGTTGCGCCATGACCGCGTTGGCGATGTCGTCGCTGATGGGGGTGCCGAGGAAGATGATGCGGTCCTCGAACAGCTTCGTGTAGGGGTCGACGCGCCGGACGCCGTAGCTGGTGCGTTCCTCCCACTGCGGAATGTAGTAGTCCATCGAAGCACCTCGCGGGGCAACCCCGCCGGGCATCGCATTGAAGTCCATGGGAGTCCTCACTGGTTCGGAGCGTTGTCGCTGGTGATCTGGGCGGCGTTCTCGTACACGTGGTCGATGAACCCGTACTCGAGCGCTTCGGCTGCGGTGAACCAGCGGTCACGGTCGGAGTCGGATTCGATCTGCTCGACCGAACGGCCGGTGTGTTGCGCGATCAACTCGGCCATCTCCTTCTTGGTCGCGAGGATCTGCTCGGCCAAGATCTTGATGTCGGAGGCGGTACCGCCGAGGCCGCCGGAAGGCTGGTGCATCATGATGCGGGTGTGCGGGAGGGCGTAGCGCTTGCCCTTGGTGCCCGCACTGAGCAGGAACTGCCCCATGGACGCCGCCAGCCCCATCGCGACGGTAGCCACGTCGTTGCTGATCCACTGCATGGTGTCGAAGATCGCCATGCCGGCGGTCACCGAGCCACCCGGGGAGTTGATGTAGAGGTAGATGTCCTTGTGCGGATCCTCGGCGTTCAGCAGCAGGAGTTGCGCACAAATCGCGTTTGCGTTGTCGTCGCGCACCTCCGATCCGAGGAACACGATGCGGTTGGCCAAAAGGGCCTGGTAGACGGAGTCGCTCATGCCGACGCCACCGGCACCGACGGCGGCCTGCAGGCCAGGAAGTTTCTCGTTCACATCCTTGAAACTACCTGGATCGGGGGACATTTCGGAGCGTTCCACGCCCCTGTTCGCTGACGGCGGAGACGCGACGACGCCCCGGCCGTGTGGCCGGGGCGTCGTCAGGTTGGTGCGTCGAGGATCACTCCGCGGCGTCGGCGTCCTTAGCTGCGGGAGCCTTCTTGGCGGCGGGCTTCTTCGCAGCCGGCTTCTTGGCCGGGGCGTCGGCGTCCTTAGCGGCGGGCTTCTTCGCCGGGGCCTTCTTGGGCTTCTCGGCAGGAGCCTCGGCGGCCTCCTCGGTCTCGGCTTCCGGCTCGGCCAGCGTGCCGTCGGGGCGGATCGCGGTCACGTCGACGACGTTGCCGTCGGTGTCGGTCACCGTCGCCTCGGAGACGATGGAACCCAGGACCTTGCTGCGGCGAATCTCAGCCATCCACTCAGGAGCGTGGTTGTGCTCGATCATGTGCTGCATTTCCTGCTCCGGGGAGGAGCCGGACTGCTGCGCGCGACGGAACAGCATCTCGGTCAGCTCAGCCTGCTCGACGCCAACTTCCTGCTCGTCGGCGAGGCGGTCCAGGATGATCTGCGCCTTCAGCGAGGTTTCGGCGTTCTCGGCGACCTGGGCCCAGAACTCTTCCTCGGTGGTGGCGGTCTCGTCTTCGGACTCGGCGAGGTAATCCTCAACGGAGTAGCCAGCGCGCGCCAACTGCTCGGTGATCTGCTGCTTGCGGCCCTCGATCTCTGCGTTCAGCATGGCCTCGGGGAGGTCGAACGGGGTCTTGGAGACCAGGTCGGCGACGACGGCGTCCCGGGCTGCGTTGAGCTGATCGACGCGGGCCATGCGCACGACGGCGTCGGCGAGGTCGGCACGCATCTCCTCGACGGTGTCGAACTCGGAGATCATCTGCGCGAACTCGTCATCGACCTCGGGCAGCGTCTCGGTCTGCACCTTCTCGACGGTCACGGTGACGTCGGCGTTCTCGCCCTTGGCGGGCCCGCCCAGCAGTTCGGCGGTGAAGTCGGCCTTCTCGCCGGCCTTGAGACCGGTGACAGCGGCGTCGAGGCCCTCGATCATGCCGCCGGAACCCACCTTGTAGGCCAGCCCGGTCGCGGAGCCTTCCAGCACGGGCTTGCCGTCTTGGGAGGCCTCCAGGTCAATGGTGACGACGTCGCCGTCTTCGGCGGCCCCGTCCTTGTCCTCGCGGGTCGCGAAGCGCTGACGCATGAGTTCGATGCGCTGGTCGACCTCGGTCTGATCCTCGGAAACGGGCGCGACCTCCCCCACCAGTTCGGCGAAGGCGGGCAGGTCGAAGTCGGGGCGCACATCAAGCTCGGCGGTGAACTCGACGACGTCGCCGTCTTCGAGCTTGGTCACCTCGATCTCGGGCTGGCCCAGCGGGACGATGTCGCTCTCGGTGACAGCGGCGGAGTAGGCGGTCGGCAGGGCCGCGTTGATGGCCTCCTGCAGGACGGCGCCGCGCCCGAAGCGCTGGTCGATGATGGCGGCCGGCACCTTGCCCTTGCGGAACCCGGGAATGTTCACCTGACCGGCGATGTCGGCGTAGGCCTTGTCCAGGTGAGGCTTGAGGTCTGCGAAGGGGATTTCGATGGTCAGCTTGGCCCGAGTGGGGCCGAGCTTCTCGACGGTGCTGGGCACTGGGTTACTCCTGTTGATCGATGGTCTGGTCGAACCTCGGAGCGGATGACGGGAATCGAACCCGCGTAGCCAGTTTGGAAGACTGGGGCTCTACCATTGAGCTACATCCGCGCAACGCCGATCCAGCCTAGCAGCACGATGTGCGAACCACGGCACGCTTCCCTGACAGATTAGCGCGGGACGGCGTCCCCACCGCCGCGGACGCCCGAACACGAGGGGTGCCCCCTGGATGTTGCGGTGCAGGCGTACCCAACGGGTCGCGATGATGTCATGTTCTTCTCCTTGCGAGTGGTAGGGCGATCAGAGCTTGAGGAACCAGCGCCCTTCGGCGCAGGCCTTGATGACTTGCAGGAGCCGGGTCTGCATGACCCCAGAGGACCAACCCCACGACCAGGCGAAGTCGCTCATGCCTGCAGGCACCCACGCGATGGCACCTTCCTGTGTCGGCGGCTTGCGGGAATCGGAGACCCCGACGATGTAGCGACCGGGTTCGTGCATGACGATCTCGTGCCCGATGCCTTGCTGCCCGTAGAAGCACCAGTCCCCCACCTTCGTGTGCTGCCAACGGGCTTGCGGCACGTAGGTGTTGTGGATCAGGAAGTGCACGGCGCGCTCGAAGATCGAGAAACTGTAGAAGCCCGCCTTGTCCTGGCCGAGTTGGTTGAGATGGGGCCACACGGCACTGGGCGGCGCATCGATCTCGATGGCCATGGTCGTCGTGGACGCCCCCTCCTCGGTGACCAGGTCGTCGCCGGGGAACGGCTCGTGAACCTCACTTTCTGGGATCACGTACTGCTTTTGGTACCGGTTGAACGCAGCCACCACGCCGACCGGCGCCGCGATGGCGGCCGCTGCGAGTACCCGGCCGTCACATTCGATCTTCATCCTTGCCCCCTGCGATGTTCGTCGCGCCCGGGACCCCTTCGTCTGGGGTCGCGGTGTCGGACGCGACGCCTCCCAAATGTTACATGTGTTCCATCCATGACATGTGTCACATTGATGGATTGGGGACGAGTAGCGTGATCAGGACAACCCGAGGAGGACAGGCCATGCCCCGACCGTCGCGCCAGGTCGATCGGACCCGACGATCCCTCCTAGATGCGTTCGCTCAGCTCTTGGCGAGCACGGCGTTCGATGCGATCACCGTCGCCCAGGTGAGCGATGCCGCGGAAGTGTCTCGTCAGAGCTTCTACCGACACTTCGGCGACCTCGACGCCCTCACCGAGGCCTACTTCGAGCGCATCTTCGACGAGTTTGAGGACGCTGCGAGCGAACTCGATCCAGCGCAAGGGCTCAGCCCTTACCTGGCGCTGTTTCGGACCTTGCACCATCACCGCGCAGAACTGTTGGGCTTCGCCAGCGAACGGCTGCGCCCCCGGCTCTTCGGGGCCCTGTGGGCCTATCAGACGCGGCTGCAGGGGTATGCGCGCAAAGAGGGCGAATCGGAGCACGGCGACGTGGTGATCGCCTATCAAAGCGGTGGCACATCAGCAGTAGTCATGGAGTGGGTGACCCAGGGAATGACCGAGCCCCCCGAAGTCATTGCAGACATGCTGGCCCACGTGCAGGCCGCCTTCAGCGATCGCCAACAGTTCCTGCCCACCGTCTTGGCTCAACACACCGCCCGCACCCAGCACCCCTGATCCACGGCGTCAACCTCTCACGACCACCTCGGGCTAGCTCTGCCCCCTTGAGCGGCTGTCGCGGGGCAACTCAGGCCCGGGCCCGCCCCATGGCTGCCGCGGGGGTTAGTAGCTGCCGCGGGGCCAACTCTGACCCGAACCGTGATCGTCGAAACGTTCACCACGCGAACCGGCGACGCCCCTCAGCGAATGGACGAACGCGGCCACCTCCGCACGCTGCACGCCGGGATGCTGGGGCACCATCGGGAGACCACGCTCCCGGGCCTCCACGCCAGGCACCGGATCACCGCCGAGTTGCCGCACCCACAGCCGCACACGGGCACCGTCGGCGGCGTCAAGATCGACGCCCACCTGCACACGATCCCCCACGTCAGCCCTCCCTGCGGCACACCGCAAAATCACCGAGTTGGCCGCGGACACCCTGCAGCCCGTAGAATCCCTTCGGTCACCGGGGCGTAGCGTAGTGGCTAGCGCGCCTGCTTTGGGAGCAGGAGACCGCAGGTTCGAGTCCTGTCGCCCCGACCATTTGTGCCCCCCCACCCCGACTAGGCATTATGCCTGGCTGACTAGGCAAAACGCCGCAGGGGCGACAGGCGACCTGCACCCCGAAGAGGCCATGCCAAGACCTCTGGCGCCCCAGCTAAGCCCCAATTGGGGCAAACTTGGGGCAAGCGAAAATCCTAGTCAGAGCGATATTCTGCATTTCGGGATTCCTGCCGATCAGGAGGTCCCCCATGGGTCAGGGGAGCCGGGCCTTCGGCAGCATCGAACGCCGGAGTGGGTACTTCCGTCCGCGTTACGTCGGCCCGGATCGGCAGCGCTACGACGCGCCACACCTGCTCTCGGAGCGGATCGACGCCGAGTTCTGGCTGGGCGAGGTGCACCGCTCGATCGAGCGGCAGGAGTGGCGTCCGCCGGTGAAGGTGAAGGGTAGGCCGGACGACCTGGACACCCTGGCCGGCTACGCGCGGCACTGCCTGGCCGAGCGCGAGCTGACGCCGCGGACGCGTGAGGAGTACGGCCGGCTGCTGGAGAAGCTGATCGCGCCGACGCTCGGGATGATCCAGCTCAAGCACCTCGAGCCCGATCGCATCCGGCGCTGGTACTCCACTGTGCTCTCGGCGGACCGTCCAGTGCAGCGCAAGCACGCCTACTCGCTGCTGCGCTCGATCCTGCGCGAGGCCGAGGACGAGGGGCTGATCGACCGCAACCCGTGCCGCGTCCGCAACGCCGGCAAGGTGCGCCGCACGCGCGACATCGAGCCGGCCACGCCCGCCGAACTCAACAAGCTGCTGGAGCTGCCGCCAAAGCAAGGGCTGCCGGTGGTGCTGGCCGGTTGGTGCAGTTTGAGATCGGGGGAGGTGCGCGGGCTGCGGCGTCGCGACCTCGACCTGACCGAGGGCGTGGTGCGCGTCCGACAGGCGGTGACGCGGACGAAGGGCCAGGTGCACGTAGGGGCCCCGAAGACGGCGGCCGGCACGCGGGACGTGGGCATTCCGCCGCACCTGATCCCGTACCTGGCGAAGTACGTGGCCGCGCTCCCGGTGGCCGCGCGTGACGGCTTCCTCTTCCCTGGCGGCGACGGCGTCTCGCCGATGTCGGAGAAGGCGCTGCGCTACGCGTACGGCAAGGCCCGCAAGGTCATCGGCCGGGAGGATCTGACCTTCCACGACATGCGCCACTCCGCGGCGTCCCTGGCCGGCATGACCGGCGCCACGACCGCCGAACTGAAGGCGATGATGGGCCACGCCACCGCCGGGATGGTCGAGCGCTATCAGCACGCCACGCGGGCGTCCCGGTCGCGGCTAGCCGAGAACATGAGCAAGCTCGCCGAGATCTGAGGCCTATTGCACGTCCGACGGGTCGCGCAGGTCGTCCCCGATCCGTTCGCGGTCGTGCTGCCAGTCCGGATCGGTAGGGCCACTGAACAGATCGGCGATCTCGTCCCAGCGCCTCCAATGGGTGGATCCCGCCGGCAGCAGACGCGCGCTCGGCCGTCCCGAGACCGTGATGGTGAACTCCTCCCCGGCCTCGGCGCGTCGCACCGGCTCGGCGGAGTTCCGGCGAAACTCATTCAGGTCCATGTGACTCCTCGATTCACCAGGTGGCCTTGGCGACCGTAGATGGCACCGCGGACACTACGCTCGGCCCATCAACGTCCGTAGACAGGCATGACGGGGATGACCTTCGCGGCGACCTGGATGATCGCTTGCGCTGCCTCGATGGCGTCGCTGACTTCGCGACCGGTGGCGGTTGCTCCGTCCGGTTCGGGGTAGGCGGAGCTGTTGCGGATCTGCCGCATCCAGCCGAAGGCGCGTACGGCGGGTTGGTTCGGTGGCTCGAGTTGGGCGAGGACCGCCTCCCGGAGCACAGCGTGGCCGCCTTCACCGCTGCCCGGCCGCAGCCCCTGATTGACCAGGATGGCGGTGAGGGCCTTGCGGGCGGCGTCGTAGGCGGCGGTGAACGCGGTGATGGTGTCGTCAGTTGTCGCCAGGACGGCGGCGGACTGGACGGCCTTTCGCGCTTGTTCGAGAAGGACTTGGGCATGCTGCTGGTTGGGGGCGACGCGTTCGAGCCGGCCTTGCGTGATGAGCCGATCGATGTCGGCGCGGCCTTGCTCCCATCGGGTGACGGACATGGGTCAGGCTCCTCTGGCTTGGTGGAGGTTGTCGATGAGCGTGATGAGGGGACGTTCCCGGACGGTGGCGACGAAGGGATCGGTGCCAGCGAGCCAGGTTGCGCGGTCGACCACAGTGGCGTTGACCGGCCGGCGCAGGGTTGTCGAGGCGTCTTCGGCGAGTTCGTAGAGGTCCGTGCGGGACGGTTCCCCGACCACGAGGAGGTCGATGTCGGCGGGGGGTTGCCCGGGTGCGCCGGTGGCCCGCGCGGCCCAGGAGCCGTAGATCGCGGCGTAGTCCACGCCGTCGAGAGTCGCCAGGTGTTGACGCAGCACGTGTGCCGGTCCGAAGGTGATGGCCAGAAGCGCTGTGAGTGGCTGGGTGGCGGGGTTGTCGGGGTTTGGTGTGATGAGTCGTGACCGGCCTTGGCGGCGTTCGAGGACGAAGCCGGTGGCGGTGAGCCGGTCGATCTCGCGAAGCACAGTGGTTTCGGGGATGTTGATGGCTCGGGCGATGTCGACGATGCTGTGCTCGCCGGGGGTGAGGAAGACCCAGGCGAGGATCTCGCCCTGAGCCTGGGACCGCAGCAGGGGTAGCAGCGCCGGCGCGGAAACCTTCATAAAGCGGAGTATATCACCCGGATAATGCAGGATGCGGGCCTTGGTTGAAGCCAGGGCATCCGGCCCCGAGTAGGCGGCACGAGGTGGCAGATCTTCACATCGCCTGGTCCCCGGGTGTCCGGATCGGGCCCCTTCTGAGGCTTAAGGCTGCGGAAGGAGATCACGATGGAACTGCAGCGCTACGAGTCCCTGGCCCACGCGGCGGAGCGGACGGGGATCAGCCGGAAGACCCTGCGACGCCGGATCGCGTCCGGCCAGCTACCGGTCTTCTCCAGTGGACGGCGCATCCTGCGCGTCCGTCCCGAGGACGTCGACGCGATGCTGCGTCCGTTCTGGCTCAGCTGACAGGCGACCCCTGGTTCGCTCCTCCGAGTTATCGTCCGGACATGACTGAGATGGCGACGATCAGGGTTCCCCGCGTGGTCCGTGATCGCCTGCGCGATGCCGCCAAAGCGGCACACCTGACGGATGGCCAGCTCATCGAGGAGATGCTCGACCACCGGCGCAAGGCCGAGTTCTGGGCTGCGCTCGAGGCCGAGATCCCCGACAAGGAGCCCCTGGATGAGCTTGCCGAGGCGGACGCCGCGTTCGCCGGCGATGCCGAGAAGTCGATCGCGTGGTTCGAGGCCGGTAACCCAACTCGAAGCGCTCGGCGAAAGCTCTGCTCAGAGCTGAGGCTGCGGATGGATAGAGACCAATCTCACGTCACCGGGCTTGATCAGCTCGACCCGGCGGTGAATCCGGCGCGCGATGCCGAGCACTTCCGACGCATCCTCGCGGCACTTCGGGGAATCGCGGCTGGGGAGCAGGAGTTGCGCGACGCGGTGAAGGCCGCGCGGGATGCCGGCGACTCATGGACGGTGATCGCGTCCGCGCTGGACACGACCCGTCAGGCGGCGCAGCAGCGCTTCGGTGGCAACTGAGCGACTCGCGTTGGGGGAGCGCGCTCAGTGCTTCGAGCTGTCCACGCGCTGGAGGTAGTGGTCGACCAGGTTCCGCATGGGATCGTCGATGGTCGGCAGATCGCGGTTGTAGAGCAATCCGGTGGCGAGCTGCATGGTCAGCTCGTTGAGGAGGGTGACCCACTCAGAGACGTCCCGTTTGTGCGAGGGGCGTGGCGACGTGACGGCCTGCTCCACGATCTCGGGGGAGACTGTGTGTGCCGTCCGCATCATCGCGTCCGAGAGGATCTGGCGGTCTCGAGCGTCGGCGCTCAACCGTTGTTCTTTGACGCGGGCGAGCACGTCCATGAGCAATTCGGGCCGGCTCGCGACCATGTCGACGACCGCGTCGCGATCAAGGTTTCGCTCGATCTCCTGGCGCCGTTCCTTCTCCCAATCGCTGAGTCGAGCGGTCGGTGAAACGACCTTCACGACCTCGGGTTTGACCCCGACGATCGCGTTCCCGCGGCGCTCAATGGACGCCTCGACCCGGCACCGTGCCGAGCACCACACCGGACGCCGGCCGCGCCCCTTGTACGTCACCGGCGCGCCGCACCGCGGGCACCTGAACGTCTTCGCGGGATCGCGGATCACCTCTCGCATGCGAAGCTCTTAGTGGGAGGAGTGTTGCATTTCATTCTAACGAAATGACGAAGTGCATGCCAGAGGTGTGTGGTACTTCTAGTCGGCGGATTTCGGGGTGTTCCGTGGGTGACTGGTGACATCGTCCTGGGACGGTCTCGATCGCGGTCTTGGCGGCTGCCGGGTCTGCTCGGTGGTGGGTGTGCGGACCCAGGGGGTTCGGTGTCCTGTAGAGACCGAGGAGACCCTGCGACCTTGTCTGTTTCGAGGGCCTGAGGCGCGAGCTGGGGACGGGTCGGCGGCCGGTGAACGAACCTGGCCGAGCTGCTGCCGGCAGCGGGCCCGAAGGAGGAGAGTGTCCGTCATGAACTTGCGCCACCGTGGCACGCAAACCGCATCGGGCCAACCGTCGAGGGTGTTCGGGGCCGCACTGTCCGCTGCAGTCCTGCTGGTCGGCCGCTCCTCACCATCGCCGGCGCCATCGGCCGCAGAGGCCCCGACGACCGTGTCGGCGCGGACGACCTCCGCAACCCCGTCGGCCAGCTCCACCCCGTCCCCCGCCGAGACAGCCCAGCCGCTCACCTTCACCGTCGAGTGCGACGGAACCGAGCCGGACGACTACCACGAGTTTTGGTCCCTGACGAAGGAGCTCGACCTTTCCCTGTGCGAGGACGTCGACAACAACGGCGGCGAACCCACCGCCATGCAGGAAGCCGCCTGGAAACGCGCCGGCTACGACCAGCTCGACGAAGACGACGACTTCGGCGACGAGGACGAGCCGGACATCACCGATGTGGGTGCGCTCTATTCGCTATGCGCTGAGGTGGAGGGCTACTACACGAAGAAGAACAACGCGCTGTCCGCGGAGCAGGCCAAAGAGGCCGCCGCCATGCTGATGGTTTGCCCGGACTTCCCGAAGGCCAAGCAGGTACGCGCCAACCTGGGCTACAGCACCAAGGTGGATCGGGAGATCCGTGACGGCGTGCGGTTCTTCGACGGCACCTACCGGGTCGTCAAGCAGATCAAGCCGGGCACCTACTTCATCCCGAAGACCGCTGACGACTGTTACTGGGAACGGCTCGACCGCAAGGGCAACATCTTGGCCAACAACCTCATCCACGAAGGAACCCGAGTCGAGGTCCGGATCTGGCCGTCCGACTACAGCTTCCATGCCGAGGGCTGCGGCGAATGGAGACGCCCCTAACGAGCCCACAGCCGCGCAGAGGCCCGGGTCACCTGCGCACCGCGGCTAGATTACGCTGATGATCGAGCAGCTGATTGAGCGCCATGGATTTCCCTGGGATCGGAGCGTTAGGTAGACCGACCCATCTGGCGGTCGTGAGTGGACAGCAGCAACTCGGCAACGTGGGTCGCTTCTCGGATGACATACCGCCCGGTCTCTCGACTGATGCCAGGGGGCAGTGTGCGCCCGTGCCCGGTGCCCTGCAAGTTCCGCAACTCGTTGATGGTGGACGCGGTGGTCTTCGCGGACTGGTAGATCGCGCGAACCTGCTTCCCGCCCGGGATTGTTACATCCACGAGATGCGGCTGAAGTTGAAGCCGGTCAAGAGCCAGTGCCAGCAACTCGTCGAAGTCAGCCCGCCGATCGGGAAGCATTGACTGCTCCTCCAACACCAACTTGCAGATCGACTCCAGTAGCTCCTTCGCCCCGCCGAGCAGGACACTTGAGTCCTCGACGTTGTGCCGAAGCCGCGATAGCTGTTCATCTAGGGCGGGACGCCCCCCGGTGCCCAGGTCAATCGGGTTGCTCCGTAGGAGGCGTCCCTCATCGTCCAGCGTCGCCGACTGCGCCATGAGCGCCCTGCGCAACGTCTGCACGCGTTCAATGACCTGCGGCGATGTGTCGGTGAACGTGCCGTGGACCCGTAGTGCGGTAAGTAGCTGATCTAGCAGCGTGTCGCCCACGTCGCCAGGCCGCCCTCGCGCGGCGCGGCACACTGTGAGGACTCGTTGCTCCTTGTTAGGCACTCCCTCGGCGGGGTTGTACGGGTCTACGTCGGACAGGCCACAACTCGTAAAGCACCTCGTCAGTGTCATATGGCGAGGGCCATCGCCGGCGAAGAAGAACCCGGCAATAGCGGCCCCCACCTCATCAGTCAGCAGAGTGGAACTCATGGTTCCATTCTGTCCAGCAGTGGCTCTCGCTGTGCGCGAAGCCATCACCTGCTCGACAGAAGGACAGCCGGTTCGCGCGCCGAGCCTGCGAGCCTTGGGTTGCGTCAGGTTGGCGCCGCCTCGCGACCGGCTAGCTGGGCCCACGTTGACCGCGGTCCGCCGGGTACGACGATCTTCCCACGGTTCGGGCCGGGTCCCAACCCCGGGATGTACTGGCGCAAGGCTGCGATCCGCCGCGATGGTCGCGGTACATCAGGGCGATTGGAGCGCGCTTTATGAATCCCCGAGTCACTCTGCCAGCAGCCGCACGACGCGAGCAACAAGCGCTGCTTCTGCCAGCCGTCCCGCTCGCTCGTAGCTGTCGGTTGACTGCGTCTTCAAGACCACGGTTCCAGCGAAACTCACCTCGCCGTGCCACTGCTCCGGAGCTATGGCATCGCACACCGACGTGATCGTGAACCGCACCGTCTCGTGATTCGACGGGAATGCGATGTGGACGCTGGCGCGAACCTCCTGTTCTCCGATGAAGCTAGTGATTCGCATCGATGGGGACATGCGGTCATTCTAGGCCCGATGGTTTCCGGGGCTGGTCGGGCGTGTAAGCGTCGGAGAACGTGCCTAGCGCGGCTGAGCGCGCGGCTGACCCTCAGGGCAGCGTCCCCGCACAGCGCGGCACGCGAGCGCCTGGCTTTCAAACGTCGGGGGTGCCTGAGGTTCAGGCATCATGGACATATGAGCGAAGACACCCCCGACATCGCAGCATGGTGGGAAGGACTGTCCCTCCATCAGCGAGCCCAGGCACGGCGGATTGCGAACAGTGCGCGGCACTTGATGGATCAGGAGACCCATGTGTCTCTGGCTCGGGCAGGCCAGCACAGCGTTGCGGCTTGGTGGCCTTCACTGTCAGACGGCCCCGAGGGATTCGCAATGCCGCCCGCTGTCGTCGAGTTCATCAACGCTCGGGATACGCGAGTGTCTTTCAGGCTTCACGGAGACGGAGCGCGGGCGAGGGCTCTGGCTGCGGCACGCGACTACTTCGGCCACGCACAGTTCCATTGGGTTGAGAGCAGCGGTATCGAGGGGGTAACCACGTCGTGGACCTTCGAGGAGGACAGCCTCGACAGGGATCAGGTCTAGTAGCCGAGCACTTCCGAGGGGCCCTGGCTACGTCAGCTGGATCCTGCCTGCGGCATCAGTGCGCGGCCGACCCGCAGGCTAGGGTCCGCGGACCGCGCGGCAGAAGCGGACGTTCTGGGGCCCCAGGCTTAAGGCAGCCTCGATGAGGGCGACGCTGTGAGTCCTGCTCGGTCCGATGAGCGGTCGTGCCCAGAGCAGCGTGCGCGGTCAATACGCGACGGTGAAGATGTTCATGGGCTCTTCCCAGATGAGGGTGTAGCGCACGTCGCGCGGCGGGCCGGCGCGTCGGTGGCCGGATAGAGGTCGAGGTCTCCCGAGGATGAGAGCTCCTACACACTCAGCCCGAAAGACCTCGACGTGCACGACGCTACCGTCGGCGGGCGCGCTGATGCGTTCGCCAGCCCCGACCTGACTGCCTTCTGCCGCCTCGACGAACTCGGCTTCGTTGTCACCG
>NZ_PPCV01000004.1 GCF_004126535.1 Propioniciclava flava | reverse complement strand
AGGCTCGAGCACCTGCGCGGCTCGGCGCTGGGGTTCCGCAACCTGACCAACTACATCGCCAGATCCCTGCTCGAGACCGGCGGGTTCAGACCCGACTACACCCTGGATTCGGATGAGCCGAATAACCTGGTGCGTCTCACGGAACGAGCGCGCCTCGCCCCCGATCGGACGTCGCCGGACCGATCGAACGACCATCAGTGCACGTCGGAGCCGCGGGGCAAGTTTCGAAAACAGTCCCCGTAGGTCCACTCAAGAGGGGCATGTATCACGTAGCCGTTTGATACATGCCCCTCTTTTCACGTTCCCCACGCATATCGCGGAAAGCCAACGTAGCCCCTTCACCGTCAGCTATGTTTGTGGCGCACACCAGGAGGGCGAACGCCAAAAGGTAGGCGCAAGCAAGGCGATGGCGCCATCACTCACTCCAGCACCAGCCGTCGCGATTTTCCCATCGATGTTAGGCAGACACGGGGCTCGCTCGCAGCGGCACGAGCCTCGTTCACTGAAGGGAAGCATGGTGCGCACGCCATCGAAGCGCTCGATACCTCGGCGAGGTCGAGGCATCTTGAACGGCGCCTCGCCCCAGGGCGATCCGAGGCACACCGCAGGCCTCTCAGTACCGAACGCTCAAAGACTCTCGTGTCGCCCAGGCGACCGGCCCGAACGCACGCTCAGACCGCACCCCACACCTGCCACATCTCAACTCTCCTCGCAAGAGAACTGTTCAGTCCATCTTTACCGAGCGCATCACTAGAACACGGAAGGGGCCTCACCATGCACGAGATCAAATGCCCACACTGCGGTCAAACATTCACCATAGACGAGGCGGGCTACGCCGACATCGCACGACAGGTGCGCGACAATGAATTCGACAAGCAACTACGTGAACGCCTAGCGCTGGCCGACCAGGAGAAGAATAAGGCGGTCGAGCTGGCAGAGACAAAGGCGGCCGGGGAACTCCGCGCAACCGCTGCCGCAAAGGAAGCGCAGATCCATGAGTTGAAAGCATTGCTTGACGCCGCCGATGTCGCTAAGGAACTGGAGGTCACCCGGGCCCTTTCCGCAGTCCAGAAGGAACGAGACGCCCTGGCCGCCGATCTGGAGAACGCACGGCAAGAGAAGGTTGCCGCCATCCAGCTAGCTGAGGCTAAGTTGACGGCCGAGCTCCACAAGGAATCCGCGACCAAGGATGCGGAGATCCAGGGCCTGCGCTCGAGGCTTGAGACCGCCGAGGTGGCCCGGAAGCTGGAGCTGACGCAGTCGCTCGCGGCCGTCGAGAAGGAGCGCGACGAGCTGAAGAACGGCCTTGCCAGGGTGGAACTTGAGAAGCAACTCGCTGAAACGTCCCTGAAAGACAAGTACGAGACACAGCTCAAAGACCGCGACGACGCGATCGAACGCCTGCGCGACATGAAGGCCCGACTCTCCACCAAGATGGTGGGCGAGACGCTGGAACAGCATTGCGAGATCGAGTTCAACAAGATCAGGTCCACAGCTTTCCCCCGCGCCTACTTCGAGAAGGACAACGACGCTCGCAGCGGGAGCAAGGGCGACTACATCTTCCGCGACTCCGGCGAATCCGGAACTGAGATCGTGTCGATCATGTTCGAGATGAAGAACGAGAGCGACGAAACCGCAACCAAGCATAAGAACGAAGACTTCCTCAAGGAACTCGACAAGGATCGCGTCGAGAAAGGATGCGAATACGCAGTACTTGTCTCATTACTCGAGCCAGATAACGAGCTTTACAATACCGGCATCGTGGACGTGTCACACCGCTTCCAGAAGATGTACGTCATCCGACCGCAGTTTTTCATTCAGATGATCACGGTCTTGCGCAACGCTTCCATGAAGGCCCTCGAATACAAGGCCGAGTTGGAATTGGTGAAGGCGCAAAATGTCGATATCACCAACTTTGAGAACGAACTGGAGACATTCAAGGCAGGGTTCGGGCGGAACTATGATCTTGCCTCGCGCCGCTTCCAGACCGCCATCGAGGAGATCGACAAGTCCATCGACCGGCTCCAGAAGGCGAAGGAGGCGCTCCAGGGGTCCCAACGCAACTTGCGCCTCGCCAACGACAAGGCGCAAGACGTCACGATCAAGAAGCTGACGCGCCACAATCCCACGATGGCCGCGAAGTTCGCAGAACTACCAGCATCGCCCCTCGCAGGGGAGGACTAGCGGAGAGTCGAGCAAAGACCCTGACGGGCGATCAATCCCGTGAGGTGTGAGCCTCGACCCAGTCGCGCAGATGCCTCAGCGGCTCAGCGGCGCTGTGGCCCAGGTCTGTGAGTTCATAGTCCACCCGGGCGGGCACTTGCGCGTACACCGTACGGGTGAGTAGCGCGTGCTCTTCCAGGCGCTTCAACGTCTGCGAGAGCACCTTCGGGCTGACCCCCTCCAGGCGTCTGCGAAGATCACCAAAGCGTTGCGGCCCACCATCCAAAGCTCCGAGAGCAAGGGCGCTCCACTTGTTCGCGAGCAGGCTGAGCATGTCCCGGCAAGGGCACATCGCCGCATACACGTCGTTACGGCCACACACATCGGAGGTCTCAACCATGACGCCATGGTACCCATCGGTTACCAATCTCCCTTGACGGTAACCGGGTCCCTTCGGGAACGCTCTTCACATGATCTCGACAACGGCCATCGGCTACCACGACAACCTGCCCGCTTCGGCTGAGGACAGTCTGATCGAACGAACCGTTGAGGCTCCCGCCCCGGGACCGCATGATCTCCTGGTCGAGGTAGCAGCGGTGTCGGTTAATCCTGTGGACGTCAAACTGCGTGCAGGGGCCCCCTCCGGCGGGTTCCGGGTTCTCGGCTTTGATGCGGCTGGGGTCGTGCGGGCCGTCGGGGAGCAGGTGACTCTATTCCAGCCCGGCGACGAGGTGTTTTACGCGGGGAGCATCGACCGGCCAGGGTCGAATCAGCGCCTCCAGTTGGCGGATGAGCGCATCGTCGGACGCAAACCCGCCCGGTTGACTTTCGCTGACGCCGCCGCCTTGCCGCTGACGGCCATCACTGCCTGGGAAACCCTGTTCGACCGCTTCAACCTCGACGCGCAGAGCACCGGGACGCTGTTGGTGGTGGGCGCGACCGGCGGTGTCGGATCGATCATGCTGCAACTCGCCGAAGCGCTACTGCCCGGCGTGCGCGTCATCGCGACGGCTTCGGACGCCGAGCGTGCCGGCTGGGCTACGGCCCTGGGAGCCGAGTTCACGGTCAACCATCGCCACGATCTTGCCGCCGAGGTCCTCGCGATCGTCCCGCAGGGGGTTGATTGGTTGTTCACCGCCCATTCAGAAGGGCAACTCCCCCTGTATGCCCAGATCGTGCGGCCCGGCGGACAGATCACGGCGATCGACGATGGCGCTCGCGACGTCGCTCCCCTCAAGGAGCGCAGCATCACCTGGCATTGGGAACTGATGTTCACTCGGCCCCTGTTTCACACCCGCGACATGATCGAGCAGCATCGACTCCTCGACCGTGTCGCCGATCTCGTGGACGAGGGGCGCCTCCGCACCACGGTGACCCGCACGCTCAGCCCGATCACGGCAAAGACGTTGCGGGAAGCGCATGCCTTGGTAGAGACCGGGGGCACGGTCGGCAAGATCGTTCTGCACGGCTGGCCGTCACCGACCCCCGACATCGCGGGGGCTTGACCAGCGGGCCGAACGCACCGCCGCGTGGTAGGCCGACCGCACCGCTGCCAGATCGTCAGCGCATCGCCGTCGCGCCTTCAGGCAGTGACGTGGTCCGCTGCGGCAGCCTCGGCAGCCAAGAAGGCATCGATTTCGGCGGAGGTGGGTGCGGTCGCGGGCCCGCGCCGGGTCACTTTGATCGCCCCCGCAACGTTGGCGCGGCGACAGGCCTCCACCCAATCGGTTCCGGCGGCCCGTTCGGCGACAAGCACCCCGGTGTGGGCGTCCCCAGCACCGTTGGTGTCGACGGGTTCTTGGGGGTAGCCGGGCACGACGGCCACGGCGTCCCCAGCATGAACCGCGCAGCCTGCCGGGCCATCCCGGACGATGCTGGCCGCACCTGCCGGGAGCAGCGCCGCGATGCGCGTTGCCGCCTCCGCCATGGACGCTGAACCCACCAGCGCTTCGGCTTCCTCCTGATTGGAGGTCCACACTGTGGTGCGTGCGAGCACGGCCTCCCGCACCTTGGCGGGGAGCCCCGCGAAGACGGCGCCCGGATCCACGACCACGCCCACCCCTGCGGGAAGACCCGCCAACCAGGTGAGGAGGGGGTCGCGCGTTGAGGGCACAGCCAGCGAGTAACCGCTCACGCATACCAGGTCAGCGGCGGCCGGGGCGCTCGCGGCCAGCGCTGCCACGCTGAGGTGCCGCTCAGCCCCCAGGGTCGTGACGAAGGTGCGCTCCCCCGACGGCTCCACCAAGACGATGCACAAGGCGGTGTCGGTGTCGACGATGACCGGTGCCGACCACTCCACACCAGCCTGGGCCAGCGCCTCGCGGATCAAGTCGCCGTTGGGTCCGGTGCCGATCGCCCCAGCGTGGACGCATGCCGCCCCCGACCGCGCGGCGGCGACCAGGATGTTCACGGCTCCCCCGGCCTGCTGCGACCAGCCCTGAGCCATCACGTTCTGGCCTTGATCCGGCAGCGCCGGAACCATCGCGGTGGCGTCCACGAGCGCTTGGCCGGTGTGAATGATGCGCGGCATGGCGGCCAGCTTAGGGCCGCCCTCGCCCCGCCGAGGCATAGCGGGCGCACGGCGTGGGCGGCGCCTGGTCCTCCCCGAGGTCGGGAGAGAGAATGGCCCCATGACCTCTGCGACCTTCGACCCGACCCTCTACCTGCCCGACGACCTCCTAGAGCGCATCCGTTCGCGCGCAGCACAGGTGGACGCCGACAACGTGTTCCCCGAGCAGGATCTGGCCGAACTGCACGAAGCGGGCTACCTGCGGATCCTCGTCCCCACTGATCGCGGCGGTTTCGGGTTAGGGCTAGAGCAGGCCGCGGTGCTCCAGCAGCGGCTCGCGAGCGCAGCACCCGCCACCGCCTTGTCGATCAACATGCACCTGGTGTGGACGGGCGTGGCGAAGGTGATGCAGGATCGCGGCATCGACGACCTGGCGTTCGTCCAGACGGGCGCCGCGGCCGGTGACGTGTTCGCGTTCGGCATCAGCGAAGCAGGTAACGACCTGGTGCTGTTCGGCAGCGACACCCAAGCCGTCCCGCAAGCCGACGGCGGCTACGCCTTCACCGGTACCAAGATCTTCACCTCGCTGGCCCCGGTATGGAACCACCTGGGCCTCCACGGCCTCGACACCAGCGACCCGGACGACCCGAAGCTGGTGTACGCGTTCGTTCCCCGTACCGAGCAGGTCGTGACCCGCGACGACTGGGACACCCTCGGCATGCGGGGCTCCCAGAGCCGCACCACCGAACTCCATGGCGTCGTGGCCCCCGCGGATCGCGTCGTCCGCTCGGTGGCGCCGGGCCCGAACCCGGATCCGATCGTGTTCGGCATCTTCAGCGTGTTCGAAGTTCTGCTCGCGTCGGTGTACACCGGCATCGCCCGGCGCGCCCTCGACTTGGCTGTCGCGACGGTCCAGGCCCGCCGCTCCAAGAAGTCGGGCACCACATACAGCCAAGACCCCGACATCCGTTGGCGCATCGCCGACATGGCGCTGGCCTACGACGCCCTTCCCATGCAGATCGCGACCATCGCGCACGACGTGGACGCCGTCGCGGATCGGGGGGCGTCCTGGTTCTTCTCACTGTCCGGGTTGAAGCATCGCGCCGTGGTGATGAGCAAGCATGTCGTGGACGACGCCATGCTGGTAGCTGGCGGGTCGTCCTACTTCACCCGCAACGAACTGTCGCGCCTCTACCGTGATGTGTTGGCGGGGATGTTCCACCCCAGCGACCCTGAGTCGGCACACGCCACCGCGGCCGCCCTATGGCTGGGACCGATCCAGGCGTAAGCCCTGGTCGCTTGGGTAGTGATGGCCCACCTGGCCTCGTGACGCGGCCCCCTCACGGCAGTTCAAGGGTGTGTGACGTCACCCAGGAGGCACGCGGTCCCGCTGCGGGATCGGACGGCGAACCGTATCCCGTCCCCATCCTCCTGCGCCGCGAACCCGACCCGGCCAGGCAGCGGGATCGGCTTGGTGAAGTCGACCGCGACTCGATAGGTGGTCCCCAGCCGCCCCTCTAGGGCGGCCAGGGCGCGTGCATGCGTCCACATTCCGTGAACGATCATCGACGGGAAGCCGAAGGCGCGCGCGGCGAGCGCGGACAGGTGAATGGGGTTGACGTCGCCCGAGACGGCGGCATAGCGGCGCCCGAGATCGGCGGGAAGCCGCCACGCCTGGCTGTCGCGGACGCCCGGATCCTTCGCACGCATGCGTGGCTCCGGCTCACCGGGCACCGCCACGCCCCGCGCGAGGTAGGTACTCCTCCCCTGCCACACCACCTGGCCGTCCACTTGGGCTTCGCCCAGCAGGTCGAACGTTGCTCCGCGTCGATGCGGCGCCAGCCCTGACGCCCGCACCGACAGGTCCAGGGGGTCGGCGACGTGGATGGGTGCCAGCAGCGTCATGTCATTGGAGACGTGGACGAGCCCAGCGAGCCCGAACGGGAAATCCCGTTGGCTCATCAACGCCAGTTGTAACCCAAAGGTCAACACGTGGATCCACGTCGGCGACACCGCATCGCGCAACGTGTACCCGCACACCTCGTCGTAGCGGGCCAGTCGCGCCACATCCTGGCGATGCCCCCGCACACGGACGACGGTCGGTGGCAGCGCGCTCACGCGTCGCGGGCGCCCCCCAACGCGCACCAGCGACCTCAGCAGCAGGGGGCCGCCAGCGGGAAGATCCGGGTAGAGAACCTCAGCCATCAGGCACCCACGAGGTTCTGGCCGCACACCCGCACGACCTGTCCGTCCACACCGCCGGAGGCGGGATCGCACAGGTAGGCGATCGTCTCGGCGACATCGACCGGCAGCCCGCCCTGGGACAGCGAGTTGGTGCGACGGAAGACTTCCCGCTGCACGAAGGGGATCGCCGCCGTCATGTCGGTCTCGATGAAGCCGGGAGCGACGGCGTTGATCGTGGTCGGACGGTCGGCCAGCGCGGCGGATTCAGCCCACACCAACCCCATGACCCCGGCCTTGGAGGCCGCATAGTTGGTTTGCCCCTTGTTCCCGGCGACCCCCGACGTGGAGGCGATGCCGACGATTCGGGAGCGCTCCCCCAAACCACCGCCACCGGGGCGATCGGTGAGCAGCACCTCGTTCATCGCGATCTCTGCGCCCAGATTCACGTGAAGGACGGCCCCCCACTGCGCTTCGTCGAGATTGGCCAGGAGCCTGTCTCGGGTGATTCCGGCGTTGTGAACGATCGCCCAGATCCTCGCATGGGGCCCGTGAACCTGGGCCACGTGCGCGGCGATGCGCTCGCCAGCGTCGGGGGCAGTGATGTCGAGTTGCAGCGCTGATCCACGCAGGTCGTTGGCGACGGCGGCCAAGGCGTCGCCGGCCGCCGGGATGTCCACCACCACGATCCCAGCCCCATCGCGTGCGAACGTGGCCGCGATCGCCGCTCCGATCCCGCGGGCGGCACCGGTGACGACGACGATCCGTCCAGCGAAGGGGCGGGCGGGGTCATAGTCGGCGTCCACGGTGTCGCCTGGCTTGCAGGGAGCGACCCGCCACGTTTGGCCATCCACGAACGCCGAGCGGCCCTGCAGGAGGAACGACAGTGTGGAGGCCAGGTCGCCGGGCTGAGCATCGGCGCGCACGACGATGAGGTTGGCGGTTGCCCCCTCACGCAGTTCTTTGGCCACGGTGCGGTTGATGCCGTCGATCCCCTGCGCGACGGCCTTGGCCTCCAGGCCGTTGACGTCGCGCGCATCGGTCGCGACCACGATGACGCGCCCGGATCGTTCCAGGCGCTTCATGATCGGACGCAGCACCTGTCGCAGGTCCTCCAACGCGGCGATGGTGCGCACGCCGGTGGCGTCGATCACCAGCGCACCGGGACGCCGCTCGTAGCGGGGCGGCTGCGGGCGTCCCTTCTCGTCGGGTGTGCGGCTGTCGGGCGTGTCGCGCAGGGGGACGCCAGGGGTGACGCCGATCGCTGCCAACGTGGCTGCCACGACGCCGCCGCCAGGTAGTTCGGCGAGAAGGATCTCCCCCAACGGCCCGACCCGGCCACGCCGCAGGGTGGGCGACTCGGGCAGCCCCACCTTGGCGGCCACCTTCTTACCCAGGGACGAATGGAACAGGTTTTCGACCAAGCTCATGTCAGCATCCCTCCAGGATCGCGACGACGCCGATGCCCCCAGCGGCGCAGATGGAGATGAGGCCACGAGAACCGGGGCCGCACTGGTGCAGGCGTTTGGCTGTCGTGGCCACAATCCGGCCGCCCGTAGCTGCGAAGGGGTGGCCTGCGGCGAGGGAACTGCCCAGCACGTTGAGCTTGGCGCGATCCACGGTGCCAAGCCCGGACTTCTCCCAAGCGGCCAAGGTGGCCAAGACGGTGCCCGCGAACGCCTCATGGATCTCGATGACGTCGAAGTCGGCCAAGGTCATCCCCTGGCGTTCGAGCAGGACGGGGAGGGCGCGGGTGGGGGCGAGAAGGAGGTCTTCTTCCCCGGTCACGTAGTCCGTGGCCGCGACCTGTGCATCGACGACGCTGGCCAATGCGGGCCAATGATGCGCGTCCGCGTATCCGCGATCGGCGAGCAAGACCACGGCCGCGCCGTCGGTCAAGGCGGTGGAGTTTCCTGCCGTCATGGTCCCGTGCGCGCCGCCGAAGACGGGCTTGAGTTTGGCGAGCTTCTCCAGGGTCGTGTCCGGACGCAGCAGCCCGTCGCGGGTCACCTTCAGGTACGGCGTCACCAGGTCGTCGAAAAAGCCCGAGTCCCAGGCGTCGGCCAGCCGTTGGTGCGAGGTCAGCGCGAGTTCGTCTTGGGCTTCACGGCTGATCTCCCAGCGCGCGTTCGTGAGGGCTTGGCTTTCGCCCATGCTGAGCCCGGTCCGTGGCTCGACGACGGCCGGAGGCACGGGCATGAGGTCGGCTGGCCGCAGCGAACTGAGCGCTGCGAGGCGTTGCGGCAGCGTCCGGGAGCGGTTCGCGCGCAGCAGGGCGCGGCGCAGGCCTTCGCCCACCACGATGGGGGCATCCGAGGCGCTATCAACGCCACCGGCGATGGCGGTGTCCGCCTGCCCCAACCGGATCTTGTTGGCCGCGTAGATGACCGCCTCCAGGCCGGTGCCGCAGGCTTGCTGGAGGTCGCAGGCGGGCGTGTGGGGAGACAGCGCCGAGCCGAGGACGGCTTCGCGCGTGAGGTTGATGTCGCGGGAGTGCTTCAAGACCGCCCCGGCGACGACCTCGCCGATCGTCGTCCCGGCCAACCCGAACCGTGCGACGAGCCCGTCCAGGGCGGCACTGAGCATGGCGATGCTGGACGCCTGCGCGTAGGCGCCGCCCGCCTTGACGAAGGGGATGCGATTGCCGCCCACGATGACGGCGGTGCGTTCGGTCATGCTGCTCCTCGTCGCTGAGTAGAACTGATCGAAACCGACGGTAGCAGGTACCTCAAGTGTCGTATACCCTGCTAGACATGACGATCTCGGTGGATGGCCGCACGACGCGGTGGGCCCGGCACAACGCCACCCGGCGGCGTGAACTCGTGGAGGCCGCTCTCCGCGCCATTCGCCACCACGGCCACAGCGTCGGCATGGACGACATCGCCGCCGAGGCAGGCACCTCCAAAACCGTTTACTACCGGCACTTCGGCGACCGCAACGGCCTGTATGAGGCGGTGGTGGAGTCGGTCCACGCGTTCATCTGGGGCAACCTCAGCGACGTGTGGAACCAACGCCGTTCCCCCCGTGACCTGGTGGAACACCTCGCCGACGCCTACCTGCGCGTCGTCGAGGTCGACGGCGAGATCTACCGCTTCGTCACCGCCCGCCCCGGCGGCACCGCCGATCCCGTCTTGGGGATCACCAATCGCATCGGCGACCAGGTCTCGGCGACGCTGGCCGACTGGCTTCGCGACAAGGGCCTTGACCCTTCACCGGCCAACACGTGGGGTCACGGGCTCGTCGGCTTCATCTGGGCCGTCGCCGATCGCTGGATCCTGACCGACCTGCGCCGCCCGCGTCCCGACATCGTCACCTTCATCGGCGACCTCTTCACCCCGGCCTTCGACGCTCAGACGCCAACCCCTCACCACACCATGGAATGACGAAGGAGTCCTCAACCATGACCACAACCATCTCGCATGTCACTGGTGCGGCCCCCGGCTCGCCGAGCGCCCCTCCCACCCCCGAACGCCTCTCTGCCACCGGCGAAGGCCTTCGCCGCGCCCTGGATGGCCCGTTCCACGACCTCAAGCAGCGCTGGCGCGACACCGTGACGGCCACAGACGTCGTCCGGGATCCGGCTTGGTCGATGGAGGAAGCCAGGGAGTGGGTGCTGGAGAAGATGCTCGCCCTGGTGGGGCGGGGCTTCCTGACCGCAGGTTTCCCCGCCGCCCAAGGGGGAAACGGAACGCAGGCCGAATCCGTGGCGCAGTTCGAGATGCTGGCCATGGGGGATCTGAGCCTCACGATCAAGTCGGGCGTCCAGCACGGCCTGTTCGGCGGGGCGATCACGAACCTCGGCACCACCTGGCATCACGAGACCTTCCTTCCCGGCGCGATGCAAGGAACGCTCACCGGATGCTTCGCCATGACCGAACTCGGCCACGGGTCTGATGTGCAAAGCATCGAAACGACCCTCACCTACCTGCCCGACTCCGATGAGTTCGAGGTGCACTCCCCCCACCCCCTGGCCCACAAGGCCTACATCGGCAACGCCGCCCGAGATGGCCGCTGGGCGGCTGTGTTCGGGCAGTTGATCGCTGATGGGGAGAACCAGGGCGTCCACGTGGCTTTGGTGCAGATCCGCGACGACGACCACCAGCCCGCCCCGGGGGTCACGATCGGCGACCAGGGCCACAAGGGCGGTCTGCTGGGGGTCGACAACGGCACGATCGGGTTCGACCACGTCCGCATTCCGCGACGCCAGTTGCTCAACCGCTACGGAGGGATCAACGACGCTGGCACCTACGACTCCCCCATCGCCAGCAAGAATGCGCGGTTCTTCACCATGCTGGGCACGCTCGTGCGCGGACGCATTTGTGTGGGCGGTGGCGCCGCCAGCGGCGCGCGCAAGGCACTGTCGATCGCGACGCGCTACGCACTGCGACGCACCCAGTTCCGGATGCCTGGGCTTGGCCCCGAAATCCGGCTGATCGACTACCAGACCCACCAGCGACGCCTCCTGCCCAACATCGCCAAGGCCTACGCCTACGGCTTCGCCATGAACGACCTGATGGAGCAGTTGCAGCGCGTCACCGACGCTCATGGCGCCGATCCGGCGGCAGCTCGCGAGTTGGAGAGCCGCGCTGCCGGCATGAAGGCCACCCTCACCCGGTGGGCAACCGACACCATCCAGGAGTGCCGCGAGGCGTGCGGGGGCGCCGGCTTCCTCAGCGAGAACGGCATCACCTTGGTCCGCCAGGACGCGGACGTGTTTGCGACCTTCGAAGGAGACAACACCGTCTTGTTGCAGTTGGTGGCCAAATCGCTGCTCCAGGGGTACGCCCAAACATGGGGGGACATGGATCTGCGCGGCACAGCGCAAGCCACGGCCCGGATGGTCGGCGAGGCGGTGGTGGAACACACCACCGGACGGGCCCTGCTCGACCGGCTGATCGCGAGCGCAGCCCGGCGCCCCGAGGCCGCGCAACTACGGGCGCGCGGCTGGCACGTGTCAGTTTTCCAAGATCGGGAGCGCCACATCCTGCAGAGCCTGGCCCGGCGCATGCGCGCCGCGAGCAAGGCACCCGCCGCCGACGCCTTCGCCGCCACGAACGCCTGCCAGGAGCACATGATCGCGGTAGCCACGGCCCACATCGACCGCGTGGTCTTGGAGGCGTTCACCGCCGCCATCGAGCGGGTCGGCGACCCGTATGTGCGCTCGATCCTCATTCAGGTCTGCGACCTCTATGCGCTGACCGTGCTGGAGGAGAACAAGGGATGGCTGCTGGAGCACGAGCGCATCGACAACACGCGAGCCAAGGCCATCAGCCAGGCGGTCCTCGACATCAGTGCCGCCCTCAGTGAGCAGGCGATCGCGCTGGTGGAGGGTCTGGGGGTCAACGAGGAGTGGCTCAACGCGGCGATCCTGCGCTGACACCGGGGCATAGGGTGCGGGCATGGAGCCGATCATCACCGCCGCCGCCATCCGTGCCGCCGAGGCCGACTGGTTTTCCGCCCACCCGGGTGGCGACCTCATGGGGCGGGCCGCCGAGGCCGTCGCGCATCAGACGGCGCGGCTGCTGACCGGTCGTGAATCGTGGGGCGTCCTGGTCGTGGCCGGCCCGGGAAACAATGCGGGTGACGCCCTCTTCGCGGCTGCGGACCTGCCTGACCTGCTGGGCCGGTCCGTGCCGTTGTGGGTGTGGCCAGTCGTCGAACGAACCCATGAGGACGGCCTGGCAGCAGCGCTCCAGGCCGGTGCCGTCGTGGTGGACGCCGGGGCAGCCCTGACGCTGGCGTCCGGTGTTGGGGTGATCATCGACGGGCTGGCAGGCCTGGGCGGGAGGCCCGGCCTGCCCGATGCCGCCCTCGCAGTGGCACGGGCTGCGTCCGAGGCTCACATCCCGGTGGTGGCGGTCGATCTCCCGTCGGGTCTGGTCGCCGACTCGGTGATCGCGCACCCGAGTTTCGCCGCCGACGTCACCGTCACCTTCATCGCCCGCAAGCTCGCCCACGTCGCCGAACCGGCCGCCTCGGCGTGCGGACGCGTCGAACTCGTCGACATCGGCGTCCCGGTCGCGATGACGGGCACCTGGCGGATCACCGCCGATGACGTGCGGTCGTGGTACCCGTGGCCCGGACCCCGCAGTGACAAGTATTCGCGCGGCGTGGTCGGCCTGGACACGGGCTCACTCGCCTACCCGGGCGCGGCGCTGCTGGGGGTGGATGGTGCCCTCCACACTGGGGCCGGGATGGTGCGCTATGCGGGCCCGGCGCGCGAAAGCGTCCTGGCTGCGTTCCCGAGCGTTGTCGCGCCACTGGATCCGCTGGCTCCGGGACGCGTGCAGGCCTGGGTCTGCGGTTCGGGGTGGCCTTCGGCCGATGCGGCGCGCCTGGAGCACCGGCTCCGCGACCGCGTCCCCACGGTGATTGACGCTGGCGCCCTCACCGGGCTCCCTGCGACGCTGCCCCCAGGCTGCCTCCTCACCCCCCATGCCGGGGAGTTGGCTCGGCTGCTGAGCGTGGACCGTCATGACGTGGAGGCGGATCCCCTCGCGCACGCCCGTACTGCCGTGCGGCGCACCGGCGCCACCGTCCTCCTCAAAGGGGCGACCCAGTACTGCGTCCGCCCCGATGGCGCTGCGATGATCGCGGAACCCGGTCCCGCCTGGAGCGCCACGGCGGGGTCGGGTGACACCTTGGCCGGAATCGCCGGAGCGCTGCTCGCCGCAGGCCTGGATGCCTGGCGCGCGGGCGCCATGGCGGCGTCCCTGCAGGCGCGTGCCGCCGCCATTCTCCCCGGCCCGCGCACTCCCTCCGAGGTTGCCGCACGCGGACTTCCGGACGCCATCGTGGCGCTGCGCGCACCGGACTAGGGTGAACGGGTGACCGAAGACCTTCTCGCCCACCTCGTTGCCGGAATCGATGCCGTCCTCCCCGAAGCCGCATCCTTACGGCGTGCGATTCACGCTGATCCGCACCTCGGCGGCGACGAATCCGACACCCGCGACGCCGTGACGGCTGCGGCTCCGTGGATCGACTGGCTTCCGGTCGCGGAGACGGGTGCCTTCGGGCGACTGGGCCCTGCCGGCCCTGCGGTGGGCCTGCGTGCAGAACTCGACGCCCTCCCGATCACCGAGGCCACGGAGGTCGAGTGGGCCTCCCAGCGCCGCGGCATCATGCATGCCTGCGGGCACGACGTCCACATCGCCGGCTTGTGGGCCCTGCTCGCCGCCATCCAGGACGCCGACGCCCCCCTCCCGGTGGGGCTGGTTCCGATCTTGCAGCCGCGCGAGGAGTGCAACCCCCCTGGTGCGACCGACGTGGTCGCGTCCGGCCTGCTGGAAGACGAGAACATCGCCGCGATGGTGGGGGTCCACGTCCAGCCGGCGGTCGAGCGCGGGGTCGTGTCGACTGGTGCCGGGCCGGTCAATGCGGCGTTCGATACCTTCCAGATCACCGTCACTGGCCGGGGTGGGCATGGCGCCTACCCGCACCTCGCGGTTGACCCCATCACCACCCTGGCCACGATCATCGCCGCACTGCCCGAGACGCAGGCACGGGTCATCAACCCGATTCACTCCAGCGTGGTGTCGGTGGGCACCATCCGCGGCGGCACCGCCGACAATGTCATCGCCGACACGGCCACGTGTACCGGAACGATGCGGACGTTCCACGAGGCGGATCGCGCGGCGTTGCAAGGCGCCATGACGCGACTAGCCGAGGGCCTCGCCTTCGCGCGGGGGGCATCCGCCTCGGTTGCCTTCCGGCGCGGCGGCCCCGCCTTGGTCAACAGTGAACCCCTGGTGGAAAGGACGGACGCCGCCCTGACGGGCCTCGGTATCCCGGTGGCAGGCGAGCCGTTCCGGTCATGCGGCTCGGACGACTTCTCCGAGTATGGCGACTCGGTGCCTTCCCTCATGAGCTTCATTGGGACCGGACCCGTCGAGGGGGTCGGCTTGCATCACGCAAAGTTCCTGCCGGGTCGCGACGCCTTGCGGCTGTGTGCGGTGACCTTCGCCGCCAGCTACGTTGCGGCGGCCGACTTCGTCCGGTTCTAAGGCCCCCGCCTGGGGCGTCTTCACTGCTTTTCGCTGGGCCTTGCATCGTGCCCAGCCCCGGTGTCGCGGGGAGGCACCGGGGCGTTTTTCCTTGTCACCCGGGAGGGGTATTGCTCCCCGTTGCCGAGTATGGCGCAGCACGCTACTATCCCTAGAAGCGTCACATCCCGCCCCTCGGGGGCTAGCACGTCACGGCCCACTCGTCACTAGGCCCGTGTCTTTTGTGTTCCTCACCGCCGGTCGCGATGGACCCGCGCGCACTGTGCTTGCGGCCGACGCGGAACGTGGGGGAATGAATGACGACTCGCTTGATACCCGAAGAACACCGTCGCGCCGGTGGCGACTTGACGTCCGCTTTCCGGGCTGTTGCCACGCCCCGGTCGGAGGTGCCGCTGCGGTCAAGTGGGTATGCGAGCGAGGCACGTCGCTCCCCTCGGACGTCTCCGGTGCTCGAGCGCCGACGTAGGTGGGAGCGTCGTTACCGCCTGAATCTGTGGATCAGCGACGCCGCCATCATCATTGCGTTCTGCGTGTTCTCGACCGTCCTGCGACTCCAGATGCTTGACCCGAACCTCATCGCCGAAGATCCCGGGATCATCGCCCGCATTCCGCTCATCACCTCCGTCGGGTGGCTCGTCGCGCTGAGCGCCTTCGGCACCAGGGAGTCGGAACTCTTCGGCAGCGGCGTGACCGAATACACCCGCGTGGCGCAGGCCACCGGCTTCGCCTTCGGACTGCTGGCCATCGCCTTCATCGTGTTCCAGTGGCCCGGCTTGCGGACCCAGTTGCTGGTGTCCCTTCCCTTTGGCCTCTTGGTCTTGCTGGCGTCACGCTGGCTGTGGCGTCGCTGGCTGCTGCGCCGCCGCCGCTTCGGCGAGTACGTTTCCCGCGCCTTCGTTGTCGGCGCCCACGACGAAGTCGCTTTCGTCCTGCGCCGCCTGGGCACCACCTGGGCACTCGGCTATCAGGTCGTCGGTGCCAGCTTGTCGGATCGCCCCGTCTCCTCGATTGCCGTCGATGGGCACGCCTACCCGGTCGTGGGGTCGGTGTACGACGCGGCCGCGACAGCCCACCGGCTCGGCGCCGACGCCATCATCGTGGCAAGCCAGCCCGACGAGGATCCCGACTTCGTTCAGCGCCTCAGCCAGCAGATGGTCGGGACGGCCGCTGAACTGGTCATCGGGGGGCGGCTCGCGGACGTGGCGGGCCCACGCATCTCGCTTCGCCCCCTGGAAGGGCTCCCCCTCATCCAGGTGAAAATCCCCACCTTCGAAGGTGGCGCCCACGTCGTCAAACGAGCTTTCGACCTCGTCGTGTCGTCGTTGGCCCTGCTCGTTACGCTGCCGATCGCCCTGGTGGTCGCGATCATCATCAAACTCGGCGACGGCGGCCCCGTCTTCTATCGCCAAAAGCGCGTCGGTCGCGACGGGCGCGAGTTCGACATGCTGAAGTTCCGTTCGATGCGGGTGGGCGCAGACGCCGAGCGCGCCCTTCTGCTCGCCCAGAACGAAGGCTCGGGGCCCTTGTTCAAGATGCGTAACGATCCACGCGTCACGCATGTGGGCCGGATCCTGCGCAAGCACTCCCTGGATGAACTGCCCCAGTTCTGGAACGTCTTCATCGGCGACATGAGCGTGGTCGGTCCGCGTCCGCCCCTGCCCAGCGAGGTGACCACCTACGACGGTCGGGTCTACCGACGCCTCTACATCAAGCCAGGGATCACCGGCCCCTGGCAGGTGGGTGGCCGCAGCAATCTCTCCTGGGATGAGAGCGTCCGCCTCGACCTGCACTATGTGGAGAACTGGTCGGTGCTCGACGACCTGCGCATCATGTGGCGCACCGTCGGCGTCATGCTGAAGCCCGAAGGAGCCTACTGATCTCATGGCCATCCAGGATCTGTCCTTGTGGACCGACACCTCGCAGGCGGGCTCCGGTCAGGAGCCCACGGCTTCGCTCACCATCGCCATGATCGGCACGCGCGGCGTGCCCGCCGCCTACGGCGGCTTCGAGACTGCGGTTGAGGAGATTGGACGCCGCCTCGTCGAACGTGGGCACTCCGTCACGGTGTACACGCGCGGTGCCGCCTCCCGGCAGCGTTCCTACCTCGGCATGGATCTGGTCCACCTTCCCGCCGCGCCAGCCAAGCAGATCGAGACCCTGAGCCATACGGGGCTGTCGGTCCTGCATGCCGTGAGTCGCCACCGACCCGACGCCGCTTTCGTCTTCAACGCGGCGAACTCTCCCTTCGTGCCCCTGCTGCGCGCCCGCGGCATCCCCGTGGCGCTCCACATGGATGGCATCGAGTGGAAGCGTTCGAAATGGGGGGCACGCGGCAAGTCGTACTACCGGTGGGCCGAAGGGTTCGGCGTCCGTAGTGCTGATGCTCTGATCGCGGACGCTCCTGGCATCTCTGACTATTACGACGCCGAGTTCGGCGTCCCGACTGAGCTGATCCGCTATGGCGCCCCCGTGATCGAGCAACTCGATGCGGCTCCCGTGCGCGCTTTGGGCTTCACTCCGGGCGAGTATCACCTCGTCGTGGCGAGGTTCGAGCCGGAGAACCATGTGCTGGAGATCGTCGAGGGCTATCACGCGAGCGAGTCGACCAAGCCTCTGGTGGTCGTCGGTGCCGCCCCCTACAGCGCTGACTACACGCGCCGCATCGAGACCGTCGCGGCGGCTGATCCGCGCATCCACCTTCTCGGCGCGGTCTACGACCAAGACGCACTGGACGCGCTTTATGCTCACGCCTACACCTACGTGCACGGGCATTCTGTCGGCGGAACCAACCCTTCGCTGCTGCGCGCGATGGGTGCGGGGACGCCAGTGGTGGCCTTCGACGTCAACTTCAATCGTGAAGTCCTGGCCGGGCAGGGGTGGTTCTTTGCGACCGCAGCCGACCTGGCCCCTCAATTCCGCGCCAGCGAGACAGAGCCCGCACGGGCTCAGGAGTTCGCGGATGCCGGTCGTCGGCGCGTCTCGTCGGTGTTCACCTGGGCTGGCGTGTGCGACGACTACGAGCGGCTCGCGCGGCGTTTGGCTCGTGGCGCCAGCATTCACCCCCTTGCGCGACACGCTCACCGTTCGACGGACCCCACGGCGTGAAGGCGGCGTCGCCTGACACCGTGCTGGTGGTCCACCCCGGGGCGGAACTGTATGGCTCGGACCGCGTCCTCCTGGGATCGGTGACGGGACTGATCAGAGAGGGGTGGCGCGTCGTCGTGGTGCTTCCGGCGCCAGGGCCGCTCGTGGCTGCCCTGACCGCGGAGCGCGCCGAGGTGGAGTTCGCCCCCCAGTTCGTTTTGCGCAAGCGCCTCCTGCGTCCGCGCGGGTGGGGTGAATTGCTCACCACAGCGGCGAAGGGCGTCATCGGCGCATGGGGTGCGCTGCGCAGGCACTCCCCCTCTGTCGTGTTGGTCAATACGATCACGATCCCGGTCTGGCCGTTGGTGGCCCGGTTGCGGCGCGTCCCCACCGTCGTGCATGTGCATGAAGGCGAGTCTCAGGCCCGCCCCTGGCTCAAGCGGGTCCTCTATGCGCCACTCTTGGCGGCGCAACGCATCATCGTCAATAGTCGGTTCAGCCTCGCGGTGATGGCGGACTCCTTCGCCTGCCTCGCAGCACGATCTCAGGTGATCCTCAATGCCGTCCCGGGGCCAGAGACCGTCACTCCACCTAGGCCGGAGTTGGTGCCGGGTCCCCGGCTCGCCTACATCGGGCGCCTCTCTCCTCGCAAGGGCGTCGACCTCATCGTGTCAGCGTTGCGCCTCCTTCGCGATGCGGGCAGGCCTGCCACTCTCGACCTCTACGGCGCCGTGTTCCCGGGCTATGAATGGTACGAAGCGGAACTGCTCTCACTCATCCACTCCAGCGACCTCACCGACGCGGTCACCTTGCACGGTTTCGTCGATGACGTGTGGCCCGGCCTCTCCGCCGCCGACATTGTGGTGGTCCCCTCCCGGCTCGATGAGCCCTTCGGGAACACGGCGGTGGAGGGCATCTTGGCCGCCCGCCCCGTCGTCGTCAGTGAGACCTCCGGGCTTCGGGAGGCCACGCACGGTTATGCGACTGCCTTCGGCGTCCCTGCCGGTTCCGCGGACGCACTGGCCACGGCGGTCGCTCGCATCGCCGACTCGTGGGACGCGATACTTCCCGGCCTGGAGCCTGCGCGCGCCGAGGCAATCCATCGACACGACCCCGCAGCCTACGGCCGCGCAGTGGCCCAGGTGGTGGCTGAGACGGCAGGCCCGATCGGGGCCGCGCACACATCGACGCGAGATGCTGTCTCGTTTAGGGCGTGACCTCGTCGCCCATGCTGCGGGCAAAGACGGTCATGCGGGAAGCCAGTTCGCGCGTCTCTCGCGCCACCGACCTCAATCCGGAGACGTGCACGCGCTCGGGAGCTTGATGAACATCGGGGATGTCCCACGGATCGGTGCGTGCACGGCGCTTCCACCACGGGCCCGTGGGCTGGGGCGGGGTAACGGAGCCGCGGCGGCGATCCAGGATCGCCGCGTACAGGCTGATGGGGTTGCTGGCGTCGACGCTCGGCACCTCGCGGACCTCATCCACTTCCTCCATCACGATCGGGGCCGCGCCCAAAGCCAGCGCCTCACGGAGCGTGAAGGTTCGTGCCCGCGCCAGCGGATCAAGCAGCGCCACCTCCGACCGTTCGGCGCGTGAGGCCACGATGATGATGTCCGCGTGCTTCACGTCCTCGGCCTGGAGCACCGCAGAGCGATGGGGCTGCCCCGGGTCCACACTCCGACCCCACGTACCCCACGACTCGGGCGGGCGGGTCTCGTCGACGCCTGATGGCGCCTCAGTCTCCGCCTGCTGCTCCTCGGTGGGATCCGAGGCCGCCTCATGCTCGGGTTCCTCCCGTGTGACGGCCTGCGTGACCGCGTCAGGACGACGGAACTCCTCGGCGATCACGTCGCTGGCCATGACCACGGTGATCTCGACGTCGCTGTCGCACGACTCCTCGCTCTCGCACGGTTCGTCGCGCTCGCGGGATTCGTCGGCGTCAGCGTTCTCGCTCGTGTCGTCTCGACCCTCGACCTCGGTCTGGTCGGTGTGGTCGTCGGCGAGGATCTCACGCTCCGTAGCGTCGCCGTGTTCGGCGTCCCGCTCGCTCGCCACGCCCGCGTCAGTGGGCTCGGCAGCCTCTTCGGCGACGGTCACCGCGTCGGCGGACCCAGCATCCTCCTCCAAGGCTGCGGTGAGGTGAGGTTCGGCTTCCCGTTGGGAGCGCTCTTCCGTCAGGACGTCGTCTCCGTCCTCACCGGGCGCCTCCGGGTCGTGGGAATCCTCGGACCAGATCACGACGTCAACCTCGGTCAGCGCCACCACGGTGGTGACCGCCCCGGGCTTCGGCAGATCCCACCACGGTTCGTTGCGCGGCGGCACACTCACGCGTGCTGGCACCGATGACCGTCTGACCAGCACCAGGGCCGTGCTGGGCGCGCCTTCTAGAGCCGCAGGCACCACGTCGATCGCGATCGCCGGAGTCCGCTGTGCCTCCAGCGCCGCCTGCACGGTGATCAGCGCCTTCCTCTGGGTGAGGTCGAGCCGGATGGTGTCCTCTACTTCGGGCTCTGAGTCGAAAGCGGCCTCGGCCCCGTCATCAGAAGCAATCTCGGCCTCGTCATCAGACGCGGTCTCGGCATCTGGCTCGGGGTTGCCCTCGGCAACCGGATCGGAGGCGGGGTCGCTGTCGGGCTCGATCCAAGCACGGCTCCCGACGCGAACATCCACCTCCTCATCGTCCTCGAACTCATCAGGCTCGAACGCGCGCGCCATGGCGCGGCGCGGACGCCAGGGCTCCTCGTCATCGGCTGTCGTGGGAGCCGTCATGCTGGGCACCTCGACCAAGGCGAGGGGGCCCTCTGGCAGCGCCAGATCCACCCGTTCGAAGGCGGGGATGGCGAAGTCAAGGATCTCGGTGAGCTCCGCATCCTCAGCGCCGAGTGTCTCCGGCAAGGTGTCACCAGCCAGGGGCTTCTCGCTCCCGGGAGCGGCCAGCGGGCCCCAGACCGACACCACCCCATCGGGCCACTGGGTGGCCTCCGTCGCGGCGGGCGCTGGTGAAGCCGCGTCCTTCGGCGCCTCCGCATCGGCGCAGTCGACGGGACCCTCCTCGCCATGCGGATCAACGGAATCTGCCGCGTCAACGAGGTCCGCCGCTTCAACGGAAACGGTCTCCTCCAGGAGTTCGGTGTCGTCGAGGGGCTCAGGCTCCTCTTCGCTTCGCACCTCACCCGTGAGGTCCAGGCCCTCATCGGGCGAAGACAACAGCGATGTGACGCTGGCCTCGGCCTCGTGAGCCTGCTCGGGTGACGACTCGTGTCCTTCGGCAAGGAGCGGGAGAGCGACTGTTGCTGAGTCCGTCTCGGGGTTCTGCTCCTCAGCGGGGACGGCCTCTCGCTGGACCGCGGCCGAGACCCACCCCGCCCAGGGCGGCAGGAGTGCCTGCCCGACGTTGGGCTCGGGTGCAGCCCCGGGAGAGGGAACATCAGGCGCCTGAACTTCGGGAGCGGGCTCCCGTGAGGCAGTCTCGTACCCCGCAGCTACGGGAGCGTACGGCTGTTGGGAAAGGGGAACGGGGGCACCCCAGCCCAGACCCGCCGCGACCTGCTCGCCGGCGACCGCACACATCGGCTGCCCCGGCAGCGCCGCTACGCCAGCGCTGCGGATCATCCACGAAGGTGGGGCGACCTCACGAAACACGGTCTCCATCAGGGGCGAGCGACACACGTTCTGGGCACACACAAAAAGAACAAAGCGTGACATCAACGACTCCTCCCCCTGTCACTCGCGGATCGCTCCGGCACACCTGCCCCCTCACTGCGGGAACCTCGACGCTTCACGACGAGACGCGCGAACCCCATCAGCGTCCCAAGATCGCGCCGCAAGGACGGTACGGCGAGCAGAAGAAGAGCCTCCACCAGAGCCACCCCCACGCCCACCCCCACCTGAGCCCAGGGGTTCGCATCAGCCACCAGCATAGATCCGAGCCAAGCGACCCCGCCCATCAATCCGGCCACGGTTAGGATACGGAAAGCTCCCCCGTACAGGCTTCGCGCCGGGAAAGACGTAATGCGCGACAGCCAAAACAGCGACAAGGGCCACTCCAGCGCCGGGGCCAGCATGAATCCCACGGCGATCCACTCCAACCCGAAGAAGGAGCCGACCACGACGCAGATCACCTTGATCGCCGTGGCCACCATCGTGTAGCGGAACAGTTGATTGGCTAGCCCCCGGGCCACATACGTCCAATAGCCCACGAAAGCCAGCGTCGATAACAGGCCCGCAATCGCGAAGCACCGCAGGAACGGCGCCGCCTGCGCCCACTGCGGACCGAGCAGGATCTGCACCAACGGATCCGCCAGCCCGGCCACCAGCAGCAAAGGGATGCCGAAACAGTAACCCAGCGCTAGCTGTCCCCCGATGACGAAGGCGTCAAAGCGCTCCTTGTCGTCCTGAATGCGCGACAGGATGGGCAAGGCCACGTTCGTCAACGGCGAGCGCATCTGCGACAGCGGCGTCATCACGAGTTGGTAGGCGCGGTTGTAGACGCCCACCGACGTCGTCCCGAAGCGGGACGCGACCAGAATCGTGTCGATCTGTGAGGCCCCGTAAGAGATGAGGTTCGTGGCGACCAGATTCCACCCAAAGACCAGCATGTCCCGCACCGGTGCGCTGCGCGAATACCAGCCAGGAAGCCAGCGACCCTGGATGCTCAAAGCGGCGAGCAGCACCAGCCCGGAGGTGAGTTGCTGAGCCACCAGCGCCCAGTAGCCCGCACCCTGGTACGCGGCGATGATGGCCACGATCAAGGCCAGGGTCGCAGCAGCGATGTCCGCGATCGCGAGCGCCACAAAACGCAGGCTGCGCATGAGCTGTGCGCGGTATTGGGTTGCCAGGCCATTGAACAGGAACATAGCGGACAACGCCTGCGCGATGCCGAGGAGTTCCGGCTGCTGACTCACCGCCTGGATGGGCCACGCCGCAAGGAACATCAGGCAAGCCAGGACGGCCCCAATGCCGGTGTTGATCCAAAACAGATTGTCCCGCTGTGCTGAGCTCAGTTCGGGGGCCTGGACGCTGGCCGAGGTCAGGCCAAAGTCGCGGAAGATCTCACCGATCCCGATCATCACCAAGACGATGGTCAACAAGCCGTAGTCGTGCGGCGTGAGGAGCCGAGACAGCACGACGATCGACAGCAGTTGCAAGAGGATGCGCGCGCCCTGGGCCGTGAGCGTGACGGTCGCTCCTCGTACCGCGGAATGAGCCAAACCATCGCTCACGCGAGGCACCTGCAGCCCCCAGCAGGATGACGCACCGGCATCACTGCTTCGCGTTCCGCGCGGCCCACTCCGCGTAGTAGACATCGGTGTGACGGGGACGCCGGGCCCGGTTCAAGACCAGACCGATCACGCGTCCACCAGCAGCTTGGAAGCTTTGCAACGCCGCCGACAACTGCGATCGATGCGTCTTCATCGCGTCCACGATGACGATCGCACCGTCCACGAGGGGAGACATCAGGTTCGCGTCAGCGACACTCGAGATCGGCGGTGCGTCGAGGACGACGTAGTCGTAGTCGACCGATGCCTCCTCCAGCAGGGCCTGCATGGCGTCCGATGTCAGCAACTCAGCCGGATTCGGCGGGACGGCCCCCGCAGGCAAGATATCCAGCGTGGTGCCAGGGCGCGAGAGCTTGGCGTCCGCAAACGACACCTCTCCCACGAGGACGGTCGTCAAGCCGATCGCTCCCTCGATGCCGAACTCGTCGGCGATCCGGGGACGCCGCAAGTCGGCGTCGATCAGCAGCACCCTGCTCTTGAGCGCCGCGAGCGTGAGCGCCAGGTTGGCGGCAAACGTCGACTTGCCTTCCCCAGGGGAGGACGACGTGATCAAGATCCGCCGCATGCGTCGGTCGACGGCCGCATACGACAGCGCCGATCGAATCCGGCGGAACTCCTCCGACGTTCGCCCCAAGGGATCACGGGTCACGATGAGGCCCACGTTCCCGGCGGCACCGGGGACACGCGTGACCGATCCCAGCGTCGGGGCATCGACGGCGCCCCGAAGGACAGCTTCGGAGGGGATGCGGCTGTCGAACAGGCTCCACACGATGCTGAGAACCACGCCGACGACCGCACCCACCAGGGCACCCAGGATCGTGTCCCGTGGCTTGTTGGGGGATGTTTGAAACTCAGGGGGAACCGCTTTGTCCACCAGGGACGCCGAGATGGACGGACTACCGGCGGAGGTACTGGGAGACAAGTCGTCGACGACCGTGGAGAGGCTCGCGGCGACCGCATTCGCCAGCGCCGCGGCCTTGTCGGGAGACGCGGCCGTGGCTCGGATCTCCAAAATCAGCGTGTCGTTAGGGGTGACGATGTCGATATCCCGAGCCAAAGCCGTCGTCGTCGTGTCGAGACCCATCTTCTGGATGACGGGGTCAAGCACGCGGGATGAGGTAGCTAGCTGCGCAAAGGACAGCATCTGGTTTTGGGCGTAGGTCGTGCCTTGGTTCAGGTCCGAGCCACTGTTTCCGTGACCGATCGAAAAGTACAGGGTGGCTCGTGAGAGGTAGGTGGGGGTCGTGGAGAGTGAGATTCCGAAGGCGATGCCAGCGCCGAGAACGGTCGCGAGACCGATGACGAGCCACATCTTCTTCAGGGCTGCCCAGATGCGGGCAAGGGTCCACGAGGAATCAGCCATCATGTCGAAGTTCCTCCATTGCGGTAAGCACCCCGGGGGTGGGTGAATGCCCGTCCGGACGAGTTTGGGCGGGTGCCTCCGACAGGCATAATAGCCACAAGACGCAGTTATTCATTCGTCCTCCGCCTTGATCCCCTAGTCAGCGGGCCTAGAACCGGCCAGGAGACCGCGACCCCCACAAGGAACCAGAACGCGACGGCGAACTGTGTGATGAACGCGACGGTGAACAGGCTGGGGATCTGTGCCGCGACGGCGATCGATGCCGGATTGGCTCCGCCGCGGCGCAGCAAGCGCACCGCAGCGAACCCCACCACCGCAAGGAGCAGGACGGCTCCCACCCATCCCACCCGCAGCGCCGCCACCAACGCCGCATTGTCGATGGAACGCGCGAACACCCCAAGATAGGACCCCCCGGTGGTGAGTCCCACGAAATCCTCGGCGGAACCCCAGGGACGCACCACCTTGAGCAACGACATGAGGTCCAGGCGGTAGTCGGCACTGCCCGAAGCCTCCTGCCCGGCCGCGGAAAGGATGCGCGTGAGCGCGGGCAAGAGCGCGACCGCCCCACCCCCACCCAAGACCAAGATTCCGATGCGCAGGCGCCGCCCCAGCCCCGGCATCAGCAGCAGGCTCAGCCCCACCGTGAGTGCCAGCGTCAACAGCCCGAGTCGACTCAGGCTCGCCGCGACGGCCGCCGTAATGACCAAGAGAGCGATCAGCTTCATCCAGATTTTGGCCCGGGACGCCACCACGAAGGCGCTTCCCATCGCCAGCGTCACCCCGTAAGCGATGGAGTGTCCAAAAGCTCCCTCGACGCGGAGGTTCCCGCCGCGTTCCTGCAACGTGCCCCACGTTTCATACAGCGACACCGACACGGGCCCGCTGATCCGTGTGAACACGTTCGTGTGCGTGACGAACTCCACCACGCCCAAGAGCGCCGCGATCACCACAAAGGCGGCGAAGATGTCCACGAAGGACGCGTGTGGCAGACGCGTCAGCACGAGGCGTCCAAGGATGTAGGGCAGGATCCACTCCGACATCGCCATCACCACGGTGGCGAGCGAGGCCAACTTGAGCCCGTACTGGGCCACCATCATGAAGACGAGGATGGCGACCACGCCATCGACGGGAAGCAGCGTGAGGTTGCGGCCGAACGCCACCACAGCGGCGCCCGTCATGAGGGTTATCGCTGACCAGAACGGGCCGATCGAGACCCCGATCCACACGGGCACAAAGAAGAGGGTCGCGCACCACAGGACGAATGCGACATGCGGAGATGCCCGCATCACAAACAGCAACAGGATGCCGGAGCAGGCAAGCCCCACGAGCAGCAGCACGCCCACGCCTACTCCGTTCCTTTTCGATGACGGTCAGGGCGAGCCGCACTCACGGCCCGCCCTGCTCTCACGAACAACCCCCCACAGATCACTCGACGGTGGCCACCACGAGGTCGTCGAACGCGATGACGGCATTCGCCTGGGCTGTGCTGCCGCGGGCGGCGTGCACACCGACGGTGCCAGCCTTCTGCAGGCTCGCGGTGGCGTCGGTCGAGGTGACCTGCCACGCCCCTGGCTCAGCCGCTCCCGCAGACCACACCTTGGCCTTCAAGGTGGTGGTCCCCGCCCCAATCACCTGAACCTTGACGGAGAAGCGGTCACCGGCCTTCCAGGTCGCCCCGCTCACGGGGGCGGCGTTGAGAGTCGTGCCGCCGCGCTGAGTGACCAGCCACACTGTGCCGTCCGCGCGCAGCCACACCCTCACCAGGTACTGCTCCGAGCCCACCTGCCTCGCCACCACACCGAAGTAGGTGGTACCGGTCGATGGTGCCTGATCGAGGGAGGCGTTGAAGGAGATCGTGGCGTCGCGCACCGTGGTGGCCGGCAAGGTCAGGTTCCGCGTCTGTCCGGGTGCCAGCGTGAGCACACCCTCCGTCCCGTTCACGGATGCTGCCGCAGCAGAGCCGCCGCTCACTGACCATGCGCCTCCAAGGTCGGCTTGCCCCCAACCCGACGTGGTGGTGCGTTCGAACGCATCCTTGGCCAGCACGCCTTCCTCACCTGCGGGCGGGGCGGTCACGCTCACCGCGTGGCTCACCGTGTTCGTCGCGCCCGCCGCATCGGTCACCGTCAAGGTGACGGTGTAGGTACCTGCATCACGGTAGGTGTGAGAGGCAGTCGCACCGTCCCCCTTCGTGCCGTCGCCGAAGTCCCAGGCGTAGGACGCGATGGTGCCGTCGGGATCGCGGGATCCACGGCCATCAACCGACACGGTCAACTGCGATGCCGAGGAACTGAAGGCGGCCACGGGTGGCTCATTGGCCTGGGCCTGCGTGAGGTCACGCACCGAGAAATCATCGAACGTCGCGGTCGCGGCCGATGCGGCCGAGCCTCCGCGGGCGAAGTGCACGCTGCTCGCCCCCGGCCCCTGCAACCCCGCGGTGGAGTCGGTGGTGATCAGTTGCCACGTCTCAGGTTGGGCGGAGCCGTCGGCCCACAGCGAGGCGCGCAGGGTCGTCGGCGTGCTGCCTTCGGCCTGAACGGCCAGGTGCAGCCGCGTCCCGGCATCCCAGGTCAGCTTGGCGACCGGAACGGTGGTCAACACCGTCGAGCCGCGTTGCGCAACCAGCCAGGCGGTGCCGTCGGACCGCATCCAGACGCGAACGGTGTAGTCCCCCGCCTGCGTCTGACGCGCCAGGACGCCGACGTAGGAGCCCCCGGATGCGGGCGCACTGTCGAGGGAGAACGTGACCTGAGTCTCGGAATCCTTCACCGACACCTGGGGCAACGCCATGTTGCGCGTCGTTCCGGGATCGAGGCGGATCGTGCAGACCCCCTGCGCGACCGAGGCCGCCGAGGCGGCTCCGAACACGGCCGACCAGGGGCCACCGACCTCGGCTTCGCCCCATCCGGAGGAGACGTCGCGCCCGAACGTGTCCGAAGCCACATAGACCACGCCGTTGATCGCAACGTCGGTCGTGTCAGACGCCTTGGCGCCCAGCGAATCGGTCGCGGTGAGCTTGACCGTGTAGGTGCCCTTCTTGGCGTACGTGTGCGTCGCACGCACCCCGGTGCTCGTCGAACCGTCGCCCCACTCCCAGCGATAGGTCACCGTGGCGCCGTCGGCTGCAGTGGTGGCCGACGCATCGGCACTGACGTCGAGCCCGTTGGCGCTGGCGGTGAAGGACACGGTCGGCGCCTGATGGGTGACGGTGACCGTTTGCGTCCGTTGCACGGTCGCACCTCGATCGTCGGTGACGGTGAGGGTCACGGTGTAGGTGCCCGGGGCGCGATAGCTGTGGGCGGGATTGACCGTCGTCGAGGCGGGCGAGCCATCGCCCCAGTTCCACGAGTATCCGGCGATCCTGCCATCGGGATCGGCTGAAGCGGACCCGTCCGCCGTCACGGTCAGGCCTGCGGTGTCCAGGGAGAACGCGGCCTGCGGGGGCACGTTCGGGGCCTCGGCCGTGACCGCGTTCTCGACCGTGGCGCGGACCCCGGCACGATCGGCGACCGTCAAGGTGACCTGGTAGGTCCCCGGCGTGGCGTAGGTATGCTGCGTGATCGGTCCCTCCGTCGAGGTCGAACCGTCCCCAAAGTCCCACGCGTAGGACCCGACGGACTGCCCTGCAGCCGTCGTCGTCTCACTGGCGTCGAAGGAGACCGACGCCGCGTTCACCTGCGAACGGAATGCAGCCACGGGCGGCGTTTGGCCCAACCCGATGGCGTAGTGGTGCTGCACCTGCGCCAGGGTGAGCGCGGACGGGTACACGCTGACGTCGTCGATGCTTCCGGAGAAGTAACTCGACGAGGGGATGCCGGGCCAGTTGGAGAGGTTGTCCCCGCCCACTCGCCAGTATCCGGTGTAGGGCTCACCACGGGTCACCGTCGCGTCATTCGCCACGAGGGCGCCATCGACGTAGAGGCGCATGCCGGATGTTCCTAGCGTCGATACGACGTGGTGCCATCGACCGTCGTTGTACCCCTGTGCTGAGGTAATGGTCGTGCCCCCGCCGGGAGGGTTCACCCCGAAACTGAGGCGACCGTCGTTGCGCATGTAGACGTGGCGGTCGTAGCTGCCGGACTGGCCGGTACGGGAGTTCCCATAACCGATCAGCTTGCCGCCGCGCGACGTGGTCGTCTTGAACCACAGCTCCGTCGAGTAATCCGCTACGGGCGCCGTCGAGGTGGACGACACGTACCCCCACGAGTTCCCGCCGAAGTTGGAGGCGCGGGTGTCTTGAGCCGAGCCGACGATCGCGCCGGGCGATTCGCTGCGGACGCCCAACCCATAGATGGGCGTATTGAAGCCTGCCAGGTCACGGTTGTCGCCACCGAGGCGCCAAAACAGCGAGGCGCCGTCGCCGAGGACATCGTTGGCGTAGGACTCCACCGTGCCGCTCGCGATGCGCACCGTCGTCGGTGAACTGGTGACCGCATTGCCCGCGGCGTCCTTCGCCGTCACCGTATAGGTCTGGGTGGAGCCAAGTGGCGCAGTGACATCACGCAGTGTCACGGTCGGTTGATTCCACCAGGTCGACTCTGCGGTTGTGGAGTCGAGGACGTCCGACGAGCCTTGACGACGCAGTTCATAGGTCAACAGGAGGTCGTCGCGATCCCAGTTCGCAGGCACCGTGACGAAGGCTGCGCCGGGCACAGAGGAGGTCGCCGAAGGCGTCCACGTCTCACCGGGAACCCGGGGACCCTGTTTGTTCCCGCCGGGCGGGGAGGTCGAGAATCGTGTCAGGCCTTGCGTGGGCTTGCCATTGACCGTGCCGAACTCGCCCCCAATAGAGATGAAGCCCGAAGCACCCGTAATGGACAGGCCCGCCTGCCCCAGTCCGGAGGTGTTGCCGACGGTGAAGTCGGGGAACCAGTTGTATGCCGACGGGGACGGGGTGCCGCTCCAGTCCATGTAGCTCGAACCCAGGCTCCCGGAACGGGGAAGGACTCCACCCACCGCAGTGGTGTACGCCTCCGCGTAGCGATACGTGCGCGGAGTGAGTTCAGGCCACATCCCGACCGTCTCGCAGGCATGCGCGTGGCTGGTCGCGTAGACGACCGAGCCGGTCGAGTACACGCCATAGTGATCCCCATGGCAGTCGGCGACCCAGCGGATCGCCCCCGTGGAGGCCTCTGCGGCGAAGGTTCCCTCCAGGTTGCCGATCGACCAACTCGTGTAGGCCCATCCGGTGCCGTACACGCCGTTGGCATCTGAGGAGAGCGCGAAAATACCGGTCAATCCTGCTTGTCCGCCGCTATTCCAGCCGTTCTTGATCGTGTTCGGCGCCTGCCAGGACGTGATGATCTCGCCGCTGCTTGGCGACAGCGCCGCAAGACCCCGCTGCACTTGAGCATTGACCTGGTAGAAGCGCCCACCAATGATGAGCTTGGAGTTGGCGTCCGCCGTCACCATGGCGTCCACCTGAAGGTCGGTGGTTGGTGCCCACGAGAGCAAGGCGCCGTTGCCCGTGTTGAACGCAGCGAGGTTCTTGCGTGCGACACCGTTGGCCTGCGTGAACAGCCCCCCGGCATACACCGTGTCGCCGACGGTGGCCAGGGCGTAGACGCCCGAGCCGCCCACTGAGGGGGCGAATCCGCTGACCAGCGCGCCGGTGGCGGCGTCAACGGCGGCGATGTTCCACCGGTCTTGCCCGTTGACCTTGCTGAAGGAGCCGCCCAGATAAATGCGCTTGCCGTCGGGGGACGCCGTGACCGACTTGACCACGCCGTTGACTTGCGGGGCGAACGAGGTCACCAGGTCGCCCGTGGTGATGTCGTAGGCGAGGACGTTGCTTCGCGGGGTGAGCCAAGTATTCACGGGCGCACCGGCCGGGCGAACGTTGGAGAACTGCCCGACGGCATACACCGTGTTCCCGATGGTGGTCTGGGCCCAGACGTAGCCGTCGTTGATTTGCACGGTGGGCAGTTCGTCCGCGGTCGCGAGTTGGTCGTCGCGCTGCTTCAAAGGAGCCGGGCTCGGAAGCGCAGCGTCGGCGCGCGCGAGCGACGCGTTCCCGACCAGAGCCCCCGTCATGATCACAGCAAAGACCGTGGCCAAAGCCAGGAAACGGCGGCCGAGGCCGCGCACACGCGTGGTGTCACTCATCGGGTCAGGTGACCTTTCCGGTAAAGACGGCGACGGGCTCGGCGGCGGCATAGTTCACCGTCACCAAGACACCTCGGCCCGCTGCTGGGTCAAGCATGAAGACATAGGAGCCGGTGACCGACTGCCCGGGAGCGATGACGCCCTCGAGGGGGGCGGGGTCACCTGCTGTGGTGGGGATGCCCAAGGTGCCATCTTCGGCGGTCACCGAGACGACCGCTGAGGAGACGTCCAGAGCCTGCTGCGATCCGTTGGAGACCTTGACCGTGACCTTGACGGCCGGGCCGGTGATCTCCCCGGGGGTGGTGGCGCTGACCGAGATCGCCGACAGCGCATCGAGCGACACGGTCGCTGCGGAGTCGAACGTGACCGGTTGCCCAGCGGACGCGCTGCGCGTCACGACCGGCGCGGGCGCCCGGGGGCCTTGCGGGGCGTGGGAGGGCGGTGGGCTCCAGGTACCGGTAGCCGAGGGCAGCGGACCTGCTGGCGCCGACGCATCCGGCCCCCGTGAGGGCATGTCGGCAGGAGGCGTCGTCGTGCAACCCGTGACGAGTGCAGCAAAGACGAGCCCTGTGGCGAGGATGCGCGACGCCGTCACTCGGACGTCGGCATGCGCCATCACGCGGTTTTCCCGTTTGAAGTGCCGTTCACCATTTCCCCTTGGTCTAGGGGATCGTAGCCTGGCCCCCCAGCCCGAACCAAGCCTGCGGTCCCCCGCGCGGGGGACCGAGAACATCCTCCGTAGCCACGTCGATCTCACGGCCGTCGGCGCCCCGGACGCAGGACGCTCGAGGCCCCGCCCTCACCCCCGCACGCGCGGAGGGGGGCGGGTTTAGTGGACGCGGTGGCGCCTCAGCAGCCCCCAGCCCTGCCAGAGCCCGGCAACGTAGGCCTGCCATGGTCCCGCGTGCAGGAGTTGTCGGCGTCCCCCTTGCAGGAGCACCCCGTAGGCGACGCGCGGGGCGGACATCGCCCAGCGGCGTTGTCCCACCTTGTCGAGGTGCAGCGCCGCATACAACAGCCGATTGCGGATGTTGTAGCGGTAGTACAGGGGTGTCTTGGCCCGGTCACCGGCCTGTCGACCGTGAGTTTGGCCCTCCTCATGGATCACCGTCGCTTCCGGGAGAAGCTCCAAACGTCCTCCGAGGTCGAGGACTCGGTGGCTGAGATCGATATCTTCCCAGTACAGGAAGTAACGCTCATCAAAGCCGCCGAGCCGTCGCCACAGCTCACTCGACAGGGCAAAGCACGCTCCGGTGGCCCACGGACGCCGGGGTCGAGAGGCCCGATCCGCCCGGTGACGTGCGCCAGCGGTGCTTCCGTCATCAAGGTAGAGGTCGGCCCCCTCGAACCAGGTGGTTCCGAGCGATCCGACAATCCTCGGCGACACGAGGGCATCGGGGTGGGCGCGGGCGTGATCGATCAGCCGTTCCAGCGAGGCTGCGTCGATCGTGGCGTCCGGGTTGAGCGTGGCGATCACGTCCGCCCCCAGGTCACTGGCCAGTGCGGCCCCCGCGTTCACGCCACCGCCAAACCCGCGATTGTCGTCCAGCAGGACGGCCTGCCAGCCGTGCCGGGAGGCTGCGCGGGCGAGCCGTTCGCGCTCCGGGACGCTGGTGAAGCAGTCCACGACCACCACTTCGACGCCGGGCGGAAGCGTCATGGCGCCAAGGTTCTGCTCGAGCAAGGCGGCCGAGCCGTAGCTGACCACGACGAGCAGCGTCACGCCCGGAGCAGACGATGGCGGTAGGGCTCGCTCCTGGCCGGTGTTCACGCGGCGGACTGGGCGGCGTCGACCGCCGCCATGTCGCGGAACCACTTCGTCAAGGCGGCCGCCCAGAACACGACTGCTGCCAGGGCAAACAATGCGTACAGGACCGCGAAGACGTCGAACCAGCCCCACGTCACGAAGGCCAAGCACAAGAATCCGTAGTCGGTCGGCAACATCAGCAAGGATCGCACGGGGCTGGAACCCCCTCGCTCCACCGCGGTGGGGACGCCTCGCTTCTGCTTGAGCAGGTCGTTGAGCAGCATCGCGAAAAACGTCGAGTTCGCCGCGATGAGGAACACCAGCGGCACCAGCAACCAGGGCCGGACCTCACCGAACCAGCGGTAGGCACCCAGCAGCACAGCCACGTGCAAGGACGAGATTTTGACGGCGTCGACGACGTGGTCGAGCCACTCCCCCGCGAGCGATCCCCCACCACGCAGCCGCGCCACCTGGCCGTCGGCCGAATCCCAGGCGTAGCCGAGCGCGAGCAGGAGCCACACGGCGATGCCGATCGGAACGGTCACGGGAGCGAAGGCGATCAACCCGATACCCGCGAAGGTGAACACCGCGCTGACCAGGGTGACCTGGTTCGGGGTGAGACCGAGGTGAAAGGCGAGGGTGGCCAGCAGCCGCCCCACAGGGCGGTTCACGAAGATCGAGTACGCAGGCGCCCCCCGAGCTCGCTTCTTCTGTGCCGAGAGTAGGACGTTGTACGTCTCTCTCATCGTCGCCATGGGTCTCCCTCGTTCGTTGATCTGTGCCGAGTATGCCCCACCTGGGCGGCCCCCTTGACCGCCCCACTGGCCCCGCCACCGGCCGCAGAACCCGCTACCCTCGGGGGACACCACTCCCAAGGAAAGCAGTCGATGGCCCCCCGCCCTTTGCGCGTCATGCAGTCGTTTCGGACGCCGCGTCCGACCACCAACCCGTACATCGTGATGCTCGATCAGGCGCTCGCCGCCGAGCCGACGATCGACCACGTTCGGTTCTCCTGGCGTGAGGCACTGCTGGGTCGGCTGGACGTCATTCACTTCCATTGGCCCGAGGTGCTGCTGGAGGGCGACCGCCCCTGGAAGCGGTGGGGCAAGCGTCAGTTGTTCCGTCTGATGCTGTTGCGGACTGCCCTCACACGCACGGCTGTGGTGAGGACCGTGCACAACCTGGAACTGCCCAGCGGTTTGGGTCCGGCGACGCGACGGCTGCTGGTGGCGCTGGAGCGACGGACCCGGCTGCGGATCCTGCTCAACGACGTGACCAAGCCCGCCTGGGAATCGGCGACCGTCGTGATCCCCCACGGCCACTATGTCGATTGGTTCGCTGCGACGCCTCGGGTGCTCGCCGCACCGCACACGCTGGGCTTCGCGGGCCTCGTCCGCGCCTACAAGGGAGTGGAGTCCTTGATTGAGGCCTTCGCGCAGACCGCTGCGGATCGCCCCCAGTTGCGCCTGCGGATCTCAGGACGCCCCACCAGCGCAGCGTTGCGGTCCGAGTTGGAGTCGCTCGCCGCTACCGACGCGCGGGTCACGTTGGATCTGCGATTCCTCGATGAGGACGCCTTCGCCACGGCCATCATGTCGGCCCGTGGCATCGTTCTGCCCTATCGCCACATGCACAACTCGGGAGCTGCGCTGGCAGCCCTCTCGTTGAGTCGGCCGGTCCTCGTGCCTCGCAACGAGGTCAATACGGCGCTGTCCGCCGAGGTGGGTGAAGGGTGGGTGCACCAGTACGACGACCTCGTCGATGCGGATGACCTCCGGGCCTTCGACGACGCTGTGGCACACGAACCTGCCGAGCCTCCGCGCCTGGGCGGACGCGACTGGTCCACCGTGGGCGCACAGCACGCCGGCGCCTACCGTGCTGCCGTCGCCGGGGTGCGGTGATGGCGGCAGCAGGGCCCACACTCGTCATCGCCGTTCCCACGTTCCACCGACTCGCGCTGCTCGACGCACTGTTGGACGCGCTGCGCGCACAGGCCGATCCCGTCGGGGCTGAGATCCTCGTGGTGGACAACGACCCTGCCGGGTCGGCGCGCGAGGTGGTGGTGGGGCGGGCCCGCTACGTGGTTGAGCCCGCGCGTGGCTTGGCCGCCGTCCGTAACCGGGCCCTCACCGAAGCGGCTGGGGCCGATGCGGTGGTTTTCATCGACGACGACGAGACGCCCGCGCCGGGTTGGCTCGACGCCCTGGTCGCCGCGTGGCGCAGCCATGGCGCGGAGGCCGTTTCGGGTCGCGTCCTGTCCCGGTTCCCGGATGGTTTCGACGATCCGTGGATCGAGCAGGGCGGCTTCTTCGTCCGGGTCCAGTTCCCCGCGGGTGCCCACCAGCCCGTCGCGGCGACCAACAATCTCTTGCTGGATCTGCACGCCGTCCGTCGATTCGGGTTGCAGTTCGATGAGCGGATGGGCCTCTCCGGTGGGGAAGACATCTTGTTCACCAGCCTGCTGGTCAAAGCCGGTGGACGGATCATCTCCGCGCCGGACGCCGTGGTGTTCGACGATGTCACACCGGAGCGGTTGACGCATCCGTGGGTGCTGCGGCGCGCCTACCGGGTGGGTATCAGCACAGTGGTGACGAGAACCGTCGTTCACGGTGGCCTGGCGGTGCGCCTGCGCGGCTTGGCCGGGGGCGCGGCCCGCGTCGTGGTGGGCGGCGCGCGGTGGCTGCTGGGCTGGGTGACGCGCGCACCGCGCCATGCCGCCCGCGGGGCGAGGGCTGTCGCCCGCGGCGCCGGGATGATGGCGGGCGCGCTGGGCCTCACCTACCGCGAGTACGCGTTGCGCGATCACGGCTAGGCCGGGGAACGGGCCGGGTTCTCCTCACCCACTAGAGTGCCGGGATGCACGTGTCGAGCGCGTGCCTGGCCGTCACCCTCGTCAGTTCGGCCACTGGTTGGGAGCCACACTTTCGTGACCATGCGTATCGGTTATGCCGCCGGGGCATTTGATCTGTTCCACATTGGACACCTGAACATCCTGCGTCGGGCCAAGGAGCAGTGCGACGTGCTCATCGCCGGGGTCGTCAGCGATGAGATGTTGCGCGAGGTCAAGGGCATCGAGCCCATGGTGCCGACGCAGGAGCGCACCGACATCGTGGCAGCGATCCGTTATGTAGACGCCGTCCATGTGGAGCGCGTTCCCGACAAGTTGGACGTGTGGAAAGAGGTCGGGTTCACCCACTTTTTCAAGGGCGACGATTGGCGTGGCACCGAGCGGGGCGACCGGTTGGAGCGCCGCTTCGCCACCGTCGGCGTCGAGGTGGTCTATTTCCCATACACGGTGCAGACGTCCAGCACGCGCCTTCGCGCAGCCCTGGACGCATTGACGTTGTCTGCGGCCCCCTCCGCCACCGGCTAACGCCCCCGAACGTGGCGACGGCCGATGCACGTTCCGCGAAGGAACGACGCACCGGCCGTTGCCGAGGGCCGCGGCGCTAGGACGCCCCCATGAGGGCGAGCAGCACGCCACCGGCGACCACCGAGGCGACCTGCCCCGCCGCGTTGGCACCCATGGCGTGCATGAGAATGAAGTTGTCGAAGTTCTCGCGCTGCGCTTCCTTTTGGACGACGCGAGCGGCCATCGGGAAGGCGGAGATCCCCGCCGCGCCGATGAGCGGGTTGAACTTGCCCCCGGAGAAGACGTTCATCAGCTTGCCGAACAGGACACCCATGATGGTGTCGAGGCAGAACGCGACCAGCCCCAACACCAAGATCATCAAGGTGGCGACGTTGATGAAGCTGGCCCCCACCATGGTGGAGCCGATGGCCAGCCCGAGGAACAGCGTGACGACGTTGGCCAACTCGTTGGAGGCGGCACCGGTCAGGCGCTCCACAACTTTGCTCTCGCGCATCAGGTTGCCCAGCATCAGCATGCCGATCAGCGGCGTGGCGAAGGGCACCAGGGTCCCGACCACGATCGTCACGATGATCGGGAACAGGATGCGGGTGCGCTGGCTGATCTCGCGGCTGGTGTAGGGCATCTTGATGGCCCGTTCCTTCTGCGTGGTCAGCACCCGCATGATGGGCGGCATGATGATCGGCACCAGGCTCATATAGGAGTAGGCCGCCACCGTGATGGGCGCCACCAGTTCCGGCGCCAGCTTGTTCGAGACGTAGATGGAGGTCGGGCCGTCGATCGCACCGATGATGCCGATCGAGGCTGCCTGGTTATGGGTGAACCCCAAGAACAGCGCCAGCATCAGCGTCAGGAAGATGCCGAACTGACCGGCACCGCCCAGCAGCACCATCTTGGGGTTTTCCAGCAGGGGCCCAAAGTCGGTCATCGCGCCAATGCCGACGAAGATCAGCAGCGGGAACAACTCGTTGCCGACGCCCATGTTGTACAAGACGGTGAGGGCGCCATGCTCCCCCACCATCGGGGACAGCGGCAGGTTGGCCAGGATCGCTCCGGCGCCGATCGGTAGCAGCAGGAGCGGCTCGTACTCCTTCTTCACGGCCAGCCAGACGAGCAGAAGCCCGACCGCGATCATCACAAGGCTTTGCCAGGTGACGTTTTGGACGCCCTGGAGCAGGTAGTGCAGGGTATCGGGACTCATGTCAGGCCTCGAACCTCACCAGGGTTTCGCCGAACTTCACCTGTTGCCCTGCGGCCACGTAGATCTCGGCGACAACGCCGTCCTTGACGGCCTTGAGTTCGTTCTTCATCTTCATGGCTTCCAAAACCATGAGGGTGTCGCCGCGCTGGACGGCGGTTCCCACCACGGTGTCGATGCTCAAGATCACCCCAGGCATCGGGGCGGTCAGCTTGTCGCGTCCCCCGGAGGCTCCCGCTGCGGCGCGGGCCGGCGGGCTGGTGGGGGTCGGCGCGGCGGCCACAGGCTCCGCGACCACCGACGGTGCGGCTGGCGTCATCCCGGCAACCCCGTGCGTGTTGGCGGTGCGGCGCGCCTGGATGGCCGGAGTGATCGGCGCCTCCCATGCCAGGTCGCGGTGGTCTTCGAGGCGGACGTCGACCAGGCGTCCGTCGATGTGGACGCGGAAGGTGTCGGCCCCCAGCGCCTCGACGTCGACCACCTTGGCGGTGTCGTTGACGGTGATGGTGTAGCGGCGCATGGCCTTACCTCCGGGTGAAGGGGTTGTTTTGGAGCGCTCGCCCCACCGACAGCCAGCGGCTCGCGAAGAGCTGGCTGCCGGGGGCGTGCACGCGGGTCTCGGGGGCCGCCTTGCGGCGTCGCGTCTCAGCGTGAGTGATGACCGCGACCGTGATGGCGGCCACCTGATCTTCATCGAGACCATCGGTCACCAGGTGCACGGTGGGCAGCGCGGGTTGGTTTTCGGCACGCTCCAGCGCTGGCACGAAGGCGTCCGGCTCCGCCTCCTCAGCGGGGCCGCCGGGCTGCCGGTCGAGGCGCCCAATCAGCATGAGCACCGCCATCAAGATGATCAGCAGGAGAAACACGGCCCCCATGCCGACCAGCATCATCATGAGTCCCCATTGGAGATCCTCCACAGTCACGGCTACCCCCTACACCGGGAAGAGGCCGTGCTTCTTGGGGATGGACTGCGTCACCTTGCTGCGCAGCACCTCCAAGGCGCGGATCAGGCGGGCACGCGTTTCGCGCGGTTCGATGACCTCGTCGATCTGTCCGACGTCGGCGGCCTGGTACGGGTTGAAGAACATTTCCTTGTACTCGGCGATGAACCGAGCCTCCTCAGCCGCGGGGTCGTCGGCAGCCTCGATGGCTTTACGGTTGAGGAGCCGGGCTGCTCCTTCTGCCCCCATGACGGCGATCTGGGCGCTGGGCCAGGCGAAGGCGACATCGTTGTTCATCTGCTTGGAACTCAAGGCGACGTAGGAGCCGCCCATCGCCTTGCGCGTGACCAAGGAGATTTGCGGGACGGTGGCCTGGCAGTAGGCGTAGATGATCTTGGCCCCGTGCCGAATGACCCCGTTGTACTCCTGCTCCACGCCGGGAAGGTAGCCGGGGCAGTCCACGAACGTGATCAGCGGGATGTTGAACTGGTCACACAACGTGATGTGGCGGGCGATCTTGTCGCTGGCGTTGATGTCGAGGCAGCCCGACATCACCAAGGGCTGGTTCGCGATGAACCCGACGCTGTTGCCGTCGAGCCGGGCGAATCCCACCAGCGCGTTCGCCGCCCACTCCTTGTGCAGTTCGAAGACGGAGTCGTGGTCGAACACCAGGTTCAAGACGTCACGCATGTCATAGGCCAGCCGGTCGTCGTCGGGGACGATGCTGTTGAGTGCGTCGTCCATCCGGTCGGCCGGATCGTAAGGCTCCAACTGCGGCGGGTCTTCGGTGTTGTTCTGCGGCAGGTAGCTCAGGAGGGCCTTCGCGAGGGAGAGCGCCTCTTGTTCGGAGCGTGCCATCACCTGCGCGACACCGGAGGTCCCGTTGTGGACCAGCGCTCCGCCCAGTTCTTCGGCGGACACGTCCTCTCCGGTGACGGTCTTGATGATGTCGGGGCCGGTCAGGAACATGTTGGAGGTTCCCTCCACCATGATCGTCACGTCGGTCAGCGCCGGGCTGTACACCGCGCCTCCGGCGCACGGGCCCAGGATCAGCGAGATCTGCGGGATCACACCGGACGCCTTGACGTTGCGCACGAAAACCTCGCCGTACGCTGCCAGGGAGCGCACGCCCTCCTGGACGCGCGCGCCACCGGAGTCGTTGAGGCCGATCAGGGGGATGCCCGCCTGGATGGCCAAGTCTTGGATGCGCGAGATCTTCTTCGATTGCACCTCGGAGAAGGAACCGCCCAGCACGGTGAAGTCCTGAGCGAAGACCGCGACGCGGCGTCCCTGGATCTTCCCGAAGCCGGTGATGATGCCGTCGCCGGGGAAACGGTGCTGGTCCATGCCGAAGTCGGTGTTGTGGTGGGTAGCCAGGGCTCCCAGTTCCTGGAAGGACGCCTCGTCGAGCAGCACCGAGAGGCGCTCGCGCGCGGTGAGCTTCCCCTTCGCGTGTTGTGCCTCGATCCGTGCGGCGCCTCCGCCCTCCAGGGCTTGACGTCTCTTTTCTCGCAGCGTTGCCAGATGGTCACTCATCGGTCAGCCTCGTCCGTGGTGTGCTGTGGTGGGGCCCGGCGTACCGGGCATCTACTACAGAACGTAGCGCCCACGCCCGGGGCTAGGCACTTAATGCAACAAACGAGGCAAATGTTGTCATGACAGGGGCAAAAGCTCCCCCGGCACCCCTTAGGCGAACCAGCTCGTGAGGATGCTGGCGAGCAGGATCCCAGACGCCGTCAGCGCGCAGAGCAACTCCACGGCCATACCGATGCCGACGGACTTCAGCGCGACCCAACTGCTCGCCGTCGCCTCGCCGGGATCCTTCACCCGCGCGTACTCGGCCAGCCACAAACCGGCGATGAACCCCAGGGGAAGCCCCAGGTACGGGATCACGAACATCCCCACCACGCCGCACAGGAGCCCGATCACCACGGATCGTTGCGGGATCTGTCGTTGTTTGAGCCGGGCGCCGGTCACGACGTATTGCGACGCGAAACCGACGATCAGCAGCACCGCACCGACACCGAAGGCGACCCATCCCCACGTCGATGGCCCCCACCATGCCCACACCAGGAGCGCCGCCATCACCGTGACGGACCCCGGCAGCACCGGCACCACCACACCGCAGCAACCGACAACGGCCAAAACGATGCACAGCAGTGCGAGGAGCGGCTCGGGCATTGGCCCAGACTACCGACCGCTCATAGGCCCCTCACAGCCGCCCCACACGGCCCCATCAGCGGGTGAGCGTGGACTACGACCATGACCGATCTCGACGCACTCGTTCCCCCACCCGACGCTCAGGCCTCACAGCGTCCGGCCCGGCGCGTCCTTGTGGCGCAGCGCGTCAGCCTGGCAGCGCTCTTGGCCGCGACGGCCGTGCTGTATGTGTGGGGTCTGGGTGCCTCCGGCTGGGCCAACTCCTTCTATTCGGCTGCAGCTCAGGCTGGGGGCCAGAACTGGACTGCGTGGTTCTTCGGAAGCCTGGACGCCGGGAATGCCATCACCGTCGACAAGCCTCCCGCCGCGCTGTGGGTGACGGGGTTGTCGGTGCGGATCTTCGGGCTGAGTTCGTGGTCGATCCTCGTCCCGCAGGCGCTCATGGGTGTTCTGACTGCCTGGCTCGTGTTCGCCACCGCGCGGCGGGCTCTGCGAGGCTGGTCACCCCACGATGGACGCGCGCTGAGTAGCGGGACGGTGCACGGTCTCGCCCTGTTCGGTGCTGCCGCCTTCGCGCTGACGCCCGTCTCGGTGCTGATGTTCCGCTTCAACAACCCCGACGCGCTCTTGATGTTGTTGTTGACGGCGGCAACTTACTGCGTGGTGCGGGCGTGCGAGAGTGCCTCGCGGCGCTGGTTGGCGTTGGCGGGTGTCGCCGTCGGGTTCGCCTTCCTCACCAAAACCCTCCAGGCATTCCTCGTGCTTCCGCCGCTGGGAATCGCCTATCTCCTGCTGGCGCCCGCCTCGTGGCGTCAGCGCATCATCGATCTGGTGACGGCCGCCGTCGCCCTGGTGGTGTCAGCGGGCTGGTATGTCGCCGTGTTCACGCTGACACCGGCCTCTTTGCGTCCGTACATGGGCGGCTCGCAGACCAACTCGTTCCTGGAGTTGGCCTTCGGCTACAACGGCCTAGGTCGACTCACCGGCGAGGAGGTCGGGTCGGTAGGCGGCGGCGCGCCGGGGGGCATGTGGGGGTCGCATGGAGTGTTGCGGCTGTTCACGGGGGTTTCCGGCGGAATGGTCGCCTGGCTCATCCCGGCGACGGTGCTGCTCGCGGTGGTGGGCCTGGTCCTGCTCGGACGCCGACGCGGCGAGGGCGCGTCCGTGGTGCGGGCGGCGATCGTCGCCTCGGGCGGCTCGCTGCTGCTCACCGGGGCGGTCTTCAGCGCGATGGCCGGGATCTACCACGATTACTACACCGTCGCCCTGACGCCGTTCTTGGGCATCACGCTGGCGCTCGGGTTGGGGGTGGCGTGGGCCTACCGGGAGCGAGCCTGGGTCCGCGGCTCGCTGGCCGCGTCCGCGGTGGCCACGGGTGCACTCGCCGTGTTCTACACGTCCGAGGCGGGCGGCATCTACGCCGTCGTTGGCTGGGTGGCGCTTGCAGCGTTAATCCTCGCTGCAGGTGGGCTCGCTTTCGCCCCGGCGACGGCCTTGGCGCTCACCCGCGCGACCCTCACCTTGGGCATGGTGGGAGCGCTGCTGTCGCCTGCCTCGTTCGCGCTGCAGACCGCCGCGACGCCCCACTCGGGGTCCATCGTCACCGCGGGACCCATCAAAGCAGGGATGGGTGGCCGTGGCGGTCCTGGCGGTGGAGGCGTGGGGGGACGCCGGAATGAGGGCGCACCCGACGGCTCCGGCCTGTCAGGGGGGACCCCCTCGAGCAGAACACCCCAGACCATGCCTGGGAGTCGCGACGGGAGCCGAGGTGGTGCTCCCGGTGGGACGTCCGGCCGCAGCGCCGAGTCGGCTCCCAGCACGCCTCGGTCGGGCGCCGCGGGTGGGGGAGGTCTCCTCAACGGAGCCGAGGTCAGCCACGACCTGGCCGTCGCGCTGACGTCCGATGCCTCGGACTACAGGTGGGTCGCGGCCACCATCGGCGCACAGAACGCGGCCAGCTATCAACTGGCCACGAACCTGCCGGTCATGGCCGTCGGCGGCTTCAACGGATCGGATCCCTCCCCGACGTTGGAGCAGTTCCAGGCTTACGTCGCCGAGGGGAGAATCCACTACTTCATCGGTGGCGAGATGAACGGGCGACGCCGCGGCGGGAGTGAGGCAGCCTCCGAGATCGCCGCCTGGGTTGCGGCCACCTACCCGGCCACGACGGTTGGGGGCACCACCGTCTACGACCTGAGCGGGCGGTGACCACCATGACCACCGCCTCAACGTTCGCCGCGCACGCCCGTCCCGGGCTCCCCACAACGGCCGTGGTCGAGATCGTCATTCCGGTGTACAACGAGGAGGAGGATTTGTCGGAGTCGGTCCACCGGCTCCATGCAGCTTTGTCGGACACGTTCCCGTGGGCCTCCCGCATCACCATCGCCGACAACGCGAGCACCGACCAGACGTGGGCTGTGGCCGAACGCCTCGCCGCAGAACTCCCCCAGGTGCACGCCGTCCACATGGATCAGAAGGGTCGGGGGCGGGCCCTGAAGCAGGTCTGGTTGGCCTCCGACGCCGACGTGGTCGCCTATATGGACGTGGATCTCTCCACCGACCTGGCTGCGCTGGCCCCGCTGGTCGCCCCCCTCATCAGCGGGCACAGCGATCTTGCCATCGGCACCCGCCTCACCCCTGCGTCGCGCGTCACACGGGGGGCGCTGCGCGAGTTCACGTCACGTTGCTACAACCTGATCCTGCACGGCACGCTGGGAGCCAGGTTCAGCGACGCCCAATGCGGCTTCAAGGCCGTCCGCGCGTCCGTGGCCCAGGCGCTCCTGCCGGTGATCGAAGACACCAACTGGTTCTTCGATACCGAATTGTTGATGCTGGCGCAGCGCTCCGGGTTGCGGATCGCCGAGGTCCCCGTCGACTGGGTGGACGATCCCCGCTCGAGCGTCGACATCGTCGCGACCGCCCGCGAAGACCTGCGCGGCGTCTGGCGGCTTCTCACCGGGTTCGCCTCGGGGCGAATCCCCGTGCGGACGCTGCGAGCCGATCTGGGCCGCGATACGCACCAGGCCCCGGGCGTCCCGGCCGGTTTGCTGGGGCAAGGGTTGCGTTTCGGCGTCGTCGGGGTGGCCAGCACCCTGGCCTATTTCGCGCTCTACCTGCTGCTCAGGGAGCCGTTAGGGGCGCAGGTGGCCAACGCGATAACCCTGGTGGCTACGGCGATCGCCAACACGGCCGCCAACCGGCTGTTCACGTTCCGCGTCGTCGGCCGGGCCCGCCTGTGGCGCGACCACCTCGGAGGTCTTGCCGCATTCGGTGTGGCCTTGGCGCTGACCAGCGGCGCCCTCGGGATCCTGCACGCGAGCGCCCCCGAGGCGAGTCCTCAGGTGGAGATCGTCGTGCTCGTCGTGGCGAACGCGGTCGCGACGCTGGTGCGTTTCCTGACGTTGCGCGGGCTGATGGGGCGCCGTGGCGCGCCTGCCCCTAGGGAACGGCGCGTGCCCGCGGTAGCGTCGGATACCTCAGTGCTGGCCGATTCGGATCCGGCACCGGGGCGGCGTGGCCCGCACTCGGGCGCTCCTTCGACGCCGTGACAACCTTCCGAAAGGGTGCCCCATGACGACCGACGATCAGATTCACGACTCCATCACCGCTGCTATTGATGAGGAGCGGCGCCTGCGCGGTCAACTCGCGTCAGGCCAGATCACCACCCAATCCGAGCATGAGCGGATCGCGGAACTCGAGATCCGGCTCGATCGGCTGTGGGATCTTTTGCGGCGACGTCAGGCTGATCGTGAGTTCCATGCCGATCCCGCACGCGAGCAGATGCGTCCGGCCGCTGTCGTGGAGGACTACCTCGACTGAGTCCGGATCCCGCCCAGGCTCTCCCCCAGGACCCAGCACAGCGCCCACATGATCGCGACCGCAACGGCGGAGTAGGTGACCGCAATGGTCGCGTCGATGCCGTTGGTCTGGGTGGGGGCCAAGCCTGCGGTGGTGATGACGGCGGCCAGGATCTGCTCGATCGCCACCAGCGCGACGGCGATCCACGCCGGGACGCGGCCACGTCGTTGCCGCTGAGCCAGCGCCGCCACCGCGACGATCACCACGATCGCGACGGCGGCCAACACGATCCGGGTGATCTGCAAGGCGGGGAAACGGTCGAGGTCGTGGACCTCCCACAAGGGCCAACTCAGGCACCGAGTGAAGGAGGCGACACCGTCAGGCGTGGTCCCGGCGACCACGCTCCCCAGCAGGTGCATCACGATCAGCACGCTGAGCGCGGCAGTGGTGAGGCGCGCCAGCCCTCGGCGCGCCGGAAGGGCTGCGGCACGAGGCCGCAGCGCAGCGTCGGTGATCGTGATCAGCACCATGGCAATCAGCGCAAAGGCAAGGTCGAGCAGGCTCAATCCCAGCGGGAGCGTGAACAAGATGATCATCATGCCGAAGACCGCGGAGCCGATCGCACAGGCCAGCGCGACCCAAGGGAACACGCGGGCGCGAGGATCCGCGTACCGTCGGCCCATCCACCCCGAGACGCCCAGCAGCACGAGTGCCGCGAAACTGATGGCGCGGTGGACGAACTCGATCACCGGGTTCTTCAGCCATCCGGCCTGCATCACCGGGCCCACCTGATCGGCGTAGCACACGGGCCAGGCCGGGCAGGCTGAACTGGAGTCGGTCGCGCAGACCATGCCCCCGAGGGCAACAGTCACGACAATGAAGAGGGTGGCCCAGCGCGTGACGCGCCGATGGCGGATGGACGGCACGGGAACCTCTCTGCCGGTGTCGGTGTCTCCCCCATCCAAGCACCGGGCGTCCCTCGCCGTGGCGGGTTGGCGTAATCGCCGCACCCGGCACGGGGCAGAGGCGTCAGGCCAGCGAGATCAGATCCGCGTACTCGGGGCTCCACAGATCCTCATCCCCGTCGGGCAGCAGGAGTACCCGGTCGGGCTGCAGCGCCTCCACGGCACCCTCATCGTGGGTGACGAGGACGACCGCCCCCGCATAGGTGCGAATCGCGTCGAGCACTTCGGCCCGGGACGCCGGATCCAGGTTGTTGGTGGGTTCGTCCAGCAGCAACACGTTGGCCGCGCTCACCACGAGCATCGCGAGGGCCAGCCTGGTCTTCTCCCCGCCGGAGAGCACCTTTGCTGGCTTGTCCACGTCGTCTCCGGTGAACAAGAACGAGCCGAGGATCTTACGCACCTGGGTGTCGTCCACGTTGGGCGAGGCCGAAACCATGTTCTCCAGCACTGACCGCTGCACGTCGATCGTCTCGTGCTCCTGGGCGTAGTAGCCCAGCTTGAGCCCATGCCCCGGAACCACGCGCCCGGTATCGGGCTGCTCCAGACCGGCCAAGATCCTCAGCAGCGTGGTCTTGCCCGCGCCGTTCAGCCCGAGGACGACGACGTTGGCACCACGATCGATCGCCAGGTCGACGCCGGTGAACACCTCCAGGCTGCCGTAGCTCTTGGAGAGCCCTTCCGCCGTGAGGGGAACGCGTCCGCTCGGCGCGGGGTCGGGGAAGCGAATCTTGGCGACGCGGTCGGCGGCCCGTTGGCCTTCCGTCCCCGCGAGTAGCCGTTCGGCTCGTCGCGCCATGTTCTGTGCGGCCACAGCCTTGGTCGCCTTGGCGCCCAGCTTTTCGGCCTGCTCCAGCAACCGCGAAGCCTTCTTTTCCGCGTTGGCGCGTTCACGGCGGCGTCGCTTCTCATCGGTCTCGCGCTGGACGAGGTACTTCTTCCAGTCCAGGTTGTACTGATCCATCTCACCGCGGTTCGCGTCGAGGTGGTACACCTTCGTGACCACCGCGTCGAGCAGGCCGGTGTCGTGGCTGATCACGAGGATGCCGCCAGGGTAGGACGCCAGGAATCCGCGCAGCCAGGTGATCGAGTCGGCGTCGAGGTGGTTGGTCGGCTCATCCAGCAGCAGCGTGTCGGCGCCGGAGAACAAGATCCGTGCCAGTTCGACGCGCCGGCGCTGACCACCCGACAGCGTCCGCACCGCTTGGGCGAGCACCCGGTCGGGCAGGCCCAGGTTGGCGGAGATGCGGGACGCCTCGGATTCGGCCGCATATCCACCGGCGGCCGCCAACTCGGCTTCGGCCCGGCTGTAGCGACGCATCGCGTCGTCACGTTCCTCATCGGAGTCCGCATCCGCGATGGCCTGGGACGTGCTCGCCAGCCGCTTCAAGATGCCGTCCAGCCCGCGGGCGGAGAGGATCCGGTCTCGGGCGGTCTGTTCCGGATCGCCGGTGCGTGGGTCTTGGGGCAGGTACCCGAGCAGGCCCGAATTGGTCACCTGGCCTGAGGCAGGCGCCCCTTCCCCCGCGAGGATCTTCGTCAAGGTGGTCTTGCCAGCGCCGTTGCGCCCCACCAGACCGATGCGGTCACCGGTGGCAATCTGGAAACTGGTCGGCTCCAGCAGGGTGCGGGCGCCGACGGCCACGGACACATCGCGCGCAACAATCACGATGGTCCACTCTACCGGGTTCGCCGTAGGGGGCTTTCCCGTGAGCCCTACGCTGGTCGCCATGGCACAGCTCCGTGAGTCGACCGCCGCGCCACGCCCCCAGCGCGTCCTCATCCCCGCGGTCACCACCATCGTGGTGACGCTGACCGGCGGCCTCATCATCTTGTACGGGATGCATCAGTACTCCGACATCATCGGCCCCCTGATGCTGACGCTGAACCTCTTCATCGCGGCCTATCCGATCCAGACGTTCCTGGTACGCAAGGGCGTTCCCCGCATCCTCGCTCAGGTCATCTTGGCCGTCGTCGTCTTTGCCATCTTGGGGGCGTTCTTCTACTCACTGGCGTGGTCGTTGACCTCCCTGGTGCAGGAATTGCCCCGCTATCAAAGCCAGTTGTGGAACCTCTATCACCAAAGCGTGGCGCTCCTGGGTCAGGTAGGCGTCTCAGAGCAGCAGGTCCTCGACCAGCTCAAGGCGATCACCCCGGCGAACCTGGCTGGGGTGGCGACTAGCGCACTCGGGAGCGTCACCAACGTCGTCACGCTCTTGACGGTGATCATCGTGATGATCTTCATGATAGCCTTCGACACCGACACGTTTGGCGAACGCAACGACGCCCTCAAGCGCTATCAGCCACGCATCTGGCACTCCATCGCCGACTTCATCGTCGGGGTGCGCCGCTATTGGGTTGTCAGTTCAGTGTTCGGCCTGATCGTCGCGGTCATCGACGTGGTAGCACTGGAACTCCTCAACGTTCCCCTGGCGCTCGTGTGGGGCATTTTGGCCTTCTTGACCAACTACATCCCCAACGTCGGGTTCGTCATCGGCTTGGTTCCGCCGACCGTCATGGCCTTGCTGGCCAACGATCCCCTGACAGCCTTGCTGGTCGTCATCATCTATTCGGTGGTGAACTTCGTGATCCAGTCGATCATCCAGCCCAAGTTCAACGGCGACGCGGTCGGCGTAACGGCCCTGGTCTCGTTTCTCTCGCTCCTGCTGTGGAGTTCCGTCATAGGTGCCCTCGGTGCGCTCCTCGCGTTGCCGATGACACTGCTGGCCAAGGCACTGCTGGTCGATCACGATCCTCAGATGAGGTGGCTGAACGCCTTCATCTCCAACGATCCCGCGATGGCGGATCCACGTGTGCCGCAGGTCGAGGCGGGGGTCCCCGCACCGGCGTCCCCTCGCCCCGCAACCCCCTCCGTGGCCGAGAGCGACGCTCCCCCCTCGGGCCCGCAGGGGGCTTCTTCTCCGCCCCCCATGCCCGATGCGCCCTGACTCATCGTCGCGGCGCGAGGCCCAAAGACGCGGGCAACGCTGGGCCCCCGCACCCATTGAAGGGGCAACTATCGGAGGTTAGTCTCCCGCGATGCGGATCTCCGAACTCTCACAGTTGAGCGGCGTGAGCACCGCCTCCATCAAGTACTACGTGCGGGCAGGCCTGCTCCCTGAAGGCGCACGCCAGGGCTACAACCACACCGAGTACGACACCTCGCACCAGGAGCGCCTGCGGCTGATCCGCGTCCTGCTGGACGAAGGGGCTTGACCATTGCGAAGGCGCAAACCGTCTTGGCCGCGGTCGATGCCCCTGACGCGAGCCTGGTAGAGATCATGGAGGTAGCCCAGCGCGCCCTACCCATGTCTCGTCAACCCGCCTCGCCTTGGGCGGTGGCCTTGGTGAAGGAGGCGTGCTCTCAGCGCGATTGGATCGTCGAAGAGGGCAACGCGGGCATCATGATGGTGGCGCAGGTGCTCGACGTCCTCCATGATCTGGGACGCCTGGATCTGCTCTCCCTCTTGCCCGCGTCTGCGGATGCCGCAGACGCGGTCGCCCGCGCGGACGTCGGCGCGATCGCCCCGGTGAAGGACCGGGCCGGGACGGCCAACATGGTCGTCGTCGGGACAGCCCTGGGCGACCGCGCACTCCAAGGATTGCGGCGCATCGCCCAGGGAAACTACGTCCGCCGCGAGGCGGCGAAGGCCTGACTCACAAGTTGTAGCCGATGGCCCGCAGTTGTTCACGCCCGTCATCGGTGATGTTGTCCAGCGTCCACGGCGGCAGCCACACCCAGTTGATCGTCACCGAGTTCACCAGGGGGCTCAGCGCCACTTGAGTGTCGTACTCGAGTCGGTCGGTGAGCGGGCACGTCGGGGAGGTGAGCGTCATGTCGATCGTCGCATTGTTCTCCTCGTCAACGGCAATGCCGTACACGAGGCCCAGATCCACGACGTTGACCATCAGCTCGGGATCGACCACGTCGCGCATGGCCTCCTCCACATCCTCGATGGCGGCCACGCCAGCCGAGCCCGGCGCCGCGGCGTCGGGGAAGGTGTCCTTCACCAGGTCAGAGGGGCGAGGGGTGTCGGTCATGCTTCCTCCTGCTGTTGCGTCGATGCGGCCAGGGCCTGTGCTGCGGCATCCTTCCAGGCTGACCAGCCGAGCATCGCGCACTTCACGCGAGCCGGGAACTGGGCGACCCCCAGGAACGCGATGCCATCCTCGAGGACGTCCTCGTCGGGGGTGGCCTTGCCCTGGCTGTGCATCATGTCGTGGAACTCGTGCTCAATGGCGAGTGCTTCGTCGACGGTGCGCCCGATGACGAGATCCGTCATCACGGACGCAGCAGCCTGCGAGATGGAGCACCCTTCGGCGTCGTAGCTGACGTCGCTGATCGTGTCCCCGTCGAGGTGGACGCGCAACGTGATCTCGTCGCCACAACTGGGGTTGACGTGGCTCACCTCAGCCTCGTAGGGCTCACGGAGCCCGGCATGATGCTTTTGCTTGTAGTGGTCCAGGATGATCTCCTGGTACATCTGCTCCACACTCATCAGTGCCTCCCGAAGAAGTCGCGCGTGTACGCCAGCGCGTCCACGAGTTGATCGATCTCCTGCGGCGTGGTGTACACCGAGAACGACGCCCGCGTGGACGCCTGGATCCCGAGCCTCTTGTGCAGGGGACGAGCGCAGTGATGCCCGCCTCGCACAGCAACCCCACGGCTGTCCAGCATCTGCATGATGTCGTGGGGGTGGATGGCGAAGCCATCCCCCGTCGTCAGGGTGAACGAGATCGCACCGCCCCGATCCTTCGTGTCGGTCGGCCCGAGAATATGGACCCCTGACGCCTCGTTCAAGCGATCCAGCGCGTAGCCGGTGATGGCTTGCTCGTGGGCAGCGACCGCGTCCATTCCGAGCGCGGTGAGGTAATCCACCGCTGCACCCAACCCGACCGCCTGGGCGATCGGGGGCGTCCCGGCCTCAAACCGGGCGGGCGGAGGCGCATAGGTGGAACGCTCCATGGTGACCACCTCGATCATCTCCCCTCCCCCCAGGAAGGGCGGCAACTCGGCCAGCAGGTCGTAGCGCCCCCACAACACCCCGATGCCGGTCGGGCCGAGCATCTTGTGCCCGGTGAACACGACCAGGTCGGCGCCGGTGGCGGGCAGATCGACGCCAAACTGCGGAACGGCCTGGGAGGCGTCCAGCACGGCGATCGCCCCCACGGCGTGGGCGCGCGCGACCAGGTCGGCCACCGGGTTCACGGTGCCCAACACGTTCGAAACCCACGCGAGCGACACGATCTTGGTTGCCTCGTTGATGAGACCCTCGGCGTCCGCTTCGGCCAGGTCGAGGCGCCCCTCCTCGGTGACGTCGAACCACCGCAGCGTCGCCCCGGTGCGCTGACACAGCAACTGCCACGGCACGATGTTGGAGTGGTGCTCCAGCACGGAGATGACAATCTCGTCGCCGGGACCGATCCCGAGATGCTGCCCCAGGGTGTGGGCGGCCAGGTTGAGCGCCTCGGACGCATTCTTGGTGAACACGACCTCCTCAGGGCGAGTAGCTCCCACGAAGGTAGCCACCTTGGCGCGTCCGCCCTCGAATCCGGCGGTCGCCTCGGCGCCCAGCATGTGCATGGCGCGGGCCACGTTCGCGTTGTGCTCCGCGTAGTGGGTCGCGATTGCATCGATGACCGCCTGCGGCTTGTGCGAGGTGTTCGCCGAGTCGAGGTAGGCCAGCGGGTAGTCCCCTACCCGCCGGGACAGGATCGGAAAGTCCGCCCTGACCCGCGCGGGCAGGAGCGTCGCGTCGCCTCGATCAGGCATTCGCCCGGGCCGCTGCGACGTAGGAGTCGTAGCCGGTCTCCTCCAGCTTGTCGGCCAGTTCGGGGCCACCCGCGGCCACCACACGCCCGTCCACGTAAACGTGGACGAAATCGGGCTTGATGTAGTTGAGGATCCGCGTGTAGTGCGTGATCAGCAAGACGCCGCGGTCGCCGGGGGCGGTGTAGCGGTTGACGCCGTCGGCCACGACACGCAGAGCGTCGATGTCCAGGCCGGAATCCGTCTCGTCGAGGATGGCGTACTTCGGGTTGAGGAGTTGAAGCTGCACGATCTCCGCGCGCTTCTTCTCACCACCGGAGAAGCCTTCATTGAGGGAGCGCGAGGTGAAGCTCTCGTCCAGGCCGAGTTCCTGCATCGCGGCGTTGACCTCCTTCACCCAGGTGCGGACCTTGGGGGCCTCACCGTCGATGGCGGTCTTGGCGGTGCGCAGGAAGTTCGCGGTGGAAACACCGGGAACCTCGACGGGGTACTGCATCGCGAGGAACAGCCCGGCGCGGGCGCGCTCGTCCACCGTCAGGTCGTTGATCGCCGTCCCGTCCAGGGTGACCTCACCGGAGGTGATGTGGTACTTCGGGTGGCCAGCGAGGCTGTAGGCCAGCGTCGACTTGCCGGACCCGTTGGGGCCCATGATCGCATGGACCTCTCCGGGGTTGATGGTGAGGTCTACGCCCTTGAGGATCTCCTTGGGGCCGTCCTCGGTCTCGACGTCGACGTGCAGGCCGGAAATAACGAGCGACATGGTGGTTCAGGACTCCTGTGTAATCGGGTTGTCGAGGTCGACGTAGACGTCGTCGCCCTCGCGCTTGACGGGGTAAACGGGTACGGGCTGCGTGGCGGGAAGGTCGAGGGCCTCTCCGGTGCGCAGGTCGAAGCGGCTGCCGTGGGCGACGCACTCCAAGGTGCAGTCCTCCACGTCGCCGAGGCTCAGCATCACGTCGCGGTGGCTGCACCGGTCGCGGATGGCGAACAGTTCTCCTTCGGTCGACACGAGGGCGACCAGTTCGCCGTCCACGTCAGCCGAGTACGGCTGGTCCTCCTCCAGGTCAGCGGCGGAGCACGCGAGAGTCCAGCTCACTCGCCCTCCCGGACGTGCTTGGCGACGCCCACCGTCTCGGCGAGTTCGCGCTCGACCTCGGCGATGAGTCGCTCTTCCAGATCCGCGATGCCGATGCGGTGGATGATCTCGACGAAGAAGCCCATGACCACGAGGCGCTTGGCTTCGTCGGGGTCGATGCCCCGGCTGGTCAGGTAGAACAACTGCTCGTCATCGAAGCGCCCCGTGGTCGAGGAGTGACCGGCACCGATGATCTCGCCGGTCTCAATCTCCAGGTTCGGGACCGAATCGGCGCGCGCACCCTCGGTGAGAACGAGGTTCTTGTTCGTCTCGTAGGTCTCGATGTTCTCCGCGATCTTGCGGATCAGGACGTCGCCGACCCACACCGTGTGCGCGTCGGTGCCCTGCAGGGCGCCGCGGTAGTCGACGTGGCTGAAGGTGTCGGGCGCATTGTGGTCGACGAACATGCGGTGCTCGATGTGCTGACCGGCGTCGGCGAAGTAGAGCCCGTACAACTCGGCGCGGCCGCCGGGGCCCTCGTAGTACACGTTGGTGTGCAACCGGGTCACGTTGCCGCCGAAGCTGACGTTGACGTGGCGGTAGGTGGCATCGCGAGCCACGCGGGCGGTCTGCTCACCGCCGTGCAGCGTGTCGTCGGCCCAGTCCTGCAGGGAGACGACGGTCAGGGAGGCGCCGGGTTGCACGTCGATCTCGACGTTCTCCAGGACCTGGGCCGATCCGGTGTGCCGCAGCACCACGGTCGCCTTGGAGTGCGGCTCGGCCACGAGAACGGTCACGACGTTGGCGCGAGCCGCCGCGTCGTCCCCATGGAGGTCCACGAAGATCGGCTGGGCGAGTTCGGCGTTCGCGGGGACGCGCACGTAGCGGGCGTTGGGGGCGCCGGAGTCGGCCAGCGCGGCGAGCCGGTCCCCGGGAACCAGCACGGTTCCCCGCGGGGCCTGCCCGGCGTTCAGCTCACCCACCTCGACACCCTCGGGGGCGTCGATGGTGACGCTGAGCGCGCCTGCATCGGGCGTCTCCTCCAGCAGGGAAGCGATCCGACGCAGCGGCGTGAACCGCCACACCTCTTCGCGGCCCGTCGGAACCGGATGATCGGCCAGGGCAAAGCTGGGCTTGGGGTGCAGGTGCGATTCGACAGTTTCGATCGCCTGAGCGACGTTGGGAACTTCAGTCACGGTCACGGTATTCGTATCCTCTCCGGGGGCGTCAGCCCACGGCTCCTTCCATCTGCAGTTCGATCAGGCGGTTCAGCTCCAAGGCGTACTCCATCGGCAGCTCTCGGGCGATGGGCTCCACGAAGCCACGCACGATCATGGCCATCGCCTCGTCTTCGCCCATACCGCGCTGCATCAGGTAAAACAGCTGATCCTCCGAGACCTTGGACACGGTCGCCTCGTGGGCCATGGACACGTCGTCCACCTGGACGTCCACGTACGGGTAGGTGTCGGAGCGGCTCACGGTGTCGACCAAGAGCGCGTCGCACTTCACGCTGGACGCGCTGTGATGCGCCTGCGGCTGCACCTCGACCAGGCCACGGTAGGCGGCTCGCCCACCCGCGCGTGCGACCGACTTGGAGATGATCGAGCTGGACGTGTGCGGAGCCGCGTGAACCATCTTGGATCCCGTGTCCTGGTGCTGGCCCTCGCCGGCGAACGCGATAGAGAGTGTCTCGCCCTTGGCGTGCTCGCCCAGCAGCCACACCGCCGGGTACTTCATCGTCACCTTGGAACCGATGTTGCCGTCGATCCACTCCATGGTCGCCCCCGCCTCGCAGGTCGCGCGCTTGGTGACGAGGTTGAACACGTTGTTCGACCAGTTCTGGATCGTGGTGTAGCGGACGCGTGCGCCCTTCTTCACGATGATCTCGACCACGGCGGAGTGCAGGGAGTCGGACTTGTAGATCGGTGCGGTGCAGCCCTCGACGTAGTGAACGTAGGAGTCCTCGTCGGCGATGATCAGCGTCCGCTCGAACTGGCCCATGTTCTCGGTGTTGATCCGGAAGTAGGCCTGCAACGGGATCGACACGTGCACGCCCTTGGGGACGTAGATGAAGGACCCACCCGACCACACGGCCGTGTTCAGGGCGGCGAACTTGTTGTCCCCGGCCGGAATGACGCTGCCGAAGTACTCCTCGAAGATCTCGGGGTACTCCTTCAACGCGGTGTCGGTGTCGAGGAAGATGACTCCCTGACGCTCGAGTTCCTCGTTGATCTTGTGGTAGACGACCTCAGACTCGTACTGCGCGGCCACCCCGGCCACCAGACGCGCCTTCTCGGCCTCGGGGATGCCCAGACGGTCGTACGTGTTCTTGATGTCTTCGGGCAACTCTTCCCACGAGGTGGCTTGCTTCTCGGTGGAGCGCACGAAGTACTTGATGTTGTCGAAATCGATGTCCGACAGATCAGCACCCCAGGTGGGCATGGGCTTGCGATCGAAGAGCTTCAACGCACGCAGGCGGCGCTGCAGCATCCACTCAGGCTCATCCTTGCGCGCGGAGATGTCCTTGACGACATCATCGTTGAGGCCACGACGGGCCGCCTCGCCGGCGCCATCCTTGTCGTGCCACCCGAAGCGATAGTTGCCGAGCGCCTCGAGGTGCTCGTCCTGCGTCGCGCCGAGGCCGGGCGCCTGGGTTTGGGTCATCAACTGGTCCTCTCAACAGGGTGCGGGATGTGCGTGGTGCACACCCCATCACCGTGGGCGATCGTGGCGAGTCGCTGCACGTGACTCCCCAACAGTTCGGAAAAAACGCGGGTCTCTGCGGCACACAGCTCGGGGAACGCCCGAGCGACGTGAGCCACAGGACAGTGGTACTGGCACAGCTGGGTCCCCGACGCGACGGGCTTGAGCGTCGCGACGTATCCCTGCTCGTTGAGTACCTCGGCCAAAACGTCGGCGGGGCTACCGTATTCGGCACCCTCGGCCGTGAATCGGCGACGGACCTCCTCCATGACCTGATCGGCGAAGGCCGTGATGGCCTGCTGTCCGCCCTCGGCTCGGAGGAACTCCAACGCCGCGATGGCCAGTTGATCATAGGCCTGATAAAACTCGCTTCTGCCTGCATCGGTCAGGCAGAACACCTTGGCTGGACGCCCGCGTCCGCGTTGACCATAGACACGCTGATCGCGTGCCTCCAGATGCCCGGATTCGATCAACGCAGCCAAGTGACGGCGGACGGCGGCTGGGGTCAGATCGAGCCGTTCGGCCAACTCGGCAGCCGTCGAGGGGCCCTGTTCGAGGATGGAGCGAGCGACCCGATCACGCGTCGTCGCCTCGTCTGCATCCGTGTCGTGCGGTGGCAGGGTCTCATTGCTGGACATGCTCATGCCTCCCCTCAAGTTTTGACAACACCATTCTTGCAAAATGCGCGCGAGACGCAAACTTACTCCCCCATCTGCACCGTGTTGCCCGGGCGTAACGCACACTCCCGATGCGTCTGCCCGCCGGGCGCGACGGCGGTACGCTGACCAGGTGCCGTCCACGCCCGCGTTGATCTGTTCCGATCTCAAGGTGACTTTTGGCGACACCCCGGTCCTACGTGGCCTGACGTTCGAGGCTCCCGCAGGCGAGGTGACCGCGCTCCTTGGGCCGAACGGGGCCGGCAAGACCACCGCGATGCGGGTCCTCACGGGACTGATCCCCGCAACGTCGGGCACCGTCACCACGCTGGGGATGTCTGCCGGTCACCCCGACGCCCTCGCCCGGATCGGGCTCATGCCTCAAGCCACCGGCGCCTGGTCGGGCGTGCGCGCCCGTGAACTCCTGCGGTATCTCGCCTCCTTGTATGCGCACCCGCAGTCTGTCGAGGCGCTTGCGGAGCGCATCGGCATCGATCTCGCCTCCTCGACGCCCTATCGACGCCTCTCCGGGGGCCAGCAGCAAGCCGTCAACCTTGCTGGTGCACTCGTGGGGCGTCCCGACCTGGTTTTGCTGGACGAGCCCACCGCTGGCATGGATCCGCACGCCCGGCGGCGCACGTGGGCCCTGATCCGCGACCTCGCGGACGCGGGGGTGGCCGTCGTCCTCACCACTCATGCCATGGACGAGGCCGCCGACCTGGCCGACCACGTATGGATCATGGACGCCGGACGCATCGCCATCGATGGCACGGTGGCCGATCTCACAGCAGAGTCATCCCTGGAAGATGTCTTCCTTGCTCACACCACGGAGGCGCCGTGAGTCTCGACTTGTCCCCCCGCCCCGGTGTCGCGCCGCGGGGCGACCGCATCCTTCAGCACGCTCGCCTGGAGGCGTCGTTGCTGCTGCGCAATGGCGAGCAACTCTTGCTGGCCTTGGTGATTCCCATCGGCCTCTTGGTGGCGGGCATGCTCGCCGGTGACGGGTTCGGCATGGGGCGCCAGGTGTTCCCCGCGTCCGTGATCGCCTTGGCCCTTTGGTCCACCTCGTTCACCTCCTTGGCGATCAACACCGGATTCGAGCGGCGCAACGGCGTCTTGGAGCGGCTCGCCGCCACCCCGCTCACACGCGCCGACCTGGTCGCTGGCAAGGCGCTAGCGACGGCTGCGATTGCGTTGGGTCAAGTGGCGATCATCGCTGCGGTCGCTGTCGCCCTCGGCTGGCGACCGGTCCTCGATGCGGGCCAAAGTGCCTTGGCGGTCTTGGCTGCCGCTTTCGCTCTCATCTGCTTTGCGGGGTTCGCTTTGGCGTTGGCGGGACGCTTGCGCGCCGAGGCCACCTTGGCGGTCGCGAACCTCATCTACATCCTGGTCGCCGCCGGGGGTGCGCTGGTGATCCCCTTGGATCGCTACCCCGATGTGCTCCGCCTCCCCCTCCTCCTTCTTCCGGCTGGCGCCCTGGGTGAGACCCTGCGTGCGGCCGCCGAGGGACGCTTCACTCCCTTCCTTGTGATGATCCTGGCGGCCTGGTCGGCCGTCGCCTTGTTCGTGGCCCGAAAGGCATTTCGATGGACCAGCTGACGACGACACCGATGTCCAGGACCAGCCCTCAGATCGTTTCCCTGCGGCGCTGGGCCGTGGTGTCTCTGGTGGCCAACATGGTGATCGTGTGGACCGGCGCCTTGGTGCGCCTCACTAAGTCCGGGCTGGGCTGTGCGAGTTGGCCGCAATGCCAGCCGGGCTCCTACGTCCCCCTGCCTGAGAACGGCATGCATGGCCTGATCGAGTTCGGCAACAGGCTCCTGACCTTCGCGCTGGCCGCGATCGCGATCGGCACGTACGTCGCCGCCCGGCGCGCCTACCGCGCAGGCGCCATGCCCCGACGCCTTCTCACCCTCGCCTTCTGCGTGGGCTTGGGCATCATCGCCCAGGCGGTGATCGGCGGCGTCTCTGTTCTGGTCCAACTCAACCCGTGGGTCGTGGGGCTCCACATGGCAGCTTCCGTCGGGTTGATCTGGATCTGCGTGGAGATGGTGCACCTGACCTTCGGCCTGAGCCGTATGGCTGTTCCACGACGCCTGCACCTTCTCACCATCGTCGTCTTCTGGCTGGGCGTGGCCATCATCGCCTTGGGTGTCGTCGTCACGGGAGCGGGTCCGCACGCGGGTGACGGTGCAGCGCAGCGCAATGGGCTCGCCCCGGATCTGACGGCCAAGCTCCACGCCTGGGCGGTCTGGGCCATCGTCGCCGCGACTGTGCTCGGATTGATCTGGGCGTGGGCCCTGCCCCGGGTGCGTCGCCTCTGGCTGGGCCTACTCGCCATCATCCTGCTGCAGGGCCTGATTGGTTACGTGCAGTACTTCACGCACCTGCCCACCGGCATGGTCTTGGCCCACATGGTCGGGACGACGCTCTTCGCTGCCGCCTTGGGCCACCTCTTCTTCCTGACGAAAGGCCGCGACGCGTCGGTGTGATCAAAAGATCAAGGCGTCCACGGCTGCGGCGATGAAGACGATCGCCAGGTAGCTGTTGGACCAATGGAACAGGCGCATGGGTGCCAGCTTGGCTTCGCTGAGGCCCGCGTCGGCGCGTCGCATCAAGGCAATGGCCTCCATGATGAGCACGATGCCGCTCACGCCCGCGACGACGGGGTAGAGCCAGCCCGTCGAGGCCACCGGCCACAACGCCATGCTGGTGAGGACCGTGAGCACCGAGTAGGCGAGCATCTGACGGGTCACGTAGGTGGCTTCACGTACCACGGGCAGCATGGGAACATCAGCCCCCGCGTAATCCTCGCGGTAGCGCAGCCCCAGGGCCCAGGTGTGCGGCGGCGTCCAGAAGAACACGATCAGGAACAGGATGAGCGGAGGCCACGCGACCGAGCCCGTCACGGCCGTCCAGCCGATCAGCGGGGGGAAGCAGCCTGCGACCCCGCCCCACACGATGTTGAGTGGGGTGCGGCGCTTGAGCCACACCGTGTAGATGATGACGTAGTAGAGGATCGCCGTGACCGAGAGGGCGGCTGACAACCAGTTCGCACCGAACCCCAGCATGAGCACCGACCCGATGCCCAGGACAACGGCGAAGATGTAGGCGGCCCGCGCGGACACCTGTTCGCGAACCATCGGTCGGCGACGCGTCCGGCGCATCTGCTCATCGATGTCGGCGTCGAGAACGGAGTTGAACACGTTCGCCGACGCCGCCGAGAGGGTCCCCCCTACAAAGGTCACCGCAGCTAGCCCCAACGGGGGAAAACCGTGGGCGGCCAGGAACATCGCCGGAAAGGTCGTCACGAGCAGCAACTCGATGATGCGAGGCTTGGTGAGCCCGACGTAGGCCAGCAGCGTGCCCTTCAGCCCCGGCGCCGTCACGGGTGACGTCTCGGTGCGTGACGGGTGCATACATCAACCTCCAGGTGGAACGCCGAACGCCCGGAGACCCCCGGCGTCCGGGGCAGTTTACCTCGGACGCCGTGTGATGCAGCCACGCATGGGGTCCCGGATTGGCAACGACCTGCCGTCGCGACACGACGGTTGAGTAGAGTCAGTCCAAAGGCGTCCTTGACGCCAACCAGACAACAGGAGACATGCATGAATGACCGCCTGAAGGGCCTCGCCGACGCTGGCGTGTCGATCTGGCTCGACGATCTGTCCCGCGGCCGACTGACCAGCGGCAACCTGGGCGAAATGATCGCCAACTACTACGTGAGCGGGGTGACGACGAACCCGACCATCTTCGCCGCCGCACTCACCAACGGCGCTGATTACGCTGCGCAGCTCGCGGGGCTGAGCGATGTCGACGAAGCCATCACCGCCTGCACCACGACCGACGTGCGTGACGCGTGCGATCTGTTCGCCGACACCTATGAGGCCACTGCCGGTTTCGATGGACGCGTGTCGATCGAGGTCGCACCGACGCTGGCCAACGACACTGAAGCCACGATCGTGCAGGCAGCCGAGTTGTACTCCACGGTCGGCCGCCCGAACGTGCTGATCAAGATCCCCGCGACGAAGGCTGGCCTTCCCGCCATCACCGCCACGATCGCCGCCGGTATCTCGGTCAACGTGACGCTGATCTTCTCCGAGGAGCGGTACCGCGAGGTCATGGACGCCTACCTCACCGGCCTGGAGCAGGCCGCCGCAGCCGGCATCGACCTGCGGGGCATCCACTCGGTGGCCTCCTTCTTCATCAGCCGGGTCGACTCCGAGATCGACAAGCGGCTGGACGCGCTGGGCGCCGACGCCGCATTGAAGGGGAAGGCCGCCATCGCCAACGCCGAGGTGGCGCTGGGTGCGTTCAATCAGGTCTTCTCCTCCGACCGGTTCAAGGCGCTGGCCGCCAATGGCGCCAACCCGCAGCGTCCGTTGTGGGCGTCCACCGGGACGAAGAACCCCGACTACTCCGACACCTTGTACGTCTCCGACCTGGTCGCACAGGGCGTGGTGAACACGATGCCGGAGAAGACGCTGCTCGCCTACGCCGACCATGGCGAACTCGGCGCCCCCATCGAGGGCAAGATGGTGGCCGCGCAGGCCGTCCTGGACGAGGTTTCGGCCGCGGGGGTCAACCTTCCTGAGGTCTTCGACCTCCTCGAAACCGAGGGTGTGGAGAAGTTCATCGTGTCTTGGCACGAACTGCAGGACTCCGTCAAGGCCGCCTTGGAGGCCGCGAACGCCTGACGCGTGACCATCTGGGGGATGGCTAGGATCGGCAAGTGACCGATTCCGTGACGAATCCCCTGCGTGACGCAACCGATCGCCGGTTGCCCCGAGTGCCCGGGCCTTGCGCCCTGGTGATGTTCGGGGTGACCGGCGATCTTGCGCAGAAAAAGCTCCTGCCAGCCATCTACGACTTGGCCAATCGAGGCCTGTTGCCTCCCGGCTTCGCTCTCGTGGGGTACGGACGCCGCGACTGGGACACCGAGCAATTCACCGACTACGTCAGCGAATCGGTCAAGGCCCACGCGCGCACCCCTTTCCGGGCTGAGGTCTTCCGGCAACTCGCCGAGGGGTTGCGGTTCGTCTCCGGGGCTTTTGACTCTGCGGAGGGCTTCGAGGCGCTGCGCAGCACCCTCACCGAGGTCGATGCCGCTCAGGGAACTGAAGGCAACCACGTTTTCTACCTTTCGATTCCCCCGGCAGGTTTCGATCAGGTCATCGAGCAACTGCGCCGACATTCGTTGGTCGACAAGACCTCGACGCGACCGTGGAGCCGGGTCGTCATCGAAAAACCTTTCGGGCACGATCTGGCCAGCGCCAGGGAGTTGGAGCAACGCGTCTCCAGCGTCTTCAACTCCAATGACGTGTTCCGGATCGACCACTACCTGGGCAAGGAAACCGTGCAGAACCTGCTGGCTCTGCGCTTTGCTAACCAGTTGTTCGAGTCGATCTGGAATCGCAACTACGTGAGCCACGTCCAGATCACCATGGCCGAGGACATCGGCATCGGGGGCCGGGCGGGCTACTACGACGGCATCGGCGCGGCCCGCGACGTCATCCAGAATCACCTGCTGCAGTTGTTGGCGCTCGTAGCCATGGAGGAACCCACCTCTTTCGAGGCGGGGAACCTACGCGCCGAGAAGGAGAAGCTGCTGGCTGCCGCGCGGGCTCCCCGGAGCCTGAAGTCTCATACAGCCCGAGGCCAGTACACGGCCGGTTGGGCCGGTGGCGAACGCGTCAAGGGCTACCTGCAAGAAGACGGGATCCCGCATGACTCACAGACCGAGACCTATGCGGCGTTCCGCGTCGACATCGATAACCGGCGGTGGGCGGGCGTCCCGTTCTACCTGCGTGCCGCCAAGCGGATGCCCCGCCGCGTCACGGAGGTGGCCCTCATGATGCAGCCTGCTCCGCACCTGCCGTTCCATCTCAATGACACCGAGCAACTCGGCGCGAACGCGCTGGTGCTGCGCATCCAGCCTGATGAGGGCGTCGCCTTGCGGTTCGGCGCGAAGGTTCCGGCCACCCCTATGGAGATTCGGGACGTCACGATGGACTTCAACTACGGCACGAGCTTTGCCGAATCCAGCCCGGAGGCGTACGAACGCCTCATCCTGGACGTGATGCTGGGCGACCCGCCGCTGTTCCCCCAGCACACCGAGGTCGAGTTGAGTTGGAAGATTCTGGATCCGATCCTCGACTACTGGGCGGACAAGAACACACAGCCCGAAGGGTACGCGGCGGGCACCTGGGGGCCGCCGAGCGGGAAGACCATGCTGGAACGCGACGGCTTCGTCTGGCGACGGCCGTAGGAGGGGCGACGATGATCACCACTATCAAGGGCACCACTTCGGCGGGAGTCCAGACCGCGATCAGCGAGATCCGTCACAACCTGGGCGCAGGCTCCGGCATGGTGTTCACCCTGCTGGTGGTCGCTGACGCCGCCGACGTCGACGAAGTGAGGGATGCATGTTTGGAGGCGGGGCGAGAGCACCCCTCGCGCATCATCATCGCCACGGACGGTTCCTCGCGCAGCGACCGTATGGACGCCGAGATCCAGATCGGACAAGACGTTCCCGGCGAAGTGATCACGCTGAAGTTCCACGGCGAGGTCGCCCAGCACAAGGCTTCCGCGCTGCTGCCCCTGCTGCTACCGGACAGCCCTGTCATCGCGTGGTGGCCAGGTGCTGGGCCCGCGCATCCCTCCACCGATGACATCGGGGTCTTGGCGTCGCGTCGCATCACCGACGCCATGGGATCCGAAGATCCGGTTGCGGCTCTCGTCGAGCGCGCCTGCTGTCTGGCTCCCGGGGACACCGACCTGACGTGGACGCGTCTCACGCCGTGGCGCGCATTGCTGGCCTCCGCCTTGGACAGGCCCCGCGGAACAGTGCTGTCGGGTTCAGTTCACGCCGACGCTCACAACGCCCCCGGCCTGCTCCTGGCGGCCTGGCTGCGTTCCAGGCTCGGAGTGGATGTGACGTTCGACGCGAACGCCGGCCCGGGCATCAGCCAAGTCACGCTGACCACGGATGAGGGCGAGGTCCGCGTGACCCGCACCGACGGGAAGATGGCTACCTTCAGCGCCCCAGACTCCCCCACGTTGGCCGTGGCGTTGCGTCGGAGGGAAGTTCCGGCCCTGATCACCGAAGAGTTGCGTGTCCTCGAGTCTGACCACGTCTTCACCGCGACCATGGCAGAGTTGGCCTCGGATGATTCGTTGACCCAGTTCACTTCCGGGAGCTGACATGGAGCAGGTGTGGCGATACGCCACCAGCGCGGACCTCACGGACGCGACGGCGGAACGGCTCATGCGTCACCTCGTCGGGTTGCAGGCCACCCAAGACGAGCCCGTCCGGCTTTGTCTGACGGGGGGCAGGATCGCGAACCGCATCTACGAGGTGTTCGCCGATCTGGCCGACGACTTTGGGTTAGATCAGGCACGCGTCGAGATCTGGTGGGGCGATGAGCGTTTCGTGCCGACCGAGGATCCGACCCGGCACGCGGGCCACACGCTGGCGATCCTGGCGCGCAAGCTGCCCATGATCGCGTCCATGACGCACCCCATGCCGGCAGCCGATGGCATCGCTGACAGTGACGCCTCCGCCGCCGCCTACGCCAAGGAACTCGGCGACACCGTCTTCGACGTCACCCTGCTGGGTATGGGGGTGGACGGCCACGTCGCCTCCATCTTCCCCGACCACCCGTCTTTCGCCCTGCAAGGGCATTCGGTGATCGGCGTGAACGACGCTCCCCTGGGGCCGCCCTCACGCATCTCCTTGACGGTAGAGACGCTCAATCGCAGCCGCGAGGTGTGGTACCTGGTGGCTGGGGAGGAGAAGGCTGTGGCGGTCGAGGCCTCCGTGGCTGGCGATCCTGCCATTCCTGCGGGGGTCGTCCGCGGGCGCGACGCGACGCTGTGGCTGGTGGACAGGGCTGCGGCCGGGCTGCTGCCCTACCATTCCTGCAGTTTCTAGGCCTTCGCTGCGCGCCTCAACGCTTCGCCCGCTACGGACAGGTCGAACCCCAACTCTTGAGCCTGGGCCCAAAACAGGGCCGCCGCCGTGTCGAGAGTGCTCAGGGCCACGGACTCACCCGTGACGAAGGAGCCCGCCCGGCCTCGCGTTTCGATCACGCCCTCTGATTCGAGTTCGCGGTAGGCGCGGGCCACCGTGTTAGCGGCAAGCCCAAGTTCCTCGGCCAGCCGTCGAACCGGGGGCAGCCGGAAACCGGCCGCAAGCGCACCGGTGGCGCGACCTTCGCTGATCTGAGCTTTGATCTGCTCAAAGGGCGGATGCGGCGATCCGGGATCCAGACGCCACATCCGCAGCCCGCTCACGCCCGCCGCCGTTGCGCTCAGTAGATGACTTCGCCTGCGGCGCGACGGCTCCGCAGCGAATCCAACGCCTCTGCGAGAATCGCCTTCGCTTCGTCGTCGGAGCGACGCTCCTTCACATAAGCCAGGTGCGTCTTGTACGGGGTGATCTTCGGGGGCGGCGGCGGGTTCTCGGCGTCCCGGTTCGCGGGCAGCCCGCAGCGGGGGCAATCCCACTCTTCGGGAATCTGCGCTTCAGCCGCGAAAGCAGGGCGCGTCTCGTGCCCGTTGCTGCAAAAGAACGAAATGTACAGACGCGGCGCGGCATCGCCACGCTCGGCCTCACCCATCGGGCCAGCCCCCACTCGGCTCCCACGGATCGCACTACCACCAGCCACGAATGAACCTCTCCAAACGACGTGTTGAGACGAAACAAGCAGAAAACAGGGGTGCGGAGTTAGCCCAAGACGCCGACGTCGGGGAACCAGCGGTACAGCGTCAGCAGGCCGAGCACGCAAGCGAGCCACAAGACACCGATGATGATGGTCAGCCGGTCGAGGTTACGCTCTGCCACGGAGGTGCCGCCCATCGTCGTCGACATGCCGCCGCCAAACAGGTCGGACATACCGCCGCCCCGGTTCTTGTGCAGCAGGACGAAAAGCGCCAGGGCCAACGAGGTGAGGATCAGCAGGATCGACACCGTCATAATCGGCCACGTGAGCAGGGGCAACACCATCACCCAGCCATTCTAACCTAGATGCGACGAGGCCCCGACCAGTCGGTCGGGGCCTCGTGACGTTTCGACGCGAGCGTCAGGCTGCGGCGTAGAAGAGCACGATCTGCGCGAACTCCTCTGCCACCAGGCATGCGCCACCCACCAAAGCGCCATCCACATCGGGCTGGGCCATGATCGCGACGACGTTTCCGGCCTTCACCGAGCCGCCGTACTGGATGCGGACCTTCTCGGCCGCTTCCGCACCGAGCAGTTCACCGACACGGACGCGGATCGCGCCGCAGACCTCCTGGGCATCCTCGGGGGTCGCCACCTCGCCGGTGCCGATCGCCCACACGGGCTCGTAGGCGATCACCAGGGAGGCGACCTGCTCGGCCGTCAGCCCGGCCAACACCGCATCGATCTGCGCCAAGACGAAGGGAACCTGCTCGCCTGCCTTGCGGACGTCCAGCTTCTCACCGACGCAGATGATGGGCGTGATGCCCGCGGCCAGAGCAACCTTCGCCTTTTCGTTGATCAGGGCGTCGGTCTCGCCGTGGTACTCACGACGCTCCGAGTGCCCGACGACGACGTAGCTGCAGTTGAGCTTGGCCAACATGTCCGCCGACACCTCACCGGTGTAAGCGCCCTTGTCGTGCACCGAGATGTCCTGGGCACCGAACTGCAGCGGCAGCTTGTCGCCCTCGATGAGGGTCTGCACCGTGCGCAGGTCGGTGAACGGCACCAGCAGCGCCGCCTCGGACTTGCTCGGGTCGTACTTCGCATCGGCCAGCGTCCACGCGAGCTTCTGCACCAGTCCGGCAGCCTCAACGTGGTTGAGGTTCATCTTCCAGTTGCCCGCGATCAGCGGGGTGCGGTTCGACACGGTGTCAGTTACCTTCCAAAACGTCCAGGCCCGGGAGCGACTTGCCCTCGAGGTACTCCAGCGACGCGCCGCCACCGGTGGAGATGTGGCCGAACTCGTCATCGGCGAAGCCGAGCTGACGAACGGCCGCGGCGGAGTCCCCGCCGCCGACCACGGAGAACGCATCGGAATCGGCCAGCGCTTGCGCGACGGCCTTGGTGCCTGCGGCGAAGGACGGCATCTCGAACACGCCCATCGGGCCGTTCCAGAAGACCGTCTTGGCGCCCTTGATCGCCTCGGCGTAGAGCGCGGCGGTCTTGGGGCCGATATCGAGCCCCATCTTGTCGGCAGGGATCTTGTCGGAGTCGACGACCTCGATGCCAGCGCCCTCACCAAACTCGGGCGACACAACGGTGTCGACCGGGATGAGGATCTGCTTGCCCTGGGCCTGCGCCTGCTCCATGTAGCCCTTGACGACATCGACCTTCTCGGCGTCCAGGATCGAGGAACCCACCTCGTAGCCCTTTGCCTTGAGGAAGGTGTATCCCATGCCGCCGCCGATGATCAGGGTGTCGGCGACCTTCAGCAGGTTGTCGATCACCGAGAGCTTGTCGGCCACCTTGGCGCCGCCGAGCACGACCACATAGGGGCGCTCCGGGGCCTCGGTGAGCTTCTTCAGAACCTCGACCTCCTTGGCCACCAGGTGACCTGCGCCGCTGGGGAGCAGCTTGGCGATGTCGTAGACCGAGGCCTGCTTGCGGTGCACGACGCCGAAGCCGTCGGACACGAACACGTCGCCGAACTGCGCGTACTGTGCGGCCAGCGCCTCGCGCTCGGCGTCCACCTTGGACTCCTCGGCGGGCTCGAAGCGAACGTTCTCCAGCAACACGATGTTGCCGGGGGTGAGCGCCTCGACGGCTGCGTGCGCGGCGGGGCCGACGACGTCGCCCGCCAACGTCACGTCAGCGTCGATGAGCTCTCCCAGGCGCGCGGCGACCGGCGCCAGGGAGTACTTCTCGTTCACCTGCCCCTTGGGGCGACCCAGGTGAGCCATCACGACGACCTTGGCACCCGCCTGGGTGAGCTGCGTCAAGGTCGGCAGTGCCGCCTTGATCCGCCCGTCGTCGGTGATCGTTTGACCGTCCAGCGGGACGTTGAAATCGCAGCGGATCAGCACGCGCTTGCCGTGAAGATCGCCCAGATCGTTGATGGTTCTCACCTGGATACGCCTTTCAGGGTCAGGATGGGGGTTGGGTTATCAGAGGCTCTTGCCGACCAGGACAACCAGGTCGACGAGGCGGTTGGAGTAGCCCCACTCGTTGTCGTACCAGCCCACGACCTTCACCAGGTTGCCGATGACCTTGGTCAGGCCGGCATCGAAGATGCAGGAGTGGGGATCGGTCTCGATGTCCTTGGAGACGATCGGATCCTCGGTGTAGGACAGGATGCCCTTCAGCGGGCCCTCGGCAGCAGCCTTCAGCGCGGCGTTGATCTCCTCGACGGAGGTCTCCTTCTTCGCGACGAAGGTGAGGTCGGTGGCCGAACCGGTCGGGACCGGGACACGCAGCGCGTAGCCGTCGAACTTGCCCTTGAGCTCCGGCAGGACCAGCGCAACCGCAGCAGCGGCACCGGTCTTGGTGGGAACGATGTTCAGGGCGGCGGCGCGGGCGCGACGCAGGTCGCTGTGCGGGCCATCCTGCAGGTTCTGATCCGCGGTGTAGGCGTGGATCGTGGTCATGAGGCCACGCTCGATGCCGACCGTCTCGTCGAGAACCTTGGCCATCGGGGCCAGGCAGTTCGTGGTGCAGGACGCGTTCGAGATGATGGTGTCGGTCGCGGCGTTGTAATCGCCTTCGTTGACGCCCATCACGATCGTGATGTCCTCGCCCTTGGCAGGCGCGGAGATGACGACCTTCTTGGCCCCACCGTTGAGGTGCGCCTTGGCGTCCTCAGCCTTGGTGAAGCGACCGGTGGACTCGACGACGACGTCAGCGCCGACCGAAGCCCAATCCAGCTTGCCGGGGTCGCGCTCTTCGAAGACGCGGATCGTCTTGCCGTCGACGGTGATGGACTCCTCGTCGAAGGTGACCTCGCCGGGGAAGCGACCCAGGATCGAGTCGTACTTCAACAGGTGAGCCAGCGTCTTGTTGTCGGTCAGGTCGTTCACGGCGACCACTTCGGCGTCCGCGCCGGAAGCCAGCAGGGCGCGGAGGAAGTTGCGGCCAATGCGGCCGAAGCCGTTGATGCCAACCTTCACAGTCATGTAATGGGTCTCCTTCGATAAGGAATCTCGTCACTGAGGAGACGAGAACTGGACGGCCTCCATGTTACCCAACATCGGCCGGACTCATCGGGTGAACGTCAGTTGTCCACCCCTCGATCACCGGCGTCCCAACTGCGCACTGTTAGTCGTCTTCGAGCATGTCCGGGGTGAGGCTCGCTTCGGTCCCGGGGATCCCCTCATCCAGGGCCCGCTTGTCTGCGGTCGCCAGCAAACGACGGATGCGGCCAGCGACGGCGTCCTTCGTCAACGGCGGCTCATGAAGCTGGCCCAACTCTTCGAGGCTGGCCTGCTTGTGCTCCAAGCGCAGCAGACCAGCCGTGCGCAGATGGTCGGGCACGTCCTCGCCCAGAATCTCCAGCGCGCGTTCCACACGAGCCCCCGCCGCGACCGCGGCGCGAGCCGAGCGACGCAAGTTCGCGTCGTCGAAGTTAGCCAGCCTGTTCGCCGAGGCCTTGATCTCTCGCCGCATCCGGCGTTCTTCCCACTTCAGCAGCGTCTCGTGGGCACCCAGCCTGGTCAGCATCGTGGCGATGGCGTCACCGTCGCGGATGACGACGCGGTCCACCCCCCGTACCTCGCGGGCCTTGGCGCTGACATCGAGGCGGCGCGCAGCGCCCACGAGGGCGAGCGCGGCCTCCGAGCCGGGGCACGTGACCTCCATAGACATGGAGCGTCCCGGCTCAGTCAAGGATCCATGCGCTAAGAACGCGCCTCGCCACACCGCCGTGGCGACATCCAAGCCGCCACCGACCACGGCAGCGGGCATCCCGCGCACCGGACGGCCGTGGGAATCGATCAGGCCCGTCTGACGGGCCAGGGAATCGCCATCGCGGATGAGTCGGACCACGTAGCGCGTCGTGCGACGCAGCCCCGTGGGAGTCACCACGACGAACTCACAGGTGAGCCCGAACAGATCGGCGATCGCCGTGCGCAGTCGGCGCGCCGCCGCGCCAGTGTCCAGATCGACCTCGACCATGATCTTGCCGCCAGCAATGTGGAGGCTCCCGGCGAACCGCAGCAGGGCAGCCACCTCAGCTTTGCGGCACGCAGGTTTCGTCACGGGGACGGCCGCGAGCTCCGCCTTCACCTCAGGTGTCAACGCCATGGCCGGGAGCTTAGTGGCCGATGACGTCCGAGTAGACCGATGCGAGTCGGTTCACGTCATGACTAGGGCTGCCGTCCAGCACGCGCAGCGGCGCCGAGACCACCTCGGCGCCCAGCGCGGCCGCCTGCCGACGAAACTGAGGATCCTGGTCCACATAGGCCGCATCACACACGATGGTGTCCAGGCGCAGGCCGGGGGCATGCTCGGCGAGCACCTCCAGGTGGTGCGACGGGGAAAACCCTTGCGTCTCATCGGCCGGGGCGAGGTTCATCGTGAGGATGCGCCGTGCCGACGTCGTCACGACGGCCTCCGCCATCTCGGGGACCAGCAGGTGAACCAAGACAGACGTGAACCACGATCCGGGCCCCAGCACGATGTAGTCGGCATGCCGCACCGCCTCCACCGACTCGGGACAGGCGGGCGGCGACGCTGGCACGAGCCGCACCTCCTGCACGCCCGGAGTCTTCGCAACGTGCGCCTGGCCGCGTACCACGCTGACGGCGTCCGGGTGCGCCGCATCCCGACCTACCACGTCCGCTTCGATGAGCAGCGGCACCGAGGCCATCGGCAAGACGCGGCCTTGGACGTCGAGTAGGCGCGCCACCATGTCCAAGCCGCTCACCGCGTCGCCGAGTCGCTGCCAAATCCCGGCGATGAGGAGGTTGCCGATGGCATGACCGGCCAAGGGGCCCTCCCCGCCGAACCGGGACTGCAGCACGTCAGCCCACAGGCGTCCGTCCCGGTCATCACCGCACAAGGCGGCCAACGCCATCCGCAGGTCGCCCGGGGGAAGGATGTCGAACTGCTCGCGCAACCGGCCCGAGGAACCGCCGTCATCGGCGACCGTCACGATCGCGGTGAGGTCACTGGTGACGCGCCGCAGAGCCCGCAGCGACGCGGCCAAGCCGTGCCCGCCCCCCAAAGCGACGACGGCAGGGACTCGCTCCGCCAATGGCCCGCTCATTCGAGCCCCAGGTCGCGGTGATCGACGTGGACGGAAAGGCCCTCCGCGCGCAGGCGCCGTGCGAGTTCTTCCGTCATCGCGGTGGAGCGATGCTTGCCGCCGGTGCAGCCGATGGCCACGGTGGCCACCCGCTTTCCCTCACGCTGATAGCCCGGGATCACCGTCCCCAGCAGGGCCGCGATTTCCTCCTGCCACGCCTGGGCACCCTCTTGGCCCAGCACGTAGGAGGAGACCGCCAGGGATAGACCCGTCTGGGGGCGCAGTTCCGGTACCCAATGCGGGTTGGGCAGGAAGCGAACATCCAGCACCATGTCCGCATCGATCGGGATGCCGTTCTTGAAGCCGAACGACATGAGGGTGAGCTTGAACGCTCGATCATCGGAACTGCTGAAGGCGTACGCGACGCGATCAGACAACTGGTGCACGTTGATGGCGGAGGTGTCGATCACGATGTCGGCCGCCGCGCGCAGCACAGCGAGCATCTCTCGCTCGCGCCGGATGCCGTCCAGCAGCGCGCCGTCGCCTTGCAGAGGATGGGGCCGGCGGACGGACTCCTGCCGACGCACGATCACAGCGTCGGACGCCTCGACGAAGATGATTTGGGGCAAGATCCCTTTGAACTGCAACGCCTCGAAGGCTGCGGGGATGCTGTCGAACTCCACACGGGTGCGCACGTCCAGCACCACGGCCACCCGGTCATAACCCGCCGCGGTGGCCACGTCCACGAAGGTCGGCAGCATCGTGGGGGGAAGGTTGTCGGCCACGTACCACCCCAGATCCTCCAGGGTGTGGGCGACGCTGCGTCGGCCTGCGCCCGACATGCCCGTGATGGCGAGGAACCTGATGGGTGGCTCGATCATGGCGCCATTATGGCGCGTCCGCCGCCCTTCCCTCCCGCGTGGGGGGCAGGCGTGCCCTCTCGTCGCTCCCCCGCCGGCTTAGGTAGGAAGGATCTCCCCCGTGGCCGTGTTGATCGCCTCGCCGGCCGGTTCGGCATCGAGGGCGAGTTTGATGGCCAACGCCGTCTTGGGCCCGATACCCGGAACCGCCGCAATGTCGTCCAGATGCGCGGCGCGCAGCTTACGCAGCGAACCGAAGTGCTGCACGACCGCCTTGCGGCGCAACTCTCCCAGGCCCGGAACCTCGTCGAGCAGCGAGTCAACCATCGACTTGCTCCGGCGTCCCCGATGGTGGGTGATCGCGAAGCGGTGCGCCTCATCGCGGGCACGCTGCAGCAGGTAGAGCCCCTCCGAGGTGCGCGGCAAGATGAGCGGAAACTCCTCCTGAGGGATCCAGACCTCTTCCAGGCGCTTGGCGAGCCCGACCACGGGGACATCCACGATGCCGAGTTCCTCCATGGCCGCCTGGGCTGCGGCGACCTGCGGGGCGCCACCATCGACGACCAGCAGGGACGGCTTGTAAGCGAACTTGCGTGCGGCTCCGGTCGTGGCGTCCTTCAAGACGGCGTCCTCCCCGGTCAGCGACGCCTGGTCCTCCAGGTAGCGACGGAACCGACGCGTGATGACCTCATGCATGGCGCCGACGTCGTTGCTGCCCTCAACGGTCTTGATGATGAAGCGCCGGTACTCCGACTTGCGCGGCAGCCCGTCCTCGAACACGACCATCGACCCGACGACCTCCGTGCCTTGGAGGTGAGAGATGTCGTAGCACTCGATGCGCAGCGGCGGGGACTCCAACCCGAGCGCTTCGCCGATCTCCTCCAGGGCACGATTGCGAGTCGACAGGTCGGACGCCCGCTTGGTCTTGTGCAGCATCAGCGCCTCGGCTGCGTTACGCGCCACCGTGTCGAGCAGCACCCGCTTGTCGCCCCGCTGAGGAACGTGGACATGAACCCGGGAGCCCCGCGCCTCAGCGAGGAGATCTTCGAGCGCCTCACCCGAAGCGGGCGGGACCGGGAGCAACACCTCGCGCGGAACCGCCCCGGAGGTGACGGAGCCGTCCGGTCCGGCGTAGAGCTGAAGGCAGAACGTCTCAACCAGTTCCTCCAAGGTGGAGTCGTCGGCACGGTCGGCAACCCAGCCGCGCTCCCCGCGCACCCGACCGCCACGCACATGGAAAACCTGGATGGCCACCTCGAGGTCGTCGGCCGCGAGCGCGATCACATCGGCGTCAGTGCCGTCGGGCAAGACGATCGCGTTCTTCTCCGTCGCGGACTCCAAAGCGGCGAGTTGATCGCGCAACATCGCCGCCTTCTCAAACTCCAGGTTGTCGGACGCCATCTGCATCGCGCGCCGCATGCGTCGCACGATGCGGTTGGTGTTCCCCGCGAGAAAGTCGCTCATCTCCTCGACGATGGCCCGGTGGGCGTCCGCGTCGATCCGGCCCACGCAGGGGGCGGAACACTTGCCGATATAGCCAAGGAGGCAGGGGCGCCCGCTTGACTTCGCACTGCGGAAGACGCCGTTGGTACATGAGCGCATCGGGAAGATCCGCAGCAGGGAGTCGACGGTGTCGCGGATCGCCCACGCCTGCGCGTAGGGGCCGAAGTAGCGGTAGCCCTTCTTGTGGGCACCCCGGCCCACGAAGACGCGCGGGAACTCGTCGGAGGCTGTGATGCACACCCACGGGTAGGTCTTGTCATCGCGGTACTTGATGTTGAACCGCGGGTCGTACTGCTTGATCCAGGTGTATTCGAGTTGGAGCGATTCCAACTCGTTTTGGACGACTGTCCACTCCACCTTGGCCGCCGTGCGGACCATCGTCTGCGTGCGAAAGTGCAGGTTGGCGGGATCGGCGAAATATGAGTTGAGGCGTTGGCGCAGGTTCTTGGCCTTGCCGACATAGATGACGGTCCCGGACGGATCGCTGAACCGGTAGACGCCAGGCTGAGTGGGAATCGTCCCGGGTGCGGGACGGTAGCTCGCCGGGTCAGCCATAGGGCAAGTCTAGGCGGGCTAGGGTGGGCGCATGACTCCGGATCGTCGCACCTTCCTCACCTCCGCGGGCCTGGCGGCCCTGGCCGTCGGCACCAGCGCCGTGACGTCGGGCTGCACCCCCTCCGGGGGCGCTTCGGGTGGCGGTGCGCCTGCACCGGGCACCTCCGCGACGCTGTCGGTCCCGGTCGATTCGATCCCTGTCGGGGGCGGGAAAATCCTGGACAACGCGGCGTTCGTGGTGACCCAACCCACAGCCGGCGAGTTCAAGGCCTTCAACAAGACCTGCACCCACCAGGGTTGCCCCGTCTCGTCGATCGAGGGCCCCAACATCGTGTGCCGCTGCCATGGGGCTAACTTCTCCATCGTGGACGGTTCGGTTACGAAGGGCCCCGCCACCAAGCCGCTGCGTCCTGCCACTGCGGTACTCGAGGGCGCCGAAGTAAAGATCTCCGCTAGCTAGACCCCTGTCTGAGGCCGCTTGCCCGACGCTGAGGCAGGCGGCCTGCTGGCGGCACGCCTGTCGCCTGGTCCCCCTCACGCAGCGGAGGGGGTGAGCAGTGGCGCCAAGTATGCGCCGGTGTGGCTCGCCGGGTTTGCAGCGACCTGTTCGGGCGTACCGACGGCGACGACCTCACCGCCCCGCGAGCCGCCTTCCGGCCCCATGTCGATGACCCAGTCAGCCGACTTGATCACGTCCAGGTTGTGCTCGATGACCAGCACCGTGTTGCCCTGGTCGGCCAGGCGATTCAAGACACCCAACAGCTTGTTGATGTCTTCGAAGTGCAGGCCGGTGGTGGGCTCGTCGAGGATGTAGATCGTTCGCCCTGTGGACCGACGCTGCAATTCGGTGGCGAGCTTCACCCGCTGAGCCTCGCCACCCGACAGCGTGGTCGCGGGCTGCCCCAGCCGGACGTACCCCAAGCCGACATCCACCAGCGTGGCGAGATAGCGCTTGATCGCGTTGATGGGTGCGAAGAACTCCACCGCCTCCTCGATCGGCATGTCGAGGACTTCGGCGATCGTCTTGGCCTTGTAGCGAATCTCGAGGGTCTCGCGGTTGTAACGGGCGCCGTGGCACACCTCGCAGGGCACATACACGTCGGGGAGGAAGTTCATCTCGATCTTGATCGTGCCGTCGCCCGAACAGTTCTCGCACCGTCCGCCCTTGACGTTGAAGCTGAACCTACCTGGCTGATAACCGCGGGCCTTCGCCTCTGGGGTCTCGGCGAACAACTTGCGGATGCGGTCGAACACCCCGGTGTAGGTGGCGGGGTTGGAGCGAGGGGTACGACCGATGGGTGACTGATCGACATGGATGGCCTTGTCGATCTCGTCGAGACCGAGGATCCGCTTGTGATGGCCCGGGACATCCTTGGCGTTGTACAAGTGCCGGGCCAGCGCCTTCGAGAGGATCTGGTTGATCAGCGACGACTTGCCCGAGCCCGACACTCCCGTTACGGCAACGAACTGCTGCAAGGGAATGTCGACGGTGACATCGCGCAGATTGTTCTCGGTCGCGCCCACGATCGTGATCTTCTTGCCGTTGCCCGGACGCCGCACCGCGGGCACCGGAATGACGCGCCGCCCCGACAGATAGGCGCCCGTCAGCGACTCCGGGTTGGCCAGCAGATCCTCCACCGATCCGGCCACGACTACCTTGCCGCCATGCTCACCCGCGCCAGGACCAATGTCGACGACGTAGTCGGCGGTGCGAATGGTATCCTCGTCGTGCTCGACGACGATCAGCGTGTTACCCAGATTCCGCAGCCGCACCAGCGTCTCGATGAGTCGTCGGTTGTCGCGCTGGTGGAGCCCGATGGACGGCTCATCCAGCACATACAGCACCCCGACCAAACCAGATCCGATCTGGGTCGCCAAGCGAATGCGCTGCGCCTCCCCGCCCGACAGCGTGGCCGCCGGACGCGCGAGGGTGAGGTAATCCAGGCCGACATCCAGTAAGAACCGCAGGCGCTCATTGATCTCCTTGACGACACGGTGGGCGATGGACGCCTCCCGCTCGGTCAGGTGCAGCCCGCGCATGAACTCCTGGGCCTTGTCGATCGACAAACCGGCAACCTCGGCGATGTTGAGATCGCCGATGGTCACGGCCAAGGAGGTCGGTTTGAGACGGGCGCCACCGCAGGCTTCACAAGGAATCTCGCGCATGTACCCGGCAAACCGTTCGCGGCTGTTGTCGGATTCGGCCTCCGCGAAACGTCGCCGCACGTAGGGGATCGCCCCTTCGAACGAGGCGTTGTACGTCGTGGAGCGCCCGTGACGATTGACGTGGGTGACCTTGATCTTGCCCTTGATGCCGTTGAGGATCAGGTTCTTCACCGCGGGGGTGAGTTCCTCCCAAGGGGTGTTGACGCTAAAGCCTCGCTCGGCCGCCAGCGTGGCGAAAATGGTCTGGAAGTAGCCCGACACGTAGACGGTGCTCCAGGGCGCGATCGCATTCTCGGCCAGGCTCCGCGAGGTATCGGGGACGATCAGGTCGGCGTCCACCTCCATCTTGGTGCCCAGCCCTGAGCACACCGGGCACGCACCCCACGGCGCATTGAACGAGAACTGCCGGGGCTCCAATTCCTCCAAGGAGATGTCGTGACCGTTGGGGCACGCCAGCTTCTCGGAGTAGCGCCGCACCCGCTGGGGATCCTCAGCGGGCAGGTCGACGAACTCCACCTCGATGACCCCGTCGGCCAGCCCGAGGGCCGTCTCCACCGAATCCGTGAGCCGTTGCTTGATCGTCGGCTTGACCGCCAATCGGTCGACGACGACCTCAATGTTGTGCCGCTTCTGCTTGTCAAGTTCGGGAAGCGCTGACAAGGGGTGGATCTCGCCATCGATCTGGACGCGCGTGAAGCCCTGGGTCACATACGAGCGCAGCAGTTCGGTGTGCTCGCCTTTGCGCCCCCGGACCACGGGAGCCAGGACCATGAAGCGGGTGCCCTCGGGTAGTTCCAGAAGACGGTCCACGATCTGCTGAGGCGACTGACGGGAGATCGTCGCGCCACAGATCGGACAGTGCGGATGCCCGATGCGCGCATACAGCAGGCGCAAGTAGTCGTAGATCTCCGTGATCGTCCCGACCGTCGAACGGGGATTCTTGCTGGTGGACTTCTGATCGATCGCCACCGCCGGGGACAGGCCCTCAATGAAATCCACGTCCGGCTTGTCCATCTGCCCCAGGAACTGGCGCGCGTACGCGGACAACGATTCCACGTAGCGGCGCTGGCCTTCGGCGAAGATCGTGTCGAAGGCCAGGGAGGACTTCCCGGATCCCGAGAGGCCCGTGAACACGATCAGGGCGTCTCGAGGGAGTTCCAGGCTGACGTTGCGAAGGTTGTGCTCACGCGCGCCGGCCACGATCAGTCGTTCAGTCACCTGCTCATCGTAGGTGTTCCCTCAGACAATTCTTGGGACGGGCTCCCCCGGGCAGACGTCCCTCCCCGCTAGGGTGACACCATGCTCGCGATCCTCAACCAGGGCCAGGTGGATCCAGCCCTCAAGCGGATCTCATTGGCCACCCAATCGCTGTTGCGCGACACCATCGCCCTCGACGAGGAACAGTGGCACGCGCCGTCCCTCCTGCCCGGGTGGAGCCGCGCCCATGTGGCGACGCACATCGCACGCAACGCCGACGCGTTACGTCGTGTCCTCTCCGCGACGCTGATGGGTGACCCCGCTCCCCTGTATCCGTCCGAGATTTTGAAGTTCAACGACATCGAGCGCGGAGCCGAGCGCAGCGGGTTGGAACTGCATGTCGATCTGGACACGGCAGCAGGCGAGTTGGCCCGCCTGATGGATCGTGTCGAGGACTGGATGGTGCCCGTCCGCCTCCCCGCCGGGGAGTTTCCCCTGTCGGTGATCACGCTGATTCGGCTCCAGGAGATCACGCTGCATCACCTCGATCTGGATTCGGGTTTCGGGTGGCAGGACGTTGATCCGATCCCGGGTGGCTGGCTGTTGCAATGGACGCTGCTGCTCATGCGCGACGATCCGACCCTTCCCTCAGTGGATCTCACCTCCGACAGCGGCGTGACCGCCTCGCTGGGGGGCGTCGGTGAACGCATCACGTTCTCCGGCCCAGACCCTGCCTTGTGGGCGTGGCTCACCGGCCGCACGGCAGGCGACGGCCTCACCTGGAACTCGACCTCCGGCCTGCCCGACAGCACGCAAGCTCCGGTCCTCTTCCCCCTGGCAGGCTGACGCGCGCTCCTGCCACGCGGACGGGCAGGGTCATCTGCAACCCCGGTGGCAGGCGATGGCACCATGGAGGCATGGATATCGTCAGCGTCCTCGTGGGCCCCATGGCCAACAACTCTTACCTCCTCACCGACGCGGGCGAAGGCCTGCTCATCGATGCAGCGGCTGAACCAGACACGCTGACCGCCCTGGTGGACGGCACTCCGGTGCGCACCCTCGTCACGACCCACCGGCACCACGACCACATTGAGGCGCTGGCAGCGATGGCGGCCACCACCGGCGCGCGTCTGGTCGCCGGCGCCCCCGATGCGGACGCCATCGAAGCAGCGACGGGCGTCACGATAGATGAGCGCGTCTGGGACGGCGACACCCTTCGCGTGGGGGAGGCATCGATGGAGGTGATCGGCCTGGTCGGCCACACCCCGGGATCCATTGCCCTGGCCTACATCCCCGACGATGACGGCCCGGTGCAGTTGTTCACCGGCGATTCCCTGTTTCCCGGCGGCCCAGGCAAGACGACGAGCCCCGCGGACTTCACCTCGCTCATGGACGACCTTGAGGCCAAGGTATTCGCCCGATTCGACGACGACACGGTCGTGTGGCCCGGTCACGGGGCGCCCACGACCCTGGGCGCCGAGCGCGGCCACCTCGACGAGTGGCGCGCCCGCGGCTGGTGAAGGGCTCCGCACACGGCGTCCACCCCTCGACACTCAGGCTGGTCAGCGGCCTCGCGGCGACAGACCGCCGCGCACTCATCGTTCATGTTGCTGTCCTACAGTCCACGACAAGCCAGGCCGGACGCCCCCTGGGGCCATGCGATGATGCCCCCGTCCGCGCCACGCCGCTGAGGCCGAGAACGGAGTCACCATCATGAGAGTCCATACCGGGTGGATCATCGCGGGAGCCGTGGTGCTGGCGGCGCTGATCGTGGCAGGCGTCTACCTGTGGTCGGTACGTCCACTGCCAGACGGCCCCTACACCTGCCAGTACCACGGAGTGGCCCTGCCCTATCCTCCCCAGGTTGAGGTTGTGGCGGGGGTCGTCGTGGTCACCCCCAACCAGCACCCCGATGGGGCGTTCACCGAGGCCGTGGGCATCGAACGCACCGGCACGGACCAGTTCACGGCGACCTTCTCCACTGACACCTCGTTCCGCGGGACGCTCCTGACCTGCACCCACGCAGGCTGAGACGACCCGGGGGGCCGCCCCCGGGGCCGTCGACACCCGTGCCGGGGGTCTACTTCGTGGCCTCGACGACCTGACGGATCGTCTTCTTCAAATCGGCGACCTCGTCCCGCAAGCGCGCAGCGGTTTCGAACTGCAACTCGCGTGCAGCAGCATGCATCTGATCGGTGAGTTCGTGGACCAGGGAGGCCAACTCCGAGGTGGGGAGCGCCGAGAGATCGCGCTCCCCCTTCTTCGCGGGCACCGGTGAAGTCTGCTTGTCCCCGAAAGTGCCGACCACCGAACGGGTGTCCGCGTCCTCACGAGCCAGCATCTCGGTGATGTCGGCGATCTTCTTGCGCAACGGCTGCGGGTCGATCCCATGCTCGGTGTTGTAGGCGATCTGCTTGTCGCGACGCCGGTTGGTCTCGTCGATGGCCGCCTCCATCGACGGCGTCATCTTGTCGGCATACATGTGCACCTGGCCGCCGACGTTACGGGCCGCACGCCCAATCGTCTGGATCAGCGAGCGCTCCGAGCGGAGGAAGCCTTCCTTGTCGGCGTCCAGGATCGCCACCAGCGACACCTCGGGAAGGTCGAGCCCCTCGCGCAGCAGGTTGATGCCGACCAAAACGTCGTAGCTCCCCAACCGCAGATCCCGAAGAAGCTCGATGCGCTTGAGGGTGTCGACCTCGGAGTGCAGGTAGCGGGTCCGGATGCCGTTCTCGACGAGGTAGTCGGTCAGGTCTTCGGCCATCTTCTTCGTCAACGTCGTGACGAGCACCCGCTCGTTGCGTTCCACGCGCGGGCGGATTTCTGCCATGAGGTCGTCGATCTGCCCCTTGGTGGGCTTCACGATGATCTCCGGATCGATCAAGCCGGTGGGGCGGATGACCTGCTCGACATAGCCGTCCCCCTTGGCCATCTCGTAGGGCCCCGGCGTCGCCGACAGGTAGACCGTTTGCCCAATCCGCTCGGTGAACTCCTCGAACCGCAAGGGCCGGTTGTCCATGGCGCTGGGCAGCCGGAAGCCGAAGTCGACCAGCGTTCGCTTACGCGACATGTCGCCCTCGTACATGCCACCGATCTGCGGGATGGTGACGTGCGACTCATCCACCACGAGGACGAAATCCTCAGGGAAGTAGTCCAGCAGGCAGTTCGGGGGCGTCCCCGGACCACGGCCATCAATGTGACGCGAATAGTTCTCGATACCCGAGCAGGTACCGATCTGACGCATCATCTCGATGTCGTAGCCAGTGCGCATCCGCAACCGTTGGGCCTCCAGCAGCTTGCTCTCGCCCTCCAGCGTCGTCAGGCGCTCCCCCAGTTCGGCCTCGATGCCGGTCAGCGCACGCTCCATGCGCTCAGGCCCGGCAACGTAGTGCGAGGCCGGGAAGACGTAGACCTCGTTGTCTTCGCTCAGCACCTCGCCCGTGAGCGGGTGCAGGGTCGACAACGCTTCGATCTCGTCACCGAAGAACTCCACCCGGACGGCGTTCTCCTCATACATCGGGAAGATCTCCATCGTGTCGCCACGCACCCGGAAGGTGCCGCGCGTGGCCGCGAGGTCGTTACGAACGTACTGGTTGGTCACCAACGAGCGGGCCAGCGACTCCATGTCGTGCTCCTCGCCTACCCGCAGCCGCAGCATCCGATCCACGTACTCCTGCGGCGTCCCCAGCCCGTAGATCGCCGAGACCGTCGCCACCACGATGACGTCTCGCCTGGTCAGCAGCGAGTTGGTCGCGGAGTGGCGCAGGCGTTCGACCTCCTCGTTCAGGGAGGAGTCCTTCTCGATGTAGGTGTCCGACTGCGGGACGTACGCCTCGGGCTGGTAGTAGTCGTAGTAGCTGACGAAGTACTCCACCGCGTTGTCGGGGAAGAACTGGCGCAACTCGGTGGCGAACTGGGCCGCCAGGGTCTTGTTCGGCTGCATGACCAGCATCGGGCGCTGAAGCCGCTCGGCCAACCAGGCCACGGTCGCCGTCTTCCCTGTACCCGTAGCGCCGAGGAGGACGACGTCCTGTTCTCCGGCCTTGATGCGGCGCTCGAGTTCCGCGATGGCCGCCGGCTGGTCACCCCCGGGCTCGAAGTCGGCATGGACTTCAAAGGGCGCGACGCGGCGCTGGATGTCGGTGGTGGGACGCATACCCCCAGACTAGGTGGGCGGTCTGACAGAACCGTGCCTGTTCGCCCAGGGCGTGGGGCCTAGACGGCCGTGCCTGCACGCAGGGCACGCAGGCGATCCCACAGCTCGTCGACGGCCGCCTCCAAGGCGTGACGGTCGCCCGCGTTCGAGATGATCACATCGGCCGCTGCCAACCGGCGGTGGCGCGAGGCCTGAGCACCGATGCGCAACTCTGCTTCCTCTTGGCTCAAGCCGTTGCGCGCCATCAGCCGGCGACGTTGGGTCTGTTCGTCGACGTCCACCACAATCACGAGGTCGAAGCGCTCGGCCAGGCCTGCCTCCACCAGGAGGGGAACCACGTCGATGACGATCGCGCCAGGCTCGGCGTGGGCCCTCAGCCATTCGGCGCGCTCGCGGATCGCGGGGTGAGTTATGCCCTCCAAGACGGCACGAGCCTCCGGATCCGCGAAGACCACGCGGGCCAAGGCAGCCCTGTCCAGCGCACCGTCCGCGGTGAGCATGCCGGGCCCGAAATGCTCCACGATCGCGTCGAGCGCGGGGGTTCCAGGTTCGACAACCTCACGGGCCACGGCGTCAGAATCGATGATGACAGCGCCATGACGAGCCAAGAGCTCCGCCACAGCGGACTTTCCCGAGGCGATCCCTCCGGTCACAGCGATGCGCGCACCCACAAGTGCCCATCCTGCCACGCCTCAGTACCGTCGCCGCCCACGACGGTGGGGTTGCCACCCACGGCCGTGGGTGGCCTGGCTGCCGCGACGCCGCCGAGGACCTGGGAGGACCCGCGCTGCGCGTCCCGGCGGCCCGGCACCCGGGACAGGGAACGCAGCAGCCCCCGCTCCCATGAAGGAACGGGGGCTGCTGCGTCGATCAGCGTGCGGCTCAGTTGCCGCCGGTGAGCTTCTCGCGGAGAGCCTGCAGGGCCTCATCCGAGGCAAGCGAACCCTCCTGGTTGCTGACAGGAGCGCTGCCAGCGGAGTAGGACGCGGAGTTGCTGGCGTCCAGCGCCGCGGCGCTCTCGGCCGCCTCGGCGTCTTCGACCTGCTTCTTGTGAGCGATCCAGCGAGCCTGGGCCTCAGCGTACTGCTGCTCCCATGCGCGCTGCTGCTCCTCGTAACCGGGCTTCCACTCCTGGGTCTCCGGATCGAAGCCTTCGGGGTAGATGTAGTTGCCCTGGTCGTCGTAGCTGGCGGTCATGCCGTACAGCGACGGATCGAAGTCATCAGCCGCAACGTCGATGCCCTCGTTGGCCTGCTTGAGGCTCAGCGAGATCCGACGACGCTCCAAGTCGATGTCGATGATCTTGACCATGACCTCGTCGCCCACCGACACGACCTGCTCGGGGATCTCGACGTGGCGCTCGGCCAGTTCGGACACGTGGACCAGGCCCTCGATGCCGTCGCCCACGCGGACGAACGCACCGAACGGAACCAGCTTGGTGACCTTGCCGGGCACGATGTGACCGATCTGGTGGGTCCGGGCGAAGGTCTGCCACGGATCTTCCTGGGTCGCCTTCAGCGACAGCGAGACACGCTCGCGGTCCATGTCGACGTCCAGCACCTCGACGGTGACGTCCTGGCCAACCTCGACGACCTCGGACGGGTGGTCGATGTGCTTCCACGACAGCTCGGAGACGTGCACCAGGCCGTCCACGCCGCCCAGATCGACGAAGGCGCCGAAGTTGACGATCGAGGACACGACACCCTTGCGGATCTGGCCCTTGGAGAGCTGGTTGAGGAAGCTGTGACGCACCTCGGACTGGGTCTGCTCGAGCCACGCGCGACGCGACAGCACCACGTTGTTGCGGTTCTTGTCCAGTTCGATGATCTTGGCCTCGATCTCCTGGCCCACGTAGGGCTGCAGATCGCGGACGCGACGCATCTCGACCAGGGAGGCGGGCAGGAAGCCACGCAGACCGATGTCGACGATGAGGCCACCCTTGACCACCTCGATGACGCGGCCGGTGACGACGCCGTCTTCTTCCTTGATCTTCTCGATCGTGCCCCAGGCGCGCTCGTACTGAGCCCGCTTCTTGGACAGGATCAGACGGCCTTCCTTGTCCTCTTTCTGCTGAACGAGGGCCTCGACCTCATCACCGACGGCGACGACCTCGAAGGGGTCGACGTCGTGCTTGATGGAGAGTTCCTTGGAGGGGATGACCCCTTCGGTCTTGTAACCGATGTCGAGCAGGACCTCGTCCCGGTCGACCTTGACGACGGTACCGGTGACGATGTCGCCGTCGTTGAAGTACTTGATTGTGGCGTCGACAGCGCTGGCGAACTCATCGTCCGTGGCGAAATCGTCAACTGCGACCTGAGCGGCCTCAGGAGTGGAGGTCATGTAGTAGGGCTCCGATAACTGGAAGTTGTGATGGTGGTGCGGTGCGGCCCGTCGCGTCCACCACACTCGGTCCGGTGATGGACAGACCACGCCGATCCACCAGCCTACGCGCCGGTCTCTCCGGACGCAAAGCTGGCGGAACGGTTCTGCTGGCCCTAGGCGAGGGCCGGCTCGGGTTGGGGTGCGGTGCTGACGCGTCCGTTGTAGACATCCTCATCGAGGATGCCGTTGCGCTTGGCCACAATCGTGGGGACGAGGGCCTGGCCAGCCACGTTGGTCGCCGTCCGTGCCATGTCGAGGATGGGGTCGATCGCCAGGAGCAACCCGACGCCTTCCAGCGGCAGCCCCAGGGTGGACAGCGTCAGCGTCAGCATGACGATGGCGCCCGTCAACCCTGCTGTGGCTGCGGAGCCCACCACCGCGACGAACGCGATGAGGACGTAGTGCTGCAGCGTCAGCGGTACCCCGAAGAGTTGAGCCACGGTGATGGCGGCCAGGGCGGGGTAGATCGCGGCGCATCCGTCCATCTTCGTCGTCGCGCCCAGCGGGACAGCGAAGCTGGCATACGAGCTGGGGACGCCGAGCTTGTCGATGGTGTTGGCCTGTGTCACGGGCAGCGTCCCCAGTGAGGCGCGAGAGACGAACGCGAAGGTGATGGCCTCCCAGGCGCCCGCGAAGAACCGGCGCACGGACAGCCCGTGCAGCTTCAGCAGCACCGGGTAGAGCACGAAGAGCACGAGGGCGCAGCCCAGGTAGACGTCGAGCGCGAACACTCCCAGGGGAGCCAGGAGATTCCAGCCGTAGGTGGCGATGGCCTTCCCGATGAGTGCGGCGGTACCGATCGGGGCCAGGAGGATGATCCACCACACCAGCTTCTGGAAGATCTCCAGGGTCGACTGAGCGAGCTTGACGAAGGGCTCGGCCTTCGCACCCACCGCGAGAGCGGCGGCCCCCAGGGCGATCCCGATGACGACCAACTGCAGCACGTTGAAGTTCAGGCTGGTCGCCACGGACACCGTGTCGGCGCTCGGGGTGACGCGGGAGGACACCTCAAGGCCGAGGAAGTTTGCCGGGACCAGCGACTTCAAGAAGTCCAGCCACGATCCCTGAGTGCCGGAGGCTCGTGCGCCCTCCAGGCTGATGGTGGCCGAGGAGCCCGGGTTGGTAAGGACGCCGATCCCGATGCCGATCAGGACCGAGATCAAGGCGGTGATGGCGAACCAGACGAGCGTCTGGACGGCCAGCCGCGCCGCGTTGGCGACGTGGCGCAGTTGCGTGATCGACACGATCAAAGCGGTGAGGACCAGCGGGACGACGATGACGCGCAGTAGTTGCACGAAGATCGTTCCGACGGTGTTGAGGGTTTCGGTGAGCCAGCCGAGGGCGAACGTGCGGGCGAGGAAGCCGAGCACGACGCCGACGACGAGACCGATCAGGACCTGGGCCCAGAACGGGACGCGCCGGCGAGCCTTCGTGGTCGTGCTCGCGGTGGCGGAGGCGGACATAGCAATGCCTTTCGAGGAGGATGAGGGCGTGCGCGCGCGGCACAGCGCGCAGGCACGAACGGGATCAGTGGGTGGCCTGGGCGAGAACGCTCAGGAGCGACAACCACAGGTGCTGCGCAGACACAGGTCGACGGTCAGTCGACGCCACAGATCCGGCATGCAGCACCCCCTCAGAGCTTTGTTGACGCATCCACCTTACGCCGGAAGGTGATCCAGGGCCAACCGTGCCCCCAGCACACGTTCGACTGTGCCGCAACCGGCAACAATCCCCATGGAATCACCCGGACAGGTGGAGGCACGACGGCTAGCGTTGTCCCTGCATCACAAACCTGAGGAGAACCAGCCATGAGCGGCACCGCCGAGGTCTACACGACCGCCACTTTGTCCCCGAGCAAGCTCGAACTGCTTGCCACCTGGTTGCCGGAGCAGCCGTGGTTTGACGGCGATGCAGCCAACCTGACCCGCGTGGCCCACTACCGCCTGGTCGACCCGGACGGCGAGGTGGGGTTGGACGGCATGCTGGTCGCCTCGGGCACCACGGTGTACCACGTGCCGGTGAGCTGGCGCGCCGAACCTCTCGCCGAGGGCACCCTCATCGGGACCGCCGAGCACAGCGCGCTGGGGACGCGGTATTGCTACGACGCCACGACCGATCCGGTCTTTGTCGCCGAGTTGCTGCGCGTGATCCGCGAGGGCGACACGGCCGCCGACGTGGAGTCCGCCGAGACGGGCGAACCGATCCCTCAGACTTTGCATGTGGCAGGCACCGGGCTGCCCCCCACGGTGGACGCGCTGGGCCAGGTCCGTCTGGCGCGCGTCCTCGACGCCGAGCACGAGGACACGCGCGCTGCGCGGGGTCTGCTCACCGCCACGTGGAATCTCGAAGGCTCCCCGCGTGAGGATGTCTTGGCCGTCCTGCGCTGATCGTGGGACGCGCGCTCAGGTCTCCACCACCAGGTCGGCCCGGGCGCGCGTGCCATCGGCGGCGAACACCGCCTCCTCTTGGGCCGCCCAGCACTGCCAGTGCGGTCGAAACGCCTCGCCATCACGCGCGAGCCCGCGCGCACGCCGGGTCTCGATCGGCGCCTCGACCCACACGCGCACCGACGCAAACGTCGATGCCTCCCCCACGCTGGCCCCACAGCCTTCCAGCACCAACGTCGGCGGCGGCACCAAGGACCGGACGGCTCCCCGGCGTTCGTCCGCCCAATCCCACGCCCGATAGCGCGCCGACTCCCCCACAGCGAGCGGACGCAGCACCGCGTCCACCAGGTAGGCCACCCCAGCGGCGAGCCCGTCCCAGCCCGGGTAGAGGTCGTCCATATGCACCACGGGTGCCCCCAACCGTGCGGCCACCAGACTCGCCAGCGTCGTCTTCCCTGCCCCCGACAGCCCGTCGATCGCCACGACACGCGTGGCGCCGCACCGCGGAGGCGCGTCACCCCACAACGCGGCGATGCGCTCAGCCACATCGTCGCCTGACCACTGGCCCGGACCGACCCTCACCCCGGGCGCGTCAACGTTCCCCGTTCGGCTCACGCCACGCCTCAGTGGGCCGCGTCGTGCCAGCTACGCCCTGATCCGACGCTGACGTCCAGGGGAACAGCAAGATCAAAGGCATGCCCCATGCGCTCGCGGACGAGCGCCTCCAGCGGCTGCGTCTCTCCAGGAGCCACCTCGAAGACGAGTTCGTCATGGACCTGGAGCAGCATGCGCGAGGACAGGCCCTCCTGAGCAAGGCCCGCCTCCACGTCGAGCATGGCCAACTTGATGATGTCGGCCGCCGACCCTTGGATGGGGGCGTTCAGCGCCATCCGCTCGGCCATGTCGCGGCGCTGCCGATTGGAGGAGTTCAGATCGGGGAGGTACCTGCGCCGCCCCAGCAGTGTCTCGGTGAACCCGGTCCGCCGGGCCGTGGCGACGATGCCCGTGAGGTAGTCCCGCACATGGCCGAACCGCTCGAAGTACTCGTCCATCAGGCCTTTCGCCTCATTGACCGAGATCTTCAGCTGCCCCGACAACCCGAACGCGGACAACCCGTATGCCAGTCCGTAGTTCATCGCCTTGATCTTGGCGCGCATGGCACCAGTCACCGCTTCGGGAGCGACGCCAAACACGCGCGCTGCCATCGTGGAGTGGAAGTCCGCACCGGACGCGAAGGCCTCGATCAGACCGGCATCCCCCGAGGCATGGGCCATGATCCGCATCTCGATCTGGCTGTAGTCGGCCGTGAGCAGCGTCTCGAAGCCAGCCCCCACCACGAACGCCTCACGAATCCGGCGTCCGGCCTCGGTCCGGATCGGAATGTTTTGCAAGTTCGGGTCGGTCGAGCTCAGACGGCCGGTGGCGGCCACCGTCTGCAGGTAGGTGGTGTGAACCCGACCGTCGTCGGCGATCGACTTTTGAAGGCCCTCCACCGTTTGTCGCAGCCGAATCTGATCCCGGTGACGCAGCAGAGCTGCCAGGAACGGGTGCTCCGTCTTGGCGTAAAGCCCTTCCAGCGCGTCAGCATCGGTGGTGTAGCCGGTACGGGTTCGGCGCGTCTTGGGCATGTCCAGTTCGTCGAACAGCACGGCCTGCAACTGCTTGGGCGAGCCGAGATTAATCGGCTTGCCGATCGCGTCGTAGGCGGCTTCCTCGGCCCGTCGAACTTCGGCATCGAAGTCGCCCCATAGCCGTTCGAGGGCGTCGGCATCCACGGCAATCCCGACGCGCTCCATCCGCGCCAAGGTGCGCTGTAGGGGAAGTTCGACCTCGGCCAGCAAGGACGCCCCACCCGCCTCGGCGAGTTCGGCGTCCAGCACTCCTGCCAACTCCGCGACGGCACGCGCGCGCAGCATGGCATCGCGCCCCGCCTCGGGATCGGCGAAATCCAAGGTCAGCTGGCCGTCATCGGCGGCAGGACCACCGTCGAGGGTGAGTTCCCGCCTCAGGTGACGGGCAGCCAGGTCGGCGAGGTCATAGGTGCGCTGGTCGGGGCGCAGCAGGTAAGCCGCCAGGTGCGTGTCGCAGACCAGACCGTTGAGTTCCCATCCGCGGGCCCAGAGCGCCTCCAACGGCCCCTTGGCGTCGTGCATGGCCTTCGGTGAGGACTCCGAGGCCAGCCAGGAGGCAAAAGCTGCGTCGTCGTCTGGCGTCAGCGTCGTGACGTCAAGCCAAGCGGCCGCCCCGTCAAGAGAGGCGAGGGCGACGCCGGTGAGATCACCTGTGCCTTGCCCCCACCGCCCCTCGGGTTGGAGGCCCACGAGGCCGTTCGCGTGCTCGTCCAGCCATGCCGGTAGGTCGCCCACGCCGAGCACCACGCCCGTCACCTCGAACCCACCTTCGGGTTCCGTGTCTTCGGGCGGGAGCAGATCCAAGAGCCGCTCCCGCAGGACGCGGAACTCCAGGGCGTCGAACAGGGTGTGAACGGCCTCACGATCCCAGGCGACCCGCGCGAAGTCCGTCGGCCCCTGCGGCAACTCCAACGTGCGTACTAGCGCGTTCAACTCACGATTGCGCGTGACATCGTCGAGGTGGGCTCGGAACGACTCCCCTGCCTTGCCGCGCACCGCGTCGGCGTGAGCCACCAGATTCTCGAGCCCGTCGTACTCCGTCAGCCACTTGGCGGCGGTCTTGGGGCCGACCCCGGGGACTCCGGGAAGATTGTCCGACGTCTCCCCCACCAGCGCCGCCAGTTCGGGGTACCGCTTTGGGGGGACCAAGTAACGCTCCTCCACCAAGGCGGGATCCAACCTCAAAAGATCAGAGACGCCCTTGCGGGGATACAGCACGGTGGTGTGCGCGTCCACCAACTGCATGGCGTCACGATCGCCGGTGACAATCATCGTGTCGAAGCCCTGCTCGCCCGCCTCCCGCGACAAGGTGGCGATGATGTCGTCAGCCTCAAACCCCTCCTTGTCCAGGTGGGGGATGCGCAACGCATCCAAGACCTCGCGGATCAGCGCGACCTGACCCTTGAACTCTTCAGGCGAGGCGGCGCGGTTGGCCTTGTAATCGCTGTAGCGCTCCGAACGGAACGTGTGGCGGCTCAGGTCGAACGCGACCGCGACGTGCGTCGGCTGCTCGTCACGCAAAACGTTGATGAGCATGGAGGTGAACCCGTAGACGGCGTTGGTGTGCTGCCCTGTGCTGGTGGAGAAGTTCTCTACCGGCAAGGCGAAGAAAGCCCGGTAGGCGACCGAATGACCATCGATCAAGAGCAGGCGCGGGGCGGAAGGAGTGGTCTGGGTCACAAGGGGAAGCCTATCCGCTGGGGCCGACAACCTCTGGGCGCGTCAGGGTCAGCTCTGCCTGTCAGGATGGGGGCATGGATACGACGCAATGGCCGAAGCTGAGCGCCGGGGGCCTCGACGCCAAGATGGGGCTGGAACTGCTGGAACTCAGCGCGGACCTGACCCGCGGGCGCATGCCCGTCGCGGGCAACACACAACCCTTTGGCTTGTGGCACGGAGGCGCATCATGCGTGCTGGCCGAGAGCTTGGCCTCACTCGCGGCGTATGTCGCCGTTGGGGAGGGCGGTGCCGCCTTCGGCGTGGATCTGAATGCCACCCACCATGCTCCTGTGCAATCGGGGTGGGTCACCGGGGAGGCGCGCGCCCTGCGGATTGGGGGCACCCTCGGCACGTGGGAGGTGATCCTCACCGACGACGCCGGGCAACGCGTGTGCACGGCCCGCGTCACCTGCGCCCTTCGGCGGGCGCGGCCCCGTCCGCAGACGGGTGCCGACGCCTCACCGAGGCACTAGTCGTCGAGGTCAGCCGCGGCCTTAGCCTTGGCCTTCCCCTTGGGCTTGCCTGCCGAATTGTGATCGATGACGCCCTCGGCGACCTCGCGCATCGACTTGCGCAGGTCCATGGCCGTCTTCTGGATCCAACGGAACGCTTCGGCCTCGGAAAGACCCAGGCCTTCCTGAAGCATGCCCTTGGCCTGGTCAACAGCCTTGCGGGAGGCGAGTCGTTCCTCCAGGTCGGCGACCTCATCGTCCAGAGCACGGATCTCGGCGAACCGTGCCATGGCCAACTCGATGGCCGGAACCACGTCGGAGGCGTCGAACGGCTTGACCACATACGCCATGGCCCCGGCCTCCCGAGCGCGATCCACCAGCTCACGCTGGCTGAAGGCCGTCAACATGACGACGGGAGCGATGCGGTCCTCGGCAATCGCCGTTGCCGCCGTGATGCCGTCCATGACCGGCATCTTCACGTCCATTACGACCAGGTCGGGTTCCAACTCGCGGACGAGCTTGAGTGCCTCCTCGCCGTTTCCGGCCTCGCCGACGACCTCGTAGCCCTCACCGGTCAAAAGCTCCACCAGATCAAGCCGGATGAGCGCTTCGTCTTCGGCAACGACCACCCGAGGTTGCTTGGGGGGCGTGTCACTCACGAGATCACCTTCCTTGGTTTTCTGCCTGCAAGGGTTTGCAGACAGTCCATGACGCGTGGCCGATGCGACGCGCACGCCATAAGTGTGGCACTATGTACGTCGCACCCGCCGGGGTGGCGGAATGGTATACGCGGACGGCTCAAACCCGTCTGGGCGCAAGCCCGTAGGGGTTCGAATCCCCTTCCCGGTACTGCCGAGATCACGCGATCTCGGCCACCCGCAACGAGTTGGTCTTGCCAGCCGTGTGCTTCGGGTTACCGGCAACGATGACGATCCGATCTCCGGACTCCACCATTCCCGAGCCCTTGAGGCGGTTCTGCACCGCGTCCACCATGGCGTCCATCGAGTAGAACTCCGGCGTCGTGAAGGACTTGATGCCCCACGCGAGGGTCATCTTCTGGGCTGTCTCCATGTACGGGCTGAACGAGCAGACCTGGATCGAGGAACGGAGCCGCGCCAGACGCAGAGCCGTGTCGCCCGTCTTGGTGAAGGCGACCAGATACTTCGCCCCGATGCGCTCGGCGACCTCCACCGCAGCCTTGGCGATGATGCCCGAGGTCGTGTGCGGATCCCAGTCGATGCTGAAGATCTGATCAAGACCCAGCGACTCGGTCTTGCGGATGATGCGCCCCATGGTGTCGACCGTCTGGATCGGCCACTGGCCGACGGCGGTCTCACCCGACAGCATGACCGCATCCGCACCATCGAGAATCGCGTTAGCGACGTCGGACGCCTCCGCGCGCGTGGGCCGCGGGGCGCTGATCATGGATTCGAGCATCTGGGTAGCCACGATGACGGGCTTGGCAGCCTGCCGGGCGGCAGTCACGATGCGCTTCTGGACGCCGGGAACGTCTTCCAGCGGCAGTTCGACGCCCAGGTCGCCCCGGGCCACCATGATCGCGTCGAAGGCGATGACGATGTCGTCCAGGGCAGCCACGGCCTGCGGCTTCTCGATCTTCGCAATGACGGGGAGACGGCGTCCGAACTCGTCCATGATCGCGTGAACGTCATCGATGTCGCTGGCCGAGCGCACGAAGGAGAGCGCCACCATGTCGACGTTGTTCTCCAGCGCCCAGCGCAGGTCGGCGGCGTCCTTCTCGGTGAGTGCCGGGACGCTGACCGCAACACCAGGCAGGTTGATGCCCTTGTGGTCGCTGACGCGTCCGCCGACGATGACCTCGGTGATCACGTCGTTCTCGGTCACCTCAAGGGCCTTGAGCTCGATCGCCCCATCGTTGATCAGGATCTGGTCGCCCGGCTTCACGTCATGGGTCAGCGTGTGCAGCGTCGTTCCGGCACGCTCTTTGGTGCCTTCGACGCCCTCATCGGTCGTGATCGTGAAGCGGTCACCGGCCGTGAGCATCTCTTCGCCATTGACAAAGGTCTCCAAGCGGATCTTGGGCCCCTGCAGGTCGGCGAAGATGCCGATCGGGCGTCCGGCTGCCTCGGCAGCCTCGCGCACGGCATTCAGTCGGGACAGGTGAGTCTCATGGTCGCCGTGACTCATGTTCAACCGGGCGACGTTCATCCCGGCATCGATGAGTTCGCGTACCATGCCAGGAGCGTCAGTCGAGGGGCCTAGCGTGCAGACCGTCTTTGCGCGTCGGTTGGGAAGTCCATCATTTTTCAGGTTCGCCACACCAGCAAGTTTACCGCAGCACGCCCCGTCCGCCCCATCGGAAACTGATTTGGTCATCACGACCAGTTCGGCCCGGCGACGTGCCGTGCACCGCAGCGCTCAGGCCTGCTCCACACACTCCAGCGCGTGGTGCAGATCCGGCGGATAGGGCGAGGTAAACGTGACCCACTCCCCCGATCCGGGATGCTCGAAGCCGAGTTCCACCGCGTGGAGCCACTGCCGCTGCAGCCCCAGCGACGCCGCGAGGACCGGATCCGCCCCGTACAAAGGATCACCTAGGCATGGGTGTTTGAGCGCCGCCATGTGGACGCGAATCTGGTGCGTGCGCCCGGTCTCCAAATGGATCTCTAGCAGTGTTGCCGAACGGAACGCTTCGAGGGTCTCGTAGTGGGTGACGCTGTGACGCCCCCCGTCCACGATCGCCATCTTCCAGTCGTGCCCCGGATGCCGACCGATCGGGGCATCGATGGTGCCGGTGAAGGGATCAGGATGCCCCTGGACGAGAGCGTGATAAATCTTGGAGACGGTCCGCTCCCGGAAGGCTCGCTTCAACGCCGTGTAGGCAGGTTCGCTCTTGGCGACGACCATCAAGCCGGAGGTGCCCACGTCCAGCCGCTGCACGATGCCCTGCCGCTCCGCCGCCCCCGACGTGGAGATCCCAAAGCCAGCCGCGGCCAGGTGCGACACGACATCGGGGCCGTCCCAGCCGAGCGATGGATGAGCGGCAACCCCAGCGGGCTTGTCCACCACGACGATGTCTGCGTCATCGTGCACGATGCGCATCCCTTCGACCAGGCGGGGGGAAACGCGCGCCACTTTGGGTTCAGAGAGTTCAACTTCCAGCATGTCGCCAGCGGACACACGCGTCGACTTGGTCACGGTCTCGCCATTCACGCGCACTGCGCCCGCGTCGATGAGGTCCGCCAGGCGCGAGCGGCTCACCCCGGTCATCCGCGAGGCGGCCGCATCAACCCGTTCGCCAGCCAGACCGTCGGGAACCAGATGGACACTCACGTTGTCGCCTTGTCCGCCGACCTGGTCGATACCCCCGCCAGGTCGACCTGAGTGATCACCACCAGCCACACGATGGTGACGGCGGCGAAGGTGATGCACATGTCCGCCACGTTGAAGATGGCGAAGTTGGGCAACTGCAGAAAGTCGACGACGTGGCCGTGCAGGAACCCCGGCGGACGAAACAGTCGATCGGTGAGGTTGCCCAAGATGCCCGCGATCACCAGCCCCAGCGCCACCGTCCACCCCAGATGCCGGACCCGCGGCACGAGACGCCACAGCACAAACACCAAGGCAACCACCGAGATCCCGGTGAACAGGGGCGTCACTCCTTCCCCCATGCTGAAGGCTGCACCGGGATTGAAGATCAACCTGAGGGTCAACAACCCACCCAACAGTTCGATGGGCCGCTGGGGATCCAGGAATGCCAACGCCAAGGTTTTGGTAGCTAGGTCGATGAGGAAGCCCAGCAGACCGACCCCGAGCGCGACCAGCCACGCCCCGCGGGGCGAGAGCAGCCTGCGTGTTCCGGTGGCGGCTATCGCCGTTCCTCCCGCTGCTTGCAGGCCATGCACAAGGTGGCCCGGGGGAACGCGATCAGACGATCCTTCCCGATCGGCTGCCCACAGACCTCGCACCAGCCGTACTGGCCCGCGTCGAGGCGGCGCAGGGCGTTCTGCGCCTGATCAAGCATGTCGCGGGCGTTCTGCACCAGCGACATCTCCTGATCGCGCTCAAAGTTCGTCGAGCCGACGTCGGCCGGATCACGACCGGCACCCTCGGTGCCTTCGTCGAAGAGCTTCTCCAGCCCCTTCTCCGCCGTGCGGATGGCGCGCTCCATGCGCTGAACGTCGAAGAGAAGGTCGTCTTTGACCTCGTCGAGTTCGTCCTGAGTCCAGGGATCCTCCCCGTCCAGGACCGGAACGAGGATGTCGTTCCCCTTGGCCGGCTTGGGCATCTATCTCCCCCTGAATGTGGTCCGATGGCTAACGCTGAGGGCAGACAGTACCACCCTTTACCCCTCCCTCGCGGGATTCACGCAGGACTCGGGATGGGCGTGGGCCCCGGACCGGAATCCGGGGCCCACGCCCATCACACAGAATCAGCGCTCGTCATTCAGCAGAGCATCCAGCCGCGGCGTGGCCGACGTTCCCCGAATGCCGTCCCGGAGCAGATCCGGGGTCTGCTCAGGAGCAAACCGGTTCTCGCGCAGCGCGACAATCTGCTTCTCCAGATGCGAGGTGAAGGAACTGCGGAACTGCTGCTCGTACGCCCGCAGGTGGTCGACGCGCGTCGTGAGCTCGTCGCGCTCAGCCTCCAGCGTGGAGACCAGCGCGTTCCGTCGAGCCGTGGCGTCCTTGTCGACCTGCGCGGCACGCTCTGCGGCCTCCACAGTCACCTTCTCGGCGGCAGCCCGGGCACGCTCCTCGATGTTGCGCGCCAGATCACGCGCCTCCATCGTCGCCTTCTCCGCGGCAGCTTGGGCCTCCGACGTCACCCGCTCCGCCGTGTTATGGGCATCAGAGGTGAGGGCATCCGCCGTGCTCCGAGCATCCGACGTCAGCTTCTGCGCCAGATCCCGGGCCTCGGTCGTGGTCCGATCGGCTTCGGTCTTGGCCTCACCGACCAGAGCCTCGGCCTGCTCGGTGGCCATCTGCACCAGGCGCGTGACCGCGGGCGAGGCGTCGCTCGCGGCACGGACGACGATCTGTTGAAGGCCCGCACCCGCCACGAACCCGGCCGCCGAAGCGCCCGCACCGGACGCTGCCGGCTGAGCCTGCTTGAGCTGACCGCGCAGCGTGAGCAGTTCGGCTTCGCGCGAGGAGACCTCGCCGCGCAAATCCTGTACCTGCACCCGCAGCTGAGCGATCTGCTGATCGCGGCCCGTCAGCTCACTCTCAAGATGAGCAGCCTTGTCGCCGCCGCCAGCCAGCGAGTTGTGCAGGTTGGCGATCTCTTCCTGGCGACGGGCGATCTCCTCGTCCTTGCTCTGGATCGCAGCGGCCTGCTGGGCGAGTTCGTCGTCCTTCGCGCGCAGCTGAGCGGCCAGGTCGCCGTCGCGTGCCTGCAACTGCTCACGCGCCTCATCCAGCTGACGCTGCAGGGCCGCAGCATCACTGGACTGGCCCGAACGCGCCGCATTCAGCTCTTGGCGCAGCCGCTCGATCTCGGCGTCCTTAGCCTCGACCTGCTGGCGCCACTCACCGCCGTCGGAACCACCGCCGGACGCTGAGAGCGTCGAGACCTGCTGCTGCAGGGTGGCGATCTCCTCGCCGAGCGCGACGAGCGTGGTTTCAACCTTGTCGACGAAGGTGTCGACGTCAGCCGGGTCGTAGCCGTTCCGGCGGGCCAAGTGGAAACGCGTGTCGCGCACCTGCTCGATGGTCAGGGTCATCGTTCACCTCACGTGATGGACAATTGTTAGGGTCGCGGTCAGGCGCCCCTAGTCACAGGGTACTGTAGCTATATTTCCTCGGCCAAGCGGCTGACCCCACTCGACCCGGAGACCTCAACTCTGGTTGAAGAAGCCCCCCGCGATCCTTTCCTTGTCCTCGGCCGTCACGACAACGCCTGACGGAGACAGAAGAAAGACCTTGCTGGTCACCCGCTCGATCGCGCCACGCAATCCGAAGATCAATCCTGCGGCGAAATCGACCAGACGCTTCGCGTCCGAGTCCTCCATATCGGAGAGATTCATGATGACGGGAATGCCATCGCGAAAATGCTCTCCAATGGTGCGGGCTTCGTTGTACGTGCGGGGGTGAACCGTCACGATCCGCGTGAGGTCCGCGGTGCGAGGAACCCCGACCGGGCGACGCCCCTCCAACGGTGTAATGCTCGCCTCCGGCGCCTCGGCGTACCGCTCCACGGCCACACTGCTTTCCGCGTCACGCTCGCGCTCCCGCGCAGGGACCGTCTCGGTCATCTCGTCGTCGCGCACATCCTCGGGATACGGCGTGTCCGACATCAGACCGAGCCACACGGCAGCCTTCTTCAAACCATCAGCCACGAGGTTCCTCCGTTCCAAGTCCCCATCACACTAGCGCGGACGCCTCGCGCCCCCGCGTGCCACGCCGCAGCCGCGCCGATCATGGCCGCCCCATCCAGACCGCCCCCAACAGGCGTCCGGCGGCGGCACCATCACGGCGATACGAGTGCAACGAGGCTTCCTCATGAGTGCAGCCTCCGACGAATTCGCTCGTCACGCCCGCAGCGTCCAACTGGCGTTGTGCAGCCCCGCCCAGATCCAGCGAGGGCGTCCCCCACCGGGTGTGCGACGGCGCAATCCCCAGGAGCCCGCTCGTCTCGGCGGCGAGGTCTTCGGGGAGTTCATAACACTGAGCGCAGATGTGCGGGCCCACCCACGCGTGGACCGGCGCATCGGTGACCTCAGTCAACCGGGCAACCGTGGCACCAATGACGCCCACCAGCAGCCCACGCCGCCCAGCGTGCACGGCCGCAACGGCAGCCCCATCTTCCGTCGCCAAGCAGATCGGCACACAGTCAGCGACCCGCACGCCCACGGCCACACCTGGCTGGGTCGCCACGAGTGCGTCGGCCTGCTGGTGGGTCAGATCCTGCACGGGGGCATCCCCGAGCGACTCCACCACATAGACGTCTGCCCCATGGACCTGGGACACGATCGCCACCGGAACGCCGATTTCGGCGGACACCCGCGCCAGGTCGGCGTCGCGGCCTTCACGGTCGCGGCCGTCGCCCACATCCACCGTGGCGGTGGTGAAGGCCACCCCCACGCCCAGACGGGCATCCGGGTCACGCCGGAAGCAAAACATGGCTACTTCAGGAAGTCGGGGACGTCGAGTTCGTCGTCGTCGGGAGAGGGACGTGACGTCGGCTGCTGCGGTGCCGGGCGCGTCGCCTCGGGAGCCGGACGACCGGCCGAAGGGGCGGCCGGAACCGCGCCTGCCTGCGTGGTCGGGGCAGACGGCGCACCAAGGCGAGGCTTGGTGATGTCAGGCTGCCGCGTGACACCGGGCTGCCGCCGCGGCGGCGCTCCACCGTCGAAGCCTGCGGCGATGACGGTGACGCGCACCTCGTCACCCAGAGCATCGTCGATGACGGTGCCGAAGATGATGTTCGCGTCCTCGTGCGCGGCCTCCTCGATGAGGTTCGCCGCAGCGGACACCTCGAACAGGCCCAGATCCGAGCCACCCGAGATCGAGAGCAAGATGCCGTGGGCCCCGTCGATCGAGGCCTCCAGCAAGGGACTGGAGACCGCCATCTCCGCAGCCGCCCGCGCCCGGTCCTCGCCACGAGCCGAGCCGATACCCATGAGGGCCGACCCCGCGTTGCTCATGACAGCCTTGACGTCGGCGAAGTCGAGGTTGATCAGGCCCGGCGTCGTGATCAGATCGGTGATGCCCGACACACCTTGCAGCAGGACTTGGTCGGCCTGCTTGAAAGCCTCAAGGATGGCGACGTGGTGATCGGCCATCTCCAGCAGCTTGTCGTTCGGGATGACGATGAGGGTGTCAACTTCCTCACGCAGCGCCGTGATGCCGTTCTCAGCCTGGCTGGAACGCCGCTTGCCTTCGAACGAGAAGGGGCGCGTGACCACGCCGATCGTCAAGGCTCCCAGCGAGCGCGCGATGCGAGCTACGACAGGGGCCCCACCCGTGCCGGTGCCGCCGCCTTCACCTGCGGTCACGAAGACCATGTCGGCTCCCTTGAGCACCTCTTCGATCTCTTCGGCGTGGTCCTCGGCAGCCTGTCGCCCCTTGTCGGGATCGGCGCCAGCGCCGAGACCGCGGGTGAGGTCACGACCGATGTCGAGCTTGACGTCGGCGTCACTCATCAACAGTGCTTGGGCGTCGGTGTTCACCGCGATGAATTCGACGCCGCGCAGGCCGGCCTCGATCATTCGGTTGACGGCATTAACGCCACCGCCGCCAACACCGACGACCTTGATGACCGCCAGGTAATTCTGGGATGCACTCGCCACGTTCGGTACCCAATCCTGTCGTCGAAACTTCGATCGCCCACGCACTCCGCGTTCACCGGTGCAGAAGACAACGGTCTCGCGAGGACTGCGAATCAGGTTATCCGAGGCCACCACGCAACGCCCGTGCACGGGGCTGCGTCGGCGCGCCTCTCAACCTTGGGTTGAGAGTTCGGGTGGCGTTCAGCGTGTCGTCGGGTGGGTCGGCGCCGAGACATCGTACTCGCGAGCCTTCACCCCCAAGAGCGGCACCACCACCTTGGCCTTGAGGTCGCTCGCCTCAGCGCTGCCCCAGGTGATCTTGCGTCCGTCCTTCAGCGTGACGACGATCGAGTCTTGCGAGGAGGCATTCATCGTCGCTGCCTGCGCACGGACCTGGTCCGGCAAGGCCGCGGCCACCGTCGCCATGTCACCGATGACGTGGACATCAGAGACGCCTGCGGTCGCGAGCAGCACCCCCCCTGGCGCCTCGGAGCTTCGATGGAAAATGACCCCGTCTGCCGAGACCCACAAGAACTCCCGCCCCAGGGGAATGATCACCACCGCTGAGCGTTCAGTGACGGCAATGGAGACCGTCCCTGGCCACGCCCGCGTCACCTTGACGGACGCGGCCGCCGGCAGCGCCGCGACAACCCGTCCCTCGATGCCGGCGGTATCGATCGCAGCCAGGGGGGTCTCCAGCGGAACCTGAGCCGCTTCCACCACCTCATCCGAGGTGAGCAAGGCGACCCCGGACACCTCGACGTCCCGCGCGAGCAGCCACGGCGACCCCCACACCACCCACGCGATCGCGCCCAGCAGCGCCGCCACGAGCACAGCAATCCCGGCGCGCTGCAGCCAGCGGCGCCGCTTAGCCCGCCCCCGGCGCTTTCGCGCTCCCGTGACGTCGACGAGGGGTTCGCTCACCCGCGCTCCTTCAGGAGCCCCACGAGCGCCGGGCCCACCACCGTGACGGCCCCCGCCCCGATCGTCAGCACCAGATCCCCCGACCGCACCAGCGCGGCCAGCGTTGCAGGAACCTGCGCAAGATCCTCGACCACCACGGCGCGGACCCCATGAGCGGCCGCACGGGCGCCCAGATGGGATGCGGTGACCCCGGGGAAGTCCGCGGCCGCCTCGCGCGCCGGGTAGATCCCCACGATCACGACTTCGTCAGCCAAGGTCAGTGCGTCGGCAAAGGCCTCCTCGAAATCGCGCGTCCGGCTGAACAAGTGAGGCTGGAAGCAGGCGACGAGCCTTCCTCCTGCGGGGACGGACTCCCGGGCGGCCGTGAGGATCGCTGCGACCTCGGTGGGGTGATGGGCGTAATCGTCAAAGACGCGCACCCCGTCCGCCTCCCCGCGAAACTCGAAGCGGCGATACGTTCCTGCGAATCGGCCCAACGCCTCACGCACCTGGGGACCGGGCAAGTCCAGCGCTCGACCGACCGCGTACGCCGCCGCCGCGTTGGTCAGATTGAATCGGCCAGGCACCATGAGGGTCAAGGGGCCGGTGTCCCCGTCTGCGCTCAGCGTCGCCGCCGTGAGGCCCGGGCCCAGTTGCACATCGCTGATGCGGATGTCCGCGTCGGCGCCCTCCCCCACCATGATGACGGTTTTGCCCCGCTCACGTAGCTGCGCGGCCACCTCACGCGAGCGCGGCTCGTCGGCGTTCATGATCACGGTCGAGACGTCCGGGGCGGATCCCAACGTGACGAACCCTTCTTCGTACGCTGCGGCCGTGCCCCAATTGTCGAGGTGGTCCGCTTCGATGTTGGTCACCACGACAATCTGAGCCGGATACTGCAAGAACGAACCGTCCGACTCATCCGCCTCGACAACAAACGGGCCATGCCCCAGCGCCGCACGTCGTCCCGTCGCCGCCAGCGGGGAACCGATGACATACCCCGGATCCTGGCCGAGTTCGGTCAGCAGGGTGGCCACCATGCCGGTCGTGGTCGTCTTGCCATGCGTCCCGGAGATGGCGATACCGACCCGGCCCAGCATGAGGGCGCCCAACGCGGCCGACCGGTGCCACACGCGCAGACCATGGTTGCGAGCAGCGGCCAGTTCCGGGTTGTCGGGCGTGATCGCCGAAGACACCACGACCGTCTGCGCAGCACCCAGTTGGGCGGCGTCATGCCCCACGAACGTGCGCACCCCGGCGGTGGCCAACTCGGCCAGCGTGTCGGAATCGTCGCGGTCACTGCCCGACACGGGGATGCCCGCGGACGCATACGCCTCGGCGATGCCGCTCATGCCAGCGCCGCCCACGGCGATGAAGTGGACCGGCCCCAGCCGATCCAACGGTTCCAGCTCAACGGGACTGATCAAGGCCATCAGTGGTCACTCTCCTGGCGCGACGCGCAACACCATGGCGGCCAGGTCTGCGGCCGCGTCGGCGGGGACCAGCCCGGCGAGACGCTCGCGCACGGCAGCCAGCCGCTCCGGATTCTGGATGAGGGGAAGGACCTCGGCGAGCAGCCGCGGCCCATCTAACTCAGCGTTGGGCACGAGGATGCCCGCGCCACCCTCCACGAGGAAGCTGACGTTGCGCGCCTGTTCCCCATTGCCGTGCGGGAGGGGCACGAACACCACCGGCAGGCCCACGGTCGCGGTCTCCATGACGGTGCCCGCACCGGAGCGACCCACCATGACGTCGGCCGCCGCATAAGCCTGCTCCATGGCGTCCACGTACGCGACCGGGCGATACAGCGCTCCCGTCGCTGGGTCCGTCACCTCGACGAGGTCGGGCGTCATGTTCTTCGGGCCTAGCACGTGCAGGATGTCCACACCAGCAGCCAACAGGTCGTCCCGCGCGGCGAACGTCGCGTCGTTGATCGCCACGGCTCCCTGCGAGCCCCCCGAGACCAGCAACACCGGACGCTCACCCGACAGACCCAGCGCGGCCAAGGCCGGAGGGCGGTCGGTGGTCACATCCAGGTCGGAGATGGCCGAGCGGAGCGGCATGCCGACGAAACGCGCGCCACGCAGCGGAGTGCCAGGGAAGGTGACCGCGACGACCTTCGCGAAGGTCGCCGCGATCTTGTTCGCGAGCCCCGGGACAGCATTTTGCTCGTGAAGGACCACGGGGACGCCACGCTTCTTGGCAGCCAGGTAGACCGGCAACGAGACATAGCCACCGAAACCAACGACCGCGTCGGCGTCCACCTCATCGAGGATCGCCCCGGCCTGACGCACGGCGTCCCACAGCTTGGCGGGCACACGGGCGAGCGCCGGGGTGAGCGAGCGAGGCAGTGGGACCGGGGGGATCATCCGCAGATCCAGGCCGGCCGCGGGGATGACGCGAGACTCGATCCCCTTCGGCGTCCCGACCGCAACGAGGGAGACGCCTGGCTCCTGCTCGCGCAGACGTTCCGCCGTGGCGATCAGCGGTGAGGTGTGGCCGGCAGTACCTCCGCCGGCGAGGACGATCGAAACCATGGGGCTCCTGGTTCAGGGTCGGCGACGGCCCGGCAGGACCGTCGAGAAGTGGCGTCGCGGCGTTGCGGAGCGAGCGCGCTGCTGCGACCAGGCGAGTGCTTCGGGTTCGTCTCGCGCACAGGCCACCAACGCTGCGATGGCCAACACATTGGCAAGCGTCGCTGAGCCGCCATAGGAGACGAAGGGCAACGGCACACCCAGCACCGGTGCCCATTGCAGGACCACGAGGATATTGATCAGCGCCTGCATCGTCAGCCACAAGGTCACGCCCGCAGCGACCAGCCGCCCGAAAAAGGTCGAACTGCGCATCGCGATCCGGAAGCCACCCCAGGCCAGCGTGATGAAAAGGGCAAAGACGCACAGCGTCCCGAGCAGGCCGAGCTCTTCCCCAATGATGGCGAGCACGAAGTCGGTATGCGCCTCGGAGAGAGCTCCCCACTTCTGTCGACTCGAGCCCAGCCCGACACCGAGCCACCCGCCCGTGGCCAGCCCATAGATCGCCCGGATCGGCTGGTGGTTGATCCCCGTGGGGTCCGCCGTCGGGTCCAGGAAGCCGAGAATGCGCGCCATGCGAGATGGCTCGAAAATCACCATCGCCGCTGTGCCCGCGCTGAAGAGCGCGATCAGCGACCCGATGACGCGGAACTGCGCGCCGACGCACCACAGCATTCCCAGCATCAAGGTGGCCAAGATGATGGCCGTACCGAGGTCCTTCTGCAGGACGACGAGCCCGATGAGGCCGCACGCGAAAAGCACGAACGGCACAAGGACATGTTTGACCTCATGAAGCAAATCCCGTTTCGTGGCGAGGACCGCTGCGCCCCACACGACGAGGGCTAGCTTCGCGAACTCGGCGGGCTGGAGGCGCCACATCGAGGAACTGCCCCCCAGGTTCAGCCAGTTACGGTTCCCGCCCACGCCATAGCCGAGCGGCGTGAAGGTGAGCATCACCAGCACCACCGCGAGGAACAAGGCGAGCCACGCGAGTTTCCGGTAGACGCTGATGCGGAGGCGGGAGAAGAGCACGCCGAGCCCCAAAGAGATCGTGAGAAAGACAGCGTGACGCTTGACGAAGAAGTACGGATCCTTGAACTGGCGTTGCGCGTAGGGAGTGGACGCCGACCACACCATGAGCATGCCGAGCCCCATAAGGATGAGGGTAGGAACCACGACGAGGAAAGTGTCCGCGAGCGGGTGAGCCAACCAATGCGCGGCCGAGGCTCGCAGGCCGCCCTTGGACGACCGGTTGGCCGACGTCGCCTCCCGGGCGGACGACTCGGTGCTGCTCGGGGTCAGAATCGCCACGGCCGCCCCCTCCTCACACTTGTCACTGTCCGAGTTGCCTCGCGGCGGACGCGAAGGCCTCACCCCGAGCGTCGTATCCGCTCCAGATGTCGCGGCTGGCACAGCCGGGTGCCAGCAGCACGGTGTCCCCCGGCTGGGCCATCTCGGCAGCCGCGGCCACCGCGGATACCATCACACCAGTGTCGCTGCCGTCCAGCACCACGACGGGCACCTGGGGCGCGTGTCGGGCCAGCGCGTCAGCAATAACCTGTCGATCGACCCCTAGCAGCACGACCCCGCGCAGCTTCTCGGCGTATCTCGTCACCAAGGTGTCGAACGTGGTCCCCTTGGCCTGGCCACCCGCGATCCACACGATGGAATCGAACGCGCGCATCGAGGAGGCGGCTGCGTGCGGGTTGGTCGCCTTCGAATCGTCCACATAGGCCACCCCACCCACCTCGGCGACCGTCTGGATGCGGTGGTCACCGGCGGGCAAGGCTCGCAGCCCCTCGGCGACCGACTGCGGCTTGACGCCAAAGCTGCGGGCCAGCGCGGCCGCAGCCAACGCGTTCTCGATGTTGTGCGGGGCCGGCGGGTGCACGTCGGACACGGACGCCAGCGGCATCGCCGAGTCGCGTCGCTGCTCGACGAAGGCTCGGTCGACCAGGAGGTCGTCCACCACACCCAGCATGGACGGCGCTGGGATGTCGAGCCGGAACCCGATGGCGCGGGCACCGTCGGTGACCTCGGCTTCCTCCACCATGGTCTGGGTGGCCGGTTCTGCCACGTTGTAGACGCACGCGTGCGTGACACGCTCGTAGATCTTTGCTTTGTCGGCCGCGTAGGCCGCCATCGGGTCCGCTTCGGCGCCGTACCACTCCAGGTGGTCCGGGTGCAGGTTCAGCACCGCCGCAGAATGGAGTTGCAGCGACTGCGTCCAATGAAGCTGAAAGCTCGATAACTCAACGGCCAGCACGTCGTAGTCGATCTCATCCAAGAGCGCTTCGATGATCGGACGCCCCACGTTGCCCACGGCATCCGTACGAAGCCCGTCGGCACTCAGCATGGACGCCAGCATCAGCGTGGTGGTCGTCTTGCCGTTGGTGCCCGTGATCCCGAGCCACGGGATGACCCGGTCGGGCTGCATCATCCGCCACGCCAGTTCGACCTCACCCCAGATGGGAATACCCCTGGCCGCCGCCTGAACGAGCAGCGGGGCGGTGGGCGCCCACCCAGGCGACGTCACGACAAGATCAACCCCCTCGGGGAGTTCAGCGCTCGCCCCGGCCCCCAGGCGGACGTCGACCCCGAGGTGTCCCAGCAAGGCGGCCTTTTCCGATTTGGCCGGAGTTTCCGCGTCGTCGAGGACGATGATCGTCCCGGCGTTGAGGGACAGCAGCCCATCGGCGGCCGCGAACCCCGACGCGCCGAAGCCAGCCACGACGACGGTCGCCTCCGGCCATGGGGAGAGCCGATCCGCCTCGGCGATCCAGTCCTTCATCCGGCCACCACCCATTCCGCGTAGAACAGACCCATGCCGGTGGCGATGAAGATGCCACAGATGATCCAGAACCGGACGACCACCGTCTGTTCGGCCCACCCCTTCATCTCGAAGTGGTGATGCAGTGGCGCCATCTTGAACAGGCGTTTACCACCGCTGAGCTTGAAGTAGCCGACCTGAGCGACCACCGACAAGGTGATCAGCACGAACATGCCGCCCAAGACGACAACGAGCAGTTCGGTACGGGTCAAGATCGCCAATCCCGCGACCGCACCGCCCAGGGCCAGGGATCCCGAGTCCCCCATGAAGATCTTTGCCGGGGACGCGTTCCACCACAGGAAACCGAAGCAGGACGCCGCCAACGCCAGGGAAATCGCGGCCAAGTCGATGGGATCGCGCACCTCATAGCACTGCGGGCCAGCCGTCGACAGGGACGCGCAGCTTTGCGAGCTTTGCCACAGATTCACCACGGCATACGCGGCAAAGACCATCGTGGTCAGGCCCGTGGCCAAACCGTCCAGGCCATCGGAGAGGTTCACCCCGTTCGAGAGCGCCGCGATGATGAAGATGATCCACAGCACGGCCAGCGCCAACGGCAGATGGAACCACTGAATGTCGCGCAGGAAGGAGACGTACTGGCTAGCCGGGGTGATGCCTCGACTGTTGGGGAAGGCGAAGCAGCCGATCGCGAACAGGGCCGCGACGAGCGTCTGCAGCGCCAGTTTGGCCCGGCTGTTGAGCCCGAGGCTGCGGGCGCGAGAGATCTTGATCCAGTCATCCAGGAATCCGACGAACCCAAGACCAGTGAACAAGCCCAGGAGCAGCACCCCCGATGCGGTGGGCGGCGTCCAGGTGATGAGGTGTGCCAGCGTGTAGGCGAGGACCACCGAGGCGATGATGGCGATCCCGCCCATCGTCGGAGTGCCTGCCTTCTTCAGGTGCTCCTTGGGGCCGTCGTCACGGACATACTGCCCATAGCCCTTGAGGACGAGCACGTGGATCGCGAGTCTGGTCCCGATCAGGGTCCCGACGAGGCCAAGCGCCCCAGCGAACAGAATCATCCTCACGCGGGGTCCCCTTCGTCAGTCGCGGCGGCGAGGGCCTCAGCGACACGTTCCAAAGCCAGCCCACGAGAGGCCTTGACCACAACGATGTCACCGGGTCGAACCAGCGCGCGCAAGCGGTTGGTGAGCGCATTCACGTCAGCAAGATACTCGCCCGTCCCCCCGGCATCCGTGGCGCCCGCGGCGATGAGAGGGCCCTCATCACCCACCGCCAGCACGTGGATCCCCAGTTCTGCGGCGAGCGCACCGAGCGCGCGATGCTCAGCATCAGCGCTGGAGCCCAACTCCAGCATGTCCCCCAGAGCCGCAATCAAGCGTCCCAAACCGTCGCGCATCCCCGCGAGCGTATGGAGGGCCGCACGCATCGAGTCCGGGTTGGCGTTGTAGGCGTCGTTGAGGATCCGCACCCCATCGGGACGCGTGATGAGTTCCATTCGCCACCGCGACGCCGCCGTCGCCGCCGAAAGCGATGCGGCGATCTCGCCTAGGCCCACGCCCGCGGCGAGCGCAATCGCCGCTGCCGCCAGAGCATTCAACACCTGATGGCGGCCCAGGACGCGCAACTGCACCTCGGCGCGGCCAACGACCAGTCCCGCAGCATTCAGTTCGAAGCGATGCCGCTGGAGCGCGTCCGGGCGCACCTCCTGCGCCCACACCCGCAACGCCCCTGCCTCCGCACCGGGATCCCCTTCCGCGGAGAACACCGCGCGACGCGCGGTCGTGCGCGAAGCCATCGCGGACACGAGCGGATCATCGGCATTGAGCACGGCCCAACCCTGCGGGGGCAGCGCCTCCACAAGTTCACCCTTGGCCTCGGCAATCGCCTCAACCGAGCCGAACTCCCCCACATGGGCGTGCCCGACGTTCAACACGGCCCCGATGGTGGGGCGAGAAATCCGGGCGAGCGCGGTGATGTGGCCGCGTCCGCGGGCCCCCATCTCACTCACCAGGAACCGGGTCTCAGAGGTGACCCGGCAGGCCGTCAACGGGGCGCCGATCTCGTTGTTGAACGAGCCGGGCGGGGCGATCGTGGCGCCCGCATCACCCAGCACCTTCGCGACGAGATCCTTGGTCGAGGTCTTCCCGGACGAACCGGTAATACCGACGACCCTCAACCCCGTCACCTCCGCCCGGGTCACCACGTCGCGTGCCACCTCCGCCAGGGCCGCGACGGTGTCGGCGACCACGATCTGGGGCAGATCCACCGCCACCTCGCGGGTCACCAACGCGGCACGAGCCCCCCGATCGCGCGCCTGTTCCAGATGGTCATGCCCGTCGGTGCGTTCCCCCGCGATGGCCACGAACAGTCCCCCAGGGGTGACCACGCGGGAGTCGGTCACGACATCGGGCCCCACCAACTCGTCGGCGTTCGTGGCGCGCACGAGGCGCCCACCCGTGACGTGAGCGACGTGTGCGAGCGTCACCGGATCCATGGTCAGTTGCCTTTCAAGTCGCGGACGACCGCGACATCGTCGAAGGGGGTGATGACGCCAGCGATCTCTTGCCCGGACTCGTGGCCCTTGCCCAGGACGGCGATCCAGTCCCCGGGGCGTCCACGACGAAGGGCTTCAGCGAGCGCCGAGCGACGATCGCCCCCGTCGATCACCTCAGCCCCCGCGACTTCTTGCGCCCCGGCCATGACCTCGGCGCGGATCGCGGCAGGATCTTCGCTGCGTGGGTTGTCGTCGGTGACCACCACCAGGTCGGAGGCCAGCGCCGCCTCGCGCCCCATGGGACGCCGCTTGGACCGATCCCGGTCGCCCCCCGCACCCAGGACCGCGATGTGACGTCCCGTCGTAGGCAGGGCCGTCAGCGCGCTATGGACCGCCTGCGGCGTGTGCGCGAAATCCACCACCACATGAGGCGCATCAGGGCCCAGATCGACGCGCTGCATGCGTCCGGGAACGTGCGCCAACGCCACACCAGAGGCGGCCACCGCGACGTCGCCACCATCAGCCCCCACCATGGCGAGGGCCGTGACAGCATTCGCCACATTGAAATCGCCCAGCATCGACGTGGTGAACTCCAGTTCGCCACCAGGGTGTGCCATCAGCACGCGGAAACCGCCCGTGGCGAGAGGCTCCGCATGGACGACGCGATAATCGGCGTCCGGGCCCAACGTGGTGATCAAGGTCGAGATCCCCTCGCCCTTCACCCGGTCGGCCAGGATGCGTCCCCAATGGTCGGCGGTGTTGATCACCGCGACCCGGCAGCGTCCGCCCGTAAACAGACGCGCCTTCGCCTCGAAGTAGGCCTCGATCGTGTGATGAAACTCCAGGTGGTCGTGACCCAGCATCGTGAAGGCCGCCACGTCGAACACCATGCCGTCGACCCGATGGAGCGCCAGCGCATGGCTGCTCACCTCCATCGCGACCGCGTCCGCACCTCGTTCGACCATGACACCCAAGAGAGCCTGCAAGTCCGGTGATTCGGGTGTGGTGATAGTGGAGCGGGACGTGGCCAGGGGCTCACCGCCCACGCGGAACCCGATCGTCCCGATGGTGGCCACCCGATGCCCCAACGCGGTCAGCGCCGCGTCCAGCAGGAAGACCGTGGACGTTTTTCCGTTCGTGCCGGTCACGCCGTACAAGCGCGTGCGCTCCGCAGGACGCCCATATAGGTCGGCAGCGATCTGGGCCATCGTCACCCGGGGATCTGCCACGACCACCACGGGGATCCCGGCGCTCGTGGCATCGGGACGCCCCGCCTCGTCGGTCAGGATGGCGACCGCCCCCGCCGCTGCGGCGGCCTCGGCGAACCGGGCCCCGTGCGTGACGGCTCCCGGAAGCCCCACGTACAGATCCCCGGGCCGGATCCGGCGCGAGTCCAGCGATACCCCTGTCACGATTCCCGGGGCACCGGGAATCAGGGACGCCAGGGGCAGCCCGGCCGGTGCACAGGGACGAAGATCCTCGGTCATCGACGCGGTTCCTCCTCCTTGACCAGGGGCAGTTGAGTCTTGTCGATCGAAGCGCTCGGCGTCACACCATAGCGGGGAAGGGCCAGGCTCATGATGTCCTTGTAGACGGGACCGGCCATGCCCAGACCTGCGCCTTCGGTGTCCGGCCGAGCGACGAGGACGTACACCAGGATCTGAGGATCATCCACCGGAGCCACCCCAACGATGGAGGCGACCTGTCCGGAGTATCCGCCCGAGGTGGAGGCCAGGCGTGCCGACCCGGTCTTGGCTCCCGAGGTGTATCCGGGGATCCCGATCTGCGCGTCGTTGTAGATGGTTCGCTGCTCCATCATCTTGACGACCTCGTGCGCGGCCTCCTCCGAGACGACGCGATGGGACGCGGGGGCCTCGGCAGGGTTCATGGCGCCTTCGGTGCCGGTCGCCTTGATGAGAGAGGGTTCGGTGTAGACCCCGCCGTTGGCCACGGCAGCGACCGCAGCGGCCATCTGAACCGCGCTGACGGATACGCCGTAGCCAAAAGCCATCGAATCGGCCTGATACTGGGCCATGTCCGGGGGCGGAACCGACCCGCTGACCTCGCCGGGCAACCCCAGATCAGTCTTGGTACCAAGCCCGAACTTGACCATATAGTCGCGCAGCTTGGCCGCGGGCATGGCTCGCGCTGCCGTGATGGCGCCAACGTTGGAGGAGCGCACCAAGATGCCGCGGGTCGTGATGTCGATGGGCCCGTGCGTGAAGGAGTCCTTGACGGTGTGCTCGCCGACATCGATGGTGCCGTCGATCTTGTAGGTGGTGTCCGGCGTGGTCAGTCCCGCGTCGAGCAGGGAGGCCAACGTGAGGACCTTCTGGACCGAGCCGGGTTCGTAGACGGCGTTGACGCCGCGGTTGCCCGTGTCCTCCGCCTTCGCGTCCCCAGGGTTGTTGGCGTCGAAGGACGGGTAGTTCGCCAGGCTCAGCAACTGGCCGGTCTCGACATCCATCACGATGGCGACGCCCCAGTTGCCGCTGACCTCCTTGACGCGATCAGCGAGCCGTTGCTCGACCATCCACTGCAGGTCGGGGTCGAGGGTGAGCTGCACGTCGGTGCCGTCGACCGCGGGGGTGAGGACCTGGTTACCCAACGGGATCTTGCCCATGGGCGAGGTTTCGAAGATCTCGCGGCCGGGGGTGCCGGTCAGTGTGCTGTCGAGGGAGCGCTCCAGGCCAGCGGCGCCCTTGCCGTCGCTCATGAACCCGACGACATTGCTGGCCACAGAACCGTAGGGGTAGACGCGACTCGGATTCGATTCCCGCGTGATCCCGATGAAGCCGGCTTCGGTCAAGGCGGTGTTCAGCGATGACCAGGTGCTCGCCGCCACCTGCTTGGCGAGCAACTGGTATTGGCTGTCGGTCTTGCGCAGCTTGGCCTCGACCTCGGCCCGGTCCAACCCGAGGGCCGGAGCGATGATGTCCGCCATGGCCGCCGGCGCGGAGGCAGCCTTGTCACGGTCTGCCTGCGTCATGGTGGTCAGCTCTTTACCGTTCGTCGAAATGCGCTTGGGGTCGGCCACGACGTTGACCGTGGACTCGGTCAACGCGAGCACGGAGCCGTCACGAGCGGTGATCGTCCCGCGGACGGCAGGAACCGAGCGCGCCACCGTCATGTCGGTCGCTGCCTGTGCGGCAACGGCCTTGCCGTTGAACACCTGAATCTGGACGGCACGCGCACCGACGAAGGAGAAGATGATCGCCACCAGCACGATCAGGACGCGAAGCCGACGCGTCGGGGACACCATCCCGGCCCTCCGCTTCCGCGGTCGGGGGCGCTGACCCGGCGACTGGGCGGAGCGCGAACTCCCCGAGGAGGAGGCGGGACGGCGACTCCCGCCGCGCGAGGACGCCGCCGACGACGTGTTGCGGCCGGAGTGGGGTGGACGCCGCGCGCTGCTCATCCGCGCGCCTGGTTCTCAGGGGATGGCTGAGCACCAGCGTCTGCTGGTGCGCTGGGTTGAGCGCTGGGCAGCGGGGCATTGGCTTGCGGGGCGGCTGTGTCCACGGCCCCGGCTGCGGCCGGATCGGGAGCTGCCGAGGCGGAGGCGTGTGCGCTCGGGGCGGGCGCGGTCACCCTCAGGCTGGGGATCTCGTTGCCGGAGGCGGGCATCGGCGTCCCCTGGATCGAGCCGGAGCCGAGGTCGATGAACACCGGGTGCGCGTTGGGGACCATGCCCAACGCCGTCGCCCGTCGCCCCAGCTCACGCGGCGCGTTGGCCCGGTACACCTTCGACTCCAAGTCAGACACCTGATAGGCCAACTCGCTGGCGGTGCGCTGCTTGGCGCGCAACTCGAACTCGCGGGTCTGCAACGCGGTGCTCAGCACGAGGACGCCGACGAGCCCCGCCACGAGGATGCCGACCATCACCACCCCGAACATCAGCGACGACATGCGTCGCGGTGGGCTGGTGATCCCGACCAGGGTGGGGCGCGCCTGCGCCGCAGCCTCCCCTAGCTTCCGGGGAGCCTGCTTGATCGCGTTCCATGCCGTCATGCCTGCACCTCACGTCGCTCAACGGCCCGCAACCGGGCTGACGCCGCCCGCGGGTTGATCTGCGCTTCCGCGTCACTGGGGCGCTCCGCACCCCGCGTGAGCGCCATGAACCGTGCCCGATGCTCGGGGGGAACCACCGGCAGGCCGCGTGGAGCGGTGTCGGTGGTGGCCGCAGCGAAAGAACGCTTGACCAGGCGGTCCTCCAGCGAGTGGTAGGCGAGCACCGCGAACCGGCCCCCGGGCGCGAGCGCGTCCAAGGCGGCCGGAAGCAACCCCTCCAGAGCCGTGAGTTCACCATTGACTTCGATGCGCAGCGCCTGGAACGTGCGCTTGGCGGGGTGCCCTCCGGCGTGCCGGGCAGCCGCCGGGATCGCCTCATCGATCGTGGTGACCAGGCGGGCCGACGTCTCATAGGGTGCCGCCTCGCGCTCAGCCACGATGCGGCGGGCGATGCGATCGGCGAAGCGTTCCTCGCCGTAGGCACGCAGGATCCGTGTCAGGTCGGCGGTGCTGTAGGTGTTGAGCACCTGCGCGGCAGTGATGCCAGCCTGAGGCGACATCCGCATGTCCAGCGGTGCATCCGCCGAATAGGAGAACCCTCGCTCGCGGCGGTCGATCTGCATGCTGGACAGGCCAAGATCGGCCAAGATCGCCTGCACCTGCGGTGTCTTGTCCTCAGCCAGGACGTCGGGAAGTTCGTCGTAGACAGCCTCGTACAGCGCCACGCGATCCCCGAACGGCGCGAGCCGCTCGCGCGCGATCGCCAGCGCGTCACGATCCCTGTCGATGCCCACCAGGCGGGCTCGCGGACACGTCCGCAGCACCGCTTCGGCATGCCCCCCAAGACCGAGGGTGCAATCGACGTACGTCCCGCCCTGCTCGAGGGCTGGTGCCAGGAGAGCGATGGTGCGTTCAGCCATGACGGGCACGTGCCCGGTGGTGGATGGCTGCCCCATGATCCCTCCTCCTTCGTTGCGGTCCGTGCAGTCGGGTTCCGGTCCGTACCGATGACCTGGCGCCGGGGAAGTGGCGTCAGGGCATCGGTCGGGCCGAAGCCTCACCGCGCGGGCGGTGTCTCATCAGTGGGTCTCCCCACCGGGGAAGATCTCCTCATCCATGCCGGCATACGCCTCGTCCTGTTCGGCCGAGTACGCCTCCCACGCGGCGAGGTCCCAGACCTCGACACGGTTGAAGGCGCCGATGACGGCGATCTCCTTGTCCAGCCCCGCGTAGTTCCTCAGAACCGGCGGGATGGTCACGCGTCCCTGCTTGTCCGGCGTCTCTTCCGAGGCGCCGGCCGCGAACATGCGCTGAAAGTCACGAATGCCCCTCAAGGTTGAGGGGCCGTTCATGGCTGCCTGCGCCTGCCGCTGAAACTCCTGGGGGGTGTACAGGGTCAAGCAGCGTTCCTGCCCCTTGGCGATGATCAGGCCTTCGCCGAGTTCGTCACGAAACTTCGCAGGCAGGAAGAACCGGCCCTTGTCGTCCACCTTGGGGAAGTGCGTGCCGAGAAACATGCACCCTCCCTTCGGCCACCCATGTCCTCCATTGCGCTCCACATTACCCCACAATCCACCACTTCGATCAACGACTCCTCCCCTCTCCGCGTGCCGCGCTCCCGCAGTTGGGCGGGGACGTTCCCCCATGGGTGACAAGCGGGAATCGGCGTCGCGCAGGGTCCAGGCACACGCTTCGCCTCGCGTCCGCCCGCCTGGGCATCCCGCAGCCTTTCCCGGGGCCGGTAGGGTTCCGCGTGTGTCGAACACCACATCCGCCGACGTCACCGAGGTCGCAACGCTCGCGCACGACCTGCGCGCCGCTATCAGCGGAGTGATCGAGGGAAAACCGCACGCAGTCGACATGGCCCTGGTCGTTCTGCTCGCCGGAGGACACCTCCTCATCGAGGACGTCCCCGGAGTCGGAAAGACGATGCTCGCCCGGACGATGGCCCGCTCATTGGACTGCTCGGTGCGTCGCATCCAGTTCACCGCCGACCTTCTGCCCAGCGACATCACCGGCGTGTCGGTGTTCAACCCGCAAAGCCGCGCCTTCGAGTTCAAGCCCGGCGGCGTGTTCGCCAACATCGTCATCGGCGATGAGATCAACCGCGCCTCACCCAAGACGCAGTCCGCCCTGCTCGAAGCGATGGAGGAGCACCAGGTCTCCGTCGACGGGGCCACGCACGCGCTGCCTGAGCCGTTCATGGTCTTCGCCACCCAGAACCCCATCGAGATGCAAGGCACCTATCCCCTGCCCGAAGCTCAGCGGGATCGCTTCATGGCGTCGATCTCCATGGGGTACCCCAGCCGCTCGGCCGAGGTGGACATGCTGGAGCATCACGCGGCAGCCAACCCGCTCGACGCCGTCCGCCCCGTCACCGACGCGGCCGCGATCCTGTCGGCGCGTCGCGCCGTCGGCCGGGTGTACGTGCACCCTGCGCTCAAGGACTACGTCGTGGGGATCGTCGCGGCGACCCGCACCAGCGACCAGCTCCGGCTGGGCGCCTCCCCCCGCGCCAGCCTGCACCTTCTGCGCGCCGCCAAGGCGCGAGCGGCCATCGCCGGCCGCGGGTATGTCATCCCCGAGGACGCCAGCGCCCTCGCCGCACCCGTCATCGCCCACCGCCTGCTGCTGAGTCACCGAGCGCAGACGACCCAGGCCAGCACGGTCGACATCGTCAACGACCTGTGCGCCACCGTCCCTGCCCCGCGTCGCACCTAGACCGCCGATGAGGTCCCTTCCCCGGCCCACCGGTCGGACCGTCATCGTCTGGGCCATCGGCGTGGTCCTGCTCCTGGTCGCCATCGGGCTGGGCAATCAGGATCTGCTCTGGCCGTCGGTGTTCTTGCTTGTCCTCCCCCTCGTCGCTCTCATCTCGGTGGTGATCCGACCGCCGCGATTCACCCTCGAACGCACGCTGGACCCGCCCACGGGTCAAGCCGGGCAGCCGTTGAGCGTCCGCGTGAACGTCACCACCGTGCGCTCGGGCCCCCTCACCGCCGTGTTCGCCGAAGATGTCCCGGATCCGGCCCTGGGCCGCGGCGTGCCCTTCCGGTTGGACACCACCGAAGCGGGGGCCACCACGAGCGCCGAATATGTCCTCCACCCACAACGCCGGGGCCGGTTCGAGTTGTCCGGCTTCGCCTACCGGTTCGCCGACTTCCTGGGCTTGTGGGTACACACCGTCCGGGGCGGATGCGTGACACCGGTCGTCGTTCATCCCCTGCACGCCTGGCTCCCCGGACGCCGCGCGCACTCCTACGGCATCACCGGGGAGACGCCGATTCCCCAAACTGCGCTGTCAGGCCCCGATGACGTGATGGTGCGGGAGTACCAGCCCCGCGACGACGTCCGACGCATCCATTGGCCCTCGACGGCGCGGACCGGCTCTCTCATGGTCCGACGTGAGGAAGCCGCCTGGGATCCCACGGCCTGGGTTCTCCTGGACTCCCGTCGCGCCCCTCACCCCCTGGTCGGCGGCCTCAGCCCCACCTTCGAAGCGCTCGTCTCGGCGGCGGCCTCGCTAGGCGCGCGCATGCTGAGCGACGGGTTCTCCGTCACGCTCGTCGACGCCGACGGCGTCCACACCACCATCTCCGCGGACACTCCCGACGCCGTCGACCGCTGGCTCGACCTGCTCGTGGACGCCGACCTTACGGCGGCACCCGACTTGCTGGAGGCGTCCGCCTCCCTCGCCCAGGCGAGTGGAGAAAACCTCGTGGTCGCGCTGCTGGGCGACCTGGACCGCAGCGTCGCCGAAGCGCTCGTGTCCGGGGCGGGTTCCCGCGAGAACCGGGTCGTCATCGCGCTCCAGAACTCCGGGGAGACTCCGGGTGCGTGGGACGCCGGGGCGGACATCCTTTCCGACCACGGCTGGCAGGTGAGCCGCCTGCCCGGCACCCCGGAGGCGTTGGCGGCTGCCTGGGGCGACGCGGGAGGTGCCCGATGAGCTACCCCTGGCGTGTGACGCTCACCCTCATCGCGTCCTGGTGGCTGCTGCTGTGGCCCTGGACACACCTCACCACCGACACTCCCACCCTGGTGGCGTCCGCCCTCGGGGGCACCGTCGTTTTGGTCATCGGGGCGATGACGGCACGGCGGGGAGGCTTCCTCATGTTCCTCATGCTGCTGGGCGCGGGTGTTGCCGCGCTGTGCGTGAGCGTTGCCGCGCTGGCGGGCTTCACGGCCGTGACTCAGATGCCCCAGGTCGCCCTCGAAGGTGTGTCCTACCTGCAGGCGGGAACCGCGCCGGTCGGCGCCCACCCCGGCGCGACGGTCATCATCCTCGGAGCCGTCATCGCGCTCGCCGTCGCAGCGTCGCTGCTGACCCTCCCCTCCCGCCAGCCTGCTCTGGGGATCCTGCCGTTGGTCAGCCTGTACGTTGCCCCGTCGGTGATCGTGGTGACCCCCATGCTGTGGAGCGAGTTCTGCCTGTTGGCGGTGGCGTGCGTCGCCCTGCTGTGGGCTGGGTCCGCTGCTCCCCGCAGTCCGGGTGCGACCAAGAGCATCGCGTTCGTGGCCACACTGGTGATCGGGGCGACCAGCCTTGGCATCACCGATGGGCTTTCGCGCGTGATCCCTCCCCTGGAGCCGCCGCGCAGCCAAGACCCGCTCCAGATGAACGACCCCAGCCTGGACCTGAAGCGCAACCTCGTCCAGGGCACCGACGACGTGGTGCTGACGTACCGCACCTCCTCGGGACAAGGCGAATACCTCAAGCTGGCGACGCTGACCGCGTTCTCCCGCACTGGGTTCGGCCTCTCCGATGTGCGGGTCGGCACCGGGAGGTTCCCCGCCGTCCCCGGCGCTCCGCCAGGAAAGAGCACCACGACGTCAGTGCAGGTGGGTGCCTTCCGCAGCGAATGGCTTCCCGTCCCCTATGCCCCGACGGACATCAGCGCACCGGGAGACTGGGGGTTCGCCCTCGACACTCTCGACGTGATGGCGCTGGACCGGGTCAACCGCACCGCAGCAACCGAGAACCTCACCTATGACGTCACCAGCCTCACGGTTGATGCGAGCCGCGAAGCCATCGCCCGAGCGTCAGCGGACGACGCGCCACGCCGCGAGGTGACGACGGCGACCGCAGGGCTTCCCGCCAACGTCGCCGCGTTGGCCCGCGACATCACCCGCGACCAGACGACAGCGGGGGCGAAGGCGCAGGCATTGGAGGCCTACCTGCGCTCCGACCGCTTCACCTATTCCACCGCCAACGACACAGGGGTCGGCGACGGCATCGACACCATCGAGGACTTCCTCTTTCGCTCCCATCGCGGCTACTGCGAGCAGTTCGCGGGCTCCATGACGCTGATGGCGCGCACCCTCGGCATTCCCGCACGCATGGCCGTCGGCTTCGTTCCCGGCACCCCGTCCGATGGCAGTTGGAAGGTCACCGCGCGCGATATGCACACCTGGCCCGAACTGTGGCTGGACGGACTGGGCTGGGTGGCGTTTGAACCCACCCCCTCGCGCGGGGGCTCTGCGGCGACCCAGGCACCCAGCCCTGCCTCGGCCACGCCCACCGTGACAGCGCAGCCGACGGCTGAGACGGCCTCTCCCGAACCGGAGCCGGTAGGCAGCGCCTCGGAGGAGCCGGACCCGGCCACCTCCGCGTCCGACGCCGCAGGGGCCGGGGACGTCCTGCCCTGGATTCTTGTGGGTCTCGTCGTCGTGGCCGGTGGTGCGGCCCTGGTGTATCTGTGGCCATCGTGGGCGCGCTCGCGCCGTCGAGCACGCCGACTGTCAGGCACGGGCGACCCCAGGGCAGACACCGTGGCGGCCTGGGACGAGGTACGCGACTCGGTCACCGACCTGAAACTGCCCTGGCCCGACGGCTCCCCACGGTTCGCGGCAGAGCACCTCCTCGACCGGTTGGGTGGTGACGCCGCAGCCGAAGCCTCGCTGCGCACTCTGGCCGCCGCCACGGAGCGCGCCCTGTTTGATCGCTCCGAGGACTACGACCTGCCCGGCGCTTGGCGTGACGAGGTCGAAACGATCGTCGTCGCGTTGACTGCGGCCGCACACAAGCGGCACTCCTCCACCCCGCGCCGCGCCGCCTAGCCACAACACCTGTCCGGGGACGCCGCGGTCCGCAGAGGACGCCGCCCGCCCCGCCGAGGGCAGCGGATGCCCTCGCCTGCGGAGCGCACCCACCAGGGGGATCGGCGGTGGATATGGCGAATGCCCGGCATCACGCCGGGCGTTCATGAAAGACGAGGGATCAGAAGCGATCGTCGGGTCGCTGTCGCGAGTCCCGTTCTGTCGGGGTGCGGTGCGGCGCGCCCCTCGGAGGCTGCACGCCACTATCGACGTGACGCCAGGCGCTGATAGCCACGACCGTCGAGGCCAGCATCGCGACGAAACCGAGAACGCTGATCACCCAGGTGAACTGCATGCCAGCCACCAGTGCCACCAGCCCCACAACAAAGCCGAGGCCCGCCAGCGCTGCCTGGCGACGATGCAGGGACCGAGAACGGCTTCCCCGCAAGGTATTGGCGAGCTTGGGGTCATCGGCTGCGAGGGCGGCCTCCAACTGTTCGAGCAACCGTTGCTCATGCTCTGACAGTGCCATCGCGCCTCCCTTCATCGGTGCGCTCATGCGAATGTCCCCTCAGTCTAGGCGGCTCGCCACACAAACGGAACCGCGGCCAGGCGGATCCTCGACGCTCATCCGACCGCTCTTCGTCGCGTCAGCCGTGCCCGGGAAACCGCGTCAGGGCCGAAACGTGCGATCGCGGCGTCCGCCGCTCGTTCCGCTTCACGCCACCCCCGCTCGGGCTCGTCCAGCGCGGGCTGGGTGGCGACCTGATCGGCGTCGACCAACTGCTCCACGCGGATCCCCACCCGGCGCAATCGCGGCCGCTCCAAACGAAACGCGCTCAACAACCGCAACGCGGCCGTATGGACCTCTGAGGTGACGTCGGTGGGGTAAGCCAAGGTCACCGACTTCTGTACCGTCCGGAAGTCGGCAAACCGCAGGCTGAGCGTCACGGTGCGCCCAACCACCTTGGCCTGCCGCATCCGGGACGCGACCCTGGCGCTGATCCGTAGCAGTTCGGTGGCGACCGCTTCCAGGTCGTCGGTGTCCTTGGCGAAGGTCTCTTGACTGCCCACGCTCCGCTCGGACGCCTCGGTGGCCACCACGCGACGCCCATCAATGCCCCAGGCGAACTCCCACAGTTCGGCTCCAGCCCGGGCCCCGAAAGCCCGCTGCAGCGTCGATTGGGGGGTGTGGGCCACATCGCCAACGGTGTAGAGGCCCAGCTTGTTCAGCGCTGCGGTGGTGGCGGGCCCGATGCCCCACACCTTCTCCACGGCCAGCGGATGCAAGAAGGGGATCACCTCCCCAGGCTGTACCCGCACCAGCCCGTCGGGTTTGGCCTGGTTGGAGGCCATCTTCGCGATCAGCTTGGAGGGGGCGATCCCCACCGAGCAGGGAATGCCCTGCTCGTCGGCGACCAACGCCCGGATCAGTTCGCCGACCTGCTCAGGTTCGCCCAGGAGCCGCCGCGTCCCGGTGATGTCGAGGAAGCCCTCATCGAGGGACACCCGCTCCACCGAGGGGGTGATCGTGGAGAAGATCGCGAACACACCTTGCGAGGCCGCCTCGTAGGCGTCGTAGTCGGGAGTGATCGCGATGGCGTCGGGGCACAGGCGACGCGCCCGCGTCGAGGACATGCCGCCTTCGACGCCGTAAGCCCGCGCCTCATAGGAGGCCGACAGCACGACGCCCCTTATCGCGCCCCCAACCCACACGGGTTTGCCGCGCAGATCGGGGCGGCGGCGTAGTTCGACGGCGACATAGAAGGCGTCCATGTCGACGTGGCAGATGACCGTCACGCGTCACCGCCCCGACGAGCCTGGGCTGGAGTGCCACAGCTTGCGCCCCGGGTCGGCGTAGCGCTGTGGGATGGCCCGCGGCGATTCCCCTGCCGGGGCGATGTCGGTGTACGGCGATTGCACAAACCCGCTGGGGTGGACGAGAACCCGGCGTTGCCCCATGCCGCCGGCCGCAGCCGCGTGTTCGGTGTCGGCGTGCGCCGTGCTCGTGCCGGGGTAGTGCTCGTCTTCGGGCCGATCCTCGGACTTGGCGTTCCAGTCGGCCCACCGTGCGCGCTGCCGCTCGCGGGCCTGCTCTGCTTGCGCGGACAGGTCGGCGTCGATGACAGCGTGGACGGCCGCCACGGCCGCGCGCTCGTCACCGGTGGCCTCAAGCGTGGAGGACCACAGCGCCTCAAGATGCAGCAGATCCCAGGCCCCCAGGGCGCGCAGCGATACTCCGCGGGCCCCGGTGCGCCGCACCTCCCCCACCCCGATCAGCAACCAGGCGTTGAACACCGTTGCCGCCGAGGCGCCTTGCGCGTCCTCGAAGAAAGTGAGGTCGACCGGCCCGGTGCCGTCGTCGAGGGTGAGGAAGATGACGCGCCGCCCGGACTTCACCGGAGGGGTCTGCGTCGCGACCTTCACCCCGCCCACGAGCAGCCGCGAACCGCTGCGCGCGGTGAGTTGGTCGGCGGCGTCGGTGGCGCCGAGCGCCCGCAGGAAGGGGCGATGCGCTTCCATAACGTGCTGGGTGGCGTCCAACCCCAGCACAGACAGTTCGGCGGCCATGCGTTCTTGCTCGCTCATTTCCGGTAGCCCGGAGACGACGATGTCGGTTCCCGGGGCGGCCTCGCCCTCGCCGAGGACGCTCCCCAGGTCGAGGGCGAGTTGAACGGCTTGGCGCCCGGGAGCACCGTCGCCCACCAGGCCGCGGGCACGCGCGTGCTGCCGGGCCTGAACCCGGTCGGCGCGGGCCAGATCAGCGACCGTGAGCAGCAGGTCGCGGCGAGTCACGCGCCCGTGCGCACTGATCGGGCGCGGCGCCCCGATGCCATAGAGAGCATCGAAGCCGCCCGCCAAAACGAGATGTTCGGCGACATCGACGCCGGGTTGGGCGCGATGCCAGAAATCCACCAGACCTGCATAAGGCTGCGCGGCTTCGATGCGTTCGATCTGGGCGGCGGAGATGTTCTTCACGTCGGTGAACGCGAGCCGGATCCCGTGCGCCTCGCCGTCGGGGGTGGTCACGGGCTCGATCCGGTAGTCAGCCCGGCTGGTGTTGACGTCGAGGCCCAGCACGGGGACCCCGAGGCGCCGGGCCTCAGCCAGGATCAGCCGCTTGGGGTACATGCCGGGATCGTGGGTGAGCAGCCCAGCCAGGAAGGCGGCCGGGTGATGGTATTTCAGCCAGGCCGACTGGTAGGTGGGTAGCGCGAACGCGGCGGCGTGGGCCTTGCAGAACCCGAAGGAGGCAAACGACACCAGGATCCCCCACACGTGGACGATGAGGGGTTCGGGGTAGCCGAGCCCTCGCGCTGCAGGGAAGAACCACCGTTTGACCTCCTTTTGGCCCGCTGGCGAGCCGAGCGCCCGGCGGGCCTCATCGCCGTAGGCCAGGGAGCAGCCGGTCATGACGGCGATCACTTTGATGACCTGCTCGTGGAACACGATGACGCCGCGGGTTTCGGCCAGGGCGGGGATCAGGTCGGGGTGAGGGTAGGAGGCCTCCGCCCAGCCGTTGCGGGCGCGGAGGAACGGCACCACCATGTCGGATTTGACCGGACCAGGCCGGAACAGGCTGATGTCGATGATGAGGTCGTTGAACTCATCGGGGCTGAACTTGCCGACGAGTTCCCGCTGACCGGGGGATTCGATCTGGAAGCAGCCGAGGGTCTCGGCGCGAGAGATCATGGCGTAGATGTCGGCGTCGTCGTAGGGGTCGAGGGTGTCGATGTCGACGCGCCCGCCGCCGACCCGTTCGATCTCGTTCAGCGCGTGCGCCATGGAGGACTGCATGCGGATGCCGAGGATGTCGAGTTTGAGCAGCCCCAGATCCTCCACGTCGTCTTTGTCGAACTGGCTCATCGGGTAGCCGCCCAGGGAGCGCTCGGTCGGCGTCCGCTCTCCCAAGGTGGCGTCGGAGAGGATGACGCCGCACGGGTGCAAGGAGACGTGGCGGGGCAGCCCGTCGAGGCCCTCCACGAGGGTGAACAGCACCTGCAGTTGGGCGTCGTTCAGGTTGGCCCGGCGCAGTTCGGGCAGTTCGCGCAACGCATGCCGCACGTCGCGGGCACGGATGTGGGGGAAGGCCTTGGCGATGGCGTCGACGTCGCCGGGAGGCAGGCTCATCGCGGCCCCGACGTCGCGAATGGCGTGCCGGACGCGGTAGGTGTCGAGCATGGCGACGGCGGCGACCCGCTCGTGCCCGAAATCGGCGAACACCTGGTCGTAGACCTCGAGGCGGCGGGCTGATTCCACGTCGATGTCGATGTCGGGCAGGGCACGACGCAGCGGGGAGAGGAACCGCTCCATGATGAGGTCATAGCGGATCGGGTCGACCCCGGAGATGCCCAGGCAGTAGTTGACCAGGCTGCCAGCCCCCGAGCCGCGGGCGGCGACGCGGATGCCCAGGGCTTTCACCCGTTCGACCACGTGGGCGACGGTGAGGAAGTAGGACGCGAACCCCATCTGGGCGATGACGGCCAGTTCGTCGGCCATCCGGTCGGACGCCTCACGGGTCGGCGTGCCGTAGCGGGCATTCAGCCCGGCCTCGCAGCGTGCACGCAGATCGGCGAACGCGTCCCCGACGCCGCCGAGCACAGCGAACTCGGGCAGGTGGATCTCGCCCAGACCGATGTCGGCGTGCGGGTCGAGGCGGCACCGCACTGCCAGGGCGCGAGTGTCGCCGAGCAGCCGGACCGCGTCGCGTCGCCCCGCGAGCCGGGCCACCTCTGCGGCGCGCTCCGCCATCTCGGCCCCGGAGGTGAGGTAGCCCTCGGCGTTACGGCGGTCGACGTTGCGGGCATCCAGCGGCACCAGTCTGCGGGCGGCATCGAGCACGTCGGCGATCGGCGCGTCCGTTTTGCGGGCCATGCGGACCGCGTTGGTGAGGACGCCGGGCAGATGGTGCGCGTCGGCGAAGGCGAGCATGCGCCCAGCCAGCCTCGCCGAACCGGGCCCCGAGCCGGGAAGCCGGTGGTCGGTGACGCCGACGACGAGTTGATCCGCACCGACGCGGTCACGCCAGGACGCCACCACTCGCGCGGCGCGGACCTCGTCGCGGGCGGCGATCGCCTCGCCCAGATCCGAGTCGGGGCCGAGCATCACGACGGTGTCGGTGGCGTGGGCGCCGATCAGCTCGCGCGTCGCGACGGGGGCACCGCGCTCCCCACCCGCGTGGGCAGCGGTGACCAGGCGACACAGCGCCCCCCAGCCTGCCCGCGAGGAGGCCAGCACCACTGCACGCTGCCGCGGCTGCCCGACGCGGCGCCGCCCAGGGCGTTCGTCGGCGTCGACCGCGAGATCGACGCCGACTACGGGGGCGATCCCCGAGGCCAGGCAGGCCTTGGCGAACCGGACCGCCCCGTAGAGGCCGTCGCGGTCGGTGAGCGCCAGGGTGTCCATGTCGTATCCGGCAGCGGCGCCGACCAGCACGCTGGGGTGGCTGGCCCCGTACTGCAGTGAGTACCCGGAGGCGACCCGCAGGTGCGTGAACGGCTCAGCCATGCGCCCCCACCTTGACCCCGGCCGCCTGAGCGAAGGAGCGCACCTCGCGGATCAGATCATCGGCCTCACGGCTGGTGACCAACCCGATCGCCCCTGCCTCGACAGCGCGGCGCTTGAGGTGAAGCGCGTCGAAGAACTGCGCCCATTCGGCCAACTCGGGTGCGACGCGGGCCAGGACGCCCCACACGTGAGGTCGGCCGACCACGCGGGCACGGCGCTGCACCAGCACCCAGGCCGCGACCTGGAGTGCCGCGGTGTGGGCGATCACGAACCGTTGCGCAGGCATGAGGGCCGCCTCGGCCTGGGTGAGGGTCGCGTCCACATCTTCGGCAGCACCCGCGGCGATCGTGCGGGCGTCGTGCACCTGGACGGCCATCAGTCGACCACCGCGCGCAGGAACCAGTCCTCGCCGCCGAGCGGATGGGCCAACTCGTAGACCCCGGGAGCCACCGCCCGCCCGGGTGCCGCGATCACCCGCCAGACCTCCGATTCGGCCAGCAGATCCTCCCCCGGCTTGGACCACCAATCAGACGTCTCGCGCCAGCGTGTCTCCACGTCAAGCACCCGCCACAGCCGACGCCGCCACAGGAACTCGACGGGGTCACTCGCCCCGTCACCCTCGCTCGACCGCACCGCGATCGGCTCGTCATAGCGCCGCATGACCACCCCCGAACCTCAACCATTCGAACACTTGTTCGATGGGAGATTCACTATAAGCGGGGCCTCCGACAACCCGTCAAGACACCCCCGCGAGGGCACATCGCCCCATCCGACGCCGCCTAGACGACCAGGCAGAGCCGCTGATCGGCGATGCCGATACTGACGCGCTGCCCCCAGGCGAGGGTGAGGCGGTCGGCTTCCATGCCGTCGCCGAACGCGACCAGACCGTCGGTCTCCACGGCCACGTCGAGCCGGTCGCCGGGACCCAGCAACCCCTGGACGCAGTCAGTCCCCGTGACGGGCGAGGGCCACGCCTCGCGGACGAACCAGGCCAACTCGGACGCCGTCGGCGCGGGTAGCGCGGGAGCACCCGACCGCGAGCGAGCCACCGAGGCACACCAGCCGGTGGCGCCGGTCCCGGTGCCGACGATCAGCCCCGAGGACGCCTGCCGCTCCGTGGCACCGTCGACGTGCAGCGTCCACCGGGCGGTTTGGTGGCTGGGGTGGCCCAGGTAGATCTCGTTGAGCGCCAGCAGCGACTGTCCGTCGTCGGCGACCGCCTCGACCATGGCCAGCGGGGCCACGGACGCCTTCCCGGCGAGCAGCCGGGCGACGTCGCCGGGGCGATGCGGTACCAGGACGCCCGGATTGGCGTCCGGGTCGGCGTTGACGCCGATGACCGGCTGCCCGGAGAGGTATTTGGCCACGTTGGCGACCAGCCCATCCTGGCCGACGACGATGATCCGGTCCTCGGGGGCGAACAGGAACCGGTCCAGGTCGGCGCGCTCGACGCGTCCCACCCGCCAGTCGGCCGCGAGCGCGGCGCTGACCTGCGCCAGCGCCGCCTCCACCCGATCGTGTCGCGCCTCCACCTCGGCCAGATCCCGGCCCCGGGAGGCGAGGAAGAAGGCGGCCTGGCCTCGCGTCCCGTGCCGGGCCAGCAGTTCGGTGAACTCGGTGCGGCGGTGGACGATCACCACCCGAGGTGGCAGCCCGCTCATGCCGCGTCCTTACCGAGGCCGAGCCGGGTGAGCACGGGGGCGATCAGGTCGGGGGTGAGCACCAGGTTCTCGATGCGGGGCAGGTTGGCCGCAAGCTCCTGGACGGCCAGCGCGAGCAGCACACCCTCGGGGGTGCCTGCGTAGGCTTCCAGCTTGGCCCGCTGAGCCTCGGCTTCGGCCATCCCGGTGGCGCGGGTGGCGTCGGCGGACGCCTCAGCGAGCGTCCGGGAGCGCGTCGCCTCGGCTTGGGCTGCGATCTGGGATGCGGCCGCCATCTCCTCAGCTTTGCGCCGATCATTGAGGCCGCGCTGGGTGACCAGCGCCTCCTCGCGGGTGGCGAGTTCGATCTGGGTTTGCAGTTCGTTCTCCCCGATGGCCCGTTCGCGCTCGACGGCCAGCGCGCGCCGCTCGTAGGTGGCCCGGTCGGCGTCTTGCTGGACGCGTTCGCGGGTCGGCGTCTGGAGTGCCTTTTCGACGTCGGGTTCGGGACGCAGCGCCATGACGCGGACCCCGACGATCCCGACGCCGGTCTCGGTGAGGCGCTCATCGCTGGTCAGCCCGTCGGCGAGCGCGTCCCGGACGGGGGCGACGCCCCGGGCGAGCGCGGTGGTCAGGTCGAGGCTGGCCAAGGTGGCAAGCCCGTGCTGTTGGGCGGTGTCGGCGAGCAGCCCGGCGACCTGGTCCAGCGGGGAGCCGTGCCATTGACCACTCTCGGGGTCGAGGGAGAAGTCGATGCGACGGGCTGCGGTGGCCGGATCGACGATCCGGTAGGTGATGGCGGCCTGTACGGCGAGGTCTTGGAAGTCGGCGGTGCGAGCGTGGAACAGCAGCGGCAGTTCGCGGTCATCCACGGGGACTTCGCTGAGGACTGCCTTCAGGGGACGGAACCAGAACGCGAGGCCAACGCCTTCGCGGACGACGGCCCCGTCGCGCAACTGCGACACGTAGGCGATGGGGTTGCCGCGCAGGTGGCGAACGAATGGGTAGCGGCTGATGTCGGCCATGACGTGCTCTTTCAGTAGTTGTCGTCAGAAAGACGATAACTACTCTCGTCTCTTATCGTCAACCTGACGACTGCACGCTAGGCTGGTGGCCATGAGCTCGGAGTTTCCCCCGTTCGCCGTCACCGTCGACCTGGTCGTCCTCACCTTGCGCGACGGCCACCTTCACACGCTCGTCGTCGACCGAGGCGTGGAGCCGTTCATCGGCGTCCCCGCGCTGCCCGGCGGCTTCGTCCACCCCGAGGAGGGACTCACCGAGGCTGCCCGCCGCGAACTCGCCGAGGAGACGGGACTCCGGCTCCCCGAGGCCCATCTGGAGCAATTGGCCAGCTACGGCGATCCCGGGCGCGACCCGCGCATGCGCGTCGTCACCGTCGCCTACCTGGCATTGGCCCCCGACCTGCCGCTCCCGGTAGCCGGGACGGATGCCTCCGACTCCCGATGGCTCCCCACCGACACCCTGTTAGAAGGCGCGCCGCCGCTGGCCTTCGATCACGCCCGGATTCTGCGCGACGGAGTCGAGCGCGCCCGCGCCAAACTCGAATACAGCCCGCTGGCCACGGCGTTCTGCCCGCCCGAGTTCACCATCGCGGAACTGCGCCGGGTCTATGAGGCCGTGTGGGGAACGCCGGTAGATCCGCGCAACTTCCACCGCAAGGTCACCGGCGTCGACGGCTTCCTGACCCCCACCGGCGACACGACCACCCGCGATGGCGGACGTCCGGCGCAGGTGTTTCGACGAGGGCCCGCCACCCTCCTGCACCCGCCCCTGACCCGGCCCGCAGCCCCACGCACACCCCCCTCCGCAGCAGATTGACACCCACGAGGCGGGCCCCGTAACGTCGGTCGGCTGACCTGCCGACCACGACCCCAGGAGAACCGATGACCACGCAGCCGCCCGGTCTGTGCGTGCGCCGCATCACCGTGCCCGGCACCCTCACGGGATCCGACGCCGCCGACTTCCTTGCCTTCGCCGCGATGCGTAACGCCATCTACGCCGAGATCGCGGGCAACCATGACGAGGACGCGTCCCCCGACGAACTGCTGGCCAACTACGGCGCCGACGCGGACGATGAGCGTCTCGCGTGGCTGCTCGAACTCGACGGGCGCGTCGTCGGTCGCGCCAACGCGATCCTTCCCCGCGAGGAGGGGTCCCGCTCGGCGTATCTGGAGGTCAACGTGTTACGCGAGGTCTGGGGCCAGGGCCTGGGGACGGCAGCGCTCGCCGTCCTTGAGGATGCCGCCCAGGCGCGAGGACGATCGGTGCTGCAAATCTGGGCGGAGCACCCCGAGGCGGCCGGGCAACGCCTCACCCCACCCACGAGCGTGGGCAGCATCCCGGCGGACCACGCCGCCCGCTTCCTTCAAGCCCACGGCTACACGCTGGAGCAGGTCGAACTCAAAAGCGGTGTGGATCTGACCCGGGGCCACGCTGAGCGCGAGGCCCTGCTGCCCCCGACACTAGCCACAGCGTCCGGATACCGCGTGGTCAGTTGGGTCGGGCGCACCCCGACCGCGTTCGTCGAGGGCTACGCGGGCCTCAAGGCGACGATGAGCACCGATGCCCCCGTGGGCGATCTGGAGATCGACGAGCAGGCCTGGGACGCCGACCGCGTCACCCGCGCCGACGATCGCCATGAGGCCGCAGGCACCACGCTCTTGGTGACCTGCGCTCAGCACGAGGGCACCGGCGAACTCGTCGCGTTCACCGAACTCTTCCTGGGTCCGGATCCGAGCGCCGCGACCATCCAGGGAGACACCTTGGTAGCCAGACAGCATCGCGGGCACCGCCTGGGAACGCTCGTCAAACTCGCCGCCCTCCAGCAGTGGCGCGCCCTCGCCCCCGCCTCGCCGCGCGTCCTCACCTGGAACGCCGCCGAGAACCAGGCCATGCTCGCCATCAATCACGCCCTGGGATTTCAGACGTTGGCGTCGATCGGGGCGTGGAAGAAGACCGCCCCGAGTCGACCACTACGCTGAGGCGCCATGGAGATGCTGCCGGCCGCGTTCGCCTCGGGTTGGGCGAGCGGTATCAACGCGTGGGGCACGGTTCTCGTGCTGGGAATCTTGGGGCGGTTCGCCAACGTGCCGGACATTCCTGCGGGCTTCCAGCGCACGGACGTCCTGATCGCCATGGGGGTGCTGTGCCTCATCGAGGTCGTCGCGGACAAGATCCCCTACCTCGACTCGGCATGGGACACGGTCTCCACGGTGGTACGTCCCATCGCGGGCGCGGTCATCGGCGCGGTCTACGCCGGGTCCAGCGGTGACCTGGTGACCCTTGCGCTCGCCTCGGTGGGCGGCCTGACCGCCCTGGCCAGCCACCTCACCAAGGCGGGGTTGCGGCTGGCGATCAACACCTCCCCTGAACCCTTCACCAACGTCGCCGCCTCCTCAGCCGGGGACGTCGCGGTCACCGGTATCGCCACCTTGGTGGCCTTGGCGCCGGTGGCCGCCGCCATCATCGCCGCCGTGCTACTGATCTTGGGGGCGATCGGGGTGGCGGTGGCCCTGCGGAAGGTCAAGAAGGGATGGGCGCGCTTCCAGGCCTGGCGCAAGCGGGCAGCGACGCCGACGCAGACCTGACACTGGGGCACGCGCACGAGAGTCTCAAGCGCAGGGGGCCCCGATGCACACTTGTCCAGCGGGCAGAATCATGACCATTCCCCCGGCACACTAACCCCATCAGATCGCGCATGACTCCCCGCAACGATGTGGGAGGAACAATGCCGCCCAGGGGGTTTTATGAAGAAAAACACACGCCTTGCGCTCTACCTCTGCAGCGCACTGGCGCTGCTCATCTCATGCCTGGGCGCAAGCCTGGTTCAAACGGGCGCAGGGAGCACGCAGGTACAGGAGTTGACGATCGCCTCACCGTCGGGGAGGACGATGAGTGCCCTCCTCCTGCGGCCTTCCGGGGCCACGCCAGCAACTCCGGCGCCGACCATCGTGCTCTCCGACGGCACGTGGAACAACAAGGAGATGCAGGACGCCAACTACGTTGAGTTGGCGCGCCGGGGGTACGTCGTGCTATCCATCGATCAGTATTCTCACGGCAATTCCCAGAATCTCACGCGAGCAGAATTCCCCGACGTGTGGGCTTTAGGCATCAACGATGCCATCGAATACGCTGCAACCCTCCCCTTCGTGGATAAATCCCGGATTGGAGTTTCCGGGCACTCCAACGGAGCGCTCTCGGCCAACCTCGCCGTGGTGCACGACAACCAACGTCCCCAGCCGCTGATCTCCAGCGTCGTGCTGGTCGCCAACGACGCCTTCTCCACCGACGACGCGGGGGCCTGGACCACCATCTATGGTCACCGGGATGTGGCGATCATCGCCGATCGCTACGACGAGTTCTTCTTCAACGAAGGAAACCTGGAGGGCAAGCCTGCCACCCAGCCTGCTCGGGACTTCCTCAGCAGTCCCGAAGCTCGCCGTTTCCTCTCGTTCGGGTTGGAGCCGCCCGCCGGGTTCGTCGCCACCAGTGGCGTCGTGTCCTCACAGGCCCTCGACGGCACGACGGCGCACCGCGTCATCTCCATGATCGACGGTGAGCATGCCCTGGCCACGATCAACCCCGCGGCTGTTTCCGCGCTGATCGATTTCTTCGGCGACTCTCTTCATCCGCCGCGCAACCTGCCGGGAAGCGACCAGATTTGGGGGGCGAAGCTGGCCTTCAATGCGCTGGGCTTGGTCGCTCTTGGGGTCCTCATCACACTGCTCGCGGGAACACTCATGCGGTGCAACGCCCCCGCACCTCAGGTGGCGCCCCTGACGAGGCTCACGGGACGCCGCCGGGTGCTCTGGTGGGTGTTCCAGGTCGTCGGCGTCGCTTTCTCCGCCTTCAGCTACCTGTGGATCGCGGGGAACACCACCGTGATGGGCCTGGCCCTGCAGTTGGGTCCTCGGGAGTGGCGATCGGCCCCGTATTCATCATCGGACTGTGGGCCGCCGCGAACGGAATCTTCCTCCTGGTCGTGAATGCGTGGGGCTGGCTCCATCCCGCCCCCGGGAGCACCCGGGCCCCGCAGGTTGGCCGCTCTGCGGCTCGGTCACTGGTCCGTGCCGTGCTGGTCGCCCTGGCAACTGCCGCGGTGGCCTACCTCATCGTGGCGACGGCGCAGTACTTCTTCACCAGTGACGTCCGATTCTGGATGGTCGCCTTCAAGGCGACCACGCCGGAGAAGTTCGGCTACCTGTTCGCCTACCTTCCGCTGTACCTGGTGTACTTCGTCCCGCTAGCGGTGGTGACGAACACCGCCAACCGGGTTCATCTTGCCGGAGGCGAAGCAACCAACACCGCCCTCACCATGGCGATCGCCGTCGCCGGTCCGGTCATCCTGGTGGCCTACCAATACATCACGATGGCGGTGACCGGTTACCCGGCACCCGGCTTCATGGGGTTGTTCAGCATCTGGCTCTTCCCGCTGATCGTCATCATCCCCACGGCCGTGCTCGTGTCTCGACGCCTGTACCTGCGCACAGGCTCGACCTATCTGGGTGGCCTGGTCATGGCGGTGATCGCCACCCTCATCTCGGTATCCAACTCACTCATGGTGATCGGGTAAGTTCACGCTGTGCCCTCCGCCTTAGCCCCTCGTGCGCTCTGCCCGGGGGACCCTGCCCGCACCAGACGCCTCGTTCTGGGCTCACGGGTCGCGGCGGCAGGGAGCATGGGGCGCTCCTTGAGGACGGCGACGTGAGTGACGTCGTCGTCCTCGGGGCCACCTGGGCTGGGTTGGCGGCCGCCGCCCGACTGGCCAGAGTCGGACACCGCGTCCGGGTGAGCACCACCGATCCCGACTGGGCGGCAACGCTGCGAAGCACCCTGGCCCCCACACTCGACTTTCCCGCGCCGTGGCGGGACCTGTTCAAGAAGTCGGGCCGCCCCGCCGCGGGCGCCTTGGGCCTCTACGGCGTCGAACTCGTCGCCGACCGCACCCCGCCCACGGACCGGGGCGAGCGCTGGTACGCCGACAAAGACGCCTACGGCGAACCGATCGCGGACGCGTGGCGATCTTTCGTGGACGCCGCCGACGACACCTGGCAGGCCCTGCGCCCCCTGGGCGCCGAATCCCCGCTCGATCCCTCTGCGGCCTCCGACGAGGCGTTGAAGCGCACCGGATTGCATCCGCGGCGCACCCTCGCCGATGTCGCGGCCACGCTGCCGCATCCCCATCTGCGGGAGCGGGTCACGCGCCTGGCCACCGACCATGGCCTCGACCCGGGGGCGCAGCCCGCATGGCTGACCTCTCGCCTCGCCATCGAACGGACCTTCGGTCGCTGGCGCCTCGTCGCCTCCGACGGCTCCCCTCGCGCCGCGTCCATCCTCGTCGACGTGGTGGCCGACCGGTTGGCCGATCGGGGAGTCATCGTCGACGCGGATGCCCCCACCACTGCCTCTGCGACCCGAGCGGTGATCGACACCCGCGACCCCCAGATCGTCTGGCATCGGCCACGGCCCTGGCGTCCATCGGACACGTTCTTCGATCAACTGCGTCGACGCCCGCCGATCAGCGACCCGGCGGCTCCCGGCGTGTTTGCGGCCTCGGCATCGAGCGCGGCAGGCCCCGAGCCGTGGGCGCAACTGCTGTCGGGGGCACTCGCCGCCTATGCCGCGCACGCCTTCCTCACCGGAGAAGACATCCGCCCCACCAACAAGGCACTCAGCCGCTGACGCTGCGCCTCCGGGCGCATGCCAGGCCGGGGATGCGGCCTCGGCCCCGCTGGGGGGACTGCCGCAGTCGGTGCGCCGGAGTAGACTCGACCACTGGCCGCATTGACGAACGAGGAAGACTCCACCTTGACGCAAGCCGAAGATCTCGCCCACGAACTGGCCATCGAACAGGCCCACGTGGACGCCGTCTACGCCCGCCTGAACAAGGCCACCGACACTGCCCGCAGCGCTGCCCGCAGCGGCGCCGACATGTACCGCTCCGAACGCGACAGTTGGCTGCGCGAGGAGGCTGGGACGGCTCTGTTTGAGCGAGACGCGTTCTCCTTCCAGGCCGCCCGACGCCTGGCCGAGTTGGACGCCGAGCACGAAGGCTTGGTCTTCGGGCGTCTGGATCTTGACGATCCGACCGAACGGGAGATTCGCTACATCGGCCGTATCGGCGTCCGCGACGACGACTACGAGCCGTTGGTCATCGACTGGCGGGCCCGCGCCGCCGAGCCCTTCTACCGGGCAACCCCCCAAAAGCCCATGGACGTCGTCCGGCGGCGCGTGCTGCGCTGCCGCAACGATCGCGTCATCGGCATCGAGGACGACCTGCTGGACGCGGCGGGGAACACCGAGAACCTGCCGATTATCGGGGAGGGGGCGCTCATGGCGTCCCTGGCCCGCGCCCGGGGAACGACCATGCGCGACATCGTCGCCACCATTCAGGCCGAGCAGGACGAAGCGATCCGCGCCGACTACCACGGCGTCACCGTCATCAGCGGCGGCCCGGGGACGGGCAAGACGGTGGTTGCCCTCCATCGCGCTGCCTACCTGTTGTACTCCAACCGGCGCCGCTTCGAACGCGGCGGCGTGCTGGTGGTCGGCCCCGGCCCCGTGTTCATGCACTACATCGAGCGGGTCCTGCCCAGCCTCGGCGAGGACTCCGTGACGCTGCGCTCGATCGGTTCGGTCGTGTCTGACGTTGTGCCCGACGTGTCCAGCGACGTGGTCGATGACGCCGCCACAGCGACCGTCAAGGGCAGCCTGAAGATGGTCACCGTGCTGCGTAACCTGGTGAACCTCCCCCTGGACATCTCCGGGGAGGGCCCGAGCGTCCTGGTGACGGTCAAGGGTGAGGTCCTGCAGTTGCGGCCTTCTCAGGTGGCGAGGATCCGGGCAGGCATCCTGTCGCATCAGCGCGTCAACCTGGCGCGGGAGTCCGCCCAGAAGACGGTCGTCGCCGCGTTGGCCTCACAGGTTCCCGCCGACACGGAGGTGGATCCGGCGGAGGTCCCTGGCCTGATTACCGATCAAGCGGCCTTCGCCGCCTTCATGGACGCCTGGTGGCCCACCTTGACCGCACCGCAGGTGCTGCGCCGCCTCGGCGACCCGCGGGTCGTTGCCCGTGCCGCCGAGGGCATCCTCACCCCGGAGCAGCAGACCGTGCTCACGGCCTCGTACGCCGACCCGGCCGCGCCGTGGACGGTGGCCGACACCGCGTTGCTGGATGAACTCGTCTCGATGCTGGGCCCGGTTCCCCCCGAGCCGGACGCCGAGCAGCCGATCTTCATCGAGGGTGGCGCTGCGGTGTCCGAGTTCGTGACGACGTCGGACACCTGGTCACGCAAGGGTGAACCCGACGTGGGTGAGGACACTCACGCCACCTACGCGCACGTGCTCGTCGATGAGGCCCAAGATGTGACGCCGATGCAGTGGCGGATGCTGCGCCGCCGCGGAGCGCAGGCGTCGTGGACGGTGGTCGGCGATCTGGCGCAATCGAGTTGGCCCGACCTGGAGGAGGTGGGCCGGGCCGTCCGCGACCTGATCGGCAACGCCCCGCATCGCGAGTTCCGACTGTCGGTCAACTATCGCTCCCCCGCCGAAGTGTTCGACTTGGCCGCCCGGGTCGTCAAGCCGCACTACCCCAGCGTCGATCTCCCGCGCGCGGTGCGTTCCACCGGCCACGAGCCGCAGTTGCTCACCACCACCGAGGCCGCCTTGGTTGCCGATCTCGCCGACGCCATTGACGACCTGACCGGCGAAGTGGCGGGCACGGTGGGCGTCATCGCACCGCCCTCGCGGCGCGAAGCGCTCCGGTCAGCGTTGCAGCAGCGCCTGGCGACGAGGATGAACCCGGCGAACCTGGATCGGATCTTGTTCCCTTCACCCTTGGAAGCCAAGGGCTTGGAGTACGACGGGGTCGTGGTGGTCGATCCCGACGTCATCGTCGCCGAGAGTCCCGGTGGTATCCGGGTGCTGTATGTGGCGCTCACGCGTCCCACGCAACGCCTCGTGACGTTAGATGTGGGCGCTCCGGGGCGCTGGCGCACCGGCATCCCCGCTCACCTCGCGTGACGGGGTCGCCCCCAAGGTTGCCTCACGCGTCTGCGTCGTCGTCCACGCCAGGAGACCCAGCCCGGTCGTGAGCCGGACGCGAGGTTAAGCGTCGGGCGGCTACGGCATTGCGCGGAGGCGTCCCAAGATCTCAGCTGTGGCCGTAGAGCGGTTGAGGGTGAAGAACTGCAAGCCGGGCGCCCCGCCGCGCAGCACCTGATCGCACAAGCCGGTGACCAGGTCGATCCCGACCTGCCGGAACCGCTGCTTGTCGTCGGCGACCGCCCGCAACTCCGTCTCGAAAGCGGCGGGCATGCGCGAACCGGACAACGACGCGAACCGTTCGATCTGGCTGGGAACGGTGACCGGCATGATGCCCGCCACGATCGGCATCGTGCCACCGAGCGCACGAAAGCGCTCCACGAGCGAGAAGTACGCGTCGGCGTCGAAGAACAACTGCGTGACGGCGAACTCAGCCCCCGCCTCCTGCTTGTCGAGGAGGATGCGCGCATCGAGGTCCAGATCTCCGTCGGGATGACCATCGGGGAAGGCAGCGACGCCGATGCTGAACTCCCCCATCGACGCGATGAGACGCACGAGTTCGGTGGCGTTACCCAGCCCGCCTGGGTGCCGCTCGAACGCGCCACCGCCGGGCGGATCACCCCGCAGGGCGAGGATCTGGGTCACGCCCAGGCGGGCATACGACTCGATGGCCCGGCGGACCTCATCGCGGGACTGCCCGGCGACCGTCAGGTGACCCATGGTTCGCGCGGCGGTCTGACCGCGGATCGCCCCGACCGCAGAGAACGTCTTGTAGCGCACGGCCCCCGTCGCACCGTAGGTCACCGAGACCCAGTCGGGGCGCAGCGGGCTCAGCGCATCGACCGTCCCGATCAGTTGCTGGGTTGCCGCGTCGTCGGCGGGCGGGAAGTACTCGAAGCTGAAGGTGGGCCGGTCCGCCACCGCCAGGCGCTCGGCGATGGTCTGGGCTGGCATGGGGTCACCCTAGTTGACCCGCTCGATCCCGGCTTGGGTAGGCTCGCAACGTGGTCACGCTGTCTTCGAAGCACCCTGTCTCCGACGAGTTCCGCGCCCGCATCGGGGCGTCGATCACCGACTTCCTCGATGAGCAGGGCACGATTCTGGACGGCTTGGATCCAGCCACAGCACCGCTCCTGGACCGCGCCCGCGTCTTCACCGCAGGCGGCAAACGGTTGCGTCCGGCGTTCGCCGCCTGGGCCTGGGTCGCGGTCACCGGGAAGGCAGATCTCCCCGACGCGGTGATCAGGGCTGCCGCAGCCCTTGATGTCTTGCACGTCTCCGCTTTGATGCACGACGACGTGATGGACGCCTCCGACGAGCGCCGCGGCGTTCCCGCCGCGCATCGCCAGTTCGAGGCGGATCATCGTCGCGAAGCGCGTCGCGGGAACGCGGCATCCTTTGGGCGGGCCGGGGCGATCCTGCTGGGTGACCTTCTCTTGGTCTGGTCGGAGGAGATGTTCCGGCGCAGCGGTCTGTCCGCGTCGGCCCTGGAGCGCGCCTACCCGCATGTGGAGGCGGTCCGTACCGAAGTCACGGCCGGGCAGTATCTCGACGTGGTGGCCCAGTCACAGGACCCCTACGCCATCAGTCGGACGCCTGCCGGGCGCGAGCGCCTGGTGGAGATGATCCGCACCGTCGTCACCTGGAAGTCGGCCTCCTATTCCGTGCGCCGCCCGATGCTGGTCGGCGCGGCGATCGCCGGGAGCACCCCCGACCTGATGGAGGCGCTCAGCGCTGCGGGGCAACCGCTGGGCCGGGCCTTCCAGTACCGCGACGACATCCTGGGCGTCTATGGCGATGAGGCTCTCACCGGCAAGGAGTCGGGCGAGGACGTGCGCGAAGGCAAGCTCACCCTCCTCGCGGCCGAGGCCTTCACCCGTTCCGGTGAGGCGGAGGCCGCCGAACTCGCGAGCCTGTTCGGCGACCCTGGCCTGACGACAACCCAGGTGGAGCGGGCCCGCGAGATCATCTCGGCCAGTGGCGCCCGCGAGGCCGTGGAGGCCGAGATTCGACGCGAGTTCGATGCGGCCGAGACGATCCTGCAAACCGCGCCCCTGTCCGACCTCGGGCGAGACGGCCTCCAAGCGTTGGCCCGCCTCGCCGTCCGCCGCAACTTCTAGGCATGACGATGGCCGCAAACAAGGAGCCCCGCCTCGGGGATGTCGCCGCTCGGGCCGGCGTTTCAGTAGCGACCGTGTCGCGTGTCCTCAACAACCGCGGTTACCTCAGCGAGGCAACACGGGCCCGGGTGATGGCCGCCATCGACGAGGTGGGCTATCAGCCCAACGAGGTCGCGCGGTCACTGCTGAGCCACCGCACCGGCACCGTCGGGCTGATCGTGCCCTCGGTCGCGATCCCGTTCTTCGGCGAGGTCGCGGTCCACATCGAGGACGCGCTCGCCCAGCACGGATTGCGCCCCTTGCTGTGCAACAGCTACGGCCGCGCGGACCGCGAACGTGACCTGCTGCGCTCCCTGGTGGGGCATCGGGTGGACGGCATCATCTCCGGCGCTCACAACGACCAGTTGGCCGAGTATGCGACCCTGCGGCGTCCCGTGGTGACGATCGACCGGGAACTCGCCCCGCACATTCCGAACGTCCGCGCAGACAATGAGGAGGGTGGCCGGTTGGCGACCCAACTCCTGCTGGACCATGGAGCACGGCGTCCGGTGCTGCTCACGTCGCGCTCGCACGAGCGCAACCTGCGCGAGCGGGGCTATCGGGGGGTCCTGGCCGAGGCCGCGATCGAACCCCTGGTGGTGGCCGTCGACTTCAACCTTCCTGAGCCGGAGCGGACCACGGCGATCATGGCAGCCCTGGATTCGGTCTCAGCGACGATGGACGCCGTCTTTTGCACCGACGATCTTCTCGCGGCGACGGCCCTGGAGTGGGCGCATCGTCACCGGCGCGATGTGCCTGGAGACGTGCGCGTGGTGGGCTTCGACGGCACGGCCACCATGCGCCGCATCCTTCCCGGATTGACCACCATCGCACAGCCAATCGCCGACATGTGCTCCACCGCCGTGAGGTTGCTGGTCGAGCAGATCGGTCAAGAGCCCGGCGCCGAGCCGACGCCGGTACCCGCGATCGCCCTTCCGGTCACGGTCGTCGAAGGGCGCACCGCCTGAGCTTGTGGCCCTGGCGGTGCGCCCCTCGCGCGGTGACCCTCAGGCCAGCGCTTCCTCCCGGGGATGGGCACGCAACAGGGGTGCTTCGGCAGAGACGGCACCGAGGGCCTCGACTTCGACACCACCGAGTTTCTTGGCGTTGCTGACGACGACGGGAGTGGTCAGGTCGTAGCCTGCCGCCGCCACGGCTGCCCAATCGACGTCGGCCAAGACGTCACCGCGGCGCACCTGCTGCCCCTTCTTCACCCGCGGGGTGAAGTGCTCTCCGCCCAACTTCACGGTGTCCATGCCGATGTGGATGAGGAGTTCGACACCGCTGGCCGAGCGCAGCGCGTAGGCGTGCCCGGTGGGGAAGGCGACGATCACGGTGCCGTCGACCGGCGAGACGACCGGCCCATGGTCGGGGATCAGCGCCACACCGGGCCCGAGCATCCCCGAAGCGAAGGTCGCATCCTCGACGTCGGCGAGCGCAATCGCGCGTCCGTGCACCGGCGAGGTCACGTAGTAGTCCTCCGCTGCGCCTTCGGGCAGCGGCGCGGGTGTCGGCGCCTCGGGGGCGTCGGCCACGTCCACCGGAGAGGCGGGCGCGGCGGCGGGCCCGGCTGCCGCAGCCTGAGCGGCTTCGGAGGCCTCCACTGCGGCTCCCGCCAGCGATGCACGACCGCGGGTCGAGGCGTACACGAACACCGAGACGAAGGCCAGGGCGAAGGTAATGCCCTGGGACAGCCAGAACATCGGGATGTCTTGGGGACGAATCGACACGAACCCGACCAGCCCCGCAGCACCCAACGAGATCGCACGCACGTTGAACAAGGCGACCAGCGCGCCACCCACCCCGGCGGCAGCGATGCCGAGGAAGAAGGGCCAGCGCAGGCGCAGGTTGACGCCGAAGATGGCCGGTTCGGTGATCCCGAACAGCGCGGACGCCGCCGAGGCGCCCGAGATGCCCTTCAGCTTGGGATCCTTGGCGCGCAGGAAGACCGCGAGGGTGGCTGCACCCTGGGCGACATTGGCCATCGAGGCGATCGCGAAGATGAAGGAGCCACCCGCGGCGATCAGCGGCAGTTCGACGGCCGGGAAGGACTGGTGCAGACCGGTGACGACGATCGGCTAGTAGAGCACGCCGAAGATGAGGCCGCCGAGGGGGCCTGCCGTGTCGTAGAGCCAGGTCAGCCCGAACGTGATGCCGTTGGCGAGCAGGCGCGTGATGGGGCCCACGACGACGAACGCGGCAATACCGGTGATCAGAAGGGTGAACAGCGGGGTGAGCAGGAAGTCCGCGGTGCCCTTGAGGATCCTATGGAGCCGCTTCTCGATGAAGGCCAGCAGCCAGGAGACGGCCAGCACGGGAATGACCTGGGCCTGATAGCCGACTTGTTCGACCGTGAGGCCGAACAGGTGCCACGACGGGATGGCCTTCCCCGCTTCGACCATGGCCGCGTAGCTGTAGGCGTTCACCAGGCTCGGGCTGACCATCGCCGCACCCATGGCGGCACCCAGGTAGACGTTGCCGCCGAAGCGCTTGACGGCGGAGAACCCGATCAGCACCGGCAGGAACGCGAAGGCCGCCGCCGAGATCATGTTGATCAGCGAGGCGTAGTCGGCCAGCGCCGGCACCATCTCGATGACCGATTGGGGCCCGAACAGGCCTTGGGCGGTGAGGACGTTGTTGATCGCCATCATGAGGCCGCCCGCGATCAAGGCGGGGAGGACCGGGACGAAGATGTCGGCGATGGTCTTGATGAGGCGGACGACCACGTTGTCCTTCTGCGCGGCCACCTGCTTGGCCTCGTCCTTGCTGACCTCGCGGACGCCGCCGTTGGCGATCATGTCTTGGTAGACCAGATCCACGTCTCCGGGGCCGATGATGATCTGGTACATCCCCCCAGCCAAGAACGTGCCCTTGACGTCGGGGTCATTGTCGAGCGCGGCCTGATCGACGCTTTCCTGGTCGGCCAGGACCAGGCGCAGTCGGGTGGCGCAGTGTGCTGCCGCGATGATGTTGTCGGGACCGCCAACGGCGGCCAGAACCCTGGCCGCGACCTGGGGATGATCCATCTGTGGCCCTCTCGGGAAACGAGGCGCGTGCCGCTGCGTTGCTGCGCGTCACCTCTATGTCAATCGTTGAACATATCGTCGGCGATGCACCCCTGCTCGCGCAAGAGCAATCGTCCGATGAGTCTTCTAGTTGTGATGTCCAGGCAGGTTGTTGAGTCTGTTGACGGGTGGGGCTCCGATCGCGGAGTGGTGCCTGTGATGATTGTAGAAGTGCAGCCAGCCGGGCAGCGCGTTGCGGCGTTCGCTCTCTGAGGTATAGAAGCGGGCGTAGGCCCAGCCATCGGCGAGGGTGCGGTGGAAACGCTCGATCTTCCCATTCGTCTGCGGCCGGTAGGGGCGGGTTCGCTTGTGCACGATCCCGAGTCCAACGCATGCCTCCCGCCAGGCATGGGAGCGGTAAGCGGACCCGTTGTCAGAGAGCACCCGCTCGACGGCGACGCCGCGATCGGCGAACCAGGCGACAGCGCGTTCGAGCACGCCGATAGCGGTGGCGGCCTTCTCGTCCGAACAGATCTCGGCATAGGCGACGCGGGAGTGGTCATCGATGACGGTGTGCAAAAACGCGGTACCGATACGAGGCCGGTATTCGCGTCCGCGTTCACCAGTCCGGCGTGCCTGCGCCTGCGCGTTGGCTTTGCTCTGCTGACGGCTGAGGAACTTGTGCCCTCCGCCGTCAGGGATGTTGCCGAACTTCGTGACGTCGACATGGATCAGGGATCCAGGATGGTCGTGCTCGTAGCGGCGGATCGGTTCACCGGTGACCCGATCAATGCGGCTGAGTCGGTTGATTCGTGCGCGCACCAGCACGGCGTGCACGGTCGAGGCGGGAATGCCCAACTCGCCGGCGATCTGCACCGGCCCGAGTCGGCGGCGCCATCGAGCTTTTACGATCCGTTTCACCACCGCCGGCGGTGTCTTGGTCGGCATCGAGCGCGGGCGGCTGGACCGATCGACCATGCCCGCCGGCCCTTCAGCCCGGAACCGGGCCGCCCACTTGCGGGCGGTGGGAGGCGACGTCATGAACATCTTCGCCGCGACAGCGACCGGCCAACGCTCCTCGACAATGAGCTTGGCCAGCCGCAGACGAGCACGCGGAGTGAGAACAGCGTTAGCGTGGGACATGAAGGCCTCCTGTTGATGCGCGAGCGGTTTCTAGACAGCTCCACTCTCGCAACGGGAGGCCTTCGCCCGTCAGCAGATCATGCGCGATTCACGCAACAACGTCCCTGGACATCACATCTAGTCGAACCGATGCGCCAGCACGGAGGCGATGCGCAGCCGCCCTTCGCTCGCCATCGACACCCCCGAGGCGCCGTCCAGATAGCTACGCAGGCTGAACGCGAGCGCGCCGTCGGCCACGAAGATCTCGGTTACGGAACGGTCGTGCACCACCTCCACGTCCAGCACGCCGGCCACCGCGGGAAGGCGCACCACCCGGCGCTCGCGATGCGGATACCGGGTGGAGCGTCGGTCCACCGTGAGACAGCCGTCGGCGAACTCCAGATCCACGTGTCGCTCGGCGTCGCCCAGGCGCACCCGCCACGAACCACCGGTCTCCGCCTCCACCTGGAGCGTCAGCCGAAACGCCCGCGACCCCGCCAGGCCCGCCACGGGAACCTCCGCGCGATCCAGGAGCCCAGGCACGTCCGCAGCCACCTCGCGGGCGCCACTCAGCTCCAGCCGAGGGCGTTGACGCAGGCGGCCATCGACCACGACGAGTTCTCGCGCGACCGAGAGGGCATGCACCCACCCGTGTTCCATCGAGGGCTGCTCATCCTCGGACGCGTTCCCCAGCCACGCCATCATCAACGGCGCTTCGCCCTGCGGGGTGCCCGCGAAGACCTGCGGGGCGTAGAACTCGAAGCCGCGGTCGAGTTCTACGAACTCCGTCGCAACACGCAGCGCGGTCCCTTCCAACTGGCCGACCACGTACCCGCAGGCGAAGATGTTGGCGAACCCCTCGGGTTGAGCCGGGATGCCCTGCGGGCTCACGATCAGCACATCGTGCACGCGGACGCCGTCGCCGTCGGGGACACGGATCAGGCTGGGACACTCCCACATGAAGCCGAACGCGTCGAAGCGCCCCTCGGCGTCAGGGAAGGTGAGCTCACCGGCCAGAGTCCAGGTGCGGCGATCCTTCGACCGGAAGATCAACACGCAGCCGGTCTCGTCGTCGCGTTGCGCCCCCACGCACATGCGGTAGGTGCCATCGGATTCTTTGACGACCTGGGGGTCGCGGATGTGCGCGGTATAGCCGGGCACATCGCCGAGCAGCGGGTTGGCTGAGGATTTATCGAACGTCACCAGATCGGGGCTGCTGACCAGGCATTGATAACTCTCGCGCTCGTCCTGCTCGTTGCGGACGTTGCCCGTGTAGTAGAACTCGACCGCGTCCTCCAACGGGAGCGCGCTGCCGGAGTAGACGCCGTTGCGGTCGTACCACGCATCGGGCAGCACGGCGACCGGGTGAGGCTGCCAGGTGGTGAGATCGGCCGAACTGGCGTGACCCCAAAAGACCTGTCGCTGCGGATGGAAGGGCGAGAACTGGTAAAAGGCGTGATAACGCCCCTCCCGCAGCACGAGACCGTTGGGGTCGTTGAGTCGCCCGACCGGCGGCGCGAGGTGGAACAGCGGGTAGTCCGGGTCCTCGCGCGCCAGGGACGCGGCGATCGCGTCTGCCACCTTCGCCCGCAGGTCGACTCCCTCGCCTTGGTGCTCGATCACGCGCCAGCCTCCTCGTCATTGCGGTTGGGAACCAACGCTAGTGGACCTGTTCAACGTTGGACAGAGCCATCCGGAAATGACGCCCCGGGATTCAGGATCGGCGCAGTCTGCGCGCTCCCGCTCCCACCATCGTGGTCACGTGGTCGATGCGCAAGACCCAGGCCAGACCGAGGAAGACCGCCACGAACGCCGCCGCGCCCACCGCGAGTGCGACCAGCGCGCCGAAAACCCCCCAACCAAGCCAGCCCGCCACGACCTGCACCAGGGCATAGGCCGCGCCCCCGGCTGGCACCGCCGCCCCCACAAGACGGGCCGCCAGCCCACCGAGACGACGCAGCGGAAGCCCCCCGGTCTGGCGTTGCGCCACCACCAGGAAAACCAGCGCGGCGACCCCGTTGCTCACCGTCTGCCCCAGGGCCACCACGGTGACGCCCCAGGCCGGAGGCAAGAACTGGATCCCCGCCGCCACCAAGAGTTGGATCACCGTCACCACGATTTGGAAGACGAAGTACGTACGACCGTCCTCCCGGGCAGTGGAATAGCGCTGCTGCAGCCCCACCATCGCGTAGGCGACCAGCCCGACGCTCATCAGCGCGAACGCGGTGGCGATTGCCTCCACCGAGGCCAGATCAAGGCCAGGATTGAGAATGCGGCTAGCGGGCAGCGCGAGCGCCACCAGGGCGGCCGTGATGGGCACCATGGCCACCAGCGGCACCGTGAGCCCTCGTTCGAGATCGCCGCGCAGCGCCCCCACGTTCCCCTCTTGCACCGCCCGGGTCATCCGCGGCAGCAACGCGGTCAGGATCGAGACCGTGATGACCCCGTGGGGAACCATGAAGATCGTGAAGGCCTGCGTGTAGACGAACTGCCCCGCCACGATGTCGCCGGCGACGCGGGCCCGTTCCGACACGAGGTTGATGGCTGCCAGCGTCGCGACGCCGCCCACCTGGGCGATCACCACGGCCATCCCCATCCAGCCGGCGACCTTGCCTGCGGTGCGGAACCCGTAGCCGCGCAGGCGCCACGTCGGACGCCAGCGGTACCCCGCCTTCGGCAAGGCGAACACCAGGGGCAACGCCTGAGCGACGATGCCGAGCGTGGCGCTACCCGCGAGCACCGCCACCATCAGCGGCGACCATTCCTCGGGTGGCAGACCTCGGGCGAACAAGCCCAGAAAGACTGCCATCCCCGCAATCTGGACGACGTTGGCGAGCGCCGGGGTCCACATGACCAAACCGAACCGGTCGCGCACGTTGAGGACCTGGCTGAGCACCGCGTAGATCCCGTAGAAGAAGATCTGCGGAAGGCACCAGTAGGCGAAGGCGACGCCGAGGCCGTGGGCCGTCCCCCGCAATCCCATCAGGGCCACCAGGGGATCGGCGAACAGCACAGCCAGCACGGTGACCACCCCGACCAGCGCGACGATGGCGCTAAGTAGCGCGTCCGTCATGGCCTTGCCGTCCGCTTCACGGCGCAGCGCGCGGGTCAACTGGGGCATGAGAACCGCCGTCAGGACGCCTGACTGCAGCAGCATGAAGATGGTGTTGGGGAGGGTGTTGGCGGTCTGGAAAGCGTCCGAGACGGCCCCCATGCCGCCGATACACAGACCCAGCATGGCGTTGCGGACGATCCCCAGGACCCGAGACACCATGGAGCCGGACGCCATGAGCGTGGCGGCGCGTCCCAGGCCTGCGGGAGACGCAGAAGTCACGGGCGCAACTCCGTCGTCGACGGGTCGGCCTCCGGAGCCAAGGTCAGCCCGGCGCCCGGGTTGAACGCCGCCATCGTGACGGCCTCCATGGCCGGGTCGTCCTGCCAGGCCTGCCGCAGCCGCTCCTTGAACGCGTGGGCAGCCGCCTCCGGGTCGGACGCCTCGACGATGGCCCCACCCACGGCGACGCGACGCGCCCCCGTGCGCAGGACGGCATCCAGGCTGGTGTGCGTTACCCCGCCGACGGCGAACCAGGGGCGCGAGGCCGGGTCGCTGGGCGGCGCCACGGCGCTGGCGTGCAGCAGCAGGTCACGCCCCGGGCCGACCAGGAGGAAGCCGATCTCGGGATCGGCGAGCGCCGCGTCGATGGCCTCCGTACTCAGGCAGCGCCGTCCGATCTGCACCCACGGGCCGACCACCGAACGCACGCGTGCGGCGTCGTCGGCCTCGGGAGGTAAGCACACGACGTCGGCATAGCTCCCCGCGAATCGCTGAGGGAGGCCGAGGTGACCGGTCAGCCCCTGGGTCTCCCGGGCGACGGCTCCCACGGCCGCGAGCGTGGACGCCTCGGCGCGGGCGGGAGAACGGGTTTCGTCCAGCATCACGATGTCGGCGCCACCGGAGAATCCGGCCGCGGCCAGCGGGCGCACGCGCGGGGAACCAGCGGGGACGATCTGGATCAGGCGAGCCAGCTTCAAGCGGGTGGCGATTCCCAGGAGCGCGGTCACGCGGCCAGCCTGCCACACTTGCGGCGGGTCGCGCCCGACCCTTCGGCTGGCTTGCCTACACTCGTGGTCAGGCCCGGCATGCCTTCCCTCTTCCCCGACCATGCCGCGGAGAGATGTGTTGACGACTGAACGCAGCGGTGGCCTTGTTGGCCACGTGATTGACGACCGGTATCAGGTCGTTAAGAAGCTTGCCCGCGGGGGCATGGCCACGGTCTACGTCGCGCACGACATCAGGCTGTCGCGGACGGTCGCCATCAAGGTCATGAACGAGGGCTTGAGCGACACTGCCGAATTCACGTCCCGTTTCGATGCTGAGGCTCGCGCCGCCGCTCACCTCTCGCACCCGAACGTCGTCGCCGTCTTCGATCAGGGCACCGACAACGGGCGGCCCTACATCGTGATGGAGTACGTGCAGGGCTTCACCTTGCGCCAACTCATCACCCGTGAGGCCCCCATGGACCCGCGGCGCGCGCTCGACCTGATCGAACCCGTGGCGGCCGCACTCGCCGCCGCGCACGCAGCCGGACTGATCCACCGCGACATCAAGCCCGAGAACGTGCTGATTTCTGACCGCGGCCAGGTGAAGGTGGCCGACTTCGGCCTGGCTCGCGCCGTCACAGCCCACACGTCGGCCTCGACCAACGGCCTGGTCATCGGCACGGTGAGCTACATCGCTCCCGAACTGGTCACGAAGGGACGCGCTGACGCACGCTCCGACGTGTACTCCCTCGGGATCGTCTTGTATGAACTCTTGACCGGACGCAAGCCGCACACCGGCGACACACCGATCCAGGTGGCCTACAGCCACGTTCACAACCAGATCACCGCGCCCTCGCTGGAGGTCTCCACGACGTGGCGCGATGGCCGTGGCGGCATTCCGCCCTACCTGGACGCCCTCGTCACGACCGCCGCTAACCGGGAGCGCGAGAATCGTCCGGCAGATGCGGGCGTGCTCCTGAGCCATGTGCGGGCCGTTCGTGACGCCATGGCCCGGGGGGTGCTCGATGATCCCGAGTTGACGGCCCTGGTCCGCCAAACGCAGGGGTCGGCGTCCCCGGCCACGACCTCGGGGATCCCGCGCATGGGCGCCGAGCGTCAGTTCACCCCCGTGACGCCGGTCTCGCCCGTGTTCGACGTGTCCTCCGATGGTGCGCCGTTCTACCGCAACGGCCCCTCGCCCTACTCCGCGGACTCGCCCCACACTTCCACGCTGCCCGCCGTCAAGGATCAGCCGCGCGGCCCGCGTCCTCGCTGGGCGAGGATCACGGCGCTGATCGCGGCTTTGGCTCTCGTGGCGGGCCTGACGTGGGGGGGCTGGTATCTCTTCGAGGGCCGCTACACGAGTGCCCCCACGCTGGTGCGGATGACCCAGACCGACGCGCAAAGCGCAGCCCACGATGCCCAGGTGTCGGTCGTGTTCGAGCGGGAGTTCTCCGAAGACGTCCCCTCCGGCCAGGTGATCCGCACCGATCCTGCGGCAGGGCAGCGCATGCTGCGCGACGCCGTGGTGACCGCGTGGGTGTCGCGAGGCCCTGAGCGCTTCGCCGTTCCCAACGTGGTCGGCAAGAGCCTCGACGATGCCACCGCACAGATCGAGGGAACCTCCCTGACCGTGGGTGACGTCTCGCGGGTCCACAGCGACACCGTGGGTGCGAACATCGTGATCTCCCAGGACACGAAGCCCGACACGCAGGCCAAGCGGGCCACCCCGATCGCCTTGGTCGTGTCCGACGGCCCGGCCCCCGTCGACATGGTCGACTTCACGGGGAAGAAGCTCAGCGACGCCCAGGCGTGGGCTCAGACCAACAAGATCACCCTGGCGACGAGCGAAGCCAACCACGACTCGATCCCCAAGGGGTCGATCGTGTCTCAGGATCCCGCCTCGGGTGATCTCCACCGCGGCGACACCCTCACGCTCGTCGTGTCGAAGGGGCCCGTCATGGTGACGGTGCCCAACGGTCTGCGCGGCATGAAGCGCGACGACGCGGAAGCACAGATCCGCAAGGCCGGCCTCACCCCGGGATTCCAGCCGCTGGTCAATGGGATGGACCCCATCGACCGCGACGGCGGGTATCGGGTGTTCTCCGTCGATCCGGGTGAGGGCACGGTCGTCCCCCAGGGCACGACCGTGACGATCAAGGGTTACTGACGCCCCGGCACTGCAGCGCGGTGGACGGCTGCGGCGTAGCCCTGCGACTCCTCGTCGCTCGGGCCTCCTCAGCCGCCGACCGCGCCGCGCTTCCAGTAACCCATAAAGGAGATCTGGGCGCGTGGGATACCGGCCGTCTTGGCTTCGGCGCGCAGTTCGCGCACCCATCCGGCCTCCCCGGCGATCCAGCCGTACCAGCCCTCCCCGCCGCGGGCCTCGTCCCACAGCAGGTCACCGTCGTCGCTCACGTTGGTCTCCTCGCGGCCTCCAAAGAGCCCGACGGCTCGTTCACCGCGCTCCCGGACGCGCCAGGACACGGCGACGCCCTCGGGCGCGACCAGGGGACGCACGTCGTCCTCGTGCGGTACCTCCAGCACGATCCGGCCGCGGATGCCCGCGTCCAAGGTGGCGGCGATGTTGGCGATGGCGGGCAGCGCGGTCTCGTCGCCCGCGAGGAGCACCTCGGTCGCGGGGCCGGGGTGCCAGGCGACGCCGACGTCCCGGTAGCCGTCGCGTCCGACCTCGGCCGCCACGAGCCCGGCGGGTGTCCCTAAGGGGGCGTGCAGCGCGAAGTCCATGCCCGGCGCGAGGCCCTCGACGGGGTGGACTGCCACGTCGATATCGACCTCTCCCGCCTCCCCGGGGCCGGGCCGCACCGCGACCAGGGTGTAGGTGCGCATCGCAGGGCGACACTCATCGGGGAGGTTCTGCCAGGCGGGGTACCACTCTTCGACGCTGGCCCCCAGGTCGGTGAGGCTGGCAGGGCTGCCCAGGAGCAGTTTCACGCGCTGGTCGAGCAGGACGTCACTGCACCGGCCTAGGTCCTCCCCCGCCAGGGTGATGCGGACGAAGCTGGTCGAGATCACGCGCCGCTGCGTCAGGTGCAGCAGGTACAGGCGGTAGGGATTCATCGGTCTCCTCGTTGGGCGTACATCAACCACCAAAACAGCGGGGCGCCCACCAGGGCGCAGACCAGCCCGACCGGCAACTGGGCGGGGGCCAAGACGCTGCGTCCCAGCGTGTCGGCGACCAGGACGAGCAGCGCGCCGAGAACGACGGCCAAGCCCGCCATGCGCCGATGCTCGGGGCCGACCAGCAGCCGCGCGAGGTGTGGGGCCACCAGCCCCACGAACCCGATGACGCCCACGGCCGCGGTGGCCGCCCCGGCCAGGAGCACTGCCCCGAGCAAGGCCAGTCCCCGCACACGCCCATGCCGGACGCCCAGCAGGCGCGGGGTGTCCGCGTCGAGTTGCACCAGATCGAGTTCGTGCCGTCCCGCGTAGACGCCGACGCCGACCAGGGCGAGCAGGATGGCGACGGGGGGCAGGCTCTCGGACATGGTCCCGTAGGTGGAGCCGCCCAGCCAGGTGATGGCCCGGGACTGGTTCCAGGGATCGGTGCTGACCACCAGCAGGGTCGAGAGGGCGGCGGCACCCGCCGCGATGCCGAGCCCGACCAGCACGAGCCGGGTCGGGTTGAAGCCGCCCCGTGCGGCCAGGGTGAACAGCAGTCCCCCGGCGAGGAGGGCACCCGCAAGGGCCCCCAGTGTCACCGCGCTGGTGGGAAGGGTGAGCCCTGCGCGCGAACTGCCGATAATGACGACCAGCGCCCCCACGCCCGCACCAGCGGAGATGCCGAGCAGCCCGGGGTCGGCCAGCGCGTTGCGTGTCACCGCCTGGGTCAGGGTGCCCGCGAGCGCGAGCGCACCCCCGGCGAGGATCGCGGCCAGCACACGAGGCCAGCGGGCGTCCAGGACGAAGGTGATGCGCCCCGAGGCCTGGTGGGTGAGCCAGTTCGCCACGTCGCCCAGAAGGAGCCAGCCGTCCCCGGCCAGGAGGGCGAGGACTCCCCCGACCAGGAGCGCCCCCAGCGCTACGAGCGTGATCGGGATCGACCAGCGGGCGAAGCGCCCTGCGGCAATCAGGGCGGCGGTGGCGTCACTGCGTCCGGTGCGCATCCCTTGGGACAAGGCCACCAAGAAGACGGCGCCCAGCAGTGTGGTGAGGACGCCCGTGGGGATCCGGGCCGCCTCGGCGGCGCCGATGACGGCACGCAGCGCCACGTCGGACACCAAGACAAGCAGTGCGCCGGTGAGGGCGGACGCCAGGACAAGGGGGCGGTGGCGAGGCAGCCCGGGAACGTGCACGGACAGCAGGCGGATCAGGGCAGGGGCGCACAGGCCGACGAAGCCGAGCGGGCCCGCCAGCGCCACGGAGACTGCCGCCAAGAACACGGCGACTACCACGACGCTGAGGCGGCTGCGCACGACGTTGACGCCCAGGGCGCGAGCCTGATCGTCCCCCAATTGCAGCAGGTCGAGGCGTCCGCCGAGCGCGACCACGGCAATCAGACCCGCACCGATCAGCGCTGCCGCCTGCACGACGGCGGCGGGCTGGGATTGGCTCAGCGACCCCGAACCCCACGCGAACAGGCCTTGCGTCTGTTGGCTGAACATGATGAGTAGGGCTGAGGTGATGGAGGAGAGTGCCAGCGTGAGGACGGAGCCGCCCAGGATCAGACGCACCGTCGAGCCGCCCCCACCGGTCAGCACGAACGCCAACCCCGCCGCACCGAGCCCACCCAGGAGGGCGATGACGGTGCCGCCGAGCACCCCGGTGCTGATGCCGAAGGCGGCGATGACCGTGAGGGCGAGGTAGGCGCCCGCGTTGACGGCGAGGGTGTCGGGTGAGGCCAGGGGGTTGCGCGCGACGGCTTGCAGCGCGGCACCCGATGCTCCCAGCGCGGCCCCCACGATGAGGGCCGCGCCGAGACGGGGAAGGCGGGAGGCGACGACGACCGCGCCGGTCTCCCGCGAGGCGTCACCGAGCAGCCATGCCAGCAGATCGGCGGCGCGGACGTCGGCGCTGCCCTGGGTGAGGTGCACCACGGACAGCCCGACGACCAGTGCCAGGCCCACCATGAACACCGTGGGCAGGCGCCCGCCCCGCCGCAGTAGCGCCGGCCCTGGCGCGGCGGGGACGGGGGTCGTTGCGGTCACGCGAGCTTCGCGACCAGATCATCAATCCACTGGATCATGGAGGAGGGGCCTCCGTAGATCCAGATGCGGTCCGCGGCGGGCTTGACGCGTCCGTCCTTGACGAAGGGCAGCCCCTCCCACAGCGCGTTGCCCTTGAGGGTGGCCAGCGGATCCGCGGACGCGTTGGCCCAGTACAAAACGGTCGTGTCGGCCGGGAACTTGGTGAGGCCCTCCAGGTCGATCGAACCGATGCCCCAGGCCGGGTCACCCGCGTCGGTCCAGGCGTTGGTCAGCCCGACCGCCTTGGCGACCGCGCCGGGCAGGGAGCGGTCGCTGTGCATGCGCAGATCTGCGGTGGCGCCGGTCACGTTGATGTAGGTGAAGATGTAGGGCGAGGTGAGCCCGGCCAGCTTCTGCTTGCCTTCGGCGAGCTTGGCGTCGAGAGCCGCCAGGATCGGGGTGGCCGCGGCCTCCTTGCCCAGCAGCTTCGCGGTGGTGGTGAAGTTCTCGCGCATCTGCTCGAGGGGACGCGAGGCATCGGCGGCCTTGAGGAGGAAGACCGGGGCGATCTTCTCGGCCTGGGCCAGCGCCGCCTCGGGAATGGAGCCGGTGACCCCCAAGATCAGGTCGGGGGCTGCCTTCGCGATCGACTCCAGGCTCGGCTCGGTCCGCAGCCCGACGTCAGCGGTCCCTGCGGGCAGGGTGACGGCGCTGTCCCAGGACGCGAAGCCGGTGGGGTCGGCGACAGCGATGGGGGTGACACCCAGTGCCAGCACGTCCTCGGTGGGGCCCCACTCAAGGGTGACGACCTTGGTGGCGGGCTGGGCCAGCGTCACGGTAACGCCGCGGGAGTCGGTGGCGGTGATGCCGCCCCCGGAGGCCGACGCCGAACTGCCGGGGGCGGGAGTGCGTGCGGCCTCGGTAGTGCCACAGGCGACCAGAACGGGGGCAGCCAGGGCGAATCCCAGCACTGCGCGGCGGGACAAGGGCATCGGTGTTCTCCTCACGGGTGAGCGGGCCGATCCGGCGGCTGCCGGTCGGCGGGCACGCAGCGCGATACCGCGCGCCCGGGGGATCTCAGGCGATCAGGGCGTCCCTGGCCGACGCGACAGCGGGGGTTCGGCGGGTGCGGTGCAGACAGTGAGGCAGCGGACGCACCTGCAGCACGTCTTCGTCGTCGCGGACCTGGATCGGGACGCCGTAGGCGTGGCTCAGCCGTGCCTCGGTGAGGACCTCGCGGGGTGTGCCGGTGGCAACGATCCGCCCCTCGACGAGGAGCGCGACGTCGTCGGCGACGATGGCGGCGTGGTTCAGGTCGTGCAGGACGACTCCGACGGCGACGCCGTGGTCGTCGGCCAGGCCCCGGATCAGGTCCAGCAGGTCGGCCTGGTGGCGCAGGTCAAGGTGGTTGGTGGGCTCGTCGAGCAGGAGGACGTCAGTGCCTTGCGCGAGGCAGCTGGCGAGCCACACGCGCTGCAGTTGCCCCCCTGAGAGTTCATCGACAGGACGCTGTGCCAGATCCGTGACCTGCGCCAGTTCCAGAGCCCGTTTGATCGCTGCGGGACCGTCGGGGTCGGTGCCGAGCCAGCGCGTCTTGTGCGGGTGCCGCCCCAGCGAGACGACCTCGCGCACCGTCATGCCTGCGGGGGTGGGACGCTGCTGAGTGAGCATGGCCAACCGCATCGCGTATTCCTTGGGTGACAACGCTGCGGCGTCGATCGGGGACGCATCCGCGTCGGCGAGTTCAAGACGACCCGATGACAATGAGTGCAACCGCGCCATGCCGCGCAGCAGCGTCGATTTTCCCGACCCGTTGGGGCCCACGAGCGCCAGGACGCGACCGGCCGTCACGCTGAGCGAGGCGTCTTCGACCACGCGGAGGGGGCCGTAGGCGAGACTGACGTCGGCGGCGTACAGCGACGAGCCGGATACTTCCTTCACGACGCTAAGGTTAGGCAAGCCTCAGCTTATTTTGCAACTGAGTGCTTGCGAAAATGCCTCCAGGGGATTCCCCCGGAGGCATCTCGGTACCGCCACAGACGACCTAGGCGCGCGCGTACTCCACGAGCCGTGCCACGAACGCCTCGCACTGCGCCAACTGATCGGGGTCGATGAACTCGTCGGGCTTGTGCGCCTGGGCGATATCGCCAGGCCCGCACACGACCGCAGACATGCCCCCACCAGCGAAGATGCCCGCCTCGGTGCCGTAGGTCACCTTGTCCGCCTGGACCTCCAAACCGAGTTCGGTCCCCAGCTGAACGGCCGGGGCGTCGGCAGGCGTGTCCAGGCCCACCGTCTCCGCAACGATGGTCACCTCGACCTTGGCCTGCGGATGCTCGGCCTGCATCTGCGCCTCCAGATCGCGGCAGTAGGCCACCACAGCATCCAAGACGGCGCGATCATCGGTCTCGGCGATCGAGCGGAACTCCAGCGTCACGCTCGCCGACTCCGGCACGATGTTGACCCCGTTGCCGCCGGTGAACAGGTTCACCGACCCCGTGGTGTAGGGCAGCGGATAGGCCTCGTCGTAGGGCCCCTCGGTGCGCCACGCGTCCGCCTGGTCGCGCCAGTAGCGCACCAGCAGGGCGGCATATTCGATCGCGTTCACGCCGGAGGCGGTCAACGAGCTGTGCGCCGGGACGCCGGTGAAGGAGACCTGCACGAGGTTGATCGACTTGTGTGCCCGGATCATTCGCATCGAGGTCGGCTCGCCGACAAACACGATCTCGGGCAGCACGCCCAGGTCGTGCCACGAGTCGACGAGCGGCTGCGCGCCGACGCATCCGATCTCCTCGTCATAGGTGAGCGCCACGTGCACGGGGGTTCGCAGCGGGTGAGCGACGAGCGCGGCCAAGGCGTTCACGGCGACCGCGTCGAAGCCCTTCATGTCGGTGACGCCGCGGCCGTACAGCAGGCCGTCGCGCTCGGTGAGCGTGTACGGGTCCGAGGTCCAGTCCTGGCCGTCGGTGGGGACCACGTCGCTGTGTCCGCTGAGCAGGACGCCGCCGCCGGTGTTGCCGTCGGCGTCCGGGACGGTGACGAGCAGGTTGGCCTTGCGGCCGTCGGGCGTCGGGAAGACCTGCGGCTCCAGCCCGAGGCCGCGGGCGTGATCGGCCACCAGCTCGATCAGCGGCAGGTTGGAATCGCGGCTCGTGGTGTCGATCGCGATCAGCTTCTGAAGCCAGGTCAAGACGTCGGACGAAGGTGCGCTCATGCCTCCTTCCTACCATCCGCGGCGGGTCCTGGTTCGCGGCGGTCACCGTCCGGCCCGCGCGGCGCGAAGTGGTTCAGCAGCGGCCCCACGATGTCCATCGGGAGCGGGAACACCACCGTGGAGTTCTGGTCGGCGCCGAGCTCGAGCAGCGTCTGCAGGTAGCGCAGCTGCAGGGACGCCGGCGACTGCGACAGCCGGTCGGCGGCCAGCTTGAGCTCCTCGGAGGCCTGCAGCTCGCCGCGGGCGTTGATCACCTTGGCGCGGCGCTCGCGCTCGGCCTCGGCCTCCCGGGCCATGGCGCGCTGCATCTGCTCGGGGATCTCGACGTCCTTGATCTCCACCACAGCCACGTGGACGCCCCACGGCTGGGTCTGCACCTCGATGATCTCCCGCAGGTCGGAGTTCAGCGCGTCGCGGTGCGCCAGCAGGGTGTCCAGGTCGGCGCGTCCCAGCACCGAGCGCAGCGTGGTCTGGGCGATCTGGGAGGTCGCGATCGCGTAGTTCTCGACCTCCATGACCGCCCGCAACGGGTCGGTGACGTTGAACAGCACCACCGCGTTGACACGCGCGGGCACGTTGTCGCGGGTGATGACCTCCTGCGGCGGGATGGTGAGCGTCACGACGCGCTGGTCCACGCGCACCAGGTGGTTGATGCCCGGGATCACCACGTGCAGCCCCGGCTGGAGCAGCGGCTTGAGCCGTCCCAGCCGGAACAGCACCCCGCGCTCGTACTCGGGGATCACCTTCAGACTCAGCCCCAGCACCAACAGCGCCAGGACGATCACCGCCCCGGCCACGATCCCCCACGCCATCGGCGTCTCCATGTCAGTCCTCTCCGGGCAGGCGACGTCGGTCGCTGGCCCACCGGGTGGCGTAGCGGTCGGTGAGGGCCGGTGCCGCCCGCGCGGTGTCGGGGACGCCGCCGGCGCGCCCGAGGCGTCCCACGGCGTCGAGCGGCACGACGGCGGCGTGACCGGCCGCCGTCTCGGCCATCCCCTCGCGCTGCAGGTGCTCGGGGAAGTTCGCCGGCGAGCGCCACAGGTGGCGCGCCAGCGGCCACACCCCGGCCCCGAGCACCACCGCGATGACCGTGCCGAGCACCACGGCGTCCAGGGGGCCGTGCGAGCCGACCAGCGCGCCCGCCGGCAGGGCCACCGCGACGACGGCGACGGCCAGGGCGATGCCGCGCTGGAAGCGTCCGGCCTCGGAGAACGGCCACGGATCCAGCTGCCGGGTCAGCTCGCGCGGGCCCGGCGTGGGCGAGCAGGCGTCCTTGACCGGGCAACGGCCGCAGATCTCGTGCTGGCCCACGTAGCGGATCACCCGCTTGTCGGGGTCGAAGGACGCCGGCCACAGCCACTTGTCCTCGTGGCACTTCCAGGCGTCGTTGTCGGAGTGATACACGAAGTTGCCCGTCCGCCAGGACGCCGACCGCTCCGCGCTGCGCTTGCCCAGCAGGTCGATCCCCCACGCGACGGCCAGCAGGAACACCGCGTAGGCGCCGATGAGCCACACCGTCACGTCGGGCATCAGGACTCCCTCTCCTCCGCCCAGCCGCGCTTCTTCTGCGAGGGCGCCAGCTCGGTGTATAGGACGTCGGCGGGGAAGCTGTACACCGTGCGGCCGTGCCGGAAGTACTTCACCCCCAGGAACGCGATGTAGAGGAACGGCAGCACCCCGCCGATCATGAAGATCAGGTCGCCGGGCAGGCGCGTCCACTCGATGAGGGCGTTGCCGGGGCTGGTGATGTAGCCCAGCGTCCGGGCCTCGTAGTAGCCCGAGTCGACCGAGTGGTACAGCTGCAGGATGCCCAGCGGCAGCAGCGTGCCGAACACCATCCAGGCCAGGCCGATGTTGAGGCACCAGAAGCTGACCTTGGCCCACTTGTCGGGCCACTTGTCGGCCGGGATCAGGTAGCGCAGCGCGAACATCGACAACCCGATGGCGAGCATGCCGTAGACGCCCATCATGGCGGCGTGGGCGTGGTTGGCCGTGAGCGCGGTGCCGATCTCGTAGTAGGACACGATCGGCAGGTTCACCAGGAAGCCGAACACGCCGGCGCCGAGGAAGTTCCAAAAACCCACGGCGACCAGGAACATGACCGCCCAGCGGTGCGGGAACGGCTTGTCGGCCTTGGCCTCCTGGCGGGCGCCCAGCTGCATGAACGCCCACGCCTCGACGGTGAGGAACGTCAGCGGGATCACCTCGGCGGCGGAGAAGAACGCGCCCAGCGCCATGTGCTCCACCGGCGTCCCGGAGAAGTACAGGTGGTGCATGGTGCCGATGACGCCGCCGGCCGAATACAGGATCACGTCCATGAAGATGATGCCCAGCGCGATCTTCTCCCGGACCACGCCGAGCAGCACGAACACGTAGGCGACCATCACCGTGCTGAACAGTTCCAGGAAATCCTCGACCCACAGGTGGACCACCCAGAACCGCCAGAACTCGGCCACCGACAGCGGGGAATCGGTGCGCGCCAGCAATCCGACGGCGTAGAAGGCGGGAATGGCCAGCCCGGCGAAGAAGAACAGCCACGGCATGTTGCCCTTGCTCTCGCCCTTCAGCCGCGCCGCCAGCCCACGCAGGATGATCGCGATCCAGATGAACATGCCCAGCGTCAGCATCACCTGGAAGAAGAACGGCAGGTCGAGGTATTCCCACTGCTGGGCGAAGAAGGGGCCGGTGGCCCAGTCGACGCCGTGGATCGAGAGGCCCTCGGCGAGCAGCGAACCGAACACCACGAAGGCGACCGCCCCGAGCAGCACGTAGGCGAGCGTGCCCTGCCCCCGGGGCTCCCGGCCGGCGATGAACGGGGTGAGGAAGATGCCCGCGGCGAGGAAGCCCGCCGCCGTCCAGAACAGGGAGAGCTGCACGTGCCAGGTGCGGGCCAGGTTGTAGGGCAGGATCGAGGCCAGGTCGAAGCCGAAGAACGTGCTCAGGTCGGCGCGATAGTGCTCGGCCGCGGCGCCCACCAGGGTCTGGATGAGGAACAGCACGGCGATGACGAGGATGAACCAGGCGCAGGCGCGCTGGGCCGGGGTCAGCCCGACCTCGCCCGGCTGCCGGAACGAGATGGCCGGGGCCTCCTCCGAATGCCAGCCGATCTTGCGGCTCCACCGGCCGTAGATGGCGAACATCACGCCCGTGCCGCCGATGAGGACGATCAGCGACAGCGTCGACCACACCACCAGGTCGGCGGTGGGGTGGTTGTCGACCAGCGGTTCGGGCGGCCAGTTGTTGGTGTAGCTGTAGTCGTGGCCCGGACGCGTCGCGGCCGAGGCCCACGCCGTCCAGGCGAAGAACGAGGTGAGCTGCTTGATCTCGGTCGGGTCGGTGATGGCGTTGGGGATGAGGCCGTTGTCGCGCGACTTCGGCCCGAAGAACTCGGTGTAGTAGGCGAGCTGCTCGTTGTAGGCGATCACCTGGGGCGGGGAGAACGTGAGCACCCCGGAGGCTTCGTCGTACCGGTTCGTGCGGAACTCGGTGACGACCGCGCCCTGCGGGTCGGCCATCCCCTGGGCGGCGAACTGGTCGCGCACCGACGTGGCGGCGTGCCGCAGGTACTCGGTGGTGAAATCGGGGCCGAGGTAGGCCCCGTGCCCCATGACCGACCCGTACTGCATCAGCCCGCGCGCCTGGAACAGCTCCTGGCCCTTGGTGATGTCGGCCCCGCTGAACAGTTCTTGGCCGTCGGCGGCGACGACCTTGGCCGGCATCGGCATCGAGGCCGTGTAGGTGCGATAGGCCAGAATGCCCATCACGAAGAAGCTGAACACCAACACCAGCGCGACGCCCTGGACCCAGCCCTTTCCGACGATCATCGTCGGGTTGGGCCGGGGAGGGTCGTGCGGTTCGTGGGTGAGCGTGGGGCTCGACTCGGCCATGGCGTACCTCCGGAAGAGGGGTGAATTCCGACAACAGCGATTGGCACCCTACTCCCGCTGCACCGCCTCCTGCCATGCTTTAAATCACGCGCATTAAAAGGACGCCCACCCGGCCGTTCCTGCCCCGCCCTGCCCCGCCGACGACTTCGCCTCCCCCCGCCGAGGACTTCGGCTCCCACCGCCGAGGACTGCGGCTCCCACCGCCGAGGACTGCGGCTCCCGTCGTCGAGGACTTCGACTCCCGCCGCCGAGGACTTCGAGTTACGCCGCCGAGGACTTGCGATCGACTCGTGAAGGCCAGTGGGCGCCCAGTCATGGCCTGGTGCGGACGCCCTCGGCGTCCGATCGAACCGGTGGGCGACCGGTTAGTGTGGGGACCATGCAGATCACGCATCTGGGGCACGCCGCGGTGCTCGTCGAGGCCGATGGCAGTCGCATCCTGTTCGACCCGGGCAACTTCACCTCCACCTGGCGCAACCTCACCGGCCTGGACGCCATCCTCGTGACCCACCAGCACCCCGACCACATCGATCCAGAGCACATCGACGCCCTCCTGGACGCGAACCCCGATGCGATCGTGGCCACGGAGCGCGGCGTCCTGGACAAGGTTGACCTCGGCGGCCGGGCCATCCCGCTGTCCCCCGGCGACGAGCTCGACGTCGGCAACGTGCACATCGAGGCGGTCGGCGGCAGCCACGCGGAGATCCACCGCGACATTCCGCGCATCGGCAACGTCGGGCTCGTCCTGACCTCGCTCGGCGACCCCACGTTCTTCCACCCCGGGGATGAACTGGACGCCGTCCCTGAAGGCGTCGATGTCGTCGCCGTGCCGATGATGGGCCCGTGGGCCGCGATGAAGGAGCAGATCGATTTCCTGCGTGCCCTCGGCGCCCCCGAGGGATTCGGCATCCATGAGGGGCTGCTCTCCGAACGTGGCTGGCAACTGGCGCAGGATCGCTACTCCTCCATGACGCCGACCCGCGTGCACGACCTGCGTGGTGGGACGCCGTGGCGTCCCGGCGGCCGCTGAGCGGTACGCGAAGTCCTCGGCGGCGTAACCCGAAGTCCTCGGCGGCGTAAGCCGAAGTCCTCGGCGGCGGGAGTCGAAGTCCTCGGCGGCGGGAGGCGGAGTCGTCCGTGGGGCGATGGTGCGGAATAGTTGAAGGTTGGAGTTTGTTGGCGAGGGTATGGAGAACAGCGTCCTCGACACGGTGGTGATCGGCGCCGGGCAGGCCGGGCTGGCGGCGTCCTACCACCTGGCGCACCGGGGGCTCGCGCCGCACCGCGACTTCGTCACCCTGGACGCCAACGACGGCCCCGGCGGGGCGTGGCGCCACCGCTGGGACTCCCTCACGCTGGGCCGGGCCCACGGCGTCCACGACCTGCCCGGGTCACCGCTCGGCACGCCCGACCCCGAGGAGCCCGCCTCCCGCGTCGTCGCCCGCTACTACGGTGACTACGAGCGGCGCTTCGGCCTGCCGGTGCTCCGCCCTCTCCGCGTGGACGCCGTGAGCTCGCGCCCCGACGGGCTGCTCGAGGTCGCCGCCGGCGAGCGCCGCTTCGCCACCCGCTCGCTCATCAACGCCACCGGAACCTGGGACAAGCCGTTCTGGCCGGCCTACCCGGGCCGCGACTCCTTCGCCGGGCGCCAACTCCACACCCACGACTTCGTCTCCGCCGAGGAGTTCGCCGGGCAGCGGGTCGTCGTCGTGGGCGGCGGCACGTCGGCGGTGCAGTTCCTGCTCCAACTGGACGCCGCCGGCGCGGCCACCACATGGGTCACCCGGCGCCCGCCGGAGTGGGTCGTGCGCCCCTTCGACACCGAGTGGGGCCGGGCGGTCGAGGACCGGGTCCGCGCCCGCACCGAGCGCGGACTGCCGCCCGAGAGCGTGGTCGCCGCGACCGGCATCCCGCTCACGCCCGAGTACCGGGCGGGCATCGACGCCGGCGTGCTGGTCTCCGCCGGCCCCATGTCGGCGGTGACGCCCCGCGGCGTCCGGCTGGCCGACGGCCGGCTGGTCGAGGCCGACGCGATCCTGTGGGCGACGGGCTTCCGGCATTCCCTGGACCATCTCGCCCCGCTGCGGCTGCGCGAGCCCGGCGGCGGGATCCGCACCGACGGCGTCCGGGCGGCGCGGGATCCGCGGGTGTTCCTGGTGGGGTACGGCGCGTCCGCGTCCACCCTCGGCGCGACGCGCGCCGGACGCGACGCAGCCCTGGCCATGCTGGACGCCCTGCCGCGCGCCGCCTGAGCCCGGCGTCCGCGCCCGGCAGGCTCCCCAAGGCGATCCACCCTCGCCGTCGAGGGCAGCACGCGGGCGGCCCAGGCGCAGGGTCCGGCGGTCAGGCCGCCGAACGGGTGTTGAGCACGGCGGCGAGCACCGCGCCCGCGTCCGCGCACGCGTCCTCGGTGACGTCCAGGTGGGTCACGGCGCGCACCACGCGCGCCCCGACCGCCGACAGCGCCACCCCGCGCGCGGACGCCGCCGCGACGACCTCGGCCGCCGCCCGGTCGCCGGTGGGCACCACGACGATGTTGGTCTCGGGCTCGGCCACCTCGACGCCGGCCGCGCGCAGCGGGGCGGCGAACGCCCGGGCGGCCGCGTGGTCGTCGGCGAGCCGGTCGATGTGGTGATCGAGCGCGTACAGGCACGCGGCGGCGAGGATGCCCGCCTGCCGCCAGCCGGCGCCCAGGCGCTTGCGGCGGACGCGCGCGGCGGCCATCGCCTCGGAGGAGCCGACCAGCACCGAGCCGACCGGCGCGCCCATGCCCTTGCTGAAGCAGACGCTGATCGTGTCGAACAGCGCCCCGTACTCCCCCATCGGGATGCCGGTGGCCACGTGGGCGTTCCACAGCCGGGCGCCGTCCAGGTGCAGCCCGACCCCGGCGTCCCGCACCAGGGACGTGGCCGCCACCAGGGCGTCCCACGGCTGCACGGTGCCGCCGCCGAAGTTGTGGGTGTTCTCGATCGCGACGCAGGACGTCGAGACCAGGTAGGGGCCGGCGTCCGGGGAGAGCAGCGCGGCGATCTGCCCGGGATCGACGCGACCGTCGGCGGTCACCCAGGTGCGCATCGTCACCCCGGTCAGCGCCCCGTGGGCGCCCATCTCGGCCCGCGCGATGTGCGCGCCGGAGTCGCACAGCACCTCGCTGCCGGGGGCCACGTGCGCCGCGACCCCCAGCACGTTGGCGAGGGAGCCGGTGGCGCAGTACAGCCCCGCCTCGTGACCCAGCAGCGCCGCGACCCGCGACTCCAGTTCGTCGATCGTCGGGTCCTCGGCGTAGACGTCGTCGCCGACCGGCGCCTCCAGCATCGCCGCCCGCATCGCCTCGGTGGGCCGGGTGATCGTGTCCGAGCGCAGGTCGATCATCACAGCTCGCGCGGCTCGAACTCCTGAACCGGGTTCGTGCCCCGGCGGACGATGTCCTCGCGGAGCCGCTCAGCCAGGTAGAACGCCAATTCGATGCCCTGCTCCCGGTTCAGGCGCGGATCGCACGCCGTCTCGTACCGTGTGGCCAGGTCGGCCTCGTCCAGTTCGTGGACGCCGCCGACGCATTCGGTCACGTTGTTGCCGGTCAGCTCGATGTGGACCCCGCCAGGCCAGGTGCCCAGGTCGGCGTGGACGTCGAAGAAGCCGTCCACCTCGTCCCAGATCACCGGGAAGGCGCGCGTCTTGTAGCCCCGCTCGGTGGAGTACGTGTTGCCGTGCATCGGATCGCACACCCACGCCACCTTGCGACCGGTGGACTCGACCGCCTCGATGAGCGGCGGCAACGCGTCGCGAACCTTGCCGGCACCCATGCGGGTGATGACGGTCAGGCGTCCGGGTTCGGCATTCGGGTCGAGGCGCTCCACCAGCGCGCGCGCATCGTCCGGCGTCGTGGAGGGCCCCATCTTGATGCCGATCGGGTTGCGCAGACTGGCCAGGAGCTCAACGTGCGCGCCGTCGAGTTGACGCGTCCGTTCGCCCACCCACAGCAGGTGGCCGGACGTGCCATACGGGTTTCCCGTGCGCGAGTCGATGCGCGCCATGGCGTGCTCGTACTCCATCAGCAGCGCTTCATGCGAGGCCCAGTAGCCGACCCGGCGCAGCGAATCGTCGCTGACGCCGCACGCGACCATGAAGGCCATGGCCCGCTCGATCTCGTCGCTGAGCTGGGTGTACTTCTCCTCGACGTTGCTGCTGCGCACGAAATCGCTGTTCCAGCTATGGACGGTGCGCAGGTCCGCGAAGCCACCGTTGACGAAGGCACGGACCAGGTTCAGTGTGGCCGCCGAACTGTTGTAGACGTCCAGGAGGCGGCGTGGCTCATGGACGCGCGCCTCGGGGGTGAAGTCGAGCCCATTCACCGCGTCGCCGCGGTAGCTGGGCAGCGTCACGCCGTCGCGGGTCTCCAGGTCGTTGCTGCGCGGCTTGGCGTACTGGCCTGCGATGCGTCCGACCTTCACCACCGGCACCTGGGCCGCGTATTGCAGCACGACCGCCATCGAGAGCTGGACGCGCAGCGAGTTGCGAATGTTGGCTGCCGTGACGTTGCCGAAGGTCTCCGCGCAGTCGCCCGCTTGCAGCAGGAACGCGCGGCCTCCCGCCACGTCGGCCAGCCGGGCCTTCAGTTCGTCGGCCTCCCCCGCGAACACCAGCGGCGGACGCTGCCGCAACTCGGCGACGACCTCCTCGACGGCACGCGCATCGGGATAGTTCGGCTGCTGGGCCGCTCCGTGGGCATGCAGATCCGTCAGTGTGGGAATGGTGGTTGGCACCGGCACAGGATACGCGACCCGGTAGCGAACTCCGTTCACATGCCGCCGGTCAGGACGCGGCGTCCTCCGCTGCAGGCCCCTGGGAGGCAGGGTCCTCCGCTGCAGGCGGCAAGGACGCGGGTTCCTGCGGGGCCGGGGGCAGTGGCGCAGGCCCGCCGCCGGGACGCGAAGCGATGCGGCGCAGCGCCTCCTCCTCGCTCATTCCGCCGTACTTCACGGAGGTGGCGTAAGCGTTCACGTACACCTGACCGGTGAGTTGTTGAATCGCTGCCATCACCTCATCGGTCACCCACCGCAAGACGGCCCGATCGTTCTCGCCCCATGCGTAGTCGGAGAAGTCCAGCGGACGCCCGAACGTGATGACCGGGTGGTCGGCCCACGGAATGCCCAGCCGTTTTCCGGTGAACTGCGAATCGCGCACGGCGACGGGGATCACGACGGCGCCCGAAGCCAGGGCCAAGCGTGCGACGCCGGTCTTGCCCTTGTACATGCGTCCGTCAGGAGACCGTGTTCCCTCGGGGAAAATGCCCGCCACGCCGCCCTGTTCGAGCACGTCCAGGATCGGCCCCAGCCCGTCGGCGGACGCCCGCCCGCCGGAGCGGTCCAACGGCACCTGACCGACGGCCTTGAGGAACCAGGCCACCAGCTTGGTCATGGGCCCGCCGCGTCCGGTGAACATCTCTGCCTTGGCGGGGAAGGTGACTTTCCGCTTGATCAAGGCGGGCATCACGAACGTGTCGGCGGCACCGATGTGGTTGCCTGCCAAGATGACCGGCCCCGTCGTGGGGATGTTCTCTTCCCCCACTGCGCGGGCGCCGTAGCCGAATCGCACCATCGCGCGAAACGGCACCTTGAAAAACCCATACCAACTCATGTCAGGCGAACCTCCTGACGGGTCAGCCTAGTGGTCACCTCGCCTACGATGACGCCATGACGATCGCCGAGCATGCGCGCCCCTTCCACGCCGACGGCGGGCCGGTGGGGGTCGTCTTGTGCCACGGGTTTACCGGGACGCCCACCTCGATGGTGGAGTGGGCCCGCCACCTGGCCGCCGCGGGATTCACCGTCGCCGTCCCCCGCCTGCCCGGGCATGGCACGACCTGGCAGGAACTCAGCGTGACGTCATGGCAGGACTGGTACGACTGCGTCGACGCCGAATACCAGGCGTTGGCGCAGCGGTGCTCGGTGGTCTTCGTCGCGGGCATCTCGATGGGCGGGTCTTTGGCGTTGCGCTTGGCCGAACAGCACCCTCAGACGGCGGGGCTGATGCTCATCAACCCAGCACTGGGCGCGGTGGATCCTCTGGCACGCCTCGCGCCGGTGCTGAAGTACGTCGTGCGCCGCGTCGACTCGATCGGCAACGACATTCACAAGCCGGGTGTCGATGAGGGCGGCTATGACGTCACCCCGACGGCCGCCGTGGCCGAGTTGTTGGCCTTGTGGGCCGACGTGCGCTCGTGCCTGGATCTCGTCACGTGCCCCATCATCGTGTTCCGGTCGACGGTCGACCATGTCGTCCCTGCCTCGTCGACGGAGATCGTGGTGCGCCAGGTCTCCAGCGATGACATCACCGAGATCATGCTGCCCAACAGCTACCACGTCGCGACGATGGACTACGACGCGGACACGATCTTCGCCGCGTCGACAGCCTTCATCGAGCGCGTCAGCGCTGACAGGATCCAGGCCTAGGCCACCTGCCACCTGCCACCTGCCACCTGCCACCTGCCACCTGCCGCCTGCCGCCTGCCGCCTGCCGCCTGCCGCCTGCCGCCTGCCGCCTGCCCAGGAGGGTGCCACCGCAGCGCGGGGCTGGACTCGCCCCCGCTCGTCAGGACGCCGTTGCGGGTCGCCTGTCCCTGCGGGGCGGGGTGTCTCACTGTGGGAGTGCCGCGCGCAACGCGTCGGTGAACTCCGCCTCGGAGGGGCGTCCGGGGGCCTGCCAATCGGCGAGCCACCGTTGCACCTGGGCACTTCCCCAGCGGTCTTGTGCCCCCGCGATGGCCCGCGCGGCCAGCGCATAGACCGGCAGGCCACCGGCGGCTAGGTCGGCGTCGGAGGGAAGGCCGACCCCCTCGGATGCGCGAGGCAGCAGGGCCGCATGGGCGGCTGCCAGATCCGGGAAGAGCTGTTCGGTGACCTGTTCAGCGAGCCCCTCGACCGCCCACCCAGGGGCAGCCCATTCCGGTGAGCGCGTGAGGGCGTGGACGGCCTCGTGCGTGAGGAGGTGGAGGCGTTCCTCCTGCGTGAGGCCGGGGCGGTCGGCGGGGCTGACGACGATGCGCGGCTCGTCGTCGGTGCCACGCAGCCGGACGTAGGCCCCGACGTCAATCGGTTCGCCAAAACCCACGAGGTCAGCGGGGAGTTCGAGGGTCAACGGGGCAGCCACTTCGCTCGGGGGGCGCCACACACTCCAATCCAGGGTTGTCAGACGTTCGGATGCATCCCGCGCCGTCCTGAGCCACACGGGGGCCATGGACGCCTGGGAGGCTGCGGCGATCAACCAGATCGGGTCGTCGTGGGAGACGTCGATGAGGTGGTCGAGCCACACCACCGGATGATCGCCCGGGCGTGACCCCAGCCACAGGATGCGGCCCTCGGGATCGACTGCGAGAGCCAGTGTCGCGCTGCCCCACCCCGTCTGCGCGCCTGCTTGGGTTCGGACGCGGAGGTGATCGGCGTCCGCCTCGGCCTGCCAGGCGGCCAGGTGGAGGGCGTTGCGCCCGATGACCGACCCGGCGGCCCGCCCCTGTGGTGCGAAGAGGGCGACAAACCGGTCGGCATCGTGATCGCGCACAGCGGCCGTCAGGTCGGTCGCCAACCGCTGGAGGAGGTCCGCATCGGGTGCGCGAGGGGTGGGAGAGGGCCACGCCTGGGGCGCGGTGTTCTGCGACCCCGGAAGCGCCGCACACCCCGCGAGGAGGCCCATGGCTGCCGTGACGGCTGCCCTGCGTCCGATCCGCGCTCCCACGCCGCCGACGCTACCGCGTGCCGCGCCGAGCAACGCCCAGGCACCGACACCCAGCGCAGTGTGCCGACGCCCGACGCACGGTTAGCGCGCCCCTGCCCCGCCCCACCCGTGCCGCGGGCGCCGCCTGCCACGTCGATCGGGGGCCGGCAGCAGGCCACCGCCGAGACCGCGGCGACGAAGCGGCCGACCTGACTCAGGCGCCACGGCGCCACCGCTGCGAACGTTCGGGAACGGCCCGCGCCACCAGACGCAACGGCGGCAGCAATCCCCCCTCGGCCATGACGCCGAGCGCGGCTCGCTCGTCGTCGGCCAAGGCGGCCATCTCAGGGGCCCCCTGCTCAGGGGCCCCCTGCTCAGGGGCCCCCTGCTCAGGCGCTCCCAGGAGCGCCGACACCACACAGTCGTCGCACGCGGGGCCTCGCGCCGCGCAGCCGACGCAATCGATGAGCATCGTGTTCATGGCCCCACCCTGACAGCGCCCGCCGACAAAACGCCGTCCTCGGCCCGAGTGGTGGCGGAGGACAGCGACCCTCGACTGAAGTGTCGGAGGCGACGCCTAGCGTGTCCGATCATGAACTCCGCCACGCTGCAACCCAGCTTCGAGGATCTGGGCCGGTCCCTGGCCACGACGCCGTTCGTGGTGGTCGATCTGGAGACGACGGGCGCGGGTCCTGAGGCGAGCATCACCGAGATCGGCGCCGTCCGGGTGTGCGGCGGGGCGGTCGAGGGCGAGTTCCAGACGCTGGTGAACCCTCACGGGCACATCCCGCCCCTGATCTCCGTGCTCACCGGCATCACCGATGCCATGGTGGCGGACGCCCCTCGCGTGGATCAGGTGATCCCTCCCTTTTTGGAGTTCGCGCGGGGGTCGGTGCTCGTGGCCCACAACGCGGGTTTCGACGTCGGTTTCCTCAAGCGTGCCTGCGCCGATCAGGACGTGCGCTGGCCGGGGTTCGGCGTCTTGGACACCGTCGCCCTGGCACGCGGCGTCCTGACCCGCGACGAGGTGCCCAATGTGAAGTTGGCGACCCTCGCGCGTCACTTCCACGTCGAGGAGTCCCCCAATCACCGTGCCCTCACCGACGCCCGTGCCACCGTGACGGTCCTGCATCGCCTGTTGGAACGCGTGGGAAACCTGGGCGTGACGACGGTGGAGGATCTTCTGGAGTTCACCCGGGGGGTCTCGCCGCAACGCCGGGCTAAACGCACCTGGGCCAAAGACGTGCCCAGTGGCCCGGGGGTCTACCAGTTCGTCGCCGATCTGCCCGATCGCGATGGTGAGATCCGTCGTCAGGTGCTCTATGTCGGCAAGAGCGTCAATGTCCGCTCTCGCGTGGGGAGTTACTTCACCGCAGCGGAGAAGCGTCCGCGCATGGAGGAGATGATCCGCATCGCGACGGGGGTCGAGGCGACGGCGTGCCGCACGCCGCTGGAGGCCGAAGTTTTGGAGTTGCGCCTCATCGCCGCGCACGCCCCGCGGTACAACCGTCGCTCCAAGTTTCCTGAGCGGCAGCAGTGGATCAAGCTGACCCAAGAGCCGTTCCCGCGTTTGTCGGTGGTACGCAAGGTCACCAACGACGGCGCCTGTTACTTCGGCCCCTTCTCGCGCCGCGCCGCAGCCGAAGACGCGATGGCCGCCATCTACGACGCCTTTCCGTTGCGTCAGTGCACGGCACGGCTGTCCGAGCGCACCCCTAGCAGCCGTTGCGCGCTGGGCGATCTGGGCAGTTGCGCCGCGCCCTGCGACGGCACTGTTGCTCGCGTCGATTACGCCCATCTCGTCGAGGCGGTGCGCAGCAGCCTGACCGTCGACGTCCGCGCTGTCGTGCGCGCCCCGGCGACCCGCCTGGCAGCACTCATGGCGCAAGAGCGGTTCGAAGAGGCCGAACGGCTCACCAGTCGTCTGCGCGGCTTCGTCCGGGCCTCCACACGAGCCCGCCGCGTCGGTGCGTTGGCTCAGTGTGCCGAACTGGTGGCCGTCCGCCGCAGCGTGGGCGGCTGGGAGGCCCACGTCATCCGCTACGGGCGCCTCGCTGCGGCGGCGTGGGTCCGTCCGGGAGACAGTGTGGTCACAGCGGCACGCGAGGCCACCGCCGTGGCCGAACAGGTCACCGCGCCCGTGGCGGGGTTGCCTGCCGCGACGATCGAAGAGACCGAACGCATCGCGTCGTGGCTCGAGTCACCAGGCATCCGGCTGATCGACGTGGACGGCGAGTGGGGGTGGCCTCTCCACGGCTCGATCGCCGAGGACGACCTACCGCGGTTCGTCCTCGGCGGCTGAGCGCGCGCTACTTCACGGCCCCGGCTGTCAGTCCGCCGATGAGACGGCGCTCAATGAAGGCGAACAAGATAATCACCGGAACCACGGCGACCATCGCGGTCGTGAACAGGTACTGCCAGTCACGCACGTAGAGCCCCAGGAAGCGCGGCATGGCCACCGTCAACGGCTGCAACGCGGGGTCCTGGACCAGGATGAACGCGGCCGCGTACTCATTCCACGTGTTGACGAACACGAACACGATCGCCGTCACGATGCCGGGCCACACCAGCGGCAGTGAGATCCGAAACAGTGTCTGGAGACGTCCGGCGCCATCGATCAGGGCGGCTTCGTCCACCTCTTTCGGTACGGACGCGAAGAAAGCCTGCATGATCCAAATCGCGAAGGAGAGGTTGAACGCCGCGTTGATGAGGATCAACGCCACCCAGACCAGGGGTCCGCGCCACGAACTGAACTCTTGATAGAGGCCCACGGCCAGCACCGTCGGCTGGAGCATCTGGGTGATCAGCACGAGGAACAAGAAGGCAAGGCGTCCCGGGAACCGGAACCGTGCGATGTAGTAGGCGGCGGGCGTGGCGACCAGCAAGACGAGCAGCGTGGCCCCCAGCGCGATGACGGTCGTGGCCAGTAGTGCGCCCCCGGGCGCGACGTTCGACGCCCAGACGGTCAGGTAGTTGTCCCATTGGGGCGAGGCGGGCAGGTAGTCCGGGGGGATCTTGGCAATGTCTTCGCGCGACTTGAGCGAACTGATCAGCATCAAGGCGTAGGGAAACGCGAAGAACACGACGATGACCAGGCTTCCCAGCGCGATCCCGATCGGGTTCGGCGGCTGGTCGATGCCGCCGCGGCGGCGTGTGGCGGCCATGGGTCAGACCTCCTTCGTGGGCTGGACGGCGGCGAGGTAGATCGCGATCACGACGAGGCAGAAGGCGAAGTTCACCAGGGAGAGCGCACTCGCCACCCCGGGGCCCAATTGCGCCTTGTATTCGAAGATGAGCGTTGTCGTGGTGTGCCCTGTGTTGTATCCGGGGGTCTCGTTGAGGATCTTGAGGATCGGCAGGGAGTTGAACACGTTGATGATGTTGATCAGGGTCGCGACGAGCAGTGCGGGACGCAGCATCGGCAACACGATGCGCGTGTACCGCTGGAAGCGATTGGCCCCGTCCATGTGGGCGGCCTCCAAGATGTCCTCGGGGACGGCCTGCAGCCCGGCGAGGATCGTGTAGGTCGTGAAGGGCAGGGAGACGTAGATGGCGACGAAGACGGCCACCCAGAAGGCCGAGGTGGGGTTCTTGGTGAACCCGTAGGCCGCCTCGAGGATCCCTGTGTCGACCAGAAGCCGGTTGAAGAGCCCCACGTCGGTTTGGAGACCGTAGTTGAAGACGGTCGCGGTCATGACCACGGAACTGGCCCACGGCAGGATGATGACCAGACGCAGCAGTTTGCGCCCGCGGAACTTTTGGTTGAGGAACTGTGCCAACAGCAACGACAAGGCCACGGTGATCGCCACCACGACGACGACCCAGACCACCGTGTTGATCAGGATCTGCGGGATGGGGACGGTGGGGAAGGTCAGGGCCCCGGCTGGTCCAACGAAGTTGTCCCAGCCTGCCGGCCCTCGCTCGACGCCGTAGGCGTTGTACTTCCGGGTGGCGGTCCACCCCATCAAGACGGCGGGGTAGAGCACGACGCCGACGATGAGGATCAGTGTGGGCACCAGCCAGGGCAGTGCCGCACGAACCTCGTGGGCGCGTCCGCGACGGCGGGGTGCGGTCATGGGTGTCTCCTCTTCTCCAGGGATGCGGGAAGCAGGGATGCGGGAAGGCTGTGCGTCCGGCGAGCGGGAGGGAACGGGGAGCCGTCGGTGCCTGCGCGTGACGACGACTCCCCACCTCCTTCGAACGCGGAGGGCTCAGCCTTGTGCGTCCACCTGCGCCTGGATCTTGGCCAGCACGTTCTCGGGTGTGTCCGAGGTGATGGTGCCTGCCGTGCCTTGGAGCGCCTTTTGGAGGGCGTCCCACTTCGGGTCGCCGACGGGGAGGAACTTCACGTAGGACAGTGCGTCATAGAACGCCGCGTTGTCGGTGTCGCTGGCCTTGCCCTTGGCGATCATCGACGTGGTGACAGGCAGCAGCCCCGTGCCCGCGTACCAGGTTTGATACATGGAGTCGGAGTACATGAGGTCGAGGAACTGCTTGGTGGCTTCCTTGCGGTTGGCGTCCCCGTTGTTGAACGCGAGGATGAAGTCGGTCACGCCGAAGGCGACAGGGTCACCGTTCTTGGACGGGATGGGCGCGACCGCGAACTTCGTCTGGGGGAACTTGGCGCGGGTCTCCTTCAGCAGGCCCGAGTGGCTCAGCATCATGCCCAGCTTGCCGTTGTTGAACAGATCGGCCGCCTGCTGCCGGTTCGTCGCGCCAGCATTCGGCTGGGTCACGCCGGCATCGACGAGCTTCTTCATCTCGGTGAACGCCTCAACCGCGGCGGGTTGGTTCGCGACCAGCTTGTTGCCTTGCACCCAGTCGCCGCCCGCGCCCCACAGCCACAGGGACGATTCCACTTGGGCTTCTTCCTTGCCGAGGGGAAGACCGTAGCCGTGGATGTCGCCGCCGAGCGCCGTGATCTTCTGCGCGTCAGCCGCGAGTTCGCTCCAGGTGGTGGGTGCCTTGGCGATGCCTGCCTGGGCGAACAGGTCGGTGTTGTAGGCCAGCATTCGGCTGGAGGCGATGTCGGGGGCGGCCCATTGCTTCCCATCGGTCCCCATGCCGTTCTTGAGCAGGGCCGGCTCGATGGAGGCAAGGGTGTTGGCGCTCATCACTTCGTTAACCGGGTAGAGCAGTCCGGCCTCTGCGGCGCCGGCAAAGGCGTTGTCGTTGAGGATGTCGGGGTAGTCCTTGGCCTGGATGCGGGCCTGCACCTTGGAGCTGAAGTCGTCCCAGCCTTCGATCTGCAGTTCGACGGTGACGTTGGGCTGCTTGGTCTTGAACTCGGTGATGATCTTCTGCCAGTCGCTCTTGGAGGACTCAGAGTAGGAAGGGGCGAGGATCTTGATGGTGGTGGCGGAGAGGGTGCCGTCGGCTCCCGTGGAAGCGGTCGGCGCCGCGCCGCCGGAACAGCCGGTCAACGCGAGGGCGACGACGGTCGCCACCGCAAGGCCGGTCGTGGCAAATCGTGCCATGTGAGGTGCCTTTCTCATCCGTGAGCCTGATGTCAGCCTCGTCGTTGAGGGGTGACGATGCGGCCACACCGCATTAGGTCAGACTCTTTTCAAAAGAACCTAACCCCACCGTGCCGCGATGTCGAGAGGCTGGTGTTACCGAACGGTTGCAGTTTCTTCACGACACCGGACGCCTCAGGGCCCGCACGTGACGGCGCCCGAGGCGCGTGGCTCCTCGCTAGGGTGAACCCATGAACACCGCGATCGTCTTCATCTCTACGGCCGTCGATCAGGTCAGCGAAGTTGCTGATCGCGTCGCCACGATGCCGGAGGTCACTGAGGTCTACTCCGTGACCGGGGCCATGGATCTCATCGCGATCGTGCGCACGCGCGAGATCGACCGCATCGCTGACGTGGTGACCGGGGGCATCAACAAGGTTCCGGGCGTGACGGGCACGACGACGCACCTGGCGTTCCGCGCCTACTCCAGTCATGACCTGGAGGCCGCCTTCTCCCTGGGAGAGTAAGGCTCCCTGAGAGAGTAAGGCCCCAGCCCCCCGGGCAAAGCAGGGCCTCACGCGCGGTGAGCGTGCGCTGGCACCCACCGCGCCCTTGCGCCCCCAGGGGGTGCCCAGCGACAGTCCCATCCGGCCAAGATTGCGCACGCACTGTGCGCAGCGGTTCGACACATGACGAGGGGGCGACGGCCATGGCCGTCGCCCCCTCTCAGCGTCTCGCGCCCCCTGGGCACTCGACCAGGTCAGGCCTGGTCGATCTCCACCGACTCGATGACCACCGGATCGATCGGCCGGTCGCCGCGCCCGGTGCGGACCTTGGCGATCGCGTCGACCACGTCGCGACCAGCCTGATCGGCCACCTCGCCGAAGATGGTGTGCCGGAAGTTGAGGTGCGGCGTCGGGCTCACCGTGATGAAGAACTGCGACCCGTTGGTGCCGGGGCCCGCGTTCGCCATGGCCAGCAGGTAGGGGCGGTTGAAGGAGAGGTCGGCGTGGAACTCGTCACCGAACTGGTAACCGGGACCACCGGTGCCGGTACCGAGCGGATCCCCACCCTGGATCATGAAGCCGTCGATGATCCGGTGGAAGATGACGCCGTCGTAGAACTTGCCCGTCGTCGTCTGACCGGTCTCGGCGTCGCGGTACTCCTTGGTGCCGTCAGCGAGCCCCACGAAGTTGGCGACCGTCTTGGGAGCCTGCTCGTCGAAGAGGTTGAGCGTGATGTCACCGTGGTTGGTGTGGAGCGTTGCCTTCTTGGCCACGTCGGTTCCTTTCATGCGTGGGCCCGCCATGCGGGCATTCTCCCCCACGTTACCCAAGGCCACCTAGGACCATGGCGCACCAACACCCCGATGTGTCCCTGGGAATGCGCACCTGCCCCTGTGCCGCGGCCACAGGATTAGGTACCGTGGCTGGCACGCGATCACGCGAACCCAATCGATCAGGAGGAAAGACCGTGAGGAAACGGAAGAACCTCGAAAGCGTCGTCGGTGACACCACCCACGCCGCTCAAGACCTCGGCAAGGACGCCCTCGCTCAGGCGGGCGTGTACTTGCAGCAGGCGCAGGAGTACCTGACCCCCCTGGCCAAGGACGCCAAGAAGAAGGGTGCCAAGTTCGCCGCCGATGCCGTAGACGCCGTGCAGCCCAAGCTGGACGAGGCACTCAACCGCGTCTCTCCCGCCATCGACGAGGCCTACGCGCGCCTCGTCCCCGCCGTCGATACGGCGCGCGACAAGGTGCAAAACAACTTCATTCCCGCGGTGAGCGAGTTGCTGCACAACGCTGCTGACGACCTCGCCAAGGTGGAGATCCCCGCTCTGGTCGAACCGGTCAAGAAGAAGTCCGGGTGGAAGACCTTCGGCAAGGTCGTCTTGGCGGGCGGCCTCTTGGTCGGCGTCGTCATCGCGCTGCGCAAGTTCTTTGCCCCCAGCGACTCCGGTTGGTACGCCCACGAGCCGAGCAAGCCCTACGTCCCGACCTCGACGCAGAACCTCGTCGACGACCTGGCCAAGAAGTCCAGTGCCACCGCTGATGCGGCGTCCGAGTGGATCGATGAGGCGGGCGACAAGGCCGCCGCCGCTAAGGACAAGCTCGCCGACGCCGCCGCGAAGGCAGGCGAGAAGCTCGAGGACGCGAAGGCGGACGCGAGCGATGCCGCCTCGGACGCGAAGGAGGCCCTCAAGAAGGGCGCCGCGACGGTCAAGGAGAAGGTCGCCGACGCTGCGGCAGACGCCAAGAAGGCCGCGGAGGATGATGCTGCCCCTTTCGTGGATAGCCCTTACGGGGAGGGTTCCTTCGTCGGAACCGAACCGCCGGAGGGCTTCCGCATCAAGGGCAACGAACGGTCGATGAAGTTCCATGTCCCCGGCAACGGGGGCTATGAGCGCACCATCGCCGACGTGTGGTTCGCCGACGAGGCCGCGGCTCAAGCTGCGGGCTTCACGAAGGCGCAGCGCTAGTCACCGATGCCACGCAGGGGAGCAACCCGTTGGGGTTGCGCCCCTGCGTGCGTCCGGAGGGCAGCACACGACACCATCGGCGAATCCGATCTCACAATCGGCGTCTGCGAAAGGCCTTCTTGGGTGACAGGTCAACCCAAGGAGCCGCCATGCCCGCCGCTGCACCCTCATCACTGCCTTCCTTCGACCAGGGACGCTGGGTCGACGCAGCCCCCTTCCGCGCCCACCTTCGCTATCTTTGTTCCTCGACGGGGTTGCCGTGGCAGGTGGTCGCCCTCCATGCGGGCCTCACCCTGCGTCACGCCGACGTTCTCCTGCACGGACGCCGTGGCCGTCCCCTCCGCCGCCTACCCCGGCCCGCAGCTCAGTTGCTGTGGCAGGTCGATGTCGCTGGTCTGCGCGCACTACAGCGCACGACGCAACCCTCAGAACCCACCTCAAGCCGCCTCTCGGCTGCTCTGGCCCGCGGCATGACACCGCGGCACCTGTGCCGCGTCATGCGGTGGTCACCTGCACGCCTCACGGCGGTGCTTGGTGGCGAGGCGAGGCGGGTTTCGGCAGTCGATGCCTTGCGTGCCCGGGCCCTCACCGAAGCCTTGGACAGGATCAGCGAGGATCCGCCCGTTGTGGTGGCGTGTGCGGCCTAGGCTCTCCCCGTGCCCTCCCCGCTCCCCTTCCTCGCCTTCCTCGACGTAGGTCCCGTGCTGGCCTGGGGCGTCTTGGTCACGGCGATCGCCGCGGTAGGAATGCTGCTGGTGTCCCCACGCGTGCTGGGTTGGCTGCCCGAGCCGCACGACGACCCCGAGGCCCCTCACTACGCGTCCCTGGCAACGCCTCCGTTCGTCATCGTCGTTGCGGCCCTATCCGGGGTGGCCACCGGGCTCGCCGTGTCGCGCACAGCGCCTCAGCTATGGCTGGCTTGGTCTGCCTTAACGACCGCCAACGTGCTTGCGTGTGCCATCGACGCCCGCACGACGTGGCTGCCTGCCCGCCTGTCTCACGCAGGCTGGTTCGTCGCTCTGGCAGGAACCCTGCTCGCTTGTGGGGTCGACGGTTCCTGGTGGCCGCTGGCCGCCGCGGCCGCAGGCGCAGTCGTGGTGGGGGGCTTCTTCCACCTGGTGTGGCGGTTCACCGGACAACTCGGCTACGGAGATGTCCGGCTCGCCGCGACGATCGGCGCCGTCACGGCGCTCTCGTCAGCGTCCATGGTGGCGTGGGCGCTGCTGACCGGGACGCTGCTGGGGGCTGTGACGGGCATCGTGGAACGCGCCCGCGGACGCCGCGGCGGTTTTCCCTATGGTCCGGGGTTGCTCGCCGGCGCGTTTGTCGCCTTGTTGCTGCCGTGTGCCTAGCGCAGCGGACAGCCCCACCAGATCGTGCAGGTTCGCGAACGCCTGGGCGGGGCCGCCGTCAGCGCGCCAGACGCCGGGTGGCGTCAACCCAGCGCTGCAGCAGCGCCGTGGCCGAACCGTCATCCAAGGCCTGTGACGCCCGGGCAATGCGGTCACGGAACTGATCGGCCAAGGGTGCGTCCAGGTCAGGCCCATCGAAAGCGAGCAACGCCGCGGCGGCATTCACCGTGACGATGTCGCGCACCGCGCCCGGTTTGCCCGCAAACGTGTCGCGTGCCACCTGCGCGTTGACGGCAGGATCGCCACCGATCAGGTCATCTCGGGTCGCCCGCGGGATACCCAGATCGGCCGGGTCCAGCGTGGTTTCCACCACGCGCCCGTCGGCGACGACCCAGACCCGGCTCTGGGTAGTGGTCGTCAGTTCGTCCAGCCCGTCGCCGCCGTGGAAGACGAGGCCGCGCTGACCGCGTCCGGCCACCACGTCGGCCACGACACCGGCCATTACCGGGTCGGCGACGCCAATCGCCTGCGCATTGGGCCGGGCAGGGTTCGCCAAAGGCCCCAGGAAGTTGAAGACCGTCCGGATCCCCAGTTCCCGCCGAGGAGCCGCAGCGTTACGCAGGGAGGGATGGTAGTGCGAGGCGAACAAGAACACGATGCCGACGTCCTCGAACACCTGCGCCTGGGAGGCCGGGTCCAGATCGAGCACGACACCGAGGGCCTCCAGGCAATCGGCTGTCCCTGAAGCGGAGGATGCGGCGCGGTTTCCGTGTTTCACCACGCGCGCCCCGGCAGCCGCGGCCGTGACCGCCGCCATCGTCGAGATGTTGACCGTGTTCGCACGGTCACCGCCGGTCCCGACGATGTCGACTGCTTCTGCGGTCGGCAAGGTGATGGAACGGGCGTTGGCGAGCATGCCGCTCACCAAGCCGGTGAGTTCACCGGGGGTCACGCCTTTAGCCTGCAAGGCCACCATGAATCCGGCGATCTGGGCGGGAGTAGCCGCGCCCACGAGGATCTCGTTCATCGCCCAGGCCGCAGCCTCGGGATCAAGGTCGTTCCCGGTGACCAGGCCGGTCAGGACGTCGGGCCAACTCCGGCTCACGAGACGCGCGCCTGCTCCCCCAGCCGGGCGCGCAGCACGTCAGCGACCGAGGCAGGAAGCCGGATCGGGTCAATCGGGTAGGGCACGACCGCGTCGGCGCGCGACCACGTCGCCAGCCACGCGTCGGCGACGCGCTCGACCAGCAGCAGGAACGGCGGGCAGTTGGCCACCTCGTCCTTGGCCTGACGGCACAAGCCCATCCCGCCAAGCGGCACGGCCTCACCGTCGGCGATCACCAGATCGATGCCGCCTTCGTCCAGAACCTTGATGGCCGCCTGGTGCGTCGCGCACTCCACGGTGGAGAGTTCCGGAACATCCGCAGCGACGCGCCGACCCAGGGCCACCTTCACCTGATCACGAGTGTGACGGTCGTCGGAGTAGATCAGGATCGTCGCCTTGGCGGCGGGTGCCTCTTCGCTCATCGTGTCCTCACTTCTTCCACGGGCAACGCTGGCCATGCTATCGCTCACAGTCCACGACGGCGCACTCCGGCGTCCGGATCCGGCCCAAGACGACGAGCGCCGCCACCCCCTTCGAGGCGGGTGCAGAACAGAGAGAGAAGCGCCGCCCAGGTAACGAACACTCATCTTTTGTCGCCTACGCCCCATCCGAAGGTGACCCCAACCCAGTTCAACGGTAATAATGGCGCCCGTGGCGAATACAGCGAATACGAGCGCGGTCCCGGTCGTTCCTCACGGCGCCCTTCACCCGGTGGCGCCCACACGTCTGAACGGCGTCAAGGGCCGTCCTGACATGTTGGCCGTCGGGACGGTGATCTGGCTCGCCAGCGAGCTCATGTTCTTCGCCGCGCTCTTCGCCGCCTACTTCAATCTGCGCAACGTCACCACCGCCATGGCTGCCCCCGGAGAGCAGACGATGTGGCAGTGGGGCAGCGCCCACTTCCTGCAGAACCTGTTTGGCATCGAGGCGCCCTGGTTCTCGCTGATCAACACCACGATCCTGGTTCTCTCCTCGATCACCTGCCAGATCGGCGTCCATCGCGCCGAGCGCGGTTTCGTGTCGCGAACCGGTGGCCTGCTCAACGTCGCGAAGTGGGGCATGCGCGAGTGGTACACCCTGACTTTCGTCATGGGCGCGGTCTTCCTCGGCGGGCAGGCCTACGAGTATTCGACCCTCGTCTCCGAAGGCTTCCTGCCCAACACGAACGCCTACACCTCGGCCTTCTTCCTGGCGACCGGCTTCCACGGGCTACACGTCCTGGGCGGCCTCATCCTGTTCATCTTCATGCTGGGCCGCACCTACGTCGCACGCACGTTCACCCACGAACAACGGGTCAGTGCGATCGTGGCCTCCTACTACTGGCACTTCGTCGACATCGTGTGGATCATCCTCTTCGCGGTGATCTACATCATCCGCTAACCGTCCGTCCCCACCTCGAAAGGCGCACACACCATGCGATCGGGTCATCCCAGAAGGCGGCGCACGGCGGCGCGACCCCTCTCCCTCATCTTGGCGCTCGTCCTCCTCGGCTCCCTGTATGCGGCGCTGGTCCCCTCGGGTCAGGTCGCGGCTGACAGCGGCACCTCGGCCCAGGTGGCAGAAGGCAAGGCACTGTTCCAAGTGACGTGTTCTTCCTGCCACGGGCTCAACGGTGAGGGCACCTCGCAGGGGCCCTCCCTGGTCGGCGTCGGCGCCGCATCCGTCGATTTTCAGATGAGCACTGGCCGTATGCCGATGGCTCGTCCGGGCGAGCAAGCCCCCCGCAAGGTGAACACCTACACGGCTGAGGAGATCGGCAAGATCTCCGCCTACGTCGCCTCGCTGGGCCCCGGCCCCGCCATCCCCCACTCGTCTCAGTACGACTACTCCAAGCTGAGCGACGAGGAAATCGCCCGCGGTGGTGAACTCTTCCGCACCAACTGCTCCGCCTGCCACCAGGCGGGCGCCAACGGTGGCGCATTGCCCAACGGCAAGTTCGCCCCGCCGCTTCACGGTGTCGAGCCCCTGCACATCTACGAGGCCGTCCGTACCGGCCCCCAGCAGATGCCCGTGTTCGCCGCCGGAGCCATCCCGGACGAGGACATCGCCGCCATCATCGGGTACCTGAAGGGCCTGGAGCAGGAGCCGTCCGCTGGCTTCACGCTCGGCGGGCTCGGCCCGGTCACGGAAGGCCTGTTCGGCTGGATCATCGGCATCGGCGGTCTGTGCCTGTTCGCCGTCTGGATCACTTCACGAGGAGCGCGAGCGAAATGACGCACGATCAGTCCACGCTGACCCCCCGCGAGCAGGGCGAGTCCGACCTGCCCGTCTCGGACCCGGGCATTGAGCCTCACGTCGAGCGCTACACCGATTCCGATCCCCGCCTGAGCCAGCGCACCTATCACCAGGTGGTGGCGCTCTTCGCCGCGGTACCGGTTTTGGCGATCGCCTTTGTCGTCATCTATTTCGCCGTGCCCCACACCGCCACGGCGGAGTTGCTCGGTCAGCGCTGGTCCATCCAGCCGACCCTGCTCGGATTGACCGCCGGGCTCGGCGTCCTCCTCATCGGGATCGGTGCGATCCACTGGGCTCGCCAGCTGATGAACGACACCGAGATCTCCGAAGAGCGTCACCCGGTGGCCTCGACCGCCAGCGAAAAGGCCGAATTCGTTGCCGCCGTTAACGCGGGAGCCTCCGACGCTGGCATCAAGCGTCGCGGCATGCTGCTGGGTTCCCTGGGAGGTGCGATCGGCATCATGGCCGTGCCCGCCTTGGTGACGCTGGCCGACCTCGGCCCCTGGCCCACGGCGGCAACCCGCAAGGAGACCCTGGAGCACACTCTGTGGGCTGATGGGGTTCGCGTCGTGAACGACACCAACTGGATCCCCTTGAAGGCCGCAGACATCGAGATCGGTCAGTTGGTCAACGCTGAACCGGAGAACCTGCGCGACTTGCATGGCACCGAGTACCAGAACATGAAGGCCAAGACGGCCCTCATCGTGGTGCGCATGGATCCGAACTCGATCAAGGTCCCCGAGTCGCGCCGAGATTGGCAGGTCGGCGGCATCCTGGCCTACAGCAAGATCTGCACCCACGTCGGCTGCCCGATCTCGTTGTGGGAGCAGCAGACGCACCACCTGCTGTGCCCGTGCCACCAAAGCACCTTCGACCTCGGTGATTCCGGCGTCGTGGTGTTCGGTCCTGCCGCACGTTCGCTGCCCCAGTTGCCGTTGAAGGTCGACGCGCAGGGCTACCTTGTCGCGCAGAGCGACTTCACGGTTCCGGTGGGTCCGAGCTTCTTTGAGCGCGACTCCCGAAACGACTACAAGAAGGGTGATCGATAATGGCGAGGCCCGCTGCGATTTCTCCCGAGGCGCCGCTCCTTGACACCCAGTCCCCCGCCGAGGAGGGCGCCGTCACCACGGTGGGAGGCCCCCTCGGCTGGCTCGACGAGCGCCTCGGCGTCGCCAAGATCGGCAAGGCCGCGCTGCGCAAGGTCTTCCCTGACCACTGGTCCTTCTTGCTGGGCGAGATCGCCCTGTACTCCTTCATCGTCCTGTTGTTGACCGGCATCTTCCTCACCATCTGGTTCAAGCCGTCGATGGCTGAGATCGAATACGACGGCAGCTACCAGTTGCTGCGCGGGCTGCAGATGTCGCAGGCCTTCGAGTCGACGCTTCACCTCAGTTTCGATGTGCGCGGCGGCCTGCTGGTCCGCCAGATTCACCACTGGGCTGCCATCTTGTTCATGGCTGCGATGACGGTCCACATGCTGCGCATCTTCTTCACTGGCGCCTACCGCAAGCCCCGCGAGTTGAACTGGCTCATCGGCGTCGTGCTGTTGTCGCTGTCGATGATCGCCGGCATGACCGGCTATTCACTTCCCGACGACCTGCTGTCCGGTACGGGCTTGCGCTTCACCGAAGGTGCGATCTTGTCCGTCCCGGTCGTCGGAACGTGGGTGCAGTTCTTCGTCTTCGCGGGCGAATACCCGGGGGATGCGATCATCGCCCGGTTCTACATGGCGCACATCTTGTTGATCCCCGCGATCTTGCTGGCGCTGATCGGGGCCCACATGGCGCTGCTGGTGTACCACAAGCACACGCAGTTCCCTGGCCCTGGGCGTACCGAGAAGAACGTCGTCGGGTACCCGATGTTCCCCGTGTACATGGCCAAGGCGGGCGGCTTCTTCTTCATCGTCTTCGGCGTCTTGATCTTGATGGGCGCCACCATGTCCATCAACCAGGTGTGGCTGTACGGGCCCTACAACCCGGCTCAGGTCACCGCAGGCTCCCAGCCCGACTGGTACATGGGTTGGGTTGAGGGTGCCGTCCGCATCATGCCGGGCCTGGAGTCGCACTGGGGCCCCACGACGTGGTCGTGGAATATCTTCTTGCCGTTCGCGGTCCTCATGGGCATCTTCTACACGTCGCTGGCCCTGTGGCCCTTCGTCGAGTCGTGGATCACCGGCGACAAGCGCGAACACCACCTGCTGGATCGCCCGCGCAACGCTCCGACCCGCACGGGCCTGGGCGTCGCAGGGATGACCTTCTACGGGCTTTTGTGGGCCGGTGGTGGCAACGACATCATCGCGACGCACTTCCACCTGTCGCTGAACGCTGTGACGTGGTTCCTGCGCTTCGCGGTGTTCCTGGGCCCCATCGTCGCGTTCATCATCACCAAGCGGATCTGCCTGTCGTTGCAGCGCGCCGACCGCGAGCGGGTCCTGCACGGCTCGGAGTCCGGAACGATCGTCCAAAGCCCGGACGGTGGCTTCTCCGAACCGCACGCCCCCCTCTCCCACGATGAGGCGTACACGCTCACGCAGCACACGCATCACACGCCTTTGGAGGAGACTGCCGACGTCGATGAGCATGGTGTCAGGATCAAGAACCCTGATGCGGTGAGCGGGTTCCGAGCCCGTCTGTCTCACTGGTACTCCGGCGACGACATCGCGATCCCTACGAAGGCGGAGATCGCCGATGCTGCTCACCACGGAGCATCGGACGAGAACAGCCTTGAGGGTTCATCAGAGGATCCGGCACAACTGCACTCCTGAGGACGCCAGGAAGGGCGGTGACCATTCTGGGTCACCGCCCTTCCTGCACCCACTAGGCTGTGCGCCGTGCGTTTCACCACCGGTAAACCCGATCACGATCTGACCTACGACGACGTCTTCATGTCGCCTACTCGGTCGTCAGTCCGCTCGCGGATGGAGGTCGATCTCACCTCGACCGACGCCCTGGAACTCCCCACCCCCTTGATCGTGGCCAACATGACCGCCATCTCCGGGCGGCGGATGGCAGAGACGGTCGCCCGCCGTGGCGCCGTGTCCATCATCCCGCAGGACCTCTCCCCCTCCGCGGCCACGGACGCGATCGCCCGCGTGAAGAGCGCGCATACCGTCTTCGACACGCCGATCAAGGTGACGCCCGACATGATCGTCGCGGACGCCCTCCCCCTCATTCCCAAGCGGGCTCATGGGGTTGCCGTCGTCTTGGACGACGGGGTTCCGGTGGGTCTGCTGTCGGATGCGGACACTGCTGGTATGGATCGGTTCGTCCCCATCCACGAACTGATGACCACCGATCTCACGCTCGTTCCCGCAACGATCTCCCCGCAGGAGGCGTTCGACCTACTGACCGAGCAGCGACGCAAGATCGCCATTGCCACCGATGCGGACGGGCGGCTCGTCGGGGTGCTGACCCTGAAGGGCGCCCTGCGTTCGGCGCTCTACTCCCCCGCCCTCGACGCTCAGGGACGCCTACGGATCGGGGCCGCCGTTGGCATCTCCGGCTCAACCCAACAGCGGGCTGTGGCCCTCCTCGAAGCGGGTGCGGACGTCCTCGTCATGGACACCGCTCACGGACACCAGGACCGGATGCTGGAGACGCTGCGCCTGGTACGAACAGTCCGAGACGAGCACGCGGCACGCACCGGCATGCGGGTACCTCTGGTGGGCGGCAACATCGTCACGGCCGAAGGTACGAACGACCTCATTGAGGCGGGAGCTGACATCGTCAAGGTCGGGGTCGGGCCGGGTGCGATGTGCACCACGCGCATGCAGACCGGGGTCGGCCGCCCCCAGTTCTCGGCTGTCCTCGATTGCGCTGCGGCAGCCGCAGACTTGGGCAAGGCCATCTGGGCCGATGGCGGGGTCCGTCACCCGCGCGACGTGGCCCTCGCCCTCGCCGCGGGAGCCGGTGCCGTCATGGTGGGGTCGTGGTTTGCTGGAACGCACGAGTCCACCTCCCCCTTGATGCGTGATGCCGAGGGGCGGGCGTACAAGGAGTCCTTCGGGATGGCCTCTGCCCGCGCGGTGCGCGCTCGCACGAAAGAGCAGAGCTTCTTCGACCGTGCGCGAGCGTCTCTGTTCGAGGAGGGCATCTCGTCGTCGCGTATGTACCTCGACCCGGCTCGCCCCGGGGTGGAAGACCTGATGGACTTCATCACGTCTGGGGTTCGCTCCTCCTGCACCTACGCGGGCGCCCGCACCCTGACCGACTTCCATGCCCGTGCCACCGTAGGGGTCCAGTCCCGCTCCGGCTACGAAGAGGGACGCCCACTGCACGTGAGCTGGTGAGACCCCGCAGGGGCGAGCCACGCAGGTCTGGGTGAGGCCCACAGGTCTGTAACGCCCTGCTCACAGCCCTGCGTGTGTCCGCCTCAAGGTCGATACAGAGCAGACGGCCCCGGACCCTTCGTGAGGGTTCCGGGGCCGTCTGCGAGGCGCTCAGTGCTTGTAGTCGCCGGTGTAGAACTCGTACGCCCAGCCGCAGGCACCCCAGATGCCCAAAGCGACACCCACGAGGCTGAGCCACCACCCATAGACGACGCCCAGCAGGATCACCGTGATGGCCAGTGCAGACCAGAAGGGGACGATGCTGCTGGGGGGAAAGAAGCCGAGCGCGCCAGCGTTCTCGACGATCTCGCCGTCCTTGCGATCCTCGGGACGCATCCCGACCGTGCGGCCCGTGATGACCAGCAGGCCCCAGATCATGAGGCAGAACAGCAAGGTCAGCGCGAACACGGTCGTCCCGATAACCTCGAAGTGACCCATCTGCCATGTCACGTAGGCATACGAGGGGGTCACCACCGCGAAGAAGATGATGAGGAACAAGAAGATCTTGGATTCGGTCTTCATCGGTCAGTGTCCTCCTCGAGCGCAGGCTTGGCCTCGGACGTCGCCACGGAGCCGCGCCCGGAGATCTCCGGATAGTGGAGATCGAAGGCGGGAGCCTCGCTACGGATTCGCGGCAGCGACGTGAAGTTGTGGCGTGGCGGCGGGCACGAGGTCGCCCATTCCAGCGAGCGCCCCCAGCCCCAGGGATCATCCACGGTGATCCGCGGCGCGGACTTGTGGCTCTTGTAGACGTTCCAGATGAACGGCAGCATCGAGACGCCTAAGAGGAACGCGCCGACCGTCGACACCTGGTTCAGGAAGGTAAAACCTTCCTGGGGCAGGTAGTCCGCGATACGCCGCTGCATCCCCTCAACACCCAACCAGTGCTGCACAAGGAACGTCATGTGGAAGCCGAGGAAGATCAGCCAGAAGTGCAGGACGGCGAGCTTCTCGTCCAGCTTGTAGCCGTACCACTTTGGCCACCAGAAGTAGAAGCCCGCAAACATCGAGAACACCACCGTGCCGAAGAGCACGTAGTGGAAGTGCGCGACCACGAAGTAAGTGTCAGACACCTGGAAGTCCAGGGGCGGAGAGGCGAGGATGACGCCGGTGAGGCCGCCGAACAGGAACGTGGTGAGGAAGCCGATGGCAAACAGCATCGGGCTTTCCATGCGGATGGATCCATTCCACATGGTGCCGATCCAGTTGAAGAATTTCACACCGGTCGGCACGGCGATCATGAAGGTCATGAACGAGAAGAACGGCAGGTTCACCGCGCCGGTGACGAACATGTGGTGGGCCCACACCGAAATCGACAGCGCGCCGATCGACAAGGTGGCCGCGACCAGGCCGATGTAACCAAACACCGGCTTACGGCTGAAGACGGGGATGACCTCGGTCACGATGCCGAAGAACGGCAGGGCAAGCACGTAGACCTCGGGGTGACCGAAGAACCAGAACAAGTGCTGCCACAAGATGGCACCACCGGTCGCTGCGTCGAGAATGTGCGTGCCCAGCACGCGATCGCTCAGCAGCACGAGCAGGCCTGCTGCCAGAACCGGGAAGACCACCAGGATCAGGATCGAGGTGACCAGGATGTTCCAGGTGAACATCGACATGCGGAACATGGTCATGCCCGGTGCGCGCATCGTCACGATCGTCGTGATGAAGTTCACCGCGCCCAGGATCGAGCTGAGCCCCAGCATGTAGAGACCGACCAGCCACAGGTTGCCGCCAGCACCAGGGCTGTTGATGGCATCCGAGAGCGGGACGTAGGCGAACCAGCCAAACGACGCGGCCCCATCCGGGCTCAGGAAGCCAGCGCACGCGACCAGCGACCCAAACAGGTACAGCCAGTAGCTGAACATGTTCAAGCGCGGGAAAGCCACGTCGGGCGCCCCGATATGCAGCGGAGTGATCGCGTTGGCGAATGCGGCGAACATCGGCGTCGCGAACATCAGCAGCATGATCGTGCCGTGCATCGTGAAGAACTGGTTGAAGGTCTCGTAGCTGAGGTACTGCAGACCGGGGAAGGCCAACTCGGCGCGAATTGCCAGCGCCAGCAGGCCGCCGAAGGCGAAGAAGGCCAATGCAGTCCACAGGTACAGCTTGGCGATGACCTTGTGATCGGTGCTGGTCATCCATGACCAGGCGAGAGCTCCCTTACCGAGCCGGCGCGACGGTTGTGCGACCGTGACACCCGACTCCACCCGTGCGGCGGTGGTCATGGCCTCAGCCCTCCTTCTTCGGTCCGGTGGTGGGGAAGGACGGGGCGACCAGGTCGCCGGTTTGGCCCGACGCCGCCAGTTCCTTGATCGCCGCGTTGTACTCGGCCTCGGGAAGCACCTTCACGTTGAACACCATTTGAGCGTGGTAGGTGCCGCACAGTTCGGCGCACTTGCCCAGGAAATCGCCCGGCTTGGTGGGGGTCACGTCGAAACTGTTGGGGTGGCCGGGGATGACGTCCAGTTTGAAGTAGAAGTCAGGAACCCAGAACGAGTGAATGACGTCGGCCGACTGAAGGTTGAACCGGACCGGCTTGTTCAGCGGCAGGTACAACGTCGGAATGGACTCGATGGTGCCTACGGTGTGCGCATCGCTGCCCACAGCGGGATTGGCCGCCTCACGGTAGTTGAAGCTCCACGACCACTTTTGCCCAATGACGTCGATTTGATGCGGGTTCTCAGCCTCAGTTTTGGCGAGCACACCGTTTTGCGCCTGAACCGTGAAAAAGAACAGCACGCCGATGATCAAGAAGGGCACCAGCGTGTAGAGCACTTCCATCGGGACGTGGTACTGCGTCTGCTTGGGAGTCTCATCGTGACTCTTGCGACGGAACTTGATGATGGCGTACACGATCAGGCCCCAGACCAGGACACCGATGATCATTGATGCGATCCACGCGCCGGACCAGAGATTCCCGATGAAGGGAGCTCGGTCACTGGCGGCCTCGGGAAGACCCCATCGCGTCCACTGTTCCACCGTCGCCTGGGAGCAGCCACTCAGCGCTACTGCGCTACCGACGGCGACCACAGCGGCGACGGCCCGGCGAACCGAACGAGTTCGAATCAGAGCCACGTCACACCCTTCCCTTGTTCATCTGCCGTTCCGCGTGCACACGGTCGGCGGAGCTGTCGATGCACGTAGGAACACTAACCCAAACGGGCATCCAACCGCCTCCTGAGAGGCGACCGGATGCCCGAGTCCGGGACACTTGTGTCCCGATCGTGACCTGCGTCACGGACGTGCGGAATCAGTGGAAGCTATCTCCACAAGCGCACGAGCCGCCCGCATTGGGATTGTCGATCGTGAAGCCCTGCTGCTGAATCGTGTCGACGAAATCAATCGTCGCGCCGAGGAGGTAGGGGGCGCTCATCCGGTCGGTGACGACCTTGACGCCGTACCACTCCTTCTCAATGTCGCCTTCGAGTTCACGATCGTCCAGCGCCAACTGGTAGCGCAGACCCGAGCACCCGCCGGGCGCCACGGAGATGCGCAGCGAGAGACCTTCTTCGCCCTCGCTTGCCGCCAAGTCGGACACCTTGCGGGCCGCGACCTCGGTCAAGATGATGCCGTCGGTCTGGACCTCCGGCTGCTGATCAACGCTCATGTGGGTGTTCCTTCGTGCTCGATGGACCGCGGCCCCGGTAGGGATTGTGGCCGCAGCAACGCTGCTTCGAACAGTCTAGGTCACGCTCGGCGCAGGGCGAAGCGCGACCGTTTCGGCCCAACCAGCGATCACCACGTCCAACTGTTGGCCATTCCGGCGGCCCGGGCCGAGAGTTCATCGCCTCCCAGTTCGGGGCCGCCGCCCAGCGTGTAGGCGATCTCCACGCCGAAGGTCCGCAACTCGCGAGACGAGACCTCCACGCTCCTTGCCACCGCCACGCAGGGGCGCAGTGTCCGTTCCGCGAGCGAGATGACCTCCCCCACCACTGGTCCGCCGCGGCGTACGAAGTCGAGGTGGTCGCCGCCGGTCACGATGACGTCGGCCAGGGCGGCGGTCTTCTCTAACCCGGCAACCGCCGCACACAACGCCGGGCCGCTGGTGAGCCACGCACCCACGGCGTTGAGCGCCACCAGCGAGCCGCCGGCGGCCCCCATACCTGGGGCGTCTTGCACACCCAGCGCACCCGCCAGAGCACCGAGGGAGGCGTCCGTGGCGAGCATGATGGCGGGATCGGTTCCGGTCGCGTGCCCTCGACGCGCGGTCAACCCGCGCAAACCAAGCAGGAGATCGCCCAGCTGAGCGGGGTCAATGACCGCCACGAGTTCAGTGTCACCGACGGCCGCGCGCGCCGCGCTGACGTCGAGGTTCGTGAGCCCCGCGAGGGCGCCGACCCCCTTGTTCAGGGGAACATCGGCGGTCGCACCCAACGCGGCGAGCAGCCCAGCCCCACCGTCATGCGCCCGCACCCCAGTCACGTCGACCACGACCCGCCTGGGGTGCTGAGCCAAGGCGTCAGCCAACCGCACCCCGAGCTCAAACGTGGACGCGTGCAGGTCGATGCCTGGCTCGGGGACCGCCCCGTCGGTGGGGGCGCTCACCACTACTGCGTCGTCGCCCAACTCTGCCAGCGCCTGTTGGAGATCCGCCCCGGCCGCGGCCATCGGCACAACCGCCACCTGAGCCTCCGGCTTCGCGGCGACGAAGGCGCGACCCAAGGCGGCCCCCGCGTCCACAGACGCGAGGGCCCCGATGCGATCGGTGCAGATCAGCAGACGCACTAGGGAAGCAACCCCCCAGCACCGTGGCTGTCGCCAATCCACTCACGCAGTTGCTCGGGCGCAGTGTCTGCCTCGGGGAGGATGACATCGGAATCGATCAGCAAGTCGTCATCCAGGAGGGTCCCCTGCTCACGCACTTCGGCCAGCAGCCGCGACATGGCCCGGTGAACCCACGCAGGATCCCCGTCGGCCAGCGCGGCCTCGACGTCATCGTCCAAGGCATTGATGATCACCAGCTCGGCATCGTCGAGCCGGTACTGCCCCTCGCCCAGGATGCGGACGATCATGGCGTCACCCTTGCGAGCCGGGAGCCGCCGAAGGCCCGCCGTTCGACTCGATCTCGGCGACCTCGGTGACGGTCGCCTCAGTTACCCGGGGCGCGCCGGCTCCGACCTGAGGTGCCACAGACGGGGTCCCGGAGGGCAGTGCGCCCAAGGACGCCTTCAGCTCGGCCAGCTCGTTCTCGACCTGCGACGAGGAGGCCAGCGAGTCCAGTTCGCGGGTGATGTCGTCCTTGTAGGTGTTCGTGGGATCGTCCAGCGCCCCGGAGGCGAGCAGCTCGTCGATGGCACCCGCGCGCGCCTGCATCTGAGCCGTCTTGTCCTCGGCCCGCTGGATGGCCATCCCGACATCGCCCATCTCCTCGCTGATCCCGGTGAAGGCCTCGTTGATCCGCGTCTGCGCCTCGGCAGCCGAGTAGGTGGCCTTGATGGTCTCCTTGCGGGTGCGGAACGCGTCCACCTTCGCTTGCAGGCGTGTGCTCGCGCGGACGAGCTTTTCTTCCTCCCCCTGCAGTTGCGCGTGTTGCTGCATCAGATCATCGAGTTGCCCCTGCAGACCCGACTTGCGTGTCAGCGCCTCACGGGCCAGGTCCTCGCGGTTCACTTCAAGCGCCCGCTGCGCCGACAGGGCGAGCTTCTTCATCTCAGAGTCGAGCTGATTGGCCTGGAGTTCCACGCGCTTGCGGCTGGTGGCCACGTCGGCAACGCCGCGACGCACCTTCTGGAGCAGCTCAAGCTGGCGCTGGTAGGAGTAGTCGAGGGTTTCGCGAGGATCCTCCCACTTGTCCAGGGCCTTATCGGCCTTGGCGTTGAAGATGATCCTGAGTCGTTCGAACAAGCCGGCCATGGTCTTCCTTCGGGTCCTTCCGTGGGGCGTGCAGCGCTCACAGCCTAGCCGGAGGGCCGCTCCTAGCGAGGGCGTCTTCCCCCGGCCTTCCCCTGATCTAGACTGACGCGCGTTCGCCATCGCACAAGAAGGACCTGATCCACGTGGCCCTGTTCAAGAAGTCGGAGTCGGCTCCCGCGCCGGAGCCGGTCGCCGCGCCCCGCGACCCGCAAGCCAAGAAGAACGTGCCGACGCCGTCGCGGCGCGAGGCCGAGGCTGCGCGTCGTCAGCGCGTCAACCCCAGCTTGTCCCCCAAGGAGGCCCGGCGTCGGGATCGCGAGGCCAACTACGCATCCCGACAACGGGACCTCGCCAGGCAAGAGGATCAACCGGGCCGCGTCCTGATGCGCAACCTGATCGATTCCCGGTTCAACCCGGCCGAGATCGCGATGCCCGTGCTCCTGGGAGTCATGGCACTCGCGTTCATTCCCCCGCTGACCCCGTACATCCAGTGGCTGCTCTACCTCACCTGGGCTTTCATCGCCGTCATCATCCTGGATGCCTTCTTGATGTGGCGCCGGTTCAAGATCCTGGCCGCACAGCGCATCCCGGAGGCGCCGCTGCGGGGGATGCTGATGTATGGCTTCAACCGGCAGATGTCCTTCCGTCGCTGGCGTCAGCCCCCGCCGGTGATCAAGCGCGGCGAGTCCTTCTGATGTCCTGGTCCTGGTCCTCGCCGCAGGCCGACGACGCCCTCGCCGCCTCGACGGGGCTAGGGCAGGGATTTCCCTCACAGGCCGACGCCGAAGCGTGGCTCACGGAGAACTATGACCTGCTTGAGGACGCCGGACTCGACGAGGTCACTCTGCTGCAGGATGGGCAGGTCGTGTACGGCCCGATGAGCCTGCACGCCTGACCTCGACGATCGCCAACGCCACCCCGAAGCCCGCGACGAGGGCTCCGACGCCGCCGATCAGCGGACGCGCCTGCTGGGCCGCTTCGAAGCGCTCCGCATAGGTTTGCTGCCTGCTGCCTTGGGCGTTGACGCACACGTCACCGGGAGCCATGACCACGTCTCGGCACGTGATGGTGGGGGCGGCGGCGAGCGTCAGCGCCCACAGCAGCGCCGCTGCTCCGATGGTCGCCAGCGCCACATGCGCCCAGAACCGGCGCGTCACTGGGCTCGCACGTTCGGATGGACCAACGGCGCCTTCTCCACGCTGAACGGTTCGACGCGAGAACGCACCTGCACCCCCACCTGAGTACCCGGCGTGAAGCTCGGGTCGAGCAGTGCCAAACCGATGCCGGTCTGCAAGGTGGGGCTGAACGTCCCCGACGTGACGACTCCCACGACCGTTCCGTCCGGCGCGACGCATTCCATGCCCGGCCGCGGGATTCCTCGACCCTGGGCCTTGATGGCGCGCGATCGGCGCGTCGGCCCCTCGGCTCGCTGCTTGCGCAGCGCCTCCGCGCCCCAAAACGTCGGCTTGTCCCAGCCGATCGCCCACCCGAGCCCAGCCATGACCGGGGTGATCTCGGCGGAGAGTTCATGCCCGTGCAAGGCGTAACCCATCTCCGTGCGCAGCGTGTCGCGGGCGCCCAAGCCTGCGGGCAGCATGCCAAACGGCTCCCCTGCCACCATCAAGGCGTCCCAGACAACGGGCGCCTCCTCCCAGGGACAGACCACCTCGTATCCGAGTTCGCCGGTGTATCCCGTGCGGCACAATGTCGCCGCGACGCCAGCGATCTCAGCGGGGCGGAACTGGAGGTACTCCAAGGCGGGCTCCACACCCATCGACGCCAGGATTGCGTCACTGAGTGGCCCTTGCAGGGCGAAGATCGCGTGCTCCTCATGCTCGTCCGTCACGGCGATCTGCGGGGGCGCCGCCGCGCTGAGCAGCGCAACGACAGCAGCCGTATTGGCCGCGTTCGGGATGAGCCGCACCTCCTCATCGGAGACGACGTATTGGATCAGGTCGTCGACGACCCCTCCGTCGTCGGAGCAACACAGCGTGTACTGCGCCTGTCCCGCGCCGATGCGGTCCAGGTCATTGGTCAGGCAGGCGTTGAGGAAGGCGCGCGACCCGGGCCCACGGACGCTCGCATTCCCCAGATGGCTGACGTCGAAGAGGCCAGCAGTGGTCCTCACGGCGGTGTGTTCAGCGACCACAGAGGTGTATTGCAGCGGCATCAACCAGCCGCTGAACTCCGCGAACTTCGCCCCCAGGGCCTCATGACGTGCGTGGACAGGCGATGTCTTGAGCTCGGCCATGCGCTCAACCTACCCCAGGGGCACCTCGCCGTTGGGGCAGACGAGATCGTCGCTCTCCCCTCATGGATGGGCCTCTCCCGGCTCCCTCCCAGGGCGTGGCGTGGGTAGGCTGGCTGACTGAGCCACGACCGGAGGGATGACACACCCGTGACGAACGCTTCGCTACCGACCATCACCACCACCACTGCCACACCCAAGGACGTCGACGCCCTGGTGATCGGGGTGGCGGAAGCATCCGGAGGACCAGTCCTGGTCGGCGCCGGTGACGAACTGGAGAAGGCCTGGGCCAAGCGCCACGCGGGTTCGCTGTTGTCGGCAGCCCAGCAGGTCGGCGCATCCACGAAGGTGGGCGCCACGGTGACGCTGCCGGGCTCCCCGCTCGTTGTGGTGACCGGCCTGGGCGGCGTCGATGTGACTCCGGAGCAGGTGCGCCGTGCCGCCGGGTCGGGCGTGCGTGCCGCGGCAGCTACCGGCTCCAGCCAGCGGGTGGCGGTCAGCTTTGATGCCGTGGAACCCGATGTCATCCGCGGGGTGGCCGAAGGCGCTTTGCTGGGGAGCTACGCCTACGTGAAGGCTGGCGCGAGCGTCCCCGCACCGACGATCGGCTCGCTCGTGATCGTGTCCCCCACCCGCGACGCCGCCCTTCAGGTGGAGCGTGCTGCGGTGGTCGCACGCGCCGTCGTCCGTGCCCGCGACTGGGTCAACACCCCCGCCAATGTGCTGTACCCCGAGACGTTCGCCGAGGAAGCCCGTTCGGTGGCCAAGGCAGCCAAACTGGACGTCGAGGTGCTCGATGAGAAGGCTTTGGCGCGAGCCGGCTACGGCGGCATCCTCGCTGTCGGTGGCGGTTCGGCCCGCCCGCCGAGGTTGGTGCGCATCAGCTATGCGCCTCGCGGGGCCCGGACGCACCTGGCTCTGGTCGGCAAGGGCATCACGTTCGACACGGGCGGGCTCAACCTCAAGCCGTCCGACGGCATGATCACGATGAAGACCGACATGGCGGGCGCCGCCGCCGTCATCGCAGCCGTGGCGGCCATCGCCGAACTCAAGCTGAAGATCCGCGTGACCGCCTATGCCGCCATGGCCGAAAACATGCCGTCGGGCTCTGCGTACCGCCCCTCCGATGTGCTCACCATGTACGGCGGCACCACCGTGGAGAACGCCAACAGTGACGCCGAGGGGCGCCTGGTGATGGCGGACGCTCTCGTCCGGGCCGGCGAGGACGATCCTGACCTCACCGTCGACATCGCGACGCTGACCGGCGCCTGCATGGTCGCCTTGGGCGACCGGGTTGCTGGCCTGATGGCCTCTGACGACGAGACCGCCGACACGGTCCTGGACGCTGCTGAGGCCTCCGGCGAGGACTTTTGGCAGTTGCCGATCCCCGAGCACATCCGCACGAACCTGCGCAGCGAGGTGGCCGATCTGCTCTCCTCCGGAACGACCCGCTACGGCGGAGCCCTGACCGCGGCCGCCTTCCTGCAAGAGTTCGTTCGCGAGGGTGACCGCTGGGCGCACCTCGACATCGCTGGGCCGTCGTGGAACGGCGGCGCGGCCTACGACTATGTCGCCAAGGGCGGGACCGGCAGCGGCGTTCGCACTCTCGTTGCCCTCGCACGCAGCCTGGCCGAGGCGGAGCGCCCCTAAGCCCTTGCTCTGGCCCGACCGAGAGTGTGAAAGCTTTGTCGGAGGGCTAGTGTGGGCAACGGAAACGGCCAGTCATCGAAGAAGGAGCCCGCGAGCATGCCGACCAATGTCCCCCTCCCCGCACTGGGTGAAAGCGTCACCGAAGGCACGGTCTCTCGATGGTTGAAGCAAGTCGGTGACACCGTCGAGGTTGACGAGCCCATCGTGGAGGTCTCCACCGACAAGGTCGACACCGAGGTTCCCTCCCCGGTCGCCGGCACCATCTTGGAGATCCTCGTCCCTGAGGATGAGACCGCTGACGTCGGCGCGACCCTTGCCGTGATTGGCGATCCCAGCGAAGCAGGCTCCGCACCGCAGCAGGCTGCCCCGGCCCCACAGGCTGCGGCTCCGGCAGCTCCGGCAGCTCCGGCACCGCAAGCCGCCGCACCGGCCGCCCCCGCAGCAGCCGCCACCGGCGTCGAGGTCACCCTCCCCGCCCTGGGCGAATCCGTCACCGAAGGCACCATCTCCCGCTGGCTCAAGGCCGTCGGCGACACCGTCGAGGTTGACGAGCCCATCGTCGAGGTCTCCACCGACAAGGTCGACACCGAGGTTCCCTCCCCCGCCGCGGGCACCATCCTCGAGATCCGCGTCCCCGAAGACGAGACCGCCGACGTCGGCGCCGTCTTGGCCATCATCGGCGACCCCAACTCCGCAGCACCCGCCGCCCCGGCAGCACCCGCCGCCCCGGCGACTCCCGCAGCCCCAGCAACGCCCGCGGTTCCGGCACCGCAAGCCGCCGCACCGGCCGCCCCCGCAGCAGCCGCCGCACCGGCGTCCGTCTCGGCTCCGGCTAACGCGGCCCCGGCACCCGCCGCCGCACCGCGACGCGCCAGCGAGGCTCCCGAATCCGGCTACGTCACGCCCCTGGTGCGCAAGCTCGCCCAGCAAAACGGCGTCGATCTGGGCTCAGTGACCGGAACCGGCGTCGGCGGACGCATCCGCAAGCAGGACATCCTCGACGCGGCCGAGGCCGCCAAGGCCCCGGCTCCCGCCCCTGCGGCGCCCGCGGCCGCGGCGTCCGCCCCCGCACAGAAGAGCGCCCCCAAGGTCGAGCCGTCCGCCAAGCGCGGCACCACGGAGAAGCTCAACCGTCTGCGCGCAGTCATCGCCAAGCGCATGACCGAATCCCTGCAGACCGCCGCGCAGTTGACGGCCACGGTCGAGATCGACGTGACCAACATCACGAAGCTGCGCGCCAAGGTAAAGGACGCCTTCAAGGCTCGTGAAGGCGCGTCGCTGTCCTACCTGCCGTTCATTTCGCTGGCTGCGGTCGAGGGGCTCAAGCAGTTCCCCGTCATCAATGCCGAGATCGACACGACGGCGGGCACGATTACCTACCCGGCCGCCGAGCACCTCGGCATCGCAGTGGACACCGACCGTGGCCTGCTCGTGCCCGTCATCAAGGACGCCGGCGACCTCAACGTCACCGGCCTGGCCAAGAAGATCGGCGACCTGGCGGCACGCACCCGTGCGAACAAGGTCGGCCCTGACGAGTTGACCGGTGGAACCTTCACCATCACCAACTACGGTTCGGCGGGCACCCTGTTCGACACACCGATCATCAACCAGCCCCAGTCGGCGATCCTGGGGACCGGCGCGCTGGTCAAGCGTCCGATGGTGATCAAGGATCCGGCGTTGGGCGAGGTCATCGCCGTTCGCGACATGATGTACCTCTCGCTGACCTACGATCACCGCCTCATTGACGGTGCGGTCGCGGCCCGGTTCCTCTCGTTCGTGAAGGCGCGCCTCGAAGAAGCCGACTTCGGCGCCGAGTTCGGCATCTGATTCACTCACCGCGCGTGCCCGTCCCCGCTCTCGGGGGCGGGCACGCGCGCTTCCTCGTACCCACATCGACACGCGGCGGGCATCCGCATCCGCCCTGCCCATACGCTAGGCCGGTCGGGATGCGACCAGCCTCCGCGCTCGCCTCCTCGGCTGCGTAGCATGGCTGCGTGCCACCTCAAGACTCCCGCGAGGGATTCACGTTCACCTATCTGGGCTTCGACGGCGACGACCTCGGGCTCAGCGACTACCAAGAGACCTGGGATCTGCAGCGCAACGTGCATGCCCAGGTCGTCGCGGGCACGATCGGCCCTCAGGTGCTGTTCGTGCAGCATCCGAGCGTCTACACGGCCGGTCACCGCACCCAGCCGGAGGAGCGTCCCCGCGACGGGACACCCGTCGTCGACGTCGACCGGGGCGGGAAGATCACCTATCACGGCCCCGGGCAACTCGTCGGCTACCCCATCATCACCCTGACCCGGAAGTACGGCCCCCTGGAGTACGTCCGCCGCGTCGAACAGGCGGTCATCGACACGTTGGCCGACCACTGGGACGTCCACGGCATTCGGGTCGACGGACGCACCGGCGTCTGGCTGCCGGCTGACGGCCAGCGGCCAGAGCGCAAGATCTGCGCCATCGGCGTCCGCGTCGCCAAGATGACGACGATGCACGGGTTTGCCCTCAACGTGACCTCACAGGCGACTGGTCCCTTCGGGAACATCATCCCGTGCGGCATCAGCGATGCTGGGGTGACAAGCCTCCAAGACGAGACGGGCGGCCCCGCGCTCCCCCTGGTGGAGGTTGCCAGAGCATTGGAACCGCAACTGGAACGGCAACTTGCCTTCACGCTCACGTCGCGCGGCCTAGTCTGAGCCGCGTGAGTGTACGCATCGGGGTTTTGACGTCGGGCGGAGACGCCCCCGGTATGAATGCGGCGGTGCGAGCCGTCGTCCGTGCAGGCATCACTGCCGGTGTCGAGGTGTACGGCATCTACGAGGGCTGGCAGGGCGCCGTGGACGGCGGGCGCTTCATCCGCCCGATGTCGTGGGAAGACGTCAGCGGCATCATGATCCAGGGCGGGACCGTCATCGGAACGGCCCGCTGTGCCGCCTTCCGGACGCCTGAAGGACGCCGGACCGCCGTCCTCAACCTGATCCTCGCCGGGATCGATCGTCTCGTCGTCATCGGAGGCGACGGATCCCTCACCGGCACCGACGTCTTGCGGGACGAATGGCCCGACCACATTGACGCTTTGGTGGCTTGGGGCCAGATCACCGCCCAGGACGCCGCCGAGCACCCCACGTTGCGTGTCGCCGGGCTGGTCGGCTCGATCGACAACGACATGGTCGGCACCGACATGACCATCGGCACGGATTCGGCACTGCATCGCATCACCGAAGCCATCGACGCCATCGCCTCCACGGCGGCCTCGCATCAGCGCAGCTTCGTCGTGGAGGTCATGGGGCGCCATTGCGGCTACCTGGCCTTGATGAGCGCGATTGCGGGCGGTGCGGACTACGCGTTCATCCCCGAGCGGCCCCCGGCAGCGGATTGGCACGAGCACATGGCCACCGTGCTGCGCCGCGCCCGCAATGCCGGACGACGCTCCTCCATCGTGGTGGTCGCCGAGGGCGCCGCCGACCGCGAGGGCAACCCCATCACCGCCGATGCCGTCCGCAAGGTGCTGGCCGACGAGATGGGTGAGGACGCCCGCGTCACCATTTTGGGCCACGTGCAGCGCGGCGGCGTCCCCAGCGCCTATGACCGGTGGATGGCCTCGATGGTGGGCTGCGCCGCCGTCGATGAGGTCCTCTACGGTGACCGCGAACCCCAGGTGATCGGCGTCCGTGCGAATCGTCCGCACGCCATGTCCTTGCTGGAGGCCGTCAAGGACACCAAGGCTGTCGCCACCTCGATCGCCGAGGGACGCTACGAGGAGGCCATGGCTGCGCGCGGTCACTCGTTCGTCCAGATGGCCCACGTGTTCCAGCGGCTGTCGGAAGCGCGACCCAACGTGGTTCGGGAGGCGTCCGCCAAGCGCATCGGCGTCATGAACGTCGGGGGCCTGGCCCCGGGCATGAACCCGACGGCACGTGCCGTCGTGCGCCTGGGGGTCGACCAGGGCCACGACATGGTCGGCATCCAGGGTGGCTTCCCCGGGCTGATCGAGGGCGACCTTCGCGACCTGACCTGGGGAGATGTCGAAGGCTGGGAAGCCGCTGCCGGGGCCAATCTCGGGACGCGCCGCAGCATCCCCGGCGATGGCGATCTGTACGCGGTCGCCCGCTCGATCGAGACCCACGAACTTGACGGCATCGTCATCATCGGCGGCTTCCAGGCCTACCGGGCGCTGAGCCGGATCAACGCCGAACGCAAGCGTTTCCCTGCCCTGAGCATCCCGATTGTCGTGTTGCCCGCCTCGTTGGACAACAACCTTCCGGGGCTGCAGATGGCGGTGGGGGCTGATTCAGCCCTGAACGTCGACGTGCAGGCCGTGGACCGCATCAAGCAGTCGGCGACGGCATCCAAGCGGGCCTTCGTGGTGGAGACGATGGGTCGGCGGTGCGGATTCTTGGCCCTGACGACGGGTGTCGCGGCGGGCGCCGAGCGCGTGTACCTCAATGAGGACGGCATCACCATCGCTGACCTCAAGCACGATGTGGACGCGATGGTGCGCGCTTTTGGCCGCGGGCAGAACTTCTGGCTGTCGATCCGCAACGAGAACGCCTCGGAGTTCTACACCACCGATCTGCTGACCCGCATGTTCGAGGCAGAGGGCCAAGGCGGGTTCAGCGTCCGCGGGGCCGTGCTCGGGCACGTCCAGCAAGGCGGCGTGCCCTCGCCTTTCGACCGCATCAACGGGGTCCGTTTTGCGGCGTCGGTCATCGACTGGATGTCGGCACAGTTCGAGACCCACTCCGCCCAGCACACTTTCGCGACCCCCGAAGGGATGCGGTCGGTCAAGGAACTTGACGATCTGGTCGACTGGCATGCCCGCCGCCCGATCGACCAATGGTGGCTGGTGCTCAAACCGGTCCTCGAAGCGCTGGGCCGACGCCCCGGCGACGCCGACGCCTGAGTCTGCTGACCTGCAAGTCTAGGATGAGCCTGTGACCGACACCCAACCACGCCGCCTCCTCCGGATCGAAGCCAAGAACGCGCAGACCCCGATCGAACGCAAACCCTCGTGGATCAAGACGCGCGCCACGATGGGCCCGGAATACCGCGACATGCAGCAGCGTGTGCGCGATGGTGGGCTGCACACGGTGTGTCAGGAGGCGGGTTGCCCCAACATCTTTGAATGCTGGGAGGACCGCGAGGCGACGTTCCTCATCGGTGGCGATCAGTGCACGCGCCGCTGCGATTTCTGCCAGATCGCGACCGGTCGCCCCACCTCCTACGACAAGGAGGAGCCCCGCCGCGTCGCGGAATCGGTCAAGGAGATGGGCCTGAAGTATGCGACCGTGACCGGCGTCGCTCGCGACGATCTGCCCGACGGCGCGTCCTGGCTGTACGCCGAGACCTGCCGCCGGATCCGCGAACTCAACCCCGGCACCGGGGTGGAATTGCTGGTGGACGACTTCAAGGGCGCCGACTCCGCATTGCAGACGGTGTTCGAGTCGCGCCCCGAAGTGTTCGCGCACAACGTCGAAACGGTCCCCCGCATCTTCAAGCGCATTCGCCCCGCCTTCGACTACGACCGCAGCCTCGGGGTGCTGGACAAGGCCCGCCAGTTCGGGCTGGTCACCAAGTCGAACCTGATCTTGGGCATGGGCGAGACGCGTGAGGAAATCACCCAGGCACTCGTGGACCTGCGCGAGGCCGGCACCGACCTCATCACCATCACGCAGTACCTGCGCCCCTCGGCCCTGCATCACCCGATCGACCGCTGGGTGACGCCGGAGGAGTTCGCCGAACTCGAAGACGAGGCGAAAGCCCTAGGATATGCGGGAGTGCTTTCGGGGCCGCTCGTCCGCTCGTCGTATCGCGCGGGCCGGCTCTACCGGCAGGCGATCGAAGCCCGCAAGAAGGCGTCCCGAACGAACGTGAAAGTGAATCAGCATGGCTAGCGAGAAGGCGAAACAACTCGCCGCGGAGCAGAAGGCGGCCGCCAAGGCCGAGAAACTGCGCAAGAAGAACAGCGACGATCCCCGCGACTGGGGGCGCGTGAAGCAGGTCGTGGAGGCCTACAAGCGCACCGCCGAAGTCGATCCGGCCGTCACCTGGTGGATGCTGGGCGTCGGGCTGGGTACCGCTGCCGTGATCATCGTCGCGGGGCTGCTCTTGGGCTGGCCGTGGTGGTCCTACATCCTTCTTGCCCTCATGGCCGGATTCTTGGGTGCGCTGTTCGTCTTGACCCGTCGGGTGCGCACGGCCACCATCAAGCGTTACGAGGGCCAACCCGGTTCCGCTGAGGTCGCGCTGCAACTGCTGAACAACAAGAAGTACAGCTACGACATGGGCATCAACGCCGACCGTCAGATGGACTTGGTTCATCGTGTTGTCGGCCCGATGGGCATCGTGCTGATCGGTGAGGGAAGCCCGGGCCGGGTGCGTCAGATGCTGGCCAGCGACGCCAAGAAGCACGAACAGGTCTCCTTCGGGACGCCGGTCGTCACCGTGATGGTGGGCGATGGGGCGAACCAGATCAAGCTGGGTGACCTGCAAAAGCACATCGAGAAGATGCCGAAGGCCCTCCAGACGCACCAGATCACCGAACTGAAGCAGCGCCTGCGTGCACTGGACGCGGTGCGTCCCCGCGCCCCGCTGCCTAAGGGCCCCATGCCGACCCCGAAGGGCCTCAATCGCGCGATGCGCGGACGCTGACCATGACGGCGCCGGCGCTATTCACACCCGTCACGCTCGCGGCCCCCGAGGGCCCCGGGCTGCGGGTACGTAACCGCGCCTTCGTCGCGCCGATGTGTCAGTACTCCGTGGACGCCGCCGATGGGCTTCCCACCGCTTGGCACCGCCAGCATCTGGGGAGCCTGGCCGCGGGCGGCTTCGGCATGGTGGTCACCGAGGCCACCGGCATCACGCCCACGGCTCGCATCAGCCCGCGCGATCTCGGCTTGTGGAACGACGACCAGGCCCAGGCTCACGCCCCGCTGGTGGCGTTTGCCCACGCGCACGGTGTCCGCGCGGCCATCCAGTTAGGCCATGCGGGAGGCAAGGCGTCCACCTACCCGGGGCTTCCCGGCTTTGCCTCGGGCACGGTCCCTCCCGGTGAGGGCGGCTGGCCGACTGAGGGTGTCAGCGACGCCCCTGTCCTGCCTGGGCTCGCCCCTGCACGGGCCCTGGACCAAGCCGGGATCGACCACGTGGTCGCGGCCTTCGCGGCGGCGGCGGTGCGCGCCGACCAGGCGGGCTACGACGTGGTGCAGATCCATGCGGCACACGGCTACCTCCTCCATCAATTCCTGTCCCCGCTCACCAACACCCGGACCGATCGTTATGGCGGCGGCAATGCCGAACGGGCTCGGCTCCTGATCGAGGTCGTGGACGCCGTACGTGCCGTGTGGCCCGCCCACAAGCCCTTGGGGGTCCGGTTCAGCGTGACCGACTGGGTTCCGGGCGGCTGGGACACCGACGCCACCGTTGAACTCTCCCGCACCCTCGTCGTGAAGCACGGGGTCTCGTGGCTGGACGCCTCCAGTGGGGGCCTCACCTCGGGCGCCGACATTCCGGTGGGGCCCGGCTACCAGGTGGGGTTGGCGGCACGCCTGCGGGCCGCGCTGAGCGACACCACGGCCACGGTGAGCGCTGTCGGCCTGATCGTCGACGCCCAGCAGGCCGAAACGATCCTCGCCACCGGGCAGGCCGATGCCGTATCCCTGGGCAGGGCGGCGCTGCGCAACCCTCACTGGGCCTCCGGCGCCGCTCATGACCTGGGCGTGGCTCGCGCTCAGAACCCCCAGCCCGCCCCCTACTGGCGCTCAGGCTGGTGAACTGAGGCGCTCACGGTGAGTCACCGGGCAAACGTGCGAGCGCCCACCGCGGCCGGTTCGTCCCGCGCGAGGGCTTCCCTCGCCTAGTCTTGTTTCAATGGCGCACCTTCTGGGGGCTGAAGCCCTGCACCTCGACTTCCCGACCAAGGTCGTGTTCGATTCGGTGACCCTTGGCGTCAACGAGGGTGACCGCATTGGCATCGTGGGGCGCAACGGAGACGGCAAGTCGAGCCTGCTGGCCTTGCTGGCCGGACGCCGCGAATCCGACGCTGGCCGCGTCACCATGCGTGGCGGCGTCCGGATCGGCGTCCTCGATCAAACCGACAGCCTCGATGACGCCGACACCGTCGGGCATGCGGTGGTGGGAGATGTCCCCGAATACGAGTGGGCCGGCGACGCGCGAACCCGTGACATCATCGGCGGGCTTCTCGGCGACCTGGCGTGGGACGCCACCATCGGGACGCTGTCGGGTGGCCAGCGGCGCCGGGTGGCGCTGGCTCAGGTCCTCATCGGTGATCACGACATCCTGGTGCTGGACGAGCCGACCAACCACCTCGACGTCGAGGCCATCACGTGGCTGGCTGGTCACCTGAAGAACCGGTGGGCCCCGGACACCGGTGGCCTCCTCATGGTCACCCACGATCGCTGGATCCTCGACGAGGTCTGCACGACGACGTGGGAGGTCCACGACCGGATCGTGGAGCCTTTCGAGGGTGGCTACGCCGCCTACATCCTGCAGCGAGTGGAACGAGACCGGATCGCCGCCGCCACCGAACAGCGACGTCAAAACCTCGCACGCAAGGAACTCGCCTGGCTGCGGCGGGGAGCCCCGGCGCGGACGTCGAAGCCGAAGTTCCGCATTGACGCCGCCAACGCCCTCATCTCCGACGTCCCCCCGCTACGCGACACCGTCTCGCTGCAGTCTTTGGCGGTCAGCCGGCTGGGTCGCGATGTGGTCGACCTGCTCGATGCGGGGGTCTCCTACGGGGAGAACGAGGTCCTGCGCGACGTGGAGTGGCGCATCGCCCCCGGCGAGCGCACCGGCATCCTGGGCGTCAACGGTTCGGGCAAGTCGACCTTGCTGGGCCTGGTCAGCGGCACGCTCGAACCAACCTCGGGACGCGTCAAGCGCGGCACGACCGTGAAGGTGGCCACGCTCACCCAGCGGCTCGACTCTCTTGACGAGTTCGCCGACGAACCCGTCCGCACCGTGCTGGCGCGGCTGCGCACCACCTACAGTTTCGGCACGGGTTCCAAGGCCGCAGAGCTCACCCCCTCACAGTTGCTGGAGCGGCTCGGCTTCTCCAGCGCCCAACTCTCGACGCCGGTCAAAGACCTCTCCGGAGGCCAGAAACGACGGCTGCAATTGTTGTTGATCCTGCTGGACCAGCCGAACGTCCTCATCCTGGATGAGCCCACCAACGACCTGGATACCGACATGCTGGCGGCCATGGAGGACCTCCTCGACTCCTGGCCGGGGACGCTGCTGGCGGTCAGCCATGATCGTTACTTCCTGGAGCGGGTGACCGACCAGCAGTACGCGATCCTTGACCACCGGCTCCGTCACTTGCCCGGCGGCGTCGACGAGTACCTCCGGCTGCGTGCCGCCGAGACCACCTCCCCCGCACAGCCACGTGAGGCCGCAGCCACAACGTCGGCCGCGCCCACAGCAGCCCTGTCGGGGGCAGAGTTGCGCGCCGCACACAAGGAACTGGCATCGCTGGAACGCCGTATCGAACGGCTGCGTGAACGAGCGAATGACGCCCGCACCGCCATGGCTGACGTGGACCCCACTGACTACCACCAGTTGGGTGCGAAGATGACGGCCATCACCGCCCTCGACGACGAAGCGAACGGGCTGGAGGAACAGTGGTTGGAGTTGTCAGCCACCTTGGAGTGATCCGGTCGTGGCTGATCCGCACGCGGATTCCGGCCGCGTGCACAACCGGACTGGTGACAGCGTCCACGGGGTGACCCTCGCCTTGATTCTGGGCCGCTCGCGGCAGATGATTGAAGAATCAAGAGGCCGGGACGCCATGCGTCCGCGAGTGTCCGCCCCCGCCGACGTCGGCGGGGTGTGAGGCGCTCCCCACACTCCCGGCTGTCCCAGTGACGACTCACGGCGAGCCGCCCACCACGAGGGCCTGCTGTGGCCCAGAAGGAGCACGATGTCGTACGCAACGATCAATCCCTACACCGGGCAGACCGTAGCCACCTTCCCCGATGCCACCGACGACCAGGTCGATGCCGCGCTGGCCACCGCCCATGCGACGTTCCAGGCGTGGCGGACCACCACGTTCGCCGAGCGCCGCGCGGTACTGACGAAGGCCGCCGAACTGCTGCGCGCCGACAAGGACGCCCTCGCCGCGATCCTCACCGTGGAGATGGGCAAGCTCACCGCCGAGGCTTTGGCTGAGGTGGAGCTGTCGGCCAAGATCTTCGAGTACTACGCCGACAAGGCCGAGGAACTCCTCGCACCCGAACCCCTCAACGTGAAGGAGAAGTCCACCGGCGAGATCGTCGTCGTCCGCGAGCCCCTGGGAGTCCTGTTCGCGGTCGAGCCGTGGAACTTCCCCTACTACCAGCTGGCCCGCATCGCGGCACCGCAGCTTTCCGCTGGCAACACGCTTGTGCTCAAGCACGCCTCGAACGTCCCGCAGTCGGCGGCCCGCTTCGAAAAGCTGCTCCTGGACGCAGGCCTTCCGGTCGGCGGCTTCACCAACCTGTACGCCACCCGCCAGCAGATCGAACGGATCATCGCCGACGATCGCGTGCGGGGCGTGGCGTTGACCGGCTCGGAAGCAGCAGGCGCGGTGGTGGCCCAGCAGGCCGCAGCCGCCCTGAAGAAGAGCACGCTGGAACTGGGCGGAGCCGATGCGTTCGTCGTCTTGGAGGACGCCGATCTCGACAAGACCGTCCCGTGGGCCGTCTTCGGGCGCCACTGGAACGGTGGCCAGGTATGCGTTTCCTCGAAGCGGATGATCGTCGTGGACGCCGTCTACGACGAGTTCGTGCGCCGCTACAGCGAGGGCGTCGCCGCGCTGGTCGCGGGCGATCCGTCCGATCCGAGCACCACGCTCGCCCCCCAGTCCTCGCAGAAGGCCGCCGACGACATCACCGCGCAGATCGCCGAGGCGGTCAAGCAGGGTGCTACGGCGACCCAGGTCGGGGCCCCGGTGCCGACCCAGGGTGCGTTCGTGCAGCCGACACTGCTCACCGACCTCGCCGAGGACAATCCCGCCTACTACCAGGAGTTCTTCGGCCCGGTGTCGTTGATCTTCCGCGCCCGCGATGAGGACGACGCTGTGCGGATCGCCACCGACTCGCACTTCGGTCTGGGTGGTTCGGTGTTCACCACGGACCTGGAACGGGGCAAGGCGGTTGCCGCACGCATCGACACCGGCATGGTGTTCGTCAACCACCCGACCCTGGTGAAGGCCGATGTTCCCTTCGGTGGCGTGAAGCGGTCCGGTTTCGGACGCGAGCTGACCGACCTGGGCCTCAACGAGTTCGTCAACCACAAGGTCATCGGTGTGGTCGACATCGACGCCGAGTTCTGACCTGACGGCGTCGGCCCAGCACCGCATGGGGACGCGGCACTGACGCCATCAGCAGAGAACGCGAGGGGCGCCACCTGACCGGGTGGCGCCCCTCGCGTTGTGCATTCGGGTTAGCGCGGAATGTTGCGCAGGTTGGAGCGTGCCAGCTTCAGCATCGCGCCCACGCCCCCATCCAGCACGACCTTGGCTGAGGCCACCGCAAAACCGGTGAGCTGCTTGCCGGTGATGTGCGGCGGGATCGACAACGCGTCCGGGTCGGTCACGAGATCCACCAGTCCGGGGCCAGGCGTGGCCAACGCTTCGGTGAGCGTCGCCCGCACCGCGGCCGGATCCGTGACCCGCCAACTCCGGATGCCCATCGCCTGCGCGATGGCCGCGTAGTCGGTCGCCGGACGATCGGTTCCCCATGCAGGCATGCCGTCGACGAGCATCTCCAAGCGCACCATGCCGAGCGTCGAGTTGTTGAACACCACGATCGTGGTGTCCAGGTTATGCTCCTTCACGGTCAGCAGTTCGCCCAGCAGCATCGAGAGGCCGCCATCTCCGCTGACCGAGATCACCTGACGCCCGGGGGCTGCGAACGAGGCGCCGATCGCGTGCGGCAGGGCGTTCGCCATCGTGCCGTGATGCCAAGAGCCGAGCACGCGACGCTTGGCGTTGGGGGTGATATACCGCGCCACCCACACGTTGCACATGCCGGTGTCCGCGGTGAAGATCGCGTCCTCGGCCGCCACCTCGTCGAGGATGGACGCCGCATACTCGGGATGGATCGGGGTATGATGCTCCACGTCGCGGGTGTAGGCCTCGACGACCTTCTCCAGCTTGTCGCAGTGCTGCTTGAGCATCTTGTCCAGGAAGGAGCGATCGGTGCGCTCTGAGACCAACGGCAAGACGGCCTCGATGGTCGCGGCGACGTCCCCCTCTACAGCCAGTTCCAGCTTGGCGCGACGCCCGAGGCGCTCGCCGAAGCGGTCGATCTGCGCGATCGTCACGTCCTTGGGCAGGAACTGGTCGTAGGGGAAGTCCGTGCCGACCAACAGCAGCAGATCGCACTCGTGCATGGCGTCATAGGCCGCTCCGTAGCCCAGCAGACCGCTCATGCCGACGTCATAGGGGTTGTCGTACTGGATGAACTCCTTGCCGCCCATCGCGTGCCCGATCGGGGCCTTGAGGGCTTCGGCGAGCGCCATCACCTCGTCGTGCGCCCCCGCGGTCCCCGCCCCGCAGAACAGGGTGATCTTCTTCGCGTCGTTGATCAGGTCGGCCAACGCCGACACCTGCTGGGGGTGCGGCACGTGGGCCGGGGCCAGCGTGGAGACGTTACCCATGGTCGGCGCTTCCACGGCGTCCGCGGAGGCGACGTCACCGGGCATCACCACGACGCTGACGCCATTGCGTGCGATCGCCGTCTGGACGGCGATGTGAGAGATCCGGGCGGCCTGCTCAGGAGAGTTGGCCACCTCGGCGTAGTGGCTGGCCTCAGCGAACAACCGGTCGGGGTGGGTCTCTTGGAAGTAGGAGGTGCCGATCTGCTCTGAGGGAATGTGGGAGGCGATCGCCAACACCTTGGCCATGCCGTTGCGGTTGGCGTCGTACAGCCCCTGGATGAGGTGCGTGTTGCCGGGGCCACACGAACCCGCACACACCGCAAGCTCGCCGGTGATGCGCGACTCGGCTGCTGCTGCGAAAGCGGCCGCCTCCTCGTTGTGGACGTCCACCCACTCGATCACGTCCTGCCGGCGCAGGGCGTCCGAGATGGGGTTGAGGCTGTCTCCCACCAGGCCGTAGATGCGCTCGACCCCTACCTCGGTGAGAAAGGCGACCAGTTGGTCCGCCACGGTTCGTGCCATGACCTCTCCTTCTTGATGTCGTTCCAGGTCTGGGTGCAGGTTACGTGAGGCACACAACAGCCCCAGACAGGCACGATCGGGGCCTCTGGGCTCCCCTGTCGCGGGTCAAGGGCGTGTGGTCGCGCCAGTTAACCCAGGACAGCACGACGCCGGGGCAGTGCGAGGGGATGGATCCCCCTGCCCTGCCCCGGCGTGACATCCCGCTTCAGGAAACGATGTGTTGTTCCTCGATAATCGCGTCGCGCAGTTCGCGCCGCTTGCGCTGCTCTTCGGGATCCGGCACCGGCACCGCGGACAACAGCCGCTGGGTGTAGGGGTGCTGGGGACGCGTCACGATGTCGTAGGTGTCCCCCACCTCGACGAGGTGGCCGTGGTGCATGACCGCAATCCTGCTGGAGACCTGTTCGACGACCGCCAGGTCGTGGCTGATGAACAGGCACGCGAAGCCGTATTGCTCCTGCAGTTCCTTGAACAGATCAAGGACGCGAGCCTGCACCGAGACGTCGAGCGCCGAGGTGGGCTCGTCCGCGATCAGCAGCTTCGGGTTGAGCGCGAGCGCGCGGGCGATGCCGATGCGCTGGCGCTGCCCGCCGGACAACTCGTGCGGGTAGCGGTTGCGCATCGCGCGAGGCAGGTGGACCGAGTCGAGCAGGTCTTCGACCCGCTTGCTGAGCGCCTGCCCCTTGAGACCTTCGTGCAGCAGCAAAGGTTCGCCGATGGACTCCCCCACGGGCAACCGAGGGTTGAGCGAGCTGCCCGGGTCCTGGAACACGATGCCGACCGTTTTGCGGAACGGTTTGAGTTCCTTGAGGCTGGCATGGGTGATGTCGTGGCCGCCCACGGTGAGCGTTCCCTCACGCACCGGTAGCAACGCGACAGCCGCGCGACCCAACGTCGTCTTGCCGGAACCCGACTCACCCACGAGGCCGATGACTTCGCCCTGCTCGATGCGCAGGTTGATATGTTCGGCAGCCCGGAACTCCGGGCGTCGACCTTGTTTGGGATAGACGATCGCCACGTCCTCCATCAGGAGCGCGGGTGTCTGCTCGGTGCGCGCCTCCGACAGCGGCACAGGCGTGTCGCCCACCATGATCGTCGTCTGCGGCGGCCCGGCCAGGTCATCGCCATCGGCATGCTCGGCCAGGTGCGGCACTGAGGCCAGCAATTGCTGGGTGTAGGGGTGCTGCGGGTTGGTGAAGATGTCGTGGGACGAACCGTGCTCGACGACCAGGCCGTCCTTCATCACGATGATCCGGTCGGCCATGTCGGCCACCACGCCCATGTCGTGGGTGATCAAGATGATGCCCGCGCTCACCCGCTCCCGCAGGTCACGCATGAGCTTCAGAATCTCGGCCTGGACCGTCACATCCAGGGCCGTGGTCGGCTCGTCGGCGATCAGCAGCTTGGGCTCGCACGCCAGCGCTTGGGCGATCATGATCCGCTGCCGCTGACCACCGGAGAGCTGGTGAGGATACTTGTCGAAGCTGTCGGCCGGATCGGGGATCTCCACCAGCGTCATCAGTTCGATGGCCCGCTGCTTGGCCGCAGACGGATTCATCAGGTAATGCGTCCGCAGCGTCTCCACGATCTGGAAACCCACGGTGTAGACCGGGTTGAGCGCGGTCATCGGCTCCTGGAAGATGACCGAGATCTCGTTGCCCCGGATCTCCCGCAACTCCTGGATCGACATGCCGACGAGTTCGGTCCCCTTGAGGTTGGCCGAGCCGGTCGCCCTACCGGTGGGTGGTAGGAGGCCGAGCAGGCTCATCGACGACTGGGTCTTACCTGACCCCGACTCGCCGACGATGGCCAAGACCTCACCCGCATGCAGGTCGTAGCTGAGCTTGTCGACGGCGGTGAACCACTCGTCGCCCACCCAGAACTGGACGCTGAGGTCGCGCACGGTGAGGATCACATCGCCGTTGGCCACCGGGCCGCCAGTGTCGCGGCTGAGCTTGATCGCATCGGTGAACGCGGAGCGGCTTGCGCTCTCCGGCGTCGCCTCGGTTTTCTTGCGGCCGATCATCGTGCGCCTCCCTCGGCGGTCTGCGTGGACTGTCGTGCGGCCAGTTCAGCCTCGGCCTTGCGCATCGCGCGGGCCGACGGGACGCGCTTGGTCCGCGGGTCGAAGGCGTCGCGCAGGCCGTCCCCGATGAAGTTGATCGAGAGCGCGATCAAGATGATGAACAGGCCAGGCCACCAAAACAGCCACGGACGCGTCGAGAAGGCGCCTTGGTTCTCCGAGATGAGGCGGCCCAGGGACACCGCCGGTGCCTGGATGCCGAAGCCCACAAAGCTCAAAGCGGCTTCCAGCGTGACGGCCGAGGACATGAGCAGCGTCGTGTTGACCACGATGACGCCGACCGCGTTCGGCAGCATGTGCTTGGTGATGATGCGCCAGTCGCTCGCGCCAGCGACCCGCGCCGAGTCGACGAATTCGCGTTCGCGTAGGGACAAGAACTCCGAGCGGACCAGTCGCGCCAACCCGGTCCACAGGACACAGCCCAGCGCGATCGCGAGCAAAAGCGGCATGTTTTCGCGCAGCCACACAGCGGTTTCAGGTCCGGCGTGCAGGCGCAGGGGCAGCTTCGAGATGAGGGCACCCAGGACTGCCCCGATCACGATGACGGGCAACGTGATGACCAGGTCGGTCAGGCGCATCAGCGCCATGTCAACCCAGCCGCGGTAGTAGCCCGCGAGCGATCCCACCGTGACACCCAGGATGAGCGCCACGGCCCCGAGGATGAAGGCCACGAACAAAGAGGTTTGGACGCCGAGCAGCACCTGCGCGAAGTAGTCACGCCCCAGCGAGTCCTGACCGAAGGGGTACATGCCCAGGCTGAACGTGGAGCCGTTGATGAACGGGATCTGCAGCGTCGGCGTCCCGCCGTTGATGACGTCCCCCGAGCGCATCTCCTGATCTCGCCACAGGCCCGGGATCGGCCCCAGCCCCATGGACAAAACGGAGGCCAGCGTCACCAAAGCGAGCGTGACCAGCCCGAAGATCGCACCGCGGTGACGGAAGAAGCGCCGGGCAACGATCTGCCCTTGGGACAGGCCGGCGACCTCTTTGCCCTCCCCGACGCCTTCGCCGCGCCCCGAGGCTTCGTCTGCGCCCGCTACCTCGTGAGCGGCAGCGCCTTCCACGTCGGGCACAAGGGCACGTTCGACGGCGTCCCCTTCGGGGATCTCCTGTTCGAGTCGCGCGTCGTCAGGTTCGTTGAATCCATTGTTGTTGCTCATGCGTTCACCCGAATCCTGGGGTCGATGACGGCGTAGAGGAAGTCGGCCACGAGGTTGGCGATCATCGCCAAGGCCCCCGTCAGCATGATGTAGAACATCACCGGGTCAACTTCCTGGTTGGTCATGGAGTCGATGAAGAGGCGTCCCATACCGGCCCAACTGAAGATGGTTTCGGTGATGACCGCGCCGCCGATCAGCGTGATGAAGTCGACCGGCACCACCGACGCCAAGGGCATCAGCGCGTTGCGCAGCGCGTGCCGCACGATGACGACCCGCTCGGAGAGCCCCTTCGCGCGGGCGGTGCGGATGTAGTCCTGATTCAGGACTTCCAGCATGGCGCCCCGCTCATACCGGGTGTAGGTCGCGAAGGATATGAGGACCAGCGCGATCGTCGGGAGCATCAAGTGGGTGGCCCGGTCGAGTTGAGCCATCCAGAAATCCGCATTCAGCCCGGGAGTCTGGGCCCCCAAGGTGGCGATCGGACGCCCGTTGATCTCGCTGGTGTTGTAGTACTCGGGCCAGGTCTGCAGCACCCGATCCAGGAAGACCAAGACGCTAGAGAACAGCCCCACGAACATGGCGCCGCGCATCGAGACGTTGCGGTCAGGCCCGCCGTACAGCCACCCGATGCCGGCGCAGATCACCATCGCCAAAGCCAAGAGGCCGATCATCCAGCCCCAGTTCATCGGCACCAGAACGAACAGCCATTGCAAGGGCCACCACGAGATGGCTCCCACGGCGGCGGCCGTCAACGCCGAGTACAGCGCGCGCCGATTGTTCATGCCCGCAAACAAGGCGGTGACGGCCAGCGCTGCTGCGAGCGAGCCGATCACGATGCCCACCAGACCGATCTGCGGGTGGCTCACCCAACCCGACAGCAGCAAGGCGGCGAGCAGCACGAGCGTGAGCCCGAAAGCGCTGGCGAACACGATGAGTTTCTTGCGACGCCGGCCTCCCAGCGCCCCCGCCCAGAACAATCCCGACACCACCGAGGCGATGAGCACCGCCACCCAGTTGATGCTCGGGTTGGCGATGTAGTCGTTGGCGCCGATCGCGAAGAACTGCTTCAACAGCACGGCCACCCAGAAGACGGGCAGCGAGTAGAGCAGGAAGGAGATGAAGGTGATGACGTAATCGAACGTCGTGTACTGACGCAGGGCGGAGATCAGGCCGATCGTCACGCCGGTCAGGATGGAGATGATCGTGGCCGCGAAGATCAACTGGATCGACGTGGCGACGGCGCTTTGCACAATCGCGCCCACGGGCTGCATCGTCTTCCAGGCCAACCCGAAGTCGCCGCGCACGAAGTGGCTCAGCCACAGGAAGTACCGCTGGTACCAGGGCAGGTCGAGGTTCAGCAGCCGGACCCGGTTGGCGATCATCTCCTCCCGGTTGGGGGCCGGGTTTTCACGGAGATCCGCGAGCGGGTCGAGAGCGATGTCGAGGAGGCCATACATCGCGAAGGAGAGCACCAACAAGATGCCGACCGCGAGGCCTAGTCGCCGGGCTAGGAAACGTGCCATGGATACCTCGAGAGTGGAGTGCGAACAAAGAAGATCGACAGGGCAGACGGACACTGGGCCCTGTCACCGCCGGTGGGGCGTCAGGTTACCTGACGCCCCACCGTTGGGGATAACTACACAGTTGCGTTCAGCGCGAGGTCAGGAGACCTTCCACTCCCAGAAGTTCCAGAAGTAGTTCGGGGACAGCGGGATCGAGCTGACGCCCTGAACCTTCTTGCTGATGCCCGTGACCTCGGGGAACTGGAAGATCGTGATGCCGAAGGCATCGTCGGCCAGCTGCTTCTCCACGCTGGCGAGGATCTCCGTCTGGCGCGCCGTGTCCGTGGTGACCTTCAGCTCATCGAGCAGCTTGTCCACCTGAGGATCGGAGTACTTGCCGTAGTTGTTCTGGCCGCCCGTCTCGTAGTTCGCGATGGACTCGCTCACCCCGGTGGACTGCGACTGCCAACCGAACAGCGAGGCGTCGTACGTCTCGGTCTTCTTCAGCAGCTGACCCCAGTCCTTGCTGCTGACGTCCTGGACGGTGAAGCCTGCCGCCTGTGCGGACTCCTGCATGAGCTGGAACTCCTGCTGGCGACGCGTGTTGTTCTGGGCATACATCACGCGGACAGTCGGGTTGGTCACTCCGGCCTCGGCCAGCAGAGCCTTGGCCTTGTCGATGTTCGACCCGCCACCGTAGGTGGCCTGGATGCCGTTGGCGGCCGTGACCGCAGCGTAGGCAGCCTTGTCCTCGGGCACACGCGTGAAGGAGTTGCGCAGTTCGGCCGTCGGGTTCAGCGGCTTGATGATGTTGTCGACGATCTTCTGCCGCGGAATGGTCTGCAGGAAGGCCTGGCGAACCTTGAGGGCCTTGGCTGCGTCGCCGCCGTACTTGGCCGGGTCGAACGGGCCGCCGTTCTTGAACACCAGGTCGACGTGCTCGTAGGTGCCGCCGTTCTGGGTCAGGACGTTGATGTTCGACATGCCCTGCAGCTGCTTGAGGATGTCGGCAGTGGCCTGCGGCTGGGTGACGAGAACCTCACCGTTTTGCAGGGCCTGCACCGACGCCTGGGGATCCGGGGTGATCCGGATCGTCACCTTGCCGATGCTGGGGACGTGCGAACCCTTGTAGTTGGGGTTCTTCTCCAGCGTGAGGTACTGCTCCTCAGCGATGTCGGTGATGGTGTACGGGCCCGAGCCGACGAGCAGTTCCTTGTCGGCCGGCGTCTTCTTGAAGTTGAAGTCGTTGTTGTAGACGTTCGAGATCTTGGACAGCGCGGCGTTGTCCTTGTTCTTGAACGCATCGATCAGCGCCTGGTTGGCGGCGGCCGGGTCGGTCGTGCCGAGGGCACGCTTGGCGACCACGTGGGCCGGAACGCCTGCCGGATCCATGGCCAGGATCTCCCAGTCCACGAACGGCGCGGAGTAGGTGAAGGTCACCGACTTGCCATCGGCCGAAACCTCCGGGAAGTCCTTGATCAGGGCGAAGCCAGGATCGGAGCTGTTGAAGAAGACGTCGTTGCCGGTGTTCGCGGCAACGTTGCCGTCGTCGTCCTGCTCGCTCTTGGTGGTGTTGTAGTTGCCCGAGGCCGAGGCCCACTTCAAGATGGCGTCCGCAGCGGTCACGGGCGTGCCGTCGGACCAGGTCGCGGTGTCCGCGAACGTGATCTTGACCTTGAGCGGGCTATCGCTGACCTTCTCGTACTTGCCGAAGGACGGGTTCTGCGCGATCTTCAGGTCTTTGTCGTAGTACGCGATGCGGTCATTCGACATGTAGACCGGGTTGGTGTTCGCGACCGCGTTGCCGTAGTCGGTGTTGTTGTTGTAGCTGTAGAACGCCTGGTTCCAGCTCACGTTGATCGACGTCGCGGCATTGGCGGACGAGTTCGCGCCAGGGGTCGGCGGCGTGCAGGCGGTCAAGGCCAGCGCACTGGTCAGCGCGATGCCCGCCGCAGCGATGAGCTTGCGGTTGCTCAATGTTCCTCCATGGAGTGTGTGAGGGACCTCGTGAGGCCCTCCAAGCTGATCCATCTGACCGCATGGCGGACAGGTGGGCGTTGTGGATGAACCGTACACACGGGGTGACCTGAACTGGCAGGTCGTTCCACAAACCGAATCCCTTTCGTTACCCAAGCGTGACGAATCCCCAAGTCGGAAAGTGAAAAGTGATCAGCGGCGCGTGACGACAACCGACCCCAACAGCAGGTCATCCAGACCGCGACGATCCGGCCCGATGACCACAGCGGGGAGCACGATGGCCACCATTGCCGCGCGCGCGAACGCGCGCCACCACCCCAACGGCGATCCGTCCAGTTGGGTCACGCCGACCCCGGTGATGAGCTGACCAAAGCTGCTCCCGGTGAATGCCGTCAAGAGAGCCTTCTGCACGAAGAACACCGTGAGCACCATCCATGACCGCCACGTGTTGGCCTCCAGGACGCCGCCGCCGAAGACACCGACGGCCACCGCCATGCTGGCGCCCCAGTCGATCACCAGTGCGCTGACACGGGCCCGCCAGCTCGCCAACGAGCCACGGCCTTCGGCAGGCAGACCCAGGCCGCTGCCCGGGTAGTCAGGGGACGCCGTCACGAGCGCCACCCTAGCGGGGGCTGTAACACTGCCGAAACACGGACGACACTGCTCGGTGATCCTGCATCACTAGCGTTTCGCGCAGAAAGCTACCTACCACTTCGGAGGACCCATGTTCCAAGGCGCCGACGAGCTCCTCGCCTACATCGAGGAGAACGACATCGAGACGGTCGATGTCCGCTTCTGTGACTTGCCTGGCGTGATGCAGCACTTCACCATCCCGTCGAAGTTCCTCACCCGCGACATCATCGAGGACGGTCTGAGCTTCGACGGCAGCTCGATCCGTGGCTTCCAGAAGATCCACGAGTCCGACATGGCGCTCCTGCCGGATCTCTCGTCCGCGTACGTGGACCCCTTCCGCAAGAGCAAGACGCTCAACATGAACTGGTTCGTCCACGACCCGATCACCAAGGAGGCCTACAGCCGCGACCCGCGCAACATTGCGCGTAAGGCTGAGGAGTACCTCAAGTCGACCGGCATCGGCGACACCGCGTTCATGGGCCCCGAGGCCGAGTTCTACGTGTTCGACTCGGTGCGCTTCGAGACCAAGCAGAACGCCGGCTACTACTTCATCGAGTCCGACGCGGGCGCCTGGGCTTCCGGCGACGAGAAGGACATCGACGGCCACGCGAACCGCGGCTACAAGGTCAAGTACAAGGGTGGTTACTTCCCGGTCGCGCCGGTTGACCACTTCGGCGACCTGCGTGACGACATGGTCCGCAACCTCGAAGGTGTCGGCCTGACCATCGAGCGCGCCCACCACGAGGTCGGCACCGCTGGCCAAAGCGAGATCGCGACCAAGTTCGACACGCTGCTGGCCGCCGCCGACAACGTCATGAAGTACAAGTACGTCGTCAAGAACACCGCCTGGGAGGCCGGCAAGACCGCCACCTTCATGCCGAAGCCGATCTTCGGTGACAACGGTTCGGGCATGCACGTGCACCAGTCCATCTGGAAGGACGGCGTCCCGCTGTTCGCCGACGAGTCCGGCTACGCGGGCCTCTCGGATCTGGCTCGTTGGTACATCGGCGGCATCTTGCACCACGCACCGTCGCTGCTGGCGTTCACGAACCCGACCGCGAACTCCTACCACCGCCTCGTTCCGGGCTTCGAAGCTCCCGTGAACCTGGTCTACAGCCAGCGCAACCGTTCGGCCTGCATCCGGATCCCGCTGACCGGGCCCTCCCCGAAGGCCAAGCGCATGGAGTTCCGCTGCCCCGATCCGTCGGCCAACCCGTACCTCGCGTTCGCCGCGATGCTGCTGGCCGGCCTGGACGGCATCCAGAACAAGATCGAGCCCCCGGCCCCGATCGACAAGGACCTCTACGAGCTGCCTCCCGAGGAGCACGCCGAGATCGCTCAGGTTCCCTCCTCCCTGGGGGATGCCCTGGCTGCCCTGGAGGCCGATCACGATTACCTGCTCGCCGGTGACGTGTTCACCGCCGACCTGATCGAAACCTGGATCGACATGAAGCGCGAGGACATCACCGCCCTGCGTCTGCGTCCGCACCCGCACGAGTTCGAGATGTACTTCGACCTCTGAGTCCTGACGGCATCGCCCAGCACTGATCAGGCCCGCTCGCTTGCGCGAGCGGGCCTGATCGTGTTCCTGAGCGCACGGGAGTGTGGTTAGCGCGACACCCCATCGGGAGTGGCGCTCGGACGCTCCCCCGGTTCGGAACCCGTTGCTTGTGGCCGCGTCGTGGCCGCGTACTGCGACCAGGATCCTGGGTAGAGGCGCGCACGCCCGAGCCCGGCGTACTCGAGAGCCAACAGATCATGGCAGGCCGTCACGCCGGAACCGCAATAGACCACCACTGTTGAGGCGTCGCTGATACCGGCTTGCGCGAAACGTTGCCGCAGCACCGCGGGCGCCAAAAAGCGCTGCTCGGCGTCCAGGTTGCCGCTGAACGGCAGATTGATGGCGCCCGGAATGTGCCCGGCCCGCGCATCGACCGGCTCGGTCTCCCCGCGGTAGCGGGCCCCGGCCCGCGCGTCGACGACGTGCAGGGCCGTAGCGGCGTCATCGATGGTGGCCAGTGCCGCAGCGTCCCAGGGCCGCGCGGCGAACGAAACGGCGTCACGGGTCACCTCACCCTTCTCCAGGGGACCCTCCCACGAAGCGATTCCCCCATTCAGGAGCGCGGCGGACACCCCGACGGTGCGCAGCAGCCAGACCAGCCGACCGGCTGAGGAGCCGCCGGCGTCGTCGTAGGCGATGACGGTGTCGGCGTCCCCGATGCCGAGGCCTCCCAGCGCGGCAGCGAATTGCTCCGGCTCGGGAAGGGGGTGCCGACCCGCTTCGGCCGATGGTGGCGCGGCGAGCGCCGTGTTGAGATCGACGAAGACGGCACCCGGCAGGTGACCCGACAGCCAGGCGTCCCGGCCTGAGCGCCCGTCCAGGTACCAGCGCACATCGACGAGCACAGCGTCGGGGTGCGCTGCGAGGAAAGCTTGATCGACAACGGGTGGGATCACGATGCATCACTCCTGCACTGATGGGGCGACACCGGCGCGCCGCCCCTCCATGGTGTCATTCTCGCGGAGCGTTCGTCTGCGGCACCGCTTCACTAGCATGAGCGCATGACGACGCTCCCGCTCAGCCGCGTGCCCGATCCCGCCGAAGCGCCCACACTGCGCTGGGGCATCCTGGCCCCCGGCGGTATCGCCTCGGCGTTCGTCTCCGCTTTGGCGGCACACACGACGCAACGGGTCGTCGCCGTCGGTTCTCGTTCGCAGGCCCGCGCGGAGGCGTTCGCCGCCGAGCACGGCGTCGCCGCGGCACACGGTTCCTACGAGGCGCTCCTGTCGGATCCGAACGTGGACGCCATCTACGTTGCCTCGCCTCACAGCAGGCACGCCGAGCAGGCGTTGGCCGCGATCAGCGCGGGCAAGCACGTTCTGGTGGAGAAGGCGTTCACCCAGGATGCGGCGCAGGCGTCCGCCGTGATCAATGCGGCCGCCGCTGCGGGCGTCACGCTGATGGAAGCCATGTGGACGCGGTTCCTGCCGCACATCGACGTGTTGCGCCAACTGCTGGCCGACGGGGCGCTGGGCGATATCGAGACGGTGAGCGCCGACCATGGCCAGTGGTTTGCCCCCGACCCGACGCATCGCCTCTATGACCCGCACGCCGCGGGTGGGGCGCTGTTGGATCTGGGGATCTACCCCGTGTCCTTGGCCAGCATGGTGCTCGGCACACCGGGACGCATCACCGCACGCGGGACGCTCACCGACACGGGAGTGGATCGCCAGGTCTCGGCGATCTTCGATGAGTTCCCGGGTTCACGGGCGCACGCGGTGGTGACGACCACCCTGGCCGCCCGCACGCCCACCAGGGCCCAGATCAGCGGATCCGAGGCCCTGGTCGTGTTGCCCAGCGGGTTCTACACGCCTGTGTCGTTGACGTTCGCGCCCCGTGAGGGCGCGATCTGCACCTCGCCGGAACCCGTGATCACCGGCTCGGGTGGCCTCGCGTTCGAGGCCGCGCACTTTGCTCGGCTGGTGGCCGAGGGCCGCCCCGAATCCCCGCTGCTGCCGTGGGCCGAAACCCTCGCCATCATGGGCACGCTCGATAAGATCCGCGCCCAGGTGGGGGTTCGGTTCCCCGGCGAAGCCTAGATGGGCAGCTTGCGGAAGATCGGGCCGGGGATGTGCTTGAGGATCATCATGACGAGCTGGAACAACGGCGGCGCCCAGATGAGCGACTTGCCGTCCCGTGCCGCGTTGACCGCAAGCTTGGCGACGTCTTCCTTGTTGACCGTCAGCGGAGCTTCCTTCACGCCAGCGGACATGCGCGTGCGCACCTGACCGGGGCGGATCACGAGCACTTTGACCCCGCTCGGTTCGAGAGCCTGGCCCAGGTTGCGGTAGAACCCGTCAAGACCCGCCTTGGTGGAGCCGTAGACGAAGTTCGAGCGCCGCACCACCTCGCCGGCCGCCGAGCTCATCGCGATGATCTGCCCGTAACCCTGCTGCGCCATGCGCTGCCCGAGCAGGACGCCGACGCTGACGGCGCCGGTGTAGTTGACCTGGGCGATCTCCACGGCCTTGGCCTGGTTCTGCCACAGTTCCTCGGCGTCCCCGAGCAGCCCGAAGGCGACGATCGCGACGTCGACGTCTTCGCCTCGCCACGCGTCCTCGATCACGGCCTCGTGGGTGCTGAAGGCGGTGGCGTCGAAGTCGATCCAGCGGGCGGCGGACGCACCGGCGGCCGTCATCGCGTCCAGTGAGGCCGTCTCACGCGGGTCGCCGGAGCGGCCGGCCAGGACGACCTCAGCCGGGCCGTGGGACAGGTACTGCGCAGCGATGGCCAGGCCGATCTCCGAGCTACCGCCCAGGACCAGGATCTTGCCGGGGTTTCCGGTGGCGTCGATCATCAGATGAGCTCCAATCGTCGGGCCATGTCGGAGACAAAAACCCCAGTCGGGTCGATGCGGCGACGGGTGGCGATCCACTCATCGACGCGGGGATACATGGCATGGAACGTTTCGGCGGTGGTGCGCGAATCCTTCGAGGTGTACAGGCGCCCACCAAACTCCTGGACGCGGGCGTCCAAGCGAGTCAGGAAGTCGGACAGGCCCGCCTTGATCGGGAAGTCGACGCAGACGTTCCACCCGGGGATCGGGTAGGACAGCGGCGCGCGGTTGCCTTCGCCGAACAGCTTGAACACGTTCAAGAATGAGTAGTTGCCGGACGCCTGGATCTCGCCGATGATCTGCTTGAACTCCGCCACAGCCTCGGGCGGGACGACGAACTGGTACTGCAGGAAGCCGCGGCTCCCGTAGGCCCGGTTCCACTCGCCGAACATGTCCAGCGGGTGATAGAAGCCGGTGAGGCTTTGGATCTTGTTGGTGTAATCCCCCGATTTGAGATACCAGGCCTCGCCCAGCAGACCGAAGGTGAGCTTGTTGGCCAGCCCATTGGGGAACACGTCAGGGAGCGTCAGGAACGTTTTGCCGCTGAACTCCAAGGGACGCTGGGCGAGTTGCGGCGCGAACTCCTGCAGTTGCGCCAGCGTCGCCAGGCTGCCCCGGCTGATCGCCGCCCGCCCCAGCTTCGGCGGCGCACTGATCGCGTCGAACCAGGCAGAGGAGTAGTCGTAGCGTGACTCCGAACCGTCGGAGTGGACCGCGATCGTCTCATCCAACGTGTGCGTGACGACGCCGTCGGCCAGGAAGTAGGCCGTCTCCGTCCGCGTCATCGACAACGTTGCCCGCAGGATGATGCCGGTGAGCCCGATGCCGCCGACGGTGGCCCAAAACAGCGAACCGTCCGGGTCGTCCGGGCTGCCCTCGGGCCGCAAAGTGAGGACGCGACCGTCCGCAACCAGCAGATCCATCGCCAGCACGTGGTTACCGAAGCTGCCTGCGGAATGGTGGTTCTTGCCGTGGATATCGTTGCCGATCGCACCGCCGACGGTGACCTGCCGTGTGCCGGGCAGCACCGACACCCACAGCCCATAGGGCAAGGCGGCCTTCATAAGCGCGTCCAGGCTGACGCCGGCGTCCACGGTGACCGTGGCGGCATCAGGATCGATCACATGGATGGTGTTGAGCTGAGTCATGTCGACGACGGTCCCGCCGCCGTTCTGCGCGACGTCACCGTAGCTACGGCCCAAGCCGCGGGCGAGAACGCCGCGACCCTTGCCCTCAGCGCGCGCCTCGGCGGCGCGGGCGACCGCACGAGCGATCTGATCAACATCGGGGGTGGTCAGCACCTCAGCGGTGCTTGCGGCGGTGCGTCCCCAGCCGGTGAGCCGGGTAGGAACGGGCGGGGTCTGGGTCGTGGTCATCGAGGCGATTCTAACGAGGCCCATCGCCCTCGGCAGGCGAACCGGTTGCACCGCGACCATAGTCGTAGAGCGCGCCGCAAAGGTCGGTCTGGGGAGGCAGCCCTCACGTCAAACCCCAAAACACCCGATCCATCACCGCCCGCGCCTGCCGGGCGCGACGCGTCCAGTCGTCCAGGAAGAACGACGCCTCCCCCTTCGCGTATCCCAGCAGTTCCGCGACCGCGGCCCGCTCGCGCGCATCGGTGGGGACCGTGTCGGTTCCTCGCCCGCGCAGCAGCATGGTGGCGTTGCGGATCCGGGTCGCCATCTCCCACGCCTCGCGCAGCGCCTGCGCATCCTCAAGTGTCAGCAGGCCTGCCGCAACGGAGGCGTCCAAGGCGGACAAGGTGCCCGTCGTGCGCAGGGACGGCACCTCGTGAGCGTGCTGCAACTGGACCAGTTGGACCGTCCACTCGACGTCGGACAAGCCGCCCGGGCCCAGTTTGACGTGGCGGCGCGGATCCGTGCCTCGGGGGACGCGCTCGGATTCCATCCGCGCCTTCAGCTTGCGAATGTCGGCGACCTGGCGTGTATCCAGCCCGTCGACCGGGTAGCGCAGCGGGGCGACACCGGCCAACAAGGTCGCCGACACGGTCGGATCCCCGGCGCCGTGGGAGGCCCGCAACAGCGCCTGCGCCTCCCACGTCGCGGCCCACTTCTCGTAGTAGGCCAGGTAGGACGCCATGCTGCGCACCATGGGGCCGCCCTTGCCCTCGGGGCGCAGATCCAGATCGAGCTCGACCGCGGGGTCGGGGCCGGGACGCCGCAGCAGATCCCTCAGCCGGGTCACGATCCTCGACGCCTTGACGATCGCCTCCGGGTCCTCGGTGTCCCCGACGACCACCAGCGCGTCGGCGTCCGACCCGAAGGTGAGTTCCCGGCCGCCCCACCGCCCCATGGCGATGATCGCTAGCGGGGGCGGGTCCTCCACAACACGGCTGGCCACGTCCAAGGCGACGTCGAGGGTGGCGGCCATGACATCACTGAGCGCCTCCCCGACCGATTGCACGTCGGCGCGTCCCAGCAGTTCCCCGGCGGCCACGCGCAGGAGTTCGCGGCGGCGTACGGCGCGAACGGCCTCGATCGCATCCCCGGGATCGGCGTGGCGTCGCGCCACCGCGCGCATCTGCGCCGACATCTCCTCTTGCGAGCGGCGCTCCCCCGCGTCGTCGCCCAGCAGTTGGACCGTCTGCGGATCGCGAAGCAGCAGGTCAACGGCATATCGGCTGGACGCCAGCACGGTGGCCAGGTTCTCCGCCAGCGCGCCCTCATCCCGCAGGGCCCGCAGGTACCAGGCCGAGGTGCCCAGGGCCTCTGAGACCTGCCGGAAGGCGAGCAGCCCATGGTCGGGGTTGGGGCCTGCTGCGAACCACCCCAGCATCGCGGGCAACAGTTGGCGCTGGATCTCGGTGCGCCGTCGGACGCCCGTCGAGAGCGCCTCGATGTGTCGCAGGGCCGCCGCAGTGTCGTTGAAGCCGAGCGCCCGCAGTCGCGTCTGCGCCTCCTCCGACGTGAGGCGAACCTGGTCCGATGGGATCCGCGCGACAGCTTCCAGGACCGGGGAGTAGAAGATGCGCTGTTGGAGGCGCTGTACTTTGCGGGTGGAAGCCCGCCAGGCGTCCACCAGCGCGTCGGGGCCATCGAACTGGACGCTGCGCGCCAGGCGCCGCAGGCTCGGTTCGTCCGTGGGCATCAGGTGCGTGCGGCGCAGGTGGTACAGCTGGATGCGGTGCTCCAGCACGCGTTGCAGCGCGTAGGCCTCCGCCATGGCGGCCCCGTCGGCTCGGCCCACGTAGCCGTGCGCCACGAGGGCGTTGAGGCCCTCGAACGTCCCTCGCAGGCGAAGCCGTTCATCGGCGCGACCATGGACCAACTGCAACAACTGAACGCTGAACTCGGTGTCACGCAGGCCGCCCGCACCCAGCTTGATCTCCTGTTGGGCCTCCTTCGCGGGGATCAACGAGATGACACGCCGCCGCATGGCTTGGGTCTCCCCGACGAAGTGAGGATCGTCGGCGACGCGCCACACCAGCGGGGCGACGAGGTCGACGAACTCTTGCCCCACGTGCCGGTCACCGGCCATCGGCCGTGCCTTCAGCAGCGCCTGAAACTCCCAGTTCTTGGCCCACTTGGTGTAGTAGGTCCGCATCGAGGCCAGCGTGCGCACGAGGGGGCCCGCCTTCCCCTCAGGGCGCAGGTTCGGGTCGACCTGCCAGATCGTGCCCGCGGCCGTATGCGCCGAACAGATCCGCGACAGCGCTGCGGCCAATCGGCTTCCCACCGCGACCGCTTCCTCGGGGCTGACGAGCGGGGTGCCGTCGGCGTCCACGGCAGGTTCGGCGACGTAGATGACGTCCACGTCGGAGATGTAGTTGAGTTCTCGAGCGCCGGTCTTGCCCATAGCGAGCACCGCGAGGCGGACGCCCTCCCACCCGGGTGTCGTGGCGCGCGCCACCGCGAGGGCGGCTTCCACGGTGGCGTCGGCCAGATCGGCAAGGTCGGCCCCTACCGAGGCCACCACGGCGATCGGCTCGGGGGCGGTCAGATCCCGATCGGCGATCTGCAGCAGGTGGCGGCGGTAGGCCAGCCGCAGCGCATCGGCACCGTCCGCGTGACCCACCGGGGAGGCTGCGTCCGGGTCTGCCCCCACAGCTCGCAGCAACGCGGCGCGGACGTCGGCCGCACTGTGGCGGGCAGGCTCAAGACGCACGTCCTCCAGCGCTTCGGGGTGAGCAGCGAGATGCTGCGCCAAGGCGGCTGAACCGCCCAGCAGGCGGATCAGGCGCCGAGCCAGCGACGGCGAACCCACCACCTCGTCCACCACGGCCGGATTCTCATCGGCGAGTCGGACCAGCCCCGAGAGCGCCACATCGGGATCATCAGAGGCGAGCACATCGTTCATGACGCGGATCACCGCGTCCTCGTCGTGGTGTTCGAGCCAGCTCTCCATCACCGCGGCGGCGCGGCGTGGGTCCTCGAAACCCCGGCCGGCCAAGCGGCCCACGAGTGTTGATGTCCGGTCCAGGGCCATGTCTGGATGCTAGCGAAGACCCCTTCGTGCAGACAGCTACATTGGTAGCCGCACGTCAGACAGGAAAGTAGGCCTCATGCCGCCGCGCCGCCCACGTACCCCTTGGTCTCGTCGCCGTTGGGTCACGGTCATCGGCATCACGTTGCTGATTATTGCGCTGGTGGCGGGCTGGTTCGCCCTCGTCGCACCGCGGCCCCCGGCCGCTCCGGCCACCGAAGTCGTCAAGGTCACCCGCAGCAATGAGGCCACCAGCGTCTCCGTCTCGGGCGTCATCGCGCCACAACGGCAGGCGAACGTGTCCTTCGCTGTGGCAGGCACGGTCGAATCCGTTGCGGTCAAGGTCGGGGAGTCGGTCAAGGAGGGCCAGACGCTGGCCTCCGTCGATGACCGCGATCTCCGTAACGCGGTCGCCCTGGCGCAAGCCCAACTCGACGCCGCCCGCGCCCAGGTCAAGACCATCCGCAACGCGTCCTCCTCCAGTTCCGCGCAAGTGACCGCAGCCCAGGCCCAAGTGACCTCGGCGCAGGCGTCCCTGGACCAGGCTCAGTCCCGCGTGCGGGACGCCACGCTGACTGCGCCCCTCACCGGCGTCGTCGCCACCGTCTCCGTCGAGGTCGGTGACCAGGTCAGCGGCGGCGGGAGCATCAACACCTCGGCACTGTCCGGCGCAACGACGGGTGGCCGCCTGGGCGGCCTGTCGGGGCTGGGTGCCGCGGGCGGTGCGGCAGGTTTGCCCACCGGTAGCCTGGGCGCCTCGTCGGCGTCCTCGGGTGCCCAGTTCGTGATCCTGGTGCCCGACGCCTGGCAGTTGGACGCCACGGTCGGCACCGCAGACATCGCCGCCTTGAAGGCGGGTCAGGCTGCCATCGTGACGCCGAAGGGCACCGATACCCACGTGTCCGGCACGGTCGACAGCGTCGGTATCGTCGCCTCTGGCTCCGCCGGGCAAGCGGCAACCTTCCCGGTCACCATCAAGGTGAACGACGCCTCCTCGCGGCTATTTGCCGGGTCCAGCGCGGACGCCGTGGTGACCACCGAGACTGTGCAGGACGTGACCACGCTGCCGGGGCGCGCCATCTCCTATGACGGCAACACCGCGCACGTGCGCGTCCCTGATGGCAGCGCGCTAGGCCGCCAGGTCACCGTGACGACGGGGCGCCAGTTCGGCGACCGAACCGAGATCGTCTCCGGGCTCGCCGTCGGCGACGATGTGCTGACCCCCGTCGTCACCGCCGTGAGCGCTCCCCCCGCCAACCCGTTCGCGCGCCCCAGCTCCACCGCGAGCTCCAGCCCGAGCGCCCGCCGATGACGGCCCTGCTGCGGATGGAGAACGTCCGCAAGGTGTACGACACCGGCGTCGTCCAGGTGGAGGCCTTACGCGGAGTGAGCCTCGCGGTCGAGGAGGGCGACTTCGTCGCGATCACCGGCCCGTCAGGGTCCGGCAAGTCCACGTTGATGCACATTCTGGGCTGCCTGGATGTCCCGTCCGAGGGCACCTACGAACTGGGCGGGACCGACGTCAGCCGGATGAGCGAGGCCGACCTCGCCCTGGTCCGCAACCGCCAGATCGGCTTCGTGTTTCAGCAGTTCAACCTGTTGCCGTCGATGACGGCGTTACGCAACGTGGAACTCCCCCTGGTGTATGCGGGCGTGCCCTCGGCTGAGCGTCACGAGCGCGCACGCGAGGCGCTGACTCGCGTGGGGTTGGGCGAGCGGACTGACCATCGACCCGGCGAACTGTCCGGTGGCCAGCAGCAACGCGTCTCCGTGGCGCGTGCGCTGGTCACGAACCCGACGCTGATCCTCGCCGACGAGCCCACTGGGAACCTGGATTCGGTCTCGACCAATGACGTCTTGGAACTCTTCCACGACCTTCACCACGCAGGACGCACCATCGTCTTGATCACCCACGAACCCGATGTGGCGCAGGAAGCGCGTCGCGTCCTGCGGATCACCGACGGGCTCATCAGCGATGACACGGTGGCGACGCGATGACCTGGACTGAAACGCTGCGCACCGCCTGGGAGGCCCTCAACGGCCGTCGGATGCGCTCCCTGCTGACCATGCTGGGCATCCTGATCGGCATCGCCGCCGTCATGCTGACCGTCGGTTTGGGTGAAGGGGCCCGCCTGCAGATCGGCAAGGAGATCAACAAGCTCGGATCGAACCTGCTCATCGTGATTCCCGGCAATGGGGGGCTCTCCAGCGGGTTGAGCGGCTCGTCCTCGGGCGGCTTCAGCCTGGCCGATGCACAGGTGATCTCCGATCCGGCGATCGCTCCCGATGTCGCGGGCGTCGCCCCTGTGATGACGTCGGGCGTCACCCTCCAGTACGGCACCAAGGACACCTCCACGCAGGTCAATGGGACGTTGCCCGCGTGGGCGCGGGTCCGTGCCCGCACGTTGAGTGAGGGGCGCTTCTTCACGGAGGCGGAACAGGCCTCCGCCGCACAGGTGGCCGTTCTCGGGCCGGAAACCGCCCGCTCGCTATTCGATCAGGAGCCTCCCGTCGGCAAGGAGATCGTCGTCAGCGGGCAGACCTTCGTGGTGATCGGGGTGCTGGAGTCTTCCGGGTCGGCCTCGCTGTCCAACGACGACGACGTGCTCGTCATCCCGATGTCGACGATGGCGCAGCGACTTTCGACGCCGTCGGGTGCCCTCACCATCAACACCATGTACGTCGCCGCGCGCGACGACGCGTCGATCACGGCCGCGCATCAAGAGATCACGCGTGCGCTGACCGTGAACCGGCAGACCACCACCGCCGACCAGGATTTCTCGATCTTCACCTTCCAGGCCTTGCTGACCGCCGCGAACACCATGACCGGGGTACTCACCTCCCTGTTGGGCGGGCTGGCCGCGATCTCCCTGGTCGTGGGCGGGATCGGTGTCATGAACATCATGCTCGTCTCGGTGAGCGAGCGGGTGCGCGAGATCGGCCTACGTAAGGCGCTGGGCGCCACTCCCCGACTGATCCGTCGTCAGTTCATGGTGGAGGCGGGCATTCTGGGTCTGCTGGGCGGCGCCCTCGGCGTCCTGGTCGGCCTGCTGGGGGCGGCGATCTTGACGCCGCTGCTCAACCTGCAGGTCACGCTCTCCTTGCCCGCCACCGTGCTCGCCTTGGCGGTCTCGTTGGGCATCGGCGTCATCGCCGGGGTCTATCCCGCCGCGCGGGCCGCGAACCTTCCCCCCATCGACGCCCTGAGGAGCGAGTGATGCGACGCCGTCGCTATCTGATCATCGGCACCAGCCTTGCCGTGGTGCTGGTCCTTCTCGTCGCCTTGTGGCCACGGCCGCAGCGTGCCTTGTCGTATGTCACCGCGCCGGTCTCCCGCGGCGACCTGCATCAACAGTTGACCCTGGTGGGCCCCGTGGAGCGTTCAGGCGCATCCACGGTGGAGTTCAGCGCAGCTGGCATGGTCACCGCCGTGAATGTCCAGGTCGGTGACACGGTGAGTGCGGGGCAAGCGCTCGCCTCCATCGACCCGGCCGATCTTCGGCTCGCGTTACTCCAAGCGCGCGCCCGGTTGACGCAAACCCAGGCGCAACTCGACTCCGATCTCGCCGCGCAGAAGGCCGGTTCGGCTCGGACCCAGGCTGGTCTCCCGTCCGCAGGCGGGATGGGCGCCCCCGGCGGTGCCGTCCCCGGTGGGGGCACCACGCCCCCGAGTACCCCCGGCGGCGGCAAGGGCAGCCTGCCTACGGGCACCCCCACCTATGTCACGGCGATGAACGACTCCCTGGCGGCCTTGCAGGTGGCCGTCAAGGACCAGCAAAAGAAGTGCACCCCCGTGTTCGAGGCCCTCCAGCGGCTGAAGAACATTCCGTTGCCGACCGCGCTGCCCACACCGTCGGCCCGGCCGACGAGCACCGCCACAGCCCCCGTGTCTCCTTCGGCGTCCCCCTCGACCACCGAGAGCGCGCCCACGACGCCCCCCTCTCCCACCGATTCCACCACCGCGAGCCCATCCTCTTCCACCACGGCGACGTCGGCGACCCCGACGCCCAGCCTGCCCGCGATCACGCGGGCCGACCTCGACAAGCTCGCGGGCATGGCCGATCAGGTCACCGCCTGCTCCGATGCGCTGGGCGCACTCGCGACAGCCGAGGGCAACGCGGGAGCAGCGATCGCCACCGCGGCCCAGGGCCTGTCCCAGCAAACGCAGCAGGCCATGGCTGCGGTCGCGGCAGCCCAGGCCAACCTTGAAGTGGCTGCCCGGCAGGCCTCCGAACAGGCCATGAAGGCGGCCCAGGCGGAGATGGCCAAGCAGATGGCTGCCAACTTCGGGGCAACCGTCACCGACGCCACCATTGCCAGTGACCGCGCCGCCGTGCTGCAGGCCCAGCAGGGCGTGGACCGGGCCGAGACTGATCTGTCCCAGGCAACCATCACGAGCCCCATCTCGGGTGTGGTCGGCGCGCTGAGCCTCACGGTCGGGGAGTCCTCGGCAGGCAAGTCCGCGACCATCGTCGGCCCGGGAGCGGTCTCCATCACCGTGAATGTTCCGCTGGCCGATCGCCCGCTGGTCGCTGCAGGCGTCGCCGCCCAGGTGGGTCACCTCGCGACGCGTCCCTCGCTGACTGGCACCGTGGCGTCGATTGGCGTTTTGCCCGCCACCACAGGGTCTCAGCCGGCCTACCCCACCCGCCTCAATGCCGACGATCCCGGCCAGACGCTGCCGCAGGGCAGCTACGCCCAGGTCAGCCTTGATCTGGCGCGCGCCACCGACGTTCTCACCGTGCCCATGTCCGCAGTGACGAAGACCTCCGAGAACGCGGGCACCGTTCAGGTCGCTGGCGACGCCTACGCAACCACCGCTGACACCGTCACCGTAGCCACCGGGCGTCAAGGCGACGGACGGATCGAGATCACGTCCGGGCTGCGCGAGGGTCAGCTCGTCGTCCTCGCGGACCGACGGCTCCCGGTTCCTGGCGGTCTCGGCGCCGATATGGGGCGCGGTTCCTCCGCATCCCCCACCCCGACTCCCAGCAGGTGAAGCGTCCCGATGCCGGCGCCTTGACCCGGCTGGCGTCGCTGCGGATGTCCCTCACAGGGACGCCCGAGCCTGACGTCCGACGGCTCCTGGAGCTTCCTGCGCCCACCGAGCCCGCCGACGCCTCACGGGCCGAGGAGCGTCTGGTCTGCGCCGCGCTGGCGGCCGGGCTTACCCTCCCCCGTGCTCATCTTGCGGCCGCCGTGCGCACCAGCCTGGCGCGGCTCGAGGAGCAACACCCCGGCAAGCTGGTTGAGGTGCGGATTCCGCCCTTCGGCGCCGTGCAGATCGGCATGGTCGGTGTCGCGTCAGCCCACACCCGGGGAACACCGCCCAATGTGGTGGAGACGGACGCCGCGACATGGCTCTTGCTCGTCTCCCGGCATCTCTCCTGGCATGATGCGCGGGCCGACCATCGGGTGCGGGCTAGTGGCGCCCATGCCGACCTGGGAGACCTTCTCGCCTGAGGGGTCAAACCGGTCCTCGCCCTCGGCCTGGGGATCAGCGCCGTGAAGCCAACTCGGTGACCGTGGCGTCAGGGCGCTCGACCCGACGGCATAGCAAGCCATCGTCGCGGGTGAAGACGACGCCCGGCATCCGGAAGTCGTCCGTGAGTTCCTCAAAGCCGAGTTCTCCATGCAGAGCACGGCTAGCCCAGTTCGACGCCGCCACCACGTAGTAGACGGCCGATCCGCGCTCCAGCGCCCAGTCGATGCGCTCTTGCGTCAGGCGACGCCCCAGCCCACGGCGGCGGGCGTCCGGGGCGATCACGACGCCGCTGAGGTACCAGCCATCGGGTGCGTTGCGGCCCCCATGATCCACCGGGGTGAGGAAGGACACCCACCCGTAGCCGATGATCGCACCCTCGGCTTCGACGACGAAGAGTTGGTTGCCGTCCGTCTCGAAGCGACGCGCATGCTGAGCGATCCAGTCGGCGGGGAGTCCGCCTTCGCGCTGGGCCGCCAGAGCCCCGGTGTGGGGGAGGTCCCCGCGTACTCCTAGGCGCACATGAGCCTCCGGCATCGGTGTGCCGGAGGATTCAGGTTCAAAGGGAGCGAAGAGCGTGTTCACGATTCGTCCACGATGGCACACGCGCATGGCGCCTGTTCGAGCGTCTCCATCCCTCGGACGCGGCGGGGAAACCGCTGCGCATGTGCAACCGCGGCCGCGTCCTCACGATGGTGAGGTCACGACCGCGGAAGCGCCACGGATCACAACGAAGGCAGCAGTTTGCCCAGTTCGAGCGGCGTGACCTGACGCATGTATTCGGCGTACTCGGCCCGCTTGTTACGCAAAACGAAGTCGAAGACGTGCTCCCCGAGAGTGTCGGCGACCAGTTGGCTGGTCTCCATGGCCCGCACGGCGGCGTCCAGGCTGTTGGGCAGGGGCTTGATCCCGAGCGCTTCGCGTTGCCGATCGGTCAGGGACCACACGTCGTCCTCGGCCGGATCCGGCAGCACCATCTCGTTCTCGATACCGGACAGCCCGGCAGTGAGGATGAGCGCGTAGGCCAGGTAGGGGTTTACCGCGCTGTCGACGGTGCGCAACTCGATGCGCGCAGAAGAGGACTTGTTCGGCTTGAACATGGGGACGCGCACCATGGCCGAGCGATTGTTTTGGCCCCAGCAGATGTAGTTGGGGGCCTCACCGCCACCGGCCAGGCGCTTGTAGGAGTTCACCCAGGGGTTCAGCACTGCGCTGATCTCCGAAGCGTGATGGAGCAGGCCTGCGACGAACTGGCGCCCGATCGTGCTGAGGTTGTACTCCCCCGACGCGTCGTAGAAGGCGTTCGTGTCGCCCTCGAACAGGCTGACGTGGCTGTGCATGCCCGAGCCGGGCTGGTCGGCCAACGGCTTGGGCATGAACGAGGCGAAGAGGTTCTGCATGACCGCGACCTCTTTGACCACCACGCGGAACGTCATGATGTTGTCAGCCATGGACAGTGCATCGGCGTAGCGCAGGTCGATCTCCTGCTGCCCGGGGCCGCCCTCGTGGTGGCTGAACTCCACCGAGATGCCCATCTGTTCGAGCATGCTGATGGCGGAGCGGCGGAAGTCGGTTCCGGCAGTAGCGGTGGTGTGGTCGAAGTAGCCGCTGCGATCCACCGGGGTCGGCACCTCGCCGGGGATGATGGGCTGCTTGAACAGGTAGAACTCGATCTCGGGGTGCACGTAGTAGGTGAATCCCATGTCGGCGGCCTTCCGCATGGCGCGCTTGAGCACGTGCCGCGGGTCAGCAAACGATGGAGAGCCGTCCGGCAGGCCGATGTCGCAGAACATCCGAGCCGTCCCGCCCGGGTTGCCGCGCCACGGCAGCAACTGGAACGTGGAGGGGTCCGGGTGCGCGACCATGTCCGACTCGTAGACGCGGGCAAACCCTTGGATGGCCGAGCCATCGAACCCGATGCCTTCGCTGAGCGCACCTTCGAGTTCGGCGGGCGCGATCGCCACAGACTTCAAGAACCCCAGCACGTCAGTGAACCAGAGGCGGACGAACCGCACGTCCCGTTCCTCCAGGGTGCGCAGGACGAAATCAGTCTGCTTGTCCATGCGGTCAGTCTGCCTGGGCGCTGTTACGCCACGGTTACGACACTCCGTCACAAATGAAGCTAAACTCTTCATATGCCCTTGATGAAGCCCACAGCTTGCGTTGCGCTCCTCGGGGATCTCGTTGCGTCTCGCGAGGCCCCCGATCGCAGTGCGCTCCACCGGCACTTGCTGCAGGCGATCCGATCGGCCAACGCCGGTCCCCAGATCCTTGATCCCTTGCGCGTGACTGCTGGCGACGAGTTTCAGGGCGTCTTCGCGAGCGTGGGAGCAGCGCTGGCCGCCACCTTCACCCTGCGCGCCGCCCTACACCCCGCCCAGGCTCGCTTCGGCCTCGGCATCGGGTCGGTCCAGATCATCGACGCCGAGACCAATGTTCAAGATGGATCGGCCTGGTGGGCCGCGCGTTCCGCCATCGAGGCCGTCGAAGAAGCCGCCCATGGCGCACACCGGGCCTTGCGCACCGGGGTGGCCGCCGCCGAGGGTCACGAGCCCCCCACGGCATCCCTGCGTGCCGCCGTGGCCCTGACCGATGCCGCCCTGTTCGGCCTGGACGATCAGGATGTCGTCATCCTCGCCGGTCTCCGTGCCGGAACCTCGCAGGCCGTGATGGCCACACGCCTACAGATCAGCCCCTCGGCGGTCAGTCAGCGCGTGGCGCGGGGGCGGCTCGCTATTCTCGCGGAAGCGATGACCCACCTCGAGGAGGTCGCATGAGTTGGCTGTCCCTGCTCCTGCTGTGCGTCGGCCTCAGCGATCTGCTCGCCTCGACCAGGCCAGCTTGGCGACGCATGGGCCTGCTAGCAGCCGTGGCGGCGACCGCCGCGGTGGCCGGGCTGGCGGCCCTGCTCACGCTTCCCGATCTCATTGCCGTGGGTGTCATCTTCGTGGCGACCTGCCTGTGGTCGCTGATGGCCACCCATGCCGAGTCCAGCCCCGTCCAGGCGCGGCGCACCCTCGCCACGCTTGCCATCCCCGCTGCTGCCCTGCTGGCCGGGTCGGGCTACGCATCACCGGTTGGGGGGCCTTTCGCAGCATGGCTCTCGTGGGTGGACGTCCCTGCCCTGGCAAACCGGACCCCCGGCCAAGCGCTGATGCTCGCTGCCGTCGTGGTGACGAACCTCTCCACCGCGAACCGCGTCGTCCGGTTGGCCCTGGTCGCAGTGGACGCTCACCCGCCTCGGCTGGTGGCATCGTCGGGGCAAGGCCCCGCCTCAGAGACTCTGCGCGGCGGACGTCTGCTGGGGCCGATGGAACGCCTGCTGATCATCGGCTTCGGGGCCGCCGGACACATCGAGGCGGCGGCTGTCGTGGTAGCCGCGAAGGGGATCTTGCGCTTTCCCGAACTCCAGGCCGCAGCGCGTCAGGAGCCTCGGGCCGTCGACGAGGTCACCGAGTACTTCCTGGTCGGCACCTTCGCCAGCCTGCTCGTCGCCCTCGCCTCGGTCGTCCTGCTGACCTGATGCTACCGTCGGCCTGCTTTAGGGCTTGAGCGCGTCGAACGCCGAGCCGCCGTCGTCCTTGTCCGGCTCGTCTTCGTCGTCGTTGAACCGAGGATCGTTGTCCCACTCCTCGTTGCGCTCCTGGGCCAGCCGCAGCGCTTGCGCAGCCTCCTCGCGGGTGGGGTAAGGGCCGAGGCGCTCGATGGCCTTGCACCCTTCGGCGGGCTCAACATCGTGATGAACGAGGCAGTAGTACCACTGTTCAGTCGACATGGTGACCTCCTGAGGGCTCTATCGCCGGGAACTATGATCGGCGGGTGACACCCATGATGCCCTACCCGCAGTCCCCCCGGCGGCACGTTCCCGCCTCGATCCCGCGCCCCTCGTACGTGGACCGCCCCGCCCCCGACCGGTACACCGGTTCGCACGTGCAATCGGCGGAGACCATTGAGCTGATGCGCGAGTCGAGCCGGATCGCCTCCGACGCACTGTACGAGGCGGCGAAGGCCATCGCTCCGGGCGTGACGACCGATCAGTTGGACGCCATCGCGCACGAGTACATGCTCGACCACGGGGCTTACCCGAGCACCCTGGGGTATCGGGCTTTCCCCAAGTCGATCTGCACGTCGGTCAACGAGGTCATCTGCCACGGCATCCCCGACGCGCGCCCGTTGGAGGACGGCGACCTGGTCAAGCTGGATGTGACCGCCTTCAAGAACGGCGTCCACGGCGACAACTGCGCCACCTTCGGCTGTGGCGAACTCGACGAGGAGTCGCGCCTGCTGATGGAGCGCACGAAGGAGGCCATGCTGCGCGGCATCCGTGCGGTCAAGCCGGGCCGGCAGACCAACGTGATCGGGCGGGTGATCGAGGCGTACGCCAAGCGGTTCGGCTATGGCGTCGTGCGTGAGTACACCGGCCACGGGGTGCACAGCGCCTTCCATTCCGGGCTGGTGATCCTCCACTACGACAGCGAGGCCTACCGCGACGTGATGGAACCAGGCATGACCTTCACCGTCGAGCCGATGCTGGCCCTGGGTAACCCCAGCAGTCACGTGTGGGACGACGAGTGGACCGTCTCGACCAACGACGGCTCACGCGTGGCGCAGTGGGAGCACACCATCGTGGTGACGGAGACGGGCGCAGAGATCCTGACCTCTCCCCCGCCGGAGTTCGCCTGACGCTCCTCGGCTCGCCCTCGGGGAGAGCAACACCGCGCAACTATTTACTTAGGCTAACTAACGTTCTAGCCTGGGGATACATGGATGCAAATCAGGTAGACGCCCTCCGGGCTGCGGTGTCACGCCTGGCGCGCCGGCTCCGCAATGAGGCGCCCACGGCCCGCCCGCTGTCCGCCACAGGCATTGCCGTCCTGGGGCTTCTGCGCCGCGAAGGGCCCACGACCCTTCAGGCCCTCGCCTGCGCCGAGCATGTGCGCCCCCCGACCATGACCCGCATCGTCGACCGTTTGGTCGAGATGGGCATGGTCACCAAACAGCCCAACCCCGACGATCGTCGTTCGACGATCGTTCACCTCGACCCCACCGGCGCCGACTATCTCGCCGCGACCGTCCGGCAACGCTCGACGTGGCTCGCAAGCCGCATCGACACCCTGACCGAAGAGGAGCGCGAGGCCCTCAGCCACGCGATCCCCGCACTCCAGAAACTCGCCACGACATGACCTCGACCCGCCAAGAACCCGCCCAAGGGTACCTGCCCGTCTTCGCTTCGCTGTCGGTCCGCAACTACCGGCACTACTTCATTGGCGCGCTCGTCTCCAACAACGGCACCTGGATGCAGCGCATCGCCCAGGACTGGCTCGTCTACACCCTGACCGGTTCAGGCCTGGCCGTGGGCATCACCATGGCCATGCAGTTCGGCCCCATGCTCGTGCTCGGCCTCTACGGCGGCGTCCTGGCCGATCGCTACCCCCAGCGCAGGATCCTGCTGCTCACCCAAATGGCCATGATGCTGCTGGCTGGGCTCCTCGCGACAGTAACCTTCCTCAACTTCGTGACCGTCGAGTGGGTCTACATCATTGCCTTGCTGTTCGGCATCGTGACCGCGCTCGACAACCCCGCCAGGCAAAGCTTCGTCGGCGTCATGGTGCCCCCACGGCTCCTGCCGAACGCGGTCGCGCTCAACTCCGGCAACTTCAACCTCGCACGGCTGTCGGGGCCCGCCGTGGCCGGGCTGCTCATCGCGTCCGCGGGGGTGGCGTGGGCGTTCCTCTTCAATGCGCTCAGCTTCCTGCCCATGCTCTATGCGCTCGCCACCCTCGACTCGTCCGGGTTTGAGGAGGTGCCCCGCACGGGGCGGGGGGCGCGAGCCTTCCGCGAAGGCCTGTCCTACGTCGCCGGGCATCCTCGCATCTTGGTCACCATCATCTTGGTGTTCTTCATTGGGACGTTCGGCTTCAACTTCCCCATCATCCTCACGGCGTATGCCGCGAAGGTGTTCGACGGCGGTTCGGCCCTCTACGGCATCCTGAACTCGATGATGGCCGTCGGGTCGGTCCTCGGCGCCATCCTGACTGCACGTCGGGAGAGCGTGACGCCGGCGCGCATGATCACCATGTCGGCCAGTTTCGCCGCCGGGTTGATCGTCTTGAGTCTCATCGGCTGGCTCCCCGCGTTCATGGTCGTGCTCGTGATCGCCGGCCTGGCAGGCGTGTCGTTCAACACGATGGCCAACGCGTCGGTGCAGATCGAGGCCGACCCCGCCGTCCGTGGCCGCGTCATGAGCCTGTACTTCGTCGTCATGATGGGCACCACGCCGTTGGGGTCCCTCTTCACCGGATGGGTCACCGATAGCTATGGGGCCCCCGCCGCGCTGATGGTGTCCGGCGGAATCTGCCTGGCTGCCGCTGCGGGCTGCTCGTACGCTTTCCACCGTCTGGGCCTGCGTCCGGCCGAGACGGTGTGAGCGGACGCGGTCAGCGCCCGAACATCCGCCTCAGGAGCCCTGGGCGCGACTCGGCGGGCGGCTGTGGCGCCGACGCACCCGCCGTCCCGTTCATCCGCGTGATCCGGCCGCGGTCATCGAGCGTCACGCGGATGTCACCGTCGGTGAGCCGCAGGACGAGGTTCGGGCCCTCCTCGATCAACGCGACACCCTCCCGACGCGACGCGTAGCCAGCCAGGGCTGCGGCACCGTGCGTGATGGCTCCCACCGCGAGGGCATCGGTCAAAGCGGCCAAGGTGGGCAGGAATGTGGCCGGGGGCAGGGCGAACTGGGCAGGATTCGACAGCAGGAACCACGCATCCGAGCCCGGGGCCGCTTTCGCGACGTACCACACAGGCGCGGCGATTCCGGACAGAGCTTGGGCTGCAAGGACGCACACCCGCACGAGCGAAACATCGGGCTGCAAAGCGGGCAGCCCTTGCGCCACGCGGTTGGCGGCATCCAGCGGTTGCTGCGCCACGGTGAGGGCCTGCTCCGCGAAGTGCTCGCCGAAGGCCAAGACGTCATTGGCGATTCCCACCACGGAGGCGGAGAACCCGTTGATGTTGTTCCATCCCCACATCCACGTGTCGGACCCTTCCGCCGCCGTACCGAGGAAGAACGGCACGAACTCGGCACGCCCCTGCTCGCCTTCCAACCACAGGAGTTGCGCATCGAGATCAACGCCCCACTGGGGTAACCCGCCGAACCGTTCGATGAACGCCTTTTGCGCCTCGAAGGCGAGGATGACCACGTTATCGATGAGTTGCGGGAGCTTCGCAGCGTCCGGATCCAGCGACAGCGACAGCGAGGGGTTCCGGACGGACGTCGGGTCAAGATGAGGGTGTGACATGGCGCGCCTTTCGGGAGGGGTGGCCGACTTCGCACCAGCGTAACGGGCGGCAAAGGTCGCCTTCTAGCGCACGAAACCAGAACCAAACCCACATTTTCGTGACGCTCTTGTAACACGAGTTCACAGACCCGTAAGCCTGAGGCCGCTAGCGTCGCCCCTATGACCGAAGCCGAGCCGAACCCCGCAGGCCTGTCGGGTGAACCCCTGGTGGTACTCACCTCCGTGAACAAGCACTTCGGGTCACTGCACGTCCTGCGCGACATCGACCTCACCATCCACAAGGGTGAGGTGGTCGTCATTCTTGGCCCGTCAGGTTCGGGCAAGTCGACGCTGTGCCGGGCGATCAACCGACTCGAACCCATCGGTTCGGGGACGATCACGATCGACGGTGTCCCCCTGCCGGAGGAGGGCCGTGCGCTCGCCAACCTGCGCGCCGATGTAGGAATGGTGTTCCAGTCGTTCAACCTTTTTGCCCACAAGACGGTCCTGGAGAACATCACCCTCGGCCCCACCAAGGTGCGCAAGGTTCCCGCCGCGCAGGCCCGTACTCGGGCGATGGAACTCTTGGAGCGCGTGGGCGTCGCCAACCAGGCCGACAAGTACCCCGCCCAACTCTCCGGCGGACAGCAACAACGTGTCGCCATCGCGCGAGCACTCGCCATGGATCCCAAAGTGATCTTGTTCGACGAGCCCACCTCCGCTCTCGACCCCGAGATGGTCAATGAGGTTCTCGACGTGATGGTCACTCTGGCTCGAGGCGGCATGACCATGGTCGTCGTCACGCACGAGATGGGCTTCGCCCGCAAGGCCGCCGATCGCGTCGTCTTCATGGCTGACGGGCAGATCGTGGAAGAGAACACGCCCGCCGAGTTCTTCACGAACCCCACGACGACCCGCGCACAGGATTTCCTCAGCAAGATCTTGTCCCACTGATCCACCTCCTCCGTTTCATGCATCCGAAAGGAAGACAGATGAAGAAGAACGTCAAGGTATGGGCGGCGGCCTCTGCGGCCCTCGTCCTGCTTGCTGGCCTCACGGCCTGTTCATCGACCCCAGGAGCCAGCGACTCCTCCAAGATCACTATCGGCATCAAGTTCGATCAGCCCGGCCTGGGCCTGAAGGTCGGCGAGGCGTACCAGGGCTTCGATGTCGAGGTCGCAAAGTACATCGCCAAGGATCTCGGCTACACCCAGGTCGATTTCAAGGAGGCGCCGTCGGCTCAGCGCGAGACGCTGCTGGAATCCGAGCAAGTGAAGATGGTTGTGGCGACGTACTCGATCACCGATGCGCGCAAGCAGCGGGTCTCCTTCGCTGGCCCCTACTTCGTGGCCGGGCAGGATCTCCTCGTGCGCGCCGACAACACCGACATCACTGGCCCGGAGTCGCTCAACGGCAAGAAGCTGTGCTCGGTGACCGGTTCCACCTCGGCGCAGAAGGTCAAAGACCAGTTCGCTGGCCAGGTGCAGTTGCAGGAACTCGACACCTACTCCAAGTGCGTGGAGGCCCTCTCAACCGGCTCCATCGACGCGGTGACCACCGACAACGTGATCTTGGCGGGCTTCGCCTCGCAGCCGCAGTATGTGGGCAAGCTCAAGGTCGTCGGCAAGCCCTTCACGCAGGAGCGCTACGGCGTCGGCATCAAGAAGGGTGACACCGAGTTGTGCACCAAGATCAACGGCGCCCTGTCCAAGATGGTCCAAGACGGCTCCTGGCAGAAGGCTCTCGATTCGACCGTGGGTGCTTCGGGGTTCACCCCGGACGCTGCGGTGAACCCGCCCAAGGCTGACGCCTGCTCCTGATCATCCAGGTGGCCGGCGCGCCTCGCGTCGGCCACCTCACCCCACTCGTTCTTGGAAGGAGGTGAGCCCATGACAGGGTTCGTCGAACTCTTCACCCGCTACGACGTCCTCGGCGCGTTCTGGCTCACCATTCAACTCTCACTCCTGGGGGCCCTTGGTGCGCTCGTCATCGGCTTGGTGATCGCGATCTGCCGGGTTTCCCCGGTCGCCGTCCTGCAGAAGTTCGGCACGGCCTACGTGACCGTGTTCCGCAACACCCCCCTGACGCTGATCGTCGCCTTTTGCCTGCTCGGTCTGTCGTTCACGCTGGGTATCACGTTGTCCGATCCGAACTCGCCGACGTCGATCACCGACAATGGCGTCCGCTGGGCCATCGTGGCGCTCGCGTTCTACCATGCGTCCTTCGTCGCCGAAGCCATCCGCAGCGGCATCAACACGGTGCCCCAAGGGCAGGCAGAAGCCGCTCGCTCCATCGGGCTCGGGTTCGCCTCCACGTTGCGCTACGTGGTCTTGCCTCAGGCGATGCGCGGCGCTGTCGCCCCCTTGGGGAACACCCTCATCGCCTTGACGAAGAACACGACGGTCGCCGCAACGATCGGCGTCGCCGAGTTGGCCTTCCAGATGAAGAACATGATCGAGTTCTCCCCGCAGTACCTCTACCTGATCTTCTTCGTGATGGCCTCGGCCTTCGTGATCCTCACCCTTCCCATCGGGCTGCTGTTCACGTGGCTGTCCAACCGATTGGCGGTGCAACGATGAGCGCGGAAGCCTCCGTCCTGTTCGACGCGCCCGGCCCGAAGGCCCGCGCCCGGTATCGCCTTATCGCCATCGCTGGCGGTCTCGTCGTGGCCGCCCTCCTGGTGTGGCTCGTGCTGCGGTTGGCGGACTTCCCCGCTCCGGTCGGCCGGACGCCCAACAATCAATGGGCCCCCGAGAAGTGGCTCCCGTTCCTGCAGCCGCAGACCTGGACCTCCTACTTGCTGCCCGGCCTGTGGGGCACCTTGCTCGCGGCCGTCACTGCCGTGGTGGCGTCCCTGTTCTTCGGGTTGCTGCTGGGGATCGGGCGCCTCGTCCAGATTCGGTGGGTCCGGTGGGCCTGCGGCGCGTTCGTCGAGTTCTTCCGCGCCGTCCCCGTCTTGATGATGATGCTCTTCGCCTACTATGCGGGCCTGTTCCTGCTCAAGATCACCGGCGCGGCGCTGCCCTTCTTCGGTGTCGTCGTCGGTTTGACCCTCTACAACTCCTGCGTCATCGCCGAACTGATCCGCTCTGGCGTGAACAACCTGCCTCATGGTCAACGCGAAGCCGGGCTGGCGATCGGTCTGACACCGCTGCGCACTTTGGTGACGATCCTGCTCCCGCAAGCCGTCACCGCGATGCTCCCTTCGATGGTCAGCCAACTGGTGGTCATTTTGAAGGACTCCGCGCTCGGCTCGATGATCTCCTACCTGGACTTGCTGCGCTCGGGCACCTACCTGTCGACCGCGTACGGCAACCTGATCCCGACGATGATCGTCTTGGCCACCATGTACATCCTGGTCAACTCGGCTTTGACCCGTTTGGCAGGTTGGATCCAGAACCGGTTGCGGCGCGGGCCGCGAGCCGTCGCAGCCCCGGCCACCGGCGGCATGGTTCCCTCGGTCGCGTCCGAGCCTGTGGTTCCGGCCACGATCATGCCCCCGCCCGAGCAACGGGAGCGTTGAGCCCAACGCCGCCGAGCGCGTCCCTGGCAACCCCGTCGGTCCGTCCATGCCGGGCACAGAAGTCTTCGGCGTGGACGCGTCGGCGTAAACGATTCCGGCGCGGACGCGCTCGGCATCGGCACCTCCAGACAGGGGGCGCCGGTGAGGGTCGGGGTGGGTTGCGGGCCGCCGGTACACCCGAGCAGCACGAGCACTGCCCATGCCGACAGGAACGGGGCGCGGCTCACTCCCCTACCTCCCGAAACAGGTCAGCGCCGTCTACCTCCCGAGACAGGCCAGCGCCGCTGCTTGCCCCTGCGCCCCCCAGGGGACCGAGAAGCCAGCCGTAGCGTCACCGGTCCAACCGGGAATCAGCCAGCCGAAGAGACCCCGAGCGTGCCCCTGCTGAACCTCGGGCTTACCGCCCGCGGGGCCCCACCACAGCACCGTGTTGGTGGCCGACGCCTCGTGGCCCTTGCGGGCGCTCCCAGCCAGCGCTATCACTCGCCACGGCAACCCCTGGGACGTCACCCCGCCCCGCACCATGACGGCCCGTCCCGACGCCGCAAATCCCCGGCTATCCGCCACCTTGATGGCCGCCTTGCGTGCAGGCTCAGGAACGCTCTCGCATCCGAAAGTGGGTTGCGTCTGCTCGGCTGGCGGAGGCTGCGCTCCAGCGGATTCCGTCGCGGGGATGGTCGACGGTCGGCCCGATGCCACGGTAGCGGTCGGCGTCGGGCTGATCGGCAGCCCCACGGGCACCGCAGTGCACCCGACGAGCAGGAGCGCCGCTCCCGCAGCCATGAGGGGTGCACGGTTCATGACCCCACGATGACCTATGCGGCGGCATTGCGCAGCCGAGGCGTCATTTTGCCGCCATCGGGAGTGGGTGGGGACGAGTCGGCCTGTAAGCCGGATTCTGTGCCCAAACGGGCGGTGATCATCCATCTGTGACCGCCGTTGCCGACGGCCTCCGGTATACCGGGGAACCCCCGGCGATGCCGTGCAACCTACCCGGATGCCTCGCACGGGCAGCGCTCGAACGGCATCCGCGGGCCGAAGCCCTTCTTGGTCTTGCTCCAGGTGGGGTTTACCGAGCCATCCCCGTCACCGAGGACGCTGGTGGTCTCTTACACCACCGTTTCACCCTTACCTCCCCCTCGCGGGGGCGGCGGTCTGTTCTCTGTGGCACTGTCCCGCGGGTCACCCCGGGTGGGCGTTACCCACCACCTTGCCCTGTGGAGTCCGGACTTTCCTCGACGCTGACGCGCCGCGATCACCCGGCCGACTCATCCTCTACCAGCTTATCGTTTCGGGGGCGCTCCATGCGCCGCCCGAAGATGCGCCGGGAGACCGGCTCGACGAGTTGCACGAGCAGCCACGCTGCCCCCACCGAGGGCACCAGCAGCACCAAGACGAAGGCGACAGCCAACAGCAGGCTCCCCAGCCAGCGATCCAGGAAGCTGATGGTCTCCACCGGAATCAGCCCTGCGTGTTCCAGCAACACCCGCTGAAGGCGCAACGAGACGCTGGCCACCAGCAGCGTCCCGAAATAGGACGCCAACGCCACGACGTCGGGACCGTGTCCAGCAAAGTCCAGCGCGGTCGCCACCGGCAAGAAAACGACCGAAGCAAGCCACAGGAACTCCACCCGCATGACGTTGCGGGTGTAGCCCGTGGCCTGCGCCAAGACGAGGTGGTGGGCTCGCCAAAACACCCCGACGATCACGAAACTCAGCAGTGCTGTGATCAGGCCGACGACGTTCCCGGCAAAGAACTCCGTCGCATTCTCGGCCTCGATCGCGTGATCCACCAGCGGCAACACGATGAGGGTGATCGCGATCGCGACGACGGCGTCACTGAAGGCAACCAGCCGCTCCAAAGCGGCCTTGTCCCCCTGCATCTGGGCCTCGTCGTTGGCGCGGAGCAGCGGAACCCGCTCCCCTCCCCCGCTCACTGAGACTCCCGCGCAAACAGGACTGCGCCGGTCAGGAGATCGGCCTCGACCAGGCGCGCGGCGGCCTGCTCGCCCAAGACGTGCGGTTCGCCCTCCATGGGCGCCGACACTGCCGGGTCTGCCAGTTGCAGCTCAGCCCGACCGGACTTCTCATTCACCTCGACCACGGTGCCCACGAACTCTTCATCGCGGCGCGTGTCCAGCACGAGCGCCTCGACCAGGCTGAGGATCCCGCGCTCATAGGCGTTGGATCGCTGGGTCGCTTTCCCCATGACCCCCGGCAACGCCGCCAGACCCGATCGTGCCCACGCGGGGACCGGGGCCCCGGCCGAGAGGGCGACGCACACCGCGTTGGCGTAGCGGTCCGCCAGCCGACGCAGCGGCGCCGTGCAGTGGGCATACGGCGCGTTCATCGCCCCGTGCAGCGGTTGCTGCGGCGAAGCGCCGTCGAACGCGACGTAGCCCGCACCCCGAAACAGCGTGGTGCAGGCGTTGAGCATTGCCAGGTCGCGCGGACACGCCGGATCCAACGTGCGAACGAACTCCGGATAGCTGAGGGACGCCGACCAGCGGATACCCAGCGCGGACGCGACGCGACGCAGCCGGGCCACATCCGCCGGGCGGGCGGGCGGCAGTGTCCGCAGGATCCCCACACCGCCACGCAGCATCAGTTCGGCCGCCGCCATGCCAGTGAGCAAGGAAATCTGCGCGTTCCACCCCTCCACAAGTAGGGTCGCCCGGAAACGCAACGCCCAGCGACCGTCGATGACCTCGACCTCTTGCTCCGGGATCTGCAAGCTGACGCCACCGCGGTCGCGCTCCAGTGCCTCCCGCTTGAGGCCGACCTCGCGCAACAGCATCAGCGTCTCGTCGGCGGTGCCATCGTCCAGGGACGCCTGAACTTGCTCGTAGCTGAGCTGGGCGCGGCTACGCACGCGGGCAGGCTCGACGCGGGACGCCGTGGTACGACCCTCAGCGTCCAGCGTGTGCTCCCACAACAGTGCTGGGCGCTCTACGTCCGGCAGAAGCGACGCAGCGCCTTCGCTCAGCACCGTGGGGTGCAGCGGGACGCGCCCGTCGGGGGCGTACAGCGTCACCCCACGCGCGTGCACTTCGGCGTCCAGCGCACTACCGGGCGTCACGAAACGTTCCAGGTCGGCGATCGCGTAGACCACCCGATAGCCCTCGCCCTCACGGGCGATGAACAGGGCCTGATCCAGGTCCGTGGAACCCGGCGGGTCGATCGTGACCAGCGGGATGTCGGTGGCGTCGCGCACGGGCAGCGAGGTGTCGCGCGCGGACGCCGCCGCTTCGGCCTCCACGGACGCCGGGAAGGCGTCCGGGACGTTCAGTTCACCGCGCAATCGCCGCAACCCGGGACGCAACGGCTCAGGGGCCGTCCGCCCGGAGGAATAGACCGCGCTGGGGCTCACAGCCCCGACTCGGCGGTGCGAACGAGGATCCGACCGCATTCCTCGCAGCGCAGGACCTCATCGGCCGCAGCGGCGCGGTAGCGGTTCATGTCGGAGGTGTTGGCCTCCAGTTGGCAGCCGCCGCAGCGCCCGTGCTGCAGAAGCGCGGCCCCGACGCCCGCCTTCTCGGCGATCCGGGCGTACAGCGCGAGCAGTTCGGCCGGGATCCCGGCGGCGACGACGTCGTGCTCCCGCTCCAAGACCTTACGCTCGGCGGCGATGTCCGCCAGCTTGGTTTCCCGCTCCGCGAGCACAGCCCGCATCCGTGACTCGATCTCCGTCTTGTCCGCCTGCACCTGGTTGGCCTTCTCGCGCGCCGCCTCGGCCCGCTCCATCGCTTCGAGTTGGCCGTCCTCTAGCTCACTGATCCGGCGCTTGAGGTGCGTGATCTCCTCCAGCATGCTTTGCAGCGCCTTCGGATCGGTCATCGTGCCATCGGCGACGCGGGCCTCGTTGCGGGCGAGACGCTCACGCACCGGGACCAGATCCTGCTCAGCCTTGGTGAGTTCGAGGTCGGCGTCCGAGGCGACCGTGTCGGCGGCGATGACCCGCTCGGCGGCCTTGGCCCGGTCGGCTTGCAGCGCGCGCGCCGTCGCCGTTTCGGGCAGTGTTGCCCGCCGATGGTCCAGTTGGGCGATCGCGGTGTCCGTCGCCTGAAGATCAAGCAGCCGATGCTGCGCTGCGGGTTGTGCCTTCATGCGTCCTCCTGAGCCGTTTCGCCGGTCGCACGATACCGCAGGGGGAAAGGCTGCGGCGGTCCTCCCCTGATATGCAGGGAGGCGACCTGCCAGGATGAACCCATGACGAACCTGTATCTGGTCCGACACGGTGAGACGTCCTGGAGCAAGTCAGGACAGCACACCTCCTACACCGACCTGGATCTCACGCCCCACGGCGTCGAGCAGGCGCTGTCGTTACGCGAGAAGCTCAATCCGTCCGATTTCGACCTGGTGCTGTCGAGCCCGCGACGTCGCGCGCGCCGCACCGCAGAACTGGCGGGGTTCACCAACCTCGAGATCACCGACGACCTGGCCGAGTGGAACTACGGCGACTATGAAGGCCTCACCTCCGACGAGATCCGCTCGCAGTTCCACCCCGGCTGGCGGCTGTGGTTCAACGGGCCGCGCGGCGGTGAGACCGCCGATCAGGTCCGCGCGCGACTGACGCGTGTCGTCCACCGGGTACGCGATTCCGGCGCGGCGCGGGCCATCTGCTTCAGCCACGGGCACGCCCTGCGCGTCTTGGCCCAGTGCTGGTTGGACTTCCCGTTGATCTTTGGCCAAAGCTTCCCGCTCGACACGGCCTCGCTGTCGGTGCTGGGGCGAGAGAAGGAGTCCTGGGCCGTCCTGCACTGGAACATGTTAGCGTTCCCGTCCACCCAACACTTCTCCCCCCCGGGGAGCGGGGGACGGCGGAGAACCCCCTGACCAGAGCAGGACTGCGCGCTAGGGTGGAGAAGAACCCATGTGGTCAGATGCCGCGAGGGAGGAGATGGATCTCATGTCGCAGAAGGCACCCAAGCTGCCCAACCGCCAAACCCCCTTCTCGGAGGCCTTCGTGTCGTTCATCGCGACCGACTGGGAGCCCTATCCGAGCGACCTCCCCGCACCGCTGCCCGCGTCCGCGCACACCGCCCCGCGCCGGGACGCCATGAGCGCCGCCTTCCCCGGTGAACGACTGGTCATTCCCGCCGGAAACCTGGTCGTGCGCAGCAACGACTGCGACTACGGCTTCCGTCCGCATTCCGCGTTCGCTCACCTCACCGGCCTGGGCACCGACCGGGAGCCCGACGCCGTCCTCGTCTTGGAGCCGCACGCTGCCGCAGGCGATCAGCCGGCAGGCCACGACGCGACGCTGTACTTCAAGCCGCGCGCGCCGCGCACCGACCCTGAGTTCTATGCTGACCCGCGCTACGGCGAAATGTGGGTCGGGCAACGCGAGTCGTGCGAGGAAATGTCGGCCCTGACCAGGCTCCCCACGCGTCCGATCAGCGAACTTCCCGGCGCGCTGGCCGACCATATCGACACGGTGCCAACTCGCCTGGTCCGCGACGTCGATGTCTCCTTGACTGCCCTGCTGGACAGCCTGCGTCAGGAAGCCACGGGCGAGGTCGACCGTGACGCCGATGAGGAACTACGGACGGCGCTGTCGGAGTTGCGCCTGGTCAAGGACGCCTTCGAGATCGACGAGTTGCAGGCCGCCTGTGACGCCACCGCCGTCGGATTCGCCGCTGTGGCGGCCGACCTTCCCACGGCGGTCGAGAAGGGCCGCGGCGAGCGCTGGTGCGAAGGCGTCTTCGAACTGCACGCCCGCCACCTGGGCAACGGGGTCGGCTACGGCAGTATTTGTGCTTCGGGCGACCACGCGAACACACTCCACTGGATTCGCAACGACGGTGGCCTGCGTCCCGGGGATCTGATCCTGCTGGACATGGGTGTGGAGGTCGATTCCCTCTACACCGCCGACGTCACGCGCACCCTTCCGGTCGACGGCACGTTCACCGACCCTCAGCGCATGGTCTACGAGGCGGTGCTGGTAGCCCAGCAGGCGGGCATGGAGGCCGCGCGCTCCGGCGCCCGGTTCCAGGATGTTCACGAGGCGGCCATCCGGGTCGTCGCGACCTACCTGCGCGAGTGGGGCATTCTCCCCGTGACGGTGGAGGAATCGCTGGATCCGGTCACGGGCGGTCAGCATCGTCGCTGGATGGTGCACGGCACCTCGCACCACCTGGGCATGGACGTGCATGACTGCGCGCAGGCGCGTCAGGAGTTCTACCGCGAGGGGATCCTGCGTCCGGGCATGGTGATCACCGTGGAGCCCGGCATCTACTTCAAGTCGACCGATCTGCTGGTTCCGCCGGAGTTGCGTGGGATTGGGGTGCGCATCGAGGACGACATCGTCATCACCGATGGTGCACCGCGCCTGCTCTCGGGATCGCTGCCGCGTACCCCCGACGATGTCGAGGCCTGGCTAGCGGCCCAGCGCGCCTGAGCCAGTCGCGTCCGGCAGGGGCGGCAACCCTTGCCGGAGGGTGGTCCTCGCGCGCATGAGGCGGGGTGAGCCCTCTACAGTTCAGTCATGGCCGAACTGACGAAGGTCTTCCTCGACGAGGACGAGATCCCTACCCACTGGTACAACATTGCCGCGGACTTCCCGAACCCGGCGCCGCCTCACCTGCACCCGGGCACGCAGCAGCCGCTGCAGCCCGACGATCTGGCCCCCCTGTTCCCGGCCGGGCTCATCGAGCAGGAACTGAGCACGCAGCGCTGGATCGAGATCCCCGACGAGGTACGGGACATCTATCGGCTGTGGCGCCCCTCCCCCTTGCATCGTGCGCGCCGGTTGGAGCGGGCACTCGGCACGACCGCCCGCATCTACTACAAGTACGAGGGCGAATCGCCGGTCGGCTCACACAAGACGAACTCTGCGGTGCCGCAGGCCTATTACAACCGCGAGGCGGGCCGCATGCGGCTCACCACTGAGACGGGTGCCGGGCAATGGGGGTCGGCGTTGGCCTTCGCCACGCAGATCTTTGGCCAGTCGTGTGAGGTGTGGCAGGTCCGCAACACGTACGAATCCAAGCCGTACCGCCGCATGCTGATGGAGACCTACGGTGCGACGGTCACGCCGAGCCCCTCAGAACTGACCGCAGCCGGACGCGCGTTGCGCGAACGCTTCCCCGACACCCCCGGCAGCCTGGGGATGGCCATCTCCGAGGCCGTCGAGGTTGCCGCCGGCGATCCGGACGCCTCCTACGCGCTGGGCTCGGTTCTCAACCATGTGGCCCTGCATCAAAGCGTGATCGGGCAGGAAGCGATCAAGCAACTGGCCAAGTTCGGCGAGCAGGCACCCGATTTCTTGTTCGCGTGCGCGGGCGGTGGCTCAAACCTGGCCGGGATCAGCTTCCCGTTCCTGCGGGAGAACATCGAGGGCCGGATGAACGTCGACGTTGTGGCGTGCGAGCCCGCGGCAGCCCCGTCGCTGACCGAGGGCGAATACCGCTACGACTTCGGCGACAGCTCGCAGATGACCCCGCTGCTGAAGATGTACACCCTGGGCGCCGACTTTGTGCCCGACCCGGTCCATGCGGGCGGGCTGCGCTATCACGGCATGGCGCCGCTGGTCTCGCACGCCTACCACGAGGGTTTGCTGCGGGCGATCGCCATCAAGCAGCGGGAAGCGTTCGCTGCAGGTGTCGAGTTTGCCCGCGCCGAGGGCATCGTCCCGGCCTCGGAGTCGAACCACGCGATCGCGGGGGCGCTTCGCCAGGCCAAGCAGGCCGCGCAGGACGGCACCTCCCCGGTCATCCTGATCGGGGTCTCCGGCTCCGGGCAGCTTGACCTCCCGGCGTACTCGGAGTTCCTGGCCGGGAACATGCTGGACGCGTAACGCCACACCCAACGAGGGGGACACAGGCTTGATGCCTGTGTCCCCCTCGTTGTCGTCTGTGACGTGGCTCTGTGATGCGGCGGGCTCGCTCCCTCGGGGAGCCTTTCCCCTCGCCGTGAGCGTCAACCTCGCCCGCAAGGACGGATTACGCCTTGGCGTCCCCCGTCTGCTTGTCATGGGGTTCAGGGTCGCCACCGGCCGCAGCGTTCGTCTCTGCCGCAGGTGCTGAATCCGCCTCGGGAGCGGTCTCGCTGCCGGGTCCTGCCCCGTATCCGGGCGGGGGCCCATAGCTGGGCACGCCCCCCTCGGGCTGAGCGGGGTAGGACGCCCCGGGATAAGGCGCATAGCCTTGGCCCGGCTGCTCGGGGTACGCCTGCCCGGGCACGGCGGGGTGACCCTGCCCTGGCTGCTCGGGATAGGGCTGACCCCACCCCTGCTGCCCGTATCCGGGCGGCGGCGGGTAGCCCTGCCCATACCCGGGCTGCTGGTTCCCATACCCGGACTGCTGGTTTCCGTACCCGGCGTAGGGCTGCTGCCGCGGCGGCTGATTGAATTGCTGCCCACGCGTCGCCGGGTTCTTGGCCAGCAACTCGCGCGCCTGGGCCGCGACCTTGTGCTCGCACAACACCTCGTACTTGGTGGCGATCGTCTGGGAGACCGACGTAAAGTCGCGTTGGCCGCGGCTGAGCACGTACCCCAAGATGGCGAAGACCAGCCCGATCACGACGCCGATGAGGATCGCGGTCAGCAGCATGGCGAAGAAAGACTCGGGCTGCGGCTGCAAGATCATCATCACGATCGCGACGATGAAGCCCGTCGACAGGCCACTCGTGACGCCTTGGCCCAGCACCGTGCCCCAGGTACGTCGCCCGGTGACACGCTCCATCAGCCGAAGATCCGTCCCGACGATGGCGAGGTTCTTCACGGGGAAGTCCGCGTCAGCGAGCTGATCCACGGCCTTCTGGGCATCCGCGTAGCTGTCGAAGACCCCCAGGGATTGCGGGTACTCCAGGTTGAACAGCGCAGCGTTGCCGCCCAACGGGGTCTGCTGGGTCATGCCTGCTCCTTCCCGGCCGACGACGTCACGGCCTGACCCCGGGCGACGATCGCCGCCGCGAGTTTCACACCGGCCTCGTCGACCATCTCGTCATCGACCACGATAGCGCCTCGTGCACCACCCTCCCGGGTGCCGGCCTGCGCGTAGGCGTCCACGATGCGCCGCGCCCGCGCCAGGTCGGCGGGATCAGGAGAGAAGATGCGTGTGCCCGCCGCAACCTGGTCGGGGTGCAGGACCCACTTTCCGTCGTAGCCCAGCGCGGCAGCCCGACGCGCGGCTACCTCAAACCCTTCTGGGTCACGGATAGCGACGAACGGCCCGTCAATCGCCTGGAGGCCGTGCGCGCGAGCGGCCACCAGGATCGCCATCATGACGTAATGGAACGCGTCCGCGCCGTAGCCGGCCGGCTGCGCGCCCACGTTCAGCCCCGCCATGCCCATGGCGGCCATGAAATCCCCGGGGCCGTACACCAGGGTCTCCAACCGGGGCGATGCGGCCGCGATCTCGTTGACGTGGATCAGCCCGAGCGCCTCCTCGATCTGCGCCTCGATCCCGATCGCCCCCACCTCAAGGCCCGCTTCCTGCTCCACCTGGGTCAGCAGCAGATCCAACGCAACGACCTGGGACGCCGACGTCACCTTGGGTAGCAGGACGCAGTCGATCTTGACCCCGGCACCGCCGACGACCACCTCGACGTCGCGAAACGTCCAGGGCGTCGACCAGTCGTTGACCCGGACCGTCACCGTCGGCGCCGCGAACCCCGCTGGATCCAGCAGGGCTTCGACGATGCGCTGCCGCGACTCCTGCTTCACCGCAGGCGCGACGGCGTCCTCCAAATCCAGGAACAAGGTGTCCACGGGAAGGGTGCGCGCTTTGGCGATGAACCGGTCTGACGAGCCGGGGACAGCCAAAACGGTGCGGCGGACGCGGGCTGGGCGAGGCGTGACGGGCATGCCCTCTAGCCTACGGGCAGGGGCACGCTCACATGGGTTCCGTAGCGAGTCAGCCCCAGACCGGCGGCGATCCTCTGCGCCGCGGGGTTCCCTCGATCCACCCGAAATGCGGCGAATCCGCTCAGCCCGACCGCGGCGGCTAGCGCGGCCTGCGCAACCCGACGGCCCAGTCCCCGCCCTCGGGCGTCCGGACGCACCAAAACCCCCACATCCAACGGCCATCCCCACAGCGCGGTGACGACGGACGCCGCCAGCACCGTGTCGTCCTCCACGACGCCGAAGGACGCCTGAAGGGGACGATCGAAGCCTGCCTCCCGCCAGACGTCTTCGCTGACGGTCGCGGCCAAGGAACGACGCCGGGAATCCTCGAGCGCGTCCACATCACCTGCGAGTTCGGTGCCGCGATCAGCCCACCAGTGATCGACGGGCCCCGCGACGGGACCGTCGGCGACAGGTGCCCACCGTTGCGGGTCGAGAACCTCCGCTGGGGAGGCGTCCCTGGCCACGGCCACGATGTCGTCCAGATGGGCCACGGGCGTGTCCACATACGCATGGTCGCCGAGGAGGAGCACCACGGCGGCGTCGCGAAGAAGCCCGGTCGAGCCGATCACCACCGGCGCCAGACCGGGGACCGGCGCGCCGAACCGTCGGGCCCAGTGCCCTTCGATACGCCGCCTGGTCTCCTCCAGCACGCTGGCAGCCTAGCGGCGCGGGGGCTCCTCGTCCCTCAGCCGACGTGCAGGGTGAGCTTGCGGCCCGCCAAGCCGCGCTTGCGCGAGGCGAGCCGTTCGGCCAGACCGGTCAGCGCTGCCGCGGCAGGACGCTCAGCGTCGGCCTGCACGAGCGGCACACCGGCGTCCCCAGAACTGCTCATGCGTGCATCGATCGGGACCTCTGCCAGCAGGGGCACGTCGTAGCCCAGCCGCAACGTGAGCGCCTCCGCGACCCGGGCGCCACCGCCGGACCCGAAGAGGTCGACGCGGTGGGTCTGGCCGCAATGGGGGCACTCCGCGTCCAGGTAGGCCATGTTCTCCACCACACCCAGAACCTTCTGGTCGACCATGGAGGCCATCGTTCCGGCCCGCTCGGCGACCTCGGCCGCGGCCTGCTGGGGCGTGGTCACCACGATGACCTCGGCGTTGGGCAGCTTGGCACCCAGGCTCATGGCCACGTCACCCGTCCCGGGGGGCAGGTCGACGAGCAAGAAGTCGAGATCGCCCCAGTAAACGTCGGCGAGGAACTGCTGGATCGCCCGGTCCAGGATCGGCCCGCGCCAGGCGATGACCTGATCCCGCGACTGCTTGAGCATGCCAATCGAGATCGCGCTGAGGTTCTCCCCCGCGCTCACCGGGATGATCATGTCGTCGATGCCGGTCACGTCCGCGTCCGCGATGCCCAGCATCGGCGGGACGGAGTGACCGTAGATGTCGGCGTCCAGGATGCCGACCTTCTTGCCCTGGGCCGCCAAGGCGCTGGCCAGGTTCACCGTCACGCTCGACTTGCCGACGCCACCCTTGCCTGAGGCGATGAGCAGCACTTGGGTCAGGTTGCCGTCCTGAGCGAAAGGAATCACGCGCTCCCGGACGCCGCCGCGCAGCTTGGTCTTCAACTCGTCGCGCTGCTCATCCGACATGACGCCGAAGTTCAACTCCAAGCCGGTGAGCCCTTCGACCTGCTGCAACGCGGCATGCACATCATGCTCGATGGTGTTCTGCATCGGGCACCCGGAGATGGTCAGCAGCACCGACACGTTGGCCTGACCCGCATCGTCGACCTCCACCGATTCGACCATGCCCAACTCGGTGATCGGCTTGTGGATCTCGGGGTCTTGGACGTGAGACAACGCGTCCCACACGGCTTCGTGGAGGCTGACGGCAGACATGCCCCCAGTCTACGGCAGGACTACGGCCCGAGCCCCTTGGGCGTCGTGGAGTGACAGGCCGATCAGGAGCGCTGCTGCGTGGACGTCGCGGCGTCCGCCGTGGCTGCGGCCTCTTCCGTGTCGTCCTCGGCGGCTTCTGCGGCCGCCTTGTCGTCCTCGCGTCCCAGTTCGTCGACCAGATCACGCAGTTCACTGCGAAGGAAGTCGCGGGTCGGCATGTCGTTGATCCGGATCCGCAGCGCAGCGATCTCGCGGGCTAGGAAGTCCATGTCGGCGCGGCTCTGGGCCGCCACCTGCCGATCATGCTCCATGCTGACGCGTTCGCGCGCTTCGGATCGGTTCTGAGCCAGCAGGATCAAAGGCGCCGAATAGGAGGCCTGCAGCGACAGCAGCAGCGTCAAGAAGATGAACGGAAACGGGTCCCCCAGGAAGCTGGAGTTGTATTGATTGACCACGATCCAGGCGATGATGAAGGCGGTCATCCACATGATGAAGGAGGCCGTGCCCATGAACCGGGCGAAGGTTTCCGCGAAGCTCCCGAAGGCGTCATCGGGCAGGCGCATCCGTGGCAGCCAGGTGCGGTTGCGCCCGGGCGTATTGAGTCGATCACCGGCGGCCATCATCCGCCCCCTCTGCTAGCTGAAGCCCGCGCCAGTCCGCAGGCAGAATGTGGTCCAAGACGTCATCGACGGTGACCGCGCCCACCAGGCGACCCCTCTCGTCGACGACGGGCGCGCACACCAGGTCGTAGGTCGCGAAGTAGCGGCTGACCTGGGCGACGCTGTTGTCGGGGCGCAGCGGCGTGATCGACGCGTCGACCAGGTTCGCCGCCAACGTCGAGGGTGGCTCGCGCAGCAGCCGCTGAATGTGCACGGCTCCGACGTAGCGGCCCGTCGGGGTATCCAGCGGGGGGCGGCACAAGAACGCCAACGCGGACAGCGCGGGTGTCACCTCTTCCTGACGGAGCTTGGCCAGGCAATCGGCCACCGTCTCGTCGGGCCCCAGGATCACCGGTTCGGGCGTCATCAGGCCGCCCGCGGTGGCCGCGTCATAGTTCAACAGCGTCCGGACGTCCTCGGCGTCTTCTGGTTCCATCTGCTGCAGAATCGTCTCGGCCAACTCTGGGGTCAGTTCGGCGATCAGGTCGGCGGCGTCGTCGGGATCCATCTCCTCCAGCACGTCGGCGGCACGTTCGGTGTCCAGCGAACGGATCAGGCTGACCTGCTCACGCTCGGGCAACTCCTCCAGCGCCTCGGCCAAGACGTCGTCCTCCAAGGCGGAAACCACCTCGGCGCGGCGCTCGGGGCTCATCTCGTGCAACTCTCGCGCCACATCGGCCGGCTTCATCTCGGCCAACTGCGCCACGACCTGATCGGTGCCCTGCGCCGAGTCTGCGAAGTAGTCCGGCACCTCGTTCCAGTCGACGATCACCACATGTCCACGGCTGAAGGGGCGCCCAGTGCTCTCCTTCAAGGCGACCTCGCTGACCTCCCAGGCATGGTTGCGGGTCTGCTGGATGGCCACGTCGAAGATGGTGGACGGCTTCTCTCCTGGCCGGTCCACCCGCTTGTCGAACAGGTCGGCGTCGACCAAGCGTTCCAAATCGCGACGCTGGAAGACGACGGTGTTGACGACGCCAGAGATGATGACCTGCTGCGCGTCGATCGAGTGCACCCGTTCCATCGGCAAGAACACGCGTCTGAGCCTCAGCAACTCCACCACAAGGCCCTTCACACGGGGAGGCCGGGCATTCGATCGGTTTTGCACAACGACATCGCGCACCTTGCCCACCTGGTCGCCACTGGCGTCCATAATCGGCAGGCCCCTGATGCGCGACACGAAGATCGACGAGGCAGATCCACTCACGGGCGAAGGCTAGCGCACGCTCACGAATGCCGACCCAACGGATCGGCACATCATGGCCCACGGGGGTAGGAGAGTTCTAGGTCGCCTCGGGATCGAACGGCACGACGCGAGGCTCCGCGACGACGGATGCCGTTGAGGCGACGCCGTTGGCCTCGTCGACGGCCTCCTTCACGATCTGGCCAGTCGCGATCGCCTCGTCACGCATCTCGCGGAAATCGGCGATCTCTTCGCCCGATAGAAGGTGCTTAGCCACCAGGGTTTTCGGGTTCAGGTCGGCGAGGGAGAAGTTGTCGAACTCCGGGCCCAACTCCTCGCGAAGCTGCCCGCGGGCGTCCTCGCTGATCTTGCGCAGGTAGGCCAGGACGCGCGCCGCCTTCCGAGCCAACTCCGGGAGTTTCTCGGGGCCAAAGATGACGATGGCCAGACCGCCCAGCAAGACGATCTCCACCATGTTGAAGTCCACGCAGACTCCTAGCCGCGGGGTCTGGTCACAAGCCGGCGGCTTCCAGGACCTGGAGGAAAGTTCGAGCCTGAGCCGAACTGGCGGGCTTCAGCGGTCGCCGCAATGTGTGGGTGGTGAACCCACGCGCCGCCAACGCAGCCTTGACCAGCATGCAGCCCTGCGTGGCGAAGACCCCCGTGTAGACCGGCAGCAACCGGCGGTACAACTCCAAGGCCTCCTGCGTTGCACCGTCCTCCCACAGCGACAGCCATTCCTTCGTGGCAGCCCCCGTGAAGTGGGTCGAGGTTCCGACGAGCCCCACAGCCCCGAGCGAGAGCAACGGCAACGTGACGGCGTCGTCCCCGGAGTAGTAGGCGAGATCCGTGGAGGCCATGACGCGCGCGGAACTCACCAGGTCACCCTTGGCGTCCTTGACCGCGACGATCGTGGGGTGGCGATCCAACTCGATCAGGACGTCTTCGGGGATCGGGATACCGGAGCGGCTGGGGATGTCGTACAACATGACCGGGAGGTCGGTGGAGTCCGCCACCATGACGAAGTGCTCCAGCAACGCGTCCGCCGGGGGCTTGGAGTAGTACGGCGTGACGACGAGGACGCCATGAGCACCCGCCTCGACCGCATCGTGGCAGCGCTTGATCGTGGCGGCCGTCTCATTGGTGCCGACGCCCGCGATGACCTGCGCGCGGTCCCCGACCTCCGCCACGACAGCCTTCAGCAGGGCCTTCTTCTCGTCGTCGTCGGTGGTCGGCGACTCGCCTGTGGTGCCGTTGATCACCAAGGCATCGTTGCCCTGCTCGTCGACGAGGTAGGCGGCGAGGCGGCGCGACTCGTCAAGGTCGAGAGAGCCGTCGGACGTGAAGGGCGTCACCATGGCCGTGATGAGTCGCCCGAAAGGTTGCGGGGCCATGAGGGACAGTCTAGGCACATCCGCACGGCGTCCTGCCCCCTGAGCGCTAGTGTGGCACTCGTGAACGCAGCGTCGACGCCCAGCATCCCCCACACCGCTGCTTCGGCCTATGCCGAAGCGTTCGTGCCGGAGTCCGCGGACGCAGCCGCGGCCCGTGCCGCCGCGCAGAGTCTCGGGATCGGGGCCGTCTCCCCCGGCACCTCCACCCTGCTGACGTTTCTGGCGCGTTCCTTGGACGCCCGTACCGTCGTCGAGGTCGGCACCGGTGCTGGGGTGGCGTCGTTGGCGCTGCTCTTAGGCATGGCCGAAGGAACCCTGACCTCGATCGACACTGAGCCAGAACATCAGGCGACTGCGCGCCGCATCCTGGTGGAAGCGGGGATCCCTTCCCGCCGCGCGCGACTCATCGCGGGTCCTGCGCTGCAGGTCCTGCCCAAGCTCAGCGATGGCGCCTACGACCTCGTCTTCGTCGACGCGGACCCGCTCGAAGCCGTCGAGTATGTCGAAGAGGCCTTGCGGCTCCTGCGATCCGGCGGCCTCCTCGTGATCTACCACGCGCTGTCGGGCGGCCGGGTCGCCGACACGGGCAACGAGGACGACGACACCGTCATCATGCGTGAGGCGCTCGCCGCCGTCGCCGACGCAGAAGACCTCTCCCCCGTGCTGCTGCCGGTCGGTGACGGCGTGCTGGTGGCCCGGCGCGCCTAAGCCCTCAACCCCGGCGCCCTGAAGGCGCCTGGCATCAACCACGACCGCCCCTCACGTTCAACGTGAGGGGCGGTCGTGGTGTGGGCCGGTGGGAGGCAGATCACTCGGCGTGAACGCGGTCTCCCTTGCTCAGAACCGTGATGCCCCCTTCGGAGACGTGGAATCCCCGGGCACGATCGTGGTCGAGATCGACGCCCACCTCGGCGCCGTCCTCCACGACCACGTTCTTGTCGAGGATCGCCCTGCGCACAACCGCGTTGCGTCCGACGCGCGCGCCGGTCAAGATGATCGACTCCTCGACCTTGGCCCACTTGTCGACGAGCACGTTGGGCGACAGCACGGACCGATCGACGTCGCCGCCGGAGATGATGCAACCCGAGGAGACAATCGAGTCCTCAGCGGTACCACGCAGCGTGAACTTCGCCCCCGGCGCTTGCGGCTGGGAGGTGAAGATCGGCCAGCGGCGGTTGTAGAGGTTGAACTCCGGCACGACGTTGACCAGGTCCATGTGGGCCGCGTGATAGGCGTCGATGGTGCCCACGTCACGCCAGTAGTTCCGGTCCTTTTCGGTGGCGCCGGGGACGGACTGCCGGGTGAAGTCGTAAACGTGCGCCTGCTGCTTGTCCACGAACGACGGGATGATGTTCCCGCCCATGTCGTGCATCGAGCCCTCGTCCTCCGCGTCGGCGCGCAGCGCCTCCACGAACGCCTTGCGCGTGAAGATGTAGTTCCCCATCGACGCGTAAGACTCCTCGGGGCTGTCCACCAGCCCCGGCGGGTTGGCGGGCTTCTCCAAGAACGCGTCGATCACGGTGTCTTCGCCCGCATCGATGATCCCGAAGGCGGACGCCTCCGATCGCGGCACGCGAATGCCCGCGATGGTGGCTTCAGCTCCCGAATCGATGTGGGCGCGCAGCATATCGGCGACGTCCATCCGGTAGATGTTGTCGGCGCCGAAGACGACGACGTAGTCAGGATCTTCGTCGTTGATCAGGTTCATCGACTGGAAGATGGCATCGGCGCTTCCGCTGAACCACTGCTTCCCGGTGCGCTGCTGTGCCGGAACAGAAGTGACGTAGCTGCCCAGCAGCGTCGACATGCGCCAGGTTTGCGCGAGGTGCTTGTCGAGGGAGTGGGATTTGTACTGCGTCAGAACGGCAATTTTTGTCAGCCCCGAGTTCGCCAAGTTGGACAGCACGAAGTCGATGAGGCGGTAGGTGCCCCCAAAGGGCACGGCCGGCTTGGCCCGGTCGGCGGTGAGCGGCATCAAACGCTTGCCTTCTCCACCTGCCAGGACAATCGACAGGACATTCGGTCGATCGCTCATGGTGCTAAACCTAGGCCACGCGAGCCCTCCGTGGGGAACCCAAGCCGGACTGTCCCATTTCGTCGCTGTGCGCGACCCGCACGCCCCCTCGGGCGGCCTGCATCGGCGCCCACCGAGGAGGATTTGCCGCCCCCGGCACCCCCCGCATGTGCCACCATCGGGTCATGCGCGTTTCGATCCTCACCCGTGAGTACCCCCCCACGATCTACGGGGGCGCTGGCGTCCACGTGGCCCAACTGGTCCCGCAACTCGCGGCGATCACCGACATGGTCGACGTCCAAGCGATGGGCGAACCCCGCGAGGGCGCTACGGCGCACCCCGAGACGTTCCCGCCCGGGGCCAACGGAGCCTTGCGGACGCTAGGAACCGACGTGGCGATGGCCGCCGCCATTCCTGATGTTGACGTCATCCACGCGCACACCTGGTACGCCCAGTTCGCCGGGGTCATCGGCGGACGCCTCCTGGACGTGCCGCTCGTGGTCACCGCGCACAGTCTCGAACCGGATCGTCCGTGGAAGGTCGAACAACTCGGCGGCGGCTACCGCGTCTCCAGTTGGATCGAGAAGACCGCCTTCGCCGAGGCCGATGCGGTCATCGCCGTGTCGGAGGCGATGATCGAGAACATCACTCGCGCGTACCCGTTCGTGCCGCGCGAGAAGATCCACGTCGTGAAGAACGGCATCGACACCGATGAGTTCCGCCCCGACCACGACACCGACGTCTTGGAGCGCCTCGGCGTCCCGCTGGATCGCCCCATCGTGGTGTTCGTCGGGCGCATCACCCGTCAAAAGGGGCTCATCCACCTCGTCCGTGCTGCGCGGGCGCTGGATCCCGATACGACGCTGCTCCTGCTCGCTGGCGCCCCGGACACCCCCGAGATCGCCGCAGAGTTCAATGCCGAGTTCGCGCGTCTGCAGGCCGAGCGTCCGGGCCGCGTGTTCTGGGTGGAGGAGATGCTGCCGCGCGAGCAGGTGCGCCAGATCAATACGGCGGCCACTGTGTTCGCCTGCCCGTCGATTTATGAGCCCCTCGGCATCGTCAACCTCGAGGCGATGGCGTGCGAGACGGCCGTGGTCGCCTCTGCTGTCGGCGGCATTCCGGAGGTCGTCGATGACGGCGTGACGGGCCTGCTGGTCCCCTACGATCCGGCGCGGGCCAACGATCCGGCCTTCATCGCCGCCTTCGAGGCCACCTTCGCCGAGCGCATCAACGACCTCACCCGCGACCCCGAGCGGGCCGCTGCCATGGGGGTCGCCGGCCGGCAACGCTGCATCGATGAGTTCAGTTGGGCCGCGATCGCCCAGCAGACCGTCGAGGTTTACCAGGCAGCCATCGACCGTCACGCAGCCGACGGCGCGCACTAGCCACACGCAGACAGGCGGAGGGCCCCGGAACGTGAGTTCCGGGGCCCTCCGTCGCTGTGGCAGGGATGAGTTACTTCGCCCGCATGGCCTCATCGTCGACCGGCAGGCCGAGCTTGATCCGCTCGCGGCGAGCGAACGGCCCGATGATGGCCTCGCCCGGCTTGCTGTCGTTGAGCAGCGTCAGGTCGCGGCCCGCAACCTCGGGCATCACGATCGAGGCGCCCAGCGAGAGGGCCGTGAAGATCGCGATCATGATCGCGATCGGCCACCAGGAGCCACCGGTCGCCACGACGAGGGCGGCGGCGACGACCGGGCCGACACCGGTAGCGATGATGGCAGCGATCTCCTTGGCCAGCGCCATCTGGGTGTAGCGGTGACGAGCGCCGAAGATCTCGGCCATGGTCAGGTTCTCCAGGGAGGCCAAAGCCAAGACGGAGGACTGGTGAATGATGATGTACCCCGCGAACACGGCGTTGACCTGTGCCGTGGCGATCATCCAGATCATCGGGAAGACCAGGATCAGCGAGATGGACGACATCACCATGTACATCAGCTTGCGGCCGAACTTGTCACTGAGGAAACCAACCAGCGGGACGGTGATGAAGCCGACCAGCGAGGAGGTGATCACCACGTTGGTGCCCACGCTCGGCGCCAGCAGCAGCGTCGCCGTGATGTAGGAGATCAGGTAGGTCTGGACCATGCCGGAGTTACCGGCCTGGCCGAACCGCAGGAAGAACGCCTCGAAGAAGGCGCGGCCCTTGCGCTCGGAGAGACCCTCGGCCAGCACGTTGCTGTTCGAGGCCACCTGAGCCAGTTCCTCCTTGGAGACCGCGACGCCGTCGACGACGTCCTCGCGGGCCTCGAACACCGGGGATTCCTTCAGGTTGAACCGCACCCACACGGCGAACACCATGATGAGGACCGACGCGAGGAACGGGATACGCCAACCCCAGTTGACGATGTCGTCGTGGGAGAGGGTCGCGACGAGCACGCCCCAGATGGCGGAGGCGCCCAGCGTGCCGGAGTTGGTGCCAAGCGCAACCAGCGAGCCGACGATGCCACGACGACGACGCGGCGCGTACTCCGTGAGCATGACGGACGCGCCAGCAATCTCAGCACCCGCACCGAAGCCCTGCGCCAACCGGAGCACGACCAGGAGAATCGGGGCCAGGGCGCCGACCTGGTGGTAGGTGGGCAGCGCGCCGATGAGAGTCGTGGAGACGCCCATCAGCAAGATCGTGTAGAAGAGCACCTTGCGGCGTCCGATCTTGTCGCCCAGGTGACCGAAGTACCACGCGCCCAGGGGACGGCTGATGTACCCCACACCGTAGGTGGCCATAGCGAGGATGATCGCCATGCCGGGGGCGTCGGTCGGGAAGAAGATGGTCTGGAAGACCAGCGCTGCCGCCAGCGAGTAAAGCTGGAAGTCCATGAACTCCAGGGCGGTTCCCAGCCAGCCGGAGACGGCGGCGCGAGCAAGGTCACCTGTCGTGCGCTGCTCGGCCGGGTCCGCGGCTAATGCCTCATTGCGTGCCATTGCGGTTTGTCTTTCTTGTGAAGGGTTCGATCACTCGTCGAGCCACAGCGACACGACGACCTTGCCCGAGACCTGCGAGTCCTTGGCGACGGCAAAGGCGTCCACGGCTCGCTGCGCGGGAATGACATGGGTGGTGATGATCGACGCGATGCTGGGGTTCTGCGCCAGCGTCGTGATGGCGGCGTCGATCTCGTCGTCGAAGCGGAAGGTCGCCTTGTAGGTGACCTCCTTGCTGACGAACGGGGCGAGGTTGACGCCGATGTTCTCGTCGGGGAGCATCCCGACCTGCGTGACCGTTCCCGCCTTCCGCACGGCGCGCATGGCCGTCGTGATGGAGGGGGCTGCGCCCGAGCACTCGAAGACGATGTCGTACTCCTCGGCGGGCACCTCATCGGTTCCGGCGACGAAGGCGGTGGATGCCCCCAGTGCCGTGGCGCGGCCGAGCGGCCCGGACAACACGTCGGTGGCGTCGACGCGCTCGGCCCCACCAGCCAGTGCGCCAGCGACGACACACAGCCCGATCGGCCCGCAGCCCGCGACGAGGACGCGCTGACCCTTGACTCCCCCGGCGATGTTGATGGCGTGCAGAGCGACCGCGAGCGGCTCAGCCAGCGCGGCGTCCTGCACCGACAGCCCCTCGGGCAGCGTCCGGATCATGAAGTTCTTGACGTTGCGATACTCCTGCATGCCGCCTTGGGTGTGCGGCTTGGTGGAGGCGCTGCCCAGGTAAGTCCCGCCAGGCCACAAGTGGCGGCGATCCTCGATGCCGCGCAGCGGCGTACCGAACGTGGCCGGGGCGATGGTCACCGGGGTGCCGGGGGCATAGGTGCCGGAGGGGTCGAGATCGACGACACCGGACATCTCATGTCCCGGGGTGAACGGCTCAGTGACGGCGAAGGCGCCGTTGCGTCCCAGGTAGTAGTAGTGCAGATCCGAGCCGCAGATACCGCCGTACTGCATGCGGACGCGTACCTCGTCCTCCGCGGGCTCGGGCAGGGGGAGGTCCTCGACGACGAGTTCCTCAGGTCCCAGAATCTTTAAGGCCTTCATGGCGCTTCTTTCTTCCAACGGGTGTGACTCAAGGGGGGGTCGATGGGGCGTCGCGGCCCCGCAAGGCCGCGACGCGGGTATCACCAGTCGAGGACCGCACCGTCGAGGGTGCGAGCGGTCGGCAGGTAGGCGGGCACGTACGGCGACGCGGCGAGGATGCTTTCGTCGAGGTCGACGCCCAGCCCGGGGGCATCGCCGGGCTGGAGCATGCCGTCGGCAGCAGACCAGGCGTGCGGGAAGGCCTCATGCACCTGTGCGGGGTAGCCCATGTACTCCTGGACGCCCCAGTTGTGCGTGGCCGCGGCCATGTGAATGGACGCCGCCAACGCGATCGGCGAGACGTCGGAGGGACCATGCGGGCCCGCCTTGACGCCGTGCACCTCCGCCAGGGCGAAGACCTTGCGCGCGTGGCTGATGCCGCCGACGTGGACGATCGCGGTGCGGATGTAGTCGATCAGCCGCTCCTCGATCAGGCGCTGGCAGTCCCAGATGGTGTTGAACACTTCGCCGACGGCCAGGGGCGTGGTGGAGGCGTTGCGCACCAGACGGAAGGCCTCCTGGTCCTCTGCAGGTGTCACGTCCTCGAGCCAGAACAGATCGAACTCTTCGACCGACTTGGCCAGGCGTGCGGCCTGGATGGGGGTAAGGCGATGGTGGGCGTCGTGCAGGAGCTTGACGTCGGGCCCGACGAGTTCGCGGACGGCGGTCAGCACCTTGGGCAGGTGCCGCATGTAGGCCCCGGGATCAAAGTGCTCTTCGCTGGGGCGTGCGCCCCGGCCGGCCGGCTCGTAGTTGGGATCCTTGGAGACGCCATAAACCTTGTCGAGGCCGGGGACGCCGGACTGGACGCGAATGTAGGTCTCGCCGCGTTCCTGGTGCTCGCGCACCGAATCGAGCAGCGCCGGGATGTCCCAGCCGAAGGCGTGGCTGTAGTACGGGATGGCGTCGCGGACGCGCCCACCGAGCAACTGGTAGACGGGCATCTGGGCGCGCTTGCCCAAGATGTCCCACAGCGCCATGTCGATGGCCCCGATGGCGGCCATCGTGACCGGCCCGCGGCGCCAGTAGACCCCGCGGTAGAGGTATTGCCACGTGTCTTCGATCCGGCTGGGATCCATCCCGATGAGCAACGGCCCGACGTGGTCGCGCAGGTACGACGCCACGGCCAGTTCACGACCGTTCACGGTCGCATCGCCGAGTCCGACGATGCCGTCTGCCGTCGTCACCCGCAGGGTCACATAGTTGCGGGTGGGGCTGGCGACCAGCACCTCCACACGTTCGATTCGATCGGCCACCGGAGTCCTCTCTCCTGATCAGGTCACTCTGGTGGCTTGCCGCCAGCGTCACCATTGAGCGCTATTGGTAGCATCATAAACGAAACGTATCACCAACGTCAACGCGTAGGCTGTCGCCCAGACACTTCGACAAAGGAGCCAGACGTGCCTGCAGCGGCCATCTACGATGCGGTCGTCAACGACCTCGGGTTCGCCATCGTGTCCGGGCACTACCCGCCCGGACAACGCCTGACGCTGTCTGACATCGAAGAGGCACACGGCGTCTCCCGCACGGTCGCACGCGACGCCGTCAAGACGCTCGCCGCACTCGGCATGGTGGAGACGCGCCGCCGCGCCGGCGTCACCATTCAGCCCCGTCGAGGCTGGCACGTCCTCAGCCCCGAGATCATCGCCTGGCGGCTGGCGGGCGAGGACCGTCTGGCACAGATCGACTCCCTCACCGATGTTCGCGAAGCGATCGAGCCCCGCGCCTCCCGCCTCGCAGCCCTGCATCGCAGCGACGAGCACGCCGACGAGCTACTCAGGCTCGGGGCCACGCTGGTCTCCCTCGCCGAGCGGGGCCTCGGCCGTGCCCCCGAGTACCTCGACTCGGACATTCGCTTCCACGGCCTACTCCTCGAGGCGTCCGGCAACGAAATGCTCTACGCCATGCGAGGCATGGTCGCCGACGTACTGCGCGGGCGCGCCGTCCACGACCTGCACCCGGTGTGGCCAGAACTGGACGCCGTCAACGATCACCTGCGGATCGCGAAAGCCATCGCCGAGCAGGATCCCGAAGGCGCCGAAGCCGCCTCACGCCACCAGCTGTCCTGGGTGCACCGGGAGGTCGGCGCGCTGGGACACGCGCGCTAGCCGACCCCCTCGGGGCCTCACCCGCGCACAACGCGGGCGGCCCCGAAGCAGAAGCTCCGGGGCCGCCCGCGTTGCAAAGGGTGCGACGAGTGTCAGCCAACGACGCCCTTCAGCGCCTCAAGCAACTCTGCCGCTTCCGTGGCATTCAGTTCGATGACGAGGCGACCGCCACCATCCGCGGGGATCCGCATCGCGATCACGCGCGACTCCTTGGCCACCTCGATGGGGCCTTCACCCGTGCGGGGCTTCATTGCTGCCATGTTCTCCCTCATTTCCTGGCTGCCAGCTCACGTTCTCCCCCATTATCGCAGACCCGGACGACTCTCTCGCGGCTCGGCGTCCGTTCGTTGGTTCTGAGGTGCCCTCGGAGTCCACAAACGGTTCCTCGAGGAGGTGACGCATACCCCGAGCGGCGGGGTCATCCAACTGCGCCGCGAGGCGGTCCACCAGATCGTCCACCTGGGACATGGAGTAGCCCCGCGGGACCACCGCAAACCGCACAGCACGGACGTCCTCCCCGCTCAGCGGGTGTGGCGGCAGTTCCGGCACCGCCGTGTCATGCACCGCCGTGGCGGGCATCCCCCCGAACCGGCCAGCGGCCACGAGCGACGCTAAGCCCACGATGACGACCACCATGCCCCACAAGAACCACTCCACGGCTACTCCGCTCCGCTCGGCCCGCGCCCGCCGTGACGGGCGTCGTCCACGATGATCTCAACGGCGCGATCCACGTCGTCGACCACGTGAATCAGACCCAAATCCGCCTCGCTGTTATAGCCATCGGCCAGCATCCGGCCCTTGAGCCAGTCCACCAGCCCTGACCAGTAAGCCGAACCGAACAACACGATCGGGAACCGCGTCATTTTGCGGGTCTGCACCAACGTGAGCGACTCGAACAACTCATCCAAAGTTCCGAATCCGCCGGGCATGACCACAAAACCCTGGGCGTACTTGAGGAACATCACCTTCCGCACGAAGAAATAGCGGAAGTTGATCCCCAGACTGACCCACTTGTTGAGGGAGTCCTCGAAGGGAAGCTCGATGCCCAACCCGACCGAGACTCCCCCGGCTTCGGCGGCACCCTTGTTCGCGGCCTCCATGATGCCGGGGCCCCCGCCGGTGATCGTGGCGTATCCCGCCTCAGCGAGCCTGCGCCCCAACTCCACCGCCGCCTCGTACATCGGGTCGGACTTCGAGGTGCGCGCCGAGCCGAAGACGCTGACGGCGGGCCCCAACTCAGCCAGCGCGCCGAAGCCTTCCACGAACTCCGCTTGGATCCGTAGCACCCGCCAGGGGTCGGTGTGCACCCAGTCGCTGCCGCTGCCGCCTTGGAGCAGCCGCTGATCGGTCGTCGTGGCCTGGACCTGGTCCCCCCGCCGGATTACCGGACCCTGCTGGCGGTAGTCCTTGCTGCGCTTCTTCTTCACATGGCCAGCGTATCGGGGGGCCCGTGGGCTTAAGCCAGCCAGCGCTCCAGCGCGTCGCGCACCGCGTACAGGTCCGCGACGGGGCAAAACTCGTCGTCAGCGTGGGCCTTGCCAGGATCGGCCGGGCCGAAGTTCACCGCGGGAATCCCGAGGGCGGAGAATCGGGCCACGTCCGTCCAGCCGTACTTGGCGCGGGGCTCTCCCCCCACGGCGGCCACGAACGCCGCCGCGGCCGGATGGTCAAGCCCCGGACGGGCGGCGGCCGACACGTCGGTGAAGACCAGGTCATGCCCGGCGAACACCTCAGCGACATGGCGCTGCGCGTCCTCGACGCTGCGGTCGGGCGCGAAGCGGAAGTTGACGGTCACGGTGCAGCGATCGGGGATCACGTTGCCCGCGACGCCACCCTCGATCCGGACTGCGTTGAGGCCTTCGCGGTACTCCAGCCCGTCCACCATCACCGTGCGCGGGGAGTAGGCGGCCAACGTGTCGAGGATCGGGGCGGCCTCGTGGATGGCGTTGTGACCAAGCCAACTGCGAGCCGAATGCGCGGCCAGGCCCCGCGTGGCGATCTCGAAACGCAGGGTGCCTTGGCAGCCGCCTTCGATGACGGCGCCGGTCGGTTCCATCAGCACGGCGAAGTCGCCCGCCAGGAGTTCGGGATGCTGGCGCGCCAGCCGTCCCAGGCCGTTGCGGGAGGCCTCGACCTCTTCGTTGTCGTAGAAGATCCAGGTGACGTCATGGCGCGGCGACGTCAGCGCCGCCGCGACAGCCAAGGCGACCGTGACGCCACCCTTCATGTCGGCGGTCCCTCGCCCATAGATGCGGTCGCCCTCGCGTCGCGAAGGGAGGTTGCCTGCCACCGGGACGGTGTCCAGATGCCCGGCGATAACGACGCGAGCGTCGCGACCCAGCAACGTGCGCGCCACCACGGCGTCCCCATCGCGGGTGACCTCCAGGTGAGGCACAGCGTCCAGGGCCGCTTCGACCGCGTCAGCCAGGGCGCCCTCATGCCCGCTGACGGACTCGATGTCGGTCACCGAGGTGAGGAGATCCGGCAGATCGGCGCGCAGGTCAAGGGGCATACTGCAAGCCTAGATGACCCACATGGCATCATGGCTGGTGGCACACGACACAGGAGGACGCCATGAGCCACTCCCCGGCCACCCCGAGCGAGTGGGAGCCGCACAACGAGCCAACCCGAGAGCTGCCCACAGAAGACCTCTCGAGCGACGAGAGTCCCACGCGCCCCCTCGACCCGATCGAGGGTGAGGCAACGCGCGTGCTTAAACCCGAAGAGGGCCAGCCAACGCGTCCGCTGGAGCCGGTGGCGGAGGAGGCCCTGAGCGAGCACGCCGCAGACAGTGCGGGGACCTTTTCGCAGGCCGAACCGGACGCGACGCCTTCCCCAGCCAGCGCGACCGCTCACGTCGACGAGACAGCCCCTCGTACCCGCCGCACGCCCCGGTTCTGGGCACTGGTCGCCGTGGCGGCCGTCGTACTGGTCGCGCTGATCGCCTGGGCTGTGGTCGCGGTGACCAACAGCAACCGCGAACGCGCCATCACGTCCACCGCCACCACCTACCTGCAATCCATTGCTGCCTCCGACGCCCAGGCGGCGCTGGCAACCCTGGCCGAGCGTCCCACCAACGAGGCGCTGCTCACCGGCGACGTGCTGCGGGTGTCCCAGGAGCGGGCCCCTCTCACCGACATTGTCGTCACATCGCCCGTGCTGGACAGCGACACCCGAGCCAGCGTTTCCGCCTCCTACAAGATCGGCGGACGTGACGTCTCCACCACCCTGCGTCTCGTGGGCGATGGCCGCACGTCCTGGCTGCTCGTCGATGGCACCGCCGACCTCACCCTCAGCGCGCCGACCGGTCTGACCGTCAACGGCGTCCCGGTCACCGAGTCAACCAACCCGGCCTTCCCGGGCTCCTACGTCGTCGCGACGAACTCGGCGCCCACCGTGATCGCTCAAGGCGACACCACCGCACTGTTGGCGACCCCCGATTCCGAGCCCGCCTCGTTGACCGTCGCGGCCGCGCTGAGCGATGAAGGACGCCAAACGGTGCTGAACACCGTCAAGAGCCGCCTCGATGAGTGCCTCACAGCGACGGAATCACGCCCGGCGAACTGCCCGTTCGGCGTGCGCACCGACAACGTCGAGGTCGCCCCGGGATCGGTGCGCTTCGCCCTGGTCAACGACCCGTGGGCGGACTTCCACCCTGCCCTCGACCCCGCCACCATGCGGGTCACGGGCCGCCTGCACCTCTCCGTCGATGCCACGGCGACCATCACGCAAAACGGTCTCAGTACGGACGCCACCCAGCGCCTGGAGGCGGATCGCACCTACACGGTGGCTTTGACCCAGCAGCCGCTCGCCGTCGTCTGGTCCTAAGCCCCGGTAAGCTGCAGACATGACGTCTGCGCGCACTGCTTGGGGCTGGGGACTAGCCACCATCACCGATTCCGGCGACACCCTCGACGTGTGGTTCCCGCAGCCACACCTCGGCATCCCGAGTGCTGCTGAGCGTGAGGACACCCCCGCCGCTCTCCTCACCGCCCGCATCAGCGACCACAGCCGTCGCGTCCGCGTCGATGTTGTCTTCGTCGAGATCGACCTGGACGCTGCCCCCGCCGACACCGCGGACGCCTACCTGCGCCTGCACCTGCTCAGCACCCGGCTCGCCCAGCCCCGCACTCTCAACCTCGACGGGATCTTCGGCGTCTTGCCGAACGTGGTGTGGACGTCGGCGGGCCCCTGCGCGGTCGCCGATTTCGAGGAGGTGCGCTGTTCGCTGCGCGCCGAGCGCGGCCACCTGACCGTTTTCGGGATCGACAAGTTCCCGCGCATGGTCGACTACGTCGTCCCGTCCGGTGTCCGCATCGGGGACGCGGACCGCGTCCGGCTCGGCGCTCACCTCGCCGAGGGCACCACGGTCATGCACGAGGGATTCGTCAACTTCAATGCGGGCACGCTGGGCACCTCCATGGTGGAGGGTCGTATCTCCGCTGGGGTCGTCGTGGCCGACGGCTCCGACGTGGGCGGCGGCGCTTCGATCATGGGCACTCTGTCGGGAGGCGGCAAGCAGCAGGTCTCCATCGGCGAGCGTTGCCTGCTGGGCGCCAACAGCGGCATCGGCATCTCCTTGGGTGACGACTGCGTCGTGGAGGCGGGTCTGTACGTCACTGCAGGCACCAAGCTGACCCTGCCCGACGGGAGCGTCGTCAAGGCCGCCGAGTTGTCGGGCACCAACGGCTGGCTGTTCTACCGCGACTCCCAAAGCGGAGCCGTGTCGGTGAAGCCCCGCGCAGGCCGGACCGTCGAACTCAACGCGGCACTCCACGCCAACTAGCTGCCCATGGGTGCCTGGGGACGCGTCTTCACGGGGCTGGCGGTCGCCGGGCTGACCGCCGTGCTGATCTTGGCGGGTCTGACGCTGCTGTACTCCTACAACAAGGAGCCGCTGCCGCTGGCCGACCAGTGCATCGCCCAGGTTCAAGACCTGTCTGTTCCTTTGGATGTCGAGCAGACCCACAACGCCTCCATCGTGGTGGGGGTCGCGACACGCCGCGGCCTGGTACCGCGCGCGTCCACGATCGCGTTGGCGACCGTGTACCAGGAGTCAGGGATCCGCAACCTCGACTACGGGGACCGGGATTCGCTCGGCCTGTTCCAGCAGCGTCCCTCCCAAGGCTGGGGATCCGAAACCCAGGTGCGTGACCCGTACTATGCCTCGGGCAAGTTCTATGACGCCCTGCTGAAAGTGGACGGCTGGGACAGTGGGAACGTCAACGATGTCGCCCAGGCGGTGCAGCGCAGCGGCCACCCGAATGGCTACGCCCGCCACGTCGAGAACGCCCGACGGCTGGCCAGCGCACTGACCGGCGAGACCCCGGCCTCCTTCACCTGCCTGGTCAAGGATCCCCCCACGGCCAATCCCGAAGGGCTTGCCACGTTCCTCACCAAGACGCTACCCACCTCTGCCACCGTCGCCCGGGACGGCAACGTGGTCACCGTCACCACCCGGACCAACCGTGATGCTTGGTCGGCCGCGCACATCGCCGTCGGGAACACCGCCTACTACGGGGCGGCGACGGTTCGGGTTGGCGGCAGAACGTGGACGCCCAGCCCCACGACCACAGGGTCCTGGACGGGCGATCCCACCAATGAGACCCGCGTCACGATCACCTATCCCGCCCCGCCACAGCCGACGCCGAGCCGCTGACGGTCGGCCCCGCGTCGGGCTTGCCCGCCCCGGGTGGGCGCGTGTGACGCGGCTTAGGCCAGGCGGGATGCCGCGGCAGCGATGCGTTCGTCGGTGGCCGTCAGCGCGATCCTGACATGCTGGCGACCCGCCTCTCCGTAGAAGTCGCCGGGGGCGGCCAGGATGCCGCGCTCGGCCAGCCAATCGACGGTGATGCGGCAGTCTTCGCCGCGGGTCGCCCACAGATAGAGCGACCCCTGCGAGGCATCAATCCGGAAGCCCGCGGCCTCCAAGGCGGGCTTGAGGATCGCGCGACGCGCCAGATAACGCTCACGCTGCACCGAGACATGGTCCTCGTCGCCCAGCATGGTCTCCATGACCGCTTGCACAGGCCCCGGGACAATGAGGCCCATGTGTTTGCGGACGGCGAGGAGTTCCCCGATCAGCGGGGCGTCCCCGACGAGGAAGCCTGCGCGATAGCCCGCGACGTTGCTGCGCTTGGACAGCGAGAACGCCGCGATGAGGCCCTCCAGGCTGCCGCCGTTGATCGCCGGATCCAGCACGGAAACCGGTTCGGCCTCCCAACCGAATTCGCCGTAGCACTCGTCGGAAGCCAGCACTGCTCCGACTGAGCGAGCGGCCTCCACCCAGGCGCGCATCGCGTCCGCGGACAAGATGGCGCCGTGCGGGTTCGCCGGCGAGTTGATCCAGATGAGGGGGGGATGGGCAGCAGCAGCCTCGGCCGGGTCGTCGGTGGCCAGCACGGTGGCTCCCGCAATCAGCGCGCCGACCTCATACGTCGGATAGGCGGTCGTCGGGATCACGACGGTGCTCCCGGGGCCGACCCCGAGTTGCAGCGGCAGGGACGCGACGAGTTCCTTCGTGCCCACCACCGGCAAGACGTGGGCGTCGCTCAGCCCCGAGGCGTTCCACCGCGAGGAGGCATAACCACGGATCGCGGCCCGAAGCCCGGGGGTGCCCCACACCGTGGGGTATCCCGCCCAGGCGGACGCCGACTCGGCCAGCACACGCTGCGCGGCCTCAGGAACCGGATCGACCGGAGTGCCCACCGACAGGTCACACAACCCGTCCGGGTGAGCTTGGGCGCGCGCCTTCGCCCCAGCGATGGTGTCCCAGGGAAAGTCGGGTAGGCGCTCCGACTGCGGCGAAGTCACTCTCCCTGCGGGGGCAGCGCGGCGACGGTCGGGTGATCCCCGTCGATCTTGCCCATGCGGGCGGCGCCGCCCGGAGAACCGATCGTGTCGAAGAACTTCACGTTGATGTCGTAGTACTCGGCCTGGTCGGCGGGGACGTCATCTTCGTAGTAGATGGCCTCCACCGGGCACACCGGCTCGCACGCGCCACAATCCACGCACTCGTCGGGCTGGATGTAGAGCATCCGATTGCCCTCGTAGATGCAGTCGACCGGACACTCCTCCACGCACGCGAGATCCTTGACGTCGACGCACGGTGACGTGATCACGTAGGTCATGAAAACTGCTCCCCTAGATTAGTGACGGGCCGGTCAGACAAGACAGGATCACTCTACAACTCGCTTCGGGAGGAACCATGCAACAGGGAGACACCGATCCGGTTGCGGGCCTTGTGCCGCCCCTGGTCGTTGGTGAGCGCGTCAGCGTCCTCCTCACCCCCGTCGACGGCCAGCCCACGGAGGTCCTCGGCTTCGTGACCGACCTCACTGATGATCTCCTCACCGTGCTCGACCGTCACGGCGAGGCCCACGAGGGGCGACGCCGCGAAGTGGCGGCGCTGCGCCGGGTCCCCCTTGCGCGCGGACGCCGCCCTCAGGCGACCCCTCGCGACCTTCTCGACGCCCTCGCCGATCGTGCACAGGCCCCCGGCGCCCCGTGGGTCACGCGCATCACCGATCTGTTGGCCGGGCAAACGCCCCCAGCGTCCGTCCCGGCTTGGGGGCCCACCGCCTCGTTCGGGGCCGTCACGGCGCGCATGGAGGGCGAGTGGGTGACCGTGCCCGGCGGCGACGTCACCGTCTGGCGCGCAGCAGCCTGGTGGGCCACCCGCATGGGTGCACGCAGCGTGCAGGTGCGGGTGCCCGACGACGAGGCATCACACGCTGTGGCGCAGGCCCTCCTCGCCGCCGGGTTCACCTCGCTGGACGGAGCTGCGGCCTAGCGTTCGATGCGGTCGGCGCGCGCGTCGGGGTTGGTGCAAGTGACCGCTTGCAGCGTGTTGTACGTCCAGGTGAAGGGCTCGGTCTTGACGACCTGTCCGCCCTTGTAGAACAGACGGTTGTAGTCGACGCGGAAGCCCTGCATCGCACTTTGCGGGCTGCACACGGCCGCGTCGCTTTGAACGGCGGGACCGGGCGAACGGAAGTCGCTTTGCACCGGGTCGGACGCCTTGATCTCGTCATAAGACTTGGTGGACCACACCTTGACGGTCACCGTGCCCTGGCCGCCCACCTTCGGGTTGTTGGTGTAGGCCTGCATGAGGACGCCGTAGTCGGTGTTGTTCTTGAACTTCATGTCCACCGAGACGTAATCCAGGGTCGCCTCGCGGCCCATCGGGTAGCGGCTGAAGTACAGGGAGTGGGGCTTGTGATACACGTCTTGCAGCCCGGCGAAGAAGATCGCGTTGAACGTCGTCGTGGTCGTCTGGGAGATGCCGCCACCCATCCGCTCAACCACCTTGCCCCCGTCGATCGCACCCCCGGCCATCCAGCCTTGGGCCAAGGTGCGGGGGCCGAGGAGCTTGTTCATCGAGAACGTCTCACCAGGCTTCACCAGCACCCCGTTCACGAGGCCTGCGGACTTTCCGATGTTGTTGACCCGGTAGGCCGTGGCGGGGAAGTTCGTGGTGAACTCGCCCGTCACCTCTTTGATCCCGAGCTTCTCGGCGTCCTCGGTCGTGAACGAAGCCTTGAGCGGGCCCGCCTCGACCGACGTGACACGATCGGTGGTCTTCGTCATCGTCGACGTCACGGCAGCCGCCAGCGCGTCCGCCGACACACCGTTTCCGTCCTGGGATGGCACCACCTTGGGTCGCCCATCGGCGAAGGTGAAGCTCGCGTCCTTCGGCTCCGTCATGCCCAGTTGGTCCAATCGCTCCTCGGACGCCTTGAGCAGCGTGGTGGGGTTCACCTGCGGGGTGAGCTTGCCGTCGGCGGCCTGGAAGGTCAACGCCGACCCGATGGTCTGGGCCGATACATCGAGCGTCTTGTCACCGATCGAGATCGTCACGGGGCCAGAGAGGGCCGGCTGCGCGACAGTGGCGAGTGCCTCGTTGGCTTCCTCGGTGGTGATGTCGGGATCGGCGGCGCTGAGGGGGGCCTCGATCCGCGTCGAGGTGAGGAAACCGTGCTGGAGCGCGGTGATGGCCCCCGCGACGTCCAGGCTTCGACCAGCACTCGCGTTGCTCACCGTGGGTTTGCCGTCCACGACGGCCAACTCGGCGTTGACCGGGTCGGTGTGTGCTGCTGTCGCCAATTCACTCAGCGCAGCCTCGGCGGCCCCCTGGTCCACGGTCACCACAGCCGGACGCGCGGAGCCCCCGGTCAGGTTGTCCCAGATGATGCGCGGATCGAACGACTTGGCGCCCCCCGCCGCCTGCACTGAGGCGGCATAGTCCACGGCCAGACCGAGTTCGGCCGGGGTGCGCGTCGTGCTCTGATCGGCTGCGGTCACCGTGATCGGCTCACTGGAGCGCTGCGTGAGGTCGGCCGTCAGCTTCGCTTGCGCTTCGGCGGGCGTCAGGCCGCCCACGTCGACCCCGGCGATGCTGGTTTTGGGGGCCAGCGTGTTCCCCGACACGGCGTAGGCGACCCCGTAGCTCACTCCGGCGAGCACCGCTACCGTGGCGAGGACGCCACCCACGACCAGGCCGCGCCGCGGACGCCGCCCGCCGCGAGGGTCCGCGCTCATTGAATCGGCCATGGGTTCTCCTGCGTCCTGATCACTACGGTCGCTCCATCGTAGGTGTTCCTCGCGCAGAGTCACCGCAGCCGCCACGGGGGGCCGGAACACCGTGATCAGGCTGTGAGGAAACGGTCGGTGCCCCGCCCTGATGGGCGGGGCACCGACCGTTTGTGGAGACGAGCGGCGTGGCTGCTCAGATGAGCGCCGTGGCCTTCGCGACCACCGCGTCCGCAGTGACCCCGTACTTCTCGAAGATCGTCGGTCCCGCGGCCGAGGCGCCGAACTGGTCGACACCGATCGCCTCGGTGTTGGCCCCCAGCAGATCCTTCCAGCCCACCGTGACACCCGCCTCAACGACGACCTTCGGCAGCCCCGCAGGCAGGATCTCCTCCTGGTAGGCGGCGTCCTCGGCCTGGAACCACTCGACGCACGGGAGCGAGACGACCCGGGCGGGGACACCCTGGGCTTCGAGCTTCTCCGCGGCCGCGACCGCGATCTCGACCTCGGAGCCCGTCCCGACCAGGACGACCTTCGGTGCGGCAGAGGCCTCCTTGAGGATGTAGCCACCCCGCGCAACCCCGTCGGCGGCGGCAAAGCCGGATTCCGCCGACCGCTCGTAGGTGGTCACATTCTGCCGGGACAAGATCAGCGCGGCGGGGCGATCCCAGTCGTTGAGGATCCGGGCCCAGGCCTGGGCGACCTCGTTGGCATCGCCGGGGCGGACCACGTCGAGACCAGGCATGAGCCGCAGGCTCATCACCTGCTCCACCGGCTGGTGGGTGGGGCCGTCTTCGCCGACGCCGATGGAGTCGTGCGTCCACACGAACGTGGTCGGGACGTGGGACAGCGCCGCCAGACGCGGGGTGGTGCGCATGTAGTCGGAGAACACCAAGAAGGTGCCGCCGTACACACGGCTGAGGCCGTCCATCGAGATCGCGTTCATGATGTTGCCCATGGCGTGTTCACGGATGCCGAAGTGCAGCGTCCGGCCACCGGGGGCACCCTCGAAGCTCTCGCTGGAGCGATCGGCGGGCAGGAACGAAGCGACCCCGGACATCGTCGTGTTGTTCGACCCGGCCAGGTCAGCAGACCCACCCCACAGTTCCGGAACCGCCGTCGCCAGGGCCCCGAGGACCTTGCCGGACGCCGCGCGCGTCGCCATGGAGCCCGCCTCGAAGACGGGGAGCTGGCCGATCAGGTCGGCGGGGGCATGCTTGCTCACAACGCGATCCAGCAGGGCTGCCTGCTCGGGGTTGGCTGCTCGCCACGCCTCGAAGCGGGGATCCCACTCGGCGTGGGCGGCCTTGGCCCGCTCGGCGGCGTTGGCCCGGGTGTAGGCGACGATGTCATTCTCGATACCGAACGGAACGTCGGGGAACCCGAGTTCCTGCTTCAGCGCGGTGATCTCGGCGCCGCCGAGCTTGGAGCCGTGGACGCTGTGGTCCCCGGCCTTGTTCGGCAGCGGCCAGCCGATGACGGTGGTCACCTTGATGAAGGACGGACGGTCGGTCACGGCCTTGGCGGCCTCGACGGCGGCGTACAGTTCGGCGACCTTCTCTTCGTAGGTCGTGAAGCCGTTGGTGAAGTCGACGTGCTGCACGTGCCAGCCGTAGGCGGTGTAACGGGCCTCGACGTCTTCGGAGAAGGCGATCTTGGTGTCGCCTTCGATCGAGATGCGGTTGTCGTCGTAGAACAGGATCAGGTTGCCGAGTTCCTGGGTTGCCGCCAGGGACGAGGCCTCGCCGGAGACACCCTCCTGCATGCAGCCGTCCCCGGCGATGCAGTAGACGTAGTGGTCGAACACCGAGGTGCCCGGGGCTGCGGTCGGGTCGTAGAGCTCGCGGCTGTGACGCGCGGACATGGCAAACCCGACGGCGTTGGCGACGCCCGCACCGAGGGGGCCCGTGGTGGCCTCAACTCCCGCGGTGTGGCCGAACTCCGGGTGGCCGGGGGTGGCCGAACCCCAGGTGCGCAATGCCTCAATGTCGGACAGTTCCAGCCCGAAACCGGCCAGGAAGAGCTGGTTGTACTGCAGGATCGAGGCGTGACCGGCCGACAGCACGAAGCGGTCGCGCCCCAGCCAGCGCGGCTCGGCCGGGTCGAGCGTCATCACCTTCTGGTACAGCAGGTATGCCAGGGGGGCCAGCGAGATGGCCGTCCCGGGGTGGCCGTTGCCCACCTTCTCGACCGCGTCGGCGGCGAGTACCCGCGCGGTATCCACCGCGCGTTGGTCCTGCTGGGTCCAGGTGAATGCGGTCATCAACACTCCTCGTTCGTTGCACATGGGTGCGGACAGGGTACGAGGTCAGGGTAGAGCACACCCTCACGCCAAAGCGCGCTGTTGCCCGGCGGATGCCACGCCTCGTCGTCCCGGGGACGCGACCCTCCCGCATTTGATATTGATTCTCATTATGTGTTGACTAGTGGCATGACGCCACGCCGAACACCCATTCCCTTCCGTCCCGCCATCGGTCTCGCCGCCGCAACCCTCCTCCTCAGCGCCTGCGCGGCCCCCGCACCCTCCGCAGGCACCCCAACCCCGACACCAGACCCCGCCACCCACGTCGGCGGAAACTCCCGCGAAGGACGCAGCCAAACAACCCGGCTGCTCTTCTCGCACGACAACGGCCTCACGCTGATCGATGCCACGTCCGGGGAGGTCGTCCAGGAGACCGCACACCCCGGTTTCCTACGGCTCAACAAGGCTGGCGACGGGCGCCACGTCGTCGTCACCGACGGCGACCGGTTCCTGGTCTACGACGCCGGGGTGCGCTCCCGCCCCCACGGCGACCATGCGCACCACTACACGTACACACCCGGCTTGACCGCCACCGAGTACGCCGCACCCCACGCGGGACACGTCGTCGCGCACAACGCCCACACCGCCCTGTTCTCCGACGGCACCGGCGCCCTCACGATCGTCGACTCCGAGTGGGTGGCCGACCCGGACGCCCCGCGCACGGAACTGTCGACCGACGCGCCCCACCACGGCGTCGCGGTACCGCTGCGCGACGATGCCGTGCTCGTGACCCAAGGCACCGAGCAGTCCCGCTCGACGGTGCAGGTCCGGCGCGGCGACCAGATCATCGCCCACACCGACGACTGCCCCGGCGTCCATGGCGAAGCGACCGCGCAAAGCACCTCCGACGGCGACACGGTTCTGCTGGGCTGCACCAATGGTCCGGTCGTGTGGCGCGACGGCGCCTTCCACAAGGTGTCGGCCCCCGACGCGTACGCACGGACCGGAAACGCCGCCGGATCCTCCGTCTCGCCCATCGTGTTGACCGACTACAAGTCCGATGCCCAGGCCAAGCAGGAGCATCCGACGCGGGTCGCGCTCGTGGACACGCGCACCAACGCGCTGTCCCTGGTCGAGTTGGGCTCCTCGTACTGGTTCCGCTCCCTGGCTCGCGGCCCCCACGGCGAAGCGCTCGTCCTCACCTACGACGGTGCCGTGAAGATCATCAACCCCGAATCGGGAGCGATCGAGGCGTCCATCCCGGCCATCGGCCCCTGGAGTGAGAAGGCGGACTGGCAAGAAGCCGGGCCCTCGATCACCGTCGCCGGCGATACCGCCTACGTGACGGACGCCCAAGCCTCCAGCGTGACGGTCATCGATCTTCACTCGCGCGCGGTGTCGCACACGCTCGCCCTGGGTGCGACACCCATCGAGGTCGCCGTCGTGAACGGCATGACCGCAGAAGAAGAGGCCGACCAGCACGATCACGCCCACGGCTGACGGCCCGCCCCTGACCCCGGGCGTCTGACTGGCTGCGGACGCCCGGGCCCTGGCCCTCTCCCCGGCGGTGGGGAGAGGGCCGCACCCTGCGGCAGGTCAGGATTCCAGCGCCGTACCTCGACGCTCCGGCAGCCGCGTCGCGGCCGCAGCGGCTAGCGCGAACGCCGCACCAAAGACGCCAAACACCAGCCCCGACCCCCCAGACGCCAGCATCACCGGTACCGCCAGGGGAGCAATGATGGACGCGATGCGCCCGAAAGCGGCCGCCGCCCCGGCACCGGTGCCCCGCAGCGTGGTCGGGTACAACTCAGGGCCCACCGCGTACAGCGCACCCCAGGCGCCCAGGTTGAAGAACGACAGCAGGCAGCCCGTCAGCAGGATGGACCACTCCGCGTTCGCCACGCCGAAACCGACCGCAGCGACAGCCGACCCAGCCAAGAACGTGGCCAAGGTGGGGCGGCGTCCCCACTTCTCGATCAACCAGGCGGCCGCCGCATAGCCGGGCAGTTGCGCCAGCGTGATGATGAGCGTGAACTCGAAGCTCTTCACCAGAGGGAAGCCTCGCCCCACCAGCAGGCTGGGGATCCAGATGAAGGCGCCGTAGTAGGACAAGTTGATGCAGAACCACACCACCCACAAGGCGGCGGTGCGACCACGCAAGGCCGGACTCCAGATGGACACCGTGCCCGCCGTGACGGTGGGGGGTTCGTCCGGGCTGGGCACCGGGGCCACCCCTGCCGCATCCTCGAAGCGCCGCACGGACGCCTCCGCCTCGGCGAACCGGCGCTTGCTCTCCAGGAACCGCACCGATTCAGGCAACCCGTAGCGGACCACCACGGCGTACAGGGTGGGCACGATGCCCACCGCGAGCGCCCAACGCCACCCGTCGGGGCTTGCCGGCACCAGCAGGTAGCCCAGCAGCGCCGCACCGATCCAGCCCACCGCCCAAAATGCCTCCAGCGCGACCACGACGCGGCCGCGCATCTGACGGGGGGCGAACTCACTCACCAGGGTGGAGGCCACCGGCAGTTCGGCACCCAGACCAAGCCCGACCAGGAAGCGCAACGCGATCAGCACCGCGACCGATCCGGCCAGCGCGGAAGCTCCCGTGGCGATGCCGTACACCAGGAGCGTCAGCGCGAAGACCTGGCGACGACCCACCCGGTCGGCGAGCAGCCCGCCCAGGCTGGCCCCCAGCGCCATTCCGACAAACCCGATCGACCCGATGACGCTGAGCGTCGTGGGATCCAGCTTCCACGAGACCGCCAAGGCGGCCATCACGAACGAGATCAGGCCCACATCCATGGCGTCCAGCGCCCACCCGACCCCCGACCCGACCAGCAGTCGGGTGTGCTGCCGCGTGAACGGCAGTCGGTCCAGGCGCTGCGCCCGGGTCAGCTTCTGCTCCATGTCCGTGCAGACTAGGCCCCTCACCGCTCCACCGCACCAGGCGTCCGAAGCCCGGCGCGACGAGGAACAGGCGCAACGAGGAACAATGGACGCCATGACGTCCGCACTGACCCCCGTGGGTTTCGACGAGCAGTTGGCTCAGGAATGGGACTGGCTGCCGGGCGCTGCGGTGGAACTTGAGGAGTATCTGCGTCGGTTGATGGCCGAAGAGCCCATCAACGCCCACCTGATCACCGCCCGATCCAAGTCGATCGCCTCGTTCCTGCGTAAGTGCCGCGCAAAGGGGTATGCCGACCCGCGCCACCAGGTGACCGATCTCGTGGCCGCCCGTGTCATCGTCTACACGTCGGCGGAACGGGAGCGCGCGATGGCGGCCATCCGGGCCCGGTTCACCCTCACCGAGGACCGCAACCCGGGCGACGAACGCGACGGCGACCACAAGGGATACGACTGCTGGCATTTCATCGTGACCGGCGAGCGATTCGACTCCCAGTGGATCCAACGCGGCGGCGACCTGGACCACTACTTCCACGCCTTCAACGGCCTGGAGATCCAAGTCCGGACGGTGGCCGCGCACGCCTGGGCCGAGTATGAGCACGCGTTGCGCTACAAGAGCACCCAGTACGCCGAACTCTCACCCCAAGGACGCGCCGAGATCGACGCCCTCTTCCTGGAGGCGCACCAGTTGCGCCAGCGCCTCGACGACTCGTTCCTCAGCATCGCCGACCGACTGCGCGACCTGCCCGGCCCCGCCGCGACCGTCGCGCCCCGCGACGACGCGCCTGCAGCGCTGCCCAGTCAGCCTCCTGTACCTCAGCCGAATGCCGACGACATCGAGATCGCCGCCGTCCGCGCGTGGATCGCGGCCCGATACCCCGACGCCGAGGAACCCTCAGATCAGGGGCTGCGATTCGCGGTGGAACTCCTGCGCGCCATCGGCGACCCGCTGGACCAGATCAAGCGCCGTCTCGAACGGCTGCCCGCCGGTCTGGTGGCCAACAACCTGCGCCGCGATAGCACCGGCATCTCCCGCGTCCGCGCCCTCGACGACGAACTCCTGGCGTCCTATGGGGAGCGCTACCTGCGCGCGACGCAACACGCCGGGTCGGACCCGTCGATGCAGGCCCGACGCGACCAGTTGCGCTGGCGCTGGCGGCTGTTGCGCAACAAGGTTCCTCGCGGTCGCGACTGAGCCTGGCGTCTGGGGTTAGGCCGCCAGTTCCGCGTAGCGACCACCGGCTGCCAGCAGGCTCTCGTGCGTGCCCCGCTCGACGATGCGCCCGTGGTCCATGACGACGATCTCGTCGGCGTCGCGCACCGTGCTGAGGCGATGGGCGATCGTGAGCGTCGTGCGTCCTTGGGCGAGCGCGTCCAGGGCAGCCTGGAACTCTCGTTCGGTCTCGGTGTCGAGCGCGCTGGTCGCCTCGTCGAGGACCAGAACGCGCGGATCGGCCAGCAGCGTGCGCGCCACCGCGACGCGTTGGCGCTCGCCACCCGAGAGCCGATGACCGCGCGCCCCGACCAGGGTGTCCAACCCCGCGGGCAGCGCGACGATGGTCTCTGCGACCTGAGCCACCCCGAGGGCACGCCACAGTTCCGCGTCGTCGGCGTCCGGCTTGGCCTGGAGGAGGTTGTCGCGGACGCTGGCATGCGACAGGTACGTCTCTTGGCTCACGACGCCGATGGCGCGGGCGCGGTCGGTCAAGGAGAGGTCGCGCAGGTCGATCCCGTCGAGCGTGATGCGCCCACGGGTGGGGTCGGCGAGCCGCACCAGGAGTGAGGCCAGCGTGGACTTGCCTGAGCCGGTCTCCCCCACCACGGCGACCGTCCGTCCGGGCGCGAGCGTCAGATCGACGTCGGACACGACGTCCACGTCACCGTCGGGGTAGCGGTAGCTGACGTCCTCGAACACGACCTCGCCACGCACGGACGCGGCAGGCAGGGGTGTGGGATGCGTGGGTTCTGGGACGTCCACGGGGAGGTCGAGGTAGCCGAAGATGCGGCTCAGCAGCGCCATGGACGCGACCCACTGGGCTCCCATGCTCAGCAGCCCCAGGATGGGACGGAAGATCTGCGACTGCAAGGCGGTGAACGCGACCAGGGTGCCGATCGTGATGTCACCGGTGAGCGCGGGGAAGCCTGCGGCGAGATAGATGATCGCGGGGATCACAGCGAAGACGATCTGCATGGTGGCCATGCGCCACTTCCCGGCGAGTTGGCTGCGGATCTCCAGATCGACGAGCGTCGCCGAGGTTTCGTCGAAGGCGTCGACGCGCGCTTGTGCGGCACCGAGGGTCTTGGTCAACAGGGCGCCGTTGACGCTGAGGGCCTCGTCGACCTGGGCGTGGAGGTCAGCCAAGGTGGCCTGCCGTTGAGCGGTGATGTCGCGGCGAATCAACGCGACGCGGCGGGTGAGCAGCACAGCGGGGGGAAGGACGATGAGGCTGAGCAGGCTGAGGCGCCAGTCCAGGAGAACCATGGCTGCGGCGGTGCCGACGGCGGTGGTGACGTTGGAGGCCACGGAGGTCGCCGTGGTGGTGATGACGGATTGAAGCCCCGCGATGTCATTGATGAGGCGCGATTGGATCTCTCCGCCGCGCGTGCGCTTGAAGAAGGCCATCGACTGACGTTGCAGGTGGGCGAAGACGTCGGAACGCAGGCGGCTCATGACCCGCTGCCCCATCGCGGTGGCAAGCCATGTCTGGACGACCCCAAGCACTCCGGTGGCGATGGCGATGGCGATCATGCCCCCGACGGCCCAGGCCAGGAGGGTGAGGTCGCCGTGAGGGAGCGCGTCGTCGATGACGGCGCGCAGCAGGAAGGGTTGCGCCAAGCCGACGAGCGATGCGGCCACGACCGCAAGAATGACGACGCTCAGCGCGCCGAGGTGGGGCCGGAAGAGGCGGACGACCCGCTCCCAACTCACAGGCGATTCGGCGAGTTGTGCGCGGTCGGCGGGATCGATGCGGGCGGGGCCGCGGAGTTCTGGGGGGCCCATAGCCATCTGGTGCCCCTTTCTGTCGTTATACTGAGGTTACCTCACTATCAACTGCGGAGGCTCTGTGAGTATTCCCGCCACGTCCGAGTTGGCCGACCTCATCCTGCGCGCGGCACGACGCCTGCGCGCTGCCCACGCGGCCGCCCTCGACGGGCTCCCCGTCAACCCTCACCAGGCCCACGCCCTGCGCGCCATCGCCCGACTCGAGCCCGCACGCCCCTCGCAGGTCGCCGGACGCCTCCGCGTCGCCCGAGGGTCGGCGACGGAGGTCATCGACACGCTCGAGGCCGGCGGCTGGGTGGCACGCACCCCCGACCCCTCCGACGGACGCGCCACCCTGCTCTCCCTCACCCCCTCGGGCCGAGACCTCCTGGCCCGCGTCGCACAGGCGCGCGATCGCGGCGCGGAGGGGATCCTCGGCGGACTCTCCCCCCAGGAGCGCGCCACGCTCACCGAGGCCCTGACCCCCCTCACCACCCCCGATCCCCAGGCGTAACCCACCCGCAGCGATCCACGGGCCCCGTTTTGTCGAAGGACTCCGCACACGTTAGTATTGAGAACTATTCTCACTATTGTTAGGAGCTTCCGATGCGCGCCTCCCGCGTGGCCCTTCCGGGTCTCATCGCGTCCCTTGCCCTACTAGCCACCGCCTGTTCATCCGGGGCCGCGACGCCCTCCTCCCCTCCCGGAGGCTCCGCCGCGGACGCACCGCTGGCCATCGCGACAACGACCCATTGGGGCTCGATCCTGTCCGACATCAGCCAGTGCGCGGGAACGACCTCGGCCACGCTCATGGGACCCGGGGACGATCCCCACGAGTTCTCCACGTCCTCGGCGGAAGTGGCAAACCTGGTCAAGGCCAAACTCGTCATCACCAACGGGCTCGGGCTCGAGGGCGGCCTGCGCACCACCCTCGCCAACGCGGCCAAGGACGGCGCCCACCTGGTCGAGATGGCACCCCAACTCGACCCCATCCCGTTCGGATCAGCACAACACAGCGATGCTGCCGAGCACGGCGGAAGCGCCGAACCCCACAGCGACCACGCCGGACACGACCACGGCACCACCGACCCCCACGTTCACATGGACGCCGGACGCATGGCCAAAGGGGCCGCCCTCGTCGGATCCGCCCTCGCCGACGCCACCGGAAACAGCACGTTCACGACCTGCGGCGCCCAGGTCGAGCAGCAACTCCGCGACACCGACGCCGAGGTTCGCCAGATCCTGTCGGTGATCCCCCAGGAGCGACGCGTCCTGCTGACCGATCATGAGGCCTACAACTACTTCGCGCAGGCGTACGGGTTCACCGTCGCCGGCGTCGTGATCCCCGGCGGCGGCACGGACGCCGAGCCCAGTTCCGCCGAACTGGCTGCGCTCGTGGACGTCGTCCACCGCACCGGAGTGCGCGCCATCTTCTCCAACAACACGGTCAATCCGCGCCTGGTTGACGCCGTCGCCCGCGAGGCGGGCACCCCGCTCGCCGTCGTCGAACTGTATGAAGGGTCCGTTGGCCCGGCGGGGTCTGGCGCCGACACCTACCGCGGCATGATGCTCACCGACGCGCAGCGCATCGCTGACGCGCTGGCGTGAGGGCAGGCCAGCCATGGAATGGTGGATCGAGCCCTTTCTCCTGGGCTTCCAGCAACGCGCACTCATCGGCGGAATGGTGGCCGCTGCCACCTGTTCCGTCGTCGGGGTGTGGCTTGTCCTGCGCGGCATGAGCTTTTTCGGGGACGCCTTCGTCCATGGCGTCCTGCCGGGCATCGCCGCCGGGGTCATCTTCGGCTTCAGCCCCTTCCTGGGAGCTGCCATCGCGGCGCTGGTCATGGTCGCCGGGATCGAACTGATCCACCGGCAGACGTCGCTGAAGGAGGACACCGCCATCGGGTTGTTGTTCGTCGGGATGATGGCCCTGGGCGTGGCGCTGATCAGTAAGTCTCGCTCCTATACGGGGTCGCTCACCTCCATCCTCTTCGGCGACATCTTTGGAGTCGATGAGTCCACCGTCGTGTCGATGAGCGTTCTGGGTGTCATCGTCGTCGCCGGTTCGCTGGTGCTGTACCGGCCACTGCTGGCGCTAGCGTTCTCCTCGGCGAAGGCGCAGACGCTGGGCATGAACCCGCGCTTCACCCATGCCGCCCTGCTCGTGCTCATCGCCACGGCAGTGATCGGCAGCTTCCAGGCCGTCGGGACTCTGCTCGTCTTCGGCCTGCTCGTCGGCCCCCCTGCCACGGCAGCGCTCCTGGCGCGCACCGTCCCGCAGATGTTCCTGACCTCCGTGGTACTCGCGGCTTTCGCCGTGTGGCTGGGCCTCACGCTCAGCTACCACTGGGGCACGGCAGGCTCGGCCACCATGGCGCTGGTCTCCATCGCCGTCTTCTTCCTCACCCTCACCGTCCGGCGCACCGCCTCATGGCTGGCAGCCCGACCCGCCCAGGAGGTCCACGCATGAACGCGACACCCCCGTTTGCTCTCGGCACCGGGGTGACGCTGGGTTATGGCCATCAGGTCGCGTTGGCGGCGTCCGATTTCACCATCCCAGCTCAGGGCGTCACCGCCATCATCGGCCCTAACGGTTCAGGAAAATCGACCCTCCTCAACGCCCTGGCCGGCATCCTCCCGGTCATGGGGGGAACGCTGAGCGTGCTGGGGGGCCCACCTGGACGCCGCGGGGTCACCTCATACGTGATGCAGTCACCCGCGTTCCCGACCGGCACCCCCATCACTGTCGGCGAGGCCGTCGCTATGGGGCTGTACTCCGACCTGGGTTGGTTCCGGCGTCCCCGCGCCCGCGACCGGGCCCGGGTGCAGGAGGCGATGGAACGCCTGGACGTGACCGCGCTCGCAGGCAGGCACCTCGATGAGTTGTCCGGCGGACAGCGCCAACGCGTCTATGTGGCTCAAGGGATCACCCAACGCCACCAGATGCTGCTGCTTGATGAGCCCCTCACTGGGCTCGACTTGGTCTCGATGCGGACGATCGACGCCATCATCCACGCTGAACGCGAGCGAGGCCACGGCGTCGTGCTGACCACCCACGACCTAGACGAGGCTCGCGCGGCCGACTGGGTGCTCCTCACGGGAGGCCGCGTTCTCGCGGCGGGCCCTCCCGACGAGGTCCTCACCCGCGAACACGTGGAGAAGGCCTACGGCTTGGGCGCGCTACACCCGGCGACCACGGACCTCCTCGACGATCCAGCCTGCCCGCCCCATCGACCCGACAGCACGCCGGATATGGCCCACGGCAACCGCCCCAGGGGATATGGCCCACGGCAACCGCCCCAGGGGATGAGGCGCAGCCCATCCCGAGGGCTGATGCTCCCCTGGTGCGGGGTGTTTACGCTGGTCAGGTGACCACACCGCTCCCCGCACCTGAGCAGACGACCCTCCCCCGGTGGCGGGAGTCGTCCTTCTGGATCCCGCGCCCGACGGATGCCATGTTGGCTGCGCTCGTGATGTTCGTTGCCCTCGACCAGTGGTACGTCGGTGGCGGCTCGTGGTTCCTGCTTCGCCTCGTCGGCATCGCGATCCCCCTGCTGTGGCGTCTGAAGTTCCCCGACCTGGTGGCGCTCGCCATCATCCCGGTCCACCTGCTCCAGGTCGGATTCGCGATGGGGCCGTCGCTGACCAACATCGCCGTCCCGATCATGCTGTACACCGTCGCCGCTTACGGGCGGGAGCGGTGGCGCAACAGTTGGCTGATCATCGGCTTTGCCGCCGCGCTACTCGCGGCGATCTCCTGGTCGGGGATGTCGTGGCATCCGGACGTGAGCGACATGTTCGCCCTGGCCGCATCGTTCACCGCGATGGCCTCCCTGGTGGCCGCCTCCTGGGCGATCGGCAGCGCCGTCCGCTCCCGCTCGGTCGCCCGGGACGCCTCCCTCCACGCCCTCCTCGCCCAGCAGCAGCAATACCAGCAGGCGATGCTGCTCACGGCGACGCAGGAGCGTCAGCGTCTGGCCCGGGAGATGCACGATGTGGTCGCCCACAGCCTCGCCGTGATCGTCGTCCAGGCCGATGGCGGTGCGTATGCCGCGGGCATGGACGGCGACCCGGAGAAGCGTCTCGCCGTGGCTGAGCGCGCGCTCACCACCATCCGCACCACCGCCCAAGAATCCCTCGCCGAGACCCGCCGTCTCGTTGGTGTCTTGCGCGACGGTCAGGCACCCGAACTCTCCCCGGCCGCCAACCTTGGTGATCTTCAGGGCATCATCCAAGGTTTGGTCGATGCGGGTCGCGACGTGCGCCTGGAGGTCACCGGCGACGTCAGCTTGCGCCGCCTGCTGACCCCCGCGATGGAACTGGCCATCGTGCGCATCGTCCAAGAAGCCCTCACCAATGCGGTCAAACATGCCGGGCCAGACGCCGCCGTCCGGGTCCGTATTCACCACTCCCCCGCCGGGGTGTCGCTGCAGATCCGCGACAACGGCAAGGGAGCAGGGGTCACCGACGGTCTCGGACACGGGCTGGTCGGCATGCGCGAGCGCGTCGCCGCCTTTGGTGGCACGATGGCCGCACGCAACCACATCACCGGAGGTTTCGTGATCGAAGCCTTCATTCCTACCAACCCTGGAGCCACAGCATGACCGAGCCCATCCGCCTGATCCTCGCCGACGATCAGGAGTTGGTGCGCTTGGGATTCCGCATGGTGCTGGACGCCCAATCCGACATGACCGTCGTCGGCGAGGTGGGCAACGGCGCGGACGCGGTGCGTGCCGCCACGGGCCCCACCGGTTGTGATGTCGTGCTGATGGACATCCGCATGCCGATCATGGACGGCGTCGAGGCCACCCGCCGCATCGTCGAATCGGGCGCGCAGACGAAAGTGCTCGTCTTGACCACGTTCGACCTGGACGAGTACGTCTTCGCGGCCCTGCAGGCGGGGGCGTCCGGCTTCCTACTCAAGGACGCCGGACCGGCTGAATTGCTGGCCGGGATCCGGGCGGTGCACAGCGGCGAGGCCGTCGTCGCCCCCACCGCCACCCGCCGCCTGCTGGAGCGCTTCGTGCCTCTGCTGCCGGGCGCAGGCGCCGCGACCCGCGCCGCCGCACGCGTGGAGGAACTGACCGAGCGCGAACGCGAAGTCCTCACCTTGGTGGCCCAGGGGCTGACCAACAACGAGATCGCCTCCACGCTGTTTCTCGCAGAAGCCACCGTGAAGACCCACATCGGGCACATCCTTGCCAAGCTCGCGATCCGTGACCGGGTGGGTTTGGTCGTGCTCGCCTACGATGCCGGGCTGGTCTCCCCACAGGCGTGAGCCGCCCCCTCATCCCGTGGTCTGACCGACTGCACCTCAGGGGCGAGGGACACCCCCGCCAATGGCAGCACCCCCCACGCTGCGGCGGACCGATGACGCGAAGGCAGGCGTCCGGCAGGGTGGAGAGGTAGCCCACACGAGGAGGATCATTCCCCATGCCCATCGCACCACCCGCTGTCCGTGCCGAGTCGCTCACCAAGGTGTACGGCTCCGGCGAGACGTCCGTCACCGCCTTGGACGCCGTCAGCACCCAGCTCGAGTCGGGTGAGTTCACCGCCATCATGGGGCCCTCGGGCAGCGGCAAGTCGACGCTGCTCCACCTGCTCGCCGGCCTAGACCAGGCCAGTTATGGCCGCTCCTGGGTGGGTGATGTGGAGATCACCGGACTGGATGACAAGCGGCTCACCAAGGTCCGCCGCGATCACATCGGCTTCGTCTTCCAGTCGTTCAACCTCGTTCCCACGCTGAACGCCCGCGAGAACATCCTGCTCCCCCAGCGCCTGGCGGGGCGCCGCCCCGATCAGGAATGGTTCGACGAGGTGGTTTCCACCCTTGGCCTCACCGAGCGTCTCACCCACCGCCCCTCCGAACTGTCGGGTGGCCAGCAGCAGCGCGTCGCCGTGGCGCGAGCCTTGGTCATGCGCCCCACCGTCATCTTCGCCGACGAACCGACCGGTGCCCTGGACTCGGCCGCGAGCGCCGACGTGCTGGGCGTCCTGCGCCGGGCCGTCGACATGTACGGCCAGACCGTCGTCATGGTGACCCACGACGCCTCCGCCGCGCGCGCGTGCGACCGGGTCGTGCGCCTGGCCGATGGCCGCATCGTCGCTGACGAGCGGTGAGAACGGTGCTGCGCGAACCACGTCGTCTCGTTTCCTCCGCCCTAGCGATCATCCTGGGCGTCGCCTTCACCTGCGCCACGCTGATCCTGGGGTCGTCCCTGTCCCGCTCCTACACCGACCAGGTCGCAGGCCGGGTCGGTGACGCGTCCGTCGTCGTCACCGGTTCAGCTCTGTCCCCGGCCACCGTCAAGGCGATCGGCACAGTGCCGGGCGTGACCGCCACCCGTCCGCTGGTGGAGTACGGAACCATGGTCGGAACCCCTGAGTTCTACGTCCAGATCGTCACGCTGCCCGCAAGCGGCAAGACCACCGTCGTGCAGGGTCGGCTCCCCGCCGCCACCGGCGAGGTCGTGATCAACGACGACCTCGCCCAAGTCGGGCACCTCTCCGTGGGCGACAAGCTCCCCTGGAAAGAGGGCTCCGGGGACACCATCGTCGGGATCGTGAAGCCGGGATCCGCCGCGACATCGTCCACCGCAATCCCCTTGGTGCTGGCACCGGACGCGACGGCCCTGCGGCTGAGCGGCGGCAACTACGCCCTGGTGATGGTCAGCGGCAACAACCCGGATGCACTGGTCGCCTCGATCAAGGCCCTGCCCGGCATCAGCACCGACAAGGCCTCCGTCGCGACGGCGGCTGACTGGACGGCCAAGAAGGTCGCCGCCTACACGAACAACACCTCGGTGACCACGTATGTGCTGCTCATCTTCGGAGTCATCGCCTTCTTCGTCGCCGCGCTGGTCATCAGCAACACCTTCTCCATCCTGGTCGCTCAGAACACTCGCCGCCTGGCGCTCCTACGCTGCCTGGGCGCCTCGCGCGCTCAAACGTTCCGGCAGGTCCTCAGCGAAGCATTCTTGACCGCGGCGGTGGCTGGCCTCATCGGTCTCGGGGTGGGCTGGGGGCTCGTCTCCCTCCTTCCGCTACTCGCCCCCAGCGTGTTTGGCGCTGAAGCGATGACCCCCGACGCCGTCGCGCTCATCGCCCCCTGGCTCGCTGGCGTCGTCGTCACGGTCGCTGCCGCCGCGCTGCCCGCACGAGCCGCAACCCGGGTACCTCCCCTGGCGGCTTTGCGCCCCGATCTGGCCCCAGCAAGCGGCCGGGCGATCGGCGCCTTCCGCACGACGATGGGGATCCTCACCTTCGTCGCCGGTGGCGCGGGTCTGGTCGCCGCCGCCGTGATCGGGAAAGAGACCGGCGTGCTGATCGGGGTCGTCGCCGGTGTGCTCAACTTCGCTGGCGTCCTGCTGCTGGGGCCCTGGTGGATCCCGGCCGCGGCCGCCGCACTCGGGCGTCCGTTCCGCGGGCACATCGTGGGGCAGTTGGCCGGGGAGAACACCCGCCGCACGCCCCGTCGCGCCGCTGCCACCGCAGGTGCCCTGCTGATCGGGACGACGCTGGTCTCCATGGTTCTGACCGGTGCAGCCATCGCGAACACGACCATCCAAGACACCGTTGACCGGCGTCATCCGGTCGAGATCCTCATCTACGGCGACGTCACCTCGCAGTTGACCCAACGCGTCGCAGCCGTGAAGGGCGTTGCCGCCGCGGTTGACGCAACCGTCGCCGACGGCACGGTGGAGGCGAACGGGAAGTCGACCCAGGTGATGGCCATCGGGCTGACCACCGCACAGGCCACCACCCTGGGGTGGGCGTCCGCAGAGAACCTTGCCCCCGACGAGATCGCGATGGGATCCTCCACCATCGCCAACGGAGCCACCGTCAACCTGACGATCGGCGGCCGCGCCATTCCTCTCCGCGCCCGCATCGTTCCCCAGGCCGCGATGACGGCCGTGAATCCGGCCGTGCTGTCCACACCCGGAGCCGAAACCAGCAAAGTGATGCTGGTGAAGCCGACCGCCGATGCGAATCCCGCAACGCTCCTGGGTGACATCGGCACGGCGCTCGACGGTGCCAGCGTGACGATCACCTCGGCCCATGCCGAACGCGAGATGATCGCTCAATCGTTCGCGGCGGTGCTGGCCGTCGTGTTGGGCCTGTTGGGCGTCTCCGTCTTGATCTCACTGGTCGGCGTCGGGAACACCTTGGGGCTGTCGGTGCTGGAGCGCCGCCGCGAGACGGCGCTGCTGCGGGCCCTGGGATTGGACGCTTCGGCGGTCAAGCGTCTGCTGGGAGGCGAGGCACTCCTGCTGGGCGGCGTCGCGAGCGTCGCTGGGGTCCTGCTCGGCATCGGCTACGGGATCGCGGGAATGGAAGCGATGCTTGGCAAGGAGACCGCCGTAACGATCGGCATCCCCTATGCGCAACTGCTGCTGCTGATCGGGCTCACGCTCGGGCTGGCCTGGATCGCCTCCGTGCTGCCTGCGGGGCGCGCCGCCTCGGTCTCACCGGCGACGGCGCTCGCGCAGGAGTGACCTGACTCCACCCCTCGGAGAGTCGTGGCCCGGTGTTCACGTGGACACCGGGCCACGACACACAATCGTTGCTAGCCTGTACACGCTTCGGGGACGAGGAAGCCGGTGAGATTCCGGTGCGGTCGCGCCACTGTGAGTCCAGCAGATCACCCTGTCGGATGAGCCAGATACTCCACCACCAGGCACACAGCTCACCTCCTGGACGCGTCCTCCACGCGAGGGTCGACTCGCCCACGCCTGGCCACGCGTCCCGCCTTCAAAGGGGACCCATGCCGAACGGTAACCACCTCGATCTCAGCCAAGCCGAGACCGTCTTGCATGGGCTCACACCCACGATGAACCTCAGCGTCGGGGGGCAGTGGATTCCGGCGGCGGACCTGCTGGCCGCCCCCTCGATCGTCGCCGCGCTCGTTGCCGAGCACGCGCGCATACGTTCGATTTCGGTCCCCCGGCATGCGGCCTCCCTGTTCTTCCAGCGCTATTGCCACCGGCTGTGCTCGGCCACACTGGGTGTCTGGGTCCTGACCGGGATGGCCCTCGACGCGTCGGCAAGACAGGTCAGTGTCCAGATTCGCGACGGCAGCCCGGCCGGCGTCCAGTTCACCGGACGCCTGAGACCCACCCACACCCCCGAGGACCTCGTCAGCGGCCTCGTGGAGGAACACCTCCTCCCCCTCGCTGCGCAACTACAGGGCGCGGCGCGCCTGTCGCAGCCTCAAACGTGGGGAAACATCGCGGCCGCTCTCGGCATGTCCGCCCGGACACTCTCCACCGTCCGGCCCGCCGCCGAGGTGCTCCGCGCGGTCGCACCCGTCTTCGGGACCAGAGAGGTGCTGCAACGCCTCGGCTCATGTCGCATCCTGGAGGGCCCGCACGGACCACGCCTGTTCTACGACCGCGCGAGTTGCTGCCACTGGTTCGAGATTCCCGAGGGCAGCTACTGCTCCTACTGCTCACGTCTGACGCATGAGGAGCGGACGTGCCGGTTCATCGACGCCATGGCCGCCGAGACGCCCACGCCCTAGAGCGAGCCCGGGTCGGGATCCCGGCACAATAGGTCCATGATCATCGCTGCCGCCGACGGTTCCTCCCTGTCCAATCCCGGCCCGGCAGGATGGGCGTGGTTCGTCGACGGCGACACGTGGGCTGCGGGTGGATGGCCGCACGGCACCAACAACATGGGCGAACTCAAGGCCGTCCTCGATCTGCTCGAGCAGACCGCTGAGGCAGACGATGATCTGCTGATCTTGTGCGATTCGCAGTACGTCATCAATTCGGTCACCAAGTGGATGCCCGGCTGGAAGCGCAAGGGGTGGAAGAAGGCCGACGGCAAACCCGTCCAAAACGTCGACCTGCTGCAGGCGATCGACGCCGCCCTGCCCGGTCGCCGCGTCACCTTCGAATGGGTCAAGGGCCACGCCGGCCACGAGTTGAACGAAGCAGCCGATGCCCGCGCCCGCGCCGCAGCCACCGCCTACCAGCAGCGGCAACCGGTGAACGCGGGGCCCGGCTTCCCCGGCACGCCCGCCGCCTCCGCGGCCTCCTGCACCCCCGAAGCCGCGCCTGCTCCCGTTCCTGCCGCAGAACCCGACCTCTTCTCCGAAGCCGAGGCGGCCACCGAACATCCGGCCATCGCCTCGCAGCGCCGCTGGCTTTCCGATGAGCTCCGAGGCGACCGTGACGCGGCCGCAGAACTCCTCCACCCGCGCTTCACGGGAGTCGATACCCGCGGGGTCTCCTCGGGTAAGGGCCGCATCCTGGCGTCGCTGGCGCCCTTCCCCGACCCGGTCAGCATGGAGATCGACGGCGTCGAAGAGCTGGCGCCCTGGGTGGTCCTCGTGCGCTGGCACGCGCGCAGTCGCTCGGCCGTCAGCGCTCACGCGTCCGTATGGGTCAAGCAGGGGGACGCGTGGCGCCTGCGGTTCGACCAGGCGACCGCCACGACTCGCTGAAAGCACACCGGCGGGCCCCACGGTGGGCGCCCGCACGGTGAACAGCCCGCCCACGAGGCCACATGCCTCCTTAGGGTGTGCGCATGTCCGAAAACCTGCAGGTGAGAACCCCCGAGGCGAGCTTCGAGTTGCCGATCACCGACGGCACCATCCGCGCGACCGACCTCAAACAGGTCCCCACACAAAGCGGGCCGCTGGCCACCTATGACCCCGGCTTCATGAACACCGCCTCCTGTCGCAGCGCGATCACCTACATTGACGGCGATGCGGGCATCCTGGAGTACCGCGGCTACCCGGTCGACCAGCTCGCCGCAGGGGCCTCCCACCTCGAAGTGGCCTACCTCCTGCTGTACGGCGAACTGCCCACCCCCGACCAGCTCGCGTCCTGGGAAAAGCAGATCAACACCCATCGGCTCGTCCACGAGAACGTGCGCGAACTGATCGACGCCTTCCGCTACGACGCCCACCCCATGGCCAAGCTCATGGCGGGGGTGGCGTCCATGCAGACGTTCTATCCCAGTTCGCGTCGCATCGACGACCCCGAAGCCCGAGAAATGAACATCATCCGGCTGCTGGGCAAGATCCCCACCATGGCCGCCTGGGCCTATCGGCATTCCATCGGGCGTCACTTCGTCTACCCCAACGACGAACTCGGCTACGTCGACAACTTCTTGGCCATGCTCTTCCAAAGCCAACAACGCGTCTATCGCGCCGACCCCCGCGTCTCCCGGGCGCTGGAAGTGTTGTTCATCCTGCACGCCGACCACGAGCAAAACTGCTCCACCAATGCCGTGCGTTCCGTGGCCTCCGCGGGCAACGACCTGTTCACGTCCGTCGGCGCCGGCATCGGTGCCTTGTTCGGGCCGTTGCATGGGGGCGCGAACGAGGCGGTTTTGGGCATGCTGCGAGAGATCGGCACGATTGATCGCGTGCCCGACTTCATCGCCGGCGTCAAGGAGGGCCGCGCCCGCCTCATGGGCTTTGGTCACCGGGTCTACAAGAACTACGACCCCCGCGCCAAAATCATCAAGCGCTCCTGCGACGACGTGTTTGAGGTCACCGGCGTGAACCCGCTGCTGTCCATTGCCTTGGAACTGGAGAAGATCGCCCTGGAGGACGAATACTTCGTCTCCCGTCGCCTCTACCCGAATGTGGACTTCTATTCAGGCCTGATCTATGAGGCGCTGCGCTTCCCACCCGAGATGTTCACCGTGCTGTTCGCCGTCCCGCGAACGGCAGGCTGGTGCGCGCAATGGTTGGAGAACATGACCGATCCTGACCAGAAGATCATGCGCCCCAAGCAGATCTACACCGGCTACCGCGAACGGACGTTCGTACCCCAAGACCAGCGCGGGTAGGCGCTTCGAGCGCGGGCGCTCACCGTGCCCGCGCTCGGGATCTGCGTCAGTCGAGGGTCGCGTCGAGGAACTCGCCGTCGGGCCGCTCATCGAGATCTCCGGGCGGACCGCCGAGGTGGGGCGCGTCCATGATCGGGGAGCCGACGTAGCGCAACGCCCCCAGCGCGAAGTCCATCAGGCAGGCGACTGCCTCGAACTCGGACGCCTCAATCAGGTCCAGCGCCCGCTGATGCGGGAGAAGGGACGCCGCCACCACACCGCACTCGACGCCGCTGCGGAGCCCATCCAACGGCGTCCGGGCACGAAGGTCAGCCACCAGACGTGTGAGTTCGACATTCGGATGCAAAGTCAGCAGCGAGGCGAAGAAGGCGTCTTCGGCGCGGCGGAAAGCGTGGAAGTCGCGCTCCTGCAACGCCTCCGAGCAGCGCCCCTCCAGTTGCCGCAACGTGATGAGGTCGGCAGGACGCACGAAGATGCTGGCCACCTGCACCGCGGCGGGCTCGACGAGGCGTCGGATCCCGACGACGTCGCTGCCCCAGAACTCTCCCTCGCCGCGGATACGGACCGCCCCTGACTCGAGACGCTCCAAGAAGCCGTCGCGGCCGAGTTCGCGCAAGACGTCCAGCGCCTCCTCTTCGCCCGTTTCCAGGAAGGCGGCGATGTCTTCAAGCGGATAGGGGGTGTCCACGACCAGGACTTCGTCGGCCATGAGCATGCGCAACCGCGCCACACGCTCGGCGGGCGGGCACGGCAGCGTCTCGACGAACGCATCGTTGACGAACATCGAATCCGGCCTCCTCGGGAATCGTGCCTGACGATAAATCGGGACAACGCACCACGTTGGCTGTTGCCAGAAAGTTGCCATTGTCAGGGAGGCCTGGTGTGCGGCTGTAAGGTTCAGCGAATGGGAAATGGCGTGATGTTCCAGGCGGTCGTAGCGATCCTGGTCGGCTTGGTCGTCAGCGTCTTGATGTTCGTTCCCTTCGTCGCCTTAAGCTATCGACGCCGCGGCAGCCTCAGCGCAGGTCGCATGCTCGCCTGGCTCGTCGCCGTCATCTATTTCTGGGCCATTTGGGCCTACACCCTGCTGCCCTTGCCGCAGGTGGGCAGCTATCGCTGCGCAGGGATCAATCTCAACCCGCTGGCGTTCGTCCATGACATCCAGCGGTCGTTCGCCGCAGGCGGCAACCCGCTGCGGCATCCGGCTTTGCAGCAACTCGTCTTGAACGTCGCGCTCTTTGTGCCCCTCGGGTTCTTCATCCGCACGCTGGGTGGGCGAGGCGTCGTCGTCGCAACCGCGTCCGGGCTCGGCGTCTCAGCGGTCGTCGAGTTCACCCAGCTCACGGGCGTGTGGGGCCTGTACCCGTGCGCCTACCGGGTCTTCGACGTCGTCGATCTCCAAGCCAACACCTTGGGGGCCCTCCTGGGCTCCATCATTGCCCTGGCGGTGCCGGGAGCGTGGCGCCGGGCCGGGATCCGGCCAGAGGCCGCACTGCCCCACCCCGTCACGCGGGGACGCCGCTTCCTGGCCATGGTCTGCGACGTGTTGGCCGCCAGTTTGATGGGAGTGGCGACGGCGGCGGCCACGAACGTCGTCGTGTCGTTGATGAGGCCCGACTTGGACGTGCAACAAACCGCCCAGGCCACCTGGCTGGGGTCCGGCCTTCCCGCCCTCGTCTGGTTCCTCGCCATCATGGTGACCGGACGTTCCATCGGGGACTACGCCGTACAGCTTCGCTACCGGGGTGGCCCCCTACCGGTCCTCCTCGCGCGGCTCCTGCGCGCCCTCGGCGGTATTCCTGGCTTCATCCTGCTGGGCCTGCCCGAGTCGGGCCCGAACTACCAAGGGCCGTTCCTCATATTGGCGTTCATCACCTGGCTCGCGACGCGCAACGGCCGCGGCCTTCCAGGGCTGATCAGCGGGCAGGAGTTGGTCGACGCCCGCGAGCCGTGAGGCCCTCGCGCGGTGGACACACCTGTGCACAACGGGCGGTTCGCTGTGGACAAGGACGCACTTCGGTGGACAGCGGCCACTGGGCGTGAGAACAGTTCAGGTTTTCTTGCGGGGCCCCGTGGCGGCCCGCTAGACAAGTACCTACACGCTGAACGTTGGCGTCGTATGGCCGGATGATCGACCGCCGCCGACTGCGCGTCGGCGCTCCACTTTGGTGACGTGGGTGGAGGCGGTTCGCGCCGGGCCATGGCCGGAATCGTCACGCCATCTCCGGCCAGAATCAACGGGGTGGGCCCTCGTCGTATGGGGCATCGACGAGGGCCCATTGCTGTGTCGAGACGCAGGGTGTCCCCGGCCGGGGCGACCGGATCCGCGTGCCCGGTTCGGCTACCGATAAGCTGAGCGACGCACCGTCACGACGATTCAAGGGAGATCACAGTCGCATGGCCACGATCATCTACACGCTCACCGATGAGGCGCCCCTGCTGGCCACCTATTCGTTCCTGCCGATCGTCGAGGCGTTCACCTCGGCCGCCGGCGTCGAGGTGGAAACCCGCGACATTTCGCTGTCGGGCCGCATTCTCGCGGCGTTCGCCGACAGCCTCCCCGAGGATCGCCGCGTCGCCGACGCCCTCGCCGAACTCGGCGAACTCGTGCAGCGCCCCGAAGCCAACATCATCAAGCTGCCCAACATCTCCGCCTCCGTTCCCCAGCTCAACGCCGCAATCGCCGAGCTTCAGGCGCAGGGCTACGACCTGCCCTCTTACGACGACGCCACGGCCGAGGAGAAGGCCCGCTACGACGCGGTCAAGGGTTCGGCGGTCAACCCGGTTTTGCGCGAGGGCAACTCCGATCGCCGGGCTCCTCTGGCCGTGAAGAACTACGCCCGCAAGCACCCCCATTCGATGGGCGCCTGGAGCGCCGACAGCCGCACCGAAGTCGCCACCATGACTGCTGACGACTTCCGCTCCAACGAACTGTCGGTGATCATGCGGCAGGCCGACACCCTGCGGATCGAATTCGTGGACGCCGACGGCGCCGTCACGGTGCTGAAGGAACTCCCCGTCCTCGCAGGGGAAGTCGTCGACGCCACCGTCATGCGCGCGGCAGCCCTCGACGCCTTCTTGACCGAACAGATCGCGCGAGCCAAAGAACTCGGCGTGTTGTTCTCGTTGCACCTCAAGGCCACCATGATGAAGGTCTCCGACCCGGTGATCTTCGGCCACGCCGTCCGGGCCTTCCTGCCCACGACGTTCGCCGCCTTCGGTGACCAACTCGCCGCGGCGGGTCTGACGCCGAACAACGGGCTCGGCTCCATTTTGGCCGGGCTCGACGGCCTCCCCCAGGGAGCGGAGATCAAGGCGTCCATCAACGCTGAGCTGGCCGAGGGCCCCGCCTTGGCGATGGTGAACTCCGATCGCGGCATCACGAACCTGCACGTCCCCAGCGACGTGATCGTGGACGCGTCCATGCCCGCCATGATCCGCACGTCCGGCCACATGTGGGGCCCTGACGGCGCCGAGGCCGACACGTTGGCTGTCATCCCCGACAGCAGCTATGCGGGTGTATACGCAACGGTCATCGCCGACTGCAAGGCTCACGGTGCCTACGATCCGACCACGATGGGGTCGGTGCCCAACGTTGGCCTCATGGCGCAGAAGGCCGAAGAGTACGGCAGCCACGACAAGACATTCATCATCGAGCGCCCCGGCACGGTGCGCGTCGTGGGGGCTGCGGGCGAGGTGCTCATGCGGCACGACGTCGCCGCTGGGGACATCTGGCGCGCCTGCCAGACCAAGGACGCCCCGATCCGCGACTGGGTCAAGCTGGCCGTCACCCGCGCCCGCGTTTCCCACACCCCCGCGATCTTCTGGCTCGACCCCGAGCGCGCGCATGACCGCAATCTGCGCACGTTGGTGGAGAAGTACCTGACCGACCACGACCTCACGGGGCTCGACATCACGATCGCCTCCCCGGTCGAGGCCACCCAGACCTCGATCGACCGGATCCGCCAGGGCCTGGACACGATCTCGGTCACCGGGAACGTGCTGCGCGACTACAACACCGACCTGTTCCCGATCCTGGAGTTGGGCACCTCGGCGAAGATGTTGTCCGTGGTCCCGCTGATGGCAGGCGGTGGCCTCTTCGAGACGGGTGCAGGCGGCTCGGCCCCCAAGCACGTCCAGCAACTCGTCGAAGAGGACTACCTGCGCTGGGATTCCCTCGGTGAGTTCCTGGCACTGGCCGAAAGCCTGGAGCACCTGGCCCGCAGCACCAACAACCCGCGCGCAGCCGTGCTCGCCACAGCACTGGACGCCGCCACCGGCACCCTGCTGGAGGAAGGCAAGTCCCCCGGGCGTCGCGTCGGCCAGATCGACAACCGCGGCAGCCACGCCTGGCTGGCCCGCTACTGGGCGCAGGAACTCGCCGCCCAAACCGAGGACGCAGAGTTGGCGGCCGTGTTCGCCCCCGTCGCCGAGGCCCTCGCGGCGAACCAGGACGCGATCGACGCCGAACTTCTCGGCGTCCAGGGGCATGCGGTGGAACTGGGCGGCTACTACCGGCCAGACCCGGTCGCGACCGCCACGGTGATGCGTCCCTCGGCCACGCTCAACGCCATCATCGACGCTGTCGGCTGAGGTTCGCCCGCCAACACAGCAACGCGACCGGGGCCCCGGAATCCTGATGTGGATTCCGGGGCCCCGGTCGCATCATGGGTCAGCCGCGGTGGAGGCGGCGCCACGCAAGCTCGGCCAAGAACGCGGCCTGCCGTGGCAACACCGCGTCGTCGAACACGACCAGCGGCGAGTGATTCCACGCTGCGGTCTCCCAGTCCACCTGCGGCGGGGTGGCCCCCAAGAACACGAACGCTCCGGGGATCTCATTGAGCACGTAGCTGAAGTCCTCCGAGCCCATGTGCGGGGCCGCGAGTTCGCGGGCGTCGTCGGGACCGACGAGGTCCGTGGCCACCGCGAGGGCGAACGCTGCCTCGTCGGGGTCATTCACCGTGACGGGGTAGTCGATCTGGAAGTCGACGTCGACAGTGCAGCCATGCGCGGATGCGATCCCCTCCGCCAGCCGTTTGGTCTCCACGATCAGCTTGTCGACCGACGCCTGCGACAACGCACGCACCGTGGCGCCCAGGCGTGCCGAGGGCGGGATCACGTTGACGGCCTGCCCGGCGGACAACTGCGTCACGGTCACCACCACCGGATCGAACACCGAGAACCGGCGGGTCACCATCGTCTGCAGGGCCGACCCGAACTCCAGCAGGGCGGGCACCGGATCCACCGAGGTGGCGGGCTGTGACCCATGCCCACCACGCCCATGCACGGTGACATGCAGTTCGTTGGCGCCTGCCATCAGGGTGCCTGCCCGTGTCTCGAAGACGCCGAACTTCCCCGTCGCCACGTGGACGCCGTAGGCGGCGACCGGGCGCTCACCGGCGGCGTCCAGGACGCCTTCGGCGATCATGCGGGCGGCGCCGCCGTCGCCTTCCTCTCCCGGTTGGAACATGAAGATCACGCTGCCGGGCAGGTCGTCGCGGCGGGCGGCGAGCAGCCGGGCGGCACCCACGAGCCCGGTGACGTGCAGGTCGTGTCCGCACGCGTGCATGGCCCCGTTGGTCGAGGCGTAATCCAGCCCTGTCTCTTCGGTGACAGGCAGCGCATCCATATCGCCGCGCAGCAGGACGACCGGGCCGGGACGACCGCCGCGCAGCACCGCCACCACTGAGGTAGATGAGGTGCCGAGCGTGATCTCCAGCCCCAGGTCGGCGATCGCGTCGAGGATCCGCCGTTGAGTGCGGGGCAAGTCCAAGCCCACCTCGGGGTCGGCGTGCAGGCTTCTCCGAAGCGCGGTCAGCTCATCTGCTGCGGTCGCAGCGTCGTCCAGGAAGGTCATGGGCTCAGGCTATCGCCGCACCCCTGACCAGGGGACGCTCAGTACACGTGAACGGTGGCCCCGATGGGGGTGTGCTCGAACAACCACGTGATGGCGGCTTTGTCGCCGACGTTCACGCAGCCGTGGCTGGAGCCTGCATAGCCCTGCTTGGCGAACCCCGAGGAATAGTGCACGTACATGTCGGGGTGGAACATGATGCTGTAGGGCATCGCGCCAGCGCCATAGTTCTCCGAGCGCGGGTTGCGCTGCTTGTCGTAGACGCGATAGGTGCCGTTGGCGGTGGGGAAGTTGCGCCAGTTCTTGTTCTTCGCGTGCTGAGCGAAGCCCCCCAGCCGCACCGGCACCGTCCGCTCCACCGTGCCGTCGACGACGTAGCGCAACGTGCGTGCCCCCTGATCGACACAGAGCACCGTTCCCGCGACGCGGCAGGCCTCAGGCAACTCGCTCGAGCGGGGTTCCTGGTTGGTGGCCAAGGCCACCCAGGTGGCCTCATCGAGCGTCCCGGTGGCGTGGATCCCGCGGGAGCGCTGGTAGTTCAGGATCGCGTTGGCGCCCCGCACGTCGATGCGCTTGGTGGGGTTGCCCTCCAGGTACCCCTGTTCGGCCAAGGCCTGTTGCGCCAGCGTGGCGCACGCCCCGCTGGACCAGTGACGGACCGCCTCGGCCAGGCAGCTGCCGAACCGTTCCTGCTGGGCGGCCGACAACGCCGGAAGGGTCGGCTCAGGAGTGGCGTCCGAGGCCGGGGCACCAGGCGACACTGGCGCCTCCGGGGCGCTGGCGGTGCTCTCCGGCGCGGAGGTGGACGCCGCCACGCTCTCCCCCGGAGTGGGGGCCCCTGCGGGCGCGCTCGTGGCGTCGGGGTTGGCCGACGTCGACGGCGAGGATGCGGCGAGGGGTGACCCTTCTGCGCGCTGCGCGGCGGGCACGGCACAGCCCGTCAACGAAGCGGCCACAACAAGGGCGACGACAAGAAGCGTAGGAGGGCGGCGTGACAACACCATGACAGTGTCTCGCATTCGGGCAGCACCTCGGTACGTGTCTTGCCCAGGTTTCCGTTCACGTCACGTTCGGCGAGAGACTACAAGCGGACAAGACGGAAGTGAAGGTAGGAGCGGGGCGTGGAACTGGACAGCCTCTTCCGGGTCGTCGATGTGACCGGCGTGGTGGCCAGCGGGCTGCTCGGCGGTGCCGTGGCCCGGTCCAAGCGGTTCGACATCGTCGGATTCGTCTCGTTGGCGATCATCACGGGACTCGGTGGCGGCATGATCCGCGACGTCTTGCTCAACACGGGCTTCCCTGTGGCGCTGACGGACCCGGCCTATCTCGGCGGCGCCCTGATCGCCGCGTTCGTGGCGTACGTGGTGCGCCTGGACGGAGCACTGCCCCGGCGTGCCCTCGCCTTCGCCGACGTCTTGGCGCTGGGCTGCTGGGCGGCAACCGGCACGATCAAGGCGGCAGGGCTCGGCCTGGCCTTCATGCCGTGCATCTTGCTGGGCGTCATCACCGCCGTCGGCGGCGGCATGCTGCGCGACGTCCTGGTCGGACGCACCCCCACGGTGTTCGGCGGCAACACCTTGTATGCCACCTTGGCGATGCTGGGGGGAGCCGAAACGTGGATCTTCACGGAGATCCTCAAACGCCCCCAACTCGGCATGCTCGTCTCGATCCTGACGACGGCCGTGCTCGGCGTGATGGCGCGCCGACTAGGGTGGATGCTGCCCGAACCCGTCGAACTCAACCTCCGCGCGCTCCGCATCCGGCCGCTGGGCCCCAAGGCCAGCGCGCAACGCCTCGGGCGGCGGCTGGCTCGGCGGCGCGCCAAAGCAGAAGCCAAACAGGACAGCCACCCCGACCTGGACAGCGTCGACGACGCCCTGTGAGACAGCCACGCCGCGCACGCCCGGACCCGCGGCAGCGGCCCTGCACGTTCGCTTCGCCGCTTAGGCTGGGGTGAACCCGAACCAGGAGAAGCCGTGACACCAGTGGTGAACGTGCCCGATGTGGCCTTGATCTTCGAAGGGGGCGGCATGCGCGCCGCCTACACCTCCGCCGTCGTCGTGGAACTACTGAAAGCGGGGCTGGTGTTCCCGTTCGTGGCAGGCATCTCGGCAGGCGCCTCCAACACGGCCAACTACCTCGCAGGCGACGGCCCCCGAGCCAAGGCGTCCTTCACGACCTTTGCGGCCGATCCACGTTTCGGCGGGCTGGGCACCTTCGTCCGCGGCCAGGGGTTCTTCAACGCCGACTACATCTACCAGCACACCTCGGCCCCCGATGAGGCGCTGCCGTATGACTTCGACCGTTTCGTCGCACATCCGGCCGAGATGTCGCTGACCGCCTTCCGCTGCCGCGACGGCGCCACCGTGCGCTGGAGCAAACGCGACATCGGCACCATGGGGGACCTGATGGTGCGCGTCCAGGCGTCCTCCACGATGCCCGTCCTCATGCCGCCCGTGACCATCGATGACGAGGTGTACGTCGACGGTGCGCTCGGCGAGTCGGGCGGCATCGCCCTCGACGCGGCCCGCGCCGTCGGGTACACGAAATTCTTCGTCGTCCTGACCCAGGAGCGGGGATACATCAAGGCGCCGATGAAGTATCCGCGCTTCTACCAGGCCCACTTCCGCCGGATGCCCGCAGTCGCCGACGCGCTGCTCACGCGTCCGGCACGCTACAACGCCACCCGGGAAGAACTCTTCGAACTCGAGCGCAGCGGGGACGCCTACCTCTTCGTTCCCGACCACATGCCGATCAGTAACTCCGAACGCCACGTGGACGCCTTGGAACGGGCCCATGCACTCGGCCTGGAACAGGCGCGTCGCGAAGTCCCTGCCTGGCGCGAATACCTGGACGTCCCCGCCGGTGACTAGAGTCGATGCCATGAATCTCGCGATCACCGGAGCCCACATCGTCCCCATCACGGCGGAGCCGTTCGAGGGGACCATCGTCATGACCGACGGGCACATCTCGTCGCTGGGGCCCCGGGCGCGGATCCCGAAGGGGCACGCCGTGCTCGACGCAGAGGGCGCCTGGGTGCTGCCTGGCTTCATCGACGCGCACGTCCACCTGGGCGTCCACGAGGAGGGCGAGGGGTGGGCTGGAAACGACACCAACGAGGCGACCAACCCCGTGATGGCCGCAGCCCGGGCCCTGGACGCGATCAACCCGATGGAGAAGGGCTTCGACGATGCCCTGTCGGGCGGCGTCACCTCCGTGAACGTGAATCCCGGCTCGGGTAACCCCATCGGCGGCCTGACCGTTGCGATCAAGACCTTTGGCCGCGTCGTGGACGAGATGGTCATGCGCTCCCCCTCCGGCTTGAAGGCTGCCCTCGGCGAAAACCCGAAGCGCTTCTACGGTGAGCAGAAGAAGACTCCTTCCACGAGGCTCGGGACGGCGCTCACCATCCGCGAGGCCTTCGTCGCCGCCCGCAACGTCGGCGCTCAGGAGTCCCCGGAGCAGAACCTGGTCACGATGCGCTGCTGTCGGTGCTCAACCGTGAGATCCCGTGGCGTCAGCACTGCCACCGCGCCGACGACATCGCGACCGCCCTGCGGATGGCGCAGGAGTTCGGCTACGACCTCGTCCTCGATCACGGCACCGAAAGCTGGAAGATCGCTGATCTGATCGCCGAACGCGGCGTCCCGGTCCTGTACGGGCCGCTGATCGTGTCCCGGTCGAAGGTGGAGGTGCGTGACCGCATCCCTGCCGCCCCCGGTATTCTGGATCGCGCCGGCGTCGACGTGTCGATCATCACCGACCATCCCGTGGTGCCGATCGACTTCCTGGTGACGCAGGCTGCGCTGGCCGTCAAGGAGGGCATGGAGCCCGCCTCCGCGTTGCGCGCCATCACCATCAACCCCGCCACCGTGATGGGGGTCGCCGACCGGGTCGGCTCCCTGGAGAAGGGCAAGGACGCCGACGTCGTGCTGTGGAACGGCGATCCTCTCGACATCCGCAACCGGGTGCTGCGCACCTTCGTCTCCGGCGACGAGGTCTACTCCTGGGATCCCGACACCCGTCAGGCAACCTGGGCGTCCCGCTACTGAGGCCCGCCCGCCCCGACCGGTTCAGGCGAACGGGTCGGGGGTGAGGGTGTACTTGGTTTGCAGGTACTCCCGGATGCCTTCGGGGCCACCCTCACGGCCGAGCCCCGACTCCTTCCAGCCCCCGAACGGGGCCGCCGCGTTGGAGACGACCCCCACGTTGAGCCCCATCATGCCGGTCGCGAGCCGCTCGATCATGCGCTGGGCGCGGGCAAGGTCCCGGGTGTAGACGTAGGAGACGAGCCCATATTCGGTGTCGTTGGCGAGTCGGACGGCCTCGTCCTCGCTCTCGAATGTGGTGATCGCGAGGACCGGGCCAAAGATCTCCTCCCGCATGAGGGCGGCGTCGGCTGGCACGTCGGCGAGCACGGTCGCCTCGAAGAACGACCCTGGGCCTTCCACGGCGTGCCCGCCGGTCCGCACCGTGGCGCCGCGGGCGACGGCGTCCGCGACGAGTTCCTCACTCTTGGCGACCGCCCGAGAATCGATCAACGGGCCGATGGTCACTCCGGGCTGCGTCCCCGCGCCCGTCTCGAACGCGGCCACGGCCTCGGTGACCCGGGCAGTGAACTCTTCGACCAGACTCGCATGCACGAAGAACCGATTGGCCGCCGTACACGCTTGCCCGATGTTGCGGAACTTGGCCGTCAGCGCGCCCGCGACGGCAGCATCCAGATCGGCGTCGGCAAAGACGAGGAACGGCGCATTTCCACCCAACTCCATCGAGGTGCGCAGGACACCGGGCGCGGCCCGCGCCAGGAGGTCGCGCCCCACCGGCGTCGACCCCGTGAAAGACAGCTTGCGGACGCGCGGATCGTCCAGGATCGCCGCACTCACCGGCCCGGACTTCGTGCTGGGCACGACGTTGACGACACCGGCGGGTACCCCGACGTCCAGGAGCACCTGCGCGAACAACGAGGTCGTGAGTGGGGTGAGGGAAGCAGGCTTGACCACGACCGTGCAGCCTGCCGCCAACGCCGGGGCGATCTTACGGGTCGCCATGGCCAACGGGAAGTTCCACGGCGTGATGAGGTAGCAGGGCCCCACCGGGTGCTGGCTGACCACTACGCGGCCAGTTCCCTCCGGGGTGATGCCGTAACGGCCCTGGATGCGGACCGCCTCTTCGCTGAACCAGCGGAGGAACTCGCCCCCGTAGGCCACCTCCCCGAACGACTCCTGCAGCGGCTTGCCCATCTCCAGGGTCATGAGCAGCGCGAACTCGTCGCGGCGTCGCTGGAGTTCCTCGAAGGCGGCGCGCAGCAGTTCGGCACGCTCACGGGGCGCCACCCTGGCCCAGGCGGGAAAAGCGCGATCGGCGGACGCGAGAGCGTCCAGCGCATCGCGGGGTGACGCGTCGGCGATACGCACCAGGGGCAGGCCAGTCGCCGGGTCGCTGACGGTGAAGGTTCGATCCCCTTCGGCGGGACGCCACACCCCGTCGATCAGGAGGCCGTCCGGGACGCGGCCTAGGAGCGCCACCGTGCGTGCGGCAAGGCTGCCCTGAGGATCCGTTGCGCTGGTCTGGGTGGGGTTCATCTCGTCCCTCTCGTGGCTGCCTGGCTCGCGTCCGGCTCTGCATCGACGCCGGCGTCCGCTTCTGCCCCCACGATAGGCGCCTCCCTCACCACTGGGGCGGGCACGTGAGGGCTCCGGCATCCGACGCTGCTGGTCGAGCAAACCGGCGAACCACAGTGCAGGCATGTCTTCTCGTATCGCTATCACTGGAGCAACAGGACACCTCGGCGGACGGGTGGCCGCGTTGCTGGCCGCCGAAGGGATCCCGCTACGCCTCGTCGTGCGCGATGCCTCGCGTGCGCCCGCGCTGGCCGACGCGCAGGTGGCCGTCGCGACGTTCGGGGATGCCGCCGCCGTTACTGCCGCGTTGACGGGCATCGACGTGGCACTGATGGTGTCGGCCGGGGAATCGGCGACTCGAGAGCAGGATCAGGAGACGTTCGTCCGCGCGGCCGCTGCCACAGGCGTCCAGCACGTCGTCTACACCTCCTTCGCGGCCGCGGCCCCCGACGCGGTGTTCACGTTGGGGCGCGATCATGGCGCGACGGAGGCGGTGATCCGGGAGTCGGGGCTGCACTTCACCTTCCTGCGTGACAACTTCTACGCGGACGTGCTCCCGGCTTTTGCCGGGGCCCAGCGGGTGGCACGCGGTCCTGCAGGGGAGGGCCGTTGCTCCTTCGTCGTGCGCGAGGACGTGGCACAGGTTGCCGCAGCCGTCTTGCGCGAGCCGCTGGAGCATCGGGGTGCTACCTACACCTTGACCGGCCCCGCATCCTTCACGCTGGCCGAGGCCTATGCCGTCCTCAGCGAGGCGACCGGGCAGGAGTACCGCTTCGAGAACGAGACGCTGGAGCAGGCCTACGCGTCCCGTCGAGCGGGTTGGCCTGGCGAGCCCGATTGGGTCTACGACGCCTGGGTCTCGACCTATGCGGCGATCGCCACCGGCGCGTTGGCGCCGGTGAGCCCCGACGTCGAGCGCATTCTGGGGCGTCCCGCGACATCCCTGGACGCCTTCGCCCGCTCCCTGAACTAGCGCGCACCACGGCGCACTCCGGGACACCTGCGCCATACAGAATTCAACAACTATCGGCCTGGATTTCACCACTCCCAGCGGACCCGGATCGGACCCGCGCGCCCAAAACGAACCCGGCCGTGACAACGCGAGACAACGTAATCTCGCGTTTACAAGGTGACTTGATGCTAGGACCTCGCTAACGTGGGGAGGGTTGTCCACCAAAGGAGACCCCCTCCATGGCGAAAAAAGAGCGCCCCAGCACGCGTGGTGCGCGTCGGCTATTCCCCAGCCGCGCGGCAAGGAATCATCACCAGGCCACGCCGGGCCGTAGGAGCCTGCTCAACATCACCGCCGGAGCAGGCGTTGCGCGCATGACCGGCCAAGGCCAAGTTCTCGACGCCGCCCATCCGGCGCTCGAACCTCCCGCGGAGGCGCTCCGTAGCGAACGCCCCGGCTCTTTGGACCGCGTCGTGTTCGGCGTCACCGCCCTGCTGTCGATCGCCTTCGTCGCGTGGGGCATCATCTCCCCGATGACGCTGGGCCAGGCGTCCAGCGTCGGCCTGGAATGGGTTGTCGACAACACTGGCTGGCTCTTCGCCCTCGCCGCGACTGGATTCGTCTTCTTCGTGCTGTGGCTCGCCGCAGGGAAATACGGCAACATCCCCCTCGGCCGCGACGGCGAGGGCCCCGAGTTCTCCACGGTGTCCTGGATCGCCATGATGTTCTCCGCAGGGATGGGGATCGGCCTCATGTTCTACGGTGCCGCCGAGCCCCTGGCTCACTTCATCACTCCCCCGCCCGGCACCGGCGCTCCCGGGAACGAGAACGCCGTCCGGACAGCCATGGCGACGACCTTCTTCCACTGGGGGCTGCATCCCTGGGCCATCTACGCCGTGGTCGGCGTCGCAATTGCCTACAGCGTGTTCCGCAAGGGACGCCCCCTGACGATCAGCGCCGCCTTCGAACCGCTCCTGGGCAAACGGCAGGCCTATGGCCCCGGCGGCAAGATCATCGACATGTTCGCGATCTTCGCCACGCTCTTCGGCTCGGCGACCTCGCTCGGTCTTGGCGCACTGCAGATCGCGCACGGCGCCCAGATCGTCGGCTGGATCGGGGACGTCGGCAACACCTTCTTGGTCCTGCTCATCACCGCCTTGACGATTTGCTTCGTCTTGTCGGCGGTATCCGGGGTGGGACGCGGCATTCAGTATCTTTCCAACATCAACATGGTGCTCGCCGTTGTCTTGGCGGCTTTCGTGTTCGTCGTCGGCCCGACGGTCTTCATCTTGAACCTGCTGCCGACCACCCTGGGCACCTACCTGCAGACCATCATGGAGATGTCGGCGCGCACCGGCGCCGCGGGCCCCGACGCCAACGCTTGGCTGGCTAGCTGGACGATCTTCTATTGGGCGTGGTGGGTGAGCTGGACGCCGTTCGTCGGCATGTTCATTGCCCGCATCTCCAAGGGCCGCACGATCCGCCAGTTCGTGACCGGCGTCCTGCTGCTGCCCAGCCTCGTCAGCCTGATCTGGTTCGCCATCTTCGGCGGAGCCGCCATCAACGCCGAGCAGGCCGGCGCGCAACTCAGCGCTGTCGGCTCCTCCGAAGGCACGCTGTTCGCCCTGCTCGACACGATGCCCTGGCCGACGATCACCTCCGTCTTGGTGATGGTGCTGGTGGCGATCTTCTTCGTCTCTGGCGCGGACGCCGCCTCGGTCGTCATGGGCACGTTGAGCGAGAACGGCACGATGGAGCCCCGGCGTCCGGTCGTGGTGTTCTGGGGGGTGGCAACCGGCGCCGCTGCAGCCATCATGTTGGTCGCGGGCGGGGCGGATGCGCTCAACGGTCTTCAGGCGATCACCATCATCGCGGGCTTGCCGTTCATGATCGTCATGATCGGCATTGCCGTGGCCCTGGTGCGCGATCTCAACACCGATCCCATGATCGTGCGGCGACGCTACGCCGTCGAGGCGATCAACACAGCGGTCGTCGAGGGCGTCCGGCAGCATGGCGACGACTTCGTCTTGGCCATCTCGGAAACGCCCCCCGGCGAGGGGGTCGGCGCACGGGTCGACACCCCCGAGCCCGAGACGGAGGAGGAGTTTGTCGAGGACGAGGCCACCCCGGAGACGGTGACGGAATGAAGCGCGTCCAGGTCTCCTGAACGTTAATGCCGGGTGGCCTGTGCCGTCTGGTCGAGGCGGCACACCCGGCCATCAGGACGCCAGGCACGGGCCGCTGCCGTCGCGCCCACCACCGCCAGCGCCGCCAAGACGAGGGCGATCACCGGGAGTCCTACGGTCGCGCCGAGCGCACCCGCGAGCGGATAGGCGACCAGATAGCAGGCGTGGGAGAGCGAAAACTGCGCGGCGAACACGGCGGGCCGATTCTGTTCGGTGCTGTTGCGCCGCAGAATCCGCGACGAGGGTGTTGCCACGGTCGAGGTGGCGGCCCCTGTCAGGAACCACACGACCAGTAGGGCAGGCCAGGCCAGGCTCCCGCTCCCCCAGGCGATGAGCGCGGCACTCGCCACGAGGAGAGCGGGCGCCGCAAGGGCCCCCATCATCATGACTCCACGATCGGGTCGCGCGTCCAAGAGCTTCGGCATGCCCAACGCGACGAGCATGGACCCGCAGCCGTACGCCCCCAGGAGGACGGCCGTGTCGGACGGGGGTCGCCCCAGATGCCCCTGCGCGAGGACGACCGTGTTCACGATGACCATGGCGGTCGGAGCAGCCACCACGAGGTTGAGCCCCATCAGGGCACGCAGTTCGGGGCGGGAGCCGAACACCCGCACGCCTTCGGTGAGACGAGCCAGGAAGGGGGCAGCCGGAGGCGCCTCGATCCGCGGGAACCGCACGGCCAGCACCAGGGACGCCGACCCGAGGAAGCCGATGACCGTCCCGACGAAGAGCTGGTGATAGCTGACCAGGGTGAGGAGGAGGGCGGCCAGCGCGGGGCTGACCAGCGATTCCAGGTCGTAAGCGAGCCGGGACAAGGACAGCGCGCGGGTGTACTGCCCCTCCTTCGGCAGGATCGACGGGATGACCGCCTGGAAGGCGGGGGTGAAGGTCGCCGATGCTGATTGCAGAATGAAGATCAACACGTAGATCTGCCACGCTTGCGTGACGAACGGGAGCGACATGGCGACGCTGGCCCGAAGGAGATCAGCGGTGATCAGCAGCGGCTTGCGCGGCAGCCGCGCCGTCAGCGCCGCGATGAGGGGCCCGACGGTCACGTAGGCGATCATCTTCACGGTCATGGCTACGCCCAGGATGACGCCCGCGTCTCCCCCGGCGATGTCGAAGGACAGCAACCCCAAGGCGATGGTGAGCAGGCCTGTTCCTACCAGGGCGATGACTTGCGCGCTGAAGAGCAACGCGTAGGCGCGGTTGCGGAGCACGCTCAGCATGGCGTGTCAGTCCGCCCCGTGATGGTGGGGCGGAATCTGCCCCTGGGATACGGCATGCTCGGCCTGCTTGATGGCCTCCAGCACCACGGCGAGGGCGTGCTCGTCGGTGAGGCGGTACAAGACGCTGGTGCCTTGCTGCCGCGTGGACACGATGCGCGCCATCCGCATGCGCGCCAGGTGCTGCGATACCGCCGATGGTTTCTTCTCCACCGCTTCCGCCAGCGCACTGACCGACAGTTCGGATGCCTCGTGGAGGGCCAGCACCAGGCGGACCCGGGTCACGTCAGCGAGGATGCGGAGCACCTCGACGGCGAGGTCAACGCATTCTCGTGACACCGAAACACTGCTATCTGCGTACATACGCGGATAGTAACACTTGCAGGGTGGCTGCCGTTCAGAACGCGAGCGAGCCCGGGCCACACTCGGCCCAGGCTCGCTCCTTCACTGCGGGATGACTCGTGCGAGGATCGCCCTTACCTAGTGAAGAAATGCTTCCGTGCGGCCACCAGCAACGCTAGCCGGAGACATTTCCCGTCCCTAGGACGGCGGAGGCAAAGGCACGAGGATTGAGGTGCGACGACGATACTCGCGGTAGCGTGCGTCTCCGCCCCACCGCTGCTCGGCCTTCTGCCTGAGCAACGGAATTCCGCTGACCCGGGTCAGGAGGAGGACGACGAAGACCGGAGACACCAGCCCCACCACCTGCCACCCGGCCAGATTGGGCAGCGCCATCACCGCGATCCCCACCCACACCACGATCTCCCCGAAGTAGTTGGGGTGCTGCGACCACGACCACAACCCGGTGGAGATGAACGCACCACGATTAGCCGGATCGGCGCGGAACCGCGACTTCTGCGCGTCGGCGACAACCTCAAGGGCTAGTCCGCCCGCCCACAACGCGGCCCCGACGAAGAACGAGACCGACAGGGGCGCTTGCGTGGTGGACGTCATGGCGATCCACGCGGCGGACGCCGTGAGGGAAACCCACAAGCCTTGCATCGTCCAGACCGTGAAGAACCGCAGGGGAGAACCCTTGATCTCATCGAACCGGCTGTCGGAGCCGCTCGCCCGAATCCGGAGGAACAAGAACGCCCCCAGGCGCGCCGCCCACACGATCACGGCGATGCCCAGCATGAGAGCCCGGGGCCCTGGCTCCCCCAGCGCCACGAACAGGGCCACGGTGATCAGGATGTACGTGGCGCTGCCGACCGCATCGAAGAATCGCTCGGTGCGCAGGATCTGTGCCGGAACGTAGGCGATCCACTGCACAAGGAACGCCGCGGCGACAGCCCACGCGAAAAGCGGGACCCCCGCAGCCAGGATGCCGCTGTGCCCGCCGGCCCAGGCGACACCGGCGGCGAGACAGACCACTGCGGCCAGGACGGCCACCTTCGAGGCTTGCGACGCGAGGGTCATGACGGCTCCTTTCGATTTCGGTCGTGGAGGGGGCCCGCACCGGGCAGTTCGCGCCCTTGGGCATAGAGCGCGTCGACCTGCGACGCCATCGCGGCAAGCAGATGAGCGCGACGCAGCTTCATCGTGGGCGTCACCCAGGCGCCACCGGGGACCAGATCGACGGAGTAGGCGGCGTAACGCTTGACCCGTTCGGGCCCCGACACGCGCGCATTGGCACGCTCCACAGCCGCGTCGATGCGTGCGAGGACGCGTGGCTCGCTCACCGGCCACAGCAGCCCAGGAACCGCGTGCGCACCGAGGCCTTGCCGGTCCAGTTCGTCCTGATCGAGAAAGATCAGCGCGGCCGGGTAAGGGCGTGAGTCCCCCACGACAACGGCGTGAGCGATCAGGGCCTCCGCTTCGGCATCGCTTTGCCACCCCTGCGGGGAGATCGTCTTGCCCCCGGCCGTCACGATGACGTCTTTGAGGCGTCCGGTGATGACGAGTCGACCATCCGCATCGAACGAGCCCAGATCGCCGGTACGAAGGAACCCGTCGACGTAGGCGTCCTGGTCATCGCGCGGATCCCAGTACCCCGGGGAGACACCCACACCCCGAGCCAGGATCTCTCCCTCGGCGGAGATGCGCACGGTGTGACCGGGTTCGGGACGCCCCACCGTCCCTGCCCGGTGGTCACCAGGCCGGTTCCCGGTCAGCGGTGCGGTGGTCTCCGTGAGCCCATACCCCTCGATGACCTCCACGCCCATGCCCGCAAACAACAGCCCCAACTCCGCACCCAGCGGCGCCGCACCGCACAACACGTAGTCCAGGCTGCCGCCCATGAGCTCACGCACTCGTGCGTAGAACAGTCGGTCGTACAGCCGCCACCGCAGCCGAAGCCCCACCGGCGGGCGTGCCGTCGGCGCACTCTGGACGTGCCTGCCGTAGGCGATCGCCGTGCGCTCGGCGCGGCGCCATAGCCACCCCAGGTGTTTGGCCTGGGCCGTCGCCGCGATTCGCTCCGCGATCTTCTGCAGGACACGCGGCACCACCACCAGGAACGTGGGGTGGACCTTCGCGAGCGCGGCGACGGCCCGCCCCGGGTCGGCCTCATAGCTGATCGTCATGCCCCCAGCCAGGCAGATGAGTTGCAGGCCGCGAGCCAGCACGTGCGCGAGCGGCAAGAAGATGACCGTGCGCCCATCCTCCCGGACGACATCGGCGTACTCGGCGCCGATGTTGAGCACCTGACCCACCAGATTGGCGTGCGTGATGCGCACACCCTTGGGATGGCCCTCGGTCCCGGAGGTGTAGACGAGGGTGGCGTCGTCCTGCGCCGTGTTCGTGGTACGTCGCTGCTCGAGTTCGGCGTCTTCTACCGCACGTCCGGCGTCGATCAGGAGCCCCATGCCGTCGGGGCCGAAGCCCAGCGACCACACCGTGAGCGGGTCACCACCCGGCGGACGATGCCCACGCCGCACTGCCCTCTGGGCCGGGGTGCTGGCGAAGGCCCAGGCCATGCGCGCGTTGGTCACGGCGTAGCCGACCTGGTCAGCAGCCGCGCTATCGAAGAGGGGGACCACCACGGCACCGACCCACAGGCATGCCATGTCGGCCACGGCCCAGGGGTAGCCGGTCGGGCCCTGGATCCCCACCGTGTCACCGCGCCGCACGCCCATCGCGACCAGGCCCTTGGCCACGGCAACGACCAGCGCGTGAAACTCCTCGGTGCTCACGTCACGGTCGGGATCCTCACTGAGTTGGGGATCGACCCGAACCCGGAAGGCTGGATGACGGGGAGCCTGCTCGACACGAGCGATCAGGAGGTCCGAGACGATACGGCGGGGATCATCGACGATGCGCGCGGGCGTGGAGACCTCGACAAGGCGCTCACTCATGGGGCATCCAGTCGGCGTTCTTCAGGTCGATCGCCTCGGTGGTCTCCCGCAGAAACCGGATGACGACCTCGCGCTCGGAGGGGGTCAGCCGCGCGGCCGCCTCGTAGCGCCGAGCGTGGTGGCGTCCGACCGTGTCGCGGGCCACGCGTCGAGTCTCGGGAGTGACGGAGATCTGCAGCGACCGACGATCCGTGGGATGCGGATTGCGGACGATATGCCCCCGGGCCTGGAGCCGGTCGAGCAGCTTGGTCGTGGACGCCGTGGAGATGCCCAGGTGCGCAGAGAGATCCCCCGCCGTGACACTGACGCCCCGATTTTCGTTGAACATCACGAAACGGATGGCCCGCATGTCAGTCTCGTTGAGGTCCATATAGCGGGCGGACGCTTGGCTGGCGCGCCGCTCGGCCTCGCGCAGATCAGCCATCGCCTGCACGAGTTCGGCAATCTGCGCGACATCACCGTCATCGAGGTCGCGCCCCTCACGCAGGTGTCCGTGAGGGGCGCTGGCCATGACGCCGTAGGGACGGATGCCGCCTGAGGTCACGCCGAGGTTCTGGTCCACAGCCGGAACTTACTACACCTAGCTAGCTACTAGCCAGGCTACCCACTATCTTCCCTCTCGAGGGGAAACGCTAGGACTCGGCAGGTGGCTCGAGTTCGCCTCGCTTGGCCCACTCCCCCAGCCAGCTCAGCGACGGCTTCGGGGTCCGAATGAACGTCGCGCGGTCCACAGCGATCAGGCCGAACGTGGGCCCGTAGTGACCCCACTCGTAGTTATCCAGCAACGACCAGTGCAGGTACCCCCGCACATCGATCCCGTCGGCCATGGCCGCCGCCAGCCCCACCAGCGCTGCCTGGGTATAGGCAATCCGCTGCGCATCATCGGCAGTGGCAATCCCGTTCTCCGTCACCAGGATGGGCACCGCAGGCCCGACCACCTCAGCCGTGTGGCGCACCGCCTCACCCAAAGCAGGCGGGTAGTACTCCCACCCGGTCAAGGTTCGCGGGGCGTCCTCCGGTGGGGGCAGGACGCCTTCTGGCCCCACCCGGTTGCGCGTATAGGACTGCACGCCGACGAAGTCGTCCTCGCACGACACGCGCAGGAACTGATCCTCGATCGCCTCGCGGTAGGTCTGCGCCCCCGCTTCGCCGCCCGGTAGCGCCTGGACCACCTGGTTGGCGATCGTCCAGCCCACCAGCAGGTGAGGATGCCGCGCGTGCAGGTAGTCGCGGGTCGCACGGTGCGCCGCGATCAGCGCCTGCACCGTCGGGTCATGGGGGGTGGGCAAGCCGCCACCCAGCCCCGTCGTCAAGCTCCCCTGACCAGCACGAACGGCCGCCATGACACCGACCATGTTGGGCTCGTTGAACGTGACGACGTAGCGTCCGGCCTCGGCCAACACGGGCTCGATCGCCTCAACGTAGGCCAGGAAGCGCGCGGTCGCGTCCTGCGGTAGGCGCGCAACCCCGCCTGTGCGGCCAGGTCGATGTCCTCGCGCCACCGGTGGTAGGAGTCGCAGGCGTCCCCCGACGGCTCAGGCATCGGGGAGTCCGGTTGAGTCTCCAAACGCCACATGTCGCTGGCGACGTTGTTGCCCTCGATCTGATGCGCGGCGGTGGCCGCACCGACGAGGAAGCCGTCCGGGAACGCGGTCATCGCGCTTGCCCCCACACGGCCGTGGAACGGAAGTGATCGTGGAAGCCCAACGCCTCCCAGGCGGGCGCCTGGGCACGCAGCCGCGCGGGGAGATCGTCCGGCGTCGCAGGCGCATCGGCCCACATGCGTTCGGCGATGACCGCCAGGCGTGGCAGCAGCAGGAACGCCGCATCGTCCAGGCTCGTCACGGTCTCGCACCACAGCGCAGCCTCGGCGGCCGCGATGCGACCACCCGACTCCACGATCTCCGGCGTGGCGCTCGGCACCCAGCCCGCCGCGGCCAAGACGCCCTCCGGTTCGTAGGTGGGGAACCCCAGCCGCTCCGCGCGCTCGTTTTGAGCCGGATCGACGCTCGACTCGGCGTAGCGACGGTCGAGGTACACGGTCGACTGCGGCGAGGCCACGATCTCCACGCCTGCCTGGGCCGCGCGCGGTACGTCGAAGGGGGCCTGCGCGAAGCACGCCGCGACCATCTCGATGATCGGCTGCGCCTCCGGCGGGTGCTCCTTGCGAGCCTTGTCGGCGTCGAAAGCGTCACCGGGGCTGATCCAGGCCTGGAGGAGATCCCCGGGGACGAACGCCTCCGAGCGTGCCCCCTCCTGCCACGCCACCGGGATCTTCCCGGCGTCGCGCACAGCCTGGACGGCCAGCCTCACCGCGTCCGCGTACAGGCCCTCGGGCATCCCGAACGCCTCATCGCCGCCGATGTGGACGTAACGACCCGGGGAGCGTTGCGCCAACTCGGTGACCACGGCGGTGATGAAGGAACGCACCGCGGGGAGCCGGGGATCCAGGTAGCCCAGCATCGGGTGCGGTGCGGGCTCCCCGACCAGATCGGGGACGCGCGCCAACGCCGCGGCGACGTGGCCCGGCAGGTCGATCTCGGGGAGCAGCGTGATCCCGCGGGCGTCCGCATAGGCCACCAGCGCGTCATAGTCGGCGACGCTGATCGCCGTGTCGATCCCGTCGGTCAGGCGCGGCTCGCAGGCCATCGCAAGACGCCAGTCCTGGACGTCGGTCAGGTGCAGGTGCAGTACCGACAGGTCAAGCCAGGCGAGCAGATCGATCACCGAAGCGATGTCCTGCGGCGTGAACGCGTAGCGCACCGCGTCCAGGGACAGCCCCCGCCACGCAAGGGCGGGGCCCTCGGCACGCGCTTGCGTGGCAACCCGATCGGACGCCACGACCTCACGCCCGCAGGCGATCAGGGCGCGCAGCAGACCTTCCGGGTCCACCGCCAGAATCTGCAGGCCGTCACCGTCGGGCGTGATCAGGTACCGCTCGTCGCGAGGCTGGGCCTGCGTGCCGGGACGCGGGTCGGCTCCCGTGGAGGGCGCGACCGGAGGCACCCCGGCCGCCGCACACGCCGCCTCCCATTCCTGCGCCGAGACCACCCGTGCTGCGACGGCGAGCGTCTCGCGCCCCTCGCGCGCGGACGCGACGGCGTCGGTGCGCGAGGCGTCTCGCAGTTCCAGGCCCGCGGCGCGGACCAGCAGGTCCGCCACACCGGACGCCCGTTCCTGACCCAGCGCGGCCTCCAGCCCTGCAACGACCATCAAGACGCTGCCCTCGCGTGCGTCGCTCATCGCCCGGCCTCCGCACCCGCCGCGGCCTGCATGGCCCGCTCGCGCTCGCGCACCTTCTCCAGTTCGGCGCGGCGCTCGCGCTGCTTGGCCGGATTGGGGACGGGCGCGGCCAGCAGCAGGCGCTGGGTGTAGGGGTCGGTCGGGTCGGACGTGACGACGTCCGCCTGGCCAAACTCGACGATGAGACCCCGGTGGATGACCGCCACCCGGTGGCTCATCGCGCGCACGACCGCAAGATCGTGGGAGATGAACAGCAGCGCCACCCCCGTCTCGCGTTGGATCTTCAACAGCAGATCCAAGACGGTGCGCTGCGTCGTGAGGTCGAGAGCCGAGACCGGCTCGTCGCACACGATCAGCCGCGGCTTGATCGCCAGCGCCCGGGCAATCGCGACGCGCTGTCGCTGCCCGCCGGAGAACTCGCGGGGCAGCCGGTCGGCCGCGTCCGCGGGAAGGTTGACGCTGGTCAGCAGTTCCGCGACGTGCGAGCGTGCCTCATCCCGCGACAGCCCTTGGGCCAGCAGAGGCTCGCTCAAGGTGTCCCCGATCGTCAAGGACGGGTTCAGCGACGTGTAGGGATCCTGGAAGATCACCTGAATGTCGCGGGCCAGTTCCCTGCGTCGCCGGGGGTTCGCGTGGACGATCTCTTCCCCGTCGAAGCGGATCGAGCCGGACGCCACCGGCGCCAGCCCCAAGATCGCGCGTCCGATGGTGGTCTTGCCCGAACCGGACTCCCCCACCAGGCCGAGCGTCTCGCCGGGGCGGACGTCCAGGTTGATGCCCTTGAGCACCTCCTTGGGTTGGGCGCGCCACCCGCGTCCGGGGAAGCTCACGTGCAGATCCTGCACGGTGAGGAGGGATTGATCCTGTGCGCTCACTTCGCCACCTCCAGCGGTGCATGCCATGCCTCGCGCGTCTCGGAACCGTCCAAGACGGCTCCCATGAGCTTCAGCGTGTAGGGGTCCTGCGGGTGATCGAACACGTCGGTGACGGTCCCACGCTCGACGATGACGCCATGCTGCATGACGGCGACCGTGTCGCACAGGTCGGCCACCACGCCGAGGTTGTGGGTGACCAGCAGCACACCCAGCCCGCGGTCGCGCTGCAGCTTGCGCAGCAGTTCGAGCACTTCGGCCTGCACGGTCACGTCCAGGGCCGTGGTCGGCTCGTCGGCGATCAGCAAGGCCGGGTCGCACGACATGGCCCCGGCAATCAGGACGCGCTGCGCCATGCCGCCGGAAATCTCGTGCGGATGCAGATCCATCGTCCGCTCCGGGTCAGCGATCTCGACCAGTCGCAGCAAGTCGATCGCCTTCGCGCGGGCGTCCTTGCGGGAGAGGCCCAGCTTGTACCGGATGGGTTCGATGAGCTGGCTGCCGATCGTGAACGACGGATCCAGGTTGCTCATCGGTTCTTGGGGTACGTAGGCGACCACGTCGCCGCGCAGGCCGCGGCGGGCGGCGTCCGGCATGCCTCGGACTTCCTGGCCGTTGATCGTGATCGAGCCTGCGGAGATGCGTCCGCCCTCGGGCAGGATGCCGAGGATGGCGAAAGCGGTTTGGGTTTTACCCGACCCCGACTCGCCCACCAGACCCAGGACCTCGCCCGGGGCGATGTCCAGGTCGATGCCGTGGACGATCTCCTTGTCCCCGCCACCAGGCAGCGTGTACGCCACCTTGAGATCGCGAACCGACAGCAGGCCTGCGCGCCCGGGAGCGTCCGGTGCCATGCTGACCGGCGCCACGGCGGCCTTGACCGCGCTAGCTCCGACGGGTTCGGCACCACGATCTTCCAAGACGTCGCGCAGCGCGGCGGCCAGCAGCACCAGGCAGGAACTGGTGATGCCCAAGGCGAGGCCCGGCCACAGCAGCAGCATCGGCGCGCGCTGGATGTTTTGGAACGCCTCGTTCAGCATGGCGCCCCAGGTGGGCATCGACCCCGAGGAGATTCCCAGGAACTCCAGGCCAGCCTGCAGACCGATGGCGACACCGGCCACGAGGGCGACCTGAATGATGATGGGGGCTCGCACCACGATGAGGACGTGGCGTCCGATGATGCGCCAATCGGGCAGGCCTGAGACGCGGGCGGCGTCGACGTACAGTTCGCCGCGCACGTTGGCGACGATGCCGCGCGTCAGGCGGAAGAAGCTGGGGGCGACCAGGACACCCATGATCACCATCAGGACCCACACCGTGGGGCCGAGGATGGCGCGGGCGGCCAAAAGGACGACCATGGCGGGCAGCGACATGATGAGGTTGGTCGCCCAGGTGGACAGGGAGTCGAACCATTTACCGTAGTAACCGGCCAGTAGGCCGGTCGGGACGCCGAGCACCAAGGCGACGCCCAGGGCGAGCGCTGCGCCGCCGAGGGTGTAGCGAGCGCCAAAGACGATGCGGGACAAGACGTCGCGTCCGGCCGAGTCGAAGCCGAACAGGTGGCCTGGCTGGGGGCCCTCGAACGCGCGGCCCAGTTCGGCGAGTTCGGGGCTTTGCGGGGCGAGGAAGGGCGCGAAGATCGCGGGGAGCACCACGAGGGCGAGCAGGATGATCGAGATCATCCCCAAGGGGTTGCGCAGCGGTGCGCGCACGCCGGAGCGCGGCGGTGCGGACGCGGGAGCGGCGCTCTCGTTCGGGCTGGAAACGTCTGCTGGGGTGAGCTGGGTCACGCTACCCTCGCCTTCGGGTTCAGCCAGCCGATGATGATGTCGACCAGCAGGTTGATGATGATGACCCCGACCACGGTGACCATGACCAGGCCCATGATGATGGGGATGTCGCCGCGCGTGGTGTACTTCACGGCCATGGAGCCGATGCCCGGCAGGCCGAAGATCTGCTCCACGATGACGGCGCCGCCGAGCAGGCCGACGAACTGCATGCCCAGCACGGTGAGCGCCGGCGCGGACGCGTTGCGCAGCACGTGGCGGATCAGGATCGTGCGCATCGGGAGGCCCCGGGCCCGCAGGGTGCGGACGTAGTCCTGGCGCATGACCTCGATGACCGAGCCGCGGACTTGTTGGCTGGTGCCTGCGATGGAGCCGATCGACAACGCGATGATCGGCAGGGTCACCGTGGAGAGCCAGCCGACGAACGAGCGGTCGATCGAGATGTAGCCGATCGCGGGGAACCAGCGCAGTTGGACGGCGAAGACGAGCACCAGCACCAGCGTCACGAGGAAGCCGGGGAGCGCGTAGCCGAGGACGGCGAAGATCTGCAGGGCGCGATCAACCACGCCACGGCGTACGCCAGCCCAGATGCCGACGGCGAAGGAGACGACGGCGGTGATGAGCGTGACGCCGATCATCAGCGACAGGGTCACGGGGAGTCGGTTGCCGATGGCGCGCAGGACGCTCTCGGAGGTGAACCAGGACTTGCCGAAGTCGCCTTGCAGCGCTGCGACAAGCCAGTTCCAGTATTGGGTAAGGATCGGCTGGTCCAGGCCCAGCTCGTGGTTCTTGGCGTCCACCAGCTCTTGAGCGGCTGACTGTCCGAGCAACTGCCGCCCCACGTCGGTGCCCGGAAGGGACAACAAGACGTAGGACAGGAAGGAGATCACGAACAGCAAGACGACGCCGGCGGCGAGACGCCGCGCAACAAATCTGACCATGATGCGGTTTGCCCTTCTGGTTCTGAGGCGGGCGTGCGACCCGCCCGCCTCAGAAGGTGAGAGAAGCGTCTATCAGGAGGCGGGGGTGTAGTTGTACAGCGACGGAACTGCCATGCCGTCCTGCGGCACCACCGTCACCGTCTTGTCAGAGACCAGGGAGTAGGTTCATCCGGTAGAACGGGATGAACCAGCCCTGCTCCACGAAGCGCTCGTTGATCGCCTTCGCGGCAGCCTCGTACTCAGCCCCGGTCGACTTCTGCAGCTTGGCAGCCTGCTCCGTCAGCACCGGGTCGGTGTTGGCGAAGAAGTTGAACGTGCCGGGCTGGATGTAGGTCTGGACGTAGTTCCAGTCGTTCGACGACTGACCCATGTTCATGACCATGCCGGAGAACTTGAACTGGCGGAAGATCTCCTGCAGCGGGTTGGCGCTCTCGGCCCATTCCAGCTTGATCCCGGCTTCAGCCATCTGCGAGGTCAGCGCCGTGCGGATGTTGTCGGTGGAGATCGTGGGCAGGTTCGGCAGCGTGACTGTGAGGCCGTTGGCGTAGCCGGCTTCGGCCAGCAGCGCCTTCGCCTTGGCCGGATCGTAGGAGTAGTACGTGTCCAGCTTGGCCTCGTAGCCCTTGGTGGTCGTGCCGAAGACCTGCGAGGTGGCCGTGCCGCGGCCCTGACGGATGCCCTTCACCAGCGCGTCGCGGTCGACGGCGTAGTTCAGTGCCTGGCGGACGCGGGCATCACCGAGGGCCGGGTTGAGCTTGCCGCCCCGGTCGAAGATCAAGATGCCCTGGAAGTCGAAGGACGTGTCCTGGCTGGTGAGGTTCGCATCGGACTTGGCTGCGGCCTGCTGGTCGGCGGTCTGCAGCAGCACCGAGTTGAGCTGGCCCGTCTTCAAGCCGTTGACCATGGCGTTCTCGTTGTCGAAGACGCTGATGACCACGCGCTTGAAGGGCAGCTTGTCGCCCCAGTAGTCGTCGCGACGATCGAACACCCAGGAGGTACCGATCGTGGTCTCGCTGGCGTTCATCGTGTACGGACCGCCGCTGCCCGGGAACTTCTTTTGGAAGTACAGGGCGAGGATCATGCCGATGATGAGCTGACCGACGATGGATCCCACGGTGAAGATGACCGTATTGATCGCGGCCTGCATGAAGACGGGCGAACGGACGACGTCCGCGTAGTTGTCGAGGCCGACCCAGGGGGCCTCGCCGGTGTAGAACGTGGTCGTCGTGTAGTCCTGGAACCCCATGACGAAGTTCTTGATGACCGGATATCCGAAGAAGGCGAGCATGTAGATCACTGCGGGAAGGATGAACAGGATCTGCACGAGACGCTGCTTGCGGCTCTTGGAATAGTGTCCGGTCCGCCGCGGCGCGGGGGCGGCAACCGCCCCCGCGCCGGGGCCGAGGGCGGCAGCAGTCTCGATGCTGCCGCCCTCGGGGGTGGTGCTAGCCATTCGACGCCTCAGCGAGCGCGTCGCTCGGCGACTTTCCACCCGCCAGAGCCAGCTGGATGGCGGTGTAGATCTTCGTCGCAGCCTTGGGCCAGTCGGGGCCCAGTTCGCCGGTGCGTGCACGGGCGGTCTTGATGCTGTCGGCGAACGGCGCCATGAAGGGGATCGGCTTCTTGAAGTCGTCCAGCAGCGCCAACCGCGTCGGGACGGTCTTGCGCTTGGTGGCGAGTTCGGTTTGGATCTCCGGCGCGTTCAGGGCTGCCACCAGCGCGGCGGCCTTCGCCATCTTGGTCTTGTCGCCGGTGTTCGGAACGGTCCACGTTTCGCCGCCGAGCGTGGAGACGAGCGTGTCGCCCGCCTTGGGAACCGGCGTCGTCGAAATAGACATGTCCTAGATCCCCGCGACGCCGGTGGGGAACGCCGCCCGTGCCGGGGCCCGGCGAGCTCACGGTTCAGCGGGGTTGCCCGGAGGCGCCGCCATCACACACGACACACGTTGAACCGGAACTCCACCGCATTCCGGCACGTAGAAACATGTGCGTTGTACAGGTCTGGCAGGAGCGTCAGATCGAGGGGGAGTCGCCCTCTGACCTGGGGTTTTGGTCGGATATAGCCGCAGCAGCAGCCGCCCATCGGGGCCGATCGGACCCTGCTGACCAGGGCAGCACCGGGGCAGATTGAGGGGTTGGCGTCAGGCGTCGTTGTACAGGTCGGAGCATGCAGCGATGCACACGATTTGCACCGATGCGGCGGCGTGCGCTACGGGCCGACCAAGTACGGACATTCTCCATCGTGGTTTCCCCAGTCGCACGCGTGGGGACCGTCATGGTGGTGCCAGCCGTAGTATCGACCAGCATCTTCGGACCAGTGCTTACAGCGAATGACCCTCGGCGCGCGATCGGGGTTGTCCTCGGTCATGAGCCCATGATCCCACCCGTTGCTGGTCTCAGTCCGTAGACGCTTCATTCCCCGAGGCTAGCGCGCGGAACCGCTCGAAGAATCTGGAGAGCGCTTCGATGACCCGCTTGTTCTTGTCGCCGTGGTTGGACTCGCGGTTGAACCGTGACACGGGCGGCAGGATGCGGGTGATCTCAGTTCCCGCTGTGCGCAGTTGTCCGTCCCGGAACGCCTCTTCCACGAACGACTGCGTCTCCTCCAGCTTGAGCTTGTGCGCTTCGATGAGCTCCTGAAGCTCGGCCTCGCGCTTCGTGGAGATGTACGCCTGCCTGTGGAGTTGGGCTGACCCCGTTTCGTAGGTCCAGTCGTTATGAGAGTCGTCCTGTTGCCCGCGGTCGCGGGCGGGGAGACTGGTCAGATCATGACGAACAGCAGGAAGCGTCACACCCCGGAGCAGGTCGTCC
>NZ_PPCV01000003.1 GCF_004126535.1 Propioniciclava flava | reverse complement strand
ACGGCCGGCTCGAGCACCTTCGCGGTTCCGCCCTCGGCTTCCGGAACCTCAGCCACTACATCGCCAGATCGCTCCTCGAAGCCGGCGGATTCAGACCGCTCATACACTCTCATTCGCGATGAGCCGCATAACTCGACACCAGCAGGGGCGCCACGCACAGCCCGACCGCCAGGCAGGCCAGGGCGAGCGCTCCGGCGTGCAGCAGCGGCCCACCGGTCAGGAGGGACGCCGCTACCAGCAGGCCACCCGCGAGGGCGAGCAGGATCCCCGCGCCGATCACCCGGTCGGGCAGGGACCAGCGAGCGAGCTTGTGGGTGAGCATCCCCGAGGTGGCGCTTCCGATCCCGACAAAGGCGTAGACGACGCCCGTGAACCCCGGTGCCGTCTCGGCGAGGGAGGCCGTCACCGAGGCCTGGACGGACCCGAACACGAGACCGACGGACGCCGCCACCGCGATCCAGGGAGCCAGCAGGCCCGGACGCGTGAGCCGACGGCCGATGGGAGCCACGCGGGTGTGGTCGCTCGGGTTGAGCAGCGCGAACCCGAGTTGGCCGCACACCAGCAGCACCAGCGTGACGCTGAGGGCCACCACCGGGGAGACGACGGCTGCGAGCGTGGCACCCAGGACGGGCCCCGCCACATAGGAGACCTCGTCGGCGACCGTTTCGTACCCCATCGCGACCTCGACCCGGTGCCGGGCGTCGGCATGCCGCGCGAAGCGCGTCGACCACGCTGCGCGGGCCAGCGGACCAACCTGGGCGTTGGACGCCCCCACGATCGCGGCGAGCGCCAGCGCCACCCCGAGCGGGGCGGTCCAGAAGAAGAGGCTGATGAGCCCGAGGATGCCGAGGGCGCCGGGCACGGTGATGACGACGAGGGTGCGGCGATGCCCGATGCGGTCGGCCAGGGCCCCCACCAGCGGGGCTCCGATGACACCGCCCAGGCTGAGGGCTCCGACCAGCAAGCCTGCGGCGGCGAAGGAACCGGTGAGTACTTGGCCGCTGACCAGCACGGTGAGCGGCAGCATCGCCACGGGCAGCCGCGCCAGGAAGGCCAGCAGCATCCAGGGGGCGCCCGCGGTCTCCACCAGGAGCGCCAGCGGGCGCGTGGCGGTGGAGGGGGCGGTAGGAACGGTGGGTTGGGGTTCAGACGGGTTCATCGACTCTCCGGGCACGCTTCTCGCGGTGCACATCCCCCACCCTGATGCGCGGTTGCCTAACTACCGCGACCAGGATAACCCGGCACCCGCAGGGGCGAAAAGGCGAGTGCTCGCGTTCAGTCGCGCGATTCGGGGCGGCGACGTTCCCCCTGCTCGTCGCCGAACAGCAGTTCGGTCATGATGACGTGGACGCGCTCGACGTCGGGCACGTCCGGCAGCGTGACGGGCGCCTCGGCGGCGGTCGTGAACTGGAGGGTCCCGCAGCCGAGGATCCGATCCAGCAACGACCGGTCGTAGGTGACGTTGTTGATGCGGGTCAGCGGCAGGTCGTGCCCGGTGGTGCGGAAGATTCCGTGCCGGGTGATGACCCGCCGGTCGGTGATCGTGTAGGTCGACGTCAGCCAGCGCAGGTACGGCACGAGCGTCATGACGATGAACAAAATCATCGCGACCGCGAACGTTCCCCAGTCCACCCACGGCCGGAGGCTGGGGATCGTGATCGCGAAGACCACGATCACGGCCACGACCAACGCGATCCCGCACAAGACGGGGACGATGAGTGCCTTGCGATGGGTCCGCAGGTGGAGCACGACCTTCTCGTCGGCGCCGAGGAGTTTGCGAGGCAAGGCCATGTCGCCATGGTCGCACGGCGTCACCCCCCGAGGGCAACAAAGGGGCCGTGGAGAGACACAATCCCTAGGCTGGGGGGATGGAGGCAGCCAGTTACGTCGAGAACATCGCCAACCGCACAACGATGCGGGGCGTCGTCTACGCCATGACGCGCATTCTGACGCTGGCCTGCCTCATCGTCATTCCGGTCATCTTGTGGGCCACCTCGCTGCATCCGGTGGCGATCATCATCAGCGCCGTGCTGGGCGTCGTGGTGATCATCTTGGTGCGCGACACGATCATCGTCGGACGCCAACTCAGGCAGTCCCCGTTGGATCTGGCCTTCGAACCTGCCCCCGACAAGGGGCCGGTGTCTCCCGCGAACGTGCTGGGTGTCGCCGGAGGCGTGGCGGTCTTCGGTGTCGTGCTCCTGATCGTGAGCGCCGCCATGGGCGACCTCAGCCTGGCCCTCACCTGGGGGCTGATCACCCTAGGTTCGGCGGCTGTGCTCGCCTTGATGTCCATTCCGACGTTCGGCGTCCAGGCCCGCAAGTGGCGGATCCTGTCCGAGGCGCTCGCGGCGCACCCTGACCTGATCCCCTACCTGCAAGACGCCCGAGCACGCTTCCCCAGGTCTGCCCCGTTCCCCTTCTCGGCGCCGACGGATCAGGTCATCATTCCCTGATCGTCGCCTCCAGCCGCGCCAGCAGGCGACGCGCACGCTCCTCGCCGCGCAGGGCATCGCGCCACGCTTGCGGCACCTCCTGGACGCCGCCGATCAGCCCCACGACACCGCCGACGACACATGCGGTCGTGTCCGTGTCGTGGCCGAGGGAGATCGCTGCCCGCACCGCCTGCTCGTAGTTGCCCCCGGCGAAGGTGAGCTGGACGGCGGCCCGGAACGTGTCGACCACGTAGCCGCTGCCCCCGAGCGGGACGCCCTCCACAGGAAGCACGTGCGCGTCGAACTCTCGCACCTCGGGGGCGTGCGGCCCCAGCACCTCACGAAAGGCCGCCACCGCGTCGGTGAACCCTTCCCGGGCATCTGCGCCATCGCGCAACCGCCGGACCCACAGGCTGTACACCTGGCAGCAGGCGATCGAGCGGGAGTGTGCGTGCGTCACCCGTGAGGACGCGGCGGCGTCGGCGCACAGGTCGGCGTCCGTGCCGCGATGCCACAGCCCCAAGGGGAGCACCCGCATGAGGGATCCGTTGCCGTTGGACTGCTCGTCCGCGGCCCCCGCTCGCAGCGCCGGAACGCCCTGACGCAGGCGTGTGAGCGCGGCAGCGGTCTGGATGCCTACGTCGAACACGATCCCGTCGACGGCGTACTCGCCGCGATCCAGCCAGGCCAGCAGCCGGCCCCCCAGGTCGTCGGCGTCGAACCGGCCGCGACTCAGCAGCGAGTCGAGCAGGGCGAGCATCTGCGCACCGTCATCGGACCAGGTCCCGGGCCGCACCCCAGCATGGGCGCGAGGAAACCCCGGCGGCGGGGTCATCGCGACCGGCGTCGGCACGGACTCGGGCGGATGGAACTCGTACGGGACACCGAGGGCATCGGCCACCAGGTGACCCCAGATTGCTCCCTCGACGCGCTCGGTCAACGTCGGCATGCCACCACGCTAATGGGTGGCCAGCACCCTCATTCCGGGCATTGCCGCAGGTCGCGCCAGCATCCGGGGTAACCTTAGACGGGTCACGTCATCCACCGAAGCATGCCCGTGACAAGGAGTCCACGTTGCTTGGAGACACACCTCACGCTGCCACGAATGCCTTGATCCATCGCCTCGTCGCCCAGGCTCACCCCCTGGTCGTCTCGCATGGTGGGGTGTCCGTCGGCGTTGTCCCGCCCAACACCTCCATGGCTGTGCGGGGCGCGTTGTTGTCGGGCGCGGACGCCGTCAAGATCGACGTCAGCAGCAGCACCGACCACGTCTTCTACGCCTTCCACGACGGCACCGAACCCGAGTTGCTCGGCGTCGAGGAGAACATTCAGACGCTGCCCGCGGCCACCATCGCCGGGCTGAGCTACCAGCAGCGCAACCGTCCCGGGCATCCGGCGCGTGTGGAACGGCTGGCGTCGGTGCTGAGCGATTTTCGTGGCAAGGACGTCTTGTTCGCGCTGGATCGTTCCTGGTGGCGTTGGCCCACCCTGTTGAAGGTGCTCGACGGTCTGCAGATGACCGAGCAGTGCCTTCTCAAGGTGCCCGCCTGGGAGTTCTCCGCCCTGGGGAAACTGAAAGCGCACAAGGTCAAGTACCCCACGTTGGCGATCTGCTCCACCGAGGAGGAACTCCACGCGCTTCCCCTGCACGACCCGAGCATCAACCTGGTCGGTGTCGAGTTGATCGCCTTGGACGAAGACAGCGCATGGTTCGACCCGGACGTCGTGGACGCGCTGCGAGCCGAATCGCTGCTCATCTGGGTCAACAGCGAGACGCTGACCACCGGCGTCCCCTTGTTCGCGGGCTTCGACGACGAGAAGGCCCTCGCCCACAGCCCTTCTGCGGCGTGGTCGCAACTGCTGGAACTGGGCGTGGACGCCATCCAGACCGAGTACCCGTGGCTGCTGCACGAACTGCGGCGTTTGCGGGCATGAGCATCCCCCTCAGCCCCCGGACGGGCAGCCGACGCGTCGGTCCTGGGTGGGACGCGTGGCGATCCTCGCCGTGGCCGTGCTCGCCGTCGTGTGCCTGCTCGGCGGAGCAGGGCTGATGATCGCCGCGTTCGTGGTGATGGGGACTCCCTGACCCTCCGGCGTCCTAGGCTGGTCGGGTGACCTTCTTGCTTCGTCCGGCGCGCACCCCCGACATCGCGGCGATGCGGTCGCTGATGTCGCCGTTCGTGAACCGCCGCATCCTGCTGGGCAAAGAGACCGTCGCCCTCTACGAGAACGTGCAGGAGTTCGTTGTCGCTGAGGTCGACGGTGAGGTGGTTGGCTGCGGCGCCCTCCACGTCATGTGGGAGGACCTCGGCGAGGTCCGCAGTGTCGCCGTCAGCCCCGACCACGGCGGGCAGGGCATCGGTGCGAAGATCATCGGCGAACTGGAGCGTCGTGCCCGCGACCTCGGCCTGTCACGGCTGTTCTGCCTCACCTTCGAGGTGAACTTCTTCGGGCGCCTCGGGTTCGAGCCGATCGGGGAGCATGTCGTCGCCCCCGACGTGTACGCCCAACTGGTCCGCAGCCCTGACGAGGGCATCGCGGAATTTTTGGATCTCGCGCACGTGAAGCCCAACACCTTGGGCAACACGCGGATGCTGAAACACCTCTAGAGCGCCGCTACCGGCGTCGGACCCGCCCGATCACTGCGGCGATGCCCGCGCTGGTCAGGGCTGCCCCGAGCGAGACGGCGGCCGCCAGGCGGTTGGTGCGCGCCACGTCGGCCGGACGCGGGGGTTCCCCGTAGCCGAGTTCGCCGCGATCCTCGACGACGCCGCCGTACACGTTGCGGCCACCCAGCCGGACGCCGAGCGCACCCGCGAACGCTGACTCGACCACGCCGGCGTTCGGGCTGGGGTGAGCGGGCGCCTGTTCCCGGATCGCGCGCCAGGAACGTGACCGCTCGCCGCCCACGAGGGGCGCGCAGAGCACGGCCAGGCCACCGGCCAGCCGGGCGGGTACCCAGTTGAGCACGTCGTCGAGGCGGGCGGACGCCCACCCGAACTGCCGATAGCGCTCGTTGCGGTAGCCGACCATCGCATCGAGGGTGTTGGCGGCCCGGTAGCCGAGCAGCCCCGGCACCCCGGCGACCGCACCCCACAGGAGGGGGGCGACGACAGCGTCGGAGGTGTTCTCGGCGACTGATTCCACGGTGGCCCGGGCGACTCCATCGGCGTCCAGGACGGACGGGTCGCGGCTCACCAGGTTGCGGACGCGGCTTTGGGCGCGTGGCAGGTCGTCGGCGTCCAGGGCGTCGGCGATCGCCTCGGCTTCGCGGGCCAGCGAGCGCCCCCCGAGCACCGTCCAGGTAGCTGCCGCGGTCAGCAGCATCCGGACGACGGGGCGGCGGCGTCCCAGCACCTCCGCGGACGCGCCAAGCGCGACCGCGCCGCCCACCAGGGTGGCGCTGTAGAGCACCCCGGCGGGGCGGGCGTCGCGGTAGAGGCGTCGCTCCAGGGCAAGGGCCAGCGTCCCAAAGCCGGCGACCGGGTGCCAGCGGCGCGGATCGCCGAGGGCTTGGTCAGCGAACCAACCGAGGAGGATGCCGGTGGCGCGTGCGGCGCTGGCAAGCATGATCAGTGTGCTTCCTTCCTCGGTGGACCCGCTGCCGAGTGTGTCATACTGACGGCCGCAGAGATGAGCTGAGGAACACCGGTGAGCGCATGCGATTCCGGGACGGTCCCGCCACTGTGATCGGGTTTCATCGCCCGAGAGTCAGGAACTCACCCCTCCCTGTTTGGGCTCATGCATTCGGGCGAGGAAACCTGAGGAGGCTCCGGTGGCGCATCACGTCCCGGCGGATCAATCCACCACGATCACTGACCAGACCGCCGACGCGGCGGCGTCCCCGCATCACCGCATGGGAAGCGTCGTGCTGGTCGGCGGCGGCCCCGGGGACCCGGATCTGCTCACCGTCGGCGGTCTGCGGGCTCTGCGTGAGGCCGACGTCGTGCTGTACGACCATCTGGCGCCCCTGTCCTGCCTGGACGAGTGCCGCGACGACGCCGTCTTGATTGACGTCGCGAAGTTCCCCCGCGGCCACCAGACCGGCCAGGACCGCATCAACGAGTTGCTGGTCGAGCACGCGCTGAGCGGGGCAAATGTCGTCCGGTTCAAGGGCGGCGACCCGTTCGTGTTCGGGCGGGGCAGTGAAGAGTGGCTCGCCTGTGCGGAGCAGGGCATCCCGGTGCGGGTCATCCCCGGAGTGTCGTCCTCCATTGCTGGGCCCGAGCTTGCCGGCATCCCGGTCACGCACCGCGGAATCACCCAGCAGTTCACCGTCGTCACGGGCCATGTGGGCCCCGAGCATCCGGCGTCCACCGTCGACTGGGACGCGCTGGCCCACTTCGGGGGCACCATCGTGATCCTCATGGGGGTCAAGGCACTGCCCGGCATCAGCGCCGGGCTCATCGCCCGCGGCATGGATCCGCAGACCCCGGCAGCCGTGGTCGCGAACGCCGGACTGCCCGGTCAGGCGGTGCTGCGCGGGACGCTGAGTTCCCTGCCGGACCAGGCTGCCGCGTCCGGCGTCCAACCTCCCGCGCTGACGATCATCGGCGCCGTCACCGCCCTCGACCTGCCGCTGCCTCCTGCCTGAGCCAAACTGGCTCTGACGTCAAGCGGTCGCGAGCGATCCGAGTTCGTCGGCAGGAACCCCGGTGCAGCCGCGTTCCTCGCACAGCAGCCGGGTCCGCCACCGGAACCATGCGATGGCGACCGGGACGAGCGCCCCGATCCATGCCAGCGGTGCCGCCACCGCGACGCCGACGAACCCGAGCGGGCCCACCAGGAGGAGGCCTGCGGCGGCCCGGAACACCAGTTCCATGAACCCCGCGAGGGTGGGGACCATGCTCGACCCGAGCCCTTGCACCGCGTTCCGCAGGACGAACAGGCTCGCCAGGATCGGGTAGAGGGCGGCGTTGATCACCAGGTATTGGTGAGCCAAGTCGACGACGTGCGGGGCGGCGTCCCCGATGAAGATCTGCACCACGGCGGTACCGAACACGAAGATGAGGCCGCCGAGCAGCAACGCCACTCCCCACGTGAGCAAGGTCACTTGCCACACTCCGGTGCGGATGCGGGCCAGGTGCCCTGCGCCGCGGTTTTGGGCGACGAAGGTCGTCAACGCCATGCCGAAGGACGCCAGCGGTGCGACGGCGATCTGGTCGACCCGCAGGGACGCCGTCGTGGCCGCGACCGCCTCGGCTCCCAGCCCGTTGATCGCGTACTGCAAGACGATCGCGCCAATCGCGATCACCGACATCTGGAACCCCATCGCCATGCCGGATCGCGCCGACTCCCCCAGTTCACCGGGGAGGGCACGCCAGTCGGCGCGCGTCAGCCGCAGGATGGGCATCTTGGTGGCGATGAGCGTCAGGCAGGCGATCACGGAGGTGCACTGCGCGAGGGCTGTCGCGAGCGCGGCACCCCCCACGCCGAGCCCGAACGATCCGATGAACACCATGACCAAGATGACGTTGAGAACGCAGGACACGATGAGGAAGATCAGCGGCGTCCTCGAGTCGCCGAGGGCGCGGATGACGGCCGCAAGGTAGTTGAACGCCATGGTGATCGGTGCCGCCCAGAAGGTGACGCGCAGAAAGGCGGTGGCGTCGGCCATAAGCGCAGCGGGGGTTTGCATGGCGACGAGCATCGGCTCGGCGAAGACGGTCCCGACCGTCGTGATGGCGGCAGCGATGCCAACCGAGATCAGGATGCCGAGCGCGACATGGCGGCGCATCGCCCCCATGTCTCCTGCACCGAAGGCGCGTGCCACCGGGATCCCCAGGCCGGTTGACGCGCCAAAGGTGAAGCCGATCAGCAAGAACACCAGGGATCCGGACGCCCCCACGGCCGCGAGCGCGTCCACGCCGACCATGCGGCCCACGACGGCGGCGTCGGTGAACTGATACACCTGCTGGAACAGGTTGCCGATCAGCAGCGGGAAGGTGAAGGCGACGATCACGCGCAACGGCGGACCTGCGGTCAGGGAACGGGTAGCGGACATCACAGCGGCAGTCTCCGGGGCGCGACAATCACGCCCAATCGGGGTTGGATCGGTGGATCTCGCGGAGGGTGGCGGCAGAAAAGCCAGCGAGCACTTCGACTGTATCTGGCTCGCTTCCCCCGTGCCCTCGGAGTTGTCCCCAGTTGCCTGCTCGCCGTGTGGGCGACAGCGCTGCTGCTTCTTCGGGGGACGCCGCATGTGGGCATCCGCCCGGGTGACGGGTGCAGCATGCGACGCTGGGCGGGTGCCCGTTCGTGATCGTCTCCTCGCTGTGCTCGTTGCCGTCTTGTGGGGTCTCAACTTCATCGCCATCGACCTCGGCATGGCTGACCTGCCGCCGCTGATGTTCGTCGCCATCCGGTTCGTGTTCGTGGTGTTCCCGGCCATCTTCTTCGTCCCGAAGCCGGACGCTGCCTGGCGCACCATCTTGCTGATTGGCGCGTTCATGAGTTTGGGGCAGTTCAGCCTGCTGTACCTCGCGATCTCGCTCGGGATGCCCGCCGGAATGGCGTCGCTGGTGCTCCAGGCCCAGGTGCTGTTCACCGTCCTGCTCGCCTGGGTGGGCCTGCGTGAGCGTCCGCGTAGCGAACAACTGGTCGGCGTCCTCATCGGGACGGTGGGGTTGGCGATCATCGCGGTGGCTCACGGGATGCAGGCCCCCGTGATCCCCCTGTTTGTCACGCTGGCCGCCGCGGCCGCGTGGGCGATCGGCAATGTGCTGGTCCGCCAAGCGAAGGTGGCCTCGGGGCTGTCGATGGTGGTGTGGTCGGGCATCGTGGTGCCGCTGCCCGCACTCGCGTTGAGTCTGGTGCTGGACGGCCCGGCCGCGTTGGCGCGCGGCTTTGCCGGGTTCGGGTGGACGGCCGTGCTGGGCACCGCGTACACGGTGATCGCGGCGTCCCTGATCGGGTACACGATCTTCAACAGCTTGCTGGCCCGGCATCCGGCGACGTCGGTGGTGCCCTACATTTTGCTCGTTCCGGTCGTCGGGATCGCTTCGGCCTGGCTGGTGATGAACGAGGTTCCCTCAGCGGGCGAGTTGATCGGGGCGGCGATCATGCTGGTCGGCGTCGCGGTGGCCGGTGGCAGTTTTGCCTTGCGGTCGCGTTCCCGCGCCAGCACCGACAGCCCCGACGCGACCTGACCGACCCACCCGAGAGACGCTGACGGTCCCCCTCGGGCCTGTCAGAATGGCGTCATGGGTGAGGTGCGCGAAATCTTGACGTGGGAACGATTCGGAGAGGCGACGCGCGAACTCGCGCAGCAGATCGTCGATTCGGGTTACGAGCCGGACGTGATGCTGTCCATCACACGCGGGGGCCTGTTGCCTGCGGGGGCCATCGCCTACGCCTTGGATCAGAAGAACATCCACATCATCAACGTCGAGTTCTACACCGGCGTCGATGAGCGCCTGCCCGCGCCGGTGTTCCTGCCGCCGCTGCCCGCCACGAACTATCTCGATGGCCGCAGCGTCTTGATCATTGACGATGTCGCCGACACCGGCGAGACCCTCCGCTCGGTGCGGAACTTCTGCGACGAGCACGCCAGCGAATCCCGCACGGCGGTCCTGTACGAGAAGCCGCGCTCACTGATCGCCTGTGACTACGTGTGGAAGCGCACCGACGAGTGGATCGCGTTCCCCTGGTCGAGCCTGCCCCCACTGAGGAACACCACCCGCCTCGACAACTGAAGACACCCCTGGAGGGTCTTAGGGCCTGGGCGGCCGATCAGGCACAATGGGGTGAGGCGGCGGCATCGGAAAGGACGAGCCATGAACAACGCAAACTGGGGGGCCGGTTCTCCTCATGGCACCCCGCCCCCGCCGCACGGCTATCCACCCGGCCCGCATGGCTCACCCCAGCCCCATGGCAACCCACCCGGGCCTCAGGGTTATCCACCGGCACCACAGGGTTATCCGTCCGGACCTCAGGGCTACCCACCAGCACCTCATGGCTACGCACCAGCACCTCATGGCTACGCACCCGGGCAGTACGGCTACCCGCCAGCACCACCGCCGGGTAAGAAACCCTCCGGGTGGATGTTGCCTCTATTCATCGGCCTCCCCGTGCTGGCGCTCATCATCGGCGTGAGCGCCTACTTCATCTCGCAGCCACCGACGCCCACCTCGCCAGCGCCAGGCGCATCATCTACGCTCTCACCCCATTCGACACGGGAGCCACTCGCTGACGCGGTGCCCCTCATGGAGACGCTGCCGACCGCCATCGGCGGCTGGGGATACACCCCCGTCAGCGAACGACAGGGCTTCTTCGATCGCCCAAACGACAACTACATTGTGCTGGCAACCAGCGTAGAATCCACCGCGCAGGAGTCAGCCGAGATACTCAGCGACCCCGTCTTCGTGGCAGACAATGCCATCGTCTGCGGCAAAGCCTTCGACGGAATCATGTGCCTTGTTGAAACGCCGCATCACGGCAACATCAACCTCGTTGGCAGCGAGGCAAAGCCAGGCCTCGAAGAACTCCAGAAACTCGCAATCGACCTTCTCACAGCGCTCCGCTAACGCACGCGGACTGGGAGTCATTCATTCCCGTGAGAGGTGAAGTATCGGGTAGGGACGGCCCTGGTCGTCATGAGGGCTGCGTCCGGTGATGACGAATCCTCGGCGGCGGTAGAAGGTCGTCGCCTCGTCGTTGTGCTCGTTGACGTCGACGGCGTCCACACCCGACACCTCCACGACGTGCGCCACGAGAGCGCTCCCCACTCCGCTGCCGCGTGCCAGCGCGTCGACGAACAGCATCTCCATCTTGGACGCCGCCACCCCCACGAACCCGACGGGCGACCCTCCACGCTCAGCAATCACCAGGTCAACGTGGGGAAAGTACTCCGGTATCAGGTGCGCCTCGATCTCGGCACGATCCTCGGCCGCGAGGAAGCCGTGCGTGGCGTCCACGGCGCTGCGCCAGCTCGCCACCAGGCTCGGATACTCCTCCGGGCCCCGGCACGCCCTGATCCGCAGCCGTTCACCACCGCCAGACTTTTCTGCCCTCACCGCAGTCGAACCAGCTTCGTGACGTCATCGACGGGCAGGTTAGGTTCCCGGATGGCCGTCACCCGCATGCCGGTGAAGTCCATCCGGCCCGTGTTGACCGTCATGAACGCGGTGTCGGCGGCGTCGCGGCCCGTCGCGATCCGCACCATCGCCTGACGGGGGGCCAGGTTGGTGGCGTCCACCAGGTACCAGCCATCCTCCAACCGGGCCTCGACGACGGCGTGGAAGTCCATCGGCTCCAAGCCGGGCGCATACACCGACACCAGGCGTGCCGGGACGCCGCGGGCACGCAGGAGGGCGATCACGAGATGGGCGTAGTCGCGACACACACCTTCGCGCTCCACGTAGATCTTCACCGCGCCGTCGGTCGGCCCGCTGGAACCGCTCACATACGTCAGGTGCTGGCCCACCCAGGAACTCACCGCGTCCAGCAGCGCCTTCCCGGCAAGCCCGTCGAACTCGGCCACCGCGACGGAACTGAGCGCGTCCGACTCGGCGTAACGGCTGGGGCGCAGATAGGTGATGCGCTCCAGCGGCTCTGCGGCGTCCTGCGCGGACGGGATCGGCGCAGGACCGTGCCCCGCAGGGACGGAGGCCCGGTAGTCGACCACGAGCGCACCCACCGGAACGTCCCGCAGGACGTGCAGCCGCGTCCCATGCGGGGCGAGGACCTCCTCGACGGCGACCGGGCTACCGTCCACGCTGACGGTGAGGGTTTCCTCCTCGACGCCGTAGGCGACCGCAACGCTCAAGACGATCTCGGCCACCGCGGTGACCTCGGCCTCCAGATGGGAAGAAACGTGAGTGACAGGCTGGGGCATGGGGTCTCTCTGAACGGGGACGAGCGTACGGGGGTGGGGTCATTCCTCGACGCGATGGACGTCGACGCTCACGTTCAGCGAACTCGTCGTCCCATCAGTGAAGATGACCCCCTTCAGCGGGGTGACGTCACGATAGTCCCGACCCCACGCCGTCGTCACGTAGCGTCCATCAGCCACACAATCGTTGGTGGGGTCCAGATCCAGCCAGGTGCCGTCCGGCAACCCCACGGACGCCCACGCGTGCGTCGCGTCCGCGCCGCGCAGCTTCGGACGACCTGGCGGCGGCTGCGTTTCCAGGTAGCCGCTGACGTAGCGGGCGGGCAATCCGACGGCCCGCAGGCAACCGATCGCCAAGTGGGCGAAGTCCTGGCACACGCCCGCTTTCAACTCCAACAACTCAGCCAGGGACGTCGTCACACTTGTGACACCGCTGGAGTAGGTGAAGTCGGTGTAGATGCCGGTGATGAGGCGATCCAGCGCCTCCCCCAAGGGAGCATCCGGGGCAAGCGCATCGAGGGCGCGAGCGTGAACGGGGGCCGTGGGGCGGATCAGCGGTGAGGGCAGCAGGTACGCCGCCCCCAAGGTGGGATCGCCGGGGGGCGGCACGGCGGCCGCCTCGGCGACCGTCCAACGATTCAGGGCAGACAAGTCCGGAGCGATAGCCGTCACGTGCACCAGGCTCGTTTTGGCGACCTCCAGGCGTCGGTGAGGCTGCTGGATCTCCAGGTAGTGGCTCGCGTTGCCGAACAGGTCGGTGTGTTCGCTGAGCAGTCCCGGCTCGGGCGTGACGCGGATCGTGTGTTCGCAGATCCGCTGGGTGGCGGTGTCGCGCGGACGCAGGCACGCCCGCCCGTAGCTGGCCCGCACGTCGGCGCTGTAGTCGTAGGTGGTGATGTGCTCTACCTCGTAGAAGCGAGGCTCGAAGTGCTGCGGATCAAGGGGTTTCACCGGCGCTCCTCGAAACTGTGCGCGGGGGCGCGATGCGGGAAGCACGCCGCCTCCACGCTGCCCGACACTGCCCGCAGTTGCGCCTCCAGGTCGGCGAGGAACACGTCGAGGGCCTCCGGGTCGAGGGCCAAGGCGACGGCGTCGGCCCCCGCAAGCGCCAACGTCGGGACGCGCAGCACTGCCGCCGGATCAGGGGAGGGCGCGTGCCGCAGATCGTCCTGCAGCCGGTCGAGTTGGTAGGCCACCGAGCGCGGGTTCGTCTCGTCCAGCAGCAGCAACTCCAGCGCCACGGCGAGCGGGGAACGCCCACGGCCGCCCTCTGCGCGGCGTCGGCGATACGACAGCAGGCTCTCGCGGGCGCGCAGGGTCGCCTCCCGCACCAGCGCAGCACCCGGGGTGGACGCGGCGGGCAGCGTCCGGCGCAGCACCCGCACCGTCTCTTGGGCGCGCTCGACGCGGCGTCCGGCATCGTGGAACGCCCAACTTGCGTCGCGGACGAGGCCCTCGGCGCTCATGCCGGACAACGCCAGGCACGCTTCGATGACCGCCGCCAGGACGCCTTGCAGATCCTCCTCGTTCGGCTGGGTGGGGATGAGTGTGCGTTGCAGCCGGCTGAGCACCAGCCAGGCGTCCAGCGACAGCAACTCCCGGACGCGGGAGGCCGCCTGGTTGGCGCGTGCCGCCGAGAAGCGGACGCTGCCGCGGCGTCCCGCCTCGAAGACGAGGCGGCGCAGGTGCCCGACGGGATCCTCGCCGCTGGGGAACGCTGCCGTATCCGCTGCGGTGGCGCGTCCGCGATACCGCTGGACGGAGGTGACGGCGTCGATGGCGCCCAGCATGGTGGTCATGGCGGCGTGACCGATGGTGCCGGGACGGGTGAGGTGGTCTTCGACGAGGTCGTCAGCCACCAGCAAGAGTCGCGCCGTCGATTCGGCTCGCTCGACGTAGCGCCCGAACCAGTACAGATCCTCGGCTGCGCGGGGCGGCAACGGGACGGGGCCGACCGTCGCGGCAGGGACCTCGATGCGGTCGCGGTCGCGGTGGCCTTGCGGCACGTCGGGGCGCTCGGCGTCCTCGTCGAGCACCCAGACGTCCTTGGCGATGGCCTCAGCCAGCGCGGGGACGCGGCGCGCTCCCTCTTGTGCGGCGAAGCGCGCCAGCCCGCCGGGCATGACGGTGGATCCGGACGCCCCGGCCAGGGTGAACGTCCGCAGCAAACCCGCTCGGTTACTTCCCGGCGCGGCGCCCACCAGATCAACCTGCCAAGGCGGCAGAACCTCTTGTGCGCTCCATGCCCACGGCTCGGACTCCACCCGCTCCCACAAGGCGGCGCGCTCGTCGCGGGTCAGGTCGGCGGTGAACACGCGTCCCTGTCCCGGCAACGAGGCCAGCGGCGCGACGACGATGTCGTCGAGGTGCGCGGCGGCGTGACGGCGTCCGGTCTCCTCACCGCACCACCAGGTGCGAGCCGAGGGCAGCAACAGATCCTCGTCCAGGAGGGCGCGCGCGATGGCGGGCAGGAACGCTCCCAGGGCCGGGTTTTCCAGGACGCCCGAGCCGACCGGGTTCACCACCGTGACGTTGCCGCGTCGCGTGGCCTCCACCAGGCCCGGAATGCCGGCGCCCGACCCGGCCACCAGATCCAGCGGGTCGGCGCTGCGCGCGTCCACGCGGCGCACGAGGATGTCGATGGGCTCGTCGCGTCCGGTGGTGGTGAGCCATAGCCGCCCGTCACGCAACGCCACATCGTCGGAGACGACCACCGGAAAACCGAGCAGTGTCGCGGCGAACATCTCATCGAAGGCCGACTCGTCCTCGTCGGCCGCCCGCAGCATGACGACACGGGGCGCCTCCGACGCGGACGACCCCAACTCCAGCAGCCCCGAGCGCAACGCGTCGAAGTAGCCGCGCAGGCGTCGCAACGGTGTGGCGCGGTGCACGGGCGCGAGCGCACGGGCGATGACCCGGCGGATCGCCATCGCATACCCGGCCCCCAGCGGACGCTGAGTGCGGTCGGCCAGCACCCGCCACTGCCCGTCGGCGTCCTTGCCGAGGTCGGCGGCCGTCGTCAGGAGCGCACCCCGGGTCGGGATCCCGGACGCCGCCGCGAAGAACCCCGGATGCCCCACGATGATCTGGGGCGGGATCAGGCCCCGTTTGACGAGTTCACGCGGGCCGTACAGGTCTGCCAATACCGCATCCAGGAGGGTGGCCCGCTGGGCGAGTGCCCGCTCCAGCCCCGCCCATTCCTGCGCGTCGATGACCAGGGGGCCAGGATCCACGCGCAACGGCTGCGGGCGTCCCTCGGCGTCGGCACCGGCGACGATGCCGTCCCCCTCGACCATCGCGGCGACGGCAGTAGTGCGCTGAGCGAGGACGGCAGGGGTCAGGCCCGGCACAGCAGGTGTAGCGTTCATCGGCCCCGAGCCTAGAGGGTCGCGCTCGGGTGGAACCGGATCGAAACACGGCGGAAACGACCCGCCAGTAGCTTTCTTCACCATGAGCCCCTGGTTCGACGGTTACCCCCTCCGTCCGGACTCGTTCGACGAAGTGTTCTTCGCGGACGGGACACTCCGCCCCGCCGCCGCGGGTGTTCTCGAAGCCCTCGGCCAGCTCGACCCCGGCGAACTGCACACACGTGTCGAGTTCCTGCGCCGCACCTACGTCGATCAGGGCGTCACGTTCGACCTCGGCGGGCGTGAAACCCCGTTCCCGCTCGACATCGTGCCGCGCATCGTGCAGGCCGCCGAATGGGCGGTCGTCGAGGCGGGCGTCAAGCAGCGCGTGCTGGCGTTGGAGAAGTTCCTCGACGACGTGTACGGCGAGGGACGCGTGTTCACCGACGGGGTGATGCCCCGCAAGGTCGTGACGACCTCCCACCACTTCCACCGGGCAGCGCACGGGTTCAACCCGCCCAACGGGGTCCGCGTCCACGTCGCCGGGGTGGATCTGATCCGTGACCCGCAGGGCGACTTCCGCGTCCTGGAGGACAACGTCCGGGTGCCCTCAGGGGTCTCCTATGTCATCTCGAACCGCCGTGCCCTGTCGGCGGCGCTACCCGAGGTCGCGGCGCTGCACCAGCTCCGTTCGGTGCAGGAGTATCCGCTGCGGCTCCGCGCTGCCCTCACCGCCTGCGCGCCCCGCGGTGTGTCCGACCCGACCGTCGTCGTCCTGACGCCGGGCGTGTTCAACTCGGCCTACTTCGAGCACGCCTTGCTGGCGCGGATGATGGGCTGCGAACTCGTCGAAGGCCGCGACCTGGTCTGCCAGAACGGCTACGTGTCGGTGCGCACCACCCAAGGGTTGCGTCCGGTGCACGTCATCTACCGCCGCGTCGATGACGAGTTCCTCGACCCGGCCACGTTCCGCTCCGATTCGCTCCTGGGCGTCGCCGGGCTGATGAACGCGGCCCGCCGCGGCAACGTCACCATCGCGAACGCTGTCGGCAACGGTGTGGCCGACGACAAACTCGTCTACACCTATGTGCCCGACCTGATCCGCTACTACCTCGGCGAAGAACCGATCATCGCGGGCGTCGACACGTGGCGCCTCGAAGAGGACGCGCACCGCGAAGAGGTGATGGACCGCCTAGACGAACTCGTCGTCAAACCCGTGGACGGTTCGGGCGGCAAGGGCATCGTCATCGGCCCGGCTGCCTCCGCCGAGGAGATCGCCGCCCTGCGGGCCCGAATCGAGGCCGATCCGCGCGGCTGGATCGCGCAGCCCGTCGTGCAACTGTCCACCGTGCCGACGATGATCAATGACCGACTGGTTCCCCGGCACGTGGATTTGCGTCCGTTCGCGGTCAACGATGGCAGCGGCGTGTGGGTGCTGCCCGGCGGGTTGACCCGCGTCGCCCTGCCCGAAGGCGAGTTGATCGTGAACTCCAGCCAGGGCGGCGGCTCGAAGGACACCTGGGTGCTGGCCGACACCTCCGAGCGTCCGCACGAGGAAATCCCGGAGGCGAGCGTCCATCCGGTCGCGATGGCGATGCAGCGACGCGAAGACGTCCGCATTCAGCCGCCGCGCTCCCAGCAGGAACAACAACAGCAAACGGCATCCGAGGGGGGCGCGACATGCTGAGCCGCATCGCGGAGTCGCTGTACTGGATCGGGCGCTATGTGGAGCGCGCCGAAGACACGTCCCGTCTCTTGGAGGTGTACCTCCAGTTGCTCGTGGAGGATCCGTCGGTCGACACCCGTCTCTCGACGGTGACCCTGTTCGCCGTGTTGGGCATGGAACCTCCCGCCGGGCCGGTGAGTTCCCAGGAGGTGCTGCGCACCATCCAAAACCATCCGACGGCAGCCTGCTCGATCCTCGCCTCGCTCGGGGGCGGACGCGAGTCCGCGCGCCGGGCCCGCGAGACCGTCCCCCCGGAAATGTGGGAGAGCCTCAACACCACCTGGAACAGCGTCCGCACCGACGAGTCGCGGCGTCGGCGTCCGTTGGCGGCGTTGGCGTTCGTCCGGGATCGGTGCGTCCTGATCTCAGGTATCGCGGACACGACGATGAGCCACGATGAGGGCTGGCAGTTTCTTCAACTGGGACGCCAACTCGAACGAGTCGACATGATGGCCCGGCTGTTGCTGTGGGTGTCCGCCAACCGGCGCTCCATGAGCGCCTGGAACAACGCGTTGCGCGCCAGCGGCGCCCTCCACGCCTACCGTCGCACCCACGGTGCGGCGACGCTCGGCCACGACGCCGCCGAGTTCCTGCTCTTGGATCGGCTGTTCCCCCGCTCGGTGGTCCACTCGCTGAGCAGGGCCGAGGAGGCGCTGGCGGAGTTGGAGCCCGGATCACGGCGCAGCGGTTTCCCCAGCGAAGGGTTGCGGCTGCTGGGGCGGGCCCGAGCCGAGTTGGAGTATCAAAGCCTGTCGGAGGTTCTCACCGACCTTCCTGATCGGTTGAGGCAGTTGCAGCAGGTGTGTGTCGACGTCGATGCGGCGATCGCGCACCGGTACTTCGTCGGGTCGCTGGCCCCGGTGTGGAGCGGGGGTGCGGCATGACGGCGACGACGCTGCGGGTCGTCCATTCGACCGGCTATCGCTACGACGGGGGTGCAACGTCCTCGTTCAACGAGGTGCGCATGACCCCCCTGTCGGACGGCAACCAAGTCGTGTTGCACACCCGGCTGGATGTGAGCCCGACCGCCTGGACGCACGCCTACACCGACTATTGGGGTACGGCCGTCACCAGCTTTGAGGTGCACGAACTGCACGACCATCTGCGGGTGGTGTCGACCAGCACGGTGGACGTCGACCGCTCCACCGACACTGACCGGTCGGCGTCCTGGGAGACCCTGCGGTCACCACAGTTGCTCAGTGACTTCGCCGAGTTCCTGGAATGCCGCCCCCTGGTGGCCCCTCACCCGGATCTGGCCGCGTCGATCACGGAGGCGTCCGCCCGGGCCGCCACACCAGAGGCGCTGGTGGCGTCTGCGCGGGAGTTGATCGCCGAACGCATCTCGTATGTTCCGGGTGTGACGAGCGTGTCCACGACAGCGCAGGAGGTGTGGAGCAAGGGGGCGGGCGTCTGCCAGGACCTCTCCCACCTCACCATCGGGGCGCTCCGCGTCGCGGGCGTACCCGCACGGTACGTGTCGGGCTACTTGGTGGCCGACAGCGGCCAAGAACTCGATGAGCCCACCACCGGGCAGTCGCACGCGTGGATCGAGTACTGGGCCGGAAGCTGGGTGCCGCTCGACCCGACAAACTCGGGCGTGGTCGGCAACGATCACGTGGTGGTGGGACGCGGCCGCGACTACTCCGATGTCCCGCCGATGCGCGGCATCTTCACCGGCGGTCCCGCCGAGGACATGTATGTCGAGGTTTCCATCACGCGGATGCGCTAGCCGTCCGACGGTGAGCCGGGTTGTGGCGAGCGGGGTTCGGTTCGGTCTTCTAGTCTGAGCGCATGGCGATTTCACGGGACGTGCTCATCGAGATTCTGGCGAAGGCCGACCCGGTCGGGCTGATCGCCACGGGCGCACCCCGGGACGAGTACAGCGCCGAGGCCGACGAGATCCTCGCGCTGCGCGGCGTTCCGCAACTCACCGAGATCACCGGGGTGTTCGCGGTGAGTTTCAGCGATCCGGGCGCCTGCCCCCGCGAGACGGCGCGCTGGATCGTCGAGGAGATGCAACGGCTCGATCCGGCCACCTAAACCCAGGCGGAGGCGGCCGACCGCGGTCGCGTGTACCAGATCAGCCGGGTTGCGTTAAGCCAGCCGTGTGTACAGGTCGGTGCGCAGCGTGGCAGGGTCGGCGTCCGGGGATGGTTCGGTGACGTAGACCTCCCAGAACGGGAACGCGGGCTCGCGACCATCGGCGATCACGGACGCCATCAGCCCGCCCCACGCCTCCCCCAGCGCGTCGTAGGCGCCCACATGGGAGACCGTCGCGACGTCGCCGCCGGGCAGAACTGACGGCTCGATCCGGACGCCGTCAGCGTCGATCGGCTCGGGCAACACCCGGTCGACGGGGACGCCGATCTCGAAGTCGCCGGTCGCGGTCGGCATCCGGTGGTGCAGGGAGAAGGCAGGGCCCACCGGCGTGATCCCTGCGGCGGCCAAGGCCGGGAAGAGCGCCGAGAACCCCCGGTCGAACAGCGTCGACATCTCGTCCAGCGGGTAGTCAACGACCGAAACGACGGCTGTGGGCACCTCGGGGACCTGTACGACCACCATCGCGGCACGCGGTTCGGGGTGGAGAAGGTACAACTCTGACATCGACACTCCTGGGGCTCGCTGTTCGGGGAAAACCTGCCACCTCATGCTACCTGCGCGCCTCAGCGGTAGCCACGGCACGGGATGGCGCCCTCCACCCCAACCTCTAGCCTGGACTCCATGAGCTTGCCCCCTTGGCCCACCGCAGTGTGGCCACGTCACCCATCCGGGCACCCAGAGGATTGTTCCCCGCACTCACCTCGCCTCGTTCCGTGGAGGCGTGCACGCGATGAAGGCACGCACCAGCATCATCATCGAAACCCTGCTTCAACTCAGCCTCACCCTGTCGGGCCTCTACGTGGTGCTCATGTCTGGCCCCGCGGGATCGTTGGTGTGGTGCCTCATTGCTGCGACGTACGTGATATTCCGGCTCGTCCGGCTCCGCGTCCCCGGCAGGGACCGGACCACCACGGCCCGCAGCATCCGCACACGGCTCGCGTTCGCCCTGCTCGCCAGCGCCGTCGGCCTCACAGGCGCCCTCAATGCCGTCATCACCCCCGCTGACTACGGATTCGACGAAGTCGCCGTCCCGATGATCCTGCTCGCCTGGGCGGTACTCCACTTCGGCTACTCCGACGTGTATCGCGACGAGGCGGCGATGGCGCTAGCCCGCGGCGAAACCCCTGCCATCGAGTTCGCCGGGGACGCCACCCCCGAGCCGTCCGACTACGTGTATTTCGCCTTCACCCTCGGCATCTCGTTCGCGACCAGCGACTCCAGCGTCATCACCCCGCACATGCGCCGCATCGTCACCTGGCATGGAGTGCTGAGCTTCCTGTACAACACGGCCATCGTCGGCGTCGCGATCAACCTGATCACCAGCTACTCCTGAGCACCCCAACTACCCTCGCGCCTCCCGGGACTCTGCTGGGAGGCGATATGAGATCGGGCAAACCGTGACTCACCACCAGGAACACACTCGTCAGGTTGCGACGCCCGCAGCCCGCATCTCGGCGACTAGTTGGTGGACGCTCCGCAACACGACGGTGGGTTCGTCATCGAGATCCAGGGTGTGCGCAATGATCCGGACCGCAGTGTTCTGCACCACGTGCTCGCGGTATTCCTCCTCCCCTTCAACCGGGCGAGCATCGGTTGATGGGAAGTTCCCGACATGACAGCACTGACCTCGCGCGAGCAGGTTCGTCACGTCATGGATGGGAGTACTCGTCAGCGCGGGAACGGTCGGCCTCGACATAGCGGCGCGCGGCGGCACCTGTGCTGCGTAACAGGCTCACCCCGCCCTTCATCTCGGCCTCCCTCATGAGTCGTCTCGTGAGGGAGGTGTGCGCCACGGCCTCGCCGTGGCATACGTACAGACGGGAGATCGTGTGATGTCTCAAGACGTAGGTGACAGGGTGAAATCGCTGAAACCTGGTGGTCGTTGCAACGCTCTGATGATCAGGAGCACGAGTGCATACCGGGTCTGGAGCCAGAGAGATTGATCAGTGAATCTTCTTGACTAGGTGTATGTGCATAACTATGCTCATTGTCATGGCTACGAGGAACGTGTACGTGTCGGATGACGATGCCGAGCTGTTCAGTGAGGCGGCAGAGTTGGGCGGCGGCCTCTCGCCAGCAGTCGCAAGTGGGTTGCGGCTATTTGTCGAGGCCAAGCATCGTGAGTCCGCGGGGCTGGCGAGGGTGGAGCTCGACGTCGATGAGGGCGGTGTCACTGTGACGAAGCGGTTCCTCGGGCGCCGGCTCCTGAAGCATCGCCAGCAGTCCGAACAGCACCTCGTGGTTACCGAGATCTTCGAGACGGCTAGGCAGCAGTTCGCCGTTTATGTCCGCAACATTCCGACGTGGACGTTCACCGGGCTGAGATCTGACGGTGCTGGATGGGGCCCCGCCGATTATGAAGCGGTCGTTAGATCGCTCCGGATCTTCCCGACGAGCGAAGACCTCAAAGGGGTTCTAACCACGGAGCAGTGGGCAGCATTCGAAAGAGCATCCGAGGGGCAACTCGTCGAGGATCTGGACATCTGAGAGGCATCGATCATGACAAGAGATACGGACCCCGGTTTGCTGAAGATCTCGCCCCAAGTAAGCGGGGCTACGGAGGCCTACCACTACGGCAAGTACCCCCGGTCAAGATAGGCCTCGTGACGGGTGTAGCGCGGTGTGGTCAACATGAGGGACGACCTTCCGTTGAGGTGGTCGAGGGGTACCCGTATCGCACCTATATCGCACGAGACGAGAACGCCGGTTCGACCTGGTGGATGTTTCCCCTAGTAAAACCGGCATTATGATCGGTGGGCCTAACTGGACTTGAATTAGTGATTTGACCATCTCAGCCTCTTGCAGCCACGGCATGACAGGGCAGGCCAATCAGGCATCCACTAGCACTTTTGCATCTGGCGTGGCTATCATCGGGCTCATGACCGGACGGGCACCAAGGGCCGATCGAGACCGCGAAGATACACGGAAGATACACACCGTTCGTGGAGAACCAAGCTCCCCGGACACGACGAGGAAGCGTCCCGGGCCCGCCAAGGGAGCGCGATACCGATCATTCGGGACTCTACTCCGCACCGGCAACCGGTTCGCCGTCCGTTACAAGGGCCCTGATCGCAAGTACCACACTGCCGGGATGACGTTCTCGAACGAGATCCGCGCCCAAGGATGGTTGGCCCAGGAGCTTGGCCTGATCGAGCGGGGAGAGTGGACGCCTCCCGCCGATCGACGCAGGCAGGTCGAAGTCGCGTCGACCACGTTCGACGAGTTCGCCCGCGAATGGATCGACAACCGCCTGGTCAAGGGACGCCCCCTCAAGGACCGCACCCGCGAGCACTACCTCGACATCCACGAACGCTGGTTCGCCCCGCTCCATGATCGGACGTTGTCGTCCATCACCCATCAGGACATCAACGCCTGGTATCGCACCCTCCCCGACGCCCCGACCATGCGCTCACACGCCTACTCCTTGCTCAAGTCGATCTTCCGCACCGCCGTCGCCCGCCGACTGGTAACAGAGTCCCCCGTCTCCGTCGAAGGAGCCACCGCCCGCGCCACCCCCAAGGACATCACCCTGCTCACCATCGCCCAGATCGAGGACCTCGCCCAAGCGATGCCCCCACGCCACAGGCTCCTGGTGCTCCTGGCTGCGTGGTGCGGTCTCCGGTTCGGCGAACTCACCGGCCTCCGCCGCCGCGACCTCGACCTCACCGAAGGAACCATCACCGTCCGGCAAGCAGCCGTGACTGTGTCAGGGCAGCGACTCATCACCACCCCCAAGTCGGTGGCCGGACGCCGGACCGTCTACCTGCCACCCCACCTGATCGATGACGTCCACCAGCACCTCGCCACCTTCACCGCGTCGGACGCCGACGCACTCGTCTTCCCCGGAAACGAGGGTCTCCCCCTCACCCCTGGGCAGGTCTATGGCCACGCCCCCCGCTTCAACAAGCGCACCGGCAAGCAGACCCACCCCGGCAATGGGTTCCACAAGGCCCGGCACCAAATCGGACGCCCCGACTTCCGCTTCCACGACCTCCGGCACTTCGCCGCCACCATGGCGGCGATCTCCGGGGCTACCACCAAGGAGCTCATGCAGTTCGCCGGCCACAGCGACATCCACGTCGCCATGCGCTACCAAGAAGCCGTCAACGACCGGAAGAAGGACCTCGCCAAGCGCATGACCATGCTCGCCCATCCTCTCGACGACGCCTGAGGCCCGCCGTGCCCGTCCGCCCCAACGCGAAGTGCGCGCCCCCATGGGGACGCGCACTCCAGGGATCCAGATCCGTGGACGGTCACCGCCCTCGGCACTCGTTCGCGGGCACGAACAGGGCCTCCACATCGGACGCCTTGAGCCGCAGCACCTTGCCTCCCACCACGTAGCACGGCAGCTTCCCCGCCGCAGTCAGCCGCTTCAGCGACCGCACCGACAGCGTGGACAGCTCGGCCGCCTCAGGGTAGGACAACCACTTCGACGTGCGATCGCACGTCGGCTGCTTGGTGGGCTTCCTCGAACGAGTCATCGTCAGGGCGGTCATGTCATCTCCTCGGTGATTGACGGACGCTGGTGTGGTCCTTCGCCCTCCAGAAGTGACCAAGAAGGCCCTCCACGGACACTCCGAACGAAATCCGTACCATTCAGCAACACGGGGTCGGCTTGGTGGTCCTCGTGGGATTCCGCGACCCGCGCCGCACTGTGGGCGTCCATCCCAGTTCAGCGACGCGACAACAGCATCGGGGCTTCAGTGGGCAGGATGGGGGTAAGTCTTTCCAGGAGGCACCGTGACAGCTCATGCAGGCAACGACGCCGAGAAGCAGCGGATCTACACGCTCGCGTCCCAATGGTTTGTGGAGACCCTGCCCGAGGGCGGTTCCATCCTGACCCCGGGTAAGCGAATCTGGACCCTCGAGAACCTTGAGGAGCTGGATGAGAAGTTCGTCCAACGCCCCGACCTGAGGGCGGGTCTCACTTTCCTGCAGAAGCTGCAGGAGCAACTGAGCGATGCGTCCCCTGACGCCGTTCAGCTCATGGCTGAGCTCCACGTGGTCTTCTTCTGGTGGATCTGGGAAGGGGCCATCTCCGGGAAGAAGAAGATCTCCGACCTCAACGCGATCCTGTCCTGGCACCCCGACCGGCCCGCTCTGCCTGCTGAAGTGGCGGCGTCCATGAGCCCGGGCTTCGCGCACCCCGGCCAGTGGGCCAACACGCGCCGCGACGTCCAGCTCACGACGCTGATCACGCTCATCTCGGCCTTCCTGCGGGAACCCCCCGAGAAGATCGCCGAGCTGCAGAACGACCCGCTGGCACTGCGAGACTTCTGGGCCGCCTCACCGACACCGTCGGGGGACGCCGCCCGGTGGGGTCTGCTGCATGAGCTCTACCCAGACGTGTTCGAGTCGACGGTCTCTCCAACGCACAAGCGACTGATCATCGATCGCTTCGCCCAAGAGGGCGACGACACCTCGGACCCGGACCGCGCACTCATGGCCATCCGGCGACGGCTCTCGGCGACCTGGGGTGCGGGCTACAGCTACTACGACGCCACCAGCGACCCGCTGCACTGGCTGTGGGCTGCGCCTCAGAAGCAATGGAACGCGTTCCTCTCCTGGGCGCGCCGACTGTGGGAGACCACCGAGTTGGACTTCGACCGGCATGAGCGAAGCTACAAGCTCGAGGTCGCCGGGAAGCTCAGCGAAGCCCGCAGTGCAGCCTCGAACAGTCCGGATTGGCCTGATCTGGTCAGAGCCGGGCTCAACCATAGGAGCAACAACCTCACCAGCACCTTCAACCGCCTGCCCCTCAACGACTGGGTCCGTGAGAATCCCGCCGACGGCGCTCACGCGCTGCACACACTCTGGGCCGATGCGCGTCCCGAGAATGTCGCACCTGCTGTCGATGCCTTCGGGCGGCTGATCGCACCGTCGGGACGGACGACGCCGGGCGCGATCCTGAGCCTCGCATCGACGCTCCTCCTTGCCAAGGATGAGAAGCAGTTCCCCCCGGTCACCATAGGAACCGCACGTGCCATGTGGCGCTTGACTGGCTGGGGAGAGGCGCCGCCGGACTCCACCCCGGGGCACCTGCTCCACCGCGCGTACCTGCTGTTCGACGAGGTCCTGCGCGACGCTCCGACTTGGGAGAACCCGCCCCGCGACCGGCTCGACGTCCAAGGGCTCCTGTGGACCCTCGTCCGCCTCAGAGGGAAGCCGGAGACGTGGTCCGACGCCGAGTGGAACGACCTGCTCGCCTTCAGGGGAGCGGTGCCGTTCGAAGAGGGCGAAGAACCACCCGAACCAGAGGAGATTCCGACCACGGAGGTGGACTACCTCGGCGACGCCGCCACGCAATTGAGCCTCGATCGGTCCTTCCTCGAGGAGATCGCGGCCCTCCTGGACGACAAGGGGCAGGTTGTCTTCTACGGCCCGCCTGGCACGGGCAAGACCTTCGTCGCGAAGCGCTTGGCCACGGCACTGGCCGAAGGCGAAGCCGAGCGGACAACCATCGTCCAGTTCCACCCCGCCAGCACCTACGAGGACTTCTTCGAGGGGCTCCGACCCACTCTCGCCAGCGGTCAGGTGCACTACGAGCTTCGCCCGGGACCCCTGGCCAGGATCGCGGAGGCAGCCCGCGTCGATCCGGATCACACCTACGTCCTGGTGATCGACGAGCTCAACCGAGCGAACGTGCCCAAGGTGATGGGTGAACTGCTGTTCCTGCTGGAGTACCGGGACGCGAAGGTCGCAACTCTGTACCGACCTGAGGGCTTCCAGCTGCCACGAAACCTGTTCTTCATAGCGACCATGAACACGGCCGACAGATCAGTGGCCCTGGTGGATGCCGCCCTGCGTCGACGCTTCCACTTCATCCCCTTCTTCCCGCACCTCGGCGCCATGAAGGGTCTCCTGCGCCGCTGGCTTCACCGCTACGGCCGCGCTACCGTCGTCGCGGATCTGCTAGACGCAGTCAATGCTGAGCTGCGAACCGAGATCGGCGACCACTTGGTGATCGGACCCAGCCACTTCATGAAGGAGGACCTGTCCGAAGAGGCGTTGGAACGCATCTGGACCTACAACATCCACCCGACCCTGGAGGAGTTGTTGTGGGGCCGCACCCAGGAGCTCGCACGGTGGAGCTGGCCTGCGGTACGCGTCCGCTACCAATCCCAGCTGAACCTGGGTGCCGCACCTCGGGACGAGGAACCAGAAGGCGAGTCACCTGACGCCAACACGCAAAGCGGCGCGAGCGCACCCAACGGAGAACTGCCCTGAACGGGCCAGCATGACCGTCGAACCCGTCACCATCCACGTTCCCGAGTACCGGTCGGTGGACGTGTCGCTGACGGACGCCCAAGCTCGCCAGCTTCAGCTGGCAAGCGGATCTCGGCTAACCATCAGTCCTGCGCGCTCAGGCTTCCGATTGACAGCGTCCTCCCACGTGGGGTCGATCAGCATCCCCGGATTGATCGTGCACGTCACCCCCAAGGTGCCGATGGAGAACGTTCTGCGCCTCATGACATGGAGCACTCGGCGTGTCTCCTTCCTCGACTTCTCACTGGGCCATGCCTCGGCGTCCCTCACCCCAGCGGTGGCCGCGTGGTACGCGCGAATGCTCGAACGGACGCTGGTGCTCGGCCCTGATCGCGCCTATGTGGAGCAGGCTGAGCGACTGGACGCCCTACGCGGACGCGTCGATCTCCCCGCGCTCGCCCACACAGGCGGTCTGCCAACCCCCCTTCCGTGCCGCTTCGACGAATGGACGGTCGACACGCGCCTCAACCGGCTCGTCACCTCGGCCGCCCACGCCTTGGCCCGCCAGCCAGGGGTGCCCGCCCACACCGCGATGGATCTCAGGCGCCTCATGCGCATGATCCCGGGAGTCGGAGCGCTGCGGCCGGATGACCTCACAGCCACCGCACCGCTCACCAACCGCCTGAACGACCACTACGCAGACACCGCCCAGCTAGCCATCCTCATCCTCAGGTCGTCTGGCTTCGGGCACGGGGCCGGCTCGACCGTGAGCTCCTCCTTCATGGTCGACATGAACAAGGTGTTCGAAGACTTCGTCTCGGCGCGGGTCGCCGCCCTGCTGACCGACGGGCGCCGCCTCACCTGCCAGCAACCCGTGCCCCTGGACGAAGAACGCTTCGTGGTCACAGCGCCGGACCTGATCGTCACCGATCATGGGGGCCGCACGGAACTGGTCGCCGACGTGAAGTACAAGTTGACCACCGATGGCACGGGGCGCAGCTCGGACTACTACCAGCTCCTCGCCTACTGCACGTCGCTCGCACTTCCCAGAGGCGTCCTGATCTACGCCGACGCCGGAGACCTCCCCGCACCACCGAGGCGGCTTCACGTGCGCAACGGGGGAACCATCTTGGACACAGTCCGGCTGTCGTTGCACGGCTCACCCGAGGAGCTCGACTCCAGCATCGGTGCCATGGTCACAGGGTTGCTGCATGGTGCACCGTCCGCTTAGGTGTTGCGGCTCATGAGGTTGGTGTCACCCGGCGGTAGGGGGTGAGGGACGGGCAGGTCCCCGGCGGCAAGATGGAAGTCGACCAAGACAACCCTCGCCGATCCGAAGGACCTGCCCTGTGACCCACCGTAATGCCCCCTTGACTCCCGAGGGCCGTCTGCGGCTGGTGCTGCCCTGCCGCCACCGCCCAATCGCCCACATCGCCGCCGAAGCAGGCGTCTCACGCCAGTGCCTGGGCAAGTGGGTGGCCCGCTACCGCGAGCACGGCGAAGCCGGCCTCCACGATCACTCCAGCGCACCCCGACGACGCCCGACCCAGACCCCGACGACGGTGGTCGAGCAGATCGCGCTGATGCGGAAGAACAAGTGGTCAGCACGCCGGATCGTGCGCGAACTCGCGGCGATCGACATCACCATCTCGGTGGCGACCGTCACCCGCTGGCTCCACAAGCTCGGCCTGCACCGACTCGACCACCTCGACGTCGACGGCGAACCGCTCCGCCAGCCCGGCAAGATCACCGCGCACTGGCCCGGGCACATGATCCACCTCGACGTGAAGAAAGTCGGCCGCATCCCCGACGGCGGCGGCTGGCGCATCCACGGCATCAACTCAGACCAAGCCCGCGCCGCAGCCCGCGCCCACCGCCAAGGCCAAAGTGCGTGGCGCCCGACCCGGCTATGTGTACCTCCACTCCGCAGTCGATGGGTTCTCCCGGCTCGCCTACACCGAGGCCCTCCCCGACGAGACCGCCAAGACCGCGATCGGGTTCCTCCACCGCGCCCACGTCTGGTTCGCCGCCCACGGCATCACCCGGTTCACCCGGATCGTCACCGACAACGGCTCCTGCTATCGCGCCAAGGGCTTCACCCGCGCGGTCTGCTCGTTCGCCGCACGCCATCAGCGAACCAAGCCGTACACGCCCCGACACAACGGCAAGGTCGAGCGCTACCAACGGATCCAGGCCAACGAGCTGCTCTACGCCCGCCCCTGGGCCAGCGAGGAGCACCGCCGCCAAGCGATCGCGACCTGGAACCTGCACTACAACTACCATCGGCCCCACAGCGCTGCTGGTGACCAGCCCCCAGCCTCACGCCTCCGGACGGGCGTCACCAACGTCATGAGCAACTAGACTTAGGTGGCCTTCGCCTCTTGTCGCTTTCCCGCACTGACCTGCGGCTCGTAGCGCCATCCCGGCGTCGAGCTTCGGACCCGGCTGCCCGTACTCCCGATCCGCTGGACGCCCCTTCTCGCCGTGGTCCGCGAAGCGCACAGGGAATTGCGCTGGACGCCGGTCCCCGTCGGAGCATCTCCCATCCCGCGACTGCGTGTTGCGCTCGACGTGAGCCAGTGTCCCGGTGGTCGGTGCGCCACCGAGCGGTCGGTGACAGTCAGGGGGGGCCTGGTGGGGCGGCACTCCATCGCGCGCCCCACCTTCCAGAGTGAGGCAGCGGGCTTCGAAGGATAGGGGCTGGGCTCTTCCTGGCGCCAGTCCGCTTGTTAGCGAAATGATGACGGCCGTTGTGGCACGTGCAGCAGGGCGCGCCCCGCCTCTTCCATCGCGCGCATCAAGGCCAGAGCCGCCTCAGCTGTCAGATCGCCGTCTGCGACCATGTGCTGCATCACCTCGAACGTGCGCAGCGTCTGCATGCCTGAACGGACGCCGAAGTCGTAAGCGTCGCCGTCCTCGGTTACCCACCACGAATCCTCGAACTCGCTGAGGTGGCGTATGAGGTAGCAGGTCTGCGCCTCACCAAGGTGTTTCAGCGGTTCTTCCGGCATGCCCCCAAAGACGCCCAGCCTCATGCGCTCGACGGCTTCCTCGTGGCCCTCCAACTCGATGACCTCCCCGAGCCAGCGCCCGTCGACCGCGTCCCCCAGCGCCGGGTGATAAGCGCGCGATCGACCCACCTCGAACCGGACGGCAGACGTCCAACGGCCGCGCCCACGCAGCCAGCCCTCAAGGAGTCCCATCTGTCGCACCACGGCGAAGTTGCAGAGCACCGTAGTGTCCGGGAAGACCAGGGCGGCCATCAGCTATCGGCCCTCACCCTCGGCCCACTCCCGCCGCAAGGTCTGGGTATCGACTCCGAGGATCTCGGCGAACACCCGCAGGGTGGATTGGCCCGCCTCGTAGGCAGCTAGGGCGTCGGCCAAGAGCAACCCCGGGGGACGGCGCTGCATCGACGCCGCACTGGCGGCAGCGAACTCGGTTGCCCGCCCCGCCTTCATGGCAGCTGCCTTGGACGTGGTAGCCATCAGTGCGCTCCGCAGACCCGCGTCGATGACCCGTAGGTTCTCGAGGCGGTACGCGAGGGCGGTAGGTGAGACACTCAGCGCCTGGGCCACACTGCTCAACCCCTCAAGGCTCGACCCTTGTTCGGCGACCATCGACCGAACCAAGCGTTCCGGCATGAGAAGGGCCGCGGCAAACGCGTTCGCGCGCACCTCTCCTTCGCCCTTCTTGCTGGCTGAGGAGTAGATGTCAGCATCCTCATGGATGGCCTGATCGTCGCCGCTAAGCAGGTGGCCCAACTCGTGTGCGATGGTGAACCGCTGCCGTGCAGTGATCGACGTGGCGTCGACCAGTATGAGCTTCGTGGTTTCCGTGCTTACCGCCAGCCCGTCGAAACCTGTTCCCAGCTGTTCGATGGCCACGTCGATGCCGAAGGCCTCTTCGATGACCTTGGGCAGGTCACCCACCGTCGAAAGGCCCATCGAGTCCAGCATGGCCGTCGTCGCACTCGCCAGCGCCTCCCCCTGCTGGATCCAGGTTGTGGAACGACTCACCGGCCCTGGGAGATTGGGCTTCTGCGGGTATCCCAGACGGGTGAGATTGGTCCTCTGTGTCGCGTACTGGCGTGCCAACCGCAGAGCCGTTTCGGCCGAGCTGCCCGCGGAGCGGCGTGCTGCGGTCGCCAGTTCCGGCTCCTGGCCTGTGAGCAGCCAGTCGACAGTCACGTGGAGGGCCTCGGCGATCAGCGCCAACTCCAGCGACGTGAACCTCCGCATTCCACTGAGTGACTTCGACAGCTTCGACTGCTCTATGGCAATTTGCTCGGCGAACGCCCTCTGCGTGCTGCCTGCCTCGTCGATGAGGCGGCGCACTCGGTCGCCCGTTGTCTCCATGCGTCACAGTCTGCGCGCAGTTTGCGATTTTCGCAAAACATGACACGATCAACCTGGCGTCCCCAGACTGTGATTGGCTGGGGCCCACAAGCCGCAAAGGAGTGAGTCTTGTCGACACCCCCCCTTCCGCATCCCGGTGCAGTGGTCAATGTGCGCGGCGCAACGTGGGCCGTGACCGACGTCCAGGAGCAGGGGTTGTCCCGCTCGCCTGCTGATGAGGGGTACGCCGGCCTGCAGCACGTTGTGGCCTTGCAAGCCCTCGGTGAGGACAACCTCGGCGACGAACTCCGCGTCATCTGGGAGCTGGAGGTCGGCCACGCCCTCGCCCCCGACCAGGACCTGCCGGAACGGATCAACCCTGCCGCGTTCGACAGCGTCGATCGCTTGGGTGCCATCGTGGACGCCACCCGGTGGGGGGCGGTCACCTCGGCCGACGACAACGCCTACCAGGCGCCCTTCCGGTCGGGGGCCAACGTGGAGGCGTACCAGCTCGAGCCGCTGCGTCGCGCGCTGGCTGCCCCCCGCACCAACCTTCTTCTGGCCGACGACGTCGGTCTGGGCAAGACGATCGAGGCGGGCCTCGTCATCCAGGAGTTGCTCCTGCGTCACCGCGCCAGCAGCGTGATCGTACTTTGCCCGCCCAGCCTCTCGGTCAAGTGGCAGGACGAGATGCGCGAGAAGTTCGGTCTCGACTTCGTCATCGTGAACTCTGAAAGGATGGCGGAGTTGCGTCGCAGCCACGGGCTGAACGCCAACCCGTTCCGCCTCTTCCCGCGTGTCATCGTGTCGATGGCGTGGCTGCGTTCGCCGCGCGCCCAGCGTCTTCTGCGGGAGGTGTACGCCGACGCCGACGACCGGCGCACCGCCCGGCGCTATGCGTTCGACATCCTCGTCGTCGACGAGGCCCACCACGTCGCCCCGGCGAGCCCGACCCGCAACGGAAAGGCCGGCAGCTACGCCGTCGACAGCCTGCGCACCATCCACACCCGGGAGTTGGCCGAACGGTGCGAGCATCGCCTGTTCCTCAGCGCCACCCCGCACAACGGGCACAGCGAGTCGTTCACCGCGCTGCTGGAGATGATCGACAACCGCCGGTTCGCCCGCGGCGCCGACCTCGATGAGGCCGCCCTGCGCGATGTCACCGTGCGCCGCCTGAAGAGCGAGATCACCTCGAAGAAATTCCAATCCCGGCGCATCGAGCCGATCCCATTCACGCCGAACGCCGACGAACAACAGCACTTTGCGGACCTGACCGACCTGCTGCAGAAGAGCAAGAAGCTCAACGGCCGCGACCACGGTGGCGACCTGTCCGGGATGCTGTTGAAGAAGCGGTTTCTGTCCAGCCCGGTCTCGTTCGGGCGCACGTTGAGCGCATTCACCCACCTGCCCGAGGGCGGCCGCGCCCTCCCTGCATCCCTGTTCGACGATGACGACGAGGTCCTCCGCGACGTGCTGGGCAGCGAGGCCAGCGACGAGGAGGAAGGCGCCGGGTACCACCCCGAGTTCATCGCGCTGCAGCAGCGCCGCGGCACGAATCCGCTCGTGGCCGCCAACTCCCAGCAGCTCGACCGGCTCATCAACTGGGGCCTGTCGTATGAGGCACGCCCGGACGCCCGCCTGACCGCCCTCATCCGCTTCTTGGACGCCATCTGCCGCCCCGACGGCACGTGGAGCAACGAACGCGTCGTGGTGTTCACCGAGTACGCCGACACGCTCGCTTGGATCGCTCAGGTGCTCGCCTCGAAGGGCTATGGCGACCGGCTGGCGGTCATCCAGGGTTCGACCGAAACTGAACAGCGTGAGCTCATCCGCCAGCGGTTCAACGCCGACCCCCACGACGAACCGGTTCGCGTGCTGCTGGCCACCGACTCCGCCGGCGAGGGCATCGACCTGCAGGCCTATTGCCACCGGCTGGTGAACTATGACATCCCGTTCAACCCGAGCCGCCTGGAGCAGCGCATCGGGCGCATCGACCGCTACGGCCAGACCCACGCGCCCGAGGTCTACCACTTCGTGCCCGACAAGACCTCCACCACCTTCAACGCCGACCTCGACTTCCTGGCCCGCATCGCGCTGAAGATAGGGCGGGCGGCGTCCGACCTCGGTTCGATGAACCAGGTCATCGACCACGACATCCAGCAGCGCTTCTCACCCAACCCGCGCCGCGGCACCGTCCGCGATGACCGCGCCGCCACGCTCATCAACAAGACCCTCGCCGGCGGTCTGGAGCTCAACAAGCAGCTCGACGAGTTGAGCCGCTCGTATGCCAGCAAGCTCACCGAGTTGCACCTGACCCCCGCCGCCACCCACCGAGTGGTGCAGGAGGCGCTCACCTTGTCCCGGCAGCCCGCGCTCGTGCGCACGGACGACCCCGCCTTTCCGGTCGACGACCCGGCGGACGGTCCGAACGCCGCCGAAGCGGACTTCTACCGGGTGCCCGCGCTCAGCACCCGCTGGCAGGAGGCGCTGACGGGCCTGTCCACCAGGCTCGACCCGGGACGCCTGCGCCCGATCACTTTCGACCCGGCTGCGCTGCTCACGGCGGACGGAGGCACGCGCACCGACGTGGTGGCGATCCACTTGGGCCACCCGCTCCTGCAACGCTCCGCCCGGCTGCTGCGCAACACGCTCACCAAGGGCGGCTCCGACGTCAACCGCGTCACCGCGGTCGTCGTCCCGGGGCTGGACGCCTCCTGTGCGGCCGCGGTCTCACGGCTCGTCCTCGTGGGCGCTGGTGGCCTGCGCCTGCACGAGGAGGTGTTCGTGACGGGTATCCGCATGAAGGCCCAGGATATGGCCGAGGAGAAGGTGCTCGACCTGCTCGACCGCGCCCTTGACGCCGGAGCACACCAAGGAGCATCCCCCGCCGTGCGCGAGCACCTTGCAGACGCGTGGAACGCCGACGGTTCCCGCCTCCACGAACGACTTACCGGAGCCGTCCGCAACCGCGCCGAGGCCCGGCAGAAGCGGGTCGAGGCAGCCCTGGCCGGACGCCGCACTGCCGACCTGGAGCGTGCCTCGGCAATCTTCTCCGCCTTCCGCAGGAACCTGACCGACTCGCTGCGACGCCTCAAGCGCGAGGAGGAGGAGCAACTCGACATGCTGCCCCTGGCCGACGACCAGCGCGTCCAGCGCGCCAAGGACGTTCGCGCCATGGAGTCCCGCCTCGACTCACTGGACGCCGAGGAGCGGCGGGAACGCGAAGCGATCGAAGTCCGGTACACCGACGTCAAGCCTTACACCTCGACGGCCGGGCTCGTCTTCGCGATCACCGCCGAGGATGCCGCCGCATGGGAGGTCACCCGATGAGTCCGCGCCCCGCCCTCGGTCGCCGCCGCGCTCCCAGCGGCACCGAGCTGCACCGCTCGTGGCTCGCTCTGGTCGATACCGAGGGCCCATTCCTGACGCTGCCAGCGCTGCTCCGGGTGTGGCCTCAGGCCAACTTCCCAGGCTTGGACTCCCGACGTTTGGCCGACCTGAAGGTGGCCAAGGCGTCCTTCGAGGGGGCCCATGACGCCCACGCCATCGGCGAGCTGCCGCTGGACGCCTTCCGCGTGGCCCGCGACGCGTGGGTCGAGCACGTGTTGCGCGACACGTTCGGCTGGGGCGATCACCTCGTCCTCGACGAAGCCGTCCACACCACCGTCGCCTCCCCCACCGGGGCCATCACCGCGACGAGCACCGGCGCCTTCCGCCGGGGCGACGAGGTCGCAGCGCTGGTCTGGGTGGTCGACCCCGTCGACAACCTCCGCTCCATCGGCACCGAGGGCTGGGCCACCGACACCATCGACCGGTTCGAACTCATGCTGCGCGCCTCACACACGCCGGTCGGTGTGGTCACCGACGGCCGCTGGTGGGGGTTGGTGAGCGCCCAGCGCGACCCGAAGACGGGCACGTCGATCACAGCAGCCTCCGGCATCGTGGACGCCTTCGACTGGGTCAACGACTCGGCCGCACGTGACGCGGTCGCCGCCCTGCTCGCCCCCGGGCGCCTCGCCGGCGGCCAGCCCGAGGACCGCCTAGCCGCACTGTTCCGCGAGTCAGTCACGTCCGCCGAACTCGTCACCGAGGCCCTTGGCGCCCAGGTGCGACGTGCCGTCGAGCTGGTCGTGCAATCCTTCTCCGAGTCCGCCGCCGAGGCCCTCCACCGCGGCGAGGCTGATCCGCTCCCCGAGGACGCCGGCATCATCTACGAAGCGGCGGTCACGGTCATGATGCGGGTCGTGTTCCTCCTGTTCGCCGAGGAACGCGGCCTCCTGCCCTCGAGCGAACTGTTCCGCGGCGGCTATGGCCTGACCGGACAGCTCGACGAGTTGCGCAGCCGCGCCCAAGTCGAGACCCCCGAGGGCCTGGACGCCACCTCCGCGGTCTGGCACCGCCTGCTGGCCACCTCACGGGCGCTCTACCGCGGGGCCTCGTTCGAGGACCTCCGCCTGCCCACCTACGGCGGATCGCTGTTCGACCCAGAGCGGTTCCCGTTCTTAGCCACCTTGACCCCGACCGGCGAGCTCTCTTTGGTTGTCGATGACCGGGTGATGATGCAGGTGCTGGACGCCGTGCAGATGGCCGACGTCAAGGGGGAGGGGCGGCGTCCGATCTCGTTCCGCGACATCGATGTGGAACAGATCGGCTACATCTACGAAGGCCTGCTCGGCTACACATGTCGCCGCGCGCCCGAGACGGTGATCGGCTTGATCGGCAAGGCCGGTGCCGAAGCCGAAATCCCCCTGAGCGTGCTCAATGACCTGTACGAGGACAACGCCGACGACCGAAGCGTCGCCGCAGCCATCCTGGCCTGGGTCAAGGAGAACCAACCCAGTGCTAGCACCCCGACCGTCAACCAGCTCACCAAGGCTCTCGCCGCAGGTGACACGATCGAGGACGCCGACGTCGCCCTGCGCGCCGTCACCCACGACCCCGCGCTCGCCGAGGAGCTTCGTGGTTGGCTCGGCATCATCCGCCGCGACCTGCGCGACCGGCCCACGGTCGTCCTGCAAGGCGGATTGGTTGTGGTCGAGACCCCGTCGCGCAAGAACGCGGGCGCCCACTACACGCCCCGCTCGCTGGCCGAAGAAGTCGTCCTGCACGCCCTCGAACCGCTGGTCTACGCCCCCGGCCCGCACCAGACCATGGACCGGACGGCGTGGGTGCTCAAGTCACCCGGGCAGATTCTGCGGCTACGGGTGGCCGACATTGCCTGCGGCTCGGGCGCCTTCCTCGTCGCGGCAGCGCGGTATCTGGCCGCACGCCTCGTCGAGGCGTGGGAGGCGAAAGGCTCCGGCCTCGGTACCCCCGAAGAGCAGGAGACCCGAGCGCTCCGCGAGGTCGTCGCACACTGCCTCTACGGCGCCGACATCAACCCGATGGCCATCGAGATGTGCAAGCTGTCACTATGGCTGGTCTCGCTCGACCCCAAGCTGCCCTTCAGCTTCGTCGACGACAAGGTGCTGGTCGGCAACTCCCTGCTCGGCATCACCGACCTCGACCAAGTGCGCCGCCTCCACATCAACCCCGGCCGCGCCACCAACGCGCCCGCGCTGTTCGAGGTCACGTCGGCAGCGGTCGGCACCAACGTTGACGTTGATTCCGCCATCGACCAAGCAATCCAACTGCGGCAAGACCTGTCCAGCGTGGTGGACAACAACGACCCCCAGCGCTCGGCAGTCACCAAGGCGGCCCTACTTGCCGAGCTGCGCACGGTGACCGCCCAAGTCCGCGACCTCGCCGACGGGGTCATCGCCGCCGGCCTGCGCCTCGGAGGCAAGCTCGGGAAGGCCCTCGACGAGGCGTACGCCGATCTACGTGTCGCCGCCGCCGATGCCTATCCGGCCCAGGGAGCCGCAAACCGCGCGATGCTGGACGACATCCTTGGCGTCGGCCTCACCCCCACTGTTGACACAGATTATTGCCGTTGGCAGCCTCTCCACTGGCCCATCGAACTGCCAGACGTCTTCGACCACGGCGGCTTCGACACCATCGTCGGAAACCCACCCTTCCTCGGCGGTAAGAAGATCTCCCCCGCAATGGGCTCCAACCTCCGCGAATGGTTGGTCAATGTGTTGGCTGACGGCGCCAAGGGAAATGCGGACCTAGTTGCCTACTTCTTACTCCGCGCCTATTCTCTGCTCGACCCCGAGGGCACATTGGGTTTGATTGCCACAAATTCGGTGGCCCAAGGGGACACTCGCGAAGTGAGCTTGGACACGATGGTTGCCAAGAACTTCACCATCACCCGCAGCATTCAGTCGAGGTCCTGGCCCGCAGCGAGCGCCAACCTTGAGTACGCTGCGGTCTGGGGGGCTCGCGGCACTCTCCCCGATGGGCTAGGCGCGGTTTCCGATGACCAGTGGGTCGTACGCATTAGCTCGCTGCTGGAACCCGAAGGACGCATCGTAGGCCCCCCAAGACGACTCACGGAAAACCTCGCCAAGGCGTATATCGGTAACAACATTAACGGCGTCGGCTTCACGATGGAACCGTGGGTCGCCCGCAAGATGATTGATTCCTCCCCCCCCTCAGCCCAGGTGTTGGCCCCTTTCCTTGGGGGTGAGGACATCAACTCCGACCCACAAGGACTCGCCTCAAGGTATGTCGTGGACTTTACCGGCTTGGATCGCATAGCCGCATCGAGGTTCTCGGAGCCCTTCGCTTGGGTAGAGTCCCGCGTCAAGCCTCATCGCGAGGGGCTCAGCAATAAGCCCCGCGTGCGGGATCGATGGTGGCTCTACGAGGCCCCGGCAGTCGCTCTCCGGCGAGCCACCCTCCCCCTCAAAGAAGTCCTGGCAATCGCGCTAGTCAGCAAGACCGTCATGCCCCTGCGAGTCCCCACGGGCCAAGTCTTCAGCCACGCGCTGGGCGTCTTCGCCACGGATTCGTTCGCCCAGCAGGCCGTGCTCTCGTCATCACTCCACCAGATGTGGGCGATCAAGTATGGGTCGGGCATGCGAAACGATCCTAGGTACACGCCTTCGGACGTGTTCGAGACATTCCCGCGGCCCGATGAGACCGATGCTCTTCGCGTGATTGGTCGCACCCTCGATGAGGAGCGCAGGGAGATCATGCTGCGCCGCGATCTGGGCTTGACGAAGCTGTACAACCTGGTCAACGACCCGGACCTGCCCGATGCATCCGACCCCGATGCGGCCCGGCTGCGTGCGATCCACGTCGAGCTCGACGAGACGGTGATGGCGGCCTACGGCTGGTCGGACGTGATGCTCGATCATGGCTTCCACACCTACCGGCAGATGACCCGCTGGACGGTCAGCCCCGCGGCACGTGTCGAGATCCTCGACCGGCTGCTTGAGGAAAACCACCGCCGCGCAGCCTCCGAGGCGGCGGCAGGCACCGGCGTCTCATTCGCGGCGTCGGAGCCCGAGGAACACGACTTCGACGCTGAGGAGGCCGAGGCATGACCACCACTGCGCACGACGGTGTGCTGCCGCCGGGACCCTACGAGGTGCCCGATGGCACGGCGTGGGCTGTCCGGGAGAACCTGACGTCGATTCTGTCCCGCGAGTTGCTTGGCCCGCTGTACGGCGATGCTGAGGTGCTGCCGGTCTCTCCCCACGTCGCCTACCTCGTGGGCCGCCTCGACCCGCAGCAACTCGCCACCGAACCGATCCCCACCGAGGGTGCCCCGGAGGAGGACCTTGATGAGGCTGGCGCTCCTGACGCGGACGCCGACGAGGACACGCCGGTGCGCCGCGGGGCGATCACGCCGGCGTCCATGGGGTTGCGCTGTCAGATCTCACCCGGGCAACGGTCAGTGACTGTGCGGGCGTCGTGGGGGCACTACTCCACCCGGAAGGCTGAGCGGGCGGCCGAGGAGGGCGCGCCGTCGGCCGCACGCGCGACGGAGTACGTGCGCACCCAGGTGTCCCGTTCCGTCGTCGTCACGATTGCCGACCTGACCGCCGGCCAGACCCGCGACATCCCGCTGACCGGGGTCGAACCCGAGGGCGTGGTGCTGCGGGTGGACCGCTACAACACGGACAACTCGGTGATCCTCGAGCTGGCCCTGTGTAACGAGGCGGACCCAGGGGTGGGCCGGGTGCCGGTCGGCAAGTCGCTGTTCCAGACCCAGTTGCATGTCGAGGCCGGTGGGGCGGAGGCCTTCCTGCCGGTGCAGGACGTGGTGGCGGAGGCGATCCCGCCGCACGACGACGACGAGGTCAACCGGCTGCGCCTCCAGTATCGCGACAGGCTCGAGTTTGCCATTGGCCGCACCTGTTCGGCCGACTGGACGGCCCAGCCGGGCGCCCGCCGGGCCTCCCAGGTGCGCACCACCTGGTTGCCCACCTCCGAGACCCCGCAGACCCGGGCCCGGTCCGAGTCCGCGGTCGTCACCGACATGAGGCGGCTGGCAACCGCGTCCGTCGATGAATTGCGCACCGCGCTCACGCCAATCACGACGGGCTATGCCGCCTGGTTGACGGGGCTCAAGGCGACGGCTGACAGCCTGCCGGTCTACCTTCAGGGCGAGGCCATCGATGCGATCGTCGAGGCAGAGCAGGCCGCCGGCCGGTTGGCTGACGGCATCGACTTCCTGCTGCGTGATGAGGAGGCACTGCGGTGCTTTCAGTTCATGAACACCGTGATGGCTGATCAGCGCATTCACTCCGAGGTCGTCCGGCGCCGCGGCGAGCGCCCGGAGCTGACGCCGGCCACCGCCCTCGCCGAGGTCAACGCCGAGGGGGCGGGCGCGCACAGCTGGCGCCTGTTCCAGCTCGCGTTCGTGCTCATGCAGCTCCCGGCCCTGTGTGACCCGACCCTGCCGCAGCGGTCGAACCCCGCCCTGGCTCAGGTCGAGTTGCTGTTCTTCCCCACCGGTGGCGGCAAGACCGAGGCCTACTTGGGCCTGGCAGCGTTCACGTTCGCGATCCGGCGCCGGCGGGGGGTCGTGGCGTCGGCGTCCGGGCCCCTTGACGGCGGCGACGGGCTGGCGGTGCTGATGCGTTACACGCTGCGGCTGCTGACTGCGCAGCAGTTCCAGCGCGCCACGACGATGGTGTGCGCCGCCGAACTGGAGCGCCGAAGGGATGAGAAGGTCTGGGGTCCCACCCCGTTCCGGATCGGCCTGTGGGTGGGGTCGAACGTGTCACCCAAGCGGGTGAAGGAGGCCGACGAGCAGCTACGCGCGGCCGCCGACAGCGGGTACGACCACGGCCTGACGGTGCTGCAGTTCCGGCGCTGCCCGTGGTGCGGCACCCCCATCACCCGCGACAACATCCGAGTCGAGACGGTGCTCGGCCGCGTGTTCGTGCGTTGCGGCGACGACTTCGACTGCCCGTTCGGCTCGGCGGGTGAGGTGAGCGAGGGGTTGCCGGTGCTCACCGTCGACGAAGAGATCTACCGGCTGGCTCCCGCCTTCGTCATCGCGACGGTCGACAAGTTCGCCCGGCTCGCCCGCGAGGGGCAGGCGGCCGCCCTGTTCGGCCACGTCGCCACCGTGTGCGACCGCCACGGCTACACCCACCCCGACGACTCCGGTTGTTCGCTCAAGGCCGGGTCGAAGCACAACGCCAGCGGCGGTCATCCGGCGGCGTCCGTGCGGGCGTGCGGTCGGCTGCGGCCGCCCGACCTGATCATCCAGGACGAGTTGCACCTCATCACCGGCGCCCTGGGCACGACGGTGGGCCTGTTCGAGGCGGTCATCGACACGCTCTGCACGTGGACCGACGGCCAGGGTCGCCGCGTCGCGCCGCTGATCGTGGCGTCTTCGGCCACCGTCCGACGGGCGGCCGACCAGGTGCGCAGCCTGTACGGCCGCGGGCTGGCGATCTTCCCGCCCCAGGTGCTGGACGCCGGCGACACCTGGTTCAGCTCCGAGGAACCGATCAGCCGCGAGGCGCCTGGACGCCGCTACCTCGGCGTTTGCGCGACAGGCGTCAGGCTGACGGCCGCCGAGATCCGCCTGTCCGAGGTGCTGCTCGCCTCGGGGCAGGAGTTGCTCGACCGGCACGGTGACGCTGCGGACGCCTATCTCACTCTGGTGGGCTACTTCAACGCGATCCGCGAGCTGGCGGGCATGACCCGCTACCTCAGCGACGACGTCGAGACCGCCCTGGGGCGCGGACGCCCGTGGTCGAAGCTGCCGCGCCGCCGCGGCACGAACTACGGCCAGTTGAACCGGGCCGAGCTGACCAGCCGCGTGTCGTCGTCCCGGATCACCGACACCCTCGACGGAATGGCTGTGCCGTTCACCGCGGCGTCCGACTCGACGGCCGCCCGTGCGGCGGCACTGGCGGCCGTCCAAGGCGGCAAGCCCGCACCCGAACGGGGCGCCCTGCCTTACGACACTGTGCTGGCCACCTCGATGCTCCAGGTCGGCGTCGACGTGCTGCGCCTGGGGTTGATGCTCATCGTCGGTCAGCCGAAGAACACCGCCGAGTACATTCAGGCGTCCTCGCGCGTTGGCCGTGCGGGCGATCGCCCGGGCTTGGTGGTGACCCTGGGCAACTGGGCGCGGCCGCGCGATCTGGCGCACTTCGAGCAGTTCCGGCACTACCACGAGACGTTCTACGCCCAGGTGGAGGCCCTATCGGTGACCCCGTACTCGCTCACGTCGATCGAGCGGGGCCTCGACGGCGTCCTCGTCAGCGCCGCCCGAGTGCTCGACGCGCAGGCCGGCGTCGACGGTCTCACCCCGGAGAAGGGGGCGGACCGCATCGACTCCTCGGCCGCGTTCGTGTGTGACCTGGTCGACCTGCTCGTCGCCCGGGCGCTGGCCGCATCCGATGAGGCGTCTGCCGACGTGGTGCGGGCACGGTTGAAGAACCGGGTCGACACGTGGAAGAAGCGCCGCGCCGGTCTCGCCGCCCAGCAGAAGCGGTTGGTGTACGAGCGTGTGCGGGCCGGGGCTGGTGAGGGGCCGCTCATGATCAGTGCTGAGGCGTCCACGACCAAGGACCTGCTAGCCGGTGCGCCGTTCGTGGTCGCCAACTCGATGCGCGAGGTGCAACCCGAGATCAACCTGCTGGTCTCCCCGAACCCGGACCGGCTCTACCTCGCACCGCCCGAAAGCGCCCCTGCCTGGGCGTTCCCCGCCCCGGAGGAGGACTGACATGGCCGACCTCGTCAGCGGCGACCACAGCCTCGACCCGCTCGGCGACGCTGAGGCGCTCAAGAAGGCCGGGATCAAGAAGAACTACGCCAAGGTGGGGTCGGGGCGGCCCAGCACGCTGCTGTTCACCTACGGGCCCGGCGCGATCATGGACCTGCCACGCTTCACCGTGATGCCCTCGGGCCTCGACGCATGGGATCGCATCTGGAAGCGCCGCGACGGCGTCCCCTACATCCATGCGCCCAAGCTGCTGGCGGCTGTACGCCGCCAGCTCGGGCAGCAGGTCACCGAGTTGCGTCCCTTCCCGCACCAGCCCGCGGAGAGTTCGTTCAGTGACGAGGGCCGCGATCTCGGTCTTCCGGCGCTGGTGTTTCCCCAGTGGTTGCGGTGCACCGGCTGCGACCGGCTGGCGCCGCTGAGCACCTTCGCCTATTCCAACACCAACCCGTACAAGCCCGACGAGGCGAAGTTCGAGCACGTCGGCTGCCCCGGTCGCAGCCGCACGGCCAAAGGTGGCGGCAAGAAGCGCTCGCCCTGCGTGCCGGCGCGCTACCTGCTGGCCTGCGAGAACGGGCACCTCGACGAGTTCCCCTACCTCGGGTGGGTGCACCGCGGGGGAACCTGCTCCGACGCCAGCACCCCGATGCTCAAGATGACCGAGAACACGCTCAGCCGCGGCGCCTCCGCCCGGATCGTGTGCGCGTCGTGCGGCGCCTCGCGCGGGATGAACGAGGCGCAGGGAGCCGCAGGCAAGGCGAAGCTGCCTGCCTGCCGTGGGCGTCACCCGCACCTGGACGCCTTCGCGGTCGGTGGCTGCGACGCGCCGGCGCACCTGATGCTGGTCGGCGCGTCGAACCTCTGGTTCCCGATCACCCAGAGCGCCATCGTGATGCCCATGGACGACGGCGAGAAGAAGCAGAACCTGGCCGACCGCCTCAAGTCCGTGGTTGGGGACGACCTGCCGGACTACGTCGGCGAGCTAAAGTTCCTGCGCAAGTATCTCAAGGACCGGCTCGATGTCACCGAGATCAGCGACGCTGACCTGGCTCAGGCCCTCACCGAAGCCCTCTCACCGCTGCCAGCAGACCCCGAGGTCGTGCCGAACACCGAGTGGAGCGCCTTGGACCTGATGGTGCCTGAATGGAACCACCTTCAGCTGGGCACTGCCGGCGCGCACCACGAGGACGAGGCGAGCGGGCTGGTAGTGACCACCCGCCAGCTCGACCCGGGTCTACCAAAGGAGTTCAGCCGCGTCCTTGCGGTGGAGAAGCTGCGCCAAGCGACCGCCCTGCTGGGCTTCACCCGCATCGACGAGTGGGACCGCATCGACGACGTCCCCACCCGTCAGGTGCCTCTGACCGTGAACCAACCCGTATGGGCGCTGGCGACACTGAACCGTGGCGAAGGCGTGTTCCTCCAACTCGACGAGAAGCCTGTGGCCGCGTGGGAAGCCACGGTCGAGGCGTCCGACCTGTGGGCTGCCCACAAGCAGGCACACCGCAACAACTACGCCAACCGCCTGTCGGGGACGGCCGCCAACATCGACCCCGACACCCGCATGCCACCGCCCCGCTACTGGCTGCTGCACACGCTGGCGCACGTGCTCTTCCGCCAGATGGCACTGTCGTCCGGTTACGGTGCAGCGAGCATCTCCGAGCGCCTCTACGGTTGGCGGGGCACCGAACACCGACCGCCTGCGGCAGGCCTTCTCCTGCTCACGACCTCGTCGGACTCGGACGGCACGCTGGGCGGACTCGTCCAGCTGAGCGAGCCGGTGCGCCTGCGCCAGTTGGTGACGTCTGCACTGCGGGGAGCGCAGCGCTGCAGCTCCGACCCGCTCTGCTCGCACCGAACGCCCGGTCCGAAGGAGGATTTCCTGCACGGTGCGGCATGCCACGCGTGCGCGATGGCCTCCGAGACATCGTGCGAGCGGTCGAACCGGTTCCTCGATCGCCGGCTGCTGATCAGGCTGCCCGGGCCTCACCGCCACCTCGGATTCTTCGACGTGTCATGACCGACCCCATGGTGGAGCTGGGGCGCCTGCTGACCTCGACCGAGGCGTCCCAGCTGGCAGCCCGGCTCGACGCGGGACAGACGCTGACGCAAGCGCTGAAGGGTGTACCGGAGGGTCGGCGTCCGGAGGTCAAGGCGGCCCTGGACGCCGCCGGGCTGGTGCCGGTGATTCGGGAGCTGGCTGTGCCGGTCCTTCGGGCGATCGAGGGCGCAGCCTTGCGCCCAGGTTCGACCACCCCGATCTGGACGATGCCCGGGCACCTCGCCGGCTACGGCTCACTCACTTCGTCGCTGAGTGATCTCGTGTTGTCGGCCCGGTTCGCGGTCACGTGCTCGACGTTCAACATCCAGAAATCATCGAGCCTGTGGCACGCGCTCGGTGAGGTGTGCCTGCGGGGCACGGTCGGCGTCCGCCTTTACCTGGATCATGACGCGACCGCGCAGTCGACTTGGGCTGGGACACCGTCGCTCGCCGAGGTCGCCGCGCAGATGGTCGGCGCCAAGGTGTACGTGACGCGAGCCGAAAACGGCGGACAGCACATCCGCAACCATGCGAAGTTCGTGGCCGTCGACCACCAGTTCCTGATCGTCACCAGCGCAAACCAGTCCGCGAGCGCCGAGCTCCACAACATCGAACTCGGCCTCAAGGTGGAGTCACGCCCACTCACCGAACTCGTCGAGTCCGAACTGATCCGCGTCGAGTCGGCCCTGTACGAGTCACTTCCTTCCTAGGAACACGGGCAACGACTACCTCGCGGGTCCGGTGAGGGGAGGTGTTCCCACGGCTGGCAGTCAGAGAGATGACGCCTTCGACCATCCTGCCTACCGGACAGACAGATGAGATCACAATCGAGGCTCATTCAGAGGAGGCGGCCCGAGCGCCTCGACCGGGGCCTCGAGGACAGGCGCATCATGGAGACCCAGAATCTCCTCCTCGACGAGTACATCTCGCTCAGTTCGGCGCAGCCGCAGCAGCGACCGCATCCCATGACGCCTCGTGCGTCCACCTGCGTTCTCACGACGGCACTTCAGGAGCTTGCGGCTCGCAACATCAGGGGTGAGTGCTGCAACAAGTGACGCTCCCACGAGCGCGCCGACGAAGGCATGACGTAGCTCAGCGCAATGAACGCGATGATGAAGATCGCCGACGGCCAGCGTCCGGCCTGTGCTTCGAGGATCACGGCGATGGTGCCGACGACGATCCGGATCCGCCAAGCGAACTGAACCAGCGGGAGCCAAGCAAGGCGGCGTCCGATGGCGTGGGCGAGGCCGCGGACGAGGTCCCAAGGGATGGTCCAGAACGTCCAGAGCAGGTCGAAGCGGGTGTGGCCGTGGCGGAGACATCCGAAGCCCTGGGCGATCATCGCGGCGACCTGATGGGCGGCCACCTGGTTGGTGCAGTAGGCGGCCACGACGTCCTTGCGCAGGAGGACGTGCTGGCGTCCGGCCGTTCCGACGAGCGGTCCGTGACTGACGATCCGCAGCCGGACGCCGTCGGCGTCCAAACGGCGGGTGGCGATCCGCCGCGCCACGGCCAGATGCGGCGCCTCGGCGGGAGTGGCACGGCGGGCCCGGTACAACACCCGAACGGTCAGATCCTCGCCGAGCCCGGCCGCGAGCACCGCGGCGAAGATCAAGCCTCCGACCGTGAGCACGAAGCCGGCGACCGGCGGAAGCAGGGCGATGATCACCAGCCAGAGCAGGCTGGCGATGATGAGGTCGGGGATCACGACGGCGGCCTTGAGCAGCACGCCTAGGGCGTTGGCGCGCGGCGGCACTGTCGTGATCGGGTCGCTCATCGTGGGTCGTCCCCGTCGTCGAAGAGGGTGGGATCCCCCTCGTCTTCGTCGTGGTAGCCCTGCTCGCTGATGGCAGCCTGCGCGGCTTCGAGGAGTTTGCCGAGCTCGGCGGCCTTCCGGAGGGCCTGGTTCAGCAGGAGGGTGGCCTCGAGGACCGAGTCGGCCGGGGCCCGAGCGTCGTAGACCCGGTACAGCCCCAGCGACTCCTGAAGTCCGCGCGTCATCTGGGCCAAGGCCTGCGGCAGGAAGTGGCCGACGCCCTTGAGTTCGCCCAGGACGCGGTAAAGCGTGGGCGCCGGGATGGGACCGTGGTCCGTCAGGTGGTTGATCGCCCGGATGGACTCGCAGGCCACCTCGGGCCAGCCGGCCACGTACTCACCCTGGTCGTAGTGGCCGACCAGGCAGCGGCCGCCGGAGATCGACGGCGTCGACCCGGCGTTGAACACCCGCTGGTCGGCCCGCCGGCGCAGCATTGAAGCCCGCCAGGACGAACTCGCCGTCGAGTTCCAGGCCACCCACGGGCGTCCGCCGACCCCGATCGAGACCCTCGCCCTGGCCCAACAGGCCAACCTCGAGACCCGCGACGCGAAGCACGAACCCCGCACCCTTGCCGAGCAGCGCACCGCTTGGCGCACCCAGGCCGAAGCCGTGCTGGGTGGCCCGGACGGCATCGGTCGCATGCTCCACACCGCCCTCCACCCCACGCGCGCCAGCGCCCCCACCTTGGATGAGGCCTGGTTCACCCGCACGGCCGCGAGCATCGTCGCCACGGTCGAGGGCTCCCGGGCGACCTGGCAGGCCTGGCACGTCCGCGCCGAAGCGCAACGCCGCGCCCGTGCCGCCAGCATCCCCACCGCCCAACTCGACGCCGCCGTGGAACGGCTCGTCGCGACCGCGCTGGGCGAGCACTCCCTTCCGCTCGCCGTCTCCGCGGAAGCGATCGCCGAACCTGCAGCGTTGCAGCGCGTGGACGGCCAGTCGGTCTACACGGTGGCGGGGGCTGAGTTGTTCACCTCACCGCGGATCCTCGCCGCCGAGCAACGGCTCGTGGACGCGGCCGGACGCCACGACGGCCGCACCGTCGACCCGGCCACCGTCGAGGTCGCTCTACTGGAGACGGCGGCGAACGGGGTCGAGTTGAACGCCGGGCAGGTAGCGCTCGTCCGGGCGATGGCGTGCTCCGGGGCACGGGTCCAGGTCGCGATCGCACCAGCCGGGTCGGGCAAGACTACCGCCATGCGCGCCCTCTCGTTGGCGTGGCAGCAGGCCGGCGGCACCGTGGTCGGCCTCGCCCCCTCCGCGGCCGCGGCCGCCGCCTTGGGCTCCCAGATCGACACCCACACCGACACTCTCGCCAAGCTCACCTGGTCCATCGACCACGACGACCTGCCTGACTGGGCCGCCCGAATCGGGCCCAGCACGCTGGTCGTGATCGACGAAGCAGGCATGGCCGACACCCTCTCCTTGGATGCCGCCGTCGGGCACATCCTCGAACGTGGGGCGAGTGTCCGGCTGGTCGGTGACGACCAACAGTTGGCGGCGATCGGCGCCGGCGGCGTCCTGCGTGACATCGCCACCCGCCACGGAGCCGCCCGGTTGAACGAACTCGTCCGCTTCGCCGACCCCGCCGAAGGCGGCGCCAGCCTCGCCCTCCGCGATGGGAACCCCGAAGCACTCGGCTTCTACCTCGACCACGACCGCGTCCACGTCGGCGACCTGGCCACGATCACCGACGACGTGTTCGACGCCTGGCAAACCGACCGAACCGCCGGCCTGGACACGATCATGCTCGCCCCCACCCGCGACCTCGTCGCCGAGTTGAACACCCGCGCCCGCCACCACCGCCTCAACGGCACCCTCCCCAGCCACGAAGTCGAACTCGCCGATGGGCTGTCCGCTTCGGTCGGCGACGTGATCATCACCCGCACCAACGACCGCCGACTCCGCGTGTCCGCGACCGACTGGGTCAAGAACGGCGACCGCTGGAGCATCACCGCCCTCCCCGGCGACGGCAGCGTCCGCGCCCTCCACACCCGCAGCCGACGCAGCGTGGTCCTGCCCGCCGACTACGTCACCACCTCGACCGAACTCGGCTATGCCTCCACCGTGCACACCGCCCAAGGCGTGTCCGTCGACACCATGCACGGCCTCGCCACCGGGACCGAAGGCCGCCAGCAGCTGTACACGATGCTCACCCGCGGACGGCACGCCAACCACGTGTACCTCCAGGTCGTCGGCGACGGCGACCCACACACTGTCATCCGCCCCGAGACCGTCCACCCGTTGACGGCCACCGATGTCCTGGAACAGATCCTCGCCCGCGACACCGCCCCCATCTCAGCGACGAGCCTTCAACAGCACCTGGGTGACCCGCGCGTCCGGCTCGGGGAGGCCGTCGCCCGCTACACCGACGCCCTATCGGCGGCCGCCGAAGACGTCGCCGGCGACCTCGCCGTCCATGCGCTGGAACGCCAGGTCGACCACGCACTCCCCGGCGTTCCGTGGTGCGACGCCTGGCCCGCGCTCCGCGCCCGCCTGCTCCTGATCGCCGCCGACGGCCATGACCCCCTCACCGAACTTCGCCGCGCCGCCACCGAACAACCGTTGACCGGTGCCGGGGATCCGGCCGCCGTCCTCGACTGGCGCCTCGACGCCACCGGACTACGCGGCAGCCGACCCGGGCCGCTGCCCTGGCTCCCCGCCGTCCCGAACAGACTGCGGGAACACCCCGAATGGGGTCCCTACCTGAACGCCCGCGCCCGCCTGGTCAGCGAACTCGGCGACACCGTCCACCAAGAAGCGCTCACTGCGGGGCGGACGCCGGCCTGGTTAGCGTCCATCCTCGGACAGCCCACCGGACAAACTATCGCCGAGCTCACCGTCTGGCGCGCCGCGATCGGCGTCCCCGACACCGACCTGCGCCCCACCGGCGAACGCCAATTCCCGAAAGCAGCCGCTCGCTGGCAACGCCACCTCGACCGCCGCCTTACTGGTGACCGCCAACCCGCGATGGCTGAGTGGGGACCCCTCCTGCGCCACCTCGAACCGCGCCTCGCTGGGGACGGCTTCACCTCCACCCTCGCCAGCCGGCTCGCGCACCTGTCGGCGTCCGGACTCAACGCCCGCACTCTGCTCCACGCAGCGGCCGGTGAGGGAAACCTGCCCGACGACCACGCCGCGGCCGCCCTGTGGTGGCGCATCGCCCGCCACCTCACCCCCGCCGCCCTCGACACCGACCAACCCCTCACCCCCGCCTGGACCACCACCCTCGCCGACACACTCGGCACCGAACGCGCCAACGAACTGCAGGCCAGCCGCTGGTGGCCCGCCCTCGTCACCGCCGTCGACCACGGCATCCGGCAAGGCTGGACCCCCACCGACCTCCTCAGCGTGGGCGCCGGCAACAACCAGCAGGTCGACGACTGCCTCGCCCTCGTCTGGCGCATCTCGACCCTCACCGACCCCCACAGCTCGTTCGACCAGGAACCCGAACCTCCGCACCCTGCCGAGGAACCACCCGCCGACCTGTGGCACGGCCACGAACCCACCAACCCGATCCTCATCGGCGACCCGGACGAAGCTGTCGCGCCGATCGCCGTCGACACCCTCGACGCCGAACCGTGGGACGCCAACCCAGACGATTTGGACGCGGGGGCAGGGCTGGCGTTGCAGGTGATGATCCGCGACACGATGGGCCTCCCCGAGCCCACCGAGCACGACCTCCACAAGATGTTCGAACGCGCCGACGCGTGGCGCGACTGCCCCTCCACCCCCGAACGCCTCGCCCACATCAACCAGCTCACCGCCAGCTTCTACGCCGACCGTCTCCCGGGATCGTGGGCCCGGCCCTACCTCGAATCACGGTTCGGCATCGACCTCACCGGACACCCCGACCTGCACCCCGGCTACGCCCCCGCTGGCTGGACGACCCTCGTCGGTCACCTCCACCGGCTCGGCGTCACCGACGAGGAGATGCTCGCCGCGGGGGTCGCCACCCGGGCCTCAACCGGCCGACTCATCGACCGGTTCCGCGACCGGGCCGTCTTCCCGATCCGGCATGACGGCGTCATCCTCGGCTTCGTCGGACGCCGCCACCCCGACCGCACCGACGACGACAAGGCCGGTCCCAAGTACCTCAACACCGGCGACACCCCCCTGTTCCACAAGGGCGACCAGCTCTACACCACCGGACCCCTCGGCCCCGGCGTCACCCCCGTCATCGTCGAAGGCCCCCTGGACGCCATCGCCATCACCCTCGCCACCGGCGGCACGTACGTCGGCGTCGCTCCCTTGGGAACCTCCCTCACCGACGACCAAGCCGCCCAACTCCGCCAGCACGGGCACCGGACGCCGATCGTCGCCACCGACGCCGACCTCGCCGGTCGCGTCGCCGCCGAACGCGACTACTGGATCCTCACCCCCCACGGACACGATCCCCGACACGCGGAACTGCCCGACGGCACCGACCCTGCCGACCTCGTCGCCACCGGAAGCGCGGGCGTCCTCGCCGCCGCGCTCAAGCGCGCGAGGCCGCTCGCCGACCAGCTCGTTGACGAACGCTTCGCGCACCTGCCGGCGAGCGAAGCGGCGGTCGACGCGCTCCGAGTCATCGCAGCCTCCCCACCCGAACGCTGGGAGACCGGCACCCAGGACGTTGCCGAACGCTTGAGACTGCCCGCCGGCCTGCTCCGCACGGCCCTCCACGACCTGGTCAATGCCTGGAACCAGGATCCGCGCGGTTCAGCCGCAATCGCCCTGCGTGACGTCACCCACGTCAAGACCCGGCTCGCGCACGCTGAAGCCGTAGGCGTTCACGAGCGCGTGACCAGCCGTCCCGGTCGCACCGCTGCCCATCCCGGCGACTCCCCCGTGCCGGCACGTGCCCCATCCCGTGGGGTCGACCGCTAGCCACGTTGGCGCCACATGGCTCGCCGATGACCGGTGGGGATCGGGGGAGACACGGCAGCAGCACCGCTGTTGCCAACGACCTGACAGCGGCAGATCCGCGCGTCGGCCGTTGTGCGCTGCGCGGCGTCCCCTTTCCGCGTCCTGCGCCGCGCGTGAGTACGCTAGGTCCGGTGTTCCCCCTCGTCTTGAAACCCACCGGCGAGCCATTCGACTCGATCACGCTCGCACAGGACTTCTTCTGGCTGCCTCCCGACACCCCCTGGGGGAATATGCAGCTCAAGCTAATGAAGATCGGGCAGAGGCTTTCCCACGCCAACCTACGGCTCAGCGAGTGCTATGGACATTGGGAGGTGTTTCGAAAGGCGATGCTCCCGGGAACGGTTGACCATTGCACTCTCCATTGGCTCACCGCCGAAGAAGCCGTTTCACTGCTTCGGCGCGCCTCAGACGAGTTGGTTACGCTCGTTTGGGTGCTGACGAAGCGACTCGACGACGGGGCATACCCCAACAAGCTCATCGTCGACTCCGTTTCCAGTTCCCTTACGCTCGGGTGGCCCATCTTCGAGACGCATCGTTGGCTCTTGGAGACGCTTAATAGCGTTTCCAACGCCCACAAGCACTCCTTCCTCCAGTCTGACCTGAATGTGGTTGGTGCACTTGAGCCGTGCGTGGCATCGCTCTCTGTCACGCGCAACAAGCTCGGATCAAGCCCGACCTTCAAGAACGTCTCCCTGCATCATCTCGTGGGTGCCTACAACGGGTTCCTCAAAGACGCCTGGGAACGCCTTCGAGACCTCTCGGAGGATCTGAGCCTTGCGGATGGAGGCAACCAACATGGCGTCCACCAGGGCGGGCGCCCTGAGTCGTGACTGCATCTGCAAAGGCAAGGTCCATACCGCCTCTGGACCGATCCAAGCGTGCACCTGACGCTCAGCCCGCAGCGGCATGATCGGATGCCCCCTCCTTCGACGGCGGGGCGTTCAGTAAAGAGGGCCGGGCCGCTGCACACCAGACACGGGAATGACGACGGGGCGGCGTAGCCCCGCCGTGGTGTGCTTATGTAGGGCCGTGACCAGCAGCGAAGCCACCACCGATCGGCCCCGGATGTCGCCCTATGAGGCGAAGGCGTGGACCGAGCTCGACGAGTTCTGGCAGCGCAAGGCAAGCCGCCGTAGCCTCCCCCCGAAAGCCGAACAAGCTAAGGATGCCGCGGTCGCGAGGATCAAAGAGGCCGCCACAGCGACTCGCGGATACATCAGCGCTGTCACTCCGCAGCCCGTCAAGGACATTGGCGGCATCGTCATAGACCGAGCACTGGAGCCGACCGCGGAGGCGGCACTCGGATTGATCGAGTGGGTCACTGAAACTGTCCAGGAGTTCAGTGACCCTGAGGCGATCTACGCTCACCACCGCGATCAAGGCCGCCCAGTCGCGAGCCTGACCGACCTGCGAGAACTAGACTTGGAAGACCTCGACGAAGTCACGCGCGGCTTCGTGTGGCGGTGCCGCACCACCGGTGTCGTGGAGGGGGCCGCGCTTGGGCTCATCACCTTTGTCCCCATCGCAGGGTCGGTGGCAGCTATCGGTCTCGACCTGATCATCATGCACGCACTGTCCACCGCGATCGCCACTCGCGCCGCGCACGCCTACGGACTCGACCCCGCTGGGGACGCCGGACGCAACCATTTGGACCGCATGATCCGCAAGGCTTGGACGGCCCAAGCACCCAAGGCAGGCACCGTCAAGGGGGCGAGAGATGCCTTCGTCGAGGGCGCGGGACGGGTGCGCTGGAGCGACAAGTTCCGCAACGATCACCGCATTGCTGCTGCGGTCGAGAAGCTACTGAAGCAAGTGAGCAACGGGCAACACATCCCGATCGAGAAGGTCGTGGCCAAGATGCCCGCGATCGCGGTCGTCACCTCCGCTGGAATCAATGGCACGGTGCTGGGATCGCTGGCCAAAACCTCCGTGCGCTACAGCCAGACGATCCACCTCGCTCAGAAGCACAACCTGGCACTTCCGCCCAACCTGACCTAGGTCATCTCGACCTTCTCCGAAAGCATCCCATTCTGTAGATGGTTGGCATGATGGTGATCCACGACCGGCGGCATTTGCGGACGTTGCGACGAGAGAACACAAGCGGCAATTTGCGCTCGGAGGCTGCTCACCGCCTCTGGGACGGAAGGGCCGCGTGCCGTCTGCTGTGGGGATGCGAAGCAGGGCACACTCGTTTCACACCCTCAGCATGGAGGCACGGATGGAACATCGTTCATTGCGACTTGTGACCCTGATCGTCACGCTGGCGATCGCCGCATCGTCATGTACCGCGCCCAGCAGTGGAACATCTGGGAGCAGCACCCCCACTGGAGGGCCTCAGGTGTCCGCGACGACAGATCCGGTAGACGCCACACCAGCCGGCCGTCTACCAACTGACCGTGTGTGGCCAACACTGAGTGGTCTGGCCGGCGGCTGGATTGCTGTGGATGGACAGCAGATGGGCCGCGACGGCCCGCAATCGACCAGCACCTTGATAGCTGCGCTCGGTGAGCCGGACGAGAAAGCAGACTCCGCGACCTGTGGTAGCAGTTCATTGCGGAACACGACATACCGCTGGGGTGACTTCTCCGTGGTGGTCCTGCACGAGGTAGACACCGGTGACGAGTATGGCGAGACCTACCCGCCCGGCTCGGTTTCCGGCTGGCGCATAGACCCGACGCTCGATGGTCGTCCGGGCTTGTCCCCGAACGCGACAGGACCCGCCGGCACAGCTATCGGTACGCCGCTCGCCATCCTAGAGACGCGCTTCGACAGTGAAGAGTGGGACTATGCGGGTGTCGAAGGTGACGCCGGCGACCGCGTGTTCTCCATCTTCGTCGGGGACACCACGGGGGCAATCTTCGAGCTCGATGACAATGATCACGTTGCTGCAATGTTGGCTGGCTATTCCTGTGGCCGCCGATGACTCCACTTCCAAGACGGTTCTCGCCGCGTCCGGCGCCAATCGATACACCCCGGGGAGGCCTCCTCCGAACAGCCGCGCTCTTAGAGCACTGCCGGCCAGCTGCCCGCAGCGCGGCATGAGCGGGTCTGCGCTTCGGGTACCGGCAGCCGACAGGCCACCCTCGCGCACCCTGCGGCAGAAGCGTACGTCGAAGGCTGGCTCCCCGGGTAGGGACGAGTACCACATGGCGCGTCGCCGACAGCTGTCCCCCTGACTGGGTCTCCGGTAGTCGTAGCATCCTGATGTGGCGCACATCGCCACGGAGTATCCGGGACGCGGCCCCATCGGAGCCGGTCTTTGAGAGGGTTTTCTCCATGGCAGCGACCACGATGCCCGACCTACGGTTCCTGGCGCCGGGTTGGAACGAGAACCGGTGGAGTGACCTGCTGGCCACCCTTGTGCTCACCGACCCGCACCCACTCGCCCAGTTCATCGGCGGTGCCATGGTCGATGACGTGAGGCGGGAGGTGTCTGTCGCCGGCACAGCCGTTCGGGGGGAGCGGTTGGACCTGCTGCTCATGGCGGGCGGCGAGCCCGCGGCCGCGATCGAGGTGAAGGTGCTGTCGGATCTCGGCCTCGACCAACTGCAGCGCTACGAGACTGCCTTCGCTGGCGCCGACTCGTACCACGTACTGCACTTGGCGGACCTGCCGGTGATGGTCCCTGCCCCGTGGCAGTCGCTCACCTGGGAGTCGCTCCTCGCCGCCTTCGCCACAAGTTCCAACTCGTGGGTGGCCCGGACTGCGCAGGCATGGCGCCGGCAGCTGGACGAGTTGGTCCCTCGGGTGGACGGGGCGACGGTGTGGAACGACGTCCCCGACGACGCCGCCGGGTTCGAGTTGGCCCTCCGGGCGCGGATAGCCTGGCTGGCCAGCCATCCGCCCACCGACCGGCTCCACAGCGACTTCGTCCAGTCATCCGGTGGCGGGCAGTGGGTACTCCGGCTCTGGAAGGACACCGTCGTGCCGAACCTGAGGGTCCAGGTCGAGGTCCAAGAAGGATTCAGCGCCTACGAGTGGCGTCCGCATCCAACTCGCCAATACCGGGATCGGGTCAAGGGCCCGGCTCCGTTGATCGGGCTGCGCTTGAGCGACACCGACACCTCGGAGGCCTTCGACTGGGAGCTGCTGAAGAAGGTGTTTGAAGCCACCGTGCTGCCAGACGGGGACGCATCCCACTCCCCATGGCCTTGGCAACGTACTCCCGCCCGCCCGAACCACCCGATCGACCGACGTGGGTGGCAGTCGATTGTGGACGCTGGCAGCGCACCTTGGCTGGGCAAAGGGTTCGGCATGGCGGTTGCGAAGCAGAAGTACCGCGAGTGCCTCTTTGGCGCGCGCATGCAGTTCGCGCCAACGCTCACGCTGGACGCCGTCCGCACCGAGATTGGAAAGCTCGAGGACCTGGTCCTGTCGATGGTTCAAGCCGTGTCGGACTCGACATAGCAGTTCGAGAGGCGACAGCTAGCTTCCAGAGCCGCCAGCGATGCTGAAACGATCTTCCTACCAGCGGCATGATCCGATGTGGGATTTCGGAACGCCTCATCCGTACAGGCTCGAGCCTCCACAGGAGCTTCTGCTCCCGGCAGTCGCCTCAGTCGACGAGCTCTCCTGCTGCCCGCTCCGCGGCCTTCTTTCGGTAGTAGTCGACCACCTTCGGCCCCTTAGAGTTGCGTGTGCGCGGTCTCGCGCCGCCTTCGATTCGTTCGGCGTAGTCCTGAAGTCGACGCGCGTTGTTTCCGGACCATCCGTTTGCCACGGCCCAACCGCTCAGGAGATCGCCTTCAAGCCGATACCCGGCGTCGTGCAGCGCCAGGAAGGACCCCACGACTTGGTCCTTCTCGTAGCCCGCACTGATAGTGTTGTTGTGGTTCACAGTCATCGTGAGGCTGCGCAGGGCCTCCTCGACCACCGGATCCAGCGCAGGAGACAGGTGATCCCACAGGCTGTTGTCGCCGAGGATCGCGGGCTTCACCTGGGTCACCCAAGGTCGAATCGTGTCGGCGTCCCAGGCGATCACGCAGAGCGCCCGAACCTTGTTGTGGTTCCAGGTAAGGAACTCCCCAATGTCCGCCGGATCCGGCCACGCCATCAGCACCGGACCGGAGCCGCGCACATAGGACCCGCCTCGCGCGGTGACATGGTCCACGTCGCGGTATCCGTCGACGAACCTGCTAAGAATTCTGTTGTGGCCTAGATTCTGCTTCTGGCGTGTCCAGACGGTCACACGGTCCCCGTCCTCCCTATGCGCGGCGCACCAGCCGATAGCCGTCCTCAACGCCTCGTCATCATGGCTGGCGACGGCGATAGGAAAGCTCGTTTCATAGTTGAACATCAGATCCCTCCGTGGTCTCTCGCTACTTCGACAGCCACGGTAACGAGCGCCACTGACAGTACGAATGCCCTCAGCACGAAGGCTCCAGGAGGCACGGCGAAACCTGGCCTCGCACTAGAAACATTGAACATCGGCGCAGTCGGAGCCGCCTGCTGACAGGCAACCCTCACCAAAGCACCCAACGCCCGCTAGTGACTGTCTGGGCCGCTCCGTACGGGACTGTGACGGCGCTCATTGAAACTCCCCACTTCTGCTCATCGAGGTTCCCCACCCTGGGTCGCTCCGCCGCATGAGGCGGGCCTCCCTCGATGCTGGTGGTCTCTGACCACACACCAGCCTTCGAGGGAGGCCCGTTGCTCATGCTCTCAGAGAGGAGCAGCGTGGAGATTCACGCTCTGAAAGAACAGGGGTGGACGATCAGCGCGATCGCCCGCCACACCAATCACGACCGCAAGACGATCCGCGCCTACTTGGCCGGCGAACGACAGCCCGGCGTCCGCGTCCAGGCCCGCCCGGACCCGTTCGAGCGGTTCGTCGACTACGTCACCGAACGGCTTCGTGAGGACCCCCACCTTTGGGCACAGACGCTGCTCGACGAGTTGCGTCCACTTGGGTTCAAGGGGTCGTATTCGACGTTGACGCGGCAGAAGCGCGCGTTAGGGAAGTAGTGCGCCTCCCAGACCCGCGATGCGCCATTAGCCCTTCATTGCCTGCACCTCTGGATCGACTGCGACACGCGAAGATGTGGATGTGACCGACAAGACACCCGCATACCTCCGCCGGACCATCGAATCGCTCGAACGGTTTCAGGAGTCGTTCGAGGCCTTCATGGAACTCCACGAGGAGGGAAGCATGAGTGGACCAGGGCTCGGCTACCTTCCCACGTGTTGGCCCAAAGAGGGGGCAGACGCGAACGAAGCCGCTAAGAGAACGGATGCGGTCGCACGGCGCGCCGGGGAGTGCTCATCGGTGGCCGAGCTGACGGGGGCGCACATGGTGGTGCAGGGAGTCGGCGTCGTGGACCCGTTCTCCAACTGGGACACGATGCTGCGACCGAAGGCGTTCCTCTACCCGAGTGAACTCAGAAGGATCATCGCCCGATCCTTGGGAGTGTTGTCCACGATGATGGCGGAGGCCGAGGAGGCGGAGAAGTCCGTGGCGCTTCCGGTTCTGGGGCCAGCCTCGTTGCACCCCACCGTATGGAACGCTGCCGCTCCATTCTGGACCATGCACCAGCTGCGAGCAGCTGTTCAGGCGGCAGCTGACGCCGTCGTAAGCGCCGCCAAGGGGCTGGGTGTGCGAAATGACATCGCTGACACCTCCATCTGGCAGCAGCTGTTCTCTGTAAACGAGCCGGCCCCTGGTCGCCCTCGCCTTCGTTGGCCAGGGGACCCAGAAGATCGCGACGTGAAGACGATGCAGGACGGCCTACGCCAGTTCGCGCCAGGGGTGCAGATGACGGTTCGCAACCCGGCAACCCACAGGCAAGGTGTGCTCACCGAGCAGGAAGCGTTTGAACTCCTCGCAACGCTCTCGCTGCTCTCCCGTTTCATGGAGAGATGCGAGGTGCGCTCAGCCGAGTCAGGCGAACCGAAGACCGACATCGGGCCCCAAACCAACCCAGCAAGGAGCCCATTGCCAACGTGACCGCGGCATTTAGGGCGGTCGGGCTCGGGTGGCAGCCAGACGAAAGGCTACCCTCGCACACCGCGGCAGATCAGTGCGTTCGTTGGGGGTGTCCAGCTGCCCTTCGGAACCCGCCAACGCCTTCCGAGTGCTTGATGATCCACGCCGGCTGAGCGCCTCGGCGATCTGTTCGTAGGTCGTTGCCCTCACCGTGTCCGCTAGCCCCCAGGGCGGAAAGCCAGCATGATGGTCACCAAGATGCCCGCCACCGTGGCAACCAGCGTGAAGACGGCCACCCACAACGTTCGCCGTGCCACCTTGGTGGCCTCCGCGTTGGCCAGCTTGGCTGCTTCATTCTGCGCCAACAAAGTGCCCGCGATGGCCTCCAGGGTCTCCACGGTTTGTTCACCAAGTTGAGCCGAGCGGACCAGCGGCGAGTCGCTGAAATCGAGGTCCAGTTCAGGGGGCTCCCACAGCGGGATCCGATCGGGCACCTTAACCCAGCCCTCGACCAGCCCGCGGTTCACCGTCGGCTTGATCGAGTCCGTCCACTGCTTGTTCATCCCCTGAACCAGCGACTCCCCGAGGTTCAACTTGGGCATGAACGACTCGGTCATCTTCTTGATCATGGGTTGAAGTTCGGCTGACAGCAGCTTTCCGGTCTCCACCGCGTCGGCGTGCCGGGGGTGGTCGGGGTCCTTCTCGGCCTCGATGAGTTCCTTCAACGTCATGTCAGCGCCCGGACCCCGGTCCCGCTTCGCCGCCTCGTCGCGGATGTCGTCCAGGCGGATCGTTCGGCGGCGCCGACCCCTGTCGGGGCTGTCCGTCGACTGGTCCTCAGGCTCACGTTCGCCCCCGTGCTTCGGGGGTGTGCCGTCCGCTTCGTCGTGTTCCCCAGTCACGCCGTCCGCGCCCTCCGTCATCTCTTGGCCTCCATCCATACCCTGAGGCCCAGTATGAAGGGTCGCCCTGCGTGAGGCTCAGCAATTAGCCTAATGAACCCTCGATAGGGAAACGGAACTGCGCACCCCGGTGCAGCAGAAGAGGTTGCGGACTTCCCAGCCGGAGGCTATCGTCCGCGGCGCGGCAAAGTAGTGCGTTGAGGCAGCCCTACCTGAGGAGGCGTTTCCGGGTCGCCTCCGCGAGCTCTTCGATCGCACGCCGCGCGAGTCCGGACACCCTGGGCACAAGGCCGCCTACTGGGCCACGGAGGCGATCCACCACTACCCTGACAAGCGAGTCGTCACCGAGGCCGGCACCAAGTGACCGAGCCTCCATAGATCCCGCGGCGATTCAGAACAGGGGGCGGAGCCGGATGGCTGGAGCACGACCGATGGGCCCCGCACGGCGGCACCTGCCTTCCCTGTGGCTACTCGCCGTCGGCGTCGCGTGTCTCAGTGGCGCGTTTGCGATCTTCCCCAGGAGCGATATCCCTACGCGCCCACGACCGGTGCAGGTCGTCGTGATGAGTCCTCTCCAACTGACGTCAGCCACCCTTGAGGTGAGACCCGATGAAGGCGCGAGGAGTACGAGGGACTCCGACAAGTGGCTCGTCACCTTGGCCCTTACTGGGTATCAGGACCCCCGGCTGGCCAACGATTCGGCAGAGGTCACCGTCTATTTCCCCGACCAGCCTCAGCTGTCCTTCTCCTGCCCGGACTATTGCAGCAAACCCGATTACTCTTCCATCGGTGCCCACAGCTCCCCCGCCGACCAAGGGGTCATGACTTCGTTCGATCTTCACAGAGACTCCAGCTATAGGGACGCCAATTACCGCGTTGGAAGTATCGATATTCGGGTATCTGGCACACGTGGTCTCCCTATATTCAGATGCACTCCCGCGGAGTGCCGGGGGGTGGTGCCGCGAATCTTCGGTATCCAGATGTCCGCGTGGGATGACCAAGAGGAGTACGCTGACGGTTCCGCAGAGGTGCGTCTTCAGGCAGATGATCTCGTCCGGTATCGGTGGGATGGAGCGTCGCTAGACGCATCGTCCGGGACCCTCTACATGAGCAGCACGTTGGACTACACGAGTCGGGAGCCCAATTACGCGGGCGCCCAGGTGGATGGGGTCAACACGAGTGAGGCTAGGTCCGCTTCGGACCTAACATTCTGGTCAGGCTTGTTGGTCGGACTGGCGGGTGGAGCATTGATCGGGGCAGTTCAACTCTTCTTGACTTCGGCCCCCACAACCAAGACGCATCGCTCATGAGGAGCACGGCGTGCCGTTGGCAAGGTGAGAGACCAGTCAGCTACCGGCGCCGAGAGCCAATCGACGACTCGGATCTGGCCTCCGGGGGATGTCAGGCATTCTCGTCTGTCGACGCACGACTTTGGACACCGTGGCATCGGCATCGGCATCTGCGGACGTCCGACTCTCGGCAGTTGCGTACGAGTTCGCGCCTCGACCGGCGCGTCTCGTTGGGATCACTACGAATCCCGACCGTGTCGCCCCACGCCGTCCGAGCGTCACCGGCCCCTCGAAGTAGGCGGCCGCCTGGGCGCGCCAGTGAAGCCTCAATAGCACCAGCGACTCCTCAAGGAACCGGGCTTCGACTCACCATCTAGGGGTGATCAGAGTCGGGATCCGCGAACGCCTACTCCAAGCCGATGCCCGCCTGCTCCAAGACCAGTCGGTGCGCCTGGTGCACGAGGATGCTCGTGAGCATGTAGTCCCCCGGGGTGTTGGTCGGCAGGGATCCCACTCGCCACAGCAGCGAGGGCCATCCGTAGCCATGCGCAAAGCCGCTGCCTACGTTGAATATCCACAGTAGGTGCCGCTCGATGTCGGTGGCCTCGTCCTGCCGCTCCCGGGCCAGCACCTGGGCACTGACCGTCGCAACGTCCTGCAGCATCTTGGCGTCTCCGGGAGGCCGACCGTACTTCAGCATCTCCTTGGCCAGTCGCCGGCTTTCCGCGACCTCGGCTTCTGGCGGGAGATTGACGATCCCTGCTTTCCTGTAGGCGTCCGCCTCCTTGTACAACCTGTGAAGGCTGTCGGCCTCTTGGGCCATGACCGTGGTGGCTCGCTCCACACGACGCGACTCAGCGGTGTCCGGCAGTAGCGTGAACAGCACCCGACCGCTGGCAAGCAGGGCAGCCCGTAGGTCCGCCATGATCGATGGTGCCGCTCCTTCGCGCTGCTGCTGAGCAACCATCGCTATCTCTTCGAGGCAGACGTAGGCCGTCCACAGCCCCTCGAACAGGGTCCGCCGTAGATCCACTGGCCCTGAGGGAAGCTGCTCCAACAGCGTCGCCAGTTCTGACCCAGGCTGCGCCAGCTCGTCCCATGTCCGCGGAAGTCGATTCTGCATTTGCGCGATCTCGATCATATTCCCGTTGGCCCAGTCCACCGCGAATCGCTGATTACTACTTCCCTGAATACCGAACTCGAATCCGCTCATGTCCCAAGATTAGTGTCTCTTTCGTGAAGAGCCAGATTAGGTGCTCGTCACTTCAGTTCTATTCAGCACGTTTCCAGCGGCATGAGTTCGTGCGCAGGCAGCATGGTTCTGAGGATCGCATCTGCGGACGCCCGACTCTGGGCAGATCCGTGATGGCGCGTCTCGCTGGCGTCAGTCGTGGCAGTCGAGCAGCTCACCCGTGTCCGGATTCAAGAGCCTGAGCCGCGGTCGAGTCGGGGTGATCTGCTCGGAGGGACTCAGGTGTTGGACGTCGCCATCAAAGGCCTCGCGCCGTCTCTTGGCGTGGCCATCGCCTGTGTGGCGAACGTGACGGCTCCTCGCGGGCCAGGGTTGGTGGTCTTGATCGCAGTGGACCTTGAGGCGGGAGCGCAGGCGTTCGAGGAACCCGGGCAGGGTGTAGCGGTGCCACTCTTCGAGGGCGTTGGAGTCGAGGGCGACGCCGGCGCGCCGGCGCTGGTCGGCCATCACCGCGAGTTCGTGGACGATGTGAGGATGTAGGGGCCAGCAGGGCGGGATGGTGCCGTCGGGGTCCCACACGTACTCGTGGTTCACCCAGATGACGACGGCGTCGAGCCACGTCCAGAGTTCGGCCCGGAGTTGAGGGTTGCGGCAGGTGGGTGGGTCCCAGGGTTTGGGCAGCAGGTTGGGGTCGCCGATGGTGGCTTTCTGGTTGTCGCTGCCCTCGGCGGCCAGGTAGAGGTCGCGGCAGGCGGTGCCAAGTAACGGCCCCGGGGTAGGGAACGCGCGGACGAGCCCGGCGTCGGCGTCCGGCGTGGTGGTCATGGGATCCGCCTCTCGGCGACCAAGCCACCCCGTTGGGCGGCGACGAGGGCAGCGATGGCGCGGGCGTCCGCCGGTATCTGGCCATGCCGGACTGCGGCGACACGATCAAGGGCAGCGCGCTGGCGTTCGAGGAGGGCGCGTCCGGTGGGGCCGTCGATGCACCGGGTGAGTTTGGCGATGATGGGTTTGCTGTTCTCCGCGACGACGTGCACCCAGGTCGAGATCGCAGCGTCCAACGACTTCGACGTGACCGCGCCCACGTCCTCGTATCGGCCGCTCCGTCGTTCGGCGGGGATCATCGCGAACCGCTCCGTGCGGGCCTTGACAGCAGCCAGCACCGATCGAGGCGCCTGCAGATGGTCCCGGTCCTGCAGGAGTGGCAGGGACACCGTGGCCACGGCGTGAACGATCGAGACGACGTTGGCCTGTAAGCCCTCCAGAACAGCCCGGTCCACATCGGTGCACGCCGGTTTCTCGCCAACCAGCAGGTCCGCGATCAGCCCCAATCGGAGCGTCAGCTTGCCCACCGCCGGATCGGGCTTCAGGGACGCTGCTGCGGAACCGGTGTCGGCCGTGGCCTCGAGCACCCCTCGCCCGACTTGGCCCAACACCAACCGGACGGACCCCATGTCGTCCAGCCATGCCGGTTCCAGTGGCACCGCGTCCAGGACGTGGAGGGCTGCGGTCGCCAACCTGGGCCATACCGCCAGAACCTTCAGGCCGCGCTCGCCGTAGCGATTCTCGGCACGCCGGTCCTCGAGTTCCGCACACAGGTCCCAGGCGCGGGTGTGGACGTCGTCCAGCAGCATCCCGACCGTGGTGGTCATCGTGCTGCCCTCGCCCGCACCTCCTGTAACGCGGCCCACAAGGCCAGCGGCACCACCTGCCGCGCTGCGACCAACACATTGGACGCGGCGTCCAGCGACGCGATCGCGTCCAAGCCGGGATCGACTTGCTGTGGCACGACCCCGAAGTCACCGAACAGGCCCTCCAGGTCCAGACACTCCGCCGCCAGGAACAGCGATTCCCCGGTTGGGTCGTCCGCCGACACGAACGCGACCACCGCGCTCCGCACGTGACCCAGCGCCAACCCCAGTGCCAACAACTCGTCCATGCCGTCCCGCCCTTCCAGATGTCTTCAACATCCAGAAGTGAAATCAGGAGCGCTCCACGGACAGCTGCTCGAAGGGAGTGCGGGAAGGCTCGCGGAGAGGGTCAGCTCGGGCCCATGAAGATACACGGAAGATACACACGACGGGCATGAGAAAACCCCCTGCCTAGTGGGAGGGGGTTTCGAAGGGTGGGCCTAACTGGACTTGAACCAGTGACCTCCGCCTTATCAGGGCGGCGCTCTAACCATCTGAGCTATAGGCCCAACACGTCGTTGACGCAGTAACGGACCTTACAGCCTCCGAGGCGCTCGCTCAAAATCGGTGGCCAGCCTTGGCACAGGGGCCTGGGGTCGGGAGCGAGGGCCCTAGGGTGAGGGGCATGCGCGTAGCCCTCTTCGACTTCGACGGCACCCTTGTCAACAGCGGTCCTACCGTGATCGGTGCGGCTCGGGCGACGTTGGAGGCGCGCGGCTATCCGGTTCCGGACGCTGTGGCGATTCGTGGGTTTGTGGGGCCGCCGTTGCTGAACGGCATCACGCAGGTGCTGGGGGTTCCCGCCGAGGAGGCCGCCTCGTTTCGGGACGCCTACCGGGAGATTTACACCCAGACCATGACCCAGGCCGAGGTGTATCCGGGCGTGGAGGATGCTCTGCGCAGTCTGCTCGATGACGGGTGGACGCTGGCGGTGGCCACCTCGAAGCGGGAGGATCTGGCGCGTCGGATCGCTGAGGCCAAGGGTTTGGATCGGTACTTCACGGTGATCGCCGGGGCTGATCTGGCCGAGCAGCATGACAAGGCGTGGGTGATCGGGCAGGCGCTCGAACGGCTGGAGGCGGCCGGGGTGGACGCCTCCCAGGCGATCATGATCGGTGACCGTCACCATGATGTCGACGGCGCCGCAGCCCGGGGGCTGCGTTGTGTCTTCGTCACGTGGGGGTATGGCCCCGAATCCGAAGGCGCACCAGCGTCCGCAATCGCGCGCGACCCTGGCGCCTGCGTCGATGCGTTGCGCCAACTCGCCTCCACTGACGCCCTACCTCAGGACGCCGAACAGCACTCCTGACGTTAAGCTCCGGCCATGAGCCGGCCCTTTGCGAGCATCGTCGACGCTCCGCTACGAACCCAGTTGGACACCATCCTCGACGAGCACCGCGCGGCACTGGACGCCTGCCTCGACGGGCTCACCGAAGAGGAGGCGCGTCGTCGGCTCGTCCCCTCCCGCACCACCCTGCTGGGGCTGGTGAAGCACGCCACCTATGTGGAGCGGGTGTGGTTCGGCGAAGTGATCGGCGGCATCCCCCGCACCGAGCAAGGGTTACCGGCTGCCGTCGCCGACTCGTTCCTCCTCACCGAGGAGGACACCATCGCCTCCCTGCAGGCCGCGCACCGCGAAGCCTGTGCCGCATCACGGGACGCCGTCACAGGGATGACGCTGGACGATGTGGCCCTGGGCGGTCACCACGGCCCGCTCCCCCTGCGCTGGATCTACCCTCACCTGGTGCGCGAACTGGCCCAGCATTGCGGGCACGCCGACATTCTCCGCGAACAAATCCTGGCCGCCCGCTAGACGCCGACTCACGATGTCGGCGTCATGACACGACGGCCCGGAACCCCTCGAGAAGGTTCCGGGCCGTCGTGGCGTTGTTGGGTGCTCAGTCCTCGGCGAGGGTGAGCTCCAGGCCGCCCAGAATGTTGGCGGACAGGTTGTACAGGAACGCGAAGATGGTGCCCAAGGCGGTCAGGATGACCACGTTGATCACCGAGAACAAGGCGGTGAACCCCATGACCTTGTTGGTGTTGACGAAGTCCTCCAAGCGGACGCTCGTCTGATCCTGGTCACTAGACAGCAGCATCGTCAGGCCCGCGTTGATCGCCTCGAACATGCCGGAGGCACCCAGCAGCGTCCACACGACGTACACGGCAACCCACGACATGATGCCCAACGCGATGGAGAACGCGAACGACGTCTTCATCACCGACCAAGGATCCACCCGCGAAATACGGAGCCGTGCGCGGCGGGTCCGGGTGCTGGACCGGATGCGACCGTCAGGCTCCGACGCCGACTGGTTCTTCGCCGGCGCCAGCGTCAAACCCGACCGGGTGCGCTGTTGCGTGTCAGTCACGACCGTCCTCCTCGTCGTCGCCCTCGCTCACGACTGGGATAACCGTAGCCGTTTCGGGGCCGTCGGTCGTCCCACCGACGTATGAGTCGTCAGAACTGGACGCCTCCACCTCGGCCTGGGCGGCGTCCTCGGGGGCAACCTCGGCGTCCTCCCCGGTGTCCGGGTAGAGGGCGATGACCGTCACCGCGTCACCATTGCTGAGCCCGACGAACTTCACGCCCATCGTGTCGCGGCCCTTCGGCGGCACCTCCGAGACCGACGCCCGAATGACCTGCCCGGACTGCTTGATCGCGATGACCTCGTCGGTTTCGCTGACCACCAGGCCGCCGACCAGCGAACCGCGGTCGTCGTTGAGCTTCATCGCCTTGATGCCCAGGCCGCCACGGCCCTGCATCCGGTACTCGCTCACCTTGCTGCGCTTGGCGAACCCGCCGTCGGTCACCGTGAACACGAACCGGTCGTCCTCGGGCATGTCCGCGTCGATGACCGCCATGCTCAACAGTTCATCGCCGTCGCGGAACTTCATGCCCGTCACACCGGACGTCGCCCGCCCCATCGGACGCAGCTGATCGTCGGAAGCCGGGAACCGGATCGCCTGCCCCTTCTTACTGATCAGCAGCAGATCATCGGACGCCGACGCCACCCCCGCACCGATGAGCTCGTCGTCCTCGTCGCGGAAGTTGATCGCGATGAGCCCCGCCTGCCGGGCGCTGTCATAGGCGGTCAGGTCCGTCTTCTTGACCAGGCCCTTCTTCGTCGCCAGCAGGAGGTAAGGCTTGTCCTCATAGGAACGGATCGTGAGAACGCCCGCGATCTTCTCCTCAGGCAGGAAGCTCATCAACGCGGCGACGTGACCGCCCTTCGCGTCCCGGGACGACTCGGGCAACTGCCATACCTTCGCGCGGTAGACGCGACCGAAGTTCGTGAAGAACAGCAGCCAGTGGTGGCTGGTCGTGGTGAACAGGTGCTGCACTTCGTCGTCGCTACGCAGCGACGCCCCGCGCACCCCCTTGCCGCCACGCTTTTGCAGCCGGTACTGGTCGGAGCGGGTCCGCTTGGCGTAGCCGCCGTAGGTGATCGTGACGACCATGTCCTCATCGGGGATGAAGTCCTCATCGGACATGTCCCCGTCTGCGGCGATGATCGCGGTACGGCGATCGTCGCCGAACCGGTCGGTGATCTCCTGCATCTCATCGCTGATGATCGCGCGGCGACGCTCCGGGCGAGCCAGGATGTCCTTCAGGTCGGCGATCTGGGCTTCCATCGCGGCCAGACGATCCACGATCGCCTGGATCTCCATGGCGGCCAGACGACGCAACTGCTGGCTGAGGATGTGGTTGGCCTGCAACTCATCGATACCCAGGAGTTCCATCAGCCCTTCGCGGGCGATGTCGGCGGTACGGCTGGCGCGGATCAAGGCGATGACCTCGTCCAGCATGTTCAGCGCCTTCACCAGGCCACGATCCAGGTGGGCCTTCTTCTCCAGGTCGTCGAGGCGGTACTGCGTCCGCCGCTCGATGACCTGCATCTGGTGGCGCAACCAGTAGCCGAGGAACTGATCGATGCGCAGCGTCCGGGGAACATCGTCGACCAGCGCCAGCATGTTGCAGCCGAACGTGTCTTGCAGCGGCGTGTGCTTGTACAGGTTGTTCATCACGACGCGCGGCTGGGCGTCGCGCTTCAGCACGATCACCAGACGCTGACCGGTACGAGCCGACGTGTCGTCGCGGATGTCCGCGATCCCGGTGAGGCGCCCCGAGTTCACCAGTTCGGCAATCTTGGTGGCCAGGTTGTCCGGGTTGCACATGTGCGGCAACTGGGTGACGACCAGCGAGGTACGCCCCTTGCTGTCTTCCTCCACCTCGATGACCGCACGCATCGTCACCAGGCCACGGCCGGTGCGATAGGCGTCCTCGATGCCCTTGCGGCCGACGATCAGCGCACCGTTAGGGAAGTCGGGCCCCTTGATGCGCGCGACGCACGCCTCCAGGATCTCCTCCTTCGACGCCTCCGGGTTCTGCAGCATCCACTGGACGGCGTCGTTGACCTCGCGCAGGTTGTGCGGCGGAATATTGGTCGCCATGCCCACCGCGATACCGGTGGAACCATTCACCAGCAGGTTCGGGAACCGGGCCGGGAGCACGACAGGCTCGGTGTCCTTGTTGTCGTAGTTCGGCTGGAAATCGACGGTGTTCTGGTCGATGTCGCGGACCATCTCCATGGCCAGCGGATTCATCTTGCACTCGGTGTACCGCATGGCGGCGGCGCCGTCGTTACCGGGCGAACCGAAGTTGCCCTGGCCATCGACCAGCTTGTGCCGCATCACCCAGCTTTGCGCCAGGCGCACCAACGTGTCGTAGATCGCCGAGTCGCCGTGCGGGTGGTACTTACCCATCACGTCACCGACGACGCGCGAGCACTTGTTCCAGCCACGATCGGGGCGGTAGCCGCCGTCGTACATCGTGTACAGGACGCGGCGGTGCACCGGCTTGAGGCCGTCGCGGACATCGGGCAGCGCCCGGCCCACGATGACGCTCATCGCATAGTCGAGGTAGCTCTTTTGGATCTCCTCGTTCAGGTCGACCGGGGCGATCCGCCCCGTCATCGGCGCAAGCTCGGTGGCCTCAGCCGCCTCCGCGGACTGCTCCGAGGCCACCACAGCAGGCTCCAGCTCGGGATCGGGACCGTCCACGGGCGGTTCGTTCGGCGTGTCGCTCATCGTGTTGTCTTCCTAACCCAAATCAGATGTCGAGGAACCGGACGTCCTTGGCGTTGCGCTGGATGAAACTCCGGCGCTGCTCCACGTCTTCGCCCATCAGGATGCTGAACATGTCGGACGCCGCAGCCGCGTCCTCGAGGGTCACCTGGGCCAGCGTCCGCTGGGACGGGTCCATCGTGGTGTTCCACAGGTCTTCGGGATCCATCTCGCCCAGACCCTTGTACCGCTGAATCGGGTTGACCTGCGGCAGCTTCTTGCCCTCAGCCAGGCCCTCATCGCGCAGCATGTCGCGCTCCTCATCGGAGTAGGCCAGCTGGTGCGGGGCGTTCGTCCAGCGAAGCCTAAACAGCGGCGGCTGGGCCAAGTACACGTACCCGCCCGACACCAGGGGCCGCAGGAACCGGAACAGCAGCGTCAGCAGCAGCGTGCGGATGTGGGCGCCGTCCACGTCGGCGTCGGCCATCAAAACGATCTTGTGATAGCGCAAACGGTCGACGTCGAAGTCATCGGAGAACCCGGTGCCCAGCGCGTTGAAGATCGCCTCGACCTCCTTGTTGGCCAAGATGCGATCCAGCCGCGCCTTCTCGACGTTCAAGATCTTGCCGCGAATCGGGAGGATGGCCTGCGTGCGCGGATCGCGGCCGCCCTTGGCGGAACCACCAGCCGAATCGCCCTCGACGATGAACACTTCACACTCGACGGGGTTACGCGAACTGCAGTCGGCGAGCTTGCCGGGCAGCGAGGACGAACCGAGCAGGCCCTTGCGGTTTCGGGCCATGTCGCGGGCCTTGCGGGCCGCCATCCGCGCAGTGGCAGCAGCCTGCGACTTGCGGATGATGTCTTTGCCCTCGGCCGGGTTCTTCTCGAACCAGTCGCCCAGCAGATCGTTGGTGACCTTCTGGACGAAGCCCTTCGCCTCCGTATTACCGAGCTTGGTCTTGGTCTGGCCCTCGAACTGCGGCTCGCCCAGCTTGATCGAGATGATCGCGGTGAGGCCCTCGCGAATGTCATCGCCGGAGGGGCGATCCTCCTTCTTCTTGATCATCCCCCACTTCTCGCCCCACCGGTTCACGGTGTTGGTCAGCGCCGCACGGAAGCCCTCCTCGTGCGTGCCACCCTCGTAGGTGTTGATCGTGTTAGCGAACGTGTGGACGCCTTCGGTGAAGGAGTTGTTCCACTGCATCGCGATCTCCAACGCCAACGCGTCCTCGGGAGACTCGGCGTCGATCGCGATGACGGAAGGATGGATGACCTCTTTAGTGCCGGTGAGGTACTTCACGTAGTCGATGAGGCCGTCGTCGTAACGGAACGTGACCTCATTCGGGTGCTCGACCTGATCGTCGACAAAGTCGTTGAGCCCCGATTCGGCATCGGGGTCGGGGGCCTGAGCGCCGCGCTCGTCGATCAGCGTGATGGAGAGCCCCTTGTTCAGGAACGCCATCTCACGGAACCGGTTGGCGAGGGTCTGCCAGTCGTAGTGCGTCGTCTCGAAAATGGTGGGCGAGGCGTAGAACGTCATCGTGGTGCCGACCTCGTCGCCGGGACCAAGCGGCTCCAAACGCTCCAGGTCGGCGTCCGGGACGCCCAGGGAGAAGCTCTGGCGCCAGTGGTAGCCGTCGCGTCGCACGTCCACGATCAGGTGATCCGACAGCGCGTTGACGACGGAGGCGCCCACGCCGTGAAGGCCACCGGACACCTTGTAGCCGCCGGTGCCGAACTTGCCACCCGCGTGCAGGACGGTCAGCGCGAGGGTGACGGCCGGGATCTTCTCCTTAGGGTGAAGATCGACGGGGAAGCCGCGGCCGTTATCGGTCACGCGGACGCCGTCGCCCGGCAGCAACGTGACGGTGATGGTGTCGGCGTAACCCGCCAGCGCCTCATCGACGGAGTTGTCGACGATCTCGTACACGAGGTGGTGCAGGCCGCGCTCACCGGTCGAACCGATGTACATGCCGGGCCGCTTGCGGACGGCCTCCAGGCCCTCCAGCACGGTGATGGCTGAGGCGTCGTACTTGCCCTCTTCGACCGCTGTGGCGGCCGACCCGGCCGTGGGATGCGCGGTGCTGTTGTCTGCCGTCAAGGCGCTCTCTTCTCCCCTGTGCCTACCGGACGCCTCTTCGATGGATCCTGCGCTTCTCAAAGGGCGTCCACTCAACCCCTCCATTCTACCTGAGTGCGGACGCCGACCACGACTCGACACCCATTTTTCTGGGGGGAGACGCCGCGATCTTGCCGCTCAGTGACGCGTGGAGGCCATTTCGCGGGCCGACTGGGGCCGATCACGACCCCTCATATGCGTCGGGGGGTTCTGAAGGCGCCCACGGCGTCGCACGGCCCCGATCGCAGCGCCGCCGATCGCGCGAGTCGGCGGGCGGCGTCCGCCTCACACCGGCAGGACGACACGGGTTGAGCGCCCGGTGTTGATCAACCCATCGACGCCCCCAAAGCCCTCCCTTAACGTTCTCTACGTCAAGCAGGTCACGCACCCGAACACGAAGGAGCCAGCATGTCCAGCATCTCCCATGGCATGAACGTCGACGTCATCACCGGACAGGTCGTCCCCGGCCTCAACCGCGAAGCCCAAGACATCGAACGCACCGTCACCGACGTCGACCGACTCCTCCAGCAAGTCGAAGCCAACTGGAAGGGCAACGACGCCCGCCAATTCCAGCAAAAGTGGACCGGCCAATACCGCAACCAACTCAAGCGCCTCGCCGAAGAACTCAAGCAACTCGCCGACACCGCCCGCCGCAACGCCGACAACCAGCGCTCCACCAGCTCCACCCTCTGATAAGTCCCCTGCGACCCCGGCCACGTCACCTGTGCCGGGGTCGTAGGCCCCTGTCGTGGCGATCCTGCCCAGATCGTCCGGCCTGTCCGTCTCCCCGTCGGCGCCCCTCACCCCGTGCGCGCCCGCATCGTTGTGAAGGATGAACCCATGCCCGTGCGGCGTCCCGCACTCCCCCGCCCCAGGAGGCGGCCATGAGCCTGTCCGGCATGAACATCGCCGAGATCCGGGCGATCGCCTCCCAACTGAGGCGCCACGCCGCCGACATTCAGCAGTGCACCCGCGACGTCGACCGGCTGCTTCAAACCGCGCGCAACAACTGGTCGGGCCCCGACCTGGCCGAGTTCAGCGCCAAATGGAACGGCCACACCCGCTCCATCGCCCAACGCGTCGACACCGAGCTGCGTGAACTCGCCGATACGGCCGAGCGGAACGCGGACGCCCAGCAGGTCACCAGCGATGAACTGGGCGACTCCGCCGGTGTCGGGCTCGGTGGCGGCGGCGTGCAGGGTGGCGGCGTGGGGGCCGAGAGCGGCTCCTTGAGTCTCACCGAGGAGCGCGATCGAGACGTCACGCCGCAAAACGACTTCGTCAAGAACCCGGAGCAGGAAACGGTCATCGGGCGCGAGAACGAGAAGAAGTTCGGTGACCAGGCCGAGGGTGCGGACGGCGACAAGAAGGAGGGCGACGCGGAGGCCCATCCGCTCAACGTCCGCTACGACATTGCCAAAGGTGAGGGCCTGCTGGGGGCCGAGGCGAAGGCCTCGGGTTCCGTGGGTAACAGCACCCTTGGCGCCCAGGGCGAGGCGAGTGCCACCGCGGGGCTTAAAGGTGAGTACGGGGTCTATGCAGGTACTGGCGGCCTCGTCGCCACAGCGAGCGTCCTCGCTGGTGTCCAGGGATCCGCCAAGGGATCGGCCTACATCGGCCCCGTGACTGCCGCTGGTGAGGCGTCCGTCATGGCTGGCGGCAAAGCCGAGGGCGCGATCGGTCTCAGTTCGACCGGGGTCTCCGCCAAGGCGGAAGCGTTCGCCGGGGCGAAGGCGGAAGCCAGCGGTTCGGTGGACCTCGCCGGCGTTGGTGTCTCCGGCAAGGCCGAAGCGTGGGCCGGGATCGGCATCAAGGCCAACGTGGATGTCGGGTTCAACGACGGCAAGCTCACGATCGGCGGGAACTTCGGGGCCGCACTCGGGGTCGGTGGTAGCGTCGGCGGCGGCATCACCATCGACCTCAATAAGGTCGGCGACAGCCTGTCCAGCGCGGCTGATGCCGTCGGTAAATTCTTCGGAGGACTGTGGTGAGCGAACAAGCCCAACGACTGACGCTGTCGATTCCCTCGGAGCGCTGGGACACCGTCGAACCGCCCGAGGGCACGGTGTTCCTGGCACAGCGCATCGGTGCCTTCGAGTACTTCCGCCCCACCGTCAGCGTCGAGATCGCCGAACTGCAGCCCGACGCCACGCTCCGCGACGTGGCGGGAGTCCTGTTCGGCAAGCTACGCCAGATCGATTCTGGCGCCGAGGGCCGCGTCGACGACTCCCAGCAGGAGGCGGGCCGCGTCCTGCAGCGGGTTCGTTTCACGCTGCACGCTGAAGGGCTTCCCCCCTTGCAACTGGAACAGTGGCAGGTCATCGTCGCCATGGATACCGACGATCCGTCGGTCCGCCTGGCGATGACCATCGTGCTGACCGCCGAGGCGTCCGCCATCGGCGAGTACACCGCGGACTTCCAGCAGTTTGTGGGCAGCGCCACCGTCGACGCAGGACCGGTCGCGTGACGCCGCGCCGTGCTCAGGCGATCACGACCGTCCTCGGGGTCGTCTTCCTCGTCGTCGGGATCGTCGTGATCGTGGCGATCCCCGCCGACGCGCCGGGATTGCTCCGGTGGGGTTTGGGGATCCCCTTCCTCATCATCGGCGTGGCCAACCTGGTGTGGGCGCCGCAGTTCTCGCGCGAGCGCCTGCCCGAGGACGCCGAGTTCCGGCCCCTCGACACGCACGGGCAACCCGTGGTGGGTTCGGTTCAGGTCCAGCGGTTGGCGCTAGCCCTGAACCGGGAACTGCGCGACACCCCCCACCAGATCGAGACGGCCCCCGACGCGGTGCGCACCGCCTACAACTCTGGTGACTTCTACGAGCCGGGCCTGCGCAGCGTCCGGCAGTTCCGCTGGCGCACCACCCTCACCGCCACCACGAATCCGACGACCTTCGTCCGGTTGGACCAGGAGGCGGACAACCGGCGTGGGGGCCTGTGGTCCAAGGCCAGCGTCCAGGGTGGCTTGCGGATGAGCACCTCCACCCGCATCACGGTCGCCGGAGGCACCACCGTGAAGCAGACCGTTTCGAGCGGGGAGGTGTCCCACGCCATCGAGGCCGCGATGAAGGAGACCGGCGTCACCGTGGCGTTGCCGGTGATGTTCTGGGTCGGCATGACCAACGCCGCCCTCGGCATCCTGATCGCCGCCGGGGTCGTCGCCGCCGTCCTCATCGGCTGACCCGAGGCGTCCGCCCCACCCCACGCAAGGGGGGGGTGTTGATCAACCCATCGACGATCGATGCGGTGGCCTTTAGTGTTCACACCGTCAGTCACACGCCGGAACACGAAGGAGCCAGCATGTCCAGCATCTCCCATGGCATGAACGTCGACGTCATCACCGGACAGGTCGTCCCCGGCCTCAACCGCGAAGCCCAAGACATCGAACGCACCGTCACCGACGTCGACCGACTCCTCCAGCAAGTCGAAGCCAACTGGAAGGGCAACGACGCCCGCCAATTCCAGCAAAAGTGGACCGGCCAATACCGCAACCAACTCAAGCGCCTCGCCGAAGAACTCAAGCAACTCGCCGACACCGCCCGCCGCAACGCCGACAACCAGCGCTCCACCAGCTCCACCCTCTGACGCGACAAGCGACCCACCCACCCCCACTGACCCACCCCCGGGATGCCGGCGGCGTCCCTGCGGCATTGCGCGATGCCCAGGGACGCCGCTGCCCCACCCCTTCGCCTGAGCGCACCTCGACCTCCCCCTCCTCGACGCAAGGACCGACCGTGTCATCGTCACCCGCCATCCACGCCGTCCGGCTACCCCTGGCCGCCTGGAATGCGGCCTGCCGGCGCGTCGGTGGCGACGAGGCTCCCCTCACAGACGCCGACGTCACCGCACTCGTCGCGTCCGGTCTGGCCGGTGAGGATGGCGTCGTCAAGGAACGCTGGGCCGGGCTCATCGCGTCCTATCTGGACGCCCCCTCGTCGGTGCGCGCCAGCGCCACCTACGAGAATCTGCTCTACCGCGCCTCACTGGCGCTGGGACAAGCCAGCATCTGCGTCCTGGAGCGTTTCACGACCCGCGCCGACGACCAGGGTGGGGTCGAGACGATCCAACGTGACGACGACCTTGAGATTTCGGTGACCACAGGCCATCCGTGGACGCTGCTGCGCCGCGTCCTTCCCCCGTTGGACAACCTGCGGGCATCCTCCCGGCAGACGGCGCCGGGCAATGCCGCCCCCGTGTCTGTTCCTGAGCCCATACTCGCCTGGGCTCAGGAACAATGTCGCACCCACCCCGCCGATCAAGTCCTTGAAGCCCTGCAGCGGCGCTCGTCGGGGCGGCTGCACGATCTCCTTCAGGCCGATGATGCGTCGGTGTCCTACGTCTGGACGACCCAGACCTCGCGCGGCCCACACCTGGGGCTTGCGTGGTACCTCGCTTCACCGGATCACCTGTTCCGAGCCACGTTCAGCGATGATCACCCGTTCGAGGAGGTCAACCCCGGCGACCTCGCCTTCACCTTCGACTGGCACCTGCTGGGCGCGCTCGATGCGCTCGCGGCCCCGGCGGCCTGAGAGGAGGTGGCAATGTCTCTCATCGGCATGAATGTCGCGGAGATCCGCGCACTCGCTTCGCAGTTGGAGCGCCGCGCCGAGGCCGTCCTCGACAGCTCGCGCAAGGTCGACCGCCTGGTCACGCTCACCCGGCAGAACTGGAGCGGCACCGACATCGACCAGTTCGCCGCGCGCTGGCACGGTGGGACGCGGACGCAAGCTCAAGAGATCGCCACGCAACTGCGTGAACTCGCCTCCACAGCCCGAACCAACGCCGACGAGCAGGAACGCACCAGCGACGAACTCGGTGCCTCGACCCTCGCCGCGAGCGGGTCGGACGGCTCTGGTGGCGGGAACGATCCCTTTGGCTGGGTGGGCGACGGGTTGGACTGGCTCGGGGACCGAGTCGAGGACGGCCTGACGTGGGCACACGACACCGGGAACTGGGTGGCAGATCGTGTCTCCGATGCCGGGAACTGGGTCACCGACCAAGTCCGTGACGTCGCCAACTTCGTGGTTCCCCGCGTCGAGGCTGGCCTGGCCGGATGGGATCGTTTCCTCACCGCGCTGGGCGGCAACGCTCAGGCCTGGAACTTCTTCGACGGGCACCCGCCTCAGCTCGCCGAGGTGCTGGCCGCCGGGACGCTCGCGTGGGGAACCTTCGGCGGGATGGTGGCCAACGTCGTCACGGGCACCGATCATCGCTTCCTCGACCCCGGGACGCCCGGCGCAGGTGCGGCCCGCGACATCACCTCCGACCCGACGACGCAGAAAGTCACCGATTTCACCAGTCTGACGGCGGCCACGATGTCGGCGTATACCCACAATGGGGTGCGGGTCGACACGATCGTCGGGGCCGATGGCGTGACCCGCTATCTCGTCTCCGTGCCGGGCACCCAGGCCGAGATCGGCTCCTTGCAGGGGTGGAGCGACAACTCCAACGCCCGCAACTGGGCCGCCAACCTGTGGGCGATGGCCCAGGGATCCCAGGCAACGGACGCGCAGGCCGTCGCCCTGGCGATCCAAAACGCGGGCGTGCCCGACGGCGCCAACATCTTGCTCACCGGTCACAGCCAAGGCGGGCTCATCGCAGCCAACCTGGCCGCCGACCACGACTTCGCGCAGCGCTACGCCGTTGACGGGGTCATCACCTATGGGTCGCCGGTCGAGAACGCCGACCTGCATCCGGGATCGGCGCCCGTGCTCTCGTTCGGTCACGCGAACGTGATCGATTCAGTCCGGGTCCCTGGCACCTCGTGGGAGGTGCCCGTGCCACGCCAGATCGGTGATCTGGTCCCTCAGCTCGACCTGGGTGTTGCGGGCGTCGTCCCGTTCCTCCCCGCCCAGCAGGGGTCCATCACACCCATCGACCTGCCACCTCGAGGCACGTCCTTCTTCGACATGACGGCCAACCACGAGCAGGACGGCTACCTCGCCGACGTGCAGCACCTGTCGCCGCAGAATCAGGCCAGCGTCGACGCCTACCTCGCCGCCAACCAACTCGACGGTTACCTCAACGGCACCACAACGTCTACGGTGACGGTGGAGACGAAGGGCTAGGAGGGTCGATGCGGGGACGCGGCACACGCGCAGGCATGACGGTGGGCGTGTTTCTCGCGCTCGGAGTATTGATGACCGGCTGCGCGTGGTGGGGCGGCGCCCCCAAGGAAAGCCTGCATGAGCGCGCGGCGCGCATCCAACCCGCGCTGTTGGCCGTTCACGGCATCACGGGAGGGGAACTCACCGTGACCAACGCTTCCGTGTCGCACCTCTACAGTTGCACCCTCACCAGCAACGCCCCCGATGTCCCCGCCCTGAAGAAGACGCTGACCCACGTCTTGATGACGCTGGCCGAACGCGCCGACGACCGACCGGGCTCGCTCGTCTCGTGCAGCGTCAGCAACGGCACCGACGGCGTCGCCACCCAGGATCTGGGCTTGACCAGCCCCACATCCTTGCGGGAGATCCGCGAGAAGCTCGGCTGAGTTCCCGCGTCACTCCACGAACGGAAGCTGGACGCGCCACGTCTTTCCGCCCTTGACCCACAGGCCCCGCCCCGGCGGGAAGTCGGTGCGCTTGATGCGTCCCAGCGGCGTGCGGTAGACGCCCTCGTCGTCTTGGTCAGGTTGCAGGATGAACCCGGCGCGCGGCTGCTTCAACTCCGACATGACCGTGCTGTAGCCGCTGCCGACCTCGCTGACCTCCGCCTCACCCAGCACCATGTGCCCGTTGCGCCGAGCCTCGACCAAGGCGTCGGACAAGCTCATCTCCGCGTCGCCGTTGGCGAAATCTGACACCCCCTCCGCGATGATCGCGAACCGTGGCGGCGTCCCCGGCTCCACGTCGGACTGCACGCGCGGCAGGAGGACGTCGCGCACCAGGGAGTCCACATCGTGCGCTCCCGTCGCGGTACGCGTCCACCCGCGCCACGTCGTCAACGCGGACCGTCGCGGGGTCAGCAGATACAACTCGATGCCGGGCTGCCAGCGACGCAGCGATTCGGCGAACCAGCGCAGGGCGTTGGTGCGTCCCGACCCACGCGGACCCGTGATCAGCAGCGGGCCGGACGGGTCGAACGGGAAGGGCGCCAAGGACTGGCTTTCCACACCCAACACCGGCTTGCCCGCCAGGCTCGGTGGCAGCGTGTCGGCGCGCACCAGTTCGGGCAGCGCCCTGATCGGTTCTGGACGCACCGTCAGGCGCGGCCCGATCTCGGTGGCCAACTCCTCGATCAGTCGGCTTTGTGCGGCCGGGCTGGGATCCTCGCCCAGGATCGCGATCTGCATCTCCTCGGGCATGTCTTGCAGCATCGCCCGCCCCGGAGGGCTCTGCGGGCCCAGCACGTCCCGGGGGACGTTCAGGTCGGCGTAGCCGTCCTCGTTGGCCTGCCGCAGAATCACCCGTTGCAGGAACGCGGACGCCACCGACGTCGGCACCGACGGCCCCCGGTCGGCAGTCATCGCCACGTGGACGCCGACCGCCCGCCCGTCAGCCGCGATCCGCCGGAACCCCTCGTAGACGGCCATGCGAACGATGCTGGTGTCGTACTCGGCGCGGAATGTTCCGAAGTTGTCCAGCAGCAGCAGGATGCGCGGCTCCTGCGGTCGGTTGGCCAGCGTCCGGTACTCCGACAAGCTGGAGGCCCGCAGGGCGTTGTAGCGGGCCGCGCGCTCATCCACCGTCGTCAGCAGATGCTTCACCAACCGGGTAACCCGCTCCTCGTCGTCGCCCCCAACGATGGAGCCCACGTAGGGCAACTGCTCCAGCATCGTGAGGCCGCCACCGCCGAAGTCGAGCCCGTACACGTGGACGGGCCCACCCCGGGGGGTGATTCCGGCGGCGACGCCGAGGGTGCGCAGCGCCGTCGTCTTGCCGGAGCCGCCCGCGCCCAGGATCAGCACCGAGCCGTGCTCCTCGGGCCGGAAGTGGGTGACGATCTGGCGTTGATGATCCGGGTCGTCCATCGCCCCCAGCACCAGTTCGGTGTCGGTGCGCTGTGCCATGTTCTCCAGGTTGTACCGGTCGGCCAGCGGCTCCAGCCAGGGACGCCGAGGGGTGCGGACCTTGCCTGCTTGCGATGCCTGGCGGATCGCGCTCACCACCCGGATGATGTCCTTCTCCGGTTGCGGGCCCTCCTGCGTGGCGGTCGCGACCTTCCAGGGGTGTCCGAGCCCGAAGTCGAGTTGGGTGACCTCGATGGGCGGCACAGGCGGCGTGGCATAGGTGCGGGCCCCCGGGTAGCCGCCCTGGAAGCGAGTGATGCGCCCCGGACCGGTGCGGGCGGCCGCGCGTCCGGGGATGCCCGGGTCGAACCGTGCAGCCATAGCATCGCCGAGGACGTCGGTGGAGTCGGCGTCATCGTTCATCCGCAGCGCCACCCGCAGGTTGGTGTTGGCGCGCAAGCTGTCGGTGATGACCCCCGCGGGACGCTGCGTCGCCATGATGAGGTGAAGCCCCAGCGAACGCCCCCGCTGCGCGACGTCGACGACGCCGTCGTAGAACTCCGGCACCTCCGACTTCAACGCCGCAAACTCATCGACGACGATCACGAGCGCGGGCGGGCAGGACGGATCGCCGGTCAGTTCGAAGTCGATCAGGTCCTTGACGCCCTTGTTGTTGAGCAGTTCCTCTCGATGCCGGATCTCCGCACGCAGGCTGCGCAGCGCGCGCCGGACGAGGTGATCCGACAGGTCGGTCACCATGCCGACACTGTGCGGCAGATCCGTGCACCGCGCGAACGCGGCACCGCCCTTGTAGTCCACGAACAGGAACGTCAACCGGTCGGGGCTATAGCGGTGGGCCAGCCCCAGCACCCACGCCTGCAGGAACTCCGACTTACCGGAGCCGGTGGTGCCGCCGACGAGGGCGTGCGGGCCTTGAGTCCGCAGGTCGAGCGTGAACGGATCCGTGCCTGAATGCCCAACCGTGGCCAGCAAGTCACTGGCGCGATCGCGTGGCTTCGGCGGAGCGGAACGATCGGTGAGGGAACCGTTCTCCCGCCACCGGCCCAGGATCTGCTCGGAGTCAACGGCCATCTCCTGCCCCAGCAGGCTGATGACCGACACGCTACGGGGAACATCCGATTCGTCGACGGTGGGCATCCCCGCATCCACCACCGGCGCCAGCCGACGCGAAACACGGGCCGCTGTCTCGGCGTCCGCAGCCTCGACCCGAACCGGCGCGACCAACTCCTCCTCGCGGACCATGCCCACAATCGGGGCCGTGCCATCGCCCAGATCCAGGTAGGTGCGGCAGGCGGCCGGGATGAGCCGCTTCTCGGCAGCCACCCACAGAATATGGACGCCGACCGCGGGCCCGTTCTCCGCGAGCCGGGTCAGGCGTCCGATATCGACCAAGGGGGCGTCCACGATGACCAGGACCGCCGGAAGCGTGACGGCCTCCTGATCGGCGCTGCGACTGGCCACCACGTCCTCGAGGCGATCGAGCAGGAGGCGTCCGGTGGCGCCCTCCGAGGAGAGTTGCAGGGGGCCGGTCGGCGATTGGGGGGAGGCGGCGTGGGGCAGCCACTCCAGCCACTGCCACCGTTGCCTCCCCGCCGTCGAAGTGAGGCAGGTGACCGCCATCTCGCTGGGTGACTGCAAGGTGACCGCTTGGAGGACGATCGCGCGCGCCACTCCTTCCGCGACCCCGGAGGTGCCCGCGATCCCGACCCCGCCGACGCTACGCAGGTCGGCAATGACGGGCGCGTCGGCGATCCACGCGTACTTGTTGAGCAGGAGGGTGCGCGGCTGCGTGTAGCGGGGTGCGGCCGTCACCTCGGCGTTCTGGTAGTCCACCAGGGGCCGGACGGGGCCCTCGCCGAGGCGCACCTGCAGGAACTCCGGGTGCTCGGGACGCCGCGACCAGACCAGTTCGCCCAGGCGTCCGATCTGATCGACGCATTCGGTGACGGCCGGGTGCGCGTCCCGCAGCCGCTGGCGCTGCTCGGCGTGGATGCCGTCGAGTTGGTGATCGATCTCAGCGAGCCGGTTGTCGTAGGCGAGATCGGCCTCGCGCTGCTGACGGCGCGTCTCCATCCGCTGATCGGCCCACGAACCGAACATCATCAGCGGGCTGAACGCAACGAAGATGAGGCTCAGCAACGACTGGGTGACGGCGTACATCCCGACGCCCATCATCATCGGTGCCAGCATGGCCAAGATCGGGAACTGCTGAGCCACCTGGATCTTCTGCGGTTGCGGCAGGTCGATCGCAGCCGGGCGCCTACGGCGCAGCACGCGCGGGGAACGGATGTACTCCACGTCGGTGCTCGCCGACGCCGTCTGGTCGAGACGGCGGGTATAGCTGATCGCCAACGTCGTAGCACCGAGCACGAAGGGATCACCGGGGCCGACCGCGACACGCGGCACGCGCACGCCGCCGACGAGGACGCCGTTGGCCGAGTTCGCGTCCACCACCTCGACCGTCTCGCCGATCTCAATCCGGGCGTGCAGCTTCGATACGAGCGGGTCGGTCAACCGGACGGCGCACTCCGAGGAGCGGCCCACCGTGGACGACCCCGCATACAAGGCCACCTCGACGCCCGTGTCGGGTCCCCCGAGGACGCGCAGCAGCGCCACAGGGTCGCCTTGATGCCCAGCATGCGTCGCCGCAGGAACCACCTCCAGCACGGCCCCGGACACAACACCCGAACTCACAACCAACTGATCCTGCGGCAGGACAGTCACCCCACCCGCCTGGTCGGTGACCCGCAAGGTCGGCAGGGCCGCCTCGTCGATGGCCGCGTCCGCCGCAGGCCCCTTCAGCAGGGCTCGGGCCACGTCGCCCGACGTCACCGTCGCATCCGCCGTGACCTGAATGTGGCGCGGCAGCGGGTCGCCCTGCTTGCGGTACAGGACGCGGAGCTTCATCGAGGCTCCCCCTTCTGTTCGTGGTTTGCGCGCGCCTCGGCCTGAAGCAGCGGAAGATCCGCGCTCGTGACCAGCAGTGTCGAGACGGCGTACTCGACCAACTGGACGCGCCGGTTCGCCGCGTTGTTGCCCGGTCCGCCGCGCAGGCCGCTGACTCCGGCACGATCGAGCTTGTCGCACACGTTGTCGAGCTTCCGGTTGAACCGCGTCTGCGGCCAGCCAAGCCGTGCAGCGGCCTCGACGGCGGACGGAACCTGGGAGGCGCCCGTCCCCACCCGTTTGAGCAGCGGTTCGGCCAGCGCGATGACGGCCAGCTTTTGACTCTCGGTCAGCGCGGGCGGGGCGATCGTGGTGTCGCCGTGTCCGTCGTCGGAGCGGGACGGGACGGCGGGCGTCCCCTGCGTGCTCAGCAGAATCTCGTAGGAGGATGAGCCCGCCGTGAACGTCAGCAGTGTTTCGGGGAACACGAGCGGCGCGCGCGCCCCGGACGCCAACGTCGTCCGCAGGACGCCATGCCGGTCGGTGAGGTGGGCTGCGAGCCGGGAGCCGACGTTCGCCACCCACCACATGCCGTCGGCGGCCACGATCTCGATGAACCGGCGGTGCAGGTAGGGGTTGTCGTCGATCTCCAGGTCGCCGGAGCGTCCGATCTCGAACACCACAGCGGGATCGGGTTCATATAGTTCGCCGGCGAAGTCGACGACCAGCGGGGTCACGGTCATGGCACACACTTCTTCACAGGAGGGGAGGTCTGGCCTGTTGAGCGTCTGATCTCGATCTCGATGCAGGTGCTCTGCGGCTGGGCGGGCAGTGACGCGGTGGTCTGATCGGTTTCCTTCACGGCGGCCTCGCCGTCGAGTTGCACGAGCCGGTACAGGTACGTGTCTCCGGGTTGCGGATCCGGGTTGGTCCAGGTGAACTCGACCCGGTCGCCGCGTCGTTCTCCGGCCATCCCCGTGGGCGGTGCCACGGCGGCGAGGGGTTCGCGGCCCTGGGTGGCGTGCGGCGTCGCGCTCGGCTCGACCGTCGCGCCTCCGCCGCCGGTGAGGTACCACCCCACCGCCAAGGCGATCACGACGACGGCGGCGATCCCGCCCAGGAGCAGGGGCTGCCAGCGTCGGGGTTCCGGTTCGGCGGTCGGGGTTGCGGGTGCGGCTGCCCCTGGCTCGGCGCGGAAGGTGTCTTCGCCCGCGACCTGCGGGATCGAGGGGCCCGTGAAGTCCAGGGGGGCATGGGCTTCGCGTGACCCACGGCCATGCATCAGCACCGGCGGGGGCGCGACCGGTTCGGCTGTCTCCGTTGCCGCCGTGACGGGCCGCTCCCCCGTCCCCGAACGGTCGAAGGTGTCTTCGGGACGCAGATCGGTCTGCCGGGTGCCTTGAGTACCGCTGACGTCGAACCAGCCCTCGTTCGTGTCGGGAGCGACGTCGGGATCGATCATCGAGAAGCCGGTGACGCGTGTTCCCGTCTCGGCGTAGTGGGTCAGTTCGTCGTCGTGGCGTTCCTCGCGCACGTCGATCGTCGTGATCGACTCGTGCATTTCCGCCTGGACCCGCTGAAGGGCTCGTGCGAACTCCAGCACTGAGGGGTAGCGCTGCTCGGGACGCTTGGCCATCGCGGTCCGCAGCACCGCCTCCAGCGACTCGGGAACGTCGCTGCGCCCGGTGGGCGGCAGGGGCGTCGTCTTGACGCGGTTGGCGAGTTCCATGGCGTTGTTCTCGCCCGGCACGTCGAAGGGGCTGTGCCCGGTGAGCATGGCGTGGACGGTGGCGGCGAGGGAGTACACGTCGCCTTCCACCCCCATGGGCTGGTTCGCGATCTGCTCGGGAGGCGCCCAGGCGACGGAGAACGCCGCCGCCCCCTGTCCGCCCTCGGCCGCGGAGATACCGAAGTCGGTCAACGCGGGGCGTCCGAAATCGGTGAACAAGATGTTGGCGGGTTTGATGTCGCGGTGCAGGACGCCGAGTCGATGCGCCGACTCGACCGCGCCACCGATCTGGATGCCGACCTCGAGGGCTCGCCCCAGCGGCAGGACGTGATGCCGCAACCGGGCCCCCAGGTGCCGCGGGTGGCAGCTTTCCATGACGAGGTAGGGGCGGCCATCGGGGGCGACGCCCGCCGAGTGAATGCTGACGATCGAGGGATGGCTGGACAGCATCGCCATCGTGTTCGCCTCATCCTCGAACTGGCGTTGCGTGTCGCTGCCCAGCCCCCGCAGCATGACCTTGATGGCGACATCGCGCCGTGGCCTCAACTGGCGGTACAAGAAGACGTCGGCGAACCCTCCCGTACCCAGCACACCGAGATACTCGTACCCGTCGAGCAGGGGTGGGGTGGAGGGCGCCCGGCTCACCGCAAGCCCTCCAAGGTGAGCTGGACGCCGTGGCCCAGATCCAAGACGTCGCCGTCCATCAAGAGTTCGGGACGCTCCCCCAGCCGCACCGGGGCCTCACCTCGGCGACGCAGGAAGGTCCCGTTCGTCGAATGCAGATCGACGGCCAGCACGTTCCACTCCTCGAGGCGCAGTTCGAGGTGGTTGCTCGACACATGCCCTTGTGACAAGGGAACAAGGCGTGGCAGGACGGTGCCTTGATAGCGCTCGACGCGAGGGTTGCGCCCCACGATCACGGGCACCGTCAGGTCGATGATCTCCCCGCTGGGCAGTTTCAGTCGTCCCAGGGCGGGGCGCGGCATCCGATGGGCGGCACCGGTCAGCGGCGCGCCACACTCGAAGCAGGTGCTGCGATGGGGCGGGTTGGGGTGGCCCTGCGGGCAGCGGACGCCGAGGACTGACCACTCCCCCGGCGCGATGGGTTCCGGTCCGGGCTCAGGGGACGTGGCGCCGCTCTCGAAGTCGGCGGCCAACACGGTCTCCCCGTCATGGTCACCTTCGGCGTCGTGCAGTCGGCGCATTCCCCCCGTGGTGGTGGTGTGCCCTTCGCCCGGCGTCCGGTCTTCGGCCACCGCAGCGACAGGGGGCGTGGCCTGCGGGGGCACCGACGAGCCAGCGTCGGGCTGGGGTGGCGGCGTCGGCGCGGCGGGCGCAGCACCGGGGACGCCCGCGATGAACTCCCCGTCCTGGTCGGTGCGCACGGCGGCGTCCTCGATGGAGAACATCTCCGTGTCTCCGTACTGCCGGGCGAACCGTCCAGACCAGGCAGACGCCTCAGCAGGCGTCCCCGCAGGCGCCTCGGCTGCGGGATCGAGAGTGTGGCGATCATCGGCGGAGTCATCGTGGGGAGCCGGAGCCCCCACCGGGGCGTCCTCGGGCTCGGCCTGGTCCCCGGTGGGGGGCTCCGGCTGGGGGAGGTTGGGCTCGTCAGGTTCGGCCTCGTCGCCCTCCGGCGCGAGGTCGGCTTCCTCGCCGAGGAGGGTCGCCGCCCAATCGGGCAGTTCCACCCCCTCGTCCTGCTGCACTCCGTCGGCTGGCCCGGCAGGGGGGAGCAGCACGGGCAGGTCAGTGTCCGTCTCCGCAGACACGAGGGGGACGGCGACCGGCGCTGCAGGCTCGACCGGTGCAGCCGGGGGCTGGGGGCGTCGTTGTGCCCCGTGCCGCACCTCGGCCTGCGCGGCGTGCGCGGGGGCCGTCCGGCGAGTCGGAACGGCGGATCCCCACGCCAACCCCCCGGCTACCACCAGCCCCGCGACCAGCGGGCGTCCCTCGGCTGGGTCACCCACACGCCCCACGCACGCGGCGGCCCCGCCCGTGACGGAGCGCTCGGCCCACGTCGAGATGCCCGCGCCCTGGACCACTTCGTCATCGACCTGCGCGACCCAGTCGCCGCGGGCCGCCAACTGCCAGTCGCCGCGCGGGGTCCGCAGCGCGATGGCGAACCCGGGCAACGACAGCACATCGGTGCCGGTGTGGATGCTGAGCAGCTTCAAGAACGCCGCAAGATCGCCCCCATCGACGAACTCCAGCCAGATGTCACCGGCGGCCTTCGTCGACACCTCACCCGACACCAGCGCCATGCCGTGCGACCACACCAGTCCGTGATCGGTCCCCTCAAACCACAAGGCGTGCATGTCAGTCCTTCCCCGCTCCGGGACGGCGCATCGACCCGTCACCGTGTCCGTTCGTCGCCGTCGGATCGCTGAGCGTGTCCGTATCGTCCCCCGAGTGCGTACCCCCGGCCAGCATGACACCCACCGCGTCCACCACGACAGCCGTCACATTGTCGCGTCCCGACGCCGTGACCGCCGCGCGGACCAGGTGCGCCGCCGCCTCTTCCGGATCCTCGATCGAGCGCAGCATGGCCAGCATCAACATGGGGGTCAGATCGGAACTGAGCCCGTCGGAGCACACCAGGATGCGGTCGTGGGGCAGCAACGGCAACAGCCACTGATCCAAAACGGGGACGCCCAGCAGGCCGCCGCCCAACGCCCGGGTAATGATGTTGCCGCCGATGGCTTTCGACTGCTCAACCAGTCCCAGATCGACCAGTTCCTGCCGCCGCGAATGGTCGACGCTGACCTGTTCGAGGTGCCCATCACGCGCGAGATAGACCCGGGAGTCTCCTACGTTGAACACGAGCCAGTACGGGCGTCCGGCCTGCTCGGTCACCGCGACCCCGGCCAGTGTCGTTCCGGGGGCGCGGCCCGACCCGGCCAGCGCCGCGATGTTGGTGGCCGCCGTCGCCATGGCGGTGTGAATGGCCGACGCGTCGGTCCACTCGCCGTGGACCTGGGAGAACTGGCGTACCGCCTCAGCGGACGCCACATCCCCACGCGCGTGCCCGCCCATGCCGTCGGCCACCAAGAACACTGGGCGATGCGCCCAGTAGGAGTCCTCGTTGTGGTCACGGAAGCGGCCCGGATCGGTAGCTGCCCCAGCCCGGAGTTCCAGGCACGGAAGTGAGGAGCCCATCATCCGACCGTGATCCGGTGCTGGCCGAAGTGGACGCTGGCGCCCTCGGGTAGCCGGACGCGTCGCCCCGGTTCGACCAGGCGCGGGGTCGCCTCAGGCACCTTCGCCACGCGGCTCCCGTTGGTGGAGTTCAGGTCGATCACCCACACGCCCTCCTCGTCGCGTCCCACCAGCAGATGGGTCTTCGAGAGCAAGGAATCTTCCAGGCGGTGCGCCACAGCGTCGGGGTGACTCCCGGGCGCCACCGGGTTACGGCCGAAGACCAGCGGTGGGCCGACCAGGAGCGCGTGTTCCCCGTCCAACGTCACTTCGGGGGTCGTCGAGGTGGTGCTCGCGCCGTCCAGGGAACTGGGCGCCAGCACGGTGCGATCCGATTCGGTGACCTGGGGGGCGCTCGGACGAGCGAAGAAGACCTCCTCGGCGGGCTGCTGCGGCCAGGACGCGGCCGGCGCTGGCCTGTCCTGCGGCGCTGCCGGGGTAGGCAGGGGGGCCGGCGCAGCGGCGGGCATCGGTGCCGCCGCCGGCGCGGGCATGGCGGGGTGCGGGGCGGCGGGGATCGGCCACGGCGCGGGGCTCGGGGCGCCATCGCCCGCCGTGGGGGCCGAACCGCTGCCGGGCACGGCGGTAATGAGACCACCGTCGTCGGTGATCGTCGCGACGGCGGGGAACTCGTAGGTGGAACCCGGAGCCCCCCACGCGGTGGGCGCCTGCTCGGGATGGAACTGCACGGCCGCCACATGGGAGGTCGCCTGCGGGGATACCGCAGCCTCGGGAGGGCTGCCGGGACGACGACCGCTGCGTCCATCGACCAGCATCAGCTTGGTCGCCCGATCGAAGAAGTTGCGCCGCATGGGCCCCTGCACGCTGGCGAACACCAGCACGAGGGGGGCGATACCGAACGTGACCCCGGCGAGCACGCCCTGCAGGAGTTGCTTAAGGAACAACGACCCGCCCTTGAGCGCTCCCGTACGGACGTCGACGTACTGCGCCTTCATCAGCAAACCGGCCAAGCGCGCGGAGCGACCAAACACCGCCCACAACGTCACCAACCCGTACACCACGGAGATGCCGATCCCCACCGGCAAACCCCAGCCGTTCTCCTGCAGGGTCAGAAACGCCGTCAGCCCCCCGACAGCACCACCGATGACGCCATCGACGAGCACGATCGCCACCCGACGTCCCGTCGTCATGGGGGTGTAGCCCGCCACCATCGGGTAGGAACCGGTCGCGTCCGTGGGCGCGCCCTCAGGGGTGAGGTTGTAGGGGTACACGCTCATGGCTTCGCCTTTCGCCAGGGCACAGGGACGCGTGACAGGAGCCCGCCACCACGCCTGAACGACCGCAGAGAGATGAACGACCGCAGACGCTGCCAGCGGCTCAGGCCTGCATGCAAGCTCGTCAACGCGCCGTCGACATGCTTCCACACAGCGGCGGCGGCCTCGTCGGTGGGCTGTCCAGGCCCGAAAACCCCGGCGTCCACGGCACCGGCGACCTGGGGCAGCGGGACATCCGGGTAGGTCTGCGTGAGGGCCTCGGCGGTCTCTGCCCGCGTCGCGAGCGTCGGCACCGGGGTACCGAGATCCACGGCGGCGTCCTCGAGTTCGGCCCACGCGCCACTGAACCGGTCCGCCACCTGGGGCGCATGGCGGCGGTGTTCCCGACGGCGGCTCTTCAGCCACGCAATCAGGACGAACGGGGCGGCCAGCAGCGAGGCAATGAGGGCCGCGATGCCTGCGGCCGCGAGGATGCGCAACGCCACGTTCTCGCCGGGGCGCTCGCTGTCCTCGTTGTTGCCGGGCTTGTCCATCGAGTCCTGCAGCATGTTGATCGGCGGATCGGGCGGCGGCAGCACCTGCGGTTTCGGCTGCGGACGCGGCTTCGGCACCGTTGTCTGCGGGACGCGGTCACGATCGGGCGTCGGATCGAAGGTCACCCAGCCTTGCCCGTCGAAGGGCACCTCCACCCAGGCGTGCGCCATGGTTCCCGTCACCGCCAAGACGCCGCCGGTGGCCTTGTCGTCCTTGCCGGGGTAGAACCCCATCACGACACGGGCAGGCATGCCGAGTTGCCGGACCATCAGCGCCATGGCTACGGCGTATTGCTCGTCGTCTCCCACCAGCAGGTCACCGGTGAGCATGGTGGTGATGCGCTCCAGGGAGTGTCCCGGGCGCGACTTGGGACCGGTCAGGTAGTAGCCCTCCCGCAGTCCCTTCTCCAGGGCACGCAGTTGCTCCATCGGGGTGTGTGCGTCGCCGATCAGTTCGGTGGCGCGTTCGCCCACCACGTCGGGAACCCGGCTCACGTCGCCGACCGGCACTTGAGAGACGCGCTGGGCGGCGGCGTCGTCTGTGGGGGGTGGCACGACAAGGTCGACGCTGTAGCGATCCCCCGCCGCGACGCCCGCCGTGGTCAGGAGCGTTCCGCCGTAGGAGTTGTAGTACAGCCCTTCAGCTTGGTCGTCGGCGCGCGGGCCGCTGAACCGGACGCCGCGCACGTCTCCGCCCCCGGGGAGCCACACGCTCGCATAGTTGTCGATGCCGATGTCGAGGGTGCGCGGAGTGCCCGCGTCGGTTCCGTAGACGGAGGGGCCGATGCGGAGGAAGCGCGCCGACTCCCCGTCCATGCTGAAGACGTGGCCGTCGTAGGCGTCCAGGGTCGCGACCTCGATTCGTCCGTGATCCGGCAGGCCCGCGACGGTGAAGAGGGTCGACTTCTTCTGGTCATCGACGAGGTGACGGTAGCCGGTCAGCGGGCTGGCGTAGTCCTGCAGGTTCAAGGGCGGCTGGACGAACTGGCGCAGCACGACGCGTCCCCCGGCGGGCCCCAGCAACGGCATGACGGCCACCGAGAGGGCCGTCGCTGCCGCGACGAGCGCCGCCGCAGCAGCGATGGTCCGCGGCCCAGAGATCGCCGATCCATCAGACAGCAGCTCTTCACCCGTCAGTGCGTTGGCACGGTGGCGACGCCACACGGCCCACAGCAAGGCGATGAAGGCGAACCCCAGGCCGAGAGCGCCGCCCGCGGCGGGGACGTCGATGCCCCACAGGATGCCGACGAGCAAGAAGGCGGCCGAAGGAAGGAGCGCCCACAGGTAGCGGCGCACCGACAACGACAGGCGTCCGGTGAACAGTCCCGCGACGATCCCTGCCAGGTACGGGACGACGGCAGGCCCGACGAAGCTTCCGGCTGGCGGACGCACGGTGAGCAGGTCGCGCCACGACTGCACCGACAAGGGGACGAGCCGCAGCAACGTTTCGGGGGTGGGCACGACGCCGAAAAGGGTCGTCGGTCGCAGGGCCAGCACACCGCCGAACAGCAGGTAGGCCCCGACCACGGTGGCCAGGGTCGTCGCGAAGGCCCACCGGCCCCGGACGGCCAGGAAGGCGATGATCAGGCCGATCAGGACGCCGCCGCCTGCGGCGAGATACCCGGCGGCTCCCCCGAAAACGGGACCGAAAGACACGACGCCGGGCAGCAGCAACAGCGCGGCCGCTACGAAGGCTGTCACGACATCGGCGCCGCTCAAGGCGGTGCGTTCCTGCGTGGCGGGCGGGGTCAAGGACAGGGCGGTCATCGCAGGCTCCTCACGCCGCCGGGAAGGTCGGCGAGCGTCGGCACGTCGAGCACGATCAGGTTCGAGGCACGCCGCCGCGAGGTGGTGAGGGTCGCGTCGCAGCGCAGCGCGAACGTCGCCACCTCGGGGGGCATCGCCAGTTGAGCACCGCGCAGTTCGGCGGGTTCGACGCCGCCGGTGATGATCGCGGCCACGGAGGCGTCCGGGACGCGGCGGGCGCCTTCGAGCGCGACTTCTCGCAAGGTGCTGCTGCCGCCGCGGGACAGTTCCAGGCGTGAGAGCTGATCGAGCATGACGACGGCGTTGGGGAAGGACAAGGTGTCGTGTGCCGTGTGGATCGTGACGGCACGCTCTTCGCTCAACGACGCATATGCCAGGCTCGCCGCGCAGGAGACGGCCAGCTCGAAGTCGGCCGGGTCACGGTAGGACTCCGGATCCAGTGACAAGACGATCAGCAGGTGGGAGCGCATCGTCTCCTCGAACTGGCGCACCATCAGCTTCCCGACCCGTGCGGTCGTCCGCCAGTGGATCGAGCGCCGGTCGTCCCCGGGGACGTATTCGCGCAAGGCGTGGAAGGAGACGTCCGAGGAGGACAGGTTCTGCGTCGTCACACCCTCGACGTCTTTGAGGAATCCCAGGGCGACCGCTTCCAGCCGCACGATCTCGGGGTGAATGAACAACTCGACCGGATCGGTCCATTGCCGTTGACGATGCAGGAGCCGTAACGGGTCGGTCCGGACGGCGCGAACGGGCCCGATACGGACGACGGACCGGCGCCGTCCGGGGATCTGGAAGACCTCTTCGTGTTCCTCGCCTGCGGCGAGGCGCGGCACGCGGAAGGCGGCCACGTTGCGTCCGACGGGGAGTTCCAGGATGGACGACGCCGCGGGCCGCCCGGACGTGTTGTGCAGCACGACCCGGCCTAGCGCCGTCTGTCCGACGCGGATGCGGCGGTTGCCCAACTCGATCGCGGCGTCGTAGTTCCAGCGTCCGAACGTGAACGCGACGGCAACCAGCAGCAGGATCAGCAACAGCACGGCCAGGGTGCGCAACTCGATCCAGCCGTAGCGCCAACCCAAGGCGCCGCCCACCAGCAGGCTGCCGATCACGACCCACCCCAGCGGGGAGACGGTGCGCACCACGGGATCGGTGCGGCGGGCGATCGCACGCGTGATCGGTCGAAGGGCCTCCCCCACGCGCTGCCCGGCCCGGCGCAGGACCGAACCAAGCTGCCCCCCTGCGTCGATGAGGTGGCGCACCCCCGACCCTAAGGTCTGGCGCCGCTGCTGCTCGTCGCTCACTGGCCCTGGCGCTCCTTCGGCGGCTCCACATTGTCGAGCGCCCGGGCGATGACCTGGGTTGCGGTGGCCCCGGAGAACTCGGCCTCGGGGGACATGACCAGACGATGCGTCCACACCGGGGCGGCGAGTTGCTTGACGTCGTCCGGGACGGCGTAGTTGCGACCATGGGCGGCCGCCCAGACGCGCACGGCGCGCACCATGGCGATCGCCCCACGCGTCGAGACGCCCAGGGTGGTGTCGGCGTCCTCACGGGTGGCTTCCACGAGGCGCTGCACGTAGTCCAAGACGGCTTCGTTGACGTAGTTGGTCTTCACCATGTCGGCCATCTCGGCGACGGCGTGAGTGGCGATCATGGGGCGCAGACCCTTGGCGCGGTCGGGGTTGGCGGAGCCGGCGAGCACCTGCAGGGCGGCGGCCCGGTCGGGGTAGCCGACGGCCGACTTCATCAAGAACCGGTCCAACTGCGCCTCGGGGAGCCGGTAGGTTCCCGCCTGCTCGACCGGGTTCTGGGTGGCGATCACCATGAAGGGGCGGCCCTGTTCGTGGCGGGTGCCGTCCACGGTGACCTGCGACTCCTCCATGACCTCCAACAGGGCCGACTGTGTCTTCGGTGAGGCGCGGTTGATTTCGTCGGCCAGCACGATGGACGCGAAGATCGGCCCCTTGTGGAACTCCCACTGGGACGTCTTCTGGTCGTACATGGTCACGCCGGTGATGTCGGAGGGCAGCAGGTCGGGCGTGAACTGGATGCGGCTATGGGTGCCCTGCACGGTCGCGGCAAGGGCGCGAGCCAGCGCGGTCTTGCCCGTGCCCGGCGCGTCCTCCAGCAGCAGGTGCCCCTCGGCGAGCATGCACGTGAGCGCCAGCCGGATCACGGGCGCTTTGCCCAGCAACGCTTGGCCGACGTTGTCGGTGAGCTTGGCGAACGTCTCAGCGAACCAGGCCGCGTTCTGCGGGGTGAGCTCCATCGTGTGTGTTCCTTCGTCCGTGGGTGGTCAGGTAGGTGGTGTTACCAGTTGATGCCGCCGACAACGCCGCCGCAGTTGGCCTGCACCCGGCCGCCCGGCATGCCGTAGAAGTCGCGGGTCTGGTAGCTGGCATTGGGCCCGATCGTGTAGGTACGCCAGTCGGACATCACCCCGCGCGGATACTCCCATTGCAGCGTGCATTGGACGTTGCCATCGAAGTTCTGGGTTCTGATGGTGATGTACTGGCAGGACCGGTCGGTGCAATCCGGGAACGTGTAGGCGTTGCCGTACTTGAGGATCTCGACCGTCTTGGGTCGCGCTTGCGTCGTGGCGCTGTTGCAGTTCCGTGCGCCCGTCGCGCCACCAGCCTGGACTGCCTGGACGCACAGGGACCGGCTCGCGGAGTAGCCGATGTCCCCAAACCCATGCGTACCGGATGCTCCCCCATCGCCGGTGGACCAATCACCCGAGATCTGGAAGTTGGTCGAACGGCCGTTGTCGTTCCCGCCACTCCACGAGCAGGTAAGGCTGGTTCCGGAGGCACTGCACGACATAGATGGGCTGGTCGGTGGCCCGTACGGGTTCACTGTCGTCGAGGTGGAGGCACCCTGGACCGACTCCCCGTTCACGGTGCTGACCGCATAGACGGCCACGGACGTGTTTCTCCCGTTCGGGAAGGCCGCACCGTTCGTGACGGTGGTGGTGCCGGGGTTGAGCGTTCCCGTAATCCCGTTGGCGAGCCAGTAGTACTTCATCTCTGAGGCGGTCGCGCCGTTGCCGTTAGCCGCCCCAAAGGTGATCTTGACTTGGCCATTCGCCCCCGTAGCCTCCGAGGACAGCCCCGTCACCGCGCCGGGCGTCTGCCACCCTCGGACACCGTTGGACGCCGGGGACCAGTTTCCCCAGCCCGCCTTGTTCCGAGCGCGCACCTCGAAGCTCTGGTTGCTTTCCGAGACGCTCATGGTGACCTTGGTCGACAGACCCGACTTGCTGTAGAGGACGGACTCGGTTCCGGTGCGACGCATCTCGTAGGTCAGGTTGTCGTCCCCGTTGCCCCCTGGCGCCCCCCATCGCACCGTCACCGAGGGCGGCAGGGGACTCGCCGCGTCCTTCACCGCCTGCGGGGCGGCAGGCTGCAGCGGCACCCCGGCCGGGACGACCGGCACCGAACTGGCCGACCAGTCCGACGGGTTCGGGTCGTCGTTGTGCGCCTGGATCCGGAACGTGTAGGCCGTCCCATTCGTCAGCCCGCTCCACACCATGGACGTCCCGCTGACCTGCTGGGTCGCGCCGCCGGGGCTCACCTGCACCGTGTAGGTGCGCACCGGGGAGCCGCCGTCGGGAACCTCAGCAGCAGCCCACGACAGGCTCGCCTGCTTGTCGCCGAACTCGGCGATCGGGGTACCGGGCGGGTTCGGCTTCACGTCGGGACGGATCGCCGCGCTCGCCGCCGACGGATCGCTCTCCCCCACCTCGTTGGTGGCGGTCACCGTGAACGTGTAGGACGCGTTGTTGCTGAGCGTGGTGATCAGGCAGGTGGTGACGGCACCGCAGCTGCGGCTGCCGTTGGCGCCGCCGTCCGCGCTGCGCCACGACACCGTGAAGTCGGTGATGGGCGCGCCGTTGTTCGCCCCCGCCGTCCAACTGACCGTGGCCGTCCGGGACAGATGCGTCTCGGCGGTCACTGCGGTCGGAGCGTCGGGCTTGTCGCGCACCGTCACCGTGACGGTGCCCTTGACGGACCGAGAAGGCGAGCCGGTGGCGTCCACGGCGGTGTAGGTGACGACCAGTTGACCGTGGTAGCCCGCGGGGGGCGTGATGGACATTCGCAGCCCGGTCACCTCGATCCGCGTCCCCGGGACGGTCGACTCCGGTCCGCCTGCGATCGTGACCGGCTTGCCCTGATCGGAGAACGGGTTAGAGATTGCGGTCGACAGATCGGTCACCGACGGCTGCCCCGCCTTGCCGTCGTTGATCGACACGGCGCGGATCGTCATCAGCGGTCGGGTGGACGCGGTCGCCGTCAAGGTGATGGTGCCGCTGACGGGTGCCGTCGACCCGTCGGTGACGGTCACCGGGAGCGGTGCTCGGGTTCCGGGCGCCACGTCGGCGGCGGCCTCGACGACGAGCGAAGAACCGTCCAGCCGTGCGGTGAATCCTGCTGGCACGGCCCCCAAGGTGAACCGGAGACGATCCATGTCGCCCTCATCAGGGTCGGTGACCATCTGCTTCAGATCGACCGTCCGCGTCTCGCCCGCAGCAGCCGACACCTCCGATGGGGTGAACACCGGCTGATGGGAGGTGGAGGGTTCGACGATGATCGGCGCCGACAAGATGGCGCGGCGGCCCTTCGGGTCGTCCGCGTTCGCCCCGTCGGTGACCTCGAAGGTGATCGAGCTGGCGCCCGTGAACTCCGGCAACGATCGGTACTGCAACGTCACATCGTCGCGGACGGGCTGGGTGGTGTCGGCCCCGGCTCCGACGCGCACCGTGTCGGCGAAGGTGAGCCGTGGGCTGTGCCCGGGCCGCACGATGACGATGTCGCGCAGGTGCACGTCGAGCATCTCCCCGGCCTTCACCCGCAGCGGGATCTTCGTCAGATCCAGGTACGGGACGCCCGAGTCGAGCGGCGGCACGATGATCGCCCCTTGCCCCACATGCCCGTCCAGGTCCGTGATCGAGTAGAGCACCACCTGACGCTGGTCGGTGAGTTGGACGGTGACCATCGTGCCGTTCGTGACGGTCGCCCCGGGATCCTTGGTGCTAACGGTCAGATCCTTGGTGCTGCCGTCGGGGTCGTAGTCGTTGGCTAGCACGTCCACCTCGACTGAGGTGCGTTCGCCGATGGACGCCGTGGACACCAGGTCGTCGATCGCCACGGGAGGCTTGGTCTCGGCATCGGGGCTGACGTGGACGGTCAGGACGCCTCGGGCGGTGCCGCCGCGTCCATCGGTGACGTCGTAGTAGTACCGCAGGGTGGCCGCCTCACGCGGGGAACGCAGCGTGATCTGCCCCTTCTCGACGCTCGCCGGAACCGTGGTCGTCGAGTCGGTCGGGACGACACTGTCGGCCACCAGCGACAGGCTGTCGCCGTCGGGGTCCACGTCGTTAGCGACCGGGTTGATGCTCAGGCGACGATCGGGGCGCATCGACACGTCATCGGGCACAGCGAACGGGGCCTGATTCGTGGCGTTCGGCGTCGCGACGCCCACCCGCAGCGAGGCCGTCGAGGTCGCGCCGAACCGGTCGGCGACGGCGTAGGAGAACGTGTCGGTGCCCACGGAGGAGCCCGACGCGGTGTAGACGATCGTCGAGCCCTCGACCGTCGCGGTGCCCAGCACGGGACCGCTCGCCAAGCCCACCAGGCTCACCGAGTCGCCCTCGGGGTCGATGCCGTCGGTGGGGACCGGAATGGTCACGGTCGCGCCCGCGAGCACGCGCCCCTCCAACGGTTGCGGGACGGGCGGGCTGTTGGTTTCGGCCCCGGTCAGCGGCCTGACGGTGAGCACCACCTGCCCGGTGTCGAAGTTCCCCGCGGTGTCGCGCACGGTGTAGTTGAGCCGCAACGTTCCGGGCTTCTTGGCCCGGAAGCGCACCTTGTCGCGGGAGACGAAAGCGTCCCCGAAGGTCGTGTCGCCGCCCTCGATGGTGACGTTCGGATCGATCGCCAAGGCCAGCCCCGAGGGGGAGAAATCATTGCGCAGCACGGGAATGCTGACGATGTCACCGTCGCGGACGACCGCCTCATCGTCGGTGGCGCGCGGCGGCAGGAGGGTCGCGCTGGCGGGCAACGGGACCACGGTGATGCGTCCGGTCGCCTCACCGCTGCCGTTGGAGACGGTGTAGGTGACGTCGACGGGCTTGCTCAGCCCGGCCGGTGAACTCATCTTGACCTGGCTGTGGTCGATGATCTCGACCGCGAGCCCGGACTGGTCGGGAACCTTCACCGACTTCAGGATCAACACCCCGCCCTGGGGGTCGGTGTCGTTGGCGAGTGCATCCACGATGGTCGCCCCGCCTGCGGGCAGCATGGCCAGGTCGTCGGAGGGCACCGGACGGCCTTCGACCGGCTCGGCGACGTCCACGCGAATCCACCCGGTGGCGACGGTGGGCGACTCGTTGGCCACCTGGTAGCCCAGGTAGAACGTCCCGGTGGTCTCCGAGGAGTACTGCACCGTGCCGGTGCTGAAGTCCGGGGCAATGCTCATCCCGGCAGGAGCCGGGTCGACTGAGGTGAGCCGTAGCCCGCGGCCGTTGGGGTCGCTGTCGTTGGCCAGCGGCTGGACGGTGACCTTCTGCCCCTTCAACGCCGTCACGTGGTCGGCATTGGCGATGGGCGGCTGGTTGGGTTCCAAGATGTTGACGGTCAACGTGCCGGTGCCCACGTTGACCCCGTCGCTGACGCTGACTTGCACCTTCTGCGGTCCGGGCGCCGCGGTGCCGAGATCCTTGATGGTCAGTACGCCGTCGGGGCGGTACTCCACCGAGAGGTCCTTGGTGCCGCTGACGCCTTGGACGTACATCGCGTCGCCTTCGGGGTCGCGGAAGTCGCTGAGGATCGCGTAGCTGGCCTCGCCGCGGGAGCCGACGCGGACCTCGGAGTTGCGCCGCTGGAACGGCTCCTTGTTCACCTGAGGGCCGAACACGGTGATGCGGACGTTGGCGTCGTCGGTTCCCCCGCGCCCATCGTCGGCCGTGTACTGGAACGACATCGAGGGTGGCGCATCGGCCGGGACGTCGATGCTCAGCGCCTCCCCGCCGCGCGCCCGCGACACCGTGGCCCCCTTGGGCTGGGTCTTGACCGAGGCGAGCAGGAGGTCACCGTCGGGATCGACGTCGTTTTCGAGGACGGGCAAGGTGAACGACTTGCCAGGGCGGACGCCGTACTCGTCGTCGAGCGCGTCGGGCTTGGTGTCGGACTTGTTTTTGTCCACCGACATCTGGTCGGTGGTTTCGGTGTCGGAAAGGGTGTCGTCTTGGGTTTCTTTGTTTTGGGTGTTGATCTGTTCCCAGTTGTCGACGACCTGCATGTTCTGGTTGACCATGACGAGCCGGCCGGACGCCGTGTCGTTGAGGACGATCACGTCTCGGTTGGTGCGGAAGGCCAACTCGGTGGATCCGCGCAGCGCTTCCACCGACTCGGCTTTGCTGTCGGCGGGCTTGCCGCAGGTGCGCACGTAGTTGCCCGTGCCTGCCCAGGCCAGATAGCTGCACCCTTGCAGGAGGACCGGGCGCGCAGGCTTTCCCTTGCCCTGCACCGGGGTCGGGGCGACGTCGCCGCCCGTCAACGGCGCGGCCAGGTAGCTGTCTTCTCCCGCAACGAGGACCGTCTCGGCGGCCGGACCAGGCTGCTGCAGCACCATTCGTTGGGGGGAATCGACCGGGGTTGACCCGTGCACGGTGCGCACCATGGACGAGGCACGATCCAACACGACCAGGGTGTCCCCCACCATCGTGATGTCCCCGGACGCCAGATCCTTCAGGCCCTGGATGGTGCCGACGTCTTTCACTTCGCGCTGTTCGACGCGCTTGACCGCGCCGCTGGGTAGGACGATGTTCGCGACGCCGTCGGTGCCGACGATGGCGCGCGCGCCCGGGACGTCTTCCAACGTGGGTTCTGCGGTGGTGCTGAATCCGCTGGCCTGGGAGGCGTCCATGACCCAGACGCGGCCCGCCTGGGCGTCCGCGAAGGCGGTGGTGTTGGCGGCGTGGCTGAAGACGACGCTCTTGCCGTGCTCGGCACCTTGGTCGATGGTGAACGCGGCTGTGTCGACGCTGCTGGTGCGCGCGTTCACGGCGTCTTCCACGAAGACGGTGTCGCCTGCTTGCGAGACGTCGAACGTGGGCGTGGTGGTCCGCACGGCGCCGTCGAGGGTGCGTGAGGGGTAGTTCAGGTGACCGACGAGGCGCAGGTTTTGGTTGGTGACCCAGATGCCGCCGTCATTGAGTTGCATTTGGCGCGCCGGAACCCCGGGGTGGAGCGCTGCCAGCAGCGCCATGACCACCGCGATCGCGAGCAGCGCTGCGATGCCGCGTCGTTGTTTGCGCAGCAGTCCCGCCATGAACGAGTACCCCCACGGCGGTTGGGGCGGTCGCCGGTCGTTGGAAGATGTTCAAACCCCGCGCGTCAGAGTAGCAACGAATGCGATCCTAGAAACTCCCCCGGAATATGGTTGATTCATCAACTGTTGGGAGGATCATGAACACCGCGACACTGCCCGCTTCGACGCACATGGGAAGCGTCGTCCTCGACGTGGCCGACCTCGACGCTTTGACGGCCTTCTACCGCGACGTCTTGCTGCTGGACCAGATCAGCGCACACGGGGACACCGTCGACCTGGGTCGCGGCACCGATGTCTTGGTGAGGCTGCGTCATCGACCAGGGCTCCCACGCGGAGAACGACGCACGGCGGGACTGTTCCACACCGCGATCCTCCATGACGGCCCCACCGCCCTGGCCACCACGCTGGCGTCCTTCGCCCAAGCCCGACCCGGCCTCTACACCGGCTCCGGGGATCACCTCGTCTCCCAGGCGTTCTACCTCGACGACCCCGAGGGCAATGGCGTCGAACTGTATTACGACCGCCCGCGACGTCGTCGACACCACCCCGGGACGCCGTGGATCGCTGCCAGATCAGACCATCCTCGGCCACGTCCACCTCAAAGTCGGCGACACCGCCCGCGCGAAGGACTTCTACGCAGGCACCCTCGGGTTCGACGTCACCGCTGAACTCCCCGGCGCCCTATTCGTGTCCGCGGGGGGCTATCACCACCACATGGCCATGAACACATGGACCTCCCAGGGCGTGGGCCTGCGTGCCCCGGCGCTGGGGCTGGGACGCGTCGACATCGTCGTCCCGACCCCCGACGACGTGGCTGACCTCGACGCCCGCGCTCGCGCTCACGGCATCCAGACCCGGGAAGACGGCGCCACCGTCGAGTTGGACGATCCGTGGGGCAACCTCGTGCGCGTGAGCGCCTGAAAGGCGCCGTGCGTCAGGCGATCAGGGCGTCCCGCTCCCCCAGCGTCACGGGATCGCGTGGCGTCGGGAGCGAGGACGGCGCCCTGAGTGCGGCATCGTAGGCGCTCCGCAGCCGCTCCACCGCCCCGAGGAACGTCGCCGGATCGCCCGCATACGGTAGGCGGACGTGGTGCGCCATCCCGCCACCCACGGCGAACCGGACCCCGGGGACGACGTAGACCCCCAGCCGTTCCGCCTCGGCAGCCACCGTCACCGCGACCGGCTCGGGCAAGCGGCACCACAGCGTCAGCCCGCCGGGCGGAAGGGTGAACTCCCAGGTCGGCAGGTGTGTGCGGAGGAGACCGGCCAAGGAGTCGCGCGCCTGCCGCAGCGCGGCACGACGCGCGGCCACGATGTGTTCGGCGTCGGCCAGCAGGTGCACCGCCACGAGTTCGTCGAGTGCCGAACACCCTAGTGAGAAGGTCAATGAGGCGGCATGGAGCGCTTCCATGTCGTGACGTGGCGCACGAATCCAGCCCACGCGGATGCCACCCCAAAACGACTTGCTCATGCTCCCGATGGTGAGGGCAGAGGCACTGTAGGCGGCGAAGGGCGCCGGACGCGCCAGGCCGTCGTCGCCGCTCAGATCGAGTTCGGCCATGGTCTCGTCGATGACCGCCGTGCTCTCCCCCGCATCCAGGATCTGCGCGATCTCCGCGCGCGTGGCGTCGTCCATCAGCGTCCCCGTCGGGTTGTGATAGTCGGGGATCAGAAAGGCGAGTCGCGGACGCGTCCGCGCCACGGCCTGGGCGATCTCGGCCCCGTGCCAGCCCCCGGCGACGCCGATCCCCACCAGACGTGCGCGTTCGGCGCGCAGCGCCTCGGTGACGTTGGGGTACGTCGGGGATTCGATGAGCACCCGATCACCGGCACGGACCCGGGCTCGGGCCACCACCGCCGCCCCGGCGAGCGCTCCCGGGACGATCAGGATGTTCTCGGCACTGGTCGGGACGCCTCGGTCGCGGTAGCGCTGGGCGACGGCCTCACGTAGCGCGGGCATCCCGCGCGGGTGGTAGCCGATCCCGCGCGCGTGCGCGCCGAGTTCGCACATCGCAGCCTCTACGGCCCCCATCAGTCCTGGCGGGGCCGCGGACGCCGCGCAGGTGAAGTCCACCTGGTCGTCGGTCGGGTCGGTGAGTTGGGGGCCGAACGGGCTCAGTCGACGCGGACCCGCTCCCGGGAACCGGACGACCGTCCCCGAGCCGCGGCGGGTGGCCGCGTAGCCCTCTTTGACGAGTTCCTGGTAGGCGCGCGTCACGGTGGTGCGGCTGACGCCGAGCGTTGCGGTGAGGGCACGTTCGCTGGGCAGCACCGTCCCGGGGACGAGCCGACCGTCCATGAGCCAATCGCGGATCCCGCCTGCGAGGACGCGATAGGCGGCGGTCCCTTCGACCGGGAGGTCCTTCAGGGGTGCCAGCTTCGCTGCGGGGATGCGGAGGCTCATGCAGTCCAGTATCACCAAAGTGGCTATTGTTCACCAGTCCACTTGACGTGACAGTGGTGCCATGTCCGTTCTGGTTTCGCGTCCCTCAGGCGCTCCCCTGCTCGCCCTGACCCCCGGCGAACAACTCCGCGCAGGCCGCCTGCCTCGCCGCATGACCCAACTAATGATCGGCCTGATCCTCTACGGCCTCTCCATGGCGATGCAGGTGCGCAGCACGCTCGGGCTCGACCCCTGGGACGTATTCCACGAGGGACTCACCCGGCGCACCGGGGCCTCCTTCGGGACGATCGTGTTCCTGGTTGGCGTCGGGGTGCTGCTGTTGTGGATCCCGCTGCGGCAGTGGCCAGGCTTTGGGACGATCGCGAACATCGTCGTCATCGCCGTCGCCACCGACGTCAGCCTCGCCCTCCTCACGGTGCCGGACTCGCTCGCGGGTCGGATCCCGCTTTTGATCGGCGGGATCGTCCTCAACGGGATCGCCGGCGGCCTCTACATCGGCTCCCAACTCGGCCCCGGTCCCCGCGACGGCCTGATGACCGGCTTGGTCCGACGGACCGGTTGGTCGGTACGACTCACCCGGACGGGGATCGAGGTGATCGTGCTGGCGTCCGGCTTCCTGCTCGGGGGAACGCTCGGCCTAGGCACCATCGTGTACGCGCTCACGATCGGCCCGCTCGTGCAGTTCTTCCTGCGGGTCTTCACCGTAGATCTGCGCCCGGTCGACGCCGGTTAGCCGTACGTATCGCGCGGGCCTCGCCCCTTCACCGAGCGGGGCCCGTGCTTCCAACTCGGCGCACTCGGGCCGATGATCTGGACGCGCAGGATCGTTCCATCGCCCAGCGACGCGTTCATCTTGGCCACGAGCTGGGGGGCCATCAGTCTCAGTTGGGAGGCCCAGGCCGTCGAACTGGTGCGCACCACCAAGACCTTGTCGGTGTACGCCTCCGGGGTGCTGTGCTCGGCCACCACAGGGCCCACCAGTTCCGCCCAGCGTCCCATCAGCAGATGGACGTTGACGTCGGCGGACCAGCCCCGTTGCTCGATGACCCGCTCCAAGGCGTCCCCCAAGGGCATGGGATCCCCGCGGCGCTCTTCCCGCGCCCGGCGTCCGGGACGCCGCCGCTTCTTGGGCCGAGGCGGCGGCGCGGGGACCGTCCTGCCTGCGGCTTCAGCGATCTGACGCGCAAGGTCGAGCCCGGTGGGATTGAACGCCACCTCGTCGAACTCGACCTCCTGCCGGGGAGCGGGATCCTCCGGGTCTCCCGAGGGTTCGACGTCAGGGGTGTGTGGGTCACGCATCGTCGGGCTCCCCCGCTGTCACATCGGTGGCGTCGTCAGCCTCAGCCACGCGACGCACCTGCCCCTCGGCGATCACATAGCGACGCCCGGCCAGCGCAGCGGGCACATCGGTGGCCACGGCGGCGGTGATGAGCACCTGCTCTGCCTCGGCGATCCGTTCGGCGAGCCGGGAACGCCGCACCTCGTCCAGTTCGGCGAACACGTCGTCCAGGATGAGGACCGGCTCCACACCGTCGGCACGCAGGAGCGCGTAGGCCGCCAGCCGCAAGGCCAACGCGAACGACCAGGATTCCCCGTGCGACGCATACCCCTTGGCGGGCAACTCCCCCAGCGATAAGACCAGGTCGTCGCGGTGCGGGCCCACCAAGGTGACTCCGCGCGCGATCTCTTCTCGGTGTCGGTGCTCCATACGAGCGCGCAGGAGCGCGGCCAACTCGGCCGGGGACGCGTCGAGCAGCGAGCCGTCCGCACTCGCCTCGTCGTCGGCCTGGCGCGCTGCGGCAAGGCCGTCCAGCGTGTCGCCCGGGCGAGGATCCAGACCTAGCGAACTGGACTTGTAGGCCAGCGCGGCGACGTTGTTCGAGGGCGCGATCGCCAGGTAGGCCTGCGCGACGGGTTCGGCGAGGTCGCGCAGCGTTTGAAGTCGGGCGTGGAGCAGTTCGCCGCCGAAACCGGCCAGGGATTCGTCCCACACCTCCAGCGTGGCGGCCACGTCGGGGCCCACCGGTCCGCGGCGTCCGCCCAAAGACTTCAGCAGCGCCGAACGCTGCCGCAGGACGCGGTCATAGTCGGCGCGTACTCCCGCCAGGCGCGGCCAGCGCTGGGTGACCAGATCGTCGAGGAACCGACGCCGGTCCGACGGGTCACCCTTCACCAAAGCGAGGTCGTCGGGGGCGAACAAGACCACCCGTAGCGCGCCCAGCAGATCACGAGGACGTTTCAGCGGGCCCCGGTTCAGCGACGCGCGATTAGCCTTGCCAGCGTTGATTTCCACCTCGAGCGCCAGGGTCCGCGCGTCATCGAGGCCTGCCTGGACGCGTGCCCGCACGAGTGCCCGTGGCGATCCGAAACGGATGAGCGGAGCATCCGAGGCCACCCGATGCGAACCGAGGGTGGCCAGGTACTCCACCGCTTCAACCAGGTTCGTCTTGCCTTGACCGTTGCGTCCGGTCAGCGTCGTGACGCCGGGCCCGAACTCGAGTTCGGCGAACGGCCAGGAGCGGAAGTCCGCGAGGCTTAAATGGGTGAGGAACACTGCGCTCGACGCGCCCGGGTCACTGCGGCAGGCGCATGAGCATGATGACGTGCTTGTAGTCGGTCGACGGCTCCCCGTCGATCTCGACCAGCGGCGTCAGCAGGCACGGCTTGCCCGGCGCGGTGAAGGCGAAGTTCACGTACGGGGTGTCGAGGGCGTTCAGCGCGTCCAGCAGGTAGTGCGGGTTGAAGCCTGCGGCGTTCATGGCCAGCCCGTTGCCCGTCTCATCGACCACGTTGGCCTCGACGGCCTCGACGGCCTGAGCCTGGTCGCCCGTCGCGGCCTCGAAGGTCAGGTGATCAGCCTCGATCATCATCCGCAGCGACGTGTTGCGCTCAGCCACCAAGGCGACGCGCTTCACCGCAGCAACCACCTCGGAGGTGTTGGCGCGGACGGTCAGCGTCGGCTGAACGTTCATGAGGTGCCGGACCTTGGGGAACTCACCATCCAGCAGTCGCGTGGTGATCTGGCGGACGCCGTTGCCGCCCTCGCCCTCGAACCCGATGAGGCCGTCGCCAGCCTCAACCGTCGCCAGCGACAAGGAGATCTTCTCCCCTGCGGTCATCGACTTGGACGACTCGGAGAGCACTCGTGCGGGCACCAGCGCGGCCGCGTCGCCGATGCGGCTGGTGGGGCTCCAAGGGAGTTCCTTCAACGCCATGCGGTAGCGGTCGGTGGCCAGCAGCGACAAGGTGTCGCCCTCGATCTCCAACCGGACGCCGGTGAACACGGGCAACAGCTCGTCACGGCCGGCGGCGACGACCACCTGCGAAACGGCTTGAGCAAAGACGTCGGGGGTCAGGGTGCCCGTGGACGCGGGCATGGCGGGCAGATCCGGGTACTCGCCAACAGGCAGCAACTGCAGCGTGAAGCGGGCGCTGCCGCAGGTGATCTCCAACCGCGAATCATCGGAGCTCAGATCGACGGGCTTGGCCGGGAGGCTGCGGGCGATGTCGGCCAGCAGTCGTCCGGAGACGAGCGCGACCCCGTCGTCCTTCACTTCGGCCGGAACCGTGGCCTTCGCCGACGTCTCGTAGTCGAACGTCGACAAGACAACCTCAGCACCGGACGCTTCGATGCGCAGACCAGCGAGGATCGGGACGCTGGGGCGGTTCGGCAAGCTACGGGCTACCCACTGGACGGCGTCCGCGAGGACGTCGCGCTCGACTCGAATCTTCACTGATGCTCCCCGATCGTGGATTGGCTGCATAGCGATCATATCCAGACCGGGCGGTCGGGAGGTGTCCCCTGTTGAGGGTGGTAGCGGCAAGGGCAGTTCAGGGACGCCTGCATCGTGGGCGGCATGGGCGTTACCCACATATGCCCATCCGCAGACTTAGAGGAGAGGGAGATGTCTAACCTTTCTCGGTCGTCATCACCCCTGTGCATACCGTGGATGGCGATCGAATCGCCTGATCGTGGCGGTGTTTCGCCCCCGGTGATGCTGTGGAGAACCAACCGTAGGCCGGGGATGCGTTGTGGTTAACCGTGACGTTATCCACTCTGTCCACAGTTTGAGGTACTTGTCCACAGCCTTCCTGGGGAGAACTCGCCTGCGGGTAACGCGTCCGTGTCCTGGGGGTGACGCGGTGCCGACCTGTCCACATCGTGGAGGCGACACGGGGCGAAGGCGCATCGACGGGACCCCCTCTCGACCACGAGAAGGGGGCCCCATGACGCTGCGGAAAGCGCGAGCTCGCCGGAGGGGCCGAGATGCGAGGGTGTGCCGCTAGTGGGCGGAGGCGGCTTGTTTGATGCGGTTGGTGAGTTCGGTGACCTGGTTGTAGATCGTCCGACGCTCGGCCATGAGCTGGCGGATCTTCTTGTTGGCGTGCATCACCGTGGTGTGGTCGCGGTTCCCGAACAGCCGCCCGATCGCGGGCAGGGAGAAGTCCGTCAGTTCACGACACAGGTACATGGCGATCTGCCGGGCGGTGACCAGGACGTGGGTGCGGGCCGGGCCGCACAGGTCGTCGATGGTGATGTTGAAGTAGTTCGCGGTCTGGGTCATGATCAGCGGCGGCGTGATCTGGGTCTCCAGGCCCTCGGGGATGAGGTCTTTGAGGACCTCCTCGGCCAGGCGCAGATCGACCGGCTGGTGGTTCAGCGAGGCGAACGCGGTGACGCGGATCAGTGCGCCTTCGAGTTCGCGGATGTTGGTGGCGATCTTGCCGCCGATGAACTCCAGGACCTCCGGTGTGGCCATGAGATGCTCCGCTGACGCCTTCTTCCGCAAGATGGCGATGCGCGTCTCGAGGTCGGGCGGTTGGATGTCGGTCAGCAGACCCCACTCGAAGCGGCTGCGAAGCCGCGGCTCCAGCGCTTCGAGGGCTTTGGGCGGGCGATCCGACGTCATCACGATCTGCTTTTGCGCGTTGTGCAAAGTGTTGAACGTGTGGAAGAACTCTTCCTGGGTCTGGATCTTGCTCTCCAGGAACTGGATGTCGTCGATCAGCAACACGTCGATGTCACGGTAGGTGCGCCGGAACTCGACCGTCCGGTTCTCCGAGATCGCGTTGATGAAGTCGTTGGTGAGCTCTTCGGTCGAGACGTACTTGACCCGAACCTGCGGGAAGTACTGCAAAACGTAGTGCCCGATGCCGTGGAGAAGGTGAGTTTTCCCCAGGCCGGAGGGGCCATAGATCATCAGGGGGTTGTACGACTTGCCGGGGGCCTCGGCGACGGCGACCGCGGCCGCGTGAGCGAACCGGTTCGAACTGCCGATGACGAAGTTCTCGAAGGTGTACTTCGGGTTGAGCCGGTCCCCCGACATGTTCGAGGTGGCGCTGACGTGTGAGGCTCCGAGGCCGTGCGAGGTCACCTCCAATGGGAGTTCGGGGGCGACGGTGTCCGTGTCGGTGTCGTCGGGTTCGAGGGAGGAATCCACGCTGACCGCGATGTGAATGGGGCGTCGATAGAAGGCAGTGAGGGCGCCTTCGATCATGTCTCGGTTGCGCGAGGCGATGCGTTCGCGGCTGAAGTCGTTGGGGACGGCGACCAGCAGTGTCGACTCGTGCAAAGCCAAGGGTTTGGCTGCCTTCACCCACACCTTGACCGGTGTCGGAGCGGAGTCGATCACATGCGCCCATGCCGAGGCGAGGGTGGCGTCGTCGGCCATCACACTCTCCTCAATACGCCGGTTTTGGGGACGACGTGTCCACAATCGTCATCCACAGGTGTGGACAACGTACACGACGACGGCGGCTGGCGGTGCCATGTCGTGGGGAGCCACGCTAGTCCTGTGTCGTGACGACCGGCAAATGGCGAGGATCGAATCGACGAGCGACCGGCGTGTCGGCTCGACTTGCCACCTGTGAACGCTCCGGTTTGCTCGATGGGGACGCGTCCGCGTATCGTTGGGTAGTCGTCGTCTTGGCGATGCCTGGGTCCACTGTGGGTCCAGTCGATCCGATCAGACCGTGATCACGAGGGAGAACAGGCGTGAGCAAGCGCACTTTCCAGCCGAGCAACCGGCGTCGCAGCCGCACCCATGGTTTCCGCCTGCGCATGCGGACGCGCGCCGGCCGCAGCATTCTGGCCGCGCGCCGCCGCAAGGGCCGCGTCCGCCTCGCTGGCTGACCACAGAACTTCCGCAGCGGTGCTGCCCGCCGAACACAGACTGCGCACCTCGGACGCGTTCCGTTCCGTGGTGCGTCAGGGTGTCCGGGCTGGGCGGCATACCTTGGTGGTCCACGCGCTGGCTACAGGGGCACAACCGTCCCGGGCTGGCTTCGTGGTCTCCAAGGCGGTCGGCAATGCCGTCACCCGCAACCGCGTGAAGCGACAACTCCGCCACCTCGTCGCGCAGCAGATTGCTCGCGTCCCTGACGGGGTGGACGTTGTGGTGCGAGCGCTGCCGTCGGCAGCGACGGGGTGCCTCCGAGACGACATGGTGCCCGCGTGGGATTCTGCGTTGGGCAAGCTCGGGTCGTTTCGATGAAGTACGTCCTGATTGGCCTTCTGAAGGCCTATCGCGCCGTCATCAGCCCCCTGTATGGGGATGTCTGCAAGTTTCATCCCACGTGCTCGGCCTACGCTCTGGACGCCGTCCGGATCCATGGCGCCGTAAAAGGCACGTGGTTGACCATGAAGCGCCTCGTGCGCTGCCATCCCTGGTCGCTCGGGGGCATTGACCCCGTGCCGACCACTGACGCACAGAAGGTGCAGCGTGTTTGACGGGATTCTCGGCTTCCTGGACCTGATCATGCAGCCGATCTATGCCGCGATGTCCGGCATCCTGGTCGGCTTCCACTGGCTTTACAGCCAGGTACTCGACAGCGAGTCGGGCTGGACGTGGGCGTTGGCGATCGTGTCGCTGACCGTCGTCGTCCGGATGCTGATGATTCCGCTGTTCGTCAAGCAGATCAACAGTTCCCGCTCGATGCAGTTGGTTGCGCCGAAGACGCGCGCGCTGCAGGAGAAGTACGGCAGCGATCGCAACAAGCTCGCCGAAGAGATGCAGAAGCTGTACCGCGAGGAGGGGGTTAACCCCGCCGCGTCGTGTCTGCCTTTGCTGATCCAGATGCCGATCTTCCTGGGCTTGTTCTACGTGCTCAACGGTGCAGCTCACGGGCAGCCGAAGGGTTACTTCTTCGAGCAGAACCCTGCCCTGGTGACCTCGCTGCAGCATGCTCGCGTCTTCGGTGCGGAGATCTCCGCCACCTTGAGCAACAACGGCCTGACGAACTTCAACTCGACGTTCTTCGTGACGGTCTTCCTCATCATCGGCATGACGGTGACCTTGTTCATCACGCAGTTGCAGATGACGCGCAAGAACATGCCGCCGGAGGCACTCACGGGCCCGATGGCGCAGCAGCAGAAGATGATGCTGTACCTCTTCCCGGCGATCTACTTGTTCACCGGCGTGAACTTCCCCATCGGCGTCATGATCTACTGGTTCGCCTCGAACCTGTGGACGCTGGGGCAGCAGTACATCCTGATCCACAACAACCCGACGCCTGGGACGCCCGCGTTCATCGATTGGCAGGATCGGATGCGCGCCCGCGGCAAGGATCCCGACGCGATCTTGGCTGAGCGCCGCGCGAAGATGCGCAAGACCAAGGCAAGTCCGGTGGCTGGCGATCCGACCAAGGTCGCGCGTCAGGGCACGACCGCGACGAACACCAACGTCGATCCTGCATCCGCTGATTCCGATGCGTCGGAGTCGGGCGACGGATTGAGTAAGCAGCGCGTCCGTCGGCAGCAGCCGACCAAGGGTTCACGCGCCACCCGCAAGCAGGGGCCCCGTTCCTGAGGACCCTCCCCCACGAGGAAATGAGCGAACATGAGTGAGGATCAATCCGTCGTGTCCGAGGTCGTCGAGGCCGAGGATGTCGCGATCGAAGAGCCCGTCGACGAGGACGCGGACGCCCCCAAGGTGAGCAAGCGCGAGGAGGCCCTGAACAACGAGGGCGAGATCGCAGCGGACTACTTGGAGGAACTGCTCGACATCGCGGATCTCGATGGGGACATCGACACGTTCAACGAGTCCGGCCGGGCTCACGTCTCCGTCATCACGGATGGCGATGTCCTGGTCGGCAAGGAGGGCGAGGTCCTGGACGCGCTGCAGGAGTTGGCGCGCCTGGCGGTCATGACCGAGACCGGTCACCGCAGCCGCCTGATGCTCGACATCGCCGGGTATCGGGACAAGCAGCGTCGCCAGCTCCAGGATCTCGCCGCCGACGCGATCGCTGACGTGCAGAACTCCGGCGAGCCGGTGCGTTTGAGCCCCATGAACCCGTATCAGCGCAAGATCGTTCACGACTCTGTCGCTGCGGCCGGGTTGTCGAGCGAGTCGGAGGGCGAGGAGCCCCGTCGGCGCGTGGTCGTGCTGCCGAAGGCCTAAGCGATGGAGATGCCGGCGGTCGCCGGTGACCTCTTTGGGGCGGACGCCGCGATGGCGTCCGCCTACGCGCATCTGCTGACGACGCGCGGGGTCGAGTGGGGGCTGATCGGGCCTCGCGAGGTGGAGCGGATCTGGGAGCGTCACGTCCTGAACAGTGTGGCCGTATCCGCTTTGGTGCCTCAGGGGGCTTGTGTGGTCGATGTGGGGTCTGGGGCGGGCCTTCCGGGCATTCCCCTGGCTATCGCTCGTCCGGACCTTCAGGTGACCCTGCTGGAGCCCCTGCAGCGACGCGCCACGTTCCTCAGCGAGGTGGTTGCGGAGGTTGGGCTGGCTGAGCGCGTCACGGTGGTGCGCGGCAGGGCCTCACAGGCGTCGGACCACGATCCGCTGGTCCACCGTGGTCGCTACGACGTCGTCACGTCGCGAGCCGTGGCGGCCCTGGCAAAGCTGGTGCAATGGTGTGAGCCGCTCATGGGGCGCGAGGGACGCATCGTGGCGTTGAAGGGCTCCTCCGCTCAACAAGAGGTCGATGATGCTCGTGGCGTCCTGCGTAAGCGGGCTTTGAAGGCGTCCGTGCATCAAGAGGTGGCCTACCCGGGCGCAGAGCCCACCTGGCTGGTGTTGTGCCAGCGCGACGCTCGCTGACCGCTCGGAGTTCTTCGTAGGCCTTGCGTGCCTTCGTGACGCGCCCGGGGGTGGTTTCTCTCGCGGGTTGCTCGCCGCCGGTGCGGACGCCGGTTCGGAACTCCATGGGAATCTCCTCGGGCTGCCGCCGGGTCCGCCAGGGGCGGGCTGGACGCGGCGAAGGTCGGGGCCCGATGCCACCCTCTGTGGTTTGTCGCCCTAGGCGCCGCAGTGTGGGACGAGGCCCGCGATAGGGAGGCCCGCGATGGGGCTGAGGCTGCACATACGGACGAGGTTTACATGAATCCGCGTTCCTGCTTGGGGGTGGGGGTTTTCGCAGTGCCGCAGTGGGAGTGGTGTCTGCGGGAGAGCGCACCGCGTCACGCGGGTGAGTGCCCCTAGCTATGGAGGAGTTCACCCGGCGTGGGGTGGGGCACACCCTCACGTTAGGGGGGCCGAGATGACTTCTGTGTGTTGGATGGCCAGGCCGATAATGGTGGGGATCTTCCTCCGGGGTTTCCTTAGGGTGCGACCGCGTATCGCTAACGAGATAGAACAATAAGACGGTAAGTCGATAAAGAGGGATGTGATCTCCCTATCCGGCTTTGGGCTGTCTCTGTTGGTGTTGCGGAGCGAGCTTGCCTTGCGCGGCGCTGGGGCGCGCTTGGCCGTGCCGCTGCCTACCTCGCCACCGTCGCTTTATGGGTCAGAGGGGCTCATCGTCGCGAAGGCAGCTGGGGCGCTGAGTTGTCCGGCGCCTGGGCGCTTCGTGACGATCAAGTCGTGAGCATACCGGCGTCGCTGTGAGCGGCCGCTCGCGAGTGCTATCCAGCGCTACCGCCGGGGGTCGTCGTCTGTCGCTTTAGTGTGCACTTGTGGCGTTGCTCTCATGGCTGCTCGTATGGTGCTTCTGGCTTCTGCCGCCCGCCTCGGGGGCTGGGGGTGTCGGGTGAGGCTTGTTGTCTGGGAGTCACCGTCGGGAGTGGAGTGATTGTCGGGGGCGACGTTCCGGTGGCTGCTTTGCAGTCCTGGCCTTGTGGTGCTTGGCGGCCTTCCACTCAAGTGTGATGCGGTGATGATGTGGCTGCGGGCTGCGGGCTGCGGGCTACGGGCTACGGGCTGCCAGGTGTGGACTTTTCGGTGCGGGGTGCCCAATGCGGGGTGCCGGGTGCGAGTCACGGGCACGGGATATGTTGTGCTGGTGCTGGTGCTGGTGCTGGTGCTGGTGCTGGTGCTGGTGCTGGTGCTGGTGCTGGTGCTGGTGCTGGGTTGCGGGGTGCCTGGGCTTGTCGGGTTCCGTGTTGCGCGTGCTGGGGTCACGGTTGGGGGTATCGCAAGAGCGGGTGCCGGGCTGCCGGTAGTCAGGTTGTCGGGTGCAAGACTTCGGGCGTTGGGGAGTTCACTCACCTCCCATGAGGTGGATCCACCGGTTCGCAGCCCCCGCTGTCAGAGGTGCCCGAGGGCTCTAGGTGGAGCTGGGGCCTTCGCCTAGGGAGTGCGCGCGGTGAGGGGGCTGTGGTGTTTGCTGGCGGGGCCCGATATGTCGGCCGCGAAGCCCTTCGGTGCTTCCGGTGGTGCCCGTGGTTTTGGGTCCTGGTCGCTCGGGTTGCGTTGCCGAGGTTTCGAGGCTGATCCGTGGGGGGGGGGGCGGCCCTTTCGGGGCTGATGTTTCACGTGAAACGTTGGGCGTTTCGGCGGAGCGATCATCCGGCCCACTGCCCTCGGTAGGGGAGGACCCAGCTTCATGCCTCGTCCCGAGCGCTGGTGGAAGCGAGAGTCCCCTGGTCCGCATCCCCCTTGATCTACCGATGCGCGCTGGGTCTCTACCCCGCGTCGAGAGTTCAGGGGAAATCCCGACTGAGGTGCAGAATCGACGCGCTGGAAGCGCGTTCGCAGGGGCTTCTTGTCGGATGCGCGGGTTAGACTCGTTCAGCAGTCGCCAATGAGGAGTCTTCATCGTGCCTGATTCCGTAACGAGACCGCGCAGGGTTCTCCTGACGCCGGACGACGAGCCTTTTCGTCCTGATGTGCCGGATGATCTGTCCGTCGATGTTTCACGTGAAACGGGCTCACTGCCGCATCCTGATTCGCCACGAATCATGGTCGTTGCAAACCAGAAGGGCGGCGTCGGCAAGACGACCACTGCGGTCAACATTGCCGCAGCGCTTGCGGAGGGTGGGCTGCGCGTCCTGGTGATCGATGTTGATCCGCAGGGGAATGCGTCCACGGCTCTGAATGTCCCCCATGAGGAGGGCACGATCGGGACCTATGAGGTCCTCGTCGATCAACTCCCGATCATTGACGCGGTCATGCGGTGTCCGGAGGTACCCGGATTGTGGGTACTTCCCGCGTCGATCGACCTGGCCGGAGCTGAGATCGGACTGGTCGCAGCCGTTTCACGTGAAACGCGCTTGCGCACGGCGCTACACCACTTCTTCCGCGACTACTACGTCGACTACGTCATCATCGACTGCCCCCCATCGCTCGGGCTCCTCACCCTCAATGCCCTCGTGGCCGCACAGGAACTGTTGATCCCCATCCAGTGTGAGTACTACGCACTGGAGGGAGTAACCCAGCTACTGCGAACGATTGACCTAGTCAAGGGCAGATTGAATGACGATCTGACTCTCTCTACTGTCCTCTTGACGATGTTCGATGCCCGAACGAACCTCGCTAACCAGGTGGCCCAAGAAGTCAGGACGCACTTTGAACGTGAGACGTTGGAGACGGTGATCCCGCGATCGGTGCGGATCGCCGAGGCGCCTTCGTTTGGGCAGACGGTCTTGACCTATCACTACTCATCCGTCGGCGCGCAGGCCTACGTCCGAGCGGCCGAGGAGATCGCCGCGCGTGGCGTCACGCCAACGATCTGACCACAACAAAGGAGAAGTCATGGCGGCACCGCGGCAGCGAACTGGCCTGGGGCGTGGTCTAGGAGACCTCATCCGCCCCACGGGGCCAGAATCAAATACCGATGAGCGAACGGATGAGCCCAGGACGGAGGTCGCACAGACTTCCGGAGCCCCGGAGCTCGTCGCGGCCCCGCAGGGATCGTCATTCGCGGAGATCCCCGTCGCGAGCATCACCACCAATCCAAAGCAGCCACGTCAATACTTCGATGACGAGGAGCTTGCTGAGCTGGTGGAGTCCATTTCCGAGGTCGGACTCCTGCAACCCATCGTCGTGCGACCCCTTGGTCAGGGCTACGAACTTGTCATGGGGGAGCGGAGGCTGCGCGCCACCAAGGCGGCGGGCCGGTCGGTCATCCCCGCCATCGTCCGCGAAACGGCTGATCACGACCTCCTGCGCGACGCGCTCCTCGAAAACCTCCACCGTGTCCAGTTGAATCCCCTCGAAGAGGCGGCGGCCTACCAGCAGATGCTGGACGACTTCGGCTGCACCCAGGATGAACTCGCCACTCGGATCAAGCGTTCGCGCCCCCAAATCTCCAACACCATCCGTCTTCTCCGGCTCCCGGCGCCCGTCCAACGCCGCGTCGCGGCGGGGGTGTTGTCGGCAGGGCACGCACGCGCATTGCTCACCTTGTCCGATCCGGTCGAGCAGGAGCGTCTCGCTCAACGCATCGTCGCAGAGGGCCTTAGCGTAAGGACGGTCGAAGAGATCATCGCCTTGACGCAGCACAGCGAAACGCGTCGGCGACGTTCACCCGCTACGCGCGAGCCCTCACCTCGCGCCACGGCACTCACGCAATCGCTCACCGACAGCCTCGATACCCGCGTCAACGTCCAGATCGGCCGCAACAAGGGCAAGATCACGATCGAGTTCGCCGGGGAGGATGACCTCGACAGGATCCTGGTCGTCCTACGTGAGGGTGTAGCGACTGAGCAATAAAGCGACAAATATATTTCGGGCTAAACTGATGTAGTGGTTTGGCCACCCGTGCCGCGATCGAGACCCTGGGTGACGTGGTCGCCTCACCGGACTCCATGCACGTGCGCACGATCCACGCCTGCGCGGAGGGTCCACGTTCGCCTGCGGTCAGTGGGCCTGGGCCTGGGCCTTCGATAGTCCCGACAGCGCGTAACACGACGCCCCTCATATGACTCGTTCAGGGCGCCTGTGTCGCTCGCTGAGGCCGCCGGGGTGTTGGTCTTTCCAGCGGCTTGCATTCCTCTCTTTTGAGGTGGGCGCGGGGAGCGGCACCCCTTCTCAGGGAATCCAGCAAACCATGTGTGCTGCGTGGCCCTGCTCCTGCAGGACCGCCAATGAGGCCTTGTCGGGTGAGGAGGCGTCGCTGGCGACCAGGCGTCCTGCGACAGTCCCGCGGGGGATCCCACGCGTGCTCGGGGGGGGGAACCGTGGCCTTGCGGAAGGGGGCCGAAATTTGGGGGGAGGTCCTGGCTCACGGAGAGGTCGGCTAGAACCTGCTCAAGTTCGGCCGAGAGCCGAGAGCCGAGAGGTGAAGGTGCTGGGCGAGGGGCCAGGGGCCAGGGGTGAAGGCGCCCCTCAGGACACCTCCGGTGCCCCCTCCTCCACGGCGGCGAGGCGATGCTTGACGTCCTTGGTGGCGTAGTATTCCGCCACGAAGGACATGAACGGCACGGTCCCGCCCAGGGCGATGAGGAGAAGCCGCATCCAGGGCCACTTCACTCGGCGTCCAAGATCGTAGGCGGTGATGAGCAGGATCATGTAGAGCCAGCCGTGAGGCGAACCAACGACAGTGACCACGAGGTCGTTGCCACCGAAGTACTTCAACGGCATGCCGATCACGACGAGGACGACCAGCAGCACCCCGACGATCCACGCCATCAACCGGTAGCGCAGCAGCGCGCTCTTGATCCCCGGGACGTCCTCGGGCTCAAGCGGGGTGTCGTCGACCGACATGCTCATAGGTTCTGCTCCTTTGTCGTGGTCGCGTCGACCGCCACCTCGTCGTCATGAGGGAGGGTGACGCCCTCCTCCAGGGTGCGCTGCCTTGCTCCAAGACTGTGGGCCAACTTGATGGCCATACCGAGGGCAAACGCGGCGAAAACCCACCATTGCAGGGCGTACCCGCTGTTGCGGGCCGAGCCTTCGCCGGAGGGCAAGCTCACTGGTGCATGACGCATACCCTGGGCGGCAGACTCCTCCGCGGTGAGCGTCACAAACCCCGGAATCAGTTGTTGGGGCCACTGCTGAGCCAGCAACGGCATCCTGACGCTCCTCAGCGTTCCATCCGGCACGACTCCATCGGGGTCACCCTCACCAGGCAGGAACAGCCCCGTCTCGGTGACCGTACCCGCCGGGGGAGTAACGAACTGTTCCTGAGCGCCACTCAGCCCCCGCACGACGGGCAAGACCCGGCCATCGGACAGTCGCACCGCTGTCAGGACGCGCACCCCTTCACCCGTGGGGATCAAGATCGTCTGATCGGGGAGATAGTCGCCAGTGAAGGTGACCTGCTTGCCGTAGATATCGCCCACGGCGCCATCGGTAGCGACGTGATCCATCAGCGGTACAGCGGGTTGCGCGGCCCGATCCTCCACGGAGCGATTGCCTTTGTCCACGAACACCTGCATCTGCCACAGGCCCAGGACGATCATGACCACGGCGGCCAGTGCGCCGACGCTCACGATCAGGACCTGCTTCAGACGAGTGCTCATGCAGACGCATCTCCGTCAGCGACGCCGTCCTCGCCGAAGGACCGCGCTCGAGCGACCCCGACCAGCGCAGCGCAGACATCAGCAAACCGAGCGCTGGATGCCTCAATCGCGAGCGGAAGCAGGGACGTCTCCGTCATGCCGGGTGCGACGTTCACCTCAAGGAAATAGGGGACCCCGTCGCGGACAATCATGTCCGTGCGGGACAGATCCCGCAGACCCAAGGCGCGATGCGCGCTGAGCGCCATCTGAGCGCAGGCAGCCGCAACGTCGGCGTCCATGGGTGCCGGAGCCAAGAAGCGGGTGGCCCCTGCGGTGTAGCGCGCGGTGTAGTCGTACACCCCCGAACTGGGGCGAATCTCGACCGCGGGCAACGCGACGGGGCCATCCCCCAGGTCGATGACCGAGACAGCCACCTCGGTGCCCTCGATGAACTCCGCGACGATAGCCACATCGCCGTAGCTGAAGGCGCCCACCACAGCCGCAGGCAGCGCGCTGGCGTCATCGACCTTGGCGCTCCCAAGAGCCGAACCGCTGCGGGCGGGTTTGACCATCATCGGGAAGCCGATCTTGGTGGCGAGTGCGCCCACGAGGTTCCCTGCGCCCAACTCGCGGAACATGTCGGTCGGCAGCGCCGACTGCTGCGGCGTCGCGATCCCTGCGGCAGCAACCGTTGGGGTCATGACGGCCTTGTCGAACGCGATCCGGGACGCCGACCCTGTCGACCCGACATAGGCGATGTCCAAAAGATCGAACACCTCACGCAGAGCCCCGTCCTCGCCGGCGCCACCATGCAGCACCGGAAACACGACGGGCTCATCCAGCGACGCGATGGTGTCGATCAGGGACGCGTTGATGTCCGCCTCCACCACCGTGTGGCCGGTTTCCCGCAGGGCCTGTGCCACCCGGCGTCCGGAACGCAGAGAGACGTCCCTTTCGTGAGAGAGGCCGCCTGCCAAGACGATGACGTTGTTCGACACGATGCTCTCGCTTCCTCGTTCAGCTCAGGTCGGGGGCCGGTCCGATCACCGGCGTGTGGGGCGTGTCCGTGGCGGGCAGGCCAAACGTCTCCCGCATCTCCAACTCGTCGCGGATCACCTTGCCGAGGCGGCGCGTCCCCTCGTAGATCCGCTCCGGGGTGGGGAAGCAGTAGGACAAACGCATGTTGCGGCTGCCGAAGCCGTCGGCATAAAAGGCGTTGCCTGGCACGTAAGCGACGCGCTCATTCACCGCGCGGGCCAGGAGCGCTTGAGAGTCGAGCCCCTCCGGCAGGGTGAGCCACACGAAGAAGCCACCCGTGGGATGGGTCCACGTGGCGGTGGGCGGCATGTGATCGGCCAGCCCTTGCAACGTTGCATCGCGGCGGGCGCGATACATCTCCCGGAAGTTGACGATCTGGGCGCGCCAATCAAAGTTCTCCAGGTAGTTCGCGATCGCGAACTGGCTGAACACCGGCGGCGACAAGACGGCGGCCTCTTGTGCGATGACGAGGCGCTCACGGACGGCGTGCGGCGCGAGAACCCAACCGATCCGGAACCCGGGGGCGAACGTCTTGCTGAACGACCCCAGATAGATGACGCCAGGATCCATGGATCGCAGGGCCGGCAGCGGTTCGCCCTCGATCGTCAACAGCCCGTACGGGTTGTCCTCCACGATCAGCAGGCTGAGCTCTTGGGCGACCGCGAGGATCTCCTTGCGGCGTTCCACCGGCTGCGTGATCCCGGTGGGGTTATTGAAGTTCGGGATCGTGTAGAGGAACTTGACGTGCTTCCCAGCGGCCCGCAGCGCGGTGACCGCGTCCCGAATCGCGCTCGGGATGAGCCCATGCTCGTCCATCGCGACGTGATGAATGTCGGCCTGATAGGCGTTGAAGGTGCCCAGTGCCCCGACATAGCTGGGCGCCTCGCACAACACGACGTCGCCCGGATTGACGAAGATTCGGGTGACGAGATCCAGTGCCTGCTGAGAGCCACACGTGATGACGACATCGTCGGCGTTCGCGTGAACTGCCTCCTCCGCCATCACGTCAACGATGTGCTCGCGCATGAACAACTCGCCCTGCCCCGAGCCGTACTGCATCGCCTGGATGCCCTTGGTCTGGATGAGCTGGTCGAAGGACGCACCCAAGTCTTTGAGGGGGAGATCCGCAATGTTCGGCATACCGCCAGCCAACGACACAACCTCGGGGCGGTTAGCGACGGAGAAGAGAGCTCGAACTGCAGACACGGTCATGGATGCCGTGCGGTCTGCATACTGGTCGATGTACGAGTCCAGCCGCGTGTCGCGGCGGGAAGGTTCGAGGGAGCTCACCGTCTCAGTCTCCCACCAGAGCGGGGGCAGTCCAAAGGAGGTGGCCCATGAGGTCGCTGATTGCGCTGGACAGCCACGACTTCGCCACCGTGGTCTGTCCGTGGTGCGGTCGCGGAGCGCCCAGGTCGTCGTTCGGCTTCAAAGTGCTGCGCGACGACGAGGTGGTGGGGCTGCTCGCCTGCTCGGCGTCCGACGAACTGGGCGGGTTCTATCCGCAGTCCTCCGTCGTCATCACCCAGTTGTGGGTGAGCCCCGAGCATGTGGGCGAACTCGTCGGCAGCCAGCTCGTGCAGAAGGTGGCCGCGGTAGTGGCGCCGGAACGCGTCCGCTACCTGGTGTCCGGTGGGACGCATGGCGTCCCCGATTGCCGACACCTCCCGGCGGGCTTCCTGGACGCCGTGGGTTTCGTCGAGTCCGTTCCCGGCGCCCAATGGCGGCTCGATCTGTGGCGGACCACCTGGGTCGCCCGGGCGGCGCGACAGGTCATGGGGTGGGTCGAACGCCTGTGGCCCGGACGCCGCCCCGCCCCGGCCGGACGATCCATCCACGACCCCTCCGAGTAAGGGGGGGCGGCCAGGAGGCGGAGACGCGCGTGGACCCGGGCGATCGCGTCACCAGGGCCCACGCCGCCTCGTCTGAGCTCTACCGCTCGGTCACCGGCACATAGTCGCGCTGGGTGTGACCCACGTAGATCTGCCGCGGACGGCCGATCTTGTTCGTCGGATCCGAGACCATCTCGCGCCACTGGGCGATCCAGCCGGGGAGGCGTCCCAGAGCAAACAGCACCGTGAACATCTCGACCGGGAACCCCATCGCCTGATAGATCAGGCCGGTGTAGAAGTCGACGTTCGGGTACAGCTTGCGCTCGACGAAGTAGTCGTCCGACAACGCGGCCTCTTCAAGTTCGAGGGCGATATCGAGCAGCTGATCGGTGCCGCCCCGGGCCTTGAGGATGGCGTCGGCGTGCTTCTTGATAATGGCCGCGCGCGGATCGTAGTTCTTGTAGATCCGGTGCCCGAAGCCCATCAGCTTGGTGAGATCGGAACGGTTCTTGACCTTGTTCAGGTAGTCCTGGACGCTGACGCCGTCATCGCGGATCGAGCGCAGCATCTCCAACACGGCCTGGTTCGCCCCGCCGTGGAGCGGGCCGGACAGAGCGTGGACGCCTGCCGAGACCGAGGCGTAAATGTTGGCCTGGGAACTGCCCACCAAGCGCACGGTCGACGTCGAACAGTTCTGTTCGTGATCGGCGTGCAGGATGAGCAAGACGTCGAGGGCGCGCGTGATGGCGTCGTCGAACTGGTAGGGCTCGGTGACGGTGCCAAACGACATGCGGATGAAGTTCTCGATGTAGGACAGGCTGTAGTCCGGCCACAGCGTGGGGGAGCCGGTCGAGTTCTTGAACGAGTAGGCCGCCAGCGTGGGTACCTTCGCCATCAACTGATGGGTGGCCGCCTCGATCTGGTCGGGCTCGAAACCGATGGTGTCGCGCGAGAACGTCGACAGCGCTGTGATCGCGGCCGACAAGACGGGCATGGGGTGCGAGCGGCGCGGGAAGATGCGGAACAGTTCACGCAGCCGCTCATCGATGACCATGTGCCGCGAGATCTTCTCGGTGAACGTCGCCAGTTCTTCGGCGGTCGGCAGTTCGCCGTACAGCACCAGGTAGGACGTCTCCATGAAGGTGGACTTCTCCGCCAGTTGCTCGATCGGGTAGCCCCGGTAGTGGAGGATGCCCGCCTCGCCATCGATGTAGGTGATGGCGGACTTGCAGACAGCAGTGTTCGCGAAGCCGACGTCGTAGGTGGTGTCACCCGTGGCGGCCAGCAGCTTGCTGATGTCGTAGCCGTTGTTGCCCTGTGTGGCTTGAACGAACGGCAGTTCCAGGTTGTTCTCCCCCGTATTGAGGGTTGCAGGATCCGGCATAGAACTCCTCCTTGAGACCGTGTCGTGGCGCAGCTAGGGAACGCGTGCCAGTTGCGGTCACCCTACATCGACTGGGGAAGAGTGAACGAACACGCTTTGGTTGACAGTTCAACTAGACGGGTCTACAGTAATGCCTGTAACGCAGCACGGACGCTTCCTAGTCTGGAAGGGTCCAGCCCCGACCAAGGAGAACCAGCATGACCCAGCTCAACGAACTCAAGGGAACCTTCACGCTCGACCCGAGCCACAGCGAGATCGGTTTCGTCACCCGTCACGCCATGGTGACCAAGGTGCGCGGCTCTTTCAGCGACTTCTCCGGCACGGCCACGGTCGACGGCGCCAACCCGTCCACCTCCAGCCTCGAGGTCACCATTCAGGCGGCCAGCATCTCCACCCGCAACGAGGACCGCGACAACCACGTCCGCTCCGGCGACTTCCTGGACGTCGAGACCTACCCCACCATCACCTTCAAGGCCACCGACTTCGCCGTCGCCGACGAGACCGTCACCGTGACCGGTGACCTCACGATCCACGGCGTCACGAAGTCCATCGCGATCCCGTTCGAGTTCACCGGCGAAGCCAAGGACCCCTTCGGCAACACGCGCGTCGGCTTCGAGGGCTCCGCCACGGTCAACCGCTCCGACTTCGGCCTCACCTGGAACGCCGCCCTGGAGACCGGCGGCTTCCTGGTCGCCGACAAGGTCGTCCTCGAGTTCGAGGTCTCGGCCATCAAGGCTTGATCCCCCGCGACGCTGACGCGTCGAGCACGTCCCTGAGGGCCGGTCATCGCGACCGGCCCTCAGTCATGCCCTGGGACGCCGGGGCGGCGTCAGCCCACGCTCACGCGGCGTCGGCACGCGGACGCCGCAGCGCCGACAGCCGAAGCCTCGCGTTGTAAGAGATCGAACCAGCCCCGAACAGGCGGACCGCCACCCACAGCAATGCCGCCGTTGTCGCGTACAAAATGACAACGGCCGCGACCGCCTCGGGGATGCTGAGCGTTCCCGTCGCGTTGCGCACCTGCGCGGCAATCGGCGCGGTGAGCGGGAAATAGGTCAAGACCTGCGTCAAGGGCGAGCCGGGGTCTCCGGCCACCAAGGGCATGACATACAGCGGCAGGAACATGACCAGTACCAGGCCGCCGAAAGCAGAACTTGCGTCCTTGACCGTCGGCGCCACCGATCCGATCGCCACCAACAACGCGGTGAACATGCCAAACCCGCCCACGAACAGCAGCGCGGCCACCGTGATGGTGAACGGATCAAGCGTCACCTCGGCCACAGCGAGGGGCGAACTGGATGCCCCGCCCATGAGACGACCACCCGTGCTGCCCAACCAGACGAGCGCAGGAACCACAAAGACGGCCGCCTGAACCAGCCCGGCGATGATGACCGCCGTGATCTTGGCCAAGATCAACACCCGCGGGCGGATCGTGGTCAAGATCATCTCCGTGACGCGGTTCTCCTTCTCCTCCACGGTGATGTTGAGCATTTGCTGACCCAGCATCAAGATCGCCGCGTACAGCAGGATCAAGAAGAAGGCGGGGATGATCGCCCCCGACAACCCCGTGCTGCGTTGGCCGTCCTTCCACGTCTCCAGCGTCATAGGGACGTCACGGGTGAGCGACACCAGGCGATCATCGCCCAGCCGGGCGGCGGCTGAATCGGACACCAGCCGGCGCCCCAACGAGTACCACTGACTCGTGTTGAGCAGGCCCTCGTCGCGGGCGACGACGCGCACAGGGTCGGTTCCCGGATGGGCGGGGACCGCGATGTAGGCGTCCAAGGTGCCCGCGTGGACGGCCTGCTCGGCGCCGGCAGGGGCGGCAGTCAGGGTGCCGCCGAGTCGGGTTGCGACATCGGGCAGGACGATGCCCGACGCGTCGGAGTACTGGAACGTGATCCCGTCGCTGGCCTGGCTGGCGCGGTCAGCCGCCGAGGAACTGCTGAAGAACGACAACGCCATGATGAGCGCCATCAGCACAGGGACGCTTAGCGTCGTCAGCCAGTAGATCGGGCGCAACAAGGTGCGTCGCAACTCGAACGCGAGGACCGTGCCAAAGTTGTGCGAGTTCATGCGCTGGCCTCCTCGGGGGCGTGGCCGTAGATGCTCAAGAAAACCTGCTCCATGCTGGCGGTCGTCGCATCGAAGCGATGGACGGTGACCCCCGCGTCCATCAGAGTCCGCAGGACGCGTTGATCGTCGGTGCCATCGGCGAGCGCGAACTCGGCGTAGTTCCGCTCAGCCGTGACCACCTGCCACCCCTGCGGTGGGGGCAGCGTCCCCGAATACTGCACGCGCACCATGTGGCCGCCGTAGGACTCGCGCACCGCTTCCACCGTCCCGTAGGCCTCGGCGCGGCCGTCCTTCAAGAGCAGGACGCGGTCACACAGCCGCTCGACCTCCTCCATCTGGTGCGTGACCATCACGATGGTTGCTCCCGCGCGTCGCTGGTCTTCGACGATGTCGAGCAACAGCCGACGGTTGATCGGGTCGAACCCCTTGGTCGGCTCATCAAGGATCACGATGTCGGGATTGTTCATGACCGTGACGCCGACCTGCACCTTCTGCTGCTGGCCCCCCGAGAGCTTGTCCAAGCGGACGCGGGCGTGGTCTTCGAGGCCGACCCTGCGCAAGAAACCCATCGACCACAAGGCCGCCGCGGTGCGCGCCATGCCCTTGAGTTGCCCGAAGTAGGTCATGACGTCAATGACCTTCTCCTTGCGATACAGACCCCGCTCTTCGGGGAGGTACCCCAGCGGGCCACTGGTCGCGGGGTTGAAGGGGGCCCCGTTGACGAGCAGTTCTCCGCTCGTGGGGGTGTAAATGCCCAGGAGGGCGCGCAGCGTCGTCGTCTTACCGGACCCGTTGCTCCCCAGCAGCCCGAACGTCTCGCCGCGACCCACCTCGAAGCTGAGATCGTCCACGATCTGCTTGCCTCCGAGCACCATGGAGAAGTTCCGGACCTCGATCACCGACGGGCTCGTCATGCCCACCATCCAAGCATGGCGATCCAACGCCCCGGGCTAGCGCAGACCCGATGCCTCAACTCCCTGGACGAGCCACCGCTGCAGGAACAAGAACACCAGCAAGACGGGAATGATCCCGATGAGGGCGCCGGTGAACATTTCCGGGTAGCGGGTGCCCTGACTGGTCATGAACTGGCTCAGCACCACCTGAATGGTGCGCAACTGCGGGTCTTGGGCGATGAGCAGCGGCCACAGGAACGCGTTCCAGGCGCCGATGAACGTGATGGTGCCGACCGCAGCAATGCTGCTGCCCGCGTTGGGGACGACGATCCGCCACAGCGTCGTCCAGGTGTTGGCCCCATCCAGCGCGGCGGCCTCCTCCAACTCCTGGGGGAAGTCAACGAACCCCTGCCGGAACAGGAACGTCGCGAACGCCGAGAACACCACGGGCACGATCAACCCGCGATAGGTGCTGATCCAGCCCAGCGAACTGACCATGACGAAGGTGGGAATGAACGTCACCATGGCGGGAACCATCAACGTGAACACCGTCATCCCGAGGATGATGCGGGACGCCGTCGTGCTCCAGCGCGCCAGCGCGTATCCGGCCATCAGCGAGATGACGAGGGTGGCGGCAGTCTGCACGGTGGACACCACCAGGGACGTGACCAAGGCGGGCAGGATCCCCAGACTCGGATCCCCGAGCACGGCCGTCACGGTGGCCCCGTTGAGGGCGTCCGGCCACCAGCGCCATACGGGCGCCACGACGGCCTGCTGCGTGGAAAACGCGTTGCGGGCGATGACATAGAAGGGCAGCAGGAAAACGACGGCGAGCAGTGAGGCCGCCAGGTAGGCGCCCACGTGAGCGCGGGGTCGACGGTTCATCAGCGGCTGCCGATCGCGAGCAAACGGTTCTGCAGGAGCGAGAACGCCACGATGACCAGGGTCACGATCATGGTTCCGGCCGAGCCGATGCCGAGATCCTGACTGCCGGAACCGAACGTCACCAGATACAGGTACACCAGGGGAGGCCGGGCATAAGGCGGATAGCCGCTCGCGGTGGTGAGGGTGTTGTAGAACTCGTCGAAGGCCTGGAACGCGTTGAAGGCCAGCAGCATGGACACCGCCACCGACGTCGGACGCAAGAGCGGCCAGGTGACGAACCGGAACCGCGCCCAGGCGCCCGCCCCGTCCAGTTCGGCAGCCTCATAGAGTTCCGGATCGATCCGGTTCAGCCCGGCGATGAACAAGATCATGTAGAAGCCGACCTGAAGCCACAGCCGCAGCGTCACGAGCACGAACCAATACCAGGTGTTCTCCCCGCCCAGCCAGTTCACGGGCGCGAGGCCGAACGCGCTGAGCAGCGTGTTGGCCAAGCCGAAACGGGCCCCGTTGAAGAAGGACATCCGCCACACCATCGACGCGATGACATAACTGACGGCGGTCGGGAGGAAGAACACCGAGCGGAAAAACGCGCGGGCCACCGTGATGCGCTGCAAGAGCAGCGCGAGGCCTAGCGAACACGCGAACGTCAAAGGAACGATGAACAGCGCGAAGAGCACGAAGGTGACCAGCGACTGCTGAAACATCCGATCGCCCAGCAGGTACGCGTAGTTGCTGAGCCCGACGAACGACGTGGGGGTGACGGTGTTGCGCGCGTCGAACAACGACAGCCACAGACTCCACAGCATCGGCACGTAGACGAACACGATCAGTCCAGCGAGGAACGGAGTGACGAACACCCAAAACCAGCGCCGGTTACCGCGGGCCAGCGAGGAACCCGCGTGTGAGTGACGCATCCCTAGTCGTTGACGCGGGCGAGTTCGGCGTTCACCTTGGAGGCGGCTGCACCGAACTCGGTCGCCGGGTCGGCGCCGTTCTTCACGACGTTCGACAAGGCGGTCGCATAGGCGTCCCCGGAAGCGGACGTCCAAAATAGGGCGTTGGCGCGTCCAAAATCGGTCACGAACGAGGCGGCATCCTGACCAGGCCCTGCCGCTACTTTCGTGGCTCGCGGCAGGAGGGCGGGCTTGGCGGGCAGGTGGACGCCGAAAGCGTTGCTGAACTCGACCTGGCGATCGTCGGAATCGACCCACAGCCACTTCACGTAGTTCTTGGCGACCGTGAGATTCGCGCTTTGCGCGGAAACGCAGGCGCTGAACGCCCCGAAGGGGACGACCTTCGTGCCGCCTGTTCCCGCCGCGGGGAAGGGGAGCACGCCGACATCGTCGCCATGTGCGGCCAGAACCTTCGTCAGGTCCCAGAGCCCGCCCCATTGCAGGGCGGTTTCGCCATTGATGAAGGGCGAGGCGTCCGACCAGTCGGCGGAGGCAGATTTCACCATACCGGGCGAGTCGAACAGCGTTTTGTATTGGGCGACCGACGCATACAAGGCGGGATCGTTGAACGTTGCTGCCGTGTTGGCGGGGTTGAGCTCGGACAATCCAGCCGCCCAGATCAAGAGCAGCCCCAGGACGCCGACGCCGCCATCTTGACCCGCGAAGAAGCCGCCCATTTCCGGGGTGGCGACGCTGTTCGCCACATGCGTGAGCTCTTCGAGTGTCGACGGAGGTTGCAGACCTTTCGCGGCCAGCACAGACTTTCGATAATAGAGAAGTTGCATGTCGACCGTTTGCGGGACGGCCCAGATCTTGTCCTGGTAGGTCATCCGCGCCAAAACCGTCGGGGTGAACTGGGAACGAGCGGCGCCGACAGCGTCGGTGACGTCGGCCACCTGCCCCGCTTTGATCATGTCCAGTGTGGGGCCATTGGCGTACTCGAAGACGTCGGGAGCGGTCGGGGTCAGCAGGGCGGCAGAAAGGGCCCTCTCGTAGTCAGCGGCCACGACGTTCACGTCAATCGTGGCGCTGGTGTACTCACTGGCCCACTTCTTCAGCGCAGCTTCCACGCCGTCCTCGCCGTACTTGTGGTACCAACTCGCGAGGGTGGGCCGCGCACCAGAGGCGCCTGCGCTGGGGGCGGCGGACCGACCGGTGTTGGAGCCGCACGCGGTGAGGGCTGCGGTTGCCGTGAGCCCACCACCGACGGTGAACAGGGTGCGTCGCGAGAGTGTCATGCGCGTGAGCATAGTTACCCGCAAGTGGTTGACGCGAGCGCTATCGCCGAGTGTTCGCAGGGTGGGACTGTCGTGTCGAGCATCCTGGCGCGGGCCTGGCGAATGGCCTTCTCGGCCCGCTACCGCCGGGCTCAGCGACGTGGAGAAAGCCTCAGAATTCTCAGCTTTTTGGGCAGGGGAATCGCTGTTTAGCGTCGTCGGCTTCCACAGGCTTTGTGCGGTCGACAGCGGTTGTCCACAGACGGGGTGGTGACAACTGGCGCCATTACCCAAGAGTTCCCTAAAGTCTGCATCGTTCACCCCCGGACAACGATGAGGACCACCCCCCATGGCGACTCAGGAAACTCCACCGGCGCGCCCCCTCATGAGGCTGCGGCGCAGCCCCAGCTGGTTGGCATTCGGTATCGTCGCGGTCTGCCTAGGCGGGTTGCTGTCCGCCTTTGCCTACCTCAGCGCAGTGGAATCAACACCGGTTCTGCGCGTGAATCGGACCGTCTACCGGGGTGAGATCCTGGCCCCCACTGACTTTTCGGTCGTGCATGTGGGCTCAGGTGTTGACGTTCGCTCCGTCGCCGACTCCCGCATCGGCGAGGTCGCCGGCCGAGCGGCCGTCACCGACCTGCCCGCTGGTGGGTTGCTCGTCGAGGGGAGTTGGTCGGACGCGACGCAACCGGTGGGGATGGCCCGCGTCGGTGCGCGGCTCGCCCAGGGCCGATTCCCGGTCGGTGATCTGCGTCCAGGCACGCCAGTGAGCGTCGTGGCGCTGGCCGACTCGGGTGCGGAGGGAAAGCTGCCCGGAACTGTGCCAGCCACCCTCGTGATCGCACCCACACCCCAGCCGGACGGCTCGCTGGTCTTCGACCTCTTCGTGCCCCTCGATCAAGCAGAAATGGTCACGCGACTGGCGGCCGCCGAGCGGATCTCCCTCATCCAGCAAGGGGGAACGCGATGAGTTCCATCGTGCTGACCAGTGCGAGCGGTGCGCCAGGGGTGACGACGAGCGCACTGGGGCTGACCTTGGCGTGGCCGAGAGCATCCGTGCTGGTGGACGCCGATCGTGCTGCCACTCCGACGGTCATGGCGGGCTACCTACACGGGCAGGCAGCCGGAGCCGGGCTGGAAGCGATTCTGCAGGCGCACCGGGAGCGTAGTGCGCTGCCCGAGGCACTGAAAGCGATCGTGCGTCCGCTGCCCCCGCTTCCTGGGGACGAGGCTCCGCGGGCGCTCCTGACCGGCTTCACCCATCTGGGAGCCATCGACCTGTTCGATCCGGTGTGGCCACCGCTGCTGGACGCGTTTGAGATGAATGTCGAGGCGGACATCATCATCGACGCCGGTCGCACCGGGCACCGGGGATTGCCCGATCCGCTCGTGCGCGAAGCAGACCTTGTGGTCCTGGTGTGTCGAACATCGTTAATCGCCTTGTCGGGGCTTCGGCCCCACCTGGCTGCACTGGCAGCGATCGCCAAAGTGGGGGCCACGGGTCTCGTCCTGGTGGGCCCCCGGCGCCCCTATGCCGCTGACGAGGTCGCCGAACAATTCGGTGTTCCGGTCCTGGCCGAGATTGCGTGGGATCCCGTAGCAGCGGACGAGCTTCACGCAGGCCCTGGGGGATTGGGGCGTCGTTGGTCGCGCTCAGCGTTCGCGGTCAGTGTGGATAGGGCCGCGGAAGCCCTTTTCGGCCACCTTGCGCGTCGGGATCAGGCGGTCGCCTCATGAGTGACACCTCGCTGCGGCGCTTGGCGGACGTCCCACTGCTACAGGAACGTCCCGATTTCGCGGTCGCTGTGCCCCCCGCTCGGCGGGTTGCGGAAAGCCCGAGCCGCGATGATGTGGATTGGGGCCTTGTCGTCACTTTGCGCCGCCGCGCTTCCGATGAGGTGGCCCAGGCCGCCCAGGCGCATGCGGAACGCACGGGGATGCCCCTAGGGGACGCCGATCGACGGCTCATGGCGCGAGCGGTGCTGAGGCGCGTCGTCCGCGAACATGCGGAGGAACGCAGCCAACTCGGCGATCTGTGGACGGTCGATCGTGAGCAGCGCTACACCTCAGCCCTCGAGGACGCGATCTTCGGGTTCGGCCGCATGCAACCGCTGTTCACGCTCCCCGGCGCAGAGAATGTGGAGATCCACGGTTTCGACAGCGTCGTCGCCCAATATGGCGATGGACATCGTGAGGCGCTGGCTCCCGTGGCCGATAGCGATGAGGAACTGGTGGAGGCGGTCCGCTTCCTCGGCGAATCGGTCACGCCACCGCGCCCCTTTGATGACGCCCATCCCACCATGACGGTGGCCCTGGGCGACTCGCACCGCCTCCATGCCATTGGATTCGGGCTCTCCTATCGACCTTCCATCACCATCCGCCAGCACATCCTCACCAGCGTCACGCTCCCTGATCTGGTTGACGCGCAGATGATGCCAGAGGATGTTGGCCGCCTACTGCACGCGGCGGTGCTGGGGCGTAAGTCCCTCGTGGTGGCCGGGGATCAGGGCGCGGGCAAGACCACGCTGCTGCGAGCGCTCATCGCCTCCATCCCCGACAACGAGCGGTTCGGCACGTTGGAGACCGATTACGAACTCCTCACCCACTTACAGCCAGGGCGTCGCAACATTCTCGCGCTCCAGGCTCGCGTTGGGCTCGGCGAAGTGGCGGACGGGCGTCACGTGGGTGAGTTCACGATCGCCGAACTCATCCCGGAAGCTCTGCGACAGAATCTCTCGCGGCTCATCGTCGGCGAGGTCAGAGGCGCGGAAGCGGGCGCCATGTTCGAGGCGATGCAGTCCGGTGCTGGCACGATGAGCACGACGCACTCGCACTCGGCTGAGTCCACGATCGATCGACTCGCCTCGCGTGTGGCCCAAGGTGGCGTGATCAGCATGGCCGAGGCGTACCGACAGATCGCGCACCATGTGGCGTTGATCGTCTACGTGCGTCTCCAAGACGACACGTGGCGTGGTGGAATCCGGACGCGAGCCGTCGCTGAAGTGGCTGCCCTGACGGGGGCTTTGGAGAACGACCGTCCGGTGACACACATGGTCTACCGCGCCGGTGAGGACGCGGCCGTCCACCCCGAGACCCGCCTGTGGGCCGAACTTGAGCCCTTTTGGTCCGATTGGCGGGCGCGATGATCATCTGGGGAGTTCTGGGGGCCTGCCTCGCCGTCGCAGGCGTGGTTGTCCTCTTCGCCGTCGGTGCGGGGGCTCTGACCCAAGCTCCGGCAGCTCACTCATCCACAGGTCTGTGGACAAGAGCTGTGGACAAACTCCGGGGGACGAACCCCCGAACATGGGTCTTCCTGCTCGTCGCGGTCGTATTGGCGGGAGGGGCGGCCTTGTGGACCGGGTGGCCGGTGATGGTGGTCATCATGCCCGTCGCGGTGATCGGGATCCCTGCCTTGCTGCGCGCTCCCCCCGCGCGCGACATCGAGTTGCTGGAATCGTTGGATCGGTGGGTGCGGGGGCTGGCTGCCACCATGGGAGCCGGTCGTTCGATCGCGGACGCGGTGCGGGCCAGCGCTCGGAACCCGCCCGAACGCTTGAAAGACACCCTCATCCGCATGGTGCAACGGCTCGACGACCGCTGGTCGGCCCCCGCAGCGTTCCTGCGCATGGCCGACGAACTCGACTCACCTGACGCGGACGCCGTCTTGGCCAGCTTGATCCTGGCAACTCAGCGCGGGGGGCAAGGTGCTGTGACAACGCTGGCTGCCTTGGCCGATTCGATTCAGGAGCGCCTCAAGGTGATGCGCGAGATCGAGGCGGAACGAGCAAAGCCGCGCTACGTCGTCCGCCAAGTCACGCTGATTACCGTGGTGGTCTTGGGGGCGGCCCTCGTGTTCGGGCGTGACTTCTTTCGTCCCTACGGCACACCCACGGGGCAAGCGGTGCTGATTGCGCTCGTCGCCTTGTATGCGGGTTCCCTGCTGCAACTCAAACGCATGACCATCCCGCGTCACCGGGCGCGCATTCTGCGGAGTCAAGCATGACGACGCTCATCGCGGTCTTGCCCGGTGCCCTCATCGCCTTAGGCCTGGTCATCTGCGTCATGGCATTCAGGCCTCAGCATGCACGCCTGGCTGATGCACTGTCGGCGCTCGAGGTCCGACCTGCCGCGGCGACCACCACCGAGCCCGAAGGCCTGGATCGCGCAGGCGCCTGGTGGATGCGCGTGCGGCGTGTAGCCGTTGATCCGGTGCGCGAGCGTCAACTCCTGCTCAGCGGGCGTTCTGTGAGCACGCACTACAGCCTGAAGGTGGTGGGAGCGCTCGTCGGGCTTCTGCTCCCCATGCTGGTGGGGGCACTGCTGTGGCTCCTGGCCGATGCTCCCCCTGCACTGCCTGCCCTTCTCGCTCCCGTGGGAGTGGTCGCCGGCTACCTGTTGCCGGACGTGGCGTTGCGTCGAGCCGGACGAGGCATCAGCGACGACGCCGGTGAAGCTCTGCTCACCTACTTCGATCTGGTGACGTTGGAGCGGCTGGCAAACCGCTCGGCGATCCAGTCCTTGCACGCCGCAGCAGATCTCTCCGATGCCCCCCTGTTCCGCTCGATTCGTTTGGTGTTGGAACGGGCCAGGCTCGAGCAACGTGCTCCCTACGCGGATCTCACCCGATTGTCACGCGAACTAGAACTACCCGCGCTCGCCGACCTCGTTGATGTCATGCGCCTCGATGAGGCGGGCGCCTCGTTGGCACGGACACTGCGCGCGCGTGTCCGTGAGTTGCGTGATGCGCACCTCACGCAAGCCAAGGTGGCTGCCACGCAGTTGTCGGAGCGGATGACTGTGTGGATGGTCCTTCCCAGCCTCGTTTTGGGGCTCTTCTTCCTCGTACCCCCGCTGCTCACACTCGCGACCAGCGGTTGATCCACCCACCCCCAAGGAGAACAACCATGACCCTTTCCTTCTACCGTCTTCTCAGCTTCGCTTTGCTGCTCCTGCCCACCGACGGGCAGGCGCATCGTCGTGGGGAGCGCGGCGTCTCGCAGTCGACCGAACAGGCCATCCTGCTGGCCTGCGCCGCAGCGGTTGCGCTCGCGATCGTGGGAGTGGTGACGGCGTTGGTCCACAACAAGCTCGCCACCATCCCCGGATGACCAGCCGCAGCGAGCGGGGGATCACCGATTCGGTGCAGTGGGCGATCCTCTTGCCGGTGATCCTGCTGACAGTCTTCGGGATCCTCCAGGTCGGGCTCTGGGCGCACGGCACAACAGTCGCCACGAACGCCGCGATCGCGGGCGCGGAGCGCGGAGCCCTTGCCGACGCAACGGTTGATGACGCGAAGGCTACGGCGAACCGTGTCGCCGCTGCGGGAGGGCTGATGGGCGTCGACGTCCATCTCACGGCGAGCCCCACCGCCGTGAGCGTGACGGTGCGCGGAACGATGCCCACGTTCGTTGACCTAGGCCAAACTGCGGTGAGCCACCAGGCGACCCGACCCAAAGAGCGCGTGACCCAACCATGACGGTGAGGCATGAGTTCGTCGCTGGACGGGCGCGCCTGCGCCCGGTTACCCGACGGGTCGGGTGTCGGACAGGCGACGGAGGCGCCGCAACGGTCGAATTCGCGATCATGGTGCCGGCGCTGCTGTTGGTCGCCGGGCTGATGCTGTTCGCCGGACGGCTGGCCACGACACAGATCGCGGTGCGTCAGTGGGCCGATTCTGCCGCACGAACGGCTTCCTTAGCTCGGGACGCCAGCTCAGCGAGATCCCAGGCACAGACCGTCCTGGAGGGGGACGCCCGCGCCTCAGGGGTCCGGTGCCGACCCACCTGGAACCTCCGCCTGGACGTATCTGCCTTTGCCGCGCCACTCGGACAGGAAGGCGCGGTCCGTGCGTCGGTCACCTGCCGCGTGCCGGTGGCGGATCTGCTGTTACCCGGAGTCCCCGGCGAGATCCCGATCCAGGGCGATTCCTTCTCCACGCTCGACCGCTTTCGAGGGAGACGATGATGATGCGTCGACTGCTGGCCGTCGCCACCTTGGTGATTCTCGCGGTGGGGCCGCCGCTTGCTCTCCTCAGGCTCGGCTTCACCGATGTCTCAGCAATAGCGGTGTGGAGCCTGTCCGACGTCCGGCCTGCCTTGCTCGTGATGACGGCCGCTGCGTGGCTGGCGTGGGCATGGTGGAGCTTGGCGGTGCTCATCGAGGTCGTCATTCGGCTCTCAGGGTGGCGGCCTCACGTTCGGTTGGTCGGCCTCGGCTTCCCGCGCGCCCTTGCCGCAGGCCTGTTGACGGTTGCCTTCACTGCGGTGAACCTTCCGGCGCAGGCAGCGCCAGTTGTGGCGCCGGCATCCGCGGTTTCGGTGACAGCCGAACCGCAGTCACGCTCGCTACAGGCGGCGGAACCGACTGTTGCTAAGCCGGCTGTGGTCCACCGCGTGGTGGCGGGTGATGACCTGTGGAGTCTCGCTGAGCAGTACTACGGAGAGGGCGTGCAGTGGCGTCAGATCGCGGCCGCGAACGCCGTGCTGGGCGCAGATCCTCTCGCTGAACTGGTCAGCGGAACCGATCTGGAGATCCCCGATCCCGTCACGCTGATCACGGTGCAGCGCGGGGACACCCTGTCGAAGCTGGCGCAGCGCCATTTGGGTGATGCACATCGATGGCCAGAAATCCGCGCCCTGAACGCCGATCGGATCCACGACCCGGATGAGATCGACATCGGCTGGACCCTGCGTCTGCCCTGGAGCCCAACGGTCCAGCAGACGACTGATGGGTCGGGGCGTGAGGGAGTGGGCCTTGAGACCGCGGAAGCTCCCGCGTCGCCCACCTCCGAGACGACCGCAGTGCCCCCCTCAACGGAGACGTCGTCGCCCACGTCAGGAGAGGGGGCAGCACCCACGACAGGTGAGGCCGCGGCATCCACCACAGGTGAGGCCACAGCGACCACCCCGGGGGCGGATGGCACTGCCGAGACAACACCGTCACTGACCCCCTCGGCGACGGTGACGCCGGCCGCGAGCGAGGTCTCCCGTGTTCCCTCAACTCAGGAGTTGGCTGGCGGGCTGACGGCCATCTCGGCGGCTGCGGTGCTGGGTGGTGTGGCGCTGGCGCGTCGCCTTCAGCGCCAGTCGCGCCCGGTTGGTCGACGATTCGTGCAGCCGGGGGCGGACCTCAGCCGGTATGCCACGGCGTTGGAGCACGTCGCCGCCGCGCCTCTGCCTGCTGTGGCCGCGCCCCTGCCCGCTGTGAGGGCAGGCGGCGATCCGTCGGCGCCGGTGATCCGGCGCGACGCAGCGGCACTCACGAACCTGCCTGGCGGTGTGGCGTCCGCTCGAAAGGACGTCCTCCTGACGCGAGCCATGCGCCAGATCGCGGCTCATTGGCGCGGGGCCCCCGGCGAGGTCAGGAACCTTGCATCGGCAACCTTGGACGAGACGGGAGTTACTTTCGACTTCACTGAGGATCCCTCCTCGGCGCCGGACGGGTTCGCTCGCATCGGAACGGCGCTGGTGATCTCGTGGGCAACGTTGTCGGGGGTCGCCGACGGTGATGGGCCGGTCGCCTTCCCGGCCCTCGTGACGGTGGGGCGGGACAGGCAATCCGGGGTGGTCATGCTCGACGCCTTGGAGTCGGGAGTGCTCGCCATCGCGTGTGAAGCCGGGCAGGGCCGAGACGAAGTGTTGTCCTCCCTGCTGATCGAACTGGGGTGCGCGCCCTGGGCTGACGAACTCGATCTGCACGTGATGACCGACGATCCCGCCTTCGTCGCTGCCTCGGGGTCGGCGCGGATCACGGCGCACAGCGATGTCGCGGAAGCGCTGCGTGCTCTAGAGGGCGCAGCCTCAGCGCGAGCGGCAGCGGAGGATGCGCGTCCGTGGCGGCAGCGGCATCTCGACCCTGACCTGGCGGGAATCTGGCCACCCCAGGTGTGGCTCTTTGAGCGGTCCCTGAGCGAAGCGGAACAAGAACGCGTCCGGACGGCTGTCGATGGGCAGGAGGACGGCATCGCGGCCGTTCTCGGCCTGGAGGAGAGTAGTTCTGCTGCCGACTGGCGTCTTGACTGGACGCCCGAGGTGACGGCTGGGGGTGCGCCTCACGCGGCGGTGGAACCGCCCGCCTGCCCTGCCGTCCACGTGGGGGAGCGGACGGTGCGACCGCAAACCATCAGCGCCGACACGCGAGAAGCGATCACCGACCTGTTCGCCCTCGCCACCACTTCCGTCACAGAACCTGCGCCCTGGTGGCGAGAAGGGGACCCCATGGACATCGTGTCGCTGCGACCCGGCAATGACGGGGCACGTCAGGAAGCCGATGTGCGCTGGGGGACGCAAGTCCCACCGGAGCCCGAGACCGGCGCGTGTGGGGACCTCCCGCGCCTGCACCTCCTTGGCCCGATCGAACTGACCGGATGCGCCGGGCAGGCGCCCACTCGGGCGCTGCGGCAGTGCGTCGAGTACTGCGCCTGGTTGCACCTCCATCCGGGCTCTTCCCCGCAGCAGATGGGGCGTGCGCTTCTGGTTGCCGAGGGGACGCGCCGTTCGAACATGAGTCGGCTGCGCACGTGGCTCGGAGCCGGGCCCGAGGGGTCCTTGTTCTTGCCGGACGCCTACTCCGGACGCATTCAACTCGCCGATGACGTCTCCTCCGATTGGGGGGACCTCCTTGTGCTGACTGCCCCCGGGGTGAACGGTCTTGGGCTGGAGCATTTGCTGGCGGCGCTGCGCATGGTGCGGGGAGCCCCCTTGGCGGACGCCGCGCCCGGACAGTGGGGCTGGGCGGAGGAGTTGCGCGCGGACGCGGGGGCGCTCATCCGGGATGTCGGTGTCGTCGCGGCGCGCAAGGCGCGCGCCGTGGGTGACGTGGAGACGGCCCGCTGGGCGGCGAGTCGAGCACTCGTGGCCGCCCCCGAGGACGAACTGTTGATGGTGGAGCGGATCAAGACCGAGCAGCAGGCGGGCCGTACCGATGATGTGCGTCGGCTTGTGCACAGCGTGACGCGTACCGCGCGCACGCTGGGGATTGACCTCCTACCTGAGACCGTAGACGCGTGCCAGGAGGCGGTGGAGGGACGGTTACGCGCCCGCAGTTGACCCCCTGCCGTTGACCCAGAGGCGAATGCTTCTAGCTCAGGCGGGTGTGCAGCCGCTAGGCGCCAACACCCGTGGGGGTAACCGATCGGTGTGCGGCTCGCGTTGAGGGGTGGAGGGGAGTGCTCCGCGCTGGCCACCCAGGGAGCGGAGGTTAGCGTCCGGTGCAGCCACTGAGAGAACGGAGGCTACTGATCGCGGTGCTTGGGCAGCAGGCGGACCCCGGGCAGCGGGGGCGCGGGGATCAGGTCAGCGGGAGTGACCCCAGGTGGCAGCGGGAAACGGGCCGCATTCCCGTCGCCCAGGCCCCTGGCTGCCTCGTAGTCGCGACACCACGAGGCGATCTCATCGTGGTCGGCGCCGACAAAGTTCCACCAGGGGACGAAGGGTTCGGGGATCTCCCCGCCGAGGACCAGCGCCGGGACAACAGTGCCAGCATCGGCCTGAGCGCTGACGTCGAAGGACGGTTGCCCCGAGACGAGCGCCAGGTGACCGGGGGGAACCTGAATGCCATCCACCCACACGGGATCGTCCAAGGCCAGGACGCCGAACTCCCACCGTTCGGGGATCGGCACTGTCCACGGGTCATGCGAGGCGAAGCGCACTTCCGCCCCCGCTGCCGGGGAAAACACCTCAACCGGGGAGTCCTCCCAGCCCAGTTCCCCGACGAAGATCGCCACCTCGTGATCCCCGAACCGCACCGGCTCGGGCCAAAACTCCTCGACCGAAGCAGCCCGGTGTCGCTCGTGCGGCGGCAGAACCAACCCCAACGCGACGCCGCGCGCGGGTTCCTCACCCACCGGCGTTTCCGTGTGCACGGCACCGTCGCCCGCCGTGAACATCAGCACCTGACCGGCGCGCACCACCGCGTCCGTGCCGAGCCCGTCGGTGTGGCGCAGCGCCCCGCTGAACAGCCACGTCATCGACTGCATGCCCGCGTGTCCGTGCGGCGCCCCGCCGGGCGGGTGGCCAGCAGATCCGCCGCCGTCGAAACGCCCACCGCCTGATCCGCCGCCGCCGGAACCCCCGCCGTCGGAATCCCCGTCATGTTGGGTGCCACCGAACGCGTCAACGAACCACCAGGGCCCCACGCCCAAGTGTCCGCGCTGCGGGAGCGTCCGCGACACGGTCGTGCTGCCGTCGCCGGCCAGGGTTGTAGTCGGCGCCAGAAGGACGACGCTCACGCTTCACCCCACGACAGGTCCACCATCAACTCGGCGGCGATCTGCTCCAGATCGTCGTGGACGCGCTCCAGGTCGGCCGGATCCGTGACCTCGACGACGAGTCGCGCCTCGAAGAGTCGCCCGCCCGTCATCGGGGCCTCGCGCGTGTCGGTGGTCAGTTCCAGGATCGACAACCCGTGACGCGCCACCACCCGGGAGATTTCCTTCACGATGCCGGGTCGATCGTTGCCCAGCACCTCGAGGGTGACCTGCCGGGGAGCAGCCTCTGCTTCGTGGCCGCCTTGGACGACGACCTCGAGGCCGTCGATGGCCAGCGCGTCGGCGGTGAAGGCGTCCACGTGGGCGTCGGGGACCTCCACGACGACGATGCCCGCGAACGCGCCCGCGAGTTCGGCAAGCTGGCTGCGCGTCCAGTTGCCCCCATGGTCGGCCACGACGCCCGCCAGGGCGCTCACGAGGCCGGCGCGATCGGTTCCGATCACGGTGATCACCAGGATGCTCATGCCGCCACCCTAGTTGCGTGATACCCGCACGACTATGGCAACCGATGGCTCCGGTCTGACCCGGAGACCCCTTCGGCTCTTAGGCTGGTGAGTCGTGGGGTTGGTGGTGGTCTGGGGCTGGATATGTGCCCTCGTCGGCATGTTCGGTTCGTTGCCTCAGGTGGTACGCCTCCTGCGGGCTGGGACGAGCAGCGGAGTTTCGCTGCTCATGTGGCAACTGCTGTTGGGTGCCGGGATCGGCTGGACGGCGCACGGCATCAACGTCGGGCACCCCAACATCATCGTGCCGAACGTGATGGGCGCAGTGTTCGCCGCCTGCGTCTTGGTGATGCTGCAGCGCGACCGTCGCCTCCCGACCGTCAAGGTGTGGCCCTGGGGGCTGGTCGTCGGCGTCATCATGATCGGGGTCGAACTGGTCGCCCCTCCGGGCTGGTTCGGCGTGCTGGCTGTGATCCCTGCCGCCGTCGGCATGGTCGGCCAAACGCGCGACCTGATCCGTGCCCCTGACATCACCGGGCTGTCGGGCGGCTACATCATCATCGCCGTGGTCATTCAGGTGATGTGGCTGAGCTGGGGTGCGGCGGTCGGCGACCTCTCGACCCAGATTTGCTCGACGGCCATCGGCCTGATCGGGGTCGTGAACCTGGCGCTGTGGCTGACGCGCATCAAGAACGCTGAACCCGTCGTCGCGGTAGTGCCTGAGGACGCCGTCGTCTGACGCCGGTGCGGCACGCCCGGGGTTGCGCCGCTCACCCGGACCGGGAACCCTACCCCTCATGACGACCGCCGCTGCACTGACCTTGCAGGACGTCGGCGTGCGATGGGGACGCACGATCGCCCTCGATGACATCACCGTCGACGTTCCTGCTGGCAGCGTCGTCGGGGTGCTCGGACGCGCGAGCGCCGGACGCACAACGCTGGTGCGATTGCTCGCTGGACGCCTGCCGCGCTACCGCGGGACGGCCAGCGTTGGCGGGGTCGAAGCGTCCCAGGTGGGGGACCATCCGGGGCTGACCTATCTCTCGACGGGGCGCTGGCCCGGGGCAACCGGTGCGAGCGTGGCGTCGATGGCGCGCGACCTGGCTCGGGTCCAGCCGCATGCTGATCCGGTGCGTGCCATCGAACTCCTGGGACGCCTGGGCTTTGCTCCCGGCACCGCTCTGCGCCATCTCAGTGGCGCAGAGCAGTCGATCGCCTCCGCCTGCCTGGCGCTCGCCGTCCGCGCGCGCTGCACCCTGCTGGATGAGCCCGACGCGGTCGCGGACACCTCGCAGCGTGCGCGCCTGGCGGAGGCGCTCGCCGACGAGCACGGACGCCAGCCCCGAACGTGGGTGATCGCCACCGACCACATAGCGACGTGGGAAGGGTTGGTGGATCGGGTGATCGTCCTGTCTGCGGGACGGGTGGTGGCCGCGGGGCCGCTGGAGGAGGTGCGCGCGGGCTGGGTGCGCCTGGACGGAGACTTCGACGCGCTCGTGGCGATGCCGCATCTGGGGCCTGTGGATCGGCGGGACGATCATTCGAGCGCTGTCGTCCCCGTCGCAGCGGTCCCGCCGGGGGCTCACCGGCGCGTGCACTCCCTCGGCCTGGACGACCTTGTCACGGCGCTGACGGACACCCACTGGGAGGGACGATGAGCACCACGGGCGCGCTGACCGAGTCGAGGCGACCACCTGGGCGCGTGCGGACGCTGGCGGCGGCCCTTGCGGCGGTGTCGGGACGCGCCGGGTGGCGGCTGTGGTGGCCGCTGGTGGCCTGGCTGGTGGCGGCCGCGGTGGCGCGCATCGGCGCGGCGGGTGCCGACCGTTCCCCCCTCGACACCTCGGCGGCCGGGGTGCTGGTGCTGTGCGGGGTGATCGGCGTCCCGCTTCTGTGGTGGGGTGGGGCCCGCTACGCGCTCACGCTCGGCCATACGCGCGGCACGGTGTTCGTTGCGGCGACGCTCCTCACGATGGCCGCGCCCTATGGGCAGCACGCCGTGAACCTGGTCGGCGCGTCGATCGAACGCTCCCTCGTGGGACCGCAGGGGCCACTCGTCCTCGCGGTAGGGACGTCGTCCTCACCAGCGGGGCAAGGCGCCGCGGCGACGGCGTCCTGGGCACTGCTGAGCATTTACCTCCTGCCCCTGCTGGCGTGCGTCATGGCCACGGTCGTGGCGCTGCTGCGGTGGAACCGTCGCGGCTGGATGGTCGTGCTGCTCATCGTGGTGGCGCTGGCCGTGATCGTGATGGCGTTGCGTGGTCTGTCCGGGCTGGGGGCTGTGGGCGAGGCGGGCGCGGTCGCCCTGTGGGCCCTGTGCACGGTGGGGCCGGTGGTCGCGTCCTGGTTCGCTTTCCGCGGCGCCGAGTTGTGAAACCACTTGCCGCGCTGGGCATGGCGAGGCAACTGCTGGACGCCGATTGGCAACACGGCACAATGGGGGAGATGTTCCCCCGTCGGTGAGCGTGAGCATCGCCACCGGGGTGACAACTCGACAGGGACGCCGCGAGCGTCGCAAGACAGGAGGGCCGTGAGCGCTGCCATCAGGCGAACCCGCGAGCCGATCCCCCGCGAAATCTGGGTGCTGGTCGCCGCGGCTTTGCTGATCGCGCTCGGGTTCGGGCTGATCGCCCCCGTGCTGCCACAGTTCGCGGCGAGCTTTGACGTCGGCTATGGCGCCGCGTCGGCCATCGTGACCGTCTTCGCGCTCGCACGGATGCTGTTCGCGCCCGGCGCGGGCGCCCTGATCGCCCGCTTCGGCGAACGCTGGATGTACATCGCCGGGCTGGCGGGCGTCGCCGCGTCCTCGTTCTTGTGCGCGGCCGCGCAAGGCTATTGGGATCTTCTGGTGTGGCGAGGCCTGGGTGGCATCGGGTCAGTAACGTTCAGCGTCGCGTCCATGGGCCTCTTGGTGCGGCTCTCCCCGGTCCAGGCGCGCGGGCGCATGTCGGCTCTGTATGGATCAGCGTTCCTGATCGGCAACATCTGCGGCCCGATCCTGGGGTCGTTCCTGGTGGGGTTCGGCTACCGCCTGGCGCTCTTCATCTACGGCGTTTCGGTGAGCATCGCGATCCTTGTCGTCGTGCTGTTCCTGCGGGATCCCGCAGCAGCAGAGTCCTCCGACGATGCCCGGCCTCGCGTCACCTTGCACGAGGTGTGGCAACTGCCTCACTATCGCGCGCTGCTGGCGTCCGGTTTCGCTAATGGCTGGTCGACGTTCGGCGTCAGGATCGCGCTGGTGCCGTTGATGGCGTCCGCACTGCCTACCCTCGGCGCGCCCATGGCCGGGTTCGCCCTCACCTTGTTCGCGATCGGCAACGTCATCGGGCAACAGTTCACCGGACGCATGGTGGACGCGGTGGGTCGGCGTCCGGTGCTGATGACTGGCCTGCTGATCAGCGGGTTCAGCACGCTGGTGTTCGGGTGGGCCGAAATGCTGCCGGTGTTCGTCGGGTTGTCGCTGGTCGGGGGCGTGGGCGCGTCCATGATCCAGCCCGCCTCCCAAGCCATGATGGCCGACATCATCGGCTCGAACCGCAACGGTGGTCAGGCGCTGTCGGTGTTCTCCATGGCCGGTGATCTGGGCGCCATCGTCGGCACGCTGCTGGCCGGGTTCATCGCGGACGCCTTCGGCTTCGGGTGGGCGTTCTTCCTGACCGGGGCGACGCTGCTGCTGAGCATCATCCCGTGGTACCGCGTGGGGCGGCCCTCCGCGCCCGGGGCGGCCGCGTCCACCTGACGCGTTATGTCGATCCTGGCCTTAGTCGGCACGCTCCGCGTGATGGTCCAGGTTGGCGGTTCCGATCCGCCAGTACCCGTCCACATCCATGGCATAGCGGGGAAGGCCGGCGTCGCGCAGCGCCCCCCGGACGGACCTCATGGCTCCGGCCTCTCCGGCAGCCCACACGAACACGTCATGGGGGCACGGGCTGGTGCGGAGCGCTTCGGTGACCTCATGAGCCAACAACGACCCGCGCTTGAGGGGATCGCTGAGCACGTGCGGTCGCCAGTCGACGGTGGAGCGACGACCAGGCTGGGGCAACGGGTAGGGATCCGGCGTCGAGGCGACCGCGATCACCGTCAGATGGGTGCGCAGGCCGGGTTGGTCCAGCCAGCGACCGAGCGCGGGCAGCGCCGTCTCGTCCGCGACGAGGATGTAGTGACCGTAGCCGGGTGGGTACAGGTGGCTGCCGCGAGGCCCGAGAACGCCGAGGCGTGCCCCGGGGGCGGCATTGAGGAACCATCGTCCGGCCGGGCCGTGGGCGTGGACGACGCCATCGAGAGTGAGTTCGTTCGTGACGGTATTGACCGTGCGGACGGTGTAGTCCCGTGTGATGCCGGTGAAGTCGTCCCAGTGGGCGCGCCCGTCTTCGATGCGCGGCACGGCGACGTGTCCGTCCGCGTCGGGCAGCACGATCTTGATGTGGTCGGTGGCCGCCCAGGGGAGGAAGGGCAACGAGGCAACCTGATCGCCCTTCAGCACCACGCGGCGCATGAGCGGGCTAAGGTCCTCCACGTGGACGACGTCGAGGACGCGGGCGGCCAAGGGATGCAGGACGGTCGAAACCCCGCGACGAGGATCTGCGGGCGCGACAGCGGTGGACATATCGGCAACGTTAACCTTGCCTAAACGATAAGGCATGCCTCATGGTGGAGGCCTGACAATGATGCGGGGGATGCGACATGAACCAACAGCATCGAGGGCAACAGCCCCGCTTGCGGCTACGGCCGTTGGCGAAGGCGCACGCCGTCGATGAGTTGGCATGGGTCCGCGAGCCCTCACCTTGCCGCGCACCGAGGAACTCAACCGGCTCGCGGCGCCGCTCACCGAACCAGGGCACGGGGTGGGGGCGGCGATGTCCGACCTGATGGCGGCCCTCCTGCCCTGGGTGCGCACTGCGCCGCCGCCCCTGCCGGAGGAGCCCCGCGCCCGACGTATCGCCCACCAGATCCTGTCCGACCCCGCTGCCCCCGAATCGCTCAACGAGTTGGCTCTTGCGGCGGGGGTGAGCGTCCGCACCGTGCAGCGCGCGTTCCTGCGGGAGACGGGCCTGTCGTTTGGTCAATGGCGAGCCAGGAGCCGGGTGATCGCCGGGGCTCGGCATTTGCGCGAAGGTGCCAGCGTCAGCCAAGCCGCGCAGGCCTGTGGCTACACGCCCTCGACGTTCATCGCCCGTTACCGGGCCGAGTTTGGCGTCACGCCCGGCCGCGAGGCGCACCACCTGCGCACCTGAAGCCCGAGTATCGTGCGTTGCGCCGACACGCCGTTATCGACGGCTGTTCGTTCGGCAGGCGCGTAGCGGAAAGGACATCAGCACCATGCTCATCGCAGGTCTCGTGCTCACGGGGGTGGCGGCCCTCATCCACGTCTACATTTTCTTCCTGGAGTCCTTCGCGTGGACGCGTCCGGGCACCCGCGCCACCTTCGGCACGACGCAGGAGGAGGCCGAGGCCACGCGCAGCATGGCGTTCAATCAGGGCTTCTACAACCTGTTCCTTGCGATCCTGGTTGCGCTCGGGATTGTGCTCGTGGCCGTCGGTCGCCTGGACGTCGGCGCGACCTTGGTGTTGGCCGGTGCCGGATCGATGGCGTCCGCCGCGCTGGTCTTGTTCGTGACGAGCCCGAACAACCGTGGCGCCGCGCTGAAGCAGGGCCTCCTGCCCGCCCTGGGTGTGCTGGCGGTCATCCTCGCGCTCGCGCTGTAGCGTCACAGCCGCTGCGCGGCGGCGTCCTCGACCTCTTCGCGGCTGAATCCCAGCAGATACAGGACGGCGTCCAGGTAGGGCAGGTTGAGGGCGGTGTCCGCGGAGGCGCGCACCGCTGGCTTGGCGTTGAACGCGATCCCCAGCCCCGCGGCGGCGAGCATGTCGAGGTCGTTGGCGCCATCCCCGACGGCGACCGTGCGACTCAACGGGAGGCCCTCCGCCGCGGCGAAGTCCTTCAACGTTTCGGCCTTGACGGCACGGTCGACGACCTGACCTTCAACGCGTCCGGTGAGGTGCCCCTCGACGACCTCCAGGGCGTTGGCGCGGACGTGCTCGATGCCCAGGGACGCCGCCAGCGGTCCGACCACCTCGATGAATCCGCCGCTGACCAGGCCGATCGCGAAACCTAGGTCGCGCAGCGTTGCCACCAGGGTGCGGGCACCGGGGGTGAGCCGGATGTCGTCGCGGACCTCGTCGAACACCGACACGGGTAGCCCGGCCAGCGTTGCGACGCGCTGATGCAGGGAGGCGGTGAAGTCGAGTTCGCCGCGCATCGCGGCGGCGGTGACGGCGGCGACCTCGTCCTGTTTGCCTGCGTGCGCGGCGAGGAGTTCGATCACCTCGTCGCGGATGAGTGTGGAGTCGACGTCCATGACGACGAGGCGGCGGCCCTGGCGGGCGAGCCCTGCGGGGGAGACGGACACGTCGAAGCCGGTCTCGGCGGCGGTCGCGGCGAGTGCCGGACGCAGGTGCGCCACGTCCGTGCCGGAGACGACGAGTTCGAGGGTGGTCAGCGGGGTACGGGAGAGCCGTCGGATGCGGTCGATGTTGCCGCCGTGCTCGGTGATGACGCTGGACACGGCGGCCAGGTGGGTGGCGCGCAGGGGGCGTCCCAGGATGGTGACGACGACGCGCTTGAGTCGGGGTGGGTTGTCGCCGACGCCCTCGTCGATGCTGAGCCGGTAGCCCAGCCGGGCGCACGTCCCGGCGAGCCGGTCCTCCAGGGTGTCGAGGTCGGCGGGCAGCGAGCCGAGCAGGACGGCGATGGTCACCTGTCCGCGGACGACGACCTGCTCGAGGTCGAGGACTTCGGTGCCCAGACCCGCGATGGCGCTCATGAGCGCCTGGGTGATGCCGGGGCGGTCGGGTCCGGTGAGTGTCGCTGAGAGCGTGAGCCGATCCTGCACGGCCCTGATCCTGCCAGGTTGGGGGTTCGGATGGTTTGGCTGCCCGTTAGCCTGGATCGATGGGACGCACCCGCAGACGCCCGATCGACGAGGATCGGCGCGACACCTACCGGCTGTGGCAGCGGCTGACCGCGCTGCCCGGACCGCTCGGCACCCGGCTGTTCTCGGTGGCCGCAGCCCTCAAAGCCCCCTACTTCGTCACGGTGCTGCCACACGTCCGCGTGCTGGAGCCGGGCCGCTGCGTCGTCACGGCGGCACGCTGGTGGTGGATGCGCAACCACATCGGCACCTTCCACGCGATCGCCGCCTGCAACCTCGCCGAGGTCGCCATGGGGATGCTCGCGGAGGCGTCCGTTCCCACGACGCACCGCTGGATTCCCAAAGCGATGCAGGCTCGCTACCTCGCCAAGACGACAGGAGGGCTGACCGCGACCGCCACGGTGGATCCGCTGCCCGACTTCGCCACGATCACCTCCGGGGTCGAGGTTGTCGTGCCCGTCTCCTTGGTGGACGCCGCAGGTGTGGAATCGGTCCACTGCGACATCACGATCTGGATCAGCCCCGCCAAACGCCGCGACTAGACCGGACGCATCTGCGTGCCTGACGGCGTCCGGACTAATCTGGGGGAGTTACCACCAGGAGGTTTTCATGGGTCAGCTCCGCTCCCGCACCACCACGCACGGCCGCAACATGGCCGGTGCGCGCGCCCTGTGGCGCGCCACCGGGATGACCGAGAGTGACTTCGGGAAGCCGATCGTCGCGATCGCCAACAGCTTCACCCAATTTGTCCCTGGGCACGTCCACCTCAAGGACATGGGCCAGCTCGTCGCGGGCGCGGTCGCCGAAGCGGGCGGCGTGGGTCGGGAGTTCAACTCGATCGCCGTCGACGACGGCATTGCCATGGGTCACTCGGGGATGCTGTATTCGCTGCCGAGCCGCGAGGTCATCGCCGACTCGGTGGAGTACATGGTCAACGCCCACCAGGCCGACGCGCTGATCTGCATCAGCAACTGCGACAAGATCACCCCCGGCATGCTGCTCGCGGCGCTGCGGCTCAACATCCCGACCGTGTTCGTCTCGGGCGGCCCCATGGAGGCGGGCCGGATGCTCGGCGACCGGATCGTGTCGGGGGCTCCCGATGAGGGCGGTTCGGTGCGCCTGGATCTGATCGACGCGATGGTCAAGGCCGTCGACTCCTCGGTCAACGATGAAGAGATCATGGCGATCGAGCAGAACGCGTGCCCGACGTGTGGTTCGTGTTCGGGCATGTTCACCGCGAACTCGATGAACTGCCTCACCGAGGCGCTGGGCCTGTCGCTCCCGGGCAACGGGTCGACGCTCGCGACGGCGTCCGCCCGGAAGGGCCTGTTCGAAGAGGCCGGACGCCTCGCCGTCCGGCTGGCGAAGCGCTACTACGAGGACGACGACGACTCGGTCCTGCCTCGCTCGATTGCGACCAAGGCGGCGTTCAGCAACGCGATGCGCCTGGACGTGGCGATGGGCGGCTCCACGAACACCGTGCTGCACATCCTGGCGGCGGCCCGCGAGGCTGAGGTCGACTTCACCATGGACGACATCGACGCCCTCTCCCGCACCACCCCATGCCTGTGCAAGGTGGCGCCGAACACGACCAACTACTACATGGAAGACGTCCACCGGGCGGGCGGCATGCCCGCCATTTTGGGTGAACTGCGCCGCGGCGGCCTGCTGGATGAGTCCGTCCACGCGGTGCACGCGCCGTCGCTGGACGCCTGGCTGGACGCCTGGGACATCCGCGGCGGGCACGCCACCGCCGAGTCCGCCGACCTGTGGTTCGCGGCGCCGGGCGGCGTCCGCACCACGGTGGCGTTCTCGTCCACGAACCGTTGGGCCGACCTCGACCTGGACGCCGCTGGCGGGTGCATCCGCGACGCCGAGCACGCCTACACCGTCGATGGTGGCCTGGGAGTGCTGAAGGGAAACATCGCCGTGGACGGCGCCATCGTGAAGACGGCGGGCGTCCCCGAGGATCAGTGGGTGTTCTCGGGACCGGCGAAGGTCGCCGAAAGCCAAGACGAGGCCGTGGAGATGATCCTCGGCGGGAAGATCGTCGCCGGTGATGTGGTCGTCGTCCGATACGAGGGCCCCAAGGGCGGCCCGGGCATGCAGGAGATGCTGTACCCCACCTCCTACCTCAAGGGTGTGGGGCTGGGGCCCAAATGTGCGCTGATCACCGACGGCCGGTTCTCGGGGGGTTCCTCGGGTCTGTCGTTGGGGCACATCAGCCCGGAGGCGGCCGCGGGGGGCGCGATTGGCCTGATCCGCGACGGCGACATCATCTCGATCTCGATTCCGGATCGTTCCATCAACGTGGAACTGACCGATGAAGAGCTGGCGGTGCGGCGAGCCGAGCAGGACGAGCGCGGCTGGAAGCCCGTCAATCGGGAGCGCGTGGTCAGCAATGCGCTGAAGATCTACGCGTCCCTGGCACTGTCCGCCGACAAGGGCGCGGCACGGCGTCAGCTCGACTGAGGCGGGCGACGCACCGATGAGGCGCCCGCTGCGGTGGGTCGGCCTGCTGCTGGTGGTCGGGTTGGCGTTCGGCGTCGGGTGGGCGTGGCCGATCCTGGTGCGCCCGCCGCTCGTGTTGGGTCAGGACGCCATCACCGACGCCGCCACGGTCGCCGTGACGCCCACCCTGGAGGACGCGTCGGGCCCGGTGATCGTGGTGCGCCCGCCCGCGGGGACGCCGTCCCGCGACGTCCTGATCGTGTTCTATCCGGGTGGCCTGGTCCGCCCGCAGGCCTACGAATGGCAGGCCCGCGTCCTGGCGACCCACGGCTACACGACGGTCATCCCGGAGTTCGCATTCGACCTAGCCGTCACCAACTCGGGCCGCGCGACGGCCCTTATCGAGCGCTACGGGGCGGGCCAGCAGGTCGTGCTCGCCGGGCATTCTCTGGGCGGCGCGATGGCCGCCCAGTACCTCGCCGACGAACTCCGCTCCGGACGCCAACCCGCCGCGGGCCTCATCTTGGAGGCGTCCTACCCACCCGACGGCGCCGACCTCACCGGCGCCTCCTTGCGGACGCTGAGCCTGCGCGCCGAACACGACGGCGTCGCGGACGCAGCCAAGGTCACCGCCGGAATGGCATTGCTCCCCTCCGGTAGCCGCGAGGTCGTCGTCCCGGGCGCCGTGCATTCCTTCTTCGGCCGCTACGGCCCCCAATCCGGCGACGGCGTCCCCACCGTCTCCCGCGCCGACGCCGAGGTCGCCATCACCGGAAGCGTCCTGGAGTTCCTGGCGGTGACTGCTTGATGTGCTTCACGGGGAGGAGTCGATGTTCCAGCTGCGGTCATCGGAGTCGCCCTGCGTCAGCGCCTGACGCGCATTGTCCCTGTTGCTGATGAACTGGGTGGTGAGGGGATGAGCTGAACCGAGTACGCGTTCCGCCACGCTGGCCGCTTCCTCCAACAACAGCAACGCCTCGGTATGAAGGCCTTGTTTCCAGTAGGCAATTCCAAGGTTGTTGCGGCTGGTCAAGGTTTCGGGGTGGCTGTGTCCAAGGACAGATATCCGGTCACGGAGGGTCGCCTCGTAGAGGGGCACGGCAAGGCTGAGTTGACCATCCGTCTCGTAGGCGACAGCGAGATTGTTCCGGCTGGTGAGGGTATATGGGTGACTGTGTCCGAAGACGTGTTCGGCGTCACTGACGGTGCTCTCAAGGAGGGGAATGACGCGATCTAATTTTCCGAATTGCTGGTATGTGTTGGCCAGGTTGTTGCGGGTGGAGAGGGTGTCGGGGTGGCGGCGGCCTAGCACACGGATGCGGTCAGCAAGAACAGAGACGTATAGCGGTGTAGCAACGTCAGGCTGGCCGGACTCCTGATAAGCGAAGGCGAGGTTGTGGCGACTGGTGAGGGTGTCTTGGTGATCTGCCCCGAGCGTGCGGGACCGGTCCGAGAGTGTGGTCTTGTGGAGGGAAATGGCTGCATCGAACCGCCCATCCGCTTGGTACGCGCAGGCGAGATTGTTGCGAGAAGTGAGAGTGTCCGGGTGGTTGCGCCCGAGGAACTCTTCGGTATCGGTGACCAAGGTCTCGTGGAGGAGAATCGCGAGGGCGTATTGTCCGGCTGCTTCATAAGCACTTGCGAGATTATGGCGGCTGGCTAGAGTGCCATAGTGGTTTGGTCCCAGGACCCGGGCGGTAACGTCCACAAACTCAGCGAGTTCGATCGCCACGTTGGGGTAGACGAGCTGATTGGACTGGTATATCGCTGAGGCGGCCAGACTTAAGATCGCTGGTGACTCGGCCCATGCGTGGGAGTTTGGCTGGGCAAGTATGGACAACAACTGTGTGGCTAGAAGCGCTAGCGTCTCGCGCTGGGTTGGGTATCCGCCGGCGTCCAGCTTGGCGGAGCACAAGACGCGGAGTGCGGCCTCCTGGGGCGCTGAGGAGGAGCCGCCGCAATCTAGGTCCTCGCGGATCACTTGGCTTTGCAGCCGATGGAGTGCCACCAGGGACCCATCCTCGGACAACGTCAGGATCGAGTTCTCCAGCAGCGCTCCCACCGCCGTGCGTGCGCTTCGCGTGTCTTCGGTGGCGTGCATGACCCATGCGCGCGGCACCCCGGAATCGGCCAACAGTGTCATCGCGGCCAAGATGGCGCTGGCCGCGTCTGCCGCGGATGGGCCGTGGTCGTCGGCGATGCGTTGAACGGCTTTAGTGTAGGCCAGGTGGAGGGCCGCCCCGACCTTGCTGGGGTAGGGCTCGCCACGGCTGCGGAGCATCACGCCGTCGAGTGGTTGTTGGGCCAACTCTTCCTGGTAGGAAGTGAAATCCAGACCCCAGAGCCGGATCCCAGCAGCAGCCTGGGTGAGGGCTACGGGCAGGCGTCCTAGATCCTCGGCCAGGGTGGCAGCGCCCACGCGGTCATCGAGGCGTGTCTGGTCGAGCAGGAACTCCACGGCCTGATCGGGGGAGTACACCTCCACCGGGACGGGCGTGCCCAGGGTGAGCGTGTGGGCGGTCGAGGTCACGATCACGCGCATGCCTGGGCCGCGCGGCAACCACCCTTCCAGGTCGTCTTGGCGTTCCACATTGTCGAACACCAGCAGCCGATCCCCCGATTGGCCGTTCAGCCAGACCAGCAAGGCCTTCGCTGCCTTCTCCGGCTCGGTTTCCTTGGACACTCCGCTGGTCAGCGCAATGTCCGCCAACTGGCTGACCACTTGGGTGCGTGACTCGGCCGACACCCAGCCCACGAAGGGCCACCGGGCCTCCTCGGCCTCCTGGGCGAAAGCGCTCGCGAGCTGGGACTTCCCCACGCCCCGCATGCCCGCGAGCGCGCAGATCGTCGCGACGCCGCCCTCGCCCAAGGCGCTCCGGAGCGCTGCCATCTCGTCGCGCGCCACGAAACCGGCAGCCAGGCGTGGGCGCGACCCCGCGATGATGGGGCGCAAGGCCAACTCGCCCATAACCGCCTGCTCGATCATGCGGCGCACCTCGTCATGGGTGGGGCGAGTGGCCAACGCGTAGACGATCATCCGTAAAGCCGCTGTCGTCGCCTTGCCCAGCACGTCGCGGCTCTGCGCGAACTGCAACACCACGCTATGCACCTGCGTAGCGACGGCGTGTAGGTAGCCGAGCCGGTCCGCATCCCAGTGAGGGAGCGACTCGCCCAGCAGCGCGGCGCTGAACTGGTCTCGCCCCAGGAGTGCGGCGCCGAGCGTGGCCTCACGATCCACCGACTCGAATCGGGCGATCAACCATTCGTGAACGATGTCTTTGTCCGCTTCGCCGAGGGCGCGGAACTCGTCTGCGCAGGAGTTGTCGAGGTCGCTGGCTGCCTTCGCCACAAAGTCTTTCAAGGCCTTCTCGCGCGGGGGAAGCGCGTTGAGGACCGCGTTGAGGGTAGCTAGCCCCCCGGTCACGACGACGGGCAACGGAAAACCGAACGCCGCTAATACCCACGGCACCGCCGCAGCCGCAATCGACACGCCTTTGCCCACGGGAATCACCCTTTCAGGGTGAATCTAGCGGCATGGAGGGGCGTCTAGGGGAACCGCCACGAAATGTCGATGAGTTCAGGCCAAGCCGGATTGGAAGGCGATCACGACGAGTTGAGGGCGGTCGCGGGCGCCGAGTTTGAGCAGGATGTGGCTGACGTGGGTGCGGGCGGTCGCCTTGGTGATGAAGAGCCGCCCGGCGATCTCGTCGTTGTTGAGGCCCTGGCCGACCAGGCTCAACACTTCGCGTTCGCGGTCGGTCAGGTCGGCGAGCCCCGGGTGAGGCGCGGCGGTTGAGCGGCGGCGTCCCGGCGCGAACGCGGCGATGACCCGACGGGTCACCGTCGGCGACAGCAGACTCTCCCCGGACGCGGCCGCTTTGATGCCCCGGACGATGTCCTCAGGGTCGGCGTCCTTGATGAGGAACCCGGACGCCCCCGCCTCCAGGGCAGAGAACACGTACTCGTCGAGTTCGAAGGTCGTCAGCATCACCACATGTGTGCTCGCCAAGGACGGGTCGGCGGTGAGGGTGCGCAGCGCGGTCAACCCGTCGGTGCCGGGCATCCGGATGTCCATCAGCACCACCTCAGGGTGCAGCCGCCGTACTGCGGCGATCGCCTCGTCGCCGTCGGACGCCTCCCCCACGACCCGCATGCCCGGTTCGGACGCCACCAGCGCACGCAACCCCATGCGGACCAGGGGTTGGTCGTCCGCGAGTAGGACGCCGATCTCCGCCGCAGGAGACTCGCTCGGGGCCGGGTCGAGCGGGGTGGAGGCAGCCGTCCTCGGCTGGGGTTTGTCGCTCATGCGTCCTTCCTGGCGGCGGGGAGCGTCGCGGTCACCACGAAACTCGCGGGACGCCGCTGCACCACCAGCGTGCCACCCAGCGCCGACACTCGCTCCCGCATGCCCCATAGCCCGCCGCCCTCCACGACCGGTGCGGGGTCGCCCGTGGGCAGCGCGTTCTCCACCGTGATGATGAGGCTGTCGGGCTCGCGGCGGACCCCGACCGAGACCGGCTGGCCGGGCGCGTGACGCACCGCATTGGTCAAGGCCTCCTGGACGATCCGAAACGTGACGGCCTGCTCGGCGGCGCCGATCCCCGAGGCGTCCGGCAGCGGAGCGAGGGTGACGCGGACCCCGCCCGCGCTCACCTCATCCACCAGCCTGCCCAGCGCGGGGATCGTGGGGGTGGGGGTGCGGGGAGCATCGTCGACGTCGGAGCGGACACCGTCCCCACGAAACACCCCCAGCGTGTGGCGCAGTTCGGTCAACGCGTCCTTGGACGCCCCACGGATCGCCTCCAGGGAGGCCCTCACCTGGGCGGGATCGTTGTCCAGCACCCGCAGCGCAACCCCCGATTGCAGCGAGATCATCGATAGCGAATGCCCCACCACGTCGTGGATTTCCCGCGCGAGCCGCAGCCGCTCGTTGGCGGCGGCGCGCTCCAGCGCATCCTCGTGTTCGCGCCGTGCCGCACGCTTACGGGAGTCCAGAACGGCGACGCCGAGAGCCGGGAGCAGCGCCCAGACGATCCCCGAGATCAGCAGCCACCAGGAGCGGAGGTCATCGGCCAGCAGCTCCTTCGAGGTCAACCCAGCGCCCCCGACCACCACCGGCACCGCGACGAGGTACACCGCGGCGTCCCGCAGGCCGAGGCGTCCGACCAGCAGCGAGGTGATCACGACGGTGGGAAGGTACAGCCCCCCTGCAGGGCCCCCCACCACCCCGTAGCCCAGGAGGGCCAGCGCCGCTACGTCGTACGCCACCCGGGGCCACCGGCGCATCGCGACGATGCTCACCGCGACGATGAGCGCGGCCACACCCAGGCGAGGATCGAGCGGTTCGAGCATCATCGGGCCCAGCCGTCCGCGCGGGCCGACCATGCCCCGGGTGCCGAGCCGTGCGGCGCCGATCAACGAGGCGGCAGACGCCATGCCCGCGACGACGTGCCCTATCCAGGGGCCGACGCGACGACTCATGCGGGCAGCCTACGACGCCACGCGCGCGAGCGAATCGGCCCAGGCGACTACGCCCCCTGACGTAGCGCGCCTACGCACCGGTACGTACGAGGCAGGTGTGAAGTTCAGCTCCTGTCCCGATGGTTGCGAGGCTGGCGTCGCGTTCCATGGTTGACATGACACCGACTCATATCCCGCTCCACATGGGCGGCCCCGGATTCTTCTTCCTTCCCATGCTGATCCCCCTGTTACTGATCGGGGCGGCGCTGTTCCTCTTGCTACGCAAGGGGCGCCTCGGGCCTGTCCGCTTCGCGCCCGGTGCTCGCGGCCGCACCTTCCCCGCCGGACGACCTTTCGGCTCCGGATACCCCACCGCCGAGGACGAGGCGCTGGCCCGGCTGGCAGAACGTCTCGCCAACGGCGACATCACGCCCGAGGAGTACCTGGAGCGCAGCAGCGTCCTGCGTCGCTCGACCCCGACCGACCCGTCCGCACCGTCCGGGAAGGAGTGAGCCGTGGGTGTGCTGCTGCTTGCGCTGGTGTTCCTCTTCGCCTTGTCGCGGTTCGGACGGATCGGGCCTTTCGTGTGGGCTGGCCCTCCGCGACGCTTCGGCCCGCCGCCGTGGATGCACCACGGCGCCTCTCTGCCCGAGGGGAACGTCGCCCCCGTCACGGCATCCGATGAGGGCGAACGTGAGCCCGGTTGCGGCGCCCGCCCCACGATGAGCTTCCGGCCGGATCCCGAGCGGATCCTCGCTCACCGGCTAGCCGACGGGCAGATCAGCCCAGACGACTACCTGGAGCGGCTCAGCCTCATCCACAGCCGCTGACGTCTGGAACGGCGCGGCCGCACGGTGGCTCTCCACCGTGCGGCCGCTTCGTCGTTGGGCGTCACCACTCGCGTACGCATCGCGGCGCGCTGAACCGCCGTCTGCCTCCTGGAAGAGGCGAGCGGAGGTCGGCCCTGTCGTGGAGTGTTAGCGCAGCAGCCCGGCGAGATAGGCGGCGTCTTGGCGGTAGTTCTCGGCGTCGGCCAGGAGCTTGTCGTTCTTGCGGGCCGTGCCGTGGGTGCGGGTGAAGCTGGCCAGTTCCTCCAGGCGGGCGACGATGGTGCTCAGGAGTTCGGGAACGGACGCGGTGGAACCGTAGGCGTCCAACAGCATCGTCAGGCGTGCGCCCAGGTCGATGGAGATGGTGGGAGCGTCGGGGTTCTCCGGACGCATGAGCGGGGCGATCCGATAGGCCAGGTAGGCCAGATCCCACAGGCGGGGGCCAGGGGCGGCGAAATCCCAGTCGATGACGCCGATGAGTTCATGGTCGCGAAACACCATGTTGTAGGGCGCGAAATCGTTGTGACAGATGACCTCGTGAGGTTGCCGGGGGATGCCGCGCCAGGTGGCCTCGGGATCGGTGTAGTCGGCGGTCGCGTCGTGCAACTCACGTAGCCAGCGCCCTGCTTGGACGAGGACCGCCTCGTCATACACCCAGGTCGCCAGCGGATAGGTCGGGACCTTGCCTTTGAGGTAGGCCAGCGCCTCGCGACCGTCCTTCGTCCACCCTTGCGGCTCGGGAACCCAGGCCAGGCCCTGGTCGCGCAGATGCGCCAGGAGTCGCTGGATGGTCGGGGTCCAGGGGCCGGCTTCACGGAACACTTGATCCCCCGCGCGGGACACGGGGGTCATGTTGCCGCCTTCGAGCGGCTTCTCCGGCTTCGGCTTCTCGGGCTTGGCCATGGCCCCACCCTACCGACGGGCGTCCGCAATCGGTGCAGGACAGTCGGGTCGGCGTGCGGTCAAGCGTGGAGCGCGTCGGGTTCGCTCACGCTGAACGCGTCGGTCTCGATCTGGATGGTGGCGTGCTCGAAGCACACCGGGAAGTGTTCCCGCAGGCAGTCGTGGGCCTCCACCAGCAGCGCAGTAACCCGGCCATCGGTGAACGCCTGCTCGGGGACGACCAGGTGCGCGGTGACGACGGGCAGCCCCGTGCCGATGGTGGACGCGTGCAGGTCGTGGACCGCCTCGACCCCGTCGAGGTCGCCCAGGTGGCGGCGCACCTCGTCCAGGTCGACGCCGTCGGGCGCGGTCTCCATGAGGACGGAGAACGCCTCTTTGAGGATCGTGAACGCGCGGGGCACGATCAGCGCGGCGATGAACAGGCCAGCGAGCGCGTCGGCCCGCTCGAATCCGGTCGTCGCGATGACGATGGCGGCCACGATGACGCCCAGGGAGCCCAGCGCGTCGTTGAGCACTTCCAAGAAGGCGGCGCGCATGTTCAGATTGGAGCCCCGATTGCCAGCCAGGATGGCGATGGCGGCCACGTTGGCGATGAGTCCCAGGACGCCGAAGAGCAGCAGTTCCCCGGCCGGAACCTCGGGCGGGTTGAAGAGCCGCCGGACGCCTTCGATGGCGGTGTACAGGCCGACGGCGAGCAGGATCGTGGCCTGGCCGAGTGCGGCGATCACTTCGATCCGCGCGAACCCCCAGGTGCGGCGGGCGTCGGCGGGACGCAGCATCAGTGAGGCGGCGATGAGCGCCACCAGCAGGCCGGACGCGTCCGTCAGTGCGTGTGCGGTGTCGGTGAGTAGCGCCAGGGAGCCGGTCAGGATGCTGCCGACGAACTGGATCACCACCATCGCGGCGGTCAGGGTGAACGCAAGGGCGAGCCTGACGCGGTTGCTGCCTGCGGCGTGGTTGTGGCTGTGGGTATGTCCGTGGTCGTGTCCGGCGCTCATCACGCGCTCCGTTCGAGGGTGGGGTCTGGCGCATCGTGGTGGGTGCGCAGCGAGGGGCCGATTCCGGTGCCGCGGACGAAGGCGTCCGTCGCGCCGAGCAGGTCGGCCAGCAGGGCGGGGGCGGCGAGGAAGAACCAGGAGGACCGGCCTTCGGGGCGCACGCCGACGAGGCCGCAGTCACGCAGGCAGGCGAGGTGCTTGCTCACGGTGGACTGGGCCAGCCCGAGGTGCTCCACGAGATCCCGGACGCGGTGCTCGCCGCTTTCCAGGTGGGTGAGAATCTCCAGGCGTGTGGGTTCAGACAAGGCGTGGAACAGGGTCGCCATCTCGGGGCCCGGGCGTGCGACGGCCGCCTCCGGCATCACCTTCTCTGTCGTCATACAGCGATGTTATCGCCAATCGGCGATGAATGTGAGGGGCCTGGTCGGGTCGCCTACGTCAGTCGTGCCGGACGCGCTGCTCGACGCCGTCCAGGATGAGGTTGAGAGCGCCCATGAACTGTTCGCGCTCGTCGTGATCGGCCAGGACCGGCGCCGTGGCGATCAGGTAGGGCATCGTCTCGTTGCTGCGAGCGGCCAGCGCCAGCATGTGCTCGGAAGTCTGACGCAAAACCTCGGCGCGGTCGGCGCCCGCGCGCTGCGCCGCCGCCGCTCGGGAGGCGCTGGCGCCCATGCCGATGAGGTGGTTGCTGATCGCGGTGGTGGCGTGGAAGGCCTCCAGGGGGGAGAGTCCCGCAGCGAGGAGCAGCGCACCCGTGCGGTCCCAGGCCGCGATGATGGCGAGGTGAGCGCCGGAGGGGGTGATCTGGTTGACGGCCTCCGAGGTGGCCAGCGGTAGCCAGGGGTGATCCCGGACGAGGTCGTACTGCGCGGTGCTGAGGTCGGTGATCTGGGCCCGCCAGCGATCGGGGTCGATGGCGCGCTCGCGATAGCGCGCGATGACGGGGCGCAGGATGTTGGCCGCGCACTGGTCGAGCAGGTCGTCCTTGTCGTCGATGTGCCAGTACAAGGAGGCGACGCCCACGCCCAGCGCGGAGCTGAGTCGCCGCAGGGTGAGGGCGTCGAGGCCTTCCATGTCGAGGATCTCGATGGCCGCGGCGATGATCGCCTCCAGCGACAGCGTGGGCGCGGAACGCCGCGCGCGCCGCTCGCTGGGGCGGCGGGTGCGCCGGGCGCCGGGTGCTGCGGGGTTGTCCGTCACGAGGAGGTCCTTTCCGGGTGGACGGCTCCAGTCTCGAAGTGGGTGTGCTGTCTGAGTCGAACGATGTTCGAGAGTATCGAGCAATGTTCGTCATATCTGCGAAAGGTCACCACCCATGTCCACCACTCCACTGCCCGACGACGCACTCGCGGCGCCCGAGCCTCCCGCGATCGGATCGCGCTGGCCCATGCTCGTCGGCCTCCTCATGGCGACGATGGTCGTCATGCTGGACAACTCGGTGCTCAACGTGGCGCTGCCCAGCATCGGGCGCGAGTTGGAGGCGTCCGCGTCGCAACTGCAATGGATCGTCAGCGCCTACTCCGTCACGTTCGGGGGCCTGCTGCTCACCACCGGGAACCTGGGGGACCGTCTGGGGCGGCGCCGCGTCCTCGTGATGGGCATGGCGGTCATGGCGACCGGATCGGTGCTGGTGCTGGCCACCACCACCGCGACGATGCTCATCGCCGTGCGTGCCCTCATCGGCGTCGGGGCCGCGCTCGTCATGCCAAGCACGCTGTCGCTGCTCTACACCACTTTCGAGGGCGGCGCTCGCCAGAAGGTGATGGGCATCTGGGCCATCGCGGGCATGCTCGGGCAAGGCGGCGGCCCCCTCGTGGCCGGGCTCATCCTGGAGCACGCCGACTGGCGCTGGCTGTTCCTGCTGAACATTCCCGTGGCCCTGATCGGCATCCCGCTCGCATTGGCCACCGTGCGCGAATCCACCTCCCCGACGGTGCTGCTCGGCTTCGGCGTGGTGCTGCTCATCCTCGCCGCCTTCGGGGTGCGCGAAAAGATGGCTCGCTATCCGATGCTGAACCCGCGCCTGGTCCTGCGGCGCGCCTTCGCGATCCCGGCAGCCGTCGAGGCGGCGACCTATGCCGGCATGGCGGGCGCCATGTTCGTCCAGACGCAACTGGTGCAAGGGGTGCTCGGACTGACCCCCGTGCAGGCGGGGCTGGCCCAGCTTCCCGCTCTGGCCGCGGTGATCCTGGTGAACGGGGTCATCACCCGGTTCGCGACGACTCGATCCCCGCGCACCGTCGTCACCACCGGCCTTCTGGTGCTGGCCGTGGGCGCCGGGGTCGTCGCGATCGCTCCCGGATCGCTGATCTGCGTGATCGCGGGCATGGCCGTGCTGATCATCGGCATGCGGATCGCCTTGCCTGCGGCGGCGCTGCTGGTCATCGACGCATTGCCGCGGGAGCGCGCCGGGATGGGGTCGGCGCTCAACGACACCTTCCAGGAAGTGGGGGGAGCGCTTGGCATCGCGATCGTTGGCGCCGTCCTGGCGCAGGGGTACCGCCTGGCCCTGCCGGGCAACGCACCCCAGGTGGTGCGTGAATCCCTCTACGGGATCGCCGCCGAACCCGCCTGGGCGGACGCAGCCCGCTCGGCTTTCCTTCACGGCTCCACGTGGGCGTTCGCGGCGGCGGCGCTCCTCCAGGTCGTCGTCGCGCTCACCGCGTGGATCGCGCTGCGACCCCGCACTGCCCTGCCCGAGGAGGCGAGCGACGCCGCGGAGTTAGCTGTCGAGGGGAGGCTCCAGCGCGAGGAGCCAGTGGCGTAGGAGGGCCGTGAGCGCGTCGCGCTGGCCCGCGTCCAGGGGGGCCAGCAGGCGCCGCTCATTGGCGAGGTGGTGCTCCACCACCTCATCGACGAGCGCGAGGCCGGTGGGGGTGAGGGAAATCCAGCGTCCGCGACCGTCGTCGTCGCACTGTGTGCGGTGAACCAGGCCGCGGGCCTGCAGGCGCGCAATGCGCTTGCTGGTAGCGCCGGTGGTCACCATGGTCGCTTCGGCGAGTGCGCTAGGGGAGAGGGTGAAGGGATCCCCCGCCCGGCGCAGGCTGGCCAAAACGTCGAAGTCCCCTTCGCCGAGGCCGAACTCATTGAAGGTGGCCTCGATCTGGGTGGAGAGGCGCTCGGCGATCCGGTGGAGGCGGCCGAACACTTGCATCGGTGAGGGATCGAGGTCGGGGCGCTGGGTGTGCCACTGGGCGACGATGCGGTCGACGGCGTCCTCGGGTGCCGAAGGGGCGGGCGTCGAGGCGTCTGGTCGGGTCGGCACGACACCAGGGTAGCGATAGCTTCCACGGACGCTACTATTGTTTCCGTGGAAGATAAATCGGCGGGACGTGGCCGCGACGTCGCCCTCACCATCTTCGCCCCGATCGTGTGGGGGACGACCTATCTCGTCACCCAACTGTGGCTACCCCCGCATCGTCCACTGTTCACCGCAGCCATCCGGGCACTGCCCATCGGGGTGGTCATGTTGCTGTGGCGGCGCACCCTTCCGACGGGATCGTGGTGGTGGAAGGCGGCGCTGCTGGGGGTGTGCAACTTCGGATTGTTCTTCGCCTTGCTATTCGTGGGCGCCTACCGGCTCCCCGGTGGCCTCGCGTCCACGTTGCAGGCGACAGGGCCGCTGCTGATCATGGCGATCGCCTGGCTCGTGTTGCGCGAACGGCCCTCCGGCGCGGCGATCCTGGGCGGCATCCTCGGCGTCATCGGGGTGGGCATCCTCGTCCTGCGCGCCGGATTCGTCGTCGATGGGATCGGCGTCGCGGCCGCGCTCGGTTCGGTCGCAGTCAGCAGCCTCGGGTTTGTTCTCATCAAGAAATGGACCCCGCCGGTCGACATGCTGACGTTTACCACCTGGCAACTCGTCGCCGGTGGGCTGTTCCTCACGGTGCTCGCGGCGCTGTTCGAGGGCCCGCCGCCCGAGATCACCGCCGCAGGCTGGCTCGGCTACGCCTGGATCGGTATCGCGGGCACCGGGGTGGCCTACCTGGTCTGGTTCCGTGGACTACGCCGACTCAGCGCCGCCTCCGTCGGGACGCTCGGCCTGGTCAACCCCCTCGTCGCCACCCTCTTGGGGATCACGATCGCCGGGGAAGCGTTCGGTCCTGCCCAGGCGATCGGGGTGGGGGCGGTGCTGGTGGGCGTCCTGCTCGGGCAGCCCGCCGTGGTGGACGCCGCAGCGCACATGCTGGGGCGGCATCGGAGGTAGCGGGGCAACAGCGGCCCCACCGCAGACGCCTCCGACAAGCGTCGCTAGGGTCGGTGCATGGACGACGATGTCACCACCATGCACCCCCGCCCGACACTGACCCGGCCCGACTGGGTGAGCCTTGATGGCGCCTGGCTGTTCGCCGAGGGCACCGTGGGGGACGACCCGCTCACCCTCGCCTATCACCGCACCATCGAGGTGCCGTTCCCGCCCGAGTCGAGCGCCTCGGGGATCGGCGTCGACACCTGCGAAGAGCCGCGCTACCGCCGACGTTTCGCGTGCCAGCCTCAACCGGGCCGCCGCGTCCTTGTGCACTTTGAAGGCGTCGACGACACGGCGCGCGTCTGGGTGGACGGCCAGTGCGTGGGGGAGCATCGTGGCGGGTATACCCCCTTCACGCTCGACATCACCGACGCCCTCTCGGCTGAGGGGGAGCACGACCTGGTCGTCGCAGCGTCCGACCCGGCGACCGACATCGAACTCCCGCGCGGCAAGCAGGCCTGGACGCCTGAGCCGTCCGTCATCTGGTACCGGCGCTCCTCAGGGATCTGGCGCAGCGTGTGGCTCGAAGAAGTCCCCGACACCTTTGTTCGCGAGGCGTCCTGGACGCCGCTGGACGCCCTGGGCACGGTGCAGGGTTCGGTGATGGTGGACGGCTGGCGGCCGGGGCTCACCGTGGAGGCCGCTTTCCGGCTGGGTGACGTGCCGCTGGCCACGGTGGCGGTGGCGGCCACGGATCCCCGCGTCGAGTTCGGCGTCAACCTCGCCTCGGCGCGCACCGTCCTGCCCGAGGAGCTTCAGTGGCAGCCGGGCCGCGGACGCCTCGTGGAGGTGAGCGTGCGCGTCCTGGACGCCGACGGCACCGAGGTGGACGCGGTGGCGTCCTCGTTTGGCGTCCGGACGGTGAGCGTGACACCGGAGTCGGTCCTGATCAACGGGCGCCCCGTCTTCCAGCGGCTGGTCCTGGATCAGGCTTACTGGCCCGCCACGCATTTCACCGCGCCGAGTGAGGCCGAACTGCGCGCCGAGGCCGAACTGATCCGCGATCTGGGGTTTAACGGGCTGCGGATGCATCAGGTCAGTGCCGACCCGCGATTCCTGCGGATCTGCGATGAGTTGGGGTTGATGGTGTGGGCCGACGTGCCCGCCGCCTACCAGTTCACTCCCGACGCGCTGGAGCGCACCACCGAGAACCTCATGGGGATGATCCGGCGTGACCGGAACCATCCCAGCGTCATCGCCTGGGTGCCGTTCAACGAGAGTTGGGGGCTGCCCGACCTGGAAGGCAGCGCCGCCCAGCGGCACGCCGTGGTGGCGCTGCACGCGCTCGCCAAGGCGCTGGATCCGTCACGTCTGGCGTTGGGCAATGACGGCTGGGAGCACGTCGCTGGCGATGCGCTGGCCCTGCACGACTACGACCACGACGCGGACCGGCTCCGGGCCCGCTTCTCGCGCGAAGGGCTGCCCGCCACGGTGACGCGCTGGCGTCCCGGCGGCCATGCCGCCGTCGTGACGCCGCCGGGGGCTCTTCCCCACGACCGCGGCGCAGGCCCGGTGGGGGCGGGGATCGTGGGCGCGCAACCCGTCCTGTTGAGCGAGTTCGGCGGCATCTCCCTGAACGGGAAGGGCGCGGCCTGGGATGGCTACGGAGGCGTCGAAACGCCCGCCGACTTGGTTACGGCGGTGGGTGCGCTGGCGGGGGCGGTCGGCGAGGCCTCCGGGCTGGCCGGGTTCTGTTGGACGCAACTCACCGACACGATGCAGGAGCAAAACGGTCTCGCGTGGCCTGATCGGACGCCGAAGGCGGATCCGGCCGCTCTCCGGGCGGCGATCACCGCGTCCTGAGGTGATGCCAGGAGGCGGGCGCACTAGCGGATGAAGCCGCCTTCGGTGTTGATGACCTGGCCGGTCACCCAGCGACCGTCGTCGCTGACCAGCCACGCGATGAGCCGTGCGGGATCATCGGGTTCGCCCCAGCGCCCGAACGGGAAGCGCCCGGCGAGGCTCGCCCGTAGGTCGTCGTCCACGTAGGAGGCTGAATCGACGGGGCCCGGGTTGACGCAGTTCACGGTGAAGCCGAGTGGCGCCAGTTCGTGCGCGATCGTCGGGGTGATGCCTGCCAGCGCGGCCTTGGCGGCGGCGTAGGAGACCTCGTCGGGCATGGGGCCTAGCTGCTGCCCGGAGGTGAGGAACACGATCCGGCCTCCTGGACGCCCGTCGTGCCCGGCGGCGACCTCTTTGGCCAGCAGCAGCGAACTGCGGGCGTTGACGGCCCAGTGCCCGTCGAGCATGGACGCGGTGGTGGCCAAAAGCGGGCCGTCGCCCCCGGAGCGCGCGTGATTGGCGACCAGGACGTCGACTCGCCCCAGCCGTTCCCGGGCGAACGCGACCACATGGGCGGGGGCATCGGGGTCGGCCAGGTCGGCGCTCACGTCGACGACGCAGCGTTCGCTGAGGAGGTGCTCGCTGACTCCTGCGACGACGGCGTCGATGTCGTCCCCACCCCAGGGCAGGTCAGCGTCGTGGGCGGCGTAGTGCGTGAGCGCAAGGTCGAAGCCGAGGGCGGCGAGGCGGCACGCGATCGCGTAGCCGATGCCGCCGCGTCGCGAGACCCCACTCACGAGGGCAACGCGGCGTTCGGTGAGCGGTTCCGTCATGGGCGCCATCATGCCTGGTCGGCTCAGCAAGGTCGACGCGGTGGGTGGACGCCTGGACGGTGCGGGGCTGGGGCCCTGTAGGCGGAGGCTGTGTCGTGCCGAGGGCTGAGGCGTCCGCGGAGGTGCCGAAATAGAATGCGGGCATGCGTGACGGTGAGCTGATCGGTCAGCGATACCGTCTGCATGCCCGTTTGGGGCGCGGCGGCATGGGGCAGGTGTATCGCGCCACCGATGAGCGGCTACAGCGTGACGTCGCCGTCAAGCTGGTCGACCTTTCTCAGACGACCGACACCACGGTCGCGGCCCGGTTCCATCGCGAGGCCTTGGCGACCGCGCAACTGAACCATCCCGGGATCGTCACGATCTTCGACGCCGGAACCGAGAACCGGATCGCTTACCTCGTCATGGAGTTGCTGCCCGGCGCAACGCTCGCCGAGGTGCTGCGCGCCGACGGGCCCCTCAGCGAGCACCGCGCCGTCCTGCTGGCCCGCAAGGTTGCCGACGCGTTGGTCGCGACCCGCGCCATCGGCGTGGTGCACCGCGACATCAAGCCCGCCAACATCATGGTGAACGGTGACGACGCCACCCTTCTCGACTTCGGCATCGCCTTGGCCCAGTTGGACGCCGACATGCACCTCACCGCTCCGGCCACCACCCTGGGGACTGCCGCCTACATGTCTCCCGAGCAGGCGATGGGGTTGCGCGCCACCGCTGCGTCGGACGTCTACGCCCTCGGAGGCGTCCTCATCGCGATGCTGACCGGGCGGCCGCCTTACTCGGGTGACAACGCCATTCAGGTGGCCAATCGCCACCTCAACGACCCCGTTCCCCGAGTGCGCGACCTGCGTCCGGGTGTCTCGGGGGCCCTGGCGGATCTGATCGAACGCATGATGGCCAAGGACGCGAACGCCCGCCCGGATACGGCCATCGTGGCGTCGGGGCTGGCGCATCTGGAGGCCAACCGGGAGGCTGAGTCGACCCGTGTCGTTCCCGCGTCCACCGGCGCCCCTGCGGTCACGCCGCGTCCGGCTCTCACCGGCGGCCTGACCAGTCAGGCCGCCCCGACGGCGGTTCTGCCCGGGCCCGCACTGGCCGGAGCGGGCGGGTCGGCGCGCGCCGGATCCGCAGTCGCTCAGGCGACCCGGATCGAGCCGATCCCCGTGTCCCCGCGGGTTGATCCGGCGGCGGGTACCGCCATGCCTTCGGCCTTCGCCTTTTCCGGTGAGGGCGCGCCCGCGGTCGCCACGGGCGATGCCCCCGGCTTGGCGGCTGAGGGGTCTCGCTCGGTCGCGTGGCTTGGCACTGCGGCGAAGGGGATCGGGGTGACCCTTGCGGCGATCCTCCTGTTCACGGTGACCTTCCTGCTCGGGAGTTCGATGGTTCCCTCGGCTGTGGGGACAACGACGGAATCCTTCACCCCGCGGCTCCCCACGATCGCGCCCCCCAGCAGCGTCCCGGACGCGCTGACCGCAGGCGCGACGAAAGCCCTCCTCGAGGCGAGTCTGTCGGGCGTCGACACCGCCTTGGAGGCCCTGCCCAACCAAGGCGGGGACGCCGTCACCACGCTCCGCAAACAGTGGGCAAGCGCGGCATCTCAGATCCGTTCCGGCGACGACGCGGCGGCAGCACTGGCCACGTTCACCCGGAAACTCGACCAGGCCGTCGGCAACGGGGATCTGGGCGCTCTGGAGGCCAGCGGTCTTCGGTTCGCGCTGTCGGCCGTCCGCGTCCAGATCTGACTCGAGCGGGCCCTGATCTGACTCGAGCGCGCCCTGATCGCTAGCCGCAGAGCGCGGCGCTCCGCGCGGGGACCCTTGAAGGCGCGCTCGGAGCCACACGCTCCTCGCCTCGCTGCTCCCCGCACTCATCGCCAGCCGCCGCGACCCGGTGCAGGAGCTCCGGGTGCCCTGACGAGCGGTGAGAGCCGTGGCGCGGGGGGTGCGCGAGTAGGTTGGGACGCATGACGATCTCCGCCGCCAATCCGCTTGCCGAACGCTCCCATTTGCCCTTCCAGCTTCCCGATTTCGCGGCCCTGACCGCTGTGGAGTACCGCGAAGCGCTGTTCGCCGGGATGGATCAGCAGCGTGAGGCGTTAGCGGCGTTGGCGGCCGACGACCGACCCGCGACCGTCGAGAACGTGCTGCACGCCTGGGAAGCGTCCGGCGCGCTGCTGGAGCGCACCCTCTTGGCGTTCTCGGCGGTGTGGATGGCGAACAGCACCCCGGAACTCGACGCCCTGCATGAGGAATCCAGCCCGAAACTGGCTCAGCATTCCGATGCGATCTGGCTGGATCGCGCCCTCTATGAGCGGTTCCTCGCGTTGCAGGCGCGCGCCGAGACGGGCGAGGTCACCCTCGACGCGGAGGACGCCTACCTCCTCAGCGAAACCCTGGCGTCCTTCACCCGGGCGGGCGTCGCCCTCGATGAGGCCGATCAGGCACAGCTTCGTGCTCTGAACACCGAACTGGCTGAACTGGGGACGCAGTTCCAGCGCGTCAACCGGGAGGCGCGCGTCGCCGGGGCCATCGTGGTCACCGATGTCGCCGAACTGGACGGCCTCAGCGAGGAAGAAATCGCCGCCATCGATGCCGGGGACGGCACCTGGCGGATCGAACTGGTCAACACCTCCCAGCAGCCGTTGATGGCCAAGCTGCACCACCGCGGCCTGCGGCAGCGGTGGTACGAGGCGTCCATCACCCGTGGGCTCGGCGGTGAGCACGACGCTCGGGGCATCATCGCCGCGATCGCCCGGGCCCGCTCACAGAAGGCGACGCTGCTGGGGTATGAGAACTTCGCGGCGCTGCGCATCTCCTCGGGGTGCGCCAAGACGACGGACGCGGTCAACGCGCTCATGGGGCCGCTCGGCCGGGCCGCCCGGGCGCAAGCCGACGCGGACGCAACCACCCTGGCCGCGCGCTTCGCCACGCTCGAACCGGGCGCCGAGTTCGCCCCCTGGGATTGGGAGTACGTCGCCGAGGTTGTCCGCGCGGAACAGTTCGGTATCGATGAGGCGGAACTGGCTCCCTACCTCGACGTGCACCACGTCCTGGAAGCGGTCTACGTGGCCGCCCACGACCTGTACGGCATCACCTTCGAGCCGCGCCCCGACCTGGTCGGTCACACCCCGGACGCTGACGTGTACGAGGTGCGCGACGCCGACGGCAGCCCGATCGGCCTGTTCTGCATGGACTTCTGGGCCCGCCCCACCAAGCAGGGCGGCGCATGGATGACGTCGCTGGTCAACGAGACGACCGTGTTCAAGTCGCTCCCGGTGGTCACCAACAACTGCAACTACACCCCGGCGACGACGACGATCACGTGGGATGGCGTCCACACGATGTTCCACGAGTTCGGGCACGCCCTGCACGGACTGTTCGCCACCACGAAGTACCCGTCGCTGTCGGGCACGTCGACGCCGCGCGACTTCGTCGAGTTCCCCTCCCAGGTCAACGAGTTCTGGGCGATGGTGCCCGACCGGGTGCTGCCCGCGAACCTGCTCGCCAAGCTGGAGGCGGCGTCCTCGTTCAATCAGGGCTTCGGAACCCTGGAGATCATGGCGGCGACGCTGCTCGACCAGGCGTGGCACCAGACACCACTGGCCGAGTTGCCCACCAGCGCGGAGGAGGTCGAAGCGTTCGAGCAGCGGGCGCTCGCCGCATGGGGTGTTGATTCCGCCCTCGTCCCGCCGCGCTACCGCTCGGCCTACTTCAACCACATTTGGGGCTCGGGCTACGCGGCCGGCTACTACGGCTACACCTGGGCGCAGGTGATGGACGCCGACGCCGTCGCCTGGTTCACCGAGAACGGCGGTGGAACGCGGGAGAACGGCGACTACTTCCGGCGCACCCTGCTCGCGCCCGGCGGCTCGGTCGACCCGTTGGAGACCTACCGCGCGTTCCGGGGCCGCGACCCCGAGTTGGGGCCTTTGTTGGAGCGGCTCGGTCTTCACCTGTGAGGGGTGCGCCTGGCCTGGCAGCGTGAGCGTCGGGTCAGGCGCCGCTCAGGTCGAGTGGCGCGACGGGGGGAAGGTTCGCGCAGTCGTGCGGGGACAGGGGCCGCCCGTCGGGTCCGGCGCATGAGCCTGCAATGAGGAGCAGGCAGTTGTGGGCCGCGAGCGTCCACGGCGTCCCGTGCGTGTCCACCAGCACGGGGCTTTGACCAGCCAACTGTTCGAGAATGTTGCGCGAGGACAAGGCGTTGAACGCCCAGCTGATGGCCGCCACGTCGACCCCAGGATGGGGCCGGAGGCCGTAGGTCACCATGAGCCCCTCGTAGATCGGCACATACAGTTCCAAGACCTCGCGACGATAGGCGTTCAGCGCCTGGCGAACAGGCGGGTAGTCCGGCCACAGCGTCTGCAGGGCCTCCGCCACCCGAAGGGTGCGCGAGGTCGTCGCGGCCCGATTCGCCTCGTCGATCAGGAAGCGGATCACGCCTCCCAGCGGTCCCTTCGCCAACTCGACGAGTGGGGCAGCGAGCGGGGAGGCGGGCGAGGCGAAGCGCGCGGGACGCAGGACGTAGTTGATGACGTCGTTGTACCAGTCGGAGGCCAGCGGCCAGCGCCGCAGCATCTGATGTTGGCTCATCCCCAAGACGCTCTCCACGAACGGTTGGTGTCCCAGCGCGCCCGACAACGTGCGGGGGATCGTGGGCCTGCCCTCGTCGTCGATGCGGCCGTCGTCGAGCAGCCGATCGGCGAGGTAGTTGGACGCTTCGGCCAGCATGTACTGGGTGACGGGGTTCTGCGGACCGTTGGCACCCTGCCGGGTCGCGATCGTGACAGCACAGGGCGCAGGTCCTCGATGACGATGTGCCCGCGCAGGCGGGGCTTGGAGCCGCCCTTGTCCTGGATCCACAAGGGCACCTCTTGGCCCGGTTGCGCCTCGATGATCCTCTGCACCGCCCTAGTGCGCCCGATAACAGCGTATAAATCGATGCGGTATCGATAACGATGGGCTGGCTCTGCAGGGGGTGCGCCGTGGTGCGCGATCAGCACTCCACGACGTTGACGGCCAGGCCCCCTTGGGCGGTCTCCTTGTACTTGGCCTGCATGTCCCGCCCTGTCTCGCGCATCGTGGCGATGACGTTGTCCAGGCTCACGATGTGCGAGCCGTCCCCGCGCAGCGCGGTCCGCGCGGCTGCGACTGCCTTGACCGACGCGATCGCGTTGCGTTCGATGCACGGGATCTGCACCAAACCCCCCACGGGATCGCAGGTCAGGCCCAGGTTGTGCTCCATACCGATCTCGGCGGCGTTCTCGACTTGCTCCGGCGTCCCGCCGAGGACGGCAGCTAAGCCCGCGGCCGCCATGGAGCAGGCTGAGCCCACCTCGCCCTGACAGCCCACCTCAGCCCCCGAGATGGACGCGGTGTTCTTGAAGATCATCCCGATGGCGGCCGCAGTCAGCAGGAAGGTCGCCACACCCTTGTCGTCTGCTCCGGGCACGAAGTGCCAGTAGTAGTGCAGGACGGCCGGGACGATCCCCGCCGCGCCGTTGGTGGGTGCGGTGACGACGCGCCCCCCGGCAGCGTTCTCCTCGTTGACCGCGAGCGCATAGAACGTGATCCAGTCCAGCCCACGCAGCGGGTCGGTGCTGTCGCCTTCGGCGAGGAGCTTGGCGTGCAGGGTAGGTGCCCGCCGCAGGACGCGCAGGCCGCCGGGGAGGCGCCCCTCCGTCTCGGCCCCGTTGCGGACGCACTCCTGCATCACCGCCCAGATCTCGGCCAGCCCCGCCCTGATCTCCGCCTCGGGACGCATGGCGCGTTCATTCTCCAGCGCCACCCGGGCGATCGACAGACCGGTCCGGTCGCAGATCGCCATCAGGTCGGACGCCGTCCAGTACGGGTAGGGCACGTCGGCGGCGTCGGGGACGACAGGATCGGAAGCCGCCGCGTCGCCGGTGATGACGAAGCCACCCCCCACCGAGTAGTACGTCTCGCTGGCGATCGCAGAACCGTCCGCGTCAACGGCGGACAAGATCAGACCGTTGGGGTGTGCCGGTAGTTCGACCGATCCGTCGAGCAGCAGGTCGGTCGCCGGGTCGAAGTCGATGCGATGACGCCCACCGAGCAGCAGCGTCCGATCGGTGTAGGTGGCCCGGACAACGTCGGCGACCCGCCTCGGATCCACCGTCTCAGGGCGTTCACCGAGCAACCCCAAGATCACCGCATTGTCGGTGCCATGCCCGCGGCCGGTCGCGCCCAGGGAGCCGTACAACCGGCATTGGACGCGCGCGACGGCGTCGAGGCGGTCCCCCAGAAGATCGAGGAAAAGCCCCGCGGCGCGCATCGGACCGACCGTGTGGGACGAGGAGGGCCCGATCCCGACGGAAAACAGATCGAAGACGCTCAGGGCCATGCTCGAAGCCTAGTCGCGCGATCCTCCCGGAGCACGGCTCTGAGGGGGATCCCCTGCACCGACGGGAGGAGGAGGATCGAGCCGTCGAGCCGATGTGAGAGGGGCGCCCGCACGCGAACCTTGAAGCATGATTCTTGCAGCCCTCCTCATCGTTCTCGTCGTCGCACTCGTCGTCGCCATGGCGATCGCCCCGCTCGTCACCGAATCCTGAGCGTGACGCTCGCATCGCCCACCACAGCTCACGTCTCCCCGTCTGGTGGACGCCCGTGCCACGGCGCGCGCCGTCGTGCGATGCCCCGCTTCACCCGTGTCGGTCACTACCCTCACTCGTAGAGGGTGCATGAAGAGACGGCATCGTAGAGTCGGCCTCACCCGAACCGAGTAGTTCGGGTCGGCTCGGCTTCGATCCCGTCAGCGCCGTCCCGGTCAGTCCGGGGCGGCGCTTCGGTCCCCCCGTGGGATCGGTCTGCCGGGGTGGCTCGCCCTCCGGTTAGCCGGGAGTAGTGGCGCTCCACATCCTCCCGGTGGGGCGCTTCCTATCCCGTTCGATAGTGGTAGGCGTGGTGCTCACTGAAGCCCAGGCGCCGGTACAGCCGATGGGCCGGGTTGTTGACGAGCACCTGTAACGCCACCTGGGTGGCGCCTGATTCCGAGGCCTTGCAGCACAACGCTTCAAGCAGGTCGGCACCGACTCCCTGATTGCGCCGGTCCGGCTCCACCTCCAGATCAGTGACGACTCCACATCCTTCGACCACCGCCAACCGACCCCAGCCCACGGCGGCGCCCCCGACGCACAATGTCGCGTACAGCGCGGGCGTGGCCGTCTGCTCGGCGGCCCGGTCACGGTCAGTCGTCGACGGGGGAGCATCCGACCACTCCACCTCCACGTCCGGGAGAGCTGCAGGGCGCTGCCGTCCGAGGAGAGGGGCCCCGGCGGACGCGTCGAGGACCGCAGACCGTGTCATGACCCAGGCTGATGACGACGCTGCCCAGCCCCGACGCGCGCATGCCGCGTCCACCTCTCGATGCGCGCAGTCCGCGATCTGCAGCCGGGGACACAACCCTCGTGCCCGATACCACGACACGACCGCATCCAGGGCGTCCTCGTGCGGGCGTCCCGGATCGCCGAGCACGAGCGCGGAGTTGGCCCGCGAGGTGACGCCCCGCCCAGCTCGGAGAAGCCAGTCACCGACCTGGTCGCGCTCCAGGCCCGGCCAGGTGAGGGCCAGGATGCGTTCGAGGTGTTCCACCGTCATGTGCCCATCCTCGGGAGTGAACGTGCGGGGCGCTCAGTTGCGGGCCGAGGCTTCTGCCGGCAGTTTGTCAGCCGCTGCTTCTAGCGTGTGGCTCATGACTCTCTCCCTCAGCATGGTGACCTTCGACTCTGCCGACCCCGAACCACTGGCCCGCTGGTGGTCCGAACGTCTCGGTGCTGCGGTCGTCGAGGGCAACGACGGCTTCTTCTACGTCCTCGACACTGAACCGCGCGTGGCCGTGCAGAAGGTGGAGGATCCGACCCCAGGGAAGAACCGCATCCACCTGGATCTGACCGCTGCCGATCTTGACGCGGCACGTGACGAAGCCATCGCAGCGGGCGCCACCCTGGTCGGCGAGCACACCTACAGCGACTTCCGCTGGTTTGTGCTGGCCGACCCCCAGGGCAATCAGTTCTGCATCGCGCAGCACTGAGCGGTGCCCGACGGTTGACTGACGGCGCGGGGCGCTCGTTGCCTCGTTCAGGTCAGCGACGGAGACGCAAACCTTGGGGGACCTGGTGGAACCCCGCCCGTTGCAGCGCAGCGACGAAGGGGGCGCGCGAGCCGAGGGCCTGTTCACCGTCCACACGCTCCACGGTGAGGCCGGAGAGGCGTCCCGCATGCACCAGGTCCGCCAGCGTGGACGCGGCGCGCTGAAGGGCATCGGCGTCCCGCGACCACGTCAACGCGGTGCGCCCGCCACGTTCCAGGTAGACGATCAGTTCGCCCGCGTCCATGACGACCAAGGCGCCAGCTTTACGGCCAGGGCGATGCTCACCGGCATCCGGCCACGGCAACGCGGCACCATACGGGTTGGCCGGATCGGTGGCGGCGAGCACCAAGGCCTCGGGCGCGCGAGCCCGGCCGGTCGTCTCGCTGGATCCCACCGCCCGCAGCCGGTCGATCGCGCCCGTGGTCGCGAACTGGGCCGCCCCCAGCCCCTCCACGAAATAGCCGCGCCGCAACCGGCCAGCATCCTCCGATGCCGAGAACACCTTGTAGACGCCCGCGAAACCACCGTCGATACCCTCGGCTTGCACCGATCCGCGCGTGACGATGCCGTAGCGGTCCAGCAGCAACTCCGAGGTGAGCACCAACCGCTCCTCGGTGGGGACTGTGCCGGCGGGCAAGGCCGACCACCGCCCGCCGACGCTGCGGGGGCCATCCGTGCGCGTCGTGCGCGGCAGGCGCGGACGCCCCCCGTAACGCCCGCGGGGGGCACTCGCACGCGTCCGATGCGTCGGCGTCGCACCGCCGCCCAGCCGGACGCGAACCGGGGCGAGAGTGTCGTTGGTGACCCAGCCCTTCCACGCCAGCGCCCACAGCGCCTCAGCGACGTCGTGACCGGCGGGATCTTCCAGCGCCGAAGCCAGCGGGCCGAAGAAGGAAGCCCCATCCGCGCGCAGGGCCTCCAACAGCGCCACCTCGATCTCGCCGTCGGGTTCACCCACAGGGGCGCCCAGGGCACCCAGGTCGGCTGGCCACAGGCTGATCCAGCCGTCGGACGCCGTCAGCGCCCCCTCCCCACGCCAGGTGAGCTCACCGGCCGCGCACAACTCATCCAGCAGCGCGGGAGCGTAATCCGGGACGCGCGCGGGCAGAATCAGCGTCTCCCAGGCCGAGGCCGGCAGGGGAACTCCCGCGAGTTGCTCGACGGCCCGCAGGACGCCGTCCACCCCGCGATAGCGCCCACCCACGCCCTGCCACGACGGCACGAAGCGGGCAAAAGCCGTTGCTTCAACGGGCTCGACCTCCGCCCGCAACGCCGCCACCGAGCGGCGACGGATGATGCGCAAGACGCCCGGATCGACCCATTCTCGAGTGTTGCCGTCGGCGGCGGTGCCGTTGCTGCGCTGCCAGCCGAACGGGGAGAAATCCCCAGCCACCACCCGACCGTCGGCGGCCAGCGTGGCGTAGGTCGACTCGACGACGAACCGGCCCAGCCCCAGCCGGACGGCGACATCCTCACTCGTGAACGGCCCATGCGTCCGCGCGTAGCGCACGAGGAGGTCGGCGAGCGGGTCGGCGACCGGTTCGGTGAAGGCCTGCGGTAACCCGCCAGGCAAGGCGACGCCGAGAGCATCCCGGACGCGGCCTGCATCCTCGGCGGCCACCCACCAAAGCGGCGTCGCGGTCGCGGCGCTTGAGGCGAGGCCGTCGCGGGAGACGGTGGAGAACACGCGCCGGGACGCCTCCAACTCGGCCAGCCAGGCGGGGACCGCCAACGGATCGGCCGACCGGGCGGCCAGTTCGCTGGGCGAGAGCGGACCCAGGACGCGCAGCACATCGTGCAGTTCGTCGGCGTCGCGCGCTCGGCGTCCCGCTTCCAGATGCTGCAACTCGGACTCGGTGCGGGTGAGGGCGTCGGGATCGAGCAGGTCGCGCAGGCTCAACCCCTCGGAGGTCCCCAGGAGTTCAGCGAGCAGATCCGGGTCGAGCGACAAGGCGGCGGCGCGACGCTCGGCCAACGGCGAATCGCCTTCGTACAGGTAGTGGGCGACGTAGCCGAACAGCAGGCTCGACGCGAAGGGGCTCGGCGTGGGGGTGGTGACCTCGACCACGGACACCTCGCGGGCTCGCACGCCACCCATGAGGTCGACCAACCCGGGCAGGTCGAACACGTCTTGGAGGCACTCGCGTACCGCCTCCAAGACGATGGGGAAGCCCGGGTACTGGCTGGCCACCTCCAACAGCTGCGCCGAGCGTTGTCGCTGCTGCCACAAGGCCTGACGCTTGCCTGGGCGCCGGTTCGGGAGCAGTAGCGCCCGTCCCGCGCATTCCCGGAAGCGGGCCGCGAACAGCGCTGATCCGCCCAACTCGTCGGTGACCACGGCACGCACCTCGTCGGGGTCGAGCAGGATCAGGTCCAGGAGGTCGGCGGGCAGGTCGGAGCCCAAGCCGCCGTCCGCGTCGGGATCGCCCAGGTAGGGCAGGCGCAGCACGATGCCGTCGTCGGCGTGCATGGTGGAGGCGTCGACGCCGAACCGCTCGCGTAGCCGGGCCCCGATCGCCAGCGCCCATGGGGCGTGGACGCGCGCCCCGAACGGGCTATGGATCACGATCCGCCAATCGCCCAACTCGTCGGTGAAGCGCTCCACCACCACCGTCGTATCGGTGGGTAGCGCCCCGGTCGCCTCGCGTTGCTCGGTGAGATAACCCAGGAGGTTGTCGGCAGCCCAGGCGTCCAGGCCCGAGGACGCCAACCGCTCACGGGCGGCCTTGGGCGGGAGAGCGCTCACTTCGCGGATGAATCCGCCGACCGCCGCGCCTAGTTCGGCCGGACGCCCCAGGGTGTCACCCTTCCAAAACGGCAGGCGCGCCGCCTGGCCTGGGGCGGGGGTGACGAGCACCTGATCGTGGGTGATGTCTTCGATGCGCCAGGTCGAGGTGCCCAGTGTGATGACGTCCCCGACGCGGGATTCGTACACCATCTCCTCGTCGAGTTCCCCGACGCGACGGCCGGGGCCGTCCCCGGCGATGAACACCCCGAACAGGCCGCGGTCGGGGATGGTTCCCCCGGACGTGACGGCGATCCGCTGGGCGCCGCGGCGGCCGCTCAGGGTGCCGGTGAGCCGGTCCCAGACGAGGCGGGGACGCAGTTCGGCGAACTCTTCGCTCGGATAGCGCCCGGCCAGCATGTCGAGAACGGCTTCCAGCACGCCCCGGGTGAGGGTCGCGAAGGGGGCGGCGCGCCGCAGGACGGTCTCCAGGTCGTCGACGGTCCAGTCGTCGAGGGCCACCATGGCGACGATCTGCTGGGCCAGGACGTCGAGGGGGTTGGCCGGGACGGCGAGGGCTTCGATGGCGCCTTCGCGCATCCGTTCGACGATGACGGTGCTGGCCACCAGATCCCCGCGGAACTTGGGGAAGAACACCCCTTCGGAGGTGGCCCCCACCTGGTGCCCGGCGCGTCCGACGCGCTGCAGACCCGAAGCCACCGACGGGGGTGCCTCAACCTGGACGACCAGATCGACGGCGCCCATGTCGATGCCGAGTTCGAGGCTGGAGGTCGCCACGACGGCGGGCAAACGCCCCTGTTTGAGGGCTTCTTCGGTGTGGGCGCGCTGCTCGTGGGAGACGGAGCCGTGGTGGGCGCGGGCGATCTCGACGGGGGCGTCCGCGGCATAGGAGGTGGTGCCATAGCCGGTCGAGTGCGGGGGAGGGGCCATCTGGTCGGTGTGCGCCCGTGGGTCGAGGCCGGTGGCGCGCTGGCTGGCGATCTCATTGAGCCGGGTCGTGAGCGTCTCGGCCAGGCGGCGCGAGTTGGCGAACACCAGCGTGGAGCGATGCGTCTGGATCAGGTCGACGATCCGCTCCTCGACGTGGGGCCAGATGGAGGGACGCTTCGCCTCCCCATCCTCGTTGGGTTCGGCGGCCAGGGCTGCCATGTCGGGGACTGGTACCTGGACGGCGAGGTCCCATTGCTTGGCAGCGGGTGGATCGACGAGGGTAACGGGACGCCCCCCGGCCAGGAAACGGGCGACCTCGTCGAGCGGGCGCACGGTCGCGGACAGCCCGATGCGTTGCGCGGGGGTGACGAGGAGGGCGTCCAGTCGTTCGAGGGTGAGGGCCAGATGGGCGCCGCGCTTGGTTCCTGCGACGGCGTGCACCTCGTCGAGGATCACCGTCTCCACGCCCCGCAGCGCCTCGCGTGCCTGCGAGGTGAGGAGCAGGTAGAGCGATTCTGGCGTGGTGATGAGGATGTCGTCGGGCTGGCGTGCGAAGCGTCGCCGCTGGTCGGCGGGGGTGTCACCCGAGCGGACGCCGACGCTCACGTCAGGGCGGGGCAGGCCAAGCCTGTCGGCGGCGTGTCCAATGCCCAAGAGGGGGGCCCGGAGGTTTTTCTGTACGTCGACGGCGAGTGCCTTGAGCGGCGAGATGTAGATGACGCGGCAGCGACGCATCGTCTCGGGTTGAGGCTCGGTGGCCAGTCGGTCGATCGCCCACAAGAAAGCGGCCAGCGTCTTGCCGGATCCGGTGGGGGCGACCACGAGAGTGTGGTGTCCGGCGGCGATGGCGTCCCAGGCCCCCGCCTGCGCCGGGGTTGGGGAGGTGAAGTTCCCGGTGAACCAGGCGCGGGTGGCCTCGGAGAACCGCGCGGGCACCCCGCTCGAATCGGTGCGGTTCAGTTCATCGTCGGGCACGGGTCCAGGGTGCCATTGGACGCCAACGTCGGGGAGTCATGGGTCCTGCATCGGGAGGATCCCATCGAGGGGATCGTGCCTACCCGGGGAATCATATACACCCCCATAGCGTCGTTTTGGGTTACTCTCATGACGGCGTTTGCCTCTGGGGGTCTGGTTCCGCCGCTCTCGGAGTGATGTCCACGAGGGTTTTTCTTTTGGTTTCGTGGGCCCCAATTCGGGGGATCACTAGGGTGATGGTGAGTAGGGTTGCGAACAACTACAAGATGTCGTAGAACCTCGGAAGGACGGTCCCGCTGGGGCGCGCTCTTCCTGGGGCTCGTGCTCATGATGGGGCTGTCGTCGGTGTTCTTCCCGACGCTCCAAGCCCAAGCCGCCGCGCCTGACGGCTGCTAGTACGGGACCAACGGCCCGAACAACAAGACACTCTGCTGGATCGACATGTCGTCGTTCGACACGACGCGTGCACAGACGGCCAATGGGCAGCAGATGAGCCTGAACATCGGCCACTACCGGCTCACGATGACGGCGAAGCAGTCGGCCGGCCCGACGGGGCTCATGAAGCCCGTCTACGCCTCGACGGCCCCGACCTGGGATTTGGCCGTTTTCGGTCACCAGGTGTACGCCAACGTCGGTGGCAAGCCGGTCATTTACCAAGAGAACGTCCCCGCGGGAGTGGGGAACAACGGCAGCATCGACTTCACCAACATTGTGGTGACCGATGTGAACACGGGGCAGGTGGTGACGGGCGGTCACACGTTCGTGCTTGCCGACGCCGAATCCACGAACTCGCACAAGGGATTGATCTTTACCTCGAACAAGCCGTTGAACACCTACGAAAAGGTAACCCCGGACGGGTTCCTTGAGCCGTGTGGCTTGGAGTACTCCGGTGCGGGCACCGACAAGGTGACCTGCATGGGTGCCCCCGATGACGGTACTGCGCAGCCCGTCGGTGCGGCGCTGCTGTCGACCAACGCCCCGAGCGAGGTGGGCATCCAGTTCTTCAACGGTGTGTCCTCCAGCCGCCAGGGCGTGGCCTTCGCGGTCATGTTCGCCCAGGTGAGCGCGTCGAAGGTTGTGACGAACCGCGTTGCCGACAACGACAACTTCGTGGTGTCGACGATGTACCCCGGGACGGGTGCTGCGATCGGGACGCCTGCCGCGACGAACGGAACCAACGCTGCCTCGACCCAGCCCGAGACGATCCTCGCGGACCAGAACGGCACCCTGGTGCGGTTCCAGGAAGCGATGGCGTCCGGGAGCACCTCCACGCTGAGCGACTACACCAAGGTGTGGCAGTGCAAGCGCAACGGCGTGAACGTGCCGGGTAACGAGATCACCTCCGTCAACAACGGAGCGGGTGTCGACGTCATCGTGAAGATCGGTGACGACGTCAACTGCGCGGTGACCAACACTGCTCAACTCCCCAAGTTGGAGGTCAAGAAGTCCTCTAACCCGTCCTCCGGTGCTGTGGTGAACCCGGGCCAGACGATCGAGTACACGGTCGTCGCCAAGAACTCCGGCAACACCCCGCTGACGAACGTCACGGTGTCGGACGATCTGACGAACGTGTTGAACCACGCCGCCTACGTGAACGGCTCTGCGAAGGCGTCGATGGGTTCTGCTCCGACGGTCTCGGGCCCGAAGCTCACCTGGAAGGGCGACCTGAAGGTTGGCGAGTCGGTGACCTTGACCTACAAGGTGAAGGTTGATGCCAACGCCACCCCGGCTGATGTTCTGGTGAACCATGTCGTGGCTGACGGCACGAACCCGAACAACCCGGATCACCCGAGCGTCCCGTCCAACTGTGTTGTGGGTAACGAACCGGATTGCAGCACGAACCACACCCCGGGCGATTCCGCGCTGACGGTGAAGAAGTCCGCTGATCCGGCGTCGGGTTCGCTCGTGAACCCGGGCCAGACGGTCACTTACACCGTTGTCACCACCAACACCGGCAACACCGACCTGACCAACGTCAAGGTGGGCGATGACCTGTCCGGTGTGCTGAACCACGCGACCTACATCGATGGTTCGGCGAAGGCGTCTGCGGGTTCCGCTCCGACGGTTGCCGATCAGAAGCTGGCCTGGACCGGCGATCTGAAGGTCGGTCAGTCGGTGACGTTCACCTACCAGGTGAAGGTCAACGCCGACGTGACGGCCAAGGATGTTTTGGTGAACCATGTGGTGGGCGAGGGTACGAACCCGAACAACCCGGGCGAGCCGAAGGTTCCGTCCAACTGTGTTGCGGGTACCGAAGAGGACTGCACCACGACCCACATCCCGGGCATCCCGGGGCTGGCCGTGAAGAAGTCTGCCGATCCGGCGTCCGGGACGACGGTCAAGCCGGGCCAGGTCATCACGTACACCGTGGTGGCGTCGAACACCGGTAACACCGACCTGACCAACGTCAAGGTGAACGATGACCTGACGCGTGTGCTGGCTCACGCCACCTACGTGAAGGGATCGGCGGCGGCGTCGATCGGGGCAACCCCGAACGTGTCCGGTTCGGCCCTGACGTGGACGGGTGACCTGAAGGCCGGCGAGTCGGTCAAGCTCACCTACCAGGTGAAGGTCAACGCTGATGTGAAGGAGACCGACACGTTGGTGAACGCCGTCGTGGGTAGCGGGGACAACCCGAACAACCCCGACAACCCGGGCGTTCCGTCCAACTGCGTGACGGGCTCTGAGAAGGACTGCACGACGACGCATACGCCGGTCGTGCCGTCGGGTCCGTCGGTGCACACCGGTGGCGAGGCTTTGCCGAGCGGCGCGCTGTACGCGGGGCTGGGCTTGCTGGTCGTCGGTGCGGCCGGGGTGACCTTCCTCGTGGCTCGTCGTAGCCGCACGGAGTGATCCACCAGCGTGACTTAGGTCGCGCATAGACGAGGGCGGGAGGGGCCATCAAACCCCTCCCGCCCTTAGTCGTCTGTACCATCGATCAGGAACGAGGATCCATGAGTAGAACCCACACTGGGCGCAGGGCCGCCACGCGCAAGACTCCACGCGGCGTGCTGATGCTCTTTGTCGCGCTTCTTCTCGCTGGGGCGATGCTCGTGGTCGGGACGCTCGTGATGCGTGCCCACATGCCCGTCGACCTGAACGGAAACTCTGTCGCGCTGGGCGATGGGGATGTCCCCGACGCTGGCGTCATCGCGGAGATGCAGGTCGCGGACGACACCGGCCTGCGGTTCACCGTCCCTGCCCTCTCCATGAACGTTCCGCTGGGGGAGTTGTCGGTGGTGCGCTCCACGCTCACCCCGCCTGGCTTCGTTCAGGCCTACCGGGTCCGCAACCTGGGCGTGCCCCTGGACAAGGCGTCCACCGGTACGGTCTATGTGGTCATGCACTCGGTGAACAACGGCTTCGCGCCCGGGAACTACCTCTTTGACGTGCCGTCGGCGAAGGCTCTCGTCAACCCTGGGGAGGCCCTGACGGTCGGCGGCGTCGACTACGTGATCGACGGCTCCCAGTTGATCGACAAGACCGCACTGCCCAAGACCGGCAAGCTGTGGGCGGACGTGCCTGGCCGGGTGGTGGTCATCACCTGCCTGCAGCGCACCCAGGGGCGCTCATTGCAGAATCTCGTCATCACGGGGCACCTCGCGGCGTAACCAACCGTCCGTGACGGTGCCTGAACCGCTGGCGTCCTGGGCCTGCGGGGTGGTTCCCCTTGCGGCGAGGAGTGGATCGTGAGACGCCTAGCGCCCTGTGTCGGCGTCAGCGGCGCCCGCGTCGTTGCTGACGGGGATGGGCCGGGCGCTGCCCCTTCTGGCCGCGCTGTGCAGGCTTCTGGGCGGGCGGGGGTGTGGCATTGCGTTCCTGGGCGGTGCGGGAACTGTTCGCGGTGCGTCCGCGGACGACGCCGATGAACTCGGCTATCCACGGATTGTCATCATCGATACGCCAGGCGAGCCCGATCGTGGTTGTGGGTGCGTCGGTCACGGGACGGTAGACCATGTCGCGGCGGCTGAAGGTGCGGGCGATCGACATCGGGACGAGCAAGACGGCATCGGCGAAGGCGGCCTGCTGGATGGCCTCGGGGGTGGCCGCGTCGAGGATCTCCTCGCCCGCGAGGTCGTCCAACGTCAGGTCAGCGACCGCTTCGATGGGGTGATCCTTCGAGGACCAGGCGACACGCACCTCCTCGTAGAGCCGGATCAGGTGCAGTCCGGCGGTGTCGAGTGGCAGCCGGACGAGGCACAGGTCAACCTCGCCGGACGTGAGCGCGGTCCGCTGGTCGGTTTCGGTGACCTCGACGACGTCGAGGGGGACGCGCGGGAAGCGCTCCTCCCAGACGGTGCGCCACTTCCGCAGCGTCACCCCGGGGACGAATCCCACCCGTAGTCGCGCCCTCTCCGTCACGGGGGCAGGCTATCGCGCCGATACGCTGACCTGGTGAGCCAGACGATGAAGCCCGCGACGGCGGCAAAGAAGCTCGGCGTCTACCTGCCGGCGACCCCGGCGGAGTTCCAGGAGTCCCCGATCACCCGGGCCGACCTGGACGACCTGCGTGACGACCCGCCCGCGTGGCTGGTCGACCTGCGCCGCAACGGCCCGTTCCCGCGCGACGTGGTGGCGCAAAAGCTGGGGATATCTCGTTCTGGCTTGGCCCGCGGCGGCGTCGACGAGGCGTTGGACGCTGACCATATCGGCGCCCTGATCGCAGATCCGCCCGCCTGGCTGGTGCACGAGCGCAGCGTGCATCGTGAGGTGCTGGCCGAGGAAGCCCGCCTCAAGAAGTTGTCCTGAGGTTGTGCACATCCCTATCCACAACATGGGGAAAACTACATGTGTGTAGTTCAGCGGACGAGTGCTTATAGGGCGCGGCGGGGACGACTCGCCGCCGCCCGTGAGGCGGCTCCGCCAGCCCCCGCGACCGTGAGGGCAGCCACACCGGTCGTCAGCGGGACGCTGAGCACCAGGCCGATGCCGCTGCCGAGGGTGCGGATGATCTCTTCGGTGAACTCCTCCGTGGAGAACAACAGGTTCAGCGGCTGGTTGTACAGCGAGAGCAGGAGCAGCAGCGACAGTGAGGCGCCGGCATAGGCGAACACAATCGTGTAGATCGTGGAAGCGATGTGGTCCCGGCCGATCCGCATGCCGGAGGTGAACAGTTCCCGGCGCGTCAGGTGCGGCCCTGCGGCCCGGAGTTCCCACACAGAGGACGCCTGGGTGATCGTCACATCATTGAGGACGCCGAGGCCACCGAGGACGAGGCTGCAGGTGAGGATGTCAGGAAAGTCGAGGTTGCCCAGGACGCCAGCCAAGGCGAGCGTCTCCTCACTCGACATGCCGCTGAGCCGCGACAGGTAGACGCCCAAGGCGCCCAGCCCCGTCGTCACGAGCAGGCTGAGCCAGGTGCCCACGAAGGCGGAGGTCGTCCGCCACGAGACGCCGTGAGCGAGGTACAGCACCACAAACATGATGGCGGTGGAGCCGATGATGGCCACGGCGACAGCCGGGTGCCCCGACGTCAGCGCCGGGATCATGAAGCCGAACAGCACAGCCCCCGAGACGATGAGGCCCAGCAAGCCGAACAGGCCCTTGCGCCCCGCGACAGCGATAACGACCGCGACGAAGACGATCAGGAAGCCCAACAGGACGGGCGTCCGATCGGTGTTGATAAACGCCCACGTGGACGGCTGACCGTCGATCCCTGGCACCTCAGCGACATTGACGGCGTCGCCCACTTTCAATCCGCTCATCGCACTGACACCGATGAGTTCCACCGGAACAGTGCGCCCCGCTGAGGGGCCACCCGTGACCGTGACCTGGGCGTCCAGACAGGCGTGTTGAGGGCCTTGTCCCTGCGACTCGCCCGTGTCTTCACACGGCGTGAGCGCAGTGATCCGGCCAGGAACAGTGTCGACGCCCTCAGCGGTTAACGAGGAGCCGTCCTTGGTGGGGTGGCTGGTCGGCCACAGCAAGATCAGCCCCGCGAGCGTCACCGCAGCAACAACGAGAAGCAGCCCGAGGGTCACCCGGCGTGCCGTGGCCGACAACCCCAGTACGGGGGCGTCGTGCGAGTGAGAGTGACCCGCACCCATCAGGGCTCCCTTCGGGTGCGCCCCAGCCGCAGATCGGCTCCCCAGGCGAAATGGTCGTCCGCAGTCACGCCCTCGACGGTAACAGCCGAAACTGTGCACAACGCAGAGGCGTCTGGCGCTGTCCCCACGTCGGTTCCACGTGGGGACGCTTGGAGCGCTGGCATGGCCACGATCAGGAACCCTTGAACTGATCCCCGATCCACCGGCCCACGTTGCCGATGCCCTGACCGACGTCGCGCAGCAGCTTGGTGGCCGCGTCTTCGCTTTGCTGGAACGACGTCGCATACGAGTCGGCGGCAGCCGCTGCCTCGTCGGAGATCGTGGCGTCCTTGTCGTTCTCGCGCCGGGGGTACTCGCCTGCAAGGTAGGCGCCGTACTGGCCCGAATCGATCCAGCGGCGAAGCTCGGCGGCTCGCACGACGCCCATCGGGTGCGTCATCGAGTCGAGAAGGAAGATCTTCATGAGTGAGTCGCCCAGGTTGTCGGTGTTCTCGTACTCGCGGGCCTGAGCGAGGAACTCGGTCTGGTCGAGTTGGTCAAGGTGTCCGCCCGAGGCGAGTTTCATCTGGACACGGACCGCGACGGCGACATCCTGCGTGGCCAGCAGCCCCGCACGGTCACCCGACAACTCCGCCTTACGCGCCCACTCGCCCAGCGCCGTCCGGACGACGAACAGCCCCACCCCGCCGAACGGAACGCTGGACAGCGTCTGCCCGGCGATCATCAGGTAGATGAGGAGGGTCTGGTACAGGGCGTGCCCGCTCAGCGCGTGCCCGAGTTCGTGGCCCAGCACGAACCGCAGTTCGTCCTCGTCCAGCAGGTCGATGAGGGCGGAATTGAGGACGATCTTGGGGGCGTCCATGCCGATCGTCGACGCGTTGAGGATCGGCGAGGCGGCCACGAACAGATCGGGAAGCTCCTGGACGTCCAACGTGGTCGCCGCCTCGACGTACAGCCGGTGCACCGTGGGGAACTGCCGCTCTGAGACCCGGACGGCCGAGCCGAGCAGCAGCATCTTGACCATGCGCTCGTTGATCAGCCCCGAGAGCTTGCGCACGACCACATCGAAGCCCTGCAGCTTGCGCAACGCTACGAGAGCCCCTCGATCGGCGGGATGCTCCCAGGCGCGGGAGGAGATCCCGCGAAGGATCGTGCGGGGCCGGGTGGGGTGCAGGTCGCTCATGGGTCCCAGTGTGCCGGACGCCACAGCAGACCGACCGGGACGCAACGAGCTCTCTTTCGGCCCTGCGGCAGGGTCAGTTGAGGGAACGGACGGCGCGCAGGGCGCTGCTCAGGCGAAGCGACGGCATGTACGTCCGCAGCAGCGCCGGAGCGATCCGCCCCAGTTGCATGGGCTGCGGATAGCACATCCACAAGGCTTCATGTCGGGCGCCGAACTTGCCCTTGAACCGCTCCAGCGAGGCGAACCCGTAGGCGGGCTCGAACACGTGCTTCATGTGCTGGAACAAGCGCCCCGAGGTGTCCCCGTCGTGGGCGGCGAGTGGCGTCCCGGACAGGCTGACGGTCGCAAGGCCGTCCTCGGCGGCCTGATGCACCGTCGAGATGATCGTGAACTCCATGGCCCCCGGCATCGCCTTCGGCTCACGACGCATGACGTCCAGCGTCCAGCCGACCAGGGTTCCCTCGCGGTAACGGGGCAGCCAACTGGTCACCACGTGGACGCGATGATCGGCGTCAATCGCCAACATGAGGCGTACCTCGGCGTCCTGAAGCTCATGGAGACCTCCCAGGGTGAACCCCATTTCGGGCAGTCGACGCCCGTCCGCCCAGCCTGAACACAAAGCGTCGATTTGGGAGCGGACCTCGGGGGTGACCTCCGCGTACGACGTCCACAGGGCTGTCACGCCCTCGCGTCCGGCGCGATTGACTGCCGTGCGAAGGTCTTGGCGGGCACGCCCCTTCAAACTGAACTCGGGCACGTCGATGATCGTGTCCGTCCCGACAGGAAGCCGGGCCCACCCTGCATCTTGGAGCGCGTCGGCGGCCTCATCGTGGACGCTGTAGAAGGCAGGCGTCCAGCCGCCTGCATCGCAGAACGCGGCGAACGCGCGGACGGTCGAGGCAGGGTGCTGGGAGATGGGATCGCCGACGGTGAAGGCAACGCCGTCGCGCACCCGATAGGCGACCGCATCCCCGTCCTCACCGAACCAGAAGGAGTTCCCGCGCCACGTCGCCATGTGCGCGAACGTGCCGTCGCCGCAGGCGTGCAGTACCTCCTCCAGCCGGTTCCGGTCTGCCTCGGTGGGAGCGGGGGCGCGCCGTTGCAGCACGGCCCGGGCCCCCAACGCCAAAAGCAGCGTCGCCACTGCGGGGACCCCCGCCGACAGCAAGGCGATGAGCTGCCATTCGGACTCGTCGGTGCTGAGCCCAGTCCACACGATCCCCCCGTCAAGCAGCGGGAGGATCACCAAGACCATGAGCGCCACGCAGGCGATCGCGCCCAGCACGGCCCCGCCTATCATGATGCCGAGGGCACGTCCGCGAGCGACGAGGACTGCGCTCACCGCGAGCAGGGCTGCAGCGATGGGGGCGAAGCTGGGATCCACCGTGATGCTGGGCCACACCAGCGGCCCCGTCGCATTCGGTGCGACGGAGGCCAACGCCAGCGCGCTCGCCAAGACGATCATCACCGCAGATAGCGTCCCGCGCCAGCGCGCCTGCACGCTGGGACGCCACCCGACGACGGTCACCGCACCCAGCCCGATGGTGCCGGCGACCAGGCCAAGGAGCGACGCAACCGCCCGGGACACATCCGATGCGTGACCGTTGGTGAGGAGAAGGGCCAACACCAACGTGCCCACGATCCAGCGCATCGTTCTCCGGCTGGCTGGACGCAGATGCCCCGACACGGCCATCAGCAGTGCTGCGCTCGTCACGGACGGCGTCCACGCCTGATAGGTCAGCGCCTCCTCAGACATGGGTTCCCCGAGAGCTGCCAGGCCCGACAGGATCGCCCACGCCAGGACGACACCGCCGGCCGTGGTTGCGGCGGCGATGCTTAAGGCCCAGCGCGTACCGACGAGGTGCTCGGCGGCGATCACGGAACCAATGAGGAAGAGCCACGAGACCACGCTGAATTGCGGTCCCGCAAATTCGACCTCACCAGCCCAGGCGAAGCGAGCGATCGCAGCACCGAGGGCGGCCATCCCGAGGGTGAGGGAGAGCGGAAACTGCATCAGCGCGCTCACCAGGCGGGTGGACACGGTGCGCATAGCCCTAGTCCATCGCATTCCCGCCCGCACCGCGTCAACCGACCGGTGTATGCGCATCCCCCTACGGTGGGGAATCCTGCGGCCAGGTGGCGGTCATGGGCCGCTGAGGGAGGGGAGTGTTCTAGCGTTCAGGTGGGTACGACAAGGAGAGAACATGATCGACGTGGTGATCGTGGACGACGAAGCGCTCGTCCGCACGGGGTTCACGATGATCCTCAACGCCACCGATGACCTTCGCGTCGTGGGAACCGCGACGGGGGAAGATGCGCTCGACGTCGTGGCGGCCACGCACCCTGATGTTGTCCTGCTGGACATTCGCATGCCCCACGTGGACGGACTGACCCTGCTGCGGCTTCTCGGTGACCTCCCCCAACCGCCCGCCATCGCCATGCTCACGACCTTCGACGCCGACGAATACGTCATGACTGCGCTGCGGCGCGGCGCCGCCGGGTTCCTCCTCAAAGACACCGAGCCTGAGCAACTCGCCCACTACATCCGCGCCCTGGCCGCGGGCGGGGTGGTCTTGTCGCCTCGCGCATCCCGGGTGTTGCTGGACGACCGCTCCGGCGTCGGAGCGTCGCTGGATGAGGGGGCACGCCGCGTGGCCACGCTGACCGATCAGGAACAGCAGGTGCTCCGGCTGGTCGCCGAGGGGCTCTCCAATGCCGAGATCGGCGACCGGCTGACGGTGGATGCAGGAACGGTCAAAGACCGCGTCAGCGCCATCTTGGCCAAGCTGGGCGTTGCCAGCCGCGTCCAGGCTGCGCTCGCAGCCCAACGGGCGGGGCTGCTCAACAAGGGAGCCGCGTCCTCGTGAGCCGCGTGGTGGCGGCATGGCGGCGGATCCCGGCCTGGCTGGTCGACCTGCTCGCCGTCGGGGTCGCCTTACTCGACGCCCTCCTCTACCGCAGCGGTGATGATCCGCTCACGCTCGGCCTGTGCCTGGTCGCGTGCGCCGGGCTCCTGGTCCGGCGACGGTTCCCCCTCGTCGCGTTCGTCTTGACGCTGCCCGCCGCGCTGGTGGCGACCATCATCGCCGCACCGATCATTGCCCTGTTCACCTTGGCGGCACGCAGCCGACGGTACTGGCTACTTCTGACGTGCGGGGCACTGTTCGCAGCCGCCGAAGCGATCGGCTGGCCGTTGACCAGCCAGTTCACCAGCGATCAAGACCACACCGCCATCTCCTTCGTCTATCGCCTGGCTGCGGCCGCAGCGCCGATCCTGCTGGGTCAGCTCGTGCAAACGACCGCCGACCTGCGCAGTCGGCTCACCGAGATCGAAGCCAGCCGTCAGCATGAGCGCGAGCTCTACGCCCAGACGGTGCTGGCGCGCGAGCGCAACCAGTTGGCCCGCGAGATGCACGACGTGGTCTCCCACCAGGTCAGCCTGATCGCCGCCCAGGCCGGGGCGCTGCAGGTCACCGCCAGCGATCCCGCCGCCAAGGAGGCTGCGTCCGCCATCCGCTCGCTGGCCTCGACGACGCTGGAGGAACTGCGTTCCATGGTCATGCTTCTGCGGGCGGCCGGAACGCGCAGCCCCGGTCTCGCCCCCCAGCCGACCGTCTCCGACCTCGAGGATCTGGTCACCGCGAGCGGGCTCGCCGTGACCATGGAAGGTTCGTTGCCACCCGATCTTGGGTCGGCGCGTGAGCGGGCCGTGTACCGGACGGTGCAAGAAGCGCTCACGAATGTGCGCAAGCATGCTCCTGGCTCGGCGGTCACCGTGCGGCAATGGTCGGATGAGCGAAGTGTCGCAGTGGCCATCGTGAACGGTTGTCCCACCTCGACCCCTTTGCGGCTCCCGAGCTCACATCTGGGGCTCTTAGGGCTCCACGAACGCGCCGAACTTCTCGGAGGCACCTTGGTCTATGGGGCCGAGGGGGACGGCTTCCGCGTGGAGTTACACCTGCCGCGCATGACAAAGTGACCGTCGGTGGAACTCCGGCCCCCGATTGGGGGTCAGGGAGCCGCCGGTCGGGGATGAGATTGTGGATGCTGTCCGGTTTCGGATCGAGTCAGTTCCAGGAAGGCTGAGGGGATGAGCGAATTCTTCGCCGGGCTGTGGTCGTCGCTGCTACGCGTCGACATCATGGACGGACCGGTGCCGTTGACGGTGTACGCACTCGCCCTCGTGGGTCTGGTCGTGACGCTGTTGTGGCGGCCGACGCGGCGTTCGCTCCTCGGCGCGCTGGTGGGCGCGATCCTCGGTGACGTCGTCGCAGTCGGCCTCTGGGCGGTCTTCATCCGCGGGCTGAACTTCTACGGCGTGGGCCTAGGCCTGCCCGTGTATGCGCTACTGGCGGCGACCTTGGCGGGGGTCGGGGTCTGCCTGGCGGCGTTGCTGCGCCGAGGCACACCACGTGGCGGTCGCGCCCGGCGGAACCAAGCCGACGCGGACGCAGGCCAGGCGACGACTCGGACGAAGCGTGCAGGCGGGGCGGGCGTCGCCCGCAGGGTGGTGGCTGCCCTCACGGCGGTCGCGGTGGTGGCGGCGGGGACGCTGGCGATCAACGCCGCGTTCGGGCTCAACGCCACGCTGGCCAGCCTGATGGGGATCGTGGTGGACGATCCGGTCGACTTGCCCGCACCCTCCTCCTCGGATCCCGCCGTCGCCCCGGCGCACCCGTTGTGGAGCACATGGAAACCGCCCGCAGACATGCCGAAGCAAAGCCAGACGGGCACGTTGCACATTCCCAACACGCACAGCGGGTTCGCGGCACGGGACGCGGGCATCTACCTGCCTCCGGCAGCCCTCACCAATCCGGCGCCGCGCCTGCCCGTCGTCGTGTTCATGTACGGCCTGCCCGGCAGCCCGGACCCCGCCCCGATCGGACGCGTGGTGGACTCGTTTGCCGCCAACCACAACGGGCTGGCCCCCATCGTCGTCGTCGTCGACCAAGTGGGTGCCGCCGTGCAGGACACGGGCTGTGTCGACTCCCCGCTCGGCAACTCGCGGACCTACGTGATGCAGGATGTCGTCCCCTGGATTCGTGCGAACCTGAACGTGTTCTCCGACCCGCACTACTGGACGATCGTCGGCTACTCCAACGGGGGCCAATGCGCGATTTCGTTCGGGACCGAGTTCCCGAACACGTTCCGGGGAGTGGTCAGCGTTTCGGGCGAGGAGTTCCCCGGTTCCGCCAATCCTGCCGCCACACTGAAGCAACTCTTCAACGGGGACTCCGCGCGCTATGAGCAGGCCAAGCCGATCAACATGCTGGCCCACGCGCACCTGCCAGACAGCACCGCCGTCTTCACCGCAGCCAAGGACGATGCCACGTTCCTCCCCGTAGCTCGCAGGCTGGCCGCGGCGGCGCAGAAGGCCGGTATGCACACGTCACTACGCGTGTTGGATCATGGCGGGCATGTCGGGGTCGCCTTCTATAGCGGCCTCCAGGATGGATTCGCGGTCATGTATCCGGTGCTGGGGCTGTCGCAACCTGGCACCGACGCCGTGCCCGCCTACGTCGTCACGCCCTAGCGGCGGGCGGGCGTCCCGCCTGCCGCACGGACGCCGACGCAGGCTGCGCCGGTGAGCCTTGCCCCGGACGCCCGCCGCCGGCTGGGGCTGGGCTTTATCCCGGCTGAGTCGCGTCGATGCCCCTGGGGAGGGGAAGCGTCCGGCGTCAGTACCCCTGCGCCGAGGCGTCCAGGTAAGTGAACGGGACGCCGATGAACAGCGCGCCCCCGACGGTGTTGCCGAGGAACGCGATGATGAGGGCGGTCAGGGCGGCCGTCCAGTCGATCGGGGCGACGAAGCCGTAGGAGAGGAACAGCCCAGCGTTCGCCACGGAATGCTCGAACCCCATGACGATGAACACCAGGACCGACGCCCACATGGCGAGGGCCTTGCCGAAACCCGAATGGACCTTGCCGTTGTAGACGGCGGCCATCGCCAGATTGATGAGCAGGTTGCAGAAGATCGCTCGGACGAACAGGTCGGCGTAGCCCGCCCAGCCGCTCTCCACATAGGACAGCTTGGTTTCCACCACGTGGCCCAGGTAGTCCAGCGTCGAGCCCGACACGATGCTGGAGAAGCGCACCAAGATGGCGATGACGAGCCCGCCCAGGACGTTGCCCAGCATGCAGGCGCCCAGCAGCTTCCAGAACCGCAGCGGGCTGAGGCGACGCGTGGCCGCCCCCACGCCGGCGACCATCATCGTGGAGGTCGCCAGTTCGGCACCCAGGAAGTAGATGAACACGAGCGCGAAGCCGAACACCCCGGCCCCCAGCACCTTGCCGACGACAGCGCCCCCCGGCATGCCGGACGCCGCGAAGAGGCCTGCCACCAGGTAGTTCGCCAGCAGCAGCACGGTGATGAGGACGCCCGCCAGACCGGCCTTGAGGAGGTAGCGGGGAAGGTCGCCGTCCAACAACGCCATCTTGGCGTCCAGGACGCGGGACACGGTCGCGGTGTAGCCCGCCTGCGGGGGAACTGTCTGGGTCGAGGCGCTCACGGCTGTCCTTCGGGTCGTGCGGGCGTACGGGGACGTGCTGGTCAGCGGGAGTGGGAGATCAGTGGACGGTCAGGCCGCGGGAACGGAAGCGGGCGCGAACCGGCTCCACCTCGGCGGGCTCAGGCGGCCGGGCGTCGCTGAGGGCGTAGTCCAACCCGAGTTCGGCCCACTTGTCGCGGCCCATCTGGTGGAACGGCAGCACCTCAACCCGGCTCACGCTCGACAGCGAGGCCGCATAGTCGGCGATGGGTTCGATGGTGGCCGGGTTGTCGGTCAGGCCGGGCACGAGCACGAAACGAATCCACGTCTCGATGCCCAGCGCCGACAGGCGACGACCGAAGTCCAAGGTGGGTTGCAGGCGGCGTCCGGTCACCTTGTGGTAGGTGGCCTCATCGCCAGCCTTGACGTCGAGCAGCACCAGATCGACATCGGCCAGCATCGTGTCGGACGCGTGCGCGCCCAAGAACCCGGACGTGTCGATCGCGGTGTGGATGTCCATCGCCTTGGCCCCGCGCAGAATGCGGGCCGCGAAGGGCGCCTGCTGGAGGATCTCGCCCCCCGACAGCGTGATGCCGCCGCCGGTGGCGCGGAAGATGCCCCGGTAACGCTTGATCCGGGCCAGCAGGTCATCGGCCAGGACGGGGACGCCGCGGCGGGCCGTCATAGTGTCGGGGTTGTGGCAGTACAGGCAGCGCAGCGGACAGCCCGCCACGAAGGTCGTCATGCGGGTGCCGGGGCCGTCGACGGCCGTGACCAGCTCCCAGGAGTGCACTGAGCCGACCTCACCTGAGCGCTGGGCAGCCATGAGCTCGGCATGGCTGAGGTGGTCGGCCACGGGGATGCCGCCGAGCATGGACGCCCGGACCGGCGGAGGGGGCGGCACGGCGGCCCCGGGGGTGACCCCGGGAACCGCCGCGCTGAGTGGGCTCATGCTCACAGAGCCTCGTGGAACGTCCGCGAGAGCACGTCGAGCTGCTGCTCACGGGTCAGCTTCACGAAGTTCACGGCGTAGCCGGACACGCGGATCGTGAGCTGCGGGTAGTTCTCCGGGTTCTCCATCGCATCCAGCAGCGTCTCCCGATTCAAGACGTTGATGTTGGCGTGGTAGAGCCCCTCACCGAAACCGGCATCCAGGATGCCGACCAGGTTGGCGACCCGCTCTTCCTCGGTGCGGCCGAGGGCGGGCGGGGTGATGGTGTTGGTCAGCGAAATGCCGTCCAGCGCATCGTCGTAGTCGAGCTTGCCGACGCTCATCATGGACGCGACCATGCCGTGCGTGTCGGCGCCGTTCTCCGGGTTTGCGCCCGGGGCGAACGGGGTGCCCTTCTTGTGGCCCGAGGGGAACGAGCCGGTCGCCTTGCCGTAGACCACGTTCGACGTGATGGTCAGCACCGACTGGGTCGGGACGGCGTCGCGGTACAGCTTGAGCGAACGGATCTTGTCCATGACCGTCTTGACGACCATGGCGGCGATCTCGTCGGCGCGGTCGTCGTCGTTGCCGTACATCGGGAACTCGCCCTCGGTGAGGTAGTCGACGACCAGGCCGGTCTCGTCGCGCACCGGCGTCACGGTCGCGTACTTGATGGCGGACAGCGAGTCGGCCACGATCGACAGACCGGCGATGCCGCAGCCCATCGTGCGGACGATCTCGTCGTCGTGCAGCGCCATCTCCATCGCCTCGTAGGCGTACTTGTCGTGGCTGTAGTGAATGATGTTCAGCGCTTCGACGTACGTCTCGACGGCCCAGGTGAGCATCTCGTCGTACTTGGCCCACACCTCGTCGTAGGTGAGCGGGCCATCGCCCTGGACGGCCTCGTAGCCGGGGACGATCAGCTTGCCGGACATCTCGTCGCGGCCGCCGTTGATGGCGTACAGGAGGGCCTTGGCGGAGTTCAGGCGGGCACCGAAGAACTGCATCTGCTTGCCGATGGCCATCGGGGACACGCAGCATGCGATGGCCGAATCGTCGCCCCAGTGGCCGCGGATATCGGCGTCGGACTCGTACTGGATCGCCGAGGTCTCGATGGAGATCTGCGCGCAGAAATCCTTGTAGCCGGCGGGCAGCTTCGGATCCCAGTAGATGGTGATGTTCGGCTCGGGGGCCGGGCCGAGGTTGCGCAGCGTCTGCAGCAAACGGAACGACGTCTTGGTGACGAGCGTGCGGCCGTCGTTAGCGAACCCGGCATCCGACCAGGTGGCCCAGTAGGGGTCACCGGAGAAGATCTGGTCGTAGTCGATGGTCCGCAGGAACCGGACGATGCGGAGCTTGGTGACCAGCGCGTCGATGATCTCCTGGGCGTCGGTCTCGGTGATGAGGCCCTTGGCCAGGTCGCGCTCGGAGTACACGTCGAAGAAGCCCGACAGGCGGCCGATGCTCATGGCGGCGCCGTCTTGGCTCTTCACGCTGGCCAGGTAGGCCAGGTACGTCCACTGCACGGCCTCATGGAAGGTCACGGCAGGGCGGGACAGGTCCAGCCCGTAGCTGGCGCCCAGGTTCTTCAGCTTCTTCAGGGCCTTGATCTGCTCGGAGTGCTCCTCGCGGTAGCGCGCCCAGTTCTCGCTGAACGGCTGATCGGCCACCGAATCCTTATCGGCCTGCTTGGCCGCGATGAGGGCGTCCACGCCGTAGAGGGCCACACGGCGGTAGTCGCCGATGATCCGGCCGCGGCCGTAGGCGTCCGGCAGGCCGGTCACCAGGTGGCTGCTGCGGGCTGCGCGGATGCGCGGGGTGTACATGTCGAAGACCGCTTCGTTGTGGGTCTTGCGGTACTTCGTGAAGATCGTCTTGATCTCTTCGTCGGGTTCGAGGCCGGCTTCCTTGATGGCGGTCTCGACCATGCGCCAGCCGCCGTTGGGCATCATCGGGCGCTTGAGCGGGGTGTCGGTCTGCAGGCCGACGATGACGTCGTCGTCGGAGCAGATGTATCCGGCGGGGAAGGCGTCCACGTCGCCGGGGATGTGGGTCTCGACGTCGTAGACGCGCTTGGCGCGCTCGACGGAGAGGTAGTCACGCTGCAGGGTCTCCCACACGTTCAGCGTCTTGGCGGTCGGGCCGCTCAGGAAGGACGCGTCACCGGTGTAGGGGGTGTAGTTGGCGAGGATGAACTCGCGCACGTCGATGCTGTTCTGCCAGGGGCCAGGCGTGAATCCCTCCCATGGATCTTGGCTGTTGACTGCGTCCCGCGAGGGGGCTTCGACCGTCATGGTTCTCCTAGTCACAAAGGATTTAGGGCACGCTGACGCCTGCAGATGAAAGTGATCGGGACGCGTTGTCCAGGACACCGACCTGTGTGATGTGACAGCGTTTCTGGTCCTGAATACTACACGTTGTAGGCCTTTGGTCAGACCATTCGGGTGCTTCTTCTTGTCTGGTGAGACGGATGTGTCTCATCGACCTCGCGGCGCTCCTCGGTGTTTGGCAATAAAGACGGTGTGACAAGCGGGAATGTAGCCTCGTTGTTGAGGGGTCGGCGGCGAGCCTCGCGCGCGGGCGTGCGTGCAACAACGGGAGTACGGTTGCCCCACCGTCGTCAAAGCGGTTCTCCCGGACGCCGTCATGGACCTCCTCTAGACTGACGGTGTCGATCCGAAGATGGAGGCCCAACGATGAGCAATCCGACATTCTGGTTCGTCATCGTGGTGGTTGCCCTGGTGGCCTGCGCGGTGATTCTTCTTCTCCTGCGCCGCAGCCGAGCCGCCCAGGAGCCACGACCGCGCCGGGCATTGTCCGGTGAGGCGCCGCGGTCGGAAGTGAGCCCGGCCCCTGAGCCAGCACGTCAGGCTGGTGTCCCGCTCGCCGCGCCGCCCACGCCGACGGGCGCCCCGGACGCGTCAACGCCGGCCGCCGCTCCACCCGACCTGCCCGCACTAGCGCTCCAGGGCCCCCCGTTGCATCGCGAGCACCTGATCGAACGCGACCGCGTCCTGGACACGTCGCGGTGGGACAACCGCCCCGACGGCACAGAGGAGTCCGACGGCGGTGCCGTGTCGGGTGGCCCGGGGGTGGACGCCTCCTTCATTCAAGCCCTGCGTGAGCGTGGCCAGGCATAGTGAACCCGTGACCGACAACGGCGGCTCCGTCCACGACCCCACGCTGGAGATCCACCTTCTTGCCGACTCCACCGGCGAGTCGGGGGCGCGGGTGGCCCGCGCGGCGGTGGCGCAGTTCCCCTCGATGGAGTTCCGGCTGGTCCGGCACCGCCGCGTCACCACCACCGCAGCGCTCATGAAGGCGCTCGACGCGATCCGTGCCCGCGCGGGGGCGCCGACCGCCGTGTTCTTCACGCTGGTGGACGAAGAACTGGCCGGGCTCGTCACCTCCGCTTGCCAAGAGCTGGAAGTTCCCTACGCCGACCTCATGACCGACGCCATGCGCGCGCTGCAACAGATCAGCGGGATCGAACCCGACCAGGTACCGCTGCGCCCCGTCGGCGTCGAGGCTGACTACTTCGCCCGGATCGCTGCGATCGACTTCGCCGTCCGCAACGACGACGGCGCCGCCCCGACGACGCTGCCCGAGTGCGACATCTGCCTGGTGGGGCCCTCGCGGTCGGGCAAGACGCCGCTGTCGATCTTCTTGGGCTACATGGGCTACAAGGTCGTCAACGTTCCGCTCGTGCCGGGGATCACCCCACCCAAGGAACTGTTCGAGATCGAGCGCTGGCGCATCGTCGGGCTCTCGATGGATCCCGAGCGCCTCCAGGCCATTCGCGCCGAGCGCGTCAAGGGCCTCGGGGTGCGGCGTCCGATGAAGGACGGCTACGTCGACCTGGCCAAGATCTATGCCGAACTCGATGAGGTCGGCCAGACGATGAAGCAGTTGCGCTGCCCCGTCATCGACACCACCGGCATGGCGCTGGAGGAGTCGGCCTCACGCATCCTCGACATCGTGGAGGAGCGGGCCCGCATCCATCGTGGCAAGCTGCGACGCGTCCCCAACATCAACTCCGAGCTGAACCCGCACACCGCAGGCTGACCTCCACGGCAGCCCTGTGGCGGATGCGGCACGCAACGAAAGGACGCGGCGTCATGTCAACACTTCTCCTTACCCATGCTCGCCTGCTCGACCCCGAAGGCCCCACACTCAGCGGGCCGGACGGCTGGCTGCTGTGCCGCGACGGCGGGATCGTCGATCGCGGCGAGGCTTCACGAGCGTTCGCGACGTGGGGGGAGTCGATCGGGGCTTGGTTCGTGCGCTCGACGAGGGCCTCGTGCTCGGTCCGCGGGTGCAGTATGCGGGCCGGATGATCTCGCAGACGGGAGGCCACGGCGACACCCGTGGGCTGAACGAACAGCACCTGGGCTGCCACTGCGAGGAAGCGGGCATCGCTGTCATCGCCGATGGTGTCGACCAGGTGCGGTGGGCGGCGCGAGAGCAGTTGCGCCGTGGCGCGTCCTTCCTCAAGCTCACCGCGTCAGGCGGGGTGGCCTCGCCGCACGACGACATTTCCTCGGTGCAGTACACCGAGGAGGAGATCCGCGCGGCGGTGGTCGAAGCGGCCAACGCCAACACCTACGTGACCGTGCACGCCTATCACCCGCGGGCCATTCAGCAGGCGCTGCGTGCCGGGGTGGGATGTGTCGAGCACGGGAACCTCCTCGATGAGGAGACGGCCGCGTTGATGAAGGCGTCCGGCGCCTGGCTGGTCCCCACCCTGGTCACCTACGAACTGCTTGCCCAGCAAGGGGCGGCGGCTGGGCTGGGGGAGGCGTCGCTGGCCAAGATCGCCGAGGTGCGCGATGGCGGTCTGGCCGCCTACGCGCTCGCCGCGCGCAGCGGTATTCCGATGGCCTTGGGGACGGATCTCCTCGCGGAGATGGAGGTGGCGCAGTCGCAGGAGTTCCTGCTGCGGGCCCAGGTGGCTCCTTCGGCGCGCGTGGTGCAGGAGGCGACCTGTCACGGGGCGCGGCTGATGGGCTGGGAGGGCAAAGCGGGGACGCTTCAGATCGGCGCCTGGGCGGACGTCCTGGTCGTGGACGCCAACCCGTTGGAGGACGTGCGGATCCTGGCCGACCCGCAGACGCATCTGAGGGCGATCATCAAGGGCGGCCAAGTCGTCCCGCCCGTGGCGCCATCCGAGGAAGGCTAAGGAGTGGGCTTCCCCCTCACGGCGTGAGAGGGCGCGCCGCGGCTTCGAGTGCGGCCAGCAGCGCGATGGAGGCGGGCCAACCCAGCCCGGCTTCGCGTTGGGCGACGAACACGGTGCGCCGTGGCATCTGAGGCAGCGGGATCAGGCGACAGGCGGGCGGGTGTCCCGCCCACATCAGGTCAGGGATGAGCGCGACCGCGTTGCCGGATTCCACCAGGCGCAGGTGAGCTTGCAAGTCGGCGGTGACGTAGCGGACGTCCGGCTCGAAGCCCTCGACCCGGCAGGCCTGTTCCGCGAAATGCCGCGATGCCGCACCGTGCGGTTCCATGACCCACGGCAGATCGACCGTGCCCGCCAGGTCGTCGGCCGTGCAGTCGAGCGGGACGGCGAGGTGGATCACATCGGTGGTCAGGTCGCGCCGGACCAGCCCCGGCAGCCACGGGGCCGAATGCTCGGGGTACTGCTCGGCGATGACCATGTCGAAGTCCCTGGCCCACGTTTGGTGGAGGGCCTCGGCGGGCTCGGTCTGCACCATTTCGACCCGGACGTCGGGGTGCTGGTGGGCCATCGTTGTTAGCGCTGCGGGCATCAATGCGAGGGCGGCCGACTGAAACACCGCCACCCGGACGCGGCCCCGCACCGTCGTGCCGGAGGCCCGCAGCTCAGCCTCGGCCCGCTCCAGCGTGTCGGCCAGTTCGGACGCTGTGGCGACCAGGATCTCCGCCTCGGGGGTCAGCCGGACGGTGCGCCCGGCCTTGCGCAGCAGGGTGGTTCCCGCCTCCCGCTCCAACTGGGTGAGTTGCTGGGAGACGGCCGAGGGGCTGTATTGCAGCGACTCGGCGACGGCGGCCATCGTCCCGCGAATCGAGAGCTCCCGCAGCAGCATGAGGCGGTGGATGTCCAGCATGGCCCTCCATACATCACGAAAACTGACGAATAGTGGTCAAAAACAGTCGCTTGTCCTGACGGCTTAATCGGGATGAGACTACTCGTAGTCACGCCCTGAAGGGCGCGTCCCTCGACCCCGACCTGGGAGGCTCCCGTGTCCGACACCCATCCGCTCGCCGCCGGGCCCGCCCCCGACTCCGTCGATCCCGCCATGATCGAGGAGGCCATCGCGCTCGTGCGTCGCTGGCTGACCGAAGCAGCCGCGCACCCCTCCGACCCCGCAGGCGAACGTCTCGCCGACGTCCTGCGCGACGCGGGCGGGCTGGATTTCACCGTCGGCTTCGTCGACGGTGTCGTGCGGCCCGAAAACACCAAAGTCGCCGCCCACAAGCTGCGCGAGCTGGCCCCACGGGTGCCGAGCTTCCTGCCCGCGCCGATGCGTGCAGCCGTCGCGCTGGGGGGCGCGCTCGCGCCCGTCCTGCCCGGGATCGTCGTCCCCACCGCCCGCCGCGTCCTGCGGGACATGGTCAGCCACCTCATCATCGACGCCACCGACGCTCGCCTCGGCCCGGCCATCGCCAAGATCCGCACCGAGGGCATCCGCCTCAACATGAACCTGCTCGGCGAAGCGGTGCTGGGCCGCTCGGAGGCCAAGCGCCGCCTCGATGGCACCCACCAACTGCTGGCGCGCGAGGATGTCGACTACGTCTCCATCAAGGTCTCGGCGACGGTCGCGCCCCACAATCCGTGGGCGTTCGAGGACGCCGTCAACGACATCGTCGCCGAACTCACGCATCTGTTTGCGCGGGCGGCGTCCTTCCCGACGCCCAAGTTCATCAACCTCGACATGGAGGAGTACAAGGATCTCGATCTGACCATCGCGGTCTTCACCCGCATTCTCGACCGGCCCGAGTTCCTCCACCTGGAGGCAGGGATCGTGCTGCAGGCCTACCTGCCCGACGCTCTCGCGGCCATGATGCGCCTCCAGGAATGGAGTGCGGCGCGTCGGGGCCGCGGCGGGGCCCCCATCAAGGTCCGGGTCGTGAAGGGCGCCAACCTGCCCATGGAGCAGGTCGAGGCGTCCCTGCACGGCTGGCCGTTGGCCACCTGGGGCAGCAAGCGCGAATCCGACACCAACTACAAGCGCGTCCTGGAGTACGCCCTTCACCCCGAGCGGATCGAGAACGTTCGCCTCGGCATCGCCGGGCACAACCTGTTCGACGTCGCGTACTCGTGGCTGCTCGCCGGACGCCGTGGCGTCCGGGCCGGAGTGGAGTACGAGATGCTGCTCGGCATGGCCCAAGGGCAGGCCGAGGCGGTGCGCCGGGAGGTCGGCGGGTTGCTGTTGTACACCCCGGTGGTGGCGCCCGCCGAGTTCGACGTGGCCATCGCCTACCTGATCCGACGTTTGGAAGAGGGCGCCTCCAGCGAGAACTTCATGTCTGCGGTGTTCGAACTGGCCGAGAACGAGGACCTGTTTGCTCGCGAGGTCGCCCGGTTCCGGGCTGCCGTCGCCGGGCTCGACGGTCTGGTTCCGGCGTCCCACAAGGTCGCCGACCGGCATGCGGCCGTCCCGCCGAGCGGGCTGGGCGCCTTCCGCAACACCCCCGACACCGATCCGTCGGTGCGGAGCAACCGTGAGGCGGCTGCGGCTGCTTTGCTGCGTGTCCCCGGCTCGCGGCTGGGGATCGACACGATCGAAGCGGCCCGGATCGCCACCCCCGAGGCGTTGGACGCCGTCCTGGCCGAGACTCGTGCGGCCGGCGAGGCGTGGGGTGCGCGGAGCGCCGATGAACGCGCCGCGATCTTGCACCGCGCGGGTGAGGAACTCGAAAACCGCCGCGAGGCGTTCTGGGAACTCATGGCCGCCGAAGCGGGCAAGACCCTCGACCAGGCCGACCCCGAGGTGTCGGAGGCGATCGACTTCGCTCACTTCTATGCCGAGCAGGCCCGGCGGCTGGAGGCCGTCGATGGTGCCTCGTTCGAACCGTCCGCGCTGACGTTGGTGACCCCGCCCTGGAACTTCCCGGTGGCCATCCCCGCCGGGGGAGCGCTGGCGGCGCTGGCGGCAGGCTCAGCCGTCCTGCTCAAGCCCGCAGCCCTCACCCAGCGCTGCGGCGCGCTGATCGCCGAATGCTTGTGGTCGGCGGGGGTGCCCCGCGAGGTGCTGCGCCTCATTCAGGTCGGTGAGAAGGCGCACGGTGCGGCGCTGGTGGGTGACCCGCGCCTGGATCGAGTCATCTTGACCGGTGCCTTCGAGACCGCCGAACTGTTCCGCTCATTCCGTCCTGACCTGCCGCTGTTGGCCGAAACCAGCGGCAAGAACGCCATCATCATCACCCCGTCCGCTGACCTGGATCTGGCGGTCAAGGATGTCGTTGCGTCCGCCTTCGGGCACGCGGGCCAGAAGTGCTCGGCGGCGTCCTTGGTCGTGCTGGTCGGGTCGGTGGCGCACTCGCGACGGTTCCGGACGCAGTTGCGGGACGCCGTCTCCTCGCTGACTGTGGGGTATCCCTCCGATGCCACCACGCAGATGGGTCCGATCATCGAACCGGCTTCCGGCAAGCTGCTGGAGGGTCTCACCACTCTCGGAGTGGGGGAGCGATGGCTTATCGAGCCCCATCCCCTCGACGATTCCGGGCGGCTGTGGAGCCCCGGGGTCCGCGAGGGCGTCCGGCTCGGCTCGGCCTATCACCGCACCGAGTACTTCGGGCCGATCCTGGGGATCATGACGGCCGCGACGCTGAGCGAAGCCATCGCGATCGTCAACGAGGTCGACTATGGCCTCACCTCTGGGCTGCATTCGCTGGACGCCGCCGAGATCGGGGAGTGGCTCGACACCGTGCAGGCGGGCAACCTGTACGTCAACCGGGGGATCACCGGGGCGATCGTCCAGCGGCAGCCCTTCGGCGGCTGGAAGCGTTCGGCGGTCGGAGCGGGCGCCAAGGCTGGCGGCCCCAACTACCTGATCGGCTTGGGATCGTGGCGGAGCCGGGAAGCGACGGCGGTCACCGCCGTGACGACTCCGGCGGTCACCGCGCTGGTCGCGGCGGCCCGGGCCGAGTTGCCGGAGGCGGACGCCGCCCGCGTCGAACGCGGCGCACGCAGCGACGGTGAGGCGTGGCGGTTGCAGTTCGGCATTGCCGAGGATGTGTCCCAGCTTCCGGTGGAACGCAACGTGTTCCGCTACCTGCCCCTGGATCGGCCCGTGCTGGTGCGCCTGGACGCGGACGCGCCGGTGGGTGACCTGGTGCGCGTCGTGGCGGCGAGCGCCCTGACGCGGACCGCCGTCGTCGTGTCATCCGGTCGTGACCTGCCTCCTGCGGTGGAGGCCGCCCTGCGCGGCGCCGCCCAGGAGGTCATCGTCGAGGACGAGGCCGCCTGGGGTGCCCGGGTGGTGGCCTACGGTGCTGGGCGGGTGCGTCTGATCGGCGGGTCGGTGGCTGCGGTCGCGGAGGTGACCGGTGGGCGTCCGGACCTGGCGGTGTATGGCGGGGAGGTCACCGAAGCTGGCCGCCTGGAGATCCTGCCGTTCCTGCGCGAGCAGGCCGTCTCGATCACCGCGCACCGCTTCGGGACCCCCAACCACCTCACCGATGCGCTGATCTGACTCTTCGCGGCCTGGTGGTCGCGGACGCGGAGCACGGCGCGCCCCGATCACCACAGCCGATTGTCGGCCGGCGCCGGGCACGGATCCTTGCGTCGGCGTGCGACGACCGGACGCCGCACGCTAGGGGGCGAAGCGCGTCACCAGGCAGCGGAAGGTGTCGGCGGCGCGCGCGTGGGCGTCCGGCGCGAGGGGGACGTCGACGGGGACCGGCTGATCCAGGTGGACGCTGATGTAGTCGGCGATGACGCGCGGAACCGTGCCCTCTCCGAGTTCACGGGTGACCGACTTCACCGAGATGAGCTCGGCCATGGTGTCGCGCAGCGTGGGCGGAATGTCGACCTCCGCCAGGAGTTCTTGGAGCCGCATGGGCGGGGTGCCGTGCGGGTGGGTGTCGAGCCAGTGCAGGGTGGCGGCAGGACGCACCGCGTAGAACAGCCGCTTCAGGCGCACCTGCTCACCCTCCAGCCCGGCCAGGGCGCGCTGGCGGCGTCCGAGGTAGAGGTAAATGGCGGCGGAGTCGGGGCCGGGTCGTGACGGCGTCCACCAGGGCGAGGAGTTCGGCGCGGAACGCCTCGTCGCCGCCGTAGATCAAGGGGGAGCGCAGCCATTCGCCGACGGTCGCGTTGCCGCGGACGGCCAACCGGACGGCCTTGATCAGATCCCAGCCGTTCACGTCGGAGATGGCGTCCAGGGGCGTCTCGATCACGTCGCGCGGGCGCCACGGCGACAAGTACTCCTCCGCGGTGCGGACATAGAAGAACCGGCAGTCGTAGTCGCTGTCGGGAGAGGGGAACCCCCACGCGCGCGACCCGGATTCGATCGCCCACGGAATCCGGACGCCCTGCTCGGCCGCGACCCCGCCGAGCCGGTCGTCGATGGCGGCCACAATGTCCGCGTTCATGGACGCGTCGATACTGCGTAACCACACCATCTTCGAAGCCTAGCCAGCGCCCAGGGGTCGCGGCCGTTGGCGCGAAAACCACAGGTCGCGCGAGGGGGTCGTTGGTGGCGGTTCACGGTGCGCGCCCCTGACGGTTGGGGCGTGATGAGCGTCGCCCGGGGGAACTGCGCTACTGAGCGTCCTCGGCGGGGTGCGGGACGTCGATGCCGCCCAGCAGTGCCTTCATCGCCCCGACCTCGGCCAGGAGCCGATCCAGGGAACTGTTGGTGTCGGCCTGTTCGCGGGGCCGCACCATGGAACTCAGTGCGGCGACCACCATGAGGGCGAAGGCTAGGCGTGCGCTCGGGGGGTCGTCGCTGCGCTGTTCCATCAGGGTATGGACCGGCTTGAGGCGTCCGATGAGCTGCTTCCAGAACGTGAACGCCAGATCGGGATGCTCGTGCAGGAGCGCCTTGATCCGTAGGAAGTCGCCGGGCAGTTCAGTGCTGGACGCCACCAACGCCAAGGCATCGCTGAGGAGATCGCCGTCGGCCTGGAGGAATCGCTCAGCCGACGCGTCGGGGATGTCAGTCTGCGGGATGTCGAAAGCCGCATCCAGTTTGGTGGGGTAGTAGTTGAAGAACGTTCGTGGCGCGACGCCCACCTCGTCGCAAATCTCCTCGACCGTCACCCCCGCCGCGCCGCGCTCACCGATCAGCCGCAAGGCGACCTCATGGATCTGATGCCGGGTGGCCCGCTTCTTTCGCTCGCGCAAGGACTCCTTGGCGGCGTCGCAGCACGCGTGCGGCGCAGGGTGTGCGGTCACAGCGTCGCCGCCTCCTGTTCAGCCTGAGCCAGTTCGTTCTTCTCCTCCAGCGCCGAGCGGGTGCGCAGCGGCGGAACACGGTAGAAGCACGTGATGACGAATGCCGCCACCATAACCCAGAACCCCACCCAGTAAATGGCGACCACCGACGTGTTGAAGCCACTCATGAAGGGTGCCGTCAGTCGGGCGTCGGCGCCGTTGAGGAACGAGGTGTCGCTGGTGCTGACGTGGGTATCGGCGTCGCTGGACGTCCCGTTCTTGATCTGGTCGATCAAGGTCGGAACCACCTGGTCGACGACGGCGCGACGCTGGACAGGATCGGCGTAGTTCACGGCGAGGTGGCCGTCCACGACGCTGAGGTTCTTGTCGGCTGCGACCGTCTCGAGGGCCTTCTGCTCCGCGTCAGGGGTGAGCTCGGCCACCTTGTCGTTGATGACCTGCTCGATCTGCGACAACTGCTGGGCGCCATCACTGAGCTTGGCGCTCCCCGCCGCCGCGCCCTGGGCGCCGGTCGTCAGCGCTCCGCCCTTCTCGGCGGCCGTGGCGGCGCCGGTGGCGAGCTTGCCCGCCCCGTCAGCGACCTGCCCCATGCCCGCACCCAGTTGCGTGGTGCCCTGGGCGAGCTGGTCGGCGCCACCGCTGAGCTGCGACAACCCCGTGGCGATACCGGGGGTATCACCCGAGCCGTTCAAGTAACCGCTGGTGGTGTAGACGCTGGTGCCCAGCGCCTTCATCGCGGCGGCGACGCCCGCCTGGTCCTCGGGGAGCTTGGCGCAGGACGCGGGGGTGGGCGCGTCCTTGTCCGCGGCGGCGGAACCTGCGGCACAGCTCTTCTGGTCCGCGGCCAGCGTCGTCATGGCCGCCTGCAAAGCGCCGAAGTCGGTGGTGGCATCCTTGGCGGAACCCGCCGCGGTCTGGGTGGCGCTGGACAGCTTCTTCAAGCCGCCGCTGAGCTTCCCCGCACCATCGGCCAGCTGGCCGGTCGCCGAGGACAGCTTCGACGTTCCCGTCGCCAGCCCCTGCGCGCCGGTGCCGATCTTGCCGACGCCATCGACGAACGCCCCGGTGCCGGTGCCGAGCTGACCGAGCCCCGTGCTGAGCTTGCCCGCGCCGTCAGCCAACTGCGAGGCGCCTTCAGCGGCCTTCTCGTGGGCCGCCTTGGAGACCTCTTCGCGGACCTTCGCGTCGACTTGATCCTTCACCTGCTGCGTGGCATCAGTCATCTTGCTGTCGATCTGCGAGGTGATCTTCTCGGTGATCGGCGTCCACATGGCGTCCATGACGCCCTTGTTCTGGGGCGCGTTCGCGACGGCCGGGTCGAGTGCCGCGTCCAGGGCTGCGGTGGCGGTGTCAGTGTTCGACATGGCGGAGGTGATGTTGGTGGGCAGCGAGCCGAACAGCATCGACAACATGATCGCCGTGCCGAGCGTGCCACCGATCTGCCGGAAGAACGTCGCCGAACTGGACGCCACACCCATGTCGCGGGCCGGAGCAGCCGCCTGCGCGGCCAGCGTCAGCGTCTGCATCAACTGCCCCAACCCGAGACCGATGACGGCCATCGCCAAGGCGAGGAAGGGGTAGCCGTGCTCGGGCGTCATGAAGGTGAGGATGCTGAACCCGGCGGCGGTGGTCGCGGAACCGGTGATCGGGAAGACGCCGTAGCGCCCCGTCTTGGCGATGATCTGGCCGGTCACGATGGACGCCAGCATCAGACCCAGCATCATCGGGAGGCTGCCGAAACCGGCCTCGGTCGGGTTGAATCCCAACACGATCTGCAGGTACAGCGGGATCGTCATCATCGCGCCGAACATGCCGAAGCCAATCAGGACGCTGAGGATCACCGCGAGGGAGAACTTCTGATTGAACAGCCGCAGCGGCAGGATCGCCGCCGTTCCCATGGCGCGCTCCACGAACACGAACGCCACCAGCGACGCGGCACCGACGGCGTAGCAGGCCAGTGACAGCGGCGAGCTCCAGCCCCACTCGCGACCCTGCTCGGCGACCAGCAGCAGCGGGACGAGCGAGGTGGTGACCAGCATGGCCCCCCACCAGTCGACGCGAGCGTGACCGTGCGCGATGTGCGGGACGTGCAAGAAGAACAAGACCGCCGCGAGCGCGATGGCACCGATCGGGATGTTGATCAGGAACACCCAACGCCAGCCATCGATCCCCAACAGGGTGTCGGCCCCGGCGAAGATGCCGCCCACCAGCGGACCCACCACCGCGGCGATGCCGAACGTCGCGAGGAAGAAGCCTTGATACTTGGCTCGCTCCCGGGGTGCGAGCACGTCGCCCATGATCGCGAGCGGGAGCGACATCAGGCCGCCCGCGCCGATGCCCTGCAAGGCCCGGAAGCCAGCCAGCATCAGCATGGAAGTGGAGAAACTCGACAGCACCGAGCCGAGGATGAAGATCGCGATGCTGAGGATGATGAGCGGACGGCGTCCGAAGATGTCGGAAAGCTTGCCGTACAGCGGAGTGGTGACCGTCGAGGTGATCAGGTAGGCCGTGGTCACCCACGCCTGCTGATCAAGGCCGTGGAGGTCGTCGCCGATCGTCCGGATGGCGGTGCCGAAGACGGTCTGCGCCATGGAACTGAGGAACATGGCGGCCATCAGCCCATAAACCACCAGCATGATCTGCCGGTGATCCATCAGTGGGGCTGCGGCCGCTGACTGTTCCGCCTCGGATTCAACTCCCGATTCGGCCCGGGTGGCGACTGCTGTCATACGTACTCCCTGCGTGATGCGCACCCACCGAACGCCAGGTGCTTCGCAACAGTACTGCAAGATTGCAGGACTGCAAATTTCTTTCTCGTGGTTGGACGCCACCCACGGCGGGCGGTGGGGAAGAGATCACACCAGGGGGATTCGTACTTTCGGCCGACGTAGGCAGTCGTACTTAGGTGCCGTCTTCGCGCCGCGGGGTATCGCTTTACCCAGGGATGGGGCAACGTGGGAACCACGGCGGGCCCTTCGTCACACCCCCTCTGGTCGCCCCAATCAGAGACGGACGGCTCGCCACTTTCCTGCCCGCCTGCCGCTCATGCCGACCGCCCGATGCCCTACGGCAACGCTGCGGCGAGGGCCGTCAAGGTAGCCGACGTCCCGGCGTCCACGCGGACATCCGCCAGATCATCGGCGCGCGTCGGGCCGTGATTGACGATCACGAGCGGGATGCCCGCCTTGGCGGCGCGCCGGGCAAACCGCAGCCCCGACATCACCGTGAGCGACGAGCCAGCCACCAACAGCGCCTGCGCGGCATCCACCCACGCGAAGGACGCCGCCACCCGCTGTGGCGGAACCGACTCCCCGAAGAACACGACATCGGGTTTGAGGACGCCGCCGCACACCCGACAGGCGGGCACGACGAAGTCGTCCGGGTCGGCGATGTCGGCGTCCCCGTCGGGGCGCAGTTCAGCCGCTCCGGCCGGGATGGTTCCGGTGATGGTCGGGTTGGCGTGCTCCAGGCGGGCTTGCACCTCCGCGCGTGCCGTCACCTCGCCGCATGACAGGCAGATCACCTTGTCAATGAGGCCATGGAGGTCGATTACGTCGCGGCTGCCTGCCCGCTCGTGCAGCGCGTCCACGTTCTGCGTGATGATCGGGACGCCGAGGCGGGCCAGGGCGCGATGCCCGGCATTGGGCTGCGCGACGCCGAAGCTGCGATACCCCATCATCGACCGGAACCAGTAGCGGCGGCGCGCTTGCGGGTGCCGCAGGAAGTCGGTGTAGGTGATCGGGTTGGTGGGGCGAGCATGGGGGCCGCGATAGTCCGGGATGCCGGAATCGGTGGAGATCCCAGCACCGGTCAATGCGACCCAACGGCGTCCGGCGAGCGCGGCCGCGACGGCGTCAACCTCAGCAGGGCGAGGATCGGGGATCGGCACGCCCGTAGGCTACCCAGGCGTCCACGAACCCGGCCTAGTTCCCCGGATGTTCGGTGATCGTGAGGGTCGCGCTCTCGATGATCGCCCCGCACTCGAAGCGCTGGTCCATCTCCAGCGCCGGGAAGGACTCCGCGGGGAAGGACACCAGCTTGGCCGGGACGCCCGCGACCGTGGCGTGCGCGGGGACGTCCTCCAGCACGACCGATCCCGCACCGATCTTGGCGCCCTCCCCGACCGTGATGTTGCCCAGCACTTTGGCGCCTGCGCCGATCATGACGCCACGCTTGACCTTGGGGTGGCGATCCCCGCCCACCTTGCCGGTTCCGCCGAGGGTGACCTCGTGCAGCATGGAGAAGTCGTCCTCGACGACGGCCGTCTCGCCGATGACGACCGAGGTGGCGTGGTCGAACATGACCCCGCGCCCGATGCGCGCGCCCGGGTGGATATCGACGGCGAACACCTCCGAGATCCGGCTTTGCAGGAATAGCGCGAGCGCGTGCCGCTCGGTGATCCAGAAGTGGTGAGCGATCCGGTACGCCTGGACGGCGTGAAAGCCCTTCGCGTACAGCAGCGGTTGGGAGTACCCGCGGGTGGCGGGGTCGCGGTGGATGATCGCCTGCAGATCCGCGATCACCGCCCCCTCGATCTGCGGCTCCCGGCAGAACGCCTCTTGCGCGAGGGCCAGCAGCGTCATCGACGACATCGTCTCGCTCGCCAGCTTGTGTGACAGCAGCCCACCTAGGGCGTCGATGAGCGTGGGATGACGCAGGACGGACTCGTAGAGGAACCCCGCCAGGCAGGGTTCCTGCTCGGCGTCGCGCTGCGCCTCCTCGCGGAGGGTCGGCCAGATGTCCGCGTCCTGGACGAAATCCGTCATGTTGTGGCCCTTTCGCCGTGGCGACACCGCCTCCTGCGGCCCCCAGGGTAGTTGCCGGGCCCTCATGCGGCTACCGGTGTCCCCGCCGTCTGGGATGATGCTGGGGTGTCGTCACCATCGCGCATGGAGAGTGCTGGTCGGGCGGATGCCCCGAGCCGCCACGCGCAGTCGGAGTCCCCTCACGCCTCCTCACGCGACAGTGAGCCTGACGGACCGGCTCCGTGGCAGGGGGGCATGGTGGCCTTCGTGGTGGCCGCCTGGGTCGGCATGAAGGCGCTGTCTAGTTGGTGGTGGGTCTTCCGGGTTGGTGAGTACAGCGACACCTACTACTACTTCCTCGCCGCCAGGGACGCCGCCGCCGCGCTGGCATCGCCACACGCGGGCTCCTGGGCGATGACGCTGTCCCAGGCCATGCCCGAATACCCGACCCCCGCCGCTTGGCTGCTGCTGGCGCCCTACCTGCTCGGCGCCGACGACCCCACCTCCTACCGGGGTGCCATCATGCTCATCACGACGCTCGCGGACGCCGTGTTCGCCGTCGTGCTGGGCCGGACGCTCGGCCCGATCGCCGTCCTGAGTTGGGTCATGCTCACGACAGCCCTGGGCGGGCTCCCGCTCCTGCGGCTGGACATGCTGCCAGCCGCCGCTGCGGGGGTCGCCTTGGTGCTGGTGGTGCAGCGCCGTGGCGGGCGTGCGGGGGTGGCGATCGCCGTGGGCACGGCCTTGAAAGTGTGGCCGATCATCGTGGCGCCTCTCCTGTTCGCGGGCCGGGCGCGGCTGCGTGCCTTCGTGTCGCTGGCCGTCTCGGGGATCGTGCTCGTCGTCCTGAGCGTCACCGCAGGGGGCTGGGAGCGTCTACTCTCACCGCTCACGTATCAGGGGGATCGCGGCCTGCAGATCGAGGCGGTTGCGGCGCTGGACGCGATGTGGCGCTGGGGGAGGCGTCAGGGGACCCACATCTTCTACAGCGAGTTCCACGCCTACGAGATCGGCGGTCCGGGCGTCCCCGAGGCCCTGTTGGCGGCGCGGATCGCTGCGGTGATCGCCGTGGTCGCCTGCGTCGTGCTGGTGCTGCGTTGGCTGCGCGCCGGGACGCCCACGCGTCCGCTGGGCTGGATCAGCCTCACGCTGATCGGCGCGTTCATCGTCACTTCCCCGGCGCTGAGCCCGCAATACCTCCTGTGGCTGGCGCCGTCCGCGGCCGTCCTGGTCGGGCAGGCGTCCCGGGACGGCGGGGACGCCCCTCCCTGGCGTCCAGCGCTGGCGACCCTTGTCTTACTCGCCCTGCTGTGCGTCCTCACCACCGTCATCTATCCCGTCGCCTACGACGCGCTGCTGATGATCACGGGCGCCACTCCTGCGGCGCTCGTCGTCCTGGCTGCGCGCAACATCGGGCTGGTCGTCTTGACGGTGGCCAGTGGTGTGGCTGCCTGGGTCGTGACCGGTGGCAACCAGCGCAAGCGCCCCTGGCAACTGGGCATTCGCGCCTAGAGTGACGGGTGCCACCCGCGTCGCAGACGCTGCGCGCCGGGCCGCGGTCACCGAAGCCCGCACGCGGGCCTGAACCAGAAGCAGGAGCCGAGATGTCAGTGAAGCGGGCAGCGATCGTGGGCTGGGGCGATGTCGCGACGGTCCACCGGGAAGCTATCGACGCCATCGAGGGGGTTGATCTCGTCGGAGCCGTCGACATCGATCCAGCGCGCCGTGCCGCAGCGACAGCCGACCTGGGCGTCCCGGCGTTCGCGACAGTCACAGAACTCGTCGATGCCGTTCAGCCCGACGTGGTGCACATCACGACCCCGCACGATCAGCACATCAGCGCCACCCTGGAGGCGGCCCGCCTGGGCGTCCACGTCATCCAGGAAAAGCCCCTGGCCGCGCACCTCGCCGACGCGCAACGCCTCGTGGACGCCGACCTGCCCGCGGGCGTCAAGGTCGGGATCTGCTTCCAAAACCGCTACAACGTCAGCTCCGTCGAACTGCGACGCCTGCTCGACTCGGGCGAACTCGGCGAGATTCACGGCGCCTACGCGTCGGTGGTGTGGACGCGGACGGCCGACTACTACCGGGCCAAGCCGTGGCGGGCCAGCCAGGAGCACGCCGGGGGCGGGCTGCTCATCAACCAGGCCATCCACACCCTCGATCTGGTGCAGTGGATGCTCGGCGAGGTGACCGGGGTCGACGGACGGGTCGCCGCCCACAAGTTCGCTGACGTCACGGAGGTCGAGGACACCGCCGAGATTCTGTTCACGCACGCCAGCGGCGTCCAGACGTCGTTCTACGGGACGCTGACCGCGCCGCAGAACCGCCCCGTCGAACTCGAACTGGACTGCGAGAACGCCTATGTCACCGTGCGCGACGGGCTGACCGTCGCCTGGAAGGACGGCCGGGTCGACCAGTTCGAGGAGCGCCGGGCCGCCTCGGGCGGGCGCGTGTACTGGGGCGTCTCCCACGAACTGTTCATCCGCGACTTCTACGCCCGCGTCGATGACCCAGAACCGTTCTGGATCGGCCCTGCCGAAGCCATGCCGGCGTTGCGCATGCTCAAGCAGACCTATCAGTCCTCGGCGCTCGCGGGCAGCGCGGGGCCCGGGGCGGCGACACTCGACTGAGCCGGACGCCGCAGCGACGCGTTACTGCATGCCCTGGTCGCGCGCCTCGCGGAGCGCGGCCACGGCTGCGGCGTCCCCCGAGGTGGCCGGTTCAGGCCCGCGGCCCCACAGCCAGCGCATGAGCGCGTCGGCGGTTGCCGTCACCTGCGCGACGGCCGGGGCTTCCTCGGTGAGCCGGACGCCGGGCATGTCGTAGGAGGTGCCGGAGGAGCCGACGCCGCGCCAGCGGCCCGGCTGGACGTGCCACACCCGGTCCACGTCGAGCGCGGTGAGAGCCACCGGGCCTGTGGTGGGCACGAAAAGGAACCCGGGATTGGTGCCCCACCAGGCCCACATCACCTCGATGGCGTGGCTCACCGCGTCGGCGGCCACCTCGGCGTCCACGGGAGCCGAGGTGACGTCGGCCGCTGCTTCGGCGTCCAGGCGATGGACGGTGGCCTCGTGGGCTTGCATGCGTCGCGTCGACCCCACGGTGCAGGCGGTGGGCAGCCAAAACCAGGCCGCTTCGGTGTCGTCGCGGAGCGCCAGCGCGTCGAGAAGGGCGCGGGTTTCGCGCTCGAACACCGGCCAGATCTCGGTGGGATCGTCAGGGCGTGCGGGAGCAGAGGCTTCCAGCGCCTCGGCGTCCTCGTCGGTCAGCGCACCCGAGGTCAGGACGCGAGCCCAGAAGCCGTGGACCTCGGTGAGGTGCCAGGCCAGGTCGGCAGCGGACCACTCGGGGCAGGTCGGTACGGGGGCCGTGGGGGCCACCCCCCGCAGCGTTGCGGCGAATCGACGCGATTCGACGGCGATGACTGAGGCGAAATCCATCACGGCGCAATGTTGCCACGGCGTTGCCCCTGGTGAGAAGCCAACCGGGCGGGAATCCTGCAACTCGGTGTCATCGGTTGGGCGCCCTTTTCTAGAGTGGCATCACCAGGACGAGCAAGGGAGCATTCCATGGCAACGGATCAGGTCCGTCTGGGCATCATCGGGTTGGGCACCGAAGGCGGCATGTACGCCACGTTCCTCTCCGAGGGCAAGGTGCCGAACATGAGGATCGGCGCCATCGCCGACATCGACGAGAGCAAGCGCGAGGCCGCAGAGAAGCTGGGCGTGCCGTTCTACACCGATTACCAAGAGCTCATCACCTCCGGCGACGTGGACGCCGTCGTGACCACCGTCCCGCACTACCTCCACCCCGAGATGGGCATCTACGCGCTGGAGCACGGCGTCCACACCCTCGTGGAGAAGCCGGTCGGCGTGTACACCAAGCAGGCCCGTGAGCTGATCGACGTTGCCGCCGAGCACCCCGAACTCACCTTCGGCGTGTTCTTCAACCAGCGCACCAACCCCCTCTACAAGGATCTCAAGGCGCTGCTCGACTCCGGCGAACTGGGCGCGCTGCGCCACACGTCGTGGATCATCACCAACTGGTGGCGTCCCCAGCCCTACTACGCCCAGTCCTCCTGGCGCGCCACGTGGGGCGGCGAGGGCGGCGGCGTCCTGGTTAACCAGGCACCTCACCAACTCGACTTGTGGCAGTGGCTGTGCGGCGTCCCGAAGTCGGTCTTCGCCAAGCTGTCGTTCGGCTTCCGGCGCGACATCGCCGTCGAGGACGAGGTCAATGCCCTCGTCGACTTCGGCGACGGGGCGACCGGTTCCTTCATGACCGCCACCCATGACCTCGTCGGCACTGATCGCCTGGAGATCCTCTGCGACAAGGGCAAGATCGTCGTGGACGAGTCCTCCAAGGTGACGATCACGCGCCTGGTCGAGGACGAGGAGACCCTGTCGCGCAACATGGATATCGAAACCGTGCGCACGCTGTTCCGTGGCGAACTGGATCGCGAATCCCTCATGACGTCCGAGACCAAGGACTACGGCTCGGTGTGGGGGCAGCAGCACATCGAGGTTCTGCGTAACTTCGCCGCCGCCGTGCAGGGCACCGAGCCGCTGCTGGCACCGGGTGGGGACGGGATCCACGGCGTCCGCCTCGCCGACGCGATGTACCTCTCGGCATGGCTGGGCCGCGAAGTCTCCATCGAGAACTTCGACGAGGAGGCCTACCTCGAGGAACTGAACAAGCGCATCGTCGCCGAGGGCCTCTACGAGACCCGCTCCTGAACGCCAGAGATAACCGGAGGGGATGAACACCATGGCCGAACTGGGCGTGATGATGATGATGCTGAAGGACCAGGTTGCGGAGCAGGGCATGTTCGCGGTCTTGCAGCGGATCAAGGACATGAACATCAATGCGGTGGAGGTGAGCCAGATCCCGATGTCGGAGGAGAACACCGCCGACCTGGAGCGCGCCATCGCCGAACTGGGGATGACCGTGGGGGCGCTGTCGGTCGCGCTGAAGCCGGGACCGACCGCGACGGGCGACAACCTCGAGGAGCACTTCGACAAGATCGTCTCCGACTGTCGCCGCCTCGGCACGACTTACGTGCGGATCGGCATGCTGCCGCTGGCAGCCATGTCGTCCAAGGCGGCCTGCGAATCGTGGGCTGCCGAATGCGAGGCGGCCGCCCAACGGCTCGCCGCCGAGGGCATCACGCTGTGCTACCACAACCACCACGTGGACCTGGCGCAGTTCGACGGGGAGCGGATCTTCGACATCGTCCGTCGCGTGGCGCCCAGCGTCGGGTTCGAGGTGGACCTGCACTGGGTGCAGCGAGGCGGCATGGCCCCCCTCGACATGCTCGAGCAGTACACGGGCGTATGCCGGATCATCCACGTCAAGGACTTCCGGGTGAAGCCCCTGCCGCAGGAGGCGATTGACGCCCTGGACGCGGGCGACCGCGTCACCTTCGACCGCATGTTCAAGGACATCGTGGAGTTCGCCGAGGTCGGTCAGGGCAACATGAACTGGCCAGCGTTGCTGCCGGCGGCGGAGAAGGCGGGTGCCGACTTCTTCTTCATCGAACAAGACGACACTTACGGACGTGATCCGTTCGATTGCATCGCCGACTCGCGCGCCTACCTGGCTTCGATTGGCTACTAAAGACATCAGCGGTGGGAGGGGCGTTCGGCTGTGAAGCCGGCGCCCCTCCTGCGCGTTGGCGCCGCCGCGTGCTGGTGCAGTGCGGGCGCGCCAGTCCAGCCCCCGACGCCGCGCCATGGTCCTTGGGCGGTGTGCTAGTTTCTGGGCATGACCAACGCATCGGGTGCCGACGCCGTGAGCGCCGTTTTCCCGCTGATGTGTCGGTGTTGTCGCCACCAGGCCTGACAACACCTGCCTGACCGCCCGTTCAGCCCGAACGTGCCGCGGTCGTCGAACTCACAGGGCGTCCGCGGATGTGTTGTCGGGATTGTGTTCGAGCACGACCAAACCCACACCATTCAGAAGGAATCCACCGCCATGGCAGCTATTTTCGACAACGCCACCACCCTCATCGGACGCACCCCGCTGGTGCGCATCAACCGCCTCTATGGCGACTCCCAGGCCAACGTCGTGGCCAAGCTGGAGTTCTACAACCCGGCCAACTCGGTTAAGGACCGCATCGGTGTCGCGATTGTGGACGCGGCGGAGGCCTCCGGCGAGTTGAAGCCGGGCGGCACGATCGTTGAGGGCACCTCCGGCAACACCGGCATCGCGCTCGCGTTCGTGGGTGCGGCCCGTGGCTACAAGGTGATCTTGGCGATGCCGGAGACCATGTCGAAGGAGCGCCGCGCCCTGCTGCGCGCGTTCGGTGCCGAACTCGTGCTGACCCCCGGTTCGGAGGGCATGCGCGGCGCGGTCAGCAAGGCGGAGGAGATCGCCGCCTCCACCCCGGGCGCGATCCTGGCGCGCCAGTTCGAGAACCCCGCCAACGTGGAGATTCACCGCAAGACGACCGCGGAGGAGATCTGGGCCGACACCGATGGTGGCGTTGACATCGTCGTGGCAGGCGTCGGCACCGGCGGCACCATCTCCGGTGTGGGCCAGGTGCTCAAGGAGCGCAAGCCCGAGGTGAAGATCGTGGCCGTGGAGCCCGCCGAGTCCCCCATCCTGTCCGGTGGCCAGCCTGGCCCGCACAAGATCCAGGGCATCGGCGCGAACTTCATCCCGAAGATCCTGGATCGCTCCGTGATCGATGAGGTCATCCCCGTGGCCTCCGACACCGCCATCGACTGGGCTCGTCGCGCGGCGCGCGAAGAGGGTCTGCTCGTGGGGATCTCCTCGGGTGCCGCCTTGGCCGCTGCGGGTGAACTGGCCGCGAAGCCGGAGAACGCGGGCAAGACCATCGTGGTGATCATCCCGTCCTTCGGTGAGCGCTACCTCTCCAGCGTGCTGTACGCCGACCTGCTCGACTGAGTCCATCGGCGGCGGTGATCGGGCCCCAACCCGGTGCGATCTCCGCCCCCGGCCACGGCTGTTCCACACGACACATCGGCCTCCGCGTCTGCAGACGCGGAGGCCGATGCTGGGGTTTGGGGGTGGGGACGCTTCACGGGTCACCCAGGCGGGAGCGGTGCTGGTAGGACCGACTAGGTCGTCGTTGCCAGCGCCTGGCAAATCATAACAGCGTCACGGCTGGGAGGGAAGAGGTCTCCCCGTCGCCGCTCGCTCCCGAGCGAGGGTCAGGATGCCGTCGGCGGAGTCCCTCGGCTCGCGGACGGGTCCTCGGTGTACCAGCGGTAACGCAGCAACGGGCGTCCCGCCTGCCCAGTGCGCTGCGGCTCTCGAACGGCCTGCCCGACGTCCACCAGATAGTCGGCATAGCGGCGGGCGCTGACCCGGGCCAACCCGACCCGTTCGCTCAGTTCCTCAGCCGTGAGGGCTGTTCCGGATGCCCGGAGGCAGTCGCCGGGGGACTGGGCGTCCTGGGGCTGGGGGCCCTGGGGCTGCCCACCAAATGGTCGGAGTACATCCCCTTCGACGTCATCGGGATCATCATGGCCGTCATCTCGGCCATCGGTGCCATGCAGGCCGCCGGCGGCATGGACTACCTGGTTTCTTGGGCCGAGAAGATGCTGCGCAAGAACCCCAAGCGCGTCACCTTGTACGCACCGCTCATCACCTACGCCATGACGCTGATGGCGGGCACCGGGCACACGGCCTTCTCGACGCTGCCCGTGATCGCGGAGGTCGCCAAGGAAGGCGGGGTGCGTCCGTCGCGTCCGCTGTCGGTGGCCGTCATCGCCTCCTAGATCGCGATCACCGCCTCCCCGGTCTCGGCGGCCGTCATCTACATGTCGGGGGAGATGGAGGCCCGCTACGGCATCGGCTATCTCGAACTGCTGGCCGTGTGGATCCCCTCCTCGTTGCTCGCCGTCATCGTCACCTCGCTGCTGGCCAACCACTTCGGTAAGCCCCTGGACCAAGACGAGGAGTACCAGCGGCGACTCGCTGCCGGGGAGGTGTCCTTGCGGGGGACGCAGGAGCGCGTCATCAAACCGGGCGCCCGCCGATCCGTTGCCTTGTTCGTGGGGGCCGTCGTCATCGTGATGCTCTACGCCACGGCGATCTCGGAAAGCGTGGGCCTGATCCGCAACCCGGCCATCGACCGCAACTCGGCGATCATCGGGATCATGCTGTCGGTGGCGGTGCTGATCCTCGTCACCTGCAAGGTGGACGCCAACGAGGTCGTCCTCATGCCGACCTTCCGGGCTGGCATGTCGGCGGCGGTGTGCGTGCTGGGCGTCGCCTGGTTGGGCACCGTGTTCGTCAAGGGGCACATGGGTCAGATCGAGGCGCTCGCGGGCGGGATCCTCACCGCTCACCCGTGGCTGCTTGCCGTGGTCGCGTTCTTCGCTGCGGCGCTGCTGTACTCCCAGGCGGCGACCGCCAAGGCGATCATGCCGATCGCGTTCGCGCTGGGCATGGCACCGGTCTCGATGGTGGCCAGCTTCGCCGCGGTGTCGGCGCTGTTCATCCTGCCGACCTACCCGACCCTCATCGCCGCGGTGGCGATGGACGATACGGGCTCAACCAAGATCGGGAAGTACGTGTTCAATCACTCCTTCCTCCTGCCGGGGGTGATCATGATCGCCCTCGCGGTGGCCTTCGGGTTCGGCCTGGGTGAACTCGTGATCCACTGACACCCCCTGCGTGTGGCCCCGGGTCCGGGCTCAAGCCCGGGGCCACACGCGCGTCCGTGGCCGAGGACTGAGAGCCAGGGTGGCCTGGTTGAGTGGTCAAGCAGAATGGAGGCTCCTGGAGAGAGGGGCTTTCGTGGCTACAAAACGAGTCGTCATCATCGGGTCAGGCTTTGGCGGCCTGTTCGCCGCTAAAGGGCTGCGTCGCAGCGATGTCGACGTCACGCTCATCAGCAAGACGCCCAATCACCTGTTCCAGCCGTTGCTGTACCAGGTCGCTACCGGCATCTTGTCGGAGGGCTCCATCGCCCCCGCCACCCGCGACATCCTCAAGCGGCAATCCAACGCCCGCGTCGAGACGGGCCTGGTGACGGGCGTCGACACCGCGAACCGGATCCTCACGCAGCGCTTCCACGACGAGGAGAAGCAGACTCCCTACGACCGGCTGATCGTGGCCGCCGGTGCCGGGCAGTCCTACTTCGGGCACGACGAGTTCGAGACGTTCGCGCCCGGCATGAAGACCATCGACGACGCGCTCGAACTACGCGCCCGCATCTTCTGGGCGTTCGAAATGGCTGAGGTCGAACCGGATCCGGCCGAGCGGGCACGCCTGCTCACCTTCGTGGTCGTGGGCGCCGGACCGACCGGCGTCGAGATGGCCGGACAGATCCGCGAACTGGCCAGCACCACGCTCGTGGGGCAGTTCCGCACCATCGACCCGCAGGACGCACGCGTCGTGCTCATCGACGGCAGCCACCAGGTGCTGGGCGCATTCGGCCCGAAGCTGGGCGCCGCGACGCAACGCTCGCTGGAACGCAAGGGCGTCGAAGTCGTCTTGAACGCCATCGTCACCGACGTGACCGCCGACGCCGTGACCTATCAGCCCCAAGGCGCGGAGCAACCCGTCACGGTCGGCTCCCGCTGCAAAGTGTGGGCCGCTGGTGTGCGGGGCAGCGAACTCGGCGCCCTCCTGGCCGAACAGACCGGCTGCGAGCTCGACCGGGCCGGACGCGTGATCGTGAACCCCGACCTGACCCTCCCGAAGCACCCGGAAATCTCGGTCATCGGCGACCTCGCTTTCGTCCCCGGCGTCCCCGGTGTAGCGCAAGGCGCGATCCAGGAAGCCAAGTACGTCGCCCACCGCATCGCGTTGGCGTCAGCGGGTCGACCCGTCCCTGAGGAGCCGTTCTCCTACTTCGACAAGGGCTCCATGGCGACCATCTCGAAGTTCTCCGCGGTGGTGAAGATCGGCAAGATCGAGTTCACCGGGTTCCTGGCGTGGGTGGCCTGGCTGTTCCTGCACCTGCTCTACATCGCAGGCTTCAAGAGCCGCATCACCACGCTCCTGCACTGGTTCATCAGTTTCCTGGGCACCGGACGCACCGAGCGCGTGTCCACCAATCAGCAGATGGTGGGACGCCTCGCGCTGGAGTCGCTGGGCCAGAAGGTCACCGGCAAGCTCCTGCGCGGCGAAAAGGGCGGTACCTCCGAACCGCGCACCACGGCCTGAGCTCAGCCGAGACGCCACGGCCCGTCCGGGAGCGCCCCGGGCGGGTCACACTTGGGCGAGAATCTGCTGGATCCGGGCCTGGGCGCGGCTGTTCAGGTCGGCGTTGGAGGTCGGGTCTCCCACGGACTCGTCGCCCTCATAGGTCAACGCGACAAAGCGGCCCTTGCGGGCGAGATAGGTGAGGTCCGCTCCGGGTGCCGGAAGCCAGGCGTCCTTGCTTTGGTATTCCCACCAGGAGCCGACCTGGACCGCCTGCTCACCCAGGGAGGGCACCGCCTGCGACCTTTGCGACGGCCGGAACCCGTTGTCCACGGGGGCTTGCGCCGGGCACGCCGCATAGCCGGCGGTGGCCTGATCGAGGAAGGACTGCGCGGCGGACGCGTCGGCGAACACCAGCAGGCCGTTACCTTCGACGTGTTCGGGGCCGCTGGACGCCTTGATCCGGGTCGCGGTCAGCTTGTCGAGCGCCGTCGTCGTGATCCCGGCGTCGTTGACGCAGGCCAGGCGCCACGGCGTCGTTTCGAAGGCCGTCGTCTCATCGGCGGCGGGACGCTGCTCGTCAGGCAGCGAGAACCCCGCCGGGACCTGACCGATGGCCCCGGCGATCACGCCCTCAGTGCTCTCGGGGGCCAGCGTCTTCGCGGGGGGCGTCCGGCTCGGGACAGGCTTCGTCGTGGCCGTGTGCTTCGCGGTGGCCGTGGGACGGGCCGTCGTCGGAGTCGCGCTCGGGGTGGTCGGCGTCGGCACCGGGACGGACGGGGTGGCGATGGGGCCCGAGGCGGCACAGCCGCTCAGCGCCACCGCGGTGACAGCGACCAACACGATCCGCTTCACGGTCACGTCTCCTCACATAAGTCTGCGAGCCCATTGTGCCCGCACTGCGGGGTGCCCCGTGACCGCAGCCACAGAGCACCCCTCGGTGCCTGGAACTCAGGCGGGGCGAACAGCGGGAGCGTTCGCCTGCGTGAGAGAGGGATCCGCCTGGACAGCATCCCCCAGTGCCTCGTCGATCGCGGCCAGGGTCGCCGCGTCCAAGGTGACGTCGACGGCGCGAGCGTTGTCCACGACCTGCTCGGGCCGCGAAGCGCCGATGATCGCTCCCGCGACGTTGTCGTTGGCGAGAACCCAGGCGACGGCGAGCTGAGCCATCGTGATGCCCAGGTCGTCGGCGATGGGCCGCAGCTTCTGCACGCGGGTCAGCACCTCGTCGGTCATGAACCGGGAGATCATGTTCGCCCCGCCCTTCTCGTCGGTGGCGCGCGAGCCCGCCGGGGCCGGCTGCCCGGGCAGGTACTTCCCGGTCAGGACGCCCTGGGCCACAGGAGACCACACGATCTGGCTGATGCCGAGTTCACGCGACGCCGGGACCACCTCGCCCTCGATGACGCGCCACAGTGCCGAATACTGGGGCTGGTTGGAGATGAGCTGGAAGCCCAGATCCTTCGCCATGGCGTGCCCGGCGCGAAGCTGGTCGGCCGTCCACTCGCTGACGCCGATGTAGAGCGCCTTGCCTGAGCGCACCACGTCGGCGAAGGCCTGCATGGTCTCCTCCAGCGGCGTCTCGGTGTCGAAGCGGTGCGCCTGGTACAGGTCGACGTAGTCGGTCCTGAGACGCTTCAGGGAGCCGTTGATCGACTCCAGGATGTGCTTGCGCGACAGCCCGACGTCGTTATGCCCGCGGGGGCCGACGGGCCAGTACACCTTGGTGAAGATCTCCAGGCTTTCGCGGCGCTGCCCGTCCAGCGCTTCGCCGAGGACGGTTTCCGCCGCCGTGTTGGCGTAGACGTCGGCGGTGTCGAAGCTGGAGATTCCCGCGTCGAGGGCGGCCCGGACGCACGCCTTGGCGGCGTCGTTCTCGACCTGCGATCCGTGGGTGAGCCAGTTGCCGTAGATGACCTCGGAGATCTTCATCCCGGAGTCGCCCAGGTAACGGAACTTCATGAGCATGCCTTTCTCGTGGTCGGACCCCCATTCTGCCCCGTCGTGGCGGACGTCAGCCGTCCTCGGCGCGCAGCTTGCCGCCCAGCCGGGTGAGCGGGATCGCGATCGCGGTTCCGGCGAGAACGCTGAGCAGCCAGCTCACGGCGTAGTCGGGGCGTAGGACGGCGACGCCGGTGCGTGCCATCACCGCCATGCACGCCAGCGTCGCGACCACCCCCGTGATGAGGGATGGCAGCCAGGTCCCGCGCCAGCCGCTCACAGCGCCCACGTAGCCGAGCGCGGCGCCCCCGATGGCGGCCCCGACCGCGACCGAGATGGGGGCTACCGGAAGCGTCCACTGCTGGACGGCCACGGCCGCCCCGGCGGCCAGGAGGGCACCGAGGAGCACGGCACGGACGGTGGGGGCGGTGGATGGCGGGCGCTGCATTGATCCTCCCCGGGGGGTCAGGAGTTTTGCTTGGTGTAACGGAGGCTGCTCAGGATGCGCTGGACGATGGTGTCATCGAGCCGTTCCCCGGTGATCGCGACGGCGGACGTGCGGGGAAAGGGGTACTGGCCCGCGATGATCCAGATGCCGTGACGCGGAGTGCCCGCGTCGGTGTAGGTGAAGTCGCTGCGCACGGCGGTGTCGGCGCCGGGAACCTCGAACGTCTTGGCACCGCTGGGGGCGTAGCCGCTCAGCCCAACCCTGGCGGGCAGGTCGAGCCGGTCATAGGCGGCCGCGGCGAGCGGATCCTCGCTGAACTGCGGGGCGATGCGCATCTCCATGCCGTCGCCGGTGAAGGCCAGCGGCCAGGCCGCGTCGGCAGAAGCGATGCTCCGCCAACCGGCGGGGCGTTCGAGTGAGAGTTGGCCTGCGTCGACCTTCGTCCATCCGGGATCGGTGAGGGTGCAGCCGGTGAGGAACAGGGCGACCGTCAACAAGGGAATCACGACAAGGCGGGCTGCGAGTCTCACCGCGGCCTCCGTTCGTTGGGGGTGGAGAAGGTTCGCATCAGCGTACGCATTCGGTGAAGTCGAGGCTGGGACGGACGCCGTCTGCCCCAGGTGCGCCCAGGTAGGTGGCCCGGGTCGCGGTGGTCTGCGAGCTTTCGCTGCTGACGTCGATGCCGAAGGCCATGCCGAACTTCACGTTGAGCGCGAAACGCTCCTTGTCCGTGACGTGGGTGTAGCTCACGGTGCTGCTGGACGCGCTCGTGTGGAGCAGCGTGGCAAAGGGATCCTGACCGCCTGGCGTGGCCGGGCTGATCGAGGCGAGGGGAATCAGCCCGGGGTAGCCATGCGTGCCGCCCATCCAGTCACGGACGGCCTCCTGCGAGGCCGCGTCGGCGGGGTCGAGCTTCAGGCGGGTCTCGGTCACCACCATGTCGCCCACATCGCTGGAACCCGAGAGCTGCCCGCCCGCTGAGGAGGAGGAACTGCCCTGGCCCGAGGTCACCTTGCCCTGGGCGTCCACCCCCGTGGTGCTGGTGACCTTCAGGGTGGAGACGATCGCGATCGAGGTGATCTCGCCGCGGGCGTTCGTGGTGAAGGAGAACGCCATCCCGACCATTGATCCGATGCCGCCGGTAGCCAACTCCAGAGCACCGGTCGTCTCGGAGTTGAACTGCAGGTCGGTGACATGGGTCACCGTGTCGTCGGACGCGTCCGCTGGGGTGTTGGCGTTGTCGCGCGTCGTCGTCCAGGTGGCGCTGGGTTTGAGCTTCGCGCCGATGCCGAGTTGGGTCATCTGTGCCTGCGATAGGTCGGCGCCCGTGGCCGTTGAGGAGAGGCCCAGCTTTCCGGAGACCGAACCCTGCGCCTCAATCCCGCTGAACGTCGTCGAGGGAACGGGTGGAGGGGGAGTGCCCTGAACCGGGCGCGGCATGCAGACGGCTCCGTAACAAACCGGGTGTGTGAGCGCCCACTGATCGGCCAGATAGTCGTCGAGTTGCTGGCGGAACTGGTCGGCCTGCACCTTGCTGGCGAAGGTCCAGGTGCTGCCATAGTCGAATTTCACGCCGCCGCCGAAGTCCACCTTCGCGGCGGCCTCCATCTCGCCCATGGCCACGTCGGCGCCGAACCCGCCGGTGGCCCCGATCTCGGCACCGTTGGAGGCCATCATGGTGACGGTGCCGTCGCTGTACTCGGTGACCGTGAAGCCCGCGTTCTCACCCACCTTGATGAAGGCGATCTGGACGACGCTGCTGTACTTGTCGCCGGTCTGATTGACCTTGCACTTGTCGGGCTGGAAATCCTCGTCAGCGCGAGGCGGTTGCGGGGGACTGGGGGAGGGCGCGCACCCCAGGTCCTGGCCGACCACGGCTCCCACGGCACGACAGATCGAGGCAGGGATCTCGGGGGTCGTCAGCACCAGGCCGGTGGTTGCGACGAGGAGCGCGGCAATAACGGCGATCGCCACGGTCTGCACGCCGGTGGCGCCTCGTTCCGTCGCGTGTCGCATGGGGGCCTCCCGGGGGTGGGTGGTGTCCTTCCGCACGACGCTAGTGGTCGCCCCGCACGCCGCGCATGGGTGGGGGGACCCCCCCGCTGGGCCCGCGGGCCCGCCATCCGCCAGGTGGAGTGTCTGCCCCTACATCGACGGAGATGGCCTGCCACCCTCGTCGTAGCTCACCGGGGAAGAAGGGGCCTCAGGTGCCAGCTGGGGCCCTGGAGAAGGCGCAGGTAGCGAGTTACGGTGGAAGAACGATGACTTCCCCACAACCCCACGACCGCTCTTCCTCGGATTCCTCCCCCACGCCTGGTACCGGCTCCACCACGACCACGCCCGAAAAGCCGCCCGCCCTCAACGTCTCCATGACTGCTGTGGTCGCGGGCGCCTTCGCCGCGGTCACATCGGCGCTGGTCGGCTCCCGATTGGGCACGTCAGGGACGCTCATCGGCGCGGCGATCGGTTCGGTGATCGGTGCGATGGCGACTTCGCTGTACACCTGGAGCATTCAACGCACAGTGCACGTGCTGAAGGTCATCACCCCCAAGGTCATCACCCCCAAGAACGGCAGTGCAGGGTCACCGGGGTCGCCCGCCGACCCGCAGGCCACCACGGTGTCGGAGGCGGTGCCCGGGACGGGCGACGCCTCCGATGCCGAGCCGGACGCGGCGACGTCCGCGAACGACAACGACAAGGAAGGCGCGGGGCGTCACGGGTTGTCCAAGCGTGCCCGCTGGATGCTGGGTGGGCTGGTGGCGGCCGTGGTCGCCTTCGCCGTCTCCCTGGTCATCATCACCGGGCTGGAGGCGGCGACCGGGAACTCGCTGGCCGGCAACCAGGGCACGACGATCGGGCAGGTCGCCAACCGCTCGTCCTCCACCACGGGCCCGCAGAATGGCTCCTCTTCCAGCCCCGCGGCCAGCGCTCCCGCGAGCGCCGGTGCCTCGGCGAGCCCTTCAGCCACCGCGAGTGCGACGTCTGCATCGCCGAGCGCCACGCAGAGTCCGACGGCGGCCGCGTCCCCCGCGTCCGCGACGCCGACCAGCGCGGCTCCCACCGCCGTCGCCACCGAACGCGCCGCCGTCGGACCGCACCAGTCCGGACCGGTCCAGGCGACGGCCGCCCCCACAGGCTCGGTGGGCTGACCGCCGCGACCGGCCCCCGGGCTAGCATGGACGCCGTGACGACCGCTGCGCCCGCAACCCCCGCCGCTTCGGCGCGACCCTCCAGCCGCCGCCTCGCGGCCGTGGGCAACATCGCGCTGGCACTGCTCGCCCACGTCGCCGTCGGCGTCTCCTGGGCGGTAACGGCCCTCGCGGTCATGGGTTCCCTCGACGTGGCACGTCGCATGGCGATGAACAGCGAGTTCGCCTGGGACACCGGCCGCCTGCCGCAGCCATGGGTGATCCCGATCGGCCTGGTGGCCGCCCTGATCTCGCACCTCTTCTTCCGGTGGGCGATGCGCCGTGCCGGGCACGGGACTGCCGCCTACGGCAGCGTCGTCGTGGCCTTCTGGGGGGCACTGTTCGGCGTCCTGCTCGGTGTCTACCTGTGGACGCCGCCGCTCATGCTGGGCACGAAGGTGGGCCCCGCGTCGGGCCAGTACGCACCCTGGAGCCCGCTCGGCTGGATCGCCTACTACGCACGACTTGGCCTGCCAGCCGTGCTGGGGCTGGCGTGTGTCGTCCTCCTGCTGTTCTCGCGGCATTCGCCGCTCGTGGTCGCCGTCCGCTGGTGCGTGACGGCGCTGCGCGGGCGCCGGGCGCGCCGACGCGCCATCGCCGCCACGCCCCAGCCGCAGGCCTGAGCCGAGGCGTCCGTGGCGAGCGTGAATGCGGGCCGACCGCCCCGGACGCGCTGAGGGCACGCCATGGAGCAGATGCGGTTCGAAAGCTGGGCCGACCGGCAGGTGCGGGAGGCCATGGAACGAGGGGCCTTCGATTACCTCCCCGGTGCCGGGCGTCCGCTCGACCTTCGTGACACCAGCGAGGACTGGTGGATCCGCGCCAAGATCAAACGCGAAAATCTGGAGATCGCGCTGCCCGGCCCACTGGCGCTGCGCCGCGAGGTGGAGAGGATCGCCGAGGCCGTTGCCGATGCCCGCACCGAAACCGAGGTGCGGGAGCGCTGCGACGATCTCAATGCACGCGTCCGCGAGCATTATGCACGTCCGGCGACCGGCCCCGCCCTCGTGGTCCGGCTCGTCGACGTGGACGCCGAAGTGGCCCGCTGGCGGGCCCGCCGCTCCGTGCCGCCGTCCGACTAGTGAACCCTGCCCCCGAAGGGGCGCGATCCTGATGTGGGTGGGGGCGCATCGCAGACCCGTCACAACGCGGCGCCATGACGCCCGGTGCGTGGCACGATAAGGGCATGCGCGCGCTGGCGAAGATGCGTCCTGGGCCCGGTCTGGAGTTGGTGGATCGTCCCGAACCCGAATGCGGCCCGTGGCAGGTCAAGATCAAGGTGCTGCGCGCCGGGTTGTGCGGCACCGACCTTCACCTGCAGCAGTGGGACGACTGGGCGGCCGAGCAGATGCACCTGCCGCAGACCATCGGTCACGAGTTTTACGGCGAGATCGTCGAGGTCGGCGCCGAAGTGAAAGAACTGCGCCCCGGTGATCGCTGCTCAGGCGAAGGGCACCTGGTGTGCGGCTACTGCCGCAACTGCCGGGCGGGACGCCGCCACCAGTGCATCCGGACGGTCGGGCTGGGCGTCAACACCGACGGGGCATTCGCCGACTACGTGGTGCTCCCGGTGGAAAACGTGTGGCGGCACCCCGACTGGGTCGATCCCGAACTCGGGGCCATCTTCGACCCGCTCGGCAACGCCACGCACACCACGCTGCAATGGCCGCTGGTCGGGGAGGACGTCCTGGTCACCGGGGCTGGACCCATCGGCGTCATGGCCGCCGCGATCGCACGCCACGCCGGGGCGCGCAACGTCGTCGTCACCGACCTGTCGAACTATCGGCTCGCGCTGGCCGCGTCCGCCGGGGCCGACAAAGTCGTCAACTCGGCCACGACACGGCTGCGCGACGTCCAACTGGGGCTGGGCATGAAGGAAGGCTTCGACATCGGCCTGGAAATGTCGGGGGCCCCCGCGGCGGTCGCGGAGATGCTGGACAACATGAACCACGGCGGACGCATCGCGATGCTCGGCCTGCCGTCCTCGGACTACGCCATCAACTGGGGGCGCGTCATCACGCACATGCTCACCATCCAGGGAATCTATGGCCGGGAAATGTTCGAGACCTGGTACCTGATGACGTCGATGCTGTCGACGTCCCCGACCCTGGCCAACGCGGTCCGCTCGTGCATCACGCACCGGTTCGCGGCGGAAGACTGGGAGGAGGCCTTCGCTGTCGCCCGGGCCGGGCAGTGCGGGAAGGTCATTCTCGACTGGAGTTGAGTGCCCGGTCGTCACTTAGGGTGGGTTCTGCCGAGCAAAGGAGCACGATGTACGGAGCATTCCAGCAACGGCTGGCCGACACCCTCGCCGAGATCGAGTCCGCCGGGCTGTCCAAACGCGAACGGATCATCACCACGCCCCAAGGCCCCGAGATCGGCGTCGTGGACGCCGAGCACGAGGTGCTGAACTTCTGCGCGAACAACTATCTTGGGCTGGCTGACGACCCCCGCATCGTGGAGGCCGCCCACGAAGGCCTCGACGACTACGGCTTCGGCATGGCATCGGTGCGGTTCATCTGCGGCACCCAAACCCCGCACCGAGAACTGGAGCGCCGCATCGCAGCGTTCCTGGGAACGCAGGACACCATCTTGTTCAGTTCCTGCTTCGACGCCAACGGCGGCGTCTTCGAGGCCCTGTTCGGGCCGCAGGACGCGATCATCTCCGACGAACTCAACCACGCCTCCCTCATCGACGGCATCCGCTTGTCGAAGGCGTCCCGGTACCGCTACCGCAACGCCGACATGGCCGATCTGCGCGCCCAGCTCGAAGCGTCCGCCGACGCCCAAACCCGGGTCATCGTCACCGATGGCGTGTTCTCGATGGACGGCGCCTATGCGCCCCTGCGCGAAATCTGCGACCTGGCCGACGAGTTCGGGGCGCTCGTGCTCGTCGACGACTCCCACGCGGTCGGGTTCGTCGGGGCCGGTGGCCGCGGGACGCCGGAACTGTTCGGGGTCGCCGATCGCGTCGACATTCTCACCGGCACGCTCGGCAAGGCGCTGGGCGGTGCCTCCGGCGGCTACGTCTCCTCCCATGCCGAGGTCGTCGAACTGTTGCGGCAGCGCGCCCGGCCCTACCTGTTCTCGAACTCGGTCGCCCCGAGCGTCGTCACCGGGTCCCTGGCAGCCCTCGACACCATCGCCGCCAGCGAGCAGGCTCGCCAGCAACTCATCGCGAACACCATCCTGTTACGCGGCTTGATGAGTGCGGCCGGATTCGACCTGGACCCGTTCACCGGACCCAGCGACGCCACCCGGCCCGGCGACGTGCCCCCGCACCCCATCACCCCGGTGATGTTCCCCGGACCAGACGGCGCCCGGCTCGCGGGCGGTATCGCCCAGCACATGCTGGCCGCCGGGGTGTACGTCATCCCGTTCAGCTATCCGGTCGTCCCGCGCGGGAAGGCCCGCATCCGCGTCCAGTTGTCCGCCGCGCACTCCAGCGACGACGTCCGCACCTGCGTGGACGCCTTCGTCGCTGCACGCGCGGCGCTGACCGCCTGAACGCGGTGGCCCCGCCGAGCGCGGTACATTGCGGGCTCGGCACACAGGAGGCGCGTTATGGGGTGGAGCACGCTCAAGCTGGCGGCATCGGTCGGGGTCGGCCTGATCGCTGCCGTGATTGCCTGGCTGCTCGCCGACCCGCTCGTGGGCGTCATGGCCGGATGGATGGCCACCGGCCTAGCGTTCTGCGCGATCACGTGGGTCATCGCGTTGCGGATGACACCGGAACAAACCCGGAACCACGCCATCGCTGAGGATCCCGGCCGGATCCTCAGCAGCGTGGTGCTGCTGCTGGCCAGCATCGGGAGCCTCCTCGGAGTGGGGGCGCTGCTGGTTGCCGGGTCGACGCACGGGCGCGGCGTCCAAGCGGAAACGATCCTCGGCGTCGGGGTCGTTGCGGTGTCGTGGGTGACCGTGCACAGCGTGTTCGCGCTGCACTATGCGCGGGTCCACTACACGTGGGACGGGACGGGGCCGAGCATCGACTTCAACACACCCGAGGACCCCGACTACCACGACTTCGCCTACCTGAGCTTCACGATCGGGATGTGCTACCAGGTCTCCGACACGATCCTTCACGCCCGGGCGGCACGTCGTCTCGCCCTCCAGCACTCGTTCCTGGCCTATCTGCTGGGTGCCGTCGTGATCGCGTGCAGCGTCAACCTCGTGCTGCAGATCGCGTCCGCGACCTGACCCGCACACCGGGCGGGACGACGGACGCGCGTGTCAGGGCCAGGTGAGGCCCAGCATGGCGCTGCTGCGCCGCCAATGCTCCTCGATGACGTGCAGGTCGCCCGCGACCGGGGTCGTGCGCGACTGGCGTCCGGCGGGGTCGTAGTAGGTGCCGGAACGCCAGCGCTCCCGGTTGGTGGGGTCGAGGAACCGGCGCAGGTTCTCCCCACCCTGCTCTGACGTGACCAAGAACGCCTTCATGACGGTCTGGTAGACCCAGCGCAGCGGGCTGGTCGTGTCGGAGGCGAAGTTGGTGGACACCACGCCCGGGTGGAAGGAGATCGCGGTCAGCCCGCGGGCCGCGTAATGGGTGGTGAGGCCCCGGGCGAAGAGGATGCCTGCCAGTTTCGCGTTGCCGTAGGCGCGGTTGGGGGTGAAGTGATCCCACGTGTTGAGGTCGTCCAGATCGAGCTTGCTGAACATCCGCGCCGCGATGGAGGCGGTGTTCACGACGAGGGCGCGGCTGTCGACCAGCCGGTCGATCACCCCGTGGGTGAGCAGGAACGGCGCCAGGTGATTCACCTGGAAGGTCTTCTCGAAACCGTCCCGGGTGCGGTCAGGGCCGTCGAAGATCCCCCCGGCATTGTTGGCGAGCACATCGATGCGGGGGTAGCTGTCGCGTAACTCGCCCGCCAGTCGTCGCACATCGTCGAGGCGGGTGAAGTCGGCGAGGTGGACGTCGGTGATCCCCGCCGCCGTGGCTACCGCCTGCGTCTTGGCCGCTGACCGCCCCACGATCACGACGCGGTGCCCGGCGGATGCCAGGGTCCGGGCGGCGGCGGCGCCGATCCCGTCGCTGGCTCCCGTGATCACCATGGTCGAAGGAGACGAGGTCATGGTGGTCCTCACGGTCGGGTGAATGTGTCTGCCGGACGCTACCCCAGCCGCCGGCGGTGCCTCGACAGTACCCGCGCCCGACGGGTGTGCCCCCGCGGGCGCAGCGGGCTCAGCGCGTCCGGCCCGCCTGGCGGCGGATCGCCAGCCCGGTCAGCAGGGTCTGGGCGGCCAGCACCGCGCCGACACCTTCCCCTGCTCGCAGCCGCAAGCCCAGCAGCGGTTCCAGGCCCATCTCGGTCAGGACGCGGCCGTGCGCGAACTCGCGGCTCGCCTGCCCGGCCACCAGGTGTGCCTGAACGGCGGGGTTGACCGCGACCACCGCGAGGGCGGCAACACTGGTGGCGAGGCCGTCCAGGACGACAACCGCCCCCGCCTCGGCGGCACCAAGGACCACCCCGGCCAGGACGGCGAACTCGGGACCGCCCACCTGCCGCAGCGCCTCGACGGGGTCACGGCGCAGCGCGGGTAGGTCGAGCCGGGTCAGCGTCGCGGCCAGTAGATCCACCTTGCGCTCGAGCATCGCGGCGTCCGAGCCTGCACCGATCCCGACAGCTTCGCTCGGGGTCAGCCCGGCGAGGACGCAGGCCAGTGCGGAGGCCACCGTGGTGTTCCCCACCCCGACCTCGCCCAGGCACACCAGGCCGCGGGTGGCGGCCTCAGCCCCCCACTGGCGGCCCGCCTTGATGAGGCGATCAGTGTCGGCGCGGCTCAACGCGGGGGTGTTCACCACATCGCCGCGGGCGTCCAGGGGCGTCACGGTGTGCGCTCCCGCCAGGGGCTCTCCGGCGATACCGGCGTCCACGACCATGACGTCCAGGTGCGCGGCCCGCGCGGCGACCACTCCGACGGCGCTGCCGGCAACCGCCGCGCTCATCACCTCCCGCGTCACGGACGCATCGAACGCCGACACCCCCAGTGCCGCGAGCGGATGGTCGGCGCCGACGAGCACCAGCGTCCCGCCGGACACCTCCTCGCCGCAGACGGCGACGATCCGATCGAGGGCCTGATCGAGCTTGCCGAGCGAACCGGGCGGCGTCAGGAGATCATCGGCGCGGTCGCGGGCCCGCACCACCTGGCGCTGATCGGGGGCGGCGAGATCCGACCACAGCGGAGAATCGGGGTCATCGGCGGCAAAACTCGTCTCGGGCGGAACCGACGTGACGGCGGGCGCCGCCCCGGCGAGCCCGGAGAGGGGCGGCTCGGGGGCATTAAGGGGCCAGCGGTCCTCGGCGATCACCTGGTCCAGTGGTAGCCGCGCCGACCAGGCCTTGCGCTCCAGGCCGGGGTAAGGCGGACGCTCATCGGGCCAGCCCAGGCACAGCCACCCCAGCGTCTCCACCCCTTCGGGCAAGCCCAGCAGACCCGCCAACTCGGTGGGACGCATCAACGTGACCCAGCCCATGCCCAGGCCGTGAGCGCGGGCGGTCAGCCACATGTTTTCGATGGCGCACGCGCAACTCCACAGGTCGGCGTCATGGAACGTGTTGCGCCCCAGGACGCCTGAGGCGGGCGTCCGCCGATCGCACGCCACCACCAGACCCACCGGCGCCTCCCGGATCCCTTCCAACTGCAGATCCAGTAGCCGGGCAGCGCGCTCGGGCGTCAACCCGGACGCCTGGCGCAGGCGCTCCCGGTCAGCCATGAGGGCCGCCCGTTCGCGCGTGCGTCGATCGCGGACCACGATGAAGCGCCACGGCTGCGACTGGCCGACGCTGGGCCCCGCGTGCCCGGCTTCGATGATCGTGCGGACGAGGTCAGCGGGAACCTCATCGGGGCGGAAGCGGCGGATGTCGCGGCGGGCGCCGATGACCTCGGCCAACGACCGCTGCGCCTCCTCCCCGAGGCTCCAGCCGCTGACCTGATCGCCCCGCTCCGCCGCCGAGGTCGCGTCACCAATCACGGGAACCGGACGCTTCCAGGTCGAGCCAGTCACGTCGCGGTTCGTCTGCGTCATGGCAGCAGCCTAGTGAGGCGCGCTGCAGCGTGGGGTGGTGCCCGCTGCGGTCTGTGGCAAACGAGGCAGCAACCAGGCGATTGTCTCGCGCCGATGTGCTCGGGGCCCCGATGCGCTGAGATAGGAGGCATGGACGATCCCCCCGACCTGGCCAAGGATGTGCCCGCCTCCGCCTGGGCGATTCATGCGCGCGGGGTCCGTAAGCGGTTTCGCGGCGGTGCTCTGGCGTTGGACGGCCTGGATCTCAGCATCCCCCGCGGCGGCGTCCACGGGCTCCTCGGGCCTAATGGGTCCGGCAAGTCGACCACGATGCGCGTCCTGCTGGGGCTGATTCGTCCCGACGCGGGGGAGGCGTCCCTCTTGGGGGCCCCGCTTCCCGACGGGCTGCCCCGCGTCATCGACCGGGTGGGGGCCATCATCGAGGAGCCTCGCTTCTTCCCCTCCATGACCGCCGCCACCAACCTGACCCTCTTGGCACGGGCTATCGGGGCGCCTCGCTCCCGGGTCGCCGATGCGCTGCAGCAAGTCGGCCTAGCCCAACAGAGCCGCACCCTGGCCCGAGGGCTGTCGCTCGGGATGCGTCAACGTCTGGCGATCGCGACGACGCTGTTGAAAGATCCCGATCTGTTCATCTTCGACGAGCCCACTAACGGGCTCGACCCGGCGGGGATTCATGCCGTCCGGGCCACGATCCAGGATTTGGCTACCCGCGGGCGAACCGTCGTCGTGTCCAGTCACAACCTCGCCGAGGTGCAGCAGGTCGCCGACACCGTGAGCATCATCGCGTCTGGGCGTCTGGTGTGGGAAGGCCCGGTGTCCTCACTCGTCACCGCGGGTGCCGGCGGGGTGCGCGTGCGACTCGGCGAGTCCTGGGGCCCCGGAAGGCCCCTGGATGTAGGGGTGATGGCGTTGAGGGTCGAGGGCTACGAGGTCGCCATCGAGGGAGAGGCGCTGCACGTGACGCGTGGTGACGCGAAGGTCGACGGGGCGAGCGTCGCTCGCACCCTGGGCCGGGTGGATGTGTGGCCGAGCGAATTGGTGCAAGACAGTGCCACGCTAGAGGACGCGTTCCTCGCGCTGACCGACGGCGCGGGCCAGGACATGCCCCACCAAGGAGGTGCCGCATGAGCCTCATCATTGCTGAGTTGTCCCGCATCCTGCACCGGCGCGCTACCTGGATGCTGGTCGTGGTCGGTCTGGCGTTGACCGCGATCCCTTCCCTCTTCCTGGTGGGTACCGACGCAGAGGGCGGGATCCCTGCCGACGGGTTGATGCTGAGCTGTGGCCTGATCGGCTCTTTTCTCTGCCTGTGCCTAGGTGCCACCTACTGGGGGGCGGACTTCCGCCACGGCACGATCAGCTCGCTTCTGCTTTTCGTCCCGTCCCGGACGCGGCTATGGGTCGCACGAACCCTCGCTCTGGCCCTAGCCAGCATGGGAATGATGCTCATCGTGGCGGGGCACCCGGTGCTGCGAATTCTGCTGCGCCACGCCACCGTGATGGCAGCATCGGGGACGGCAGGGGTATTGCCGATGCTGGTCCGCGTCCTCGTGCTGGGTGTCGTCAGTGGTCTGGCAGGCGGGTTCCTCGGGATCGTGTTCAAGAACACCGCCGGGGCTGTGTTGGTTCCGCTGGGAGCACTGATGGTGCGCTGGCTCCTCACCGATGTCGTCGTCGAGCACGCAGTATGGATGGTGCGCTTCCTGCCGGACACCTACGTGTCGGCGCTGCTGCAGGGTGAAACGACCGTGCCATGGCGCGTCGACGCTTCGGGGGAACTCATGAACATCACCGTGACGTATCCCGAAGCCCTGGGCGGAACGACCCTCCTGCTGACGTTGCTGGGCGTGTTGTCGTGGGCTCTGTTTCGCTACCGCAGCGTCACCGAGTAGGCCGACCACCCCGGATGCGCACCTGAGGGCACACCCGGGGTTGGGGCTTACTTCGCCTCGGTGGGCTTGTCCGGGTGCGCCTTGGCCTCCGTGAACCGCTCGATCCGTGCGACGCCGTCGCGACGGACCCGATCCAGGAACAAGCCGAACCTGCCCCGACGGTAGGGGAGCCCCGCCCGGTCGACCTGCAGGCCATCGCCGCGGCCCCACAGTTCCTTGGGCTTCGACGACGTGGTCGAGGGATGGTGCGCCTGCAACACAGCGATGGACCACGGCTCGACCGTGTAGGTGCCCGTCACCGCTTGAGCATCGTCCATGTCCCAGGCGTTCCCTTCGGCTTCGGCCCACGACGCGGTGTCAATGATGCGACGCCACTCGTGCTGATGGTCCTCCTCCAACGTCTCGGCCAGATCGAAGGTGGCGGGCTGGTCATACATGTTGAGCAGCACCCAGAAATCGTCGCCGTCGCCTTCGCCCGAATCGATGGCGACGGCAATCTGCCGATCCCCAGGACGGGGCGGATCATCCAGCGCCGTCCCGAAGTACACGTACGAGACATCCTTGCCGCCCAGTTCGGCGTCCCCCCAGGAGCGCTGCCGCAGGGTGGGCTGCTCGGCCCGCAGGCGTGCCACATAGCGGGCGAACGTGAGCAGGGCGTTCGTCGCGCCCGGCATGACGCCGATGTTGTCGTGGTAGCCGGGCAGATCCGGATGCTGCGGATCCACCGGCAGCCCCGTCGGATCGTTCGACCCGGCCTGCGCCCAGTTGTTCCACATGCCGACCGTGTTCAGCGACCACGGGTTGTTGTTCCCGTTCTGGGTGCGGCCGTACTCGTCCCCGGAGACGATCATCGGGACGCCGCGAGCCAGGAAGGTGATCAGCCAGAAGTTGCGCCACCGCGTCCGACGCAGGGCATGGTCACCGCTCGAATCCCAGGACATGTTGTCGTCCGAACCGCCGTCGGTCGGGCCGAACGGGAAGGGCTGATCGTTGATCTTGGTGTTGTAGCTGACCAGGTCGAACATGGTGAAACCGTCGTGTGCGGTGACGAAGTTCACCGACTTGTGGGGGCCACCGTTCTCGTGGAAATGCAGGTAATCCCCGTTGAACATCGCCATGAACTCGTCGGTGTTGCCATCACCCTTGAGGTAGGCGCGCATCGCGTCGCGGAAACGCCCGTTCCACTCGCCCCAGCCCGCCGGGAAGTTCCCGACCTCATAGCCCCACAGATCCCAGGCCTCGGCGACCACCTCGAAGCCTTGCCGCCTGGCCAACTCGACGATGCTCAGCAGCAGCGGATGATCGGGGAAGAAGCGGCGCTGGGCGTCCCAATCCTCGGGGGCCGCGTCGGCCGGACGGCGGCCCAGCACGGGCGCCAGGTCGAAGCGGAAGCCGTCCACCCCCATGACGCCGTGCCAGTACTCCAAGGAGTCCAGCACCAGCGCACACGACAAAGGTGAGGAGTAGTTCATCTGGTTGGACGTGCCCGTCGCCCCGTCGATCAGGCCTCCGGCCGCGTCCAGACCGTAGTAGTCCGCTGTGGCGAACCCGCCCAGGGAGGTGAATCCTGCCGCGTCCGGGCTGTCGGCCCAGTTGCCGCCTTCGGCGGAGTGGTTGTAGACGACGTCGAGGTACACCTTCAGCCCGGCGGCGTGGAAGGCGGCCACCATCTCCTTGAACTCGCGCGTCGGACCGCCCAAGGACTTGTCGGAGCTGTAGTCGCGGTTGGGGGCGAAGAAGGCGAGCGTCTGGTAACCCCAATGGTTGGTGCTTCCCGCGTGGGCTCCCACCTGGTCGGAGTCGGTCTCGTGGACCGGCAGGAGTTCGATCACCGTCAGCCCCAGCGCACCGAGATAGGGCGCCATCATCGCAGCCCCGGCATACGTGCCGCGCAGAGGGGCCGGAATGTCGGGCAGGCCCGCGAACCCGGGCGTGGGGGAGAGCAGTTCGCTCAGCGTCGTGGCGTTCGGGTGCAGCGTGAGGTTCTTCACGTGCGCCTCGTAGATGGCGTTGTCTTCCTCGGGGAATGCCGGGTTGGCCCCGGTCGCCGTGGCGTCCTCGACGACGACGCCCTTCGGGGCCACCTGGGCGGAGTCGATCTCACGCCCGGCCCGGCCCTCGAACTCCGCAGGGCCCGAACCGAGCAGGGCCTTGTTCTCGCCCAGGCTGAGCGGATTGTGCGTCACCTCACGCGCGTACGGGTCGAACAGCACCTTGTTGGGGTTGAGGTGGTTGAAGTCGGCGTCTCGATCCGAGACGAACCCGGCCAGCGATCCGGGCGTCCACGCGGGGTCGTAGGACCAGTTGGTGCCCCACGTCCGGAAGCCGTACAGCGTGCCGTGCCGGGCGCCGGAGAATCGGGCCCGCCACACGCCGTCCACGCCGGGAACCATCGCGAAGGACGCTTCGGCGTCCGCGCCTTGGGCCCGGGGAAAGAACTCCACGGTGACCCGCGTGGCATGAGGGGCCGCGACGGCGAAGGTGGTCTCACCGGTGCGGGGATCGACATGGGCGCCGAGCGGCCAGCTACCGTGAGCCCACTGGTCCTGAGACACCGGAAGGGGAGAAGTCATGCCCCTACCGTGCCAGGTGAGGGAAAGCGGCACCACCCGAGCGGCGGTCGGTTCCCGTTAGGCGGCGGCTCCGGGGGCCGGACGCGGGCGCCGGTAGGTCGGCGTGGCGAAGGCGAGGATGGCGAGTGCGGTCAGGATCGACCCGGCCATGACCGACACCATGGAGACGCCCGTCCCGCCGGTGAACCCGACCAAGGGGGAGATGATCCCGCCGATGCCCGCCTGCATCGAGCCGAGGAAGGCGGCGGCCGTCCCCGCCATGTGCCCGTACTCGTGGAGCGCGAGGACGCTCGCGTTGCCGGGGACCAGCCCCTGGAACGTCAAGGTCAGCCACAGCAGGACGCACAAGGCCATCAGCCCACCAGCGCCGGTGGCGGTGACGATGACCAAGGTGACGGCGAAGACGGCCTGGAGCGCGAGGCTGGCGCGCAACACCTTCACCGGCGTGGTGCGACGGACGAGGAAGGCGTTGAGTTGGGCGCCGCCGATCAGCGCGATCCCGTTGACCGCGAACAGGAGGGCGAACTGCTGGCTGGAGAGCCCATGCTCTTTCTGGAACACGTAGGTCGAGCCCACCACGTAACTCATGATGACGGCCTGGGAGAGGCCCGGGATGAGCGCCAGCGCCATGAAGCGGTGATCCTTCAGCAGCGTGAGATAGCCGCGCGCGACGACGCGAGGATGGGCTGGGCGCCGTCGTTCGGCGGGGAGGGTCTCGGGCATGAACCGCCACACGAGGACGGCCAGGCACAACCCCAAGCCGGCGAGGACGGCGAAGACGCCCCGCCACGTCCACACCTCGGCGATGGCGCCGCCGACAGCCGGGGCGAAGAGGGGAGCGACGCCGATGACGAGCATGAGCCGCGACAGCAGCCGTGCGGCGTCTGAGCCGATGAACCGGTCCCTGATGACGGCGATCGCGACGACCGAGGACGCCGCATTGAAGAACCCTTGGGCGACGCGCAAGCCGATGAGCGCGGAGATGTTGGGCGCCATCATGCACAAGATCGACGTGAGGACGTGCCCCATCAACCCGACGAGGACGGGCAGGCGGCGTCCGAACCGATCCGAGAGCGGACCGATGACGAGTTGGCCGATGGCGCCGCCGATGAGCATGCCCGACAACGTGAGTTGCGCTGCGGCAGCGCTCGCACCCAACTCGGCGCCGACGGTGGGCAGCGCGGGCAGGTAGAGATCGGAGGTGATCGCCGGGACGGCGGCCAGGGAACCCAGGAGCAAAACGTACTTGGGGCCGGGCCGATACTGGGGAGCGTCAGGCGTCGTCACTTCGAGATTGTATCGATGTGACGCTCGTCGAGGTGGGCGTACTCCTCGCGGACATCGCGCGCGTACACGTCATAGCGGCCTCGGGCCGTGCCCAGGATCGCCAGGTCGGCGTCGCTGAGGTACGCGCCGCGGACGTCGCCTGGTGCCGGGGCGTGATCGATCGTCACCTCGACGAGGCGGGCCACCTCGTCGACCTCCGCGGGAGACAACAAGGACGCGAGTGTCGCGCGGGCCAGGGCTGCGGAGGCGTGCTCGTCCTCGCCGGCGCGGCCCGTGTGCACCGCGTCGTGAAACCACGCAGCCCAGCGGATGACTGGCTCGTCGGCGCCCAGGAGGTCGAGGGCATCGAGAAGATGCGCCAGGTGTCGTGCGTCGTGATAGCGACGGTGCGGCTCCGACCAGCGGGTCAGGAGGTCTTCTCGCAGTGCGAGGGCATCGGGCGCTAACTGGAGCCACCGCGCGCGCAGCCGCTCCATCGCGACCGATCGCTGCGGCGTCCGCTCGTGAGGTCGGACGCGCAACCCGGACGCCTGCAGCCGGCGCAGCAGGTCCCGCGAGTCCACGAATGTCGCCCCGGACGCCATCAGGGAGGCTCGTCGTTCGGCCGGGTAGTCGTAGTGGTCGTGATCGAAGCCGCGGGCGGGAACCCCGACGCGGGCAGCGAAGCGGTGCAATTCGTTGAGGTCGGTATCGGAGACGAGGTGACCCCACAGCCGTCCGTGGGCGGGCCAGCGTGCCTCGTCGAGAAGGATCATGGGCGGGGATCTCGCGCGCAGCCGGCCGCGACGACCGTCATGGTTGCGGGGGTCGGCGCAGGCGTCCGATCCGGGCGCGGTACTCGGCGCACCGCATGAGGGCGTAGGTGGTGATAGCGCCGAAGATCAGACCGCCCAGGTGGGCCTGCCAGGAGATGGATCCCCCGCCAGCGAACGTGAACACGACATTGACCCCTAGCCAGATCAAGATGGTGCGGGCGTCGCCGTGGCGCAAGAGCGCGATGATCAGCAGCCCACCCATCAGCCCGAACAGGCCGCCCGAGGCGCCCACGGTGAACGTGTTGATCGGGGAGAGGAGCAAGGCGAACAGCGAACCACCCAGGATGGAACTGCCGTAGAGCGCCAGGAAGCGCCACGTGCCCAGCAGACGATCCATCTGCGGGCCGAGCATGCCCAGTACCACCATGTTGAACCCGAGATGGACGATCGCCAGGTGGGTGAAGCCCGAACTCAGCAGTTTCCACCAGGCGCCATCTTGGACGCCGGGCAGCCACAACCCGAAGGAGGCGGCGCAAGTCGCCGGATCCACGTTGACGTAGGTGTCGCTGCCGACGTCGCAGGTTGCGGTGAGGTTGAGGCCCAACGCGGAGGCGACGGGGGAGGTATCGCCGCCGGTGAGGATGATCGCCAGCCAGATCGCGACGTTGATCCCGATCATCACGAAACTGGCGATGGAGGACGCACCGGGTTTCCGCAGCGATGGGCGTCCCGTCCGTACGTGGGCCGTGGCGGAGGCGACACATGCCGGGCACTGGAACCCGACGGGTGCCTCGATCATGCACTCCCCACAGATTGGTGCTCCGCAGCGCTGACAGCGCACCCCGGCAGGGCGATCGGGATGGTATGCGCAGGCCAGGGGTGCCGGCGGTGTCGGCGGAACCTCGGTGCTGCTCATCCGTCCAGCCTAGGGGCGATGCAGGGGGGATCGTGCCAAGTGGCCTCGATCAATACCAGCCCTTGGCCGCCTTGAAGGACCAGGCCTGGCACGGCGTCCCGTAGGTCGACTTGATGTACTTCAGCCCCCACTTGATCTGGGTGACGGGGTTGGTTTTCCAGTCGGCGCCCTCGCTGGCCATCTTGTTGCCGGGGAGAGCCTGCGGGATGCCGTAGGCGCTGGAGGTGGGGTTGGCCGCAGTGGGATCCCACATCGACTCGCGCATGATGATGTTGTCGTAGCAGGTGAATTGATCGGAGCCCCAGCCGTACAGGTTCTGCGCCATCTGGCGCGCGATCTCCTTCGGCGCGGTCGTGTCGGGGTCGTAGCCGTTCTTCTTCGCCTCGGCTGCCTTGGCGGCCTTCTCTTTGGCGGCCTGCTCGGTGGCGGCGATCTGGGTCGCGGCCTTTTGGTCAGCGGCGCGCTTGGCCGCGGCTGCGATGGCGGTCTGGGTCTTGTCGATGGCCTCATCGGTGGCGGACATGCTGGCCGAGCGCTCCCGGACGGCGTCGGCGATGTCGGTGCTCAGGCCGTCGCGCGAGGCGTCCCGGCTGGTCGTCAGCTCTCGGGCGTCCGTCTCGCTGAGTTGGACGTCGGCGGAGGTGAGGGCGGCAGGGACGGCCATCGTGATCTCCGTCGTCTGGCCGGGAAGCGCGAAGGCAACACCGGCGCCTGCGACGACAGCCAGGGCGACGGCAGAGGTCACCACCGCGCGAAGCTGAGAGAACAAGGCCATGGGCTCCATGGTGTCACGCTCAGTCTCTCAGGAAAAGTTCAGGTTGCCGTGGCTGGGTCGGGTTTGTGACCGTGGAGGGGCATCCGCGCAGCCGCCGCGGGTGAACCGGCGAACGCGTAGGGTGCAGAGCGTGAGTTTGGTGGATGCCCCCATCGTTGCCCGTGTCGTCCGTCAGGGCTTTGTGGAGTCCCTTCATCGTGGCCTAGCGGTGATCACCGCCCCCGACGGCAGCGTCGAGCGGGCCTGGGGCGACCCCGCGACGCCGGTATTTCCGCGCTCGTCGCTCAAGCCGCTGCAGGCCATCGCGTCCCTGCGGAGCGGCGCCCCCCTGCGCGATCAGGCCCTCGCGCTCGCATGCGCGTCGCACTCGGGCGAGGCGTGGCAGATGGCGGGCGTCCGGGCGAGCCTGGCCGCCTCGGGGCTCACCGTCGACGCGCTCGGCAACACCCCCGGGCAGCCCATCGGGGAGCATGCGCTCCAGGTGTGGCTGGCCGCCGGGTATGGGGAGGAGCGCATCGCCCAAAACTGCTCCGGCAAGCATGCGGGATTCCTGCGGGCCTGTGTGGCGTCGGGGTGGTCGCTGGGCGACTACTTGGATCCGGCGCATCCGTTGCAGGAGGCCGTCGTCCAGGTGATCGCCGACTATGCGGACGAGCCGATCGTCGCCACCGCCGTGGATGGATGCGGCGCCCCCGTGCACGCCTTCGCGCTGACGGGCCTGGCGCGCGCCTTCGGACGCATGGCCGCAGCGCAGGAGGGGGAAGCGGAGGCTGTCGCCCATGCCATGCATTCGTTCCCGTTCTATGTGGGGGGTCCGCGACGCCCCGACAGCGAACTGATGGCCGCCGTTCCCGGCGTCATCGCGAAGGAGGGCGCCGAAGCGGTCTTTGCGGTGGGTCTGCCCGATGGGCGGGGCGTTGCGGTGAAGATCGCCGACGGGTCGCGCGCCGGACGCGTGGTCGCGGCCGCTGCGCTGCGTTACTGCGACGTGGATCCGCGCGCACTCGACAAGCTCGGCGACATTCCGGTCCTTGGCCATGGGGAACGGGTGGGCGCGGTGGAGGCGACTCTCGATTGATCGGTCTGGTCCCGGCGGTGGAGGCCGCAGCGACCCTGGCGTGATGTGGGGGCGAGCGGGCATCCCGTACCGTGGGGTGGGTGAGCAGTACCGACGACGAGGATTGGCTTTACCGGCGGGGCGACTACGCCAGCGGTGAGCCGTCCGATCAATCCCCGCCGCCGCGGACACCGCCCCCCGAGCCGAGACAGCCCCGTCCCGAGGCGGGCCGCCCGACGCCGGTGGGGCATTACGACGCAGCCGGCGCCCCGCTGAGCGACGCAGGTTCTCGCTCCGCTGGCGTGGGGGAACCGCCGGTGTCCCCGACGCGGCCCGGCTCGCCTGGCGAGCCTGGTGGAGGCAACGTCCCCTCCGGTCCGCGTGCTCCGCGTCCGCGCCGGAGAGTGCGTCCGGGCCGGATCGTGCTCGTGCTGCTGGTTGTGGTGCTGGCCTATGTGATCGGTGTCCCGCTGGCCACCTGGCCCTTCATGCCGAAGACGGACGCGACGCCTGCAGGAACCCGCCCCGCCGACACGCCCGGGCACGTCTTCGTGCTGGCGGGCTCCGATTCACGGGCCGCGTTGTCCACCGAGGAGCAAGTCAAGCTCGGGACGGGCAACGACGCGGGTCAGCGCACCGACACGATCATGCTGCTGTACGTCCCCCCGTCGGGGAAGGCGGCGCTCATTTCGGTGCCCCGCGACAGCTACGTGCCGATCCCCGGGCGGGGCAAGAACAAGATCAACGCCGCGTACGCCTTCGGCGGGCCGAAGCTTCTGGTCCAGACCATCGAGCAGAACACGGGGCTGCGGGTGGACGGCTACGTTGAGGTGGGGTTCGGCGGCTTCGTCAACGTTGTGGACGCGGTGGGCGGCATCCAGATGTGCCCGCCGAACGCCATCCAGGACAAGGACTCCAATCTGGACATTCCGGCGGGCTGCCAGAACATGTCCGGGGCGACCGCGCTGGGTTATGTGCGGATGCGTCACGCCGACCCCGAGGGGGATCTGGGCCGCGCGAAGCGTCAGCGGGAGATGGTCTCCGCGCTCGCGAAGAAGGTGCTCTCCCCGGCGACCTTGCTCCTGCCGTGGCAGTGGTGGGGGGTCAACTCGTCGGTCTCCCAGTCCCTGACCGTCGGCAACGACACTGGCCCCATGGAGTTTGCGGGGCTGGTCTCGGCGGCGATGAAGATCGGTACCGGGCAGGCCGACACGCTCAGCGTCCCGGTGGGGAACCCGAACGCCCACACGGCTGCTGGGTCCAGCGTGCTGTGGGACACCAAGAAGGCCGCTGCGATGTTCGACGCCATGAAGCGTGGCGAGGGGGACCTCACGCCCTACGCGTGATCGGTCTGCGGTCAGGGGCTCGCGCTCCCCGATGCTCGTGCTGCTCCTAGACGCTCGTGCCGCCGAGGGGCCGGGCGCAGGGTGAGCGGCAGCATCACAGGAGCGGTGCGTGGGGATCGGAGGAGCGGCGCACGACCAGGTGCGGTTGCAAGACCACGCGCTGCGGCTGCGGGCGCTCCTCCTCGCCTGCGGCGAGGAGGAGTTCCATTGCGCGACGCCCGATTTCGTGGCGTGGCTGGGCCACCGAGGTGAGGGGGATCGCGGCGCCTTCGGCGAAGGCGATGTCGTCGTAGCCGACCAGGGCCATGTCGTCGGGGACGCGGACCCCGCGAGCCAGGAGGGCCTTCAGTAGTCCCAGGGCGATGAGGTCGTTCCCGGCGAAGAGCGCGGTCGGCCACTGCGCGCGTGGCCGGTCGAGGATGGCTTGCCCGCAGTGCACTCCCGCGGCGATGTCGAGGTTGGCGGCCTCCACCAACTCCACGTCGATGCCGCCGTGGTGGGCCGCTTCGCGCCGGACGCCGTCGAGGCGGTCGGTGACCTGCCGCAGGCAGGCGGGGCCGGCGACGTAGGCGATGCGGCGGTGTCCGAGCGCGATGAGGTGGCGGGCTGCGAGCGTGCCGCCCGCGACGTCGTCGACGGAGACCGAGGAGTGGGCGCCGGTGGCGATGTCGCGGTCGACGACGACCCCGGCGATGCCGTGCTGGGCGAGACGCTCCAGATGTGGCCCGGCGTCCCCGATCGGGCTGAGGAGCACCCCGCGGACGCGTTGTTGTTCGAACAGGGTCAGGTAGGCGTCCTCACGGTCGGGCTGCTCGGCGCTGTTGCCCACCAGGACGGCGACGCCGTGTTCGGCCGCGCACTCCTCAGCGCCGGTGGCCACGTCGTTGAAGAAGGGGTTGGTGGCGTTGAGGACGATCAGCCCGACGCAGTTGCTGAGCCCCGCGCGGAGTTGGCGTGCGGCTTCGTTGCGGACGAACCCGAGGGAGTCGATCGCCTGGTGGACTCGCTCGCGGGTGGCGTCGGTGACCCGGTCGGGTCGGTTGAGCACGTTGGAGACGGTGCCGACGGAGACCCCGGCGGCCGCTGCCACGTCCTTGACCCCCACGGGGCCGCGATGATCCATGTCCGGGATCGTAGCGAGATGCTCCCGCTGTGAGTGCTTGACCGGGCTCCGGCGGCCTGCTTCACTAATCTGAAACGTTTCAGAAAGGCGGGGTCATGGAACTCACCGACGAGCATCTCGACACCCTCGCAGGCCTCGCGATCGAGGTCCCCTCCTGGGCCTATGGCAACTCCGGGACGCGCTTCAAGGTGTTCGCCACGCCCGGCGTCCCGCGCGATCCCTTCGAGAAGATCGACGACGCCGCTTGCGTCCACGCCCTCACCGGGCTCGCTCCCAGCGTGGCGCTGCACATCCCGTGGGATCAGGTCGACGACGTCGATGCCCTCACCCGCCATGCCGCGGAGCGCGGGGTGCGGATCGGCACCATCAACTCCAACACGTTCCAAGACGACATCTACAAGCTCGGTTCGCTGTGCCACCCCGACGCGGGCGTCCGGAAGGCCGCCGTCGAGCACCACCTGGCCTGCATCGACGTCATGACGGCCACCGGGTCGAGCGACCTGAAGATCTGGCTCGCCGATGGCACCAACTACCCCGGGCAAGACGACCTGCGCGCCCGCCAGGACCGGCTCACCGAGGGGCTGGCCACCATCTACGCGGCGCTCGCTCCCCACCAACGGCTCGTGCTGGAGTACAAGTTCTTCGAGCCCGCGTTCTATCACACCGACGTCCCCGACTGGGGAACCTCCCTGACGCACTGCCTCGCCCTCGGGGAGCGGGCGCGCGTCTGCCTCGACACCGGACACCACGCACCCGGGACCAACATCGAGTTCATCGTCATGCAGTTGCTGCGCCTGGGACGCCTGGGCAGCTTCGACTTCAACAGCCGCTTCTACGCCGACGACGACCTCATCGTGGGTGCCGCCGATCCATTCCAGTTGTTCCGCATCCTCGCCGAAGTCGTCCGGGGTGGCGGGCTGGAGGCCGATTCCGGGGTGGTGTTCATGCTCGACCAATGTCACAACATCGAGGGCAAGATCCCCGGTCAGATCCGCTCGGTGCTCAACGTCGTGGAGATGCTGGCGCGCGTGCTGTGCCTCGACACCGCAGCGCTGGCCGAAGCGCAACGGCGCGGCGACGTCTTGGGCGCCAACCAGATCCTCATGGACGCCTTCTACACCGATGTTCGCCCCCGGCTGGCCCAGTGGCGCACCGAGCGGGGGTTGCCCGCCGACCCGATGGCCGCGTTCCTCGCCTCGGGCTACCAGGAACGCATCGAACGTGAGCGTGTGGGCGGCGTCCAGGCAGGCTGGGGAGCCTGAGGGATGCCCGCGTCCCTGTCCGTGGCCGCCATCGACCTGGGCGCGACCAGCGGACGCGTCATGATCGGACGCCTCACGCGCGATCGCCTCGATCTGACCCAGGTCGCTCGCTTCGCCAACCATCCCGTCGCCCTCCCCTCTGGCCTCCACTGGGACGTCGTGCACCTGTACGCGGAAGCGCTGGCAGGCCTGCGCGCAGCCGCAGCGTCGGAGGAGTGGGCCAGTGTCGCGGTTGACGCCTGGGCCGTCGACTACGGACTGGTGCGCGACGGGGCGTTGCAGGGAGTCCCGTTCGCCTACCGGGATGCCCGCGGGGCTCGCGGCGCCGAACGCGTCCACGCCCAGGTGCCCTTCGCGTCGCTGTACGAGCGCACCGGGCTGCAGTTCCTCCCGTTCACCACGCTGTATCAACTCGCCACGGAGCCACCCGCCGCGCTGGCGGCTGACCGGCTGCTGATGATCCCCGACCTCATGACGTACTGGCTCAGCGGCGAGGCGGTCAACGAGGTCACCAACGCCTCCACGACGGGGCTGATGGACGCGCGCACCCGCACTTGGGACGCCGTCCTCATGGCGCGCCTGGGGATTCCTTCCGGGCTGGTCGGGACGCCGGTGGAACCCGGCGTCCAGGTCGGCGTCCTGCGCGGGGCCGCAGCCCGCCACGTTGGCGCCGAGGTGCCCGTGCTGACCGCCGCGAGTCACGACACAGCCTCCGCGGTGCTGGCCGTCCCGATGGATCCCGACCGCGCCGCCTACATCTCGTGCGGGACGTGGGGGCTGGTCGGGGTGGAGGCGTCCGCGCCGAACCGACCCCGGACGCCCTGCTCGACATCGACGACGATGCCTTCCTCGCGCCCGGCGACATGCCAGCCCGGATCGAGGCGTGGCTGCGCGAGCGGTCGCTTGCCGTCCCGCAGAGCCAGGCGGGCCTGGTGCGGCTGATCGTGGAGTCCCTGGCCCAGGCCTTCGCCCGGGCGGTGTGGGCGGCCGCCGAGTTGTCGGGGATCGGGGTCGAGCGCATCCACCTCGTCGGAGGGGGCGCGCGCAACGCGCTGCTGTGCCAACTCACGGCCGAGTATGCGGGCCTTCCCGTGGTCGCCGGACCCGTAGAGGCCACGGCCTTGGGGAATGTGGCGGCGCAGGCGCAGGGCCTGGGCTGGGGTGGTGATCGTGCCGCGCTGCGGGCGCTGGTGGCGGCCTCGACGCCCATGCGGACGTACGTTCCCAGTCAGTGAGGGCGGGTTGACTCGGCGCTGCTGGACCGCGCAGCGAAGGGGGTGTTCAGGCGGTGCGGCCGGGAGAGGACTCCACCATGCGTCGCACGACCTGGAGCAGGCTGGCGAGGGGGTCGCTGGGATCCTCGAACACGTCCCCGCCGAAGACCGCGTTGTAGTAGATCCCGTCGCCCATCAGCATGATCGCTTGCGTGACGCCTTCGTCGCGCACTTCGTCGCGGATGAGAGCGAGCCACCGGCGCTGGATGTCGCGCAGGGTGGCGCTGGCCTCGGGGTGTTTCTCCCAGCCGAGGCGTGCCACCGCGATGAGGGAGCGGTCGAAGGGCGAGTCGACGTTGCGTGAGGAGGACACGTAGTACAGCGACGGCCCTTGGGGGGCGGCCGCCATGGCGACGACGTCGAGATCGGCGAGCGCACGCAGGCGCTCCAGCAGGCCCGCGACGAGGGCTTCGCGGTTGGGGAAGTGGTAGAGCAACCCACCTTTGGAGACTTCGGCGCTGGCAGCCACGGCGTCGAGGGTGGCGGCGCGTTCGCCCTCGGTGGTGAGGAGCGCCTCGAAGGCGTCGAGGATTCTGTCGCGCGCTGACATGGGGGTCATCGTATCGAGCCGCGAGGTTGCCGGGGCGCCCTCCGCAGTTGAACTGTACCGTCTGGACGGTATAGTATGAGGGGTGGCGGGCCTCACCTGGAGCCCCGCCGCAGAGAAGGAGCTGTGTTTCATGACCCTGACCGAGATGACCGCACCAGCAGCAGCCAAGCTGCGCTGGTGGGCGCTGGCCGTCTTGATGCTGCCCGTCCTCCTGGTCGCGGTAGACAACACGGTCTTGGCGTTCGCCGTCCCGATGATCTCCGAAGCGCTCCGCCCCACCGGCGTCGAGCTGCTGTGGATCGTCGATGTTTACCCGCTGGTCCTAGCGGGCCTTCTCATCCCCATGGGCAGCCTGGGTGACCGCTTCGGTCGTCGCCGCCTGCTCCTCGTCGGCGCCACGGGCTTTGCGCTCGTCTCCGCCGTCGCCGCATTCGTTCCGACCGCGGGAGCCCTCATCGCCGCCCGTGCGGCCATGGGCTTCTTCGGCGCGATGCTGATGCCCGCGACCCTGTCGCTCATCCGCAACATCTTCGTGGACGCCGAGGAACGTCGCCTCGCGATCGCCGTGTGGGCCGCCGGGTTCTCCGGTGGTGCGGCGCTCGGCCCGCTCGTCGGCGGATTCCTGCTGGAGCACTTCTGGTGGGGCGCCGTGTTCCTGCTGGCCGTCCCCGTCTTGCTGCCGTTGCTGATCGCGGGCCTTCTCGTCCTGCCTGAGTCCAAGGATCCGAACCCCGGCAAGATCGACGCGCTGAGCACGGTGCTGATCCTGATCACCATGGTTGCGCTCGTGTGGGGCATCAAGTCTGTCGCCGTCTACGGCCCGGGCATCGACCTGGCCGTTTCGCTGGTGATCGCCCTGGGCGTCGGCTTCTGGTTCGTCCGGCGTCAGCTCAGCCACGACAACCCCATGCTGGACGTCCGGCTGTTTACCAACCCCGTCTTCAGCGGGGCGGTCGGGGCCAACCTGCTCAGCGTCTTCTCGCTGGTCGGCTTCTTGTTCTTCGTGTCGCAGCACCTCCAGCTCGTGTCGGGCAAGACGCCTATTGAGGCCGGTTTGGTCCTGCTGCCGGGCCTGATCGTGACCGTCATCGCCGGGCTGCTGGTGGTACGTCTCGCACGCTTCGTGCGGCCGGGCACCATCGTGGTCGGTGGCCTGCTGCTCAACGCCGTCGGCTACCTGGTGGTGATGTTCAGCGGAAGCTCCGGCTTCGATCTGGGCTTGCTGCTGGCCTTCGGTCTGCTGGGTGCAGGCGTCGGGGCAGCCGAGACCATCTCCAACGACCTGATCTTGGCGGCGGTTCCCGCAGCCAAGGCTGGCGCGGCCTCGGCCATCTCGGAGACTGCCTACGAGGTTGGGTCGGTGCTCGGCACGGCCGTCCTGGGTGGTCTGCTGACGGCGGCCTACCGCACCGGGGTGCAGATTCCCGCCGGGCTCACCCCCGAGCAGACCTTCGCGGCAAAGGAGACCCTGGGTGGCGCACTCGACGTGGCGGCCCAACTCCCGGCGGCGATCGCCGAGCCCCTGCTCGCCTCCGCCCGTCACGCCTTCGACTCGGGTGTGACGCTGACCTCGGCCGTCGGCGTGGTGCTGATGCTCGTGGCCGCCGTCTTGGCCCGGGTGACGCTCAAGCGCGCCTAACGCTCCAGCGCAGCGGACGCAGGACGCCTGACGCGGACGTCGATACGCGCGTCGCTGAGCCGCGGCCGTCGCTACGATCGGCGCGGACGACCAGGCTGGCGTCCGGGACACGATGAGGCGGGAGGCGTCATGACACCCACGTCCGTGCCCGGGACGATCTGGCTCGTCGTGGAGTTCGTCATGAAGGTCGTCGCGCTGGGCGTCGTCCCGGAGAACCGCCGCCCTTCCTCCTCGTCGGCGTGGCTGTTGCTGATCCTGTTCGTTCCGGTCGTCGGGTTTCCGCTGTACTGGCTGATCGGGAGCCCCTGGGTGACGGGACGCCGACGCGCGATCCAGCGCGAGAGCGACCAGATCATTCGCGACCACATGGCCGGGGTGGCGCTGATTCCCGCCGACGCCCAGCCCTCGGCTGCGCTGCGCGGCGTCGTGAGCATGGACCGCGACCTGACCGCGATGCCCTGCCTCACCGGTGCGGTGGAGGAGGTGCTGGCGGAGGCGTCCGACACGTATGCCGCGATGGCGGCGGCAGTGGATCGTGCCACGCGCTACGTCCACGTCGAGTTCTACATCATGGCCTGGGACGAGACGACCGACGTGTTCTTCACCGCTTTGGCGGACGCCGTGCGGCGCGGCGTGACCGTGCGCCTGCTGGTCGATCAACTCGGCTCCCAGAAGTATCCGGGGTGGCGCCAGTTCGGGCGGCGGCTCACCGAGATCGGCGTCGAGTGGCGCGTCATGATGCCCATCGACCTGCTGCGCGGGCGCTGGCGTCGCCCCGATCTGCGCAACCACCGCAAACTGCTGGTCGTGGACGGCGACATCGCGCTCATTGGCTCCCACAACGTCATCGACCCGCACTACGACAGCGCCCGCAACCGGGCGCTCGGACGCCGCTGGCACGACCTGTCGGTGATGGTGAGCGGCGGGATCGTCCTCGAGGTCGAAGCCGTGTTCGCGATGGACTGGTTCGTGGAGTCAGGGGAACTGCTCGATCGCTCCGCGCACTTCACCCCCCGCGAACCTCAGCCTCTCGGTGGGTCGGTGAACGCGCTGCAACTCGTCCCGTCCGGCCCCGGCTATCCGACTGAGCCCAACCACCGCATGTTCTTGGCGCTCATGTACGCAGCCGAGCACACCATCACCATCACCAGCCCCTATTTCGTTCCCGATGGCGCGCTACTCATGGCGATGACGTCGGCGGTGTATCGCGGCGTCCGGGTCGAGTTGTTCGTCGGGGAGAAGGCCGACCAGTTCGTCGTCGGCCACGCCCAGCGCTCCTACTACGAGGCTCTCTTGGAGGCGGGCGTCCACGTGTACCTGTACCCGGCCCCGGCGGTGCTCCATGCGAAGTACATGACGGTCGACGATGCGGTGGGCGTCATTGGCTCATCGAACATGGACTACCGCTCGTTCGCCCTGGACTACGAGATCATGATGCTCGGCTTCGACGGTAACCTGGTCGGCCTGCTGAAGGGCCACGACGAGCACTATCGGCGGGTGTCCAGCGAACTGACCCTGGAGCAGTGGCAGCGTCGCCCCTGGCATGAGAAGTCCGTCAACAACGTCTGCCGGCTGGCCTCCGCCCTGATGTGACCTCGATGGGGGCTGGAGCACCCTCGACAGGCAAGGCCGACGCCGCCTAAGCTATGAAACGATTCAACTCTGGAAGGAGGGGCGATGGGAACAACGTCGTATCCCGAGACGCTCACCGACATCCTGGCCAGCATGGGGGCCGCTGGACGCCGCCTCAACAGCATTGACGCGATCGAGGCGGGGGCGGGAAATCTCTCTGTCATCGCGCGCGAACCTCTGGAATTGGGTGAGTTCTTCGACGCCGAGCGTCCACTTGAGCTGCCGCTCGCCGTCCCGCACCTGGCGGGGTACACGGTGCTCGTCACCGGCTCGGGGTGCCGGTTGCGTGAGGTCGGCGATCAGCCCGCGCACAACGTCGGTGCGGTCGTCGTCCACGAGGGTGGCCGGGCGGGGACGCTCCACTACCGGGCCGGGGGGAACTTCGTTCGTCCCACCAGCGAGTTCAACTCACACTTGGGCGTCCATGACGATCAGGTCGCTCGCCGTGGGGTCGCGTTCCAGGCGGTGATCCACGCCCAGCCGCCGCATCTGACGCTGCTGTCGCACCTGCCCGAGTTTCAGGGCACCGCCGAGCTCAATCGCGCGATCTTGCGCTGGGAGCCTGAGACGATCGTCCAACTTCCCGAGGGCGTGAAGTTCCTGCCGTTCATGGTGCCAGGCTCCGATGAGCTGATGGCCAGCAATGTGGCTGGCCTGCGCGACCATCAGGTCGTCTTGTGGGCCAAGCACGGCGTCATGGCGCGTTCCGACGTGTCCCCGCTGGGTGCTTGCGACAAGATCGAGTACGCCGAGACGGGCGCCCTGTACGAGTACAAGAATCTGGCCACCGGCGGTCGCGCGCAGGGCCTCTCCGACGAGGAACTTCACCGCGTCGTTGAGGCGTTCCACGTTCCCACGACTTTGTTCTGAGCGGATGCCTCGGCGAAACGCCGGAAGGGCGAACGTGTGCAGGACATGGATTTCGGTGGGGTGAGAGACTCGCTCACGTGACGCGCATCGCACCCGCGCCCCTGATCCTGCGGGGCCAGACGTTTGACGCCGCCCACCCGGCGGTCATGGGCATCATCAATCGGACGTCCGACTCGTTCTATGCGCCCGCACGCTACGAGGACGCGGCGGCTGTCGTCGCGTCGGCGTCCGCGATGGTGGCCGAAGGGGTCAGCATCGTCGATGTGGGCGGGGTGCGCGCCGGGCAAGAGGGCGAATGGGTGGACGCGGCCGCGGAGATCGCGCGCGTCAAGCCCGCGCTCAGCGCGCTCAAGGCGGCGTTGCCTGACGTGCTGCTGTCGCTGGACACGTGGCGCTCCGAGGTCGCGGACGCCTGCGCGGGCCTGATCGACGTGGTGAACGACACATGGCAGGGCGCCGACCCGACGCTCGTCGAGGTCGCGGCCGCCCAGGGGGCGGGTTACGTCGTGTCGCACACGGGGGGACTGCCCCCGCGCACCGACCCGGTCGGCGTGGATTATGGGCCCGGCGATGCGGTCGTCGACGAGGTCGTCAGCGTCCTGGACGCGAGGGCACGCCGCGCCGTCGACGCGGGAATACCGGCGGAGCGCATCCTCATCGACCCGACCCTCGACTTCGGCAAGACCACGCTCAACTCGCTGGCCCTGGTGGCGCACACCGAGCGATTCGTCGCCCTGGGTTTCCCCGTCCTCCAGGCGATCAGTCGCAAGGACTTCGTCGGCGAAACACTCGACCTACCCGCTGACGACCGCCTCGAAGGCAGTCTGGCGGCGACGGCAATCGCCGCATGGCAAGGAGCGACGATCTTCCGCACCCACGACGTGCGCGCCACCCGCCGCGTCCTCGACATGGTCGCCTCGCTACGAGGCGACCGTCTGCCGCTGCGCACCGACCGGGGTCGCTGATCATGGCGTGATGTTGGTATCACGCTGAGCCTTAGCGGACCACGACGGCGTGGAGTTCGCCAACAGGGATCTCGCGGCTCCCCGTGACTGTGAGCGGGATGGTGCCGGAGTAGCCCAAGGCCTCCCAAGCAACGCTCCAGTGACTAGTGGCGGTAACCGGTCGGGCGCTCGGTGCTCATCCGTAACGCGACGTTCATGTGGTGGGATGAGCCGGAGAGCGGGAGCGCATTGTTATTATTATCAATACTGATATAGTTGCAGCATGGCTTCCTCCTCATCGCTGATGCATCCCGTGAGGCTTCGCATCGTGCAGACGTTGCTCGGTGACGATGCGCTGACGACACACCAGCTTCACGAACGACTGCCTGATGTGCCGATTGCGACGCTCTACAGGCATGTCTCACACCTTGTCTCGCACGACCTCGTTGAGGTCGCCAGCGCAAGGCAGGTTCGAGGGGCGAGCGAGAAGACCTACCGCTTGGCCGAAGCGTTCGTGAACCCTTCCGCCGAGGAACTGGACGCGCTGAGCAAAGAGGAACTGCTGACCGCATTCACCGTGTTCGCGTCCGGGCTGATCCGCGACTTCGGTGACTACCTCGAAGTCGGCGATCCGAAACTGCATGCCGACCGAGTGAGCTTCGCTCAGGCATCGTTTTGGGCGGATGACGACGAGATCGACGCCTTCGGCAGCACCATCATGGCGGCTCTAGAGCGCCTGCTGGGCAATGGCCCAACTCCGGGACGTCGTCGTCGCACTCTGACCACGGTGATCATTCCGCGAGAGGAAGCCAACGGTTCGCAGGACGGTCATCAAGAGCCTGGAGCTGCGGAATGAGCAAGACCAACACCGCGACCGCCACCGGGCTTGTTGCGGGCTACGGCACAACCGAGGTGCTCGGCCCGCTCAACCTGACGCTGAAGCCGGGTGTGACGGCCCTGATGGGTCGCAATGGGTCAGGAAAGACGACGCTGATGCGAACGCTGTGTGGGATCATCCCGCCTCTGGATGGCACATGTGAGGTGCTTGGCGCTGTTGTGGCCGATGGTGCTTCGGTGCGGTCGAAGGTCGGTTATCTCGGTCATGCGTCTGCGCTCGCGAGCGCGCTAACTGTGGAGCAGAACCTCCGATTCTGGGCGGACATAACAAGCACCTACCCAGATGCCGCTTCGGTGCCGACCGAGGAACTCATCAGCCAATTTGACCTGGATGCTCTGCTGAGCAAGAAGGTGTCGTCGCTGAGCCGAGGGCAACGGCAGCGGGTCGACCTGGCCCGCCTCGCTATGACTGACCCGACGTTCATTGTGCTCGATGAACCTCTGAGCGGACTCGACCCGGTGTATGCCGCGCAGACCCGCGACCTCTTGAGTGAATGGGGCGAGACGCGCACGGTGCTCTACTCGACCCACAGCGTGCCCGAGGCGCTTCACCTGGCCCAGCACTACCTGGTCGTCAGCGGACGGCAGCTCATCGATCTTGGTGCTGATGCTCACCGGCCGGTGAGTGAGGCTGAGATTCTCGCTGTCTTGGAGGACACGCCATGACAAACACCACGTCCATGCCTCGACGCCGCATCGTCGCGTTCGCGCGACGAACCTGGTTGCAGCAGGGTACCACTGCGGTCTGGCTGGCAGCGCTGGTCGGTGGTGGCCTCGGCGTACTCGTTTTTCTCGGTTCTGGAAGCGTGAACACGCTGTCGAACCTCCAGGAAATGATTCCTGCCGATCCGGGTGGACTTGTGGTTGCGCGTGACTCGGCGGGCGGTTTTCTCCCGATGACCTCCTATCTACTGACGATGACCCCGGCTTTCCTTGGCGCCCTCGTCGCAATCGTCGCAACGCTCACTCTTCCTGGTGTGGTAGCTGACGACATCAGCGGTGGTGGAATCGAAGTATTGCTGGCGAGTCCGATCCCTCGCCAACGCCTGTTCGATTCGTATCTGGGCGCTGCCCTGGCTCTGACAGCTGTGGCCTGGATAGTCGCGGTGTGTGCGTTCGGGATCGTCGCAGTCGTGGCTTCCTTCCTTGCCGGGGTATCGATATCTCTGTCGCTCGGGTACGGAGTTGCCCTGGTCGCTCTTCCCTTGTCGATGGGCGTCTGGTCAGCTACGGCTACGCTGTTCGGCGCCCTGCTGCACCCGCACAGCCTCGACAGCAGGGCCGGTATGAACGGTGGACCCATCCGCCTCGTCGCACTGCTGCCCGCACTCGTCGTCATCCCATCGGTGCTATTCCTGCCCGGTTGGGTGCTGCCCGCAATTGTCGCAGTCCTAATCGTGAGCCTGTTAGCGAGCCTTGCCCTCATCCGACTGACTGCACGGGGATTCCGAAGCACCCGCGTGCTCGGTACCTGACAATCGAACCCAATCGAACGAACGGCAATCCATGAATCTCCCCGACATCGATGTGGCGATGCTCGTCCCGCTTATCCCAGTGATCGCCCTTACTACAATCTTGCTCGCTTGGTCCCTGATCGACATCATCCGTAAGCCCGTGCAGCTCCTCCCCAAGTGGGCGTGGGTGCTGTTCGTGTTGATCTTCATCCCGCTGGGAGCGATTGTCTACCTGATCGTCGGCCGTAGCCAGGGGCAGAAGATTCGGGATGAGGATCTGCGATGAGCGTTGCAGTGACCGTCCAGGGTCTCACTCGCGTCTATCCGGGAGGTGGCGGTATTCGTGACATCAGTTTCACCGCAGAGGATCGCGCCGTAACCGCCGTCATCGGGCCCAACGGCGCGGGAAAGACCGTGCTCTTTAGCATCATCGCAGGGCTGACCTCGGCCCAGTCGGGTGCGGTCAGCTTTGCTTCGGCGGATATGACAATGGCGTACTGCCCCGATGTGCCGCAGTTTGAATCCTGGCTCACGGCCCGCGAAGTCGTGGAAACGTCACTCGCCGTGTCCCGCACGAATAGACCAGTGAACAAAAAGCAAAACGACGTAAGAGCAGAGCAGTCCGTACAATCAACTCTCCGCACCTGCGGCCTGGGAGCCGTCCTTGATCGCCGCGTCGCGGACTTCTCGCGGGGCATGTTGCAACGTCTCGGCGTTGCTGCGGCGTTGGTCACCGATCCCGACATTCTCATTCTCGACGAGCCGAACAGCGCACTCGATCCCATCGGCCGCGCTGACGTGCGAGAGATCATCACCGAGCAGAAACGACACCGCTGCATCGTGCTCTCCAGCCATCTCCTCAGCGAGATCGAACAGCTCGCGGATCGCATCGTCGTGCTCGACCATGGCGGCATCGTCACCCAGGGCACCACGGCCTCGATCCTCACAGACGGTCTCGAACCTAACTGGATGGTGCGTCTCGGCACGCCCTCCCGGCGCGACATCACTGACCTCAATACGGTCGTGCCCGAAGCCAGCTTCACATTTGAAACCGACACGTTGTGTAGCGTTCGATTCCGTAGTTTTGAGCGCGCCGAGACTGGACTCATCGCCGCGCTTGAAGCATTCCAGGTGCCCATCATCGAAGTCACCCTGCGCGACCGTGATCTTGACGCTTCCTTCGCCCGCATCATCCAAAACCGAGAGCACTCATGAACCTCATCCTCAGTTCCGCTCGCGTCGAGACGCTCCGCCTCATGCGATCTGGCCTGCTCATTGGGTTGGTCGCCGTCTTCGTGTTCTTCGGACTCTCCGGCCCGGTCGTCGCGCTTTACATGCCCGAGATACTCGGCGCTGCCGCAGGCACCGAACAGCTCACCATTCAAGCGGCGAGCGCGACCCCCGACGACGGAATCGCCCTGTTCAACCAGAGCGCCATGCAACTGGGACTCATCCTTGCAGTCGCAGTCGCAATCACCTCTTTGGGGTGGGATGCTCGTCCCGGTTCCTCGATCTTCTACCGCACCCGCGTGCGCCATCTCGCGCGGCTCACGCTGCCCCGGCTGGTCATCGGGTGGATCTTCGTCGTTGCCAGCTATCTCGTGGCCCTTGGCGTAGCCGCGATACTCACCACGACGACCATTGGATCGATCGACGTCGGAACGCTCGCATCGGTCGGGGTGGCTTCCGCCTTCTACCTCGTCATGACCATGAGCGTCGGGTACCTCATCATGGCGTTCACCCGCCGCACCGCTGTAGCGATTGCCGCTGCCACCGTGCTGATGCTCGTACTCCCGCTTCTCAACAGCTTCAAAGCGGTTTCTGCCTGGGCTCCGACCGCGCTACTTGGTGCAGCTACGCTCGATCCAGCCAAGCTCGCGCCCCCGCTGCTTTCGGCAGTCATCGTCACCGCCGGATGCCTCTTCATCGCCAGCATCGCGGTGAGCCGACAGAGCCTCCGGCGCGATGCCTAGACGACATATCTCAAGGTGCCCGCACCCGCTCTCGGGATCCAGCCGGGCGACGACTTACCCACGGCCTCCGGCACGCAGCACACGGGGTGTCGGTCCAGAGCCACAACGGGTAGCCGACCACTGCCATGTTCCACTCGTTGTCGCTGGGATCGGGCCCGATTTGCGGCGTGGGATCGGGGATAACGAGCCGGGAGACGAGGGCGCAAACGAGAGTCTCCACCTCGCTTCGCGAAGATGCGGAGACGCCGGTCGGGACCGTGGTCGGCGTGTGTTGAGCAACGCAGTTGCTGACGATGCAAGACTCCTCCCAGCACTCAGGGATCCGCATGAGATGGCCCGCGCGATACAACTGGTCATCCGTGTATTCCCTCGTATCAGCACTGGTTCACCGCCTCAGACTCGGCGTCCACCAACTTCAGCACACCGTCGAATCGGGAGAAGAAGACGTTCTCGTCAACTGCCACACCGGCAGTTGCGGGGCCTCCATTGCGAGGCGAAAAAGTCGCTCCTGAAGAGTCCCAGCAGGCATTGAGGGAGACAATTGATCCGGAGCGGGAGACACCCACGTAGCGCTCAAGGCGGACAAGCCTTGTGTTACCCGAGAGTCGCCGGGCGTATGACGGTGCAGCGAATTCTTCCTCGACGTACTTGAGGAAATTCCCGGCGGTCGTAGCCTCGATTTCGGGGGTCACTTCAGGTGATTCGGAAGCGTAGAGTCGATCCGATTCTGCCCAGAAGCGGCGGTAGACGGCCTCGGCCTCGGCGTAGAGGGCGTCGCGGGCTTGGGCTTGCTCGTACTCGATCGGGCCGCAGGGGACGGGGTCTCCACCAGCGTCGGGGACGCATTGGTACGTCGGCGACGGAGTGGGGCTGGGTGTGCTGGGACCAGCGCAGGCTGCCAGCACGCTAGACGCCGCTAATGCGCCACACAAGAGCGAGAATCGTGGGTGAGACGTCATGGTCACCTCCTGGGGGTGCTGTCAGCCTGACATAGCCCCAGGGGTTTGTGGAATCTATCCACAGGCGCACCGTGTCGATGCCCGCAACGAGCGTTGAGGATAAGGGGTTGAGCGTGATGAGTTCAATCGATCCCACTCTGCCCAAAAAATGTCGGTGGGCGGCCTCGGCTCTGCTGCGGAGAGGGTCGCCACACAATGGTCGCCGCAGCAGTCAGGCCTGCTTGGTCACCACACCCTTGACGCCTCGACGCGTCTCGGGTGATCAGCAGCAGCGGGATCCGGGGTTGTGGTCTTGGTCGCGGTATTTCGCGCGCCAGAAGTCGCGTTCGGACAGCGGTTCGTGGTCGCAGCCGGTGACGCGATGGTGGTGCAGGTACTTGTCGTAGGCGTCCGAACCGAGGACGCCGCGGGCGAACCGGCGGCATTCTTTGGCGAACGCGACCAACCGGTCGACGGGGGATCCCGTCGACCGGTCGGCTGCCGCGTGTGCGGCGGATTCGTGCGTCACCTAGTGGCTCGTTCCTTCGAGGTTCTCCTCAGGGTACTTCTCGTAGAACGCGGCCCATTCCTTCTCCAGCTTCTTCTCCGCCGGGTTGGCGATGATGCCGGACGGGGCGAAGATGCGCGACGGGTGCGCCGGCTCTTCGGTGTCGATGATGCCCTTGCCACGCAGGGCCTGGATCGTCTTGATGACCGACACGATCATGACGATGACGCCACACACCACGAACAGGATCGAGAGCGAGCCCTGCACCGCAGTGTTGCCGACGACCGTCTCCATGGCCTTGACCGTCTTCGCAGCGCCCAGATGGGTCTCCCCGCGAGCCAGCGCGTCCCGGTACAGGAAGTGGTTGGCCCAGTAGCCGATGGACGGGTGCGGATCGAAGATCTTCAACAGCGACCCGTACACGGTGATGATCGCGGTGAACACCATCGGCACGGCGATGATCAGCAACTGCCAGGTGTAACCCTTACGGGCGAACACCAGCAAGCAGATGGACAAGGCGACCGCGGCCAGCAACTGGTTGGCGATACCGAACAGCGGGAACAGGGTGTTGATGCCGCCCAGGGGGTCGTTGACGCCCATGACGAGGATCGAACCCCAGCCCGCCACCATCAAACCGGTGGTGATCCAGGCGCCGACGCGCCAGTTCAGGTCGCGGAAGCGCGGGTACACGTTGCCCAGCGCGTCCGAGGCCATGAAGCGGGCCACGCGAGTACCGGCGTCCACCGAGGTCAGGATGAACAGGGCCTCGAACATGATCGCGAAGTGGTACCAGAAGCTCGCCATGCCCTCGCCCGGGATGAGCGAATGCATGATCTGCGACAGGCCGACGGCCAAGGTGGGGGCACCGCCGGTGCGGGACACGACGGACGCCTCCCCGACCGACTGCGCGGTCGCGGCCAGGATCTCCGGGGTCGTGCTGACGACTGAGCCGTCCGCAGTGTGCAGGCCGAGCGCGTTGACGAAGGCGGCAGCGCCCTCGACGGTGCCACCGGTGGCAGCCGCGGACGAGTTCATCGCGAAGTAGATGCCCTGGTCGATCGACAGCGCCGCGACGAAGGCCATGATCGCCACGAAGGACTCCATCAGCATGCCGCCGTAGCCGATCAGGCGGGTCTGGGACTCCTTCTCGACCAGCTTCGGCGTGGTTCCCGAGGAGATCATCGCGTGGAAGCCCGACAGGGCGCCGCAGGCGATGGTCACGAACAGGAACGGGAAGAGCTTGCCGCTGAACACAGGCCCGTCACCCGTCTCGGCGAACCGCGTGATCGCGGGGACGTGGATCTCGGGACGCACCACGATGATGGCGATGGCGAGCATCGCGATGACGCCGATCTTCATGAAGGTCGACAGGTAGTCGCGCGGGGCGAGCAGCATCCACACGGGAAGCACGGCGGCGATGAAGCCGTAGGCGATGATGATCCACGCGATCGTCGGACGGTCGAGGTGGAAGATCGCCTGGCCGATATCGGACTGGGACACCCAGCGTCCCGAGATGATCGCGAACAGCAGCAGGGCGCAGCCGATGACCGACACCTCCATGACCTTGCCCGGACGCAGGTAGCGCAGGTAGACGCCCATGAACAAAGCGATCGGGATGGTCAGGCCCACCGAGTAGACGCCCCACGTGCTCTCGCCGAGGGCATTGACGACGACCATGGCGAGAATGGCGACGATGATCAGCATGATCGACAAGGTGGCGATGAACGCGGCGATGCCGCCGAACAGGCCCAGTTCGTCGCGCGCCATCTGGCCGAGCGAGCGGCCCTTGCGGCGCATCGAGACGAACAGCACGAGGTAGTCCTGGACGGCACCCGCGAGGATGACGCCGACGATGATCCAGATCGTGCCGGGCAGGTAGCCCATCTGAGCGGCCAGCACCGGGCCGACGAGCGGGCCCGCGCCAGCGATGGCGGCGAAGTGGTGGCCGTACAGGATGCGGCGATCGGTCGGGACGTAGTCCTTGCCGTCGTAGCTGTATTCGGCCGGGGTGGCGCGCTTGTTGCTCGGGTGAATGAGCTTGTTCTCGATGTACTTGGCGTAGAACCGGTAGGCGATCAAGTACGACGCCACAGCGGCAAAGACGAACCAGACAGCGTTGACTGACTCGCCGCGGCTGAACGCGATCATGTACCAGGCGACCGCGCCGACGAGGGCGATGGCCACCCAGAGGGCGATCTTGGTGGGGGTCCAGCGGGCGTGCTGCTTGTCATCGTCGACATGGACCTCGACAGCCGGACGTTCGTCGGCGAGAGGATCGACGGCGACGATGCCGTCGGAGGGGCCGGATGCATCCGGCATGGGTGTCTGCATGATGTCCTCGGGTCGGAATTGGCGGGAGGCGTCTGGGGGAGTCCCCCGCATCGGACGATACACCTGTCAACCCCCCTGGGTATGGGAAAAGAGAAACCCAGGTCATACAGGACGCGGCGCGCTCACCGCCAGGCCAGGGCCGCCTCCACCGCCTCGGTGAGCGAGGTGGCCAGCACCGTCGGAGCGGGAAGAGTCTGCGGCCACGTGCCCCCCCCCGCAGGAGGTAAGCCGAACGCAGCCCGGCGGCGTGCGCCCCGACGATGTCCGCTTCCGCGGAGTCGCCCACCATCCAGGCGTCCGCCAGGGACTGACCGCTAGCCTCGGCGGCCAGGGCGAAGATGCGCGGGTCGGGCTTGGCTATGCCGACCGCCTCGGAAATCACCCAGCCAGCCACCTGGGTGTGCAGCCCCAAGGAGGCGATCTTGCGCTCCTGCTGACGCTCTTGGCTGTTGGTCACGATGAACGGCGTCCACCCATGGTCGCGGGCCAGCGCCAGCGCGGCCTCGGCGTCGGCGACCAGCCGCAAGTGCTGGATCACTCCGGCGCGCAACGTCACGATGATCTCAGCGGACTCTGCCGCCGACAGATGTAAGAGCGCAGTGAGGTCGGCGGCGACGTCGGGTTTGGGACGCAGCCCATCGCCGTCGGCGGCCACCACGGCCTCTAGCAGGCTGGGGTCGGCGCGCCGCTCGGCGAGATAATCGGCCGCCCATGCGCGCACAGCCGCGGCGCGATCCACCAGCGTGTTGTCCAGGTCGAGCAGGAGCAAAGGCATGACGCCAGCCTAGGGCGCCTCCCCGAGCGTCCGTTCGGTGGCGCGGAGGTCCGCTTACGCGTGGGTTCGCTCCTCGAGCGCGGCCCGGTGCGCGCTGAGAGCCGCGATCACCCGGCCCTCGACGCGGGCGCGTCGTGCGCCCAAGTCGGCAACCGTGCGCAGATCCAGGCGCGCTTGCGCTGCGCGGAGCGTCGCCCCCAAGTCCAGCCACTCCCGCAGCGACACCAGCCCAGCCCGTGCAGCGACGTTGGCGTACCAGGCGCCCAGACTGGGTCTGCGCAGTTCCTTGATCGCGGACGCCGCCGCTTTCTCTCCGCCCTCGCGAGCCTGCTTGGCCGGAGCGTCCCGTGCGGCAACGAACTGTGCAGGGTCCCCCGCGTAGAGGGCGTCGATCCGGGCAGCCCAGGAACTCAATCCCACTCCCACATGAGCGAATAGACCCCGGGGCGCGCGTCCACCCACACCGCCTGCGTTTGTGTGCCGGTCAGCGGGACGGGAAGAGGGGCTTGTGGAGGCTGCCCCATCACCGACTGGAATCCGGACGTGACGCGCGTGGGCAGCGTCCCAGGGTCGAACGACACGCTCAGCCCCAAGGTGCGGACGGTGTCGGCGACAGCGCGCTGCGTGCGGAAGGAGGGGGTGACGGTGTGTCCGTAAGAGATGCGGTATTCGGCAAGGAAATGCTCCCCGCGCAGGAGGCGTCGCTGGGCCACCATCTCGGCGACCAGGAGGCGGCGAGCGGGAACCTTGACGACCTCACCGACGCTGCAGCCGAACACCGCCTCGATGCGCGGTGTGGCCTCGGTGTCGGCGTCCTGCTCCAGCACGACCGCCCATCGCGGACGGCCCTGACGTTCGACGCGCCACACCACTTCGCTGTGCTGCATGGCCTCCGACTTGTCGGCGCGCACGTGGACCCGATCCATCATGGAAACGCGGGTGAGCCTGCCCTGCATTTCGATGCCGAGGTCGTCAATGATCTGGGTGGCCAGGTCCCGTACAGGGATCACGGTCTGCCATTCGAACTGCTCGCGCCGCGTCCGGCCGTCCGCCGTGTGGGTGAGTTGGGTCAGTTCGCCCGGCTCGACGCCGAGGATGCGCTCCAACTCCACCAGCGTGAGGTAACTGCGAGAGCGAGTCGGCAAGGAGCGGCCGGATTGCCAATAGCTGAGCGTGGCGATGCTGACCGGGACGCCCGCAGCGTCGAGCCGGCTGCGAAGACGCTCCAGTGACAGCCCACGATGCTGAATCGCGGCACTGAGGACTTCGGAGAACGTCGGTGGGTCATCGGCCACGCTGGCATTGTGCCAAGATTCGCCTCGTCCCTCACCCCTGTGCTCACTAGGCGACCCCGGATCAGCCCGGGTGGACGAGGCCCAATTCGTAGGCGCGGACGACGGCCTTGAGGCGAGACGAAACCTGCAGTTTGGCCATGATGGCGGAGACGTGAGTCTTCACCGTGGATTCCGTCACGTGCAGTTCGCGTGCGATTTCCGTGTTGCTGTAGGCGGCGCACAGGAGTTGCAGGACGTGCAGTTCGCGTGGGCTCAGGCTGAGATCGACGGGAGGGTCCTGTTTCGCGGGCCGCTGGTTGAGCAGCAGGCTCGTGATCGGCCCCGGGGACGCGACCGAGTTGCCCTCCATGACCGCACGGATGGCGTCGACGAGCCCTCGCGGGGAGACGTCCTTCAACAGGAAGCCGTTGGCGCCCGCCTGAAGGGCCTCCCGGACGGCGTCATCGTCGTCGAAAGAGGTGATGACCAAGATCTTGATGTCCGGCAGCGCGGCGCGCAGTGCAGCCGTGGCGCCGATGCCGTCCAGCTTGGGCATCCTGACATCGGTGATGACGACATCGACCGGGTCGGCGACGATCACGTCGACCGCCTCTGCGCCGTTGGTGCACTGGTGGACGAGGTGGAAGCCGGGAGTCGCGGACATATACGACACGAGCGCTGATCGAACGAAGGCGTCATCGTCCACGATCGCGACGGTGACGGGCGACTTCATGACGTCATTATCCCCCGAGTGGCAGCTGAGCGCGGACGATCCACGTCCCTGAGGCCGCGGTCGCTTCGAATTCTCCGCCGAGCGCCTCAACGCGCTCAGCCGCACCGAGGAGGCCGAGCCCCTCGTCAGAGGCGAATGAGCCGGGTTCTGTGAGGTTGGTGAAGACGGCTTCGGCCGCGTTCTCGTCGACCTCGATGATGACGCGGCACGGGCCCGGCGCGGCGTGCTTGACCATGTTCGAGGTGGCCTCGACGATCACCTTCCCGAGAGTCTCGCGGATCGACTCGGGGAGCAGGTGATCGATGTCTTTCGGTGCGCTGACTTGGAGGGCCAGGCCGTGGGCGTTGAGTTCTTTGACGCGCTCATCGAGGACGTCGGCGATGGTCACGAGGCGCCACATGGTGACGGTGCCCGAGGCTTGATCGGGGTCGTTGCGCCGAAGCGCCTCCATCATGGAGCGCAGATCCCGGACGGAGCGGCGTCCCGTCGAGATGATGAAGTCCAGATCGGCCTGGGTGGCCGGGTCGTCGGTGCGCAACTTCATCTGCTCGGCGCGCATGATCATCGTGGTGGTGGCGTAGGCCACAGTGTCGTGCAGGTCGTGAGCGATGTCGCGACGCTGGCGGCGCAGGGACGCGAAGCGCAGGGCCGCGTGCGCCTTCGTCTCGCGTCGCAGCCGGTCGATGGTGTGCCCGATGATGCGCGCCAGCCCGATCGCCAACCCCCACACGATGACCGACTCGACCTTCTCCGACATCCCATCGCTGAGGGGGACGGTGAGGATGCAGGCCAGGAGGTAGCTGACGATGGAGAACACGTCAGCCAGCCACGTGCGGCCCCGCATGCCGGTGGAGACGATGGGGATGAACAAGGCCAGTGTGCTCATGCGGAGTTGGTCGGCCGGGATCGCGATCATGATCGTCAGGCCCGTGATGACGCCAGCCACGCCCAGGCGTGGCCAACGACCCGACACGGCGGCGGATCCGCACAGCAGTGCGTTGACGGCGAACACGGAGGTCCGGTCACCGCTCGGGGTGGAGAACACCTCGACGTAGAGGAACAGCACGGTCGCCATCGCCGCCTCGGGGAAGCCGCTGGTCCCCAGCCGGGCCAGCCAGGCGGGGAATTGGCGGCGCCAGCGGCGAAGGTCGGCGGCGTGCATGGCCGCAGTCTCTCACGGGCACCCCGTGCCCGACGGCACTCGTACTTTCGTACCGGTCAAAGTTCGGACTTTTGTTCGATGTGCCGGAGTTCCGGCGTGACTAGGGTCGTAACTGCTCCCACACCCCCGAGCCGAAAGAAGTTCCGTGTCGATCAAGTCAGATCTTGTCGTCGTCATCGCGGTGGTGGCCGGCGGCTTGGTTGGGCTGGCGATCGGAACAATCGTCGGTTCCGCCCGGACCATCGGGGTCGTGGGAGCGCTTCTTGGGCTCGCGCTGGGATGTTTACTGACCGCCATTTCCCCCCGTGCGGAAGGGACCCCCGTGGGCCCTGGGTATCACCGGTAACGGTGACGCCCATGCGGGGCGCCCCTGAGGCGAGTCAGGGGCGCCCCGCCCTTTACTTTTCAGCGTGGAATGGCCGCACGGCGTGATCGCGCTCGCGCATCCGCTACGTGTTTCGATCTGAACGAGAACCAGCCCCGACGCGCTGGTGCGCATCGGGGCTCGTTCTCGGGGTGGCTAGACGTTCAGCGCTTCGGGCAACCCTCCAGGTAGGGGATCCACTGGCACAGCCAGCGCGGCGTGTCCGGCGTGACACCCCCCAGGGTGATGCCGCCAGCGAAGACGACGAGTGCGGTCAAGGTTGCGACGGCAGCCTTCATGGGTCCCCCTCCATACATGACGTGATGACCGGAGAATGCCGGTCACCTCGACAGTAAGGATGTTGAGGAGGAAATACATCGGCGAAAAGTGCTAACGCCTCTCATCCTTTAGTGCGAGACGGCGGAAAATAACAAGGATTTGTTTGGCGCGCGGGGTCAACGCGAGGGTCGTGAGTTCCCGGAGCGCTCACGCACCACCGCGAGGAGGCGCTTGAGGCCCAGCCCCACGCCCTCACCAACGTAGCCAGCCAGGACATAGACCAAGGCGAACGGCAGTGCCGTCTCGTTGTAGACCACCAGCGCTGCAGGCAGGAACGCGATACCGAACAGCCAGGGGGCGGTGAGGCTGAACCCGTGCCGCCAGGCGAAGACAGCTCCCACCACGATCGTGGCGAGTGGATTCACGAGGATCAGGCTGGCAATCGCCGAATAGGCGAGGTCTTCCTTGCTGATGGTCCCGCCGTAGACCAGCCACGAATTGATGAGGGGGAGGATGAACAAGGCGGCCAGCGCGAGGGCGTACTTCATGGGCGTCTGCACGACGAACAACGGTCTGCGGGGCACCTCGGACATGTCGACCAGACTACGGGGTCAGCCGTCGACCAGAACACGGCCGAGAAAGTCCTCGACGTTGTCCTGCAGGCGTCGGATGCGGGCGTCCGAGTCCATCGTCTCGGGCATCATGCCGCCTCCCACGGCCCGCCGAAGACCACGCAAGTACAAGGAGCAGGCCAGATCGGTGCAGATGTAGGTCCCGACCGTGTTGTGGTTCAAGCCCGCCTTGCCCGCCCGTCGAGCGACCATCAGCAGGGCGCCTTGGCTGCGGTGCTGTGTGTAACACAGGTTGCACAAGGCGCGTCGCCCTTGGGGGCGATTCTTGGGCAGGCGCAGGATCGCCCCGACGACACCGAAGGAGGTGTCGGCTACCAGATATCCGCGCTCGGGAAGGGCCGGGTCGACCCATCCGAGATAGTCCAGGGAGTCCCACAAGGTCGCGCCGAACCACCACGGCAACTCCAGGCGGGCCATCTCGGCGGGGGTGGCGTTCACGAAACCCTCGCGCACCTCGGACTCGGTGAGCGCTCGCATGGGTCGGTTCTACCTCACCGGGCAAGCGACGGTCACGACCTGCAGCGGCGGGTCGTCTCACGTGGGAAGGCCCACCGCAACGCGACGACCTGGCCGGGGCGGGCCTGCGCGAGCCGATCGCTGGACGCCGAGGTGAGGACGCCGACCACCGGGTAGCCGCCGGTGACGGGGTGATCCGCCCCGAAGACGACCGGCAGCCCGCTGGCCGGAACCTGGATCGCGCCACGCACCACCCCTTCGCTCGGCAGTTCCTCGCCGATGTGGTCTCGATGACGGCGCAACGGAGCCCCTACGAGCCGTACGCCGACGCGATCCGACTCGCCGCTGATCGTCCAGGGGCCCCTCAGCGCGCTCGGATCGGCGAGCCACTCCCGCCGCGGGCCCGGTGAGACGTCGAGGACGAGCACCTCGCCTGCGGGCCGAACGGGGGGTGCTGCAGGATGGCAGCGCGGGATCGGGGGTTGCGGGCCGACCGGCACCACGTCCCCCTCGCGGAGACGTTCCGGTCCCAGACCGGAGAGCGTGTCGGTGCTTCGGCTGCCCAGCACCGGCTCGAGCGCGAGCCCCCCGGACGCGGCCAGGTAGGTGCGCAGCCCCGCGGCGGGGCGCCCCAGCCGCACCGCGTCGCCAGCAGCGGCGAACCAGGCGATGCCGTGCGGCACCGGGGTGCCGTTGAGGGTGGCCGGGGCGTGGGCGCCGGTCGCAGCCAGCAGCATCGCCTCGGTGACGACCACCTCCAGGCCCCCGAGCGTGACCTCGATGGCGGCCGCTGCGGCGTGGTTGCCGACGAGCCGATTGGCGAGCGCCCACGCGGACCGGTCAGCAGCGCCGGAGGCGGGGACGCCGACGTGGGCGAAGCCTCGGCGTCCGGCGTCCTGCACGGTGGCCATCCCGACCGCGGTGACCTGCAGCGCGCGCCGGTGAGGAGCGTCGGGCGACGGCGACTGCGACTGCGACGGCGATGGGGACGAGGGATGTGCGGTGACGGGGCGGAAGCGCACCGTCATGCCGGGACGTAGCAGGGCCGGAGAAGGACGGGAGGCGTCCCAAAGCGGGGTGGTCGTCGTGCCCAGGAGTTGCCAGCCGCCCGGCGAGGAACGCGGGTATACCCCGGAGAAGGTGCCAGCCATGCCGACCGATCCGGCGGGCACCGAGGTGCGAGGAGCGCTGCGGCGCGGCACGTCGAGGCGAGGGTCGCCGCCGGTGAGGTAGGCAAACCCCGGCGCGAACCCGCCGAATGCGACCCGCCACGGCGTCCCGGAGTGGGCATCGATGACGTGCTGGGGCGTCCAGCCGAGCAGGGCCGCGACCTCGTCGAGATCGGCGCCGTCGTAGACGACGTCGAGGGTGACCTCCTGCGTCATCGTCGTGGTCTCGGCGTCTGTGGGTGCGTCGAGGGCGGCGGCGAGCGCGGCCCGCACGGCGGGCAGATCGGCCGGGGAACGCCCGATCGCCAGCAGCGTTCGTGCGCCGAGCACCAGATCGACCAGGCCTGGCGGACGGTGCGCTTCGACGTAGCGGTAGAGGGCCAGAGCGGTCGGCAGATCGGCCACCTCGGCCAGGACGGCGCTGTCACCGCTGGCCAACAGCCGCCCGCTCACGACACGAACGAGGCCAGGGGAACCCCCGCCGCGCGCAGCCCCTCAGCAACAGCGGACGCCAACCGTGCCGCACCGGGGGTGTCACCGTGGACGCACAACGAGGCCGCCTCCACCGCCACGACGCTGCCGTCGACCGCGATTACCGTTGCGTCCGTGGCCAGCCGGACGGCCCGAGCGACGACGGCCTGCGGGTCATGGATGACCGCGCCCGGTTCCCGACGCGGGAGCAGCGCCCCGGCGGGCGTGTAAGCCCGATCGGCGAACGCCTCCGCCACACCGCGCAACCCCGACGCCGCAGCCGCCGCCAGCACCGTGGATCCCGGCAACCCCAGGATCGGCAGGTCAGGATCGAAGGCGCGGACCGCGTCCACGATCGCAGCCGCCTGCGCCTCATGGTGCGCGATCGTGGTGTAGAGCGCGCCGTGCGGCTTCACGTAGGCGATCCGCGTGCCGACCGCCTTGCACATCGCGTCCAGTGCACCGAGTTGATACAGCACGTCCGCGGTCAACTCGGCCGGGGCGACATCGAGGAAGCGGCGCCCGAACCCGACCAGATCCCGGTAGGCCGGATGCGCGCCGATCCGGACGCCGCGAGCCGACGCCGCCGCGACCGTGGCGCGCATCGTGAGCGGATCTCCGGCGTGGAAACCGCACGCGACGTTCGCCGAGGTGACCACGTCGAGGAGGGCCTCGTCATCGCCGAGGCTCCACGCCCCGAACGACTCGCCCAGATCCGCATTCAGGTCGATACTCACCCCTCCAGCATCCCGCACTGGTCGCGTCCGCGCCCGAGACGCCACGCGTCGCGCCTAGTCGTTCGCGATCTGCAACTCGACCAGTTCCTGTGACACCGTCCAGATGCGGGCGGCGTCCTCGGGGCTGCGCAACGGACGGTAGAGCGCCTGCTCGGCAGGTGCGCCGCCCGCATGACCCGGGCCCGACGGGCCATACAACGCGTCTGGTCGGGCGGTGGGGGACGTGGTAGCGAGCAGCGCGGGAAGCGCGGCCGTGCGCGGGGTACCCACGAGGATGCCGCGCGCGGACAACCACGCGATCATCCGGCGTGAGGGGGTCTCCTCGGCGCGACCGAGGTCGGCGCGTGCCGCGAGCAGGTTGGTGGGAGCCACGCCCGGATGCGACAGGTTGCTGGTGATCCCCCACCCGTGAGCGACGCTGCGTCGCTGCAGTTCCAGCCCGAACAAGCCCAACGCGATCTTCGACTGGCGGTAGGACGCCATCGCGTCGTAGGAGTGTTCCGCGTTGAGGTCGTCCCAGTCGATGTGCCCGCTTGCGGCGGCAATGCTGACCTGTGACGTGACCTGCGCACGCCCCTGGCGCAGCAACGGCATCAGACCGGCGATCAAAGCGACGTGGCCCAGGTGATTGGTCCCGAACTGCACTTCGAAACCGTCGATGGTGGTTTGACGTTGCGGGGGCGTCATGACGCCCGCGTTGTTGATCAGCAGGTGAATCGGCTGCCCCCCGTCACGCTGCGCCTGGGTGAACGCCGCGACGGACTCTAACGAGGACAAGTCGAGGCGTCCCAACGTGACGTCCGCTGCAGGAACGGTCTCCTTGATGGTGGCGATGGCCTTCGCACCCTTGTCGGGGTTGCGCACCGGCAGGACGACGTGGGCGCCTGCCGCCGCTAACCGGGTCGCGATCTGCAACCCGATGCCGTCGCTGCCGCCGGTCAGGACAGCGCGGCGGCCTGTCAGGGAAGGAAGAGTGATGTCGAGGGGGCGTCGTGCCATGGTGGTTCTCCGTGATCGAGCAACGTGACGCTCTCGATCCTGCTGGGGCGCCGCGGAGTTATCCAGGACTCGCTGATCAGTGGCTGACGAAGCGGCGTCTGCGCGTCAGGGGTGGATCGACCATCCCTGGTAGCGAGCCTGCTGGGCGGGTAGACACATCCAGGAGAGGAGGCCCGGGCCGTCCCGGGACACGTATGCAGCACAGTGATCGAGCAGGGCTGGCCGACTTCCTGCGCGGACGCCGCAGCGTCCGACAACCCGAGGACGTCGGGCTGCCGCGGGGGCGTCGACGCCGTACCGAAGGGCTACGCCGAGAAGAAGTGGCACTGCTATGCCACATGTCCACCGACTACTACGCCCGCCTCGAACGCGGCACCGGCCCCACGCCGTCGGAGCAGATGCTCGCCGCCATCGCCCAAGGGCTGCACCTCACGCTGGCTGAACGCGACCATCTGTTCCGGCTGGCCGGGCATCATCCCCCCACTCGGGGCGCCTCCAGCGACCACATCAGCCCTGGGCTCTGAGGATCTTCGACAGGCTCCAGGACACCCCCGCGGAGATCGTCACCGAGTTGGGCGAAACGTTGCGCCAGACGCCCCTTGCCGTCGCGCTCACCGGCGACCTGACCCGGTTCACGGGCCGCTCCCGGGCCATCGGCTACCGCTGGTTTGCCGACCCGTCCACTCGCACGATCTACGCAGCGCAGGAGCATGCTTTTTTGGGGCGGCTGTGGGTCTCGGGGATGCGGGAGGTGCTGTCACAGCGCGGTCGCCCCTCCCGGGCCGCCGAACTCGTCGACGGCCTCCTCGGAACGAACGCGGAGTTCACCACCTTGTGGGAGCGTCAAGAGGTGGGTTTGCGGCCCCGCGGCGCCAAGCGTTTCGCGCACCCCGAACTCGGGGAACTCGAGGTGGAATGCCAAACGCTCGTCGACCCGGCGTCCACCCACTCGCTGCTGGTCTACACAGCGGCACCCGGATCCGAAAGCTACGAGAAGTTGGAACTCTTGGGAGTCATCGGGCAGCAAACGCTGCGGTGAGGCGGGTGACGCCGACTGGTCACCACCGCCAGCCCGCCGTCGTGAGCTGAGCGTCCAGCACGGGGGCGAGTGTGGTGGCGTACATCTGCGTCAGATGGTCTTCGTCGAGGTAGACGAACACGTTGCCGATGACGGGGCGGCACTGGTCGTCTGGGCAGATCCACGGCAGAAGATCGACCGGGACAAAGACGCCCGACCCGCGGACGTTGCGCGCCAAGGCCCGATTGGGGTCCTCCTCGGCGAAGATGCCCCGGGTGGTGACGGTGCACTGCTCTTCGGAACGTTCCGACACGCAGTCGATCGGGTTGAACGGCATGCGGGGCTGATCGCGCAACCCGATCACCCCGATCCCGGCCGTCGTGAGCCGGTTGACCAGGGTGTCGACGCCGGGCACCGGTACCTCTTCGATGCCGTGCAGGATGCGAGTCGTGGTGGTGAACACGGCGGCGGGTCGTAACGTCTCCACGTGACGGATGAGTTGCACATTCCACTCGTGGCACATCTCGTCCACGCCCTCAAGCGCCAGGGGGCACCCGCCCTTCAAGATGGACACGAGCGTGAAGCCGCGCTGCTCGGCGAGGGGACGCAAGGCAGCCATGTACTGCTGGGTGCGGGAATCCCCGGCGATGAGGATCACCTTCTCCGCCTCGCCGGAGGCCGACTGGGAACAGGCCGAAGCGAGAACAGCCGACGTCGGCTTGAGGCGTCCTTTGCACCGCATTTCAAGGCCCGCCCAGTCCCAGGGAATGTCCTCGGGAAGGGGGATCGGTGCGGCGGTGGGATCGGCGGGCCCCGTGGAGGCGCCCGTCAAGACAGCGGCCCCGGGGTTGTTCGCCGAGGCCGCCGCGAGTGCTCGGGCCGTTTGGCGGTCCAGCGCGCCGCGAATCGCGATGACCGGAACGAGCGCCAGCGCGAGGCACAGCAGGATCACGACCACCCCACGGGCCGGGAATCGACGTAGTGCCCGGTTGGTCCGGATCGGGGCGTCCACATACTTCGTGAGCAGGAAAGCGATCCTCACCGAGAGCAGCACGATGACGATGCCTTCGATGATCCCGGGGCGCTCGGAGTTCTGGAGCACCATCATCGTGATCAGGAGCGGCCAGTGGACCAGGTACAGCGCGTACGAGGTGTCCCCGAGGCGGTTGAGCACGGGGTGGCTGAGCCAGCGGTCGACGCCCCAGGGGCTACCGGTGTTGCCAGCGATGATGATGAGGGACGCCGAGAGCAACGGCCACAGCGCTATCGCACCGGGGAACGCCCCGGCCACCGTCACCATGAGGCCACACGACACCATGCCGAGCAGGCCGACCCAGCCGGCGATGACGCGCAGGACGCGTCCCGACGGCGACGCGGTGGCCGTGTTGCGTCGGAAAGCGTCCTCGGCAGCGGGTAGCCAGATGGCGAGGAGCGATCCGAGCGCGAACTCCCACAGCCGGGCGAAGGTATTGAAATAGGCGAACGCTTGCGAGGTGGCGGTCTCATAGATCGACCACCCAAGGCTGACCACGAAGATGGGCCCAAACAGCCAGGTCAGGCTCCGCCGCACCTGGGCCGCGCTGAGAGGGGCTCGCCGCGGATAGGTGTGGCGAATGCGCCAGGCGGCCGCGAGGAAAAGCAGCGGCCACACGAGGAACACTTGCCCCTGGATCGAGAGGGACCAGAAGTGCTGGAAGGGGCTGGCCTGGGTGCGATCGACCGCGTAGTAGTCGACCGCTCCGGCGGCGAGGTGCCAGTTCTCGTAGTAGAGGGCCGACGCCATGGCTTGCTGGAGCACTTCGCGCCAGCGGTAGGCGGGGAAGAACAGATAGACCAGCAGGAGGACAGCGAGGATCGTCGCGACGGCCGGGGGGAGCAGTCGGGTGAAGGTCTTGATCCAATAGCGCGGCACGGCCAGGGGCTGCCGCGTCTGGATACGCGCCATGAACGAACTGGTGAGGAGGAACGCCGAGATCAGCAAGAAGATGTCGACGCCCCCGCTGACCCGATCCAAGAACACGTGGTAGAGCACGACCATGGCCACCGCGAGGGCGCGGAGCCCTTGGAGTTCGGTGCGGTACCGCGGACGAGGCGGGGGTACGGGCGCCGGGGATGTCGTTGCGGACTCGTCCAAGGTGGCCGTGAACGGTGACGACATGATGGCAGCACTCCCCAAGGTCATTCGGTGGGGGTGCTGATGTCTGGTGACGCTAGCGGGACGCATCGGGTGACGCGGGTGGGCAGGCCCACCGTTATGACACCGTTACCATTTCCGTGGTGGAGAACCCCGTGAAGGGCGTGCCCTGTCGGGGCGCCGCTGAGGGGCGGTCAGAGGCCCGGATTGCGGCGGGACTCCTTGATTTCGGATCGTCGCCTCTTGTCGGCGAGCCGCCGTTCGATGGTGGCGCGGGAACGCCTGCGCGGGCGGCGGGCGGGCGGAGGCGGGGCGAGATGGGTGCGCAGAAGGTCGGCGAGTCGCTCCCGGGCCGCGAGGCGATTGCGCCGCTGGGAGCGGTACTCGGCGGCGTCGATGGTCACCGTGGTGCCAGCAAGGCGGCTGGACAGGCGGGCGAACAATCGGTCGCGCTGCTCCGGGGTCAGGGCAGTGCTGGCTCCGATGTCGAAGCTCAGCTGGACGCGTGAGTCGGTCGTGTTGACGCCTTGGCCGCCGGGGCCGGACGCCCGGGCGAACCTTTCGCTGAGTTCGCGCTCGGGGAGGATGAGGCCGTGCGGGATCCCGGGACCAGGGGGGACGCGGAGATCGGGCACCCCAGCAGGGTAGCGGTCGATCGGAACGGTGAGTTATCCACAGGGTTGTCCACCCTTGTGCACAGAATCACACGCCTGTGATTAACTCCGAATCCCCGGCCCTGTTCCCGCCCCAGATGGCGCGTGCGTCCACGTCCCTTTTGCTGCGACACGGCGCGCAGGAGGCGATCTCCCGGGTTGGTGAGACACGAGCGTCGCCCTGGCCTAGAGTGGCTGCCTGACACGGGGTGCCGACACACAGTCGGCTGAGATGAGACCCGCGAACCTGCTCTCGTTAGCACGAGCGAAGGGATGGTCATGAGTTCTGAACGCTACACACCCTTATCGGCTTCGGCCCTGGCGGACGCCTGCGCCGCGGCCCTGGGACGCCTGCGGGCATCGACACCGCTGGTGCACTGCCTCACCAACCATGTTGCGAGCGGATTCACCGCGAACGTGCTGCTCGCGCTCGGGGCCTCCCCGGCGATGGTGGATGTCGTCGGAGAAGCGGGCCCCTTCGCGGGGGTCGCCTCGGGCGTCCTGGTGAACCTGGGGACCCCGAGCGGGGACTATCCGACGGCGATGCGCGAGGCGGTCCACGCCGCGAACAGCGCGGGGACCCCCTGGGTGCTCGACCCGGTCGCCGTCGGATCGCTGCCCGTTCGCACCCCCCTGGCCGTGGAACTTGCCGGGCTGCGCCCCCACATCGTCCGCGGAAACGCGTCGGAGATCATCGCCGTGACCGGAGCAGGGGCAGGCGGACGTGGCGTCGACGCCGCAGCCAGCGTCGACGCGGCCACCGAGGCAGCGCTCGCCCTGGCCCAACGCATCGGCGGCGTGGCCGCCGTCTCGGGTCCGGTGGATCTCCTCACCGACGGCCGCAGCGTCGTCCGCGTGAGCGGGGGAAGTGACCTCCTCACCCGCGTCACCGGCGCCGGGTGCGCGCTGGGTGCGGTGATGGCGGCGTTCGCGGGGACGCCCGGGCCTGGCTTGGTTACCGCCTCGGCGGCGACCCCGGACGGGGAGGCCGTCCGCGTGGTGGCGGGAATCCCGGGGTCAGCCCTCATCGCGGCTGTGGCCTCGTCGGTGACCTACGCGGTCGCCTCCGAGCGCGCCGCCCTGCGCGCTGCTGGCCCGGGCACGTTCGCGGCGTGCTTCCTCGACGACCTGGCCGGGCTCCGTCCCGCCGACCTGGCCGACGAGCCCCGGATCGTCGTCGCGGCATGAGCGGCGCGAAGCAAGACCCCGTCGCCGATCAGCCTCGCGACGCCGACCGGTGGGCGGTCTACCTCGTGACCGACGCCAACCAGTGCGCGGCGTCGGGACGCAGCGTGCCCGACACGGTCAGCGCCGCGGTCGCCGCCGGAGTGCGGGCGATCCAGGTGCGTGCCAAGGACGCCCACGGTGGTGGATTCCTCGAGGAAGTGCTGGCGGTCGCCGACGCGCTCGCCGCGACACCTGGCGGCCAGGACACGGCACTCATCGTCAATGACCGGATCGATGTGGCCCTCGCCGCCCGCGCAGCCGGTGCCCGGGTCGACGGCGTGCACGTGGGCCAGTCCGATCTGCCCGCGGGCCGCGTCCGGGAGATGCTGTGGCCCGGCGCGATCCTCGGAGTCAGCGTCGGCGAGCCCGCGGAGGCTGCCGCAGCCGCCCCGCACGCGGACTACCTCGGGGTCGGCCCGGTCGTGGACACCGCCACCAAGCCGGACGCTCGCGCCAGCCTGGGGCTGGGGGGAGTGGCCGCCGTGTGCGCCGCCTCCCCGTTGCCGTGTGTCGCGATCGGCGGCATCGACGTGGCCGCCACCCCGCGCCTGCGAGCGGTCGGCGCGGCGGGTGTCGCGATCGTGTCCGGGATTTGCGCTCACCCCGACCCGGGGGCCGCGTCCACCGCCTATCTCGACGCGTGGCGCTCCGCGAAGAACCGGCCCCCCTCGGCGCGAGCGGAGGGACGATCCATGCCCGCCAGCGCGCGCCCTCACCTTCGTCTCCCGCGGGTGCTGTCCATCGCCGGAACCGACCCCACCGGGGGAGCGGGCACCGCCGCCGACCTGAAATCCATTACCGCTGCGGGTGGCTACGGCATGGCCGTTGTCACGTCGCTCGTCGCGCAGAACACACGCGGCGTCCGGGGCGTCCACCTGCCGCCCATCGCGTTCCTGAACGAGCAACTGGCGGCCGTGAGCGACGACGTCGAACTGGACGCCGTCAAGACCGGCATGCTCGCTACCGCCGACATCATCGCCGCCGTGGGCGCCTGGCTGGACGCGCATGCCCCCGCCGTCCTCGTCGTGGATCCCGTCATGGTCGCCACCTCAGGCGACCGCCTCCTCGACGCGGACGCCGAGGCCGCCATGCGCGCCTTCTGCCGTCGCGCCACCGTGATTACCCCCAACACTGACGAGTTGGCTGTCCTCACCCACCAAAGGCCCGCCACCACCCAGGCGGAAGCCATCGCGCAGGCGCGTGGCTGGGCGCAGGAAACCGGCACGGCGGTCGTGGTCAAGACCGGGCACCTCCACGGGCCCTCCGCGGCCAACCTCTGGGTCGGGCCGCACGGGGAGACCCATCGCGTCGACGCGCCCCGCATCGAGACCACCGCCACCCACGGCACCGGCTGCTCGTTGGCGTCCGCGCTCGCGACCCGCCTGGGATCCGGGGAGTCGCCCGCCGAAGCCCTCGGCTGGGCAACCCGCTGGCTGAGCGAGGCGATCGCGAACGGCGCCGACCAGCGCGTCGGGTCCGGCCACGGCCCCGTCGACCACGCCCACCGGGCCCGGCGCCTCCAGCGTGCCGCCGACCCGCGACCCTGGACCGAGGCCGACGCGGTCCCGCGACAATGGCACCACCCCGACGACGTCGCGCCAGGCCTCACGCCCGACGCGGCCGCCTGCCCTCCGGCGGGCCCCTGGACGAGCGCCCTGTGGCGGGCTGCCGCGCCGGTGCGGGCGCGCATCGCCGCGTCCTCGTTCGTGACCGGGCTGCTGCGCGGAACCCTCGACCAGGAGAGCTTTGCCTTCTATCTCTCCCAAGACGCCGCCTATCTCACCGGGTACGCGCGTGCCCTCGCCGCGCTGGCCGTCCGCGCACCGTCGGCCGCCCAGGCGGCGTTGTGGGCGTCGGCGTCGGCCCACTGCGAACTCGGCGAGGCTGAACTGCATCGCACCTGGCTGGCCGCCCACAGCGAACCGCTCGATGTTCGCAGCGGACCGATCACCGACGGCTACGTGTGGTTCCTGATCGGCCACGGCCTCGCCTCGCCCTACGTTGTCGGCGTGGCCGCCGCGCTGCCGTGCATGTGGCTCTACGCCCAGACGGGAGCCGATGCGGGGGCGGTGCCCCACGACCACCCGTATGGGGCATGGATCGCGACGTATCAAGATCCCGAGGCGCTGGCAGCGACCACCGACGCGCTCGGTGTCGTCGAGGACGCGTTGGAGCGCGCCTCCGCGCTGGAGCGGGCGGACGCCGCGCGGGCCTTCCTCACCGCCTGCCGCCACGAAGCAGAGTTCTTCGACCAGGCCACCAGGAGGGGCTGAGATGGCCTCGCGACGGACTCTCGCCCACCCGGCCCCTGGCGGGCCAGGGGCCTGGCGGGGTGTCGACCTTGTCGTCGCCGCTGTCTTCGGGGTGGCGATGGGGGTCGTCTTCATCGCTTGGGACTACCTCCTCAACGCCCCCTGGACGGCGCTCACCCTCGCGTTTCCGCCCGCCTCCTCCCTGGCATTAGGCGTATGGCTGCTGCCTGCGGTGGCGGGTGGCTTGATCGTCCGGCGTCCCGGTGCCGCCCTGTTCGTGGAACTGATCGCGGGCGTCCTGGAGTACCTGCTCGGCAATCCGTGGGGTCCCGGTGTCCTGATCTCGGCGGTGCTGCAAGGGCTGGGTGCCGAACTCGGCTTCGCCCTGTTGCGGTGGCGCCGCTTCGGGCCCGGTGTCGCCATGATCGCGGGCGGGCTCGCGGCGTCACTCGAAATCGTCGCCTACGAATGGTGGAGTTACGCGGCCGAGTACGCCTGGCCCTGGAAGGTTGCTGTGCTGGGCTTCTCAGTACTCTCGGGCGTGCTGCTTGCAGGCCTGGGAGGCCACGCGCTGGTCCGCGCCTTGGCCCGTGCGGGCGCCCTGGACGCGTTCGGTCCGGGCGCCGAGCACGCGGCCCGCAGCGATCGCCGGTGACCGGGAGCCGCCCGGCAGCCGTGCTGGTGCGCGGGCTGACCTGGACGCCCCTGGGTGCGCGGACACCGGTGCTGGCTGACGTGGACCTGCGCCTGGAGCCGGGGGAGCGGGTGCTGCTCACCGGGCCGAGCGGCGGCGGAAAGTCGACGCTGCTGCGTGCCCTGGCTGGGGTGCTGGACGCCGCCGAGAGCGGCGAAGCCACGGGTGAGGTGCGCGTCGGCGGAGAGACGCCGCTCGGCGGCGGTGCCGCCCTCCTGCTTCAGGATCCCGGCGCGGGGCAGGTCGCCGAGACCGTCGGCCGTGACATCGCCTTCGGCATGGAGAACCGGGCCGTTCCCCGCACCGCGATCTGGCCGCGCGTCCGCTCCCTGGTGGGACGCGTCGGGCTCTCGGTGGGGCAGGAGCATCGGGTGGCCGCACTGTCCGGCGGGGAGTCCCAGCGCGTCGGCCTGGCCGGGAGTTTGGCGTCCGCCGACGGGCTGCTGCTGCTCGACGAGCCCACCTCCATGCTCGACCCGGACGCCGCGGCTCGCGTCCGCGACAGCGTCGCCGACGCGGTCGCCGACCGTGCACTCACTTTGGTGCTCGCCGAGCACCGCCTCGACGGTTGGCTCCCGCTGGTGGACCGCCTCGTCGTGGTGGCCGCTGGCCGCATGGTCGCCGACCTTCCCGTGCGCGGTGGAGGCCTGGACGCCCACGCTCCGGGGCCGGACAGCGCCGCTGACCTGGTGAGAGACCTGACGTCGTGGGGGGTGTGGTTGCCGGGCGTCCCCGAGCCGACGCCGTGGCCTGTCGCGGCGGACGTGTGCGCCCCGCACAGCAGGGCTCTGGTCGACGCGTCGGCGTGGAGCGGTTCCCGTGCCTCGGCACGAGAACGAGAGACGTCGAGCCCCTTCGCGGGCGGGGCGGCCTTGCTGCGTGTCAAGGATGTCGCCGTCGCACGAGATCGCCCCCGACGCGGTGCGGTCGCCTCGGTGGTCCATTGTCGGGTCGAGGCCGACCTCGTGGCCGGTCAGGTGCAGGCGGTCCTCGGCGCGAGCGGCGTCGGCAAGTCGACGCTGCTGGCGGCACTCGCGGGGCTACGGCGTCCTGTGGGGGGCGTCGTCGAGGCGCTACCGCCCCTGGCCCGGGAGGCGTCCACCCACCCACACCGGTGGACGTCGCGGCAGGTCGCCACACGGGTGGGCTACGTGCCGCAGCGCCCGCAGGCGAGCGTGATCGGCGGCACCTGCCGGGCGTCCCTGCTGGCGACCGCGCGCGCCCTGGGCCGCGATGCCGAACGCCGAGGTGACGCCCTCATGGAGCAACTGGGCCTGGGCGCGGTGGCTGACCGCTCGCCCTACCGGCTGTCCGGAGGGGAGGCGCGACGCCTCGCGTTGGCGACCGCCGTCGTGCACGGACCCGACCTGCTGCTGCTCGACGAGCCAACCGTCGGTCAGGACCGGGACGCGTGGGCCGCGGTCGCCGGAGTGATCGAGGCGGCGGCACGCGCGGGGGTCGCGGTCGTCGCGGCCACCCACGACGACCTGCTGGCCGACCTCGCTGCTCGCCGCATCGTCCTCACCAGGGGAGCGGACGCATGAGGAAGAGTTCCGGCCGACCACGCAGACGCTCCACGGGCGGGCTGCTGGCCTCATGCGGCCCGCTGTCGCTGCTGGGCGGATCGTTCGCGCTGATGGCGGGCGCCCTGGCGACGCCGCGGGCGTCAGGGTTGATGGCGGGGGCGGCCCTGCTGGCACTCCTGCTGCCCGTGGGGTGCGGACGCGGCGGGTTCCCGTGGCGCCGGATGATCGCGGCGGGGCTCGCGGTGGCGTCCGTCGCCTGGTCGAACTGGCTGCTCGCCACCCCGCACTCGTGGGCGGTCGCCGCGACGGCGGGGCTGCGGGTCGGGCTGTTCGTTGTCCCCGGCGTCGTCTTCGCGGCGTTTGTGCGTCCTGCTGAGCTAGGCGACCACCTCGCCCAGCGGCTGCGGCTGCCGCCACGCCCGGTCGTGGCCGCGGTGGTCGCCGTGCAGCGCTTCGAGCGCCTCGGCCAGGACTGGGCCGACCTCAGCGATATCCGCCGCGTCCGTGGCATACACGACCGTCGCTCCCCGATTCGGGCTGTGGGCGGGTTCGCTGAGCAGGCCCTTGCGCTGCTGGTTGGGGCACTGCGGGACGCAGCCCAGACGGCGATTGCCGTCGAAGCGCGCGGGTTCTCGCGGCCACAGCGGACCGGCGTCCCGCGCACCTGGGCGTGCCCGGCCCCGTGGACTGCCACCGACACCAGGCTGATGGCCTGCTGCGGTGGCGTCGCCACGGTCAGCGTCCTGACGGGCGCCCTGATCGGTTAGCTGACGGTCGCGCTGCAGGACGCCATGGCCGACGTTCCGCCGCCCGACTGCTGCGAGACGGAGACGCCGTCGACCAGGATCTCGCAGGTGATCGCGTTCTTCTTGCTGTATTCCGCGTTCATGGCGCTCAGGGAGACGAACTCAAACCCGCGATCGGTCTGCAACGTCTTGCTCCACGAACCGGACGTCTCCTCACTGCTGCTGCCCGAGCCCACCGCGTAGGACACCGAGGCTTGGCGTTCCGAGGTGACCTTCAACTCGATGGTGCGCTTGCCGCTCGCGGTGGTCGCGGGGGAGCCTGCCGGCGCGTCGGTCGTGGTCGCCCCGGGGCTTGGCACGACCGTGGTGGTGCCAGGGCGAAAGCTCTCGTTCACCACTCGGCTCATGCTGGAAGTGAAGGCCACCACCCCGGCGATCGTGCCGACGACGGAGACGATGACGGCGGCCACGGCGAGCCCCTTGCCGCGATCGCGGGCGAACAGCCCGACCAGGCCGAGGACGAACCCGATCGGCAGAAGCACCCACCCCAGCAGGTAGGCGCCCTCGATGACGGCGAACGCGAATCCGAGGATCGCGACGATGAGGGCGACCAAGGCGATGGTGTTGCGAGGTCGCTTCGTCGGTGCGGGAGGCACGGGTGGGGTGCTGCCCGGTTCGGTCGGGTAGGGCTGGATGGGGTCGGATGCGCTCATGGCTGACTCTCTTTCGGCTGATGTCCTGCCCCCATCTCAACGGTGGGCCGACCCGCAGCACATCGCCCGATCGGGTAGGGCCACCCCCGCCGAATGGGTAGGCCAGACGACCCGAACAGATCATCCCGGGAACGCTGTTGGCGCCATACGATGCTGCTTGTGGCGAGGTTTGAGGTGGCCTATGAACGGCTCGATGGGGGTGAATATGCCCCCTGGTGGCACTCCCTCGCCCTCATCCTCCTCACCAGTTTCTGCATGATGCTGAGCACCGTGTTCTCCCCGGCGGGCTGGGCGCTGCAAAGCGATCCGAAATCCGCGGGCCTCGCGAACGCGGCCATGCTGGGGATGCTGGTGTCCTTGACGGCTCCCGTCGCGTTGATCTGGCGCCACCGCGCCCCCTTCTGGTTCACGCTCGTGGCGGCCATCGTCCCGTTGGTGCTGCCGGTGGGCATGGTTCCCGCCCTGGTGTTGCTGGCGGCACTGATCGGACGCCGACGCGGTCCGGCCGTGTGGTGGACGCTGGGTGCGGTGGGGCTCTCGACCTTCGTGGTGTTGACACTGGATGCGCTTGCCCAACCCCGCAACGCCTCGCTGTCGAAGATGTTCCTGGCCTCAGGGTCGGAGTCCAACGAGCCGGTGGCCATCCCTGTGTGGCACGTGTGGGTGGCGGGAGTGATCCTGGTGGCGGCCGCATGGGGGATCGGCCTGCTCCTTCGCTCGCAGCGCGGCGAGCGGAACCGGATCCATCAGGTGCGCCAACAGCAGGTCGCCGTTAGTCGCCTGGGCGACGAGGTGGCCCGGCGGCAGGAGCGCGAGCGCATCGCCCGCGAGGTCCACGACGTCATGGGACACCGGTTGTCGGTGCTCAACCTCCATGCGGGGGCCCTGGAGATGAACGCCGGGGACGACGCGCGCCTGCACGACTCGGCGAGCCTGGTCCGCGAGAGCGCGGGCAAGGCCATGGAGGATCTGCGCTCGCTGCTCGGCGTCCTGCGTGAACCCCTGGGTGAGGAGCCGGTCGCGATCCCGTTGGCGCGGCTACCCGAGGTGGTTGCGGAGTCGTTCGGGGCCGGTCAGATGATCAACTCGTCGATCTACATCGCCGATCCAGAGCGGGCCGACCCTGCCTTGTCGCGGGCCGTCTACCGGATCGTGCAGGAAGTTCTGACGAACGCGCGCAAACATGCCCCCGACTCCCCGGTGACCCTGAGCGTCCAGGGCGCGCCAGCCCGGGGCATCGTCATCGACGCCTGCAATCGCTACCGCGCCACCGGGCGCACACCTCAGCCCGGTTCCGCGCGGGGCCTCCAGGGCATCACCGAACGAGCCGAACTGCTGGGTGGCAGCATGAAGTACGGCCTCACCGCCGGTGGGACGGTGTTCCGGGTCACCGTGACGCTTCCCTGGCGGGAGGCCTCCGGCGTCTGACGCCGCTCCGCATGACGATCCGGGAACGCCGTTCCCGGGCCGCACCTGAGCCTTAGGATGCGAGCGTGACGACCATCCGCGTCCTTCTGGTTGACGACGATCCGCTGGCCCGCGCCGGATTGGCGAGCCTGCTGGGTGCGGTCGGCGACATTGAGGTGTGCGGTGAAGCCTCCGACGGCGACGAGGTGGTCGCGGCGGTGCACGCCGTGTTGCCCGCGGTGATCCTCATGGATCTGCGAATGCCCCGCCTCGGTGGGGTTGAGGCGACGCGGCTCGTCCGCGCACTGCCCAGCCCGCCGCACGTCATCGCCCTCACCACGTGGGATGTTGACGACGCCGTGGTGCGTTCGCTGGAGGCCGGCGCGGACGGCTTCCTGCTCAAGACGGCTGCCCCGCTGGAGATCGTGGGAGCGATCAGGGCAGTGATGCAGGGCGACGCAGTCCTGTCTCCCCGCAGCACGCGCCAGTTGCTCGACCATGTCGGACGCCGTGACGATGCAGCGCGACGGGCCGCCCTCGCCCTGATGGGGACGCTCACCGAACGCGAACGTGAGGTAGCCGTCGCGACGGGACACGGCCTGACCAACGCGGTGATCGGGGAAAGGCTGTACATGTCCCCGGCGACCGTCAAGCAGCATCTCGGCTCGGTACAACAGAAGCTCGGCGTAGGTAATCGCGTCGGCGTCGCCGTCCTCGCTGAACGAGCCGGACTGCTGGCGGGGCCCGGCGTCCGTTGACCAGACGCTCCCGGCCCGGGGCCGCGTCCTGTCTGCGACGATGAGGCCCACCGACAACGCGACGACGGGGGCGATATGGCAGGCACGATCGGACTGGTAGGGCTCGGCGTGATGGGGACGGCGATCCTCACGCGCCTGTTGGAGACGGGCCACGAGGTGGCCGCCTTCGACGTGAACCCGGACGCCGTCGCGCGAGCCGTCGAGGCAGGCGCCCAGGCGGCAGCCACGCCCGCGGCAGCCGCCGCGAGCGGCGTGGTGATCTTGTCGCTTCCCAACGCGCCCATCGTCGAGGTGGCCGCCTTCGGCGCGCACGGCGCTGCCACAGGGGACACCCCGGTGCTGGTGATCGACATGTCCTCTATCGATCCGGGAGCCACGAAGCGGTTCGCGCGCCGTGCCGCTGACGCCGGGCATGCCTGGGTGGATTCCCCGCTGTCGGGGGGCGCCCCGGCGGCCCTGGCCGGGACGCTCACGCTGATGCTCGGTGGCACGCAGGACGCGGTGACGCGTGCCTCGGAGGTGCTCTCGGCGCTGGCCGCACGCATCACCCCTTGCGGCCCGTCGGGGGCCGGGCAGACGGTGAAGCTCCTCAACCAGATCATCGTCGGTACCGCCATGAACGCTCTGGCCGAAGTTTCTGGGCTGGTCCGAGCTAGCGGCCTGGATCCCGAGGTGGTGCGCGGTGCGCTCAGTGGCGGGCGCGCCGATTCTCCGTTGTTGCAGGAGTTCTTCGTCAAGTTCGCCACCGCTGACCCGACCGTCACCGGACGCATCGGCAACATGATCAAGGACCTCGACGGGGCCACCGAAGCAGCTCGCGGGGCGGGCGTCCCGGTGCCGCTGACCGCCGCGTCCGCGGAGGTGCATCGCTGGCTGCGTTCCCGCGGCCTGGACGCCGCCGATTCGGCCGCGCTGCTGGCCTACTACGACGCCTCCGTCGCCGATCCCGGCTACTGGCTGCCCTAACGCGGTGGCGCCCTGAGCGCGATTGCGCCGCCGGGCGGAGGTGACCCGGCGTCGTACACCACGCGAGAGGGGCCGTGGTTCTTCGCCTGCGACAAGAGTGGCGCATGGAGCTGGCCTCCTGGGAGTCTTGCGCTGTGGAGTCGTGCTGACGGTGGTCAACAGCCTCATCACCGGGCAGGGTGGAGGTGCTCGGCCGGCACCGTGCACGGCCAAGGAGAGAGGAGCGGTCATGTCCGCAACAGTGCGCCGGGTGCTGGTGACGATCAGCGCCGTGTTCATGGTGCTGGGGACGCTGTACGGCTTCGGGGTGATCGGGCAGCGGGTCGAGCAAAGCTCGGGCGGTGCCTTCGCCGCCGACGCCACGCTGGTGACTCCCGCCTCGCCCGCCTTCTCGATCTGGTCGGTGATCTACCTCGGCCTGTTCGCTTACGTTGCGTGGCAGTGGCTGCCTGCGGCGCGGCACTCGGGGCGGGCCGATCGCATCTGGTGGTTGGCAGCCGTCTCGATGCTCCTCAACGGCGCCTGGCTCCTGGTCACCCAGGTGGGGTGGGTGTGGGTCAGCGTCGTGGTGATCGCCGCGCTAGCGCTCACCCTCGGTGAGGTGATGGCGCGGCTGAGTGAGTCTCCGGCCCGCACGGCCACTGAGGGCGTGCTGCTGGATGGGGTGTTTGGTCTGTATCTCGGCTGGGTCAGCGTCGCGACCATCGCCAACGTCACTGCGGCGCTGGTGGCGTCCGGGGTTAACCCGCCCCTGGAGCAGGGCCAAGTCTGGGCGATCGGCATCCTCGCCGTCGGTGCGCTGCTGGGGGTCGTCTTCGCGCTGCGTCTGGGCGGACGCATTTCGGTGGCGGCGGCCATGGCCTGGGCGATGGTCTGGATCGCGGTCGGTCGCCTCACCGCCGCACCGGCCTCGACCGTGGTCGGGGTGGTTGCTGTGGCTGCGGCGGCAGTGATCCTGGTCGCCGCCGTGGCGGTCAGGGGGCGGCGGGCGCGGATCCCGGCTGCGGGTCGCTAGGTCAGGGCGCGGTGGGTGCGGATCCCCGCTGCGGGTCGCTGGGTCCGGGCGCGGCGACGGTGCGCTCATGGAGTTCGAACCACTCTGAATCGCAGCCCGGACACCGGTAGACGGGCGCACCATCCACGCGCTCGTCGGTCTCGACCGTGCCGCAGGCGTCCTGGCACGGATAGGAGATGAGATAGCGGGCGACCATGGCGTCCATGATGCGCCACAGGCGGCCCTCAAACCACTTTGTGGGGTCTCTACAAACTTCGCCGAGCGGTGTTGGGCCGCGCGCCGTTGATTCCCGAAAGTGCGCCGACAGGGCGTCGTGCCGACTCGCCACCGTCAAGATTCGGTGGAAGATTCGTCCCCAGCCCCACGCGGGAGCGTCTCGACGCGCCCGCATCCGGGAGCGTCGTCGCATCAAGGAGGCCCCGTGTTCCAGCGCATCGCCATCGTCAACCGAGGCGAGGCCGCCATGAGGCTCATCCATGCGGTGCGGGATCTCAACGCCGAACGTCGCGACGCGGACCCCATCACCACCATCGCGCTCTACACCGACGCCGAACGCTCCGCCATGTTCGCCCGCGAAGCCGACGAGGCCTACCCGCTCGGGCCCGCGTCCGCCCGGCCCTACCTCGACCATGCGCTGCTGGCACGCGTCCTGCGCGACGCGCGCGCCGACGCCGTGTGGGTCGGCTGGGGGTTCGTCGCTGAGGACGCGGAGTTCGCCGACCTCGTCGAATCCCTCGGGATCACCTTCATCGGGCCCTCCGGGGACGCCATGCGCAAACTCGGCGACAAGATCGGCTCCAAGCTCATCGCCGAAGAGGTGGGCGTCCCGGTGGCACCCTGGTCGCGCGGCGGCGTCGACACCCTGGACGCCGCCCTGGACGCTGCCGCACAGATCGGCTACCCCCTCATGCTGAAGGCCACCGCCGGTGGCGGCGGGCGCGGCATCCGCCGCGTCGACGGGCCCGGCGACCTGACCGACGCCTACCAGCGGACCCGCGACGAAGCCCAGCGCGCGTTCGGGTCCGGGGTCGTCTTCTTGGAGAAGCTCGTCACGGGGGCGCGCCACGTCGAAGTGCAGATCATCGCCGACGGGCAAGGCCACGCGTGGGCGCTCGGGGTGCGGGATTGCAGCGTCCAGCGCCGCAATCAAAAGATCATCGAGGAGTCGGCGTCCCCGCTGCTGCGCCCCGACCAGGTGGCCGACCTCAAGGCGTCCGCAGAACGGCTCGCGCTCGCCGTGGACTACCGCGGCGCGGGCACCGTCGAGTTCCTCTACCACCCCGCCGACGAACTGTTCGCCTTCCTTGAGGTCAACACCCGGCTACAAGTCGAGCACCCGATCACCGAAGTCACCAACGAGTTCGACCTGGTCAAGGCCCAGATCGCCATCGCTTCGGGCCAGCCGCTGGCCGACCGGCCACAAGAGTTCGGGCACGCGGTCGAGGCGCGGCTCAACGCCGAGGATCCCGACCGTGACTTCGCGCCCGCCCCCGGGCTCATCACCCGGCTCGATCTGCCTGCTGGGCCCGGCATTCGCGTCGACACCGGCGTCGCCGAGGGGGACGCGATCCCCGCCGACTTCGACTCGATGATCGCCAAGATCATCGCCTACGGACGCACCCGCGACGAGGCACTGGGCCGCCTGCGGCGTGCCCTGTCGGAGACCACCGTCGTCATTGACGGGGGCGCCACCAACAAGAGTTTCGTGCTGGAACTGCTGGACCGGCCCGAGGTCGTCGGTGCCCCCGGCGTGGCCTGGGCTGACACGGGGTGGATCGATCGCGTTCGCGCGCAGGGCGGGCTGGTTCCCGACGCGCACGCGGGCGTGGCGCTGGTCGCCGCCGCCATCGAGGCCTACGAGGACGCTGCGGCCGTCGAATCCGAGCGTCTCCTGGAGACCGCTCACGGCGGGCGCCCGCAGACGCAGCACACCGACGGGGTGAGCGTCGACTTGAAGCTGCGCGGCTCAGCCCACCGCGTCACGGCCTACGCGACGGGCCCGGGACGCTTCACCGTCGAGGTGGACGGCCACCTGGCGCGCGTCGAGGTGCAACGCCTCGACGACGTCCATGGGCGGCTGCGGGTCAACGGCATCCAGTACCGGATCGTGTCGGCGACGCACGGCCCCGTTCACCTCATCGAGGTCAACAACGTGATGCACCGCGTCTCCCGTGACGAGGGCGGCGTCCTGCGCTCCCCGGCACCGGCGCTGGTGGTGGCCACGCCCGTCGCGGTCGGCGACGAGGTGTCCGCGGGCGCTCCGGTCGTGGTGCTGGAATCCATGAAGATGGAAAGCGTCATCGCCGCGCCGTTCGACGCTCGCGTCAAGGAACTACTCGTGATGACCGGCTCGCAGGTCGAGACGATGGCGCCGCTGGTCCGCCTCGAACCCCTCAGCGAGGGGGGTGCGGAGGAATCCTCGGACGCGACCACCGTCGAATTGCCCGCCCTCACACCGGATGCGGACGCGTCCGCGCGCGCCGATCGGCTCCGTGCCGACCTCTCGGCGACGCTGATGGGCTACGACGTCACGCCGCAGGCCAACACCCTCGAGGCCTACCTGGCCGCCCGCGACGAGGTGCGTGCGGCGGGGGGAGACGTCCTGCCCGGTGAGATCGCCCTGATCGGCCTGTTCGCGGACCTGGCCGCCCTCAACCGCAACCGCCCCCTCGGCGAGCAGGTCAACACCGAGTTGCGCGTCCACTCCGACCGTGAGCATTTCCACCGCTACCTGACGACCTTGGACGCCGACCGTGCTGGGCTGCCCGAGCAGTTCCAGGAGCGGCTGCGCACCGTGCTGGCTCACTACGGCGTCGACAGTCTCGACCGGACGCCCGCCCTCGATGAGGCCGTCTTCCGGATCTTCTTGGCGCAAAAGCGCGGCGCCGACGATCTGCCCATCGTGCTGCGGATCCTGGACCGCTGGATCGGGGAGCCCGCGCCGAGCGCAGGGCTGGCCGATTCGGCGCGCGCGCATCTGGAACGTCTGGTGCGGGCCACCCAGCTCCGGTTCCCCGCCGTGGGCGATGTGGCGCGTTCCGTGCGGTTCCGCTGGTTCGACCAGCCGCAGGTGGACGCCGAGCGTGCGGCGGTGCTGGCTGGCGTCGCGGACGAGGTGGCTGACCTGGCCGCTCACCCGGACGCGCCCGACTATGCCCCCCGGATCCTGGCGCTGGCCGCCATTCCTGAGTGGACGGCGAGCTTCCTCGCCGACCGGCTGGCCCGTCACGGGGTGAGCGCGCACGAGCCCATGCTGGAGGTGCTGCTGCGCAAGTACTACGCGGACTTCGGTTTGGCCGACGTGACTGCCACGCAGGTGGACGGCCGGGCCGTCCTGACCGCGAACTACGAGATCGAGGGGCGTCCCACCCGGTTCGTGTCGACGCTGGGCAGCAGCGACGAACTGGCGGCTGAGGGCCCGCTGGCCCGGATCGTCACCGCGGAACTCGCCCGTCGACGCCCCGGTGCCGAGGCGGTCGTGGAACTGTATGTGGCCTGGCCCGCCGGGGTGGACGCCGCATCGGTGTCGATCGACCTGGAGGCCACGCTGGCGACCTGGGATTGGGGCTCGGGCGTGCGCCGCGTGCTCGTCGGGATCTGCACCCCCGACGGCGGGGTCGAGTACCGCTCCTTCCGTCCCGACGCGTCCGGCGGGTTCGCCGAGGACGAGAACATGCGCGGCATGCACGCCATGCTGGCACGGCGCCTGGATCTGTGGCGGTTGCGCGAGTTCCACCTCACCCGGCTGCCCGCCCCCGAGGATGTGGTGCTGTTCGAGTGCGTGGCCCGCACGAACCCGGAGGATCGCCGCCTCGTCGCGATGGCGCAGGTGCGGCAGTTGGCGGTCGTCCGGGACGCCGAGGGGCGCCTCCTCGGCTTGCCGCATGCCGAGCGTGCCGTCGAGAACGGGCTCGAAGCGATCCGTCGCACCCGCGCCGAGCGCGGTCAGGCAGGCAGCAAACTCGACATGAACTATGTCTGGGTTCACGTGTGGCCCGAGTTCGATGTCGGCCTGGACGAGGTCGCCGCCCTGCAGACCAAGATCACCCCGCTCTCTGATGGGGCGGGGATCGAGGAGGTGCTGTGCCAGGGCCGCTACGCCTCCCCGGACGGCACCGTCCCGGTGGCGGTGCGGTTCCACAACGTGCCGGGCGCGGGCGTCACGGCGTCCATCGGGGCGCCGCCGACCGAACCTCTCCAACCGCTGGATGACTACGCCACCAAGGTGCTGCGTGCCCGTCGGCGCGGGCTGGTGTACCCCTACGAGCTGTCGCGTTCCCTGGCTGGTCACGGTGGCACGCTCACCGAACTCGACCTGGACGCCGAGGGGCGCCTCGTCCCTGTGGATCGTGCTCCCGGCAACAACACGGCAGGGATCATCGTCGCCGAGGTGACGACCCCGACGGACCTGTACCCCGAGGGCATCACCCGGATCGCCTTGTCCGGTGACCCCACCAAGGGCCTGGGTGCGCTGTCCGAACCCGAATGCCGCCGCATCATCGCCGCCCTCGACCTGGCGCAGGAACGCGGGCTGCCCGTGGAGTGGTTCGCGTTGTCGTCGGGGGCTCGGGTGTCGATGCAGTCGGGAACCGAGAACATGGACTGGGTAGCCGCTGCGCTGCGCCGCATCGTCTCGTTCACCCAAGACGGCTACGAGATCAACGTCGTCGTCGCGGGCATCAACGTCGGCGCCCAGCCCTACTGGAACGCCGAAGCGACCATGCTCATGCACACCAAGGGCATCCTCGTGATGACGCCCGACTCGGCGATGGTCCTCACCGGCAAGCAGTCCCTCGACTTCTCCGGTGGCGTCTCCGCCGAAGACAACTTCGGCATCGGCGGCTACGACCGGGTCATGGGCCCCAACGGGCAGGCGCAGTATTGGGCACCGAACCTGGGTGCAGCGATGCGGATCCTCATGAGTCACTACGCGCACAGCTACATCGCGCCCGGGGAGCGCGCGCCGCGCCGCGCCCTCACCACCGACCCGGTCGACCGTGACGTCTCGGCCTACCCCCACCAGATCGAGGGCTCGGAGTTTCGTACCGTCGGGGAGATCTTCTCCGCGGAGAAGAACCCCGACCGCAAGAAGCCGTTCGACATCCGTACCGTGATCGCGGCCGTGTGTGACGCGGATCACCCCCGGGTAGAACGCTGGGCGGGCATGGCGGACGCCGAGACCGCCGTCGTCATGGACGCCCGCATCGGCGGGCACGCGGTGTGCGTGCTGGGCATCGAGTCCCAGCCGGTGCCGCGTCAAGGGTTCCCTCCCACCGACGGCCCCGACACTTACACGGGCGGCACGCTGTTCCCGCGGTCGTCGAAGAAGGCGGCGCGGGCGATCAATGCGGCGTCCGGCAACCGCCCGTTGGTGGTCTTGGCGAACCTGTCGGGCTTCGATGGGTCACCGGAATCGATGCGGAACCTGCAACTGGAGTACGGCGCCGAGATCGGTCGGGCGATCGTGAACTTCTCTGGCCCCATCGTGTTCGTCGTCATCTCCCGCTATCACGGGGGAGCGTTCGTGGTGTTCTCCAAGCGCCTCAACGAGAACATGACGGTGCTGGCGCTGGAAGGCTCGTTCGCGTCAGTGCTGGGCGGGGCTCCTGCCGCTGCGGTCGTGTTCGCCGGGGACGTCGCCAAGCGCACAGCGTCCGACCCGCGGGTGGCTTCGGTGGAGGCTCAGTTGCGGGAGGCGCCAGCGCACACCCGGGCTGCGCTCCAGTTGGAGTTGGCCGAAGCGCGTGGTGCGGTGCGTGCGGAGAAGATCTCCGAGGTGGCCGCCGAGTTCGACGCCGTCCACAGCATTCACCGGGCGGTCGAGGTCGGTTCGGTCGACCGCGTCATCACCCCGGCGCAGTTGCGTCCGGGGATCGTCGAGGTGATCGAGGCCTACGCGTCCCGGGTGGGCGGCGGCGAGAGCTAAGCGACCCGCAAGGTGGTGAGACAGGTGGCGTCCTGGGGGCCGGTGGCAAACGGGACGCTTCCTGTCTTGCCGTCGGTGGTGATCGTGACGGTGCCGCTGATGTCACGGGGCAGCCAGAACCCCACGAAGCCGTTGGCGTAGGTGGTCGCGTCGGTGTCGACGAGGGCCGCGCCGTGGGAGTCGGTGATCGTCACGTGCACCGCGGCGCGGGGCAGTTCGCCCTGGCAGGTCGCCAGACTGTGGAAGTAGCAGTCGTGCGTTTGGTTCACGAACGGGGCGATCGACAGGTAGAACTCTTGCGCACCGGCGAGCGGGACGGACGTCTCGGCCGTGCCGTCGCCGAGGATCACCCGGTCGGGGCGCACCGACGCCTTCATCCGGAGCGGACGCGTGGCCGGGTCGTGGTCCAGCTTTTCGACGATCTGCGGACCGCTGAGCCCGGTCAGCCCCAGCGAGGCCAGGACGCCGTTGCCGGTGCCGTCGGACGCCTGGGTGCTCGCCGCGGGCGCGGCGGGCGGGGTGGCCGGTGTCGTGCAGCCTGCGAGGGCGAGAAGGGCGGCCAGGGCGGCTGCGGGGAGGGCCAGGTGCGTGTGCTGCATGAGAGATGCTCCGTGATCGACGACTCCTACGGTACGTAGTATAGGCATACCCCCCGAAGGTATGGCGCGGCCGCCGTCTGGGTAGTGCAGCGGGCAATGGCCGATGGTAAAACAGCGGACATGAGGGAATCGGAGCTGCCAGCATTCGATGTGGTCGTGGTGGGGAGCGCGAACGTGGATGTGTCTGCACGGGTCCTTCACCTTCCATCCCCGGGTGAGACGGTGCTGGCCACGAGCCTTGTGCGCTCCCCGGGTGGAAAAGGAGCCAACCAGGCGGTCGCGGCAGCCCGGGCCGGAGGGGCACTCGTGGCGTTCATCGGCGCCGTCGGGGCTGACGCCGAGGGGGAATGGCTCAGTGCGCGCCTCGCCGCCGATGGTGTCGACACGGCGATGCTGGCCCGTAGCGGTGATCCGACGGGGCAGGCGCTGATTTCCGTGGCTGCGAATGGGGAGAACGTCATCGTGGTGGCCCCCGGCGCCAACGCCACCTTGGCGCTCACCCCAGCTCAGAAGGAGATGGTGGCGCGTGCTCGGGTTGTCGTGACACAGTTGGAGATCCCCGTGGAGGCGGTGGCATCGGCCAGTGCGGCCCGAGCCTGCGGCGCGGAGTTCCTGTTGAACGCGGCCCCGGCACGTCCGCTGCCCGTCGAACTCCTCGCTGACGTGGACGCACTGATCGTCAACGAGCATGAGGCAAGGGAAATCTCCGGGCTGCCTGACCTTGATGCCGCAGCGTCCTACCTCGTGGCTCACGTTCCTGTGGCGATCATCACGCGGGGAGCCGCGGGCGTGACGCTGGCGATGACGCCCCGGGCCGCCAGTCTGGCCGATGGAGGTGTGGCGATGCCTGGGCCTGCGAGAGAAGAGGCTTGTGAGAGCACAGTGCCGCCGTACCTGGTGGACGATGTCGTCGACACCACAGGGGCCGGGGATACCTTCTGTGGGGTGCTCGCCGCGGCGCGCGCTCAAGGCCTCTCCTGGGAGGATGCCGTGCGTGAGGCGTCCGTAGCTGCGGCGCTCGCCGTCACGGCAGCGGGTGCGCAAGACGCGATCCCTTCGCGGCAGCGCGTGCTGCACGCCCTCCAGACCGAGAGGTAGGCGACCCGAGCCTTAGTCGGCCAGCCCCAAGGCGGCGTGCGAGTGCTGGATGTGCTCGGCGCTCAGGCGTCCGGCGCGTTCGACGTCCCCGGCGCGAATGGCGGCCACGATGGCGCGGTGCTCGGCGGTCAGTTCATCGCGCAGCCGGTCCCATTCGGGGGCCACATGCTCGGCGGCCAGCAGGAGCGAGGTGACCGTCTCGCGGATCGCGACCGTCAGATCCCGGACGAGCCGATTGTGACCCATCCGCGCCATGGTCAGGTGGAATGCGGTGTCGAGTTCATTGAAGGCGAGCGCGCTGGTGCCGTCGGTCATCTGCTCGACCAGGGCGTCGAGTTCGGCGAGGGCCGTCTCGTCGTGCTGTTCGGCAGCCACCTCGGCTGAGGCGCGTTCCAGCACCATGCGGGTGTGGGTGAGTTCCCGGTTGGAGATGGTGTCCAAGGCGACGTGCAGTTTCAGCATGTGCCCGAACGCGTCGCCGGGTTCGGACGCCACCCTCGTCCCGCCCGCAGCGCCGGGCAGGGTGACGATGACGCCCTGGGCGCGCAACACCTTCATGGCTTCGCGGACGGCGCTGCGGCTGGCGCCCAGCCGGGAGGCCAGTTCGCGCTCGTTCGGCAGACGCGTCCCGGGTGCAGCGTGGCCCTGCAGGATCTCTCCGGTGAGGTAGTCCAAAACCACCTCGTAGCCACCCACGCCCGTTGTCATAGCCCCATTGTGACCGATCCGCTGCGCGCCCAAGCCAAGTGCCGCCCAGCAGCGCCTCGTTGCCGCGGGGCTGCCTGTCGTGCCGGGGTGTTGCCGAATCCGCCAGATGACCGCCTGCGAAGGGTCCGCGCCCGGCGCGAGACACTGGCCTTGACGCCGCGGGGCGACCCCGCGCAGAAGGTAGGTCGGTGTGCTCGACGTGATGGCGGCGAACCCGTTGCTCACGCTCATGATCGTGCTCGCGCTGGGGGGCCTGTTTGGCCAGATCCCGTTCGGGCCCATCCGCTTCGGTGCAGCCGGGGCGCTGTTCATGGGGCTGGTCGTCGGTGCCCTGGATCCCCGTTTCGGGCAAGGCTTGGGCCTGGTGAAGTCGCTGGGTGTCGTCTTGTTCTGTTACACGGTGGGGCTGGTCGCGGGTACGACGTTCCGCTCCGACCTGCGCCGCCAGTGGGGGCTGATGCTCGCGGGCATCCTCGGCTTGGTGGCGATGGCGGGGGCTGGTGTCGGGTTGGCGTCCGCCCTGGGCTTGACCCGCAACATCGCGGCGGGCGCGTACGCGGGCGTCCTCACCTCACCGGCGATTGATGCGGCGATCACGGCGACGGGCGGTGCCCCCGACACTCTGGTCGGCTATGCCCTGGCGTATCCGACGGGGGTCATCGTCGGTATGGCCGTGGTGGCGTTCATCGTCGCGCGCCGCTGGCCGGGGACCGGTGACTCGCCGTCGCTGGCTGAGGCTGGGCTGACGGCCCGTAGCGTCGTGGTGTCCAAGCAGGTGATGTGCCACGACGTGCCGGGCTGGAGCGAGCAGGCCGTCAAGTTCTCCTACCTGGAACGCGACGGCGCCATGCGCGTCCTCAACCCCACTGAACCGTTCGAACCGGGCGACCGGGTGCTGGCTGTCGGCAACCCCGACGATGTTGCGATGGCGGTCGATTTCCTCGGCCATGACAGTGAGCGCACGCTCACCCACGACCGTCGCGAGGTCGATTTCCGGCGGTTCCTGGTGTCCAACCCGTCGCTGGTCGGGCGCAGCATTGCCGAGCTGAACGTGAGCGGACGCCTCCACGGCATCGTCACCCGGGTCCGGCGTGGCGACATCGACATGCTGGCCCGCGACGATCTGGTCCTTCAGCCCGGCGATCGCGTCCTGGCCGTGGTCCCCAGCGATGATCTCGAAGGCGCGGGGGAGTTCTTCGGCGACTCGGAGCGACGCGTCTCTCAGGTGGACGCCCTCACGCTGGGCCTCGGCATCCTGCTCGGCTTGGTGGCCGGGTTCGTGTCGATCCCGCTTCCGGGCGGGATCCGGTTCGGGCTGGGCGCCGCCGCTGGTCCGCTGGTCGTCGGCATGATCTTGGGCGGTTTGCACCGGGTGGGTCCGTTCCGGTGGGATCTGCCGCAGCCCGTCGGGGCGACGTTGCGCCAACTAGGGCTGATGATCTTCCTGGCCTGCGTCGGCCTCGCCTCGGGTCCCTCGTTCGTGGCCAAGGCGTTCACGTGGGAGGGCCTGTCCGTCGTGGCGATGTCGGCGCTCATTCTGCTGCTGGGCTGCGCCGTCCTCATCGTCGCCGCCCGCGCGGTGAAACTGTCGGCCCCGCGAACGGCAGGGGCCCTGGCCGGGTTCGTGGGCCAGCCCGCGATCCTCGCCTACGCCAACGGGCGCGTCAACGACGAGCGGATCGACTCGGCCTACGGGGCACTGTTCGCGCTCGGGACCGTGGTGAAGATCCTGCTGGTCCAAGTCATCGCGTTGGCCTGACGCCAGCGGGATGCCGGGAGCCCTGCCTTCAGCGCAGGGCCTAGTGTGGGGCGTTATGAGTTCGGAACTGCTGGGGGGCGCTCGCCGCGTCCTGTTCGTGCACGCCCATCCTGACGACGAGACGCTGGCCACCGGCGGCCTGATCGCCGCCTTGGCTGACGCGGGCGTGGAGGTGTTCCTGCTGACGGGGACGCGTGGCGAGCAGGGCGAGATCGTGCCCGGCAGTTTCACCGTTCCCGGCGCCGTCAGCGCGGGGACGCTGAGCGCGGAGCAGGCCGAGGCGCTCGCCCAGCATCGCATCGCGGAGGTCCGGGCGGCGGCGCGGACGCTGGGGGTGTGCCGCGTCGCGTTCCTGGGCGAGGAGGGGGCGCGAGCGGCCGGGTTGACCCCCCGCCGCTACACCGACTCGGGCATGGTGTGGTTGGACGCCGCCGAAACGCTGGCAGGGCCAGGCCCCGACGCCGGACCCGATGCGCTGAGCCGCGCCGAACCCGCCGAGATCGCCCACGACATCGCCACCTTCGCCACCGCGTGCGAGGCGGAGGCTCTCGTCAGCTACGACGACCACGGCGGCTACGGACACCCCGACCACATCGCCCTCCACACCCCCACGGTGGAGGCGGCACGGCTGCTCGGGATCCCGTTCTGGGAGGTGGCCTCCGACCCTGAGGGCCCCGGCGAGCACGTGGACGCCACCGCCTACCTGGATCAGGTCAAGGCCGCGCTGGCCCACCACGCGACCCAGGTCACCGTCGACGGCGACGAGGTCGTGCACGTTGGCGGGCAGCGCCAACCCATTGCCACCCGCTTCACCCTGCGTCGCGCCTGAACGCTTCGCCCGGCACGCCACCGCCCCTGAGAAGCCACCCGGACTAGGGCCGCGAGGCGTGGCTCCCTAGCGCGGACGCGCCAGGTGGGCGTCCATCAGTCGCCGGGCGGCCAGGGTCACCTCGGTGCGGTGGGGATCGGGAACACCGGAGGCCACCTGAGCGAGGAAGGCGTCGATCTCACCGGACATGGTGTTCCCGGGTGCGGGCGGGGTCTGCGCGAACAGGGTTTCCGGCGTGCCGCCTCGTGGACGCAGGATGACGGACCCGGTCTCGGCGAGGTCGTCGATGACGAGGGAGGCGTCCTCGCCGGTGATGACGCTCGGGGTCACGCCATGGGTGATCTTGGACCAGGTCACGCTCACGATGGTGCCGGGGTAGCCGAGGGTCAGCGTCCCTGCCCCTTCGAAACCGTTGTGCAGGTACGCCGAGGCGCCGTCGGCGGTGTCGGGGTGCAGGCCGAACAGGTCCAGGGCGGGCTGGAGGACGTACACGCCGATGTCGTCCAGCGCCGAATTCTCCAGGGCCGGGTCGAAGGCGCGCAGGATCTCCCCGGCCCGGAACGCGTCGTAGCGGGACGAATACTGCTGCTTACTCAAGGACGCCTGCCGCAGGGTGCCGAGACGATCCAACCCGGCCCGGATCGCCGCATAAGCGGGCGTGTAGAGGCTGCGGACCGCCTCCATGGCGATCAGCCCGGACGCCGCCGCAGCCGACTGGATCTGGGCGATCTGCGGTGCCGAGCCCGCCATCGTCTTCTCCACCAGAACGTGACGGCCAGCCGCGAGCGCCGTCATGGCCTGGGGATGGTGCGCGATGATCGGGCTGGCGATGTAGACCGCGTCCACGGCATCCAGCATCGCCTCATAGTGGGTGGTCGCCGAAGCGATGCCGTGACGTTGCGCGAAGGCGTCGCCGGACGCGGTCGCACGCGAGTACACCGCGGCGACGGTGGCGTCCGCGCGGGACGCCACCGCCTCGGCGAACCAGTCGCTGATGACGTTGGTGCCGACGATGCCAAAGCGCAGCATGCTCACCCGTTCAGGGCGTCCCGCAGGACCGACAGCGGCACCGACCCCAGCTTGAGCGCCCGGGAGTGGAAGTCACGCAGCGAGAACTCCTCGCCCCGGGCCTGCGCCTGAGCCGTGGCTTCGGCGCGAATCTGCTCCCACAGCCGCTGGCCCACCTTGTAGCTGATCGCCTGCCCGGGCCAGCCCATGTAGCGGTTGAGTTCGAACCGCAGGGAGGCCTCGTCCATGTTGACGTTGTCCTTCAACAGCGCCCACGCCTTGTCGTAATCCCACACGACGCCGCCGTACTGCTCGAAGGCGGGCTTGCCCAGGTGGACGCCGAGGTCGACGACGACACGGGCAGCCCGCAGCCGCTGCGAGTCGAGCATGCCGAACCGGTCGCCCGCGTCGGCGAGATAGCCGAACTCGTCCATGAGACGTTCGGCGTACAAGGCCCAGCCTTCGCCGTGGCCCGAGAGCCACAGCACGCCCCGGCGCCAGCGGTTCAACTCGGCCGAGTTGTAGACCGCCTGCCCGAACTGCAGGTGATGCCCGGGGACGCCCTCGTGGTAGACGGTCGTCAGTTCACGCCACGTGTTGAAGGTGGTGACGCCAGCGGGGACGCTCCACCACATGCGCCCCGGACGCGAGAAGTCGTCGGTCGGCGGGGTGTAGTAAATGCCCCCGGACTGCGTGGGGGCGATCATGGCCTCAATGCGCCGCAGCGGCTCGGGGATGTCGAAGTGGACGCCGTTGAGTTCGGCGATCGCCTCGTCGGCCTTCGTCTGCATCCAGGTGCGCAGCGCGTCCGTGCCGTGGATCTGGCGGGCCGGGTCGGCGTCCAAGGCGGCGACCGCGTCAGCGACGCTGGCGCCAGGGCCAGCGATCTCCTGGGCGAGGGCCTCCTGTTCGGCGGTGACCCGAGCCAGTTCCTCCACGCCCCAGGCGTAGGTCTCGTCGAGGTCGATGCTGGTGCCGAGGAACTGCCGCGAAGCCCGCTGGTAGGCGTCGCGCCCGACCGCATCCGCTGCGGGCGCGTGCTCCAAAAGCTCCTCGCTGAGGAAGGTGGCGAGGGTGCCGTAGGCCTCGCGGGCCACGGCTGCCCCATTCGCGAGAGCGGCCGCGAGTTCCCCGGACGCAGGCTGACCATCGACGACGGCGTTCGCCACGAGCGTCGTGAAGAAGGAACCCTCGGCGTCGGCCAGTTCGGCTGCCTCGGTGATCGCCAGGTCGACCTGACGACGTGCCGGGACGTGACCTGCCCGGATGCCCGCGCGCAACGTTTCCGTGTACCCGGCCAGCGCACCCGCCATCGCGGCCATGCGTCCGGCGATCGTGTTCCACTGCTCTGCAGTGTCCTGACCCATCAGGTCGAACACGTTGCGCAGCGTTTGGAGCGGGGAGGCGATGTTGTTGAGGTCGCGCTCGTGGTCGCCCGCCTCGTAGCTTTCGAGGCTGAGCCCGAGCCGGTCGCGCAGGGATGCGGCGGTGACGACATCGGTGTCATCGGCGGGGGTGAGTTCGTCCAAGGCGGCCAGGGTGCGGCGGTCCAGATCGGCCAGCGCTGCGGCGCCTTCGGGCGAGAAGTCGTCCAGCAGGTGGTCGCTGCCTGGGACGCCAAGCTCAGTCGCCAGGAGCGGGCTGTGTTCCAGGAGGGCGCGGGTGTAGTCGTCGGCCAGTTGATCGATGGCGGTGGTTTCTCTCACCAAATCACCGTAGCGACCCACGCGCGCGCACGGCAGAGGGCGCCCCGAACTGGCAACCCCGACGAGCACCAGCGACGCTGCGGCGCCAACGGCTCGGAATCTCCGGGCCCGACGTGAACACCGGAATGGAGGGGGTCGGCGCGCGTGCCACGATGGTGTCGTGACCAAGGTCTGGGCCCATCGGGGCGCGAGCGGATCGGCGCCGGAGAACACCCTCCCGGCGTTCGAGTTGGCAATCGAGCAGGGTGCGGATGGGCTGGAGTTCGACGTCCAGCTCACGCGCGACGACTTCGTCGTCGTGATCCACGATGAGACGCTGGAGCGGACGACGAACGGCAACGGCTGGGTCGCCGACCACAGCCTCGACGACCTCAAGCGCCTCGACGCGAGCGCCGGGCATGACGGCTTCGCCGGGGTCACCATCCCCACGCTGGAAGAACTGTTCACCCTGGTTGCGAGCGCGGACGTGCGGCTCAACGTCGAACTGAAGAACTCACGCATCCCCTACCAGGGCATGGAGGAGCGTGTCATCGCGCTCATCGACCAGTTTGGCCTGCGCGAACGCGTGATCCTGTCGTCGTTCGACCACAACTCCCTGCGGGGCCTCGCCGAGGCCGGAGTCGGGATGCCGCTCGGTGTCTTGTACTCCGAGCCCTTGTGGCGGCCGTGGAACTACGCCGTCAAGCTCGGTGCGTCCGCGCTGCACCCGTCGCTGGCGGCCACCCGCCACAAGACGGTGGAGCGCAGCCACGAGAACGGCCTCGAGGTCAACGTGTGGACGGTCAACGAGGCCGAAGACATGGAGCGTGTCGCCGAGTGCGGCGTGGACGCGCTGATCACGAACCATCCCGAGTTGGCGCGCAGCGTCCTGGACGCGCGCTGACTCCTCGCGCCCGGTGGCGGTGACCGTCGCCGGGCGCAGCGACGGTCAGGGCTGCGACGGGGAGGGCTCGATGCCGACGAAGCGGCGCAGGGCTGCCGCCCCGGACACGGTGATCGGCTCGCCTCGGATCAGGTCTTCTGGCAACAGCAGCATGCGCTGGAGGGTGCCGCGCTCATCGCGGGGGTGCTTCCAGTCCAGCCCGTTCTCCTTGTAGCCCACTTTCTGGGAAACGCGGATGGAGGCCGGGTTGTCGGTGAAGGCTGCCGACGTCACGAACTCGAAGCCCAACTCGTCGAAGAGCAGGGTGCAGAACGCCCGACGCATGGCTGTCCCGATGCCGCGTCCTTGATAGCGGCGGCCGAGCCAGGAGCCGGTCTCTCCGAAGCGCAGCGTGGGAAAGTCCTGGGTGGTCACCCCTTGGACGCCGACGACCTCGCCCTCCCACACGGCGGACAGGTTGAGTTCCCAGGCGTCCGTACTGAAGGTGGCTAGCGTTCGCCACCACCATTGCAGGTAGTGGGAGGGGAGATCCTCGTCGGTGACGTCCGTCCAGGGGAACGAGAACGGCATGACCTCATCGGCGTGGACGCCGTCGCGGACCACGTCGATCAGGGCGAGGACATCCTCGGCGCTGATGCTGCGCAGCTCGAGAGGGCCCGCGGTGACGCGGACACCGAGCGGCGGGAAGGCCTGGGCCAGTCGTTGCTCCGCTGTGCTCATGGGCGTGGATCCTTCCCGCCTGTCGCGGTCGAGCAGGTGTCGTTGCCAGGGTAGGCCAGGCGGCATCCCGGGTGGGGGCGTTCCGCGGGGTGGGGGTAACTCGGGGGCGTGCCTGCCAACGGACGACGGGCGGCTGGTCACACCGGGATGCGTGTAATGCAAGGTACCTGGCGGTACCCTGAACTGGTGAACGAGCAACGCACGGCCCAGATCCGCAAGGGCGTCGTCGAACTTGCCGTGTTGGCGTTGTTGGCCAGCGGGGAGCGCTACGGCTCGCAGATCGTGGACGAACTGGCGGCCCGTCCCGCGCTGGCGCTCACCTCAGGGACGGTCTATCCGCTGCTGGCCCGCCTGCTGAAGGCGGGGCTGATCGCCTCGACCTGGCGCGAGTCGCCGGTCGGGCCGCCCCGCAAGTACTACGCGCTGACGGCCGAAGGGCGCGTCGCCTACGCCGACCTGCACGAGGCCTGGCGATCCGTCCGCGCCGCCGTCGACACTGTGGTGAAGGAGAACTCATGATCCGTTCCCTAGACGATCTCAGCCCAGCTACTGCCGATACGGCTCGCCGCTGGCTCGAGGCCAGCGTGGCGCACCTGCCGCAGGATTACCGGGACGTGGTGCGCGACGACCTGCTGGGCGCGATGTTCGCTGTGGTTGAGGCGGGCATGACGCCGCAGGAACTGGCCGCTGCGGTCGCCCCACTGGCTGCCGCGACCGTGCCCAGCGACGAGGAGGCTGGCGAACGAACGGACGGCTCGCGCCTGGTCGGCACGTGGTGGGGCATCCCTTACGATCTGCGTCCGCCCACCGGCGAGCGCATCCGGCGCAGCATGTGGAATCCCGCCGACCCGCATCTGTTGCGGCCGCGCGCCTTCGGGGTGGGCTGGGATCTCAACGTCGGCGCCCTGGCTGTCCGCCTCGGCTTGATCGAACCGGACGCCGAGGACGTCCCCTTCACCTCGGTCCCCCCGCAGGCCTACCGCGTCGCGGCGGCTCCGCCGCTGGCATTGAGCGCCGCCGTCGTCGCCCACTACGTCGTCCGGGGGCGCAGCCTCGCCGACCCGCTGCCGCGCCACTGGAGCGCCGCAGGTCGTCCTGACGCGTGGACGTCGAAGCGCGCCGCAGCCTGCACAGACCTGCTCGTCGCGGCGGGTGCCGGAGCATTCGGCTTGACGGCCTTGTCGCCGCGGCGTCCGGGCGCCGAGCGAGCCGGGCGTCTGGCTGTCGCCACCGGTGCGGCGGGGGGTGCCGCGGCCATCACGGTCGCCCGATCCGTCCCGCACGGGGGGTGGTGGGTTGGTCCGCTGACCATCGCCTCCCTGGCTGGCGGCGCAGGGGTAAGCCTGTTGGGTCTGGCGTTGGCCGGACGCCGCGGCGAACAGGAACGCGACCTCACCGGGAAGGCACGCGCATGAACGACGCAACCACAGGTCCGACGCCTGGGCAGGCGTCCCCCGGCAGGGCCACCGTCAACTGGCGGGCCGTTGGCCTCTTCTACCTCATCGCCGTGGCGGGATGCTCTCTTGCTGCGGGGGTGTTGGTCCTGGTCGGATCGCGCATGGGAAGCGGCGCGACGGGGATCGTCGCGGGTGCCGCAGCCATGCTCGCCCCGCTGATCGCGGGGCTGATCGTGGAACGCTTCGTCCTGCGCCGCCGGACCCTGCTCAGCCGCGGGTGGGCATCCTTCCTGGCCGCGAAGCTGCGCACCATCGGCCGGATCGCCGCCTGGGGTGCTGTCGGCTACGTGGCCGTGGTGGCTGGCATGTTCGCCGTCGCAGCGCTGGCCTCCGGGCGCGTGCCCGGCGCCGGAACCTGGGCCACGCAAGCGCAGTTCGATCAGATCCTGACCGCCGCGCAGCCCATCTTGGCGGGCCGCAGCGTTCCTATCGGGCTGGTCGTCGGGTCGGGGTTCATCCAGGCTCTCGTGGCGGGGTTCACCATCAACGGGATCTTCGCTTTCGGGGAGGAGTACGGCTGGCGCGGTGTCCTCGCTGACCAACTCGCCCCGCTCGGGGTGGTGCGCGCCAATCTCCTCACCGGCGTTGTGTGGGGGCTGTGGCATGCGCCGCTCATCGCGCTGGGGCACAACTATGGCGACCAGTGGGCCATCGGCATCTGGCTGTTCGTCGTGATCACCACCCCGTTGTCGTTCATCTTGTGGTGGGCGCGGCAGCGATCCGGCTCCGTCGTCGCTCCTGCCGTGGTGCATGGCGCATTCAATGGATTTGCGTCGGTTTTCGTGTTGCTGCTGGTGGGGGCCGATCGGTTGATCGCCCTTCCGGTCGGGGTCTTGGCCGGTGTGGCGCTCAGCCTTGTCGCGCTGGTGTTGTGGCTGGTTCCCGGCCTGCGCCCGCGGCAGCCCCTGCCCGTGCGGGCGTCAACGGATCGCCGAGGTTTCTCTGGGGGCAGGGTTTCGCCGCAGTTGGATGCGGCGGCTACCCTTGCTCGCCGACGATTCCTGTCCCCGCCTCCCGGCGGGACGTGCCCTACTCCCGCGGCTTCCACGTGAGGCCCGAGGCACGGCGTGGAGTCGTTTCGGCGTCCGTCCCCACCCGGACGCAGCTTGAACATCTCTCGGGGGTAATCCAATGAAGCGAAGAATCCAGACCCTTGCGCTCGCGTGCGCGTCGGTGCTGGCGATGATCGTGGCGCTCGTCGGCGTCCCGACCTCGGCGGCGGCGGCCCCGCCCGACAACGAGGTGCAGCGCACGGCCAACATTTTCCAGTACGTGTCCGACACGGGGACTGCGGTCTTCCCGCTCTCCCCGGACGCGGGCACCACGAACAACGGCCCGTTCTGGCGGGGCGCGGCGTCGGGATCCTCCCCGGGGTACACTACGACGGAAACATGACGTTCTGGACGCAGCCCGGCACGGCTGGGACGGTCGTCAACGATGCGGCGGCCAACGCGGTGTACGCGTCGTCGGTCGATGGCCCGAGTGAACTACCTGCCTACGCCGCTGATGGTTCGGCGACGCGGATCGGTTCCTGGGTCCTCCCCCAGGGCAAGGTGTGGTCGACCAGCAGCAAGGCTGCGGTGACTCTGCGACTGGATGATCCCTCGTTCGCGGGCGTCGTCCGCCCGTTGAAGGTGTCGTTGGCCCCTCGCTCGGCGTTGACGCCGGTCAACCTGTGGGTACTCAATCAGAACAGCGCGATCTCGACGTTCTACGGTTTGACGCTGGCCACGGCGAAGGATCAGCACCAAACGATCGAGACGGAGCCGACGACCGGCACGTTCACGGGCGCCGTCACGCCGGGCTCCTGCATTCTCCAGGGGCCGTCGAGTTCCGCTGAGACGATGTTCAAGGCCTGCGCTGGCTTCACCCTCTCGCTGGTGGACGCCGACGGGCAGATCGTGCCGACTGGCACCGCCGTGGCCCTGTATGGCACCGTCGCCGGTGCGCGCACGCAGATCGGCACCTGGGTGTCGGATGGCTCCAAGGTCACCTATTCGATCACGTCCACTGAGATGCCATCGGCGATCGAACCCGTTTCGTACACCGCCGTGGACACTCGTCCCTCGGGGTTCAGCGGTTGGTGGGAGCAGTCGGTCACATTGGCGAATAACACCAACGGTGACAAGGCCACTTACGACGTCGCCAAGCTCTACCTCACCCCGGTCATTCACGGGTCGGTCTCCTGATCCAAGGTGGATGCCTCCGATCAGACGCTGCTGACCGGTTCGACCTGGAAGATCGAGGGCCCGGACGGCTACGCGGTGACCGTGGCGGACGGCGTCGCCCCCAACACTGCGACGACGCCCGGACGGTTCCTCGTGGAGGGCCTCAATGTGGGGGACTACACCTTGACCGAACTGACCGCGCCGCAGGGCTATCTGCGCGGCGACGCGGCTCGCCGGTTCTCGGTAACGGCGGACGTCCCGAACGCGGTGCTGGGCGACGTCACGAACGCGAAGACGGTGCCCTCGCCGACGCCGACGCCGACGCCGACGCCCACCCCGACTCCGACCGAGACGCCCACGGTGGTTCCTACGCCGACCCCGACGAGCGGCTCCCCGGTGCCGTCGGCGTCCCCGTCTGCGACGGCGACCCCCGGTGGGCAACTGCCGAGGACGGGTGCTGACGGCCAGGTGCTGATGCTCGCCGGTGGCGGTGCGCTCGTGGTGGCGGCTGGTGTTGCGCTGGTGGTTGCGGCTCGCAGGCGTGTGCGCGACTGACGCTCACACGGGCTCCGCATGACAACGCGGCCGGATCCTTCTTCAGGATCCGGCCGCGTTGCGTTGTCGGGAAGGGTTACTCGGCGAGGCCGTAGAGGCGATCGCCAGCGTCGCCCAGCCCGGGGACGATGTAGCCGTGCTCGTTGAGGTGGTCATCGACGGCGGCGACCACGAGCGTGCAAGGGACGTCGATCGGGTCGACGAGGCGCCGCATGTTCTCGATGCCCTCGGGGGCGGCGAGCAGGCAGATACAGGTGATGTGGTCGGCGCCCCGGTCGACCAGGAACTTCACGGTGCCGCCGAGGGAGCCGCCCGTGGCGAGCATCGGGTCGAGCACGTAGCACTGGCGTCCGGACAGGTCATGCGGGAGGCGCTCGGCGTAGGTGAAGGGCTGCAGCGTCTCTTCGTCGCGGACCATGCCCACGAACCCGACCTCCGCGGTCGGCATGACCCGCATCATGCCTTCCAGCATGCCCAGCCCGGCGCGCAGGATCGGCACCACCAGCGGAAGCGGATGCGACAGCCGCGGGCCGATCGTGGTCGTGATGGGGGTGCGCACCTCGACGTCCTCGACACGGACTTCGCGGGTGGCTTCGTAGGCGAGCAGCGTCATCAACTCGTCGACCAGGCGCCGGAACGTCGGCGAATCAGTGGTCACGTCCCGCAGTAGGCGGACCTTGTGAGCGACGAGCGGATGGTCAACGGCGATGAGTTCCACGCCCCCATTGTGGCAGCCACGGCGTCGATGAGTGCCGCGGATCAAGGTTGTCCACGGCGTGCCGAACCGGGTGGAGTCTGAGACGATGGAACCCGACGAAAGGAGCCACCATGGCCGGAGACGACGACTACGACGCCGACCTCGCTGACCGCGGCGACGACCGGCCAGGTGTGGACGAGGCGAACGACGACGATTTCTCCGCGTTGGGGCTCGACGACGACTTTGACGATGACGATGACGAGGACTACCCCGACGATGCGGCGGAGGACGAAATCGACCTGGTCGCCGCCCTGTACCGCGAGGACGGGACGCCTGTCGTCCAGTCCTTGGAGTTGGAGTTGGCCAATGACCTGGATGCGCTGATCGAGGCGCTACGGCGTATGCCCGGCGACGCGGGCGCGGTCGGCATGGTCAGCATCGATCAGGATGTGTTCGTGATCGTGCGCGTGCGCGGGCGGATCGTCCAGTTGATGCTGTCGGATTCGATCGCCGCACAGGATTGGCCCATCGCGCGTGACGCCGTCGACTACCTCGGTGTGGACGTCCCGGACGAGGAGGACGATTCCGAGCCGGTCGGCGATCTGGATCTGTTCGCCGACGCCGGGCTTCCCGAGATGGAGATGGAAGCCATCTGCGAGGAGTCCGACGACTCGCTGGAGGCGCTGGAGGAGATCGGCGAGAAGCTCGGGTTCGGGTCGGCGCTGTCGAAGATCGTCGCCGCCCTCGACCTGTAGGCACCCATGCCGGGCGCGCTACAGCCGGATGGGTCGGCGTCCGCGGCGGGCGCATCGCGCTGGCAGCCCGCCATGCGCGAGGCACTCGACTGTGCGCGGCGGGCTGGCGCCTGGGGGGACGTGCCGATCGGGGCGCTCGTCCTGGACGCCTCGGGTGCCGTGGTCGCCACGGCAGCGAACGAACGCGAACTGACCGGTGATCCGACCGCTCACGCGGAGGTGCTGGCCCTACGCCGGGCGTCCGCGGCTCTGGGGGAGCGTCACGGGGAGCGCGGCTGGGATCTTGCGGGCTGCACGTTGGTGGTGACGTTGGAGCCGTGCGCCATGTGCGCCGGAGCCCTCGTGAATGCCCGAGTGGATCGGCTCGTCTACGGCGCCCACGACCCCAAGGCCGGCGCGGTCACGTCCCTCTTCGACATCGTCCGCGACCCGCGGTTGAACCATCGCGTCGAGGTGATCTCCGGGGTGCTGGCCCAGGAGTCCAGCGCCCTGTTGCAGGCCTTCTTCCGGGGGCAGCGATGAGGCCGCCACGATGGCCGCCGACTTCGCGGCCCGCTACCCGGAGGCGTCAGCGTCAGTTCAGGTTGTGCTGGAACCGCAGGCCACCACCACTTGGGAGAACGTTGGGTATGCCGCCGATCTGATTCCGGCTGGTGGCGTCGTCAGGATCGTCTCCGATCCGTACCACGTGCCGCGCGCCAGCCAGTACTGGGCGCGACGGTTCCCGGACCGTGCGGGTGAGTTGCGCCCCGGCGCCTCCGGTCGGTTCGGGGAGCACCCCCTGTTGGCGACGGGGGCGCTGGTCTATGCGAGGCTGGTGCGTCCGGTGCGGGGCAGGCTGACGCGTCCGCGACGCCGGTGAGCCGCGGGTGGGGCCCGGTGTCGGATTGGCGCCGGGGCGGGCCGAAACGATAAGGTCTTCGACGGTGGCGTGTCCGAGCGGCCGAAGGAGCGCGCCTCGAAAGCGCGTGATGGGTCTCCCATCCGTGGGTTCAAATCCCACCGCCACCGCCACGGGCTGTTCACGAAAGTGATCGGCCCGTCTTCACGAAAGTCAGGAACGTCGTCCCGCGTGCGGGGCAGCGTTCTTCGTTGTGGGGGCTGATACTCATCGTCACCCACAACGTGGGTGTGATGTTCGGCCGATGCGTCCGGCGGGAACGGCGACGCCCCGGCCTGTACGTCAAGGCCGGGGCGTCGTCACGTCAGGGCTGCAGCGGCCCCAGGTCGACGTCGAAGTTGTCGCCCAACGATGGGTGATCGGGCACGGTCGTGCGGATGATCGATCCGTCCTGGCGTACCGATCCGGCAATGTCGCGCAGCAGCGGACGCCCGGTCAGGTTCCGAATCGGATCGAGCGTGACCCGTAGCGGCGCGTCCCGCGTCACGGTCACCGGACGACCCTGCACCACGAGGTCGATCTCGGGTGCGTCGCCCGTCTCGAGAGTAAAGGTGATCGAATCGTGCAGCACGTGCACGCGGATCCGGTTGCCGTGCAGCGTCATGCGGTACGTCAAGGACTCCCAGTCCCGCGGCAGGCGCGGATCGAACGACCACACGCCCAGGTAGTCGCGCATGCCGCCGAACCCGGCGACCAGCGCGTTCCACACCCCGCCTACCGACGCGACGTGGACGCCCGCGTCCGCGTTGTGGTGCAGGTCGGCCAGGTCGACGTAGACGGCGGACGCAAAGTAGGTCTCGGCCAGGTCCGCGTACCCGACCTCGGCGGCGATGATCGACTGGACGACCGCCGACAGCGTCGAGTCGCCGGTGGTCAGCGGGTCGTAATACTCGAAGTCGGCCCGCTTCTCCTCCGGGGAAAACTCGTCGCCTTGCAGGTGGAGGGCCAGCACGACGTCGGCCTGCTTGAGGACCTGGTGACGGTAGATCACCAGCGGGTGATAGTGCAGCAGGAGGGGCAGCTTGTCCGCGGGAGTGTTGGGCAGATCCCACATCTCCTTGGACAGGAAGTCGTCGTCTTGCGGATGGATGCCCAAGCGCTTGTCGAAGGGCACATGCATGCCTTCGGCGACCCGCTCGAACGTATCGATCTCTTCCTCGGTGAGCGCCAGCCGATTCAGCACCTGCCGGTAAGCAGCCTCATCCGTGTGGGCGAGCCAGCGCAGGTTCCGCGCCGCCGCACGCAAGTTGGCGCGTGCCATCACGTTCGTGAACAGGTTGTCGTTGACGACGGTGGTGTACTCGTCGGGACCCGTCACCCCGTAAATGTGGAAGGCGTCCTCATCGGTGCCCGCGGTCTTGCGCCAAAAGCCCAGGTCAGCCCACAGTCGGGCAGTCTCCACCAGAATGTCGATCGCCTCACGTTTGAGGAACGACCGATCCCCGGTCGCCGCCACATACTGCGACACCGCATGGGAGATGTCGGCGTCGATGTGGTACTGCGCGGTGCCCGCCGCATAGTAGGCGGACGCCTCCTCACCGTTGATCGTCCGCCACGGATACAGCGCACCGCGCTGGTTCAACTCGACGGCCCGGCGGCGTGCGGCGTCCAGCATCGTGTACCGGAACCGCAGCGCATTACGGGCGTAACTCGGCGACGTGTAGGTCAGGAACGGCAGGACGTACACCTCGGTGTCCCAGAAGTAGTGCCCGTCGTAGCCAGAACCGGTGACGCCCTTCGCCGGGACGCCCGTCCCCTCCGCCCGCGCTGAGGCTTGGATCAACTGGAACAGGTTCCAGCGCACCGCCTGCTGCAGGGCGGGCTGGCCCTCGATCTCGACGTCGCTGCGCTCCCAGAAATCGTCCAGCCAGGCGCGCTGTTTGGTGAAAATTGTCTCGACGCCGTCCGCGGCGACACGATCCAGCGTCCGGCGGCAACGATCCACCAGTTCGACCGGCGGGATGCGGCGCGACGTGTGATAGCTGACCGTCTTCGTGATCCGCAGCGTGGTGCCCTGGGTGGCCTGGACGCGAAACACCCGCTTGGCGAGGTCCTGCTCGACCTGCGTCTTCACCTCGTAGGCGTCGGTCGTCTCGATGCGGTGATCGGCGGCCACCGCCAGCGTCATGCCCGACTCGGTGACCCGGTAGCCGAGCACCACGCGGTTGCCCGCCTCGTCGTGGAGGACCGGCTGCAGGACGCGTCCGGTCAGGCTGGCGCCGCGTCGCGGATCAAACCCGCTCCCCATCGCCGTCGAACTCATGTGGTACTCGTCGAAGCCGTCTTGCCGGTTCAGGATCTGCGCGCTGACGACCACGGGCGCGTCGGCGTCCAGGAGTGTCACCTCCAGATCCAGGACGGCCAGATGCCGCTCCGCGAACGACACCAGGCGCCGCGACTTCACGTGAACATGCTTGCCGGAGGGGGTACGCCACAACAGTTCGCGGGTCAGGACGCCGTCGCGGAACGACAGGGACCGCTCGTAGGACTGGAGGTCGGCCACGCTGATGAGCAGGGGCTCGTCGTCGACGTAGAGCCGCATGATCTTCGCGTCGGGCACGTTGACGATCGACTGGCCGACCTTCGCGAACCCGTAGGCGTCCTCGGCGTGGCGGATCGGCCACACCTCATGGAAGCCGTTGATGAACGTGCCATGGGTGTGCGCGTCCCGCCCGTCTTCGACGTTGCCACGCAACCCCAGATAGCCGTTGCCGACAGCAAACAGCGTCTCGTTCTTGCCCAGATCCCCCGGCTCGTAACGCGTTTCGCGCAGGGCCCACGGATCCACGGGGTAGCGGGACCGGTCGAGCGGATCCCCCGACAGGGTGGCGGTCATGCGTGTGCTCCGTTCACGTCGTCGACGAGTTCAGCGAGGTCTTCGACTACCGTGTCGGCACCCTTGGCCAGCAGCGACTCCCGGCCCGCGCCACGGTCCACCCCGAGCACATGCCCGAAGTGGCCCGCGTGCCCGGCTTCGACGCCGGAGTGGGCGTCCTCCACCACGACCGCGCGCGAGGCAGGGACGCCGAGCTGTTCCGCGGCGTACAGGTAGGTGTCGGGGGCAGGCTTGCCGGGGATGCCATGCTCGGCTGCCACCACGCCGTCGACGATCACCGTGAAGCGATCCATCAATCCGGCGGCCCTCAAGACGGGGCGGGCGTTCTTGGAGGACGACACCACCGCCACTTGGACGCCGCCGCGCCGCGCGAGGGCGTCCAAGAAGGCGACGCTGCCCGGATAAGGCGCGACACCGTCGGCATCGAGCACGGCGGTGAACACGGCGTTCTTCCGGTTCCCGAGCCCGCAGACCGTGTCGGCGTCGGGGGAGTCGTCCGGCTCGCCGTAGGGCAGGTCGATGCCGCGGGACGTCAGCAGCGCCGCCACCCCCTCATAACGGGGCTTGCCATCGATGTAATCGAAGTAGTCCTGCGCTGTGTACGCGGTGGCCCCTCGCTCGGCGAGGAACGGTTCGAACAGGCGCGCCCAGGCGCGCCTGTGCACCTCGGCGGTCGGCGTCAGGACGCCGTCCAGGTCGAACAAGACAGCGTCCAGCGGATCAAACGTGGTCAACGGGGCCCCCAGGAAAACGCGCGGCAGAATGCCTCACCGATTCTGCCAGCCCCCACCCCGGAGCGGGAGCGTCGACGTTACAGACGTGCATCGCTTGTCCCCTCCCGGTGGTGTGCGGCGGTGCGGCTAGCATGCGGGCATGGGGCATCCGGCAGGCACTGAGGACGTGGCGATCGGCGGGGACATGATCCGGCTAGGACAGTTCCTCCAAGTGGCGGGCCTTCTCGACACGGGAGGGCAGGCCAAGCAGGTGATCGCCGACGGCGAAGTCCGCGTCAACGGTGAGACCGAGACGCACCGCGGCCGTCAACTCCACCACGGGGACGTGGTCTCGCTGGGCGGAGTGTCGGTGCGCATCCAGCCTTGAGGTGCAGAAGGCTCACCGGCACGGGCCGGTGAGGTCACGCCCTGCGGGAACGGGCTAGATCGACACCCAGGGAAGCGCGGTGTCCTCGTGTGCGACGGAGGCCATGGCGCGCATGACGCTGGCGATGTGCGCTCGGGCCGCGTTGGCGGCCGCGTCGGGATCGCGTGACTCCACCGCGTCGATGATCGCCAGATGCTGTTTGACCGACTCCGCTGGGCGCCCGGGCATGAGCGCGAGCCGGAACTGGTAGCGGACGATCTGGGCGTTGAGCGTCTCGAGGAGCTTGGCTGCGGGGAGTTGACCGCTGCATCGCGTGAGCCAGTCGTGCAGGGACCGGTTGAGTGTCGAATAGCCCAAGTGGTCACCCGCCGCGACGGCCGCTTCCATATCGACGCCGATCTGGCGCAGTTCCGCGACCTCGGCGTCGGTGGCTCGCCGGGTGGCATGAGCGGCGCACAGTGCCTCCAGAACGGCGCGGCATTCGGTGATCTGGATGGCTTCGTCGAAGCTCACCTCGCGAATGCGGGCCCCCCGATGGGGGATGCGCTCGACCAGTCCGGCGTTGGTCAGGTCGACCAGGGCGCTGCGGACGGAACCGCGCGTGACGCCGAAGCGTTCCGCCAACTCTGCTTCGGTCAGGCGTTGCCCCGGCGCGAACTCGCCCCGGCGTAGCCCCTCGCGCAGGGCAGCCTCAGCCTTCCTGCGGCCTTCGTCTCCCGACACCGACATGACTCCACCTCCTGGTTCCTCGTTCCGCCCGTCCGATTATCCGTTGGTGATCCTGCCAATCCAAGTTGTGACTAAAACGCGCACGAAGTTGCGCGCGAGATTGTTAACAATCTATGGTGGAGGGCAGGAGGTACACATGTCACTACCTGTTCGCCTCCGGGGTGGTCTATGCGGGCACCGTCTTGCCGATCCTGGTCGCTATCGCGGCAGCAGCGGGTTTTCCTCCCTACCCGGCGCTCATGCTGCTGGCCATGGTGTCGATCTACGGCGGGCAGGTGACGCACTACTCGGGGACGCTCAGCCCGGTGCTGTTCGGCGTGGGCTACGTGAGTCAGAACAAATGGTGGGCCATGAGCCTGGCCATGGCTTTGATCTGGGCCGTGATCAGCTTCGTGGTCGGCATCCCATGGTGGGGACTGCTGGGACTGTTCTGACCGGCGCGCCGCGTACGGGGTGGATGCGGCGGGGGCGGGGTACCTGAGGCTCGGGTACCCCGCCCTCTGACGTGGGCGGATTCGGCAACCACGGATGGAACCTGAGCGTAGGGCCCACTCGAAACGATAAAATCGTGCGGGGGTGCCGATGAGCCTGGACGTGATGCTGCTGTTCGGAGCCGTCGTGGTGCTCGCAGCAGCACTCGCCGCCCGACTCGGTTCCCGGCTCGGGCTCCCCTCACTGTTGCTGTTCCTCGGGCTCGGGCTGGCCCTGGAGGTTGCGGGCATCAAGATGACCGACGCCTCGCTGGCCCATTCGCTCGGCTTCATCGCGTTGGTGTTCATCCTCGCCGAGGGCGGCTTCACCACACGGTGGGCCGACATCAAAGGCTCACTCAGCGTTGCCGGGCTGCTGGCGACGGTCGGCGTCGTCATCTCCATCGGCCTGGTCGCGACCCTGTGCTACGTCGTGCTCGACTACGACCTACCCCAGGCCGTCTTGATCGGGGCCATCATGGCCCCCACCGACTCTGCCGCCGTGTTCTCCGTGCTGCGCGGGCTGCCCTTGCCCGCGCGCGTCCGCTCGGTTCTGGAGGGCGAATCCGGCCTCAATGACGCCCCCGTGGTGTTGCTGGTGTCCGCGGCGACAGCCTGGACGATGGGGGATCTCCCCGAAGGTGGGGTCGCGGGCGTCGCGAGCATGATCCTGGTCGAACTCGTCGGCGGCATCATCCTGGGCGCCGTCTTGGGGTACCTAGGGGCCCGGATCCTCAAAGCCGTCGCGCTGCCCGCGTCCGGGCTTTACCCCCTATCGGCGCTCGCGGTGGTGGTGATCGCCTACGGCAGCGGGGTCGTGTTGCACCTGTCCGGGTTCGCGGCCGTCTACGTTGCCGCCGTCATTTTGGGCAACAGCGCCTTGCCGCACCGCAACGCCACCCGCTCGTTCGCCGAGGGCATCGGCTGGATCTCCCAGATCGGGCTGTTCGTCATGCTCGGCATGATGGCGCGGCCAGAACTGCTGACCGGGCAGATGGTGATCGAATCCCTCGTCATCGGCACCTTCTTGACGTTCGTCGCGCGGCCGGTGTCCGTGGCGCTGTGTTCGGTGTGGTTCAAGGTTCCCTGGCGTGAACAGGCCTTCATCTCGTGGGCCGGATTGCGGGGCGCCGTTCCCATCATCATGGCGACGGTGCCGCTGGCGGCAGGAGCCCCCTCCGCGGAACGGATCAGCGAGGAAGTGCTGGTCTTCGTGGTCGTGTTCACCCTCATGCAGGGCCCGAGCCTGCCCTGGGTGGCACGCAAGCTCGGCATCGTTGACGACGCGGCCGCCCTCGACATTGAGGTCGAGGTGGCACCGTTGGATCGGATCCAAGCCGACTTCATGCAGGTGAAGGTCCCCGACGGATCCAAACTGCACGGGGTCACGGTCGGGGAACTACGCCTCCCGCGCTTCACCGTGATCTCGGTCATCTTGCGGGACGGGCACCCGCTCGTCCCCTCCGCCCTGGACCGCATTCAGGCGGGCGACGAACTGATGGTCGTGGTGCCGTCGGCGTCCCGCGCCGTCACCGAGAAGCGCTTCCGGGAGGTGGGGCGCTACGGACGCCTGGCCCGGTGGCTGCGTCAGTGACAGGCTCTGGGCCGACGCGACAGCGGCGCGTTACTCGCCGATGTCAACGGTCTTAATCTGCGGGATGCACGCCGTGCCGTCGGGCAACGGCACCGACAGATTGGGCTGCTCTACTGCGGAGGGTTGTTCGTTACCGATGATGACGTCCACCGTGCGGTCGATCCGACCGTCGGCCTTGAAATCAACGTTGGTCAGCGACTTACGGACCAGCACCACCTCGGGGCTGTCCTCGGAGTGCCCCACGACAAGGGAGCGCGGGTAGTCGTTGCGGTCGGCATTGACGCGGCGCACCACCTTGAAGCCGTCGGCCGACAAAATGGAGCCCAGACGCTTGGCCAGACCGTTGGTCGCGGACCCGTTGAAGACCTGCACGTACACGTGTTCAGGCGTCAATGTGGGCCCGATCTGCTGAACGACGCACGGCTCCGGGGGACGCGGCGGGACCGGCTCGCGCACCGCAGCCCAACCCCAGTTGGCGGCGATCAGCACCAAGGCGAGTAGCAGCACCAGCGTGACGGGCGTCTTGAACGTCCGCACGACCTGATTCGTGTCCATGCCTTGCCTTTCCCAGCGTTGCGCGGCCAGCCTACTTCGTTGCGTCGATTCAGTCGCGCACCGTGCCGCTAACCTGTCGCTCATGAGTGACGCGACGCAGGTCATCAAGGACGGCTACACGTTCGACGCAGACTCCATCGAACTCGGTGCCCTCGTGGAGGACGGTCAGCCCGTCCCCGAGGTGAAGATCCGGATCAGCTTGTCGATGCTCAACCGGCACGGCCTCGTGGCGGGCGCCACCGGCACCGGCAAGACCAAGACGTTGCAGCTCATGACCGAACAGATCAGCAAGGCAGGCGTCCCGGTGTTCGCCGCCGACATCAAGGGTGACCTGTCGGGGCTCGCGATCCCGGGGCAGTCCAGCGAAAAGCTGGTGGCTCGCACCAAGGCGATCGGTCAGGACTACGTTCCCTCAGGCAACCCGGTCGAGTTCTACGCGCTCGGCGGCCAAGGCATGGGGGTTCCGCTGCGCGCCACGATCAGCTCGTTCGGCCCCCTCCTCCTGAGCAAGGTGCTCGGCTTGAATGCGACGCAGGAGTCGTCCTTGTCGCTGGTGTTCTCCTACGCCGACCAGCACAACCTGCTGCTGCTCGACCTCAAAGACCTCAACGAACTGCTGAAGTTCCTCGTCTCCGAGGACGGCAAGCCGGAACTGGCCAACATCGGCGGTCTGGCGAAGGCGACCGTGGGCGTCATCCAGCGGCAACTCTCGGCTCTGGCCGCTCAGGGCGGGGACCAGTTCTTCGGCGAGCCAGAGTTCGACACCTCCGACCTGCTGAAGGTGACTGGGGACGGCAGGGGCGTCATCTCGCTGCTGGAATTGCCCAACCTGGCGGATCGTCCCGCCTTGTTCTCGACGTTCCTCATGTGGCTGCTGGCCGACCTGTACGCCCACCTCCCCGAGGCGGGCGACCTCGACAAGCCCAAGCTGGTGTTCTTCTTCGACGAAGCCCACCTCCTCTTCGATGGCGCCTCGAAGGCGTTCAACGACGCGATCGAGCAAACGGTGCGGCTCATCCGTTCCAAGGGGGTTGGGGTGTTCTTTGTGACGCAGACGCCCAAGGATCTCCCCGAGGACGTGCTCGCCCAACTCGGGTCGCGCGTCCAGCACCAACTCCGGGCGCACACCCCCAACGACGCGAAGGCGCTCAAGGCGACGGTGGCGACCTACCCGAAGGTCGACTACGACCTGGCGGAACGGCTCCAGCAACTCGGCATCGGCGAGGCGATCGTCACCGTCTTGAACCCGAAGGGTGCACCCACACCCGTGGCCTGGACGCGGATGCGCGCACCCGAGTCGTCCATGGATCCGCTCGATCCCGGGGCGATGGCCGGGGGAGTGGCCACCAGTTCGATGCAGGCCAAGTACGGCACCCCGGTGGATCGCGAGTCCGCCTACGAGATTCTCAACGCCAAGCTGCAAGCCGGGGCGGAAGCGGCGGCGGCCGAGCAGGCCGCGAAGGATCAGGCGAAGGCCGACGCGGAACAGGCGAAGGTAGCCGCCGCCCAGGCCAAGGCTGAGGCCGCCGCGCAACGCGAGGCCGACCGGGCGCAGCGCGAAGCTGAGCGCGCCCAACGTCCCCAGGGCCGGGCGCCTCGGGAGAAGTCGTTCATCGAGCAGATCACCGAGAACACGATGGTGCGCCAGATGGCCCGTTCGGCCGCCCGGGAGATCACCCGCTCCATCTTCGGCACGGGTCGGCGGCGTTGAGCGCAGGGTCGGACGCCTCCTCGCACCCCGTCGGCGGCACACAGGGCGACCCGGCTCGCCTTCCGCGTCCGGCGCTGGCGCTGTTCGACCTGGACGGCACGCTGCTGCACGAAACCGAGTGGCTGCCCGGCGCTCGGACGGTGCTCGACCTGCTGACCGCGGCTGGTGTCCCGATCGCCTTCTGCTCGGGGCGGACCCTCGCCTCCTTGAAGGTGCTCGTGGAGGACCTGCCCGAGATCGGACACCTGGCGGGCAACGGCGGGACTCTGATCGAGGCCCGCGGGCCGCAGGGTTGGCGTCCGCTTGCCAGCCATGGGTTGGACGCCGACACGGTCGCCGCGACGCTGGACTGGACGCAGTCTCGCGGCCTGGAGACGTGGATGTTCACCCGCACCGAATGGATCGTGTCGCAGGAGTCCGAAACGGTCGTGTGGGACGCCTCGGTCACCGGGTCGCGCTACCGCGTGGGCGGCCTGGACGAGGTCACCGACGTGGTGAAAATGGCGGTCGTCCCGCACGACGACGCGCAGCGTGCCCTGGCCTATGAGCTGCCCATTTCCGGCGTGGAAGTCGCCCGGGCTCACCCGCGCATCCTCGATCTGGTGCCCACCAGCGCGCTGCGGTTCAAGGGTGCCGAGGCGATCGTGGCCGATCTGGGTGTCGCCTGGGCGGACGTGTGGGCGGCGGGCGATGGCCAAAACGACCTGGGCATGCTCGGCGCGACCGGGGTGTCGTTCCTGATGCCGCCCCTGCGCGTGGCGGACCTGAGCCCCGAGGGGCGTGGTGCGGGCGTCCGCGTCGAGGCCGATGACCTCAGCGTCGTGGTGGAGCACCTGGAGCGTGCGCTGGCGGCGTCTTAGGCGCCGCAAAAGAATTCACCTCCGGGGTGCCCCATGCCTCATTTTATGGATATACAAGAGAGGGAATCTGTTCCACACTGAAGGAGGAAGAGATTCATGACGCATGGTCATCTTCCGGCAGGCTGAGGCTCCTGGTGAGGCGCGCGTCGCTCTGCTGGGCATGAGTGGTGAAGGCTTCACTGACGGAAATCTCGACGAGGAGTGAACATGGAAAAGGACTCTTTGTCCCGTTGGATCGTGTTGTTTCTCGTTGGGTGCCTCAGCATGGGGTTGGCTTTGTGGTGCCTCACGCAGGCAACGGGGTGGCTGACGTATGCCACGTGGCCGCTCGCCGCTGTGGGGGGCGGCTGTCAGAGCCGGTCGCTCGGGGGGCTGTATCGGTTCTTCCAGGCTCAGGACCACGCTTAAGGCACGAAGCCGACCCGGGCGCGGGGGATTGACCCGCTGCGGCTACACGTCTAGCGTTGGGCGGCTATGCGTGATTTCCCTCCCGAGGTTCTGCCCGGCGATACGCCGACGTGGCGGAGCCCTCTCTCCTTCCTGACCTGGCTGGTGCGCGGTCAGGCGGGCCTGGTCACGCTCATGACGGTCCTGGTCGTGGTGTGGCAACTCCCCAGCGTGCTCAGCCCGCTGTTGCTGGGTCGTGCCATCGACGCGGGCATGATCGCCCGCGATCCGCTTGCCACAGCCGGATGGTCCGGGTTGCTGCTGCTCGCTGTCGTGGTCGGCGCGGCGGGCGGGATCCTGCAGCACACCTATGTGGTGCGCTCCTGGGTGATCGCGATCTATGAGACCCAAAGGCGGGTGGGGCACACGAGTGGACGCCTCGGGCATGTCCTGGGACGCCGCGTGCCCACCGGCGAGGTTCTCAGCGTCGCCAGTTCCGACTCCGACACGTTCGGGGCCACGCTCGAGGTTGCGTCGCGCTTCATCGGCGCGCTGATCTCCTTTGCTTTGGTGTGCGTGCTGATGTTCACGACGTCGCCGATGCTGGCCCTGGTCGTCATCGTTGTCAGCCCGCTGCTGCTGGCCGCGTCCACCCCGGTGCTGCGCCCCCTGAGCGCCGCCCAACGCGACGAGCGGACGCAGAACTCCGAACTGACATCCCTGGCCACCGACATCGTCGCCGGGCTGCGCATCCTGCGCGGTATTGGCGGGGAGGCGACTTTTGGCGCCAACTACGCCACGCAGTCGCAGAAGGTGCGGTTTCTCGGCGTCCGCGTCGGGACGTGGCAGGGCGTCGTCGAGGCGATCTCGGTGCTCGTTTCGGGGGTGCTGCTCGTCGCCTTGGTCTACTTGGGCACGCATGAGCTCAGCGCCGGACGCTTGACCGTCGGCCAACTCATCTCGTTCGTGGGCTACGCCCTCTACATGCTGTCCCCGCTGCAAACGTTCTTCGACTTCTCCCAAAAGTGGATCGCCGGGCTGGTCGCCGCCGCGAAAACCTCGGCGCTGTTGGGCGCTCAGTCGCCGTGGCGTTCCGGCGGCGCGCCCGTGGGCCCCTCGCCGCGGCTCGTCGATGAGGCGTCCGGGGTCGAGGTGATCCCCGGCCGGTTCCTGGCCGTCGCCAGCGCCGACCCGGACGCCTCCGCGGCGCTCGTGGACCGGCTGGGCCGTTACCTTCCCTCCCTGGCCGGTCGTCACGAGGAGGACGACGACGAAGAAGGCTTGCGGGGCAAGGCGCTGCGGCAGGCCCGCTCGGAGCGGGCAGCCCGCCGCGCCGTACAAGCGGCCCGCGACGAGGAGGCCGCCCAGCAGCGCTGGGGCGTGACTGCGGACGGCGTCGACCTGCGCGACGTCGACCTGGCCTCCCTGCGGAAGCGGGTGGTCGTCAGCGATACCGCGTCCATGCTGTTCGCGGGCACCCTACAAGAGGCCATCGACCCGTGGGGGCGCGCCACCCGCGACCGCGCCGAGGAGGCGCTGATCGCCGCGTCCGCCGAAGACGTGTTCGACGCCCTGCCCGGCGGCTGGCAGGGCACCATCGACGAGAAGGGACGCGGGCTGTCCGGCGGGCAACGCCAGCGGCTCATCCTCGCCCGCGCGCTGCTCGCCGACGCCGACGTGCTGTGCCTCGTCGAGCCCACCTCGGCCGTGGACGCGCACACCGAGGCGCGCATCGCGCCCCGCCTGGCCGCCTACCGAGAAGGCCGCACCACCGTGGTCACCACCGCGTCACCGCTGATCCTGCACCAAGCCGACGAGGTGGCCTTCCTTCAGGACGGCGTCCTGGTGGCCCGCGGCACCCACACCGACTTGCTGACCCGCCCCGACTACCGACGGGTCGTGGCCCGAGGAATGGAAGAGGGCGATGACTAGCACGCACACCTCAGCCGTCGCCAACCCGGCGCCAGAGGAACGGCTGCCCGGATCGGCGTCTACGTGGCGCGTGACGGCCCCCGAACCACGCATCCCGGCCGACCTGCACGTCGACACAACCCTGCCGCCCCGCGAGCGACTCGCCCGCTGGAAAGCCCGGCATGCCTTGCGCCGGACGCGTGCCCGCAGCGCGTTCGACGCGTCCCGCAACCCCGAACGGGGCCTGCCGGTGGCACCCGCCCGGCGTGCGTTCGCGTTCGTGCGAGAACTCGCCTCGACGCGGAAGGCCGGCGCGGTGGCGATGATCGGCCTGAACGTGGGCGCCGCGATCGCTGCACTCGTCGTCCCGCGCCTGCTGGGCAACCTCGTCGACGATGCCGCGCAAGGCGCGTCGCTCACCCAGACCGATCAGGTCCTGATGATCGTCATCGGCGTCGTTCTCGTGCAGGCGGTCCTCGCCGCTCTCGCGAAGCGGGCGTCCGCCGTGGTCGGCTACGACCTGCTCGCCTCGGCGCGCGAGTACGTCGTCGGCACCGTGCTGCGCCTGCCGTTGGGGCATGTGGAAGCGGCGTCCAGCGGCGACCTGGTCACCCGGATCACCTCCGACGTGTCCAAGATGAGCACGGCGGTGCGCTGGTCGCTCCCGGCCCTGGTCACCTCCTTGTCGATGGTGGCGCTGACGGTCGTGGCTTTGCTGCTCAACTCGCCGTTGCTGACGCTGCCGCTGATCGTGTCCGGGGTGATGCTGTTCTTCGCGGTGCGCCACTACCTGCGCAACGCGGCCCCCGGCTACATCGCCGAATCGGCCACCTACAGCAAGATCAACTCCACCATCACCGAGACGGTGGAGGGGACGCGCACCGTCGAGGCGCTGGGATTGCACGACATCCGCCAAGCGCGCCTAGACGACGACACTGCCGAATCCGCGCAAGCCGAGCGTTACACCATGTCGCTGCGGAACCTGCTGTTCATGTGGCTCGACTTGGCCTTCCAGTTGCCGCTGGTGCTCGTCGTCCTGCTGGGCACCTGGGGCTACGACGCGGGTCTGGTCACCATCGGCCAGGTGACCACCGCGGCGATCTACCTCCAGCAACTCGTCACCCCGCTGGACCGGCTCATTCAGGTGCTCGACCATCTCCAAGTCGGGGTGGCCGCAACCACGCGCCTGCTCGGCGTCGCGGAACTGCCCGATGACCGGACGCCGCGTGACCTCGTCCCGGTGGGCGCGGACGTGGTGGGGCGCGATCTGCGCTTCGCCTACCGGTCCGGCCACGACGTCCTGCACGGCATCGACCTGCACCTGCGCCCCGGTGAACGGCTCGCGATCGTCGGGCCGTCCGGCTCGGGCAAGTCGACGCTGGGACGCCTGGTGGCGGGCATCAACCGGCCGAGGACCGGTGAGGTGACCGTCGGCGACGTCGACGTGATGGATCTGCCGCTGCCGGTGCTGCGCACCCAGGTGTGCCTGGTCACCCAGGAGCATCACGTGTTCATGGGATCGCTGCGCGACAACGTCGTGCTGGCCCGCGAAGGTGACGCCACCGACGCGCAGGTCCGCGATGCCCTGGTCGCCGTCGACGCGGGCGACTGGGTCGACCGGCTGCCGCTGGGCCTGGATACCCCGCTGGGACGTGGCCGCACCGAACTCACCCCCGCCCAAGCCCAGCAGGTGGCGTTGGCTCGGCTGGTGATCGCCGACCCGCACACGCTGGTGCTGGACGAGGCGACGTCCCTCATCGATCCGGACACGGCCCGCCACCTGGAGGGCTCGATGACGGCGCTGCTCACCGACCGGACCGTCGTCGCGATCGCGCACCGGCTGCACACCGCCCACGACGCCGACCGGATCGCCGTCGTGATCGACGGGCGCATCGCCGAACTGGGATCCCACGACGATCTCCTCGCCGCCGATGGTGAGTATGCGCATCTGTGGCGCACCTGGCGTAGCTGACGTCACCGCAAGGATCTGGTTGGATACACGGCGAAGCGCCGTGAGGCAGTCAACAGCAAGGGGGCGACGTGCGCGCGGATGAATTCGCGATCGGGGTGGGCTTCGACGAACGCGTCCTCGTCCGCCGCGACGGGATCGAACTGGACGGGTCGGTCTACCTGCACGGCAAACGGCAACTCATCGTGCAACGCAGGGTACGCCTGGCAGGAATTGGCCGACGTTCGGGTGGAACTGATCGGTTCGAGCCTGGGGGAGAAGTTCATCGCCGCGATCAGCCTTTTTGATGCGGACTCCAACGGTGAGTCCTCGCTGTTCGGGTTCGTGCTGGTCACCGTGACCCGGCGGGCCGCGCCCGCAGATCCGCTCGTCGTCCGCGTGCCGCTCAAGCTGCGGTGGCGTCCTGGGCAAGCGTGGGTGGACGCCGTCCAAGCGCGGCTGCACCAAGCCTTGCGCGAGGCTGGCGCCGGGGGCTATCCGGCGTAACGCTTCCGCGCCCCTGGCAGGATGGAGGGAAGACTCGCCAGCATGGGGGAAAGGCACGGGCATGGACGCCGAACGTCGTGATCTGGAGGTGCCCTGGGGGCACGTGTCGGCGTGGTGGTACCCGCCGCAGGGGCGTCCGCGCGGTGATGTCCTGCTGCTGCACGGCGGCGGCCTCGACAACGCCTCCCTGTCGTGGGGTGGGCTCGCCCCGGTGCTGGCAGCCTCCGGCTACGGGGTCCTCACCCCGGACGCTCCCGGCTACGGCGCCACCCCGCTGCCGCCGTGGTCGGTCACCCAAGAACGCCTCGTCGATTTCGTCGGCGATGTCATCGCGGCGTCCGGGTTGAAGCGTCCTGTGGTGGGGGGGCTGTCGATGGGTGGCGGGATGGCGCTGGGGTATGCGCTGAGCCCCGGTGCGAGCCTGCGTGCGCTCATGGTTCTGGGCAGCTACGGGATGACCGACCAGATCATCCCCGGACGCGGCGCTTCGGTGTGGAACCGTGTGACGGCGTGGGCCATCCATTCCGGGTGGCTGGGACGCCTGGAGCGTGGGGTGGCGCGCAATCGTCTGCTGCTGCGCTGGAGCGTCGACAGCGGCTCACTGGTCCGTGATCCTGCCCGGCTGGATGCGGCGATGCGCGACGAGATCGCCCGCGAGGGAGCCAGCCCGCACGCCTTCGAGGCGTTCGAGCAGTGGCAGCGCAGCGAGATGCTGCCGGACGGTTTGCGCAGCAACTATCTGCCGCGGCTTCACGAGATCCGCGTCCCGACGCTCATCGTCCACGGTGAATCCGACCAGGGCGTCCCCGTCGAGGCGGCGCGCGCGGCCGCCGCGGAGATCCCAGGCGCCGAACTGGTGGTGGTTCCGGGTGGGCGTCACTGGGTGCAGCGCGACGCTCCCGGTGTCGTGGACGCCGCCGTCTTGGGGTTCCTCGCCCGGCTCACCTAGCGCGCGGGCATGGTGGAATGACGCGGGGAGGCCTAACCTTCCTGCGTCGAAGGAGAACGACATGGCTCGTACAGCCCCGCTCGGCGCGCTGGGACGCGACGATCTTTCCCTGGCCGGTGGCAAGGGTGCCAACCTGGGCGAACTCGTGCAGGCGGGGTTCCCTGTCCCGCCCGGGTTCGTCATCACCACTGAGGCCTACCGCGACTATGTGGCTACGACAGGTATCGGGCGGACCCTGCCTCACGCCCCCGACGCCGCCGCAGCCCGTGCCCTGTTCGACGCCCCGATCCCCGAAGCGTTGGCCGAGGCGATCACGGACGCCTACCGTGCGCTCGGGCAGGGGCCCGTTGCGGTGCGCAGTTCGGCGACGGCCGAAGATCTGCCCGAGGCGTCCTTCGCCGGGCAGCAAGACACCTACCTCAACATCGACGGTGTCCCCGATCTGCTCGATGCAGTGCGCCGCTGCTGGGCATCCCTGTGGACGGATCGCGCCGTCGCCTACCGTGCCCGCGCAGGGGTGGACTCGGCCGAGGTGAGCCTGGCGGTGGTCGTCCAGCGTCTCGTCGTGGCGGACGCGGCAGGCGTCCTGTTCACCGCCAACCCCGCCAACGGACGCCGCGACGAAGCCGTCATCAACGCGGCCTTCGGCCTGGGGGAGGCGGTCGTCAGCGGTGAGGTCACCCCCGACGAAATCATCGTCGCCGATGATGCGGTGCTCTCCCGGACGACCGCCGACAAGCGCGTGCGCACCGTCGTCACCTCGTCGGGGACGGCCACCGCCGACGTGCCGCCAGAGGAGCGCGGCAGCTGCGTCCTCACCGACGCCCAAGCTGTGGCTCTGGCAGCCCTGGGCGTCCGCGTCGCCGCGCATTTCGGTGTCCCCCAAGACATCGAATGGACGTTGGCGCAGGGGGAGTTCCTCCTCGTCCAGAGCCGGCCCATCACCGCGCTGCGCCCGCCGGTCGCTCCCGCCCCGACGGCGTGGCCGCTCCCGCGCGATGACGGCATGTACATGCGTGCCTCCATTGTGGAGCAGATGCCCGATCCGTTGTCGCCTCTGTTCGCCGACCTGATCCGCCCGGCCGTGGCCGAATCCCTGCATCACGTGCTGCGGCGGTTCTTCGGGCCCGACCCGATCAGCCCAGACGACACCGACTTCGTGACCCTCAATGGGTTCGCCTACTACTTCTACTCCAATGCGGGCATGCGTCGGCTGCTCGCCGCCACCCCGCGAGGGATGCGCGTCGCGTTCGGCCGACACAGCGACCTCAACGGCGTGCCGCAGTGGCGCGAGCACGGCCTGCCCGACTATCAGCGGATCGCTGGGGTGTGGAACGACGTCGACGCGGCCACCATGTCGGCCCGGGACCTGTTGCGGGGAGCCACCGAGTTGATCGCCGCCGGGGCCGACTATTACACCTACGTGCAGGCCGTCATCCCGCAGGCGGCGACCGCCGAGATCACCTTCACCAGGCTGTACGACCTCCTGGTGCACGGGGCTGGGCGTCCCCCGGCGCTCACCTTCCTGGTGGGGGAGGACTCCGAACCGATCCGGGCCGAACGCTCCTTGTTCGCGCTGGCGCGATGGTGCCGGGAGACGCCGGGGGTCGCGGACGCCGTGGTAGCAGGCGATGCTCTCCCCGAGGCTCAGCAGGCCGCATTCGAGGGGCGGCTGGCCGAGCATCTGGCACGCTACGGCCACGCGACCTACAACCTGGACGTCATGCAACCGGTCGCTGCCGACGATCCGGCACCTGTCCTGGCTGCGCTGCGGTTTGCCCTGGGCGGGCAGGCCGTCGATCCCGATGCTCGTCAGGCTCGCCAGGCAGAGGATCGCGCCCGGGCGCAGGCGTGGCTGGTCGCTCACGTGGATCCGGTGCGGCGCCGCGTCCTTGAGAAGGCCCTCGGCAACGCGCGGGCGCTGGGCCCGTTACGTGAGGACGCCCTGGCGGCCATCGGTGTGGGCTGGCCTGCCGCGCGCAGGCTGCTGCGGGAACTGGGGGCGCGGCTTGCCTCCGGCGGCCTCCTGGATGTGGCCGATGATGTGTTCTGGTTGACCGGCGAGGAAGCCGACCGGGCGGCGTCCGCCTGGGATGGGGGGCGTCCGGTGGGGCCCTCGGCGTCGGTCGCGGTCGCTGCCCGGAAGGCCGAGTGGCGGGGCCGCCGTCAGGTCACCCCGCCCGGCTGGCTACCTGCGAAGGGCCTGATGTATCGCCTGTTCAAGGGATTCATGCCGAGTAACGAGGCGGTGCAAAGCGGCCCAACGCTCACGGGCCTGGGAGCCTCAGCGGGGCGTGCCACCGGGCCGGCCCGACTGCTCCGTGGCCCGGAAGACTTCGCGCGCATGCAACCAGGTGATGTGCTGGTCGCACCGATCACGACGCCCGCCTACACGCCCTTGTTTGCGCTGGCGAAGGCGGTCGTCACCGACGTCGGCGGCCCGTTGTCGCACAGTTCCATCGTGGCCCGCGAATACGGCATCCCGGCGGTGCTGGGCACCGGATCGGCGACCGCCCGCATCCACGACGGCGACGTGATCACCGTCGACGGGGACGCCGGGCGTGTCCTGCTGGCAGACGGCCCGGACACGGAGTGAGCCCACGTCGCGCTGCCGTCTTGCGGGCACCCAGGAGCGTGGGGGCTGTCATCCACGCTCCCGGTTTCTCTCCGAAGCCTTGGAGACACTATGAATCGGGCTGCGGGTGTTCGCCGCGTCGCTGCCCCCATTTGTTGAGCGTTGACCCTGAGGCGGCTCGTCCCCAGATCAGCGCCGCACTGTCGGACGCGGAGAGAATGGCCCATCTGCTGGTAAACGTCGGAGGGATGAGTCATGGAGGAGGGCATGTACTGCGTTCCTCTGTTGGTTGCCGTGGTTGCTATCGCTGTAACCGGATGTACTGAATCTCCTACGGAGTCCACAACTAAGCCGACCCCGAGGGTGGTATCAGCGAGTCCGACTTCGTCAGGTCGCCGAATGTGACGGCCACCCCAACTCCGAATCCGACAGTGACCGCGCCCACATCGCTCGCGTGCCGGCGAGCGACACGGGAAGAGATAGCTCCAGTGGGAGCCATCGGCTGGGTTGTGGAGGTGGCTGAGGGATGGAAGATGCTCGCGGTCGACGAGGGTGACACCATCTCGACCTACGTTTCGAACGGTGAACCTGTCAACTACGGGCACGGTCGGTCATCGCCACACAAAGTGGACTTCAATACTCGGATTGGCAGGACGGTCATCGTGGGGGGATATGACGCCATCGAGCTTGTCGAGCGATGCGCAAAGGACGGTAAGGCATATCGAGCCTGAGCTTGTGAGGATGGAGCATCCTCCTGGCGTGAAGGGCGGATGTTATTCCGTTCGAGCTAGACGGGCTGGGTCCCTCCGCTGGGGAACATGGCATTCCAAGTGCTCCGGCCGACAATGCCGTCGTGACTGAGGCCACGCGCCCGCTGCCAGGCGATCACCTTAGCTTTCGTCGCGGGGCCGAAGACGCCGTCCACGGCGGCTCCCACCTTCGATTGGATCACCTTGATCGCGCTATACGCGCTGTTGCGGGACCGGACCCACGAGCACCAAGTGGTGGATGCCGGTCCTGCGTACGCCCCAGAAATCCACGTGCCGGGTGACATGGGGGTGAAGGTGTCCTTCGATACGTTCACGCTCCATCCCCCCGCGGCCTCGCCGACGTACCCTGTCTCGTTCTGCCCTACCCATCGGAGCCGGTACGGACGGACGTTCTCCCATTCGGATGCCATAGTTCTTTCCTCTGTAGTCCATTTATTGCCCCAATGGGGACGATTGCGCGCCAGCCTAGACATTGGCCGGAGGAAAGGAAATCCCCATGTTGCGCGGGAAAACGTTGCACGCGGTCGCCGTGTTGGCCCGCGGGCCGCCGGGGCGCAAGTCTTCAGTGGCTGCCGCATTAGCATATCGAGAATCGGGGCTGATTGCCTACCAAGAAGCGGGTGATGAGTCCTTAGGTTGATCCCGTTCAGGCGAGAGTTCAGACACTTCACCTCCCAAACGGAGACGTGCCACTGACCCGGTTGAGCGTTCGGCCAGGCGATGGTGCTGCTTCGCGACCTAGCGTCCTAGCAGCCAATTCGTTTCAGGTATCTGTCGATGGAAGTGAGGATGTCGTCGACGGCCTTGGTTCTGATGAAGGGTTTGGGGTTCTCGTCCACGCGGCGACCCATTCGGGGAGATCCTGCTCCAGCGCTTGGACGCTGTCGTGGTCTGAGCGTTGGAGGAGGTCACGGGTGAGTGCTTGTGGGTGGAGCAGTTTGTCGCAGTCGTGCTTCTGCATGAACTTCTTGAGCTTCACGTCCCGGTGCCTGCGGTGCGTGCGAGCGATTACGGTCCCTTCGGTGACGTTCATCGCCGCGAACAGGCTGGTGGTGTCGTGTCTGTCGTAGTCGTGGGGGTGGCCCTCGAGCATCCACCGCCGGTGTGTGGAATCCTGGAAGTGGCCCGGTTGATGTTTGGTATCTACCTTCACGGCGATCCGTGTTGACTACCCCGCTGGTATTGAACCGTGTAGATCAACGCCGACTCCCCGAGACATTGGATGGTCGAAAGTGGGGCCTCACTCCGGTTGCGGCGGCACCACTGCGCGGATGCCCCATATTCCCACCAGCTCCGCGACAGTGCCGAGCCGATCGGCGTGATCTATTCACGATGGGCTGGCTTCTCTTGGCCGGATCGAAGCCGGAGGGCGATCAGCCAGGCGGCGGATAGCACCCATGCTCCGGACCCTCCGAAGGCTAGGCAGAACGCGTACGGCGAGAGCGCTTCCAGTCGTTGAGCTACGGCCCACCACGCCATCGCCAGCACCACCGGTGACAGCAACCAGAACGGCCACCCCATCAGGATGCGACCCCAGCGGGCGCTGTAGGTGCTGGCTAGTACCCAGATCAAGCACACCAGCCACGCTAGGAGCCCGGCCGCCCCCCCGAACACCAAGACGATTATCCAGTCCATACCTGCATACTCGGAGGACACGATCGCCTCAGTGTCGGGCACCCAACCCGAATACGTGATCGCCAGCACCAGCAACACCGGGAACCAGGTCCACAGGGGGCTCGTCAGCAGCAGGCGATGGAGGATGACGCGGGGCCGCCCTGATGTGGTCACCACCATCAATGCCACCACGACGGTCACCCACACCGGCGTCGCCAGAGCGACGAAGATCAGCGCGTCGTACGAGTTCGCTATCCGCGGCATCACATACCCCACTCCCGGGCCGACGCGTCATCGATGATGCTGTCGATGCGGGTCGAGGACTCGCCACCGGTGACCCACTGTGCTCGATCAGCGGTAAGGGCCCGAGCATCCACCACCGGCGTGCGGAAGCCTGGGAGTGGTCCGGTTGGTGCCTTGGCATCTATCCTGACGGCGATTCGTGCGGACTCCCCTGCCGGAATTGACCCGTGCAGATCGACCGCCCACTCCCCGGCCGCGATCTGACGGGGTGCCCCGAGTCTGACCTTCTTGCTGCCCTCCAGGTGGGTGGCGGAGTTGATTTTGACAACGAGTCGGGGGTCTAGTTGAAGGTGGAGGGCGAGCCGTGGTGGGGTGCTGAAGGGCCCTTGGGACGTCACGATGACTTGAGTGGGAATGTAGCTGCGGTACCTACCGCTCCAGGAGATCCGTTCCCATTGGGTGACCACCCGCAGACCCCATGCTTCCACAGCAACTGCGGGCGGCGGTGCCAAGCTCGCGCGAGTGCCATCGCTCATCACAGCGAATTGCTGCGTTGGTGTGACCGCAGACGAGATGGCCCAGTTCGGCTGCTCCGTGGGGAGCACGCCCACTAGGATCTCGGTGACTGCTGCCCGGTCAGCGAGGTCCACGCGGAGGGTCGGTTGGTTTGGTGTGCGGGGAGCAGCACGGCGGATCTTTGCCTTTGTCAGTGTGCCTGCAGCATCCACGGTTGCCTCAGGGGCAACGTCGTAGGAACTTGCATCCCCTGATACCTCGTAGCGCTCAACTTTGGTCCTCGGATCGCGGACGACGAAACCCAGCGCGCGGGGGACCGGCTGAACTGACGTGGGTGACACAAAGACATCCACGAAGTCGGCGATCGGCTCTACACCCTCCGAGGGGGCGGCCCACCCTTCTTGCCACGTGAATGATGCCAGCAACACACCTCCAGTGCCCGCCAGGAGCACCCGTCTGGAGACCCCGCGCAGTGAAGACATGTCAGTACCTCGCCAACTGGAGCATCTTGTCGCTGAAAGCCCTCGCCACACCCAGGAACATCCCGGGAGCTGATGCGACTGCCAGATCGAACCCCTTCTCCCAGATACCGCCAGCGTTTAGGCCCCACCACCCGTCCCTCCAAACCTCGAATTGGGCATCTCCGCCGGCTCCGAAGACCGCCTCAGCGGAACGTTGCAGGGTAGCCCTCGATCCGAAGCGCAAGTCAATAAACGCACGGTATTTTCCCGCGCCGGCCGCGGCATTCTGGTATGAGGCCCGCAGGCACTCTGCTAGAGGACGAGTTGGGTTCGTCTGGATCGTCCAGTAGGCCACCTCCGCGTCTACGTCAGCGATCAAGTCCTGGCCCGAGAAGGATCCATGGTCCTGCCCCAACATGGTCATTGCCTTCTCATAGCCAGCGCCCTCAGATCTGTCGGTCAACTGGAAGAAGACCTCCGCCGACAGTGAAATCAGATCACCCGCCCAGCCCCCGAAGTCGTGGGGCCCGGGTGCAATCCTGAATTGAGGGAGCGGCTGATTGAAACAAGCACATAGAACGGCTCCGAAATGAGGAATGTCCCCGGTCCGAGCTAGGATCGGGTCTACCACGCTGGGAACGTTCGGGACGTTCGCGAAGCCAATGAAACCCTCATCAATAAAACCGCAGAGCGCGTTAAATGTGGGAGAGGTGTATGCAGTCCGTAAACTCCGGATGTACTCGGCTGCTAGCCATGGTGCGGGCTTGGTTGTGGCTCCGGTGGCGCGCCACTGGCTGGCTCGGTCCTCGAGGAGAAGGAGCCAGTCGAAGTAGTCTTTGACAGGGTCGATCGGTACCTCTAGGGCTGCAACACCCTTGTCCCGGCTGGAAACCACGTCCCTGTCGATTTCGAGTCGCCCCGCTCCCGACCCCAGTGTGGCTCCCGCGATCTGGTCGAACGCCCAATTGCTTGGGAGCGGGAACCCCAGATTTCCACTCCATCCAGAGGACATCCCCCCAACGAAACTGGTCACTCCGATTCCAGCTGAGGAAATTCTTTGGCACAGATTCCTTGTGCCGTAGACTCCAATACGGTAAGGGCTCCCGGCTGAAGTGATAGCACTGCTGACGCCCCTGAAGAAGGGGAGGATGATGGAGTCGATCTCGTCAGTGTTCGGATCCCAGTCGCAGCAGAAATAGATGATGGCCCCTAAGGGAATCGTCAAGGCCTGAGCGTTCTGGATCGCGGCCGTGCCTTGCTGCACCCCAGAGGCGTACGTGAAGTACTGCGGTGCGTCATTGTTCTCTTGGTAGATAGGAAAGAACCGGAGTCCGTTCTGGACGATGAGTGATGCCTCCATCTTCGTCATCCGTTTGTTCACTCCGCCCGCGATGTAGCGTCCCACGATCTCAACAGAGTTGCTCTTCAGAGTGTTGATCCGATCTTGGTTGAGTGGGGTCATGCAGTCAGCTCCAGACGCTGGCCGCTGAGGATCGCCTGTGGAGGAGAGGAGGCTGCACCACGTCGCATAGTCGCCCTGGCCCGTCGTGGGCAGATGGCAAAAAGACTGAAACCCCTTGGTTACACTTGCCGTGGTGCCAGTAAAGGTCGTGGAGTCCCAATCGACGTTGACGTAGCTGTTGAAGATCAACCCTGCTTTGAAGAGACGAACCAAGTGCTTCGTCCCGACATCCTTGGAGCCGCTGGATACCTGACCGCCTGAACGCAAGAGATTGCGCGTTGTTGGGCCGAACACCCCATCGGCTGCCCCATCGGCCTGGCCGAGTGAGTACTGCAACGCGTAGACCAGGCCCTTCTGGACGCCACGGCTAAACAATCCATCGCAGGGGATGATCGGGAAGTCGCGACGCGAGACGAACGTGGCGTTCATCCACCGCTGCACATCCCGGACGACTGGATCTCCATCCCAAATGATCACGTAGGCGTCCATATTCAGCAGACTCCGCATCACCTTCATGTCCACAGTGGCAGTGGTCGAGGCCAATCCCATGTGGCCCTTCAGCTTCTCAAGGCCAGCCAGCGTGCGTGGACCCCAGACGCCATCCGCTCCTCCGCCGTCGTACCCCTTTGCATACATCGCGCACTGGACGATGGTGAGCACATTCTTGTTCTGCGTCGACGCGGTAACGACGCCGAACGCCGCCATCGCACTAGCAAGTACCTGGGCCAAACGAACCGTCGACCCCCACCTTGAGTTCGATCTGCAATGCTCTCGTCAGGGATGTCATCGTGGGCCAACCAGTAACACCCGACTCCGGACACGCGACATAACCCGCCCTGCCCACATAAGTTCGATTCGCCCACTGCTGCGCAACCAAAACCGCTTGATCCATACGAATCCTCCTCAAAAGGCCAGACTTGTCACTGGCCAGGCCGCTCAGCCGACTCCGGAGCGGGGGTGCATGTCAAGTGGCGCGTTTTGATTTTTCTTGATGGCAACCGGGCCAATGTTGGCACGGCTCGCCGGTGTGGTCAATGGTCCTTTAGTAGGAGCGCATCCGGTATGGATCGATCCACATGGCGGGGGTGGTTCTGATTGACGGATCAGCCATTATTTGTGGACGCCGCGGCCGCAGGCGAGCGTGGCTGACCGCTCAAGTGCCAACCTGCTCCCGCACCGACCTCGCGCATGACTGGCTGCAGCTCAGAGCTCCAGTTCTGCCCATCGGTCGGGGCGCGGGATCTCGGTGATCGGCCGGGCAATGCAGGACACGATCAGGGCCACGACCACCGGGCCGAGCGCGATTGTGTAGGCGACGGACGTGCCGAACGCCTGCAGGGCGACGCCGACGATGACCGGTGCGAGCGCGCCGAATCCGACCGTCACCGTCCCGACGAGCGCCTGCACGCGTCCCTGCATGGCCTCGGGGGTAGCGCCGAAGAAGAACCCGGCGAGGCCCGCGTTGACGGCGGGCACCCCCAGGAAGGTGAGCATCAGCAAGACGACCAGCGTCGGCCCGCTAGGGAACAGCGCGACGCCGGTCATTCCGAGCGCGAGCCAGGCGAAGGTGGCGGGGATCAGCACCCCGGTGCGCACCCGGGAGACCACCAGGCCCGCGACGAGGGCCCCGACGACGACGGAGACCCCGGCGGCGGTGGTGATCAGCCCCGCGTCGAGGGCCTGGCCGGTGCGGGCGAACACGGTGAACTGCGTCGTGGTCATCACGCCGCTGACGCTGAAGTTCACCGCCCCCACCAGCACCGCCAGCAGGTGAGCCCGTCGGCGCCGACGCAGCCAGCGGGCCGCTTCGACGAAGAGGGACCACGCCCCGCGTGCGTCGGTGGCGGCGGTGCGGCGGGTGCGCAGCGGCTGGATGAGCGCCACCGACAGCGCGTTCAGTACACCCGCGAGGGCGAGGCTTGCCCCGGACGCGATCCCCATCAGCAGGCCGCCGACGGGCGCGGACGCCAACCTCAGGGCGGCGTCGCGCCCCTCGTTGAGGGTGATCGCCTGCGGGTAGCGCTCCACCGGGACGATGCTGCGCAGCAGGGCGTCGCTGGCCTCACCGAGACAGCCGCCGGCCATGCCGACGAGGGCCGCGCCCACCACCAGGAGGGCCAGGGTGAGCTGGCCGCTCCAGGCGAGGGCGGCCAGCGCCAGCAGCGTCACGGCCTGGATGACGCCGTGCAGCATGATCAGGCGTCTGCGGTCGAAGCGGTCGATGAGCAGCCCGCCGGGGATCAGGCACACCTGGGTGAGGACGGCTTGCACGGTGCCCACCAGCCCTGCCTGGGCCGCCGACCCCGTCACCAGGAGGGCCAGTAGCGGCAGCGTGAACTCGCGCAACCCCACGGCTGCCGCAGCCGAGGAATCAGATGCCAGCCACCAGCGGTACGCCGAGGGCAGCGGACGTCGCGGAGCCTCGGCCCCGGTGCCGGGTGCCTGTCCCTCGTCGGACGCGTCCCTCATGGACAGCGACGCTAGCGAAGCTCACCGACGCCCGTGGCGGTCGGGGCGATCTGGCCCTGGCGAGCACGAGCGAAACGCTCAGATCATGGAACGAGAGAGGAGCACTCATGGGTGCCGTGGCGGCGGCAGGAGGGCGTAGCTGGCCGCGGTGATGCCTGCAGTGCGGGCGGCGCGCATCACCTTCTCCACCTCGAGGAGTTGGCCGATCAGCAGCAGCGGCTGGGCGTCCGGGTCGCGTGACCAGGTGACGACGGCGTCAGCGGGTGGCTGAAAGGGAAGTCCGTGGGTTTCCACGACGCCGGACGCGCGCACGGCCGGGTCGTCGGCGGGCAGGACGGTGACGCTGCTCGCCACCGCGAGCCGGTTGAGCGTGCGTTCGACGAGGCGTGCTAGCCGCTCGCTGGCGGTGAAGCTGAGGATCACGACGGCGGTACCGTCGCGCACATCGCCGGTCGCCAAGGAATCCATGCTGAGGCCCCGGCTGCTGACCACCTCCGCTAACGCGGTCAGGGAGCCGGGGCGATCCTGAGCGCGCACATAGGCGACGTAGCGCCCCAGATGCAGTGGTGCGGCGTTCTGGTTCATGCGGCCTCCCCCGGGTGGAGCGACGCGGTGATGTCGCCGATGACGCTGACGAGGCGGCGTTCTTCGTCGGGGGCGAGGGGATCCAAGACGACGCGCGTCCACCCTTCGGGGCCCAGGATGATCGGGACGCCCGTCACCGAATAGACCTCGCGCCCGGCCAGCGTGATCTCCCCGGCCAGGGAAACTTGGCCTGCGACGACGATCTCGCGGCCGTCGAAGACCGTGTCGACCAAGTCGACGGTGGCGCCCGCCGTCCCGGAGGCTGTCTTGGCGCCGCTTTGATGCGTGAGCCACGGCCGGGCGAGGGCTCGCAGATCCGGGGGCCAGGTGTCGATGAGCGCAAACGCTGCCTGCATGTCTGTTTGGGCGAGTTCCATGAGCGCGAGCTTGGCGTCTGCGACTTCGGCGGGGAAGGCGTCGAGGGTGCGCTCACCGCGCAGCCGGGCAACGGCCTCGACGCGTTCGTCCACCGTGAGACCCGTAAACCGGACGCTGGACCACAGTGGCACCAGGCCGTCGCCGTGCTGCCCGACGATGAACCCGCCAACGCCTTGGCGGCGGACGCCCAGCGATCCGGCGATCTCGTGCCGGAAGCGCAGCGTGTCGAGCCAGGCGCCCATGCCGACGACGCGATGGCGTCCGAGCGCCTCGGCGAACACCGACACGGCCAGCTCCACCGGGTTGGACACGACGATGACGACCTCATGACCGCTGCCGTGCCGTGCGATGGCGTGGGCGTAGGAATGAAAGAGGGCACGGTTGTCGGCGGCGAGCGCGTGACGGTCGACCGGGACCCCGGGCCGGCTGGGCGGAGTACGCCCGGCAGCCATCACGATGACGTCCGCGACGACATCGTGGGGGTGCAGTGCCACATCGATAAGGGGGGCATGCTCGGCGTAGGCGTCGATCAGGTCGGCGCGCAGCCCGTGAACGGCGGACGCCGACGCGCTGCCCTCGCGGGCCACCAACTGCAGCCGCGACGAGACGGGAACCACCCGGCGCTCGATCAACTGCACGCAGATCTGTCGCCCGATCGCTCCGGCTGCCCCGATCACCGCCACATCCATGCGAGCACGGTAGCGGGGTGAGGTTTCATGCGGGTTGCGACGCCGGGCTCGTCCCGGCCGATCGCGGCGTGGACGTGCGAGTCACGGACAGAGGGGAGGGCCAAAGACCTCCCCTCCCGGTCGTGCTGTCGTGTGAACGAGCGCCGGAGTCAGCGCGTGAGGACGGTCTCGATTCCCGCGCGCACGTTCACGCTCACACCAAGCGCCACAAGCTGGCGACGGCCTGGCCGCCGCCGATGCACATCGATGCCAGGCCGTACTCGTGGCCGCCCTTGACCATGTTCTCGATCAGGCGAGCCGTGATGATCGCGCCCGTCGCGCCGATGGGGTGACCCCACGCGATCGCGCCGCCGAGCGGGTTGACCTTCGCCTCGTCCAGTTCGAGATCACGAATGACCGGGATCGCCTGCGCGGCGAACGCCTCGTTGATCTCGAACCAGCCGATCTGGTCGGCGCTCAGCCCGTTGCGTTCGAGGATCTTCTCGATCGCGGGCTTGGGGGCGTACCCCATGATCTCTGGCTCGATGCCGACCTTCGTGAAGTCGACCAGTTCCGCCTTCGGCGTCAGCCCACGCTCGGCTGCGACGGACGCCCGCGTCAGGACCAGCATGCAGGCGCCATCGTTGATACCGGACGAGTTGCCTGCCGTCACCGTGCCCGCAGCATCGAAGGCCGGACGCATGCCCGCCAGCTTCTCCAAGGTCAGACCGGCGCGCGGGTGCTCATCGGTATCGATGACCTCCTCGCCTCGCCGCGTCTTGATGACGACCGGCGTGATCTCGTCCGCGACCGCCCCGTTGGCGAGGGCTTCTTGGGCGCGGCGCTGAGACTCCAGTGCGAAGGCGTCCTGCTCCTCGCGGGTGACGCCGAAGCGCTGCGCCACATTCTCTGCGGTGATCCCCATCGGCTCCATGGTGAACGGGTCGGTGATCATCGAATTGGTGCCGTCGAGAACCGTCCGGTTGCCCAGCGTGACGCCTTGGCGCCCCGAAAAGTCCATGAACGGCTGCGCCGACATGTTCTCGGTGCCGCCCGCCACGACGAGATCCGATTCGCCGACCATGAGCTCTTGGGCGGCCAGGCCGATCGCCTGCATCGCCGACCCGCACAGACGGTTGACGGTCATGGCGGTCGACTCGACTGCGGCGCCCGCCTCGATGGATACACGGCGGCTGATGTAGGCGTCCGTACCAGTGCTCCCGACACAGCCGATGATCCACTCATCGATGTCGGCGGCGCTCACGCCGGAACGCTCCAGGGCGGCCTTCGCGGCGGTCGCCCCCAGCACGTGTGCGGGCACCTTCGCCAGCGACTTGCCGAAACTCCCCACAGGAGTGCGGGCGTAGCCCAGCACAACGACGGGATCGTCACTCTTCATCATCGTCATTTCTCCTTGTCAGTCTCAGTACGCCGACCAGGCGCCGTCGATGGGGTAGGACGTTCCGCTCATGGACGCCGACGCGGGCCCGGTCAGGAACAGGACCAACTCGCCGACTTCCTCAGGCTCGATGAGGCGCTTCACGTGGACGCGGTCGAGCATGATCTTCTGGACGACTTCGTCCTCGCCCATGTTGTGCGCGGCTGCCTGCTCGGCGATCTGCTTCTCCACCAGCGGCGTCCGCACGTAGGCCGGGTTGACCGTCACCGAGGTGACACCGTAGGGGCCCCCCTCGAGCGCGACGACCTTCGACAAACCCTCCAGGCCGTGCTTGGCCGTGACGTAGGCCGACTTGAACTCGGAGGCGCGCAGGCCGTGGGCGCTGGACAGGTTCACGACCCGGCCCCAGCCCTGGGCGTACATGTGCGGGACGCTTTGCCGGATCAGGTACCAGGGCGCGTGCAACATGACCTTCATGATCAGTTCGAAGCGCTCCACCGGGAAGTCCTGGATCGGCGCGACGGTCTGGATGCCAGCGTTGTTGACGAGGATGTCGACATCGGTGGGCAGGGTGCTGATCGCGTCGAGGTTGGACAGGTCGAACGGGACAGCCTCGATGCCGGGAACTTCGGCGGCTAGCGCGTCCAGGCCCTCAGCGTTGAGGTCGACGGCCAGCACGTGGGCGCCCGCCTCGGCGAGCTTGATGGCGGCGGCGCGGCCAATGCCCGATGCAGCCCCGGTGACCAGCGCGCGACGTCCGTCGTGGAAGTGCGGGTAGGTGCTCATGTGGTGAATCTCCTAGACCAGGTGGGTTGTGTAGTAGAGGGTGATGATCACGAAGACGGCGAGCGTCTTGATGATCGTCATGGCGAAGATGTCCTTGTAGGACGTCTTATGCGTGAGGCCGGTGACGGCCAGCAGCGTGATGACGGCACCGTTGTGCGGCAGGGTGTCCATGCCGCCTGAGGCCATCGACGCCACCCGGTGCAGCACCTCCATCGGGATGCCGACCGCGTTGGCCGACTCGATGAAGGACTGCGACATGGCGCCCAGGGCGATGCTCATGCCGCCGGACGCGGAACCGGTGATGCCTGCCAGCGAGGTGACCGTGACGGCTTCCCGCACCAGCGGGTCGGGGATCGCGGTGAGGGCGTTGGCGACGATCTTGAAGCCGACCAGGGACGCGATGACAGCGCCGAAACCGTACTCGGATGCGGTGTTCATCGTGGCGAGCAGCGCGCCGGCGATGGCGGGCTTCACGTCCTCGGTGAAGTGCTTGCGGATCGTGCCGAAGGCGGTCACGACGACGAAGACGATGCCCACCAGCAGGGCTGCCAGCACGGCCCAGATCGCGACGTTGGCCGAAGTGGCGACGGTGATCGGAACCGGCTTACCCACCACGGTGGAGTCGAAGACGATCTCCTTGCCGAACGATGTGGGGATGACGCGGGTCATCACCAGGTTGATGACGCCCACCAGCACGAGAGGCGTCAGCGCCAGCAGCGGGTGCGGGAGTTTGTCGGTGGCGTGGGTCGTCGGCTCGTTGATGTGGCCCTCACCGTAGCCTTCGCCGTTGGCCAAAGCCTTACGGCGCTGCCATTCCAGGTAGGACATGCCGACGATGAACACGAAGACGCCGCCGACCAGGCCCAGAATGGGGGCCGCATACCCGGTGGTGTTGAAGAACGTCGTCGGGATGATGTTCTGGATCTGCGGGGTGCCCGGGATGGCGTCCATGGTGAAGGTGAACGCGCCCAGGGCAATCGTGCCGGGGATCAGTCGCTTGGGGATGTCGCCTTGCTTGAACATCTCCGCAGCGAACGGGTAGACCGCGAAGACCACCACGAACAGCGAGACGCCGCCGTAGGTGAGCAGCGCACCCACCAGCACGATGGTGAGCATGGCGTTACGGGCACCGACGACCTTGATGACGGCGCTGACGATCGACTTGGCAAAGCCGGAGATCTCCATGAGCTTGCCGAAGATGGCACCCAGCAGGAACACCGGGAAGTAGCTTTGGATGAACCCGACCATCTTGCTCATGAACAGGCCGGAGAACATGGGCGCGACTAGCGCCGGGTCGGTGAGCAGGACCGCGCCCATGGCGGCGATCGGGGCGAACAAGATGACGCTGTGGCCCTTGTAGGCCATGAACATCAAGAAGGCCAGCGCACCGACCACGATGATGAGGGACAGCCATTCCATCAGTGGTGGCCTTTCAGTCGAGCGCGGCGGTGAACGCCGGCTCCGTCTTGGCTCGGACCTCGTCCTCGGTGACGCCGGGGGCCAGTTCGCGCAGGACGAGGCCGTCCTGTGTGACGTCGAACACGGCCAGGTCGGTGATGATGCGGTCCACGACACCGACGCCGGTCAGCGGCAGGGTGCACTCGTGGACGATCTTGGGTGTGCCGTCCTTGGCGACGTGCTCGGTCATCACGATGACGCGTCGGGTGCCGGCAACCAGATCCATGGCGCCGCCCATGCCCTTGACGAGCTTGCCGGGGATCTGCCAGTTGGCAAGGTCGCCGTTGCCCGCGACCTGCATGGCGCCCAGGATGGCGGCAGCCATCTTGCCGCCGCGGATCATGCCGAAGGAGGTGGCCGAATCGAAGATCACCGCTCCCGGCAGCAAGGTGACGGTCTGCTTGCCAGCGTTGATCAGGTCGGCGTCCTCATCGCCCTCGTAGGGGAAGGGGCCCATGCCGAGGATGCCGTTCTCGCTTTGCAGCACGACCCGGACGCCCTCGGGCAGGTTGTTGGCGACCAGGGTCGGCATGCCGATGCCGAGGTTGACGTAGTCGCCGTCGTGGAGTTCGGAGGCCGCGATCGCGGCCATCTCGTCGCGCGTCCAGCTCATGCCAGGGCCTCCTCGGTGACCGGCCGCGGGCGGACGGTGTGCTGTTCGATGTCGGTCGGGGTGACCGCCTGGGCCACCGCGTGGATGTAAACCCCCGGCGTCACGATGTGGTCGGGGTTGATGTCCCCGAGCGCGACGATGTGCTCGGCTTGGGCGAAGGTCACCTGGCCGCACATGGCGGCCAGCGGGTTGAAGTTCCGCGCGGTCAGCCGGTAGACGAGGTTGCCGTCGGTGTCGGCGGTGTGCGCGTGCACCAGGGCAAGGTCGGCGACGATGCCCCGTTCGAGGATGTAGGTCTCCCCGTCGAAGTCCATGGTCGGCTTGCCCTCGGCGACCAGCGTCCCGACGCCGGTGCGGGTGTAGAAGCCGGGGATACCCGACCCGCCCGCGCGCATCCGCTCGGCCAGGGTGCCCTGCGGGACGAACTCGACGTCGATGGCGCCGTCGATGTACTGCTGCATGAAGAACTTGTTCTCACCGACGTAGCTGGACAGCACCTTGGTGATCTGATCGTTCTCCAGTAGGAGGCCCAGCCCCTTGCCGTCGACGCCCAGGTTGTTGGACACGATGGTGAGGTCCTTGACGCCGGAGTCGCGGACGACGCGAATCAGGTCGGAGGGGATGCCGCACAGCCCGAATCCACCGACAGCGATGGTCATGCCATCACGCAGGTGCTCGTTCAGTGCGGGCGCGATGTCATCGATGACTTTGGTCATCACATGGCCCTTTCTGGCGAGTGATACACGTGGGATCACGCCGAGGCTGGCCGGAACGTCTTCGTTCGGATCTCCAACTTCGGTGTTGGCGTCCACGCTAGACAACGGGTGATCGCGTGGCTACGGACGGAACTCCAGCGTTCTACGTCGTGCGATTGTACGAAACTACAACGTGTAGTGCTGGGGTGTCCTAATGGTCGGGGTGGTCCAGTTCGAGCGCCCAGGTGACGCCCATCAGGTCGTCCACATCACCGAGATCGCAGCCGGTGATGTCGGCGTAGCGGCGCAGTCGGTAGCGCAGCGTGTTGGCGTGGACGTTGATCGCGGCGGCGGCCTTGTTGACGCTGTGCTGGTGCTCCAGCCAGGCCAGGACGGCGGCGCGCAGTTCGGCCCCGAACTCGCCTTCGGCCTCCAGCGGGGTACGGAACCGGTCGGCGTACATCCGCCACACGTCGGGCCGTGACGCGGCCGCCATCCGCCAGCCGAGCGTCGTGATGCCCTGGACGCCGTCGCGCCCGAGCCGGGCCGCGAGTTGCAGCGCCTGGCGGGCGACCCGGTCGGAACGGGGCAGCTCTTTGGGCGGGACGAAGGGGCCGATGCCGACGGCGACCCCGGGGTCGGTCGGTTCGGTGGCGACGATGCCGAGACACACCCCGCCGTCGGCGGCGACGAGGGCGCGGGTGCTGGTCGTTGAGCCGGTGGCCTCCAGGTGGGCGCGGACGCGTTCCACGTCGGCGGGGTTGGCTACCGCGCAGCGGACCGCGGCGTAAGGGGCGTGGGCGTCGATGGGGACCAGGGCGGACGCGTCGGGTCCTTCCCCGGCGAGGAGGCGGTGCACGGCAGCGGTACGCAGGCGGGCATCGCGAAGGGCGGCGTTCAGGGCGAGTTGGTGGTACTCGGTGATGATCCGGGTGCTGAAGGCGTCGCCGAGGCCCCACATGATGCGCGACCCGGCAACGGTGTCCTCGACCGAGAGGCGCGTCGAGGAGGCGATGTCGAGGAACTCTTCTTGAATGAGGGCGATGGAGATGCGGAAGCCGCGCACGATCTCCTCCACCGGAACTCCCGACTCGTAGCGTTCCCGCGCGGTCGTGGCGGCACCATCGAGGCTGGTCGGCTCGGGGACGCGTCCTTCCCGCAGTGCGGTCAGTGCGGTGCGGAGATTCCGGGCGACCGCGGAGGCCAGGGCAGTCGGCTCGATAGCGGCATAGCTGTCGAGTTGGGCGTAGATCCGGTCACAGGTGGGCCCGGTGAGGTCGGCCAGCGACTCGCCGAGCCGTGCAACGACGTCGGTCATCGTGGTTGTCTGCTCGCGCTGCCCTGCGCCCATGCCACCCCCTGTGCCGCCCCGGCGCGCCCACCGGTGGGCAGCAGCTCGTCAGCGACCGTTCCGGCCCATGCTACGGGCAACCTCAGGGCTTGTCGTGACTGCCCCCGTTCCGGTGTGCGCCGCAGCAGGCGTTCAGGCCAGCCGGCCAAGCAGACGGGTGCGGCTGCCTGGGCCCTACAGGCGCAGGGCGAGGGCGTTCGCGGTGAGACCTGCGGCCGTGCCACAGAGCAGGACGGTGTCGCCGGGGCCGACGCGGCCTTGTTCGAGCGCACGAATGAACGCGAAAGGCACCGACGCGGACACCATGTTTCCGTAGGTCTCCACCTCGTCGATGAACTGTCCTTCGGCGAATCCGAGTCGGAGCATCGTGGGGGCCATGGCGGGGCTGGCCTGGTGCGGCACCACCAGATCACAGTCGGTGACGTTCAGCCCTGAGCGGGCGAAGAAGCCGTCGAAGAAGTCGGGGAGCTTGCGCATCATGCCCAACAGGGCGGCGCGGCCGTCCATGTCGAACAGGTAGTCGGCCGGGTCGCCGGTGGCGTAGGCGGACGCCGGATGCGCCGACAGCCCGCCCCGCAGCTCGGTGTCGTGAGCGTGCTCGGGCCAGGTGCGCTGCGCGCTAGCGAGGACCCCGGCGTGCCGGTCGGTGCGGCGCAGCACCACGGCGGCGGCCGCGTCGGAGAACAACGAGAAGCTCTCGGGCTGATCGGGATTGAGGAACCTGGTGCCCACGTCCCCGCTGACGATCAGGACGGTCTCGTAGTCGCCCGCCTCCAGGTAGCGGGAGGCCACGTCGAGGGCGGTGATGAAGCTGGTGCAGGTCGAGTTCACGTCGAACGCGGCCGCGTGCCCGCCGGTGGTGAGTTGTTCCAGCACCAGCGCCGCCGTGCAGGGGATCGGCTGCACCCCCGCAGCACTCGCCCCGATCAGGCAATCGACATCCTCGGCGGTGATTCCCGCGGCAGCCAGCGCTCGTCGGGCCGCAGTCGCCAGGGCGTCCAGGTGGGACTCGTCTGGGGCGATCCGGTAGCGGGTGTGCGTGCCGAACGTCACCGTCGCGGCCGGCAGCCAGGTGCCGGTCCCGGCGATCTCACAGTGACGCATCAGCGCCGTCTCCCCTCCAGGCACGTGCCACGCGCCACTGGTCTCAACCCCGAACGGTAGGGCATTGCGGTGTCGAGAATCCCGACACACCTGCCGCGGTGGACGCCGACGCGCAATGAGGTTGACGAGTTGGCTGCCACGCTGGGCCGTGGGCGGTGCCCTCTTTTCAGGTCTTGGGTTCCTAGTAGGCGTACCAGCCGGGGCCAGGAAACGAGGTTCGAGGCTCCTGCGGCACGCGTTCGGTGAACCAGGCAACGAACCCGTCTTCTCGATTCACACCCATCCGGGCGATGGGCCTCACCGAGGTTTCGAGTTCGTGCGCCACCTCGTCGGCGAAGGCGTGCCCCTCCTGCGGGGAACTGAATGCCGAGATGAAGTCGCTCCAGTCCGCGCTGTCGAGTTCGAGGGTCGTGACGCTCGCTCCCGGGGGGATCGCCTCGGCGTTCACACTCGCCTGGGGGACGCTGGTGAGTTCGTAGCGGCCTGCAGCGACGCGCCGCACGACGTACCCCCGTGCCGTCAGCGATTCAAGGAAGGCCTCTCGGGAAAGAGTGTCGTCCATGTCCTGGCCTCCGGTGCTCGTCTCGTCCGCACCGGGGCTGCTCTGATCCGGTGCTCGCCTGGGTCGAGGATGTCAGAGCGCAGCGTCGGCGTCGTCTCCCCTCCAGGCGCGTTCCACGCGCCGCAGCTTCGTTCCCACGACCGAACGGTAGGGCAGGAACGCCGTGGCCGGCGGGCGGACACCGAGCTGCCGCCACAGGGTCGCCAGTTCCGTGCGCACGGACGCCTCCGCCTGCGCCGAATACGGAGAGATCTCCACGTCGAGCGCCTCACGCCCGACCTGCCGGACGCGGTACTCCTCGAACCCGTCGGCGTGCACGAGCGCCCGGCTCACCAGGTCGGCGAACACCGGCGTCGGCGTCCCGTCAGCGGACGGGAGCAGCAACGTGTCGTCCTCGCGGCCCTCGATCCGCTCCAACGCGCTCAGCACGCTGCCACACAGGCAGGGCGTCTCGCGGGCGACCAGCACGTCGCCCAGCCGGTACCGGACGATCGGTTGGGCGCGCCGTCGCAGGTCGGTGACGACCGGCACGAAGCGACGCTCATCCAGCGGCTCCCGCTCGATGATCACGTGGTCCTCGTTGAGGTGCAGGACGCCGTGGGCGCAGGTGTGCGCCAGGAATCCCTCGGTGCATTGGTAGAGCTGGTGCAGGACCGGCAGGTTCATCGCGGCTCGAATGTGGGCGGCGTCGCGCGGGTCCAGCACCTCGGCGACCGCATACACCCGCTCCGGTGCGAGGGTCAGGTCGCCCCGTGCGACGGCGTCCGCGATCCGGCGCAGCATGGACGGCGGCGCGACCAGGATCGTCGGCGCGAAGGCGCCCAGCCGCGCCAGGTTCTCGGCCTCGGGGGCGTACAGGTCGAAGTAGGAGAACGTGACCGCTCTCGACCCGACCGACTCGTACAAGGTGTTGTCGGCGCGCAGGAACAGGGCGATCCGATGCCCCCACAGCCGGTGCGGCGGCAGGGTGCGGGCGAGCACGGTGCCCGCCCAGGCGTCCCGCTCGGCCGGGGAGACGACGAACAGGCCACGATGCCCGGTGGTGCCCGACGACAGCCCCACCGAACAGCCCGCCAGGTCGCCGGTGAAGTCGCGGCTGCGCTCACCGCTCAACGCCAATTCCTCGGCCTGGGCCCGGGTGAGCGGGACGGTCACCAGGTCGTCGAACCCCGCCATCATGGACGCCTTGTCCATCGTCGGCAGGTCGGCCAGGCCCGCATCGGCGGGCACGTCGGCGAACCGCCGCGAATGCCGCCTCCAGAAGCGGATTTGGCGGCGTAGCAGGCGCAGCTGATGGGCTTCCAGGGCGTCGCGGTCGCGCCAGCGACGCAACCAGCGGGTCGCCGCGAACTCGGCGACGATGCGTGGCTTGCCCATCAGGGCAGCACGACGCGGGTGTCGTCGGTGTCGTGGCTGAACAGCACCCGCAGCCCGGCGCCCGCGGCGTCGCCCAGCAGGGCCGCCGTCCGGGCGTAGGCGTGGGGCTGGTGCTGGATCAGCCGGGGCACCAGCCGCAGCTCACGGGCGTGCGGGACGAACTCCGCACCCCAGGAGGCGTCCCCGGCAAGCAGCACCGCGTCGTCGACGAGCGCCCCCAGGTGGCCGCGCGCATGCCCGGGCAGGTGAACCAGCCGGTAGGCGCCGTCCCCCCACGGATCGAAGGCGTCCAGCGTGACGCCGGGGGCGACCTCGGCCGGCGCGAAGGAGGCGTCACAGACGATCTGCAGCCGCGCCTCCCAGCCGTCAGGCAGCAGCCCGCCGAGGACGCCCTCGCGGATCTTGGGGGCGTGCAGGCTCATCGCGACGCCCTCGGACAGCAACAGTTCGGCGTCCGGGAACGCCCCCAGCCCGCCGATGTGGTCAGGGTGCGCATGGGAAAGGACGACGTGGCTGACGCTGCCCGGGTCGATCCCGTCGGCGAGCAGTTGGGCGGCGATGGTCTGGTGGGGCTCGATGACCGGCGGCAGGAGCCGTCGGTACAGCGCGCCGGAGGTGCCGGTGTCCCACGGCAGGGCGGCGTAACCGGTGTCGAACAAGACGCGGCGTCCGGCACCGTCGTCGAACAAGTAGCAGGCCGAGGGGAACACGCGTCGCTCCCGGGGGGCTCCCCTGAACATCGCCGCCAGGTCGTGATGCGTCGAGCCGCACACGTAGCGGGTCAGCCGGGCGGGCGGGTCGCCGTGCCGCGGTGCGCCGACCGCCCGGGGTGAAGCCGCAGCTGGCGCGGACTGCTGCACAGGAGCGCCCGCCGCCGGATGCCCCGCGCACGCCGAGGTAGCCCGGTAGGCGGCGCCGATGCGCTCCAGGGCGGCGTCCAGGCTGATCAGCGGCTCGTAACCCAAGTCGGCGCGGGCCGCGGAGATGTCGAGGGTCTGGGCGTAGGCGATCGTCGTCACGGTGTAACGGGTCAGCGGCGGCTCGGGACGCGTCGGCAAGACGCCACACACCCCCTCCAGGACGCCCGCCGCCGCATAGGCGACTCGGCGGTTCAGCCGCCGGTGACGCGGGGGCAGCCCGCAGGCGTCCAGCAGTTGATCCAGCAGGGCCCCGAACGGGCGCGGGTCGCCGTTGGTGACGTTGTAGGTGCCCGCCCGCGGGTCGCCGTGATCCAGGCTGAGCCGCAGGGCGGCGGCGACGTTCTCCACGGCCGTCACGTCGATGAGTTGGGAGCCGTCACCGAACACAGGGACGCCGATCCGCTCGTAAACGCGCAGCAGACGCGGTACCAGACTCGGGTCGCCGACGCCGATCAGCCCCCGCGGGCGCAGGATGACCGCCTCGGGGACCACCCCGCGGGCCTGCGCGTCGATCACCAGCCGCTCGGCGGCGAGCTTGGTGCGGATGTACTCGTTGAGCCGGTTGCGCGGATCCGCGTCGCCCTCGCGCAGGCCGAGGTGGTCCCGTGGCGCGGCGTACACGCTGGGGGAGGAGACCAGCACGAACCGGCGCGCCCCGTTGCGGCGCGCGAACTCGATCGCCGCCCGGGTGCCCGCCACGTTGGCGCGCTCGAAGTCTGCTCGACGGCCCCAGGGCGTCGAGAGGGCGGCGGCGTGGATCACGGCGTCCACCTCGGTGCGGTGCTCGGGCAGGACGCTGAGGTCGCCGACGATGAGGTCGGCGGCGGCGTCGCCCAGGTCGCGGAGCGCGGTCAGGTTGCGGCCGGTGGCCACCACCGTGTGGCCGTGCTCGGCCAGATCGCGGACCACGTACCCGCCGAGGAAGCCGCTGGCTCCGGTGACCAGGACGCGTGAGGGGTGGGGCATGCCGCTCATGCTAGTCAACGCCTCCTCAGCCGCGTCGCGGCCCTCCCCGTACAGTGTCCGGCGTGCGGATCGCATTGGTGAGTGACTACTACCTGCCCACCCTCGGCGGGGTACAAACGGTCGTGAAGGCTCACCGCGAAGCCCTCACCGAAGCTGGGCACGAAGTGACCGTGTTTGCCCCGCTCGCCGAGCCGTCCGCCGATCCCGGGGTGGTGGCGCTGCCCGTGTCTGGGGTGTTTCGGCCCGACGGCTTTCCGTTCGCCTGGCCGCCCGGCGCCGTGGAGGACGCGCTGCGCACCGAGTTCGCGGCCCGCCGCGTCGAGGTGGTGCACGTCCACAGCGAAATGTTCGCAGCCCTGGGCGGCTTCGGGGCGGCACGGACGCTAGGCCTGCCCGTCGTCCAGACCATGCACGGCCGCATCGACGTCTACACCCGAAACGTGCTCCCCGCGCCCGCGCTGACCACCCTGCTGCTCGCCGCCCTGCACGCGAAGCGGCTCCCGCACGGGCCGCCGGTCCGCGGCGGGACTCCCTACACCCGCACCCGGTTGGCCCGGCGGATGTGGCGCCTCATGGTCAGCCAAGCCAATGCCGCCGACCGCGTCATCGTGCCGTCGCGCCACTTCGCCGCGAAGCTCCTCGACCAAGGCGTCACCACGCCGGTCAGCGTGCTGTCGAACGGGCTGGAGGCGTCCGTGCTGGACGCCGTGGGGACGCCCGCACCCCGCGTTCCGCACGGTGACCTGCGCGTGATGTGGTGCGGCCGGATGTCCCCGGAGAAACGCCCCGAGGTGTTCGTGGACGCCGTCGCGGCGACGCCCGGGGTGAGGGCGACCCTGTACGGCGACGGCATGGCGCTACGCCGCGTCCGCAGGCGCGCGGCGCGCGCGAACGGGCGGATCGTGCTGCGGGGCAGCGTCCCGCAGGCTGACGTGCTGGCCGGGATGCGCGCCCACGATATGTTCGTGTCCAGTTCGTACGACTTCGACAACCAGCCCATGGTGATGCTGGAGGCCGTCGCGTCCGGTCTGCCGGTCGTCCACCTGGATCCGGACCTGGCCGAGGTGGTTCCCGAGGGTGGCGGCCTGCTCACCGCATCCCCCGATGCTGCCGGGCTCGCCGCGACGCTCGCCGGGCTACGGGACGCCCCCGCGCGAGTCACGGCGATGAGCCAGGTGCTCGTGGACGGGCGTGGTGCCGCCGCCCAGGGGCGGCACCTTGCGGGCCTGCTGGACGCCTACGCGGCAGCGATCCGCTGCCACCCAGCGCGGTGATCCGTCCGGGCGTCAGCTCAGCTTGATCGCGTAAATGTTGCGATCGTAGGAGGCCACCACCAAGGTGTCGCCGAACATCGACGGGGTCGCCTCGACGTTCTTACCCAGGCTGATCGTGTGAATGTCCTGACCGGTCTGCGGGTCGAACAGGTGCATGACGCCATCGGAGTCGCTCAGGATGCCGTACTGCTTACCCGACGACGTGGTGACGATCGTGGGGGAACTCCACGAGTAGTTGCCCAAATGACGACGCCAGATCACCCCGCCGGTCTTCTTGTCCAGGGCCACCATGTCGCCTTCGCGCGGGGCGGTCGTCCGGGAGATGTTGAAGAACACCATGTCGGCGGAGGGGCCCGTGCCGAGGGCTGGGGTCGACAAGACGCCGCCGTTGATACCGGTGTAATAGGCGGGAATGTCGTATTGCCACACCTGCTTACCGGTCAGCGCATCGATCTTGCGAATGTTGGTGATCGCGTCCTTGCCGCCGTCAGCGATGCGGTTGTCGACCTCGTTGCCCGTGTAGAGGAACACGCCATCGCCCTCCTCCGACAGCACCAACGAGGCATCGGTGTCGTCGGAAACGTCGCGCATCCACAGCATCTGCAAGGAGGTGGCGTCCCAGCCGAACAGCTTGCCGGAGTTGTCGGCGGCGAACATCAGGTTGCGGTAGGCGACCGCCGAGTTCTCGACGCCGTAGCGCACGTTGCCCGGCGCGGTGTAGCGCAGGCGGGTCACTTGCGGGTTGATCGAGACCTTCTTCGCGGCCGGATCATAGACGCTGTTGAGCTTCACCTTGTAGATGAGGCCGTTTTCGGCGGGCTCGATGAGTGTGTCGGTCTCGGCGTCGATGAGCGCCGAGGAGTCGAAGGCTCCCCACTCGTGGCGCGGCGCGGCCGGGTCAAGCCCGGAGATGTGCCACACCTCCTTGTTCTGGATCAGGTCGAACGCGCGGTAGCGCCACGGCCCGTAGGTGCCGTTGGTGTCGTTGAGGCCCTGCCCGGCGTACAGCATCGGGAAGCCGCGCGGGTCGATGGACGCCGTGCCCTTGAACCCCCAGCCGACCTCGATCGGGGGTTTGGTCTCCTCCCCGGTCGCCAAATCCAGCCGATAGATCTTGCCCTCGAAGACGGGGTAGATGACCTCGACGAAGCTGTCGTCGTTGACGAACTTGTCCGCCAGACCCATCGCGACCTTCGTCTCGCGCGGCCACTGCACCAGCAGCGGCTGCCCCGTCCACCCGGCGCCAGGCCAGTAGGAGCCCTCGCCGCGGATCTCGCCGATCCGCTTGGTCCAGGCGACGCTGAGCTTCTCCTGGGTGACGGTGGGCGTGCCGTAGGTGCCGCCCGTGCGGTGATTGTTGCCGCGGAAGGTGAGCACGCCAGGGATCTGGTTGTACCGATCGGGCGTGCCAAAGACGACCTGCTCGCGGGAGGTGTACGAGATCGGGATGCCGTTGGCATCCACCACCGACCAGGAGAACGTGCCATCAGAATCGGTGATCGGACGCGTGTAGGTGGCGCCGTCCTTGGTGGGGTCGGTCCACCCCGGCAAGCTGGAGAGCCGGATCGCCGACGGTTGGCCGGTGGACGGCGTCGGTGCCGCGGTGGACGTCGGCTTGTTGGGGCGCTGCCCGACCTGGACGGTTTCGGTCGAGCATGCCGCCAGGCTCAGCGCCGTCGCGAACGCGATCCCCGTGGCGACCACGCGCCGGGCCTTCACCATGTTCGTCTCCTCGATCGGGTCACACTGGCGCCCAGCCTACCGGCGCGGCTACTCCCGCCCCGCCCGCGGAACGGGCTGCGGTGTCGCGCAGGCTGGCCGGGTGCCCCGGTGTCAGCAACGCAGGGGTTTGCGGTGCAGAGAATCTTGCCCGGTGAGACTCTTGGCAAAATCGCCGCGATGCGTTTATCGTTAGTGACGAACCGGCCAAATGCCGGGCCTGAAGCAAAGGAATCCCCTCATGCTCCACACCATGGACGCCGTTCAGCCCCACGCCACCTCCGGCGTGTGCATGGCTGCGTGTCCGTGTTGTCAGGCCTGACGAGGTCTTCTCTGCGGCTTTGAGCCGCATGACGGCGCCCTGGCTTACCCCTTCACCCCTGCAGAGGATCCTGGCGACACCCCACTGCGCCTGATCCACACCCCATTGTTATTCCCTTTCTTTTGCGCGCCCGCACAGCAATGAGCGACCCCTGCGTGCGCATTCTTTACTACCCACACCCTTTGAGGAGATGAATCATGGTGGCAACCGGATTGGTGCTCGGCGTCGTGCTGGGCTTCGTGTTCCAGCGGGGCCGGTTCTGTGTGACCGGAGCCTTCCGCGACGTGTGGCTCAGCCGCTCGACCCGCTGGCTGACCGCTTTTGGGCTCGCGATCGCCGTCCAGGCGGTCCTCGTCCAATCGCTGCTCGCCGCCGGGCTGATCAAGGCCAGCGTGCCGCACATCGCCTGGCTGGGCGTCATCGGTGGATCGTTCCTGTTCGGGATCGGCATCGTGCTCGCGGGCGGCTGCGCCACCGGCACCTACTACCGCTCCGGCGAAGGGCTGATCGGCTCCTGGATCGCCCTCATCTTCTACGCGCTGTTCGCCAGCGTCATGAAGTACGGGGCACTCAAACCGTTCAACGATGCGGTCTTGTCGCAAAAGTCCGACCTCACCACGGTGCAGGGCTCGCTCGGCATCAGCGTGTGGTTCCTCGTCGCGCTCCTGGTGGGCGTCGTCGCCTGGGCGCTGGTCCGCCAGCGCAACCGTCACGTCGCTGTCCTCGCCCCCACCTCGCACCGCACCGGGCTGGCCAAGCTCCTGTTCGACCGCCCATGGAGCCCCAACGCCACCGCCGTGGTCGTTGGCGTCCTCGCCGCCGCGGCCTACCCGCTGTCGAACGCCACCGGGCGCAACTCCGGGCTCGGCATCACGACACCCTCCGCGAACATCGTCCAGTTCTTGACGACCGGGGATCCGGCCAGCCTCGACTGGGGTGTGTTCTTCGTGCTCGGCCTGATCCCCGGCTCCTACATCGCCGCGAAGCTGGCAGGGGAGTTCCGGCTTCGGGCCCCGGACGCCCGCACCGCGGTCCGCGCCGTCATCGGCGGCACGGCGATGGGTGTCGGCGCGGCACTGGCGGGCGGCTGCACCATCGGCAACTCGCTCGTCCAGACGGCCCTGTTCAGCTACCAGGGGTGGGTGGCCTTCGTGTTCACCCTCCTCGGCGTCGGTGTCGGGGCCCGGTTCTTCATCACCACGCACCGCCGCGCTGGCGCCCAGCCGGTGCTGCTCACCCGCGACGACGACCTCGTCGGCGCCCGCTGATCCCTCACCACCCGCGACACCATCCGCGAAGGAGTTCTCTCATGTCCCTGTTTGACCGTTTCATCAAGCCGCTCGTCGACCGTCCTGACCTGCCGCACCTCGCCGCCTCGGCTCCGACCGCCGTCGCCACCGCCGAGCCGCGCCGCTACCGGCTCGATACCCTCGGGCAGGTGTGCCCGTTCCCGCTCGTGGAGGCCAAGCAGGCCATCGCCCAGATCGACTCGGGCGACGAACTGGTCATCGACTTCGACTGCACCCAGGCCACGGACTCGATCCCCAACTGGGCGGCCTCCGCTGGGCATGAGGTGACCGAGTTCAACGCGACGGGGGACGCCTCCTGGACGATCACCGTCAAGAAGGCCTGACCCACCCCGGGCGCGCCGGTCACCTCCCGGACCGGCGCGCCCCTTCGTCGTCGTAACCCCTGGCATCCCCAGGTGTCCTTACCGCGCGCGTACCGCTCCTGGTGGACGCCTGCGGTCAAAATGGGCGTCTCGATCGCGGTCGCCGTCGGGCTGTACGGCATCTCGTTCGGTGCGCTGGGGGTTGCTGCCGGTCTCAGCGTCTGGCAGGCCTGCGCGCTGAGCGCGCTCATGTTCACCGGCGGCTCACAGTTCGCGTTCATCGGGGTTATGTCCGGCGGCGGGACGCTGGGCGCGGCGACCCTGGCGGCCAGCCTGCTCGGCGTCCGCAACGCCGTCTACGGGGTCCAGATCACCGCGCTGCTGCGGCCGTCGCGGACAACTCGCCCGCTGATGGCCCACCTCACCATCGACGAATCCACCGCCACAGCCCTCGCCCAGCCCGACGCCCAGGAGCAACGTCGCGGGTTCTGGACGGCCGGGGTGGGGGTGTGGCTGTTGTGGAACCTGTTCACGTTGGTCGGCGCGATGCTGGGAGAACGGATCGGCGAGCCGACCGCCTGGGGGCTCGACGGCGCCGCAGTGGCGGCCTTCCTGGGGCTGTTGTGGCCCCGCCTGGTCGGGCGTGATGCGCGGACCATTGCCGTCGCCTCCGCTTTTGTGACCCTGATCGCGGCCCCCGTCGTCCCGGCGGGTATCCCGATCATCATCGCCGCAGGGGTGTCCGGGGCACTCGCCGTCCTCCAGCATCGTAGCGCCCGATGAGCGCCGCATCGACGCGCGGCGTCCGCCCATTGCAGGCCGTGGGGAGCGACCATGAGTGAGATGTGGCTGTGGGTGCTGGGCGCTTGCGCGATCGCCTACCTGACCAAACTGTCGGGTCACCTGGTGCCGGAGACCGTGCTGGAGCAGCCGTGGGTGAGCACGGTCAGCGCAGGCATGACCGTGGGCCTGCTGACCTCGCTCGTGGTGGTCAACACGGCGGTGACCGGAACCACGCTTGTGGTGGACGCGCGCCTGGCAGCCCTGCTCGCCGCCGGGATCGCCCTGTGGCTGAAGGCCCCGTATGTGGTCGTCGTGCTGGTGGGGGCGGTCGCCGCGGCCCTTACCCGGCTGGCGGGCTGGTAGACGGCAGCCGCGGGGCCGTCCGGTTCAGGCCGCAGACCCCTCGGCCACCTCAGGCCACCGACGAGGACGCAACGCGTGGGGTGCGCGGCAACCGGGACCACACACCCAGCGAGGCCAGCCAGACAGCGGCGAGCGCGCCGAGGGGAACCGAGACGGCGATGAGGCGTCCATCCACCAGATGGGTGAGGGCCGCGATAAGCAACCCCAGCGCGGTCAGCCCGCAGAGCCACGCCATCGTGGTGCCTCGCGACAACCCGGCCAAAGCGAGTTGGAACACCAGCCAGCCAGCCGCCACGACACCGACCGCCAACGCGGCCATGACCCATGGCAGCGTCAGCCGCCAGGCCGCCAGGGAGACGATGCTCGCGACAGCGCTGGCCCCCAGCAGCCACGCGGTGGCCTCCACCCCGGACGTGGCCGCCGCGGCACGCTGGACGACCAGGTCGTCGGCGGGCACGCCCCAGGCGTCCGCCCCACGCCACCGGCTACCCGCGGCGCCCAGGCGGGCCCGCCCCGAGGGTGTAGCGAGGCGCCGGACCAGAGTCCAGATGACATCCAGGGCGATGACGGCCAGCGGGGCCAAGACCATGGCCGGGGACGCGTTGGTGATCCACCCGTAGATCCCGATCGCGACGGCGACCGCGGCGAGGGAGGGGGCCAGCACGTGCTCGTCAGGGTCGGACGGGGGCCACACCAGGGCCGGAAGGATCGCCGCCGCAGCAACCACGGTCAGCGAACTCAGGCCGGGGTTGGGGATCCCCGCCGCGATCACGAGGATGACGAAAGCGCCGAGCAGGGCCACTGCGGAGGGCGTCCGAGGGGCGCCGGAGCGTTGCCCCGCCCGCGTGGCGAACACGATGATGGCGAAGGCGGCGACGGCGGTGACCCCCACCAAGAGGGCTTGCGTCGCGAACATGTCGCCGCGACGCCACTCGGCCACCATGCCGCCCACCAGAACCATGCCGCTGCCCAGCAGCCGCCAGAAGCGGTGCACCCCCAGCAACGATCCGAGGATCTCGATGAGCGCGGCGATCACCGTGAGCCCCGGCAGGATCAGCGACAAGGTGGTGGCAGCCCCGGACGCCGCCAGCGTCGCGAGCCCGCACGCGAGCCCCAGGGGGAGGCAGGCGCCGGCGATGCGCCGCCCGAAGGCCCCAGCGCGGGGGAGCAGCGCGGCGCACAGTGCGCTGACGAGCAGCGCGACGACGCCAGCCAGGAGCGTTCCGATCATCGTGGTATCCATCTCAGCTCAGCTTGATGCCGTAGATCTTCTGGTTGTACGAGGCGACGACCAGCATGTTGTTGTAGACCGCCACCGACGCCTCGATGTTCTTGCCCAGCGACAGCGTCGAGTAGTCGCGCCCGTCGACCGGATTGAACAGATGCAGCACCCCGTCGGAATCCCCGAAGACGCCGTACTGGTGGCCATCGGTCCCCGAGACGAGCACCGGTGAACTCCACGAGTATTTGCTGAGGCTGCGCGACCAGGCCACCGCCCCGGTGACCCGATCCAAGGCCAGCAGCGTGCCCTCGGAGGGAGCCGTGGTGCGGCCAACGTTGTAGAACACGAGATCGCCGACCTCGCCCTTGCCGAGCAACGACGTGGCCAGCACGCCGCCCTTGACGTGGAAGTCGAACATGGTCGGGACGGTGTGGTCCCAGACGACATCGCCGGTCAAGCCGTCCACCTTCACCAGGTGCGCGACTTGCCCTTGCCTCTGGACGCCGGACTCCGCCACGGATGTGCCCGTGTACAAGTACGGGCGGCCGTTCTCGACGCCGAGGGTCGGCGTGGTGTCGGAGTCGTTGCCGAACGAGAGTTGACGGGCCCACACGATCTGCAAGGTGGTGGCGTCCCAGCAGATGAGGTTCCCGTCGTTGTCCCCGGCGTACATCAGGTTCTTCCACGCGGAGGTGGAACTCTCGATGCCGTACTGGAACGCATACGGGTGCCGGTAGGTCATCTTGGTGATGGACGGGTCGACGCTCACCGTCTTTGCAGCCGGGTCGAAGGACGCGTTCAGCTTGGCCTGGTAGATGACCCCGTTCTCGCCGGGCTCCACGAGCGTGTCGGTGTGGGCGTCCACGAGCGCGGAGGAGTCGAACGCGCCCCAGCCGGTCGGATCCTTGCGTCCAGAAACCTCGTCGGTGCCGCTGATGTGGGCGACCTGCTTGTTCTGGATCAGGTCAAAGATCCGGTACTCGAAGGGGCCGCTGCGGGCGCCGTCCTGGTTGAGACCCTGACCGGCGTACAGCAGCGGATAACCGCGGGGATCGATCGAGCCGGTGCCCTTGAACCCCCACTGGCCCTCCATGGGCGGCTTCGTCTCCTGCCCGGTCGCCAGATCAAGTCGGTAGACGTGGCCGTCGAATACCGGGTAGATCACCTCGGTGAAGGACGGGTCGGCGGTCTGGGCGGCGCTGAGGCCCATCGCGGCCTTCGTGGCCTGGGGCCAGTTCACCAGCAGGGGTTGGCCGGTCCACCCGGCACCGGGGAAGTAGCTGCCCTCGGCTGCCACCGCGCCGATGTCGTGCGTCCAGGCGATGCTCATCTTCTTCTCGGTGAGGTTTGCCTGGCCGTAGGTCGGGGCAGTGCGGGCGTTGTTGCCGCGCCACGCCAAGACGCCGGGGATCGAGGTGTAATCCGACGGGTCACCCCATGAGACGGGCTGCGGGGCGCTGTAGTCGGTGAGAGGGATGGAATCCTGGTTGAACACCTGCCAGGAGATCTCCCCGGAGGTGCCCAGCAGCGGACGCGTCGCGCGTCCGTCGTCGGTGCGTCCCGGTGGGGTGTAGCCGGGGATCTGGGTGAGCGGGATCGGTGTCCGGTCGAAGGTGGCCCCTGCGGGGGCTTCTCCCGCGTGTGGTCGCGTGCCCGTGGTGATGGGGTCGGACCCGCATCCGGTGAGGGCCAGCACACCGATGACGATGACGCCTGCGAGTGCTCGCGTCGAACGTTTCCCGAACCGATCCATGCCACATTCCTCTCCCCGGGAGATCCCGGGGTCGCCACGGCCAGCCTACTCAGCCGTCATGGCGGTCAAGGGGAGGGGGAGGGCCCGGCCAGGGAACGTCTGATCCGGGCAGCGAGCCCCGCCGCCCGGCCAAGGAGCGCGGGCGCAGGGTCGGGGACGCCGACGCCCGCGGGCCGGAGGGAGGCTCCAGCACCGCGGGCGACGAGGGGAAACACGGGACGCGGGGGAACGGCTCGCGTGCGAGCCCCGCCGTGCGTCAGTGTGTCAAGGGCTGGCGTCCGATCGTGCCGACCAGCGAGGCGCGGTACTCCGGGCTGCCCAACGCCTCGATGGACGCATCCAGTTCGGAGAGCCGCTCGGCCAGGCCGAGGCGTTTGGCGGCCTCACAGTTGGCGTCCTGGCCCAGGAAATGCCGCAGGTCGTGCGCGCTGCGCTCCTGGTGGGCCAGATCCTCGTCGCGCTTGGCGTCGAGGCGGGCGGCATACCAGTCGGAAGCGAGGACCGATTCGCGCGTGAACTGGTCACGGAACGCGGCGTCGTCGAGGGTGAGCCCCTCGGCAGTCGAGCCGGTGGCCATGATCTCCAGCAGGCCCTTCAGCGGCGGGATGGCCGCCGAGATGGTGCCGTCGTCGAAGTAGGCCTGGGCGACGCGCTGGTGAGTCTTCACGATGACGGCCATCGACTCGGCGAACGTGTCCATGTCTTGCAGTTCCGGCTTGAGCATCGGCGCGGTGAACACGACGTCGGGGTGGAGGAAGATCCGGCCGAAGAACTGCGTCGTGAAGGCCTCGTTCATGCGGTAGCCGAGCCGGCTGGCCAGCACGGTTTCACCGTTGTGCTCGAAGTCGACCATCCGCTCCAGGTACCCGTTCTCGATGAGGGAACGGGCGTCACGCTCGGCCGGGGACATGCGGGAGAAGATTTCGGGGACCAGCAACGAGAAGTCGTGGTCGATCCGCATCGTCGGCCCGATGGTGCCCGCGGAGGACAGCCAGCCGTCGTAGCCGGTCAGCGCGAAGCTGAGGAACGCGGCGTTGAGGTCGTAGATCGCCGGCAGCGCGTTGAACGGCCCCTTCGTCATGGCGCCCTCGGATCCGGCGCCCGTCGTCGAGGGGGACTTCCCGGTCATGGAACTGATGAACTCCATGAACAGTTCCGGCAGTTCCATGTAGTGCAGCGGGTTGTAGGTGCACAGCGGTGGGACGCCCGGCTCGGCGGCGTTGTTGCGTCGCCCGGCCGCCACGATGTCGACGGGTGCCAGGCACTGCTCCGACAGGGGCACCCGACGCAGCAGGTGCAAGGCGACGTCGGCTGCCGCGGTGGCTTCGGGGTTCGACAGGTCGGGGCGTACCTGCAGGTAGCGCGGGTTCTTCGACCGCTTGCCGTTGACGATCCGCGGCTCGGCCGAGCAGGCGAAGTATTCCGGGGAGGTGCCATCGGGCAGCGACGCCGCGCGCTCGATGAGGTCGGCCATCGGCTCGGTGAACTCCGACTGGGCCTGCACGTCCTCGACCATGGCGCGCGCGTCGGCGTGCGTCAGCGGCTCGAAGTTCGAGATGAACGTGCCCGGACGGGCCATGTCCTTCTCGGTCTGCTTGTCGTAGCCGCGGTGAATGGCGTCGTCAGGACGCTGGAACAGCAGGCGTTCGCAGTTGGCCACGACCTTGCGCGACAGGTCGCGCGGCACGTCCGCCTCGGGCAGATCCCCGCCGGGAACGACCGTGGACGCAGTGATGTCGTCCTCCGACTGGACCTTCGCGGCGGCAGAGAAGTCGGGGCGCAGGCTGAACAGACGCCAGGAGCCATCGGCCTCGAACCCGACGCGCAGATAGTTGGCGACGATCTCAGCGCCGTCGAGGCGCACCTCGTTGCCTTCGCGGCCATTCAGCATCATGACGCTGAAGTGCTCACGCCACTGGGTGCCCCACTCCGGCTTGTAGAACCGCTTCACGGTGAACAGCAGTTCCTTGATGTGTTCGGGCAGCGTCGCCAGGTAGGCGTTGTGGCCTTCGCTGAAGCGGCTGGACGGGGTGAACAGCTTGATGACCGACCCCAGCGAACGCTCCGGGGACAAGATGCCGCGGTGGTCGACGCCGTTGCGCTCCGCCTTGGCGAAGCGGTGGGAGTAGTCGCCGTCGATGAGGGACTGGACCTGATCCATGTCCGCCTCGAAGTCGGCGGTGTAGACCGTCCCGAACACGAAGGCGTCCAGGATCGACTTGCTGATCTCGGACTTGCCGCCGCCGGACACCGTCGCGGGCTTGTGGCAGTGCGTCGGCGTCGGCGTGGTGCCGATGAGGTGCCACTGGCGGCGGTCGGTCTCGCGGTGCTTGGCGTGGACGCGGTACCCGTTGGGCAGCATGTAGGTGTGGTCGGCCAGCAGCGTGATGCTGGCGGTGCCTTCGGTGGTCGCCCAGGTGATGGTCTGCTCACGCATCGAGAAGGACGCCCCACGCGGGACGATCGTGATGTGCGGCCAGGCGCGCACGATGGCATGACCCTGCGGCTGCAGGTCGAAGGCCTCGGGGTCGCGCGCCACCACGTCGGCGACGTCGTAGCCCTCCGGCGTCCGGTCATCGACCCAATCGGTTCCCAGGTTGTAGGCGGGGAACACGACGGCACCACCGGCGTGCTCCTCCTCGGCGTTGCCGTACAGGTTCGCCGCGTAGGAGATCTGGGTCTTGACCTCCTTCTTGCAGTAGCCGAAGTAGTTGTCGGCGATGACGGTTGCGATGACGCCCCGGGCGTCGCGCAGGCACAGCTTGAACGCCTGGCCGCCGTTGTAGCGCTCGTCCTCGGTCGTCCAGCACTGCCCGTCGCGCTTCTGCCGCTCGGTGGCCTCGCTGACGTGGGGCATGCCCAGCGCCTTCTTGGTGAGCTTGGTCAGGTGCGGGGCCAAGACGACCAGGCCGGTGTGACCCGTCCAGTGCTCCGGGTCCAGCGAGGAGTCGTTCTCGGGAAGGTACGGGTCGCCCGCGTTGCCGAAGATCGACTCGACGAAGTCGAGGTTGGCCACCATGCCGCCCGGCACGATGAAGCGGACCTCCAGGCTCTTCTCCGTGGTGACGCCAGCGACGTCGGGAACGACGGTCGGGCGCAGCAACAGCGAAACAAAACACTCCGCGGGGTGTTCGGCGTCGGAGGACCACGGCAGGCGCAGCGCGTCGGCGGGCGCCTCGAAGGCGGCGGCGAAGATGCGGGCGGCTACGTCGCGGTCGACGGCGATCTTCTCGTCGGGGATCGGGAGGCCACCCTCGGCGAGGTGGAAGACACCCGCGGTGGTGCGCCGGTCGTTCGCGGGGTTGTGCAGGACGCCGTTGAGCAGGCGGTAGCTGGAGAGCAGTTCGGAACTGAAGGCGTCCCCGTGGACCGGGAGGGACAGTTCGCGGGCCATGCCGGGCTGATCCAGCACCAGAGTGCGGCGGGGGAGCTGCGGGGAGGCCGACGTGCCCGCCAGGAAGTCGTCGAGGAACGACTGAATCCGTTGATCGACGGGGCTGAGGCGCTCCGACAGGCGGCGCGACATCTCACGTTGGCGCGCTAGCAGCGGCGCGATCGTGCGGTCGTTAGCCAAGTCGTCGGCATCCACGAGGGGCTGCCCGAGCAGAGCGAGTCGAAGGTTGATGGCGGCCGTAGAGGGAGCTTCCATGTGACCATTTTCCCTCCTCGGGGCCGTCAGTGGCGCGCATTTCACGACGTTGGCGCCCCACGCCGGGTGTGGTTACCCTCCGTCGGCGTGGCCGATCTGGGAGACTGCACCAGGAGAGGAGGCCCGTGATGACGCAGCCCCGCAACATCGTCGTGTTCCATCCGACGTCCTATCGCGAGTCCCGGGCGGTCGGTGAGCACTTCCGCGCAGGTGACGTCGTGGTGCTGGACTTGACCGCGATGGACGCCGAGCCCATGCACCGGCTGGTCGACTTCGTCTCCGGGTTGGTCTTCGGGCTGCAGGGCAACATCGACCGGGTCAGCGCCTACGTCCTCGTCCTCGCGCCCCCTGGCGTGACGGCGATCGATGACGTGGAGCATCTGACGGGCTCCTTCTACAACCAGAGCTGAGCGGTCTGGCCCGGGTTCCGCAACGGTGGCTGTGAGCGGTCTCGCGCGGCGTCTCGCCGCAGCCTCAACGGAGGCGGAGAGTCTCAAGTTCTACATGAGGATTCATCAGGTTTCCTTTGACGTCCTCTCAGGATCACTGGCAACGTGCGGTGCGTCACCTGAGGAAGGATCCCAGCCATGCTCGGTTCTCGTATCGCATTGCGGACGGCGGTCACCAGCGCGCTGACGGGAGCCGTCATGTTCACCGGCTTGGTCATGTCCGGCCAAGCGCAGGCGTTCGATGAGGCTGTCTGGGATCGGGTGGCACAGTGCGAGTCCAGCGGAAACTGGTCGATCAACACGGGCAACGGCTACTACGGCGGCCTGCAGTTCAACGCGTCCACGTGGCGCGCGTACGGCGGCGCCAGCTATGCCCCCTACGCTCACCAGGCGACCAAGGCTCAACAGATCGCCGTCGCGCGCCGGACCCTGAACGCTCAGGGTCCGGGCGCGTGGCCTGTCTGCTCCAAGAAGGCGGGCCTGACCAAGGCCAACGGCGGGGCGGACGCGGGCGCGCAGCCCGGCGGAGGCTCCGGCGGGTCGGGCTCCCCGGCCAGCAGCGGCCCCGTGCAGGTGAGTGGGACGCTGGATCGCAGCACCATCGTTGCCCTGCAGAAGTGGGTCGGAACGACCGCCGACGGGGTGTGGGGCCGCAAGACCACCAGCGCGCTTCAAGCGAAGGTCGGCGCCAACGTGGACGGCGTCCGCGGGCCCGAAACGACGCGCAAAACCCAAGCCGTGATCGGGGCTGACGCCGACGGCATCTGGGGCGCCAAGACGACGCGTGCGCTTCAGGCCTATCTCGCTCAGCGCGGCTGACCCTCACGGGGTGTGCGCCGGGCGCCGGGTTCGCCCCCACCGTCCCCTGACATCGCCCCGAATCCCCTAGGCAGCGGCCTGGTTACCACGCATGCTGGAGTCATGACCGATCCGAATGCCCACAACCAGCCCACCACTCCGCAGGGCAGCACTCCATGGGCGAACCCGATGGACGCGCCCCCGCCGTTCCCCGATGCCGGGGTCGGTTCCCGCTCTGACAATCCCTACACCAACCCGTACGCCGCGGCCCCGCTCAACCAGTACGCCTCCCAGAGTGGCCGCAGCCCTTACGCGCAGGCGCCTGATGGCGACGACCGGCTCTGGGCGATGCTGGCCCACCTGTCGGCCCCGATCGCCGCGATCGTGTCCGCCGGGTGGCTCACCTTCCTGGGCCCGCTCATCGTGTGGCTGGTGAAGAAGGACTCCTCCCCGTTCGTGCGTAACGCGGCGGCGGGCGCCTTCAACTTCTCGCTCACGATGGCCATCTTCAGCGTCGTCGGCTGGATCTTGAACTTCACCGTTGTGCTCGCCATCATCGGTATCCCCATGGTGATCCTTGGCGCCCTGGGCGCGATCGTCTTGGGCGTCTATGGCGCGGTGAAGGCCTGGAACGGCGTCCCCTACTCCTACCCCTGGCAGTTCCGCATCCTGAGCTGAGCCGCTCACCTGAGCGGAGGCGGCCCGCCGGATCACCTGATCCGGCGGGCCGCCTCCCCGTTCCCGGGTGTTTTCGCTGCGGAGGTTCCATGCCGGCGTGATGCGCGAAGGAGGGTCGTCGTTAGCCGGGCAGGTGCCGTCGCGGCGCCATGCGAGCGCCGCGACGCGGGTGCCCGACCCGGGCCAGTTCCAGCAGTCGCTGGACGCGATACCGGTGTCCCGCATAGGGGGCCAGGATCTCCAGCATGACGGCGTCGTCGCGCTCCTCGCCGATCAGGGCGTAGGTGATGGAGCGGGCGACGTGGAAGTCACCCACGCTCACGGCGTCCGGATCGCCGTGCGACCGCTGACGGATCTCCGCCGACGTCCAGGCGCCCACCCCAGGAATGCTGCGAAGCCGCTGATCGGCGGTCGTGGCAGGCTCCTCGAGCGTGCGTTCGAGAGAGGGGGCGACGCGCGCGATCCGCTGGATGGTGTCCGAGCGGGCAGCGTCCACGGGCAAGCGCAGCCACTCCCACGAGGCGATGGCCCGGATCTGTTCAGGGGTCGGTGGAAGGCGCAGATCGTGGTCAGCGCCAGGCCCCGGGGCGGGTTCCCCGAAGCGGCGCAGGAGACGCCGGTAGCCGGTGAACGCCTCCTGCCCGGTGACCTTCTGCTCCAGTACCGCGGGGACGGCCGCCGCCCACACCACCCCGCCGCGCCCGATCCTCGCATGCTGGTGGGCTCGCCAGGCGGCCGCGAGCACCGGGTGCTGCGGCGCGAAATCGCTCGGGTCGTCCTCGGCCCCCAACATGCGCGGTAGCTCCGCCAAGGCCCACTCCGCGCCCGGCCCCCAGGCGTCGGCGACGACCTCCTCCCCGACGACCTGAGCGCGCAGGGTTGCCGCACCAGTAGGGGTCCCCAGCGCGCGCCAGTGTGCCCCGGCGTCGACGCGATAGGACGGGTCGCCCGTCCCCCGGCGCCACGTCGACCAGGACTGCATGAGGTTCACCGGCCGCCCTGCCCGCCATATGCGGCGCTGCGCGCTCACGCACTCACTCCGCTGACGGTGTTGACCAGCGTCACGACGGCGACCGCGATCAGCAGTCCGGCGAAGAGGAACGTCAGCGTCGACGGGCGGACCCGAGCGGCCAGCGGCCCGCCTGCCAGGCCCCCGAGCGCACTGCCTGCGGTGAACAACACGGTCACGGTCCAGTCCAGGGTGAGGCCCGTGCCCAGGCGTCCCAGAAGGCCCGCCAGGGAGGCGAGCACCATCGCGACCAGCGACATGGCCGTCGCCCGCCGCAGGGGGACGCGCAGGACCAGCACCAGCAGGGGCACCATCAAGAAGCCGCCGCCCACGCCGAAGAAACCGGTCAGCAGGCCGGTGAGCAGGCCCGCGGCCACCGTGCTGACCCACAGGCGCGTCGAGGCGGCAGGCAGTGTCAGACCGGCGTCGCTGGCATCGCCGCGATCCTCGGCCCGGCGATCGACGACGCCTTGGCCCAGCATGGCCGCGGCGACGACAGCCAGCAGGACGCCGAACGACCCCATCAGCGAGGCACCGTCGACGAGGAGGGAGAGCCGGGAGCCGAGCAGGGATCCGGCGACGGTGACGGCACCGAACGCCAGTGCCCTGCCCCACGGGACGAGTCGCTCCCGGATAGGGAAGATGAGCCCGGTCATCGCGGTGAATCCGACGATGACGAGGGAACTAGCCGCCGCGCTGTGGGGCGATTGGTGGAGCGCATAGACGAGGATCGGGACGGACAAGATGCCGCCGCCTGCACCCAGGGCGCCCACCACCAGGCCGACCAGCAGGCCGATGAGAATGGGCTCAATGAGGCTCACGGTTTCCCATCCTAGGCCGCCCGGCTCGACCCGGTCGGTGGCATGTGGTCGGATGGGGGCATGGCAGAACGTGGGGTGCCGGTCACGGTGCGGGTCTGGGCGCGATTGCAGGATGAGCAACGAGCCGAGGTCATCGACGCGTTGTTCGCCGCACTCCTGGAGACGGTTTCCCCGGGGTCTCGAGTGCTCGGGTCCGAGCCGGTGGTCGGGGTGCACCGCGAACCGCGCGCCGTGCTCGCTCACCTCGACGTGCTCCCCGAGGACGCCGAACGCGTCGTCGCGGCGATCCTGGATCTCGACGGGGTACTGCCTGCCGGATCCCAGATCGAGATCAACGGTGCCACCGCGCCGTTCGGGCGCCTGCAGGGCCTGGGGCTCTACCTCAACGGCACCCAGTTGGGCGAGGACGCCTACGCCCACGGCGATCTGCAGGCGACCGCGGACGCGCTGGCCGAAGCGGCCGGGGATGCCGGGGCGTTGTGGTCGCACTGGATGGGCCCGGCGGAAACGGCGTTCTATTTCTACGGCCCGGACGCCGGGGAACTCTGCGAACGCCTCGCGGTGATCGTCCCCGATCTGCCGCTGCTGCAGCGCAGCCGCTTCGCCGTCCTGCCCACTCACGACTGAGCCGGACGCCTCCTGGCACGCTACCCTCACCGCATGGCGGAGGCGTTCGGCGGCACGGCGGTCGAGGAGTCGCTGCTGTGCGGTGCGTTCGTCGTGGCGCTCATCGCCGTGGCTTTCGTCGCCGGGGCGCTGCGTCAGGCCCGGCGCCGTGCCGCTGAACTGGCCGCCGAGAATCGCCGTTGGCGCGCCCTCGCCATGGACCGGGCGGATCGAGTGGCGATCGTCAGCCACGAACTGCGCACCCCCATCGCGTTGATCAGTGGGGCCGCCGAACTGCTGCTCGACGGCGCGGCAGGTGACCTGACCGCCACGCAGCACGACCTCGTCGACACCATCGACGTCAAGGCGTCCGAGGTCTTGGCGCTGGCAGCCGACCTGCTCACCGACGCGAAGATCGACGCGGCGCTGTTCCAGTTCCGGGCGACGACCGTCGACGTGCGGCGAGTGACGACCGGGATCGTGCGCGATCTGCGCCACCTGTATCCCAACCGGATCACGCTCTCGGCGCGGGGAGCGTCCCCGCGGATCACGGGTGATCCGGACCTCATCCGCCAAGCACTCACCAACCTGATTACCAACGCGGCCCGGCATGCGGGAGAAGAGGCGCGGATCGGCGTCACCGTGCGGCCGAATGAGGACGGCGTGCTGATCGTCGTCTCCGACGACGGGACGGGGATGAGCCCCGAACAGACCTCGGAGCTGTTTCGGCGAGGACTTGCGGGCAAGAGCGAAACCGGAAATGGTCTGGGCATGCTGATCACGCGGCGCATCGTCGAACTCCATGGGGGCCGGTGCCTGGTGGATTCGGCCGTCAACGTCGGCACGACGATCTTGTGCAGCCTGCCTCGGCACAGCCCCGAACGCGACGAACTCACCGCCGAGCCGGTCGCATGACTGCGGCCGCCACCGTGCTCGTCGTCGACGACGAGCCCCGCATGCGGACGATGCTGGATCTTGCGCTGAGCGCTGCGGGCTATGGGGTGCGGACCGCGCCCGATGCCACCGCAGCGTGGCGGCTGCTGCAAGAGGAGAGCATCGCGCTGGTGGTGCTGGATGTGATGATGCCCGGGGTGAGCGGGCTGGAACTGTGCCAGCGGATCCGCGAGCACGCCAGCGTGCCCGTGATCCTGCTCACCGCCCGTGATGCTGCCGCCGACCGCGTCGAAGGTCTGGAGGCGGGCGCCGACGACTACCTGGCGAAGCCGTTCAGCCCGCGCGAGTTGGTCCTGCGCGTGGGCGCCATCCTGCGTCGCACCTCAGGGCGTCAGCCGCAGCGGGTCGTCGGGACGCGGCGAGCCATCGGCGATCTCAACCTGGACGCGGCGCTCACGCTTGCCCGTCGGGGGTCACGCGACCTCCACCTGACCCCCTCGGAGTTCCGCCTGCTGTGGCTCCTGACCGAGGAGGTGGGGACGCTGGTGAGCACCGAGCAACTCCTGGAGGCGATCGGCCACGACAGCGACCGCTGGGGTGGGCGTGCCGCGCTCCGGACAGCCATCTACCGGCTGCGCGGCAAGATTGAGGACGGCCCCGGCGAGCCGTGCATCGTCACCGAACACGGCCGCGGTTATCGTTTTGTCACCCCGCGGCGCGGAGCGTGACGAGTATCACAAAACCGTGACGTTGCCCCTGATCAGAGGCATGGTGGCCCCCCTGACCGGCTTCCTACACTGAGGCCGCAGGGCCCAGTGTCGGGCCCCTATCGTCAAGGGAGTCGAACACATGATCAAGCGTGCATGGGGTGTCGTCGCGGGAGCCGCGGCCCTCGCCCTCAGCCTCGGTGGCTGTGTCGTGAGCAACAACCCCACCGCCAGCCCGGGCGCCGGCGGGGAGGGCACCGCGTTGAGCGGCAAGCTCACGGTTGCCTGCGGTGCCATGGAAGAGGTGTGTGACGCCTGGACCAAGGCCTTCACCGCCAAGACCGGCGTCCAGACCTCGTTCGTCCGGCTCAGCTCCGGTGAGACCGTCGCCCGTCTGGCCGCCTCGAAGGCCGCCCCCGAGTTCGACGTGTGGCATGGCGGCCCCGCCGACGGCTACGGCGCCGCCGCGGGCCAGGATCTGCTGGAGAAGTACACCCCCGAGAACGCCTCCCAGATCCCCGACAAGTACAAGGATCCCAACGGGTACTGGAACGGCGTCTACGTCGGCGCCCTCGGGTTCTGCTCCAACGCGAAGGTCCTGAAGGAGAAGGGCGTTGAACTCCCGACCTCCTGGGACGCGCTGCTCGACCCCAAGCTGAAGTCCCAGATCTCCACCGCACACCCGTCCACCTCGGGCACCGCGTTCACGACGCTGTGGACCCAGGTCGTCCTGCGTGGCGGCGAGGATCAGGCTCTGGACTACATGAAGAAGCTTCACTCCAACGTTCTGCAGTACACCAAGTCCGGGACGGCCCCCGGCCAGATCGCGGGCCGCGGCGAGGTCGCCGTCGGCCTGGTGTTCAGCCATGACTGCGTGCTCTACAAGGAGCGGGGCATGAGCGACCTGGAAGTGTCGTTCCCCGCCGAGGGCACCGGGTACGAGATCGGCGGCGTCGCCGTCGTCAAGAACGGCCCGAACACGGCCGCGGCCAAGGCGTACGCCAACTGGGCGCTGTCGGCTGAGGCGCAGGAGATCGGCCCGACGGTGGGTTCCTACCAGCTCCACACCAACCCGAACGCGAAGAACGACCCCCGCATGGTGGATCTGAACTCCATCAAGCTGGTCGACTACGACTTCGCGAAGGCGGCCGCGGCCAAGAAGCAGCTCACCGCTCGCTTCGACGCCGAGGTTGCCGCGCAGCCGAAGTCGTAACCCGATGACCACGAGCAACCCGGCGGCCGTCGCCGCCGCGGTACCTTCCGCCCAGACGCCCCGCGCCCGCGGGCGCCGCAAGGCCCTGGACGTATCCACGGTCGTCGTGGTTGCCGTGGTCGTGGTGCTGCTGGCGATCCTGATCCTGTATCCCCTGGCAGCCATCTTCGGTCAGGCGTTCAGCCCTGAAGGCACGTCGGTCATCGCCACCGTCCTCACGTCGGCGGTCAACCGTCAGATCGTGATGAACACCTTCATCCTGGGCGTCCTGGTCGGCGTCTTGGGTACGGTGCTGGGCTTCCTGCTGGCGTACGTGCAGGTCAAGGTGGCTTTCAAGAACAAGCGCCTGTTCCACATCTTGTGCCTGCTGCCCGTGGTGTCGCCGCCGTTCGCGGTCGCCACGGCCATCATCACCTTGCTGGGGCGCCGCGGCATCATCACCCACGGCCTCCTCGGGCTGGAGACCAGCATTTACGGCCTTCCCGGCCTGACGCTGGTGTTGGTGCTGTCGTTCTTCCCCGTGGCCTACATGAACTTCAAGGGCATGCTCGAGAACCTCGATCCGGCCCTGGACGACGCGTCGGCCAACCTGGGGGCGTCCGGCTGGCAGACGTTTTGGAAGGTCACCCTTCCGATGCTGGTGCCCGGCTTCGCAGCATCCTTCCTGCTGTTGTTCGTGGAAGCCATCGCCGACTTGGCCAACCCGCTGGTCATCGGCGGCGACTTCACCGTGCTCGCCTCGCGGGCCTACATCGCGATCACCGGCGAATACGACGTGGCGGCGGGTGCCGCCTACTCGCTGGTGCTGCTGATGCCCGCCGTGTTGGTGTTCGTGGTGCAGCAGTACTGGGTCAGTCGGACGAGCACCGTCACGGTCACCGGCAAGCCCGCTGGCAAGCCACGCCTGATCCACGACCCGCGCGGACGCATCCCGCTGCTCGTCGTCGGCGTGACGATCCTCGCGGTGGTGGTGGGCATCTACCTCACCGTGATCATCGGCGCCTTCACCAAGATCCTCGGCGTCAACAACGAGTTCACCCTCGACAACTTCCGCTACGTGCTCAGCGGCATCGGGAACGAGTCGATTCTGGACACGACCCTGCTGGCGATCATCGCGACGCCCATCGCCGGTGTGCTTGGCATGGTGATGGCGTGGCTGATCGTCCGCAAGGTCAAGCGAGGCTCGGGCCTCCTGGACTTTCTCGGCATGCTCGGCTTGGCCGTCCCCGGCACGGTGGTCGGCATCGGCTACGCCATCGCGTTCAACACGCCGCTGCGGTTCACGATCGGCGGGACGACCATCCAACTGCTTCCTGCCCTGGGCGGTGGCGCTGCCATCTTCGGTGGCGCGATGGCCATCGTGATGGTGTACATCATCCGATCCCTGCCCTCAGGGCAGCGCTCCGGCATCGCCGCCCTGCAACAGATCGACCCGTCGATCGACGAGGCGGCCGCCTCGCTGGGCGCGGAAAGCTTCACGACCTTCCGCACCATCACCTTGCCGTTGATCCGGCCCGCGTTCCTGGCAGGCCTGATCTACGCGTTCGCCCGATCGATGACGACCCTGTCGCCGATCATCTTCATCACCACGCCCTCCACCAAGATCATGACCAAGCAGATCCTCGCCGAGGTCGACGCGGGCCGGTTCGGTAACGCGTTCGCCTTCTGCGTCCTGCTGCTGCTGATCGTTGTCACGGTCATGGGGGCCATGAGCTTGCTGTTGCGGGGACGCAACGACGTCCGCACCCAGAATGGAGCTGGAGCATGACCCTCACCGACCGCCACCACGATTCCGGGCGGATCGTCTTGACCGACCTGGTCAAGGAGTTCTCCGGACGCGACGGCGCCACCCGTGCCGTGGACGGCATCCACCTGGAGACCCAGCCTGGGGAGTTCGTGACGCTGCTGGGGCCGTCCGGCTGCGGCAAGACCACCACGCTGCGCATGGTCGCAGGCTTCGAGACGCCCACGTCGGGGGAGATCTTGCTGGATGGGGCCGACATGACGCGGCTCACGCCCGACAAGCGCCCGATGTCGATGGTGTTCCAAAGCTACGCACTGTTCCCGCACCTGTCGGTGCGCGACAACGTCGCCTATGGGCTCAAGCTGCAAAAGCTCGGCAAGGAGGCCATCAACGACGCCGTCGACAGCGCGCTCACCTCGATGGATCTGGTCAAGCTCGCCAACCGGGCCCCCAACCAGTTGTCCGGTGGGCAGCAGCAGCGTGTCGCCTTGGCTCGTGCCATGGTCATGCGTCCCAAGGTCTTGCTGTTCGATGAGCCGTTGTCCAACCTGGACGCCAAGCTGCGTGTCCAGATGCGTACCGAGATTCGCAACCTGCAGCAGAAGCTGGGCATCACGGCGCTCTACGTCACCCACGATCAGGACGAGGCGATGTCGCTCTCGGACCGGATCGTCGTCATGAACAAGGGCAAGATCGAGCAGGTCGGGACGCCGGATGAGATCTACCGTCGACCGGCCACCGTGTTCGTCGCCGACTTCATCGGGTCGGCCAACTTCCTTGACCCGACTGGGGTCACCGTGCTGGGCGATCACGCTCGCGTGGACGTCTTGGGTAGCCAGCGAGAGCTCAAGGCGGCTCCTGGGGCGGCGGAGGCCAGCGCCCACGTTGTCTTGGTGCGTCCCGAGTCGGTGCAACTGCGGCCCAGCGCGGCCGAGGTCGCCGAGGGCGAGTCGGTCCTGGGCGGGCGCGGACGCGTCCTGCGGGCCGTGTTCTATGGCTCGGTCGTGGAATACGAGATTGACACGGACGCCGGCACCATCATCGCCGTGGTGTCCGATCCCGATCCGGACGCGATCCTCGCTGAGGACGACCTGGTGGAGGTGGACTTCCCGCGGGATCGCGGGTGGCTGCTGCCCGCTTGAGCGCGGTGCTCTGGGCCAGCCAGCACGGGGGGGAACAAGCCCGGCTCGACGTCGTGACGTCGAGCCGGGCTCCTTTGTGTCTGGTGGCCTATAAGGGTGATGTCTGGCGGCCTACGAGGTTTCCTGGCCCGGGTTCTGCTCGGCGAGCGCCGAGTAGAGGTCGCTGCGCGCCTGGGTGAGGATCGCGGCGATCCGCTGCAACTGGGCGGGCGTGGCTGCCCGGGCAGCGTGACGCACCGCGCCGTGGAGGTCATGCATCAAGGCCGGGAGTTCAACCCCGGACGCGTCGGCGTCCACGAAGGGATCGCTCCAGGTGGCCTGGTGTTCGGTCACGTAGGCGGCACCCGCCTCGGTGAGCGTGGCGAGCTTGCGCCCATCGGCATGCCCGAGAGTGATGAGGCCCTCGTCGGCCAGTGCCGACAACGTGGGGTAGATCGCGCCCGGGCTGGGCGTCCAGCGCCCCCCGGAGCGTTCGGTGATCGTCTGCATGAGCTGGTAGCCGTGCATGGGCTCCTCGCTCAGCAGACGCAGGATCGTGGTGCGGACGTCGCCGCGGGCGGCGCGACCGCCGCGGGGGCCACGGTGGCCACCGTGACGCGAGCCGCGCGGGCCGGGGCCTTCAGGGCCGCGGAAAGGTCCGTCGCCGTCACCGGGGAAGCCTGGATGCCCGTCGAAGGAGCGTGAGCGCGGGTCGCCGTACGGTTCGCGGCTCATGCCGGGATCGAAGCCGGGGCCGTCGAAACGGGGGCCACGGCGTCCGCGGGGGCCGCGCTGGGAGCGAGGGTCGGCGTCCTCGTTGCGGAAAGAGTGATGATCGTGGTTGTGAGTCATGGTGGTTCCTTTCGTGTGTCGCTCACCATGACAGTAACGATATATCGTAATGTGTCGAGACGCAAGGGTCGTCGCAGGTGGGCGTTACGGTGTCCGTGCGAACGGGCGCACAGGTGCCTGTGGGGGAGGGGACTCGATGGCTGGGCGACGCAGGGTCAACACGGCGCCCGTGATCGCTCCACTGCGCTTGGGCGACCTGGAGGCCGCCGAGGCCGACAGCATCGAGCCACGCCTGGATTACTGGGGTCAGCGCTACAGAGCGGCCCAGTTGGGCGACCGTGACCTCGGCGGCGTCGAGTTCCACGGGTGTGAGTTCGTCGGGCTAGCCGCGGGTGAGGCCAACATGCGAGGCTCCCGCTTCGTCGAGGTGAGGATCGAGCGCCTGGATGCCGCCGTGCTGCGCGTGGCGCGGTCGTCCTGGCGTGACGTCGTGATCGAGGGGTCGAGGGTGGGTGCGGCCGAGATGTATGAGTCTGACGTCGCCTCGGTGCGGATCGTGCGCAGCAAGCTCGACTTCGTCAACCTGCGGTCGGCGAAGATTCGCGACGTCACCTTCGAGGACTGCGTCATCGGGGAGATCGACCTGGGGCAGTCGCGGGTCGAACGGGTCAGCTTCGCAGGGTGCACCCTGGGCGACATTCGCTTCGATGGGGCGCGGATGCGGGCGGTCGATCTTCGCGGTGCGCACCTCTCGGTCATCGGTGGTGTCGCCTCCATGGCTGGGGTGGTGGTCACCCCGGAGCAGGCCGCCGAACTGGCCCCGGTGCTCGCCGCGCATCTCGGCATTCTGCTCCAGGAGTAGAAACGCTTCGACGCGATAAAGCAACACGATCCCACACTATTGCTCTTTGGTCATACGTTTATCTCTTGACTTCTCCTGTGTTTGCCGGAAATATACGGCTGTGGGTGTGACACCCCGCCCGACTCGCAGAGCCGCGATCGGTCACACATGGAGGTCACCGATGACTCTTCCTGACGCACGCGTCAACAAGAATTTGCAGGGCCCCGGCGTCCGGGCCCAGGTCCAACGAGTCGGCGGGTATCTGGCCGGCATGATCATGCCGAACATCGGCGCTTTCATCGCCTGGGGCCTGATCGCCGCACTGTTCATCAAGACGGGCTGGTTGCCGAACCCCGTCTTGGCTCAACTCGTCGCCCCGATGCTGTACTACCTGCTGCCGGTCCTGATCGGCTACACCGGCGGCCGGATGGTGCACGGACAGCGAGGTGCCGTCATCGGCGCCATCGCCACCGCCGGGGTCATCGTCGGCGGCCTGCCGCAACTGCCCACGTTTGACGGCGGCACGCCCATGTTCCTCGGGGCCATGATCCTGGGGCCGCTCGCCGCGTTCGTGCTGCGGCTGCTGGACAAGGCCATCGACGGCAAGATCCCCTCCGGCTTCGAGATGCTGGTGGACAACTTCTCCTTGGGCATCCTCGGCCTGCTGTTCGCCATTCTCGGCGTCCTGGGTGTGGGGCCCGTGTTGTCAGTGCTGATCGGGGTGCTGGCCGCGGGGGTCGACTTCCTTGTCAAGGCCGGGTTATTGCCGCTGGCCTCCCTGTTCGTGGAGCCCGCGAAGGTCCTGTTCCTCAACAACGCCATCAATCACGGCATCTTCACCCCGTTGGCCGCGATCGACGTTCAGGCCACCGGCGAGTCCATCTTGTTCATGGTCGAGTCGAACCCTGGAGCCGGGCTGGGCCTGCTGCTCGCCTTCATGTTCTTCGGCCCGAAGAAGCTCCGCCCCGCGACACCCGGGGCGATCATCATTCACTTCCTGGGCGGTATCCACGAGATCTACTTCCCCTATGTGCTGATGAAGCCCGTCATGATCCTGGCCACGATTGCGGGCTCCATGTCGGGTCTGTTCGTGGCCACATGGCTCCATGCAGGTCTCGTCGCGGCCGCCTCGCCGGGCTCGATCATCGCCTACTTCCTCGTGACGCCTCCCGGCGGTCACCTCGCCATGATCGCCACGGTCACCACGGCGACGGTCGTCTCCTTCGTCGTGGCCTCCGCGTTGCTGAAGTTCGGACGCGGTCAAGACGATGCCGATACCGAGGTGGCCGACGACACCGTGACGACCATGGGGAACGATCTGCTCGCCGCCCCCGGAGCCTCCGCAGCCGCGGGTGTGCGCACCATCAACGGCGGCGACGTGAAGCGCCTGGTCATCGCCTGCGACGCGGGCATGGGCTCCTCCGTCATGGTTGCATCCCAGATGAAGAAGCGGCTCGCGCCCTACGGTGTCGAGGTCACGCACACCCCCGTCGACTCGATCCCCGCAGACGCGCAAGTGGTCCTCACCCAGGACGGCCTCGTCAACCGGGCCGTCGCCACAGCCCCGCACGCCGTCGTCGTCCCGTTCGCCAACTACATGGGCGACCCGGCCTTCGACCGCGTCGAGAAGGCCGTCAAGGAGCGCCGACTGCTCTCGCCGACCGGCCTCGGCGAACTTACCGGCGCCCCCCATACCTCCGCGGACCCGGAGGCGTCCGCCGCCCCGAAGAAGCGCAAGAAGACCCTGGACGCGGGCGTCCTGCCGAAGGGCAACGTCCGGCTGGGTCTGACGGCACGCGATAAGGAGGACGCGATCCGGCAGGCCGGTGCGGTGCTGGTCTCCGGCGGGGCGGCGGATCCGGGATACATCGACGGCATGCTGGCGCGTGAGCTGCAGACGTCGACGTTCCTGGGCGCCGGTGTCGCGATTCCGCACGGGACGAACGAGGCCCGTGCGCACATCAAGTCCGCAGCCCTGGGGTTCTTGCAGTTCCCCGACGGCATCGATTGGGACGGTCAGACGGCCTACGTCATCATCCCGATCGCATCTAACAGCGACGAGCACATCGGCGTCTTGTCCGCTCTCGCGTCTACCCTGGCCGACAAGACCAAGTCTGCGAAGCTGCGCACCGTCACGAGCGTGGACGAGGTTCTCGACCTGCTGACACCCGAAGAAGAGGAGTGATTCATCACCATGAAGGCACTGAGGTTCTATGCACCCGGTGACGTGCGGCTCGAGGACGTCCCCGAACCCGTGGCGGGCCCCGACGAGGTGAAGATCCGCGTCCGGAACTGTTCCACCTGCGGCACTGACGTCAAGATTCGCAACAACGGCCACCCCAACATCACGCGGGTGACCACGATGGGTCACGAAATTGCCGGTGAGGTCGTCGAGGTGGGTGCGGACGCGCTGGGCGGGTTCCAGGTCGGTGACCGCGTTCAAGTCATCGCGGCCGTGCCCTGCGGGGAATGCCACGAGTGTCGCAAGGGCTGGATGGAGGTCTGTGAGAACCAGACGTCCATCGGGTACCAGTACGACGGCGGTTTCGCCGAGTACATGATCGTCCCGGCTGCGGTGCTCAAGGTCGACGGCCTCAACCACATCCCCGACGGGGTGGGTTTTGACGAGGCTTCGGCTGCGGAGCCCTTCGCGTGCGCGATCAACGCCCAGGAGCAGATCGGCATCGAGGAGGGCGACGTCGTCGTCGTCTTCGGTGCGGGCCCGATCGGCGCGATGCACGTGCGCATTGCGCGCGGCGTCCACAAGGCGGGCACGATCATCCTGATCGACATCAACGCCGAACGGCTGAAGATGACCGCCGACGCGGTGCACCCCGACATCACGATCGACGGGTCGAGCGTCAACGTGGTCGAAGAGGTGCTCAAGCTCACGAAGGGGCGGGGCGCCGATGTGATCATCACGGCCACCCCCGCGAACATCACCCAGGAGCAGGCCGTCGCCATGGCGGCCCGCAACGGACGCATCTCGTTCTTCGGGGGCCTTCCCAAGAACAACCCGACCATCGCGCTGGACAGCAACCTCGTCCACTACCGTCAGCTCCACATCCATGGGGCCAACGGTTCTGCGCCCGAGCATCACAAGCGGGCCCTGGCTTACATCGCGAGCGGTCAGATCCCCGTGAAGGACCTCATCACCCGGCACGTGCCGTTGGCGGATGCCTTGGAGGCGTTCGACATTGTCGCTCGTGGTGAGGCCATCAAGGTGACTGTCGAGCCGTAACCCGTCCCCGGACCGCGAAGGCGGGCGCCCCGATTCCGGGACGCCCGCCTTCGTGTTGCTCCGAGGTGGGGCTCACCTCAGCAGTGCCGCCGCCAACTCCTTGGCGTCACGGGAGTTGCGGGACTCCACCACCTGCGCGGCGACCTGCTGGCACTTTTGCAGGCTCACCTTGCCGAGTTGGACGCCGACCGCCGGGATGGCGTTGACGGCCATCGACAGGGACGTGATGCCCAACCCGATCAGGACGCAGGCCAGCAGCGGATCGGCCGCCGCTTCACCACACACGCCGACCGGCTTGTTGACGCGCTGACCGGCGGCGGCGGCGTTTTGCACCAGCCGCAGCACGGCGGGCTGCCAGGGGTCGGTCAGCATCGCGAGGCTGCTGGCCATCCGGTCTGACGCCATCGTGTACTGCGTCAGGTCGTTGGTGCCGATCGAGAAGAAGTCGACCTCTTTGAGGAAGGCGTCCGGCATGATGCCCACCGCCGGAACCTCGACCATGATGCCGGGGGTCAGATCGCGCTCACGGCACTTCTGCGCGAACTCGAACGCCTCATCGACGGTGGCGACCATGGGCGCCATCACCCACGGCTTCTCCACGCCGTTGTCTTCGGCGGCCTGGGCGATCGCGTCGAGTTGGCGCTCCACCAGGCCCGGGTTCTTCCAGCCCAGGCGGATACCGCGGACGCCGAGGGCCGGGTTCTCCTCCTCTTCGTGGTTCGCGAAGGGGACCGGCTTATCGGAACCGGCGTCCAGCGTCCGCACCACGACCTTCTGGCCGGGGAACGCGGAGAACACCTCGCTGTAGATCGCGGCCTGCTCGGCCACAGACGGTTCCGTTTGGGCGGTGAGGAAGCTCAGCTCGGTGCGGTAGAGGCCCACACCTTCGGCGGGGGACGTGCTGGCCTTGCGCGCGGCTGCACCATCGGACACGTTCGCGAGCAATTGCACGTGGACGCCGTCGGCGGTCTGGGCGGGGCCCGCCCAGCCGCGGATCTCCTCGCGCAGCGCGGCGTCCTGCTTCACGAGTTCCTGAGCCTGGGCCGGATCCGGCGACAGCGTGATGATGCCGCTGGTGCCATCCACCAAGATGGGGGCGCCTTCCACGACGCTCTCCAGGTCGGACGCGGCCACGATGCAGGGGATGCCGAGCTGGCGGGCGATGATCGCGGTGTGGCTCGTCGGACCACCGAAGCGGGTGACGAGGGCCTTGATCATGGTGGGATCGAGCCCGGCGGTGTCGGCGGGCGCCAAGTCCTGGGCGCACAGCACGACGGGGCTGGTGGGCTTCGGGACGCCCGGCTCGGGCAGCCCCATGAGTTCGGCCACGACGCGATCGCGGATGTCCTTCAGGTCGGTGGTGCGCTCGGCCATGAGCCCGCCGACCTTTTCGAATTGGACGACGAACTGGTCAATTGCTTTCGCGGTCGCCTGCTCGGCCTGCTCGCCGCCGTTGATGAGCTTGGTGGCCGCACGGATCCAGCCACGATCCCGGGCGAGGGCTGCGGTTGCGCCGAGGACTTCGGTGGCGACGCCGGTGGCGGCGCTGGCGCGTTCGGTGAAGCGGCTGGCTACGGCGTCTGCGGCTGCCTTGAAGCGTTCCACCTCGGCGGGTCGGGCGTCTTCGGCGACGTGCGATGCCGTGGCGGGCGGTACATAGGCCGGTCGTGTCCATGCTGCGGGGGCGTACGCGTACCCGCCGACCACTCCGGTGCCACGCACAGTCTTTTTCTCCATTGTTTTTCCTCTGCGTTGCGGGGCGTTAACCCTCCGATCATCCCGCCCCGGGCTTGCCGGGTCAACATAAAGTCGGTATACCGGGACCGTTCATCATGTCCGATCGAGTCTGCTCTTGGTCGGTTGACGAAGGGGTCTCGATGTACGCAGAAGAACGCCAGCACGAGATCGTGACGCGCGCCCGCGGGCTGGGCCGGGTGTCGGTGGCGGAACTGGCGACGCGTTTCGACGTCACTCCCGAAACGATCCGCCGCGACCTGGACGCGCTTTCGGGGCGCGGGCTCCTGAGCAGGGTTCACGGCGGTGCGGTTCCCGCGGAGAAGCTGCGCTTGGCGGAGGCGTCCCTCGACAGTAGGCAGACCAGCTTCCCTGAGGAGAAGCTGGCCATCGCCCGGGCGGCGATGGGTCTGTTGCCCCGCCGCGAGGGTTTGACCGTCATCATCGACGCGGGTACGACGACGGGACGCCTGTGCTCGTTGCTGCCGGAATGGGTGTCGCTCGTGGTCACGAACTCGGTATCGGCCGCGGAGATGCTCGCCGCTCGGGGTGACCTGGAGGTCATGATGCTGGGCGGGCAGGTGCGTAACCTCACCCAGGCGACCGTCGGGGAACCCGCGCTGAGTGTCTTGCGGCAGTTGCGGGTGGATGTGGCGTTCCTGGGCACGAATGGGATTTCGGCCGAGCACGGCTTCTCGACTCCCGACCCTCACGAAGGTGCGGTCAAGCGGGCCATGGCGCGCTGTGCGGCGCAGGTCTTCGTCCTGGGGGACGCGTCCAAGATGGACAACGAGTACCTCGTCCGGTTCGCCGAGGTTGATGAGGTGGACGCGCTGGTGACCGACGCGCGTCTCCCGCAGGAGCGAGCTGAGGAACTGCGCGTGGCGGGGCTCACGGTGGAGATCGCCTGAACCTGACGCGAAATCCACGCGATCCCACACCCTTTTTTGGGTTTTGGTCTTGCCAAGCGGTCAAAACCAAGATAGAAACAGACATACCAACATTGCCCCAAGGGAGTGGACATGGGTAACAGCAGCTTCGCGCGGGAAGCCACGACGCCTGCCGTCGTCACCTTCACCGCCAACCCCAGCATCGACCGGACGATCGCCCTGGGGCAGGCCCTGGAACGCGGCGAAGTGCAACGAGCCACCGGCGTGTTCGAGCAGGCCGCGGGCAAGGGCGTCAACGTGGCCCAGGTCTTGTTCAACGCCGGAGTCGCGGTCGCCGTCGTCGCCGCAGCGATCGATGCCCCGTATCGCGCGTTGAGTGATCGAGCCCAGACGCCGCTCACCGTCGTCGGCGTCCCCCTCAAGGCGCCGCAGCGCGTCCGCGTCAACACCACCATCACCGAGCCGGACGGCACCACGACGAAGATCAACGAGGCAGGCCCGGAACTGACCTCCGCGCAGGTCGCGCTGGCCGCCGAGGCGCTCACCGACGTGGCCCGCGGCGCCTCCTGGGTCGTGTTGTCGGGGTCGCTGCCACCCGGCGCCCCCGTCGACTGGTACGCCACGCTCGCTGCCGCCGTTCGCACCGACGACACCCTGGTGGCGATCGACACCTCCGGAGCGGCTTTAGACGCCGTGCTGGCGGCCCTGCCGCATGCGCCCTTCGACCTCATCAAACCCAACTCCGAAGAACTCGCACAGCTCACCGGCGGTGACGCGGCGGCCTTCGAGCGCGCCGCAGCCGAGGGTGACCTGTCGGGGATCGTCGCCGCGGCTGCGACCCTGCGGGATCGCGGGATCGCGAACGTCCTGGTCACCTTGGGTGGCTCGGGGGCCGTCCTCGTCAACGCCGAGGGCGCCTGGTACGGCCAGGCTCCCCGCATCGACGTGGCCAGCACCGTCGGGGCGGGCGACTCTTCGGTTGCGGGTTTCATCCTCGCCGAGGTGGCGGGAGAGTCCGCTCCTGCTTGCCTGGCTTCTGCCATCGCGTATGGAACCGCCGCAGCCTCGCTGCCCGGAACCACGCTTCCCACCCGTTCCGACCTGCCCGGCGCCCCCGTCGTCACGGCCGTCACGCTTCCGCACCGGGTCTGACCCGGGCTGCTTCCTTTCGCCCTTCGCGGCCCTTCCGGGCCTCGGTGAGCACTCAAGGTCTGCTGGTGCAGATCCCTCACTATCCGCACACCACCTGTTGGAAGGGACAAGCTGTGCCCCTCATCACCGAATCCCTCGTCGCGCTCGATACCGACTTGGGCGCCACCAAACAAGACGTGATCGCGTCCCTGGCCGGGCTCGTCCAGGCCGCCGGACGCGCTGACGCCGCAGGCCTGACCGCCGACGCGCTGGAACGAGAGTCGAAGGCCGCCACCGGGTTGCCCGGAGGCTTCGCCATCCCGCACTGCCGCTCCGCGGCGGTCAAGGAGGCCTCCCTTGCGTTCGCTCGCCTGTCCCATCCGGTCGACTTCGGGGCCAAAGATGGCCCCGCCGACCTCGTCTTCCTCATCGCCGCGGCAGCAGACGGGGATGCGGATCACCTCAAGCTGCTGACCAAGCTGGCGCGTGCCCTGGTCAAGAAGGACTTCTTGGCCTCCCTGCGGGCAGCGAGCAGCCCGGCGGAGATCGTCGCCCTCGTGGACGGGGTGGTGAATCCCCCCGAGCGGCCCGCCGACGACGCGCCGGCCGCACCTGTAGCATCCTCGGTCGCGCCAGCCGCAGCGCAGGCCAGCGAGCGCCCGCTCATCGTCGCGGTGACGGCGTGCCCGACCGGGATCGCGCACACCTACATGGCAGCCGATTCCCTCGTCGCGGCAGGAAAAGAGGCGGGCGTCGACGTCCAGGTGGAGACCCAGGGCTCCGGCGGTGTGACGCCGCTTCCCGCCGCCACCATCGCCCGCGCTCGTGCCGCCATCTTCGCCACCGACGTCGGCGTCAAGGACATGTCGCGCTTCGCGGGGCTGCCGGTCATCGAGTCGGGCGTCAAGCGCGCCATCAATGAGCCTGGCGTCATGATCACCGAAGCGCTGGCCGCTGCGGACAACCCGCAGGCCCGGAAGGTGGCTGCCGGAGGCGCCGCCAGCGAGGAGTCCGCGGGGGAGGGCGCCCAGCTCAGCGTCGGCAAGAAGGTCATGCAGGCCCTGATGACGGGCGTCTCCTACATGCTGCCGTTCGTGGCTGCGGGCGGCCTCCTGATCGCCCTCGGGTTCCTGTTCGGTGGCTTCGACATCGCGTTGGCCCCCGGCTCCAGTTCCGCGGCCCGCACCTGTGCGGCGTTGACGTGGGCCGATCCCGGCGCCTGCGCCAAGGCGACGAGCATCGCCAAGCTGGCTATCGATACCGGCTGGGGTGCCGGGGTCGACTACCTGGGCGCGGTGCTGTTCACGATCGGTGGGGCTGCGTTCGGCTTCCTCGTCCCGGCGTTGTCGGGCTACATCGCCTACGGCATCGCCGGACGCCCGGGTATCGCTCCCGGCTTCGTCGGTGGCGCGATCTCCGCGACGCTGGGCGCAGGCTTCCTCGGTGGCATCTTTACCGGCCTCCTGGCAGGCGTCGTGGCGCTGTGGCTGTCCAACCGCAAGGTGCCTCGCTGGCTCGCCGGGTTGATGCCGGTGGTGGTGATTCCTCTGGTGACCACGTTGATCGTGGGCGGGTTGATGTACTTCCTGATCGGCGCGCCCCTGGCTTCGCTGACGCTGGCGATGAAGACTGGGCTCACGGGCATGTCGGGTGGTTCCAAGATCGTCTTGGGCATCGTTCTTGGTCTGATGATGTGCTTCGACCTGGGCGGTCCGGTCAACAAGGCCGCCTACCTGTTCGCTACTGCCGGTCTGATGCCGGATGATCCCGCTTCGCTGCAGATCATGGCGGCCGTCATGGCGGCAGGCATGGTGCCCCCCATCGCGATGTCCGTCGCGACGTTCGTCCGCAAGGCTCTGTTCAACAAGGCCGAACGGGAGAACGGTCAGTCGTCGTGGCTGCTGGGTCTGGCCTTCATTTCCGAGGGTGCCATCCCGTTCGCGGCAGCGGACCCGCTGCGCGTCATCCCGTCGATGATGGTCGGCGGCGCGGTCACCGGTGCCCTCACGATGGCACTGGGTGTCGGCAGCTACGCCCCTCACGGTGGCGTGTTCGTGTTCTTCGCCATCCAGAACTTCCTGGGCTTCCTCATCGCCATTGCGATCGGGGTTGTGGTCAGCGCCGCTTTGGTTATCGCGCTGAAGCAGTTCACCCAGAAGAAGACCCCCATCCAGGCCGCTTGATCAGTAGCCTGATCCCCAACCACGTTGTGACTTAAGGAGAAAAACATGGCAAGCAAGACCGTCACCGTCGGGTCCTCCGTCGGCCTCCATGCCCGCCCCGCCGCCATCATCGCCGAAGCCGCCGACGGCTACGACGACGAGATCACCCTGACCCTGGTGGGTGGGGACGACGAGGACGGCGTCGATGCGGCGTCCAGCCTGATGATCATGACGCTCGGCGCTGAGAAGGGCGCGGAGGTCGTCGTGACCTCCGATAACGCGGACGCCGTCGAGGCGATCGCCGCGCTCATCGAGAAGGATCTCGACGCCTGAGCCACGCACCAAACGGCCCGTCCCTTCGGGGGCGGGCCGTTCGTCGTCCTGGGCAGAGGTATTCGTCGTGGGAGACGGTGGCGCATCCTCGCGGCCTTCATCTTGACCATCTGGCGTGCAGCCCTCAGGGAGCCTAGATGGCGATGGCTGGCCCATGCCTGCGTCAGGCGTGCTTGACGCGCCATGCTGAGTGAAGAGTCGAGCACGCTTTACGCTTAGGAGAGGGCATGAACGAGGAAATCGGCAACGCGGCGCTAGCACCGGATGCTCGAACCAGGTGGGGGCGCGTGAGGTTTGGCGGCGGGAGACTCCCAGCCTTGTGGGTGGCATCGCCATTGCCATCACGATGGTCTGGGTGTGCACAGGCCTGGCCTGGGCGCTGATCGTTGACCGCGACACCGTTCGAGGAGCAATGAAAAACCCAGAACAATCGGTTGAGTCGGTCTGGTTTGACCGAGCTGCCAGCGGCGCTTTCTCTGACACCTTGATGACGACAGGGCTCGGGACTGCGGCCATCGTGTTTGCGCGGATCGACATCTCAGCAACAGTTGCTCTCTCTGCTGTCATCCTGATCGCGATGGCATCGTGTGCTGTTCGGTACGTCATCCAGCAACGCCAAGGCTGAGCGATGCAGAACGTGCTGCCCGAGCTACGTCGACAGAAAGGATGGTCGCAACAGCGCCTTGCGGATCAAGTCGGCGTTTCTCGGCAGACAATTATCTCCATCGAGCGCGGGCGGTTCGATCCCTCGCTCCCTCTCGCGTTCAGGCTCGCCCGCGTCTTCGACCGCGCCATCGAGGAGATCTTCACCTCACCAGAGACCGACGACTAGTTCCTCCCTTGTTCCTGCACTCCCACTGAACGTGGGAGTTCCCCCCCCATCGGCACGAGCCGATCAGCCACGACCCCTGGCACACGCACGACGAACACCACCAGCACGAGCACGGCACGGCCGTGCCGACGGGGACCCGGCATCGGCATCGGCACCCGCCCTTCGAGCACACCCACGAGCACGACCCGGACGCCCACCACCGACACCACGACCGGTGGGGCCGGCAGGTCGTCGACCCCGGCGGCTCCGCGGACGCCGGCCCGTCGGTCAGCCGACGGCGTCCACGGCGAAGATCACCACATGGTCGGGGTCGACCGGCGCGTGGGCCAGCCCCACCTCGGTCAGGATCCTTCCGGGGAGCTCGACCCCGGCGTGCGCCCCCTCGGGGCCGCCGCCGGACGCCTGGCCCACGGCCGTCCCCACGCCCCACCACGGAGGCGGGAACAGGCCGGACGGAGGGGTGCCCACCATCAGGGGGCGCGCCCGGTACCGGCGGTCGGGGTCGAGGCCCGCGAAGCGCAGCCGGCCCAGCAGCACGACGTCCGCACGGTCCACGCTGGCGAAGGAGTAGAGCGCCCGCGACCGGTCCGGCGCGATGACGGCGGTCGCCGTCATCGAGCCGTCGGGGAAGTCCAGCCGCACCAGGTCGCCACGGTGGAGCAGGTCGCGCTGCTGCTTGTGGAACGCGACCCACGCGGACAGCTCGGCCAGGTCACGCTCGGAGGCCCGACGCAGGTCCCACTCAATCCCGAAGTGGCCGAAGAGCGCGGTGGCCGCGCGGAAGCCGAGGTCGTGGGTGCGGCCCGTGGTGTGCGAGGTGGGTGAGGCGACGTGGGAGCCCAGCAACTCGGGGGGGAGGAGTTGCGCCGTCCAGCGCTGCATCATCTGGCGTTCGTGGGGGTCGATGCAGTCCGACACCCACACCCGGTCGGTGCGCTGGAGGATGCCGAGGTCCACCCGCCCCCCGCCCGAGGAACACGACTCGATCTCCAACCGTGGGTGGGCCGCGCGGAGCTCGTCCAGCAGCCGGTAGACGGCCAGGGTCTGCGCGTGGACGCCGGGACGCCCGTCGGGGTGGCTGCCCGCGTCGACGAGGTCGCGGTTGTGGTCCCATTTCAGGTAGGCGATGTCGTACTGCGCGAGGATCGCGAACAGGGCGTCGCGGATGTGGGCGTAGCACTCCGGAATGCCCAGGTTCAGCACCTGCTGGTGGCGCGACGGGACGGGGGTCCGCCCTCCGGTCGCCATGACCCACTCCGGATGGGCGCGGGCGATGTCGGAGTCCAGGTTGACCATCTCCGGCTCGACCCACAGGCCGAACTGCATCCCCAACTGCGTGACCCTGTCGACCAGCGGGTGCAGCCCTTGCGGCCACACCTCGGGCGAGACCCACCAGTCGCCCAGCCCGGCGTGGTCGTCGCGGCGCGATCCGAACCAGCCGTCATCCAGGACGAACCGTTCGACGCCGATCGCGGCCGCCTTCTCGGCCAGTTCCACCAGCGGCTCCAGCCGGTGGTCGAAGTACACGGCCTCCCACGTGTTGAGGGTCACCGGCCGGGGCGTGGCGGGGTGCTGCGGCCGTGAGCGCAGGTAGCGGTGGAAGCGCCGGGCGACGGCGTCCAGCCCCGTCCCGTACGAGCCGTACACCCACGGCGAGGTGTAGCTCTCACCCTCGGTGAGCACCACCTCACCGGGGAGCAGCAGCTCCCCGCCGCCGACGACCTGCTCGCCCGTGGCCAAGCGTTCGGCGTAGTGGGTGTGGTTGCCGCTCCATCCGGTGTGCACCCCCCACACCTCCCCGTGGGCGAAGCCGAACCCCGGCGTCCCGGCGTGCAGCACGGTGGCCGCGTCGGCGCCCGTCCGGCCGCGGCGTCCCTCCCGGAGGTGGACGCCGACCGTGAAGCCGCGCCGTTGGGGCGAGCGTTCCCGGCCCCAGCGGCCGGAGAGGTCGAGGAGCTCCCGCGTCACCGGGGGGACGGGGTAGGCCAGCACCAGATCGTCCAGCTGGTAGGCCGTGGCGGCCAGGTTGGTGACCCGGGCCCGGGAGCGCAGCACGCCACCCGGCAGCAGTTCGACAAGCAGCAGCAGCCCCAGGCGGGCCACGTCGTCGACGGCGGCGACCTCGACGAGCGCGCACCCCCCGGCGACGACGGTCGCGTCGCCGCCCGGCGACTCGACCGCCCGGCCGGCCACGGTGAGGGCCGTGGTGGTGAACCTCGGTGACCAGTCCCGCCCGCCCCGCGAACCGCTGAGACCCGGGCGACCGGCCCAGCCGGTCCACGACTCGGGGAGCAGCGCCACGCGGACCGGCTCGTCCACGATGTTGTGGGGGATGGGGTGGACGCCGCCCTCGACGAGGCGGAGGGCGTCCGCGGCGGACACCTCCCCGAGGTCGGCACCCCAGTGGGCGAGAGCCGGCAGCCGGCCCCGGGTGCAGTCCAGCAGCACGCTCACGCCCTCGGAGCGCAGGTGGACGAAGGCGTGGACGGGGGGCGTGGTCATCGGGTCCTCCGGTGGGCGGGGGTGGTCAGCCGTCGGCACGGTCGACGTGGCCGACCCTGAACAGGACGGACGCCGCCACCGGACGCGGCCAGAGCGCGTGTTCGGGCCGGACGTCCGGCCCGCACGAGCGGGAGCCGAGGCCGTGCTGTGCCAGGTCGAGGTAGAGGTGGACGCCGTGGGAGCGGGGAAGCTCGTGGGGGTGGCGGGCGGACGTCCACTCCTCGGCGCTGTGGCGCGCCACCACGAAGCCGGGGCGGGCCCCGGCCACGGGGGTGGTGGTCACGCTGAACGAAGGCAGGCCCTCGCCGGCCAGCCGAAGTTCACGCAGCGCCTCGCGGTGCCCGCTCTCCTGCGGGACGGCGTACCGCACGGTGAGGTCGTCGACGGCGGCCGAGAACCGGCCCACGCGCGCGGCGACCCGGCTGTCGGCGTAGTTCTCGCCCGGGCCCGTGCCGAACCACGACGCCTCGGCGTACCCGGCGGGCAGCCGCAGGTGGACGCCCACGCGCGGCCACGTGACGGTCCAGCCCGCCGACGGCTGGACGTCGACGTCCAGCTGCAGGGCGCCGGCTGACCACCGCCACCGCTGCTCGACGGTCAGGTGCTGCGCCGAGTTGGCGGCGGCGAGCAGGTACCGCGTGGTGAGCCCGTCGGGCCCTGGCACCAGCGCCACGAGCCGCGGCTGCAGCCGGTCGAGCCCGGCCTCCCGCCACCGTTCGGCGGACGACGGCCCGTCGACGCCGAGCCCCATGGTCTCGGCCGGGTCGGCCAGCTCATACGACCCGCGCGTCGCGAGGGAGTCGTTCTCGGTGGGGGCGCGCCACAACGTGACCTCCCCGCCGAGGACGGGGAGCGGGCCCACCGACAGCAGGCGTCCCCAGCGGTCGAACCGGGCCTCGCCGAGGGCGTACCCCCCGTCGTCGCTGGGGACGGCGGGCTCCGGGGCGGCCACCGGCGCGGCGGACGCCCCCGGCTCGACGACCCCGAGCGGCAGCTGTGCGGTGGTGACCACGTGCCCGGCCGTGGCCCACGGCGTCCGGTCGGCCAGGGCCGCGGTGACGGTGAGCCAGTGCTCACCCGCCGCGCCGCGGTCGAGGGTCGGTAGGGGCACGGACGTGGAGTCGCCTGCCGCAACCGGCGGTACGGCCAGGACCCCGGACGCCACCGCGTGGCCGTCGACCTCGTGCACCCACCCGAAGGTGAGGTCGCCGGTGTCGCCGTCGTGGCGCCGGTTGTCGACGGTCACCCCTTCGGCCGCCAGGACCACCTTGATGGGCGTCACCACCGCCGCGTACTCGGCGAGCATCGGGGTCGGCGTCCCGTCGGCCAGCACCATGCCGTCGCACACGAAGCTCCCGTCGTGGAAGACCTCGCCGAAGTCGCCGCCGTAGGCGTGGAACGGGGTGCCGTCGGCGGTGGCCGTGAGGATGCCGTGGTCGCGCCATTCCCACACGAAGCCGCCGTGGAGCGCCGGATGCGCGTCGAATGTGGCCTCGTACGTGGCGATCCCGCCGGCGCCGTTGCCCATCGCGTGGACGTACTCGCACTCGATGATCGGGCGACCCGGTCGCGTCCGGGTGAGCTCGACGAGTTCCTCGACGGTGGCGTACATGCGCGACACCACGTCGACGTAGCGGTCGGTGTGGTCGTTCTCGTAGTGCACCGGACGCCCCGGGTCGCGCCGACGGATCCACGTGGCCATTGCGGCCAGGTTGCCCCCCTGCCCGGACTCGTTCCCGAGCGACCACGCGATGATGCAGGGATGGTTCTTGTCGCGCTCGACCATGCGGTGGGCGCGGTCGAGGTAGACCTCGCGCCAATCGGGGTCGTCGGAGGGGTTGCCGACCCAGCCGTTCGTCTCGAAGCCGTGCGTCTCGAGGTCGCACTCGTCGATGACCCAGAAGCCCAACTCGTCCGCGAGGTCGAGCAGCACCGGGTGGGGCGGGTAGTGGCTGGTGCGGATCGCGTTGATGTTGTGCCGCTTCATGAGCAGCATCGCCTCGCGCACCTTCGGGGCGTCGAACACGCGGCCCTCGATCGGGTCGAAGTCGTGACGGTTCACGCCGCGGAGGCGGAGGCGGCGTCCGTTCACCAGCCAGGCGTCGCCCACGACCTCGACGCGACGGAAGCCCGTCCGCACCGTGACCGTCTCGGCGGCGTTCGCCACCACCACCTCGTACAGCCGGGGTACGTCGGCGCTCCACGGCTCGACGGGGCCGACGTCGAGGGCGTGTGCCGCCGCGGCGTCCCGAAGCTCGGCCTCCAGACCCAGCTCGGGGCACCTCACCCGCACGGGGTAGGCCTCCGGCGGGCACGACAGCTCGACGGTCAGGGTGCCGCGTCCGGTCGCAGGGTCGCGGTCGGCGCGCAGCCACACGTCGTCGAGGCCCGCGTCGGGGCGGTGCAGCAGGGTGACCTCGCGGAAGATCCCCGGAAGCCACCACTGGTCCTGGTCCTCGACGTACGACATGGCCGACCACTGGTGCACGCGGACCACCAGCACGTTCTCGCCCGCCCGGACCTGGTCCGTCACGTCCAGTTCCTGGCGCAGCCGGCTGCCGCGCACGACGCCGACCTCATGGCCGTTGAGCCAGACCCGGCCCAACGACTCGAGCCCGTCGAACCGCAGCCACACGCGCCCGCCGGCGAGCCAGTCGGGCGGCAGCCCGAAGCGCCGCCGGTGGTCGCCGGTCGGGTTCGCGTCCGGGACGTGCGGCGGGTCCAGCGGGAACGGGTACTTCACGTTCGTGTAGGCCGGACGCCCCCAGCGCCCGTCGCCGCGCAGCACCCAGTGCGACGGGACGTCGATGGCGTCCCAGCCCGAGTCGTCGAAGCCCGGGTCGGACGCTGCGGCGTCCGCCTCGCCGGCGCTCGGGTAGAGGCGGAACCGCCAGTCCCCGCACAGGTCGAGCACGGGAGAGTTGCTGTCCAGGTGCGCCCGTGGCGCCACACGGCGTCCGGAGCCGGGGGAGATCTCCTCGATGTAGGCGATGTCGGGGGAGGCGGTGGCAGGCATGGGTTCCTCGCTCGGGCGGGCGGTGGTGGCGGACGCGGGCGGCGTCCGGTGGTGGTCGAGGTGGGACGCGAACCCGCCCCCGGCTCGGCGCCGGGGGCGGGTTCGCGGGTCAGCCCTTGGTCGCCCCGACGGTGAGGCCGGCGACGAAGTGCTTCTGGAGCGCGAAGTAGATGATGATCGTCGGGAGGGCGATCATCACCGCCCCCGCTGCCACCAGGTTGTTGTCGGTGAAGAACGCGCCGGACAGGTTCGTCAGCGAGCTCGTGATGGGGAACAGCTCGCCGTTCTGCAGCAATACGGTCGCCCAGAAGAACTCGTTGTAGATCCAGGTGATCTCGAGCGTGGCGAGGGCGGCGAGCGAGGGGCGGCACAGCGGGAGCGTGAGCTTCCAGTACTGCTGCCAGATGCTCGCGCCGTCGACCATGGCCGACTCGTAGATCTCCTTCGGCAGGGCCTTCATGTAGTTCGACAGGACGAAGGTGCAGAAGCCGATCTGGAAGCCCACGTTGACCGCGATCAGCCCCCAGTACGAGTTGAGTAGCGTGCCGGATGCGCTGAACCAGAACGGCACCTCGAACGCCTGGAACATCTTGTACACCGGGATCAGCAGGGCCTGGGGTGGCAGCAGGTTGCCAGCCGTGAAGGCGCCAAGCATGACGATGTTGAGGGTCCAGTTGAAGCGGGCCAGCACGAAGGCCACCATCGACGCCAGGAACAGGGTGAGCACCACGGCAGGGATCGTGATGATCGCCGAGTTGAGGAACTTCTGGGCGAACTCGCCGACCTGCCACGCGGTCACGTAGTTGTTGAGCGTGAACCCGCCGAAGCTCAGGTAGCCGTGCTCCGCCGTGTACTGGTAGTCGCGCAGCGACGCCAGCACCGCGTACACGAGCGGGATGAGCCACAGGATGGTCATGAACGCGAGGAACGCGTGGGTCGCGATCCGGCCCCTCGTCCAAGGGCGCCGCGGCTTCGGCAGGGGTGCGGCGGACGTGGTCATCGGTCCTCCTTCATGACGATGCGCAGGTAGATGATGATGAACACGGTCGAGATCACGAGCATGATCGTCGCCAGCGCCGAGCCGAAGCCGATGCGTTGCGCCTCGCCCACGATGTTGCGGGTGACCTCGGTAGCGAGGAGTTCCAGGCCGTTGCGTCCCCGGTTGATGACCCACACGAGGTCGAACGCGCGGAGCGAGTCGATGAATGTGATGACGAGCACGACCACGTTGATCGGGAACATGACCGGGAACACCACCCGGAAGAACGTCTGCACCTCGGAGGCACCGTCGATCCGCGCGGCCTCCTTCAGGGCCACGTCGACCCCCTTGAGGCCGGCGAGGTAGAGGAGCATGACGTAGCCCACGTGCCGCCACGAGGTGGCGATGAGGGCCGACCACAGGTTGATGTTGGGATCGCCGTACCAGTCGATCGTCGTGCCCAGGAGGGCATTCAGCAGGCCCTGGTCGCGGCTGAACATCAGCTGCCAGATGAAGCCGATGAGGGCCATCGACAGCACCACGGGCAGGTAGAGCGACGTCTGGTAGAACTTCGTGTGCGAGGCCTCGCGATCGAGCAGCACCGCGAGTAGCAGGCCGATCGGCGTGGCGATGCCGAAGAGCACCAGCAGCCAGATCACGTTGTGCTGGATGGCCGGCCAGAACGCGGGGTAGATCGTCGCCGCCTCGGTGTACCACCGGGTGCCGACGAACTTGGCTTCGCTGAACGGGCTGAACCCGTCCCAGTCGAAGAACGACATCACGATCGTGGCCATGGCCGGCACCCACACCAGCGTGGCCGCCACCGCCGTCGGGATGAGGATCATCAGCGCGACGGTGACTCGGTCACGGGTCGACAGCCGGGCCTTCCGGTGCCTGCCCGTGACCGGCGCTTTGGTGGCCGCCGTCATGACGCGAAGATCGACTTCTTCTGGGCCTCGACGTTCTTGAGAATCGAGGTGATGTCGTCAGGGTTCTTGATGAAGCTCTGGATCGCCGGCCCCATGACGGTGGAGGCGAAGTCGGGCCGCGAGTCGCGGTCGAGGAACAGCGCCACCTCCTTGGCGTCCTTCAGCACGGCCAGCATCTTCTTCTGGAGGTCGGTGTACTTCGTGACGTCCGCCCCCTGGCTCGTGGCGATCACCGACGGGTCGGCCTGCACCAGGATGTTCTGCGCGTCGGCGGTGCCCAGGTAGCCCAGCCACTTCTTGGCACCGGCCTCGTTCTTGGGCCGCCGGGACATCATGTAGCCGTCGGTCGGTGCCTCGATGGCGCCGGTGCCGATGGTGGAGTCGACCTCGGGGAACACGAAGAAGTCGAGGTCGTCCTGCTCGGCGCCCTTGGCGAACTGCTGCGCCGCGAAGGTGCCGAGGTAGTACATGCCCGCCTGGCCCTTCTGCAGGGCCTGGGCGGCCTCCTGCCAGCTGCGTCCCAGCGCGTCCGCCTGGTGGTAGGGGAGCAGCCCCTTCCACAGGTCGAACACCTTGGCCACCTTGTCGGAGGTCCAGTCCTCCTTCCCGGCCATCAAGTTGATGTGGTAGTCGTACCCGTTGACGCGCAGGTTGAGGATGTCGAAGGTGCCCATCGCCTCCCAGCCGTCCTTGTCGGCGAACGCGAGGGGGGCGAGGCCCTTGCCCTTCATCTTGTCGCCGAGCGCCTTGAACTCGTCGATGGTCTTGGGGACGGTGTAGCCGTTCTCCTGCCACACGCTCTTCCGGTACAGGACGACCCACGGGTAGTAGGTGGCGGGGATGACGATCTGCTTGCCGTCTTCGGTGGAGCACGCCTTCTTCAGGCCCTCGGGAATGCCCTGGATGCCGTTGTACACGTCGGAGAGGTCGCCGACGAGGTTCTTGGAGGCGAAGAAGCGGGCGCGGTAGCCGGCGAACCAGCCGAAGGCGTCGTCCGGCGAGCCCTGCAGGTAGTTGTTGATGTTCTCCTGGAACGTGGTGTGGGCAACGGTGTTCATCTTGACGGTCAGCCCCGCGTTCGCGTCCTGGAACGCCTTGGCCACGGCCTCGATCGCGGCCTTCGGGACCGGATCGGCCTGGTTGTTGCCGAACGTGACCGCCCCGGACGCCGCGGCGCCGGGGGTGGTCGAGGTGCCACCGCTTGCGCAGGCGGACAGGCCCAGGGCGCCGAGGGCGAGGGCGCCGCCGAGCAGGGTGCGACGGGAGAAACCGCTCACGGGGGCGGAGGGGAAGCGTGCGAGGTACTCGGCTTCGGTCTGCGGACGGGACATCTATGGCCTACTTTCCTTGGGTGGCTGACTGACGGACGGGGTCGGTGGGTGGTGTGGTGTCGGCGAGGACCAGGCTGTCCCACGGGTCGAGGGTGAGCCGGTGCCCTGCAGGCAGGGGGACGCCGCCGACGAGGTCGTCGACGCCATGAGGGGTGACCGCGTGCGCGACACTCCTGCTCCAGTTGTGGACGAAGTGGACCCTCGTCCCGTTGGCCACGCCCGACAGGACGGTGACCGGGGTGTCTCGGCGCCAGGCGGCCGCGACGGGGGTGGGGACCAGGTGCCGCACGAGGTCGGCGCCGAGGGTCCTGTCGGGCACGGTGCCCACGTACGTGACGCGGCCGCGCCCGTGGGCGCGAGTGGTCACCGCGGGGAACCGGCCCAGCTGGGGGTGGTCGTAGCGGGCGAGCACGTCGGCGTCGTCCACGAGGAGGTGGTCGGCCCACCACTGCCCGGCGGCGCCCCCGGACACCGCCATGCCCTCGCCGACAACCGCAACGGGCGACCGCAGCGAGGTGAATTCCTCGTAGTGGACGCCGCCCGCAGGGCCTACCACGTCGGGCGCGATCGCGAACCGTGCCCGGGACTCCTCGTCGCCGTATCCGGTGCGCGGACCGACGACGAGGTGACCACCGGCGGCCGCATAGGCGCGGAGCTTCCCGAGTTGCCCGGTCGTGGCCACGTAGAAGGCGGCGGCCACGAGGACGGGGAACCGGCGCGCGGCGTCCGACGCGGTGAGTTCGTCCCACTGCTCGGCGTGCAGGAAGCGTGCCTGGGCGCCGGCGTGCAGCACGGCGGCGTGGAAGGCGTCCACGATGTCGTGGTAGGCACTGGCGCGCGGCGAACCGTCGGCGTTGCAGAGCGGCGGGAAGTCCTCGAACGACTGCTTGCTGTCGGTGGAGTAGAGCAGGGCGACGTCGGCGTCCGGGGTGTAGCCGTCGAGGCGGTCCCCCAGCCCGGCGAGCACGTCGCCGAGCGCTGAGACCTCGGCGTAGATGCGGCCCGGCACCTGGCTGTGGGGCAGGACGCCGCCCCAGTAGGTTTCGGTGCCGAAGTGCAGGGTGTGCCAGTGCCAGTACTCGATCATGGAGGCGCCGCGGGCGATAAGGGCTAGCGCGCTCTGGCGGATCTGGCCCGGGTAGGGCGGGAAGTGCTGCCACCACCAGTTGATCGACTGCAGGTTGGTCTCCGTCACGAGGAACCGTTCCTGTCGCAGGGCATAGCCGCGGTCGCCCAGCTCGAGCAGGCCGGCCACCCCCGTGCGGATCCAGTGGTCCGGACGCGTCAGCTGCCGGGCCAGGTCGAGGTGCTCCTCGACGCCGTGGTACGCGTTGAGGGCCGGCACGTCGAGACGGCGGACCACCTGCTCCTCGTGCACGGCCGGGCGGTCGAGCGCGACGCACGTGGTGACGAACTGGTCGTCGCGCATGTACTGCCGGACGAGGTCGGCCTGCCAGCCGATGAAGCCGGTGACCAGCTCGTCCTGGTAGCGCCGCCAGGCCAGGGCGTACTGCGGTTGCAGGTTGCCGTCCGGACACCACAGCTCCGACCAGTCGCCGATTCGGTGCGACCAGTACACGAGTCCCCAGGCGCGGTTGAGGGTCTCGACGTCGCCGTAGCGCTCGCGCAGCCAGTCGAGGAACCCGACGAAGGTGTTGTGGTTGTGCAGCAGCATCGCGCCCGGCTCGTTGTCGACCTGGACCCCGATGACGGCCGGGTGTGCCGCGTACCGGGCCATCACGGCGCGGATGACGCGCTCGGCGTGGAACCGGAAGGCGGCGTGGGTGATGTCGACCTCCTGCCGCCGTCCCCAGCCCTGGGGCCGGCCCGTGGCGACGTCGCCCGCGATCTCGGGGTAGGTCCGCCACAGCCACGGCGGAACCGCATAGGTGGGCGTCCCCAGGATCACGCCGATTCCCCGGGCGTGGGCGCCGTCGAGCACGGGCTGCAGCCACTCGAGGTCGAACTCCCCGTTCCGGGGCTCCCAGGTGGACCACACAGACTCGCCGACGCGGATCACGTTGAAGTGAGCCGCGCGCATCAGGTCGAGGTCGCGCTCGAGGTCGAGGCTCGGCTGGTACTCCGGGTAGTAGGCAGCGCCGAACCGCAGGGGGTGCGGGTGCTGGGCTGTGATCGTCATGGGACTTCCCGGGAGCTGGCCTACGAGACGGACCAAACGTTACCGGTAACATTTCGCACGTGCAAGGGTTCCGGAAAAGTCGCTCCGTGGCTTTCAGGGTGCGGGGATGCCCCCGCCCGGGCGGCCCGTGGACGCGCGCGGGACGAGCTCCCCGACCGGCATCCCCAAGTCGGGCGGCCCGCCGCCGCCCTCCAGCGCCAAGAGCGCCTGCACCGTGTTGCATCCCATACGGGGGAAGTCGACGGCCACCGTGGTGAGCGGCGGCCAGTAGTACTCCGTGTCCGCGATGCCGTCGTAGCCCGACACGCTGACGTCGTCCGGGACCCGGACGCCGTGCTCCTGCAGCCAGAACAGCGCCCCCAGAGCCAGTTGGTCGCTCGCCGCGACGATCGCGGTGGGGGCGTCCGCGTGGGGGTAGGACGCCATGGCCTCGTAGCCGGCGGCGGCGCCCCACAGCCCCTGGGTCTCGCCGCAGTTCGTCAGGCCCCGGCGGGCGAGCGTCTGCCGGTAGGCCTCGCGGCGGTTCCGTTCCGCCAGCCAGGAGACTGGGCCCCCGATGTGGAAGAAGCGTTCGTGGCCCAGGTCGGCGAGGTGGCTCACGACTCGGGCGAAGGGGTGTTGGAGGGCGCGGTCGTCGTCCGGGCCCAGGACGGGCTCGGCCTCCACGACCCACGGGACCCTCAGCCGTTCGAGCTGCAGCAGCCGCAGGATCGGGTCGGAGGGCGAGATGACCACGACCCCCGCCAGCATGGTGCGGTTCATCAGGCGGACGGCGTTCCGCAACGACACGTTGTCCTCCGGGTCGACGCGGAGGATGTCGAGGATGTAGCCCGCGGAGCGCGCGGCCTTGGCCGCCCCGGCCAGGATGCGCTGCGGCGCCCAGTCGTCGATGTCGAACACGAACGCACCGATCCGGTGCGACTTCTTCGTGGAGAGGGCCTGCGCGACGTCGTTGACCTGGTAGTCCAGGGCCTTCACCGCCTGCTCCACCCGCTCGCGGTTGCCGGGTCGCAGGGAATCGCCCTTGAGGTAGCGGGACACCGTCTGGTGGCTCACGCCCGCCGCCTCCGCGACGGTGTAGATCGTGGCGGGTCGGCCGGGCGGGCCGCCCTCCGGAGCGGAGGCCTCGATCGCCATGCTCGCCGTCACCTCCTCACGGGCGCCCGCAGCCCACCCGGAACGTTAGCGGTAACGCACGGGCTCAGGCCACCCGGCCGCCGGGCGCGGACGCGCGGGCAACGAGGAACGCCGGGGGGGTGAACCCGTGCTCGGCGAAGGCCGAAGCCACGGCGTCCGCCACCCGCGACTCGGCCCCCCGCTCGACGAGCGCGATGGCCGAGCCCCCGAACCCGCCGCCGGTCATCCGGGCACCCCGGGCCCCGGCGTCGCGGGCGGCCGACACCGCGACGTCGAGCTCGCGGCAGCTGACCTCGTAGTCGCCCGCCAGCGAGGCGTGGGAGCCGTCCAGATCGGGCCCGATCTCGGACAGCCGCGAGGCCGACACGAGGTCGATCACGCGGCGCACGCGCTCCTGCTCCGTGAAGACGTGCCGCGCGCGGCGAACCTCCTCCGGGTCGTCCAGCCGCGCGAGGGCGGCCTCCGGGTCGGCCACCGCGCACAGCGTCGGGACGGCGAGGCGCGCGGCCGCCCGCTCGCACGCGGCCCGCCGGCTCGCGTACTGGCCGTCGGCGAGGGCATGGGGGGCGCGGGTGTCGATCACCAGCACGGCGAGGCCCGCGGCGTCCAGGTCGAGCGGGACCTGCCGGACGGAGGCGTCATGGCTGTCGATGAGCAGGGCGTGCCCGGCGGTGGTGCGGAGCGCTGCGGCCTGGTCCATGCCGCCGGTCGCGGCCCCGGCCACCTCGTTCTCGGCGCGCACGCAGGCGGCCGCGAGCCGGGTGCGGCCCGCGTCGTCGGCGCCGAGGGTCCCGTCGTGGAAGAGCTCGTCGAGGGCCAGGGCGACCGCGGTCTCGAGGGCCGCGGAGGAGGAGAGCCCGGCGCCCAGGGGCACGCAGGAGGCGATCGCCGCGTCGAACCCGCCCACGGGGAGGCCCTCGTCGCGCAGGACCCAGGCGGGCCCGCCCGCGTACGCGATCCAGCCGGCCGCCCGGCCCGGGCCGAGGTCGTCCAGAGAGCCGGTCCACGGCTCGCCCGCGCCGAGGTCCGAGACCAGCCGGACGAACTCGTCGTCGCGGCGCGCCAGCGCCACGAACGTGCGGTGGGGCAGCGCGAACGGCAGGCTGAAGCCGCCGTTGTAGTCGAGGTGCTCGCCGATCAGGTTCACCCGGCCGGGTGCGGCCCACACGCCGTCGGGCCGGCCGCCGTACGTGGCGAGGAAGAGTTCCGAGGCCCTCCGGACGCCCTCCGCGTCGTCCCAGGCGGGCAGGAGCGAAAGGTGGTTCGACATGACCCGCAGCCTAATGCGCCCCCCCATCGCAACGGCGACGCCACGCGTCAGCAGCAGGGTGCGAGCGGGCCTCACGCGTTGTCCGGACGCCCCCTAGTCTGGCCTCTATGCCCGAACTCCTCGCCGTCTGCGTCGTCCACCAGCTCCACGACGACGCGGGAACGATCGGTACGACGGCCATCGACAAGCGTCCGGTCGCCGGACGCGTGAAGGTCGGCCCCTATGGCGTGTACGCCGATGTGCAGGCCGACCGAAAACATCACGGCGGCCTGGAGCAGGCGCTGTACGTGTATGCCGAGGAGGACGCCGCCTACTGGCAGGCCGAACTGGGACGCGATCTCCCGCCGGGCGCCTTCGGGGAAAACCTGCGAACCTCCGGCATCGATGTGAATGCGGCCCGCATCGGTGAGGTGTGGCGGATCGGGGAGACGGTCGAGGTCGAGGTGACTAAGCCGCGGCGTCCCTGCGCTACGTTCGCTCGTTGGATGGGTCCTGATTTGGAGCGTGGCTGGGTGAAGCGGTTTGCCGATTCGGGGCGTCTCGGCCCGTATTTGCGTGTGCTACGTAACGGCACCATCGGTGCGGGGGATGCGATCACGGTGGTGTCGGTGCCGGCAGGGGCGCCGACGGTCATGGATGCCTTCCGTAGGCCCTAGTAATGCTCGCGCAGGCCTCCCGTCTAGCCTGGGTGGGCTCCCGAGAGTCGGGCGATGAGCGCGTCGAGGTGGGTGTCGACGGCGCGCGGGTCATATCCGGAGCGTGCCGTCGTGAATCGGGCGTTCGACACCTGATCCAGCGCTGCCGCACGGTCGGCGTCCGACAGCTGCGGTAGCAGCCACGCCTGGGCTCGATCCAGAAGCTCGTCGACGTCGCGCATGGAGTAACCGGGTCGGGAGATGGGGAAGGTCGCGTGAGCGAGGTCGTCGGTAACCGATGGCGGCACGGGCCGGTGGATGCGCGCACGCAACCATCCCCGCACGAGCCAGAACACCAGCCAGCACCCGGCGGCAATCGCGAGGTACAGCAGCACGGTTCCGACGTCGATGGGAGTTTGCTGAGGATCCACAAGGACATTGTGCCGGGGGAACGATCTCGCCCGGAGTGCCTCTCTGCACTTTCAATCTATAGCCGGGTGGGGGGCTTGCCGCAAGGCCCCCCTTCGGGCGCAGAATCTCGCCTCGTGCCCGACGTTTTCGCCCTTCCCGCCCACCTGTCAGCCAAGACCTCCGCCGCACTGATCGACGGAGATCGTGCTCGGTTCGCGTCCATCACGGCCTGCCTCGATCAGCAGATCGTCACGCTCAGCGATCGCATCGATGAGCTTCGCCGCGCCCCCGGGCGCCGTGGACGCGGGGCGATGGACCGCGACGAAGAGATTCACCGGGTCAGCGCCCGACGCGCCACTTTGCAGCGCTACGGCAACGACATCTGCATCGGACGCATGACCGAGGAAGGACGATCCGAGCCCACCTATCTGGGCAGGATCGGGCTCACCGACCCTGCAGGACGCGGACGCGGTGGCCTTGGATGAAGACTCGGCCTTCCTCCTCAGCCTCGGGGCGAGCCGGACCGGTCACATGCGCGACGTTGTGGGGACGATCCAGGCCGACCAGGACGCGATCATCCGGGCGTCCTCAGAAGGTGTCGTGGTGGTCGATGGCGGCCCCGGAACGGGAAAGACGGTCGTCGGCCTGCACCGTGCCGCCTACCTTCTGTATGCCGACGCGCGACTCCAGGGTGGACGCGGCGACCTGCTCGTCGTGGGCCCCCACCGGCCCTACCTCAACTACATCGCCGACGTCTTACCCGCGCTCGGTGAGGAGGGCGTCGCGACCTGCACCCTCGCGGACCTCGTGCCGGAGGGAGCCACGGCAGGCGAGGAACCGGATCCCCAGATCGCGCGGCTGAAGAACGATGCGCGCATGGCGTCCGCGGTCGAACCGGCGGTGTCACTGTACGAGGAGCCGCCCACCGAGCCCTTCGATGTCGCGACCGCCTGGGACGAGGTGAGGATCACCCCGCAGGACTGGGCGGACGCCTTCACCGCTGCGCCTGCCGGGGTGCCCCACAACGAGGCACGCGATGACGTGTGGGAGGCGCTCATGGAGATCGTGCTGGACCGCCACGATCAGACCGACGCGAGCGAGGACGAGATCCGCAGCGCGATAACGGGCAACCTGGAGTTCGCGCGCACCTTCTCCAGGGCGTGGCCGATCCTGGACGCCGCTGACCTCGTCTCGGACCTGTGGGATGTGCCCGCCTACTTGAAGCGGTGCGCACCCTGGCTCACGGCGTCCGAGCGGCACGCCTTGGCGCGTCCGGAAGGCTCCGCGTGGACAGGGGCCGACCTGCCGCTGCTGGACGCCATGCGACATCGCGTGGGGGATCCCGCTGAGCCGGGACGCCGCCGCCACCGGGAGTCGGGGCTCGCCGCGCAACGCGCCTACATGGACGATCTCGTCGATTACCTGCTGGCTACGGACGACGATCCTGCCAGCGGGCTGCAACTGCTGCGGCGCGCCAGCATCCGCGAGGACCTGGTCGACGAGGACGCCGTCGCGACACGAGGCGGCGATCGGCTCGCGGGGCCGTTCGCCCACCTGGTCGTCGATGAAGCTCAAGAGCTCACCGATGCCCAGTGGCAGATGCTGCTGCGCCGCTGCCCAAGCCGAAGCATGACCGTTGTGGGGGACCGCGCCCAGGCGCGGGCCGGGTTCACCGAGTCCTGGTCCCAACGGCTCGCACGCGTCGGAGTGGGTCGCCTCCGTCACGCCACGCTCACCGTCAACTACCGCACGCCCGCCGAGGTCATGGCCGAGGCCGAACCGGTGATCCGGGCCGTCCTGCCAGACGCGTCCGTGCCGCAATCCATCCGCAGGAGCGGGCGGCCCGTCCAGCACGGGAACACGAAGGATCTGGCGGCCATCGTGGAGGGCTGGCTGGGGGAGCATGCGCAGGGGACCGCATGCGTGATCGGAGCCCCAGGCTTCGCGTCCACGCCACGGGTCCGATCCTTGGCCCCTGACCAGGTGGCAGGCCTGGAGTTCGATCTGGTGGTGCTCGTGGATCCTGAGCGGTTCGGCTTGGGTGATCCGGTGGCTGGTGCGGTGGAGCGGTATGTGGCGATGACGCGCACGACCCAGCATCTGGTCGTCCTCACCTCCTGAAACCGACCAGGACGGGGTGCTGTCCGCGGAGCGGGCGGCGCTCACCCTTTAGCTGCGATCTTTCGCCGGGGGACGGGCGGCGTGAATCTCCTTCAGCGGGCTCACGACCGCGGCCACCAGGAAAGCGATCGGTTCCGTTCGACCGACCCCGATGGTGAGGGCCCACACGCCGATGGTCAGCGGAAGAATGAGGACAAGCCCGGTGACCATGCCGGGGGAGTATCGCCGGGTCGCGAGGGCACCCCACACATGGGTGAGCAGGACGTTGCTCGTCAACGCGCCGGTCACGATGAGGACCCCCTCGTTGCCCGTGCCGTCAGTGCCAGCCGTCGCGGCCACGACGATCGCGATCAACAAGACGATCCCGTTGACCTTCAGGTAGTAGCGGGGCGTCGCCTGCGCACGCCATGGGCGGAACTGGTGATACCAGGGCATGAAGCCGCCGGGGAGGAAAAACTCCTCGACGACGTGCAGGGCGAAGCACACCGGCACTGCCCAGATGAGTAGCGGCATCACAGCGATCATGAAGGTCCTCCTGGCGGGAACGTGGCGGGGCGACGCCGTGTGCGCCGCTCACGGATGAGCCTTCCGCGCCTGTCAGGGGCTAGCGTTCACGACGTGACGACGGACACGACCACCCAGCAGCGGGCAGTCGGCAGCGCGGGGTGGTCGGCACGGTTCGGCTTGGTGTTGATCGTGGTGTGGCTGGTCTTCCTCGTCCCAGCGTTTGGGCGAGCGTGGGCGACTGGCGTCGCGGGCGGCGGCTGGGGCGGTTGCCTGGCCCTGATCGCCTTCTCCCTTGCCTATGTCGGGACGCTGGCGGGATCAGCCGAACTCCGACGCCGAGGCGACAGCGTTCGGGTGGGGGTCGCCTGGCTGTGCTGGGCGACGGTGGCGGGGCTTGGTGTGGCCGTCCTCGCGTGGGTGGGGCCCTCCGCTGGTGCGGTGGCGATCTTCACGGCGGCCACCGCCGTGGAGGTGCTGCCGCCGGGACAGGCGCTGGGCGTCGGCGTTCTACTGGTTGTCGGCAACGAGGCGGCGCGTGCTTTCGGAGGGTGGACCTCGGACGCGTCCGTGTCTTTCGGGATCGCGGCGGTAGTCAGCGTGCTACTCGGGTGGCGTCACCTCGTCGCGCGCAACCATGACCTGCACGAAGCGCGCGAAGAGTTGGCACGCTTGGCCGTCGTCGAGGAACGTGAACGGTTTTCGCGCGACCTGCACGACATTTTGGGGCATTCCCTGACCGTCATCGCCATCAAAGCCGAACTGGCCGGCAAGGTTGTGCGTCACGATCCCGCCCGTGCGGAAGCGGAGCTGGCCGACCTGGAGTCCCTGGCCCGGGACGCCTTGGCCGAGGTGCGGCATGCCGTCGGCGGATACCGCGGTATCGATCTGGCTACGGAACTTGGCCGCGCTCAGATCGCGTTGGACGCGGCAGGTGTGGCCCTGCACGCCCCCGACTCGGTGCCGCTGATCCCGGCTGATCGGCACGAGGTGTTCGCGTGGGCGGTACGCGAAGGCGTCACCAACGTCGTGCGGCACGCACACGCGATGACCTGTCGGATCAGCCTCGATGCCCGGCGCGTCCAGATCGCAGACGACGGTGTCGGCACCCAGGAAGCGCCCGAAGGCAACGGCCTGATGGGCCTACGGGAACGTGCGCACACCCACGGCGCCCGCGTCATCGTGTCCGCGCTGAACCCCGGATGCCTCCTCACTGTGGAGTTCGCATGACCGATCCCCTTCGCCTGCTGCTGGCCGATGACCAGGCGCTTGTCCGAGGCGCACTGGCAGCACTGCTGTCGCTGGAGCCCGACCTGGAAGTGGTTGCCGAGGCCGCGACCGGACAGGAAGCGATCGCTGCTGTCCGCCGTCTGCACCCGGATGTCGCACTGCTCGACGTCGAGATGCCCGACATGGATGGGATCGCCGCCGCAGCAGACATCCGTCAGACGTCGCCGGGGACGCGCATCCTCATGGTGACCACCTTCAGTAGGCCGGGCTACGTCCGTCGGGCTCTGGAGGCCGGAGCGGACGGGTTCGTCGTCAAGGACGCCCCGGCGCGCCAACTCGCTGATGCCGTCCGTCGCGTCCATACCGGTCTGCGCGTGATTGACCCCGAGTTGGCGGTGGAGAGCATGATCGCCGGACGCTCTCCGCTGACGGAGCGGGAAGCCGATGTGCTGCGCGCCGCCCGGGATGGCGCCCCGGTTGCGACGTTGGCCCACCGTCTCTACCTGTCGGAGGGAACAATCCGAAACAGGTTGTCCTCCGCGATCGGGAAGACGGGCGCCAGCAATCGTGCCGAGGCCGTACGGATCGCCTTGGCGCAAGGGTGGCTGTAGCGCTGGTGCCTCGTGGCTATCTGGTTTCTCGGGCACTGTTCGTCACGAGGCACTTACCCGCGATGATCTGGTGGCCGAGGTCACCGCGTGGTGCCGCGCGCTGCTGGGCGCCATCAAGACCCGGATCAGGTCCGGTTCGGGCCGGACTCGCTCCCACGTCCTTGTCCGCGGGTCGGCGTCCCGCGCCCTGTCATTTAGGCTGGGGATCACTCGCACGACCCCTCGTCTTCACTCGCCGCTGACGAGGAATCACCCCCAGGTTCCAAGGAGCTTCACTCATGCACGTCGAGAAGAGAATGTGGCGCATCGACGGGGACGAACCCCGTGCGGTGTCCACCGCCACCGCCCCCGCGGCTACGGAACTGCAGGCTTTGCTGCGCCGCGATCCCTCGCTGCTGGGGGAGCGGTTGCTGGTGATCGGCAGCCAGGTCGCCACCGCGTCCGGCGTCCCGTTGGACGTATTGGCCGTGGATGCCGACGGTGGCCTGCATGTGGTGGAACTCGTCGACCAATCGGACGGGCATGAGGCGGTGGCGCGGGCACTGGATCACGGGGCGTGGGCGGCGGGCCTATCGCGCGAGGACGTGCTGGCCCTCGCCACCCGGCACCTCGCGCAGCCGTTCGAGGCGGCATTCGAGGACGTCTTCGGCGGCACGCCTCCCGACGAACTCAACCATGACGTCCACCTGACCGTGGTCGCGGGGGAGCCCGAGGCGCACCTGGACCGCATCGTGCGCTACCTGCGTCCGTTCGGCGTGCCGGTGACCGTGGTGTTCCTGTCCTCCTTCGAGGACGACGGGCGCCGCTACCTCACCCGGTCGTGGCTCGGCGACGACGACGACCCCGCCGAGCCTGGTCGTACAGGCAGGCGCGCTCCCTGGAACGGCCGCGACTGGTACGTCTCCTTCGGCGGCGACCGCCCCTGGGAGGACGCCCGAACCCATCAGTTCGTCTCCGCGGGCGCAGGGGCGTCCGCCGCGGCGGCCCTGAGGTCACTGCCCGTGGGAGCCCGGGTGTGGGTCAACATCCCCGGCAGCGGCTACGTCGCCGTCGGCACCACCCTTGCCGAGGCGTCCCCCGCCGACGAGGCCAAGGTGCTGGTCGGCGGAGCGTGGGTCCCGCTGGCGGACCAGCCCCGCAGCGGCGGCTTCCGACGCAGCGAAATCGACGGTGATGACGCCGAATGGGTCGCCCCGGTCACCTGGCTCGACGCCCTCCCCGAAGACGAAGCGTTCTGGCGCAAGGGCATGTTCACCAGCCAGCGCGGCGTCAGCAAACTCCGCCAAGAGTTCACCCTGCGGCTGCTGGAAGCCCACTTCAACTACGGCGACTGATAGTCGACGGTTCTCCGTCGAGTCGACTGGCGTCGAGGGGCTTGGCTCCCACACGTCGATAACGATCGAAGGCTTGTGCGTATGCGAACCCGGGGCTAGGTGCAGACGCTGGAGTTCGGGAGCATTCCCGCTGTTGTGACGCCTACTGTGGCTAAGGTCAGAGTCGTGACTCAGGTTGATCAGGCCATGCCTCCTGTCGGGATCACCTCGACAGTCCGCCCCGAACTGCCGTCTCTGCCGGAGCCGGGCCAGGTTGTGGAAGTGCGGGGTTCGACCTGGGCGGTGTCAAACGTCCAGGCCCAGGGGCTGCCCCGGAGCCCGGCCGACGAGTCGGTCGCCCAGCTCAGCCATGTTGTTGACCTGCAGTCGCTCGATGAAGGCAGCCTCGGTGCCCAGCTTAGTGTCGTGTGGGAACTCGAGGTCGGGCACAGTCTCACCCCGGCACAGGGCCTTCCCGAAGTGATCCACGCGGACGGATTCGATGACCCGGAGACCCTTGCAGGCTTCATCGACGCGATGCGGTGGGGGGCTGTGACTAGCGCGGATCCGAATCGCTACCAGGCTCCATTCTGGTCGGGCGCCAGTGTCGAGGCGTACCAGCTTGAACCGCTCCGCCGTGCGCTCGGAGCGCCGCGCGCGAACCTGCTACTCGCTGACGATGTTGGCCTCGGTAAGACGATCGAGGCGGGCCTTGTCATCCAGGAGTTGTTCCTCCGGCATCGCGCCCGCACAGCTGTGATCGTTTGCCCGCCTAGCCTGTCTTTGAAGTGGCAGGACGAGATGCGCGAGAAGTTCGGCCTGGAGTTCACGATTGTGAACTCTGAGTTGATGGCTGAGGTCCGCCGCACCCGTGGGCTCCACGCCAACCCTTTCCAGATCTACCCGCGAGTGATTGTGAGCATGGCTTGGTTGCCGCAGGTGCGTGCTCAGCGCCTACTCCGCGACGTCTATGCGCAGGCGAGCAATCCGAAAACCGGCAGTCGGTACGCGTTCGACGTTTTGGTTGTCGACGAGGCACACCACGTCGCACCCTCCAGCCCGTCGGCGATCGCTGGTGGGCGCGGGTACGCCGTTGACACCCAGCGAACGGTCGCTGTGCGTCAGCTGGCCGAGAAGTGCGAGCATCGCTTGTTTCTAAGCGCGACTCCCCACAATGGGCACCCAGAGTCGTTTACTGCGCTGATGGAGATGATTGACCCTCGCCGCTTCGCCCGTGGAGCGAACCTCGACTCGGCCGCACTGAGGGACGTGACCGTCCGCCGGCTGAAGACAGACTTGGAAGGCAAGGGCTTCAAGAAGCGCAAGGTGAGCGTCATCCCCTTCGATCCGGCTGATGATGAGCAGAGAATGTTCGCTCTGCTGGATCAGGTCGTCGCGAAGAGCGCAAAGCTCAACGGCACCAAGCCGACCGGCGACATCGTGACGTTGCTGCTGAAGAAGCGCTTTATGTCCAGTCCCTTCGCGTTCGGGATGACTTTGGCCAACTACCTCGCCTCGAAGGCGGGTCGCGGATTGTCGGAGGATGAGTACGACGACATCTTCGGAGAGGGACAGTCTGACGAGGAGGAAGGGTTGTGGGAGCAGGACGAGTCGGAGAGGCTCCGCGAGTCCAAGGGATCCGATCCCCTCAGCGCTGCCGAGCCGAGTCAGCTTGAGACCTTGGCGAACTGGGGCTTGGGCTTCGAGAGCCGCGCTGACTCCCGGCTCGATCAGCTGATCCGGTTCCTTGACGCCGTCTGCCGCCCCGACGGCAAGCTCTGGTCGAACGAGCGCGTTGTTGTGTTCACTGAGTACGCGCATACCGTCGAGTGGCTGACTCGCGTGCTGAGGCAGAAGGGATACAACGATGAACGCCTAGCGGTCATTCAGGGTTCGACACCCCCTGAGGAGCGCGAATACATCCGGTCCCAGTTCACCGCCGACCCGTCCAAGGAGCCGGTTCGGGTGCTTCTCGCCACTGACGCTGCGGGTGAAGGCATCGACCTTCAGACCTACTGCCATCGGCTGGTGAACTTCGACATCCCGTTCAACCCGTCGCGCCTTGAGCAGCGCATCGGGCGTATTGACCGGTACGGCCAGACTCAGCAGCCTGAGGTCTACCATTTCGTGCCTGGGCGGGCGTCTTCGACGTATGGCTCGGACTTGCGGTTCATGGAGATCATCGCTCGCAAGATCGCGCAGGTGGAGTACGACCTGGGCTCGGCCAATCAGGTCGTGGGCGCGGAGATCCAAGGTCACTTCGGCGGGCGCACCGCGACGATAGGGAAGCCGAAGAGGGTGGACACCAATGAGGTGATCACCCAGGCGCTTGCGGGCGGTATGGAACTCAACGCGCGCTTGACTCAATTGGAACAGGGGTACGCCACGTCTCGAACGGAGATGCACCTCGATCCGGCGAATCTGCGTCGGGTCGTCGATACCGCCCTGCGGATCAACCACCAGTCGCCGCTCGTCCCCAACTACGACTTCGCGCAGGATTCCGACGCTGAAGTTTTCACCGTGCCGAGCCTCACTGCCGGCTGGCGTGACACACTGCGCGGCCTCGACACCCGGCTCGACCCGGGTGTGCTTCGGCCGATCACCTTCGACCCGGCCTTCGCCGACGGCCGCCCCGACCTCGTGTACGTGCACCTCGGGCACCCGATCGTCCAGAAGGCGCAGCGCCTGCTTCGACGCTCGCTGTGGAGCATCGATTCCACGCTGCGCCGAGTGAGCGCGGTCGTCGTCGATAACCTTGAGGAGTCCTTCGTCGCGGCGGTTACGCGCATGGTGCTCGTCGGACGAGGCGGCGTCCGCCTCCACGAAGAGGTGTTCCTGGCAGGTGTCCGACTCCGTGGTCGACGCGCCATGGCTGAGGAACGGGCGGAGGCCGCACTTGACGCCGCGCTCGACCATGACGACTTGGCCCTCGCCGACGGCCGCGTGCGGGATCAACTCTGCGACCTATGGAACGTTCCTGACTCGCCGCTTCGTCTCCGTTTGGAGGAGTCCATGCGGGCGCGGGCGGAACGTAAACAGGCCGAGGTGACCGAGCAGCTTCAGCGTCGCGAGGCCGCCGACGTGCAACGCGCTCAGGAGATCTTCTCCGCCTTCCGCGCGAACCTCCGCGATTCCCTCACGCGGCTACGCGCCGAGGAGGACGAAGCGCAGGGCCAACTGTTCACCGACACAGACCAGGAACGTCAGTGGCGACGCGACCGTGAGGGGATGCAGCGCCGTCTGGACGAGCTCGGTGATGAAGAGGCACGCGAAATTGCCGCAATCAAAGATAGGTACGCCGAAGTGAAACCGCACACGACTGCCGCCGCTGTAGTCTTCGCGCTCACCCGCAACGATGCAGACGGGTGGCTCGACTAGATGGCACGCCGACCTGCACGCGGACGCCCCGCGACAAGCGCCTCCGACCTGCACCGCACCTGGCTCGAACTCGTGGATACCGAGGGGCCCTTCCTTGCGATCCCGCCGTTGAAGCGCGTCTGGCCGGAAGGGATGCCGCAGCTCACCGAGGCACGCAAGGCGGCCCTGTCCGACGCTCGCAGGGATTTCGAGTCTGCTTGGGAGGGCTATGACCGCAGCCCAGGGGCCGACGCCGCATTGGACAACTACCGTGCGGTCCGCGACACGTGGGTCCAGACGGTGCTGCGCGACGTTGCAGGTTGGGCGGAGTCGCTTACCTGGGGTGATGTCCCCGGTGTTACTGCGCAGTCGCCCAACCGTGCGGTAACCGTCCGCGCGCAAGCTTCCCTCGACGGAGCCACAGGGATCGGCGCAATCGTTCACGTCATCGACCCGGTCGACTCCCTCCGCGAGGTGCCGAGCGATCTGTGGGCGGCGAACCCCATCGACCGGGTCGAGGCGATGCTGCGCGAAAGCAGGGTGCCGATCGGGGTCGTCACCGACGGCCGATGGTGGGGGATCGTGTGCGCACGCGAGAACGCGATGGCCGCCTCCGGCGTCGTCGACGCACTCACCTGGACCGAGGAACCTCGCACTCGTGACGCGTTCTTGGCTCTGATCGGACGCCAACACCTCATCGGCGGCGATCCCAGTGAACGGCTCCCCGTGCTCTTCGAGGAGTCCGTCGCTGCCGCCGAGGAGATCACGGAGGCCCTGGGCGCCCAGGTGCGCCGCGCGGTCGAGTTACTCATCCAGTCCTTCTCTGAGTCTGCGGCCGATGCGAAGCGGCGCAGTCTGCCTGACCCGCTCCCGGTCAGACCGCACGACAGCTACGAGGCCGCCGTCACCGTGATGATGCGCGTCGTCTTTCTGCTGTTCGCGGAAGAGCGCGGGCTGCTGCCGCAGGGTGAGCTGTTCGACCAGGGCTACGGCATCGCCGGCGAACTCGACCAGCTCGTCGCCCGCGAGTCGGCCGAGAGTGAAGAAGCCCTCGACGCCACCTCCCTCACCTGGCACCGGCTGCTGGCCACCAGCAACGCTCTCTACCGCGGCGCAACCTTCGAGAACCTGCGCATGCCAGCCTACGGCGGCTCGCTGTTCGACCCGGCCCGATTCCCGTTCCTGACCGCGACGAGCGACGTTGGCACCCTCGGCGTGACCGTCTCAGACCGTGTCATGCTGCACGTGCTGCGTGCCGTGCAGATCGCCGAGATCAAGGGCGAGGCCCGACGCATCTCGTTCCGCGACATCGACGTCGAACAGATCGGCTACATGTACGAGGGTCTGCTCGGCTACACCGCGACGGTCGCTCCCGACGTGATGCTCGGCATTCTCGGCACACGGGGGGAGGAGCCAGAAATCCCGCTGGTGACGCTCGAGGAACTCGCCGCGAACAACAGCGACCGCAAGAAGCTTGCCAAGGCGATCCGCGCCTGGATTGTCACCGACCAGCCCTCTGCGAAGCCCTCCTCCGAGGCAGCCATTGCCAAGGCCATCGACGCGGCAGTCGACCCCGGCATTGTCAGTGCCCTCACTCAGGCCGTGGGCGACGACCTTGACTTGCGTGAACGCGTCAAGCCCTGGCTCGGTCTCGTACGACTCGACCTGCGCAAGCGACCTTTCGTCGTTCTCGAAGGTGCGCTTCTAGTCAGGGAGACGCCATCGAGAAAGAACGCCGGAGCTCACTACACACCAAAGTCGCTCGCAGAAGACGTCGTCAAGTACACGCTCGAGCCGCTTGTGTACGCCCCGGGGCCGCATCAGACGGCGAGCCGTGACGAGTGGGAGCTTAAGTCGCCCGCTGACATCCTCAACCTCAAGGTCGCCGACATCGCCTGCGGTTCCGGAGCGTTCCTCGTGGCTGCTGCTCGGTTCCTCGCCGATCGGCTCGTTGAGGCGTGGGTTTCCGACAACCCCTCCTGGGTCAGTCGCAAGGATCTGCGGACCCTTGCGGTCCGCGAGGTGGTTGCCACATGCCTCTACGGGGCCGACATCAACGCCATGGCCATCGAGATGTGCAAGCTCTCGCTCTGGCTCGTCTCCCTCGACCGCGCCCTGCCGTTTTCCTTCGTTGACGACAAGGTGTTCCTCGGCAACTCCCTGCTAGGACTCACTGACCTCAGGCAGCTCCGGGCCATGCACATCGACCCGGACAAGGCCAACCGCCAGCAGGGCATGCTCGACATCTTCGAGGTCGACACCGACTCGATCATCAAGCGTGCTGTCGAGCTTCGGGAGAGCCTGGCGTCCCCGGTCGAGCCGGACGACAGCCCGGCCAGATCCGCAGCTGCCAAGCGGCGGCAACTCGCGCAGCTCCATGCGGTCACGGCCGACCTTCGCAAGCTCGCCGACGGCGTCGTCGCCACCGGAATCGCGCTCGGCGGCAAGCCCGGACGTGCACTCGATTCCGCCTACGAAGATCTGCGCGAAGCGGCACGCAGGGCATACCCCGGTGCTCGTGGCGAAGCTGACTCTATCTGGCTCGACTCAAAGATCGACGAGGGACTCACCCCGACCGTCGAGACCGACTACACCCGATGGAAGCCGCTCCACTGGATCATCGAGGCAGCCGATGTCATGGTCGATCACGGAGGCTTCGACGCCATCATCGGCAATCCGCCGTTCCTTGGCGGGCAAAAGCTGACCGGTGCGATGGGAACCAACGTCCGCGACTGGTTTGTAAACGTCATTGCGGGCGGTCGCCGCGGAAGTGCCGACCTGGTCGCCTACTTCTTCTTGCGCGCGACCTCGCTCTTGCAGGCGAAGGGCACGCTCGGGCTCATCGCGACGAATACAGTCGCGCAGGGCGACTCTCGTGAGATCGGCCTCGATGCAATGGTTGCGGCCGGGTTCACCATCACCCGCGCAATCCAGAGCCGGTCGTGGCCCGCGGCAAGCGCCAACCTCGAGTACGCGGCAGTGTGGGGCACCCGCGGCGCTGTGAGCGACGAACTGCCTCGCGTTGCGGATGACGTCAGCGTTCGACGGATCAGTACCCTCCTTGAGGCCACTGGGCGAGTCAACGGGATACCGGAGCGTCTCGTAGGGAACGCTGGACTGGCCTTCATCGGCTGCTACGTCCTGGGCATGGGTTTCGTCGTGGAGCCAGACGAGGCGCAAGAGTGGATTGCCGCCGATGCACGCAACGCTGAGGTGCTGTTCCCGTACCTCAACGGCGAGGATCTCAACTCGCGCCCGGACAACTCTCCCTCTCGTTGGGTGATCGACTTTGGGACGAGAGAACAGGATGAGGCGGCGACCTACCCACTTCCCTACGAGCGGGTGTTGACGATGGTGAAGCCCGAACGAGCCAAACTCAAGATCACCCACCGCCGGGACTACTGGTGGCGCTTCGCGGCGTGGGCGCCGTCGCTCCGTAAGGCGACTGCAGATTTGTCTGAAGTGCTGGTCCTCGCTCAGGTCAGCAACACTGCTCAGCCAGTGTTCATCCCAAATGCGTCGGTCCCGAGTCACAAGGTGGTCGTCTTTGCATCTGACAGCCGAGCCCTTTTGGCATGCTTAGCCTCTTCCGTACACTACGTCTGGGCACGAAAGTACTCCGGAGCGATGAAGAACGACCTCAGCTACTCGCCATCCGACGTGTTCTTGACACTTCCTCGACCGACAACGACGCGACGGATGGAGCAGGTGGGTACTGTGCTCGATGAAGAGCGTCGAGAGATCATGCTCCGCCGAAACCTCGGGCTCACCAAGATCTACAACCTTGTCCACGACTCCCGCATCGTGGACGACAAGGACATCGAACGCCTTCGCACGATTCACGTTGAGATCGACGATGCCACAGTCGCGGCATACGGCTGGGACGATATTCCGCTCGATTACGGCTTCCACACCTATCGCCAGAACGAGCGATGGACTGTCGGCGCTGCCGCACGAATCGAGATCGTGGATCGACTCCTCGAAGAGAACTTCAGGCGCGCCGGATCCGTGAATCAGGCAGGAATTGATTCGCCGCGAGGGGTGAAGCAAGATAGCGGAGGCAGGCTTTTCGATTAGTTCAGATCGGCGGTGGCCCCCTTACTCGAACAGCGTTTGCGCCTGCGTCTCACCAGGTCGGAGTGGCCTTGCGTTGACATTGGGGTCCGGCTCCGGCCTAGACCGGGAGTGGTTCTCTTCGAGTAGGCGGTCGAGTACCTCGGCGCGAGCCGATGGACTGAGCGTCCACCGCCCCGTCTTCCGATAGGTATGAAACCCGTGCTCAATTTCAAGATCTGACCAGCCGTACGCATCGAGTACTGCCTCATCAAGTTCAGCATGGAGAGCACGAAGCCTGGCGATGTCGTCGTCTAACGAGGCGCGAAGCGTCGGATCGTTAACCAGATTGTACAGGCGTGTGAGGCCGAGGTTTCGGCGGAGCATTATCTCCCGCCGATCGTGGTCTAGCTGACGGCCAATGCGATCCAGACTCGATGTGAGCGATGGCCTCGGGAACGTTTCGAACACGTCGGTCGGCGTATAGCGAGGATCATTCCGCATCCCCGACCCATACGTAATTGCCCAGAGTTGATGGAAGCTTGATGAGAGCACGGCTTGGTCGCCATAGGCATCAGTGGCGAAGACCACACATGCCTCGCTAGCAATCTGTCCAGTCCGCACGCGAAGAGGCATCACAGTCTTGCTGACACGAGCGATGTGGCGCGAGGTCAACGAGAGCCGATGGACTGAGGGAATGAACCTCAAGCAAGTGCGTCGATGCGTTCTCTATGCCCGCCTCAGTGTCACCAAGGAAGAATCCGTCTCGATCGCCAGACAGCTTCAGTCGTGTCGTCGCTATGCGGAAGCTCGTGGCTGGGAGGTCGTCGGTGAGTTTGTTGACGATGGAGTGTCGGCGACGGCGAACCGCCCTGAGGAGCGTCTCGGTTGGAAGTCATTACTTGCCGCCCGCGACTTTGACGCGGTGATCATCTGGAAGGTCGACCGGCTTGCCCGCCGAGTGCTCGACTTCCTCCACGCCGACGAGACCCTGCAGCAGCGCAGCGCGGGTGGGCTGACCCCGTTTCGTAGGTCCAGTCGTTATGAGAGTCGTCCTGTTGCCCGCGGTCGCGGGCAGGGAGACTGGTCAGATCATGACGAACAGCAGGAAGCGTCACACCCCGGAGCAGGTCGTCCG
>NZ_PPCV01000002.1 GCF_004126535.1 Propioniciclava flava | reverse complement strand
CCCAAAACACAAGGCCAAACAGCACCAAACGCGACACCCAAGAACCCTCAAACCGAAGCTCAACCAGCCCCCGAGCGCTTGAGAAACATTACACCCACCACAACCCACCACCAAATCAACCACCCCCCACACCCACCACCAACCCCACCAAACCCCACCCCACAACCGGCAACACCGTTGCCACTCGCCCGGGGACCCCCGAACACCAAGTGCCGGCAGTGGTGGACTGGGCTCGAACAAACCTCAGTTTTTCGTCCCCTTTTGTTGGCAACCTTGTCCTTGTGGGATCCCCGCTGCACTCAGATGTCGTTTCTTCCCGCGGGTCTGGGGGTCTCCGTCTCCGTCCTCAGCCCAACTGGATCAAGGAGTCAGCCACGGTCATCGGCATGGGGCGCAAGGGTCATCGGCATGGGGCGCAAGCCGCCCTCTCGAGGCTTCGGGTCTACGTAGCGGGGGTGACCCTGCTTGGTGATCCATTCGACAGAGCCCGTGAGCGATGTCTTTGGTGGGTGGTACACGAGCGTTCCGGGACGGAGGTCCGCTCCCAGCCAGGCTTCTCTTCGTGGCGTCGGTACGCAAAGGCACGTGCCGCTACCCGTGGTGCCCCTGCCCACCTGCATGAGCCGCTACCCGTGGTACCCCTGCCCAACTACACGTGCCATTGCCAGTAGGTGACCTTGCCACCACTGCACACGTCGCTGAACGGACTCACGGCAGCGTTATGTACGTCGGTCTATGTACTGGAACGTGTCGTTGCGGGCTTGTGTTGCTCTCAAGGAGGGACGGCTCCTGGTCTCAGTGGAGTTGATCTGCTCCAGGCTTCGGGATCGACGGCTGCCGTGACGACGCTCGTCATCTGCGTCAGTTCTCTCCGCGGGCGGGGGGGCCTTGCCGTGCACATGACAAGGTGGCGCTGCGCCTCGCCGAAGGCAGGTGGGATGCGCCACCTCCATCGATTCCCTTGGACGAGCCGATGCTCAGCCCCTGGACTGTCTTCAGGAGCGTGAGCGGTGCCCTATGCCGTGAGACTCTGTCGGTTCCCCCTGTGTGAGCAGGTTGGTCCTTCTGGTCTGGCAGGGCTGGAAACCGACCCTGTTCCCTGGAGTGTGGGAGCAGCACCAGGTCGATGAGGTCGGCACCATCCCTCACCGCACTCCGCAGAGCGCAACTCCCCACTGGCCGCGGGCCGAACACGGCGCGTCAGTCACGGAAGGGCACGTCCAGATGCCGATTCCCAGGGTGCCGCCTCTCAGGGAGAAATCACTCACATGGGTCGCCTCGGTGACGTTCGGTCTGCTGCGCGGACATTTGCCCCTCAGGTCTGAGCCACCGCACGGACCCGAGATGGGCGTCCGGGGCCGACTTGCATGCGACGCTCACAGGTGGCTAGACGGTGAACGAGATTCATACGCAGCGATGGGTTAGGTGCGCCGCGATCAGGTGGGGGCACTGTGACCGGCTACGCACACCGTAGAGCATGCTGGTAGGCAGTGATTGGGAAGAAGTCACTGGGGGGCCACACCGTGGAGCAGGCTGCTAGACGGTGTGCGGGAAAGAGTCACTGGAGGGGCCACACCGTGGAGCAGGCTGCTGGACAGTGTGCGGGAAAAGAGCCGCTGGCTGGGCACACCATGGATCAGGTTGGAAGATAGCGCGTGGGGGCCTCGGGGCTGCGCAAGGCCAACCCCGGCGAGGCGCTCGGCCCTGGTTCCCGAAGGCTCACGGCTGGGCTCAGCTCTGGGACCGCACCGCAGACCAGCCAGTCAGCGCCGAAGACCACAAGAGGGACCTCCGGTGACCAGCTAGTGGACGCCCTGAAGGGCTAATCAAGCAGCGCTCCTGAAAGCCGCCACCAAGGGATCAACCGCAACGGCACAACGGCACAACGGCACAACGGCACAACGGCACAACGGCACAACGGCAAACGATCCACGATGGGCTGCGGTGGCCTCACGGCACTGAGGCGTGGGCGACTACCGGAGGCCTTGCCTCATACGACAACCCAGCCCAGGAGGAGCCTCATTGCCCCCCCACCCTCTGCCTCATCGACGCTTCCGAGACGCGACCTCTACGCCGATGGCTGCGAGACCTCTCGACTCTGCTGTGTCTGAACGCGCGAGTGCCCCCTCCACACGGAAGGGGGCACTCGCGGCCAACGAAAATCGAGAGATCAGGCCTCGGCGTTAGCCGGCTTGACGCGAGCGACGTCAATGGACACACCCGGGCCCATCGTCGTCGACAGCGTGATCTTCTTGATGTAGCGACCCTTGGCGGCCGACGGCTTCAAGCGGAGCACCTCATCGAGAGCGGCGAAGTAGTTCTGCTCCAACTGCTCGGGAGTAAACGACGCCTTCCCGATGATGAAGTGCAGGTTCGCGTGACGATCCACGCGGAACTCGATCTTTCCGCCCTTGATGTCGGTGACAGCCTTGGCGACATCCATCGTCACCGTGCCCGTCTTCGGGTTCGGCATGAGACCACGCGGACCGAGGACGCGGCCCAGCTTGCCGACCTTACCCATCATGTCCGGGGTCGCGACGACGGCATCAAAGTCGAGGTAGCCGCCAGCCACCTTGTCGATGAGCTCGTCCGCGCCAATCTCGTCCGCACCAGCAGCCTCAGCGGCCGCGGCACGATCACCGGTCGCGAAGACGAGGACCCTTGCCGTCTTGCCGGTGCCGTTGGGGAGATTGACGGTGCCGCGCACCATCTGGTCAGCCTTGCGCGGGTCAACGCCGAGCCGCATCGCGACATCGACCGTCTCGTCGAACTTGGCCGAAGCTCCCTTCTTGGCCAAAGCGATGGCCTCTTCGGGGGAGTAGTTCTGATCTGCGTCCGCCAGTGCTGCGGCGGCGCGGTAAGCCTTGCTGCGCTTCATGTCTGGTTCCTTCCTTGGCCTCGAGGGCCTACCAGGGTGTGGTGTGTGGGCCGCGCTGGCCCTGCCACGATGAGAGGGGTCAGCCTTCGACGGTGACGCCCATGGAACGAGCGGTGCCCTCGACGATCTTCATCGCCGCATCGACATCGTTCGCATTCAGGTCGGGGAGCTTCGTGCTAGCAATCTCACGCACCTGATCGCGCGTGATCTTGCCGACGGTCTCCTTGCTCGGGTTCGACGCGCCCGACTTCAGGCCGGCAGCCTTCTTGATCAACTCGGCGGCAGGCGGCGTCTTCGTGATGAAGGTGAACGTGCGGTCCTCGTAGATCGTGATCTCGACGGGGATGACGTTGCCGCGCATGGATTCGGTCTGGGCGTTGTACGCCTTGCAGAACTCCATGATGTTGACGCCGTGCGGACCGAGAGCGGTACCGACCGGAGGTGCAGGGGTTGCCGCGCCCGCGTTCAAGGCAACCTTGACGAGCGCCGCTACCTTCTTCTTGGGAGGCATGTTGGGTCCTTGCTACTTAGTGGCGCAGCCGGGTCGCTGCACCGGGTGATGAAACGGCCCGCCAAACGGGCCACACGAACCTCGTGCTCAGATGTCCTTCTGAACCTGCGAGAACGTGAGGTCCACGGGGGTCTCCCGCCCCAGGATCTCGACCAGCGCCTTGAGGCGCTGATGGTTCGCGTTGATCTCGGTGATCGTGGCATGGACGCCGGAGAACGGCCCCTGCACAACCATGACGGAATCGCCTTCCTTGAAGTCGGCGACCTCGATCTTCCTCTTCTTCGTGGCCGACGGGCCCGCCGACTCAGCAGCAGCCTTGGCCAGCGCGGCCGGAGCGAGCATCTTGACGACCTCGTCGATCGACAACGGCACAGGCTGGCTGGCATGGGCGACGAAGCCCGTCACCGACGGCGTCTGACGCACTGCAGACCAGGACCCGTCCGTGAGTTCCATGCGGACCAGCACATAGCCCGGCAGCACCGTGCGCGTCACGGTTTTGCGCGCACCGTTACGGATCTCAACGACCTCTTCAGTCGGCACGACCGTCTCGAAGATGTAGTCCTCCATGCCGAGGGTCTGGATGCGGGCGTCCAGGTTCTGCTTCACGCGATTCTCCATGCCGGAGTACGTGTGAATGACGTACCAGTCACCGAACTGCCCCGTGAGGCGCTCGCGCAACTCCTCCAAAACCGCAGCCTCGTCGGCGTCCGAAGCGGGAGCCTCGTCGGCCTCCGGCTCGTCGTCCTCGAGGTTCAAGACCACGTCATCGGCATCGTCTTCAGCGTCGCCGCCAAAATCGAGGTTGAGTTCGACCTCGTCGGGCTGAGACTCCTCGATCGGGCCGAGGTCAATCTCTACCTCGTCCAGATCGATGTCGTTCTCGGGCACGTCAGCCATGAAAATCCTTCCACTCCTCGGTCGTCGGTCAGCCGAACAGCTTCAGCAGCAGAGCGCCGAAGCCCAGGTCCAAGCCGCTGACATAAGCGATGATGACGAACACGAACAAGAGCACGGCCCAGAAGTACGCCGAGACCTGCGGCCACGTCGGCCACACGACCTTCTTGAGTTCGTCGACCGACTGGCCAGCGAACGTGATCGGCCCGACCCGGCCACTATCGGACGACGGGCGCGGGGCGCGTTTCGCCGTGCTCTTCCCCTTCGGCGCCGTCTCAGCGGACTCGCTGCGACGCACCGGACGCGAACTACGCGCCTGCTGCGCCACGGATTCCGCCGCCACGAGTTGCGCGGCATCATCGACGCCACCCTCGCCCTCGGCTGAACCGTCGGTCAGCTCCTCGGCTTCGGTCTCGTCGGGAGCCACGCGATAGGGCTCGGGATCGTTGAGGTCGTCGGCGAGGAACTCGCCAGGCAGGTCTTCACGAGCGACGTCGTCGGGGTCGCCGACGGAGCCCTCGCTCATGTCGCTCCTGGGTGCCACCTGCACGTCCTCACATTGCCGACCAAATCACCTTCCGGACCGCGATCGGCCCAGCAGGGCAAGAGGGACTTGAACCCCCAACCTGCGGTTTTGGAGACCGCTGCTCTGCCAATTGAGCTATTGCCCTTTGCTTCCTACTTCAGCAGCACCCATGCTACCCACCTCGCGGAGGGCTCGCCGAAGCGACAGGTGCCACCAAGACGACGAGTGTACGGGGTTTCTTCCGCCGCGTCGAACTGGGTCAGTCCAGCGACACCCCGACGAACACGGGTTCCGGCACGAGTCGGACCCCCCACTTGGCTTCGACACCATCGCGGATCTCGCGAGCCAAGGCGATGACCTCATCGGCGCGAGCACCCCCGCGATTCGTGATCGCGAGCGCATGCTTCGTCGACAACGTCACCGGTGCAACTCCATACCCCTTGCCAAAGCCGGCGTGGTCGATGAGCCAGGCGGCGCTGCTCTTGACGAGCCCGCCCCCTGCATCGAAACGAGGCGCCTCGGGTGGCAAAGCGGCTGCCACCTCAGGCGTGACGACGGGGTTGGTGAAGAAGGATCCGGCGCTCCAGGTGTCGTGGTCCTCGGCGTCCAGGACCATCCCCTTGCCTCGCCGCAGCGCCAGCACCGCGTCCCGGACCGCCGCCAAGTTCGCCTTGTGACCCACCTCAACCCCGACGCGGTTCGCCAGTTCGGCATAACGCACCTTGGAACTCCGCGTCCCCTGGGTGAGCTGGAAGGTGACACCCAAAACGACGTAGCGATCGGGTTCGGCCTTAAACCGACTCGAGCGGTAGCCGAAGGCGCAATCTGCGTTGCTGAACAGCTTCGGCGACCGAGTGCGCCGATCCCACGTGCGCACATGCCACAGCGTCTGGGAGACGTCTTGCCCATAAGCGCCGACGTTTTGGATCGGCGTCGAGCCGACCGTTCCCGGGATGCCGGCCAGCGCCTCGACCCCCACCAGTTCGGATGCCACCGTCCAGTCGACGAAGGCCGACCAGTTCTCCCCGGCTGCGACATCCACCATGATGCCGCCGCAGGCAGCTTCGCCCAGGTCGCAACTGGCGACCTGGCCCCCGATCCCGCGCGTCGCGACGTGAACCACGACACCGTCGAAACCGTCATCCGAGACCACCATGTTGGACCCTCCAGACAGGAGGAGGACCGGCTCGCCGGCCGCATCCGCGTCCGCGACAGCGCTGATGAGGGCCTGCTCCGTGTCCGCTTCGACCCAGCGTCGCGCCGGGCCGCCGACGCGCAGGGTGGTGTGATCAGCCAGCAATTCAGCCACACCGCACCTGCGCTTGCGCCGAACCCAGCACGCGGGTCTCTCCCAGGAGAGCATCGATCGCGATCGTGGCCAGACCGTCCTCCAGCGCCGTCACCCGTGCCGTGACGTGAACGTCGACCCCGGCGTCGTCATCAGGGACGGGGACCGGCTTGGTAAACCGGACGAAGTAGCCCTCGACCCGCGCGGGATCCCCCACCCAATCGGTGACGATTCGCAACGCTTTGCCCATCGTGAGCATGCCGTGAGCGATGACGCTGGGCATGCCCAGGGCACGGGCGGCTCGATCGGACCAGTGGATCGGATTGAAGTCCCCCGAGGCACCCGCGTAGCGGACCAGATCCTCACGCGTGTAATGCAGCACCAAGGGCGGCAACTCAGTGCCGACCTCAACAACGTGGGCGCTCATGCTGTGACCTCCGGCCAGGTGTGGAGCAGGGTCGAGGTGGCCGTCACCAGCGACTCCCCCGCCGACGTGGACAGCGCTACCGACACGGTGACGAAGGCCGAGGCTCCGCGCGAACGCACCTTGTCGATCGTCAGGCGCGCCACCACCTCATCGCCGGCACGCAAGGGCCTGCGCCAGGCAAACCGCTGGTCGCCATGAATCGTCTGCGCAAGCTTCATATCGAGTTCAGGATCGGAAAACAGCGCATCCCACGCCTGCGCAGCAAGGACGGCTGCGAAGGTGGGGGGTGCCTGCGGCCGGTCGCCGGCATAGGCCGGATTGTCGTCGCCCAAGGCTCGGGCGAACTCGGCGATCTTCTCGCGGCTCACCAGATAGGGGCGCGTGGCCGGGTAGGTGCGACCCACGTGCGCATCGGAGAGGGACATGCCGCACAGGCTACCTGTGCCGTAGGGTCGCGTGGGTGACGCTCCGGCTCCTGTTCGTGTCCATGCACACCTCCCCCGCATCAGCGCCCGGCGCAGGCGATGCAGGGGGGATGAATGTCGTCGAACTCCACCAGGCGCGCGCCCTGGCCGATCTCGGATATCGCGTCGACATTGCGACGCGACGCTCACACCCCGACCAGCCCGACGTCGCCGACCTCGGTGGCGGGGTTCAACTGCTCCACGTGGACGCCGGACCGGCCGCCGACCTCCCCAAGAGCGCCATCGACGCCCACATCGACGAGTTCTCTGCCGGGCTGGCGCGCTTGATGCCCTACGACCTCATCCAGTCACACCATTGGATGAGCGGTGTGGCCGCCTTGCCGGTCGCCCGCGCGTGGGGCGTCCCCCATGTTCAAAGCTTCCATTCCGTGGCCGCCCATCCCGGCGACCCGCTCTCGGCAGGCGAGCCGCCCGAATCGGGGGCTCGGGTCGCGGGCGAGGCCCTCATCGCCCAGCGCTCGGACGCCATCATCGCGGTCAGCACCGCCGAAGCGCGGACGATCATCGAACGCTGCGGTGCCGACCCTCGCCGCGTGAGCGTCATTCCGCCCGGCGTTGACCTGGACACCTTCCGCCCGGCGGCGCCCACCGACCAGCGTCCAGCCTGCCCCTGGTGCGGGTCGGAGGCAGGCTACGTGCTCATGGCGGCACGGCTCCAACCCCTCAAGGGGGGCGACCTCGCTATCCGCGCCATGGCCGAACTAGCGCCCGACGAGCGCCCCGACCTCATGATCGCCGGGGACGTCTCCGCCGACTTCGCCGACTACCGCGCTGAGGTTGAGGCACTCATCGATCGTCTGGGGATGCGCAACCACGTTCACTTCGTGGGTGCCCAATCCCGCGTCGACCTAGCCGCACTCATGCGTCACGCCCAAGCGCTGCTGGTCCCCTCCCATTCGGAGACCTTCGGCCTGGTCGCACTCGAAGGCGCAGCCAGCGGGGTCCCCGTCCTAGCGTCCTCGACGGGTGGGCTGCGAGAGGTCGTCGTCCACGAGGAGACCGGCTACCTCATGCACGACCGCGACCCCATCGCCTGGGGCACGACGCTGCGGGGCCTCCTCACGAACGAGACGCTGCGCACCCGCCTGGGCGTCGTGGCACGCATCCATGCGCGACGGTTCTACTGGCCCGACATCGGAGCGCGGCTGGCGACCACCTACGAGCGGATCGCCGTCAGCGAGGGCGCCGACGTGTCCACCTGGTCGGTCCAGGTGTCCTGAACTTAGCCCCCGGACGGCCCCCGCACGGGCCAACAGCAACACGGGCCGCCCCCAACAGGGGACGGCCCGTGTGTCGTGTGACCTAGATCAACGCGTCTCGCGGTGCTCGGTGTGGTGCTTGCAGTTCGGGCAGAACTTCTGCAGCTCCAAGCGATCGGGATCGTTGCGGCGGTTCTTCTTGGTGATGTAGTTGCGGTGCTTGCACACGGTGCAAGCCAACGTGATCTTCGGGCGGATGTCGCCAGACTTCTTGGCCATCTCAGCCACTCCATTCGTTACGTAGGGCACCTAGGTGGTAGCGGGAACGGGACTTGAACCCGTGACACAGCGATTATGAGCCGCTTGCTCTACCGTCTGAGCTATCCCGCCTCTCGCCTCCGGCCGGAACCGGAGACCCGAGCCCCCATGCGGAATCGAACCGCAGACCTTCTCCTTACCATGGAGACGCTCTGCCTACTGAGCTATAGGGGCAAGACCGCAGATCAACTTACCCTACGCAGGCCCGGTTCCAAAATCGGGGGCCACCCAGCGCAACAACCTGGGCCAACCGGCACAGCAAAAGGGCCCCTGACTCGCCATCACGGCTTGTCAGAGGCCCTTTCCTTGCTGTGGCAGGTGTAGGGTTCGAACCTACGTAGGCAATGCCGACGGTTTTACAGACCGCTCCCTTTGGCCGCTCGGGCAACCTGCCATGCTGAACACTCAGCGGGAAAGTACTCTAGCAACTCATCGCCCGTCCGCCCAATCGAGAGGACCACCCATGGCAGGAGACAGCTCCTTCGACATCGTCAGCAAGGTCGACAAGCAGGAAGTCGACAACGCTCTCAACATGGCCGCCAAGGAGGTGCACCAGCGCTTCGACTTCAAAGGCACCGACGCCTCGATCCGCTGGTCCGGTGACGCCATCGAGCTGGAAGCCAGCGGCGAGGAGCGCGTCAAGGCCGTCCTCGACGTCTTTCAGAGCAAGCTCATCAAGCGGGGCGTGTCCTTGAAGTCTTTGGACGCAGGAGAACCCCGCCTCTCGGGAAAGATCTGGAAGATCACCGCGTCCCTGGAGCAAGGCATCTCCCAAGACAACGCCAAGAAGGTGGCCAAGCTGATCCGCGACGAAGGACCCAAGGGTGTGAAGACCCAGATTCAAGGCGACGAACTGCGCGTCAGCTCCAAGAGCCGCAACGACCTGCAAGCCGTGCAACAGATGGTGCGCGACGCCGACTACCCCTTCGCCGTCCAGTTCGTGAACTACCGATGAGTTCGATGGCCCGGCCCGCCCTTCCCCTGGCCGTCGCCACCGGCGTCGGCACCTTTGCCTGGTATGCCCTGCCTGGCGCCGTCGCCTCCCGTCCCGCCCGCGCCGTCGCGAAGACCGCGCTGGCCGCTGGTGTGACCGGGGTGTACGCCCTCACCAGGCCCCGCACTGAGGCCACCAACGGCCCCGACCGCGTCGACGAGCTTCTCCACGAGGCCAATGCCCACCCTGTCCAAGCGCTGGCCATCGCTACCGCCGGCGTGGGAGCAGGAGCCGCGATCACCGCACTGGGCGAGAGGGCCATGTACCGCTGGGGCGAGCGCCGTCGCGCGGCCGGGCGACGCTGGCCCTTCGGCGTCCCCGCCCTGCTCGCGGCCGTCGTTGCCACCGTGGGCGTCCTCGCGGATCCCCCGCGCGCCTGAACCCCGCGACGCGAGCGGCGGCGCCCCGAGGGACGCCGCCGCTCATCGTCTAAGCGAACAGGCCAGCCCCGACGTAGGAGCCCTCGCTCGCCCCGGGCGGGATCGCCCACAGGCCTGATCCCAGATGCTTGAGGTACTCGTTCATCGCATCAGTGGACAGCGAGCGCTGCACGGCAATGAAGTCGTCTGGGCGGCGCTGATAGGACAAGAAGAACAGGCCCGCATCGAGCTTGCCGAGCGCATCGTTGCCGTCCACGTAGTTGTAGCCGCGACGCAGCAGTTGGATGCCGTTGTTCTGATCTGGATGCGCCAATCGAACGTGGCTAGCACGGTCGATCATCGGCTTGCCACTCGCCGCCAGTGCGGCGAAATTGGGGGCGTCGTTCTCGACGCCGCTCGGGCTCGACAACGGAGCCCCCTCCCCCTTGTTGCGACCCACGATGCGGTCCTGCTCGGCCAGCCGTAGCCGATCCCAGCTTTCGGTGATCATCGCGATCTTGCGCGCAACCAGATAGGAACCGCCCGCCAGCCACGGCTGGTCGTCCGTGCCGACCCACACGTGCCGGGTCAGCGCCGCCTCGTCGTTGGCCAAAATGTTGGCCGTGCCGTCCTTGTAGCCGAACAGGTTCCGCGGGGTCTTTTGGTCCGCGGTGGTCTTGGACGTCCGCCCGAAACCAAGCTGCGACCACCGCAACCGGGCGCGCCCGAAAGCGATCCGCGTCAGGTTCCGGATGGCATGCACCGCCACTTGCGGGTCATCGGCGCACGCCTGGATGCACAGATCGCCATCGGAGTGCTCCCGCTGCAGATCCTCGCCGAGGAAGGCGGGCAGCCGGACCAGGCCCGCCGGACGCTTCGCGGCAAGACCGAACCGATCCGTGCCGTCCACCTCAAACAGCGTCGGACCGACACCGAACGTGATCGTCAGACCGCTCGCGGCCAGCCCCAGCGCCTCGCCCGTATCGTCCGGCGGCGCGGCGGGCGAACCGCCTACTGCCCCCTTGACGGTGACCTCCAGCCCCGCGACCATCCGCGACGCCGCGTACGACCAGTCCTGCAGCAGGCTGATCAGATCGTCACGATCGGCCCGCTCGGACATGTCGAACGCGGCGAAATGCAGGTGATCCTGGACAGGCGTCGTGATCCCACTTTGGTGCTGCCCGAAGAACGGATAGACCGTCGCGTCCGACGCTTCGCCGCCACCACGCTGCACGCCGAGGGTGCCCGCGACGCCCGCCCCGGCACCCACGGCCGCGCCGGCACCGAACAGCCCCAGCATCCCGCGCCGCGACAGGCCGCGACGCGGGGCATCGCTCGTCGATCCCGACCCCGACCCCGTGGCGGGAGGCGTCGAGGTGGCGGCGTCCTCCGCGGGAGAGGGCGCCTCCGAGGCCGGGGGCGCGAGAGGTTCCTCACGGGAGGCGCCCCCTGCGGCATCGGCAGAGTCGGGAAGAACTGGCTCGTCGGGCATCGGTATCACCCCAAAATGGTCGTGGTCAGCTTGGACAAGGGCTCCGCGAGCGCATTGATGTCGTCGATGAGCGCGCGCTTGTCGGCATCGGTGAGATCGGCGAACGTCGTGAAGCCCCGCTCGGCCGACCCATGGTCAGCCAGCGACTTCTCCAACGCCGCATAACCCTTGTCGATCTCGGCGACCAGCTTCTTGCCAGCGTCGCCCTTGCTCAACGTGAAGTCCCGCACCAGGGAGAACGCCATCTTGGAGCCCTCCACGTTGGCCGCGAAATCGTAAAGATCGGTGCCGCTCCACCAGTCTTCCTCGCCGGTGATCTTCGTGGTGGCCACCTCGTCGAGCAGGGAGATCGCCCCATTCGACAGCCCCGCGACGCCCTGCTCGTTGAGTGACGTGGCGAAATCATTGCCGTGGACGTAGTCGTAAAGCTGCTGCACGTCGGCGACTAGCGCGGAGGCGTGCGTCACCCGCTGTTGCGGCGTCGAAGGCTCCCAGTCCTTCCACGCGGGGGAATCGTCAGAGTTCTTGGCGTCCTTCGCCGGAACCCACAGATCCTTCTCGATGCGGTGGAACCCGGTCCAGTCCAGGCCCTCGGCCTTGGCGTCCACCTCGCGATAGTCGATGCGAGGGTCAAGATCGCCCAACGCCTCAGCGATCGGCTCGATCCGCTCATAGTAGGCGCGGACCTTCGGGAAGGCTGCGCGGGCCGCGTCGTCGCGTCCGGCCGCGTAGTCCTCGGTGAACGAGCGGACCGCAGGCAGCAACTGGGCCGTCTGATCCTTGACGAAAGCGGCATACAACGTCACGGCCTGCTGCTTCTGCTCGGCGTCTTCGCCGGTGATGGCCACGGTGTCGCCGGTCACGGTGAAGGCGGCCTTGCCCACGCCTTGACCAATCATGCCCGGCTTGCACAAGGTGAAGTAGTTGCCGGGTTGGGCGACGACGGTCAGCGTGCGGGACGCGCCGGGGGCGATGTTCTCGACCTCGCCCACGATGCGCAACGCGTCGTCGGCCAACAGGTAGAACTCGGTGATCTGCGGGCCCTTGTTGGTGACGGTGAACGCCAGGGTGCCACTGGTGGCCTTGGCGGTCGACACCTGGCAGGTCGTGGCGTCGGAGGTGACGGTCAGGGGACCGCCGGAGGCCGCGAGATCAGCCTTGGCGACACAACCCGACAACGCCAGGGCTGCGGTGGGAACCGCCACGAGGGCGGCGGTCAGGGACGTACGGTTCACGATGCTCCTTGAGCGGGAGAAGGGGACGGTTCGGTGGAAGGGCGCGGCCGACCAGCGGTCATGCGAGAGAAGAAGATGCTGAAAACCACAGCCAGGTAGAGCGCCCACGCGATGACCTGGATCCACGTCATCTCGGGCATGAAGCCCACGGTGGCCTGCAGCAGCGTGGCGAGGGTGCCGCCGGGCGCGATGATCGTCGACACATCGAAGGCGTAGCCGAAGGGGAAGCCCTCGAGCCCGACACCCACGGCGCCGGTCGCCGGGTCGAGGGTGGCCAGTGCGCTGAACGGCCCCGGCACTACCCCAGCCTCTTGCAGATCGTGCAGGCCGTAGGCCAGCACCCCGGCGGCCACCACGATGAGCAAGGCACCCGTCCAGGTGAAGAACGTCGACAAGTTCAGGCGAACCATGCCTCGAGCGATCGCCCAGCCGAGCAGAACAGAGATCGTCAACCCCAACAGGGCGCCGACGATCGCCTGGGGGGCAGACCCTGCCGACTCGACCATCGACCACAGCAGCAGCGCCGTCTCGATGCCTTCGCGCGTCACCGAGACGAAACCGACGATGACGATCCCCCACAGCGAACCCTGGGCGAGTGCCCGGTCCAGTTCGCCTTCCAGGGTTTTCTTCAGGTTGCGGGCGGCCCGCTGCATCCAAAAGATCATCCAGGTCACCAAGGCGACGGCTGCCAGAGAGAGCAATCCCCCGATGAGCTCTTGACCTTGGGTCGTCAGCGCGTAGGACCCGAACGTGAGGAGCGCGCCGATGCCGAGCGAGAGCGCGATCGCCAGACCGACGCCGATCCAGAGCCGGTGCAAGACGTCGCGACGGCCGAGTTTGGTGAGGTAGGACACGAGAATGCCGACGACGAGCGCGGCTTCGAGACCCTCGCGCAACCCGATGAGGAAGGCGCCGAGCACGGGTACCCACTTTCTTGGACGGACGGCCGCGCCTGGCGGTCAGGTAAGGCTTGCCTTACCCAAGGTCCGATGCTAGCGGCATCCCGGGCGGACGACTAATCGGTCCGCCGAACGAAACCGGGGCGTCCCTCACGCCGCTAACCTGGCAGCCGTGCTGCGGATCGCGTCGTTCAATGTCAATGGAATCCGGGCCGCGCAACGGCGCGGCATCGAGGCGTGGTGGTCCCGGACGCGTCCCGACATCGTGGCGATCCAGGAGATGCGGGCCTCCACCGCCGCGATCCCCGAAGGCCTCCTCGACGACTGGCACGTGGCCTATCACGAGGGAAACCTCGCCGGACGCAATGGTGTCGCCCTGCTCAGCCGGACGCCGCCGACCGCGATTCGGCACGGATTCGGTCACCGGCCCTCCGATCCCGAAGGCCGCTACGTCGAAGCGGATTACGACCTCGACGGGCTCGCGCTGAGGATCGGATCGGTGTACGTCCCCAAGGGCGCCACCTGGGAGGGGCCCGACGCCGATCCGGAGAAGTACCGCCGCAAGATGCGCTTCATGACGTCTTTCCGCTCCTACCTGACGCGAGCCCGCCGCCACGCCGCCCGCGAGGGGCGCGAGTTCTTGGTGATGGGCGACTTCAACATCGCGCACACCCGCGACGATGTGAAGAACTGGCGCAGCAACCAGCGCTCGGAGGGGTTCCTCCCCGAGGAGCGGGAGTGGTTCGGCTCCATCCTGGGGCCCCGCACACTGGTGGATGTGGTACGCCGCCTCCACCCCGAAGGGCCGGGCCCCTATTCGTGGTGGAGTTGGCGCGGGCAAGCGTTCGCCAACGATGCTGGGTGGCGCATCGACTACCACCTGGCCAGCCCCGGGCTTGCCGCCCGCGCGGTGGCCGGTGGCACCCACAAGGACGCGAGCTACGACACCCGCATCAGCGATCACGCGCCGGTCGTCGTGGACTACGCCACCTCCTGACGCGCCTTCGAGGAGGGATGCGGCCTCAGAACGTGAGGCTGCTGGGCTCTTCGGTACGGAAGCAGGCCAACACCTCGGCACGCGTCACGTCCTCGATGCGGTCGTGGCTCCAGCGCGGCGTCCGGTCCTTGTCGACCAGTTGCGCCCGCACACCCTCGATGAAGTCGGGGCTACCTATCATGTGGTCGGCCAGGACGCGGTCTTGGGCCAGCACGTCCGCCACCCCCGTCATGGTCGGGACACGGCGCATCGCCTCGAGCGTCACCGCGACGCTCAGCGGGCTACGGGCCCGGATCAGCGCGGCGGCGGCTCGGGCGCGAGAGTCGGCGTGCGATTCCAGTGCTGCGATCACGTCGGACGGGTCGGGGAAGCAGTAGCAGGCGTCGATCCAGGCACGGTTGTCCTCGAGTTCCCCGGCGGGGGCGGCCTCATCGGCCTCATCTGCTAGCCCGAGCAGGACGCCGTCGCGGGCACCGACCGTCGCCCCGGTCAAGGCGACGTGCATGCCCGTCCAGCCCGGGGCGTGCGCGAGATACCAGGTGACGCCGACGTCGGGCGTGAAACCGATGATCGTCTCGGGCATGGCGAACGCGGCATCCGCGGACGCCAAGCGGCGCGACCCGTGCGCAGAGATACCCAGGCCACCCCCCATGGTGATGCCGTGCTGTCGCGCCTCGTACGGCTTGGGGTACTCCTTGATGAGGAGATCGAGCCCATACTCGAGATCGAAGAACTCCCCGAAATCGCGGCCATCGAGCACCGCCTGGCGCAGCGCTCGCACATCGGCCCCGGCGCACAGCCCTCGGCTCCCCTCCCCTAGCAGCAGGACGCTGTCGACGCCCTCATCGTCACGCCAGGATTCCAGCGCCTCGCGCATGCCGCGCATCATCGCGACGGTCAACGCGTTGATTGCCGCAGGACGGTTGAGGCGCAGCACGCCCACGCCCTCGACAACCTGGGTGAGCAGTTCGGGTTCGGCCATGTCGTCTCCTGGTCGTTACGGATGGGCGCCCGTTCGGCGCGCTCGGAGTGGTTCCAGCCTAGGCTGCGGACGCCCTGGCGGCGTGGCGACGCAGGATGATCCACACGACGATGGCCGCGACACCCGCCAAGGCGATCGCGATGTACTGCCCGCCACCATCGTTTTGCCCGTTGCGCCATGCGAGGTTGCCCGCGCCGTAGGCCAGCAGGACCGAGGTGGCGGCTGCCGCCGCCCGCAGCACCCGGTCGCGGACCTGGGCCAGGGGCAGGAAGAGCGCCCCCCACAGCAGGTACCAGGTGTGCAGGGCGGGGCCGAAGACCGCAAACGTCAGGTAGGCCCAGGCCAAGAACCGCAGCGGCTCGGTGCGTCCGAAGCGAACCGCGAGCACCACCATCAGCACTGCGGCGATCCCCAGGCTGATGGTCTGCAGCAGCGGGATCACCGTGGCCGCCGCCGCCGTCATGCCCAGCGCGAGGAACACCTGCTGGCACACCCACCCGATCAGGCTGAAGGGCGCCAGCGTGACGATCATGCCGGGGACGCTGACCGCGTTCAGCCACCCAAACCCCAGACCTGTCGCCCACGAGATCGCGGCAAAGACGGCGAGCACACCGCCCAGGGTGCTCAATGCCCGGGGGAGGAATCGGACGAGATCACGCCAACGCCAAGACGCCCAGTTGCTGCCGATCACCGCCACCGGGAAGGCCGCCAGAAGGGCTGGTTGCTTGACGGCCATGCCCACCCCCAGCGCGACGACGGCCGGCCAATGCCATCCCTGGTAAGCCCAGCAGATCGCCACGGCGATCAGGCCGAGCATGAGGGCGTCGTTGTGGGCGCCACCGATGAGGTCGATGACGAGCAGCGGGTTGATGGCCGAGAACCAGGCGGTCTGGTGGGGGTCGATCCCGATCTGCCGGGCGATCCGTGGGAGGAAGTGCACGATCAACGCGACGCCGATCAAAGCAGGGATCCGTTGCGCGACGGCCGAATAGTAGGGGTTGAAACCCGCCAACTGGTCCAGCCAATGCGCCAAGGTCAACGCCAGCGGCCCGTAGGGGGCGGGCGTGTAGCGCCACAGCCAGGCCACCTGGTCGGCGAAGGTGCCGGGCAAAACCCCCGGAGAGACCTCGTAGGGGTTCATGCCGTTCTCGATCAGCCACCCCTGCGCCGCGTAGGAGTAGGCGTCGTGGCTGAAAATCGGGGGGGCCGCCACCAAAGGGGTCGCCCACCAGCACAGGATCGCCCACGGTTTGACGTCGTGGTAGACGGCCGGCCGCAGCCGGTACCAGGCGAGGATGAGCAGGTTGACGGCGCCGATGACCAGGGCTGTCGCCATGATCCTGGCCCATTCGGTGTCGAGGCCCAGGGCCCGCATGATGGGCCAGTAGGGGCTGGCTTGCGGCAGGTAGGCCGGGGACAGCGCTCCGAGCGCCAGCAGGGTCGTGCCGAGCAGGCCGAGCCGCACCGGCGCCAGCCGGATGGCAGCGACGACGTCCTGCCATCGGGCGCCCACGTTCTCGGCGAACCCGTTCACGGCCGTCCTCCTTGCCTGTCACGGTTGGCTGTCAGCGTATCCAATGGGCGCCGCTCCTTCGTCACAGCGTCGGCAACCCCCACGCGCACGCGCCCGACAGTTGGCGGAGCTACTAGGGTGGGGAACCGAGTCAGTCTGATCAGAGAAGAATGAGGCAGTCCGCCGTGACCGATGTGCAATCCCTCGACCGTGTCGTCATCCGCTTCGCAGGGGACTCCGGCGACGGGATGCAACTCACCGGCGACCGGTTCACCTCCGACACCGCCAGTCTGGGCAACGACTTCGCGACCCTCCCGAACTTCCCCGCCGAGATCCGCGCACCCCAGGGAACGGTGGCGGGGGTGTCGAGCTTCCAGCTGCACTTCGCCGACAGCGACATCAAGACGCCCGGCGATGCACCCGACGTCTTGGTGGCGATGAACCCGGCCGCGCTGAAAGCCAACCTGGCCGACCTGAAACGCGGCGGCGTCATCATCGCTGACGCGCACGAGTTCACCAAGCGGAACCTCGCCAAGGTCGGGTATGCGTCCGACCCGCTCACCGACGGTTCCCTGACCGACTACCAACTCCACGCCCTGGATCTGACAGGGCTCACCGTCGCCTCGGTGGAGCAGTTCCACCTGGGCCGCAAAGAGGCCTCCCGCGCCAAGAACATGTTTTCGCTGGGCCTGCTGACGTGGCTTTACACGCGTCCGGTGGAGCACACCCTGGAGTTCCTGGATCACAAGTTCGGCACCAAGCCCGAGATTCGCGACTCAAACAAGGCCGCCTTCCTGGCCGGTCACGCCTTCGGTGAGACGACCGAGACGTTCGCGGTCCGCTTCGAGGTGGCCGCCGCGCCCGCACAGCCGGGCACCTACCGTCAGATCACCGGCAATAAGGCGCTCGCATTGGGTCTCATCGCCGGATCGGTCACCTCCGGTCTTCCCCTGTTCCTGGGCGCCTACCCGATTACCCCGGCGTCCGACGTCTTGCACGAGTTGAGCAAGGCCAAGGATCAGGGCGTCACCACGTTCCAGGCCGAGGATGAGATCGCGGCCGTGGGCGCGGCCCTCGGCGCGTCCTATGCGGGACACCTGGGCGTCACGTCGACGTCAGGGCCGGGCATGGCGCTGAAGAGCGAGACCATCTCGCTGGCCGTCATGCTGGAGCAGCCCCTGGTCATCTGCGACATCCAGCGCGCCGGGCCCGCCACCGGCATGCCGACCAAGACCGAGCAGGCCGACCTGCTGCAGGCCATGTTCGGGCGCCACGGCGAGGCTCCCCTGCCCGTCATCGCCGCGCAATCCCCCGCCGACTGCTTCGACGCCGCCATCGAGGCGGTCCGCATCGCGCTGACGTACCGCACGCCGGTGATCCTGCTGACCGACGGCTACCTCGCCAACGGTGCCGAACCGTGGCTGCTGCCCGACATCGCGTCGTTGCCCGCCATCGACCCGCACTTCGCGACGCAACCCAACGGTCCGGAGGGAACGTACCTGCCTTACCTGCGCGATGAGCGGGGTGCCCGCCCGTGGGCGATCCCCGGCACGCCGGGCCTCGAACACCGCATCGGCGGCATCGAAAAGGCCGACAAGACCGGCAACGTCAGCTATGCGCCCGACAATCACGAGTTCATGGTTGCCGCCCGGCAGGCCAAGATCGATGGCATCGTCGCGGACGTGCCCGACCTGGTCGTCGATGACCCGACCGGGGACGCCGACGTGCTCGTGCTCGGCTGGGGATCGACGTGGGGCCCGATCTCGGCGGCCGCCCGCCGCGTCCGCGACGCCGGACGCCGCGTGGCCACCACGCACCTGCGTCACCTCAATCCGCTGCCCGCCAACACGGGCGAGGTGCTGCGCCGCTACCGCCGCGTCATCGTCCCAGAGATGAACCTGGGCCAGATGGCCATGATCCTGCGGGCCCGCTACCTGGTGGACGTGCAGTCCTACAGCCGTGTGCGGGGGTTGCCGATCAGCCCCGCCGAACTGGCACCGCACCTGATCGACGTCATCGATGCAGAGGAGGCCCGATGAGCACCGGACTGTCCGGCGTGCCCCTGGCGATCACGCCGCTCAACCGCAAGGAGTTCGTCTCCGACCAGGAGGTGCGCTGGTGCCCCGGCTGCGGCGACTACGCCGTCTTGGCGGCGTTCCAGTCGCTCATGCCTCAACTGGGCGTCAAGCGGGAGAACACCGTCGTCGTCTCGGGGATCGGCTGTTCCTCGCGGTTCCCGTACTACCTCGACACCTACGGCCTGCATTCGATCCACGGACGCGCGCCCGCCATCGCCACCGGCGTCGCTTTGACGCGTCCCGACCTGGCGGTGTGGGTGGTGACCGGTGACGGCGACGCGCTGAGCATCGGTGGCAACCACCTCATCCATGCGCTGCGCCGCAACGTGAACATCACGATCATGCTGTTCAACAACCGCATCTACGGCTTGACCAAGGGCCAGTTCTCCCCCACCTCGGAGACCGGCAAAGTCACCAAGTCCTCCCCCGTCGGCTCGGTGGACCACCCGTTCAACCCTTTGACGCTGGCCCTGGGCGCTGAGGCGTCCTTCGTGGCCCGGGCGCTGGATTCGGACCGCAAGCAACTCACCGAGGTGCTGACCGCCGCGATCAACCACCGCGGCGCGTCCATCGTCGAGATCTACCAAAACTGCCCGATCTTCAACGACGGCGCCTTCGAGGGGCTCAAAACGCCCGAATCCTCGGCGATCATCCCGCTGGTCCACGGCGAGCCGATCACCTTCGCCGGGGGCGAGTTGGGCGTCGTCCGCAAGCCCGACGGCTCGCTCGGCGTCAGCGCGGTCAGCGACGTCGAGCCGGGCGCGCTGGTCGTCCACGATGCGCACGCGCACGACGCGACGCTGGCCTTCCAGCTCTCCCAGCTCACCGACACCCAGGGGCTGTCGCTCTCGCCGGTGGGCATCCTGCGTGACGTGGCCCGTCCGGTGTTCGACGACGAGGCCCGCAACCAGGTTCACATGCCCGCCGATCGGGTCGCGTCCTTGCAGCGCCTGGTGGCTGGACCGGACACCTGGACCGTCTTGTAGTCCTCCCGCCTTCACGCGAACGCCCGCCTCTCCTGCGAGGGGCGGGCGTTCGCGCGTGAGGCGAGGTCGTCAGACCGTGGCCAGTGACGTCTCGATGAGCGCCTTCAGGGCGTCGACGTCGTTGGGCAGGTCGATCACGTGGCGAGGCAAGTTCTCCAGCCCGGCGAACGCGGCCGGACGCTCAACATCGCGGCCGAGCGCCTCCACGATGGTCGCGGAGAACTTCACCGGCAGTGCCGTCTCCAACACGATGACGGGTGCCTCCACGATTCCTGACTCCAGGGCCCGGCGGGCGACGGTGACCCCATCGGCGGTGTGGGGATCGATGATGACCCCGCTGTGGGCCGCTTCTGCGGCGATGGTGGCCAGTCGGTCAGCGTGAGTGGAGGTGCCCGCCACGAAGCCGTAGCGCTCGCCCAGGGCGGCGAACTCCGGCGTTGCGGACAGGTCGATGCTGCCGGTGGCGGGGAGCTCTTCGCCGAACAACTGCCGCACCCGGACGCCGTCGCGGCCCAGCAGGTCGAACACGAACCGCTCGAAGTTGGACGCCTTGGAGATGTCCATCGACGGGCTGGACGTGGCGCGGGTTTCTGCCGATCCGCGCACCCGGTATACGCCGGTGGCGAAGAACTCCGCCAGCACGTTGTTCTCGTTGGTGGCCAGCACGAGGCGGTCGATCGGCAGGCCCATCTCGCGCGCGACGTGTCCGGCGCAGATATTGCCGAAGTTCCCGCTCGGGACGGCGAAGCTGACGCGCTCATCCTCGGACGATGTGGCGTCCAGGTAGAGGGCGACGTAGTAGACGACCTGAGCGACGACACGGGCCCAGTTGATCGAGTTCACCGCACCGATGCTGTGGGCGGCCTTGAACGCGGCGTCCGCGTTGACGGCTTTGACGAGGTCTTGGCAGTCGTCGAAGACGCCTTCGACGGCGATGTTGACGATGGCGGGATCGTCGATGCTGAACATCTGCGCCTGCTGGAAGGGGCTCATGCGACCACGCGGGGTCAGCATGAAGACCCGGACGCGGCTCTTGCCGAGCATGGCGTGCTCGGCAGCGGACCCTGTATCGCCGCTGGTGGCGCCGACGATGGTGAGGGTGGCGTCGCGGCGCTCCAGTTCGTACTCGAACAGTTGTCCCAGCAGTTGCATCGCCATGTCTTTGAATGCGGCGGTGGGCCCGTTCGACAGGTGACCGATCTCAATCCCGCCGGGCAGGTCGGTGACGCCCACCACGGACATGTCGCCGAACGCCTCGGCGGTGTAGGCGCGCTCGCACAGGGCGCGCAGATCGGCTGCGGGAATGTCGTCGATGAACAGTTCCAGCACCGCGGCGGCCAAGGCCGCATACCCCTGCGTGGCGCGCAGTTCACGCCAGGACGCCAGCGTTGCGGCGTCGATGCGGGGGTAGCTCTGGGGGACGTACAGCCCGCCGTCGGGCGCGAGACCCTCGAGCAGGATGTCGCTGAACGAGCGGGCGGGCGCGTCGGCGGCGCCGCGGGTGGAGACATACTTCACGGAGTTGAGCCTACCGAGGGGCGATGGGCGAACGCGTGGCAGTCCGTGCCGACCGAGGCTGACGCACCTCCCCCGCCGGGATGACCGGGCGGCCTCACGCGGTGGCCAGGCCGTCCAGCATGGTGGCCGCAACATCGAGGTAGGCCGCCACGTCGAACTCCGCGAGCAAGGTGCGCTGGGCGAGCATGCCCATCATCTGACCCATCGTCAGCATGGCGATGACGGTGGCTCGCCCTTCCGCGTCCTGGACGCCGCGTGCGCGCAGGTAGACGGCCAGCCCGCCGGTGGTTCGTTCCCGCACGCCCTCCATCTGGTCGCGGATGATGGAGGCCAGTTGGGGCTCGTCGGCGGCGCCAGCCCACAGTTGGACGATCAGCGAGGAGTGCAGCGTCCCGTCCAGCACCGCCCCGGCCATGAGCCGCAGCAGGTCTCCGGGGGACAGCGCTTCGTCCTGGTGCGCGGCCAGGGCCGCCTCCAGCGGCTCGACGAGCGCGCGGCGGGCCACCGCGAGGACGATGTCGTTCTTGCTGCCGAAGTGGTGGTAGACGCTGCCCGCGGAACTGCCGGACGCCGCGATGATCTTCGCGATCGACGCCGCCCGGACGCCGTCGCTGCGGATGAGTTCGGTGGCAGCAGCCACGATCTCGTCGCGTTTGGTGGATCGCATGTGCGGACACCCTCCCCTTCGCCTGCGAAAAGCACTACGCTCTGTAGTAACTAGAACGATCGTTCTAATGGAGGTCTCATGACGCAACCCCCCCTCAGCCTCGGTCTCGACATCGGTTCGACGACGGTGAAGGCCGTCCTGATGGACGCTGACCATGTGGCCTTCTCCGATTATCGTCGCCACCACGCCGACGCGCGAGGAGAAGTGCGGCGCCTCCTGGCCGATATCGCCCACCAGTGGCCCGACGCGCCAGTGCGGGCCGCCGTCACCGGGTCAGGCGGGCTCCAGGTCGCCGAGATGATGGGGGCCACCTTCGTTCAAGAGGTGATCGCCGGCACCGAAGCCGTGGAACGCTTCCACCCCGACGCGGACGTCGTCATCGAACTCGGCGGCGAAGACGCCAAGATCACCTACCTCAAACCCACCCCCGAGCAGCGGATGAACGGCACCTGCGCGGGCGGCACCGGCGCCTTCATCGATCAGATGGCGACTCTGCTGGGGACCGACGCGTCCGGGCTCGACGAGTTGGCCTCGCGCTACGAGACCCTGTACCCCATCGCGTCGCGCTGCGGCGTCTTCGCCAAGTCCGACATCCAGCCCTTGCTCAACCAAGGCGCCGCCCACACCGACCTGGCCGCCTCCGTCTTCCAAGCAGTCGCGACCCAGACGATCTCCGGGCTGGCCTGCGGACGCCCCATCCGCGGCAACCTGGTGTTCCTGGGCGGCCCGCTGCACTTCCTGCCCCAGTTGCGTGCCGCCTACGAGCGCACCCTCGCCGACCAGGTCACCTGCTTCACCACCCCACCCGATGCCCAGCTCTACGTCGCCCGCGGTGCCGCGTTGCTCGCCGACGGGGAACCCACCACGCTCTCCACCCTGATCGCCGGACTGGACGCGGGCGCCGGAGGGGCCCCCTCCCTCACCGCCACCTTGCGCCCCTTGTTCACCGATGACGCCGAACGCGAGGCCTTCACGACCCGCCACGGCGCAGCGACGATTCCCACCGGGGACCTCGCCACCGCGTCCGGCCCGCTGTTTTGGGGTTTGGATGCAGGATCGACGACCATCAAGTCGGTCGTCATGAGCAGCGACGGCACGATCGTGCACCGTCACTACGCAGGCAACGGCGGCGACCCCGTCAAGGCCGCCCTCGGCATCGTCAAGGAGGTCCGCGAGGCGCTCCCGCCGGACGCCTACCTGGCCCGCTGCTGCGTGACGGGCTACGGGGAGGGCCTCGTCCAGGCTGCGCTGCGCGTCGACCAGGGCGAGATCGAGACGATGGCGCACTACCGCGCCGCGGAAGCCATCGCGCCGGGCGTGACCAGCGTCATCGACATCGGCGGACAAGACATGAAGTATCTGCGCGTCCGGGGCGGCGCGCTGGACTCGATCGCCGTCAACGAGGCCTGCTCGTCAGGCTGCGGGTCCTTCCTGCAGACGTTCGCCGAGACCATGGGCACCGACGTGCGCGCGTTCGCCCAGAAGGCGCTCCAGGCGCAGGCCCCGGTCGATCTGGGGTCACGGTGCACCGTCTTCATGAACAGTTCGGTCAAGCAGGCCCAGAAGGAAGGCGCCTCGGTCGGTGACATCGCCGCCGGCCTGTCCTACTCGGTGGTCCGCAACGCGCTCTACAAGGTCATCAAACTGCGCGACGCTGACGCGTTGGGAGACAAGGTCGTCGTCCAAGGCGGCACGTTCCTCAACGACGCCGTCCTGCGCGCCTTCGAACTGCTCACCGGCCGCGAGGTCGTCCGCCCCGACATCGCGGGCCTCATGGGCGCCTATGGGGCCGCGCTGACCGCCCAGCGCTCCTGGGAACCGGACCAGGTCAGTTCACTGATCGAACTCGACGAACTGGACGACTTCCAGGTCGAGGTCGAACGCCGCACCTGCAAGCTGTGCCAAAACCACTGCGGCCTCACCGTCAGCAGCTTCCCCGACGGCAGCCGTCACGTCTCCGGCAACCGCTGCGAGCGCGGCGCGTCGGTGGAGGCCAAGCCGCAGCGCAGCGAGATCCCCAACCTGTACGACTTCAAGTACCGCCGGTTGTTCTCCTACCGTCGCCTCACCGACGCGAAGGCGACCCGGGGCGCCATCGGCATCCCCCGCGTCCTCAACATGTACGAGAACTACCCGCTGTGGTTCACCATCTTGACCCACCTGGGGTTCAAGGTGATGCTGTCGGGACGCTCCAATCACGACCTGTTCACCGACGGCATGGAGACCATCCCCTCAGAAAACGTGTGTTACCCCGCCAAGCTGGCCCACGGGCACATCGAATGGCTGCTGGACCGGGGCGTCACCACGATCTTCTATCCGTGCGTCAGCCTGGAGCAGCCCACCTTCGAGGCGTCCGACCACAACTTCAACTGCCCCGTCGTGGCCTTCTATCCGCAGGTGCTGGCCAAGAACGTCGACCGCCTGCGAGAGCCCGGGGTGAAGTTCCTCGACCCCTTCGTCAACCTCGCCGACCCCGACAAGCTCGCCGAACGCCTCGTCGAGATTTTCGAGAGCGAGGGCGTCACGTTAGCCGAAGCCCAGGAAGCGGTGAGCGCGGGTTATGCCGAAGACGCGGCCTACAAGGCCGACGTCCTCGCCGAGGGACGCCGGGCCCTGGAGTACATGGCCGCCCACGAACGCAAGGGCATCGTGCTGGCCGGACGCCCCTACCACGTCGATCCCGAGGTTCATCACGGCATCCCGGAGATGATCAACCAACTCGGGATGGTCGTCTTGACCGAAGACTCCGTCGCCGATGCGCCGCGCCTGGAACGCCCCCTACGCGTCCGGGATCAGTGGACCTATCACAGCCGCCTGTATGAGGCCGCCGCTCGCGTCCGTACCGAACCCGAACTGCAACTCGTCCAGCTCAACTCGTTCGGTTGCGGCCTCGACGCCGTCACCACCGATCAGGTGCAAGAAATCCTGGAGGCAGCCGGGGACGTCTACACGGCCCTGAAGATCGACGAGGTGTCCAACCTGGGCGCCGCGACGATCCGGCTGCGCTCCCTGAAGGCGGCCACCGCCGAACGCCAGCCCCGCTCGGCGGAAGTCCTCACCTACGACGCTGCCGCCAAGGACGGCGGACGTGCCGTGTTCACGGCCGAAGCCAAGCGCACCCACACGCTGTACGCGCCGCAGATGGCGCCGGTTCACTTCCGGCTGCTCGTCCCGGTGCTGCGCCGCGTCGGATACAACGTCGAACTGCTGGAGCACGCCTCGCGCGACGACGTCGAGGTGGGGCTGCGCTACGTCAACAACGACGTGTGCTACCCGGCCATCATGGTCGTCGGTCAGCTCATCAACACGTTCCTGGCCGGGGGCGCCGATCCCGACAACAGTTCGGTCATCATCACCCAGACCGGGGGCATGTGCCGGGCCACGAACTATGCCGGGATGCTGCGCAAGGGCCTGGCTGACGCCGGGTTCGCCCAAGTGCCCGTGCTGGCCATCAGCGCGCAGGGGCTGGAGGAGAGCCCCGGGTTCAAGCTGACCCCGACCATGATCCACAAGGCCATTCAGGCGGTCGTCATCGGCGACCTCCTCCAAAACGTCGTGCTTCGGACGCGGCCCTACGAGGCGGAGCCCGGATCAGCCGATGCCCTGTATCGCCATTGGGACGCCGTCGCCGGCGAGTTCTTCACCACCGGCGGCTGGTCGGCCACGCTGCGGCGCCGGGTCAGCTACCGCTGGCTGATTGACCACATCGTCACCGCCTTCGATCAGTTGGCCGTGCGCGACGAGCCGCGACGCCCCCGCGTCGGGCTCGTGGGAGAGATCCTGGTGAAGTTCCAGCCCGACGCCAACAACGACGCCGTGCGCACCATCGAGGCCGAAGGCTGCGAGGCTGTCCTCCCCGATCTGCTGCCGTTCTTCATGATGCAGTTGCACACCGCGGGATGGCGGCTCGACAACTTGGGCGTCGGCTCCACGACGGGGGTCAAGCTGCAGCAGGGCATCGCCTGGTTCATCGAGCAATACCAGCGGCCAGCTCGGCGCGCCCTCGCGAAGGCGGAGCGCGACTTCACGGTCTCCCAGCCGCTCGCCGAAATCGCCCGTCGGGCCGAATCCGTCATCTCCCTCGGGACGACCGCTGGTGAAGGCTGGCTGCTCGTCGGGGAGATGATGGAACTCATCGAGCACGGCTGCCCGAACATCATCGTCGCCCAGCCGTTCGCGTGCCTGCCCAACCACGTCGTCGGCAAGGGCGTCTTCCGCGAGTTGCGGCGCCTGTTCCCCGAAGCGAACGTCGTCTCGATCGATTACGACCCCGGGGCCTCCGAGGTCAACCAGCTCAACCGGATCAAGCTCATGGTCGCCACCGCCCACAAGAACGCCGGACGCATCCAGGCCGAAAAGGTCGGGCCGCGTCCCCTGCGCATCACGCCGGTGAGTTCTCCCGTGGGGGTGTGAGCGGCCACGGATGAGCGGCCTCCAGGGAGGCGGCCAGCGCCAGGAGCGCTGCGTCGCGTCCGCGGACGCCGGTCAGCATGACGCCGAGCGGAAGCGTGACGCCGTCGATGTCAGCGCGCACCAACGGCAGGCTGATGGAGGGGCGTCCGGTGAGGTTCGCGACGCTCGTCCAAGGCGTGTAATCGATCTGAGCTGCGAAGTCGCCCGCCGGATCGGCGTCGTCGCGCAAGGCCCCAACCTTGGCGGGGGGCTGCGCCAGCGTCGGGGTGAGGACCGCGTCCAGGCCAGCCCACTGCGCTTCCACCTCCCACTCCAGCTTCTGGATCTCCGCTAACGCTGCGGCGTACTGCACGCCAGTCACGTCACGGCCTCGCTCGCGGAGCCAGCGCGTCAACGGCATGAGCCCCGCATCCGCCTGCGGGGGCAGCGGCAGCCCTGCGGCGCCGGTCGTCCACAGTGCGTCGAAGGCGCCCCACCGGCTGGCGGGAAACGCCCGAGGCGCGTCGACCAGGTCATGTCCCAGATCATCAAGCCAAGCCGCCACCTGTTCGACGGCGGCGACCATCGCGGGATGCACCTGGGCGGTGTCCGAGATGATCGGCGTCACGGAAAGACCGATCCGCAAGCGCTGTGGGGCGTGCTCCAGCCCAGCAAGCAGCCCGTGCCCAGGGGCCAGCACCTCCAAACCGAGCGCCGTGTCCGCGACTGTGCGGCTCAGGACGCCGTCGCAGGCCAGGCCGGGGGTACTCACGCGGCTGGGCGCGGTGGAGACCAGCCCGCGTGAGGGCTTGTGCCCGACCAGGCCACAACTCGCTGCCGGGATCCTGATGCTGCCGCCACCATCGGAAGCGTGCGCGAGCGGGACGATCCCGGCGGCAACAGCCGCTGCCGCTCCCCCACTGGAACCACCGGCGCCACGCGTCCGATCCCACGGCGTGACCGCGGGTGGGCGCCCGGCAGGCTCTGTGTAGGGCGGGAAACCGAACTCGGGGGTGGCTGTCTTGCCCAGCGTCAGCGAATCTGCGTCCATCAGGCGTTGCGCCACGACATCGGTGGTGTCAGCGATGGTGCCGCGCAACAGCGCCGCCCCCGCCTCGAACGGTACCCCGGCGACTTCGGCAAGGTCCTTGATCGGGACAGGCACGCCAGCCAAGGGGCCGACTCGCTCGCCTCGCGTCACCGCCGCATCGACGCGTCGGGCCTGCTCGAACGCCAGATCCGGCGTCAGACAAGCGAAAGCGCCCAGTTCGGGGTCCGCTTCGGCACGGGCGAGGGCCGAGGCCAGGATCGTCTCGGCACTCCACTCCCCAGCCCGGACACGACGCGCCATCTCGACGGCGCTGACCAGATGCTCCTCCTGCATACTCAGGAGGCTACTCCCTAGGCTCCCGGAGGCTTAGGCGGAGCGGAACGCCACCTGATCGCACAGTGCGGACAGGGCGTCCCTCGCGTGTCCCTGCGGCAACACCGACAGGTAGCCGCGAGCCACCTCGGCCCGACGCGCCACCTCGGCCCGTGCCTCGTCCATCACCCGGTGCGCCCGCAGGAGCGTCAACGCCTCGGCCACTTCGGCCTCGTCGTCCAGCGGGCCTGCCGTGAGTTCTAGCAGGCGCGCGTCCTCATCAGTCGCCGAAGCGCGCAGCAGCAGGACCGGCAGCGTAGGCACGCCCTCGCGCAGATCCGTGCCCGGTGTCTTGCCTGACGCGTCGGAAGCGATGTCGAGAAGGTCATCGCTCAACTGGAAGACCAGCCCGATCTCCTCGCCATAGGCGGCCAGCGCCGACAGCACCTCGGGCGGCGCGCCGCACACCATGCCGCCGAAGACCGTGGACGCCGCGATGAGCGATCCCGTCTTGTCGGCGATCACGTCGAGATAGTGCCGTAGCGGATCTTCGCCCTCGGTCAGACCACGCGTCTCGGCGATCTGCCCCTGGACAAGCCGGGCGAACGTTTCTGCCTGCAGCATCACGTAGTCGGTGCCCAGCGTGGCGACCGTGGATGAGGCTCGGGCGAACAGGAAGTCGCCGACCATAATCGCGACCGTGTTCCCCCACCGGCTGTTCGCCGACGGGACGCCGCGACGCACCTCGGCCTCGTCCATCACGTCGTCGTGGTAGAGGCTCGCCACATGGGTGAGTTCCATCACGATCGCCGCCCGGTCGATCGCCGAATCCTCGGCCCCGGCGTACAACTGCGAAGCCAGCACCACCAACAGGGGCCGGAATCGCTTCCCGCCCGCGGCCAGCAAATGCTGGGCGGCGTCCGACGTGAAAGCGGTTTGTGCCGCGGCAGCCTCGGCGAGGCGAAGCTCGATCGCGTCGATCCGCCGCCGGACGAAGGCTTCGAAGTCGGCGTCAGGTTGGGTCAGTGACGTCACCGCAGGAAGCCGCCCGCGAACGCCGCCAACTGCATGACTGAATCGGGAAGCAGCCCGAGCCACAGCGTGCCGACGACACCGATGATGATCGGAATCCACGTCCAGGCGCTTGCGCGGCCCACGAACGTCGTGGGGGCGGGCTCACCGACAAACATCACCACAACCACGCGCAGGTAGAAGTAGGCCGCCACCAACGAGAACAGGACCGCGACGATGACCAGCCACCAGTAGCCGCCCTGCCACGCGGACGTGAAGACGGCCCACTTGCCGATGAAGCCACCTGTCAGCGGGATACCGGCGAAGCTCAGCATGAACAGCGCAAACAGCGCCGCCACCCAAGGGTTCTTCGAGGCCAGCCCGGACCATCCCGCCAGCGTGTTGTCCTCACCGGCCGGGTTGCGGACGAGCGTCACGATGGCGAAGGCGCCGATCGTCGCGAATCCGTACGCCGCCAGGTAGAAGAACACCGACGAAGCGGACGTGGCCTGACCGGCCACCACCTGCTGGTTGGCTCCCACGATCGCGGTGAGAACGAACCCGGCGTGGGCGATGGAACTGTAAGCCAGCAGCCGCTTGATGTCGGTCTGCGTCAAGGCACCGATGACGCCCACGACCATCGTGGCGATCGCGAGCACCGCGAAGATGGGCTGCCACGTCCAGCGCATCCCATCCAGGGCCACGAAGAAGACACGCATCAGCGCGACGACCGCGGCGAACTTCGTGCAGATCGCCATGAAGCCCGTCACCGGAGTGGGAGCGCCCATGTAGACGTCGGGGGTCCAGTTGTGGAACGGGACGACACCGGTCTTGAACAGCAGCCCGATCGCGATGAAGGTCAGCCCGATGAAAATCAGGCCGGGCCCCGTCGTCGCGCCGCCCACGGCAGCGTGAATAACACGCAGGTCGAAGGAGCCGGAGAACACGTACAGCATCGCGATACCGAACAGCATGAACGCTGAGGAGAACGCGCCCAGCAGGAAGTACTTCAGGGCCGCCTCCTGCGACAGGAGGCGACGGCGTCGCGCCATGCCGCTGAGCAGGTACAGCGGAAGCGAGAACACTTCCAGGGCCACGAACAGCGTCAGCAGGTCAGACGCCGAGGCGAACACCATCATTCCGGTCAGGGCGAACAAGCCCAGCGGGAAGACTTCCGTGTGCTCGTGGCGCGCCGCCGACGACTCCGCTTCATCCGCCGACCCCGGAACCGAGGCCGCCGACGCCGCGAAGGTCGTGGCGCCACCGTTGAGGCTCCGCTCGGCGAACACCATGAAGGCCAGCACCCCGAACACCAGCAGGGCGCCCCACGCGAAGTAGGTGGGGCCATCCAGCATGATGGAGCCCATCGCCAGGCGTCCGGCGTACCCGGCCCGCCAGTTGATGACCAGGAAGGCGAGCGAGGCAACACCGGCGGCAATCACCAGCGTGGTCTGGGCGACGAAGCGCAACCGACGCGGAAGGACGGCCTCCAGCAGGATGCCCAGGCAGGCCGCCGCGAACACGAGCAGGACCGGGGCCAGCGCACGCCATTCGAGGGTCGGCGCCGCCATCTCCAGGACCGGCATGAGATACGACGACATCTACTTGGCTCCCTTCACGACCGGAGCGGGATCGGTCACACCGACGTACTCCATGGTCGCCTTGGCGGTGGTTTCGACCATCGACACCGCAGGCTGCGGGACGAAGCCGAAGAACAGCAGCATCGCGATGATCGGCACCATGACCGCCTTCTCGATACCGGTCAGGTCGCGGCCTTCGAAGGCCTTCTGCGTCTGCTCGGTGACAGGGCCGGTCATCGTGCGCTGGTACAAGACGGCCAGCACGTAGACGGCCGCGAGCACCACGCCGATCAGCGCGAACGCCGTGACGATCGGGTTGCGGGCCCACGTTCCGGCGATCACGAGGAACTCGCTGACGAACGTGGCCATGCCGGGCAGCGACAGCGCAGACAATCCGGCCAGCAGCATGACCCCTGCGGTCACCGGTGCGACCTTCTGCACTCCGCCGTAGGCGTTGATGTCGTAGCTGCCTCGACGCTTGGCGAGGAAGCCGACGACCAGGAACAGTGCCGCGGTAGAGAACCCGTGGTTGAGCATGTAGAAGATCGACCCGGTCTGGCTAGTGGTGGTGAAGGCGTAGATGCCCAACACCATGAAGCCGAAGTGGCTGACCGAGGTGTAGGCGACCAGGCGCATCATGTTCGTGCTGCCGATGGCTGCCAGCGCACCCCACAGGATCGAGATGACGGCGAAGACCATCATGAACGGCGCGACCCAGACCGACGCTTCGGGGAACAGACCCAGGCAGAACCGGATCATGCCGAAGGTGCCGATCTTGTCCAGAATGCCGACGAGCAGCGTCGCCGTGCCTGGCGTCGATGCGGCGGCCGTATCCGGCAGCCACGTGTGCAACGGCACCATGGGTGCCTTGATGATGAACGCGATCAGGAAGCCCAGCATCAGCCAGCGACCCAGATCCCCGTCGATGCGCAGGCTGGCCAGGTCACCGATCAGGTAGGACGGCATGCCCTGGCTGGCCGAGACGGCGAACAGCCCGACGACCGAAGCCAGCATGATCAGGCCACCGGCCAGGCTGAACAGCAGGAACTTCAGCGCCGCGTAGCCGCGCCGTTCCCCGCCGAACCCGACGATCAGGAAGTACGTCGGTATCAGCGTCGCCTCGAAGAAGAGGTAGAACAGCAAGACGTCGGTGGAGGTGAAGACGAACAGCGCCAACCCTTCCAAGATGAGCACGAGCGCGAAGAAGGTCTGCGCGCTCCAGCGCCCGGCGGGGGGTTCCCATTCGGCGAGCAGCACCAACGGGGTCAAGACGACGGTCAGCAGGATCATCGCCAGCCCCATGCCGTCCACGCCCAGCGCCCACCACGCACCGAACGCGCGGATCCACGGGACGGTCACGCTCAGGTCGACGCCAGAACCGCGCATCACGGCGACGGCCACACCGACGGCCAGCGTGGCCACCGAGAACACCAGGCCGAGCGTGCGGGCTGCGCCCTTGCCCATCGGCAAGAACAGGAGCAGGCCACCGATGATCGGCAGCAGGCCGAGGAAGGTGAGCCAAGGGAATGTCATGTCAACTCCTCCCTCAGCCCAGCTGACTGAGGATCAGAACGGCACCCACGACCAGCACGCCGAGCAGCATGGTGAGGGCGTAGTTGCGGGTGTAGCCGGTTTGCAAGCGTCGCAGTTGCGTCGACAGACCCTGGAAGGCACGGCCCGCGCCGTCGAACGAGCGGTCGATGAGCGAGACGTCGGCGGTATCGATCGCCTTGGCGGTGGCGACCGTGGGATGGGTGAACAAGAAGCCGTTCACCTGGTCGCCGAACAAGACGTTGCGACCGGCGATGGTGACGGGGTTCTTGGTAGCCGGAGCCACGTCGGGGATGCTCCCCCGCCCGAACACCATCCAGGACGCCGCGACACCAGCCGCCACGACCAGCAGGGTGGCCCACCCGACAGGCGTCGGGATGAGGCTGATGTCGTGAGCGTGGTTACCCACAGCCGGCTCAAGCCAAGTCTGGATCCACCAGTTCATCAGCAGGCCCGCGCCCACCGAGAACACGGCCAAGATGATCAGCGGAACGGTCATGGCCTTGGGCGACTCGTGCGGATGCACCCCCTGACGCCAGCGCTTCTCGCCGAAGAACGTCATCAGCATCAACCGCGTCATGTAGAAGGCGGTGATGCCCGCACCCAGCAGGGCGCACAAGCCGATGACGACATTGTTGGCGAAGGCCGCCTCGATGATGTGGTCCTTGGAGAAGTAGCCCGCGAAGAACGGGAACCCGATGATGGCCAGGTAGCCCATCGAGAACGTCAAGAATGTGACGCGCATGGCACTCGCGAGGCCACCGAAGTGGCGCATGTTCACGTCGTCGTTCATGCCGTGCATGATCGATCCGGCTCCCAAGAACATGTTGGCCTTGAAGAAACCATGCGTCAGCAGGTGGAAAATCGCGAAGGCATACCCGGCGGGCCCGATGCCCGCAGCGAGCATCATGTAGCCGATCTGGCTCATGGTCGAGCCTGCAAGGACCTTCTTGATGTCGTCTTGGCTCGTGCCGATCCAGGCGCCAGCCAGGAGGGTCACCGTCCCGACGATCACGACCGCCGCTTGGGCGATCGGGGCCATCTCGAAGATCGCGTGGCTGCGCACCACCAGGTAGACCCCGGCAGTAACCATCGTCGCCGCGTGAATGAGGGCCGACACCGGCGTGGGGCCTTCCATGGCGTCCAGCAGCCAGGCCTGCAACGGAACCTGAGCCGACTTGCCACAGGCGGCCAGCAGCAGGAAGAAGCCGATCAGCGTCGCCCACAGCGGAGGAACGTGGGCTGCACCCGCGTTGACCGCCTCAAACGAGGAGGACCCGAACATGGCCAGCATGGTGCTGATCGCCATGAGCAGCCCCAGGTCGCCGACACGGTTCATCACAAAAGCCTTGGTTCCGGCGGCGGCCGCGGACGGCTTGTGCTGCCAGAAGCTGATGAGCAGGTAGGACGCCAAACCGACGCCTTCCCAGCCGACGAACAACACAAGGTAGTTGTCGGCGAGCACCAGGATGAGCATCGCGGCGATGAACAAGTTCAGGTAGGCGAAGAACCGGCGGCGGCGCGCGTCGTGGGCCATGTACCCGATCGAGTAGATGTGGATCAGCGACCCGACACCGGTGATCAGCAGGGCGAACAAGATGGAGAGTTGGTCGACCAGGAGGCCAACCTCGAACGTCCAGTGTCCGACGCCCAGCCAGGTGTAGAGGTGAGCGGAGACGGCGCGCTCGGAGGCCGGGCGCATCATCTGCTCGGCGAACAGGCACACGGCAATCGCGAACGACCACACCACTGCGGCGGTCGCCGCAAGGTGTCCCCAGCGATCGGAGAGCTTGCCCGCCAGGAGCAGCAGGCCAGCCATCACCGCGGGGACGGCGATCATCGTCCACGCGAGCGTGAACATGCCGGTCGCTGCGACCGGGGCGGCGAGGGTTTCCAGAAGCATCACGTCGCCCACCTCAGAGCTTCAGCAGGTTGGCGTCATCGACCGAGGTCGAACGACGCGTCTTGTAGATCGAAACGATGATCGCCAAACCGACCACGACCTCCGCGGCAGCCACGACCATCACGAAGAAGGACGCCACCTGCCCGTTCAGCCCGCCGGTGATCTGCGACCCGGCGACCAAAGCCAGGTTGCACGCATTCAGCATCAGTTCCACGCACATGAAGGCGACCAGCGCGTTGCGGCGCACGAGGACACCGATCGAGCCGATCGAGAACAACAGCGCGGCCAAGATGAGGTAATTCTCCGGGTTCATCACTCGTCCTCGTCTTCCTCGACGGCCTCGATGGCGGCGAACGTTTGATCGGTCACCTTGGCCAACGGGATCGGATCGATGACCGCACCACGCAACAGCAGCGTCTGGCTGATCGACTTCGGCGCAATCGAACCGTCCGGCAACAGGGCCGGGGCTGCGATGGAGTTCGTGGTGGCGTAGACGCCCGAGTTGGGCAGCGGACCGGGGTGCTCACCCTTGTCGGCGTAAGCCGCCATGCGCTCCTGCGCCAACTCACGTTGATCGCGCTTCGGCGTCACACGCTGACGATGGGCCAAGATCATTGCGCCCACGGCAGCGGTGATCAGCAGTGCGCTGGCCAATTCGAAGACGAAGATGTAGCGCCCGAACATCAAGTTGGCTAGCCCCTGCGGGTTACCACCGAACTGTGCGTTCGCCTCGACGACCGTGGCAGCGGGCTGTGTGATCGAGCCGATGATCGCGAAGATCAGCAGGGCCGCCAGGCCGATGCCAGCCAGGATCGCCAGTGGCCGCTGTCCCTTGAGGGTCTCGACAGCCGAGTCGGGGGTGTCGACGCCCACCATCATCATGACGAACAAGAACATCATCATGACGGCACCGGTGTAGACGATGATCTGGGTCATCGCCAGGAAGGGTGCATCCAAGGAGGCGTACAGCACGGCGAGGCTGATCATCGCGACAGCCATCGACAAGGCGGCGTACACGGCCCGCCTGCTGAACACGAGGCCTAGAGCACCGAGCACCGCCAACGGGGCGCCGATCCAAAACGTCACCTCCGCTCCGGTCACGAGCGGAATGAGCATGGGGCTCACGAGGCGACCTCCTCGGTATTGACAGGACCGGTGCGGGTGTCCGGGACGCCGGTGGGCGGCAGGCCGAGGAAGTAGTCCTTCTCGTCCGCGCCGAGCCGCTGCGGATGCGGAGGCTCTTCCATGCCCGGCAGGAGCGGCGCCAGCAGGCGGTCCTTGGTGTAGATCATCAGTTCGCGACTGGTGTCGGCGAGCTTGAAGTCGTTGGTCATCGTCAGCGCCCGTGTCGGACACGCCTCGATGCACAGGCCGCACAGGATGCAGCGCAAGTAGTTGATTTGGTAGACGCGGCCGTACCGCTCCCCGGGGGAGTAACGCTCGTCGTCGGTGTTGTTAGCACCTTCGACGTAGATCGCGTCGGCCGGGCATGCCCAGGCGCACAGTTCGCAGCCCACACACTTTTCCAGGCCGTCGGGCCAGCGGTTGAGCTGGTGTCGCCCGTGGAAGCGCGGTGCGGTGACCTTCTCCTGTCCGGGCATCGGGTAGCCCTGGGTGAAGGTCTTACGGAAGATGGTTCTGAAGGTGACGCCGAAGCCGGCCCACGCATCGAAGATGCCCATTACTGGTCGCCCTTCCTCTCCTCGTCGGACGTCAGGACGCCCTGTTGTTCGGTGTCTGCGGTGGAACTGCCCGCCACCACTCCGGCGAACTCGGGCAGCGTCTGCCCGGGCATCGGGGGCACCGGGTATCCCCCGGCGAAGGCATCGAACGGCCCTTCGGGTTTCGGTGGGGCCACCTCAACCCGCTCCCCGCCCAGGAACACCACCGCGATCAGCCCGCAGGCCACCACGCCGATGAGGATGAACAGGAGCGGCCCCTGCAGCAGGCCGTGGTTCATCAGGCCACGCATGACGGCGATCACCATGACCCAGGCCAGCGAGATCGGGATCAGCCACTTCCAGCCCAGCGTCATGAACTGGTCGTAGCGGAAGCGAGGCAGCGTGCCGCGCAGCCACACGAAGATCGAGATCAGGAACTGCACCTTGATGAAGAACCACAAGAAGCCCCAGTAGCCGGTGTCGGGGATGATCATGCTCAAGGGCCAGATCGCCTTGTAGCCGCCGAGGAACAACGTCGTCGCGACGGCGGACACCGTCGCCATGTTGATGTACTCGGCGAGGAAGAAGATGGCGTACCGGAAGCCGGTGTACTCGGTGAGGTGACCCGACACCAGTTCGGATTCACACTCGGGCAGGTCGAAGGGGGCGCGGTTGGTCTCGCCGACCATCGAGATCACGTACACGATGAACGAGGGGAACAGCAACGCCCAGTACCACTGCTGCAGGTTCAAGGCGTTGCCCCCGAACAGCGGCAGCCCCTGCGCTTCGACGATTTCGGAGGTCGACATGCTGCCCGCGTACAGGAACACGGCGACGTAGCTCAGCCCCATGGAGATCTCATAGGAGATCATCTGGGCCGAGGAGCGCAGCGAACCGAGCAACGAGTAGGGCGAGTTCGACGACCAGCCGGCCAGCACGAACCCGTAGACCGCGACCGAACTCATCGCGAGGAGGAGAAGCGCGGAGACGGGCATGTCGGTGACCTGCAGGCGCGTCGTCACCCCGAACATGTTCACCTCGCCGCCCAGCGGGAGCACCGACCAGGCACCGAAGGCGCACACGCCGGCGAGGATGGGGGCGATGGTGAACAGCACCCGATCGACCATGCCCGGAGCGAAATCCTCCTTGAACATGAGTTTGAGGCCATCACCCAGCGCCTGGCCCAAACCGCCCAGCCAGATCGGGTTCATGATCGGGCCAAGACGATGCTGCATCTTGGCGACCAGGCGGCGCTCGTACCACACGTTGAAGATCGTCCAGGTCAGCAGCAGGACGACCACGCCGACGACCTTGATCAGGACGATCCACCAGGGATCGTTCATGAAGATCGAAATGTCTGCAGGCGTCATGCCGCACCTCCGTTGACTTCGACGGTTTCACCGGCAACGACGTCGAGCTCACCGAGCCCGGCACCGTGACGGTTTCCGGGGATCCAAACCACCCCGTCGACCATGGAATCCTCGATCACCAGCGGGAGCGTGGTCGCCCCGCCGCGAGCCGTCACCGTGAGCGGTTCTCCGGCTCCCACGCCCAGCGCCGCAGCCGTAGCCGGGCTGAGTCGTGCGACGTCCGGCTTGGCGGTCTCCAGCAGCGCGGTCGCACCATCGGTGGAGGCCGACCCGCCCAACAGGAGGCGCCACGACGCCAAGACGAGCGACGTCGGGAAGGCGACGTCAGGCAGCCCGCCCGCGGCTACGGCCGGGGCAGCGACGCGAGCACCCTCCCAGGCGCCCAGTTCGTCGAACTCGGCGCGCGCGCCAGCAGGAACCCGGAAGCCCAGATCCTCACCCAGCGCATCGGCGAGCATCGCCAGCACACGCACATCGGTCATCGGGGAAGGAACCCGCTTGATGACGCGGTTGACGCGTCCGGGGCGGTGCTCCCAGTTCCAGAACGTTCCGGCCTGCTCCTCGATCAAGTCGACCGGGAACACCACGTCGGCGCGCTCGGTCACCTCGGACTGACGCGACTCGAGGCTGATCACGAAGCCAGCCTTCTCGATGCCGTCACGCGTGGTCTGGGCGTCGGCGAAGTCGGTCGGCTGAAACCCGGCCACCACGAGGGCGTTCAGTTCACCAGCCGCAGTAGCGGCAAGGATCTGGGCCCCGGTCAGGCCGGGAGCGCTCGGCACCTCAGCCCCCCAGGCGGCAGCCAGATCGACGCGCGCGGCGGCGTCCGCCACCGGGCGACCGCCCGGGAGAAGCCCGGGCAGGCATCCGGCCTCCAGAGCGCCACGATCACCGGCGCGGCGCGGGATCCACGCGACGCGCGCCCCCGTCCGCTCGGTGAGGTCGGCCAGCGCGCTGAACGCACCGGGCAGGCCCGCTGCGCGCTCCCCCACCAGGATGACGGTGTCGGCGTCGGCGTCCAGGGTCGAGATGACCGACGCCTCGGTGCCGGGGACGGCAGCGATCAGGTTCGCGTTGAGCTTGGCGAAACCGTTGGACAGGTACGGGGCCACGCTGTGCACCGTGAGCTTGTTCTTCCGCACGCCCTTGCGCAGCCGCAGGAAGACGATCGCGCTTTCTTCCTCGGGCTCAAACGCCACGCAGATCACCGAAGAGGCGCTTTGCAGGTCGGCGAAGGTGACGCCCTCCCCCAGACGCTTGCCCGCCACGGAACTGCCCAGGAACTGGGCCTCCTCATCGCTGGCTTGCCGGGAGCGGAAGTCGATGTTGTTGGTCCCCAGCACCGTGCGGGCGAACTTGGAGTAGCCGTAAGCGTTCTCCAGCGTCAGGCGTCCGCCGGTGAGGACGCCGACGCTCGAGCCAGCGGCCTTCAAGCCGGTGACGGCGGCGTCGATCGCCTCAGGCCAGGACGCCACGCGCAGTTCGCCGTTCTCGCGCACGAGCGGTGCGGTGATGCGGTCGTCTTGACGCCCGGAGTAGAAGCCGAAGCGGCCCAAGTCGCAGTTCCACTCTTCGTTGACTTCGGGCTTGTTGCCCGCGAGGCGGCGCTTGACCTGGAAGTGACGGTGATCGGTTCGCAGTTCGCAGCCCGACGCGCACCCCTCGCAGGTGGTGGTCGTGGAGACCAGATCGAACGGGCGCGCCTGGAAGCGGTAGTCGGCACTGGTCAGCGCACCGACCGGGCAGATCTGGATGACGTTGCCCGAGAAGTAGCTGTCGTAGGGATGGTCCTCGTAGAAGCCCACCTGCTGCAGCGCGCCGCGCTCGACCAGCGCGATGAACGGATCGCCCGAAATCTGCTCGGAGAACCGGGTGCAGCGTGCGCACAAGACGCAACGCTCGCGGTCGAGGAGGATCTGCGCGGAAACCGAGACGGGCTTGGGGAACGTACGCTTGACGCCCTCGTATCGCGAGGTGCCCCGACCGTGCGACATGGCCTGGTTCTGCAGGGGGCACTCGCCGCCCTTGTCGCAGATCGGGCAATCAAGCGGGTGGTTGATCAGCAGGAGTTCCAGGATGCCGCGCTGAGCCTTATCGGCCTTCTCGGAGCTGACCTGGGTCTTGACCTGCATGCCGGGCGCGCACTCCAGGGTGCAGGACGCCTGAGGCTTGGGCATGCCGCGCCCATTGCCCATGTCGGGCACCTCGACCATGCACTCGCGACAGGCCCCGACCGGGTCGAGCAGCGGGTGGTCGCAGAAACGCGGGATGTCGACGCCGATCATCTCGGCGGCGCGGATCACCAGCGTGCCCTTGGGCACCTTGACCTCGGTGTCGTCGATGAAGACGCTGATCAGGTCGCTGGCGACGACATCGCCAGCCTTGGCCTCGACGCTCATGCGTGCGCTCCTTCGGACTGCTTGGCGAACAGGGCGCTGCGCCCGTAGGGGAACAACTCCCATGCAGGCGTGTGGTAGCCCTGTTCGAACTCGGAACGGAAGTGCTTCACGGCGCTGGTGACACACGCCACGGCGCCATCGGCCAGCGCGCAGAACGACTTGCCGCCGATGTTGTCGCACAGGTCGAGCATCTTTTCGATGTCGCCCTCGGACGCCTTCCCGGCCTCGAAGTCGCGCAGCAACTGCACCAGCCACCAGGTACCTTCGCGGCAGGGCGTGCACTTGCCACAGGATTCGTGCTTGTAGAACTCCACCCAGCGCAGCGTGGTGCGAACCACCGAGGTGGTCTCGTCGAAGATTTGCAGCGCCTTGGTCCCCAGCATGGAACCGGCACCGGCCATGCCCTCGTAGTCCAGCGGGAGGTCGATGTCAGCCGGCGTCAGGATCGGGGTGGACGAGCCGCCCGGGGTCCAGAACTTCAGTTCGTGTCCCTCGCGGACGCCCCCGGAGAGTTCCAGCAACTGGCGCAACGTGATGCCCAGAGGTGCCTCGAACTGGCCCGGGCGGGCGACGTGGCCCGACAGCGAGTACAGCGTGTACCCCTTGGACTTCTCCGACCCCATCGAGGAGAACCAGGACGCCCCCTCGCGAATGATGGAGGGCACCGACGAGATCGTCTCGACGTTGTTCACCACGGTCGGCGAGGCGTACAGGCCCGCCACGGCGGGGAACGGGGGCCGCAAGCGCGGTTGCCCGCGGCGGCCTTCGAGGGAATCCAGCAGCGCCGTCTCTTCGCCGCAGATGTAGGCGCCCGCACCAGCGTGGACGACGATCTCCAGGTCGTAGCCCGAGCCGAGGATGTTCTTGCCCGCATACCCGGCCGAGTAGGCCTCGCGGACGGCTTGCTGCAGGCGTCGGATCACGTGGGCGACCTCACCGCGCACGTAGATGAACGCGTAAGCGCACCCGATGGCGTAGGAGGAGATGATGACGCCCTCCACCAGGGTGTGGGGCGAGGCCATCAGCAGCGGCATGTCCTTGCAGGTGCCCGGCTCCGACTCGTCGGCGTTCACCACGAGGTACTTCGGGTTGGGGTTGTCCTGCGGGACAAAGCTCCACTTCATGCCGGTCGGGAAGCCCGCGCCGCCGCGGCCGCGCAGCCCCGAATCCTTCACCACGGAGATCACGTCCGACGGCGAGGTCTTCAGCGCCTTCTTCAGGCCCTGGTAGCCGCCGGTGCGCTCGTAGTTGGCGATCTTCCAGGAGCGCTCCTGGGTCCAGTTCTTGCTCAGGACGGGCGTCAGCAGGTCAGTCACTGGTTCTCCTCCTTCACCGGTGCAGCGATCTCACCGGGGGTCGGCGCCTGCCAACCCCGCTCTTCGGCGATCTGCAGGCCCAGCAGCGAGGCCGGACCGGCGCTGGGGCCCTCGTCGGCGCGGCCGTCGGGGAACCCGGCCAGCAGGCGCTCGGTGTTGCGCCACCCGGTCAGGACCGGGCCACGCGTGGACTGGACGGGACGTCCGGCAGCCAGATCGTCGATCATGGCGGACGCCTTGACCGGATCCATGTTGTCCATGAACTCCCAGTCGACCATCATCACCGGCGCATAGTCACACGCCGCGTTGCACTCGATCCGCTCCAGCGTGAACATGCCATCGGGGGTGGTCTCCCCCTCCCCGACGCCCAGCTTCTCGCTCACCTCATCGAGCAGGATGTCGCCGCCCATGACCGCGCACAGCGCGGTGGTGCAGACGCCGACGTGGTGCTTGCCGCCCGGCTTGCGGACGTACATCGTGTAGAAGGTCGCCACGCCCGCAACCTGGGCGGTGGTGATGCCCAAGACGTCGGCGCACACCTCAATGCCGCGGGGAGAGATGCGCCCGTCGACGGACTGGACCAGGTGCAGCATCGGCAACAGCGCCGAACGCGGCTCGGGGTAGCGAGCCGCGATCTGGCGCATCTCTTCGACGGTCGCGTCCGTGATCGAGGACGCCGTGTCGGCGTAATCGATGGAACCGGACTCGGGGAAGAACGACTGGAACTCGTGACCGCTCACCGGTCAACACCTCCCATGACGGGGTCGAGCGAACCGACCGCGACGACGACGTCGGAGATCATGCCGCCTTCGCACTGGATCGGGATGGACTGCAGGTGGTTGAACCCTGGGTCCCGCATGTGGACGCGGAAGGGGCGCGTGCCGCCGTCGGAGACGACGTGAGCGCCTAGTTCGCCCTTGGGGGACTCGATCGGGACGTAAGCCTGACCGGCGGGTACCTTGAAACCTTCGGTGACCAGCTTGAAGTGGTGGATCAGGGCCTCCATTGAGGTGCCCATGATCTCCTTGATGTGCTCGTGGCTGTTGCCCTGGCCGTCCGGACCGACCGCCAACTGTGCGGGCCAGGCGATCTTCTTGTCGGCCACCATCACGGGCTGCCCGACGGAGGCCTCCAGCCGGTCGGCGCACTGCTTGACGATCTTCAGCGACTCCCACATCTCCGCGAGGCGGACGCGGAAGCGCGCGTAGCCGTCGCTGCTGGGCCACTGCTCGGGCTCGCCCTCGGCCGGTACCGGCCAGGCGCACACGTCGAAGTCGTAGGTCTCGTAACCGCAGTACGCCTGCTGCTTGCGCAGATCCCAGGCGTACCCGGTGGAGCGCAGGACCGGTCCGGTGACCCCGAGCGCCATGCAGGCCGCGAGATCCTGGTGCCCGATCCCCATCATGCGGCCCTTGAAGATCGGGTTCTCGTTGCAGAACGCCGCGTACTCGGGCAGGTGATCGTCCAGCCAGGTGATGAGGTCACGCAACTGGGCCAGCCCGTTCTCGGGCAGGTCGTTGGCCACGCCGCCGGGGCGGATGTAGTTGTGGTTCATGCGCAGGCCGGTGAGCGCCTCGAAGAAGTCGAGGATCATTTCGCGCTCACGGAAGCCGATCGTCATGACGGTCAGCGCGCCGATCTCCATGCCGCCGGTGCCGATGGCGACCAGGTGGGAGGCGATCCGGCACAGTTCCATGACCAGCACGCGCAACTCGTTGGCGCGCTCGGGGATCTGGTCTTCGACGCCCAGCAGGCGCTCGACCGACAGACAGTAGGCGGCCTCATTGAACAGCGGCGCCACGTAATCCATGCGGGTCACGAAGGTGCCGCCCTGAACCCAGCTGCGGTACTCCATGGTCTTCTCGATGCCAGTGTGGAGGAAGCCGATGGCCGGACGGATCTTGACCACGGTCTCCCCGTCACACTCCAACTCCAGGCGAAGGACGCCGTGGGTGGAGGGGTGCTGCGGGCCCATGTTGATGACCATGGTCTCGTCGCTGCGCTCAGCCTGCTCCTGCGCGATCTCGGCCCAGTCGCCGCCCATCGCCGTGTAGACGGCGTCGGCAGGCTTGTCGCCGGACCCGGCGTAGAAGTCGCGAGTGGTTGCGCTCATCGGTACGTCCTCCGCTGATCCGGGGGCGGAACAACCGCACCCTTGTATTCCACGGGAATGCCGCCCAGCGGGTAGTCCTTGCGCTGGGGGTGCCCGACCCAGTCATCCGGCATGAGGATGCGGGTCAGTGACGGGTGATCGTCGTAGATGATCCCGAACATGTCCCAGGCTTCCCGCTCATGCCAATCGGCAGCCGGGTAGATGGCGCACACGCTCGGGATGTGCGGGTCGGCGTCGGGGCAGGTGACCTCGACACGCAACCGGCGGTTATGGGTGAAGGACTGCAGGTGGTACACCGAGTGCAGTTCGGCGCCGGCGTCGGTGGGATAGTTCACCCCGGAAACGCTCATGCAGCCCTCGTAGCGCAGGTGGGCGTCGTCGCGCAGCGCGGTGACGACCTCCAGCAGCTTCTCGCGCGGGACGAAGATCGTCAGCTCACCGCGATCCACCAGCACATGGCTGAACGGATCATCGACCAGAGTCTCCAACCGTGCCACGATCCGCTCATCCGCGTCGTCGAGCGGGCGTGCGCTGTACCGCTTGGGCAGGTACTCGCGCACGATCTCGCCGTAGCCGGACGTGTCGGGAGAGCCGTCGGACCACATGCCACGCCGGGTCACCGGGGGCTGCGGGCTGGGCTGGGCGTCTTCGCGTTCCAGGCCCGCCGACGGCGCCGAGTCGGCACCCTCAACGGGATCAGAGATCGTCTTCTCCTCGCCAGGCAGCTTGTCGCTCATCGCATGAGCCCCTTCTGCTCGAGGGTCGGCGTCGCGATCAAGGCGAGTTCTTCGAGATCCTCCAGCACCTTCGCGCGGTGCGCACCCATGGGATCCTTCAACACGATTTCGCGGAGCTTGAACATGCCGTCGATCAGCATGTCCGGACGCGGCGGGCAACCGGGCACGTACACGTCAACCGGGACGATGTGGTCGCCGCCCTGCACGATCGCATAGTTGTTGAACATGCCGCCCGCGCTGGCGCACACGCCCATCGCCATGACCCACTTCGGGTTCGGCATCTGGTCGTAGACCTGACGCATGACGGGGGCGAACTTTTGGCTGACGCGCCCGGAGATGATCATGAGGTCGGCCTGGCGCGGCGAGGCGCGGAAGACCTCTTGACCCCAGCGGCCGGCGTCGAAGCGCGGCGTGCCGAAGCTCATCATCTCGATCGCGCAGCAGGCGATGCCGAACGTGGCTGGCCAAAACGACGTGCGCCGCATCCAACCAGCAACGGCTTCCACGGTCGTGGTGAGGATGCCCTCTTCGGGCAGTGCGTCCTCGATACCCATCGGTGAGTCCCTTTCTACCCGGTCAGTCCCACTCCATGCCGCCGCGCTTGTACTCATAGAAGTACGCGATGCACAGCAGCAGGAGGAAGGCGATCATGGCGAAGATGGCGAACAAGCTGAGCTGATCGAAAGCCACCACCCAGGGGTAGAGGAAGGCGATCTCGATGTCGAAGACCAGGAACATCATGGCGGTGATGTAGTACTTGACCGGGAACCGGCCACCGCCCGCCGCTCGCGGGGTGGGGTCGATGCCGCACTCGTACGGCATGTACTTGCTCTTGTTGTAGCGCTTGGGGCCGACGAAGAGCGAAGCCAGGACCATCACCCCCAGCAAAGCAGCTGAGAAGAACAGCACTCCGAGGATCGGAATGTAGGGGCTCATCGCACCCTTCCCTTCTGGTGACGCGTCATGCCGACGGCACCACCTTCGTCATCGCCGTGATGGTCTTGTCCATCCAGTCACCATCAGTGGTGTCGTACAAGTGAGCGAGAAGCTTCATGGTGAACTTCATCAAGGTGGGCCTGGGCAAACCGTATCGCGTACACAGCCTCATGACCTCTGGTCGCTCGATCAAAGCCACGAAGACTTGCCCCAGGCGGTAGTAGCCACCCCATTCGGACTCCAGTCGGGAGCGGTATCCGATCAGCGCCTTTTCCGCGGCCCGCGAGCCGTAACCGCGGCCGTGGGCATCCGCAATCGCGTCGGCGGCCATCTCGGCTGCCTCCAGCGCGTACGGGATGCCCTCCCCGTTGAAGGGGCTCACCATGCCCGCGGCATCTCCCACCAGGACCAGGCCCCGGGTGTAGGCGGGCTTGCGGTTGAAGCTCATCGGCAGCGCCGCCGAACCGATGCCGCCGACCTGGTTCTCGGGGGTGAGACCCCACTGGCGCGGCGTGGAGCCGTGCAGCCAGGTCTCCAGTTGCTTGCGTACATTGAGCTTTTGGCTTGTGGCAGTGCTGTTGACGGTGCCCAGACCCACGTTGATCAGGCCGTTGCCGAGCGGGAACATCCACGCGTAGCCGGGCAGCAGGTTGGACGCGCCAGGTTCGCCGTCCCACAGTTCCAGACACGACTCGAGGAAGTCACTGTCGCCACTGGGCGCCCGGAAGTAAGCGCGGGCGGCGACACCCATGGGGCGCAGCTTGTTCTTCTCCAAGCCCATGGCGAGCGCGATCCGGCTGGAGTTACCGTCGGCGGCCACGACGATCGGGGCCCGGAACTCGCGGCCGTCCTTGGCACGCACGCCGACGATCCGGTCTGAGGCGGGGTCAAGGATGGGTTCAGATGCGTTGGTGTCCTCGTACAAGGTGGCGCCAGCCGTCACAGCCAGTCGTGCCAGCATCTCGTCGAAGTCGCCGCGCTGACGCGTCAACCCGTAGTTCGGGAAGGAGGCCAACTCCGGCCACAGGAACTCGAACGGCTCGGCGCGCCCCGCGTACGTCCGCAACCCGATGTTGTGGACCCAGCCCGCCTCCGTAGAAACGTCGACGCCCAGGCGGATGAGCTGCTTGGTGGCGCGCGGGGTCAAACCGTCGCCGCACACCTTGTCGCGGGGGAACGTGGACTTTTCCAGAAGGCTGACGTTGAGCCCGCGATCGGCCAACCACTTGGCTGTCGCCGATCCGCCAGGACCAGCACCGACGACCACTACATCCGACTCGACCACCGCCGGCGCCGTGCGCTCCTCGGTCATCGAATCCCCACCCTTCCGTCCACACCCACAACAGGTGTGCCTCGCGTCAGTTTAGGCAGTTCAATCCGGTTGCGCCATTTGACGCGGCACACAGCAAACCCCCAAGCCAGAACCCGATAATTACGTCACCTCAGCCTTGCCTAATTGCCTCGTTTGGCGCGCTCTGCGTCCAGCTGTTCTCGCTGTTCCTTGGCCTGTTCGGTCAACTCATCGGTGTTCAGCCCGGAGCGGAGGAAGAGCGCCACCACGACGGCCAGCGCCAACGACCAGATCGGATCCACATTCAGCAGCACCGGGGCGACGATCAGGGTCGCCACGTCGAACCCGCGCACGAGGTTCAGCACCAGCGTGGGCGGCAGCGCGCCCGCGGCAGTCGCCATCATCGGAACCCCGAAGTCGACCGGTTTGGCCGTCTGCCAGCGCACCGCCCCCAGCAACCCGGCCGCACCACACGCGACCGCGGCCATGGACGCCTGCGCCACGTCGCGCCCCACGCCCCCCACGACACCGGCGAAGGCGGGCGCCACGATCAGCGCCCACAGGAACGCCAAGACGCCGGGGATCACGAACAGCGCAGTGCGGATGGTGCCGGTCGTGAAGGGCAGCGTCCGCGCCAGGCCCTTCGTCCGGGACAGCACACGCAAGGCGCCCAGCGTGGGGACCAGCGCCAGCATGAGCGCCACCGCCGCCAGCCAGGGCGTGAGCATGCCCAACCCGACGGCCTCGCAGGCGTACGGGGTCAACGCCGCAGCGGCCACCCCCAGCAGCGGCTGCGGGAACCGCGCCAGGCGTTGGGCGTCGCGCCACACCAGCGCCCACACCCCCGACCAGCGCCCGCGCGCCGGGCGGACATGACCGCGAGCGATGGCCCGGCGATCCACGACGATGTCGCGCATCAGGCCAAAATCCAGCCCGAACATGGACCCTTGCAGGCCAGCTACCAGCGAGCCGCCACTGGTCAGCCGCGCACTACGGAACTCCTCCAGCCGACGCCGGGCCATCACCGAGGAGGCCACCAGCAGCACGAGTCCCAGGACGGCGAACCCGTAGGGCACCAGGCTCAGGGCAGCGGGCGGAGACAGGGAAATCCATCCGCCTGCCACGGCCACCATCAGCAGGAAGACCGCCGTGGCGCACGTCGCGAGCACACCCTGAACGACCCGCAGGGCGGTCACCCTTTCAAACGATTGCTCGACGGCAGCCCACGCGACGAGCCCGGCCACGCTGAAGGCCGCCGCGACCGTCCAGGCGGCGACGACGGCCGGGGGCTCGCCCGCGACGCCGACGATGGCCGCCATCGTGATCGCAGACGCGCCGAACGCGATAGCGATGACCGACCACAGGCGCGTCGCCAGGAACGGCGAACGGCCGATCGGCGCCATCAGGAGCCAGAATCCCTCCGCCGAGGAGGCCAGCACCGGGCCCACCAGACGGGCGAGGGAGACGGCCAACGCGGCCAGGGCGAAGTACATCCCCCACGGCACGAGCATGCGGCCATTCAGACAGGCGGCGGTATCGCAGGCCGCGGCCTTGGCCTGGCTGCCGATCACCACGTTCGTGGCCATCGCGCCGATCATCACGACGCTCAAGACGGCGATGTAGGCGTCCGAGAGCACCTGCCACAGCGTCCGCGTCGCGCGGCCCCGCCGCCACTGGCGCACGAGCCCCTGCAGGGCTGCCTCGCTGGCGCGTCCCCCCTCGACAGGTTCGGGAGCGAACGTCCACTCCCGTCCGACGTAGGGCTCATACGGGTCGGTCACCGGCTCGGGGGGCCGACCCGGTTCGGGAGCGACCTCTGGCGCCTGGTCGATACGGCGTGCGCGCCGCCTGCTGCTCTTGGCCATCAGGCGATCGTCTCCTCGGTTTCGGCGCTGGGGCCCCCCGTGCCGCCGCCCAAGTGCACCTCGCGCGTGGCCACCTCGCGCACCAGGTAGGGGTCGTGGGACGCGAACACCACGGCCAGCCCCTCCTTGCGCTCGGCCTGTAACCGGGCCGCCAGCCAGGCGACGCCCTCGACGTCGAGGCGCTGCTCGGGCTCATCGAGCACCAGCAGGCGGCGCGGTCGCACGAACGCGGTCGCCAGCGCGAGACGGCGCCGCTGGCCGGAGCTGAGCGTGCCCGGAAGCTGCCCCGACTGAGCCACGAGTTCCACCTCAGCCAAGACGGCGTCCACCAGCGGCTCGGGATCCGCGACGCCGTGCGCGCGGGCCAGCAGGTCCAGATGCTCCACGACGGACAGGTCAGGGAAGAAGTCCAGGTCGTCGATGACTGACGCCATCCCGCGGCGCACCTCGGCGCTGGTCTCGGTGAGGCGCTGGCCGTCGAACTCCACCCGGCCCTCATCCGGACGCACGGCGCCGATCAGCATCCGCAGGATGGTCGACTTGCCCGCGCCGTTGCGGCCGGTCAGGGCAACTGCCTCCCCCGGCCGGACGCTGAGAGAGAAGTCCGAAACGATGGGAACAGGCCCAAACGACTTCGAGATCGAGGTGGCTACAAGGACGGGTGCGCGGGACGCCATGCTCCAAGTCTGGCAGGATCATCAGGTGCAGAAGTTCGATGCCCGAGCCACGCTCGCCAAAAGGCGCGCCGATGTCGCCGAGATGTTTGACGGGGTGGCGGGCCGCTACGACCTGATGAACGACCTCATGACGGGCGGGCTGCAGCGCGCATGGCGCCGGGAGTTGGAGCGAGCGATTGCCCCGCGTCCAGGCCAGCGGATCCTCGACCTGGCGGCGGGCACGGGGACGTCCTCGCGCCGCCTCGCCGATTCCGGCGCGCTGGTGGTCCCTGCCGATTTGTCGTTCAACATGCTGGCCGAGGGGCGTAAGCGTCAACCCGATCTGCCGTTCGTCAATGCCGATGCCCTGCAACTCCCCTTCGCCGATGGCACCTTCGACGCGGTCACCATCAGCTACGGGTTGCGCAATGTCGAGGACACCGTGGCAGCGTTGACCGAGATGCGGCGCGTCACCGCTGCGGGGGGCGTGATCGTGATCGCGGAGTTCTCCACACCCACCTGGGCGCCGTTCCGCGCGGTCTACCGCGAGTGGATCATGGCCGCGCTGCCCGCGCTCGCCCGACCGTTCTCATCCAACCCGCGCGCCTACGATTACCTGGCCGAGTCGATCCTCGCCTGGCCCAACCAGGCGAAGCTGGCTGACCTGTTGCGTGAGGCGGGCTGGAGCGACGTGGAGTGGAAGAACCTGTCCGGTGGCATCGTGGCCCTGCACCGGGCGGTGGCGTAGGAGGTTTCCGGTGGGCTTCGTCCTGGACGCCTACGCCGCCCGCAGCTGCCCGCTGAAGACGGTCTACCGGTTCACACCCGGGATCGAGCCACCGCGAGACCGGCTGCCGGATCCTCCGTTCTTCCATGATGCCGACGCCATCGAGGCGTCGGTGTTCGCGCGTTTGCTGGCCTCCGACGACGAAGCCGTCGACCTGCGGACGCTCCCTGCCCCCGACGCAGCCACCGCCGAGCGCGCCACCATCGCCGCGATGCGGGCCGGAGCACCGCTCATCCTGGCGCCCGTCCTGCCGCGTGACGAGCGGGGGCACCGCGCCGGGCGTCCCTCCGCGCTCATCCGGGAGGCGGGGGATGGCCCCGGATATCACCCGGTGCAGATCAAGTTTCATCGCGTGCTGGAATCGGTCCCGATGGACGCACCGCCGCTCAGCGTGACGGCCTTGGACGCCCCCCGGCGGCTCCTCGCCCTCCCCGGGCGAGGGTTCCGGTGGCGGCACCGGCTGCCCGCCGCGTTGCAGTTGGCTCACGACTGGCGGCTCCTGGAGGCGTCCGGGTATGCCGCGGAGCGGCCGTTCGCCGGGATCATCGGGCTGGATCAGATCGCCTGGGACGGCCAGCCACCCCAGCCGCTCATCACCTGGCTGGATCTGTCCGCCGCCCGCGTCCCACCGCACCCCGACACGACCACCATCCCCGCCGAGGCCGCACCCATCAGCACCCTGCAGCGCTACGACGACGATTTCGCTGTGCGCGTCGCGTTGGCCGAGGGTGCGCTCACGGCGTCCGCCGCGGCGCCCCCTCCGCTGTTACCCGTCATCACGTCGGAATGCCGGGGGTGCGTATGGCTGCCTCGCTGCACGGCCGTGCTGGATCCCGATGACGTGAGCGTTCGCATCACGAAGTCCCCGCTGGATGGGCACGAGATCACCACGTTGCGCGCTTTGGGGCTGGGCACCGTGACGGCCCTCGCCGCCGTCGACCTCGACACGCTCTTGCCGTCCTACCTCCCGCGGGTGAGTCATCGTGACGACGCCGAGAGCCGCATCCGCCGTGCCCACCATCGCGCCTGCCTGCTCGCGGCAGGTGTCGAACTGGAACGCGAGACGTCGGGCCCACTCCCCCTGCCCCGGCACGACCTGGAGATCGACGTCGACATCGAAACCTCCGCCGAGGACCGGGTGTATCTGTGGGGTTTTTGGGTCGACGACCACACCAGCGGCGCATCGTATGCGCGTCAGTTCGCCGCCTTCGAAGACTTGGACGCCGCCGGGGAGCAGGCGCTGGCCGGCGAGGCGATGGCGTGGCTGGCTGAGTTGGTCACCGGTCGTGACGCGGCGGTCTACCACTACTCCGACTACGAGGTGGTGCGGCTGGGACGCCTCGCCGGGCACTTGGGTGACCTCGGGGTGTGGGCTCAAGAGTGGGCCTCGGAACACTTTGTGGATCTCTTCACGGTCGTGCGGCAGAACTATTTCGGCGCGAACGGGCTCGGTTTGAAGGTGGTCGCCTCGGCCGTGGCCGGTTTCGCCTGGCGCGACGAGGATCCGGGCGGGCTTAACTCTCAATCATGGTTTGCCGATGCCGTCCACGCACGCGATGAGATCGCCCGCGAGCAGGCGCGCGTCCGGGTGTTGGAGTACAACGAGGACGATGTCCGGGCCACCTGGCATCTGCGTCGTTGGCTGCGAACCCAGGGGTAGGACGCTGCGCTAGTCGGCCGCGCGTCGCCCTGGGGCGGCTGTCCGCCCTCGCACGACGACCTCACCCAGCCCCCCGGCTTCGGCGAGCCGTTCAGCCAGGCGCTGCGATGTCCGGCGCCCGAACCAGGCAAGGCCACCGAGTTCGACCTCGCTGAGGGCGCGCCCCTGACGCACGCTCACCGTGGGAACACTCAACAGGCCTGGCTGCAACTCAATCGAGGCGATATCGCTCCACGGCACCTCGCCGTGACCGGGCAGATGGACGCTGAATGGGCCGTGCCGGACGACCATGCTGAGCGCCAGCCAGGCCGTCCCGGAGGTTCCCGCCAGGCAGACCCCCGCCAGGACCATTCCCGAGGGAGGGCGCAACAGGAGGAAACTGGCTGCGCCGACACCGATCCACACCACACACAAGGCCGCCGTGACCCACACCATGGGGCCGACCAGCATCGTTCGTTTCATGCGCTCACCACCGCCCCGACGAGCATGAGGATCGCGCACGCCAACTCCGCGATCCCGGTGGCCTTCAGGATCGGGATCAACGCGCGTCCCTGCGCCCCTTGGAGCACCGCAACCACCGGACGCACGAGAAACCCGAAGCCCACCAAGCCCACCAGCATCCATCCGGTGGTCCACGCCGCGCACGCGATGACGCCGAGCGCACCCAGCACCGTCAGGCCCACGTACAGCCCCCGGGTGCCCCGCTCGCCCAAGCGCACCGCGAGGGTCCGTTTCCCGGCACGCTCATCGCCAGCGCGATCACGAAGGTTGTTGGTCACCAGCACAGCGGAGGCTAAAGAACCGGTGAAGACACCGGCCGCCCACGCTGCAGGCGGACCGGTCAGCGTCTGGACGTACGTTGTCCCGACGGTGGCGACCAGCCCGAAGAACACGAACACAAACGCTTCACCCAAGCCGGCATAGCCGTAGGGGCGACGCCCGCCCGTGTAATACCAGGCCGCCACCACACAGGCGATCCCCACGGCGAGCAGCCACCATTGGGCCGTCAGCACCACGAGGACGAGTCCGGCAACACCGGCAACACCGAAGGACCCGAACGCTGCACCCTTCACGGCGCCCGGGGTCGCGGCTCGTGAACCCACGAGTCGCATCGGACCCACACGGTCGTCGTCTGTTCCCCGCACGCCGTCGGAGTAGTCGTTGGCGAAATTGACCCCGACCTGCAAGGCAAGCGCGACCACCAGCGCCAAACCCGCTCGGAGGGGATGCGGGGTGCCCTCAGCGACCGCAACGGCCGTGCCCGCCAACACCGGGGCTATCGCTGCCGGAAGGGTGCGCAACCGCGCCCCCTCGATCCACTCGGCCGTGCTCGCCACCAACACTCCCCTCACGTGCCGAGCCGGTTCGGATCACCGCGCGCGACGCCCCCATCCTTCCACGCGGCCTGGGTAGATTGGCCCTATGCCCCGCGTCCTTCTCGTGATCGCTGTGATCGCCGTGATCCTCTACGCCCTGATTGAGGCGATCCAAGCCGACGGAGATCGCGTCCGGCTGATGCCGCGCTGGCTGTGGATCGTAGCGATCGTGCTCCTGCCCGGGATCGGAGCGCTGGGCTGGCTCGTCGTGGGGCGTCCCCCGCGACGCGGAAGCGGTGGTGCGCCCCGGCGTCCGATCGCTCCCGACGACGATCCGGACTTCCTGCGGCGCCTGTGAACTCCTGCCGGATCAGACGCGCGGCTCGACCGGGGGGACGATGCCGTCCTCGACCGCTCGCCGGAACAGGTCCAGCTTGGACGCCGCAGGGCGGTCGACCTGGGTGTACTTGGCGCGAATGCGCTTGAGGTACTCCTTGACGGAGTTTTCGGTGATGTAGAGGGTCCGCCCGATCTGCGGGATCTCCAGCCCCGCGGCGTACAAGCTGAGCACTTCGCGTTCCCGCGGCCCCAGCGCGGCAGCCACATAGCCCGCATCGCCCTCGATCGCGGCCAAGATCTCCTGGCTGATGACCTGGCGGCCATGGGCGACGGCGACGATGGCCTCCACCGTGTCCGCGATGGGATCGGCTTTACGGCACACCCCGTCCGCGCCGCCGGCCAACGCGCGCCGCAGCAAGCGGACGTTGTCGGCGATCGAATAGACCAAGACGCGGTACCCCTCGGCCCGGAGCGCCTCCGCGTTCTCCTTCGGGTCGGACTCGTCACCCAAGTTCAGATCCAGCAGCACGACATCGGCAATGTGGGGCTCGGTCGAGGAAGATCCGCACGCCAGGAACTCGCCGACGGTGGCAGCCCCCTCGCGCACCCCGACAAAGCGCCCACTGGCCCGCAGCGCGGCTGACATGCCCACGCGAATGGCCTCATGGTCGTCGATGATCGCCACCACAATCTCGGGGGCATAACTCATGTCTGGCTCACCACAATCGTTCCGTCGTTGAGGACCTTTGTCAGCGTAGAGCCGTTTGCGTCCGCTTGCACAATAGTGACGGCTTCGTCGTATCCCTCTGGCGCCGTACGGGCCACGATACGGCCCGATGTGGCGTTGGTGACCATGTCCACCAGATGCCGGACAGCGGCTCGGCGCACCGCTTCTCCCAGCGACGAACCACGATTGTCGATGAGCGTCACATCGATGCCGCGAAGCCGTGCCGCCATGACCGCCGCCGACAACGCGGGGGCCGACAGGTTGCTTGATTTAATGCCGTCGCGCAGGCGCCCTTCCAAGGCAAGGCATTCCTCACGATCCTCCTGCGTGATCGGATAGCTCGGATCGCGCAGTTTCTCCAGCATTCCTCCGAACTCATCGCGCATGTCCGCCAGCCACACTTCACGCAACACCAACGCCGCGAACGCTTCGGCGGTCGCCGCGGCCGCGCTCTCGCTTTGGCGACGGGCGGCGTCCAGGTCTCCTTGAACGTGCACCATCCATCCCAGCAGCATCTCGGCGACGAGGAGCCAGGCGCTGGGCTCGGCTGCGATGACGAGTTCGGGCCAGATCGGGACGGCCGCCAGGATCGCCGAAGCGACCAGCAACACTGCCCCCGTGAGCGCGAGCAGCCACGCGGCGAATCGCTGGCCACCGACCAGGAGCAGGACGGCGATCACCGAGATGCCCCCGGCGAGCCACGCTTGGTGGATCGACCACGGCGCGGACGAGGTCAGCAACCCGCAGACGGTGGCCCCCAACCCCAGCCCCACCACCACGACGGTGCGCGCCCTCGTGAACGGCTGCCCGAAGCGCAGGAGCGCCACCCATGCAGAAACAAGCAGGCACCCAGCAGCGATAGCGGTGGGCACGGGAGCGGCCGGGAACGACGCCAGCAGGCCGCCGACCGAACTCACGAGAACACTGAAGCCAAGGACCCACCCCATGGGCCCCAAGGTGATGGCCGCCAGGATGGGCGGAAGGGTTCCCCCAAGCGCGTCGGCGTCGTCGGCTTCGTCGGCGATCCACTCCAGCACGACCGCCGTGCCGACTCCGGGCTCGCTGGTGATCGTCGCGTCACCGCCCGAGGTGCGCATGCGCTCGCGCAGGGACAGCCGGATCCCCAGGCGTCGCTCGGGCACTTTCGCGGTGTCGAAACCGACCCCATCGTCCACGATCTCCACTCTGACCATCACTCGCCCCTCGGTCATGCCGATGGTGGTGGTGACCGCGATCACGTTCGCGCGCGCATGCTTATCGCCGTTGAGGACGGCCTCACGGGTGGCCTGGGCGAGGGCACGGACCGCTTCGGCAGGGATCGCGCTCGCGCCCGATTCCACCGTCCCCGAGACGCGCACCAGCGGACTCGTCGCCAGGGCCGCCTCGCCGATGAGCTGCTCGACGTGGATCGGGGCGAAGGACACCGCGCCGTCATCACCGACGACGTGAGCCTGGAGGCGCGCGATGGCGTGGTTGGCCAGTTCCGTCACATGGGGATCGTGAGAGCCCGCACTGCGCGCGGCCCCCACCAGCGTGGTCATGACGTGGTCGTGGATGACGGCGTCCAACTGGCTGCGCTGCGCTTCCAGCGTGGTCTGGATGGCCGCCTCAGATTCGAGCCTGCGGGCCTCGTTCACACGCGCGTCGACCAGCGCTGCCTGGCGCCGCATGTGCGCGAACAGCAACACGGTCAGCAGGGGCTGGACGCCGACCAGGAGCGCGTCCTGCACCGCCACCATGGCCGCGACTTCTCCCCCACTGGGGGAGACCCGGACGGCGATGAACGCGAGCGACATCAGGGTGCTCGCCACGATCGCGACGGCTGTGTTCCACCCGATGCACAGCACCACGGCGGCAGCGCCGATGCACGGCCAAAACCAGGGGGCCTCGGTGGTGGGGCCGCCCTGCCAGGCGAACGGCCAGGTGATCAACCCTGCGGTGACGGCGAGGGCGAAGAGCATGGCCGGAACCTTCACCCCACGCTGGCCCCAGGCATAGATCGGCATGAGCGCGCTGGTCCCGGCCAGGGCCCCACCGATGATCGACAGCCACATGACGTTGAGCTGGCCCAACTGCCCCGCGGCGAACGCCATCGCCCCCAGGCTGGTCGCCATCGTGATCAGCGCGCCGACCCGGTCGGTCCACCCCAGGAATCCTGCCTGCGCCAAACCCGACCCCCGGCGCGGGCGTGCAGGTACGGGCTGCTTTGCGGGGGTTGGATCGGCGGCGAGCCTGGTCATCGGGGCGTCAGCTCACGGTCCAGTCGAGCAGACCTTCGGCATCCAGCACTCCCGCTGGCCACACGGCACGGACGATTCCCGCCGCGGCGAGCGCTTTCCGGCATCCCGGACAGGGCTGATCGGTGATGTAGGCGCTGGCCCCCGACGTGTCCCGGGTCGCAAACAGCAACGCGTTCACCTCGGCATGGATCGCAATGCAGAATCCGGGCGTCCCGGGGCGGTCGTAGTCCCCCAGCCCCGGGACTTGGTCGTAGTCGAGCGCTCCGCGCGGGCAGGCGCCCTCCAGGCAACTGGGCTGGCCTGAGGCTGCGCCGTTGTACCCCGTCGCGATGATGCGCCGATCAAGGACGAGCACGGCTCCCACGCGCCGCCGCGTGCACTGGGCTCGCCGAGAGACGGCGTTGGCGATGCCCAAAAAGTAGTCGTCCCAGTCCGGGACGGTCACTTTCTCGCCCACTCAACTCCTTCCCTCCGCATGCACCTAGGGCGTCGTAGCGGTGTTATTCATCGCATCCTTGGCCTCGACGGCCGAGGTGATGATCCCCTGCTGGAGCATGAAGGAGCACATGGCCACCCACGCCTCTTCGTCCATGTCTGCGCTCACCGTACCGTCCGGGTGCGTCCACAGGGGAATAGTCGCCTTCAACGTGGCAGAAGCGGCGGATTCGCCGCCTTGATCGGCCAGCGTGGGGATGAACTTCTGGGCCGCGGTGACGGCCGATGCGGGGGCTGCGATGGTGGCACGGATGCCTTCGGTCATGCCCGCGACCACGCGCTTGGCTTCGTCTTGATGCGTCGCCAGACGCTGGGACGTCGTCACCAGGACCGTGCTTTGCAGCGGCACCGTGCCACTGGCGGTGAGCGGAACGGTCCGGGTGGGGATGCCCGCCGCAGCGAACTGCACCTGATCGTTGTTGGAGAACCCAATGATCGCTTCTACGCGCCCCGTGGTGAGGGCTGCGCGTTGCGTGTAGCCGATCTCCACGATCGACACATCCGACTGCGACAATCCGGCCTGAGACAAAGCGACCAGCAGGCCGAACCAACTCTCCCCGAAGCGTCCTGGGACGCCGATGCTGCGCCCGGCCAGGTCGGCTGCGGAGTGGATGTCGGAGTTCTCCGGCACGATGATCGTGATCGGGTAGGTGCGGTAGTACTGGCCGATGGCCACCACATCCATGCCCTCCGAGCGGGCCTGGACGACCTCGTCGCCACCCGCCAGGACGTAGTCCTCCTCGCCAGCGAGCAGGGCCGTGAACAGGCCCTCGTTCGAGCCGTGATGGCGCAGGTGGGCGTCGACCCCGGCTTGGGTGAACAGCCCGTTCGACTCGGCGACATAGAACGGGGCGAACTGGATGTCCGGAATGTAGCTCATGCCCAGCGTGACACGCCCCGAGCCGCCCGACGGGCTCTGCGGGGCGCGGGCGCAGCCGCTAAGGGACAATCCCAGCAGGAGACCGATCATCCCGATCATCGCGAGGAATCGACGCATAATGTGACCTTTCTTCAGGTGGCTGACCATGAGGCTCACGGGGCCTCCCCCGTGAGGTCGGCGACGGTGGCGGAACGTCGCTCGATGACCGAGATGACCCCGTACAGCGCTGACGCCATGGCGCACAGCACGAGGATGGTGCCGAACATGCCCGCCGTGTCGACGGAGTCGCGCTGGAGGGTGAGCAACTGCCCCAGACCCTGCCCGCCCATGACCATCTCCCCCACGACGGCGCCCGTCACCGACAAGGCGAACCCGTTGCGGAGCCCGGCGAGGATCGACGGCAGGGCGAGGGGCAACTCGATGGACACCAACAGCGAGAAGGAGCCAGCGCCGTCCATCAAGGCGGCGTCCACGACGAGCGGGTCGACGAGCCTCAGGCCCAACACCGAGGCCACCAGGATGGGGAAGAACACCATGAGCGCGCAGAGCAAGGCGATGGGGCCGATGCCGTACCCGACCCAGATGGCCAGCAGCGGGGCGACGGCGATCGCCGGGATGGCCTGCGTGGCACCCAGGAACGGCGAGATCGCAGCCCGCAGGATCCCGACGCGGTGAATCAGCACCGCCAACGGCAGCGCCACCGCGAACCCCAGCAGGCACCCGCCCAGCGCCTCGGCGAACGTCACACCGAACGCGGGCCAAAAGGACGGCTTGGTCAGCAAGGCACCTAGCTTGATCGCCACCGCAGACGGTGAAGGCAAGAAGTAGGCGGGGGGACGCGCCAGCGTCACCGTCAACGACCAGCCCGCCAGCAGGCACACCAGGAAAAGCCACGGCGCAAGCGAGCGCGCGGCGGGGCTTAAGCGACGGTGACGGATGCGCTGCACCCTTGCCTCCCTTTACGAGCGGGGCACGGGACGCAGCAACAGGTGGCGGGCCAGGACGGCACGCCACCAGTGCGTGCTGCCTCCCCTCCGGACTTTCACCGTCGGTCCTGGAGTTTCACCAGATCAACCGACCGCCGAGGCGATCGGGTCGCGGACTGTCACCGCCGGTTCGGAATTACACCGACCCCGGAGCACGTCTGTGTTCGGGTTGACTCTACCCCAGTGCCGGACTAGCGCTGCGCGCTGACGGCCCAGCGGTCCAGATCCTCGGTCGTGCCGAAGAACGTGACGCCGCATGCCCCGTCGGCCTTTTCCTGCAGCCACAACGTGGGTTGCGTCCACCCGGTCGGCAACGCCGGGACGGTGGGCGACTCTGCGGGTTCTCCCGGTTCGGCACGCAACGCGAGGTTCAAGTCGGACAACCGCTCGTCGGAGCCCACACACGTGGCCCACCAGGACGCGCTGGTCGCCAGCACGGGCACGCGCCCGCTGAAGCGCCGGTACTCCGCGGCGAACTCGCTCACCCAGGTGATCATCGCGGCCGGTTCGAGCCCCGAACAGTCGCGCGCCTCGCCCCCGCCGAACTCGACGATGCCAGGCAACGTGCGCCCATCCGGCTTCCAGCCGCCGCCCGAGGACGCGAACAGGCGGCCCTGCGTCTTCCCGGAGGACTGGTCGGGACGCGCCACATGCCAGCCGCCGACGAGCAACCCGGCGGCTCGCGCCTCGGCAGCCTGGTCCGCGAAGGACGCGTTCAGCCGACGATTCCCCTCCGAGACGTTGATGTAGGCGAACCCGTTGCCGTGGGAAGCGACCTCGATCCAGTCGGGTTCGAGGTCGGCCGGGACGTGCACTCCGTCCAGCCCCAGCCCGGTCGCCCACTGCTCCGAGACGGCTGAACTCAAAGCGGAGGAACCGGGGGCTTCAGCGGTGGACACCGCCGCGGGGCCCACGACCACGGGGGCAGGCAGAACAGAACAGCCTGCCGCGGCGAACAGCACGCCGACGAGGCAGGCCAGGTTCCGCCCGGTACGTTGTGCCCCCATCGCGCGCCACCCTAGCCGAGGTGCTCGCGCGCGGCAGCGCGTTGCCGCGTACGAGCACTGTTTTCATGCGCGCTCGGGAAGCACCCAGGGCAGGCGGCCCACGAAACTCACCGGTTCGGGCGTCGTCTGCGTCGCCGGACCCCCCGTGAGAACCAGCAACGTCGCGACCGCATCCCCGGTCGCCTCGAGTCGATGGGGGACGCGGGCGGCAACGTTGATGGCCTGCCCGGGCGTGAGCGTCAGGGTCTGGCCGTCGACGCCGAAGTCGATCACCCCGGACTCGGCGATCACGAGGATCGGGGATGCTGCCCGGTGGTCGTCCATCACGTCACCGGCCCGGAAGGTCAGCGCCACGACCGTGACGCCGTCGCCGCGTCCCAGGACGCGAACGTCCGGCTTTCCGGGTTGCGCACCCTCGCGCACCTGGGGGATGCCGATCCGGTCGATGACCGTCCACCCTTGCCCCACACGCGGTGCGTCGGAGGTTGCGGGAAGGGGCTGGGGAGGGGCGGGCGTCGCGTCCGTGTGAGGGGTCGTGTCCATGGGGGTCACCTGGTCCTTTCTGAGTCCGACGGACAGGGCAGCCGCCGGGCACACCCCGGGATCGTCGGGTTCCTGCGGGAAAATCTCGGCGATCACCAGGGTCGATGCCCTCCTACCTTATTCGGCGGGCGCCTCACGAACCCTGGTCCCCGCGTGCGGCCCGCCGAGGAGTTCGGGGGGCGCGCCACAATAGTGGTGAAGTCCAGCCGAAGGAGTTGTTCATGCGCGGCGTCATCATGCACGCACCCCGCGATGTGCGGGTCGAGGATCGCCCCGATCCCGTGATCGAAGAGCCCACCGATGCGATCATCCGCACCGTCGCGACCTGCATTTGCGGATCGGACCTGTGGCCCTATCGCGGCGAGGATCGCGTCCACGATCAGCCGATGGGTCACGAGTACGTCGGGGTGGTCGAGCAGGTCGGCGAGGACGTCACCCACATCAAGGTCGGCGACTTCGTCGTCGGATCGTTCTTCGCCTCCGACAACACGTGCCCGATCTGCGTCGCCGGTTACCAGTCGCGTTGCGTCCACGCCGTGCCGATGGGCCCCCTGGGGACGCAGGCGGAGCGCGTCCGCATCCCGCTGGCCGACGGCACGCTCGTGGCGACCCCGGGGTACCCCGATGAGGAGATCATCCCGTCCCTCCTGGCTGCCTCGGACGTCTTGGGGACGGGCTGGTTCGCCGCCGTGGCGGCCGAAGCTGGCCCCGGCAAGACCGTGGTGGTCGTCGGGGACGGGGCGGTCGGGCTCCTCGGCATCTTGGCCGCCAAGCACCTGGGTGCCGCGCGCATCATCGCGATGTCGCGCCATGCGGACCGCCAGGCGTTGGCGCGCCGGTTCGGCGCCACCGACATCGTCGAGGAGCGGGGCGAGGAGGGCGTCGCGAAGATCAAGGAACTCACCGACGGCCTCGGTGCGCACAGCACGATCGAGGCGGTCGGCACCCAGGAATCGATGCTGCAGGCCATCGCCAGCACACGTCCGGGTGGCCATGTCGGTTTCGTGGGCGTCAGCCATGGGGTGTCGATCCCGGGCCGGGTCCTGTTCCCTGCCGAGGTTCACCTCATGGGCGGCCCAGCCCCCGTGCGGCAGTTCCTCCCGGAACTCATCTCGTTGATCTGGGATCGCGAGATCGACCCGGGCGTCGTGTTCGACCTGACGCTCCCCCTGGAGCGGGCCGCCGAGGGGTATCAGGCGATGGATGAGCGCCGCGCCACCAAGGTGCTCTTGCGTCCCTGACCACCGCGGGAGGTGTCGGAGTGCGGCGTTAGACTCGCCGTCGTGCCCCGCTCCGACGCCTCCGCCCCTCGGCCACCCCGTGGCGTGTCGCACGCGGACGCCGCCTGGTTCGATCCGCAGGCGGAGCCCCCCGAGGATCCCTGGGACGAACCGCCTGACGATCCCTACGAGGACGCCGCCCCCGTGTCCCCCCAGCCGATTCGGGCGGGCGGATGCGCGCGCGCGGCCCGCGCCCCCCAGTTCCGCACCGCCCTCGACGCGTTGCGGTCGGTCTACGGGTTTGATGCTTTCCGGGGCGATCAGGCCGCCGTGGTGGATCAGGTCATCGCTGGCGGTGACGCCATCGTCTTGATGCCGACCGGCGGCGGCAAGAGCGTCTGCTACCAGATACCGGCTCTGGTCCGCGAAGGCACCGGGCTGGTGGTCTCCCCGCTGATCGCCCTCATGCACGACCAGGTGGACGCGTTACGCGCCAACGGCGTCCAGGCTGCCTACCTGAACTCGACGCAGGATGCTTCCGAGCGCGCGGCGGTCGAACGGGCCTACCTGGGCGGCGAACTTGATCTGCTGTATGTGGCCCCCGAGCGCCTCTCAGGGCAAGGCACCCGCTCCCTGCTGGCCCGGGGAACGCTGTCGGTCATCGCCATCGACGAGGCGCACTGCGTCTCGCACTGGGGCCACGATTTCCGGCCCGACTATCTCGCGTTGGGCGATCTCGCCGAGGCCTTCACGGGCGTCCCGCGGGTGGCGTTGACCGCCACCGCCACCGAGGAGACCCACCGGGAGATCACCCAGCGGCTTCACCTCTCCGACGCGCGCCACTTCGTAGCAAGCTTCGACCGCCCCAACATCACCTATCGCATCGTCGTCAAGGCCGATCCGCGCCGCCAACTCGTCGACTTCATCACCGCCCAACCTGAGGGCGTGGCGGGCATCGTGTATGCCCTCAGCCGCAAGCAGGTCGAGCAGACCGCCACGTTCCTGCGGAGCAAGGGCATCGACGCGCTCCCCTATCACGCGGGGCTGCCCGCCTCGATGCGCGCCGAGCATCAAGCCCGGTTCCTGCGCGAGGACGGGGTGGTCATGGTCGCCACGATCGCCTTCGGGATGGGCATCGACAAACCTGACGTGCGCTTCGTCGCCCACATCGATCTACCCAAGTCCGTTGAGGGGTACTACCAGGAGACCGGCCGCGCCGGGCGCGACGGGGAACCGGCCGTCGCATGGATGACGTACGGTCTCAGCGACGTGGTGCAGCAGCGCCGCCTCATCGATGCAGGCGAAGGCGACCGCGCGCACAAGCAGCGCCAGCAGCAGCACCTGGACGCCATGCTGGCCCTGTGCGAGACGGTCACGTGCCGCCGCCAGAACCTGCTCGCCTACTTCGGTCAGGCCTCCGAGCCGTGCGGCAACTGCGACACGTGTCTGGAGCCGCCCCCGACGTGGGATGGGCTGATCCCAGCTCAGAAGCTGCTTTCGACGATCGTGCGCTTGCAGCGTGAACGCAATCAGGCGTTCGGGGCCGGGCACCTCATCGACATTCTGCGCGGGGCGGGCACCGAGAGGATCCGCTCGCAGCGCCACGATCAGCTCAGCACCTACGGCATCGGTGCTGACCTGTCGGACCAGGAGTGGCGCTCGGTGGTGCGCCAATTGCTGGCCCGCGACCTGTTGCAGGCCGTGGGCGAGTACGGCACCCTCGCCGTGACCGAGGCGAGCGCGGGCGTCCTGCGCGGGGAGACGCCCGTCCCGCTGCGTCGTGACGTGGCCACCGGCACGGGCGCACGCACGCGGAAGGCGTCCGCACCGGTGGATCTACCCGAAGGCGACGCGGCGCTCTTCGAGGCGCTGCGGGCGTGGCGGACGCGAGTAGCCCGCGAGCAGGGCGTCCCGGCCTATGTCGTGTTTGCGGATGCCACCTTGCGGGCGTTGGCTGCCGCGCGTCCGGCCAGCCTGGCTGACCTGGACGCGATCAGCGGGATCGGCGCCAAGAAGAAGGAATCCTACGGTCGCGCCGTACTGGAGGTCATCGCCCAGGGGTGACCACCCCGTCAGGAGCGAGTGGGGACAGGTTCCCCGGCCAACTGCCGCGCGACGTGGCTGCGCGCATGCGCGACGGCGGCAGGCAGGTCGGAGAACACGTGCTCGGGGTCCCGCAGGGCGTCCAGCATTCCTGCCCGTTCGGCCACGCGACCGTGACGCCCGCGCAGCCCCTTGATGATGACGGTCGCGCCGCGGGCTTCCAGCATGTCGATGAGTTCGGTGAGGCGATGCGCGCCGGTGGGATCGAGCATTTCCAGCTTGGAGAACCGCAGGACGACCACCCACGCCTCGGAGCCCGCGATGTCCTCCATCACCTTGTCGGCGGCACCAAAGAACAGGGAACCTTCCAGCCGCAGCACTGCGATGTGATCGTCGCCCACCTGAGCAGGCTCCGGTAGCGCCTCGCGCGTGACCGAGGTGGTGGCAGCGAGCGCCCGCAACGCGAAGAAGGCGGCGAGCACGACCCCGACCTCGACGGCGGTGATGAGGTCGAGTGCGACGGTGCACACGATCGTGACAGCGAACGTGATCGCCGTCCCGCGCGAGATGCGCAGCAGTTCCCGCACCTGACCCACGTCCACCATGTGCAACGTCGTCGCCAGCAGGACCCCGGCCAGAGCAGCCATCGGGATGCGTCCGGCCAGCCCGGACCCGAACGCGACAACCCCGGCCAGGAGCAGCGCATGGACCACCGCCGCCAGCCGCGTCCGGGCACCCGCCCGTACCGCAACAGCCGTGCGCGCGATGGCCCCCGTGGCGGGCATGCCGCCGAAGATGCCCGAGGCGATGGACGCCAGCCCCTGCCCGAACACTTCGCGGTCGGGGAGGACGCGTCCGGTGGGGGCCATCCCGGCGGCCACCCGGGCCGAGAGGAGCGATTCGATCGCGGCAAGGACGGCTACTGCCAGCGCCGGGCTGACCAGGGTGGGGAGCACCGACCAGGAGACGAGCGGGATGGAGGGGGCCGGCAGGGAGTCGGGCAGCACGCCAATGCGGGCGATACTCAGGCCGCTCACCTCGGCCACGATGGTGGCTGCCACCACGGCGATCAGGGCACCGGGGAGGGTGGCTTTCCAGGCACGGAGCGCTTCGATCACGACAATGACCGCAACGGTCATTCCGAGGGCGATCGCCGCCTCCGGGAACCGTGCCGCGGCGATGGCTTCACCGGCGGCGATGAGCGGGGAATGCCCGGCCGGCGTGCGCACGTCGAGGGCGAACGGGATTTGCTGCAGCGCGATGATCACCGCGATGCCCGCAGTGAAACCCTCGATGACCGGCCAGGGAATGTAGACCGCCACACGCCCCAACCGCAGGACGCCTGCCGCCACCAGGATCAGCCCGGCCAGCATGGAGATGACGACGACCGCGTGCGGGCCGTGCACGGCGACGATGGGCGCCAAGATGACGGCCATGGCGCCGGTGGGCCCCGACACCTGCACGTGGGAGCCGCCGAAGATGGCGGCCACGATGCCCGCGACGATCGCCGTCACGAGCCCGGCCGCCGCCCCCATGCCCGAAGAGACGCCGAATGCGAGCGCCAGCGGCAACGCGACGACCCCGACGGTGAGCCCAGCTAGCACGTCGCGGCGCCAGGTGCGCGGCAGCGCTTGGACGTCCTCGCGCCCCGGCAGGAGCGTGACCAGGTGCCTCCGGATGTGGTCCGGGATCCTCACGCCTACTCCTTGCCTCGTCGTGCGCGGCCTCGCGGGCGCGAACCGGCGCGCCGAGGCTAGCGCGCCTGGCCAGGGGTTTTTCTCCCGGTCATCGTTGCTGGACCGGGAGAAATCTGCCTGCGAGTGTGTTAGTCCGCCTCAGGTTCAGCGTCGTGTAGGGCCCGAGAACGGCGATAGTCGGCGGGAGCGCCCTCGATGGGGAAGTCACCCAGGATTGTCCGCAGGAAACGGACGCTCTCGGGCAGCCACGACGCCACCGCCTCGTCGACCATGTCGGCGCGACCCGCCGCGGTGAGTGGCTTAGCCAGGCTCATCCCGTGCGGGCCCTTCAGGTGCACGTGCGTCTCATAGGGGATGCCGTGACGCGCCAAGGCGAGGCAATACTCCAGTGTTTCGGTGCTGGGCACCAGTTCGTCGCCCTGGGTGGTGAACACGAAACTCGGCGGGGTCTCGGCGTCGACGGCCTCCACGACGTCGAGCAGGTCCTTGCCCAGGAGCGGACCCAGCGTGGGGCGGGTCACGGGGTAGCCCAGCACGACCGCGCTGGGACGCGGCGAGGCGGTGACGCCGAGGCTGGCCGCCAGATGGCCGCCTGCTGAGAACCCGACCACCGCGATCTTGGCGGGATCGGTGTGGAACTCCCCGGCGTGCTGCCGCACCCACGTCAGGGCAGCGACGCCGTCGAGGCGCGCGGTCTCGGCGGGGTGCTCCCCCACGGCGTAATCCACCACGAACGCGTTGAACCCTTCGGCCAGGTAGCCCAGAGCCACCGGCTCGGCCTCCCGCGGGGAGCAGAAGAAGTAGCCCCCGCCCGGAAAGATGACGACGGCCGCCCGCTGGCATGACCCGATGTTGTCGGGGTGGCTGTCTTGGACGTAGCCCGTGATGGTCGCGGTGGACGTGATCTGCTCGGTGACGATGCGCATCGGTGCGCCCCTTCCTGAATCCGCTGCCACGCTACCGGTCGCTGAGCCCGCACGTGAGCGCGTTTCCTCGATGGGCCAAGGCCGCGAAGAAGCAGATAGTGGACGCGTCCTCTAATACCGGGGAGAGTCACGTAGCCTGACGCGCATGCTGGAGTCGCAGACCACCGCACCGCTGGTCCAACTGCGCGGTGTCACGAAGTACTTCGGGGACTTCAGGGCGCTCGACCACGTCGATCTCGACATCGCCAAAGGCGAGAAGGTGGCGCTGCTGGGCGCCTCCGGGTCGGGCAAGTCCACGCTGTGCCGCTGCATCAACCGCATCGAGAAGGCCACCGAGGGCACGATCATGATCGAGGGACGGCCTCTGCCCCAGGAGGGCAAGGCGCTGGCGGCGATGCGCGCCGAGGTCGGCATGGTGTTCCAGTCGTTCAACCTGTTTCCGCACTACACGGTCCTGGAGAACATCGCCTTGAGCCCGATCCACGTGCGGAAGGTGCCGAAGGCGGAGGCGACCGCGCAGGCGCGGGACCTCCTGGCGCGCGTGGGCCTGGCCGACAAAGCCGATAGTTACCCGGCCGAACTCTCCGGTGGTCAGCAGCAGCGGGTCGCCATCGCGCGCGCCCTCGCCATGCAACCCCACGTTCTCTTGTTCGACGAACCCACCTCGGCTCTCGATCCCGAGATGATCAAGGAAGTTCTCGACGTGATGACCGAACTCGCCGAGTCGGGGATGACGATGCTCGTCGTCACCCACGAGATGGGGTTCGCGCGTCACGCCTGCGACCGCGTCTGTTTCATGGACGCCGGTCGCATCGTCGAGCAGGGGACCCCGGAGGGGTTCTTCACCCGCCCGCAAACCGACCGTGCCAAGGACTTCTTGTCCAAGATCCTCGACCACTGACCGCTAGGAGAGCCATGCCCAACCAGTTCACCCGTAGGACGCTGCTGACCACGACGCTCGGCGTCGGCGCCTTCGCCGCACTGAGCGCCTGCTCCAGCAACACGAGCCTGCCCAGCGTCTCCACCTCGGCGGCCCCCGGTCAGCCGACCGCCGCCGCGCCGTTGACCCCGCAGGCCTACGACGCCCTCATCCTCGCCGGGCCCGTGGCCTCGGACGCCGTCATCGCGGCCAGCCCGTGGGCTCAGGCGATCAAGGCGCAGGGGTTCTTGCGTCGCGGTGGCGCCGAGACGAGCGCCATCTTCTCCCTCAAGGATCCGACGACGGGCCGGGTCACCGGCTTCGACGCGGGCCTTGGCGACCTGCTGTCGCGCTACATCACGGGCGGTCAGGATGTCGCGAAGCTGTCGCAGTTGACCCAGGTCACCTCCGACACCCGTGAGACGGTGCTGCAGAACAAGACGGTCGACACCGTCATTGCGACCTACTCGATCACGCCGCAGCGCGCCGAGAAGATCACGTTCGCCGGGCCCTACTACTCCTCGGGCGCCTCCATCCAGGTGAAGTCCGACAACACGACCATCCATTCGGTGGCCGACCTGGAGGGCAAGACGGTCGTGACGCAGACCAACTCGACCGGCATCACCGCGGTCGACGCGAACGTCAAGAACGCCCAGAAGCTGCTCCTGGCCGACAACGATTCCTGCATCGCCGCCCTGATTCAGGGCCGCGCCGACGCCTACGTGCTGGATCAGTCGATCCTGCTCAGCAACGCCGTGCGCAACTCGCAGGTGAAGGTCGTCGGCAACCCGTTCACCACCGACCCGTACGGGATCGGCCTCAACAAGGACGCGACGGACGCCAAGGCGTTCGTCAACGCGTTCCTGCAGACCATCTACGACTCGGGCGTGTGGCTGAACCTGTGGAAGGGCACTGTGGGGCGCTTCCTGGAGACGGCCCCCACCCCGCCGGCCATCGGTTCGGTCGAGGGCAGCTAGTCGAGACGGCGTCCCCTTCCTGCCCTGCGGGAGGGGGACGCCCCCGAGCGGGGAGGTGAGATGGTCGAGATCCTGACCGACAACTGGGCGTTCCTGCTCAGCGGGGTGGCCACGACCGTGGGCCTGACGATCGTCGGGTTCTTGGGGTCGCTGATCGTGGGCACGATCGCCGCGATCTTCCGGGTCAGCCCCGTGGTTCCGTTGCGCCTGGTCGGCTCCGCCTACGTCGAGTTCTTCCGCAACATTCCCCTGCTCAGCCTGCTGGTGCTCGTCACCTTCGGCCTGCCCGACATCGGCGTCTTGCTGCCGCTGTTTTGGTGCGGGGCCGTGTCGCTGATCTTGTCGGGGTCGGCCTTCGTGTGTGAGACGGTCCGCTCCGGCATCAACACCATCTCGATCGGCCAGTCGGAGGCCTCCCGGGCTTTGGGGATGTCGTTTACGCAGCAGCTCGCCTTGGTGATCCTGCCCCAGGCGTTCCGCACCATGGTCCAGCCGTTAGCCAACGTGTTCATCGGCGTCCTCATCGGCTCTTCCTTGGTCGCCGCCGTGGGTGTCTCCGACATCACGAACGTCACCCAGCAACTCAACATTCGCTACGCCGAAGCAGTGTTCCTCTTTCTGCTCTCCGGCGCGGTCTACCTGATCTTGGGCTTGGGTGTCGGCGGGGCGGGTAGCGCCGTGGAGCGACGCCTGGGTCGCTCGCGTATCGCCGGTGGCAAGGCGGTGTCCCGATGAGCGACAACGCCACCCGCGTCCTGTTCGACGAGCCGGGCCCCCGCGGCAAGGTCATGATCGTGATCTGGTCGGTCGTCGTCGCTATCGTCGTCGCCGCGCTGGTGTGGGCGGCGGTGATCCAGTTCGACTCGCACGGCCAACTTGCCCCCGAGCGGTGGGGCTTCCTGCTCAATCCCGGCATCGTCGCCTTCCTCGGCGAGGGCGTCCGCAACACGTTCGTGGCCACCGGCGTCGCCGCGCTGGCCGCCTATCCGCTCGGGCTACTGCTGGCATTGGGGCGTATGGCGCAGCGCCGCTGGCTTTCGGCAGTGTGCGCCGGATGGATCGAGTTCTTCCGAGCCATCCCCTGCTGCTGGTGGTGTACGCGTTCCTGCTCGCGCTGCCCCGCCTGACCCCGGCGCTGGCGCTGCCGGTGTTTTGGATGCTGGTCATCCCGATGATCCTGGTGAGCAGCGCGACGACCGCCGAGGTGTTCCGTGCGGGCATCAAGGCGATCGATCGCGGGCAATGGGAAGCCGCCGAATCGTTGGGCATGACCCGCCGGACGCTCATGCGCCTGGTGATCTTGCCTCAGGCGTTCCGCATCGTCTTGCCCGCCCTGCTGACCGGGCTGGTGTCGCTGCTGAAGGACTCCACCCTCGGCTACGTGGTCAGCTACCCCGAACTCATGCAGCAGGGCCGCACCGTGACCGCCTACTACGGGTATCTGATCCAGACCTTCTTGGCGATCTCGGTCCTCTATGTCGTCTTGAACTACCTGCTGACCAAGGTGGCCTCGTGGCTGCAGGCGCGCAGCACCCGCAAGGCGACGGCCAACCCTGCAGCCCGGGTCGCGGAGCCTGCCGCCGCTCAGTGAGGTGCCGATTCCTCCGATCGGGAACCGGCACCCTGGGGGTCGGCGTCAGTCGCGCTCGTCCGACGGCTGAGCGTCCGCAGGCGTGCGGAGCACGGCCACTGCGCCCGCGGGAAGCGTCAGCGATCCGTCCGCGTCGTGGCCGCTGAGCAGGTCGGTCCCCGTCACCTCGAGCGTCACCGAGTCCGCGGTGTGGTTGAGCAGGAACATGAAGTCCGCGCCCTCCCCGTGACGCACCACGGCCTCTACCCCCTCAGGGGCCACCACCACCGGCACGATGCCCGCTTGGTCCGCCCACGCCCGGACGAGCGCGCGCTTGGCGTCCACGGGAAGGTCGGCGGCGACGTACCAGGCGTGCCCGCCGGATTCCAGCGTGTGCTCGGTGACGACCGGCGTCCCGGTCAGGACGCCGTCCTCCAGCACCCCGTGGGCCTGTGCGCCGCGCAGGTCGAGGCGTTCGGTCCAGGTGGACGCCGTGGTGGGTTCGTCCCACAGCCTCACCGCATGACTCTCGCCTGCCTGGAGCGGGTGGAACTCTTCCACCCGGATCCCCAAAACATCACGGAAGGCTCCCGGGTAACCCCCCAGAATGATGTGGTCGTCGGCGTCCACGATCCCGGACAACCAGGTGGTCGCCAGGACTCCGCCGCGCTCAGCGACCCCCGCCAGGTGGGCTGCAGCGTTCGGGGCAGTGATGTACAGGTTCGGCGCGACCACCAGGGAGTAGCCGCTCAGATCGGCGTCGGGCGCGACGATGTCGACGGCAATACCCTCGTACCACAAGGCCTTGTACCAATCGAGGACGAGGTCGGGGTAGGACAACGTGTTGTTGGGGTGGCTGTCGAGTTCCAGACCCCACCAGGCGGAGTAGTCGAACACAAGAGCGGCCCGGGAGACCAACCGCGATCCCTTGACCGGCGCCAGGGCCCGCAGGCATCGGCCGAGTTCGACCGTGGAGCGCCACACCAGCGAGTCCGTCCCGGCGTGCGGCACCAAAGCCGAGTGGAACTTCTCGGCCCCGGCCCGGCTGGCGCGCCACTGGAAGAACAGCGCCCCGTCGGCCCCGCGTGCGACGTGCGCGAGGGAGTTGCGGACCATTTCGCCGGGGTCTTTGGCCCGGTTGACGTGCTGCCAGTTGACCGCCGAGCTGGAGTGCTCCATGAGCAGCCAGGGCTCCCCCTGGGCGGTTCCTCGCGTGAGATCCGCCGAGAACGCCAACTCGATGTGCCGCTCCGGATCGTGCGCACGCGTGTAGTGGTCATTGGAGACGACGGACATGTGCGGCCCCCACGCGAAGTAGTCCACGCCCTTGCTTCCGGCCGAACACATGAAGTTGGTGGTCGCCGGGATGCTCGCATCGACCGCGTGGACGGCTGCGGCCAGGGCCGAGTAGTAGCTCAGCCCGGCGTCGGAGTTGAACCGCATGAAGTCCAGTTGCTGGGTCGGGTTGGCGTAGGTGGGTGCCGACCGGGGTGGCAGGACGTCGTCGAAGCGTCCATAACGCTGCGACCAGAAGGCGGCTCCCCAGGCCTCGTTGAGGGCCTCAATGGTGCCGTAGCGCTGCGTCAGCCAGGCGCGGAACGCGGGGATGGCGTTGTCGGAGTAATCCTGCGGGACGTGGCAGCCGATCTCGTTGTCGATGTGCCACAGGCGCACGGCTGGGTGGCTGGCGTAACGCTGGGCCATCCGCGAGGCCATCACGGTCGCGTAGCGGCGATACACCGGCGAACTGATCGCATACGACTGCCGGGCTCCCTGGTTCAAGACGGTGCCGTCTTCGCGCTGAGGCAGAATCTCGGGATGCTTGCGCGTGAGCCACGGCGGCGGGGACGCGGTCGCCGTGGCCAGGCAGATCCCGATGCCGCCCGCATGCAGCTTGTCGACGATCTCATCGAGCCACTCCCAGTGGAATTCCCCCTCGCGCGGTTCGATGCTCGCCCACGAGAAGATCCCCAGGCTCACCAGGTTGACCCCGGCCTCCTGCATCAGCGTGATGTCTTCGTCCCACACTTCGCGGGGCCACTGCTCGGGGTTGTAGTCGCCGCCGTAGGCGAGGCCGTCCACCTCGTCGTTCCATGCGCGCATCGGGTCGCTCTCTCTCATTGCGTCAATCATCGCCAGCCTCACCCGAGCCGGAACTCCCCTGGTCCGGATGCTCCCCCCAGTCAACCGGAGCCGGCGACGCCAGGCCAGCAGATGCGTGACATTCCACGAGGATGCCGAGCATTGCCTAGTTCTGACGCGGAAAGGCCTCGTGGAGACGCCATTGGAGGTCCTCGATCCGGGCCTCATCGAGGGGACCTGTTTTGGTCAAGATGGTGATGAGCCGTTTGAGCCACACGATCCCCACGTCCGCCACCGTGAAGGGGTCAGGAAACAGGGGCCAGTCGGCGTCGAGGAAGCAGAGGCACCCCTGCAAGGGAACGTCGTCGCCAGCCAGCGCCTCACGTACCAGCCCGAGTTGCTTGTGCATGCCCTCGATCAGCGGCGTCCTGTCTCGCCCGCCCACGGTGAGCACGCGGCGCCGCTTCTCGAACAAGCCGCCCTCGACCTTGAAGCTGGGTCGTGCGTTGCGGTAGCGCTTCGCGTCCACGACAAACACCCCGGTGGGGCACACGATGAGATGGTCGATGTTCGCGCGCGTCTTCGGGATGCGCCGGTCGTTGAGGACGCGCAGGCGTGGGCCCGCGACCTTGCTGAGCGCTTGTCCGAGGCGCTGCTCCCCCGCCGCCCCCGTCGACCATGCCGTCGTGGACTGGGGATCGTCGAACACCGCCAACAGGAACCGTCCCACCTTGGGGTGAGCGCCGATGACGCGCTCACGTCGCGCGTCATGGCGCCGCTCGAACTCCCGCACCGCCGAGGCGCCCGCCTCACCGTCGACATGCTCCAAGGTCAGCACCGGTTCAGCGGCCCGGCGTGGCGCTGCCGTCGCCACCCCGGCTTCCTCCTGGGCTGCGCGTTGAGGTGGACATTCGACGCAGGTGACGCTGCGGGTCGCACGGACATAGTCGGCTGTCACCCCCGCCTCGATCGTGGTGCCGCAGCGCGCACACGCACCCGCGTACCGCAGCTTCATGCGCCGCGAGACGGGCGTGTCGGGAGTTGGCGCGAGAGGAGCATCCGGTTGGTCCACGCTGCCAACCTAGAGGACGCGCGGAACGTCCGCGGCTTGTGGCGGGCACTTCGCTGTCGCCGCGATGCGCGCTCAGGCCTAGGATCGTGGTGCTCCCACTGAGGACGAACAGCGAAAGAGGAACCATGGCCCGCAGCCCACACCAGCCGTCTTCACCGACCGGGATGATGGTGCTGCGCACCCTGGCCATGCCGCGCGACACCAACCCGTGGGGCGACGTGTTCGGCGGCTGGGTGATGTCCCAGATGGACATCGCAGCAGGGCTGATGGCCGGGGAAGTATCCGAAGGGCGCGCCACTACGGTCGCCGTGAACACGGTGGTGTTCCACCGGCCCGTAGCCGTGGGTCAAACCATCTGCATTTACGCGCACCTGGTGAAGATCGGGCGCACCTCGATGGAGATCGCCCTCCAGGTCTGGGCCCGGGACCTCGTCCACAACTACGAGGCTGACCGCGCCTTCGCCGCCGAGGCCGTGTTCCACTACGTCGCCATCGACGAGACCGGGCGTCCGCGTCCGGTACCAGAATCGGCGCGCGCGTTTCTCGACTGACCTGTCAGGGGTGGGCCCACTGGGAATCGAACCCAGAACCCGCGGATTAAAAGTCCGCTGCTCTGCCAGTTGAGCTATAGGCCCCGAGTGGGGAGTCTAGTGCCCCAACGGACGCTGACGCCTCCCCGCATCCTGCTTCCGTCTCCGGCAGACCGAGCGGCGCGGCGTTTCCCCGAGTCCCTAGACTGGGAACGACCTGCCCCAACGATCCGAGGAGAGATGCGGTGGACGCCTTGGTGAGCGCGCTGATGCTGCTCAGTTCACTCCTCGTGACGAGTTACTTCGTCGCTACCGGCATCGGCCGATTCCTCAGTGGCCGCGCCACCGGATTCACCACGCTGGGGGCGCCGCGCGTGAGCTTTCCCTGGTCGGCGGTCCTCGGCATAGTGGAGGTCGCCCTTGGCGTCGGAGTCTTCTTGCTGCCCGCACCGGGCGGCATGCTCGCCGCATACCTGGCCATGCTGCTCGTCGCGATCTATGCCTGGGTCACGGTACGCAACTACCGCTCCTCCAAGCGTCCTGACACTGGGGATCGCGCCTCAGGAACCCAAGCATGGGTCCAGATCGGCATGGCCGGGGTGAGCGTCGTCGCCCTCGTGGATTCCCTCGATCTCATCTCGCCGGTCGTCCGGCTCTTCGACCCCGCCGTCGTGGCCTGGCTTCTCGGCTTGGGCGTGTTCGCCGCAGTTCTCCTACTCCTGGGGCGGCGCCTGCGAACCGTGCCGCCCGCCGACGATCAGGGGGCGTCCCCTGACGAAGCCCCCCGCCCCGACCCGGGCCCCTGAAAGACCCGCCATGATCATCCCTCCGCTGTGGGGCATCCCCGTCGTCCTCGTCGTGGGGATCGCGGTGGTCTGGTACGGCTGGTGGGCTGACCGGCGCGCCACCGCCCGTGCCACAGCGGGCTACACCCCTCAATCAGAGATTGACGCGGCCACTCACGGCCACGCACCGGACGCCGAACACCTCCTCGCCGTCTTGGCCCGCCTATCGGACGCGGTCAGCGTCCCCACCGGCGCCGCAGGGACGGTCTTGACCGCGAGCGTTCCGCCCGGGCACGTCGGCCCGCCGTCCCTCGAGGGCCGCATCGCCGTCGCAGAGCACCCCCTCGTGCTCCTGGCCGACGCCGACCTGAACGATCCCGTTGCGCTTGTCCCCGCCTTGCGTCACGCCCGCGACGAGGATCGCCCCCTCGTCCTGGTGGCGCACACCCTGGGCGCGGCCGTGCTGGACACCCTCGACGCCAACGCTCGCACCGGACGCATCATCACGGTGCCACTCACGGCGTCCAGCGAGGTCATCGCGCAACTCAGCGAACTCACCTGCGCGCTGCCGCTCACCGAGCAGGACTGGCGCGCGGGCTGGCTTCCGTCGGGAGCGTGGGGCTCCGCGGAGGCCTGGGTGGCCGACGCGCAGCGCTCCTGGATCGTGCTGCCCGCCTGATTCCCACTCCCTGCACTGATCCCCCTGTAGGCGCAGGGGCGCGGGCTTCACACCTCAACTCTCGACCCTCCCTCGAGGGACACTGTTCCCAGCACGCGAGCCCCGGACACTGTTTCCGCTCCCCCACTCGCCCCATACAACTCCGCCCCCACTAGGGATATCACCACCCCTCACGCCCCCAGGGTCCCTGCGCCCAGCGACGGAGCCGAGGCCACCTCGACGCCGCCAATTCTCAGACCTGAGTTGAATCGGGGCTCATCCTCAGGCTGTACTGAAACGGGTCTTACCTTCCCCAAGGCCCACGACCGACACACGTGGTCGCCTCCTTGGCGACCCCTGGGGAAGGAACATCACGGTGCGACGCGCGGGACGACTCAAGAGCAAGGTCGTAGCGACCTGCATGGCCCTTTCGGTATTGGGCGCGAGCGGCGTGGTGCTGTCCGCTGGCGCGTGGGCGACCCAAACACTGAGTGCGACGACCTGGGTGAACGTGCGCTCCGGCCCGGGCAGTTCCTACCGGGTGCTCGGCACCCTGAGCCCCTCCCAAAGCGTGACCTCCTCCTCGTCGCAGGGCGGTTGGTACAAGGTCACCACCTCGGCGGGGCTCACCGGCTGGGTCTACAAGACCTACCTCAAGGCCACCGGCAGATCTTCCGGTTCCTCGTCGAGGCCCGCCTCGACCGCTGGCGCATCGGGCTCTGCGACCGTCAGCTCCGCGGTCAACGTGCGCACCTCCCCCAGCACGAACTCCGGCGTGGTCGGCGTCGCTGCCCGCGGCGCGAGCATCCCCCTCACCGGGAAGACGTCCGGCGGCTGGACCGAGGTGGTGTGGCAGGGCGCCAACCGCTGGATCTCCAGCAACTACCTCACCCGCGGCTCGGCCTCGACCAGTGCCGTGACCGGACAGGTCCAGACGACGGCCAGCCTGTACCTCCGCACCGGGGGCTCCCTGTCCGACGCCCCCGATGGCCTGCTGCCTGCCAAGTCGGTCGTCGACACGACCGGCAGGACGACCGCCGACTACACCGAGATCGTGTACAAGGGCGCCAACCGCTGGATCGCTACCCGCTACACCACGGCCGTGGGGAGTAGCGGCCCGGCAGCACCGAGCGCCCCCCAGGCCAGCGGATCGGTAACGGTCACCGTGGGCTCGCTGTACATCCGCTCCACCTCGGCTGCCAACGGCAACGTCGTGGCGACCGTTTATCGCGGGACGACCCTGCAGACGACCGGCGTCACCAGCGGGGACCGCCTCCAGGTCATCTACCAAGGCGCTGCACGGTGGGTCTTCCAGGCCTACACGAGCGCGGGCGGCGGGTCGGCGTCCCTGGTCGATGGCGGGTCGGTCACGATCCCGTCGGGGTTGACCACCTCAGGCATCTCACAGCTCACCAGCAACGCCAAGGCGGTCTTCAACCGGGTCGTCGCCAGCTACCCGCAGATCCGGACGATCTACGGCTGGCGGGCCTCCTCCAACTGGTCCTCCGACCACCCCAACGGCCGGGCCGTCGACGTGATGATCCGCAACTGGTCCCACCAGGGCAGCATCGATCTGGGCTGGCAGATCGCCAACTACTTCGCCACCAACGCGAGCAGCTACAACGTCTCCTACATCATCTATCGCCAAAAGCAGTACAACGCCGCCTACCCCTCGCGCGGCTGGCGCGCGATGGAGGACCGCGGCAGCGCGACGGAGAATCACTACGATCACGTGCACATCTCGGTGAAGCCGTAAGCCTCACCACAGCCCAGCCAGCAACGTCGGGGGTCGCGCCACACACGGCGCGACCCCCGACGGCTGTGATGGAAAGTTGCCACACCTTTGATCGTTCTATTAGTCGCCTTGACCTAAACTGGTGCCTGTCGGCTACCAGGAAGGAGGGACACCATGCTGCGTCGCGTGATCAGGATGTGGAATCAGGTCAGTGAGAACCTGACCCGAGCTCACCTCACCTGAGTTAACGTTTCCCTGAAGCCGTCACGACAACGCGGTCGTGATGGCTTCCTTTTCTTTGTACGGTTCGAGGCCGCGACTACGGTGTCGCCGCCGTTAGCGTCGACGCAAACGCCTCCAAGGCCTCATACTCCAGATCCCCACTCACAATGGTGGCCGCCACCCCGCGCTGGACGAGGGAGCGAGTCCTGCCGTCCTCTGACAGGTAGCGCTGCCACACCGCACCCTCGATCGTCGAGGTCCCCTGAGCAACGCCACCGCGCGTCACCTGCTGGATGAACAACTCCTGGGACGCGTCCCGCTGCTCCACCGCCACGTAGGACCGCTCCGGCGACAGCATCCCCAACTGCCATGTGTTGCCCGCGGCCGGCTCGCCGTTGACGTTCGGCTTACCCTCGGGCGTCCACCGGGCACGCGTCGCGGTCCACCCCTGCGGCAAATGTGCCGGCACGAGGACAGGGAAGGTCGCCTCCCCCGCCGCCAGGCGCGCGACCGGTGCGTAATCGAGGTGCTGGACGACCGGCTCGGGTGTGCGCGTGAAGAACGCGACGATGAGAGCGATCGGCACCATCAAGACACCCATCGCCACGATCATGTGAGTCGCGGTCGAGTTTCGCTGCTGACGTGCCATGCCCGGGATTCTCTCAGACCCGCGCCTCACGCCTCGACCGCCCACGCCCACAGCCCCCGCCGGGGATCATGTGCGCGGACGACGAGGTCACCCTGCGATCACCGCACAACGTAGGCGTGCGAGTTGAACATCATGGCGGCCATGCGCGCCGCCAGCGGCGTCAAGGCAGGGGGCACCATGTCATAGCCAGCCAGGCCCAAGAACGCATAGGCGGCCTGCCGGATCTGGTCTGTGGGCTCTTGGCCCAACGTCAGCCACGCCAACTCAGTGACCCACGCGTCCACCGTCATGCCCTCGACAGGAATCACGGCCTGCGAGAACTCACTGGAAGGCGTCAGCCCCTTGCGCCAGCCGCTGACGATGGCGCGGTGCAGGTTCCAGCGCGCACCCAGATGCCCGGTGGAGCGCCACGCCGAAGCGACATCGGGGTAACCGTCTGGCTGATCCCACCCCAGGGGGGCGTGCCCCATCTTGCGCAGCGTCCAGTACAGATCCGCCACGCCCTCACGCGACGCGGTCGCTGGCGTGACGCAGGCGGCCCTGACTGTCCCGACGATGTCTTCCAACGGACGCCGCACCTTGGATGCGGTGGATCGCCAGAACTCGTCACTGCGGAACAGTTCGATCAGTACCTCGCGGATGTCGGTGTCGTGAGCCAGGTAGACCCGAGCCAGATGGTCGACGATGGCATCGCTGGGCGAGTCGGAAATGAACCGGACCGCGAGGCGGCTGGCGACGTTGCGCGCCGTCTCGGGGAGCCGGGCCAAGTGCGCGATGAAGGCGTCGCCCACCTCAAGGCCATCGAGATAGCTGGAGTTCAGCGACTCGAACCCGAGCACGACCACCCGACCGACGGCATGGTTGGTCGCGCCGTAGCTGAACCGGCCCGTGGACGCGTCATAGCCACGCCCCGACAGGAGCATCGCGGCTGCGCGAACATCCCCCTCGGTGCAGGCACGAACCGTGTGCAGTTCGAGCAAAGCGCGCGCATAGTCGACGTTGACGACGCCCCCGCGCGATTCGTCGTTGTGCAGGGAGCGCAGCATGGCCGGATGCCGGGCCGCCGCGTGAAGCATGTCGGCGTAGCGACCCAGGGCGTGCGCCCGGATCACCTGGTTGCCGTAGTCGGCGCCGGTGTCCCACGCCCGGTCAGACGGGGTAGGAACGTGGAGCAAGTTGCTGAAGACGTCGACGACGACCTCATACACCTGGCGGACGCTGAACAGTTGCCGCGCGAGGGTGGCCTGCGCGTATTCGGTCTGGCCGTCCCAGGCGTACTTTTCCACCGACCGTCGCGTCTGCTGGATGTCGGCCACAGCCAAGGGGAACCACCGGTTGATGACGACGGCACTGGGGTCGTACAGATCGGGCTCGAGTTGGTCGGCGAGCCAGTTCTCCAAACCCTGGGCCGCAATCACGGTCTGCTGGGCGGCCCCCACACCCAATCCGGCCCGGCGCAGGAGGTGGTTGCGTGTCCGCTCCGTGTCGGCGACGGGGAGCCTCATGCCACTGACCGCACGCATCGGCACCCCCGGGAGGCGATAGTCGTCAGCAGGCGCGGACGCGTCATGATGAGTCGAGGCCGGCCCGTCGAAGCGGAACCCGGCGTTCGCCACGCGCAGACCACCCCGGCGTGAGCCCACGCCGAGGTGGACGTGAGAATGTGCTTCATCTTCCATACCGGAGATGCCTTCCGAGGGGGCGAGTAACTCGCTCGGCGATCGTGTCCCTTGCCAGGTTCACACCGCGGGGAATGAGCCTGAGAGCCGCCCCGAACCCTGGGGTGACGAGGGGGCTCTTCCAGCAAGGTAGCAAGGTTCACCGCCCGACGGTCACCGCTCTGCGCCCTCGCGAGGCAGACCACAGCACCACCTTGGTGTCACCCGTGGGGATGACACCAAGTCAACCCACCTTTCACTTTTTCTCCCATGTGAAAAAGTCGTCCGGATTCGATCCCAGCGTGCCGCCGACTAGGCCGCCCTCACCTCACCAGGCCGCGTCTTCCAGCATGTCGGTCACCAAAGCGGCGATCGGCGAGCGCTCCGACCGAGTCAAGGTGACGTGCCCGAACAACGGATGCCCCCGAAGCTTCTCCACCACGGCCGCCACTCCGTCGTGGCGCCCCACCCGCAGGTTGTCGCGCTGAGCCACGTCGTGAGTGAGCACCACCTTGCTGGCCTGCCCCATCCGCGAGAGCACCGTCAACAGCACATTGCGTTCCAGCGATTGCGCCTCATCGACGATCACGAACGCCCGATGCAGCGAACGTCCGCGGATGTGGGTCAAGGGCAGCACCTCGATGAGGTCGCGTGCCAGCACTTCCTCCATCACCGTCTTGTGGAGGATCGAGCCCAGCGCGTCGTAGACGGCCTGCGCCCAGGGCGCCATCTTCTCCTGCTCGGCCCCCGGCAGGAAGCCCAGTTCCTGCCCGCCGACGGCGTACAGGGGACGGAACACGATCACCTTGTCGTGCTGGCGTCGCTCCATCACCGCTTCCAGCCCGGCGGCCAGGGCCAGCGCTGACTTCCCGGTACCGGCGCGCCCGCCCAGGGACACGATCCCGACGTCGGGATCGGTGAGGAGGTCGAGCCCGACGCGCTGCTCCGCGGCGCGCCCCCGCAGGCCGAAGACGTCGCGTTCGGAAGGAATCAGCCGCAACGTCTGGTCCGGATGGCACCGCGTGAGCGCCGAGGACGCTCCCGCGTGCACCACCACGCCGGTATGGCACTCCAGCCCCTGCGGCGCACCAAGGACGCCCTGGGCATACAAGCTCTCCAGGGCGGCGGCGTCCACCTCGATCTCCGCCATGCCCGACCAGCCCGTGTGCGCTGGCTGCTCGTGGCGGTACTCCTGCGCCATGAGCCCTACCGCAGCGGCTTTGATCCGCAAGGGCAGATCCTTGCTGACCAACACGACCTCGCGCCCCTCGTGGGCGTAGTTCGCGGCCACCGCCAGGATCCGGGCATCGTTGTCGCCCAGGCGGAAACCCGCAGGCAGAACGCCGGGGTCGGTGTGGTTGAGTTCGACGTGCAAGACACCCCCGGCGTCGTTGATGGGCACCGGTTGGTCGAGGCGTCCGTAGCTGGCGCGTACGTCGTCGAGGAAGCGCAGCGCCTTGCGGGCGAAGAAACCGAGTTCGGGGTGGTGACGTTTCGCCTCGAGTTCCGTCACGACCACGACGGGGACGATGACCTCGTGCTCGGCGAAGTGCAGCAGGGCGTTCGGGTCGGACAGCAGTACAGACGTGTCGATGACGTAGCTACGCACGCGGGTCGCCGCGCGCTGGTGCTGGAGGCTGGTAGCGGGCTGGGTCACATCGGTCCCTTCCAATCGGGGCCGAGCGAGCGGTGTGTCCCTCTCGGCCGCGGTATCTCAGCCGAGAGCATCCCGTCGGGGAAGGAGTCGCATCCGGATTCCTCTCGTGGACGCCCACCCGAGACGTCCTGAGGCGACGGTAACCCGAAGGGGGACGAATCCGGCACAACACACGGCTACGTTCCCCGAATGTTCACGTGGCGTAATACGGTCGTGCGCATGCCGCAGACACCGCGTTTTCGTCCCCTGACACATCCGCTCGCGCGTCCCGACCAGATCGTCACCGGCGAGCATTGGCGGGTCACGGTACTGACGCCGCGGTTGCTGCGCCTGGAGTGGTCGGATTCGGGATCGTTCGAGGACCGCCCCACCCAGGTGGTGTGGCACCGCGACCTGCCTGCTGCCCGGTTCACGGCGACCCCGTATGGTGCGGGCGTTCGCGTCGAAACCGATGCCCTGCGCCTGGACTACGACGGCCTGCCCTTCTCGGCCGCGGGCCTGACCGTTCACCAGCATTCCTCCCAAGGCCACCACACCGTGTGGCACTACGGCGATCCCGAACCGGTCGTGCGTCCGACGCGCGGGAACATGGGCGGGACCGCCCGCACCCTCGATGAGGTCGATGGGGCCATCGACCTGGGCACCGGCGTCGTGAGCGCGCTCGGCTGGGCGACCCTGGACGACTCCGCCTCCCTCGCCCTGGACGAGGACGGCTGGCCCACCCCCCGCACCGGCACCAAGGATTTGTACTTCTTCGGCCACGGGCACGACAGCGCAGGCGCCGTCCGCGACTTCTATGCCATCACCGGCCCGCAGCCCCTGCTGCCTCGCTGGGCGCTTGGCAACTGGTGGAGCCGTTACCACCCCTACTCGGCGTCCGAATACACCGGGTTGATGGACCGTTTCTCCGCCGAGGGGATGCCCTTCTCGGTAGCCGTCATCGACATGGACTGGCACTGGGTCGAACTGGCGAACGGGCACGGTTCGGGCTGGACGGGCTTCTCGTGGAATACCGACCTGTTCCCGGATCCGGACGCCTTCCTTGATGGCCTGCACGAGCGTGGGCTCAAGGTCTCGCTCAACCTGCATCCCGCTGACGGCGTGCGTTCCTTCGAGGACGCCTACCCGGCGTTGGCGCGCCGCCTGGGACGCGACCCGGAAAGCGGAGAGGTGATCGAGTTCGCGGTCGCCGATCCCGAGTTCATGGCGGCCTACTTCGACACCGTCTTGCACCCGATGGAGGACGCCGGGGTCGACTTCTGGTGGCTGGACTGGCAGCAGGGCACGGCCTCGGCCCTGCCGGGCCTGGATCCGCTGTGGCTGCTCAACCATGCCCACTACTTCGATTCGGCGCGCGAAGGCAAGCGTCCCCTCACGTTCAGCCGCTACGCGGGCCCCGGCTCGCACCGCTACCCCGTCGGCTTTTCCGGCGACACCGTCACCTCATGGGCCTCGCTCGACTTCCAGCCGTACTTCACCGCGACGGCGTCCAACATCGGGTACGGCTGGTGGAGCCACGACATCGGCGGCCACATGTTCGGCACCCGCGACGATGAAATGGTGGCCCGCTGGTTCCAGTTGGGCACCTTCTCCCCCATCAACCGCCTGCATTCGACGGCGAGCCCGTTCATGGGCAAGGAGCCGTGGATGTTCGGCGTCGAGGCGCGCACGGTCATGACGGAGGCGCTGCGACTGCGTCACCGCCTGGTGCCGTACCTCTACACGATGAACGAGGTGGCTCACCGGACGGGGACGCCGCTGGTGCGTCCGCTGTATCACGCCGATCCGCGTGAGGAGACGGCGTTCTCCTCACTCAACACGTTCCTGTTCGGCACTGAACTCCTCGTCGCGCCCGTCACGACTGCGCGGGATCGGCGCACGCTGCGGGCCGCCACCACCGCCTGGCTTCCCGAGGGCACCTGGGTCGACTTCTTCGACGGCACCCCCTACTCGGGGGGCCGTTTCGTGACGCTGCACCGGACGCTGGAGCGGTACCCCGTCCTGGCCAGGGTGGGCGCGATCGTCCCGCTGGTGGGCGGGGAGGACCTCAGCACCACCAACCCGTCCGCGCTGACGGTTCGCGTGTTCGCGGGCGCCGACGGCGCCTTCACCTTGTACGAGGACGACGACGCCGCCGCCCCGGTCTGCGCGCGGACGCCTTTGGCCTGGGATCAGGCGTCGGGCACCTTCACCATCGCCCCCGTCGAGGGGGACGCCGCCGTGCTACCGCAGGGCCGTTCCTGGACGCTGGAACTGGTCGGGGTGGCCCCCGTGGAGGCCGCCTCCCACCCGGGCAGCTACGACGCAGCCACCGGGACGCTCCGCGTCGAGGTGGGCGCCGTGGATCCGGCTGTCGGCACCACGGTGCGGTTGGCGGCGCCGCCGGCGCCGTTCGTCCCGGATGCGGACGCACGCCTGTTCGCACTGATCACGCAATTGCAGGTGGGCTACCCCGACAAGCATGCGCTCTGGGCGTTCCTGAGCCAGAACCCGGATCCGGCGCGCCGGGTCGCGGGACTGGCGGCCTTGCCGATCGCCGAGGACATCAAACCCGTGATCGCTGAGGTGTTGCTGGCTCGCCTGTAGGTAGGCGCGGCCCCGCCCCCGGGGCCTCTCAGCGTCCGTAGCGGCGCTCGCGGCTGGTGTAGCTGCGCAGTGCCCGCAGGAAGTCGACGCGGCGGAAGTCGGGCCACAGCGCCTCGCAGAAATAGAACTCGCTGTGCGCCGACTGCCACATCATGAAGCCCGACAGGCGCTGCTCGCCGGAGGTGCGGATGATGAGGTCGGGGTCGGGCTGGCCTGCGGTGTAGACGTGCTCGGAGATGTCGTCGATCTCCAACGTGTCGGCCAGTTCGGCCAGATCGGTGCCTTTTTCGGCCTCGGTGCGCAGGAGCTTGCGGACGGCGTCACGCAGTTCGTAACGACCGCCATAGGCGATCGCCACGTTGACCTGCATGCCGGGGTTGTTCGCGCTGGCCGCCTCCGCGCGCTCGAGGGAACGCGCGATGTCGGGGGGAAGCAGCGAGGCGTCCCCCACACATTTGACACGCCACCGCCCGGTGGAGGCCAAGTCCACGAACAGCTTCTCGATGACGCCCAGCAGGGGGCCCACATCGCTGGGGTTCCTGGTCAGGTTCTCGGTGGACAGCACCCACAGCGTGACCACCTGGATGCCGACCTCGTCGCACCAGCCGACGAACGACTTCAGCTTGTCGGCGCCCGCCTGATACCCGGCCACGAGAGGGCCGCCGGGCGCGTTCAGCCGCGCCCAGCGACGATTCCCGTCCGCGAGGACGGCGACGTGTCCCGGGAGCCGGGAGCGATCAAGTTCGGCGAAGAGCCGCTGCTCGTACGTCGAGTACAGCAGCCCCGCCGGGTGAAGCCGGTCCACCCACTCCCGGACGCGTTCCCCCCATGCCATAGCGCCAGCGTAATGGCGGCTAGCGGGCCACGACGTTGCGCAGCGTCTCGCCTGCGCGCAGGCGAGCGAGGTTGTCGTTGAACAGTTCGTTGGAGCCGTAGGCCACACCGCCGGCCACGTGCGGGAACACGATGGTGTTGGGCGTGCTCCACAGCGGCCCGTCCACCGGGTAGGGCTCGGGATCGGTCACATCGAGCGCCGCACCACCGAGTTCGCCCGCGTTCAGCGCGGCGACGAGGGCGTCCTGATCGACGGTGACGCCGCGGCCAACGTTGACGACCCACGCATGGTTGGGCAGCAAGGCGATCCGCTCGGCAGACAAGGCGTGACGGGTGTCGGCCGAACTCGGCAGCACCATGATGAGGATGTCGGTCTCGGGCAGGAGCGTCGGCAGGTCGGCGTCGGTGAACACCTGGAAGCCGGCGCGCTCCCCTGCGCTGTTGGCCACGCCCTTCACATGGGCGTGCATGGCGGTGAAGTTGCGGGCGATCTGCTGCCCGATGGCGCCAAAGCCCCACACCAAGACGTTGGTATCGATGACCGAGCCCAGGCGACCTTCGGGGCGGAGCGTGCGCCACGCGCCGTAGGCGTCGTGCTCCCAGCGCTGCTCGCGCTGGGCCGTGAGCATCTCGGGTACCTGGCGGATCCCGGTCAGTGCGAGTGTGAGGGCCGTCTCGGCGACGGTGAGGTTGTGCAGGCCACGCCCGTTGGTGATGGTGACCTGCGCGGGGAAGTTGGCGGCCAAGACACCGTCGGGGCCTGCGGCCAGCGTCTGGACCCACCGCAGGTGCGTGGCCTCACGGGCAAGCTGCGTGACCGCGGGGGACGTCCAGCCCTGGACGATGGCGCCATCGGCGTCGAGGTGCTCGGCCGGGATGGGCTGATCTTCGTCGATCGACACAACCTCGACGCCCTCGGGGGCCTCGAACTCGAACGGGGCATTAGTGGTGGCAAGAATCTTCACGCCGCCCACGGTATCGGGGGTTGCGGCTGTTGCGCGTCGCGATGGACGCACCTAACCTTACCTACGTGACCGTAACTTACGCTTCGTCAAGTAGGGGGCGCGCCGTGGGTAACTCCCCAGCAGCCAAGCCGCGACTGCGCGGCTGGCTCCACCTGGGCATGGCCCCGATCATGCAGGTGGCCTGCCTGACGCTCCTGGTGGCCACCGACAGCCTCCACGCCCGTATCGGCGTCGCCATCTACCTTCTCGGGGCGACTCTGCTGTTCGGCACCTCCGCGGTGTACCACCGAGGGCACTGGACCACGCGCAGCGAAGCCGTTCTGCGCCGGATGGACCACGCCAACATCTTCGTGTTCATCGCCGCCACCTACACCCCACTGGCCCTGACGATGCTGGACGCCCCCAACGCCACCCTGTTGCTGGCGATCGTGTGGGGCGTCGCCGCAGCCGGGATCACCTTCAAGCTCACGTGGATGACGGCACCCCGCTGGCTCTACACGGCCCTCTATGTAGCCATGGGCTGGGCGGCAGTCGCCTGGCTGCCCGCTTTCTGGATGACAGGGGGCCCCGCCGTCGTCCTCCTGCTCCTGGCGGGAGGGCTGATCTACACCTTCGGAGCCGTGGTGTACGCCCGCAAGGCACCCAACCCCTCCCCGACCTGGTTTGGCTTCCATGAGATCTTCCACGCCTGCACCGTCGTGGCCGCGGTCTGCCACTTCATCGCCATCACGCTGGCGACCCTCGCCTAGGCGATCAGGCCACCCCCAGGCCACGCAGCAGGATTCCCACGCGCACACTCAGCGCTTCGAGGCTGACCGGCACGCACCGCATGACGCCCCGCAGAACCTCGTTGACCAGCGTCGAGAAGACGAATCGGGCCGAGTCCTCCAGCGACAGCCCCACCTGCTCCACATCCAGCGTCGGCGCCAGGATCTGCGCCAACTGCTCCACGGCACCGTCCACCACGGCCAGCGCCTCATCCCGGTGCGGCCCAGCCTCACCGAACAGAACCTCGCGCAGGTAAGGGGCGGCATTGTCGGGCTGGGCGCGCACCAGGGCCACCAGTGGTCCGATCAGCGCCACCACCGCGTCGGCGACCGTGGGGGCCGACGCCGCCGCGATGCGTCCGTGCTCCAGCAGGTCGGCAACCTGCTCGTTGAGGACCATCAGCAGCAACTCGGGCTTCGTCCCCGCATAGCGGAAGATCGTGCCGTCGGCGACGTCAGCGGCGGCCGCCACCTGTTGCGTCGTGGTGCGGGCATACCCGTTCTCGGCGAAGAGCGTGGCGGCGGCCTCGGCGATGCGGCGACGCTTCTCGGCCTTGTTGCGCTCGCGGCGGCCCAACAATCCGGCGGATGGCATGTCCACACCTTAGACGAATTTTGAGTTCACTCAACAATGAGTATCCTCATACATGTGTCTGAGTCACCCGTCACCTCCGCACCAGACGACGCCCTCCCGGCGCCGAGCACCCCGGCTGCCCCACGCGTCGCAGCCGACACCCCCGCGCAGGACGTGGCCGAGCCGGCCCCGTCGGCACCGCCGGAAGAGTCGGCCCCTGCCAGGGTGATCGCGGACGCCGACGAGTCGAACGCCCGCCCCGCCCCGGACATCATTCACGCCCGCAACTTCGGCATGGCTTCGCACGACCCGGCCTTTGCGGGGCTCGACATCACGCTGCCCGCCGGTCAGTTCGCTGCCGTCGTCGGCCATGCGGGGGCCGGAAAGTCAACCCTGTTGCTCGCCCTTACCGCACGGATGCGTCCCGTGACCGGCGAACTGCGGATCGGTGGCGTGGATGCCCGCAAGCATCCCGGCCAGGTGAGGCGCATGACGTCGGTGGCGCGCGTCCTCGGTCTGATCGAGCCGGAGCCCTCCTTGACGCTGGAGGACTGCCTGACCGAACGCACACTGTTCGACGGCGCGCGGGCCCGCTCACGCATGGCGCTCTATCTGCATGCCGCACGGCTCCTAGGGCTCAAAGCGCCCGTCACCACCTTCTTCGGCGATCTGCCTCCGCTGGACCAGACGCGAGCAGCGCTCGCCCTGGCGTGCGTCCGGCCCGCCACCATCGTCGCGTTGGACGACCTCGACGACGATGCCACCTTGGAGGACCAGCGAGCCCTCTGGGCGGGAATCGCCGCCCTCACCGCTGACGGCCAACCCGTCATCGCGTCCACCACTGAACGAACCGTCATCCCCGACGACGCCCTCATCATCGACTTGGAACCGGAGGCCTGACATGTGGGATTCGGCCAACAACCCGTTAAGCCTCGCCCGCTTCGAGCTGAAGCGCTTCCGGGGCCCGCTGCCCCGCCTCGCGCTCGGCTTCATTTTGCTCATCCCGTTGCTGTACGGCTGCATCTACCTGGCCGGAAACTGGGATCCCTACGGACGCCTCGACCGCGTGCCCGTCGCCGTGGTCAACCACGACGTCCCCACCACCGTCAACGATTCCAGCGTCGCCGCAGGCAAGGACTTCGTCGACAGCCTGCATCGGGCCAACACCTTCGACTTCATCGACACCGATGCCACCGAAGCCGCCGACGGGCTCTCCCGGGGGCGGTACTACCTGGTGATCACCGTGCCGGAGTCCTTCTCCACGGACCTGGTCAGCGGTCAAGGCACCGACCCGCGTCGCGCACAGATCATGCTGCAACGCAATGACGCCAACGGGTTCGTGATCGGCACGATCACCAACAGCGCCCAAAACAGCATCGCCCGCGCCATCGATGAGACGGCCGTGCGCAGCTACTTCGAGGCCGTGTTCGCCAACCTGGCCACCATCCGGGACGGGATGACGCAAGCGGCCGATGGCGCGGCACAACTCGATACCGGTTTGGCGTCCGCGCACGAGGGCAGCACTCAGTTGCGTTCCGGTACGGCCACGGCGGCGTCCGGAGCCGACTCCCTGGTCACGGGCGCCACGCAGGTGGCCACCGGGAGCGCGACCGCCCGCGACGGGTCCAAGCAGCTCGCCTCCGGGCTGGACCAGCTCAGCAGCGGCGCCGGAACCCTGAGCTCGGGCGCCACCCAGGTCGCGGGCGGGACGCAGCAACTCGCCGACACCCTGGACCCCATCCTGGGGATGGCCGCCGACAAGCTTCCCGCCATCCAAGATCGCGTGACCCGCGCTTCGGCCACCATCGCGGACGTGTCCGACAAACTGGCCCAGGGCAGCAGCAGCAGCATCTCGGGGCACACCGCGTCCGCCCTCGCCGATCTCGACGCCCTCATCGCCGACCACCCCGAACTGGCCAGCAACCCGCGCATCCAACGACTGCGCGACTCCCTCGAACATGCCGACAGCACGGCGACCACCGTCAGCACCGACCTCACCGCTGCGGCCGCGGACGCCGCCGCAGCGAACAAGGCCATCCAGGGTGCCGGGGATCTCTCCGCCAAGGCCACCGAGGCCAAGGCGAAGATCGACCAGCTCAACGACGGAGCACACCAGGTCGCCGGGGGCGCCAAGCAACTCGATCAAGGCCTCGACAAGGCCGCCCCATCGGCCCGCACGCTCGCGGACGGCCTGACCCAGCTCGCCAGTGGCAGCGGCCAGTTGCGCGACGGCGCCACCCAACTCGCCAGCGGCACTCATCAGCTCGCCGACGGCGCCGCGTCCCTCGACGACGGGCTGGGGCAACTCGCCACCGGCGCGCACGAACTCGCCACCAAGCTCGCGGAGGGAGCGGCGCGCATTCCCGCGCTGACCCCCGATCAGACCACGAACGCCGTCCAGGTGCTTTCAGCGCCCGTCGACGTCACGATGCAGGTGGAGAACCCGGCCCACGTGTACGGGCGCGGGTTGGCGCCGATGTTCTTCTCCATCGCCTTGTGGGTGCTCGGGATCTCCGCATTCTTCCTGGTGCGCCCCATCACTGGACGCGTCATCGCCGGGCGTGCGGGCGATCTGCGCATCGCGATCACCGCTTGGCTGCCGCTGGCGGGCATCTCCGTGCTGGCGAGTTGGCTGATGCTGGGCGCCGCGTGGATCGGGCTGGGGCTTGATCCGGTGCATCCAGGGCTCATGATCGTGATGGTGACCTTGGTGGCCTTGGCGTTCTCCGCGGTGGCTCACCTGCTGCGCACGTCGCTGGGCTTGGTGGCGACCGCCGCGATGCTGATCGTGCTGATCCTGCAGTTGTCCAGTTCGGGCGGCACGTATCCCCCCGAACTCCTCCCGCCGTTCTTCGCCGCCATCGGTCACGTCATGCCGATGACGTACACGATCGACGCCTTCCGCATCTGCATCTCGGGTGGCCTGATGAGCAAGCTCGCCCGCGACGCGGTCTTGATGCTGATCCTGCTGGTCTCCTGCGTGGGTCTGCTGGTGCTGGTCGTCCACCGGCGCCGTCAGTTCACCACCAAGGACCTGCACCCACCGCTCGGCTAACCGACTGTGCGCCCGGCCCCCCTGCGAGGGGCGTCCGGGGCGCACAGCCAGGTGACGTCAGGCACGGCTCCACAAGGCCCGCCGGGCGTCCTGGACCGCACGGGCAGGCGCGAACCGGTGCCCGTTGCGGGTGACGTACACCGTCTGTGGGAGCGTGACGATCTCGTGCTCGTCGTACTCCTCGGCCTCACTCACCTGCCCGGAGGCACCGATGCGGGCGTGCGTCAGCAGCCCCGTCTCGCCCTGCTCCGGGTCAGGATCGGGTGCCGGGGCCAGGCCCGTAAACGCGTCGCCAAACCCGGGCGTCCCCGCGGGTGCCGACACGATGGCCGTCCCGGCCGGGGCCATCCGCCACACCGCACGTGCCGCCTCGTTGAGCGGATCGCCGTCGGCGTCGACGATCACTGCCAGCGCCGGACGCATGCCCTGGCGTGCCTCGTCGGCGGCCAACAGGTCGGCCAGGGCCGCGGGGGCGAACCGAGGCGCAGCCTCCACCGTCCCCCAGGTCGTCGCGGCTGCGGCGTCGGCGCGGGCGATCAACTCGGGGCGATCAGCCAGGAGCCCGACCAGACGCAGGGCGGCGACGAGGCTCATCGTCCCCGACGGCGTCGGGTTGTCCTGGACGTCACGAGGACGCGTGTACAGGTCGTCGGCCGCCCCGTCGTAGAACCCTCCCTCGGGGGCGTCGAAGCGGACCACGGCGTCGGCCAGGAGCGCCTCGGCACGCTCCAGCCAGGACGCCTCCCCCAGCACTCCCGCGAGCCGGGCGAAGGCCAGTGCCGCGGCCCCGTAGTCCTCAGCCGTGCCGGGGGCCTCCCCGGCGACCCCGTTGAGGGAGGAACGCACCCAGCCGCCCTCGACCCGGTGCGTCGACCACAGGTACTCAGCGGCCGTGCGCGCCAACTCCAACCACGAGCGCTCCCCAAAGATCAGGGCCGCGCTCAGCAAAGCGTCGATCGCCCAGCCGTTCCACGACGCGATGACCTTGTCGTCGCGTGGCGGAGCGAACCGGTGCCCGCGAACCTCCAGCAGGCGCGCAGCCACGGCCGTCAGCCGGTCCGCGTCGGGGGCCCCACGCAACTGCAGCGTCGACAGGCCGTGATCGAAGGTGCCCGCCGAGGTGACGTGGAAGGTGTGACCGGCCCAGTCGGCGTCCTCCTCCCCCAGCGCATCGCTGAGCAACTCGGGGTTCCACACGTAGTAGATGCCCTCGTGTGCCATGCCTCGAATGTCGGCGGAATCGGCGTCCAGCGAGGCCGCGAAACCACCGCCGGGGACGGTCATCTCGCGGGCCAGCCAGCCGACCAGTGAGCGGACTACTCGCTCGAACAGGGCGCGGAGTTGGGCGTCGTGCTGCGGTGTGCGCCGCCACCCGCGCGCGTAGGCGCCCAACAGCAGGGCGTTGTCGTAGAGCATCTTCTCGAAATGCGGTACCACCCAGCCCGCGTCGACGGCGTACCGGTGGAACCCGCCACCGATCTGGTCGTGGATGCCACCGCGGGCCATCGCCTCCAGCGTCCGCTGGGCCAAGTCGAGCGTCCCGGCCTCGCCCTTGACCAGGAGCGCGTCGATGAGGAGCGGGGAGGGGAACTTCGGCGCCCCACCGAACCCGCCGTGGAGAAGGTCGAAGTCGGAGGCCAGCGCGTCGATCAAGGGCCACACCTCCGGGGGCGTATCGGTGCGGGGCACGGCGTTGATGGTGGTCAACTGGTCCGCGATCGCGCTGGCCGACTCCAGCACCTCGCCGCGCCGGTCACGCCATGCCTGGGCGAGCGCGTCCACCACCTGAGTAAACGACGGCTGCGCGTCGGTGGGTTCGGGGGGAAAGTAGGTGCCAGCGAAGTAGGGCAGGCCCTCTGCGGTGGCGAAGACGGTCATCGGCCAGCCGCCCTGGCCGGTGAGGGCCTGGGTTGCGCGCATATAGACCGCATCCACGTCGGGCCGCTCCTCGCGGTCAACCTTGATCGCCACGAAGTTGGCGTTCACCACCTCTGCCACGGCCGGATCCTCGAAGGACTCGTGGGCCATGACGTGGCACCAGTGGCACGCGGAGTAGCCGATGCTGATCAGGACGGGGACGTCGCGGCGTCGCGCCTCGGCAAACGCCTCCGGACCCCACGGCCACCAGTCGACCGGGTTAGCGGCATGCTGCAGCAGGTAGGGACTGGTCGCGTCGGCAAGGCGGTTTGGCATACCTCAACCCTGCCAGACCGACGCCACCCCGGACGCCACAACTGCGGCGCCGGTCGGTGCCGAACTCAGCCTTGACGGCCCCCCGCATCCGGGCGGCGCTCCTCGGATGCCTGCTTCTCCCGCACCTCGGCAGACGAGGGCAGGTCGGCGTAATCGGCGGTGCGCAGATGCTTACGCATGTTGAGGAACAACAGCACCAGCGCCACGAGGAGGGCAGCGACCAGCACCAGGGTCATCCAGCCCGGCGCCTGTTGGGCGCCTAAATCGTGTAGTACCACGCGTCCACCTTATCCACGGTGCGCGTCGGGATACCGGCGAACAAGTCATCCTCGGGCAGCGTCGAGGGCACGTGCGACTCAACCAACTGGAAGTCCTCGGTGGGCCATGCCTTGCGCTGCAACGCCAGCGGTACCGCGAACCAGAACGCGTTCGGGTCCACCTGGGTCGCGTGCGCACGCAACGCGTCGTCGCGGGCCTCGAAGTAGTCAGCCGCGGGGATGAACGTCGTCAAACGGGCGGCTTGGGCTGGGTCTTCAGGCCAGGACGCCAACCGCTCCCGGTAGGGCGACTCCAGCCCCTGGTCGTGCATCACGGCATCCAGCGCGACGGCCCGCGCGCGGTGGAAGTTCTGGTGGTAATAGACCTTCAGCACCTGCCAGGGTTCCCCCAGCGACGCGGGCGCACTCGGGTCTGCGGCGATCTCGATGCCCCGCATGCTGATCTCGTGGGTACGGATGTGGTCGGGGTGGGGATACCCACCGAACTCGTCGTACGTCAGCAGGACGTGGGGTCGGAAGGAGCGAATGATCCGCGCGAGCGCGCTCGACTCCTCTTCCACATCCCCCAGCGCGAAGCACCCCTCCGGCAACGGCGGCAGCGGATCGCCCTCAGGCAGGCCCGAGTCGACATATCCCAGCCACACCTGCTGGACGCCGAGGATCTCGCGGGCCTTGGCCATCTCGGCCTGCCGCAGCGCCGGAATGGTCGCCTGGTTCTCGGGGGTGTCCATGGCGGGGTTGAGGATGTCGCCTCGCTCGCCGCCGGTAGCGGTCACCACGAGCACCTGGACGCCCTCAGCGACGTACTTGGCCATCGTGGCCGCGCCCTTGCTGGACTCGTCGTCGGGGTGGGCGTGCACGGCCATCAGGCGCAGGGGCTCGCCGTCGGCGGCGACCCGGATCTGGGGAGCATCGGACATGAGCGTCATTCTCCCCGCCCACGCAAGCGCTCCCCGCGCAGTCTCGGCCACAGGGCGATCCGCCCCCGCCTGGCCCGGCACAATGGACGGGTGAGTTCCCCCACCGAGACCGACGCCGAACGGATCGCCCGCCGCTATCCGCCATCCAGGACGCCGCGCTGGCTGTGGCTGGCGGGGGTGGCCCTCCTGGCGATCCTCGCCGGAGTGTGGCTGGTCTGGTCGGCGCTCTACAACGCGAACCCGCCCGTGAGCGCCCGGGTGGTGAGCTTCACCGTCACGTCCGACCAGACAGTTGACGTGCGCCTCACGACGCAGCGCCCCGACCCCCAGCGTCCGGCCGTCTGCACGCTCACCGCTCAGGCCGTCACCTACGACACCGTCGGGCAGTTTGCCCTGGAACTGCCGCCCAGCGATCAGAAGCTGGAAGATCACGACGTGACGATCCGGACCTTCAAGCGCGCCACGTCGGTCAAGATCGAGAACTGCACCCCGCGCTGAGGTCTGCGCACAACATCGGGCACGCCCTAGCTCCCTCAGCGCCCCCCGCTGATAAGCTCGTTCAATGTCTGACACACAGAATTCCACCGTTTGGCTGACCCAGGAGGCATTCGACAAGCTCACCGCAGAGCTTGAATACCTCAAGGGCGAAGGACGGACCACGGTGTCGGCGAAGATCGCCCAGGCCCGTGACGAAGGAGACCTCTCCGAGAACGGCGGCTACCACGCCGCACGCGAGGAACAGGGGCAGCAGGAGGCGCGCATCCGCCAACTGGAGGCGATGCTGCGCGATGCAAAGATCGGCGAGGCACCGGCAGGCAGCAAGAAGGTCGCCCCCGGCATGACCGTCACCATCGCCTACGACGACGACCCCGACGACACCGACACGTTCCTGTTGGGCTCGCGCGAACTCATCGGCGTGACCGACACGTCGGTGGATGTTTTCAGCCCGCAATCCCCCCTCGGCGCCGCGGTCGTGGGCGCGAAGAAGGGCCAGAAGGTGTCCTATGCGGCGCCCAACGGCTCCACGATCAATGTGACGATCCTCGAGTTCGGCGTCTACTCGGGCTAGGCCCCAACGCTCGATCGCCCCGGATGCCGCGCTCGGCGTCCGGGGCGATCCGTGTTCGTGGGGTTACAAGCGCGCGAGGAGGTCCGCGGCGACGTCGGGGGCCAGGCTCCCCGCGGCGACCTGCGCCAGGATCTGGTCGCGGACGTCGTTGCCGACCGGAGCCGAGGCCGCCTCGACCGGCTCTTCGCGCGCGATCGGCTGGTCGGGCTCCTGTGCGGTGCCCGGCTCCGCCTCATCGTCGGCGCTCTCCAGCAGGCCCAGACGCCCGAGCAGGTCGTTGAACCGGGAGCGAGCCGTCGGGTAGGACACCCCCAGGTGCTTCTCGACTTCCTTCATGTTGCCCCGCGACGTCAGGAAGACGCGGAGAAGATCCAGGTCGGCTTCACCGAGCGCGCAGTAGGGGCAGGTGGCGAAGGAGCCGACCAGTTCGGTGCCGCATCCGGGGCAGCCCAGCCGTGAGACGGCCAGCCGGTCACCGCACACGGGGCAGTCGGCTGGGGCACGGTGCAGGTGTGCCGTGGCGCTCACGATTCCACCTTGCGTACCGTGACGGTGCCCATGACAACCTCGAGGTCGAGCCGCGCCGTCCCGTTGCCGACGATGTACTCATCGACAGCCGCCCCCTCGTCAGGCCACGTCACCCGCCCGACCTGGGCTTGGGAGCGCATCGTGACCGAGGAGCGCGGCGCCAGCCCGACGGTCAAAGAACCCGACTCGATCTTGAGCCGTGAACGACCCGTGTTGATGGGCCCCTCGACGGTCCCCGACCCAGCCTGCACGAGCGCGTCGGTGATCCGGCGGACGCCGTTGATCGCCATGCCGCCGGCGGTCACGCGGACCCGCCCCAGGAAGGGCACTCCGGTGACATTCAGGCTGCCGGCGGTCAGTTCGATGTCGACCTCGATGGCCGGGTTCACCCGGACGGTGAGCCCGCGGGCCAAGGTGATGCCGCGCAGGTCGTCGAAGCTCTTGGGCGGGTTCAGCAGGCTGAAGCCTTCCAGCTTGGGCCCCAGTTCACCGTCGGCGGAGACCTCCAGCACCTCGCCTTGGCGGCGCAGGACGTGCTCGCCGGTCACCGATGCCGTGGCGACCGACGGATCCCCGATGACGGTGACGCGGCGTCCGACTGCTCGGATCGCGACGCGCTGGGTGCCTTTGACGCCGGTGGGGCCCGCGGGCTCGTCCGCGTCCTGTGCCTCGCCGTCTGGGCGGCGCAACGCTTCGATACGGCGGGCGGCCTCGGCCGAATCGATATCCCCCGCCGCCAGGTCCGCCAAAATTGCGGAAAGATCAGGCTCACTCATGACTCAAATGGTAAACCGCGCTTACCAATCTGACATAGGGGCGGACCCCCTGTGTTAACCCTGGTCAGGTGTGGGGGATCGCGTCCTCAGGGTGACGCAGCGATGTGACGAACGCCACCATGAAGGCGAGCACCGGGATAGCCAGCAACGCACCGAGGATGCCGCTCACGATGGCGCCCGCCGTGATACCGACCAAGACGGCGAGCGGATGCACGTTGACGGCCTTGCCCATCACCAGCGGCTGGAGGAAGTTGCCCTCGGTCTGCATGACGACGATCACCGCGCCCAGCATGATGAGCGCCTGCACCCACCCGTGCGTCACGAGCGCCAAAGCGACGGCCACGGACCCGGCAAGCACCGCGCCGACGATGGGGATGAACGACAAGAAGAAGGTGAGCGCGAACAGCGCTGCCACCAGCGGCACACCCAGCAAGAAGGCCGCCAGCGCGACGCCTGCCGCGTCGACCGCAGCCACGATCACCGCCGAGCGCATGTAGGCCACCAAGGACGTCCAGCCGCGCAGCGCCGCCCGATCCACCTTGTCGCGGTAGTGGGACGGAACGACCACGTTGACCGTGTTGGTGAAGATCATGCGGCCCTGGAAGGCAAAGAAGAAGGCAGCAACCAAGGCGGTGGCGAGCCCGGCGAAGAAGTTGCCGAAGGCAGCCCCGACCCCGGCGGCCGCACCGGCCAGCGAGGCGGCCTGCGTCTGCAGCCACTGAGTGCCCATCTGGATCCAGTGCGACATCTGCGACGGCTGGAACCCGAAGGGAAGGGTGCCCAGCCAGGCGACCAGAGAGGAGAACCCGGCGCTGGTCTGATCCACCAGGCTGGGGAACTCGCCTGCCACTTGCTGCCCGACGAACCCCAGCAGGCCAGCGACGATCAAGACCAAGAGGAGCAACGCCGCCAGAGCCGCCAGGGCGGGGGGCCAGCCCCAGCGCTTGAGTCGGTCGGCGATCGGGTGGAGCATCGCCGCGAGCAGGATCGCGATCGCGAGCGGCACGGTGAGCTGGGAGAAGTAGCCCAGCGCCATGAACAGGCCCACCACCCCCACCCCGAGCAGGAGGAGGCGCCAGGTGTATCCGGCCGCGATCGTGAGCCCAGCGGGAATCTCGGGGGCGAGGTCGACGTGAGGCTCCGAGTGCTCGGGCTGCTCCACCTGGACGACCAGAGGCTGCGGGACCGACACGGCGGCCTCGCGGGGGGAGAACAGCCGAGCCAGGGCGTTACTGAGGGTCATGACGCTCCTTTCACCGCGGCCAGCCTAGCGGCCACCACCCCGACAGCCGGGCAGGGCTAGCCTGGGCCGGTGACCTCCCGTCCTCTGCGCGACCTGATGGCACCCGACTGGGCGCAAGCCCTCGAACCTGTGGCCCCCACCATCGCCGCCATGGGCGACTTCCTCCGCGCCGAACTCGCCGCCGGTCGGCACTATCTCCCCGCAGGCAACCAGGTTTTGCGCGCGTTCTCTCGCCCGCTCGCCGACGTCAGGGTGCTCATCGTGGGCCAGGACCCCTACCCCACGGTCGGGCATCCCGTCGGGCTGTCGTTCTCCGTCGCCCCCGACGTCCGCCCCCTGCCGCGCTCCTTGCAGAACATTTATGCGGAACTGTCCAGCGACCTGGGGATCGCCCCGGCCCAGCACGGCGACTTGTCGGCCTGGTTCAACCAAGGCATCCTGCTGCTCAACCGCTGCCTGACGGTACGCCCCGGGGCTCCCGCCTCCCATCGGGGACGCGGCTGGGAGACCGTGACCGACCGGGCCATCGAGGCGCTGGTAGCTCGGGGCGGTCCGCTGGTGGCGATCTTGTGGGGGCGTGACGCGCAGTCGCTCACCCCGCGCCTGGGCACCATCCCGATCATCGCTTCGGCTCACCCGTCCCCCATGTCGGCCCGCTCCGGGTTCTTCGGCTCCCGCCCCTTCAGCCGCGCCAACGCCGCGCTCCTCGCCCAGGGAGCCACCCCCATCGACTGGCAGATCCCCAGCGCGTAGCGTGGGAGGCACGCGCGGTTGCCACCCACGTGCCGCGTCAGAGCCGGACCATTAGACTGTTCGGGACCCCCGAGGGGGCGAGCCGGCGCACAGGGCGGAAACTCTGCCCGCCCGACCTACGCAGTGCCGCGGGCAACGAGACTGCCGAAAGGGCACACTTCATGGAAGTAACAACCACCCAATGGATCGTGACGATGGTCGTAATCGTGGGGCTGTTGGCGTTCGACTTCTTCTTCCACGTTCGCAAGGCCCACATCCCCACCATCAAGGAATCGGCAACCTGGACGGGCATCTACGTCACCGTCGCCATCTTGTTCGGCGTCTTCGTGTGGCTACAGATGGGGCAGACCTCGGGCGTGGAATACTACGCCGGCTACATCACCGAACTGTCCTTGTCGGTGGACAACCTGTTCGTCTTCCTCATCATCATGGGCAGCTTCAAGGTGCCCCGCGCCGATCAGCAGAAGGTGCTGATGTTCGGCATCGTGGTGTCGCTCATCTTCCGCACCGGCTTCATCTTCTTGGGCACTGCGCTGATCAACAGCTTCGCCTGGGTGTTCTACGTGTTCGGCCTCATCCTCCTGCTGACGGCGGGCAACCTCGTCAAGCCCGAGAAGGACGGCGACGACGACGAGTCCTCTGAGGCGAACAACTTCATCATCAAGATCGCCAAGCGATTCATGCACACCACCGACTACTACGACGGCGACAGGCTGTTCACGATGGTCGACGGCCGCAAGGCGATGACGCCGATGCTGCTGGTCATGATCGCCATCGGCGGTACCGACGTGATGTTCGCCCTCGACTCGATCCCAGCGATCTTCGGTCTGACCCAGAACCCGTACATCGTCTTCACCGCGGTGGCGTTCTCGCTGCTGGGCCTGCGTCAGCTCTACTTCCTCATCGATGGCCTGCTGGACCGCCTCATCTACCTCAAGTACGGCCTGGCCGTCATCTTGGCGTTCATCGGCGTCAAGCTGATCCTGCACGCACTGCACGAGAACAACGTGCCGTTCATCAACGGGGGCGAGCCGGTCCACGTCTGGGAGGTCACCACCGAGTTGAGCCTCGCGGTCATCGTCGTGACCCTGCTGGCCGTGATCGTCATGTCGCTGGCCTCCCCCAAGGGCAAGGCGCTGACCACGATCAAGAACACGCGGCGTCACGCCAAGCAGTACCTCGACATCGGCTTCGAGGCCGATCCGGCCATCCGCGAGAAGAACTACCGGGGGCTGATCGCGGAGGAGCAGTCGCTGCTGGCGCTGCCGGAGAAGCACAAGGAACTCATCCACGACGAGCAAGAACTCCTCGACATGCTGGATGAGGCGCATGCGACCCACGATCGCTACCTCGCCGAGCATCCGGGTGCGTTTGGCGGCGGTGACCCGATGCGCAACGAACCGCGGCTGGACACCGACGCCTACCGCACGGCGCTGCAGAACCCCGACGCCTTGGAAGGCCACGACCAAGAGGACTGACCGCCACGGGCATGAAGGTGGGCCCCGCAACGCATCGCGCGTTGCGGGGCCCACCTTTGTGCGGAGCCGACCCTGATCGCAAGCGAGGCTCGCGGGTGCCTCAGGGAATGTAGGTCAACGGGTCGACGGGCGTCCCGTTCTTGTAGACCTGCAGGTGAAGGTGGCATCCGGTCGACAGACCCGTGGTGCCCACGTAGCCGATCAGTTGTCCGGCGTTGACGTGCTGCCCCACCGACACCGCGATCTTGCTCTGGTGGGCGTAGCCGGTCATCAGCGAGGCGCCGCCGATGACGCCGTGGTCGACGACGACATAGTTGCCGAAGCCACCCTGCCGACCAGCCGTCACCACGGTGCCCGATTGCGCTGCATACAGCGGCATCCCGCAGGTGGCGCCGAAGTCGGTCCCGTTGTGCATGCGCCAGATCTTCAAAATCGGGTGGAAGCGTCGCCCGAACGGGGAGCCGGGCTTGGCGTCCACCGGACGGATGAACCCCTGGGGGCTGAGCGCCACCTGCGGGCCGTTGGCGACCAGCGGGTAGGTGGCGCGGTCGGTCCAGACCGTGCCCGCGGCGACCAGCGCCCCGATGTCGCGGCCACCACCCCGGGCCAGGTCGGCCGCGGCGCGCCGCGTGAGCTCCGCCTGGATGGACTGCTCCTCGGCCATGAGTCCGTTGTAACGCGCCGTGTCTTCGTCCAGGGCCTGTTGGGCCTGCGCCTGATACTCGGCGTTGCGCGCAACCAGGGCGGAGAGGTCAGACGCCTGCTGGGTGGCCGAAGCCTCCAGCTTCGCGATCTTCGCCACGTTCTGGGCTGAGGCCGCCTTATCGGCGGCAATCTGCGCCTCGATGGCGGCCTGGGCCTGCTCGGCTGCGGCGAGTTGCGCCTCCAGCGCTTGGAGCTTGTTCAGCTTCGCGGTGGTCGACTCGAAGATCGTGGTGTCCCACTGAAGCCGCTGCTGCAGGTCGCCCAGCGACTTCGACTCGAGGAGTCCCACCACGTTGGAGACCTCGCCGCGCCCCTGGTAAGCCTCGCGCGCCGCCTGCGCGGTGAGGGCCCGCTGCGCCGCAACATCGGCCTGGGCCGCCGCTACCGCGGCACGCGCACGATCCAGTTCCGCCTGGGCCTGCGCCAGCCGCGCGGCGATGGCCGCATCGTTGTCCCGGGCCGCTTGAAGGTCGGCCTGTGTCCTGGTCAGCGTCGCTCGGGCGTCGTCCAACTGCTGTTGGGACGCCGCGAGGGCGTCGTTGGCCGACTGCAACGTCGAGGTGCCCTCGTCCACGTCCTGGCGGGCTGCGGCGATCGACTCCTTGATCTGATCGTGTCGGTCACTCAGCGGGTCGGCCATCGCGGGCGGCACCAGGCCGCACAGGAGGCCGCCGGTTACGGCCGCTGCCACAAGCGCGGTCAGGGACCGGCGACGCCGACGCCCCTGTTCCGCGGGACGGGCGAAGGCGGGGGAAGTCACCATACGCACAGAAAAGCCCCTTAGATCGGTTTTCAGTAGCGCAGCGAGCCTAAGAAACGTCACCCCCTCCCCGGCGGAGGCGCGCCGGGCGCGTCGCAGCACGGGTAGGCCGTGTGTCACACTCGGGACGCGACCCCCTGCCGCCCTCACGCAAGGAGTACCTCATGGGCTGGTTCGATCTGTTCTCCTCCTCCGACCGTCACGTGACGCTGTCCGCGCTCCAGGAGGCCGAGGCCCACGACGGCACCGATGACGCCGTCACCAAGCTGATCAAGCGGCTCACGTCGGTCGGTATCGACGGCGTTGGCCCCTACCCCGGCGCCGCCACCGTGGCCGCCTCCGCGCTGGAGAAGGAGAAAGGCGACGTCGACGCCGCCGTGCGGCGCGTCCAACGGTGGGCCGGTCGCGGCGCGGCGGCGGGCGGCTTCGTGACCAGCCTGGGCGGCTTCCTGACGATGATCGTCGCCATCCCGGTCAACGTCTTCTCGTTCTATGTGCAAGCCACCCGCATGGCCGCGGCGGTCGCCGTCCTGCGCGGCTACGACGTCAACGACGAGCGCATCCGGACGGCGATCCTGCTGACACTGGTCGGCTCGAACGCCGCCGACATCCTCACCAACGCGGGTGTGGCTACCGGGTCGAACGCCGCCTTGCAGATCGCCTCGCGCGGCGGCGTCCCGCGCCCGGCCCTGATGGTGATCCAGAAGGCGGTTGGCTTCCGGATCCTGCGCAGCGTCGGCGAGCGGATCTTCACCCGGCTGGGCAAGCTCATCCCGCTCGCCGGAGGCGCCTTCGGCGCCGTGATCGACTACGCGATGATGCGGCGCATCTCAGCCCAGGCGCGGATCGAGTTCCCCGGATAGGCGGCGGGCGCCCGCCCCCGGGCGGGGCCCGCTCAGCCCTGCAAGCGTGCGGCCCGCTCCAGCCCGGCATGCAGGTCGGCGACCAAGTCGTCGGCGTCCTCGATCCCCACACTCAGGCGCACCAGGCCCGGACGCAGGCCCGCAGCCTCTTGGACCTCGGCAGGCATGGCGGCATGCGTCATCGTCCCGGGATGACAGACCAGCGATTCCACGCCCCCCAGCGACTCGGCCAGGCTGAAGTTCTCCAAACCGTCGAGGAAGGCGGCCACACCGGCCTCACCCCCGACGATCTCGCAGGAGACGATCGCGCCGAAGCCGTCCATCTGCCGGGCAGCCAGATCGTGGCCCGGGTGGGAGGCCAGGCCAGGGTAAAACAGCCGCTCGATCGCGGGATGGCCCACAAGGGACTCCACGACCGCGGTCGCGTTGGCCAGATGCTGACCCATCCGCACCGACAGCGTCCGCACGCCCCGCAGCGTCAGATAGGAATCGAAGGCCCCACCGGTCAGGCCCAGGCAGTTGGCCCACCAGCCCACCTGCTCGACCAGGTCGGGTTCGCGCGCCGTGACGACGCCGCCGATCACGTCAGAGTGCCCATTGAGGTACTTGGTGGAGGACTGCACGACGGCGTCCGCACCGAAGTCGAGGGGCCGCTGCACGATCGGGGAACAGAAGGTGTTGTCCGCCACCGCCAGGCCGCCCCCGGCGTGGGCGGCGTCGGCCAGCGCCTGCAGGTCGCTGATGCCCAGCAGGGGGTTCGAGGGCGTCTCGATCCACACCAGCGCCGGCGCCAACTCCCGCACCCGCGCTGGGGCATCGGGGGCAGTGAGGTCGGTGAGCTCCAGAGTGAAGGCACCCTTGCGGGCCAGCGCATCCAGCAGCCGCCAAGTGCCACCGTAGGCGTCGTGAGGGGCCACCACGAGGTCCCCCGGGCCGACCAGCGCCGACAGCGTGGCGGTGATCGCCCCCATTCCGGACGCGGTGACCACAGCCCCGGCGGCACCCTCCAGTTCGGCCAACGCCTGCGCCAGCAGGGAGCGCGTCGGGTTCCCGGAACGGGAGTAGTCGAACCCGCGGCGTCCGCGCAGCCCCTCGAAGCTGTAGTTCGTGGAGAGGTAGATGGGAGGAACGACCGACCCCTGGGCAGTGTCGGAATCGATCCCGGTTCTGACGGCGGCCGTCGTTATGGTTCGTTCCACGGCGATTTCCTTCCCTCGTGGGCGCCACGATCATAGGCCGTAGCCCTGGCGCATCCGCAGTGCGTCCGGGTACCGTCTCGTCATGAAGCTCGAGGATGTTATTCGCACCAAGGGCACCGCATCCGTGGTGACCATCGCACCGCAGGCCTCGGTGAGCGCACTCGTCACGGTGATGGCTGACAACAACATCGGTGCCGTCGTCGTCTCCACCGACGGCCACCACATCGAGGGGATCGTCAGCGAACGCGACGTCGTGCGGGCCCTGGCCACACACGGCGGCGACGCGCTGCATCACACAGTCGCCTCCATCATGACCGCCGAGGTGGTGGTGGCCACGCCCGAGGACGGCGTCGAGGAGACCGCCCACACCATGACGGCGCGCCGCGTCCGCCACATCCCACTCGTGGTCGAGGGCGAACTCCACGGGCTGGTGTCCATCGGCGACGTAGTGAAGTCCCGGATCGCCCAGCTCACCGACGAGCGCAATCACCTCTTGGGGTATCTGCACCAGTGAGCACTCAGGTGCGCGCGCTCATCTGGGTCGAGGGCACCGTGCAGGGCGTGGGCTACCGCTGGTGGGTCACGCAGCACGCGGAGCGCCTCGGGCTCGTGGGACACGCGCGCAACCTGAGCGACGGACGCGTCGAGATCGAGGCCCAGGGCGGCAGCGAGGCGGTCCAGGAACTGATCGACATGGTGACCGAGCGTCGACCGCGCGCCCGGCGTCCGGGCTACACCACAGGGTTCCTGGTCGAACATCACCCGCCCCGCCCCCGGGCCGCAGGATTCCACCCCTGGTGACCGGCCCTTCACAGCGCAGTCACAGGAAACTCATGGCTCATCGTCACCGTTCGGTGCCACCCTGGCATCATGCAGGCTCCCGAGCGTGACCCCCTCACCCGCCCCGACGGCACCCCGTTGCGCATCCTCACCGTCGACGACGAGGCGAGCCTGACCGACCTTCTTGGCATGGCCCTGCGCTATGAGGGATGGGAGGTCACCGCCGCGGACACGGGGCTGAGCGCCGTCCAGGCGGCGCGTGACGTCCGCCCCGACGCCATCGTGCTCGACATGATGCTGCCCGACTTCGACGGACTCGAGGTCATGCGCCGCATCCGCACCGAACAACCCCAGGTACCCGTGATCTTCCTCACCGCCCGCGACGCCGTGGATGATCGCGTCCACGGCCTCACAGCCGGTGGAGACGACTACGTCACCAAGCCCTTTAGCCTGGAGGAACTGGTGGCGCGCCTGCGCGGCCTGCTGCGTCGCTCGGGCGCGACGACGGTGCGCCCCGACTCTCAACTCGTCGTGGGCGACCTCAGCCTGGACGAGGACAGCCATGAGGTGACCCGCGGCGGCGAACCCATCCAGCTCACGGCCACGGAGTTCGAACTGTTGCGCTACCTCATGCGGAACCCGCGCCGCGTCCTCAGCAAGGCCCAGATCCTCGATCGCGTCTGGAACTACGACTTTGGCGGGCAAGCCAACGTGGTCGAGCTCTACATCTCCTACCTGCGCAAGAAGATCGATTCGGGTCGCCCGCCCATGATCCACACCCTGCGGGGCGCCGGGTACGTGCTCAAGCCGGGGCGGGCATGAGCGCTCCCGACTTCCGTCCGCCGGGGACCGGGCCCGCCGCGCCTCCTCCACCCCCGGCACCGTTGGCGCACGGCACCATGAGCCGCCGCCTCGTGCTGCGCATGACAGCTTTGGTAGCGCTCGTCGCGATCTTCCTCTCCACGCTGACCGCGCTGGCGATGCGCCAGATTCTGGTGAGCCAACTCGACACCCAACTGCAAGCCACGGCCGCACGGCTCGTCGGGCAAGGCGCCGCCCAGGGGCGCCCGCCCACCGGCGGCGGTCCAGGCCAGGCGCAGGGGCTGCTGTATTACGTCCAAGGCAGCGGGGGGTTCGTTCAGGTGGAGGACATCCGCGGGTCGCTGGGCTCGGAGGTCTCAGAGCCGCTCGAAGCGCTGACGCCCTCGCACCAACCCTCCGACGTGTTCCTTCCCCGACTCGGGGAGTATCGCGTCTTGACCACCCAGGTGGGTCCGATGGTCGTGGTCACCGGGCTGCCCATGGCGTCCATCACCGCATCCATGTGGGGCCTCATTGCCGCTGCCGCCGCCCTGACCCTGCTCAGCATCCTGATCGCCTTCGTGGCCGCCCGCAGCGTGGTCGAGCGCAGTCTGCGCCCGCTGGCCCGGTTGGCGACCACCGCCACCCAGGTGTCGGCGCTGGAACTGGGGTCGGGCGAGGTCGCCGTCCCGGTGCGCGTCCCCGACGCCGACGCCGACCCGCGCAGCGAGGTCGGGCAGGTCGGGATCGCGTTCAACCACATGCTCGACCATGTGGAGGGTGCGCTGGCGGCCCGGCAGCGTTCCGAGACTCAGGTCCGCCAGTTCGTCGCGGACGCCAGCCACGAACTGCGCAATCCGCTCGCTGCCATTCGCGGCTACGCGGAGCTGACGCGGCGCGAACGCTCCGACGCGCCGCCCACCACCGCTCACGCGCTCGTCCGGATCGAGGCCGAGTCGGCGCGCATGTCCAGCCTGGTGGAAGACCTCCTCCTGCTGGCCCGCCTCGACTCGGGCCCTGCCCTGGCCGCCTCGGCGACGCCCTTGAACCAGATCGTCGCCGACGCCGTCTCCGACGCCCGGGCAGCCGGGCCCCAGCACCAGTGGTCCCTCGTCATGCCTGCCGATGACGTGATCGCCTGGGGAGATCGCTACAGACTCCATCAGGTGGTGGCCAACCTGTTGGCGAATGCGCGCACGCACACCCCGCCAGGCACCCACGTGGAGACGGCGCTGACGGTCACCCAGGATCAGGCGGTCATCACCGTGAGCGATGACGGCCCCGGCATCCCACCCGAGATGGTGGATCGGATCTTCGAACGCTTCACCCGAGGCGACGCCAGCCGTGCCCGGCAGCACGGCGGGGTCCAATCGACGGGGTTGGGCCTGGCGATCGTCGCTGCCGTCGTGGCAGCCCACCAGGGAACGGTCGCGGTGGAATCGGCCCCCGGGCGCACCCGCTTCATCGTGCGCGTCCCGCCGGCCCCGCTACCCTGATCCGTCCGCCCGCGAGGGGCATCCAGGCACATCATCTTCCCTGGCCGCGCGGCATCCGATCCGTGGCGGGATGAGCGCATCACTGTGGCATCGCGCTACTTTGAGGCCGTGATCATCACCTTCACGCCGAACCCCAGTCTGGATCGGACAGCCTCCCTGCCGCACGAGCTCTCGGTCGGGCAACGCAACCAGCTCGCCGGGGTCAGCACGCAGGCCGCCGGCCGCGGTGTGAATGTGAGCCGGGCCCTGCACAACGCGGGTCGCAGCACGCTGGCGGTGCTGCCGCTCGACCCCGACGATCCGCTGACCGAGGCGCTGCGCGAACGTGGCGTCCCCAACCGGCCCGTTCCCGTCGGTCGGCGCGCCCGCACCAACTTGGGGGTCAGCCATCCCGACGGGACCGTGACGAAGTTCGTGGAGCCCGGCGAACCCCTCACCCCCGAAAACGTGACCGCACTGTTTAGCACCGTCATGGCCGCGGTGCCCGGCGCGGACTGGCTGGCCCTGTGCGGCTCATTGCCCCCCGGCGCGCCCGCGGACTGGTTCGTGCGCCTGACCCAGTTGGCCCACGAGGTGAACGTCCCTGTCGCTGTCGACACGCACGGCCAAGCCCTCCTGGCGGTCATCGCCGCCCTGCCCGACACCGCGCCCGATGTCTTCGCCCCCAATGCCGCCGAACTCGAGGTCGCCTCGGGCATGTCGATCATCCCCAGCCTGCTGAGCGGCGACATCGCCCCCGCCGTCGCGGCCGCCCAGTCGCTGGTCGACCGCGGCATCCCGCGGGTCCTGGCCACGATCGGATCCCTGGGCGCTGTCCTGGTCACCGATCACGGTGCCTGGTACGCCGTCGCCGAGCCGGTCAAGGTCGTCTCCGCGGTCGGCGCAGGCGACTCGGCCTTGGCCGGATATCTCCTCGCCCGCCTCGACGGCGCACAGGACGCCGACGCCTTGGCCCGCGCCGTCGCCTACGGAACTGCGTGCGTCCTGCTGCCGGGGGCCAACGTCCCGCTGCCCGAGCAAGCCGACGCCGTCACCGTGCTGGTTTCTGAACTCCCGCACTAGCAGGCCCCGCCGCGGCTGAGGCGCGCCCAGCCCGGGTCACGGCAGCAGGCTGCGGTGAGCCGAGCGAATGTGGTCCTCGCAACGCTGGGCGGCCAGTTCGCCGTCACCCAGCCGGAGCGCCTCGACGATGCCCTCGTGCTCGCGATTGAGGCGCTCGCGCATCGCGTCCCAGCCGTGCAGGCGCTCTTCGGCGAGCAGAATGGGCCGAGCCACCGCCTCGCGGATGGCGACGGTGACGTCACGGACCAGGCGGTTGGCTCCCAGCCGTGCGATGGTCACGTGGAACGACGTGTCGAGTTGGTTGAAGCTCGCGGCGTCCGTCGCGGCCCACATCGCCGCCACGATCGCGGTCAGGTCCGCGAGCCCCGCATCGTTGCGCTGCTCGGCCGCGGCGGTCGCGGCGGCCCGTTCCAAGACGACGCGCGTCTCGGTGACCTCGGTGAACGAGATGGCGTCCAGGGCCACATGCAGCCGGAGCATCCGACCGAGCGCCGCCCCCTGACGTGCTGCGACCCGCGTCCCGCCGCCGGGCCCTGCCGAGGACGTGAGGACCCCCTGCGCGTTGAGCACCTTGATGGCTTCGCGCACCGCACTGCGGGAGGCGCCAAGCTGGGCGGCCAGGATGCGCTCGTTGGGCAGCCGATCACCGGGCACGACTCGTCCTTCGAGGATCTCGTTGGTGAGGTAATCCAGGACTCCTTCGAACCCGTGGGTGGCGTCAGACATGTGCCCATTGTTGCCGATCACGGGGTAGGCAAGCCTTGGTTGACGCGCGCGAACTGCCGGATTATGGTCTGACCGGTACGACAACTGGTCAGACCAACCGAACGATGGAGTTCACCCATGCTTTTGGAGACCTTCCAACCCTCGCTTGACCCCCTCGGTTCTCCCTGGTTGTCGGCACTCGTCGCGGCACTGCCCATCATCGCCATGCTCGTCACCTTGGGCGGGCTGCGATGGAAGGCGCATCTGGCCGGCCCGTTCTCGTGGCTGGTCGCCTTCCTGGTTGCCATCACTGCCTTCAAGATGCCCGCGCTGCTCGCGCTGTCCACCAGCATCCACGGCTTCGTGTACGGCATCTTCCCCATCATCTGGATCCTGGTCGCGGCGATCTGGATGTACGAGGTCACCGTCGCCGCTGGCCGGTTTGACGACCTCAAGCGCACGTTCTTCCTGATCAGCGACGACCCGCGCATTCTCGGCCTGCTGATCGCCTTCTGCTTCGGCGGCCTGTTGGAGGCCTTGGCCGGGTTCGGCGCCCCCGTGGCGATCACCGCCGCGATGCTGGTCGCCATCGGGTTCTCCCCGCTGCGCTCGGCACTGATCGCCCTGCTGGCCAACACCGTCCCGGTCGCCTTCGGCGCCGTCGGCCTGCCCGTGCTCATGGCGGCCCGCACCGGTGGCTTCGAGGACGTCTTGGCTATCTCCCCGATCACCGGACGCCTCACTGCCATGCTGTGCCTGGTCGTGCCCTTCCTGCTGCTGGCGGTCATGGACGGCCGCCGCGGCCTCAAGCAATGCTGGCCCTTCGGCCTCGCCGTGGGTGCCAGCTTCGGCGTCACCAAGTGGATCGTCTCCGCGACCCCGCTGTACAACCTGACCGAAGTGTTCGCCGCCGTCATCAGCCTCGTCGTGACGATCGTCTTCCTGCGCCTGTGGCACCCCGCCGGTGGCGAGGAGGCTGCCACCCGCATCGGCGTGCCGATCGATTCGAAGCTCGAAGGCGAAGGCACCGGCGCCGTCAAGGCCGATACCGACGCTCCCGCCCTGACCCCGCAGCGGATCTTCATGGCCGTGGTTCCCTACCTGCTGGTCATCGTCGTGTTCGCGATCGCGGCTCTGCCGCCGATCAAGGCGGCTTTGGCCTCCACCGACGTCCGCATCCCCTGGCCGGGCCTGTCGGGCCTGCTGGATTCCGCCGGGAAGGCGTCAGCACACCAGGTCTACACGTTCGCGTGGGCGTCCACCCCCGGCATCCTGCTGGCGCTGGTCGCCATCGTGACCGGCCTCATCTACAAGATGACGCTGCCCGCCATCCTCGGCGTGCTGTGGACGAACGTGAAGAAGATGCGTTTCGCGATGCTCACCATCGGCTCCGTCGTCGCCCTGGCCTACGTGATGGGTGATTCGGGCCAGACGCTCACCCTGGGCATGTTCTTCGCGGGGGCAGGCCTGGCCTACCCGTTCGTGGCTCCCGTCCTGGGCTGGATCGGCACGTATGTGACCGGCTCTGACACCTCGGCCAACATCTTGTTCTCCGGCCTGCAGTCCGGTGTCGGCGCCCAGATCGCGCCCGGCAGCCACCTGGATGTGGAGCAGATGCGTGCCCTGCTGGTCGGCTCCAACGCCGCTGGCGGTGTCGTCGGCAAGATGATCTCGCCGCAATCGCTCACCATCGCCGCCACGGCGATCGGTATCCCCGGCTCCGAGTCCACGATCCTGCGTCGCATCATCGGCTGGAGCTTCGCCCTGCTGGCGCTCTTGTGCCTGCTGTCGGGCCTCATGTCCACACCCGTCCTGAGTTGGTTGCTCCCGTGACCGGATCGAAAGGAAATCACATGGGCCCTCGCGTTGCCCTGTTCGCTACCTGCATCAATGACACGATGCAACCGTCCATTCCGATCGCAACCGTCAAGCTCTTGGAGCGACTCGGCTGCACAGTGGAGTTCCCGCCGCGGCAGACCTGCTGTGGGCAGATCATGACCAACACGGGCTACTACAAGGAAGCCCTCCCGACGGTGCGCAACTATGTGCGCGCCTTCGAGGGGTACGACTACATCGTCGGTCCGTCCGGGTCCTGTGTGGGCTCGGTGCGTGAACAGCACGCCATGCTCGCTCACTGGGCGGGCGACACCGGCCTGGAAGCCGCCGCGACCACCGTCGCCGGGCGGACGTACGAACTCACCGAGTTCCTGGTCGATGTGCTCAAGGTCACCGACGTGGGCGCCTACTTCCCCCACCGGGTCACCTACCACCCGACGTGCCACTCGGTACGCATCACCAAGGTGGGCGACCGTCCGCTGCAACTGCTGCGGGCCGTCCACGGGATCGACCTGGTCGAACTCCCCAAGGCCGAGCAGTGCTGCGGCTTCGGCGGCACGTTCTCCATCAAGAACCCCGACGTCTCGGTCGCCATGGCCTCCGACAAGGCGCGCCACGTGCGCTCCACGGACGCGGAGTACCTGGTGGCGGGCGACCAGGCCTGCCTGATGAACATCGGCGGCGTCTTGCACCGTCAGCGTTCCGGCATCAAGACGATCCACATTGCCGAGATCCTCGCGAGCACCGAGAAGGAGGTGACGGTGGCATGACCACCCACGAGCGGCTCACTCCGCAACCGCCGTCCTGGAAGGACTTCCCCCCGTTCCCCCAGGCCGTCAAGACCGAACTGAACAAGGCCGAGCAGCGCAAGAACCTGCGTCACGCCACCGGGACCATCCGCGAAAAGCGCATCACCCGCGCACAAGAGGTTCCCAACTGGGAGGAACTACGCACCGCCGCAGCCCAGATCAAGGATCGCGTCGGACGCCACCTGGGCGACTACCTGGTGCAGGCCGAGAAGGCCATGACGGACGCCGGGATCACCGTCCACTGGGCTAGCACCGCCGCCGAGGCCAACAAGATCGTCGCGGACATCGCGAAGGCCAAGGGCGTCAACGAGGTCGTCAAGATCAAGTCGATGGTCACCCAGGAGATCGACCTCAACGAGGCTCTCGAAGCCGAGGGGATCGCCGCGTGGGAGACGGACCTGGCCGAACTCATCGTCCAGTTGGGTCACGACCTGCCCAGCCACATCCTCGTGCCCGCGATCCACCGCAACCGTTCCGAGGTTCGGGAGATCTTCACCACGGAGATGGGCACCTACGGCGCCCCCGCCCCGGCGGACGTCTCCGACAACCCGGCCGAGCTGACCGCCGCCGCCCGCAACCACCTGCGCGAGAAGTTCCTGCGCTCGAAGATGGCCGTCTCCGGCGGCAACTTCATCGTGGCCGAGACGGGCACGTTGGTGATCGTCGAGTCCGAGGGCAACGGCCGCATGTGCCTCACCTTGCCGGAGACCTTGGTCTCGGTGGTGGGCATCGAGAAGCTGGTGCCGACGATCGAGGATCTGGAGGTCTTCCTCAAGCTCCTGCCCCGCTCCTCCACCGCCGAGCGGATGAACCCCTACACCTCGTTGTGGACGGGCGTGACGCCGGGCGACGGCCCGCAGGACCTCCACGTGGTCCTGCTGGACAACGGGCGCACCAACGTCTTGTCCGACCCCGAGGGGCGCGCCGCACTGCGGTGCATCCGCTGCTCGGCCTGCCTCAACGTGTGCCCGGTCTACGAGCGCGTCGGCGGCCACGCCTACGGCTCGATGTACCCCGGCCCGATCGGCGCCATCCTCGGACCGCAGTTGCGCGGCCTGGAGAACGCCAACGATCGTGCCCTGCCGTACGCCTCCACCTTGTGCGGTGCGTGCAATGAGGTCTGCCCGGTGCGCATCCCGTTCACCGACATCCTCGTCCACATGCGTCACAAGGTGGCCGAGTACAAGACCTCGAAGCACCCCACGATCGAGCAGGGCCTCATGAAGGGCGCCGCCTGGGTCATGAGCGACGGCAGCCACCTGGCCACCGTGCAGGTCGCCTCGCGCGCAGCGGGCGGCATCTTCAAGAACAAGTGGATCGGCCCCATGCCGTTGCCACTGGTTGATCGTTGGGTTCAGGCCCGCGACGTCGAGGCACCCCCCACGCAGACGTTCCGTCAGTGGTGGAAGAACGAACACGAGGAGGGGAAGCAATGAGCGCTCGCGAGGAGATCCTGCAGCGGATCCGTACCGCCACCGCCGACGTCGCTGAGAAGGATCCGATCCTCGACGTCCCGGTCGAGTGGACCTACGGACAGGCCCTGCAGACCCCCGACGTCCTGGCCGACTTCGTGGAGAAGGTCGAGGATTACAAGGCCCGCGTCGTGCGCGTGGCCGAAGGAGACATCGGGTCGGCCATCGTCGAGGCGCTGGCAGGACTCCAGGCTGGGAGCGCCGTTCTGCCAGGCGGCCTCCCCGAAGCGTGGGTTCAGGCCGTCACCGATGCGGGCGTCGAGGTGTTCCGCGACGACCCGGAGCTCAGCCACGGCGAGCTCAACCTCATCTCTGCGGTGGTGACCACGGCCGCCGTGGGGATGGCCGATTCGGGCACCATCGCGCTCGACCATGGCCCGGGACAGGGGCGACGCGCCCTGTCGCTGCTGCCCGACTGCCACGTGTGCGTGGTGCGGGCAGACCAGGTTGTGAGCGACGTCCCCGAGGGGATCGCCCGCTTGGCGCCAGCGCTGCGCGCTCGGCGTCCGGTGACGTGGCTCAGCGGCGGTTCGGCGACCAGTGACATCGAACTGAGCCGGGTGGAGGGCGTCCACGGACCCCGCCACCTGTGGGTGATTCTGGTCGACTGACCGCCACGCTGACGGCCCGCCTCCCCCAGAGGCGGGCCGTTTGCGCGCCGGGACGCAGACCATATCCGGACTACAGTGACAACCATCGCAGCCGACCAAAGGAGTCCGATGACCCTCAGCCCGCGCGAGCTCGCCCAGCTCGTCGATCACACCCTGCTTGCCCCCACCGCCAGCATCGCCGACGTGGCGGCGCTGGCGCAGGAGGCCGCCGCTTTGGGCACCTACTCGATCTGCGTGTCGCCCTCCATGCTTCCGCTGCCGTTCGCCCCGACCGTCAAGGTCGCCACGGTGGTCGGTTTCCCGTCGGGCAAGCACACGACGGCGATCAAGGCCGCCGAAGCCGCCGAAGCTGTCGAGCACGGCGCGGACGAGGTGGACATGGTCATCGACATCGGCGCCCTCAAGGCAGGCGACGTCGCTTTCACCGAGGCGGAGATCAGCGCGGTCCGTGCGGCGGTCCCCTCCCCCACGGTGCTGAAGGTCATCATCGAGGCTGCCGCCCTTACCGACGACGAGATCGTCGCGGCGTGCCGCGCGTCCGAGGCGGCCGGCGCCGACTACGTGAAGACCTCGACGGGGTTCCATCCCGCAGGGGGCGCCTCCACCCATGCCGTGGCTCTGATGCGCGCCACCGTGGGGGACCGTCTCGGCGTGAAGGCCTCCGGTGGCATCCGCGACTGGGACGCCGCACAGGCCATGGTGGACGCGGGCGCCTCCCGGCTGGGGCTGTCGGGGACAGCGACCGTGCTGGCGGGCGGGACGTCCGCCGGGTACTGAGCGCGACACCCGCGTCCTCATCGCGACACAGAGGTGGGGCCCGGCCACACGGCCGGGCCCCACCTCTGTGTCGTTGTCCAGCTCAGCCCAGCAGCACCGAACGCGCGGCCGCCAGCCGTGCCACGGGCACCCGGAACGGCGAGCAGGACACGTAGTCCAGCCCGACCGAGTTGAAGAACTCGATGGAGGCCGGATCGCCGCCGTGCTCACCGCACACCCCGGTCTTCAACGTGGGCTTGGTCGAGCGCCCCTTCTCCACACCCAGGGCGACCAGTTGCCCCACACCGCTGACATCCAGCGATTCGAAGGGGTTCTTCTCGATCACCTCGGTGTCCACGTAGGCGCCCAGGAAGCCGGCCTCCGCATCGTCACGCGAGATGCCGATGCCGGTCTGGGTCAGGTCGTTGGTGCCGAAGCTGAAGAAGTCCGCCTCGCGGGCGATCTGATCCGCGGTCAGTGCCGCCCGCGGGATCTCGATCATGGTGCCCACCAGGTAATCCAGCCGCTTGCCCGCCTTGGCGAACTCGTCCTCGACGGCCGCCACCACGATCTCGCGCTGCGCCTTGAGTTCGGACTCGTAGGCCACCAGCGGGATCATGATCTCCACCCCGACGGTCTCCCCTTCGCGCTCCAGCACCGCCAGCGCAGCCCGGATGATGGCCCGCGCCTGCATGTCGGGGATGGACGGGTAGAGCATCGCCAGGCGGCAACCGCGGGTGCCCAGCATGGGGTTTTGCTCGTGGAGCTTCTTCACCTGGGCCAGCGTCGCCCGCTCGGCCGCCAAACGCGCCTCGTCGGCCCCCGTCAGCTCAAGCTCCTTCACCAGCACGCTCTGCTCAACCAGGTTGGGCAGGAACTCGTGCAGCGGCGGATCCAACAGCCTGACGGTCACCGGGAGGCCCTTCATGGCCGTGAAGATGCCCTCGAAGTCCACCTGCTGCATCGGCAGAATCTCCGCCAGCGCGGCCGCCCGTTGATCCTCGTTCTCGGCCAGGATCATCTTGCGGACGGCAGGCAGCCGATCGGCGGCCATGAACATGTGCTCGGTGCGCGCCAGCCCGATGCCTTCGGCGCCCAGTTCGCGCGCCTTGGAGGCGTCCTCGAAGTTCTCCGCGTTGGCTCGGACGCCAAGGCGACGCACCGCGTCAGCCCAGCGGCCCACCTTTTCGAAGTCCTCGTTGATCGACGGGGGCACCAAGGGCAGGGCCCCCGCGAACACCTCGCCGGTGGACCCGTTGAGGGTCAAGACGTCCCCGGTGCCGTACACCACACCGTCGATGGCGACCGTCTTGCCGAGCGGATCGATCTTGATCCCGGGTGCACCGGCCACGCAGGTGATGCCCATGCCGCGCGCCACGACCGCCGCGTGCGAGGTCATGCCGCCATGAGCGGTCAAGACGCCCTGGGAGACCATCACGCCGTGAATGTCGTCGGGGGTCGTCTCGTAGCGCACCAAGATGATCTGCTCCCCGCGTCCGCCGCGCTCGGCGGCGTCGTCGGCGTCGAAGGACAACGCCCCGACCGCTGCGCCGGGTGAGGCGGGCAGGCCCTTCACGATCGGTGTCGCCGTGTGATCGGGATCAATCCCTGGGTGCAGGAGGGCGTCCAGATCGGCGGGGTTGATGCGCAGCAGCGCCTCGTCGGTCGTGATGAGCCCCTCGTCCACCATGTCGACGGCGGTTTTGACGGTGGCTGCGGCCGTCCGTTTCCCGTTGCGGGTTTGCAGCATGTAGAGCTTGCCATCCTCGATGGTGAACTCCATGTCCTGCATGTCCTTGTTGTGCAGTTCCAAGGCGTCCATGGTCGCGAGCAGTTCGTGGAAGGCCTCGGGCAGCACGCCCTCCATTTCGGCGAGCGGACGCGGCGTCCGAATGCCCGCCACGACGTCTTCGCCTTGGGCGTTGGTGAGGAACTCGCCGTAGAGCTCCTTGACGCCCGTGGAGGGGTTGCGCGAGAAGCACACGCCCGTGGCCGAGGTCTCCCCACGGTTGCCGAAGACCATTTCTTGGACGTTCACGGCCGTCCCGAGATCGCGGCTGATGCCCTGGGACTTGCGGTACACCTCGGCGCGCGGGTTCAGCCAGCTCGCGAAGACCGCGTTCACGGCGCGCAGGAGTTGCTGCTTGGGGTCTGAGGTCCAGTCCCCACCCAGCTCACGATTGGCGAGTTCTTGGAACTGACGGGTGAGTTCCTTGAGGTCGGCGGCGCTCAGGTCGGTGTCCTGCTCGGCTCCCCGGTCGGCCTTCATGGCCGTCAACGCATCCTCGAACACGTGCGGAGAAATGCCCTCCACCACTTCGCCGTACATCTGAATGAAACGCCGGTAACAATCCCAGGCGAACCGCTCATTGCCCGCCAGCGCCGCGACAGCTTCGACGGTGTCATCGGAGATGCCCAGGTTGAGGATCGTGTCCATCATGCCGGGCATCGAGAACACGGCGCCGGAGCGAACCGACACCAGCAGCGGCTTGTCTGGCGACCCCAGCGTCTTGCCGGTGCGTTCCTCAAGCCGGGACAGACCAGCGTCGATCTGCTCGGCCAGCCCCTGCGGCCACGTTCCCCCGTTGTTCATGGCGGCGACGCATGCCTGCGTCGTGACCGTGAAGGCATCGGGAACCGGGACGCCGATCTTGTTCATTTCGGCAAGATTGGCACCCTTGCCACCCAGGAGGTTCTTGAGGCTGACGTCGCCCTCACTGAGGTCGTAGACGTACTTGGTCTGGTCGGTCATGTACAGACGTCTCCTTCGCGAGCTCCGTGCACCTCGGTGTGCGCCTGACGGCCTCCGGACGGCGGAGCAATCCGTTCCGGATGTCTCGGACCAACCGTAGTGCTTTTGTTTCCGTGCGGAAGAACAAGAGCCCACGAATCCGGGCACTCCTCCACAAAGGCCCCTCAACGACACTCGGTAGTATGTCGCTCATGCCCCTGGATCCGGTCTCGACGTTGATGCTGGAAGAAGCGGGTCCGCTCCCGGATCGGGTCTTGGTCCTGGACGATCCCGAAGGCGATCTCGTCGCTGCGGTGGCGGACGCCGGGGTGCAGGTGCGGGCCTGGAACGACGACGTGCGCGATGAGGCCCAGGTGCCCGTGGACGCACGCCTGACGGGCCCTTTCACCGGGTGGTCCCCCGACCTGGTGCTGTGGCGGCTGCCGCGTGCCCTGAGCGCCCTGGAGGATTACGCGCAGACGCTAGCCAACGACCTTCCCGCGCACGCCCGCGTCATCGCTGGGGCCCGTATCAAGCACATGACTCCGGGGCAGAACGCGGTACTGCGGCGCTCGTTCGCTGAGGTGTCTGCGAGTCTGGGACGCCAGAAGGCGCGCGTGCTGCGGGCATCTGGCCCGCTCCCGACCGCGCCTCGCTGGCCCCAACGGCGCTACGTCCCTGAACTGGGCGTCACTGCGGTCGCCCACGGCTCGGTCTTCGCGACCAACCGGCTTGATCCGGGGACGCACCTGCTGCTGCGGACGCTCGCGCGCGCCACCGCTGAGACGGGCGACGCCCAGCAACGCCCACGCGGCGCTGCCATCGACCTGGGATGCGGGTCGGGGCTCATCGCCACCTGGCTGGCCTCCCACGGGTGGAGCACGACCGCGATCGACGTCTCGCGGTATGCCCTGCTGTCCACCCAGCTCACCGCCCGCGCGCAGAACGCGGAGGTGGCGCTACGACGCGCCGACGGTTTGGTGGGAGTGCCGCACGACAGCGTCGACCTGATCGTGTCCAACCCGCCGTTCCATCGGGGTGCGGCCAAGGACTCCACCCCGACGTTTGCCATGATCGCTGCGGCCAAGGCGGCCCTGCATCCGGGTGGGGAACTGTGGCTGGTGTTCAACTCGCACCTGCCCTACTTGCCCGCCCTGCGCGCTCAGGTGGGCCCCACCACGGTGGAGGCCCAGGATCGCTCCTTCATCGTCACACGCACCCTCAAAGAACCCACGCGATGAGCGGGCGCGCCTTCCGCACGGGATGGGTGCCCAATCAGCACGGCGCGTGGGCCATGCTCGTCACCCCGTTCGCCATCGGACTCATCCTCGCGGTGCGGGCCGGGACGGCTGGGGGCTGGCTGTTGGCCTTGTTCGCGTGCTGGATGCTGGGCTACTTCGCCTTCCATGACGCCTCCTTGTGGTTGAAGGCTGCGCCGTCTCGGCGGCACCGGTACCTGGCCCCGCTGATCACCTACGGCCTGGCCAGCGCCACGGCCGGGCTGGTGACGCTGATGGGGGCGGGATGGGCGATGGCCTGGTGGGGTCTGGCCTATCTGCCGCTCCTGCTGCCCGCGTTGTGGCTGGCTTCCCGGCGCCAGGAGCGTGCCACGGCGGGCGGGGCTTTGACGGTGGCCGCAGCGTCGCTGATGACGCTCGTGGCGCGGTTTCCCGATCCGCGGACCCTCACCGCCGCCGAGTGGCTCACGCCCGTCCTGGTGACGGGCGCGGTGTTCGCCTACTTCTTCGGCACGGTTCTTTATGTGAAAACCAACATCCGCGAGCGCGGCAGCCGCGGATTCCTGCTCGCCTCGATCACCTGGCACGGCGCCGCCACCGTGGTGGCCGCGACGCTCGCGGGCGTCGGCGTCCTGCCCTGGTGGTGGGCAGCGTTCTTCGCCGCGACGACGATCCGTGCAGCCTGGGTGCCGCGGCTGGGGTGGAGCGCTCGCAAGCTTGGCATGGTCGAGGTCGTCTTCACCGTGGTGTTGATCGTCTGCTTCCTCGTGGCCTAGGAGCGCGGTTCGCCCCAGGGCGGCGGCTACCGAGGGAACTGGCTGCGCGCCTCCCGTCGGTGGCCCGCATCCCGTAGGTTGCGCGCGTGACCAAGACCGCGATCCGCCGCAACCGGTGGGCTTTCGCCGTGGGCACGGTCGGCCGCGACATGGTCTACACGATGATGGCGCTGTTCCTGATCGTCTTCCTCACCGAGGTTCTCGACCTCGACGACACGACCCTGTGGTGGGTCAACGGCATCCTGCTCGTGACGCGCATCGTGGACGCCTTCACCGACATCATCATGGGCGGCATCATCGACAACACCGCCACCCGCTGGGGCGCCTACAAGCCGTGGATCAGCGTCGGCGCCGTCGCGACCGGCGTCTTGACCCTGGTGCTGTTCAGCGATCACGGGCTCAGCGGGGCAGGCTTTGTGCTGGCGTTCGCCGTGATCTACCTGGCGTGGGGGCTGTCGTTCACCATGAACGACATCGGCTACTGGTCGATGCTGCCCTCCCTGACCCGCGACGGCGCCGAACGCGAGCGGATCAGCGCGTTGACGAAGGTCTTCGCGACCATCGGGCTGTTCGTCACGGTCGTGGCCATCGTCCCCGTGACGACCGCCCTGGGCGCAGGCCCCTCCGCCTGGACGACCTTCGCGGGCATCGCGGTCGCGATCATGCTGGTGGGACAGTGCGTCACCGTGTTCGGCGTCCGGGAACCGGCGACGACCCAGGTCCGCGAGCACACCCCGATGCGGGAACTGTTCTCGATCGTGGCTCGCAACGACCAACTGGTGTGGACCGCCATCGCGATGATGCTGTTCCTCATCGGCTACAACACGACCACCAGCTTTGGGATCTACTTCTTCAAGTACGCCTACCGCGACGAGGGCATGTATGCCCCCTTCGCCGCGATCGTGGGAGTGGCACAACTACTGGGCTTCGCCCTGTTCCCGTTGTTGCGGCGCCGCCTATCGCGGCGCGCCCTGTTCACGCTGGCGATGGGCCTCGTCATCGCGGGCTATGTGGTCTTCTTCTTCTCCCCCATGAACCTCATCCCCATTGGCATTGCGGGGCTGCTCATGTTTGCGGGTCAGGCCATCGTGGTCGTTCTCATGATCGTGTTCTTGAGCGACTGCATCGAGTACGGCGAATGGAAGCTGGGCCGTCGCAACGGGGCGGTCACGTTCGCCGTCCAGCCGTTCATCAACAAGATCGCGGGCGCGGTCGCCACCGCCATCGTGGGCGCCACCCTGATCGTGACCGGGATCAACACCGCAGCCACCCCCGACGACGTGACCCCCGAGGGTTTGCTGGGCTTGCGCGTCATGATGCTGTTCTTTCCGCTCGCCCTGATGCTGGTCAGCTACGTGGTCTACCGCCGCGGCTACCGCATCGATGAGGCGTTCCGCGAGCGCATCCTCGCCGACCTGAGCGCCCGCCCCAGCGCCCAGAAATAGCGCGTGGGCGTGCCCTGCGGCCCAGACATGACCATGCCCCGACCGCGCACAGCGGGCCGGGGCATGGACGAGGGGATGTCTCAGCTTTCGACGTCGACGATCTTCGCCTCGGGCGCATTCTTTTGGACCGACGCGATGCCACCGAGGCAGGAATCCTTGCTCTCGTAGCCCTGGCTGGCTGCAATCACCTGGCCATTGGTGGCCTTCAGACGGAAGCGGTACTTCCCTGCCGCGTCCTTGTACACCTCGAACGTTCCCGCCATAGCGAACCTCCTGATCTTGTCACCGGAGCCACCGGATAGCGCACAGCCTAGGGGTTGCCATCCCGCCGGGGCTCTTGCGACGCGCCCGCAGTAAGGTGCGAACCATGCGTGCCGATCAGCTTCCGTTGTTGTTCACCGTGGGGCAGCCCACCGTCGCACCCGATGGCTCGTTCGCCGTCGTCTCGGCCACCCGGCCGAGCTTCGAGGCGGACGCCTACACCGGTCAGTTGTGGCGCATCCCGCTTCACGGCGGCGCACCGACGCGCATCACCCGCGGCTTCCGGGACACGGCCCCCGCACTCAGCCCCGATGGCCGCCTCCTCGCGTTCGTGCGCTCCGACCCCGGCCAGCCCGGCCAGATTTGGGTGGCCCCGGCCACCGGCGGTGAGGCCGCACAGGTCACCGACGCACCCCTGGGCGCCTCCGCACCGGCGTGGTCGCCGGATTCGGCGTCCCTGGTCTACCTGGCCCGCGTCCCCGATCATGGCCGCTACGGGACGCTGGAGGGAGTTCCTGCCCCGCAGGAGGATCCCCGTCACCTGACCGGCTACCAGATCCAGGCCAACGGCTTGGGCTGGTCGACCGACCGCATTGCCCAACTGTTCGTGGTTGCGACACCCGACCCGTACGCGGAGCCCCCGATCGCTCCCGTGGGCCGGGCCGCAGCCGCGCAGGAGGCGACGAGCCTGCTGCCGGCCTCGCGTCAGCTCACCCACGGCGCCAGCGACGTCGAGTCGGCCCTCTTCACCCCCGATGGGTCGGGCGTTGTGATCGTCACCCAGCGCGGCGCCGACCTCGACGTGACGGTGCGCTCCAGCCTTTACCGGGTCGACGTCGCCACCGGTGAGGAGACACCCGTCCTCGCCGACGGACGCATCAGCTACGTCGCGGCCACGTATTCCGCCGACGGCGCCCACCTGTACGCGCTGGGCGCAGACATGGGCGAGGACGGCGTGCACTTTGTGGCAGCCAACCCGTCCTTGTACGTCGCCGATGCTGAGGGACGCTCCCCGCGTCGCCTCACCGACCCGGTCGAGGTCGAACTCCACCATCTCGCGCCCGCTGGTGCGGCCGACGTGTGGACCGTGCGCGCGCAGCGCGGCAGCAGCGAACTGTGGCGTGTCACTCCCGCCGGTGACGTGGTGAGCGTGTGGTCGGGTAGCCCGACGGTCGGCCTGATCGCAGGGATCCCCGGCAGCGACGATGCCCTCGCGACGGTCACCAGCGTGGACGCTCCCAGCGAACTGGCCCGCGTCACCGGTGACGGCGAGCCGGGCCAGCAGTTCCTCACCGCTTTCGCGGAGGGTCTGCAGGCCGCGACGAGCATCGCCACTCCCACCGAACTCACGGCGACGTCACGCGACGGGTACCCCGTCCATGGCTGGGTCATCACCCCGCAGGGCCCCGGCCCCCACCCGGTGCTGCTCAACATCCATGGCGGACCCTACGCCGACTACACCGGCGACTTCTTCGACGAGTTCCAGATCCTCAGCGAGGCGGGCTATGCGGTCGTGTACTGCAACCCGCGCGGGTCCGCGTCCTACGGGCAGGCCCACGGCGCTGCCATCACCGGCAACTTCGGCGGTCTGGACACCGACGACGTGCTCAGCTTCCTCGATCACGCCCTGGCCACCGTGCCGGGGCTGGACGCCGACCGCGTCGGCATCATGGGCGGCAGCTACGGCGGCTACCTGAGCGCCTGGATCATCGCCCACGAGCACCGGTTCGCCGGGGCGATCGTGGAGCGCGGCTTCCTCGATCCGGCCTCCTTCCTGGGCGCCTCCGACATTGGCTGGTACTTCATGCCCGGCTACAACGGTCACACCCTCGCCGAGCAGGACCGGCAGTCGCCCATGCTCTTGGCCGACCAGGTCACCACGCCCACCTTCGTGGTGCATTCGGAGTTGGACCTGCGCTGCCCCCTCAGCCAGGGACTGCGGTACTTCACCGCGTTGAAGCAGGCGGGCGTCGACACCGAGATGCTGGTATTCCCCGGTGAGAACCACGAACTGTCCCGCTCCGGGACGCCGTGGCATCGGCGTCAGCGCTTCGACGCGATTCTGGACTGGTGGGACCGTCATCTCCCCGTCCACGGGCCCGTCGAGGGGTAGTCTCGGCACAGTGAGCCTTCCGCGCCGCACCGCCGCAGCCGCCGTGGTGCTCGCCGTGAGCGCTGGCTGCACGCCCGGAAACGCCTCAACGCCAACGCTCAGCCCGTCCGTCGCCCCGTCGTCGTCAGCCGCGGCGTCCCCGGCGACGCCGTCCGCGACGCCGTCGGAGCATCTTGACCTGTTCGCGCCGGGGGCGGCCCCCCAACTGGTGAGCCGCCTGCTGACGGCGGCAGGCGCCTCGCGGGCGATCATGGTGACCGTGACCGCGTCGGACGCGTCGGTGGCGGTGGTGCGCAACGGTGTCGCGGAGACGTGGGCGTGGCGTGCCGGACGCGTTCAGCAGGTGCAATCCGACATCAACTATGTGGCGCAGCGCGAGTTCGACCCGAGCGACTTCCGCTTCGACGATCTTGGCGCGCTGTTCCGGGCGGCCCAGGCCGTTTCGGGGTCCGCGTCAGGTCAATCGCTGCAGATCGTGGATTATTCGGCGGGCCTGGTCTCCATGTCCGTCTCCACGAACCCCGAGACCAGGCCGGTGTTCTTCAACGCTGACGGCACCCTCTTGCCGACGCTGGATTTCAGCAGCGCCTGGGGGCTCCAGCAGGGCTACACCGACGTCGTGGGGGCGCGCGGCACGACGACTGGGCTGGGATTCGGTTCAGCGATCGGGGTCTATCTCGACTCGCCGCAGGATGCACAGGGCGCTTTTACTCGGCGTCAGCGCTCGGCCCGGACGCCCGTCATCGTCACGACGAAGACGTCGACCACCCGGCTGGCGCCGTTCGACCCGGCTCGGGTCACCCCGGCAACCGTGTGGGCCGTCTTGGAGGCGCTGCGCTCGCAGGATCGCTTCACCTTGGACATGACGTGGAGTTGCGAGGTCGACGACCGTGCGGCCACGGGCACCCCACGCATGTACTTCCAGGTGGGGGACCGCTCCTTCGTTACGGACCTGAGCGGCGCCGTCCTGCCCTGACGCCGCGCCGTCGTCGCCCGCGGGTGGGCTCAGCCGAGCGCTCCCGCAGCGAACGTGTTGCATTGGTTCGGATCCCCGGTGGTGAAGCCCTGCGACAGCCACTTCTTGCGCATCTGTGAGGAGCCGTGCGTCCACTGGGAGGAATCGACGCGTCCGGCGGACATGCGCTGGATGTGGTCGTCGCCGACCACCTCGGCCGCATCGACGGCCCGGTCGATGTCGTCTTGGGTGACGCTGGTGATGATGCCGGTGGGATCACCTGAGGCATAGCGCAGCCACACTCCGGCGTAGCAGTCGGCCTGGAGTTCGAGGCGCACCTGGGGCGAGCTTGCGCCGGTGCGCTGCCCTCCGGACTGGACCTTGCTCATCACCCCGGTGAGGTTCTGGATGTGGTGACCGTACTCGTGGGCGATGACGTACGCCTCGGCCGCGTCGCCGCCGTGCGCCCCCAACTGCGGCAGTTGGGTGGCAAAAAAGCTGGTGTCCAGGTAGACGAGGTGGTCGGCCGGGCAGTAGAACGGGCCGACATCGGCGGTCGCCTGACCACAGCCGGTGCTGATCGCGCGGTTGAACGTGACGGTCTTGGTCACCTCGTAGCCGGGGAGTGCCTGCTGCCAATACGACTGGATCGAGTTGGTGTAGGCCACGTAACGACAGTCGGGATTGGCCGCGATGTCGGCGCCCGTGCGGCAATGCGCATAGTCGCTGCTGGTGGGGGTTGCCGGAGCCGCCGGGGCACCACTGACCGCCCCCAGGAGCGCTCCCGGATCGAATCCCAGGACGAGAGCGACGAGGATGACCAGAATGCTGGCACCACCTCCGACGGCGACGGCGCCACCGCGTCGTCCTCCTCCACCGCCCATCTGGGACGGATCGAGTTGGGCCCCCGAGTTGTATTGCACGCGTCGCACCTTCCTGCCCCGGTACTGGTCTGGCTGAGCATAGCGCCGGGGTCGATTCGAGGGCAGAGGAGGTCCCCCCGCGTGCGGCGGCTTGGATTGGCCGGTGACGACGGCAAAGATGGAGGGATGCAGATCGTCGGCGTGGAGATACCAGGCGGTGCGCCTGTGCTGTCTTTCGCGCTAGGGCACGGGGAGGACCCGTACCAGGTGGTGTGGGAGCAGGGCTATCGGGTGACCCGCCCACTGTCGGTGACCGGCACCGTGGAGGATCTCAGCGTGACGCTCCTGGTCGCCGAGCACCATCGTCCGATCGTCCCGCGCGGGCCCCAAAAGATCCGCAGCACGCTGCGCCCCGACGAGTCCGGCTGTGAGCCCGTCGTCCGTCAGCGGCTCGCCGCCTACGCCCTGGTCGTGTCACGTCGGGGTTTGCTTGCCACGGAGTTCTCCTCGCGCACGGCCGTGCCTGGCATGTGGGGGCTCCCCGGCGGCGGCATCGATCCCGGCGAGAATCCGGCCGCCACGGTGCAGCGCGAGGTGTACGAGGAGACCGGGCAGACCATCGAGATCCTGCGGTTCCTCGATATGCAGTCCGACCACTGGATCGGTCACTCCCCCACCGGTGTCGTCGAGGATTTCCACGCGGTGCGGCTGATTTACGCGGCCCGTTGTGACGCCCCCATCGACGCCGTCGTCCACGATGTCGGCGGCACGACGGCGTCCAGCCGGTGGGTGCCCCCCGCCTCGTTGCGTGAGGTGTCCTGGATCAATGGGTCCCGGGCTCTGCTGGCCAAGCATGGCCAATCCGTCCTGCGCACCCTGCACCACCAGGGCGCCTGACCCCGTCCCCCCTCGGCGCCCAAGGGAGGGGGGAAACCTGTGCATCCATCGCAGCACGAAGCCCCGCCCGGACGACCCGGACGGGGCTTGACGTGGTGGTGACGAGGGAGCGCTAGTTCCTGAAGTAGGACATCAGGCGCAGCAGTTCGGTGTAGAGCCACACCATGGTGACCGTGATCCCGAAGGCGGCACGCCACGACTCCGAGGCAGGCAGACGGTTGCGGATGCCCTGCTCCACGTAGTCGAAGTCCATCAGCAGGTTGGCCACGGCCAGGCCGATCGCGACGAGGGAGACCACCAGCGCGATGATGTTGAAGCCGCCCCCGACCGTCCGAATGCCCAGATTGATGCCGAAGACAGCCAACACCAGGTTCACCAGCACGAGGCCGAGGAAAGCGAACGTCCCCAGCGTGACGATGCGACGGAACTTCGAGGTGATCTTGATCCGGAAGAACCGGTAGGCGAAGAGGGTCACCCCTGCCGCCATGAAGGTACCCAAGACCGCCTGGATGACGAGTCCCGCGTCGAATCGGAGAGCAAACATCAGCGTGAAGGCGCCGATGAAGGCACCCTCGATCACCGAGTACAGCATCACGAACGCCGGGTTCACGACACGCCGCAAGGAGACGAGCAGGACCGACACGAAGCCGACGATGGCGCTGACGATCAGCGTCGGGAGGAGCAGCGTGGGCGGCAGGAACATGAACGTCGCCGCCGCCGACAGGATGAGAACCCCCATCGTGATGGCGGACTTGGTGATGACGTCATCGACGGTCATGACCTGGCCTGCGGGCTGGGCGGGCTGCCCGTATCCGGGCTGCGCGTACGTCGGCTGCCCGTAGCCCTGCTGGCCATACGGTTGCTCGTAGCCCTGCTGGCCGGGCTGTCCGTAGCCAGCCGGGGCCTGGTAGGGCGCCGGAGCGTTGAACGACTCCGATCGTGTGAAGACCGGGTTGGTACTCCTCATGAGGGGTGCCTTTCCTTCGAGATTTTCTTCATCCTAGTCAACCTGGTGACTCGTCCGGCTATTCCGCGTGGCCCTCAGCACCCTGGGATCCCCCCGAGGAGAGGACGCTGAAGCCAGGCACAGCCCCGCTGGGGAGTCTCACGGCACGAGAACCAGACGAGGGGATGCCGCGGCGTCCTCCCAGGCTTGGGAGACGTCACGCAAAGCGACGGCGCGAGACGGCGTGACGATAGTCCCGGCGACGACTTCGTGGGCGAGCGGTCGTCGTCGAGTTCGATGCACCGGCGCACCCCGAACTCCGTCAGGTCGCTCATGCGCGTTGCGTTCCGCCCGACCGCCACGATCTCGGCGGCCCCCAGGTGGTGCGCCACCCGGACGGCCGCACGTCCGGCGCTCCCGGTGGCACCCAGAACGAGGACGCTCCCCCCAGGGCGCCAGTGGGCGCGTTGGCGCAGGGCAACCCAGGACGCCATGGCGGGGTTCATGGTCGCCGCCACTACGACCGGATCCGCACCTTCGGGCAGGACCACGCTGCGTCGCGGGTCCATCGCGACACGTTGCGCCATCGAACCGTGCGTCGTGTCGGGGGGAAGGAGGAAGTACACCTGTCGACCGTCGGGCAGGGCACCCACCCCATCTACCCCGGGGATCAACGGAAGCGCACCAGTGCTCGTGTAGTGCGATCCGGCTGCTTGTGAACGGACGCGTGGCGCGAGGGCGGCGGCGAGGACGTCGATCACGATCTCTTCCTCGCTCGCCACGGGTTCGGGGGCGTCGGCGTACTGGGGGTTGTGTCCATACGCCGTGACCAGAGCTGCCTTCATGACGGTCTCCTTTTACTTGGTATCACCAACTATATGCGTCGGCATGCGCTACGCAACGCGTAGGGTGAGCGCCATGCGCTCCGACTCAGGCCCCGCCGGCCCGCAGCAGGATGCGGCGGCAGAAGTCCTGGGAGCGCTCGTCCAAACCTCGTATGCGGTCGTCGACGCGGTCGCTGCCATCGCCGCCCGGCACCGCCTTTCGTTGACGCTGTGGCGCGTGATCGCGATCTTGCGCGACCGGACGCCCATGATGTCGGACCTGGCCGAGCACCTGGGACTCGACCGCTCCACCATCACCGGGCTGGTTGATCGAGCCGCAACGCGCGGCCTGCTCGTCAAGACGGGAGATCCGCTCGATCGCCGTTCTGTCCGCGTGCGCCTCACCGCGGCGGGCCAGGACCTCGCACGGACGTGTGCGGCGGAACTCAGCGAGGCGCTCTCCCCGGTGCTTCGACGCCTCAGCACCTCGGAACAAGAACACCTCGGCCAACTCCTGGACGCCCTCGACGTCACCGGCTGACGGGCCCTTCCCTTGTTCCGGCACGATCCGTGCGTGGCGTCCGAGAATCGCGTCGAGAAGGGATCGGCGCGATGAGCGGATGCTCGGTACCCCCGACGGGAGTCGAACCCGCACTTGGGCGGGTTTAAGCCGCCTGCCTCTGCCATTGGGCTACGGGGGCCAGCGGCCCTGCCTCCTGCAGTCTAGGGGTGGGGGCGGTGACCCCGCAGACGCGCTCGCCTGCGGTCGCGCGCCGCGCAACCCCGTGCTCGGAGGTGTCAGCGCAGGAGCCCCGCGACCAACCCGTCGAGGATGTCTGCTTCGCTGACGGTCAACGGCACGGGCAGACGCTCGGCGATGCGGCGAACGATCAAGGCCCCTGCACAGATCACATCCGCGCGCCCGGGCGCCATGGTGGGGATCTCAAGAACGCGCGACACCGGCCACGACAGCAGCGTCCGCGACAAAGCCACGATCTGCTCGCGTGTCACGGTGGCACCGTCGACCCTCGCGCGATCGTAGACGGGCAACTCCAGCACGATCGCGGCCAGCGCCGTCGCGGTGCCCCCCACCCCGAACCAGGTCGCGGGGGCGGCGAAGTCGATGCCGCTGGCGTCCAGCAGGCCGTCGATGAACGCGGTCGCCTCGGCGATCTCCTCGGCGGTGGGCGGATCGGAATGCAGGAACCGCTCCCGGATCCGCACCGACCCCATGTCGAGCGACACCCCCCTGGCCGAGGCGGCGTCCTCCCCGACGAACAACTCCGTCGAGCCGCCCCCCACGTCCATCACCAGCATCGGAGCCGCGACGACCCCGCGTGCGGTCGCCGCCGCAACCGCGCCACCGAAGGAGAGTTGCGCCTCCTCTTGGCCGGGGATCACCTCCGGGCGGACGCCCAAGCGCTGCTCCACGCCATCGAAGAAGGCTTGGCGATTGCCCGCGTCTCGTGCGGCGGAGGTCGCCACGAACCGGACGCGCTCCACACCCAGGTCGGCCAGGACGATGGCGTACTCGTCGCACGCAGCAAAGGTGCGGGCCAGCGCGTCGGGGTGGAACTCCCCCGTCGCATCCACGCCTTGCCCCAGCCTGGTGATGATCAGCCGACGATCCAGTTCGCGCACCCCGCCGGGACCGGCCTCGCTGACCAACAGTCGGATCGAGTTCGTCCCGCAGTCCACCGCCGCAACCCGCGTCATCGTTGTTCCTCCTGCACAGGATGCGCAGCACCGCACACGTCGCCGATGCGCGCCAACACCTCGTCCCCGAACGGGTTCACCCCTGGCCCAGCCGCGAGGGCGTGCCCGACGAGCACGTGCAAACACTTGACTCGCGTCGGCATGCCACCGGCGCTGATGCCCGCAATCTCGGGGACGTCACCCAGGAGGGCCCGATCGGCCAGATAGGCCTCGTGCGCGGCGCGGTAGGCGGCCGCCAGGTCGGGGTCGTGGGTGAGGCGCTCGCTCATCTCCACCATGACGCCCTCCGACTCGACCGTGGAGACGGCAGCAACGATGCGCGGGCACGTCAGGTAGTAGGTGGTTGGGAACGGGGTTCCGTCGGGCAGGCGCGGGCTCGTCGCGACGACGCCAGGTTCACCGTTCGCGCAGCGGTAGGCGATCCCGATGATGCCGCGTGGTGGACGCCCCAACTGGGCTTCCAGGACGGCAACGTCGGCAGCAGTGGCGGGTTCGATGATCGGCACGGCCGCCACCCTACTGCGCCTGCCGCGTCGGCTCGGCGTGGATCAGCGGTTGACGCCCATGGGGGTGTCGGCGTTCTTCATCGAGGACGCCAGCCGGTCCCACCATTGCGCCTCAAGCTGATTGCCCTGCGGGTTTCCCACGCCTTCGATCTCGTTGGAGCCAGACAGCACCTGCCCGTGCTCGTCGACCACCCGGTAGCCGACCTCGCTGGGCATCACCCAGCCGAGGCGGGCGCGAGCTTGGGCTTTGACGTAAGCGGAGTCGTCCCAGCGGGCCAATTCGTCCTGCAACTCGGTGACGCGCTCGGACCGCGCCGCGATGGCGGCGTCGGCGGTGGCCAGATCACCGGACTGGATGTACCACACGCGCAGCGAGTTCGCGAAGGAGATCATGACAACGGCCAGCACCACGATCGCGATCAGGGCTCGCGCGGTGAAATCGAACCGCCGGGGGCGGCGTGCCGGACGTGCTGCGGACTCTGGCACCGGGACGACGGCCCCGCCCTTCTTCGCCGCCGCAGAGGGGGACGTGGGCGTGCGCTTGCTGGACCGTCCGCGGCCGGACGGCTGCCGATTGTGTCGGTTTTCGCGCACCAACGGGGCCTTTCGCATGGGGAAGTATGCGCCTCCACAGTAGGCGGTGAGAACGTTTCACCCCAGGCCGACACCCCGCGCAGGTGCCATCCCAGGCACCAATCCTGGACGCCTACGCACACCATCCTGGGTGCCCGCGGACGCGAAACGGCCGGGCCCCGAAGGACCCGGCCGCTTCGATGATGCGGTGGTGAAAATCAGCCCTTGAACCGCGGGAACGCGGAACGACCCGCGTAGGTGGCGGCGTCATCGAGGGTTTCCTCGATGCGGATGAGCTGGTTGTACTTCGCGACGCGCTCGGAGCGGGCCGGGGCACCGGTCTTGATCTGGCCGCAGTTGGTGGCGACGGCCAGGTCGGCGATGGTGGTGTCTTCGGTCTCACCGGAACGGTGCGAGATCATGCACTTGTAGCCGTTGGTCTGGGCGAGGGTGACCGCGTCCAGCGTCTCGGTGAGGGTGCCGATCTGGTTCACCTTGACCAGCAGCGCGTTCGCGGTGCCGGACTCGATGCCCCGGGCCAGGCGGGTGGGGTTGGTGACGAACAGGTCGTCGCCCACGAGCTGAACCTTGTCGCCGAGGGCCTCGGTGATCTTCTTCCAGCCGTCCCAGTCCTCTTCGTTCAGCGGATCCTCGATGGAGACCAGCGGGTACTTCTCCACCAGGCCCACGTAGTAGGCGATCATCTCGTCGGAGGACTTCTTGGCGCCTTCGAAGGTGTAGCCACCCTCGTCGTAGAACTCGGAGGCGGCGACGTCGAGCGCGAGCGCGATGTCCTTGCCGGGCTCCAGCCCCGCCGCCTTGATGGCGTCGAGGATGAGGTCGAGGGCCTCGGCGTTGGAGTCGAGGTTCGGCGCGAAGCCGCCCTCATCGCCCAGGCCGGTGGACAGACCGCGGTCCTTGAGGACCTTCTTCAGGGCGTGGTAAACCGAGGCGCCCTTCTCGACGGCCTCGGCGAACGTTTCCGCGCCGATCGGGGCGATCATGAACTCCTGGATGTCAACGTTGGAGTCGGCGTGCGACCCACCGTTGAGGATGTTCATCATCGGGACGGGGAGCACGTGGGCGTTCGGGCCGCCCACGTAGCGGAACAGGGGAAGGCCAGCCGACTCGGCGGCAGCCTGAGCCACAGCCAGGGACACGCCCAGGATGGCGTTGGCGCCCAGCTTGGCCTTGTTGTCGGTGCCGTCCAGTTCGAGCATGACGGCGTCGATCTCGCGCTGGTCGGTGGCGTCGAAGCCAATGACCTCTTCGGCGATCGCCTCGTTGACGTTCTCGACCGCCTTCAAGACGCCCTTGCCGCCGTAGCGGGCCTTGTCTCCATCGCGGAGCTCCACGGCCTCGAAGGCGCCGGTGGAGGCACCGGACGGAACCGCCGCGCGGCCCAGCGAATCATCATCCAGGAGGACCTCGACCTCGACGGTCGGGTTACCGCGGGAATCCAGAATCTCGCGGGCGGTTACGACATCGATGAGTGCCACAGTGACATACCTTTCGTCGGTGAGTGGACCACCTCCAGGGTATCGCTCACCGGCACAAAGTGCTGGTGCGTATTTCGATCGGCGGGCGAGGCGGCACGGAGGCGATCAGGCATGCCTTCGGCTCACAGCGTCGCGTCGGACCCCTGTGCCTGTTCGGCGGCGACCACGGCCTGCTCGAGGGCACGCACCGCGTCACGGACGGCCTGGTCGGCGTCCAGGCCGCTGGCCTCGGCCCGGGCCACCAACTCCAAGATGCCCGCCCCCGTCGCCTCCGCAGAGATCGGCTGGCGCGGCAGTTCCAAAGGCACGGCGAGCTTGCGCGTCCGGCGGATGACCTTCATGCTGCGGGCCAGCGCATTCAGCGGGGGAATCCCGTCCAAGGCGGAGGTGCGACCCTTCTCGGCGCGCTTACGGGCCTCCCAGGTCGCGTCCAGGTCGCCGGGCACCTCACCGGACGCGAACACGTGCGGGTGACGAGCGACCAGCTTGTCGGCGATGCCGTGCGCGACATCCTCCAGGTCGAAGCGGCCCTCATCGGCGGCGATCTGCGCATGGAACAGCACCTGCAACAGCAGGTCGCCGAGTTCTTCGACGAGGTGGGGATCCTCGCCGTCCTCGATCGCCTCGACGACCTCAGCGGTTTCCTCGATCAGGTACGTGACCAGCGACCGATGCGTCTGCTCGGCGTCCCACGGGCAATCACGGCGCAGCCGCGCCATGACCCCGATGAGACGCATCAGTTCGGGGTGCTGATCGGCCATCGGTTCAGCGATTGGCCTGCAACGCCTCGAGCGACGTCGACAACGCCGAGGACGTGAGCGCCGCCTGGGACGCGGACCAGTTCCCGTAGCGGGGGTTGACCTCGATCTGGATGCGGCTCAGTTGGTCGAGGTAGGCGTTTTGGCCGAGCTTGGAGGCCACGACCGCATTCGTGGCGATCCCGTCGATCAGCGGGCCGACGTCGGGGGACGCGAACAGGGCCGGGCTGACGGTCACGGCAGACTGCTTGGCCGCCGTCGTCACCTCGATGTTGTTCTGCGCGGCGATCTGCCGGGCGGCCTCGCCCAGCGCGAACCCGGAGGCCGCGGTCTGCAGCACTTCGGTGGCGTCCGCATCGCCGCCACCACGGATGTCCTGAATCGCGACCGATGCACGCACGATCGCATCGTCGGAAATGCGGGTCTCGCCGACACGCACCCCCGTTCCGGGCCAGGAGGCGCACCCGGTGAGGGTGAAGGCCGCGAGGGCGGCACCTACGGCGAGGCGGCGAATTGCCTTGTTCATCAGTGGACTCCTGAACGCGTGACAGTCGTGGCGATCCTAGCGGGCTGGGCTGAGAAGTGCCGTCATCGCTTGCGCCGCCCACTCCAGCAAGGGGGCATCCGTCACCGGTTTGCCCGCGATGGGTTGCGTCATCGGACGCGGCAAGAACAGTTGGCCGGTGGCCCGGTTCAGCCGCGACCCCGGGTAGAGGCGTGCCCGACGCATGTCGGCCGACTCGGACAGGCTCACCGGGGCGAAGCGGACCATGGTGCCCGCGCTGAGCACCTCGGTGACGCCGAGCGAGCGGGCCAGCATGCGGAACCGGCTCACCGCGAACAAGTTCTCCACCGGGGCGGGCAGCGGACCGTAGCGATCCAGCAGTTCGGCGCGCACCGCGTCGAGGTCGGACTCCTCCCGTACCGCCGCCAACCGCTTGTACATCTCCAACCGCAGCCGTTCCGACTCGATGTAGTCGGTGGGCAGGTGGGCGTCCACCGCGAGTTCGATCTTCATCTCGGGTTCTGGTTCGGCGGCCTCGCCGCGGAAGTCGGCCACCGCCTCGCCCACCAGACGGATGTAGAGATCAAAGCCCACGTCGGCGATGTGTCCGGACTGTTCGTCCCCCAGCAGGTTGCCTGCGCCGCGGATCTCCAGGTCCTTCATCGCAATCGCCATGCCAGCGCCCAGATCGGTGTGGGCGGCCATCGTGGCCAGCCGGTCGTGCGCGGTGTCGGTGAGGGGCTTGTCCGGCGGATACAGGAAGTAGGCGTAGCCGCGTTCGCGACCCCGCCCCACGCGTCCGCGCAACTGGTGCAACTGAGAGAGGCCCAGCAGGTCCGCCCGCTCGATGATGAGGGTGTTCGCGCTGGAGATGTCCAGGCCTGCCTCGACGATGGTCGTACACACCAAGATGTCGGCGCGACGCTCCCAGAAGTCGAGCATCACCTGCTCCAACTGATGCTCGTTCATCTGACCGTGAGCGACCTCGACGGTGGCCTCGGGCACCAGATCCCGGATCCGCGCCGCAGCCTTCTCGATGGTGCCAACCCGATTGTGGATGTAGAACACCTGCCCCTCGCGGGCCAGTTCGCGCCGGATCGCGGCCCTGATCTGGGCGTCGTCGCTGGGCCCGGCGAACGTCAGCACGGGGTGCCGCTCTTCGGGTGGGGTTGCGATGACGCTCATCTCGCGGATGCCGGTGATCGCCATCTCCAGCGTTCGCGGGATCGGGGTGGCCGACATCGACAGCACGTCGACGTTGAGGCGCATCTTCTTCAGCGCCTCCTTGTGCTCGACGCCGAAGCGCTGCTCCTCATCGACGATCACCAAGCCCAGATCCTTGAACAGGACCTCCTGGGAGAACAGCCGGTGAGTGCCGACGACGACGTCGATCGAGCCGTCCAGCAGGCCGTCGATGACCTTCTTCGACTCCGCGGGCGTCTGGAACCGGCTCAGGGAGGCGACCGTCACCGGGAACCCCGCGTAGCGGTCGGCGAAGGTGGCGTAATGCTGCTGGACCAGCAAAGTGGTCGGGACCAGGATCGCGACCTGCTTGCCGTCCATGACGGCCTTGAACGCGGCCCGGATGGCGATCTCGGTCTTCCCGTACCCGACATCGCCGCAGATCAGGCGGTCCATGGGGACGATCTGCTCCATGTCGCGCTTGACCTCGCTGACGGCGGCCAACTGATCGGGTGTTTCCACGTAGGCGAAGTTGTCTTCGAGTTCACGCTGCCACGGGCTGTCGACACCGAAGGCGTACCCCTGGGTGGCCTGCCGCGCCGCGTACAGCTTGATGAGTTCGGCGGCGATCTCCCGGACGGCCTTGCGAGCGCGGCTCTTGCGCTTGTTCCAGTCCGCTCCCCCCATCCGGTCCAGTGCGGGAGCCTCCCCGCCCACGTAGCGGGTGACCTGGTCGAGGGCGTCCATGGGGACGAAGAGCCGATCCCCCGGCTGACCACGCTTGGAGGGCGCGTACTCGATGACGAGGTACTCCCGGGTCGCCCCGGCGGCCGTCCGGGTCACCATCTCGACGTAGCGGCCCACACCGTGCGCGTCGTGGACGATCAGGTCGCCGGGCTTGAGTTCCAGCGGGTCGATCGTGTTCTTGCGCCGCGCAGGCATCTTCCGGGGGGCCTTCTCGACCCCTTGGACGCCAGAGAGATCCCCGGAGGTGAAGACCTGCAGGTTCACCTTGTCGAGGCGGAAGCCGTGCCGCAGATCTGCGGTGACGATCGAGGCCCGCCCGGCCAGGTCGTGCTCGGCCAGCACCTCGCCGAGGCGCGTCGCGCGCCCGGGGCTGTCTGCCACCATCACCACGCTCATCCCGGCGTCCAGCGACGACCGGACCGCACCCAGGGCCGCTTCGAGATCCCCGCGGAAGGGCTCGTTCTCTTCGGCGGCGATCTGCAAGCTGGCGGGATCTTCGGCGAACGCGGACAGCGTCCACCACGCCACGCCCCGCCCCAGCGCCTCGGTGCGCACCTCGCCCAGCGTCCGGTACGCCGAACCGCCCAGATCGATCGGCGCCTTACCGCCCTCGGCGGCCGCCGCCCAGGACGCCATCAAGAACTCTTGGCTGGTGGCGTGGAGTTCCATAGCGCGCGCCCGCACCTTCTCGGGATCACTCACCAAGACGGTCGTGTTGGGGGCCAAGACATCGACCAGCAGCTCGAGGCGGTCGACCAGCACGGCGGCGAGCGCCTCCATGCCGTCGACGGCGTGGCCCTCGGCGATCTTGGCGAACATCTCACGCAACTGCTCGCCCAGGTCGGTGCGCATCGACAGCGTGGCCGCCCGCTCTCGCACGGCGTCGCTCAGCAGCAGTTCGCGGCAGGGGTCGGCGGTGATGGCAGGCAGCGTCTCCTCCATGGAGCGTTGATCCGCCACCGAGAAGGGGTGGATCTCCTCGACCTGATCCCCGAAGAAGTCCACGCGGTAGGGGTGCTCGCTCGTGGGCGGGAAGACATCGATGATGCCGCCGCGCACCGCGAACTCGCCCCGCCGCTCCACCAAATCCACACGCACGTAGGCGGCATCCACCAGCGCTGCGGCGATCTCATCGACGTCGTAGTCGCGCCCGGCCTCGATCCGGACCGGGAGCAGATCACCGAGCCCCGCAACCTGTGGCTGCAAGATGGCTCGCACCGGCGCGACGATGACGCCGGGCGCCGGGAGCTCATCGTGGCCCGCGAGCCGCCGCAGGACGCTCAGGCGGCGACCCACCGTGTCCGAGCGCGGCGAGAGGCGCTCGTGCGGCAGCGTCTCCCAGGCCGGGTAGTAGGCCACGTCGTCTTCGCCCAACACGGATGCGAGCGTGTCGCGGGTGTTCTCCGCCTCGCGGTACGTCGAGGTGACCACCAGCAGTGGACGATCCGCGCGGGTGCGCAGCACGGACGCCAGGAGTGGGCGCAGCGCGCTGGGACAGGAGACGTCCAACGTCGCATCCGAGCCCACGCGCGCATGCGAGACCAGCTCAGCAATGACGGGTTCGGAGGCGACGAGCTCAAGAAGGCCCGCAAGATTCACGACGGACAGTCTAGAGGCGGCCCCTGACACTCCCCATGGAGCCCGGGTCGGAGCGGTGTGGATCGCAGCGCGTGGTCAGGGCTGATAGTGAGCCTCGACGACCTGACTCGCACCGTCGAGGGTGATGATGCCCCCGAAGGGGACGATCCATTGCGGGCGCGTGTGTCCACACGGCACACCCACGCAGACCACGGCATGCGGGTTGTATCGAGAAACCTGCTCGATGATGGTCTCGCGTTGCTCCACGCGAAGCCGAGAGCGCTCGGATGCTGACGGAACAGGCTTGTCTAGCGCGCTGACCGGTGGACGGGCGACCAGAACCCCTGCGGCAGCCTCGAGCACCCCTCGCTCGCTAGGGCTCGCACCCACCGTTTCACCTCGTCAGCGGAGGGGATTTCCTCGCTGGTCTCCAACAGGAGGATGGAGCCCGCCACGTCGGTCACGGCCGGCATCCGCCCCGCCAGTGCGATCTGATCGATCACTTCGATACAGCCACCCCAGCTATGCCCCGACACTGTCCGCGCCGGCCCCGCCCACGTCCAGGGCTCGGTGATCTCGCGATCCCCGAACTCGGTGAGGGCCCGGGCGTCCTCCCAACGCCGACCGAAGTCCTCAGCCTCGCCGGGCTCGGTGAGTTCCAGCGTGTCCCCGCCGAGGAGCACCGCGACGCGATCACCTGGATGAGCCTAGGGAACCCTGAGAAACGTCTTCACGGTCATATCCCATGAAAGCAGGGCACGGAATCGGCTCACCGGAGTTGGCCCGGCGCCCTTCCTGCGATCCTGAAATAACGCTCTGCCGCTGCCCGCCTCAGGAGTTGAAGCGGTTCTGGACAGCTTCGAGGCCTGCAGCGATCAGCGTCTCGACGGCGTCGGCGTTGCGGGACGCCTCGACGGCGTAGTCCTCGCGCAAGGACGCCGGGATCGTCGCCAGCACGTAGGCGGCGGCGTCCTGACGACCGGGTGGACGCCCGATGCCGAACCGGACCCGGTAAAAGTCGCCGGTACCCAACGCGGCACGGATCGACTTCAGGCCGTTGTGCCCGTTGTCGCCCCCGCCCTTCTTGACGCGCAGGCGCCCGAAATCCAGATCGAGTTCGTCGTGGACGACGATCACGTTCTCGGGGGAAATCTTGTAGAACGCGGACGCCTTACCGACGGCGGCACCCGAATCGTTCATGAACGTGCGCGGCTTGATCACGACGACGCGCTGGGCGTCAGCCCCCACGCCGCCCATCCCCGCAGGGGTCAGCCGCGTCTCGCACACGTCGGCGCGCATGCCGCGCGGCGCCGTGAACGGTGCGCGCGCCCGCCCGGCGAGTTCGTCGGCCACCATGAAGCCGACATTGTGCCGGGTGGACGCGTAGGTCGGGCCCGGATTACCGAGCCCGACCACCAACCACGCGTGCGGCAAGGACTTACTCCGCGGCTTCCTCGGAAGCAGCCTCGGCGGGCTCGTCGCCAGCCTTGGCCACGGCGGCGTCCAGTTCGGCGTCCAGTTCCTCGGTCGTGGGGGCCGGGGCGATGGAGAGGATCAGTTCCTCGGGGTCGCCAGCGAACACGGCACCCGCAGGCAGTTTCAGGTCGGCGGCGGTGATCTGGTCGCCGACCTGCAGGGCGCCGCCGTCGATCTCGACGTGGGCCGGGATGTTCGTGGCCTCGACCTCGAGGGTGATGGCCTGCTGGTCCTGAACCAGGATGCGGTCTTCCTTGATGGTGCCGGTGATCAGCAGCGGAACCTCGACGCTGACCTTCTCGCCCTTCTTCACGATGACGAGGTCGACGTGCTCGAGGAAGCCGGTGATCGGGTCGCGCTGCACCTGCTTGGGCAGGGCCAACTCGGGCTCGGCGCCATCGATGACGAGGGTGAGCAGGGCGTTCGCGGTGCGCAGCGCCAGCAGGGTCTCGTGGCCGGGCAGCGTGATGTGGATCGGGTCTCCGCCGTGGCCGTAGATAACGGCGGGCACCTTGTTGGCGCGGCGGATCCGGCGGGCAGCGCCCTTGCCGAACTCATTGCGGGACTCGGCTACAAGCTTCAGCTCATCGCTCATGTGTGGTTCTCCTCAACCTTGCGGTACAGACGTGGCAAGGGAGGACCTTGTCGATCACGGGATCAGACGTCCCCTCGCCAAGCAACCTTTGCATCCTACCCCACACGGCAGGGCGTGGATAGTTCAGAGGCGCGGGCGGGGAGGAACACGGACCGACGGCGTTATGCGCTTGGCTGACTAGGCTCGCAGAAGGGGCATCCAACCTGCGTGAGGGGATCCGATGAACGTGCTCGCCGGGCTCGAATCGTTCTTCAGCGGCATCGCCGCACTCACCGTGAGCGTGTTGCAAGCGTGGCTGCTGGTCCACGCGGCCCGCCGCGTCCTGGGCGTCCCGGTGGGGTGGCTCCGCTCGTTCGTTGTCTCGATCCTGACCATCGGCATCTTCTTCGGCGTCATCGGCTGGGCCCTGGAGTCCGGGACGATGGTCATCACCGACTCGAGCGCCGGGGCAGGCCTGCTCGTCCTCATCGTGTTGGCCCTGTGGGGGTTCGCCTTCAGCGCAGCCGTCCTGGTGGGGCTCGAAGTGCTGTGGCCCACCGGATCCCTGCCCCCGCTGCGGTCGGCGTTCTTCGGGTGGGGGCGCCGCTTCGCCACCGCCCGCCGCTACGGGGAGATCACGACGATCCTGGCCCGCAACGGCCTCACCTCCCAGCTACGCGGCCTGCGCGGCGACGACCGGCCCTCCGTGACCGCCCATTCGCTGCGCCTCGCGTTGGAGCAGTCCGGGGTGACGTTCGTGAAACTGGGCCAGATGTTGTCCACGCGGGCGGATCTGCTCCCCCCGGTGTATCTGGAGGAGCTGTCCCACCTCACCAACCGCGTCGCGCCGCAACCGTGGCCCGTGTTCGCGACTGCCGTGGAGGCTGAACTCGGCCGCCCGCTGGAGGAGGTGTTTTCAGAAATCGATCCCGAACCCCTCGCGTCGGCGTCGCTCGCCCAGGTCCACACGGCCACTCTGGTGAGCGGGGAGCGCGGCGTCCGCATCCCGCACGTCTACGACGAACTCTCGGGGCGTCACGTCATCGTCATGGAGCGACTCACCGGGACCCCCATCGCCCAGGCGGACGACCTCATCGAGGCTCTGGACGCCGACACGCGCGCTGCGTCCGCGCAGACCCTCCTGGCCGCAGTGCTCGGCCAACTCCTCGGTGATGGCATCTTTCATGCCGACCTGCACGCTGGCAACGTCGTGATCTGGCCCGACGGCGCGGTGGGGCTGCTCGACTTCGGATCAGTAGGACGCCTGGACGCCCCCTCCCGTCAGACGCTGGCCCTGATGCTGTGGTCGATCGACGCCGACGACCCCGTCTTGGCCACCGACTGCGTGTTGGAGTTGCTGGACCGGCCCGACACGCTGGACGAGCGTGCGCTGCAGCGCGAGATCGGGCTGCTCATCACCCGCTACCGCGGCGGCATCGGACGCGGCGGAAGCCTCAAAGTGTTCGGTGAACTGCTGTCGCTGGTGATGCGCTACGGATTCGGCGTCCCCCCGCAGATCGCCGCCGCCCTGCGCTCCCTGGGCGCGCTCGAGGGGACACTCAAACGTCTCGATCCGGGGCTCGACCTCGTCGAGGCGGCGCGCTGTGTCGCCAAGGACGTCACCGGCGATCTCTCCCCTGAAGGCGTGACCGCCCAACTGCAACGCCGGATGGTGCGCATCCTGCCCGTGCTGGAGCACCTGCCGCGGCGCATCGACAAGCTGACCGACGACCTGACCGAAGGCCGTTTTGCCGTGCGGGTGTCCTTGTTCCACGATCCGCACGACCGGCGCTTCGTGACGTCGCTGGTGCAGCAACTCGTCCTCGCCCTGCTGGCGGGTGCGGCCGTCGTCGGAGGCATCGTGCTGGTCACCAGCGGCGGCGGGCTCCCGCTGATCGCGGGCATCGACACGTTCAGCCTGCTGGGCCTGCTGCTCGCCTTCGCCGGGGTGATCCTCGCACTGCGAGCGGTCGCGCTGATCTTCACCCGCCCCCGCTGACGCGCACAAGCAAGGCGCGTGAGGCCGCCTTACAGGCTGGCGCCCTGGAACAGGCTGGTGACCGAACCGTCCTCGAAAATCTGCCGGATCGCCTCGGCGATCAGCGGAGCAACCGACAACGTGGTGAGCTTCGGCACGTTCACCCCGTCGGGGATCGGGAGCGTGTTGGTGACGATGATCTCCTCGAACGGCGCCGAGTTCAGCCGCTCGGCAGCCGGGCCCGACAAGATCGGATGCGTCGCTGCAGCGATCACGCCGGCGGCGCCGTGCTCCTTCAACGTGTGCGCGGCCGCCGTGATCGTGCCCGCAGTATCGATCATGTCGTCCACAAGCAGGCACACCCGGCCCCGGACGTCACCGACGACCTCCCCGACCGCCACCTCGTTGGCCTTGTTCGGGTCACGCCGCTTATGGATGATCGCCAGCGGCGCACCCAGCCGGTCGGTGTACGCGTCGGCCAAGCGGACGCGGCCAGCGTCGGGGCTGACGACGGTCAGGTTGTCCAGCGGGTAGTGCGTGCGGATGTACTCCTCCAGCACCGGGAGCGCGATCAAGTGATCGACGGGCCCGTCGAAGAATCCCTGGATCTGGGAGGCGTGCAGATCGATCGACATCAACCGATCCGCGCCCGCGGTCTTGTACAGGTCGGCGATGAGCCGGGCGGAGATGGGCTCGCGGCCCGCATGCTTCTTGTCCTGACGCCCGTAAGGGTAGAACGGCGACACGACCGTGATGCGTTTGGCCGAAGCCCGCTTCAGCGCGTCGATCATGATGAGTTGCTCCATGAGCCACTCGTTGACCGGCGCCGGGTGTGCCTGGATGACGAACGCGTCCGCGCCGCGCACCGACTCCTCGAAACGCACGTAAATCTCGGAGTTCGCGTAGGTGAGCGCCCTGGTCGGGACCAACTCCACCCCCAGCAGGCTGACGACCTCGTCGGCCAGTTCGGGGAACGCCCGCCCGGACGCCACGATGAGGTGTTTCTCGGACTGACGCTTGATCCCGGTCACTGCTCGGGCGTCCCTTCGCTCGCTTCTCGGGCTGCGGTGAAGGTCTTGGTGCCTGCGCGCCGAGCCGCCACCCATCCGGCGATATTACGCTGCCGGGCCCGGGCCACCGCCAGTTCACCAGGCCCCACCGGGTCGGTGATCGCCGACCCGGCGCCGACGTAGGCCCCGTCGGCGATCTCGACCGGCGCCATGATGACCGAGTTGCTGCCCACGAAGCTCGCCTTGCCCACCACGGAACGGCTCTTGGTGACGCCGTCGTAGTTGGCGAAGATCGTGCCCGCGCCGATGTTGGCGTCCGGCCCGATCTCGACATCGCCCGCATAGGTGAGGTGCGGCACCTTGGCGCCCTCGCCGATCATGGCGTTCTTGGTCTCCACGAAGGTGCCGATCTTGCCGCGATCCCCCAACTCCGTCCCCGGACGCAGGTAGGCGAACGGCCCCACCGAGGCGCCCGCCCCGATGATCGCCAGCGACCCGTGCGTCCGGACGATGGTGGCGTCCTCGCGCACCTCGACGTCGATCAATGTGGTGTCGGGACCGATGGTGGCCCCCGTAGCGACCGAGGTCGCGCCTTCGAGGTGGGTGCCCGGCAGCAGCGTCACGTCGGGGGCCAGATCAACGGTGTCGTGGACCCAGGTGGTTTCCGGGTCGAGGATCGTGACCCCGGCACGCATCCACTTCTCCAGCAGGCGACGATTCTGTTCGCGCCCCAGCCGGGACAACTGGATGCGGTCGTTCACCCCTTCGGCCTGCCAGCGATCCTCCAAGATCATGGCGTGCACGTCACGGCCCCGTTCGCGGGCGAACGTGATGACGTCGGTGAGGTACAACTCGCCCTGCGCGTTGTTGCTGGTGAGGGACGCCAGCCCGGCCCGCAGCGTCGCCGCGTCGAACACGTAGATGCCCGCGTTGATCTCGGTGATGGCAGCCTGCTGGGGGGTGGCGTCCTTCTGCTCGACGATGGCCGCGACCTGGCCGCCGTCGGCGTCACGAACGATGCGCCCATACCCGCTCGGATCGTCCAGCACCGTGCTGAGCACCGTCACCGCATCGCTGTGGGTGCGGTGGGCCGCCACGAGGGCGGCGAGCGTCTCCCCGGTGAGTAGTGGAACATCGCCGTAGGTGACGACGATCTCCCCCTCAACGTCGGCGAGGTGCTCCAGGCCTGCGCGCACCGCGTCGCCGGTGCCGTTTTGCTGCTCTTGGACCGCGACCGTGACCTGGGGGGCGATGTCGGCCAGGTGCGCCTCGATCTGTTCGCGCTCATGGCCCACCACCACGACAAGGCGCTCAGGGTCGAGGAACTCGGCCGCATGGATGGCGTAGCTGAGCAGGGAACGCCCTGCAATCTGATGCAGCAGCTTCGAGGTGCGTGACTTCATGCGCGTTCCCGCGCCCGCCGCCAGCACCACTACGCCTGCTACGCCCGGTACCTGGTCGTCCATCAGGGGCTCCTTCATCGACGCGGGTCATTCGCGTGCAGCAGCCTACCGTCCGCAGACCTCCCCCACGCGGCTCGCCGTCAAGGGTCGGCGTCGCGGGCTGCACAATAGGCGGGTGGACATCGCCCTCATCCTCGTCGGAATCGCCGTGGTCGTCTTGGCCGCCGAAGCCGTCAGCGAACGCCTCAACGTACCCCCGCCCCTGCTGCTGATCGTCGTCGGCGCGGTGGCCTCCTACCTGCCCTTCCTGCCGCAGATCCATCTCGAACCAGAGATCGTCTTGCTGGGTTTGCTGCCCCCGCTGCTCTACACGGCCGCGCTGCAAACCTCGCTGGTCGACTTCGCCGCCAACCGCCGGCCCATCATCTTGTTGTCGGTCGGCCTGGTCGTCGTCACCACCTTCGCGGTGGGAGCCGTCGTGAACTGGCTGATCCCGGACCTGGGCTGGGCGGCCGCGCTCGCGATCGGGGCCGTGGTCGCCCCGCCGGACGCCGTTGCCGCCACGGCGATCGGACGCCGCATCGGGCTTCCCCGCCGCGTCGTCACCGTCTTGGAAGGCGAGTCGCTCCTCAACGACGCCAGCGCACTGGTCGCCCTGCGGACGGCGATCGCCGCCCTCGCCGGTGCGGTCACGCTCGGGCAGATCAGCTTCCACTTCCTGCTCGCCGCAGGAGGCGGGACGCTGGCCGGGTTCGTGATGTTTGTGATCGTGGCCCGGCTGCGCCGACGCATCACCAACCCGGTGATCGACACCACCATCTCGCTCATCACCCCGTACGCCGCCTACATGCTGGCCGAGGCCGTCCACGCCTCCGGCGTCATCGCTGTCGTCGTCGCGGGCCTCCTGCTGGCGCACAAGGCGCCCGTGATCCAAACTGCCCCCTCGCGGATCGCCGAACGCACGACCTGGAACGCCATCTCGTTCCTACTGGAGAACACGGTCTTCCTCCTGATCGGCTTGCAGACCAACTGGATCATCCACGATGTGCTGGCGTCCCACCTTCCGCTGGGGTGGATCGTCCTGGTCTGCGGCAGCGTGCTGGCCACCGTCATCGTGGTCCGGTTGGTCTGGGTGTTCGCCATGCGGGTGCCGCTGATGCTCAACCACCGCAAGAACGCCGGCGGCGGGGCCGCCGCCCTCCTCGTGGGATGGGCGGGCATGCGTGGCGTGGTCACGCTGGCGGCGGCCTTCATCCTGCCCAGCGACGTCCCCTACCGGGAAGTCCTCCTCTTGATTGCGCTGACCGTCGTGGCCGGGACCCTGTTCCTGCAAGGCCTGACCTTGCCGTGGGTGACGCGGCACCTCGACATCGAGGCCCCCGATCCCGCCTCGGACGCCCTCACGCGCGCCGTCGTGCTGCAGGAGGCAGGCCGGGCCGGCCTCGAACTCCTCGACACCCTCGACATCGACGACCCCCACCACGTCGTCGACATGATCCGCACGCGCATCAACGAACGCTCATTCGCCGCGTGGGAACGCCTCGGCACCAACGGCGACCACCAGTCCCCCTCCGAGATGTATGGCTACATTCGGCGGACCATGCTGACCGCCGAACGCGAGAAGGTCCTCGACATCCGCAAAACCGGCACGGTTCCCGGGGACATCATCGCTGAGGTGCTGAACATGCTCGACGTCGAGGAGTCGATGATCGACACCCACACCGAACGGGTGGAAGCCATCCGCACGGCGGGGCTGCGGATCGCGCAGCCACAAAGCTGCGCCGACCTGGACCGCTACCCCGCCATCGAGGACGCCGAAGCTGACGTGTGCCCGGCGTGCATCGCCGACGGCACGGACTGGGTGGCCCTACGCCGTTGCCTGGAATGCGGGCACGTCGGCTGCTGCGACTCCTCGCCCGGGCGTCACGCCACCGCCCACTTCCGCGACAGCCACCACCCCGTCATGCAGTCAGCCGAACCCGGCGAAGCGTGGCGGTGGTGCTACGTGCACCACACCACCGGCTGATCTCAGGCGGACGCCCCCCGCGCGTCTGCGGCGAACTCGTCGGCGCGCAGCCGCGCCAAGTGTTCGTGTACCAGTGCGACGACCGTGGCCCCTTCCCCGGCCGCGGCCGCGACCCGCTTCATGGAGCCAGAGCGGATGTCACCGGCCACGAACACGCCCGGGACGGCCGTCTCGAGGCTGGCGGGCGGGCGTCCGTCGCGCCAGCGATCCTGGGGGACATCCCGGCCCGTTTGCAGATAGTTCTTCTCATCGCGGGTCACCGCGGCGGGAACCCAGTCGCAGGCCGGGTCGGCGCCAATCAGCAGGCACAGACCACCCGCCTCCACGCGCTCACGGTGGACGACGTCGGCGTCACGCACCTCAACCTCAAGCCATTCCAGGCGTCCCTCGCCCCCGCCCCCGACCACGCGGGTACCGGTGCGCACGTCGATGTTGCTCGTGGCGTCGATCTCCCGAATCAGGTAGTCCGACATCGTCGCGCCCAGCCCGTCGCGGCGCACCACGATGCTGACCTGCGCGGCGAAGGTCGCCAGATGGATGGCCGCCTGGCCAGGCGACCCCGGCAGCGAGGACGACGGCGCGCGCGCAGATCCTCACCCCCCGCACGAAGACGTGATGGTGGGTCGGCTCCCCGGGTGGGGAGTCTTGAATATCGGTGACCGGTCGTCCGGTGTAGAACTTCGCACCGAACCGGAGGGCCTGGATGCGGGCTCGCTGCGCCAGCCGCATCCCGGAGATGCCGCGCGGGAACCCGAGATAGTTGCGAATCATCGAACTCGACCCCGCCTGTCCCCCGATCGCCTCCGACTCGATGACGATGGTGTCCAGGCCTTCCGAAGCAGCGTAGACGGCCGCTGCCAGCCCGGCGGGCCCGGCGCCGACGATCACCACATCGGCGACCTCGTCGGCGGGGATCGCGTCGTGGCCGCCATACATCGCCTCGGCGGCCTTCGCCACGGTCACGCCACTGAGGAACTCGTCGCCGAACGTCCGCAGCAGCGGAAGCTCCACATCGGGACCGGCCGCCTCCAGGACCGCGATGCCTTCGGGCGAGTCAGCCGTGTAGGCCCGCGAGGGCATCCCTGAGCGCTCCAGCCAATCCCGCACGGCAGCGACGTTCGCATCGGGACGGTCGTACACCAACTCGACGCGGGCCACGACCGGGCCAGCGACCGACCAGCCCCAATCCGAGAGCGTCTCTACCAAGGCGGTGTGGAACTCTTCATCGCGTAGCCCCGTGGGAACGGCCAGGTAGGCGTCCAGTTCATTGTCCAGGGACGCGATGCGCAGCCGGTCCACGTGCAACCGGAAATTCTCGGCGAGCAGCGCCACCCGGCGCGCGGTCGGCACCAACGGGCGCAGGCGGGCGAACAGTTCTAGGGAGTCACCATCGCGCAGATCGTGCTCGGCAGCGACCAGAGCCAACTGATAACCCTTGTGGACGAGCGATTCGACGACGCCCACGGCGTCGGCAACGCTGGTGGCAGGCACCACCGTGTAGTCACGGGAGTAGCGCTGAAACTCACCCAGCAGGATCGCGCGATGCGCGTCGGTGACGAGCAGAATGATCGGACGATCACCCATGGGACACCGCGCAGGGGGTGAAAGCGTCGACAAGGTGGGGATGGTGCATACGGCGATGGTGACAGACCACGCAAGCCCACTGGCTCCCCGGGTAGGAGTCGAACCTACTGCGCTAATCCTGATTCAAAGTCAGGCGGGCCCTACCGAAAGACCAACCGGGGAACGGACGCCAGAGCGTCCAGGGGATGAGTGTAGGCGAGGACACGGTGACGATGCACATGCACCCGGTGATCGGTTTCATTGGCGCACCGACTTGCCACGCGAGAGACTGGGGCGGTGAGCAGTCAACCGAGCACCGCACGCGCCCGCCGCGGACGCGTGCGGATGACCCGGGAGCAGCGCAGACAGCAACTCATCGACGTCGCGCGCGGGCTGTTCGCTGACCGGGGGCTCGACGGCACCTCGGTCGAAGAAATCGCCGCCCACGCCGAAGTGAGCAAACCGGTGGTGTATGAGCATTTCGGCGGCAAGGAAGGCCTGTACGCGGTCGTCGTCGACCAGGAGGTGCGCCGGCTCCACGACGCCATCTTCCAGGCCATCTCACGGCCGCACGCCGACCCACGGTCGCTGATCGAACTCGGAACGCTGGCCCTGCTGGATTACATCGAGGAAGAACCGGACGGGTTCCGTATCATCAGCCGTGACTCCTCCCCCTACGCCCCTGGCGGGACGTTCCAAACGATCTTGTCGAGCATCGGCAGCCGGGTTGAAGGGCTTTTGGCGGCCCAGTTCGACCGCCGCGGCTTCGATCCGGCTACCGCACCGCTGTACTCACAGATGCTCGTCGGTCTGGTGGCGCTCGCCGGACAGTGGTGGGTCGAATCCCACAATCAGACGACCATGACCAAACCTCAGGTCGCCGCGCACCTGGTCAACTTGGCCTGGAACGGCATGCGGAACCTCCACCCCGATCCGGTGCTGCGCGTCGCCGAAGGCCCGCTGGCCTCGGGCGACAATCCGGCGTAGCGGCTCAACACGACAGCAGGCGCGCACCGGGAACGGGCGCGCAGACCCGGCGCACCGCCCGCGCCAGATCGCTGCCCGCCAGCGCGTTGGACAGCCGCACGGCGGCGTCCTCGTTCTCAGACAAGAAGGCGCAGGTGGGCCCCGAGCCGGACACGATGCCCGTCAACGCGCCCGCGTCCACCCCCGCCGCCAGCACGTCGGCCAGGTGCGGACGCAGCGAGACGGCCGCGGGCTGCAGATCGTTGACGAGGTTGTCGGCCACCTGGGCGATGTCGCCGCTGGCCAGCCCGGCCAGCAGCCCGGGCGGCGTCTCGGGGGCGGGACCGGCGTCGGGGTTCAGTTCGTCGAAGCGGGCGAACACCTCAGGGGTGGAGAGTTCGACGTCGGGCAGTGCCAGCACCCAGTGATAGCTGCCCCGGCTGAGCATCGGCACCAGTTCGTCGCCGCGCCCCCGCCCCAGGGCGGTGGAACCCATCAGGCAAAACGGCACGTCCGCGCCGAGCCCGGCGGCCACGACGGCTAGCTCGTCGGGCGCGACATCGATGCGCCACAGGGCTGCGCACGCGATCAGGGCGGCGGCGGCATCCGCGGAGCCGCCCGCCATCCCCCCGGTGACCGGGATCGTCTTGCGGATCACCAACTCCACGCCGGGCTGCCGCATGCCCGCATAGGACGCCAACGCCTGGGCGGCCTTCAACGCCAGGTTGCTCTCATCGGTCGGCACCAGGGACGCCTGATCGCCGAGCACCCGCACCGTCCGGACGCCGCGGGGCGCGGGCAGCGCCTCCACCTCGTCGAAGAGCGACACCGCCTGGAACACGGTGTCCAGCGGGTGGTAGCCGTCCGCCCTGCGGCCCCCCACGCGCAGCGCGAGGTTGACCTTCCCCGGGACCCGGACCCTGATCCGCTCGGCCTTCTCCATGCGCCTTTCCTACCAGCAGGGGCGAAACGGGGCGAGCGAAGTCATCGCGGCAACTGCTCGGCGATGGCGACGAAGTCCTCGATCGTCAGCACTTCGCCGCGGGCCTGCGGATCCACCCCGGCACGCTCCAACGCCGCCGACGCGGCTGTGGAGCCGCCGAATAGCCCCGCCAGGGCGCCGCGCAGCATCTTGCGACGCTGGGCGAACGCGGCATCCACAACCCCGAACACCTCGGCGCGCGTCGCGGTGGTGTCCGGGACGGGACGCCGCCGCAGTGAGACCAGACCAGAGTCGACGTTGGGTACGGGCCAAAACACGGTCGGCGGAACCGTCCCCACGCGGGCCGAGGACGCATACCAGGCCAGTTTGACGCTCGGGACGCCGTACACCTTGCTTCCCGGCGGGGCGACCAGCCGGTCAGCCACCTCCAACTGCACCATCACCAGGCCGTGCTCGATGGTGGGGAACTGTGCCAGGACGTGCAGGAGCACCGGGACGCTGACGTTGTAGGGAAGGTTCGCCACCAGGGCGGTCGGTTGCGGGTCGGGGACGTCTGCCACATCGAGCGCATCGGCCTCGATGACGGTGAGCCGATCGGCACGATCGGGCAGCCGTTGCGCCACGATGCGAGGCAGACGCTGCGCCAACGCGGACTCGATCTCGATGGCGGTGACGTGACGGGCGACCTCCAGCAGGCCCAGCGTGAGGGAGCCCAGGCCCGGCCCGATCTCCATGACCGCGTCGTCGGCGTCCACACCGCTGGCGGTGACGATGCGGCGCACCGTGTTCGCGTCGTGGACGAAGTTCTGGCCTCGTTGCTTGGTCGGACGCAACCCCAGTTCGGCGGCCAGCGCACGGATGGTGCGCGGATCCAGCAATCCCTCAGCCATGGTGCCCCCAATCACCGAACAAAGCCGTGGCGTTCGCGTCCACGGCCTCACCAACCGCTTCGACGGGCTCCCCACGCACCTCGGCCAAGAAGCGCACCGTGTGCGGCAGCAAGAAGGACGCATTGGGACGCCCCCGCACGGGCACGGGCGTCAGGTAGGGGGCGTCAGTTTCGGCGAGAAGACGATCGGCGGGAGTGATCCGGGCCGCCTCGCGGAGCGCCTCGTTGGCCTTAAACGTCACGGTCCCGGGGAAGGACAGGTACGCCCCCTGCTCTAGGCAGCGGCGCGCCAGGGCGGCGTCCCCGGAGAAGCAGTGCATTTGCACCCGTGCAGGCCAGCCCTCGGCGTTCAGCACGTCCAGGAGATCGTCGTGGGCGTCCCGGTCGTGGATGACCAGGGCCAGATCGTGGGCCTTCGCCCACCCGATGTGGGCGGCGAACGCGTCGCGTTGGGCGGCCCGGCCCGCCTCGTCGGTGATCCAGTAGTAATCGAGCCCCGTCTCGCCGATGGCGCGCACCCGGTCGTGCGACCCGAGCAGGGCCTCGACTCCGCGCAGGGCGGCGTCCAGCCCGTCACCCAGTTCGACGACATCGTGGGGGTGGATCGCGATCGCGGCGATGACCGCGTCGTGGCGGCTCGCGACCTCGACGGCCGTGGCGGAACTCGGCAGGTCGTAGCCGACGTCCACGACCCTGTGTACCCCGACGGCAGCTGCGCGTGCCAGCAGATCCTCGGCGGACACGCCCGTCTTGGCGGTCGTGGAGGCCAGGTGCGTGTGCGCGTCCGTGGTGGGGCGCGGCAACGGCTCGGGGGCCTTCGGCAGTTCAGGTGCGCTCATGCGCGTTCCTTCCGTGCGACCAGGGCCGCATCGTAGAGGGCTTGCTTGGCGACACCATGCCGCTCGGCCGCGGCGCTGACCGCGGCCTTGAACCGCTCCCCGGCCTCCACCTGAGCCACGACATCGTCGACGGCCTCAGGCAGCGATCCTGCGCGCGGGACGGCGCCGGCCACCACGATGGTGATCTCGCCGCGCACCTCTCCCTGCGCCCAGGTGGCGAGTTCGCTCAGGGTGCCGCGCAGCACCTCTTCGTACGTTTTGGTCAGTTCACGGCACACGACGGCGGGACGGTCTGCCCCCAGCGCGTCGGCAGCGTCGGCGAGGAAGGCCCCGAGCCGGTGGGGCGCCTCAAAGAAAACCATGGTGCGGCGCTCCTCGGCGACATCGGCGAGCGCACGTCGTCGTTCACCGGGCTTGCGGGAGACGAACCCCTCGAACGTGAACCGGTCGCTGGGCAGCCCGGAGACGGCAAGCGCGGTGAGGACGGCGGACGGTCCCGGCACGGCCGTCACCCGGATGCCCGCCTCCGCAGCGGCCTGCACGATACGGAATCCCGGGTCGGAGACGACGGGCATCCCTGCGTCGGTGACCACCACGACCGTGGCACCGTCCTGCATCGACGCGAGCAGCCCCTCCACGCGTCCCGCCTCGTTGCCCTCGAAGTAGGACACCACGCTGGCGGTCGGCTCCAAGCCCAGGCGTCGGCACAGGTCCCGGAACCTCCGGGTGTCCTCGGCCGCGATCACATCCGCCTGGAGGATCGCGCGGCGCAAGGCAGGGCTCGCGTCCTCGACATCACCGATCGGGGTCGCGGCCAGGATCAAGACTCCCGCTTCGGTCTGCATCACGGTCCCAGTATGGCGAACCGCACCCGTCCCGGGCGCGGACAGGGCCGATGGCTACCATGTCCCCGTGACCTTGGACCGGCTGCGCGACGGCGTGCGTGACAACCCCTGGATCAGCTGGGGGGTCACGCTCGGGATCGGGCTGCTGGCCTTCCTCATCCGCATCGTCAACGTCGGGAATCCCCGCACGATCATCTTTGACGAGACGTACTACGCCAAGGACGCCTGGTCGCTGCTGCAGTTTGGGTACGAGGCCGAATGGTCCGGGGCGAACGTCAACGAGCAGATCGCTCAGGGCAACCTGTCCGGGCTGACCACCAACGGGTCGTTCATCGTCCACCCCCCGGTGGGCAAGTGGCTGATCGCGCTGGGCGAGGCGGGCTTCGGGATGAATAGCTTCGGCTGGCGCATCGCCGCCGTCGTGTTCGGCTCGCTGCTGGTGGTCGCCACGATCCGCCTCACCCGCCGGCTGTCGCGCTCCCTGCTGATCGGCGCTCTGGCCGGGATTCTGCTCACCTTCGACGGCCTTGCCTTCACCATGAGCCGCATCGCGCTCCTCGACATCTTCCAGGCCACGTTCCTCGTGGCAGCGGTCGCGGCGCTGGTCGCCGACCGCGACCACCATCGCCACAAGCTCGCCGACGCGATCGAGGCCCGCGGCTGGACCGATCTGCGCGGCGAATTCGGGCCCCTCCTGTGGTGGCGTCCCTGGCGGTGGGTCGCCGGGCTGTTGTTCGGTCTAGCGGTAGCGACCAAGTGGAACTCGCTGTTCGCGCTGGCCGCCTTCGGCATCCTCAGCGTGATGTGGGACATCGGCGCGCGGCGACTCGCCGGGGCAGGATTCGTGTCCTGGACCGCCATCCTGCGCGAGGGACTCACCGCGTTCATCGCGCTGGTCGGCACCACCTTCGTGGTCTACCTGGTCTCCTGGAGCGGGTGGCTAGCGACCTCCGGCGGTTGGGGGCGCCAGTGGGGCGCCCAGAATCCGGACCACCCCTGGGTCGCCGCGTTCGGCACCGGGCTGGCATCGCTGCTGCACTACCACCAAGAAATCTTCAACTTCCACACCGGCGACTACATGCGCCAGCAAACCCACCCCTACAACGCGCACCCGGCAGGGTGGCTGCTCATGCTCCGTCCGATCAGCTTCGACGCGACCAACGCCATCCCCGTGGGCACCGACGGCTGCGCGGGCCCCGAGACGTGCGTGCGCGTCATCGTCGGCATGGGCACCCCTATCTTGTGGTGGTTAGCCGCGATCGCACTCGTCATCTCCGTCATCTGGTGGATCGCCGGGCGCGACTGGCGCTTCGGCGTCCCCGTTGTCGCCGTGGCGTCCTTGTGGTTGCCCTGGTTCGCCTCCGCGGACCGGCCCGAGTTCTTCTTCTACGCCATCACCTTGATCCCCTTCACCGTCACCGGCTTGGCGATGGCCTTCGGGCTGCTCATCGGCCCACCGGGCTCCCCCGGTCGGCGCCGCGGCGCGATCATCGTCGGCACCCTCACCGGCCTGGTCATCGCAAACTTCGCCTACCTGTATCCGGTCCTCACCGACGGCTCCCTGCCCTACAGCCAATGGTTGGCGCGCATGTGGCTTCGTTCATGGATCTAGCTGTTTGCCGAACTGTGACCTAACCGGCGGCAATCGTGACCTGTTCGTGTGAACGGCTCCACGACGGGGGAATAGGCTGAATCCCGGCCTCAACCCCGAGACACACAGGAGGTGTCCGTGAACGTCCGGCGCCTCGTCCCGGCTCTCTGCGCCGTCCTGACATTCACGCTGGCCGGGTGCACCGCATCCTCGACGCCGACCCCCAGTTCCAGCACCGCCATCCCCGCCAACGCGACCCGCGACATCAACGCGCTGCCCCGCGACCGCGTGCGCGACGGGGGGCTGTTGCGGTTCTCGCTCGCGACGCTGCCCACCCAATGGAACCCGCACCACCCGGCGGCGGCCACCGAGGACGCCCAACGCCTGCTGGCACCTTTGACCCCTCAGCACATGCGCCTGGACGTCGCAGGCCGCGCCAGCATCAACCCCGATTTCCTCGTCTCCGCCGACGTGGAGAACACGCCCAACACCCGCGTCACCCTGCGGCTCAACCCGTTGTCGCGGTGGGGCGACGGGGCGAAGATCACGGCGGACGACTGGATCGCCACCTGGCGGGTCGCCACCGGTCGCATCCCCGGCGCCACCGCCTCAGATCTGCCAGGGTGGCAGCGGGTCGCCGACGTCGCCGCCGGAGACACCCCCGCTGACGTGATCATCACCTTCAGCGGCCCAGAACCCGACTGGGCCGAACCCCTCGTCGCGGGGCCCGTGCGCGCGAGCGCCACCGCCCACGCGGACGCCTGGTCCTGGTCGTCGTATGACCCCGCCCACTACGCCTCACCGTTCACGGTGACGCACGTGGACGCCCTCCAGGGAGTCATCACCGTGGAGCGTAATCCGCAGTGGTGGGGCGATACGCCCAAGCTCGATCAGATCATGTTCCGCACCGTCCAACCGGAGGCGGTCGCTGCGGCGTTCCAGCACAACGAACTCGATGTGTGGGAGATCGGCACATCCGAGGAACGCCTGCAGCAGAGCAAAGCCGCCACCGACACCCGCTTGCGGACCGCTCCCGGGCGCCGCGGCCGCGTCCTGCAGGTGGCGACGTCGGGGGTGCTCTCCGATGTCGCGGTCCGGCGAGGCATCGTGCAAGCGATCGACCGGGGTGCCCTCGCCGCGCAAGCGCTGGATGCGACCCCCGACACGGTGGCGGCGTGGTCCAACGCGCTCCTGCTGCCCACCCAACCCGGCTACGTCGACGAAGCCCGCGCAACCGGCGTCATCTTCGACGTCACCCAGGCGTCCGCCACGCTGCGCGAAGCGGGCTGGAAACCCGGAGCCGACGGGGTGCGTCTCAAGAACGGAATCCCCCTGGAGATCACGTACACGCTGGATCCGGCGGACTCCGCCTCCGGGCAGGAGTTCGCCCTGCTCAGCAGCCAACTGCAGGCGGCAGGGGTCCGCCTGCGTGCGGTGGCTCAGGGCGGCGATCTGACACCGGCACGGCTCACGTTCAGCCCGTTCCCGCTCGCGCATCTCCCGGCCGGGGCAAACCAATCCACCTACACCGAGTTGGTGGCGCGGATTTCGGTCGAGCAGGACGCCGTGCGTCGCGCCGACCAGGCGGGGCAACTCGCCCGAGCCCTGTGGCAGGAAGCCACCGAAGTGACGCTGTATCAGCTCCCACAGCAGGTGGCCGTGCGCAATGGACTGGCCAACTATGGTGCCCCAGCGTTCAGCACCACCGACTGGGAAGACGTGGGCTGGGCACCCTGATCGGCCCCCGCCCAATCACGGTACTGTTCAGCCGTTTGGCCTCGTAGCCGACGGTTGGCCACGTACTCGTAAGGATGCCCGATGGCGTTGTGGAAGCTTCACGGTGACGGATCTCTCAAGCTCGGTGAGGTGGTGGCACCCCACGAGCGGTTGAGTTGGGGCAAGACCATTGGGCTGGGCGCCCAGCACGTGGTGGCCATGTTCGGCGCCACCTTCGTCTTCCCACTCCTGATGGGGCTCAACCCGCAGTTGGCCGTCATGATGTCGGGCGTCGCCACCTTGGTGTTCCTGCTGACCGTCAAGGGCAAGGTGCCCAGCTACTTGGGCTCCTCGGCGTCCTTCGTCGGCGTCGCCACCGCGATCTACTCCGCCGGTGGTAACCCCTCCGACGTCACCGGTGCGATGTTCTGGGTGGGTGTCCTGCTCCTCATGGTGGGCCTCATCATCAGTGCGGTCGGCGCCAAGGTGATCCACCGCGCGCTCCCCCCGGTCGTCACCGGCGGGGTCGTCATGCTCATCGGGTTCAACCTGGCCCCCGTCGTCGCCAACACCTACTGGCCCCAGGATCAGTGGGTGGGTCTGGTGACGATGCTCCTGGTCGTGGTGCTCAGCGTGGGCGTGCGTGGCTTCCTGGGGCGCATCGCCATCTTCGTCTCCCTCATCTTCGGCTACGTGTTGAGCTGGCTGCTCGACGTCTTCACCGGGCCGATCACCGCCTTCTCGGCCTCCGCCGGAGCCGTGACGACGCACCTGCGCGTCGACTGGTCCGGCGTCGCCAACGCGGCCTGGGTCGGCCTGCCTCCGGTCACCGACCTCGCGAACTGGCAATGGCATGCGCAGACCAACGTGGTGGGCTTCCATCTGCCGCACTTCAACGTCGCCTTCGCGCTCATCGCCCTGCCGGTCGTCATCGCCTTGATCGCTGAGAACACCGGTCACGTGAAGGCCGTCGCCGAGATGACCGGTGAGAACCTCGACAAGCAGATGGGCCCGGCCATCGCCGCCGACGGCGCCACCTCGATGCTGGCCACCTTCGTCGGCGCTGGCCCCACCACCACCTATGCCGAGAACATCGGCGTCATGGCGTCGACGAAGGTGTACTCCTCGGCCGCGTACGTCGTCGCCGCCATCGTCGCGATCCTGTTCGGGTTCTCGCCCAAGTTCGGCGCCATCATCTCCGCGACACCTGGCGGCGTCCTAGGCGGCATCACGGTCGTGCTCTACGGCATGATCGGGCTGCTCGGCGCGAAGATCTGGAAGGAAAACCAGGTCGACTTCGGCAACCCGGTCAACCTGGTGCCGGTCGCCGCAGGCATCATCATCGGCGTCGGCAACGTGTCGTTGGATCTCGGCGGCTGGCAGCTCAGCGGCATCGCGTTCGGCACGCTGGTGACGGTGATCGTCTACCACCTGGCGCACCGCCTGGCTCCCGCTGAACTGAAGAACAACCCCGAGGGTGCGGTCCTGATCGTGGACCGCCCGGGCGCCTACAAGGGCGACCACGAGGACTGAGCCCCACCCGCGTGCGGGGGCTCGCCCTTGCCCCGCACGTGGCCGGTTCAGGCCAGGCGGTGCTGCACCAGCCCGATGGCCTGCATCAGGGCGAACATCGTCACCGGCCCGACGAACACGAACCCGCGCTTCTTCAACGCCGCGGCCAGTGCCACCGACTCGGGCGATTGCGTCGCGTTGACGTGACCACGGGGATCCGCGGGCTGGAACGACCACACCACGTCGGCCAGATCCTCCCCCGCGTCGCTCAACGCGACCGTCGCCTGTGCGTTCGTGATCGCCGCCTCGATCTTGCGCCGGTTGCGCACGATCGAGGCGTCCGTCATGAGCCGCTCGACGTCCGCCGCCCCGAACTGCGCCACCGCCGCGGGATCGAACCCGACAAACGCCTGACGGAACGCCGGACGCTTCCGTAGCACCGTCTCCCAGCTCAGACCCGACTGGAACCCCTCCAAGGTGATGCGCTCGTACACGCCCGGAGTGTCGCGAACCGGCAGCCCCCATTCGTGGTCGTAGTACTCGCGCAACAGATCAGACGTCTCGGCCCAGCCAGGTCGGTTCATGCCCACAGGTTAGGACGAGCGCGCCAGCACGCCTGGCTTGCACCTGACACAGTGTCAGGGCGTCGAGTGAGGCCATGGATCAATCAGCGGAACCGTTACTGGCCATCGGGGTGTTCTCCCGCCTGAGCGCCATCAGCGTCCGCATGCTGCGGCACTACCAAGGGTTCGGGATCCTCGAACCCCACCGGGTAGACCCGTTCACCGGCCACCGGTTCTACCGGCCCGAGCAGTTGGTGACCGCCCATTGGGTGGCCCGGCTGCGCGACGCCGGTCTGCCGGTCAGCGAGATCGCCCGCGTGCTCGCGGCGTCCGACGATCCTGGCCTCCTCCGTCGCCTGCTGGGCGAGCAACAAGCACGGCTCGATGCCGACCGGCTCACCCTCACGCAACGCGAGGAGGCCTTCCAGCACCTCACCACCTATCTGGAGGCCTCCACCATGGATATCGACGTCCGCAGGGAAACCCTGCCTGCCATGACCATCGCCGCGCTGCGCCGCGTCCTGCCCGACTACGGCAGTGAGGGGGTGCTGTGGCAGGAGATCGGTCCCTTGATGGTCGCCGACGGCGCCCTGCCGCCCGACCACGACGCGGGGATCGGTGGCGCGACCTTCTGGGACCCGGACTACCGCGAGAGCGACGTCGACGTGGAGGTCTGGCTTCAAGTCGACGCCCCCTTCGAGGCGACGGCCCCACTCACCTGCCGTACCCTGGCCGAGCAGGAGGTCGTCGTCGCGACGCTGCGGGGCAGCTATGACGCGATGGGCGACGTCACCGCCGCGGTCGGCGCGTACCTGGCGGCCCACCACCTGGAGACGGGGCCCATGTTCAACATCTACCGCGTCAGCCCGGCCCAGAACCCCGATCCGAGCGCCTGGGTGACCGACGTGTGCTTCCCCATCCAGCGGTAGCGCCCATCCGCCATGCCCGGCCCCTCCAGCCTGCGAGGGGCCGGGACTACCGCACATCGGCCACCGACACGCCCGGGGTTAGACTCGCCCTGATCCCGTCGCCGTCCCCTGAGTTGAGGTTGCCCTGTGAGCACAGCGCCATCGTCGTCGCACGCCCCCCGGGTGCCCAGTACAGGCATGTTGATCGGGCTGGCCGCCGTCGTGGTGGCCGCCTACGTGGCGGTATGGCTGGTTGCTTTGGATCTCGCGGTGCGTCCTCCCTTGCCCGCACGGCTCCAAGCCGACGACGTCACGGGCGCGATCTCCCTGCTGGGGGATCTGACGGCTCGCCTGTCCGCCATCGGGACGCTCGGGTTCTGCGTGGCGGCGCTGGGTACTGGCCTCGTCGATGGCGCCCTGACCCCCGCGGGGCAGCGGTTCGCCCGGTCGGCGGGACGCCTGGCTCAGATCTGGTTCGCCGCCTCTGTCCTCAACACGTTCGCCAACCCCGCCTACGTCAACGGCGTCGGAATCCACACCACGCTCACCCCCTCGTCCTGGTGGACGTTCCTGTGGGCGTCCCCCTCGGCGCTGGCCTGGCTCACCTCCGCCATCGTCGCGCTGGGGTGCGTGATCGCCTCCTATGTATCGCGGCGCTGGGCCAGCTTCGCCTGGTGCTGGGGCCTGGGAATCGTCGCCTTGATGTTCGTGGCCGTGACCGGCAATGTGACCGTGGGCCTGAACCACGACTGGGCCACCGATGCCGCCGTCATCGCGACGCTGGCGTCGGTTCCGCTCATGTCGCTGGCTCTCGGCTCGTGGCTGTTCGGCACGCGGGACGCCGCGAGCAGCTACCACCGCCTCGCGCTGCCGCTGCTCCTGGTGGCCATCGCCGGACAGTCCCTGATCGCCTGGCAGCAGTTGGCCGGGGTTTCCCCGACGGCCACGCCCTACGGCGGCTGGCAACTCGCCATGGCGGGGATCGCCGCCCTGTGGCTGCTGAGTTGGATCCTCCGCGCGATCAGAGGCGCACGCCCGGGCGCAGGCATCGGGCGTGACGTGTTGCTCGCGGTGGCCTACGTGGCCTGCCTGGCCGCGGAGAACCACGTCCCGCCGCCCCGGTTCCTCGAACCGCAAAACATCATGATCAACTATTTGGGCTATCAGGTGCAGGTGGGCCCGACGATCGCGCGCCTGGTGTCCTTGGGGCGTCCCAACCTGCTGTGGGTCGTCATCGTGGTGGCGGCGATCAGCTGGTATGTCATCGCTTGGGTGCGTGCCCGCCGCCTGGGCCGTCCCTATCCGATCGTGCGGTTGGCCGCCTGGTGCGCCGCCTGGCTGCTGACGCTGTTCCTGGCCGTGACGGGCCTGTGGGAGTACTCGACCGTCCAGTACACCTGGCACATGGTCGTGCACATGACCGTCAACATGATGGTTCCGGTCCTTGCCGTTCTCGGCGGACCGCTCGGCCTCATCACCGCGGCGTCCGATCCCCGCCCAGGACGCGTGGGCGCGGCTGCTGCGCTGGAAGCCCTCGAAGCGTCTCGCCCCTGGCAGGTGCTGACCAGTCCCTTGGTGGCGTGGCTGCTCTATGTCGGCAGCCTGTTCGCGGTGTACTTCACCCCCGCGTTCACCTACCTCATGAAATATCACTGGGCCCACCAGTTGATGCTGTTGTTCTTCATGGTGACCGGCTACCTGTTCTTCGATCACATCATCGGCAGCGACAAGGCCGGACGCCAACTCCCCCATCTGCTGAAGCTGGCCTTGGTCATCTCGATCATGCCGTTCCACGCGATCTTCGCGGTCAGCATCTTGTCCAGCCGCAGCCTGATCGGCGCGGACTTCTACGAGACGCTCGCCGTCCCATGGATCACCGACCTGCTCGCCGAACAGAACACGGCAGGCCAGGCCACCTGGTTCTTGGGCGAGGTGCCGCTGTTCATCGTGATTGCCGTGCTGGCTGCGCAATGGTTCCGCCAAGACAGCAAGGACGCCGCGGAGATCGACGCCGCCGATGACTCGGGCGAGGACGACTCCTACGACGCCTACAACGACATGCTGGCCGAGTTGGCCCGGCGCGACCGCGGGGCCGGGGCTGGCGATCACGAAACGAGGACGTCATGAGCATCGACACCCAGCCCGCCCCGAGCGCACTGGATCAGCGCGTCGAACTCGACATCTCCGGGATGACGTGCGCCGCATGCGCCTCCCGCATCGAGAAGAAGCTCAACAAGATGGAGGGCGTCTCGGCCACCGTCAACTACGCCACCGAACGTGCCGTCGTGTTGGGGTTGGCCGCGGAGCGGGCCCCCGAGGCGGTCGCCGTCGTCGAGAAGGCGGGCTATGGGGCCTCGGAGGTTCGTGACGGGCAGGAGGCGGAGGGCTACACCGACCGGGTGAAGATGCTGCGCAACCGCCTGATCGTCGCGGCACTGCTGACCGTCCCGTTGGGCGATGTCGCGATCGTGCTCGCGTTGGCTCCCCAGATGCGGTTCCCTGGCTGGCAGTGGGTGCTGCTCATCACGGCACTGCCAGTCGTCTTCTGGTGCGCGTGGCCGTTCCATAAGGCGGCCTGGCGCAACGTGCGTCACGGCAGCACGTCGATGGACACGCTGGTCTCCCTCGGCATCCTCGCCGCCTTCTCCTGGTCGTTGATCTCGACGATTCTTGGAGCCGAGGATCACGAGGGGTTCTGGTTGGGCTACGGCATCGCTCCCGGCGGCGCGGACTCGCTCTACCTGGAGGTCGCCTCGGCGGTGACCACGTTCTTGCTGGGCGGGCGCTACATGGAGGCGCGTTCCAAGCGATCGGCGCGTAGCGTCTTGTCGGCCCTCGCCAAGCTCGCCCCGTCCTCGGTGCGCGTGATCCGCGACGGGGCCGAATCCGTCATCCCCATCGGGGAGTTGCTCGTCGGGGATCGGTTCTCGGTCCGTCCTGGCGAGCGGATCGCCACCGACGGCACGGTGGTGCTGGGTTCCTCGGCCCTCGATACGTCGATGATGACCGGCGAGCCGATCCCCCGCGACGTCACCGAGGGGGACGCCGTGCTGGGCGGGACGGTCAACACGACCGGCGCGCTCATCGTGCGCGCGGATCGCGTCGGCGCCCACACGCAACTGGCGCAGATGGCGGCCACCGCCGAGCAGGCCCAGGCCCGTAAGGCGTCCGTGCAGACGCAGGTCGACAAGGTGGTTTCCTGGTTCGTGCCCGCCGTGCTGGTGATCGCTTTGATCACCCTCACCACGTGGCTGCTGCTGGGCGGCGGCCCCCGTGCCTCCTTCAGTGCCGCCCTGAGCGTCTTGATCATCGCCTGTCCGTGCGCGCTCGGCTTGGCCACCCCCACGGCGCTCATGGTGGGTGTGGGACGCGGCGGGCAGTTGGGCATCCTCATCAAGGGCCCCGACGCCTTGGAGGCGTCCGGTGTGATCGACACGGTCGTGCTGGACAAGACCGGCACCCTGACCACGGGGGCGATGACCGCGACGGGCATCCACGCGCTGGGCGAGGCCTCCCCCACCGCCCTTCTGCGACATGCCGCCGCGGTCGAGGAACAGTCGGAGCATCCGCTGGCTCGTGCCATCGTCAAGCGAGCCGCCCAGGACGAGGTGGAGTGGGCGCGCGCCGTCGACGTCACGGCGATTCCCGGACGCGGTGCGGTCGGCCGCGTCGAGGACCAGGAGGTCCTGATCGGGAACGCCGCGCTCCTGGAGGAGCGGGGCATGGATGTTCCGGCCGAGGCGCTGGCGCGGGTTGAGGCCGCCGCCAACCTGGCCGCTACGGCCGTGCTCGTGGCGGTAGCCGGGCAATGCCTGGGTGTCATCACGGTGACGGACGCCCTCAAGGATTCCGCCCCGGGGGCGATCGCCCGGCTGAAGAAGATGGGGCTGCACACCGTTCTCCTCACCGGGGATCGTCAAGCCGCCGCCGACGTGGTGGGCGGCTTGGTGGGCGTCGACGAGGTGATCGCCGAGGTGCTGCCGACGCAGAAGGCGTCGGTGATCGAGCGGCTGCAGGCGGAAGGTCGCCGGGTCGCGATGGTCGGCGACGGCATCAATGATGCCGCGGCGCTGGCGTCAGCGAATCTTGGGTTGGCCGTGGTCTCGGGTACCGATGTGGCGCTGAAGTCGGCCGACATCATCTTGGTGCGGCGCAACCTCAATGTGATCCCGGACGCCATCGCGTTGGCGCGTCGGACGCTGCGCACGATCCGCGGAAACCTGGTGTGGGCATTCGGCTACAACATTGCTGCGATTCCCTTGGCTGCGTTCGGCCTACTGAATCCGCTGATCGCGGGCCTGGCCATGAGCCTGTCGAGCGTTTTCGTCGTGACCAACTCGACGCGCTTGCGGAGGTTCAAGCCCGGCGACTGACCTCATCAGGATGTAACCCCGTTATCACTTCGTGGCGTGGTCATGCCACCATGGTCGCGGACTATCGACGCCTCACCTGTTTTCGTCGGCGCCCGCATGACTCTTGCGGACGACGACACCCACCCCCGGAGGACGGAATGTTCGGGCGCCGGAACATCACCTCACCAGGGAGACAACATATGCGGATGCGGAGAGCAGCGGCGGTGGTCGCGGCGGGTCTCGTCGCGCTGGCGACCTTGCCGATGAGCACGCCCTTGGCCGCGGCGGCCGATCCGGTTCCCAGCCCGTGCGAACTCAGCAAGCCCCTGTATTTCGGTGGTGACGCGACGCCCAAGCCCGGGTTGAAGACTGACTGGAAGTGGCGCAACTCCACCACCGGGGCGGCAGCAGGACCGGCTGTCCAGAATGTCGGCGATTACTCGCTGCGTTCCTTCGCCCGAACCCTGACGAACACGACGTCCGGCAATGCAGCCCGGGAACTTCACGATGTCACGGCCTACTACTCGGCTACGCAAATGGCCGCCACGGTCAATCACCTCAACTACCTCCAGGCGCCCTGGGACGCCCAGTACGGCGCGTTCGTGACCCAGGGCGAGTTTCCGGCCGGGTGGGAGGGACGGGTCACTCCGCCCGCGGGCAGCACCGTCGAGATCTATGATGCGGGCGCCTGGGATGGCAGCGCGTACATCCTCGGCACCAAGATGACGGCCTCCGTGCCGGCCGAGTCGGTTCCCGTGCCACTCACCGGTACCGCCGCGATCCCCTACGACAACACCGGGCAGCGCCTTCCCGTCCGTGCGGTGGCATCGACCCTGGCACTCGGCCAGACGTTGACCTACACGACAGGCGTCTCCCAGGAGAACCCCACCGCACCGAATGGTTCGTACACGATCTTCATGGTGGATGATTTCACGGCCAAGATCTGCTTGCCGACGCCTACCGTGGCCGGATGGAAGGCCACGTCGGTCGACGGCCTGGGAACGGTGACGGGTACCGGGAGTTACCCCGGCGACGACATCACGGTCACCACGGCCGCCGGAGCGGTCCTCGGCACGGCCACCGTGAACGCCGACCTCACCTGGACGCTGACCCTGACCAGCCCGCTCCCGTCCGGCCCGAACCCGCTCACCGCCACCGAAACCGATGCGTCCTACTCCACGCCCACACAGCCCTTGCGTGGAACCTCAGCCCCGGCCCCGCACCCGGTGGGCACCCCCGCCCTAAGCGCCACGATCACCGATGCCCAAGGCGCCACGACCGCCGAGGCACCCCGCATCGTCACCACGGCCGACGCCTACCCCGTCACGTTCACCCTCACCAACACGGGGACGGCGAACGTCACCCACGTTCACCTGGCGGCACCATCGGCATCAGGCCTGACGCTCACGGCGCCGGTCTGTTCCCCCGACGTCACCGGTGACGCCGTCACGTTGGCCCCCGGCGCCACCGCGTCGTGCACCGCGACGCTCAGCGGGTTGACCGCCGACGCACCGGGCACGATCTCGATCACCGCCGACGGGGCCTCCCCCGTCTCCGAGTCCGGGGTTTCGGCAACGGCGGGCTACTGGGTCCAGTTCCGCGCCCCCCAGCCAACACCGTCGCCGACCCCCTCGCCCACGACGACTCCGACCCCCACGTCGTCCCCGACGGCCTCCCCGACAGCAAGCCCCACCGCCACCCCTGAACCGGGCACGCTGCCCTTCACCGGGGGCGGTCAAGCAATCGGCCTGGGCGCCGCGGGACTCGCGCTGGTAGCACTGGGTGCCCTCGGGATCCGCCGAGCACGCAAGGCCTGATCCCCTCACGACAGCCGCTAGCCCGGTGAACTCCTGCGAGTTCACCGGGCTAGCGGCGTTCTGACGGACGCGTCCGCGACACCGACGACGCCCCAAGCGCCATCGGTTCGGCCAGGGTTAGCGGGCGGGTGCTCCCGTCATGATCTCGGCACCGTCCCGGGTCACGGCGACGGTGTGCTCCGTGTGGGCGGTCAGACAGCCGGTGGCGCTGCGCAGCGTCCAGCCGTCGGGGTCGAAGACGAGTTCGTCGGTGTCGACCATCACCCACGGCTCGATCGCGATCAGTTGCCCCACGCGCAGCCGCGGGCCATGGTGGGCGCGGCCATCGTTGGGGATCGACGGCTCCTGGTGCATGGTCGAGCCGACACCGTGACCGCCAAACTCGGTGTTGACACGGAATCCGGCGCCGCGCAGCACGGCACCGATGGCTGCGGAGATGTCGCCGACGCGGCCGCCGGGGCGCACGGCGGCGATGCCCGCAGCGAGCGCGTCACGCGTCGCGTCGATGAGTCGTTGCTTCTCCGGGGAGTTCGTCCCGACGACGAAGCTGATGGCGGCGTCCGCGACCACCCCCTCCAGCGAGAGGGCCAGGTCGAGGGTCAGGAGGTCACCGTCGGCCAGCGCGTAATCGCGGGGCAGCCCGTGCAGGACCGCGTCGTTGACCGCCGTGCAGATGTAGTGGCCGAACGGTCCGTTGCCGAAGGACGGCGCGTAGTCGACGTAGCACGACTCTCCTCCCGCGCCCAGCATCATCTCCTTGGTCCACTCGTCGATCTCCAGCAGATTCGTGCCGACGACGGTGCGCTCCCGCATCGCCTCCAAAATGGCGCCCACCAGGGCTCCGGCGGCGCGGGCTCGCGGCAGGTCTTCGTCTCGCATGATCTCGATCATCAGTGCTCCTTCATGGGTGGTCAGGTGCCGGAGGTTTCGGGCATGCGCCAAAACACGACGGCGGAGATGAGGCACAGCGCGACCATCACTGCCTGGAACACCCAGAACAGGTCGAACTGCAAGGACGCGGTCGCCAGCACCGGGGTCAGGCCCCCGAAGACGGCCACGGCGACGCCATACGGCAAAGAGATGCCCGCGGTGCGCACCTCGGCGGGGAACTGCTCGGCCATCACGGCGGCGAGCGATCCGGCGTAGGCGGCCAGTAGCACGGCGTTCACCGCGACAGCCACGAGCACGCTGGACATGGTCATGCCGACCGTCGACAGCATCGGGACGAAGGAAACGGCCGATCCGAGAGCGAAGATGAGCAGCAGCGGACGCCGACCGAAGCGATCCGAGAGCCACCCCGAGACGGGCTGCAAGACGGTGAACGCCGCTAGCCCGACCATCGTCGCCAGTTGGGCGTCGGCCAGTTCGACGCCGGTGCGCAGGTGCATGATGCTGGGCAGCGACACGAACCAGAACTGCACCAGGGCCGTCCCGGCGGCCACCATGCCGATGACTCGCAGCACTTCCCTGGGGTGTTCGCGCAGGACCTTGGCCAGCGGACGTGACGCGACGCGTCCCTCTTGCCGGATGCGGTCGAAGGAGGCGGTGTCGGGCACAGCCAGGCGCAGCCACAGCCCCAGCAGGCCGAGGATCGCTCCCAGGCCGAAAGCGCCCCGCCAGCCCCAGGTCATCAAGGCCGCGTCCGGGAGGCGCAGGAACATGACCGCGGCCAGCAGCGAGGCCAGGAGGGTTCCTGCGCCGACCGAGACCTGCTGGAAGGATCCGGCCCAGGCCCGGCGTCCCGGCGGCGCGTTCTCGACGAGGTACGCCGACGAGATCCCAAATTCGCCGCCCGCAGACAGGCCCTGCACGCAGCGAGCCAGAGTCAGCACCACCGGCGCGGCCAGCCCGATGCGGGTGTAGTCGGGGACGAGCGCGATGACCAGGCTGGCCCCGGCCATGAGGGCGATGCCCAACGTCATGCCCGCGCGGCGTCCGTGCCGGTCGGCGTAGGACCCCAGCAGGGCCCCGCCGAGGGGCCGCATGAAGAACCCGATGGCAAAGATGAGGAACCCCGCGAGGAGTTGTGCGATCCGGTCACCGGAGGGGAAGAAGGACGCCGCGAAGTACGGCAGGAAGAAGGCGTAGATCGACCAGTCGAACCACTCCACGAGGTTGCCGATGGTGCCGGCGAACAGGGCCCGGCCCCTCCTCGCCGTGACGGCGTGCGTGCTGCTGATGGTCAGCCCCCTTCTGTCAGCAGTGCCCACCGTAACCGGGCGGGGGCTCCTTCGGTACGCCTTTGGCCGTGTCTGAGGGCCCTGCGGTGCTCTTTCAGCGTGTTTCGGCCTGCCCGAGCGCTTGGAGGGTGGCCGCTAGCTGCGCGGCGGCGCGACGATCGGGCTTGCCGGTGGGCCTCATCGGCAGCGTCGCGACACGCACCAGCGCGCGAGGCCGCTCCGCTGGACGCAGGGCCGCGGTGGCGGCGCGGGCCGCGTTCAGGTCGGCGTCCGGGTGGGTGGTGACGGCGGTGATCCGCTGCCCCCAGTGCGGGTCGGGGACGCCGACGACGAGCCATTCCCCGCCCAGCGTGGCGAGGGCTTCCTCCACGACCTGCGGGGCGACGTTGGTGCCGCCGCTGATCACGACGTCGTCGGCGCGCCCGAGGACGCGCAGGCGTCCTTCGCTCAGCGTTCCTAGGTCAGAGGTGACGAGCCAGCGCTGGCCGTCCTCATGGACGAAGGGCTGGGCGTCGGGCGCGACATCGAGGTACCCGTCGGCGAGCATCGGCCCCGCGAGCAGGATGCGTCCAGGTGCGGTCGGGGAAGGTGCCTCGGCGTCGTCGCGAATGCGGACGCGCACGCCCTCCAGGGGGAGGCCGTCGTACACGCAGCCCCCGGCGGTTTCGGTGGATCCGTAGGTGGTGACGACGCGTACCCCCGCCGTGGCGGCGCGGGCGGCCAATTCGGGGGCCAGCGCGGCACCGCCGACCAGCACGGCATCGAAGCGGGCCAGCCCTGGCGCCCCGACCTCCAGTGCGGCGTGCAACTGGGTCGGGACCAGCGACAGGTAGGCGCGACCGGGCCCCAACGCGGTGACGGCGCGCTCCAACAGGCCTGCGTCGAAACCCGAGGAGGGGGAATACACCACGGGTGGTATCCCGGCGACGGCGCTGCGCAGCACCACCTGGAATCCGGCGACGCCGTGCAGGGGCAGCGAGGTCACCCACTGCCCCGGGCCGCCCAGACGATTCAGGGTGGCGGACGCCGAGGCGAGCAGGGCGTCCATCGTGAGGCCGACCAGGTGCCCGCGACCGTCGGTGGATCCCGACGTCGCGATGATCACGTCGACCGACTCGGGGACGGCCCGCAACCGCGCCACCGCGGCGGTGTAGGCGTCCGCGTCGGGGGCCATCAACCACGGGCCAGCCTGACGCCCAGCGCGCCCCGCACGTGCACCACAGTGATCGAGCAGGTGCGCATACAGGGCGGCGATCGCGTCGGGGCCGGTGCCGCCGACGCCCCAGACCGGGGCGGGCACGTCAGTAGTAGTAGGGGTAGCCGGTCCAGTCGGGATCGCGCCGTTCGACGAACGCGTCACGCCCCTCTTGGGCTTCGGCGGTCATGTAGGCCATGCGGGTGGCTTCCCCGGCGAACACCTGTTGCCCGGCCAAGCCGTCGTCGGCGAGGTTGAAGGCGTACTTCAGCATGCGGATCGCCTGGGGCGACTTGGTGGCGATGATGGCCGCATACTCCAGGGCGAGCGATTCGATGTCGTCGTGGTCGGCGACCTCGTTGACTACACCCCAGCGTTCGGCGTCCTCGGCGGAGTATTCCCGGGCCAGGAAGAAAATCTCCCGGGCCCGCTTGTCGCCGGCCTGACGGGCCAACAGCGTCGAACCATAGCCTGCGTCGAAGCTGCCCACGTTGGCGTCGGTTTGCATGAACCGGGCGTGCTGCCGCGACGCGATCGACAGGTCGCACACCACGTTGAGCGAGTGCCCGCCGCCCGCTGCCCAGCCGCTGACCACGCAGATCACGACCTTTGGCATCGTCCGGATCAGGCGCTGCACTTCGAGGATGTGCAGGCGTCCGGCACGGGCTGGGTCGATCTGTTCGCGTCGGGTGGCCGGATCGGCGGACGCGTCCGCACCGTCGGTTTCGTAGCGGTAGCCGTCGCGGCCGCGGACGCGCTGGTCGCCGCCAGAACAGAACGCCCACCCGCCATCTTTCGCCGACGGGCCGTTGCCGGTGAGGATGACGGTGCCGACATCGGAGGTCATCCGGGCATGGTCGAGAGCCCGGTAGAGCTCATCGACGGTGTGGGGGCGGAACGCGTTGCGGACCTCGGGGCGATCGAACGCCACCCGGACGGCCGGCAGGTCATGCCCCTGCTCGTCCACGGCACGGTGGTAGGTGATGTCGGTGAAATCGAAGCCTTCGACGGTGCGCCACCGGGTCGGATCAAACGGGTTGCCCATGGTCGCCCAGCCTACGACAGGACCATCGGGATCGGGCTGCGGCCAGGCGCGACGGTAGACTTCCCCCTCGTGATCCCTACGCCGCCCACTGTGTCCGCGGCCCCGGTCGTGTGCACCGTCGCCGAGCCGCTCGAGGATTCCCTGCGTCGCGGTGTGCCGCTGGTGTGGGCTACCGGAGCGGACGCCGAGCGGCGGGCGTTGCTGGGGTGGGGCGAGGCCGCCCGCTTCACCGCGCACGGCGCGCAGCGTTTCACCGATCTCGACGCGGGGTTCACCACTTTCCTCGCGCGCACCTCGCGGGCGGTCGTGTCCGGCGGCGTCACCGCGCCGGTCGCGTTCGTCACCACCAGCTTCGCCGACGACTCCGCGACCGCGTCGGTACTGATCGTTCCCGCGCTGCTGGGGGTGTGGCAGGACGGCGTCCTCACCGTGGTAGCCAATGCCCCCGACACGTCCGGCGCTTTGCCGCCGGTGAGTGCCCCCGCCGAGTTCGAGGAACTCGACCTGCGTCCGGGGACCCTCACCCGTGAAGGGTTCCGGTGCGCCGTGGCCGCCGCAGTGCAACGCCTCGCGGTCGGCGACCTGGAGAAGGTCGTGCTGGCCCGCGACCTGGAGGCCACCGCGTCCCGCCCGCTCGACGTGTCCGCCCTGCTGACCCGGCTGCAACGGGCCAACCCGCAGTCCTACACGTTCCACGTCGACGGCATGGTCGGTTCCTCACCGGAGATGCTGGCCGCCGTCGATGGACGCCACGTGCGCTCCCAGGCCCTGGCCGGGTCTGCGCCCGTCAGCGGCGACCTCACCCTGGACGATGTGACCGCCACCCGGCTCGCCAGTTCCGGCAAAGACCACGCCGAGCACGCTTACGCGGCGGCATCGGTCGCGGAGAAGCTCGCCACCGTCGCGGCGGTGCGGCGCTCCGACCCTCACGTGATCCGGCTACCACGCATCATGCACCTGGCCACCGACATCACCGGGGAACTCCGCGAGCCCGCCAGCGCGCTGGCGGTCGCCGGGGTCCTTCACCCCAGCGCCGCGGTCTGCGGGACGCCGACCGCGCTGGCCGCGTCCGTCTTGGCTGAGTTGGAAGGCTTCGATCGTGGCCGCTATGCGGGCCCGGTGGGCTGGCTGGACGCCTCCGGCGCCGGGGAGTTCGCCATCGCCTTGCGGTGCGGGCAGGTAGAGCAACATGGCACCGGCATCCGGCTGTACGCGGGCGGCGGGATCGTGGCCGGTTCTGACCCGTCGGAGGAACTCGCGGAGACGGCGCGCAAGTTCCTGCCCATGTACGAGGCGCTGTCCCCGGTGGACCGGCCATGATCGCGGTCTACTCCACGGGCCTACGCGATCGGTTCCGCAACCTGGACCGTCGCGACGGCGTCCTGCTCCGGGGGCCCGCCGGGTGGGGCGAGTTCTCCCCGTTTTGGGATTACGACGACGTGACCTGCGTCCCGTGGCTGCGTGCGGCCGTCGAGGCGGCGACGCTGCCCTACCCGACGCCGGTGCGTGAGCGGGTCGCGGTCAACGCCACTGTGCCTGCCGTCGGGCCGGTTCGTGCCGCCGAGATCGTCGCCTCCTCCGGGTGCACGACGGTGAAGGTGAAGGTCGCGCAGGCCGGCCAGTCGCTGGGTGAGGACCTCGACCGGGTCGCCGCCGTCCGGGACGCCCTGGGCCCGTCCGGGCAGGTGCGCGTGGACGCCAACGCCGCCTGGTCACTGGAGGACGCCGTGCGGGCTGTTCCCGCCCTGGATCGTGCAGCCGGGGGTTTGCAGTATGCCGAGCAGCCGGTGGCTGGCGTCGATGATCTGGCCCGGCTCCGGCGTCGCGTGTCGGTGCCCATCGCGGCCGACGAGTCGATTCGCCGCGCGTCCGATCCGCTGGCGGTCAAGCGCGCAGAGGCCGCCGACGTGGTCGTCATCAAGGTGCAGCCCCTGGGCGGCGTCCGGGCCTGCCTGGCCCTGGTGGCCGAACTGGGTTTGCCGATGGTGGTCTCCTCGGCCCTGGAGTCGTCGGTCGGGATCGCCGCGGGGGTGGCCCTCGCCGCCGCCCTTCCAGGGATCGAGTTGGCCTCGGGGCTGGCCACGGTCACCATGTTCGAGCAGGATGTCGCGGCCACTCCCCTCGTCCCTGAGGCGGGTTCGCTGCCTGGGGGACGCGTCGCCCCCACCGCGCTGACGCACGCCCCGGACGCGGTGGCTGCGCGCTGGCTGGAACGCCTGCATCGGGTCGCCGACGTGGGCGGCATCGATCTGGATGAGGTGTTGGCATGAGTTCCACCCAGATGGCCCGTGAGGTGATCGCACGGCTCGTGAGCACGGGCCTGCGGCACATCGTGATCGCGCCCGGCTCGCGGTCGGCGCCACTGGCCTATGCCGCGGCGGATGCCGAAGCTGCAGGGTTGGTGCGGGTGCACGTCCGCGTCGATGAGCGCACCGCCGGGTTCTACGCGCTCGGGTTGCTGAAAGCCCATGCGCTCAACGGTGAGCATCGTGCGGTGGCGGTCGTCACCACGTCGGGCACTGCGGTGGCGAACCTGCATCCAGCCGTCCTGGAGGCTTCGCATACGGGGCTGCCGTTGGTGGTGCTCAGTGCGGATCGCCCCCACGAGTGGCGCGGGACGGGCGCCAGCCAGACGACCCATCAGCCGCACCTGTACGGGGTGGCGACGCGCTGGTCGGCCGATCTTCCGGCGCGCATGAACCCTGCCGCGGTCCAAGGCCAGGTGACCAGGGCGGTGGCGGCGGCGCTCGGCACGATCACCCGCGATCCGGGGCCGGTCCAGCTCAACATCGGCTTCGCTGAGCCGCTGGTGCCCGCCGACCGCTGGGAGGACATCGGACGGTTGATGCCCACCGAGGTGATCGCCCCAGAACTGGGCGCCAGCGCCGCCGCGCTCCCGCCGGACGCCCGCACGTTGGTCATCGCGGGGGACGGCGCGGGGGGGAGTGCTGCAGAGTTGGCCCTGCTCGCGCAGTGGCCCCTGCTGGCCGAGCCGTCGTCGGGGGCGCGCGTCGAGGGTGCGATCGTCCACTATCAGCGCCTGGTGGCCGACGGGCTGGCCGATGATGCGCGTCGATTGATCGTGTTCGGGCATCCAACCTTGTCACGGACGATGTCGGCGTTGCTGGCCCGCGGTGATCGTGAGGTGATCGTGGTGTCCCCCACCGCGCGCTGGAATGACGTCACCGGTCACGCGACAGCCATTGTTCCCGCGGTGACGCCGCCGCCCGCACGGGTCGCGGACATCGCCTGGTTAGAGCGCTGGCGTGAGGCCGACGCCGCGGTGGCCCGCACCTACGTGCCCTCACCGATCGAACAGGTGGCGCTTGCGGTCTGGGAGGCGCCCGGCGTGCTGCTGTTGGGCTCCTCGAACACGGTGCGCGCCTTCGACACCGTCGTTCCCGGAAGGGATCGCGGCGTCCGCGTGCTCGCCAACCGGGGCCTTGCGGGGATCGATGGGCTGATCTCTACCGCGCACGGGCTGGCCATCGGGCTGGGCGCACCGGTGCGCGTCGTGCTGGGGGATCTGAGTTTCGCTCACGACGTCGGCGGGCTCGGGCGGGGGACGCTGGAGGCCGAACCCGACCTGGACGTCATCGTGGTCAACGATCACGGCGGGGGGATTTTCGGCGGCCTGGAACACGGGCGCGCGCCGCGTCCGCTGTTTGAGCGGTTCTTCGCCGCAGGTCAGGTGCTTGATCCGGTCACGCTCGCGCGGGGGTTCGGCGCCGACGGCGTCAGGGTGGAGGCTGCGGGTCTCGCGGACGTGCTGGCGTCGTACCAGGGCGGGCGGCGCGTCGTCGAGGTGCCGCTGCCGCCGGTGTAGTGCCGGACGCGTCAGCTGGCTGCGATCAGCAGGACGCTCAGCATGAGCACGGTGCTCACGGGCATCATCAGTTTGCGCTGGCGTCGGCTGCTCGACATGGCGTTGAGGATGACTTGGCAGGCGCCGTAGGCGAACACGATCCAGGCCAGGGCGCGAATGAAGGGGGCATCGTGCCCGGGCAGCAGGTCGGCACGGCTCAGCAAGACGAGTGCAGCCACCGCGTAGGCGAGGACGGCCCAGCGTGCCACCTGACGCAGCCGAGGGGTGGCGCAGCGATGGCGACCACCCCACAGGTATTCGCCCACGGGTTGCCCCAGGGCCAGCAGGGCCTGCAGGGTAGCGAGAAGGGTCAGCAAGGCGAGCGCCACGATCACGGGCACGACGATCATGAAGCCTCCCCTCTGCACCGTCGCGGTCGAGTCGACGGGTCCATTGGTTCAACCTAGCGTCGAACGTCCCCGATTGGGGACTTTACAAACCTGAGATCTTCTCAGTTCGTGCCATCGCCGAGCGGGGCGGCACCCAGGACGCGGCACCTGTCGGACTCCCACCAGGTGAGCAGCAGTTCCTCGGCTCGCCCGCGTGCGGGAACGACATCGGCCAGGGACGACAGCGTGGAGGCGACGCTGACGCCGGGCCCTGTCCGGTCGAGGGTGAGGTGCGGTGCGGGTTCCGCTCGCCCCCAGTAGGGGCGAATGTGGGGTGCGGCGGCCCGTGCCGCGGCGGTGAGGGCGGTGAAACCGTCGGCGGGTTCGGGAATCAGGTGGATCGTTCCGTCGGGGAACTGCCCGCAGCGGCGAAGGGTGAAATCGAAGGGTGCCACCGTGGCGGCGACGCGCGTCAGGAGTGTGAGGTCGGGCGGGCAGGGCGCCAGGATCGTGATGTGGGCGTGCGCGAACCGTGGGTCGGCGGACAGGAAACTCGCGTCGTAGAAGGCGGTGCGTTCCCGGATCCAGCCCTCCAGGGCGGGGACGCCGATCAGCAGCACCGCGTGTCCCCCCACCGACCCAGTCTCCCATGGGCCCTGGCGGGGTGGACCCTCCTACACTCGGGGGCATGGCAGTCGTCAAGATCAACGCAATCTCTGTCCCCGCAGGTTCGGGTACCGAACTGGAGGCTCGTTTCGCGGCGCGCAAGCACGCCGTCGATCAGGAGCCGGGGTTCTTGGGTTTCCAGCTTCTGCGTCCGGTGCGCGGCGATGATCGGTACTTCGTCGTCACCACGTGGGCGGATGAGGAGTCGTTCGTGCAGTGGCGCGACAACCGTGCTGCTGCCGCGCATGCGGGCCCGGGCACCAAGCCGGTGGCCAGTGGCGCGGATCTCCTCGAGTTCGAGGTCGTCGAACTGTAGTCGGGTCGTCCTAGGACGCCGCCGCTGCGTTCTCGGCGCGGAGGCGGCGTTCCAGCAGCGCCTCGTAGATGGGTGGGACGCGGAGGGCGTCCGCGGTGAAGGCCGCGATGATGACGACGAGCGCCACCGGTAGCAGGTGGGACAGGCTTCCGCTCATTTCGGCGGTGAGCAGGATCGACGTGAGGGGTGTGCGGACGGTCGCGGCGAGCAGCCCGGCCATGCCGCACAGGGCGACGACCGCTTGGGAGGCGGGCGAGATGCCCCAGGTGCGCAGGACGACGGCGTAGCTGGCCCCGCACAGCGTCCCCATGGCGAGGATCGGCATGAAGATCCCGCCGGGGATGCCGCTGCCGAAGCTGATCGCGGTGAAGAGCATTTTGCCTGCCAGGAGGATCAGCAGGACGCCGATTCCGGCGCTTGCTTGCTCGGCCCAGCCGATCAGCGGCGCTCCCCCGCCGAGCACCTGGGGCATGGTCAGGCCGACGAGTAGCGCGGCCCCGAAGGCGACCCCCAGCCCTGTGGGGCCGGGCAGGTGGGCGAGCGTTTGGGAGGCGAGGAGCAGCCGGTTGACGGCCGCGCCGAGCACTCCCGTGATGATCCCGAGCGGGAGGAGCAGCCAGAGTTCGGTGAGCGGCAGCGGATCCACGGCGGCGAATTGCAGGATTGAGTGGGGCCCGAAGACGAGGGGTGAGACGGCACCGGCAGCGAGCGCTCCGGTGGACGCGGAGGCCACCACGAGCGGGGAGAAGCTGCGGTGGAGGCCCTCCATGCCGAAGATCATCCCGGAGACGGGGGCGTTGAAGGCGGCGGCGAGGCCTGCTGCGGCTCCGCTGGTGACGAGGTGGTCGGCTTCTTCGGGGGTGGCGCGGAGCGGACGCCGAAGGAGTGCCGCGACGGCCGCACCCAGATGGATAGAGGGCCCTTCGCGGCCCAGGGAGAGCCCGAACACCGCACCGCTCGTACCGCCGAGGAACCGGGCACCGATGACGCGTCCGGGGCGCATGCCGAGCCCGCCGAGCAGGAAGCCCTTCACTTGCGGGATGCCCGAACCGGACGCCTGGGGTTCCCACCGCAGGACCAGCCAGACCCCCACGACGACCACCGCTGCGGCGACCCCCCATACCGGGATCATCCAGGGATGCTCACCGAGGTAGGCGTAGGTCTGAACCGCGAAGCCGGTGGCGATTTCGATGAGATAGCGGTACAGGCAGACGACGGCGCCAGCCAGCAGGCCGGCCAGGACGCCGTTGCGGGCAACCCGCCACCGCCGCGACGAGGCAAGGTGCCGCACCCGGGCGATCAGCGTTTCCCACACGGGCCGATTCTCCTCCCCTCGAAGGACAGGCACCGTCGGTCTCAACGGTGGCGGACACCGCTAGGCTGCGGGCATGCCCGTGCGCATGGACAACGTCGGCCTGGTGGTCGCCGACCTGGACGCCGCGATCCCTTTCTTCGTCGATCTGGGGCTCACCTTGGAAGGCCGCACTGTGATCGAGGGGCCGTGGGCGGGCCGAGTCACCGGCCTGGGTACCCAGCGCGTCGAGATCGCTATGCTGCGCACCCCTGATGGCCACAGCGCACTGGAACTGTCCCGCTTCCTTACCCCCGACGTCATCGCCGATCATCGCCGCGCCCCCGTGAACGCCCTGGGCTACCTGCGCGTCATGTTCGCCGTCGACGACCTCGACACCACCTTGGCCCGGCTGCAGCCTCACGGCGTCGAACTGGTCTCCGAGGAGGTTGTCCGCTACGAGGACGCCTACCGGCTGTGCTACATCCGCGGCCCAGAAGGCGTCCTGATCGGCCTGGCCGAGGCCCTCCCCACCCCGCAGGCGTAACCCCTGACCGCACACCAAGCGGTCGACTCGACACGCGGGGAAGGCAAGGGTGCGTGGCAAAAGTGGATTGACTCACCGATTGGCTCACCAGCCACGCCGGGCCGCCGCGAATAAAGAAAACCCCGCCCGGCTGGATTACATAGCCGAACGGGATTCGATGTGGGTGGACCTCCGTAGAGAGTTTGAGAACCCCTGCCCACCCTTGAAAACCTTGTCTTTGCGCAGGTCACGGGGCTTCTACGACCACGACCAGCGCTCCTCCGAGCCTACTGTGTCCGACTCCAGGGGGCGAGTGGTGCGATCACTTGGGATGGCTCAAACCCTCCTTCGCCCGGAGCAGGTCGACGATCTGGTGGCGCAGTATCGCGAGGGAGCGACGCTCGTTGAGTTGGCATCCCGCTTCGGAGTCAACCGCCGCACGGTCGCCACCCACCTCACCCGGCGGGAGGTGACGATCCGCCGTGGACGGTTCGACCCCTCCCGCATCCACGAAACAGCCGACCTCTACCTCAGCGGGTTGACGCTGGTAGAGGTCGGCGTGAAGGTTGGGGCGGGGCCTCAGGCGGTCCGGCGAGCTCTCGCTTCGCACGGTGTCGTGATCCGGCCTGGCGGGCGCTGTGGTTCTCGCATCACGGCATCCACTACCGTGGGCGGTTGAGCCTAGACACGAAGGGCTGGCTCACGCAGGCTCGCCTCGACGCGCGAGTCGTGGCGCTGGTGACGACGGACCGCAGCCTCGCGCAGGCGCGCACGGATGAGCAGAGCGACGCTCACGGGTCCCATGATGATGAACTTGAGCGCGTTCCAGCATGCCCACAGCACGATGAGGTGGAGCCAGCCGGGGCCGCCGTCGGCTGTCGCGCCCGAGCAGACGCTGGCGATCAGGATGTACGGAAGCGCGACCAGCATCGCGGGTATCCCCCACTTGAGTCCGCGACGGGTGCGGATGGCAGCGAGCAGCTGGTTGCTCGGCATGTAGCGGTGCAGATAGTCGCGAGTGCGAACGCTGAGCGTCCAGATAAGGCGGAACATGACGGGCCTCTCGTCACACGTGTTACTCCGTCGAGGAGGCAGAACGTGTGTGAGTGCCCGAAGGCCGTCCCGGAGGACCCGCAATATGAGGAGAACCTGCTTAACCATCCACTGTACGCCGGGGTCGGCGTTCACGGAACCCTTCGCTCCCGAGTTGCCGCGCGCACCTCTCTGTAGGAGTGAGAGGGCCCGACGATGACGAACCTGAGCGACGTAGTCCAGGACGAGCGCACAGCACGGATGGTGCTGTCGATGATCGTCGAACCAGACGACGCGGTAACAGGCCGACTCCTGGGCAAGCTGGGAGCGCTTGAGTTGCTCCGACTCGCCGAACGTGACGACGTGGTGCCGGGCCTCAGTAACGTTGACGCCCAGGTGTGGCGTTCCCAGTTCGAGCGCTCAGACGCTCGGACACTTGAGCAGAACGTCGTCGAAGCCGAGCGCGCTGGTATCGGCGCGCTAGTCCCCGGCGACAAGGAGTGGCCTTCCGCGCTCGACGATCTTGCCGACCGACGGCCATACGTCCTGTGGGCTCGTGGCACGACATCGTTCCTCGCGCGACCGCTCAGCGATTTCGTTACGATCACCGGCGCGAGGGCCTCGACCTCCTACGGCGACCATGTGGCCGGGCAGCTTGCCTCCGACCTCGCCAACGCTGAGCGGATCATCGTGGCCGGCGGCGCATACGGCATCGAAGGCGCCGCCCACCGAGCGACCCTCGCGTCAGGCGGCGACACGATCGCTGTCATGGCGAACGGCGTTGATCGTCCCTACCCGATGGGTCACCGTGAACTGCTTGAACGAGTGGCCGACCTCGGCCTCCTGGTCAGCGAGGTTCCACCGGCCGCAGTGCCGACGCGCCATCGCTTCATTGCTCGGGCGCGGCTGATGGCCGCGCTGTCTGCGACCACCGTCGTGGTCGAGGCTGGCGTTCGCTCTGGATCCATGACCGTCGCCCGACGCGCGCACGAACTCGGCCGCGCCGTCGGAGCTGTTCCCGGCCCGGTGACCAGTGCAACAAGCAATGGACCGCACGAGTTGCTGGAACTGAAGATCGCTCGCATCGTGTCGCACTCTGAACAGATCATCGGTGTCCGCCAGGCGGAGCGCCCCACGCCTGTAGGCGAACGACGTGCGTACGAGCACACCCGCACGGCGACGTCGCGGTCGGATCAACGGGTGCTGTAGCCACTCACCACGCGGCCCAGTCGAGCAACGCCATCGGGTGCGTGAAGCGCGGCGAGTAGACTCTAGCCATGCGGTTCTGACGCCTCCTCGCGGAACCTTCGTTCCTGCGGAAGGAGTCCTGTGAGCGGTCGAGAGTTGACGATGGACTTCGCGGGGTCGCTTGTTCGCCACCTCGGGCTGCAGATGTACTCCGGCGCGGTGCCAGCCATCGCGGAGCTGGTCGCGAACGCCTACGACGCCGACGCGACCTCCGTACAGATCGAGGTTCCGCTCGACACAGCTCTCGACGCGAACTCTGAGATCGTGATCCGAGACGACGGTCTCGGAATGACCTTCGAGGACGTAAACGAAAAGTACCTGCTCGTCGGGAGGGATCGACGGGCCTCCGGCGCAGATCGTTCGCCCGGTGGACGACTTGTCCTCGGGCGCAAGGGCCTCGGAAAGCTCGCCGGTTTCGGCATCGCGAAGATCGTCACGATTACAACTGTCAGCGACGGCCATCTCACCTCATTCCAGATGAGCTACGACGACCTCGTGAGTAGCAACACCAACACGTATCGTCCTACCGTGCTCGAAGACAGGGTGCTCCTACCGGATGAGACGCGACCCAACGGGACCGAGGTGCGTCTGACCGAGCTCCAGTTGAAGAATCGCATCCCGTCTGCATCGTTCCGACGGAGCATGGGACGACGATTCTCGATCCTCAGCAATTCCTTCCAGGTGACGCTCAATAACGACGCACTCGCCTCGGACGAGACGGAGCTCCAGTTTCGTTATCCAGAGAACGGTCTCGACACCGTCGACCTGCCCGGCGTCGGAACAGTCCAGTGGTGGGTCGGATTCACCGAGAAGCCGATCAAGAACGATGACATCCGAGGCATCTCCGTGCTCTCTAGAGGAAAACTGGTCCAGACCCCGTTCTTCTTCGACATGAGCGGTGGAACGCAGAACCAGCTGGGGCTTCAGTACCTCACCGGCGAGGTATTCGTGGACGGACTCGACTCCTACTCTGACGACTTGATCGCCACCGACCGCGCCACAGTCCTGTGGGAGCATCCCATCGCGCAGCCGATCCTGGAATGGGGCCAGGGCATGCTGCGGGAGTCTCTGCGCAAGTGGGCCGCTGCTCGCGCCAAGAGGCAGAAGGAACGCCTCAGGGTCTCCACGACCTACATGAAGCGGATCGAGAAGTTTCCGGAACGGCAGCAGAAGGAGCTCCTCAGAGCGATTCAGACGCTCGCCGATTCCCCGACGATGGAGTCTGACCGGCTCGATCAGATCGTCGAGATCCTTCTGAACGCCTATGAGAACGAGCAGTTCTTCGCGCTGCTCAAGGAACTCAGCGAACTCGCTGCATCTGACCAGAAGTCCATCCTCGACTTGATGAGCGAGTGGGACATTCTAGAGGCAGTCCAGGCCGCACAACTCGTACGCGGCCGGGTGGTCGTGATCCAGACGCTCAAGCGGCTCATCAAGGAACGCGCCCCCGAGAAGCCGACCATGCAGGACCTTCTGCGTGAGCATCCGTGGATCATCGACCCCATGTGGCAACTGCTCCATCACGAACGTTCCCTCGAAACGGTCTTGCGTGAGACATTCCACTCCGAGGTCAGCGAAGGCGATCAGCGCAGGCTCGATTTTCTCTGCATCGGAGACAGCAGCACCGCGATCGTCGTCGAGGTGAAACGCCCCGGCGACAAGATCGGCCTCAAGGAACTCGGCCAACTGCGCGGATACGTAAACACGCTTCGTGACCGGAACGAGAAGGCGGGCAACTTCTCTACTCAGCGTTCGCAGATTCTCGGTGTGATGATCCATTCTGGGCTCAAGGACGAGCCTGGGATCAATAGCGAGCTTCAGGACATGGTCAAGAGTGGCTACCGCATCTCACCCTGGGACCACCTCCTTGAGGCGGCGGAGCGTCTGCACCGTGACTACCTCGACGTGATCGCTGAACGCGCACCTCAGGACGACCCCCGGATTCAGGCGATCCAACGCGACTCCGCTACGGAGACCGCACCGAGCACGGACATCAGACCGGATGAGGACAACGCCGAATAGTCCCTACGCAGCCCGTCCTTCGAGTGAGTCGAGCAGCGCACCTGCGATCCTGGCTGCCATGCGTACGGGGACGGCGTTGCCGATCTGACGTTCAACAGCACCTCTCGTACCGGCGAACTTGTAGTCCGGCGGAAACGTCTGAATCGCCGCCGCCTCGCGCAAAGTGATCGGCCGATGCTCCTCTGGATGCAGAAAAGGCCCACAAGCCGGGGTTGTGCACCGAGTCGTCATCGTCGGCGCAGGCTGATCCCAGCGAAGCCGTCCGTATGACCCGGACGCCCCACGCTTCTTCTCTTTGGCCAACTTCTTATGGCATTCGAGCTGAAGGTGCTCCGGAAGGTCGCGGCGATTGCCACCCACGGGGATCGCTTGAACCCTTCTGAGCACGTTGTCCGGCAGGATGCGATGCACGCCGAGCGGATCGTCAGCAGGGACTTCAGCCTCCAGCTGACGGAAGGCGTCTCGCACTGTCACGGGCGTCTCGGGATCGGTTGTGGTGAGAGACTGCGGGAGTAGCGTGCGCGTGCCGCGCAAGGCCAGGATGATGAGTCGCTTGCGTCGCTGCGGTACGCCGAACTCGACCGCATTTACATGGTAGGCACGCGCGTTGTAGCCCATCCGGCTCAGCGCAGTCAGTAGTTCTGTGGACCGCCTGTCACGCCCCAGCCCGGGCACGTTTTCGACCAACACGGCGCGGGGTCTGAGCGCTCGAACGAATCTGACCGTGTGATTCACCAGGTCGTTGCGAGGATCGTCGCCCTGAATGCGACCTTCTGCGAGCGAGGAAAACCCTTGACAAGGCGGGCACGCCTTCAGCAGCGTCAACTCGCCCGTCTTCAGCTCTAGCTCGCGCTTCACCTCGGCTGCGCTAACCTGCCGAATGTCCCGCTCCCACAGCCGCGTACGTTCGTGATTCAGGCGGTAGGACTGGGCAGCGGTGGTGTCAAACTCAACAGCGCCGATCACGTCGAACCCGGCATCGATCAACCCTTGGGTTGCGCCACCAGCACCGGCAAACAGATCGACTGCTGTGGGCCGCGAACCTCCCGAAGCGCCATCGATGCACGTCTCATCCGGGAGCGAGTCTGTTGGCTTGTGCACGGTCGTTCGCACTCAACACCTACCTTCACTGCCTCGGCGAGTTGTCACCCTTCGGTTCGCGGCTGACCACGATCTTGCGGCGAGCACGCAGCAAGCTCATCTTCTGATCCTACTGGGTGGGTCTGACCTCCTGACCCAAGGTCTACAAGCGACGAGACTGCGGTTCGGTTCGCACCTGAGGACGCGTGACCGATGGCGCTGTGGCGATGTCCGTCGCCTGTCTGAGCGCGGCCCTTGCCCGTGCGGCGTCGACCTTCTGCGCGGCAGACTCGGGCGAGGCTCCGAGGGGTGCGTCGTCGGTGACGCGGTAGCGGTCGCGGTAAGCGGCGACCACGCGGGCGGCCCTGCGCCAGGCCGCGGCTCGGTGCCGGTCGTTCGGCTGCACTCCAAGGGCCTTCGTCCACGGCACGTTCCCGGTCAGCGCGACGTCGAGTGCGACGTCGGCGCGTGCCTCGATCAGTTCCTCCCGCTCGTCGAGTGCCGCTCGCATCTCGGCGTCGATGACTCCGTGCGCCGATGGGATGAGGCCGGCGATGAGCCGCGGTGGCTTGCGAGTCCGGCCCGAGCCAGCCGGGCGGGCGGTCGCCCGCTCGACTCGGTAGTGGAGGACGGCGGCGATGTCGTCCGCGTCGCCGAATCCACGCGCAGTGACGAGGCGCGGCAGCAACGCATCGACATCGTGATGGTTCGCTTCAGCCCGGCGGAGTTCAGCCGTGAGCGGGCCGAACGCCTCGGACTCTATGGCGCTCTCGGCCTGCTCGTCGGTGAGCCCGGAGCCACGGACGAGGGTGGCCCAGCGGTCGTGCTGAGCGGCGGCGGCGATCGTCTCATACTCGGCGGTGAGCTGAGCGATAGAGCCCCACTGGTCCTGCTCAGCCACGATGGTCTCGTGCGCGGAGAGTTCGGTGCCGCTGTGCTGCAGAACGCCGTAGAGCACGCTTCGCGCGGTGGCGTGTGGGTCGTCACCAGGGTGCGGCTGGGCATGGTCGTCGGCGCGGTCGAGCATCACGTAGGCATGGTTCGCGTGCCGTCCTCGGCTCATCGCGACGTAGAAGGTCTCTCGGGTCGAAGTCGGTTCGACCAGGACGTGCGCAGTGTCGGTCGTGATGCCTTGCGCGCGGTAGGCGGTGACCGCGTAGCCGAGATCGACATGCTCGGCCACGTACGAGGCTGGGAGGACGATGCTGCCGCCGAACCTGCGCCCTCGCCTGCGAGCCCTGATGGTTCCGTCGTCGCGAATGGTGGTGCTGGTGCCGTAGTCGCGTGCGATGGTGATTGTCCCGTCGTCGCCGACGGCGGTGATGGTCCATATGTCGCCGTTGCGTACCCAGTCCCGCCCTGCCATGGTGCGGAGGTTCCGGTTGTTGCGTCGGGTGATGATGGTGTCGCCGACGCCTGCGGCGGTGCCGTCGCGCAGTTCGACTTCGCGGTCGGGGATCAATGTCTTGTTGAGGATCAGGTCGGCGCGGGCGCGACGGTTCAGCGCGGTCACGTCTTCGTGGGTTTCGGCGATCAGCACCGAGGTGAGTCCGGCGTCGCGGTCGGCGCGCCAGGCGTTGTAGGCCGTGTCGGTCATGGCCTCGGCGTCGCCGTCGGTGATGCGCTGGTGGGCGAGGTAGATCTCGATGGCCCGGGTGTGTCCGTGGCGTAGCTCGAGTGAGGCGGTCTTCTCCCAGGCGTGGGTGAAGCGGTGAACGTCGACCAGTTCGGGGGTATCGGCCCGGTCTCTGGCGACCATCGCGAACGCGCCGCCCGCGTCCACGGATTGGAGTTGGGCGTAGTCGCCGACCAGCAGCACCTTCGCGCTCGCGGCTTGCGCGAGGTGGGTGAGGCGGTCCAGTGACAAGGTGCCGGCGAGGGAGGCTTCGTCAATGATGACGAGCTGGCCCGCCTCGAACGTCGTGCCGTGGATGAGGTGGTTCTGCCACCACTTCGCCGTGTTCTCAGTACCGATCCCGAGATCATCGGCGAGAACCTGGGCAGCGACCGCTGACGGCGCGAGACCGACGACTGAACCGGAGCCGTGCTCGGCTTCCCACGCGCGTCGGAGCGCGTTCATGGCGGTGGTCTTGTCGACGTGTCGGGTTTGACCGGCGTACCTACCAGGCAACGAGGGAGGTCGTCATGGACGGCACGGAAGACAACAACAGCATGGAGCAGGTGGTGGTGTACCTGCGCATCAGTGAGGATCGTACGGGCGCGGAGGCCGGGGTGGAGCGGCAGCGTCAGGACTGCCTTGAGATGTGCGGGAGGCTCGGGATTACCGATCCGGCGGTGTTCATGGACAACGACATCTCGGCCTATTCGGGGAAGAAGCGTCCCGGGTACCTCGACCTGTTGGAGCGGGTGAAGTTGGGGCCGTCGCGGATCGTGGCGTGGCATGTGGATCGCCTCTACCGTCGCCCCCGCGAACTGGAAGACCTCATTGACCTCGTGGAGGCGCATCCGATCCGCATCGAGACGGTCAAGGGCGGTGGGTTCGATCTGAACACCCACGAAGGCAGGCTGATGGCGCGCCAGCTCGTCGCGATCGCCTCCTACGAGTCCGGGCATAAAGCCGACCGCATCCGCCGGGCGAACCGGCAGAAGGCCGAGCGTGGTGACTGGCACGGCGGGGCGAAGTACGGATACGGCATCGGCGGCGTCCTCATCCCCGAAGAAGCAGCCGTCATCCGCGAGATGGCCGACCGGTTCCTCGCCGGGCAATCGGTGCGGCAGATCACGAGGTGGCTCAACCGCGACGACGGGCCAGTATCGCCATCGAAGGGGAAGAGCCGGTTGAACGTGTGGCACGAGAGCACGGTCGGCTCGATCCTCTGCTCTGCCCGCATCTCGGGGCAGCGCGCCTACGAACCCGCCTCGAAGACGACCGCCACGTGGGAGCGACGCGACCGGGCGATCCTCGGGCCGGGGAACTGGGAGCCGATCATCACCCCGGAGGAGACGATGCGTATCCGGGCGGTGTTCAACCACCCCGACCGGCGCGTGGGCCGCTCCTCCAAGAGCCTGCTGGCAGGACTAATCACCTGCGCCAAGTGCGGCAACACCCTCGTCTCCTCGGGACTCCACCGCGGCGAGACCTCGATCGGGAAGCGACGCTTCTACCGCTGCCTCCCCCTCCCCGGCAGGCCCGAACGTGGCGGTCTCGTCGTATCCGCGCACGGGATCGAAACCCTGGTAGGCGAGGCCATGATCACGCGCCTGGCCGCGACCACGCTGCCCGCCACCGCGCCGGGTCAGGATGCGGGGGTCAGTGCGGCGATGGAGCAGATCACTGCCGCGCGGCAACGCATGGAAGACATGGCCCGCGACTACGGCGCAGGCCTGCTCTCCCGCACCGAGCTGCACGCCGCGAAAACCGCCGCCACCGCGACAATCACCAGCGCCGAACTTACCCTCGGGCGTAACGCGAAGTCGTCTGCGTTGAAGGGCATCCCCATCGGCGACGAGGAGGCGTTGCGGGCGGCCTGGGAGTCGGAGTGGTCGATCCCGCAGAAACGCGCGATCATCGCCGCCCTAATCGACACCCTCATCGTCAAACCCGCCCAGCCCGGCAAGCGCGGGGCGAGGTTCCGACCCGAACGCGTGGAACTCACCTTCAAAGCCTGACCCACCACGGTAGTGAGCGCCGCCGCCCAGCCGGGACGACGACGCTCGCGGGTACTGATGTGGTCAGTGTTCGGGGCGGGTGAGGACGCGGAGCTTGGCCAACGCCACCGGATCGCTTACCCCGACCGGCACCCCGGAACGCTCGCACGCCTGGCGCGTCCACACCACCACATCGAAGCCCGGCGGCAGACCGCTCCGCGACTGGCCCCGCCGTTCACGAGCCGAAGGTGGGACGGAAGTTCCGGGTGTGCTGGGTGCTGCTGTGGTCGCCTTCATGACAGACAGGTACGCACCCCAAACCACAACATGTAGTATTCATGTTCGCCAACGGGTACTACATGTAGTTTCTTCTCTCAGACTCACTGTTCAGGTGTCGGTTCGGGGCTTGGCTGCCCAGATCGCAGCCAACAGCCTCGTGTCACAGCGTAGGGAGTCGAGGGGTTCACCGCCGAGCAGACGCAGGAGAATACCGTCGCCGGTCGGGGTGCCCGCGTGTTTGCGATCGGGATGCCCGAGCACGATCCGCAGCAACGCGGCCCATGACTTCGGCGGCACGCCCAGCAGTACCGGAACGGTGTGGTTGCGGCGCAGCACCTCCACTGCGTTCGCGCGGGAGGTCAGATCAGCAAGCCGGTAGGCGACATGCTCCACGCAATCGGCGACGAGCACCGCATCCCACCCCACCGACGCGAACAACTCCACTATCGCTGACAGGGCGGCCGTCACCCGAGGATGGCCGCCGTCGTCGGGGTCGTCTTCCTCGTCGGTCGCGGAGTTGACGGCGAAGGCAGGGTGGTAGTCGGCCAGGTGCTCTCGCTCAGCGAACCGGATCGCGTCGTGGAACTCGGCGATCCTGGACGTGTGGCGGACCTTGCCGGTCGAGACCAGCATCCCCGCCGCGCGCGCTTCGGCGGTACAGGTGATCTGCACGGCGCGGGTGACCACGGCCCACGGATTACCAGCGCGTCGTGCCGAGTCTGTGAGCATGACCTCGAACGCAGCCGAGGCGACCTCCCAGGCGTCCAGCCCGTACTTATGGGCCAATCGTCGGTACCTGGCGGCTGTGTATTGCATGAGTTCCGCCGCTTCGCGATCACTCCGCCAGGCCCCAGGGCCGGACTCATACAAGCGGATCAGCAAGGCGCGCAACCTCTCCGGGTTCTCGAACCCGTGGCTGGCCGCCCCAGCCGGAGTCGCAGGATCACCTGCGCCAGGTGCAGTGTGCTCGTCCACGGTGGCCTCCCGTGAGGGAGGTGCGCCACCAGCGCCCAAACGAGGACGCGCACCAGCACGCCCCTACACCCGCCGCCCGTCAGCAGGCGTGACGCTTGCCGAGCGCTGTGACCGGTCTGTCGGCGCGGTAGGGCTTCTTAGAAGTCGCCTTTCGGCTTTGCTGACGACTGATGCAGAGCCGGGCATCATTCGGGTGTGGCTGGCCGACCAGTTGGGAGTGACACCGATCGGACCACATGCTCGGCCGAGACCTTCGCTGGACTTGCTAGCTCAAAGGGAGTTAGAGAAGCCTTGTCCCCATTGATGGGCGCGGAGCAGTTCTTGGTCGAGTAGCGGTCCCGGGATTCCGGCGACGTGGAAGCTCGGGCCACGCCGTGCCTTGGTGAAGCCTCGCTTCTTGAGCAGTTTGTATGCCGTCTTGGAGGCGGTACCGGGCGTGAAGCGTGTCTTGGTCGAGGTGTCGATGGTGACCACCGGGAGTCCTGTGACCGGCTGGAGGGCCTCGATCCATTCCCGTACTCCCCGCGTGGTGTTTGCGGTTGCTCCCTTGGCCTGTGCCTGCTCGCGCGTCCGTGGAGTAGGCAAGGAGAAGTCGTGCGTAGGGGCGGCGATGATCGCGGCGGTCAGGCCGGCTGGCAACGTAGCGCCAGCTTCGCTGGCCGTCACGATCGAGGCTTGGCCTGCGCCAAGGGCATCGGTGATCCCCTCTGCGACCGCTTTGGCGATGGCCGAAGTGTTACCGAAGTAGGACTCGGTGATGATCAGGATGCTCATTCCTTGATCCGTTCGGTGGTGGGAAGCCAGGCGACCACCACGGTGAGCGCGCCGAACGCAGCTAGAGCGATGCTCACGATGCGCCACGACAGCGGCAGGATGGGTGTGTCGTGCTCGGAGACCACTGCGCCGAAGATCAGCAGCGCGCTGCCCACGACGAAGCAGGCCGTAGACCACCACCGCGCCCACCTGGACCCGCGCCATGTCCCAATAAGCGCGACTGCCCAACCCACTAGTGCGAGCCCGAAGACGCTGTACAGGAAGACCCACGGCACGATCGGGTCGGGGACCTCGCCATACGGTGCGTAGAGCTCGTGGACGTGGGAGGCGACGCTGTCACCGGTCGCCTGATCCACGACCATCCAGATCACGGCTACCACCGTGGCAGCCAGTCCAAGCCCCAGGCAGATCGACACCGCAATCCGCCTTGACGCCGTGCGTTCCGTTCCCATGAACACTCCTAGTCTGCAAGTCACTATCAGTTGATGGTGACTCTACCTAAGGAGATAGAGTCCGTCAACTGCTAGTGACTTGCAGTATGGTGGGTGGATGGCACAGGGACTGAGAGAACGCAAGCGGCACGCAGCGATGCGCCACATCCAGCGGACCGCCCTCGATCTGTTCGACGAACGCGGTTTCCAGCAGGTCAGCGTCGAACAGATCGCCGAGACCGCAGAAGTGTCGCCGTCCTCGGTCTACCGGTACTTCGGCACCAAGGAGGGCATCGTCCTGGCCGATGACTTCGACACCCTGAGCGAAGCCGAACTCACCACCATCATCGACCCCGATGACCTCGTCGGCACCGTACGAACCGTGGTCGCACGGTTCGAGCCATCGCCAGACCAGCAAGACCCCGAGGGCAACCTTGCGCTACGTCGCATCCGCTACTTCTTCGACGAACCATCCGTCCGTAAGGCGTCCTACGAGATTCTGGCCAACGCGGTGGAACGGATTGCTCCGATCCTCACCGCATCCGGTCGATTCACAGCCTCCGAGGCCCGCGTCATGTCCTCGGCCTTGGTCTTCGGATACTTCTCAGCCGTGGAGCAGTGGTACCGCAATCCCGCCGGTCGCTCCATCGCCGATGTCCTCGCCGAAGCCCTGGGGACCCTGCGGCGGCTATGACGTGGACGGAAAACTCCCCACCTTCATGCTCAGCGATCCAGACCCCCGAAGTGTCGCCAATATCCTGAAACATCGCGGGAATCCGAAGGATGCACGGTGACGGCACCGTCCAGGCTTGTTCGGCCTGCCACTCGCGCGGAGATCCTCGTCCGCGATCAACGCAGTCCGGTCGTGTCGGTAGCGCAGACGCGCAGGCGGTGACCGTCACCGCCACCCGAGCGCGAGGGATACAGCTTCCTGGAACTGGAGTTCGTGGACCACCTCCACGCGATGACCATCCTGCTCCGCCTCGGGCCCGACGTCATCATCGTCAGCTCCATAACCCTCCGCGAGGACTTCACCACATACCTCGCCGCCACCCTCGACCGCTACACCGACTGACACCGGCCACTTTCGAAGCCATACACGGCACCGCCGCGGACCAATCCGCTCCCCAAGAGTCCAAGTATCCAAGTATGCACGGATGCTACGGCGGGGCCGTAGTGCGCACCTCCCTCATGAGAAGTCGTCTCGTGAGGGAGGTCAGTGTGAAGGGCGGAGTGCTCCTGTTTCGTGGCAGCGGCAAGGCGGCGCGCCGGTATGTCGAGGCCGACCGTTCCCGCGCCGATGAGTATTACCTCGGTGCGGACGACGCCGTGGCCGAGTACACCGTGCTAGAGAGCACGGGTGAGGTCACCGCCACCCGGTCTCTGTCGGCGGATGAGTACGAGGCGTGGGTGGACTGGCACGACCCGGTCACGGGTGAGTCGATGGGCACCCCGCGTCAGCCGGGTGAGGGGCGTAAGGGGTCGCCGTTGTTCGCGGAGATGACCGTGAACGCGCCGAAGAGCCTGTCGGTCGCTGCAGCCCTGCACCCCGAAGTCTCTGGGGCGTTGGATCGTGCGCAGCAGGACGCCCTGGCGGAGATTCGCCGGTGGCTGGGCCAGCACAGCGTGACTCGGGTCGGGCCGCGTGGGGCGCAGGAGGTCGCGCCTATCGAGGGCATGCAGGTCGTGGGCATCGGTCATAAGACCTCGCGGGCGGGTGATCCGCACCGGCATATTCACATGCAGATCGGCACACGGGTGTGGGCGGCTGGGAAGTGGCGGGCACTGGATACCGCAGCGTTGTTCAGGCAGCAGGGCGCGATCCGTGCGATGGGTTCGGCGGTGATCGCCGCGCACCCGCAGCTCGCGGCCACGCTTGCAGAGCATGGCCTGACCCTGGACCCGGTGAGCGGCGAGGTCGCCGAGTTGCAGCCGTTCAATGCGGTGATGTCGAAGCGTTCGGCGCAGATCAAGAAGAACCTCGACCGGCTTGAAGCCGAATGGGAAGCGGCGCATCCGGGCGAGGAACCTGGCCCGGTCGTGACGGCGCGGATGCAGGGCATCGCGTGGGCGCATCAGCGGCCTGGTAAGAAGCCCGCCGACCTCAAAGATGAGCAGTGGTGGCAGCAGGAACTCCGCGACGCCGGCTACGACCCCGGCAACCTCGCCCGACGTGTCGCGCAACCCCCGGTTGCCCTCGATGACCTCGCGGTGCAGGAGATTGCATCGCGGGCACTGGACCGCAGTGCTGCCGGGTCGTCGGCGTGGACACCGCACACTGTGGCTGAGCACGTCACCAGGATCACGACCGAGCACGGTGTGCAGGCGGCACCGGCAGAGTTGCGGGAGTTCATCAGCAAAGCGGGCGAGGTTGCGGTCTCGGATTGCTTCTCGATCCTGCCACCAGGAGCGGCAACCCCGGAGCACGTCGCGCATCTGACCAGTCTCAGCGTGGTCGCCGCCGAGACTGCGCTGCGCGATCAACTCACCGCCGCGACACCGCGCCGGGAGCCGAAGCATCCCGACGTGGTCGAAGCCGCACGAACAGCAGGATTGGATGAGGGGCAGGTCCTCGCCGCCGCTGCGGTGGCCTCGACCGATCCGCTGGTGATTGTGGAGGGTGCCGCGGGTAGCGGGAAGACCACCATGCTCCGCACCGCCATCGAGGTAGCAGCGCAGCAGGGCAGGCCGTCACGGGTGGTTGCGCCGACGTTGCGGGCGGCGCAGGTCGCCCACGATGAACTCGACGTACCCGCGACCAGTGTTGCGGCACTGGTGTACGCGCATGGGTGGCGATGGAACAGCGACGGCGTATGGACACGCCTCGCAGTAGGTGACACCGACCCCGCAACCGGCAGTCTCTACACCGGCCCACCGAAAGATGCGCGGCTGTCTGCTGGTGAGCGCGTGATCGTGGACGAAGCCGGAATGCTCGACCAAGACACCGCCCACGCACTCCTGACCATCACCGCTGAGGCGCGAGCGACGGTCGCCCTCGTGGGCGACCGCGCACAACTCCCGGCTGTCGGTCGAGGCGGGGTGCTCGACATGGCCGCCCAAATCAGAGGCCGCACCTACGACATGACCGAACTCCACCGCTTCACCGACCCCGAATACGCGGCCCTCACGCTGTCGATGCGCGACCGGGCCAACCCCGGCGAGACGTTCAACCATCTTGTCGCGATGGGACTGGTGAGGCTGCACGCTGATGATGAGCAGGCTCGCGAGCACACCACCGAGAACGCCCGCCAGGGCGAGGCGATCACCGTAGCGACCAACGATGAGGCCGCGGCGTTGAACGAGCGCATCCGCGCCGGGAGAGTCGAGACTGGCGAGGTCAATGACACGGTGACGGCGACCAGCAGCGACGGCCTCAGTATCGGAGCCGGTGACCTCATCCAGACCCGGAAGAACGACACCGCGCTCGGTGTGGCGAACCGGCAACAGTGGATCGTCCAGCAGGTCACCGAGGATGGCGTCGTGTACGCGCGAGAAGCTGCCAGCGGGCGCAAGAGCCCCCGCACCGTCGCCCTGCCCGCCGAGTACGTGGGTGAGCACGCGCACCTGTCCTACGCCACGACCGCCTACGGCGTCCAAGGCGCAACCGTCGATGCCTCCCACACGGTGCTCACCGAGGCGACCAGCGCGGCAGGGGTCTATGTCGGCATGACCCGAGGCCGCGAGACCAACCGGCTGCACGTCGTCGCCACGGACATGGCCGATGCCAGGGCGCGGTTCATCGAGGCGATGGACCGCGACCCCGCCGACCGGGGCCTCGACCACGCCACCGCCCAAGCCGCCGAGGCCGTGCAAGGTCTCGTCAGCGACGGCCCGGTGCGACTTGTGGTGGACGAACTCGACCGGCTCGACCACGAGGCCGAACACGCACAACGGGCGGCGCAGCGGTGGGAGCAGATCGCCGCACGCCTCGATGCCCAACGCGCCACCCACCGCGCCGAAGACGATGAGAGCGCCGCCGTGCTCGGCAAGGCCAAGGACGCCGCCGAACAGGTACGCGCCGAGGTCACGCAGCCGCTCACCAGCCAGGCTGAACGCAATGGAGCGGCCTACCTCGCCGCCGCCGAAGACGAAGCCGCCACCAATGCCCGCCTCGCCACCGTTAGGCGGTTCGGCAGGCGCAAGGCCCGCACCGAGCGCAAGGCCGCGACCGAGCGCACCCAGGCGTTGCGCGGCCAAGTCAGCCGCGAATGGGGCACCACACCGGAGAACCCTGATCGTCTCACCGAATGGGCAGGCCAGGCCGCCACCAAACGCGCCGAGACCGACCCTCGCGTGACCGAGGCCGCCCAGACTGTCGAAGCCGCCACCGCCGACCGGCAGATGATGCGGCGACGGCACAAGCAGGAACACACGGCACTGCTGGTCAGCGAGTACGGGGCCGAGCACGCCCAGGCAGCCCGGTACGGGATGCGGAGCACCACGAACCCCCGCCGTCAAGCGCACGACGCCAAGAACCGGGCCGCGCTCCTACGGTCAGAGGCCGATGAACTCCGCGCCCTCCCCATCACCGACGCCGCCCATCTGATCGAGGCCAAGCGTGCCGAGCAGGAGCGGGCACGGCAACGAGCAGCAGAACGGGCGCGGCAACTCCATGACCCGTTCCAGCGTGACCCCCACCGCACCGACCCGAGCCATGAGGGGCCGACACGGAGCCTATAGACCGCAGAAGGCACGCTGTGGGGTTGCGAAAGTAGCTTCGTCTAGATCGGCTATATTCAGCGGGTTCTAGGTTATCCCTATGCTGCTGATGGTTGGACGGTCGCCTTGGTAGCCGAGTGCGTCGAGCGCGGCATGAATGGTCTGCGCAACGAGTCGGTCGTCGATAGGCGGTAGGCCGGGCATCACCGCACGCATGACGAGCGGCCCGGTCAGTAGGTCGGCGATCCAGGCGGAGTCTGTCGCGACGGTGACCTCGCTTCTCTCCACGGCGCGATTGAGGATGATCTGTGTGTACGCGCGGCGAGGCGCGAGATAGTCGCGGAAGAACGGTGCGCCTATCTCAGGGGTGGCTTCGATGTGTGAGAGCCATCCGGTGAAGCCCCTGGTGACCACGGGATCGGTGAACAGGCGTCGCTGCCGACGCTGCACCTCGATCAGGTCCCCGACGAGGGTGCCGGTGTCGATGTCCTCATCGGTGCCATGCCGTGAGATAAGTATCTGCGGCACCACCTCGGCCAGGTGCTTGAACCGTCGGTAGAACGCCGGCTTGTTCGTTCCTGCACGAGTAACCACCTGATCGACGGTGACGGAGGCGTACCCGTGTTCGGCGACCAGATCGCCCATGGCCTGCACGATGCTGTCCTCCACCGCGCTCTTGCGCGGGCGACCTGAACGAACCATAGTGTAACCAAGAGTAACGTAAGTAGAGCATGTGAGAGAAGAGGACAGGCATGTACAAGCGGATCGTCAGAGGAAAGGTACGGGCCGTCTTCGAGCGGATCAACGCGGGCGACTACACGACGATGGTCGACGGACTCGCCCCGTCGTTCGAGTACCGCTTCCACGGGGAGCACGCGCTGGGAGGCCGCCGCACAACACGGGAGTCGATGATCCGCTGGTGGCAGCGCGTCCTCGATCTTCTTCCGGGAGCTCGATTCGACATCCAGGACGTCCTAGTGAACGGCGGTCCATGGCGAACTCGCATCGCTGTGCGGGCATCAATCGCGGGTGACCTGCCAGGAGGGGTGCGGTACGAGAACACGGTGTTCCAGTTCATGACGCTCGCGTGGGGCAAGGTCATCTCGGTGGAGACCGTTGAAGACCTGCAAGTGCTCGAACGTGCGCTCGCCGCTGTCGCAGAGAATGGAAAGCCCGAAGCTCTCGCCGCACCCATCAGCGACTAGGTGACAGAGGACTCGGCTCTTCCGAGTTGAGCGCGGTTACGTCGAGAGAAGGACGCCGTGGGGAAGCAAAGGTAGCGCGGTCTCGACTTCTTCAATCCGGGGCCAGGCCAGACGTGATGGCTGCCTATTTCGAGGGCCGACGCGGTTGCGGCGACTGGCATCGTCGCGGGCTGAGCACGCTCCGCCAGAATGCTCTTGCCTGATCCAGTGAAAGAGGTTCCGCGAGAATGGCGCTGCGATACACGAGGCCTCCGATGACCGCGTCGACCATCACATCCGGCTGGGTGTTCTCCTCGAGTTCACCGCGTTCGACCGCGGTCGCGATGAGTGTGATGGCTTGCTCGCGTATGGGGTCGATAATGCTTTGCCGGTAGGTGGAGCGTAGTTCGGTGTCGCCTTGGCGGTGGATGTCCAGCGCTACGGCCAGCAGATCAGACCTGCCATCGACCAGAAACCCCAGGCCCGACTCGACGAGGCTGTCGAGGTCGGCTTCAGTGTCTCCGGTGGCCTCGAATGCACGCTCGCCGAGCGCATGCTGCATTGCCGCGACCACGAGGTGCGTCAACGTCGGCCATCGCCGATAGATCGTCGTCTTGGCCGTCCCCGACGCCTCCGCGATGTCATTGATGCGCAGCCCCGCGTATCCCCGCTCTCGGAGCAGGCCGATCGTCGTCGCCAGCACCGCAGTATCGACCGCGGCGTTCCGAGGTCGGCCACCTGCCCCATTCATCGCGAGCCTCCTAGTTCTATCCCTAGTTCCACTACTCGTGGTAGCGTAACCGATGGCAAGGGAGAAAGGAGCTGAACCGCGATGAATGATCTCACTCGGGCCAGTCTCGGCTTTTTCGCCGCGTTCGCCATCCACGACGCGGAGGAGCTCGTGACTATGGCACCCAGCTCGCGCCGAGTCCTCGCACGCGTGCCGAAGTGGGCGCCGATCCCTGACGATCTCAGAATGAGAGGACTCTCGCAGACCCACGTCAACGTCGGCATCGGAATCATGGCGGCGCTCGTCGCCACTGCGTCTGTCGCAGGCGTTCGAACCGAGGGCCGGTCGGTCTGGTTCCGCGGAGGGCTGCTGGCGTTCGGAGCACACGGTTTCACCCATCTCGCAACCGCTGTCGCCGCGCGCGAGTACACCACCGGAGTCGCAACCTCTCCCACGATCGTGATTCCATTCTGGCTGTGGGCGCGGCGCGTGCTGCGCAGGAACGGCATCCGCGAGCACGACGCGAAGTCCATCGCGGTGGCCGTCTCGGTGCTTCCGCTGATACTGGGCACCCATGTGTTCACTCGCCTCATTCTCGGCAAGAAATCAGCCGCAAACATACCCGTGCGCGGTCGGCGGCGGAACGGATAGACGATGTGGGCCATCCAGTACCACCGATACGGCGATCCCTCCGTTCTGCAACGAGACGAGGTTTGCCTGCCGTCGCTGCGACCGGGCGAGGTGCTCATCGAGACCGTGTCCAGCGGGGTCTCAGATATCGACCTCATGTACCGCTCGGGCCGACTGAGGATGCACGGCGTGGGGTTCCCGAAGCAGCCCGGATTCGACGTGCTGGGAGTCATCCGCGATACCCGAAGCGTCGCGGTCCAGCCCGGACGATGGGTGTGGTCGGTGCTCGGTCTCGAACCCTCTCGACGTCGAGGAACCGCCGTCGAGTATCTTCGGGTTGATTCCAGTCGCATAGGTCTCTTCCCCGATGGCTACGCGCCAGAAGCTGATATCGGCGCATTGACCCTTGGCGCGCTGACCGCGCTGAAGAGCCTTCGAGCCGCCCGTGTCGTCGCCGGGCAGCGGATCCTCGTCGTCGGTGCGGCGGGAGCCGTCGGCACGGCCGCGATTCAACTCGCTCGTTTCTTCGACGCCAACGTCGACGCGGTGGCAGGCCCCGCGGGTCAAGACCTCTGTCGCCATCTCGGGGCGAGCGGGGTCTTCGACCACACCACGGTCTCGGTGGATGCTGTCCAGGCATCCGGCGCTTACGACGCCATCGTCGTCGCAGCCGGCCGAGGAAAGGACTGGCTCGGCGCAGCGCGACCCGGAGGCCGTATCGTTCTCACCCGCGCAGACAGCTGGATCAAGACCATTCCTTCCGCGACACGCGGTCGCCACCGAGTCCTCGGCATCGCCGCCGGCCACAGCGCCGCAAACCTCACGTGGCTCGCACAACGCGTGGCAGAGGGGCAACTGACGCCCGCGATCGGGAAGTCCTATGATATCGACGACCTCGCCCGTGCTCACCACGAATACGGCCATGGCGGAACCGCCGGAGCACGACTCATCAGGCACAACCACCAAGCCGGCCCGAACTGACCCCGTCTGGCAGATTCGGTCTGTCCGCGTGCACTGAGTCATCGTTTACGCTCAGCCGTCTCCGCAGGGCAATTCTCTTCCCGTTACTACGGAGAGTTGGGGACCCCGCTCAGCACGTAATCGCACCCTCCCGTAGTGGCGTCAAACACGACATGTGGTATTGCCCGCCCCGGCAGGACCGACCAGGACATCGAGGAGGCGTCCTGATAGCGCGATGTGAGTCAGGGCGTCGGCTTGGTCGTCGCCTAGCAACCGACCGTCCGCATCGGGGCTGCGCGTGATCTTCTCGACTCTTGCGAGCGGCACCGTCGGACCGGCCAAGTTCGCCGCTCGTTCCAGGAGTCTGTCCTCGGCCGCGAGCTGGGATTCGGAGGTGAACACGGTCGAACCCTTCGGACGGAACACCGAACTGCCGTCGGGCCGACGGAACACGACGGGCGAGGAGGCGAGTTCGGGCGGCGTGAGCCGAAGGGAAACGAGCTCGGCGGCATCGGCAACCATCGCAACGATCGCTTCGCGGTGTCGACGACGGTCGAAAAGGGAGCCAGTAGCGACGGTCGAAAAGGGGGCCACGCGATCACGATGGAGGGATGATCAGCGTGGATGTGTGGGCCGAGATTCGGTATCTGCATGCCAGTGAGGGCTTGTCTGGTAGGGCGACCGCGAAGCGGTTGGGGGTGGCTCGCAAGACGGTCGCGAAGGCGTTGGCCTCGGATGGCCCACCGGTTTACAAGCCCAGGCCGCCGGTCGAGTCGGCCTGGGCCCGGGTTGAACCGGCAGTGCAGGCGTTGCTGGAAGAGTTCCCGGACATGGCGGCGACGGTGCTGGCCGAGCGGGTCGGTTGGGAGGGATCGATCACCTGGTTCCGTGAGAACGTCGCGGAGGCCCGTCGCCGGGTTCGCCGGGTTGATCCGGCGGATCGGCTGGTCCACCGGCCCGGTGAGCAGGTCCAGTGCGACTTGTGGTTCCCACCGGTGGACGTCGGCTTGGATTCCCGGCTGCGGGGCCGTACGCCGGTGTTGGTGATGGTCGCGGCGCATTCCCGCCGGATCGAGGCGGTGATGATCCCCAGCCGTCGCACCGGTGACCTGTTGGCGGGGATGTGGTTGTTGCTGCAGCGTTTCGACGCTATCCCGAAGCGGCTGTTGTGGGACAACGAGGCCGGGATCGGACGCCGTGGCCGGCTGGCTGAGGGGGTGAGTGGCTTTTGCGGCATGCTGGGCACGTGACTCGTGCAGGCCAAGCCGTATGACCCCGAGACCAAAGGGGTCGTTGAGCGGGCCAACCAGTATCTGGAGACGTCCTTCCTGCCCGGCCGCAGCTTCACCGGCCCGCAAGACTTCAACGCTCAGCTGAGTGCTTGGCTGACAACGGTGGCCAACCAGCGCAGGGTCAGGGCGTTGGATGCGAGCCCTGCCGAGGTGTTCCCGTCTGATCTGGCGGCGATGGGGGCCTTGCCACCAACACCGCCGAGGGTTGGTGAACGGTTCACGATCCGGCTGGGCCGTGACTACTACGTTCGCGCCGCCGGGAATGACTACTCCGTTGACCCGCAGGCCATCGACCGGCTCGTCGAGGTCCGCGTCAGTTTGGACGAGGTGATCGTCACTCACCAGGGCCTCACGATCGCCCGGCACGAGCGAGTCTGGGGATCGGGCCGCACGATCACCGACCCGGCTCATGTCCAGACCGCCGCCCAGCTGCGCCACGACTTCCAGCACCCGCCGCTGCAAGCGGTCGACGAGGGCCTGGCCCGGGACCTGGCGGTCTATGACCAGGCCTTCGGCCTCGCAGCAGCTGATTTCGAGGGGCAGGTCGCCTGATGCCCACCGCCGCTGATGAGACGTTCACCCGCATCGACTACCTGGCCCGGGTGATGAAAGCACCCCGCATCCGCGAATCGGCCCGACGCCTGGCCGACCAGGCCGCGGCCCATTCCTGGACCGGGCCCCAGTACTTGCAGGCTGTGTTGGAGGCCGAAGTCGCAGCCCGCGAGGCCTCCGGCGCGAAGCAACGCCTCCGCGCCGCGGGCTTCCCCGCAGTCAAGACGCTGGAGGAGTTCAACTTCGACCACCAACCCGCCGCCGACCGGGCCCAACTCCACCGCCTCGCAGCCGGCGGATACCTGAGCGAAGCAGGCAACGTCGTGCTCCTCGGCCCACCCGGCACCGGCAAGACCCACCTCGCCACCGCCCTGGCCGTCGCGGCCTGCCACCAACAAATCCGTGTCGGGTTCGACACCGCAGCCGGCTGGGTCACCCGCCTCCAACAAGCCCACCGCACCGGACGGCTCGATGCAGAGCTACGCAAACTCGCCCGACTGCAGCTGCTGGTCATCGACGAGGTCGGCTACCTGCCCTTCGACGCCGACGCCGCGAACCTGTTCTTCCAGCTCGTCGCCTCACGCTACGAGAACAGCTCGATCATCCTGACCGGCAACCTGCCCTTCAGCCGCTGGGGAGAGGTCTTCGGAGACCAGGCCGTCGCCTCCGCCATGATCGACCGCATCGTCCACCACGCCGAAGTCATCACATTGAAGGGCGCGTCCTACCGGCTGCGCAACACCACCATGACCACCCTGCCTTCCGCCCGCCTCGAGCAACAGGCAGACTAGACACCACAAACCAGTGGCTCCCCTTTCAACCGCCGGAAACGGTCCCCTTTTCGACCGTCGTTAACAGATGGGGCACGCACCCCTCAACCATCTGAACCGAACCAGGTTGCCATGGTCCTCACCGGCAAGGTCTCAGGCGTCTGTGCGGCAGGCCAGCGTCAGGCGAGGCACAGGCCACCGGGCGTTGTCCGGAAGGGGGTCCAATGGCACGCCCTACGACTGCTGGAGGAGCATCGACCATGTCACCTGAACACAGACCCCCTCACGTCCCGACCTCTCGCGAAGTCCCGATCCTCGAGGGGGATGGATCTGCGCTCAATGCGGAACAACGTACCCTTTCCCTGACGGAACTGACCTCTGGCGAGCCCATGGATTTCCTCGTGGTAGGTGGCGGTGTCACGGGAGCTGGTATTGCGCTCGATGCCGCCAGCCGGGGTTTGCGTACCGGCATCGTCGAGATGGGTGACTGGGCCTCGGGCACTTCGTCCTGGTCCTCGAAACTCGTCCATGGCGGCCTGCGATACCTGTACCAACTCGACTTCCCCCTGGTACATGAGGCCCTCACAGAACGGGGCCGTCTGCTGACGACCACCGCCCCTCACCTGGTGAAGCCGCAGCCATTCCTGTGGCCGTTGAAGCACCACTACGAGCGTGTGTACTCCGGCGTCGGCGTCGGCCTGTATGACGCCCTCGCCGTGGCCGGTGCCCGCGGGCGGTGCACGGTTCCGCTCCAGAAGCACCTGGGACGCAGGGGGACGCAGGAGCTGGCACCGGCGCTGGACACGTCGCAGTTGGTGGGAGCCATCCGCTTCCATGACGCGCGGGTCGACGACGCACGCCTCGTGATCGACCTCGTGCGCTCCGCGGTCGGTCTCGGTGCCTTCGCCGCCAGCCGCACCCAGGTCACCAAGTACCTCACCGATGGTGCCGGAACCGTTACCGGGGCTCGCGTGATCGACCGTGAGACTGGCAGGGAACACGACATCCGCGCCACCCGCACCATCAATGCCACCGGCGTGTGGACCGAGCAGACACAGAACCTCGCCGCCCATGAAGGTGGGCTCAAGGTCCTGGCATCCAAGGGCATTCACATCGTCGTGCCGAAGGAAGCGATCGACGCCAAGACAGGGATCTTCCTCCGCACGGAGAAGTCGGTCCTGTTCATCATCCCGTGGCCCCGCTATTGGGTCATTGGAACCACCGATACACCATGGCAGCACGACGTCTCCAAGCCTGTTGCCACCAGCGCTGACATCGACTACATCCTCCAGCATGCGAACGCAGCGCTGAGTCGCCCCCTGACACGCGACGACATCATTGGCACCTACGCCGGGCTGCGGCCGCTCCTGCAGCCCCAACTCAAGTCAGGCTCCGACACGGCAAGTACCAAGATCTCGCGGGAACACACCGTGACGCGGGTTGCCCCCGGCCTGACGGCGATCGCCGGCGGCAAACTCACCACCTACCGGGTCATGGCCCAGGACGCCGTCGACCACGCACTTGGCGATGAACTCGCGACAGCCCGTCCCACCCGCACCACGACCCTGCCGCTGGTTGGCGCCAACGGCTACCGGGAACTGGCCGGGCACGCCGAGGAACTTGCCAGCACCCGCGGCTGGCCCCTGACACGGGTCACACACCTCTTGGATCGCTATGGGTCGGAGACGCCTGCTCTGCTGGCTGTCGCTGACGAGCACGACGCGGCGCTGGCCGTGGGATCGCGGGAGCTGGCCTGGGGCCAGCCGCTGACCGGTGCACCGGACTTCCTGCGGGCAGAAGTCGCCTGGGCAGTCACCCATGAGGGTGCCACCCACCTTGATGATGTGCTTCTGCGACGTGTGCGACTGGACATCGAACGACGAGATCGAGGACTGTCTGCGAGCGACGAGATCCTCGTCATCATGGCCCCACTGCTGGGGTGGGACGCCGCCGACATCGACCGCGAACGCCGGGCCTACGCCGACCGGGTTGCGCAGATTGCGGCAGCCGAGGCCGAGACCGACGACGCGGCCGCCGTGTCCCACTTGTCCATTGCCATCTGAACCACCAATGCCCCGGGGGTGGCCACCAGCATCGCTGGTGGCCACCCCCGCGCTCTTCCCGTCCCGTGCGTGGTGGAAGCGCTTTCGTCCAGGCGCGGGTTCCGGCGATCCAGGTCTTGTAGCCCCCGTCCAAGTTGCGGGCAGGGATGTCGTGCCCGGCCAGGATCCGGCACGCCACATGGCCGCGCACACCGACAGCTCAGTGCACGACAACTCGTGGCCCGGGGCCAGCTCCCGGACCTCGTCGATGCGCTGGCGCAGCTCGTCGACGGGCATGTTGATGGCTCCGGGGATGGCTCCGGCCGCGAACTCTGCGGGGCTATGGACGTCGAGGAGGACGGCGACACTGTCCTGGGCCTGGGCGAGCTGGTGCCACTGGTGGGTCAGCGAGGTGGCGGTGTGCAGGTTCTCGTCGGCGAAGCCGAGCATGTTCACCGGATCCTTGGCGCTGCCGAAGGGCGGCGCATAGGCCAGTTCCAGTTGCGCCAGATCACTGGCCATCACATGGCCGGTCATTGCCGTGGCAATGACATTGATCCGCTTGTCAACACCCTTGGGGCCCACGCCCTGGGGTCCGATGATCGCGTCGGGTAGGGGTCGACGAGCAGCTTCAGCGCCATCTGTGTGGCGCCGGGGTAGTAGCCGGCATGGTCTCGGTCGGATGGGTGTGGATCGCGCGGTAGGGGCGCCTGCGGCACGCAGGCGCTTCTCATTCCAGCCGACGGTGGCCGCCTGCAGACCGAACAGGTCCACGATTGCGGTGCCGAGCACCGGACGGTCGCCGATCTCGCGGCCCATGATGCGGTCGGCGATCCGATGTCCCTGCAGGTTCGCCGTCTGGGCCAGCGGCACCAAGACCAAGCACCCATCGACGGCGTCATGCTTGGCCACGGCGTCACCGGCCGCGTAGATGTGCGGATTGCGCGTGGTGAGGTTCCGGTCGACGACGATCCCGCCATTGGGTGCGCACTCCAGGCCCGCATCACGGGCGAGCTGCGAGTCAGGGCGCACCCCGATGGCGGCCACCACCAGGTCGGCATCCAGGATCGACTGGTCGGCGAGGGTCACGTCGTGGTCACCGATGGCGGTGACCGCGCACCCCAGGTGCAGGTCGACCCCGGCCGAGCGCAGCGCGTCGCGCAGGTGTGGCCATCTCGGGGTCGAGCGGTGCCAGGACTTGGTCGGTGGCCTCCACCAGCGCCACCTGCAGGCCCTTGCGAACGAGGTTCTCGGCGACCTCGAGACCGATGAAACCGCCGCCGGTCACCGCGTCGGTGCGGGCCTGCTGGGCGGCGGCAGCGAGCGCATCGGCGTCCTCGACATTGCGCAGGGTCAGTGCCCACTCGATGCCGGGGATCGACGGACGCACCGGTGTGGCACCGGGCGCCAGCACCAGCCGGTCGTAGTGCAGACGCCGGGCGGCGCCAGTGGCCAGGTCGGTGACGGTGTGAGCTGTGCGGTCGATGGCCTCGGCGCGGGTGTTGACCAGTACGTCGATGTTGAAGCGGGCCTTGATGGCCTCGGGCGTCTGCAGCAGCAGGGCATCACGGTCGGTGATCACACCACCCACGTAGTAGGGAAGACCGCAGTCGGCGAGCGGAGGAGATGTGGCCCGACTTCGCCACGACGGTCATGGAGGCCTGCTCGTCGAAACGCCGCAGGCGGGCGGCGGCCGACATGCCGGCGGCGACGCCGCCGATGATCACGATGTCCATGGGACTTTCTTTCCGGAGGATGTCAAGGGGTGGCCGGGCGGGCTCAGCGGCCCAGACGACGCCGGGCACCCGGGCGGTGACGCCCGACCCAGACCCGGCCGTCGGCGCCCGTGGTGAACACGCGGCCACTGGGCGTGGGCATCGCGCTGTCCAGCTCGGCCCACAACTGGCCGACCAGGTGGTCGAGCTCACGTCGCGTCTGGTCGATCTGGTCGCGCAGCGCGAAGATCCAGGCCACCTGCGCGACGGGCATCCCGGCGTGCTGCACCATGGTGAGCGCCTGGCGCAGCCGGGCCACGTCGGCCCGGCCGTAGACGGGCTGGCCGGCCACGTCCTGGCCGGGACGCACGATCCCGGCCAGGGCGAAGGCATCCAGGGTGCGCGGGTGGATCCCGGTCAGGTGCACCACCTGGATGGTGGTGAACACGACGTTGTCACGCCGCTCGTGGTTGTTGCTGGTCATGGTCATTCCCTCCCCAGAATCGAGGCGCGCGGGTTGGTCTCACCCATCGCGCGGGCGAAGTCCCGGATGGCCTGCTTGGCCTGGTCATTCACGCTGCTCGGCATCTGCACCTGCAGGGTCACAAGCAGGTCACCGGTGCCGGCCTTGGTCTTCACGCCCTTGCCGCGCACCCGCAGCGTGCGGCCGTTGGGCGTGCACTCGGCCACGCGCACCGTCACCCGTCCACCGTCGAGGGTGGGCACCTCGATGTCGGCGCCCAGGATCAGTTCGTCGACGGTGACCGGCACGTCGAGGGTCAGGTCACGGCCCTTGCGGCCGAACAGCCGGTGCGGGGTGACGTGGACGCGCACCAGCAGGTCGCCGGCAGGTCCGCCGTTGACGCCGGTCGAGCCCTTGCCCTTGATCCGGATGGTCTGCCCGTCTTCGACGCCGGCCGGGATGCGTACCTTCATCGTCCGCGACTGCGGCACCCGGGCGGTGCCACCGCACGAGCCGCACACCTGGGGCGGGTTGCCCGAGGTGATGCCGGCCCCGCCACAGGCCGTGCACGGCACCTGCGAGACCAGCTGCATCGACACCGTCGTGCCGGCCACGGCCTCCTCGAAGCCGATGGTCACCTCACCCTCGATGTCGGCACCTTGGCGCGTGCCTTGCGGGCGACGCCCACCGAAGCCACCGCCCTGGCCGAACAGGCCACCCAGGATGTCCTCGTAGCCGCCACCCTGGCCGAACAGGTGCTCGGCCGAGCCACCCGTGGAGTAGCTGTAGGTGAAGGGCCCACCACCGCCCTGGCCGTACTGGCCTCCGGCACCCGGGAAACCCGCACCGTACTGGCCGGCGCCGGATCCGTAGCCGAAACCGCCGTTGGCGACCATCTCGCGGATCTCGTCGTACTCGCGGCGCGAGTCGGGGTTGGACAGCACCGAGTTGGCCTCGGAGACCTCCTTGAAGCGGGCCTCCGCCGCAGCGTCACCGGGGTGCTGGTCGGGGTGGTTCTCGCGGGCCAGCTTGCGGAAGGCCTTCTTGATGTCCTTGTCAGAAGCGTCCTTGGAGACCCCGAGCACCTTGTAGAAGTCCTTGTCGACCCAGTCCTGGGCGCTCATCAGCGGTCCTCCTGTCCCGTCAGGTCATCGTGGGTGGTGGCCTCGGGATCGGGGTCACTGACCGCGACCCGGGCGGGGCGCAGCACCTTGTCATCGATGCGGTGGCCGGGCTGCATCACCTGCGAGACACAGGTCTGGGTGGCGCCGGGCAAGGGCTGCTGCATCAGCGCCTCGTGCAGGGCCGGGTCGAAGGCGTCACCGACCTCACCGAAGCTGGTCATGCCGTGACGGGTGGTGAGGGCCAGCACCTGGTCGGCCAGCACCTTCACCGGTCCGTCCAGCTGGCCGTGCTCGTCGGCCAAGCGGATAGCGTCGAGCACCGGCAGCAGCTCACCGAGCACCTTCTCGACACCGCCCCGCCGCGCCAGGTCGCGGTCGCGGTCGACGCGCTTCTTGTAGTTGACATACTCGGCCTGCAGCCGCTGCAAGTCCTCGGTGCGCTCGGCCAGGCGACCTTTCAGCTCGGCCACCTGCGCGCGCAGCGCCTCGACCTGCGCGGCAGCGTCGAGCTCCTCAGCGGTCGTGCTCTGCTGACCGGTCGTGGTGGTCACGTCGTCTGCGCTCATCTGTTTTCCTCATGTCTGGTGGGTGGCAGCACCTGGCGGGTAGGCACTGCTTCGAATGGCCCATGGCGCCGCGAAGCGCCCGCAGGGGGGTGCTGCGGGCCGATCGCGTGGCCACCGCCCGGGACGGGTGGGGCCGCGAGGCGACCCCACCCGGCGGATCACTTGTCGTCGACGATCTCCGCGTCGACCACGTCGTCGTCCGAACCACCGGCATCGGCCGGGGAGGCCTGCTCCTGGGCCTGCGCCTGACTGGCCGCATAGACGGCCTGGCCCATGGCGGCGGCCTTGGTGTTCAGGTCCTCCATCGCGGCCTTGACCTCGGAGTCGTTGTCGGTGCCCTTCAGGGCCTCCTTCAGCTTCTCCAGGGCCTCGACGACCGGGGCCTTGACCTCGTCACCGATGCTGTCGGCGTCGGCCAGCAGCTTCTCGGTGCGGAAGGCCAGGGCATCGGCCTCGTTGCGCATCTCGACGGCCTCACGGCGCTTGCGGTCCTCCTCGGCGTGCGCCTCAGCGTCACGGACCATCCGGTCGATGTCCTCCTTGCCCAGCGCCGAACCACCGGTGACGGTCATCGACTGCTCCTTGCCGGTCGCCTTGTCCTTGGCCGAGACGTGGACGATGCCGTTGGCGTCGATGTCGAAGGTGACCTCGATCTGCGGCACGCCACGCGGGGCGGGCATCAGGCCGGTGAGCTCGAAGTTGCCGAGCGACTTGTTGTCGCGGGCGAACTCGCGCTCACCCTGGTAGACCTGCACCATCACCGACGGCTGGTTGTCCTCGGCGGTGGTGAAGATCTCCGAGCGCTTCGTCGGGATCGTCGTGTTGCGCTCGATGATCTTGGTCATCACACCACCCTTGGTCTCCAGGCCCAGGCTCAGCGGAGTCACGTCAAGCAGCAGTACGTCCTTGACCTCACCCTTCAGCACACCGGCCTGCAGAGAGGCACCCAGCGCGACGACCTCGTCGGGGTTGACACCCTTGTGCGGCTCCTTGCCGGACAGCTCCTTCACCAGGTCCGCGACGGCGGGCATGCGGGTGGAGCCACCCACCAGGATGACCTGGTCGATCTTGTCCACCGAGGTGTTGGCATCCTTGATCACGGCGTGGAAGGGCGCCTTGCAGCGGTCCAGCAGGTCCTGGGTCATGCGCTGGAACTCGGAGCGGGTGAGCTTCTCTTCCAGGTGCAGCGGGCCCTGTGCACCGGCGGTGATGTAGGGCAGGTTGATGCTGGTCTCCTGGGAGGAGGACAGCTCGATCTTGGCGCGCTCGGCAGCCTCCTGCAGACGCTGGGAAGCCATCTTGTCCTTGCTCAGGTCAATGCCGTTCTTGTTCTTGAACTGCGTGACCAGCCAGTCGACGATGCGCTGGTCCCAGTCGTCGCCACCCAGGCGGTTGTCACCCTTGGTGGCCTTCACCTCGAAGACGCCCTCGGAGATGTCCAGCAGGGACACGTCGAAGGTGCCACCACCCAGGTCGAAGACCAGGACCGTCTGCTCCTCGCCACCCTTGTCCAGGCCGTAGGCCAGGGCGGCCGCTGTGGGCTCATTGATGATGCGGTCCACGGTCAGACCCGCGATCTCACCGGCCTCCTTGGTGGCCTGACGCTCCGCGTCGGAGAAGTAGGCCGGGACGGTGATGACCGCATTGGTGACGGGCTCACCCAGGTAGGCCTCGGCGTCGCGCTTCAGCTTCTGCAACACGAAGGCGCTGATCTGCTGGGGCTTGTAGACCTTGCCGTCGATCTTGATGCTCCAGTCGGTGCCCATGTGGCGCTTGACGGAGCGAATGGTGCGGTCGACGTTGGTGACGGCCTGGCGCTTGGCGACCTCGCCCACCAGGACCTCACCGGTCTTGCTGAATGCCACTACCGACGGGGTGGTGCGAGCGCCTTCGGCGTTCGGAATGACAGTGGGATCGCCACCCTCAAGAACTGCGACGACGGAGTTGGTGGTGCCCAGATCGATGCCGACGGAACGTGCCATGGTGTTCTCCTCCTGTGTGGTGCGAACTGCGAAGGATGGTCCAGAAGCGCTGCATGAACGGTGCGCTTCCACGTCATCCACTGTCGCCCAGGGCGCGGCTCCGGTCGATGGGTGGCGACACCCAAAGTGGCCGGGGCGATCCCCACCCCCGGGCCAGAACGCTTGGCCGGGCTGCCGGTGCGCGTCGAGAGTGGAGCCACCACGAACAGCGAAGCTGTTCCTCACAGAAAGGCAACCTCATGGAGTTGAAGGATTTCACCGCTCTGGTCGTCGGCGTCGACGGCTCCTCAGCCGCCGACCGTGCTGCCGCGTGGGCCTGTCAGTTCGCCGACCGGCACGACCTGTCGGTGCGGCTGCTGATGATGGTGTCCATGCCCGTGCCTCCCAGCACCGACACCTTCGCCGGCCCGATCTCCCACTGGTACACCCCGCAGCTGGTCGAGGACTACCTCGACGCGATGCGCGCGCAGGTCAACCAGCTGGCTGAGCTGAACCGGGCTCGATTCCCCCAGGTCGACATCACCACCGAGGTGCAGCTCGGTGCCCCCGCCCACGGCCTGATCGCTGCCACCGGGCCGAGCGACATCCTCGTGGTCGGGCGCCAGGGCCGCGACGGCATCGTGGAACACCTGCTCGGCAGCACCACTGACGCCGTCCTGTCCCACAGCAAGCAGCCAGTCGTCGTCGTGCCCATGCAGGGTGACTGGAGCCCCGACGGCCCCGTGGTCGTGGGGGTCGACGACCAGGGTTCCTGCCAGGCCCTGCACCTGGCGGCACAGATCGCCAGCAGCCACCACACCACGCTGCAGCCCGTCACCGTCGTCCACTTCGACCCCTCGTGGACCACGGCATTCGACGACCGCATGCCGGAACTGATGGCAGCCAACGCCATGGAACGTCTCGATGATCTGCTGGAGCCGGTGACCGAGCAGCATCCCGACCTCACTGTGGACGCCATCCTGGTCGACGGCAAGCCCGTCGACGCCCTGGTCAAGCGTTCCCGCGGCGCCAGCCTCGTGGTGGTCGGCAGCCGTGGCCGGGGCGGCTTCATCGGTCTGCTGCTGGGCTCGACCAGCCGACGCATCGCCGGTCGGAGCTTGGCGCCGGTGATGGTCGTGCGCAGCGAGAGCACCCCCACCCACCAGGCCTGACCCGCCTCACCACGTCAGACGCGTCGGGGCGTGTCAGTCGCTGGCCAGCGTCGCGGACAGCGTGAGTTCCTTGCCGTCACGCACCACCAGCAGGTTCACCTGCTTGCCGACGGGAAGTCCCCGCACATGCCCCACCAGGGACAGCGCAGAGGTGGTGGCAGCACCGTCGATGCTGAGGATGTGATCGCCGGCCTTCACCCCGGCCCGCTGAGCCGGACTGTCGGCAACCACCGAGACGACCACCGCGCTGCGCACCTGTTGCGTGCCGCGTGCCGCGATGCCGTCAGCCACGGAGATCCCCAGTTGCGAGTGCCGGGCCCGGCCATCACGAATGAGCTGTTGGGCCACCATCGACACCTGGTCGGACGGGATCGCGAACCCGATGCCGATGCTGCCGCTGCCCGGGCCCAGCGTGGCGATGGAGGAGTTGATGCCGATCAGCTCGCCACAGCCATTGACCAGGGCCCCACCCGAATTGCCCGGATTGATCGGTGCCGAGGTCTGGATGGCATTGGTCACCGTCGCGACGCTCGGTCCGGCGCCTTGTTCGGAGGCAGCCACCGGACGGTTGAGGGCACTGACGATGCCGGTGGTCACGGTCCCCTCCAGGCCCAGGGGATTGCCCACGGCCATCACGGGCTGCCCGGTGCGCACCTTCGCGGAGGTGGCAATCCGGATCGGGGTGAGCTTGGCGTCCTTGACCGTGAGCACCGCCAGATCGGTGATCGGGTCACGACCGGCGATGGTGACCGGCTTGACGGTGTTGTCGGACAGGGTCACCGACACGTCACTGTCGGTGGCATCACCCACCACGTGGGCATTGGTGACGATGTGGTGGTCATCAATGACCACCCCCGAGCCCTCACCCACCGGACGGCCGCCGCTGGAGACACCCACCGACACCACCGACGGGCTCACCGCGTCCGCCAATGACGTCCAGGAAGGATCATCCAGGCTGCACGAAGAACCAGAATTGTTCCCCGACGGGGAACCGCTGGCGGCCGCTGACGTCGTGGGGGCCTTCGGACCAACCGGGTCCATCGGGGCGGTGTCACTACAGGCAGCAAGGGGAAGCAGCGAAACCATTGCAAGGGCGGTGACCGCCGAACGTGCAAGGCGAGGTTGAAGCATGGCAAAACTCCTGATGGGGTAGAGGGCTGTGGATGGGTTGCAGACGGGGCCGACGGATCAGGTCAGCTGTTCTTGGCCGCGCGCCACACGGCGATGGCGGCAGCGGCCTGCGTCGCGCCGATGGCCAGCAGCGTCATACCGGCCCACAGGCCGATGGTGATGATAGCGGCGGTGTGGTCGATGACGAACCAGCCGCCGGCCAGGACGAGCAGCAGCCCGCCCAGGACGTGGAGCCAGCGGTGATCGGTTGCCTTGCGGGCCATCAGGGCGATGCCGGACACGATGGTCCACAGGCCGACGGCGACGGCGATGAAGGACAGGGTCAGGCCGGGCAGCAGCAGCACGAGCAGGCCGAGGGCGACGCCGATGACGCCGATGGTGCCGGCGACCCAGCGCAGCAGGCCGGTGGCGTGCCAGGCGCCGATCATCGTCGAGACGGACTCGACGAGCAGGAAGGCGCCGCAGAAAATGACCAGCGAGCGCAGGGTCAGGCCGGGCCACCAGATGAGCAGGATGCCGAGCCCGATGAGCAGCGCGGCGTTGAGCAGTTCGACGAGGGACAGGGTACGTAGGGTCTTGGTCATGGTCGTCTCCACAGGGTTGGACGGGATGTTCACGTCGTCCATTCGAGTGCTCGACACCCGGCGCAACCATCGGTGTCGACACCCACATGCGCAGGCACCGACATGCACCCGGCTGGGTCAGGGTTCGATGAGGCCCACCCGGATGGCGTAGCGGGTCAGTTCGAGACGGTCCTTCATCCCGAGCTTCTCCAGCAGGTTCGCACGATGCCGCTCGACGGTCTTGGGACTGATGAACAGCATCTCGGCGATTTCCTTGCCGGAGTGCCCTTCGGCGATGAGCTTGAGGATCTCCTCCTCACGCGGGGTCAGCAGCCGGTCGCCTTCGTGGGCCTCACCACGCTGGACGTACTCGCGGATGATGGTCGACATGGCACCCGGGTACAGGAAGGGTTCCCCGCGCACGGCGGCATGGCAGGCGTTGAGCAGGTCGCGGTCGGCCATGGACTTGTGGACGTAGCCGGCCGCGCCGGTCTTGAGGGCCTCGAACAAGTACTGCTCGTTGTCGTGCATGCTCAGGATCAGCATCTGGGTGGGCAGCTTGCGCTGGGAGACCTCGCGGGCCACCTGCAGCCCGGTCATGCGGGGCATGGTGACGTCCAGGATGGCCAGGTCGATGTCGCCGCGGCTGATCCGCTCGAGGGCCTCGGCCCCGTCGGCGGCCTCCGCGACGACGGTCAAGTCGGGCTGCGGGTCGAGCATCATCTTCACGCCTTGGCGCAGCAGGGTGTGGTCGTCGGCCAGCAGCACGCGGGCGACTCGGGTGGTGGGCGTGTGCATGGTCAGTCCTCCGGGAGGCTGTCGTGGGGGAGGGTACCCCGGTCGATGCGCAGTTCGACGCGGGTGCCGCCGCCGGGGTTGTCGGTGATGGTGAGCTGGGCGTTGATGGAGCGTGCGCGGTCGTGCATGCTGGCCAGGCCCGTGCCGGGGGTGGAGCCCTGCAGGCCGCGGCCGTCGTCGGCGATGACCAGCCGCACGGTGTCCTGGTCGCAGTGCAGTGACAGGGTGACGGTGCTGGCCTGGGCGTGTTTGGCGCTGTTGGTGAGGGCCTCCTGGGCGATGCGGTAGACGACCAGTTCGGCGGCCCAGCCCAGGTCGGGCACCGGCTGCAGGTCTCGGCGCACGACCACGCCGGTGGCCTCGGCGTGTGCGGTGGCCAAGGAGGTCAGGGCGGCGACCAGGCCCAGGTCTGACAGGACGCTGGGACGCAGGTCGGCGGCCAGCCCACGGACCTCCTGCAAGCTGGTGCGCACCGCCTCCTGGGCCATGGCCACCTTCTGCTCCTGGTCGGCGCCGTCCTGGATGGACTGAAGCAGCAACAGCGCATAGGTGAGGGTCTGGCCGATCTGGTCGTGCAGTTCCCGCGACAGGCGGGCCCGTTCCAGTTCCTGGCCCTCGATGAGCGCGGTCAGCGTCGCCCGTCGCTGGGACCGCAGGCGCTCCACAAGGTTATTGTGGGCATCGACGATGCTGTCCAGGTCGGGCATCTCCGGAACGGCCTGGATCGGGGCAGCGTCGTCGAGGTTGGGTGTCTCGGCGATCTGCCGCGCGACCTTCTGCACCGGGGCGAAGCCCCGCTCGATGGCGCGCCAGCTGATGATAGACACGATGATCACTCCAGTCAGGGAACAGGCGATCTCCCAGGGCTTGGGGGGCCAGCTGATGGTGAGTGGGGTTGCGACGATGAGCAGGTTCATCGACAGGAAGGCACCCGAGACCGTCGCCCAGACCCGCTGCTGCAGACTCATCGGGGGCTCCTCGCGAATGAGCCGCCCTCGGCGCCAGTGGTGGCCGGGGGACGGCGACAGGCCCTGTCGTGAGTCTGCAGTCTCGATCCTAGGGGTCCGGGACGGTCAGGGGGTCGGGTCGTGGTCGGCGACGACGGCCACCGGGGTCGAGGTCAGCCGCAGCAGTCGACGGCTCTCGGAGTTCTCCCGCTGGCCCCGGTAGTTCGGGCCTCGGCTACCGACCACGGTCAGGCTGGCTTCCAGAGCCTCGGCGAGCAGGGCATCGGCGGGTTCGTGGGGTGAGATCATGACGTCGTAGCTGGAGGGCAGCAGCTCGGCGGCGGCCTCGGTGAGGATGGCCACGGCACGGTTCCGCAGCTCGTCAATGTCCTCGCATCTCTCGTCGGCGACGACCACCTTGAGAGGCATCCCCGCGCGGCGGGCCACGGCGGCGGCTAAGCGGATCCCCGGCACGCCGGGCTCCTCCAGGTCCAGCCCCAACACGACGGGACGGTCGAAGGTGTTCCAGGTGGTGGCAGGGATCACCACCACCGGCCCGTGGGCCTCCTGCAGCAGGTCCTCGGCGACAGTGTCCATCACCGGGACGATCGGCGCATCGGCCCCTCGTGCTGGGATGACCACCATGGCCGCGGTGCGGCTGGCCTCGGCCAGGGCGGGGGCGAGCATGCCGGGTGCGGCCACGAGCTGGCCGCTGTCAGCAAGCAGGGTGCGGATGCCGGTGGCGAGGTGGGGGGTGGGCAGGATCGTCAGGGGCCAGTCGCCAGCGCGGGCGATGTCCTGGGCCCACACGGCCGCGGCGATCGAGGCGGGCGAGCCGTCGACGCCCACCACGACGTGGTCTGTGCATTCCATCTGCGATGCCTCCTTGAGGACTGGGTCAGGGACAGGACCCGCAGGCTGCGGCCGGTCCGGGACTCCTCCAGCTTCACCGGGTCTCGCGCGAAAGGCCACGGTTCACGGCCCGGATGGGCGTCGTCCCCCACACAGGTGAGTGCCAACCCCCAATTGCCTGCGAACTCCTTGACCTGCCCGGGGGCCGCTGCACACCATCGATGTGCACCGGATCCCAGCCGCCGGGCCGCAAGCCCCGCAGGCCGGGACCGCCCACGAACCACCCATGGACCACCACCCGCCACCGGCGCGGTCACCCTGACGAAGGAGCACTGATGGACACCGAGAAGCTCACCACGATGAGCCGGGACGCGGTCTCGGCCGCGATCCGCAATGCCCTGGCCGCCGGCAATCCGACGGTCGAACCCCAGCACCTGCTGCACGCCTTGCTGATGGTGCCGGAGAACTCCGTCGCGCCGCTGCTGGCCGCCGTCGGCGTGGACGCCGACCAGGTCGACCAGCGTGCCCAGGCCGCGATCGGCAAGCTGCCCTCCAGCCAGGGCAGCTCGGTGGCGCAGCCGCAGCTGTCGGGCGCCATGGCCCGGGTGCTCGCCGACGCCGAGATCCGCGCCGACAAGCTCGGCGACTCCTATGTCTCCACCGAGCACCTGCTCATCGCCCTGACCACCATCCCGTCGGAGGCCCAGACGATCCTCGTGGGAGCCGGCGCCACCACCGAGAAACTGGAAGCAGCCTTTGCCGAGGCCCGCGGTGACCGGCGCGTCACCAGTCCGGAGGCCGAGGGTGGCGAGTCGGCGCTGGGCAAGTACTCCGTCGACCTCACTGAAAGTGCCCGCGAGGGCAAGCTGGATCCGGTCATCGGCCGGGACCAGGAGATCCGCCGGGTGGTGCAGGTGCTGGCCCGTCGCACCAAGAACAACCCGGTGCTGATCGGCGAGCCCGGCGTCGGCAAGACCGCCGTCGTCGAGGGCCTCGCGCAGCGCGTCGTCGCCGGCGACGTCCCCGACTCCCTCAAGGGCCGCCGGGTCGTCAGCCTCGACCTGTCGAGCATGGTCGCCGGCGCCAAGTACCGCGGCGAGTTCGAGGAACGACTCAAGGCCGTGCTGAAGGAGATCCAGGAGTCCGAGGGTCAGATCATCACCTTCATCGACGAGCTGCACACCGTCGTCGGCGCTGGTGCCGGCGGCGAGGGCGCCATGGACGCCGGCAACATGCTCAAGCCCATGCTGGCCCGCGGCGAGCTCCGCATGATCGGCGCCACCACGCTCGACGAGTACCGCGAGCACATCGAGAAGGATCCGGCCCTGGAGCGCCGCTTCCAGCAGGTCTACGTGGGTGAGCCGACAGTCGAGGACACCATCGCGATCCTGCGCGGCCTGCGCGAACGCTACGAGGCGCACCACAAGGTCCGGATCACCGACAGCGCCCTGGTGGCCGCCGCCAGCCTGTCCCACCGCTACATCACCAACCGGCGGCTACCCGACAAGGCCATCGACCTGATTGACGAGGCCGCCAGTCGGCTGCGGATGGAGATCGACTCCTCCCCGGAGGAGATCGACGTGCTGCGCCGTCAGGTGGACCGGATGAAGATGGAGCAGTTCGCGATCAGCAATGAGTCCGACGCCGCCTCGAAGGCCCGCCTGGAGCGCCTGGAGAAGGAGCTGGCCGACGCCGAGGAGAAGCTGCGTCTCCTGGAGGCGCGCTGGGAGGCCGAACGGGCTGGCCTGAACCGGATCGGTGAGCTGAAAACCCAGATCGACCAGCTGCGCATCGAGGCGGAACGGGCCCAGCGTGCCGGCGACCTGGCCGCGGCCGCCGAGATCGCCTACGGACGCATCCCGGCACTGGAACGCGAGCTGGAGCAGGCCAAGCAGGCCGAGGACCAGGAGCAGGCGGAACGGATGGTGGCCGACGAGGTCACCGCCACCGACATCGCCGAGGTGGTCAGCGCCTGGACCGGTATCCCCGTCGGCAAGATGCTGCAGGGCGAGTCCGACAAGCTGCTCCACATGGAAGAGCACATCGGCAAGCGATTGATCGGCCAGAAGAAGGCCGTCAAGGCCGTCGCCGACGCCGTCCGGCGCAGCCGTGCCGGGATCAGTGACCCGAACCGGCCCACCGGCAGCTTCCTCTTCCTCGGCCCGACGGGCGTCGGCAAGACCGAGCTGGCCAAGTCCTTGGCGGACTTCCTGTTCGACGACGAGACCGCCATGATCCGCATCGACATGTCCGAGTACTCGGAGAAGCACTCGGTCAGCCGCCTGGTGGGTGCGCCTCCCGGCTACGTGGGCTACGAGGAGGGCGGCCAGCTCACCGAGGCCGTGCGTCGACGTCCCTACAGCGTGGTGCTGCTCGACGAGGTGGAGAAGGCCCACCCGGACCTGTTCAACATCCTGCTGCAGGTGCTGGACGACGGTCGCCTGACCGACGGGCAGGGCCGTACGGTGGACTTCCGCAACACCATCCTGATCCTGACCAGCAACCTGGGCAGCCAGTTCCTCGCGGACACGAGCCTGGATGACGAGGCCAAGCATGAGGCTGTGATGGGTGTGGTGCGCGGGGCCTTCCGTCCCGAATTCCTGAACCGGCTGGACGAGATCGTGATGTTCGACCCGCTGACGCTTGAGGACCTCACCCACATCGTCGACACGAACCTCGACAAGATCAACGCTCGGCTCGCGGAGCGTCGCATCGTGATCGACGTCACCGACGAGGGCAAAGAATGGCTGGCCCGCAACGGCTTCGACCCGGTCTACGGCGCCCGCCCGCTGCGTCGCCTGGTGCAGTCCACCATCGAGGACCAGCTCGCCCGCAAGCTGCTCGCCGGCGAGATCGTCGACGGGGCCGTGGTCACCTTCGATGTCGATCCCGACACCGACGAACTGCGCATCGTCTGACCCGACCAACAGGCCGGGGCTCCCACCACGGGAGCCCCGGCCTGCTTCATGTCTGCGTGAGGTCAGGCGGTGTGGGTGGTGTCCTGGGTAACGGCACGCAGCGCCCGTCGTAGCTGGTCGACGCTGATGGTGCGGTCGGAGGAGTAGAGCGAGGTGTCGTCGCTGACGCGGCGAACGGTGACGCGGGTGCGCTGCACCTCCAGCACATGGGTGACGCCCCGGGCGGCCAGCTCCAGCGAGGAGAGCTCGGCCTCGCCCAGGTCGACGGCCACGACCCGGTCGTCACGGGTGAGGACGATGCCGTTGACGGCGCGCACCAGGCCCAGGATTGGGCCGGCGTCGAGGCTGCCGTGGCCGGTGGACGACAGGCTGAAGCCCTCCAGCGTGGCGGCCTGCTCCAGGTAGGCGCGGGCTCGGTCGCGGAAGTCGAGGGCGTCGCTGGCCAGTTCGCGCATCTCGTCGGACCCGTCGGTGGCGATCTCCTCGAGCTGCTCGGCCGCCATCTCGTCGAGGATGGCCTGCACCTCCAGGCGTTGCTCGGGGGTGAACTTGGCTCCGCTACCGGCAACGTTCACCTCGTCCGGCAGGCGTCCGTACATCGCCAACAGGTAGCCAGCGGCGCTCAGTGCGACGAAGGCGACGGTGCCGATGCCGTCGTTGCCCTTGATCCACTCCAGCGCGGCGGCGAAGGCCAGCGGGACGGTGGAGGCGGCCACAAGCAGCAGCCTGCGTCGCATCGACCAGACGGGCCGGGGCTGGGACGTCAGGGCGGTCACTGGAGGGTCAAGGTGGCTGGGCATGCTTCGAGGCTACCGGGCCCTGACGCAAGAGATCGGGGTCACCTCGCGAGGAGGTGGGGCTCGAGCTCCAACCGCACCTGGCCAGTCGACTGGTGCGTCAGGCCGCCGGGTAGAGCTTCCCGGGCTTCGTGGAGCCCAGCAGCTGGCTGACCGTGACCAGCGTGTAGCCCTGCTTCTGCAGCGTGTCGATGGTGGGAGCGGCCGTATCCACGGTCCACAGGTGGATGTCGTGCATCAGCAGGATGGAGTCCCGGCTGGCGCGCTGCACCGTGAGCTTCGTGATGACCGCCGCCGTGTTGTGGCCGGCCACCCAGTCCTCCGGTGAGTTGTTCCCACACCACGACGGCCAGCCCGTTGGCGCCGACGACCTTGTCCGTGCGCTGCGTGCGGGCGGCATAGGGCGGACGCATCAGCGTCGGCTTCTGGCCGGTGATCCTCTGCAGGGCCGCATTGGTGCGCCTGACCTCCCACGCCGCCTTCGCGTCCGGCAGGTCGCTGGTCGGCTTGTGGTCATAGGTGTGGTTGGCGATCTCGAAACCCTGCGCATGCGTCTGCTTGACGGTGGCCGGGATGTTCGTCGACAGGTGAGGTCAGTCCAGGTGCGGCTCGACCCAGCGCCGCAGGGCCCCCAGCGACATGGCACCGGCCTGTCGGGCCACCACCTGGCCATCCCGCAGCAGTACCAGCGTCGGGATCGACTGGACGTCGAAGGAGGCCTGCGTGGCTGGCGACTCGTCGACGTTGACCTTCACCAGCTTGAGACGGCCGGCGTACTGCGCGGCGAGCCTCTCCAGCACCGGCGAGTACTGCTTGCAGGGGCCGCACCACGGCGCCCACAGGTCCACCAGGACCGGCAGCTTCGACGAGTCGCTGACAGCGGCGAAGTCGGCGTCGTGGGCGTCGGTGATCCAGGGCAATGGCGCGTGGCAGGTAGCGCACTGCGGCACCCCAGCAGCCACCGCGGGGACCCGGTTGCGGGTGTTGCAGGCAGGACAGGTGGTGATGTGGGCGTCCATGGTTCCTCCACAGGTCAGGGTTCATCGCTTCTCCAGGGGCGGCCACACCCGTGGCCAACCCGACACGTCCAGCGTGCCCCCGCACGGGTGCTTGATGCAGCATTGGAGCTGGTGGATGGGCGGGCGTCCACGCCGAGATGGGGGCCAGACCCCACACACCGCCGGCCATCCGACGCGCCGCGGTTCAGGCCGCCGCAGGGCTCGACTGGTGCGGGGTCAAGTCCCATGGGGTGCTTCCCTCAGGCTTCGGGGCGGAGGCGGATCAGGGCTTGCGCTGCTGCGAGCCAGTCCTGAGATGGTGTCGGTTCCTGCAGCCTCTGCAGGGCTTGCTGAGATTCGTGGCGCTCATTGTCGCCAGCCGGGTCGAAGACCTGGTACCGCTCCAGGAGCCAGCGGCACTGGGCCTGCTGTCCCATGATCTCGTCGACCCGCTCGCCGCAACAGCGGATGCACCGCGCGTCTTCCAACATGCGCCACGTCTGCAGGAGCTGCTTCGTGCGTTGGCGCAAACGCACGTGGACGTGCCCGGAGCCGTCGTGTCCGGTGGGGGTGGTCACCGAGCAGGACACCGGTATCGGCAAACCGCGGGCAATGCTGACCACCCGGGCCTGCCGCTGGGCGACCGAACAGCTCCGACGCGAGCACGCCAGCATCGCCGGACTGGCCCGGCAGTTAGCCACCACGTGGCGGACCGTGTGGACCAGCATCGAGCCGATCCTCGCCCGCGCCGCCGCCGACGAGTCCCGCTTCACCGGGGTCACCACCCTCGGGGTGGATGAGCACCTGTGGCATCACGTCAGCCCCCGCAAGCGCGGCCCCAAGGAACTCACCGGGATGGTCGACGTGACTCGTGACCAGGACGGACGCGTCCACGCCCGGCTCGTGGATCTGGTCCCTGGACGTTCGGGGACCGTGTACAAGACGTGGCTCGACCAACGCGGCAAGATGTTCAAGGCTCGGGTCGAGGTCGCCACGTTGGATCCGTTGCGTGGCTACAAGAACGCGATCGATGACAAGCTCGCCGACGCCACCGCCGTCCTTGACGCGTTTCATGTGGTCGCCCTGGCCGGCCGGGCGGTCGACGAGGTCCGTCGCCGGGTGCAGCAGGAGATCCACGGCCACCGCGGCCGAGCCGGCGACCCCTTGTACGGGATCCGGAACATCCTGCGCTGCGCGGCCGAGCGGCTCACCGACAAACAACACGCCCGCATCGCGGCGGCGATCGCCGCCGATGAACGCCACGACGCCGTCCACATCGCCTGGCAGTGCGCCCAGAAGGTGCGAGCCGCCTACGCCCACCCCGACCCAGCTCGAGGCCGCCAACTCGCCGAGCAGATCGTCGCCATCTTCCCCACATGCCCGATCCCCGAGATCGCCCGCCTCGGTCGCACCTTCAAACAATGGAAGGACGCCTTCCTGGCCTACTTCGACACCGGCCGCGCCAGCAACGGCGGGACCGAGGCCGTGAACGGGCTCATCGAGCTCCACCGCCGCATCGCCAGAGGCTTCCGCAACCGAGAGAACTACCGACTACGCATGCTCCTCATCGGCGGCGGACTCACCCTCGACCCACCGCAGGCATGAAGAGCCCGGAAACGCATCTTGGTCGAAGTCGCCGATCACGTGGAGTCCCGCAAGCCGATGGGTTCGAGCGAGTTGCAACCAGCGGCACAGTTGCTTCACCCGCAATACATCTTGCCCAATGAGCTGAGCAACAAGATGCAGCGCTGGCAGGGCACGGAGTGGCAGAAGCCGGCGCGTCACCTCATCAGGGCTGATCTGCGCGACATCTTCGCGGGCTTGGTACTGCGGACGAGGACTATGAGCGACACTTTGACGATCTCGAGTATTGCTTGGCACTGACCCAGGTGAAGCACGATGTGCGTTCCCTTTACGGGGAGTACGTTCGCGATCAGTTCGGGGGTGGTGGACGGGGGCCCGACGCCCCGCACGTCGAGGTGGAGTTCCGCCGGCGCTCCGCGCAGAGAGAGACATGGGTCAGCTACTTCGGTGGCTCGGAGCAGTTGGAGTCGGGTGTTACGACGCTGCGCGAGGCCATGAGGGAGTACCGGCGCAACATGTGGTGACTCTCGCCCTCAAGGGCCAGTCTTCTGGGCCGCCCCCTTCATTCGGTCCGGTCGCTCTGTGAGTCGTCGGTTTCGATTTGATGGGTGCACTGCCGAGCGTACTCGGCCGGGGGTAGGTAGCCGAGCGATGAGTGCCGACGCTGATGGTTGTACTCGGTCTTCCAGTCGCCGATCACGACCTGAGCGTGCAGCAGTGAGTAGAAGCTGTTGATGTTGAGGCACTCGTCGCGGAGGCGGCTGTTGAACGATTCGACGTATCCGTTGTGCCAGGGCGAGCCGGGCGGAATGTAGAACAGGCCGGTGCGGGTACCCGCCCAGTCGGCCATCGCGTCGCTGATGAACTCGGGCCCGTTGTCGCTGCGGAGCACACCCGGTGCTCCGCGGACGGCGACGAGCTCTTCGAGGTGGGCGGTGAGCCGGTCGGCGGTGATCGACCGCTCCACGAGCCCGCCGATGCATTCGCGGGTGTGCTCGTCGACGATGGAGCAGATCTTGATCGGGCAGCCCCGCTCGTCGGCGTCGAACTGGAAGTCCACCGCCCATACGAGGTTCGGTGCGACCGCCGCCGGGGCGTCGACGGTCGAGGATCCGACACGCTTGCGTCGCCGCTGCGGGACGCGGAGGCCTTCCTCTCGTCAGAGGCGTTGGATCTTCTTGTGGTTCACCGCCCAGCCCTCACCCCGGGCGTCGTGATACGCCCGCCGGTACCCGTAGCGGGGATGCTTCTTCGCCCACGCGCGCAGCCAGTCTCGCAACGTGCGATCAGGGTCGGCGACCGTGTCGCCCTTGAGCGGGCGACGGTACGCGGACCTGCTCAGCCCGGCCAGACGGCACGCCATCCGCTCGCTCACCTGCAGTGTCCTGATCAGGTGCGAGACGGCGGCGCGGCGCCTGCCCGGGCCTAGAAGTTTCCCTCGGCCAGCTCCTTGAGCGCGGCCTTCTCCAGCTCCGCTTCGGCCAGCAATCGCTTGAGCGTGGCGTTCTGCTTCTCCAGCTCCTTGAGACGCTTCGCGTCGTCGGCCTTCAGTCCGCCGTACTGGTTACGCCACCGGTAATACGTCTGCTCGGATATCCCAAGCTCCCGACACACCGCGGCGATGTCGCTGCCGTCGGCGAGCATCCTGTCGGCCTGCCCGAGCTTGCGGACGACCTGCTCCGGGGTGTGACGCTTCCTGATGTTCGACATGATCTGACCAGTCTCCCTGCCCGCAACCACGGGCGGCAGGACGACTCCCAGAACCACCGGACCTACAAAACGGGGTCAGCCCACTCAACTCACGCACGAGTGACTCGGTCAACGCGCGGATTTCGGAGAGCGACTCGTTGATCTCGAAGGGTGTGTTCCGGGCGATCCGGTCGAAGAGCTGCGCTTCGCTCTCGTCGTTGGTGCTTCGTGTTCTGGCGAGGGCGGCCCGGACCGCCTGGTACTCCGCGTGGGTCTTGAGTGAGCTGAGAAGCGCGTAGGTATCGAAGACGATTGCTTCGGCGTTGGATTCGAGGTACTGACGGCGAGCGCGACCCTCCAGCTTCCCGAGTTCCTGAACGTGGCCTGCCACGTTCTTGCGGTACAGCTTCAGTTGCTTGCGGATGTTGGGGCCGCTGGGAGTGATGGGCTCCCAGACAGAGTCTGTGATGGCGTCGAGTTCGCGGGTCTCCTTGACTGCCTCATCGACGGACTCCGCCAGTCCTTCAAGCTCTGCCCATTGCTCGTTTCGGATGGCCTTGAGCGTCTGCGTCGTGAGCTGGATGTTGGAGCGGACGAAGCCGGAAATCTCGCCGAGCTGCATTTGGAGCGCGATCATGGCGACGGCCGGGCCGATGGCTGCGATCGCTGTAGCGGCTGTCATTGAAGCGGGGATGAAACGCGCCTGGGCGACCAGTTCGCCGTTCTTGAAGATCGCCCCGAGCTTGGCGCCGTCCTTTGCTGCCATCTGGCCGCCGCTCTTGAGCAGGGACAGCGTGGCGTCGTTGCCGCGGAAGAGGCCCTGCGCGCTCGATACAGCTTCCGCAACGTTTCCGACGATGGTGCCTGCGTTGCCGAGGGTCGACACGCTCCCCGACGCCACTGGGCAGGAAGTCATCTTGCTCGGGCGTATCTCGGGCACGTTCGCGGTGCGGCGGCTGACATGAACCAGCGACAAGCCGGGGGCATGGGCGACGAACTCACCAACGCCGCCCTCGTCGGGCTGATCGGCATGTTCGGCATCGCGCTCGTGCTGCGCGCAGCCGGTAGCGTCACCTCGTTCCTCACCGGCCTGCCACAACCCGACGCCGGCCCGGTTGCGGGGCTCGGGGTGCTGTTCAACCCCGCAGACCCCGCGACCGCGCTCAGCGCCGAAGGACTCAACCCGATCCTGTACTGGCTCGTCAGTGCGGTCATGCTCGGCGGGCTCGCCGCCGGGATCGTCTGGGTCTGGATCATGCTGCGCCACCACACCAGGAAGGCCGAGACCGATCCGCACCGACTCGCCGGGATCGCGACCAGCCATGAAGTCAAGACCGCAGTGTCCGCGAAGGCACTGCTTCATCGCGCGGCCACGCTACGGCCCTCCTTGGAGTCACCAGCCCCGCAGGATGTCGGCTACCTCCTCGGGGCCAGTCGGGGCACGAAGGTCTGGGCATCGGTCGAGGACTCGATTCTGCTGATCGGCCCGCCCCGCTCGGGCAAGGTCTGCACGTCGTCATCAACGCGATCCTCGACGCACCCGGCGCGGTCGTCACCACCAGCACCCGGCCCGACAACCTCACCGCCACCCTCCGCGCCCGCCGCCGTCGCGGCGGCCCGGTCGCGGTGTTCGACCCGCAACGCCTGGCCGAGGACATCCCTGCCGGGCTGCGCTGGTCACCGGTGCGCGGCTGCCACGACCCACTGATCGCGATGATCCGCGCCAACGGCCTCGCCGCCGCTACCGGCCTCTCCGCTGGTGGGGTGGAGTCCGGAGGCTTCTGGGAGGGCAAGACCCCACCGCGCTTCAGAGCTTGCTGCACGCCGCAGCCCTCGACGGCAGACCACCCGCCGAACTGTTTAGATGGACCCTCGACCTCTCGGCTGCCTCCGAAGCGGTCGCGATCCTCAACTCCCACCCGAACGCGGCGATGGGCTGGGACGACTCCCTGGCCGCGATGATCGACGCCGACCCCAAGACCCGCGACAGCATCTGGCAAGGCGTCTCCCTCGCCCTCGCCGCGCTTGCCGACCCTCGCGTGCTCGACGCGGTGTCACCTGAGCCGGACGAGCAGTTCGACCCCGAGACCTTCCTCACCGAGCACGGCACCCTCTATCTGCTCGCCACCGGGGCAGGTGCGGGTGCCTCCGCGTCGCTGGTTGCGGCGTTCGTCGAAGACCTCATCGAAACCGCGCGCAGGCTCGCCGCCCGCTCGCCCGGAGCCAGGCTTGATCCGCCGCTGCTGCTCGCGCTCGACGAGATCGGGAACCTCGCGCCATTGCCGTCGCTCCCGACGCTCATGGCCGAAGGTGGCGGCACCGGGATTACCACCATGCCCGTGTTGCAGTCGCTCGCCCAAGCCCGCGACCGGTGCAGCGAGCATCAGGCCGGCGCGATCTGGGACGCCAGCATCGTCAAGATCATCCTCGGCGGCGCATCCAACAGCCGCGACCTCCAAGACCTCTCCACCCTCATCGGCGAACGCGACGAGTACACCGACTCGGTGACTCTCGAAGACCGAGGCACCCGCTCCAACCAACGCTCCATCCGCCGCGTGCCGATCCTGCCGCCCGACCGCATCCGCACCCTGCCCTTCGGCACCGGCATCACCATGCTCCGCTCCGCTCCGCACCACCCATCGTCACCGACCTACGAGCCTGGCCCACCCGACAGGATGCCGCGCAACTCCGCGGTGACCGCGCCGAACTCGAAGCCCTCCTGCGCCGCCCCGCACCCTGACAACTCTGGGCGCCGGGGCGCACCTGCCTGACACAGCGACCACATGCAGCTGGCCGCCCAAGTTCAGGAGGACGCCATCATGGCCATTCACACCCAGGAATCACTGTCGGGCTTCATCGCCTCGGAGCCGTTGCTCACCGAGACGGCCAAGGGCGACGCGAGGTTCTTCGCCCGCATCGGCAAGGAGCACTTCCGCCGGGAGGAAGACGGCTCGTTCACCCAGACCGAGACGACCTACCACCACCTGGTGATGTTCGGACGGTCGGCCGAGCATGCACACGCGAACTTCGCTCAGGGCGACAACTTCGTGGCCGAGGGCTACACGCGCCCGGTCAACTACGAGCGCAACGGCCAGGCGATCGAGGGCGAAGAATTCATCGCCAAGAAGATCGGCCACGACGCCGCGCGAACCCGCTACGAGGTGGACCGCACCCCGCGCAACTCGGCCGGACGCGACGCCGCCGCCTACGAGTCCCCGCGACGGACGAACGCTGCGGCCCAGGCCACGCCGGTCAGCATGTGAGTTCGGGAGCCACGCCATGACGAACGATCAGAACCAAGAACCCACAGCACCCGATCTCCCCGTCGGCCCGTCCGAAGTGGATGAGCCCGACGTGTTCGACGGGCCGCCCCGCGTCACCAACGCCGACATGCCCGAGCCGCCCCATCCGGTGAACTGGAACCTGCTCACCGCTCACGAGCTGGAGCAGGAATGGCTCGCGCTGAACCGGTGGGTTGACTGGCTGCGGCGCACCTACGGCCTCACCGTCGCGGTGGTGCCGCCGTTCTGGCACCACCACCCGGAGATGGTCTGGGAGCTGTCGGCACTGCACCTGCACTGGCTTGGGGCCTCCGACCCCGAGCAGAACGCGTCCGCACCCCTCGGCTGGCACCGCGACTTCGCCGACGCGCGAGAACGGCTCCGCTACTGGATCACCGCCTGCAGCACGCGCGGGGACCGCGACCGTCCCACCCGCCAGGCCGCCTGGCCCGGCGAAGAGTCCCCTTCAATCCAGGAGGTGAAGTTCGACGACAGGGACGAAGAGTTCGCGGACTTCGTGATCGCCCAGGTCCGCAAGCGCCAGGAAGCCGAAGACGAGTTCTACGCCAACCTGGCCGACGACGAGGGTCCGTAGACCGATGAGCCGCTATGCCAAGAAGACCGACCGTCGCCCCTACGAGGAGCGTTCGTTCTCCGTCCGGGCCGTCCACCGCGAACGCGCCGACCTGCACAAGCTCACCGAGGTCCTCATCCGGCTGACGTTGCACGAGACAGGCGAAAGCCGCGCGGCCCGCGAGGCCACGCGGGTACCCGACACCTACCGGGCGGCGACGGATGGCCTGGCCGCCTCTGAAGCCGCCCGGTAGAATGAACCGTGCAAGCCTCGCGATGCGGGGTGTTGTGGCCTAAACCTCGCCGCTCGGCGGGCAACACGCACCGAGACCATCGGGTCTCGCCCTACAGCCTTCACCGGCTGCTCTCACGATCAACACCCCCTCCCACGAACAGTTGGGAGCGCGAGGGTCGAACCGCGTGAGAGTGAGACCCCGATGACCACCATTGCCGACGATCCGGCAGCCAGCCTCACCGACCCGCCGAAGACAATGGCTGCCGCTGTGTCCTACCTGCGGGTCTCGACCCGCGAGCAGGCTGAGAAGGGCGGCACGGACGAGGGCTTCTCGATCCCGGCCCAACGCGAAGCGACCAGGCGCAAGGCCGAACAACTCGGCGCCGGCATCGTCGAGGAGTTCATCGACGCGGGAGCTTCGGCCAAGTCGTCCGACCGGCCCGAACTGATGCGGATGATCCAGTACGTCAAGGCCAACAAGGTCTCCTACTGCATCGTCCACAAGGTAGACCGACTCGCCCGCAACCGCGCCGACGACGTGAGCATCCACCTCGCACTCCAACAGTGCGGGGTCATGCTCGTCTCCGCGACGGAGAACATCGACGAGACCCCGTCGGGGATGCTCCTGCACGGCATCATGTCCACGATCGCCGAGTTCTACTCCCGCAACCTCGCCACCGAAGTCACCAACGGCATGACCCAGAAGGCCATCGGTGGCGGCACGAACGGACGAGCACCCATCGGTTACCTCAACGTCCGCAAGCGCGACGAGTTGGGGCGCGAGCTCCGCACCATCGAACTCGATCCCGAGCGAGCACCGATGATCGAGTGGGCCTTCAAGGCATACGCCTCCGGGAACTGGAGCGTCAGCCAGCTCCACGACGAACTCACCTCACGCGGACTCCGCAGCCTGCCCACGCCGAAGAGGCCGGCGAAGCCCTTGGCCGTGTCCACCATCCATCGCCTCCTGACCAACCCTTACTACAAGGGCGATGTCATCTACCGAGGCACCCGCTACAAGGGCAACCACCCGGCGCTCGTGCCTGCCGAGGTCTGGTACCAGGTCCAGTCCGTGCTCACCGCGCACCAGTGCGCCGTCGAGGCAACCCAAGTCCACGGCCACTACCTCAAAGGCACTATCCACTGCGGCCAGTGCGGTTCGCGGCTCATCGTCTCCAACGCGAAGAACCGCCACGGCAACGTGTACTGCTACTTCGTCTGCTCCGGCCGACACTCCAAGCGGACCGACTGCACGCGCCAGGCGATGCTCATCGAGGATGTCGAGAAGCTCGTCGAGGACTACTACTCCCGCGTCCAGATCACGCCCGCCCAACAGGACGCCCTCGCCGGGATGCTCCACCACGAGTTCGACCGGCTGATGGCCGCCGAAACCGAAGAACTCGCGCGTCTCACGGCCAACCGCGACCGGCTCGAAAGCGAGCAAGACCGACTCATGCAGGCCCACTACGCCGACGCGATCCCGCTGACCGTGCTCAAGCGCGAGCAGGACCGCATCGCCGCCGAACTCGACAAGGTGACCCGACGTATCGACGCCCACTTCGGTGACTACGCCGACGCTCGCGCCCACCTCGACGACGCACTCGGCCTGCTCGCCAACTGCGCCGACATCTACACCCGCTGCGACGACACCAACCGGCGTCTGTGCAACCAGGCGTTCTTCACCAAGGTCTTCATCGACGAGGACAACGAACTGCGCGTCGAGCACAACCGCCCCTTCGAGATGCTGCTCGATCCGCAGGTCAACGCCAACGCTCTGACCTGGGCCGCGGACGCGAACAAGGCCCGAACCTCGACCAACGTTTCCGTTGGCAAGGGTTCGAGCCTTGTGCGTGCGGTGGAGCTAAGGGGATTCGAACCCCTGACCTTCTCATTGCGAACGAGACGCGCTACCAACTGCGCCATAGCCCCTCAAAGCGAAGAACAGACTACCACGCTGCTCCGGGTCGGACGAAATCACTCGCCAACCGCGCGGGGGCGATCCGGGGACTCTCCGGACGCGGGAGTCTCGGCCGCGGGGGCGACCGGAGCGGTCTCCGGGCCGTCAGCGGTGACGGGGAGTGACATCTTGCTCGCGACGGGTGCGGACAGGTCGATGGTGCGCACGGTGCGTGGCGCGAGTGGGCGCGACACGTAGGTGGGGGCCGTGATGGGGATGGGCTCCCACAGCGAGCCGGTCCGCTCGATGGGGGCGCTCAGTTCGACCGACTGGGCCGCCTCGTCTTCGGCGGTGGATTCGTGGACGGCGATGGCGACGGTCATCTCATCGACGTCGCCGCCGCGGATGATCCGGGCCCGCTCGTCGAGTTCGCGGCGAAGTCGGGCCACGCTGAAGCGGGCCACCACGAGGAACGCGACCAGAAGGACGACAGGGACGGTGAGCACCCACCACGGGACCAGCCCGAAGGCGGCGAGCACCGCAGTGGTGATGCCGAGCAGGCTCAGGAAGATCATGACGTTGCGGCGGCGTCCGGCGGTTTCCCGGTCACGGTCGGCGAGTTCACGCAGCGCGGCACGACGGTTGTGGGGCGTCGACACGACGGCGGAACCGTTCTCGGCTGCGTCCAGGGCTGTCCCGCGACGCACGATCGTCACCGACGAGCCGAACGGCTCGCTGGGCTCGACTTCCTCGGGGGCGCCTTGCTCGCGACGATTCAGCAGCATGGGCACCAGGTAGACCAGCCAGCACGCCGCGACGGCGCCGAAGATCAGTCCCTGAAAACCCATGTCGCAAACCCTAAAGCCCGCCTGAGAAACGCCCAGGCAGGACGCGCCGCGCCCGCATCATCCACATCAGAAGTCGTAGCCAGAGGCCCGCTGGTGTCACCCCTAGGTGGGACACCACCCCCGTCGAGGGTGGCGTTCAACGATCGGCGGGCAGGCGTCCGAGCAGGCCCGCCGGGTCCACCTCTTCGGCGTGCAACGCGAACATCAGGTGGTCGCGCCAGGCGCCGTTGACGTGCATGTACGCCGGACGCAGCCCCTCCGCGCGGAACCCCAGCTTCTCTACGACCCGCAGCGAGTTGGCGTTCTCGGGACGGATCGCCACCTCGAGGCGATGCAGCTTCACCACGGTGAAGGCGTGATCGCCGCCCAGCGCCAACGCGGTCGGGACGACACCGCGTCCGGCCACGTCACGATCCACCCAATAGCCGGCCATACCCCAGCGGGCCGATCCGTACGTGATCCCCGAGATCGTGAGTTGACCCACGAGCCGAGAGACCCCGCTGGGTTCGGTCCAGGTGATCACCCACGGGAGCGACCGTCCGGCGCGGGCGTCCGCGTCCAGGCGGCGCACCATGCGGCGAAACGTCAGGCCACTATCGGGGGTGCCGGGCGGACGCGTCGCGTCCCAGGGAAGAGTCCAGGCAGCGTTGCGGGCGCGCACCGCGTACCAGGCGTCCTCGTCGGTCGCCCGCAGGGGACGCAAACCGATGGGACCGTGCTGCAGGCTGACCGGCCAGCGCCGAGCCCTTCGCAGGTTCACCGGGCCCCGGGATCCGTTCCGTCGCCGAGCACCAGGCAGTCCACATGCGTGTTCGCTTCGACCCGCCCCGCGTTCGGCGGGATGATCGCCAACACGTTCGCCCGGGCCAGATCCCACGCCAACTCCGAATCGGCCGCCGCCACGGGCGTGGTGGCGCCCAGCAGCGTCCGGACGGCGGGCACGTACTGGGTGACGCCAACCTCGGACTCGATCGTCTCGGTGAGCCGCCCCAGGACGCGCTCGCCGGTCAGCGGATCCACCTCGTTGAGGGTGTGGACCAGCGGACGCACCAACGCCAGGTAGGCGACGTACGCGGAGATCACCCCGGCGGGAAGCGCCACCATTGGCGTCTTGGTGTCACCGAGCGCCGCGTAGGCGACCGACACCTGGCCGTTGAGACCCACCAGCGCCTCGTCAACATCGTGGGCGCCCGGAACCGAGCCCACGAACGACGCGCCGCCCACCACGACGATCAGGTCGGCGCGAATCTGTTGGTCGTTGACGACGCGGGCCACCGAGGCGGCATCCGCAGGGACGACGCCCAGCGGGTACACCGTCGCGCCGTCGCTGCGGGCGGCGGCGGTGATCAGCGCGGTCGTTGCGTCGTAGCGTTGCTGAGGGGCAGTCAGAGCGCGGCCCGGTTCGACGAGGGTCTCCCCCACCGTGAAGACCACCAGGCGCGGACGCGGACGCACCATGACCTTGTCCAGGCCGACTTCCGCAAGCACGGCCACCGAGCGCGGGGTGAGCACGTCACCTGCGTGCAGCAGCGGCGTCCCGTCGGACAACTCCGACCCGGCACGGCGCACGTTTTGGAACAGGCGCGTCTCGGTCCCGATGACGATGGTGTCGTCAGCCCCAGGGGCACCGGACGCCAAGGGCACGACCGCATCGACCCCGTCGGGAACGATCGCTCCAGCCTCGAGGCGGACCGTCGCTCCTGCCACAAGGGGGCGTCCCGGGGCGTCCGCGGCGCGGATGCTGCCCACCAGATGCAGCGCTACAGGCTCCAACGGGGTCGCCCCCACCAGATCGGAGCCACGAACGCCGTAGCCGTCAATGCGCGCGGTGGTCACCAGCGGCAGATCCAGGTCGGAGACGATGTCCTCGCACAACACGAGCCCGGGCACATCCAGGATCTGCATCGCGAACGGGCGCATGTGCTGGACCTTGCCCAGCAAGAACGCACGCTCCTCGTCCAGCGAGCGGGCGGTTCCTACGCGGTCGGAGAATGCCGCGGAGCGCGGGGCGTCGCCCTCGACGCCGTCGTTCGTCATGGGTGCGAAGCTGGCCATGAAACTACGATAAGACAAGGAGCACGCCGCTCCTGTGAAAGGGCACCGCGAGCCGTGCAATCATCTGGGCAACTCGAGGCCAAATCCCTGGCCCGCGCCGGCGTCCTGGCCGCGCGACGCGCCGATACGACCCGCGAACGGGCGGACGCTGCACGCCTGCCCCGGCTGCTGGACGCCTGCGCCGGGCACGCGACCGTCGCCTGCTACCTGTCGGTGCCCCCCGAACCGGACACCACACACCTCATCGCCGCGTTGCAGGAACGCGGCGTCGCCGTGCTACTGCCCGTGCTTGCCGGACACCGCGAACCCGCCTGGGCCTGGTACGCCGGGTTGGCAGCGTTGCGTCCGGGCTGGCACGGCATCCCCGAACCCACAACGCCCACCTTGGGCGCTCAGGCGCTGGCGTCCTGCTCGTTCGTGTGGGTTTCTGCTCTCCAAGTAACGGCTCACGGCGACCGCCTGGGCACCGGCGGTGGGTGGTACGACCGTGCCCTGGTTCACGCGGCTCCCGATGCCGTCATCGCCACGCTGGTCAGTGACGGTGAGGTCGTCCCTGACGTCCCCGTGGAGGAATGGGATCGCCCCGTGGATCTCATCGTCACACCCACCCGGACGCTCTCTCCGATGGCGAACCGCTCCTGAGGCACGTGCCCACCGGGGCTACACTGGGCCGCCGTTGCGAAAGGAGCACCATGCCCACCTACGAGTACCGCTGCGCCGACTGCGGAGCTGACCTTGAGGTGCAGCAGAAGTTCACCGATGATCCGCTGACCGTATGCCCCACCTGCCAAGGCTCACTGCACAAGGTGTTCAGCCCGGTCGGTGTCGTGTTCAAGGGATCCGGCTTCTACGCAACCGACAACCGCAGTTCCACGGACAAGGGCAAGGCGTCCCCAGAGAAGAAGGCGGCCAAGCCCGCCGCCACGAAGGACGCCCCCGCCGCAGCCAAGCCTGCGACTCCGTCGACAAGCAGCACCCCCACCGCAAGCTGACGCCGCCCGCCTAACGTCGGGGCGTGAAACCCCCGCGCACCCCCTCCACGCTCACCCTCCCACACGTCCTGCGCCTGCGGCGGCGTCCCCTCGCTGCGTTGTGCACGTTCCTAGCCGTGGTGACCGCCCTGCTCGCGCTCGCCCCGCGCCCAGTCGACAGCCGGCCCGTGGTGGTGGCAGCACGCCCGCTCCCTGCTGGCACCGTGCTCGCCCCCGGCGACCTGTCCCTCCGGAGCCTGCCCCTCGACGCGATCCCCGACGGGGCCGCCGCGCAGGTGCCCGACGTCACCGGAGCAACACTCTCGGGGCCCATGACGGCGGGCAGCGTCGTGACGGAGGCCTCGATCGCAACCGGGGAGCGGCTCGCTAGACCCGGGCTGGTCGTCGTCGCCCTCCCGCTCCCGAGCAGCGCGATTGCGGCCTTGGTCCGGCCCGGGGCTGCGATCGACCTGATCGGCGCCGACGGTGGCACCCTGGCTGCCGATGTTCGAGTCCTGAGCGCACCGGATTCCACCAACGGGCTCGGCTCCGGATCGCGGGCCGCTCTCGTCGAGGTCACGCCGCAGGTCGCGTCCCAGTTGGCTCAGCGTTCCGCTGTGGACACGATCACGATTGCCGTCCGCTAAAGCGAGTCTCGTTTCACTGAACGATCCGCGTAAGCAAAAGAAACTGCACAGTGTAGCGTCGAGTTCGTCGCCGGACGCGGTTTCGCACACATCTACGGCAGCAGGACTCCACCCCAAGCGGGCACAACGAGGGAGAGGGAACAACGTTCCATGAAGGGTTTCAGGGATTTCTTGATGCAGGGCAACCTCATCGAGCTGGCGACCGCCGTCATCATCGGCGCGTCCTTCTCCAAGGTCGTCGACGCCTTCACGGGCATCATCATGGGCTTCATCGGCCTGTTCGGTGGGCAGCCTGACTTCAGCGCCGTCACGATCCCCTACCTCGGCATCAACATCGGCGTCTTCATTAACGCTGTCGTCGCCTTCGTGATCGTCGCTGCCGTGCTGTACTTCTTCATCATCAAGCCGTACACCGCTTTGAAGGAGCATGCGGCCAAGAACAAGGAGGTCGAGGTGACGGCGGAGGCCCCGAGCACCGACGAACTCCTCACCGAGATCCGTGACCTGCTCAAGGCACGCAACTGATCTGACCGTCTGCCCGGGCATGGCCCGCAGATCGACAGTCAACGGGGTCCGCCATCCGACGGACCCCGTTGTGCGTGTCAGGACCCACCCGTGCCGCACCCAGCGCTGCCGTTTCCTGGTGGGCGCCTCAGGGCGTCCCCATTTGTAGAACGCGGCGCATCACGTCGTCTTGCCCAGCGCTCCGGGGAGCGCCCGTTATGTCCGGCCGAAATGCGGGGGCACGTCAGCGAGGAGGCGTCGCTCGTCGGCGTCCAACCGTGTGCGCGTGGACGGCGGGCGTACCTCCAAGGCGCTCAAGCCCAGGCGTTCGCGAAGCCGCAAGATCGCCGCATGGAACTCGGCGGGCCCCACACCGTCGCGCTCGTGCGCCGCGACCGGATGCGGCCACGGCACGCTCCCCGCGCACTGGTGCGCATGGTCGTGGACGCGCTCGGCGTCCCAGCCCGCCGCTGCGAGCGCCGCAACGGCAGCGTCCACATCGAAAGCGTCCTGGACGCCGAGTTCGAGTGTCTCACCTGTGAGCGCGAGCCCCAGGGCCCGATGCCAGCGGGCCGTCACGGCTCCCCGATGGTCTCGGTGTCGACCGTTCGAGGGGCGCCTTCGTCTGGGAGCACCGCGTCCCCGAGCACGGTAACCACGTCGGAGAACGTCCAGTCACCGTGCACCGTTAAGGAGCGCGCCTCCCGCAGGGAAGGCACGAACTCGACCCGCGCCTCGAAATCGGGCAGCAACGCGTAGAACCGCTTGTCGAGGGAAACCGCAGGCAGGCGTTCGGTCGTCGCCAACAGCCGCGCGTCCCCATCAAGGGCGAACGCATCGGAGCGCACGAGCATCAACTCGTTGGTGGTCTTGACGGGCAGGAAACGGTCCCGCTCGACCGCGATCGCCTGTGCGCCCGGGAACACCTCAATGGCGGCGCCCATCGCAGTCTCCATTTGGATGACCTCGGGAGTGGACGCGTCACCGGGATCGACATGCTTTTCGTTGCGGATCAACGGGAGGCCAAGGACGTTGTGCCGCTCGACCATGAGCCTGCTGAGCGCCTCCAGGTCGACCCACACGTTGTTGGCGTGGAAGTAGGGGTGACGATATTCGTCGGTGAAGAAGTCCATCTCTTCGGGCGCAGTCTGGGCGGTGTCGCGCAGGATGAGGCGACCGTCGCTCTTGCGGATCGCGAGGTGTCCCCCCTTGCGGTCATTGGGGGTCCGGGGGCACACCTCGGCGGCATAGGGTGCGCCGGATTGGGCGAACCAGCCGGCCAGGGTGGCGTTGGGTCCCGCACCCAGGTTGTCGCCGTTGGCGATGGAGGCGTAGCGGAATCCGGCGTCGATGAGACGTTCGAGCAGCCCGGTTCCGACGAGGGCGGTATAGATGTCGCCGTGCCCGGGCGGGCACCATTCGAGTTCAGGCTCGGCGGGCCACTCGATGGGCTCCAGGGTGTCCTTGGTCAGCTTCGGCTCGAACCCTTGCAGGAAGTCGATGGGGAGATCGCCGACGGCCAGGTCGTCGTAGCGCTCCAGATGATCCAAGGTCGCCTGCCGGGTGCGGAAGCTGTTCATGAAGATCAACGGAAGCCGGGCTTCGTAGCGCTCGCGGGCGCGCAGCACCTGAGCGACGAGGATATCGAGAAAGGTCTTGCTTCCGCGCACTGGAAGCAACGTCTTGGGCCCGTCCAAGCCCATCGAGGTTCCCAGGCCACCGTTGAGCTTAATGAGAGCGGTGCGGGCGAGCGCGTCCCGCGCCACGTCCGGGTCGATGTCCACCGACGCGAGTCGAGGCGGATCGGTGAGCGGCTCGATGGAGTCTTCGCGGATGTACCCACCGCCCGAGGCTCCGAGTTGCTCGTAGTAGTGAGAGAAGACGTCGATGGCGGCGTCAGTCGCGCCGGCGGCAGCCATCTTCTGGCGTGCCCGCTCAAGTCCGGAGGTCATGGCCTTGACTCTAGCTGTACTGACCGGGGACGTTAGTCGACGCTTGCGGCGCTGGTAGAACTCGCGTCAGGGCCGCGGCATCGCCGGTGACATCCACGCCCTGCGCGATAGCGGCGGGCAGAGGCATTGCGCCTTGTAGGAGGGCAACCAGTACCGGCCCGGGGCCTGTAACACCCGCCAGGGGGCTGACATCGCGCTGGCAAGGGTCCACCGTGATGGTCCCGTCGGCGGCGGTGAGGTCGAAGCCGTCGTCGAAGGTGCCGAACCGGATCACGATCGGTGGCTCGTCCGGTCTGTGATCCGCGAGGAGGAAGCGTGCCGGTTGGCTGAGCCAGTGCATCTGGAAGATCGCATCACTCGGCGCGTCTGGAACCGTCGGTGCACCCCACTTCAGAAGCTCGCGCAGCACTCCGTCCAGGGCCCGGCCACGCTCGGTAAGCCGATACGTTGGCGTGCCCGGGGTTCCTGGGGCGGGCTCGCGGGCGACGACACCGTTGGTCTCGAGGTCCCGCAGACGCTGGGTGAGCAGGTTCGTCGCGATGCCAGGCAGGCCGCGCTGGACTTCGCCAAAGCGCAATGCGCCCCCGATCAGCAGCTCACGCACGATCAGGAGAGTCCACCGATCACCGACGACATCCAGGGCGCGAGCGATCGAGCAGAGCTGTCCGTAGGACTTCACCTGAACCCCCTTGACTTTATCAAGTGCCTGCTTGAAAGTATCAAGCACCATTCTCACACCAAGGAGAGCCATGCCCGCCACCCTGTCTTCTGCCTCACCTCAGACCCTCAAGGACTACTACCGGATCCTCGAGTCCGGCATCGACAGTTACCAGGATGGGGCTGACCTACGGCCTCTGCTGGGTGACCACCTCGACTTCACGGGCTCCCTCGCTGGACACCTCCCCGACGCCACCGATGGCTTCCTGGTCGGGGTTGCCGGTTTCATTGCGACGGTCAAGCAGATCGAGATCATCCACGACGTGCACGGCCCTAACGGCTCCGCCGTGCTCTACACGGCGACCATGCCCGGCGGTCCCATGACCTTCGCGGAGTTCTTCACCTTCGACGGCGGACGCATCGCGTCCTTGAACCTTCACTACAGCGGCCCCGAGTACATCGAGAAGGGTGGACGATGACAGCACAGAAGGACCTGGTCGAGCGAGTTCGTAACGCGCTAAGAGCTCGCAACCCTCGTGAGGTGTCGATGTTCGGGGGAGTGTCGTTCATGGTCGAGGACCGGATGGTCGTCGCCGCTCGTCGGGAAGGGACACTCCTGCTACGCATCGACCCCACTGACGCGGAAGACCTACTCGCCCGCCCTGGTGCTCACCCTGCGCTCATGGGCGCAGACCGCCCCATGGGCGACGGCTGGATCTGCGTCGAGCAGGCCGCACTCCAGGGACCTGGGCTCGAGTCCTGGCTCGAGCCAGCACTCACCTTCCATGCAGCGCAAGGCGCCGAGTAGAGATCTCTACTCCAACTCCATCATCCGGTAGCCGGTCGCAAACGCGGCCGGCCACCGATCTATCTCAGGAGGCACTTTGAGTCATCGCAATGCCGCGCTGACCCCACGTCATCGTCTACGAGTCGCACGCCTCGTCATCGAGGAAGGATGGCCGATCAGCGAAGTCGCTGCCCGCTTCCAGGTGTCGTGGCCGACCGTGAAGCGGTGGGTCGACCGCTACCTTGCTGGCGAGCCGATGCAGGACCGGTCGTCACGGCCGAAGTCTTCGCCGAACAAGACGAGCAAGAAGACGACAAAACGGTGCGTGAGCCTACGAATGCGCCTGAGGGAAGGGCCTGTTCAACTCGCAGCCCGACTCGGCATCGCCCCGGCCACGGTCCACCGCATCCTTACGACCGCGCGCATGAATCGACTTTCCTACGTCGACCGTGCCACCGGCGAGCCGATCCGCCGATACGAACACGACCACCCTGGCTCGCTCGTGCACGTGGACGTCAAGAAGCTCGGGAACATCCCCGACGGTGGGGGCTGGCGATACGTCGGGCGACGTCAAGGATCGAGGAATCGTGCCGTCACTCCCGGCAAGCCGAAGAACAAGTGGCGCAACCCCAAGCTCGGGTATGCGTTCGTGCACACCATCATCGATGACCACTCGCGCGTCGCCTACACCGAGGTTCACAACGACGAATCCGCTGTCACCGCCGTCGGAGTCCTGCATCGAGCGGTCGAGTGGTTCGCCGACCGAGGGGTCGCTATTGAGCGCATCTTGTCCGATAACGGTGGTGCGTACCGTTCTCACCTGTGGCGAGACACGTGCGAGGCTCTATCGATCACTCCGAAGCGAACGCGGCCATACCGCCCACAGACCAACGGCAAGGTCGAGCGATTCCACCGCACCATGGCCGACGGCTGGGCGTATGCGCGCTGCTACACGAGCGAGAACGAACGCCGCGATGCCCTCCCAGACTGGCTCCACGAGTACAACCAGCACCGACCACACACCGCCTGCGGAGGCCAGCCGCCCTTCTCACGATTGATCAACGTCCCCGGTCAGTACATCTAGCGATGCGCCCGCTGCGATCGCCGTGGGGTTCGTCCGCCGCGCAACACGGCCCCCATGCAGCGGCGGGCGAAGCCCGACCAGGGGGCGGTCAAAATCCCTCGTGAACGCAAAGGGAGAGCGACGCCGGTCGAAGGGCTTAGAAGCCGTCTACCCACCCCCAGGAGACAACATCGACCTGGCGTCGCTCTCGTTCGATAACTATACATCCCCCGAGGAGGGGCGGGTGTCACCCACATATGTGACACCCGGCGTAGCGCTGATAACTCTTAAGTCTTCAACTGGGATCGATCCACCTCTTGGTGTCTTCGATCCTCCTCCAGGGGTGAAGGGCTAACGAGCAGCGTGGCGGATCCCGAAGACGCCGGCCCAGACGAGCGCGGCCCCCAACGCAACCCCGAAGATCGTCTGTGTCAGGAAAGCAAACACCAAGCCCGCAAGGATGAGGATCGCCGAGCACAGGATCATGATGCCTCGCCGCAGAGGCGAGACGCAGACGGTGGCTCCCTGGCGGATCGCTTCAATAACCCGGACGCGCTCGGCGTCGTGCTGCGCCTGCGTGATGTCGCCCGACGCGAGCTTCACCTCTAGTGCCGCCAGCATGTCGGCTCCATAGTCTCGACCGTTCTCCACACCGCTGATCCTGCCAGACGGCAACAGCGGGGTGCGAGGGATCGTGGTGGCGGCCCCAGGAGGATTCGAACCTCCGACACAAGGTTTAGGAAACCTCTGCTCTATCCCCTGAGCTATGGGGCCCGGCCCGGCAAGGCTAGCGCCGCCCCGGGCCGGTCTCCAATCGCGACCAGGGGTGACGTGCCCCTGCGTCAGCCCAGCATGTCGCGCACGAGCGGGACGACGCGGGTGGCGTACAACTCGATCGAGCGCATCAACTGGGAGTGTGGCATGGGACCGTTGGCGTACTTCAGGTCGAAGCGCTGGACGCCCAACTGCTTGATCGTGGCCGCGATCTTCGCCGCGACCGTCTCCGGGGAGCCGACGTAGAGAGCGCCATGCTCAATCTCGTTCTCGAACTCGTCGCGGCCCACCGCGCCCCAGCCACGCTCCTGGCCAATCCGATCGCGGTTGTCCTTGAAGTGCGGGAACAACTGCTCGGCAGCAAGGTCGTCGGTATCGGCAATGTGCCCGGGACTGTGGACCGCCACGGGCAGGTCCGTCCGCTGTCCAAACTCATTCAACGCGCGATGGTACAGATCCACGAACGGCTTGAACTGGCCGGCCGGACCGCCGATGATCGCCAACTGCAACCCAAACCCGTAGTGGGCGGCGCGGACGACCGACTGCGGCGAGCCGCCGACGGCCACCCACGCGTTCATGCGGCCGCCCTCTGTCTTGGGGAACACGTCAACGTCGGCCATAGGCGTCCGGTAGTTACCCGACCACGTGACGGGCTGCTCCTTGAGGAGTTCCGCGAAGACGGCGAGCTTCTCCTCAAACAAGGTCTCGTAGTCGGCCAGGTCGAACCCGTACAGCGGGAACGACTCGATGAAAGACCCCCGGCCCAACACGGGCTCGGCACGCCCCCCGCTCAGGGCATCGACGGTCGCGAAACGCTCATAGACCCGGATGGGGTCATCCGAACTCAACACAACGACCGCCGACCCGAGCTTGATCTGCTGGGTGCAAGTCGCCAGCCCAGCCAGCACCGTGTCGGGAGCGCTCACAGCAAAGTCGGGCCGGTGGTGTTCCCCCACCGAAAAGGCGTCCAGTCCAAGCTGGTCAGCCCACACGCCCTCCTCGACGACATCGCGGATGACCTGAGCCTGCGACACGCGACGCCCTTCGTCGTCGAGTGTCACGTCCCCGAATGTGTCCAGACCAAACTGCACCGACATGGCTCTCCTTCGCGGTGAGAGAAAAAGTGAACAACAGGAGTCGCCGCGGTGGATGACCACCGCGGCGACAACAGATCAGTTCTCGGACGCCTGTGCGTGCTCGGCGTCGTGGCGCTCCTGCGCCTCCTTGGCCTGCGCCCGGACCTCTTCGAGGTCGAGGGCCTTCACGGCATCAACGAGTTGATCGAACCCCGACGCGTTCATCGCGCCCGCCTCGCGGTAGACCAAAACGCCGCCACGGAACGCCATCAGGGTCGGGATCGACTGGATCTCCAAAGCTGCGGCGATCTCGCCTTGGGCCTCGGTGTCCAGCTTGGCGAACGTCACATCGGTGTACTTCTCCGACGCGGCGTCAAAAACGGGCGCGAACATGCGGCACGGACCGCACCAGGCCGCCCAGAAGTCGATGAACAACGTGTCGTTGCCCTCGATGGTCGAAGCGAAATTCTCGGTCGTCAACTCGACGGTGGCCACGCTCGGCTCCTTTCGTTGGTTACCCTGCCTCAACACCGTTCTCGGGTGAGTCATTCCCGGCGGGGTTCGCGTGCAACTGTTTCAACACGACGAACCGCCGCATACCGATCGACATGCGCACCGGCCCCCGCCGCTCGACGCGCGAGGTGAGCCAGTCCGCAGCAGCCTGGGTGCGGCGCGGTGAGGATCCCGGCACGTAGAGCGCATCGATGATCTCCCGCGCCTGCCCGCGGTCCGCAATCTCGACGTGATACCGCTCGCGAGCGTCCTCGACCTTCCGCAGACCGGTGCCCTCCAGCGCCTCCACATAGCCGGTGACCTCGGTGGGGCCAGGGAATCGGGGGCGCGCGCGCAGGTGCGCCACCAACTGCAACGATCGGACGAGTTCGTGCGGCCGCGCCAGCAGGATCGTCGGCGCAATGAACGCGAAGATCCCACCCGGACGCAGGACGCGGGCCACCTCCGCGAAAAGATCGGCGGCAGGCTGGATCACGACGGGCCCTAGGACGCTCACCACCGCGTCGACGCTGTCGTCGGGCAGAGGGAGTTGGCGTGCATCCGCACACACGAAAGGGCCCTCGGCACGCTGAGCGGCCACGTCGAGGCGAGCCACCGACACGTCCACCCCGATGACGCGCCGCCCGGGGGCGACGAGTTCACGCGACATTGCCCCCGTGCCGCAGGCAACATCGAGCACTGTGGCTGCACGCGGCGACACAGCACGAGCCAGCCAGTGATAGGGCGATGCACCGCCCGATTGCAGCCGCCGCACCACGGCCTCCGACAGCGCGGGCCGGTCCCGATGGACGCGGTCCAGGTAGGCCTCCCAGTCGAAGCCGCGCTTCATCGTGGTGCGGGGGACGCCTACGCCGCGACCGGGGCTGTCACGAACAGGTGGTGGGCCACGTCGGGGGTGAGGAACGCCTCATGACCCTCGATGGTGAGCTTGAGTTCACCATCGACGTTCTCCGCGGTAAGACCGACGCCTGGATGGACCCCCACCTCGTCCAGCACGCTCAGGACGGTGGGCATCGCCTGGACGGCTTCGGTGAGGCGCGCGACGGTGACGTGGCACGGGCCTTCCTCGGGCAGGACGTGTGCCAGCGGCTGCACGACGGGTTCGGCGGGGAGTTGTGGCCCCAGGACGCCCGCCGCCGGGATCGGGTTCCCGTACGGCGACACGCTGGGGTTGTGCAGGATGGCGTCGAGTCGGGTGGCTACCTCGTCGGAGATCACGTGCTCCCACCGGCAGGCCTCGTCATGCACCAGATCGAGCGGCAGCCCGATCACCTGAGTCAGGAGCACTTCGGCCAACCGGTGCTTGCGGATGACGCTGGTGGCCTTGGCCCGACCGGCTTCGGTGAGCTGAATGTGGCGGTCGTCGGCCACGTGCAGCAGCCCGTCGCGTTCCATGCGCTGCACGGTCTGGCTCACCGTCGGACCGCTTTGGCCCAGGCGCTCAGCGATGCGGGCACGAAGGGGCGTCACACCCTCCTCTTCCAGGTCGTAGACCGTGCGCAAATACATCTCTGTCGTATCGATGAGGTCACTCACGCCGATCCCCTCCCGCTCATAGCGACGCTGTACGCGCCTACCCTAGCCGCCATGGGCGCTCACGCCGAGGTGGCCCCGACGATGGGAGAATGGGGGCGTGTCCTTGACGATTCCCACCGATCTGCTCCCTGTCGACGGCCGATTCGGCTGCGGCCCCTCCAAAGTGCGCCCCGCCGCGCTGACCGCGCTGGCCACCCGCGGCGCCACCTGGATGGGAACCTCCCATCGTCAGGCGCCCGTGCGTGAGGTGGTGCGGCGGATCCGTACCGGGCTGGCCAGCCTGTATGACGCGCCAGAGGGCTACGAGGTCGTTCTCGGCAACGGTGGTTCGACGCAGTTTTGGGACGTGGCCTCCTTCTGCCTGATCCAGCAGCGTGCCTCCGTGAGCGTGTTCGGCGAGTTCACCAGCAAGTTCGCCAGCGCCATCGCCCGGACGCCGTGGCTGGACGAGCCGACCGTCGCCGAGGTTGCGCCCGGATCCGTCATTCTCCCTCGCGTTGCGGACGCCGACGTGTACGCCTGGGCGCACAACGAGACGGCGACCGGCGCCGCCGCCCCGATCCACCGCATCCCCGGGTCGGACCCGCAAGCGTTGACGCTGATCGACGCCACTAGTTCGGCCGGAGCGATGCCCGTCGATCTGGCTGACGTGGACGCCTACTACTTCGCGCCCCAGAAGGGGTTCTCCTCCGATGGTGGCCTGTGGTGCGCGCTCCTCTCCCCTGCCGCGATCGAGCGCAGCGCACGCCTCACGCAGGAGCGGTGGATCCCCGACTCGCTGAACCTCCAGTTGGCGGTGACGAACAGCCGCGCGGATCAGACACTCAACACCCCAGCCCTGGCCACCTTGTTCCTCATGGCCGAGCAACTCGACTGGTTACTGGCCTCGGGCGGGCTGGCGTACGCCGAGCGCCGCACCCACGCGTCCGCGTCGCACCTGTACGCGTGGGCGGATGCCCACCCGCTCGCCAGCCCCTTCGTGTCCGAGCCGTACCGCTCGCCGGTCGTCGGGACGATCGACTTCGACGCATCGGTGGACGCCGCCGCGCTGGCGGCAACCTTGCGCGCCAACAACATCGTGGACGTGGAGCCCTACCGCAAGCTGGGTCGTAACCAGTTGCGCATCGGCATGTTCCCCGCCGTGGAGCCGTCCGACGTGGAGGCCCTCACCGCATGCATTGACTGGGTGCTGGAGCGCACCGTCGCCTGACGTCTCGTGGCGGGGCCGGCGCCCCGGCCGCGAGACTCAGCGGCGGCGCAGCACGACGACCAGGCCTGCGACTGCGGCCAACCCGGCGGCGATCGCCACCGACGTGGTGGTCCCCGTCTGAGCGAACGTGCGGTTTTCGGCAGGATCCGTGGTCGCCTGGGTCTGCGGGTTCGCCGACCGCGTCGCGGGATTCTGCGGGGTGGCCGGGGCTGGGCCGGGAACGGCCAGGGATGTCACCACACCGGAGGGCCCCGCAGCAGTCAGCACCTGACCGGCCGTGATCGACTCTGTGATCGACTGGCCGCGCTCCGTAACCCCAATGTCAGCCTGACCCAAGGTGGCGTAGCTGGTGGCGTCCAGTGCGTAGATGGTCGTCGCCGTGCGCAGCACCAGGCGTCCGTCCTGCAGCACGACCGCGTCGGTCACCCCGTCGGGAGCATTCGCCACCCTCGTGAGGGGGCTGGGGGTGTCACGCGACGGCGTGGGGACAGCTTGGTAAATGCCGGGGTTGGGGCCCTTGGTGACCACCGAGATGCGATGGGAACCATCGACCAGGATCGCGGCGGCGTCGTGGCTGCCATCGGGGTAGGTCAACGGGTAGGCAATGGCTTTGAGGATCTCCGTCCCGGGCCAGGGCTCGGTGACCTGATAGACGGTGACCTGAGCTCGCTTCCCACCGATGTCGCCGACGTAGGCCTCCCCCGAGTCGAAGGCGAGCGCCTGCGCATTAGTCAGGTTGTCGCGGGAGTTCATCGTCCCTTCGACGGTGCCGTCCGGCTTGATGGCCGTCAGGGTGAGGCGTCCGCTGGACTTGTCCAGCACCCAATATCTGCCGCGTGCATGATCGGTCGCCATCCCCAACGGTTGCGACGACGCGGCCAACCGCAGCGGCTCCTCGGCTCGGGCCGGAGGCGCCGACCACAGGGCGCCTGCCACAACCAAGAGCAGCAACAGGAGAAGTGCGCCGGTGACGATCCGGTTCTGGGCCCTCAGTCTCACGCTGGCCAGTGTATCCGGGGCGCCAGGCTCACCATCGGGAGGCCGCATGAGTAAGCTCCGGGTATGGGCAACGTGAGCCTCATCGCGGTAGCGATTGACGACGTGCGCGAGGTGTTTAGCGGAAGCGACGCCAGCCTCGCCGAACTGCGTGATGTGGCCGAGCGCGTCTGGCCTGCACCCCCGCCCCGCGGAGGCCTGTTGAGCAAACTGGGCCCCTTCTCGCGGCGGGCCGCCGATGCCCCAGTGGTCTACCCGGGGATCCCCACCGGTATCGACATCGATGCGGTCGGCCATGGTCGTGACGTTCCCCCCGAGCGCCTGTCCGCAGCGTGGGCCCTGGTGGGAGCATGGCTGGCCGATCATGGCTGGAGCCACCTCGAGGTCTCCGTCGACCGAGGCCCCCTGGACAGCATCGATTTCGACCTGGCCGCCCACGGCGTCCCCGCCGACCTCGGGCTGCGCAGTGTGTTCCGTCGAGCCATCGGGCTCCCCCTCAAACCACTACCCGGTCAGACCCTCGGCTATGCGAGGGGCGCCCAGGCCATCGCGATGGCGTCCCATTGGCAAGCAGCCCTCCCGGCGCTGACGCCCGAACATCACGACCTCGCAGCACCCATCGTCGAGTGGCTGCAGGGGTTCCCGCAGTGGACGCAGCAGGCACGCGAGCAGGGGCGTCAGCAACCCGACCTCGTCGCCGTCTACCGCGCCTAGAACGCACGAGGGCCGGGTCATCGTGAGGAGATGACCCGGCCGCTCGAAGGAAAGAATCACGCCAGCAGCGCGTTGATGGCCCCCTGGCCGAAGTAGATGATGAACGCGGCCGAGATGACCCACATCAGCGGATGGATGTCCTTGAACTTGCCGCGGGCGGTCTTGATGGCCACCCAGAACAAGAAGCCAGCGCCGATACCGGTGGTGATCGAGTAGGAGAACGGCATCGCGATCATCGTGATGAATGCGGGGAAGCCCTCTTCAGGATCGCTCCAGTCGACGTGAATGATCTGGCTGAGCATCAAGAAACCGACGAAGACGAGCGCCGGGGCAGCCGCCTCGGACGGCACCAGCTTGACCAGCGGCGCCAGGAACAAGCTGACCAGGAAGGCCAGGCCGGTCACGACGGACGCCAACCCGGTACGAGCGCCTTCACCGACACCCGCCGCGGACTCGATGTAGGAGGTGTTCGAGGACACCGAACCCAGACCACCGGCGATGGCGGCCAGCGAGTCCACCACGAAGATCTCCCGGATGCGCTCGGGGTTGCCGTCCTCGGTGAGGAGATCGCCTTCGGCGCCGACGGCGACGATGGTGCCCATCGTGTCGAAGAAGTCGGCCAGCAGCAGTGCGAACACGGTCATGATCATCGCGATGGTCGCGGTAGCGCTTCCGGAGAAGGCCCCCAGCATGTCGACGCGTCCGATCAAGGACAGGTCGGGGAGGCTGAACAGCCCGCCGGGGCCAACTTCAGGAACGTTCAGAGCCCACCCGGCCGGGAAGTCGGCGCTCTTGGCCGGGACGTGGAACACCGATTCGACGATGACGGCAAGCACCGTCATGCCAACGATGGCGATCAGCATGGCCCCGCGGACGCGGCGAATGTACAGCATGACCAGCAGGAACAGCCCGATCACGAAGATGGCCATCGGCCAGCCGATGAGCGAGCCGCCGATGCCCAACTGCAGCGGCGTCCCGCTGCCGGTGCGCACGATGCCCGCGTCCGCCAGGCCCACGAGCGTGATGAACAGGCCGATGCCGACGGCGATGCCGGTCCGCAGCGGACGCGGCACGGCGCGGAAGACCGCATCCCGGAAACCGGTCAGCACCAAGATGAGGATGAAGATGCCCTCCCACACGACCAGGCCCATCGCCTGCGGCCAGGTGACCTGCGGGGCGATGACGTAGGCCAGCATCGCGTTCAGGCCCAGGCCGGTCGCCAGGCCGAGCGGGAAGCGGCCGACGACACCCATGATGATGGTCATGACGCCCGCGACCAACGAGGTCGCCGCAGCCACCATCGCGATCGTGATCGGAATGTTGGCGTCCGTCGCGGGCAGCCCGCTGATGAGGTTGCCTGTCTTGTCGGGCGTGGTGCCGATGATCAGCGGGTTGAGGGCGATGATGTACGCCATCGTGAAGAACGTCACGAGGCCACCGCGCACCTCCTGCCCGACGCTCGACCCACGCTTGGTGATTCCGAACCAGCCATCAAGGCCGGTTTGTGGCGCGCCGACGGGCGCCGAAGTGCTGGAGGACATGCCGGGAATCTTAAGGGTAGAAGCAGGGACGCTCCCCCTTGTCTCGCCGTCGCCGCCCGTCACGCGGTCGTCACACGGCTATGCTCCGCGCCCCTCCCGGGTGCCGTACCGAAGACTCAGTCGAAGAGCAGGTCGTCGACGGAGATCGTGTCCCACACCGGACGCGGCAAATCCACACCCCGGTGCGCCTCCACGACGTCGGAGTGGGCGCCGCAGCCGTGGTCGACCGAGACGATGTGCGCGTCGCTGGGAGAGAACTCGTTGGCGCAGGCGCCGAAGGCCCGGCCCAGCGAACCCGAGAGCCGAACCCAGTACGCGCAATCGACGCACTGGCCGGGAGCTTGCTTGGTCATGGCGTTGTTGGGACCACCGTCGCCCGCGATCCACCGTTCAGCAGCTTCGTCACGCCCATAGGCGCTCATGACGCGCTCGCGACCAAGCCCCAACTCGGCAACGACGGCGCGCGTCGCCTGCCACTGCGCCGGATCGGCGTCACGCGCCGTGTCGCCACCGGTGAACCCGGCCTCGACCCGGGGGTCGTTGTCGGCCGTCGGCAGGAGGACGCCAGGAGTGACGTCACCGGCCTCGATACGCTCGGCCCATGGCACCCAGGTGGGAGCCAGCAGCGACCCCTCGCCCGGCAGCATCACCACCTCGGAGACGGTCACCACCTTCGCGCGGGCGGCGCGGACCACCGTGACCGCCCAGCGCCAGCCGGGGTAGCCGGGGTGCTCGACGGCGAAGTAATGCGTCGCGACGCGGGTGCCTTCCACCTGGACGCCCAGATGCTCGCCCACGCCCGCAACGTCGGCACGCGCTTCGGCCGCCTGACGTGCGAGGTCGATGGCCTCAGCGCAGGCCTCGTCCAATTCGGGTGCCTTAAGCGCCACTCACAGCTCCAATTCGTCGGCGACGGCCCGGAGCACGTGCGCAGTGTTGGACGCCTGCTTGGCGTCCGGGTGACGGTGGCGGCGGTAGCTCCCACCCAGCGCGTCCAGCATCTTGATCAGATCCTCGACGATGACAGCCATCTGTTCGGGGGATTTCCGCGTCGCCTTCGACAGCGAGACGGGGGCCTCCAACAGACGCAAGGAGATGGCCTGCTCGCCGCGACGGCCTTCGATGAGGCCGAACTCGACGCGCTGACCCTTCTTCAGGGTCGCGACGTTTTCGGGCAGGGCTGAAGAATGGACGTACACCTCGTCGCCGCCATCGTCCTTGGCGATGAAGCCGAACCCCTTGTCGGCATCGAAGAACCGCACGCGCCCGGAAGGCATGTCACACACTCCTGAACAGTCATTGGATAGACCGCTCCAGCGTACCCGACCAGACAAGGTGCGGCGGAGCCCGCCTGAGCCCTCCAGGTATGGTGGGACGGCGACCTGAGGAGGTGGATGACGTGGCCGATTGGACCGATGGGCCCGAGTACGCGCCCCACGAGCGGCCCGGCGCGTTCGTCGCTCCGATGGCTGCACCGCTCAGCCAGGCCGAGGCGCCCCACACGGCAGCGCTCACAGCTGTCGCCCCGGCAACGCCTGCCCCGACCTACGTGGCGCCCTCGGCGCCCGACCTCGCGCGACTCATCCCACCGCCGCCGGATACGCGGGATCCGCGGACGGCCTTCGACGTCGCGGCCAACCCGCTGGGCGGCGTCGAGAATCCGGCCGAGCCCACTCGACGGCCCGAGGAGCCCTTCCCGTCCGCAGCCTCCCCCGTCGCGGCGACCGGATCGTCGTGGCCACCGCCTACACCGTCCCCGTCATGGCCGCCCCCCCAGGCGTGGCCGCCCGGCCCCGTATCGGCGCCGGCCTCACCCGCGGCACTGCCGGAACAGCGTGGCCCCTATGCTCCCCTGCCCAGCGTCAACGGCCCCGGCGTTGCTCCCGGTCAGCCTGGAGGTGCCCCCTGGCAGGCGCAGCAACGCCAGTACAGCCAGGTCACACTGCAGCAGATGCTGAAGGCCGCGACCCCCGGGGTCATGATCGCGCTGGCGTTGGGCGCCCTCATCACACCACTGTCCGCGCCGCTGTTCCTTGTCGCCTGGGCCCTGTCCACCCGTATCCGCTATCGCCGCGCGCCCATCCAACGGACGTTCCTGGTCATCGCGGTGATCGTGCTCGCCATCTCCCTGTTTTCCATGGCCGCCGAGACCGGGGGGTTTGATCTGTTCTCGCTCCCCGGATACGCACAGCCCTGGGCTCGCCTGGCGGACTTCGCCCTCTTCCTGACGACGCCCCTGCTCATGGGGCAGGCTCTGCGCAATCGCGAACCACCCGAAGAGATGCCATGACTGCCGAACCGTTTCGGTCACGCACGTTCACCCCGATCGCCCCGGCTGATCGGCCGCGCAAGACGCGGCGCGGAGTGCGCGTCGTGGTCACCGATGGAACAGCGGTCCTGCTGTTCGCCGACACCGATCCTGGGGTTCCCGGCTCCCGCTGGTGGGTCACCCCTGGCGGCGGAATGGATCCCGGGGAAACCGAGATCGAGACGGCGTTGCGGGAACTCGCCGAGGAGACGGGGTTCCACGCGCGCGCCGAGGATCTGGTCGGCCCCCTCATGCGCCGCGTGGCCGCGCACGGTTACTCCGATCAGATCTGCGAGCAGACAGAAACCTTCTATCTGCTGCGCGTCCCCCAGTTCACGCTCGACACCTCCGGCCACACGGCCGAGGAGCAGGTGACCCTGGCGGGGCACGCCTGGATTCCCCTGGCCTCCTTGGCCGACGTCCCCGAGCCGATCTGGCCTCAGCAGTTGGCCACGCTGGCGTCCTGCGGGAACGATCCGGAGCGCTGGCCAGGTGACGTGGGTTGGGTCGAGGAGTCCACCGTCGCGATCGGTCCGTAGACTAGGGCCGCTTTTTCGCTTGGAAGGAACCCTCATGGACACGGCACAGCCGGACTCCCCCGTCTCGACGCGCTTCTTGATGAAGTTCATCCTGCTGTCGATCGCAGCGGCCGTCCTAACCGTGGGCATCAAAGGCTCCGCCGCGCTGATGACGGGCTCGGTCGGGTTGCTGTCGGACGCCTTGGAGTCTACGGTCAACCTCGTCGCCGCGTTCGTCGCGCTGTGGGCGCTCGCGGTGTCCGGCAAGCCCGCCGACCACAATCATGATTTCGGTCACGGCAAGGCCGAATACATGTCGAGCCTGGTCGAGGGCGCCCTCATTTTCGTCGCCGCCGCCAGCATCATCATCACCTCGATCCGCCGGTTCATCGTCCCCGAACCCGTCGAGGAGATCGGCTGGGGCCTGATTCTGGCCAGCCTCGCAACCGTCATCAACCTCGTGGTCGGGCTGATCCTCATCCGCAAGGGGCGGCAGAACCGCTCCATCACGCTGGAGGCGGACGGAAAGCACCTGATCACCGACGTCTGGACGACCGTCGGCGTCATCGCGGGCATCGTGCTGTTGTTCCTGACCGGGTGGCAGTGGATCGACCCGCTGATCGCGTTGCTGGTCGGGATCAACATCTTGTGGACCGGCGGCAAGCTCATCCGCCGCTCCGTCGTCGGGTTGCTGGACGCCGCACTTCCCGATGAGGAGGTCGCGCTCATTCATGAGGCCCTCGATGTCGTGACCGATACCAACGTCGACGTCACCCAGATCCTCACCCGGGAGTCGGGGCGTCAGCGGTTCGTCCAGACCACGGTCGTCGTCCCCGGTGATTGGTCCGTGTCGCGCAGCCACAAGCTGGCTGACCGCATCGAGGAGGTCGTCGATGAGGCGCTCCCCGGCACCACCACGGTCGTCCACATCGAACCGGGTCCCGAGAGCGCCCCGGCCCCAGGCGTCGAACAGGGCCCCGACGCCGCCTCGGCCTCCGGCGATGCGTCGGGCACCGAAGGCACCCCCGCTGCGCGCTAGCCGCGGTGGCGGGCAGCGCTCGCGGCCTGGGCGTCCACCAACAGGCGCCAGGACCGCACCAGCGACTCGTCCACGTAGGCGCGCGCTGATCCGCCGGGCCTGACCTGACCCTCCAGGTGGAACTGGCGCACGCCCGCCCGGGCGAGCCAAGGCACCTGATCCGGCAGGAGGGCACCGTCGGCGACCACCAAACGGGCCCGGGCCGGTTCGTCGCGCAGCACGGCCAGCAGATCGTCTAGGCCATGCTCGAGATCACGGGCGGACCCCGCCGTGCGGACCCCGTCGAGGCCAGGAAGACTCATCACCGCTCGCCAGGCCGCGGGGACGTCCAGCACCGCGTCGAAGGCTCGCGAGAAGGTCCACGGGCACACGACCCCATCCAGCAGTGCCGATACGACCTCCACGTCGACAGCGCCCAGGCCGTTGACGAAACCGAGAGTGACCCCGTCCGCCCCGGCGTCGAGATAGGCGGAGATCAGGCCTCGCAACCGCGTCGCCTCCCCGCCGTCGGTGGAGTACCCCGGACGCAGCCGCACGACCGGGCGGAGATGCAGTGACGTGCGCGAGCGAATCTGCGCCACCAGTCGCGGCTCGGGCGACAGCGCCCCATCGTCAAGGACGCCCACGACCTCGAGCCGATCCGCCCCGCCAGCCTCGGCAGGGGCGGCGTCCTGTGCGGACAGGACGCGGACCTCCAGGAGCGCGCTCATGGCGTCATCATGGCCGACGACGCGGTGAGCGGCGCCGCGCCACGCGGGAACGCCGCGCCACGCGGGAACGCCGCGCCACGCTCCGTCGTCTAGATGCGACGCGGGGCGCCCCACCGAAGTGGGACGCCCCGCGTCAAGCCAGGAGGACTGGGCTCAGAAGCCCATGCCACCCATGCCCTCGTCGCCACCGGCGGGCGCGGCGGGCGCCTTCTCCGGCTTGTCGGCGATGACGGCCTCCGTCGTCAGGAACAGGCCTGCGATGGACGCCGCGTTCTGCAGCGCCGAACGCGTCACCTTCGCGGGATCGGGGATCCCGGCCTTGAGCATGTCGACGTACTCGCCGGTAGCCGCGTTGAGACCCTCGCCAGCCGGCAGGCCAGCGACCTTCTCCGCCACGACGCCGCCTTCCAGGCCCGCGTTCTCCGCGATCTGCTTCAGCGGGGCCGACGAGGCCGTGAAGACGATCTGCGCGCCGATGGCCTCATCGTCGGACAGGTTCGCGATGCTGCCCTTGGCTGCGGCAGCAGCCTGGATCAGCGCGACGCCGCCGCCGGGGACGATGCCCTCTTCGACGGCCGCCTTCGCGTTGCGTACGGCGTCCTCGATGCGGTGCTTGCGCTCCTTGAGCTCGACTTCGGTGGCTGCACCGACCTTGATGACGGCGACGCCACCGGCCAGCTTCGCGAGGCGCTCTTGGAGCTTCTCGCGGTCGTAGTCGGAGTCGGAGTTCTCGATCTCGCGGCGGATCTGAGCCACGCGGCCCTTGATCTGCTCGCTGTCACCGGCGCCGTCGACGATCGTGGTCTCGTCCTTGGTGACGAGCACGGAGCGCGCGCGGCCCAGCATTTCCAGGGTGACCTGGTCGAGCTTGAGGCCGACCTCCTCGGAGATGACCTGGCCGCCGGTCAGGATGCCGATGTCACCCAGCATCGCCTTGCGGCGATCGCCGAAGCCGGGGGCCTTGACGGCGACCGACTTGAAGGTGCCCCGGATCTTGTTGACGATGAGGCCAGCCAGGGCCTCCCCGTCGACGTCCTCGGCGATGACCAGGAGCGGCTTACCGCTCTGCATGACCTTCTCCAGCACGGGCAGCAGATCCTTGAGGTTGCTGACCTTGCTGTTCACGATCAGCACGTAGGGGTCCTCCAGGACGGCCTCCATGCGCTCGGTATCGGTCACGAAGTACGGGGAGATGTAGCCCTTGTCGAAGCGCATGCCCTCGGTGAGCTCGAGGTCGAGCCCGAAGGTGTTGCTCTCCTCGACGGTGATCACACCTTCCTTACCGACCTTGTCCATCGCCTCGGCGATGATGTCGCCCACGGTGGCGTCGGCCGCGGAGATGGACGCGGTGGCCGCGATCTGCTCCTTGGTGTCGACCGGGGTGGAGTTCTTGGCGAGCTCGGCGGCGATGGCCTTCACGGCCTTGTCGATGCCACGCTTCAGCTCGATCGGGTTCGCGCCAGCCGTCACGTTGCGGAGGCCCTCGCGGACCATCGCCTGCGCGATGACGGTGGCGGTGGTGGTGCCGTCGCCTGCGACATCGTCGGTCTTCTTGGCGACTTCCTTGACCAGCTCGGCGCCGATCTTCTCGAACGGATCATCGAGTTCGATGTCCTTGGCGATGGACACGCCATCGTTGGTGATGGTGGGGGCTCCCCACTTCTTCTCCAGGACGACGTTGCGGCCCTTGGGGCCCAGCGTCACCTTGACCGCGTCGGCGAGGATGTTCATTCCCCGCTCGAGGCCGCGGCGCGCGTCAACGTTGAATTCAATCAGCTTTGCCACTGCGGCAACCCTTTCGGATGTCAGCTATGAGCGTCCGGACGGTGCCCGCGACGGACGGCCTGATCGGCAGGCCTCACCGGACCGAACGTGTGGCACTCTCGACCAGAGAGTGCTAACACCATGTTTAGCACTCGACATGGCCGAGTGCAAACGATCCGCCTCCTCATTGTGGGCCGATTCACGGCCCGTTTTTGACCGGATGAGGCCACCGTCGCACGCGTCGCCATCCCGCCCGGCACGCACCATCGCGGCGAGGTTCTCGCGGCGAGCCTCAGATGACCGAGTGGGCCCCGAGGTGACGGGCCGAGCGCTGCTCTTGGCGACGCTGCCGCTGACGACGCAGACGCTTGACCAGCATCGGCGCGTACGCCAGGGCCTCGGGCCGGTCGATCAGGGCGTTGAGTTGCTGGTAATAGCGCGGGGAGGAGAGGCCGAAGCGCTCCAGGATCGCGGCCTCCTTGTTGTCTGTCGCCGACCACCACGACGCCTCAAAATCCAAGAGGCGCTCATCGATCTCGCTCAGGCCGGACGAAGCGATCATCGGATTGGCATCGGACATGGGGCCAAGTTTACGCGCGAATCACAGCGGTGTCATTCGCTCCTGGGGCGGCGGGGTTGCCCGCCCGGAGGGCGCCGGGTCTAATGGGGGGAGACACGACGACGTTGACCGACGCTTGGAGGCGCTCCCGATGGAACAGCTACAGGGAACGATGATCCATTACCCCTGGGGCACCTTCGAGGCTGTTCACTCGCTGCTCGGCACGCAACCCGATGGCCGCCCGTTGGCCGAGTTCTGGCTCGGCGCTCACCCGCTGGCACCCTCGGCTTTGGACGGCACGACGTTGGACGCGGCCATCGCCCAGCACCCCACGCTCCTGGGCGATCAGAGCCTTGCCGCCTTCGGGCCGCACCTCCCCTTCCTCATGAAGGTGCTCTCGGCCCGCCACGCCTTGTCGCTGCAGGCTCACCCCAACAGGGAGCAGGCGCAGGCAGGGTTCGCGGCTGAGGAGGCCGCGGGGATCCCACGCGATTCCCCGCAGCGGACCTACAAGGACACCTGGCCCAAGCCCGAGATCCTGGTCGCCTTGGACGAGTTCCACACGCTGGCCGGGTTCCGTGAGCCCGCAGAGACGGCGCGGCTGTTCAGCGAACTCTCAGCAGGCCCCGACGTCGAACGCCTCATCGCGCCGCTGCGCTCGCGCGGGGGCGAGGCCGCCTTGCAAGAGGTCTTCCTCCAAGTGCTGTCCCTGGATGACGAGCGTCGCCAGGCCGTGGATGCGGTCTTGGCTGCGGCGGTCGATCACCGTGAAGCCGACGGGGAACTGGGCGAGTTCGCCCGGACGGCGCTTGAACTGGACGACGTCTTCCCCGGCGATCCGGGCATCATGGCGGCCCTGCTGATGAACCGGGTGGTCCTGGAGCCCGGCCAAGCACTGTACGTCCCGGCCGGGCGGATGCATGCCCATCTTCGCGGCACCGGCATCGAAGTCATGGCGAGCAGCGACAACGTGCTGCGCGGAGGCCTCACCTCCAAGCACATCGCCGTCGACGAACTGGTGACGGTGGTCGACTTCTCCTGGGGCCGTCCGACGATCCGGACCCCGGAAGAGACCTCCCCCGGACTGTGGACCTACCACACCCCCGCGCTGGAGTTCGAGGTCAACCGCATCGAGGCCACGCCCGGGCGCGAGGTAGCGCTGCCAAAGCGGGCCCAGGCCCGCATCATCTTCGTCACGCGCGGTTCCCTCACCTTGCGCTGCCCTCAAAGCGTCGTAGACCTCCACCAAGGCGACTCCGCTTTCCTGTCCGCCGAGGACGTCGAGGTGTCCGCACGCGGCGACGGCCAGGCGTTCCTGGCTTCCCCTGGCCTGTCCTGAGGCCCCGCAACCCGCTTTGTCGGCTTGACGCAACCCCGAGATGAGGATGGATCCATGAGTGGTGGTCTCGCCGCCTTGCTCGACGACATTGCGGCCTTGGCGAAGGCCGCTGCGGCGTCCGTGGATGACGTCGCCGCAGCGGCAGGCCGGGCCAGCGCGAAGGCCTCGGGGGTCGTGATCGATGACGCTGCGGTGACCCCCCGCTACGTCACCGGCTTCAGCCCCTCCCGCGAACTACCCATGATCAAGAACATCGCGGTGGGTTCTCTGCGCAACAAGCTGATCTTCATCCTGCCCGCGATCCTGCTGCTCAGTGAGTTCCTGCCCTGGCTGCTGACGCCGCTGCTCATGGTGGGCGGGGTGTACCTCAGCTATGAGGGTGCCGAGAAGCTCTGGGAGAAGGTTTCTGGCCACACCCCGGTCGTCACCGACGATCCCGTCGCCACGTCAGGAACCGATCACGAGAAGGTGATGACGGCCAGCGCTATCAGGACCGACTTCATCTTGTCGGCCGAGATCATGGTGATCGCCCTCAACGAGGTCACTCACGAGCCGCTCGGCTGGCGGGCCTTCATCTTGGTGATCGTCGGCCTACTCATCACCGTGGGCGTCTATGGGGTCGTCGCGTTGATCGTGAAGATGGATGACATCGGGTTGGCGCTCGCGCGAGGCGAGGGATTCCGGGCTCGCTTCGGGGAGGGCCTGGTGAAGGCCATGCCCACCGTGTTGGCGGTGCTGTCGAATGTCGGGATGATCGCCATGCTGTGGGTCGGCGGGCACATCCTGCTGGTCGGGGTGGCCGAGTTGGGCTGGCAAGCCCCCTACGGGTTCGTGCACCACCTCGAGGAGGGCGTCGCGCACGCCACTGGCGCGTTCGGCGGCTTCCTGGGCTGGCTGACCAACACGTTCTTCTCCTTCCTGGTCGGGCTCGCGGTCGGTGCCGTCGTCGTCGCCGTGATGCACCTGATCCCGCGTAAGCAGACGACCGGCCACTGAGGCGTCCTGTCGGGCGTCGGCGTCAGTCGACGTCCATCGGCTCCTCCACGAGTTCCTCGGCGACCGCCTGCTGTTCATCATCGGATGTCTTCTTCAGCCCGACGACGCAACCGATGATCCCCACCAGGAACAATCCCCGGAGCGCCGTCAGATGTTCGGCACCCGTCGCCGCCGCGTAGACGACGGTGACCACCGCGCCGATCCCCGTCCAGATCGCGTAGGCGGTAGCGGTGGGAATGTGCCGCATGGACCACCCCAGGCCCACGACGCTGAGCACGGTTGCCACGGCAAACACCGCACTGGGCACGGGTTGGGTCAGCCCGGCGGACGCCGACAGCGCCGTTGCCCACACCGCTTCCAGCAGGCCCGCCACCACCAGCACGATCCAGGCCATGTCAGCTCACCAGCTTCAGGCCGACGACGCAGGCGACGATGCCGAACAACAGCCCGATGCGTCGCCAGGTCGCAGGTTCAGTGCCCTGGATCAATCCCCACACGACGGTCAGTGTCGCGCCGGTGGCGGTCCACACGGCGTAGGCCGTCCCGACGGGGATGGTCATCATGGCCAGCGACAGCCCGTACAGGCTGGCGAGCAAAGCGAGCACGAACACGACCGTCGGGAGGGGGCGTCGCAGGCCTGCCGACGCGCCCAACGCGGTCGCCCATACTGCCTCCAAGACACCGGAGCCCAGCAGAACAATCCAGTCCACCTCCGGGACGCTACTCCCGTCGCGTCATCGGCGGCATCCGGCACTGCACCGAATGGTGGTCGGGACTCCGCCTCATACCGACGCCGCCGTGACGATCGGCGAGCGGATACGGCACAATGGGCACGGCCCCTGCGGCCAAGCCTCCGTAGCTCAGTTGGTAGAGCACCCGCCTTGTAAGCGGACGGTCGCGGGTTCGATTCCTGTCGGAGGCTCGTGGATCCCTCCAAGCTCGGCCCCATCAACCCGCTCGGCGCGGTGGGCCGCGCCGCCACCGGCACCCCCCGGAGCAAGTGGGCCGAGGCGACCGCCGCGAACCCGCAGCATTCGGCCTGGTACGTCCAGCGTTTCCGCGACATGGCCGCGGCCGGGGCCGACCTGGTCGGCGAAGCGCGGCTCGTGGACGCCTTGGCCGCGCGCGGATCAACCATCCTGGACGCAGGGTGCGGCCCGGGGCGTCACGCCGGGTATCTCCACGAGCGTGGCCACACGGTCGTCGGGGTCGATCTGGACCCGATTCTGATCGACGCCGCACAGCAGGACTTCCCGGGGCCGCGCTACCTGGTGGGCGACCTCGCCGATGTCACGTTGCCCGCCGACGTGCCGCAGCCGTTCGACGTCATCTTGTGCGCCGGTAACGTGATGGGCTTCCTCCATCCCGATACGCGACGGCCCGTCCTGGCGTCCTTCGCCTCCTGGCTCGCCCCCGAGGGTCGCGCCGTGGTCGGCTTTGGCGCCGGTCGCGGTTACGCCTTCGACGACTTCTTCGCGGATGCGGCGGCGTCCGGGCTGGCCGTCCAGGACGCCTTTGGCACCTGGGATCTGCGCCCCTACTCCCCTGGCTCGGGCTTCCTGGTCGCGCTCCTAGCTCGCGCCTGACCCACCGCCCCGGCGCCGTTCAGTCCTGGTCGGCGCGGGCTGCGCCCGTCTTCTCCGCGGCAGCACGTTGCCGCTCGCGGTAGAAGTAGACCGCCAGCATGCCGACCAGGATTGCGATCGAGACGTACCACAGGTACTTGCCATAGGTGTCGACGGCGGCCACGGCCGGTTCGCCGATCCAGTAGCCCAGCGCCATGTAGCCGGCCGACGTCACCAGCGCACTGGCGAACGCAACGCTGAGGAACTTGCGCAGGCTTGTTCCGGCTGCGCCCAACGCCGCGTAGACGACGGCCGCAGGGATGGGGATCGGGAGGAACGTCACGAAGATCGCCAACGATTCGTAGCGGCGCGCCCACCCCCAGGCCCGTTCGTAACGGCGCTGCGTGCGCGGCGACTTGCCGTAGACCCACACGTCGAGGATCGAACGGCCCCACAGGCGCCCTGCCCACCAGTAGATCCAGTCGAACTTCATGCTCATCAGCGCACCGAACACCAACACCAGAGGCCACCAGTGGTCGCCCACCGCAGCTAAGGCCCCCACGAGCACCAACCCCGTGCGGTAGCCGAGCGAGCCCAGCAGGTGCGGCGCCAGCCCCAGCATCACCGGACGCAAGGGAAGCATGACCAGCCCGTAGATCGCCGCCACGCTGATGGCGCTCAAGCAGATGATGTCGGCGCGTCCGGGCTTGTGCTTCCACGGCATACCTTCGGCCTGCCACCACTCCTCCCCAGCCGGATCGTCTCCGGAAGAGGCGTCCGGCAGGGCGGGATCGGGCTGTTCGCTCACGGGCGCACAATACCCGGCCACACTACCCGATTGGCCTGACCAAAACAGCCTCCGGACAGCACCTCGAGAGCTTCGCTGCGAAGTCGCCGCAGTGTCACCGGACGTGCTTAGATGGCGCTAGACCGTGAAGGTGCGGTCGGTTCCACCAAGGATCGTCGGGCACGTACCTGCCCGTGGAAAGGAGTGCGGCGATGGCCGCTGTTTCGTTTAAGGACGCCACCCGTGTGTACCCGGGTGCCGATCACCCCGCCGTTGACAAGCTCAACTTGGAAATCGGCGATGGCGAGTTCATGGTTCTCGTCGGCCCCTCCGGCTGTGGCAAGTCCACCTCCCTGCGCATGCTCGCTGGCCTCGAAGAGGTCAACGCAGGGTCCATCACCATCGGCGACCGCGACGTCACCGACCTTCCCCCGAAGGACCGCGACATCGCGATGGTGTTCCAGAACTACGCCCTGTACCCGCACATGACGGTTGCGGACAACATGGGCTTCGCGTTGAAGATGCAGAACGTGCCGAAGGAGGAGCGCGAGAAGCGCGTCCTGGAGGCCGCCAAGCTGCTGGGCCTCGAAGACTTCCTCTCCCGCAAGCCGAAGGCCCTCTCCGGTGGCCAGCGCCAGCGCGTCGCCATGGGCCGCGCCATCGTCCGCCAGCCGCAGGTCTTCTTGATGGATGAGCCGTTGTCCAACCTGGACGCGAAGCTCCGCGTGTCGACCCGTACCCAGATCGCCGCACTGCAGTCCCGCCTGGGCGTCACCACCGTCTACGTGACCCACGACCAGATCGAGGCCATGACGATGGGTGACCGCGTCGCGGTCATGAAGGACGGCGTCCTGCAGCAGGTGGATTCTCCGCTGGCGCTGTACGACCGTCCCGACAACCTGTTCGTCGCAGGCTTCATCGGCTCCCCGGCCATGAACCTCATCCCCGGCAAGATCGTCGAGGGTGGCGTCCAGGTCGGCGACTACGTCGTCCCGGTGGCCCGTGAGGTGCTCGCCAAGACAAGCGGCGAGTCGGATCTGACGCTCGGCATTCGCCCGGAGACCTTCGTCCCGGCCGAAGGCAACGACGGCATCGCCGTCGAGATCGCCCTGGTCGAGGAACTCGGCGCCGACTCCTACCTGTACGGCACCCGTGCGGGCCTGTCGGACGAGGAGAAGCTCAACGCTCCGCAGATCGTCGCCCGCCTGCAGTCGCGTCACCCGCTCGCACCGAACCAGACGGTTCGCCTGCGTCCGACGCCCGACTCGCTGCACGTGTTCTCCAACGCGTCCAGCAAGCGGATCAGCGACTGATCCTCGCGTTCGTCCACCACGGCCCCGCCCGCGCTCGTCGCGGCGGGGCCGTGGTGCTGCTCGGGCCCGGCTGCGAAGGACGCCCCGCCCAGCCGACCTGCGCGTCCCCCGGTGCGCTGAGGGCGTAGATGGTTGAATAGGGCCGTGCCTCGCTTCCTTGCGGCTCAGCCCGACGCCCGCCTGATTCCGCTGCCGTGGCACCTTCCCCTCGAGCAGTGGCCTAACGACGTCTTGGTGGCCCTCCCCCGCGGTATTTCCCGCCACGTCGTCCGGTTCATTCAGGTCGGTTCGGAGGTGTTCGCCGCCAAGGAGGTCCTCGAAGGTTCGGCGATGCACGAGTACCGGATGCTGACCGATCTCAATCGCCTCCGGGCCCCAGCCGTCGAACCGTCCGGCGTCGTCTCCGGCCGGGTGGATGCGCACGGTTCGCCGCTGGATTCGATCCTGCTGACCCGCCACCTGCAGTTCTCCTTGCCGTACCGCTCTCTTTTCTCCACGGGTGTGCGACGCGAGACGGTCTCACGGTTGATCGACGCCATGGTGGTCTTGTTGGCCCGCCTGCATCTGACCGGGTTTCTGTGGGGCGACGTGTCCCTGTCGAACATCTTGTTCCGGCGGGACGCGGGCGAGTTCGCCGCCTACCTGGTGGACGCGGAGACTGGCGAACTGCACGACACCTTGTCCGATGGGCAACGCCTCCACGATCTCGACATCGCCGTGGTGAACCTCTTTGGCGAGTTCTCCGATCTGAAGGAGGGCCGCATGCTTGATGAGCAACTCGATCCGCTGGCCCTGGTCAAGCAGATCGAGACCCGCTACCACGACCTGTGGCAGGAACTCACGGGCGTGGAGGAGTTCGCCGGGAGCGAGTTGTCGCGCATCGAGTCACGCGTGCGCCGCCTCAACACCTTGGGCTTCGATGTCGCCGAACTCGACATCCAGACGTCCCCTACCGGCGAGACGATCCGCATCCAGCCCAAGGTGGTGGATGCGGGCCACCACAGCCGACGCCTCTTGCGGCTCACGGGCCTGGACACCGAGGAGAACCAGGCACGGCGACTCCTCAATGACCTGGACACCTACCGGGCCCAGAACAACCTCAGCCACACCGAGGAGTCAGTGGCAGCCCACCAGTGGCTGATGAACGCCTTCGAGCCGGTCGTCACGGCGATCCCGCCCGACCTGGCGGGCAAGCGTGAACCGGCCCAGATCTTCCACGAGGTACTCGACTACCGCTGGTACCAGTCCCAGCGCGAACGGCGCGAGGTTCCGCTGACCGAGGCGGTGCAGGGGTACATCCGCGATGTGCTGTCAGCGCTGCCCGACGAAGTGATCTCCTCGGAGATGATCAGCCCGCTGGGCGAGCAGCGGCAGTTGGTCAACCCGCTCGATCCTTCGCAGGGGTTCGTCGACGACCAGGACATGCCCGTGGATCCCTGGGAGGCCGAGGCCTACGCCCCCGGAACCGAGGTGCTGCCCGACCATCTGGACATCGATGCGCTGCGGCGCCGAGCGGGACGCTGAGCGGCCTTTCTCCTGCCTTCGGGCTCGCCTCGATAGGATGCCCAGGTGAGCCTTCGCCTGTATGACACCGCCAGCCGCATGAAGCGCGACTTCGTCCCCCTCGTGGAGGGGCACGTGTCGATTTACGCCTGCGGCCCGACGGTTCAGAAGGCGCCGCACCTGGGTCACGTCCGCAAGGAGGTCAACTTTGACGTCTTGCGCCGCTGGCTGGAGCACACCGGCTATGAGGTCACGCTGATCTCGAACATCACCGACATCGACGACAAGATCCTCCTGCTCGCCCAGGAGTCGGGCGAGCCGTGGTACGCGCTGGGTTATCGCGTCGAGCGGATCTTCCACGAGGCCTATCGGGCCCTGGGGATCAAGGCGCCCACCTACGAGCCGCATGCCACCGCCCACATCCCGGAGATGATCGAGCTCATCGAGATCCTCATCGCCAACCAGCACGCCTACGCCGCCCCCGACGGGTCCGGGGACGTCTACTTCGACGTGGCCAGCTGGCCCTCCTATGGGGAACTGTCCGGTCAGAAGGCCGACGAGATGGTCACCGGGGAAGGCGTCGAGGAACGCGGCAAGCGTGATCCACGCGACTTCGCGCTGTGGAAGGGCACCAAGCCCGGCGAACCGGACACCGCTTCGTGGGATTCGCCTTGGGGCAAGGGGCGCCCCGGCTGGCACATCGAATGCTCCGCGATGGCGGGCAAGTACCTGGGCCCGAGCTTTGACATTCACGGTGGCGGCCTCGATCTGCGCTTCCCCCATCACGAGAACGAACTGGCCCAGTCGCGCGCTGCGGGTCGCCCGTTCGCGAACTTCTGGGTCCATAACGCGTGGGTGACCCAGGCCGGCGAAAAGATGAGCAAGTCGCTGGGGAACACCGCCGACGTGCTGGAGGCCGTCGCCCGCTACGGCGGGCGTGCGATCCGGCTCTACCTGGCAGGCCCGCACTACCGCTCCTCGGTGGAACTGTCCGATGAGTCGCTGGCCGAATCGGCAGCCCAACTCGAGCGCGTCGACTCCTTCCTGGCCCGTGCCGCAGCCAAGCTCTCGGCCGTCGAACTCGCAGGGGACGAGCCCCTCGGGCAGGTGCCTGCCGACTTCGCCGCCGCCATGGACGACGACCTCGGCACCCCGCAGGCGCTGGCGGTGCTGTTCAACACGGTGCGCGAAGGCAACCAGGCGCTCGACCGGGGCGATCTGCCCGCCGTCGGCGCCGCGCTGGCGTCCGTGACGGCCATGCTCGGCGTCCTGGGGTTGGATCCTGCCGCGCCGGAGTGGGCGTCCGCCGCATCCACCGACGACCTCACCCCCGTGGTCGACCGCCTCGTCCAAACGGTGCTCAGCCAGCGCGAGCAGGCGCGAGCACGCAAGGACTGGGCGTCCGCCGACGCCATTCGGGACGCGCTTAAGGACGCGGGCCTGACCATTGAGGACACCAAGGATGGGGCTCGCTGGAGCCTCGGGAAGGCCTGATCATCATGGCCGGGAACAGTCAACGTAAGGGAGCCGTCCGCAAGCGCGGCAAGGGCATTGGGAACTCCGGGATCACCGCCGGATCGGGCGGCCGCGTCAAGCGGGGTCTGGAGGGCCGCGGCCCCACCCCGAAGGCCGAGGATCGCCCCTACCACAAGGCCTATCGCAACCGCCGGCCTGAGGAGTCGCCCATCTCGGGGAACAAGCCGCGCGGGCGCCGGACCCCTCCGGGCGAGCAGCGGGTCCGTACCGAGCAGCGCAAGGCACCGGGCGCGGAATGGGTCATCGGACGCAACGCCGTCTTGGAGGCGCTTCAGGCGGGCCTGCCCGTGCGGCGCGGCTACCTCATGGAGGGCGCTGAGCGCGACTCACGGGTCAGCGACATTCTGCGGCTCGCGGCCGAGCAGGGGCAGACGCTGTTGCAGGCGTCCCGCTCCGAACTCGACCGCATGACCGCGGGGGCCGTCCACCAGGGGGTTGCGCTCCAGCTTCCCGAGTTCGAATACGCCCATCCCGGCGACGTGCTCGATGCGGCGTTGGACCACACGGCCCCGCTGGTGGTCGCATGCGACTCGATCACCGATCCGCGCAACCTGGGCGCCATCATCCGTTCGGCGGCTGCGTTCGGCGCGGCGGGCATCATCTTGCCCGAGCGCCGTTCGGCCCACATGACGGCTGCCTCGTGGAAGACGTCAGCCGGTGCTGCGGCGCGGGTTCCGATCGCCTTGGCGACGAACCTCAACCGGGTCATCAAGGAGTACGCCGACGCGGGCTTCGTCGTGGTGGGTCTTGCGGGCGAAGGGGAAACCCCGATCGCCGACATTCCCGGCGTGGACGGCCCCGTGCTGCTGGTCGTCGGCTCCGAAGGCGACGGCCTGTCTCGCCTCGTGCGCGACAACTGCGACGTGCTGGCATCCATCCCGATCAGTTCCGCGGTGGAGAGCCTCAACGCGTCCGTGGCTGCTTCCATCGCGTTGTACGCCATCGAGGCGGCCCGAGCGGACGCCTAACCTCAAGGCCCGGAGGGAGCCTGCATGATCATCGCACTGTGGAGCATCAACGGTCTGTTGGCCGCCGTGTTCGCGGCGGCGGGGATCGTGAAGATCGCGACCCCGTACGAGCGGCTGAAGACCCGGGGGATGACCTGGGTCGAGGAGTACACCCCTGCCGTGGTCCGCGCGATCGGGGTCGCCGAACTGCTCGGCGCGGTAGGCCTGATCGTTCCGCGGCTGCTGAACGTGGCACCCATCCTGACGCCCATCGCCTCCTTGTGCCTGGCCGCGACGATGGCAGGGGCCCTGGCCACCCACGTGCGGCGCAAGGAGCCCTACGCCCCTGCACTGATCCTGGGGCTTGCCTGTCTCGCCTCCGCGCTGCTGGGTTTCGTCGCGCGCTAGGCCACGCCCACGGCGTGGCCGCCGCCCCCTGACGCGCCTCGACGCGCTACGGGGCCCGGAAACGCCGATGGCCGGCGCCTCGTCACGAGGCACCGGCCATCGATGCGTCCTGCGCCGCGTGCTCTCAGCACCCAGCCTCAGGGTGTTACCCGCAGAACGCGGAGAGATCCCCGTGAAGGGCGACCGGCTTCACCGAAGTGGCGCAGATCGCCGCGGACGCGCGTGCGGGCTGACCGCCGGTGGGCTTCACCGCCGGTGACACCCCCAGGGGGCGCGCGTCGGCGCCGAACAACTGGTTCAGCAGCGAGGAGCCCGCCGACTGCACCAGCCGGGTGTTGTTCGGATCGACACCTGCCTTCTCGGCGAAGTGCCGCAACGCCTCATCGCGCCCCATCTGCGCGTCGATGAGGCCATAGCGCTGCGCGTCGGCGGGCGCGAACAAACCGGCCCCCAACTGGTCGACGATCACCGACTTCTCGATGCCCCGCTTGGCCGCCACGAAGTCGACGAAATCGGCATAGAAGGCCGTGGCGATGTTCGTGAGCTCTTGGCGTTCGCCCGGCGTCAGATCCCGGTACGGATCCCCGGCGGTCTTGCCGGTTCCTGCGCTGATGTACTCGCTGTCGATGCGTTCAGCCACGACGACGCCACCCAGGACGCTGCCAGCCGCCGTCACGTTGCGGTAGCGCTGCAGCGGACCCATGACGACGCCGATGCTGCCGACGGTGGCACCGTGATCGACGACGATCTCGTCCGCACCAGCCATGGTGTACATGCCGCCGGAGGCCGACATCTCCTCCACATACGCAAACACCTTGTGGCCCGTGCGTTGCCGGTAGCGGTCGATGGCGTCGGCCATGGCACGCGACCCGGAGATCGAGCCGCCCGGGGTGTTCATCAGCAACACCACCCCGGCTGCATCGTCGGCCGTGAGCGAGTCGAGCACGTCGGCCACCTCGTAGCCGAACGTGCCTTGGGTCAGGCCCAGACCGTCACCGCCGGAGGTCTGGATGGTGCCCGTGACGGGAATCGCACGCAGCTTGTTCGCCGCAGTTTCCTTGCCCCAAATCGTGGACAGTCGCTCGGTCTGCGGGGTGCTCCCCGCCGCCAGCGTCGCACCGGTCGCGGCGAAAGCCATCAGGACGAGGCCGCCGAGGAGGCTGGCCACCAGGCTCGCCACGATGATGGCGAGGCCTGCGCCGAATCCGGCCCCCGCCCCGAGGCCGAAGCCGCGCCGGAAGGGGGTCTCGGGCCGGAAGGGCCTGCCTTGGGGAGGTAAAGACGGTGCCGACATCGGGCGGGATTCGGGTGGGGTGCGCGGGCGGGGTTCGTGACCGCCGGTCGGTTGCTGGTCGTCGGGTTGGATGCTGTCCTGGGGTGTCTCGTTCATGGTCACCTCTGGTTGTGTGGTTGGGGGACTATCACCCAACCTAGCGGCCCCTCCCCTGGCTCGCGCCGAGGAAGGACCGTCCGCCGGGCAGTGCCGCGCCGGGCTGAGGCACCCGCGTTGATAGATTGTCGGCACCGACGACCTTGCACAGGAGATGTTCGTGTCCGACTACGCCGCAACCGCGTCTAGCGTTTACACCCAAGCCTTGTCGATCATCAGCAGCGTCGAGCCGCGGATCAGTGACGCCATCGGCGCCGAACTGGCCGACCAGCGGGCCTCGCTGAAGCTGATCGCGTCCGAGAACTACGCCTCGCTCGCCACCCTGCTCACCATGGGCAACTGGCTCAGCGACAAGTACGCCGAAGGAACGATCGGTCACCGGTTCTACGCCGGGTGTCGCAACGTGGACACCGTGGAATCCGTGGCCGCCGAGCACGCCCGTGAACTGTTCGGCGCCGAATACGCCTACGTACAGCCGCATTCGGGCATCGACGCGAACCTCGTCGCCTACTGGGCGATCTTGAACAAGCGCATCGAGGCACCCGCCCTGGAGCGGCTGGGCGCCAAGAACGTCAACGACCTCACCGAAGCCGACTGGGAAGAGTTGCGCCGCACCTTCAACGAGCAGCGCGTCATGGGCATGAGCCTGGACGCGGGCGGTCACCTCACCCACGGCTTCCGCCACAACATCTCCGGCAAGATGTTCTCCCAGCACTCCTACGGGACCGACCCGGAGACCGGCCTCATCGACTACGACCAACTCTTGGCCGATGCTCGCGAGTTCAAGCCCCTCATCCTGGTGGCTGGCTACTCCGCCTACCCGCGCCGGGTGAACTTCGCGAAGATGCGCGCGATCGCCGACGAGGTGGGCGCCACCCTGTTCGTCGACATGGCTCACTTCGCTGGCCTGGTGGCAGGCAAGGTCTTCACCGGCGAGGAGAACCCGGTCGGGTATGCCGACGTCGTCGCGTCCACGACGCACAAGAGCCTGCGTGGCCCGCGCGGTGGCTTCCTGCTGTCCACCGCCGAATACGCGCCCTTCATCGACAAGGGGTGCCCGATGGTCCTGGGCGGCCCGCTCTCGCACGTGATGGCCGCCAAGGCCGTCGCGTTCGCCGAAGCTCGCACCGCCGACTTCCAGGCGTACGCGCAGCAGGTGGCCGATAACGCCCAAACGCTGGCCGAGGGTCTCCTCAGGCGCGGGGTGCGCCTGGTCACGGGCGGGACGGACAACCACCTCGTCCTGCTCGATGTGGAGTCCTCCTTCGAGCTGACCGGGCGACAGGCCGAATCGGCGCTCCTGGACGCCGGGGTCGTCACGAACCGCAACTCGATCCCCCGCGACCCCAACGGCGCCTGGTACACCTCGGGCATCCGGGTGGGGACGCCCGCGCTGACCGCGCGCGGCTTCGGTGCCGCCGAGTTCGACCGAGTCGCAGAACTCATCGCCAATGTGCTCGCCAACACGACGCCGGTGACCGCCTCCACGGGCAAGCCCGGCAAGGCGAAGTACACCCTGGCCGACGGCGTCGCCGACCGCACCAAGGCCGCCTCGGCCGAAATGCTGGCCGCCAACCCGCTCTACCCCGGCCTGGAACTGTAAGGCGTTTCTGACGACACGAGGGCCCCGCACCGGCGAACGGTGCGGGGCCTCGTGCATACGGATCAGCGTTCGAGGAGGCGTCCCTCAACGGTGGTGATGAAGTGGCGCAGCGACTCCGGCAGATCGGACAACTGCCAGCCCTGAGGACCGTGATACCAACTCAGGTCGGTCTCGTCGGGGTCGGGATCGTCATCCGTGGCCGCCAACCCGTCCAGCCAGCGCCCCAGCCCGCCCAAAACGATCGCGTAGGGCAGCACCTCCGACAGTTCCGCTTCGGCCTTGGCGGGCGGTATTTCGTCGGTCGGCTGGGTCAGCAGTTGGCCGCGCAGGATGTCGAGCCCCGTCAACACCTTCACCCCCGCCTGGGTGCGTGCAGGCACGTCCTGGATCACCCAGCCGAAACCGGCCGCCAAGGCGACCAAGACGAGCCCGAGCAGGCCGAACTCGGTGAAGGCGATCAGGAGGCCCGCGGCCACGACCGCAACCCCGAGACCCACCCAGGTCGCGACCGCGAAAGCGTTCTTGCGCACGTCGGGGCGCCGCGCGAACCAGCCGCTGGCGACCACGTCGTCATACAGTTCCCCTTGCAGGCGGGGCAGGATGCCGCCAATACGGCCCGCCAGCTCAGACACCCGAGCCGGTGCACCATCGTGGGGCTGCAACGCGTCCAGCAGCGTCGACTCGAAGGGACGCAGCGGGCGCGGGTTGTCGTGACGCAGGTGCAGTTCCCAATCGCCTTGGGCGAACCGGCCACGGGGAAGCTCCCGGATCAGCAGCGAGCCATGCACCGCCAGATCGACCACCGTCGCCGTGACATCCACCGGGTCGGCGCGGCCATCGATCAAGGTGCCGACCTGGCCAGGACGCACATCGTCCGACACCTCGAACTCGCTGCGGCCAGGACCGACCGGGCGGAACGTGCCCACGATGGTGGGAGTCAGATCCGGAGACGGCTCACGGCGCAGCCGGCGCGACAGGAACACCAGGCCCAAGAGGCCACCGATGGCGAGCAAAGCCGCCAGGCCCAGGGGCAGGGGCGCCAAAGAAAGGGCGCGATCCAGCGTCCAATGGTGCGTCAGCACGGCGTTCGGTGACACCGACCCCGCCGCGAACCGCAACGTCACCTGAACCACGTCACCGGCGCGGCGCGGGCCGTCGTGGAAGGTCGGGTCGGGAGCGTCATGCGTCCCACCGCGGTACCAGCCGCAGGCTCCCGGGGAGGTAGCCGACCCCGCCGCGCAATCGATCATGGTGAACAGGGCGGGCGCCTTGACGGTGGCCTCGAAGGTCTCCACGGGGAGGTTGAGCCCTTGCAACAGCCGCCACGTCACGGTCGTCCCGTCCCCGTTGTCGAAGGCCGCGCCGCGCACCGTGTACTCCAAGACGACCGGCTCTGCGCTGGTCAGCGGAATGGTCACCACGGCGGCGTCCGGCTGCTGCGCGACCGACGCCCCCGCGTCTACCCCACCCCGTGTGGCGCGCACATCCGAGAGGGTGAACGCGTAGGAACGGTTGCCTGTCGTCTCCTCGCTGGTCGCAAAGCGCTGCACCAGATCGCCGCCTGCGGCGTCCGGCGCGATGGTCGCCTTGACATGCAAAGCGCCATCGGCGGCAATGGTGGCGGCCACGGTGTAGGAGGTGATCTGCGCAGCCGCGAAGGCGGGCCGCGCGAAGGGCCCCGCCAGGAGCGTGGCGACGGCGACCAGGAACAGCACGAGGGTGCGCAGAGGGCGCGATGGCGTGAACGGCACGGTGAGAACCTACAGCACCCCCGCTAGGGTGTGCCGTGTGAGCCAGCAGCAGTGGGGATCCCCGCCTCAGCCCCCGTCCGGCGGAAACTGGGCCCAGGGGCGTCCCCCATGGCAGGGCGGCAACGCCGGTTGGGGTGGGCACCACTACGTGCCGGGCCCCTCACAAGCTCCCGGCCCCTGGTCGAACCCCGCAGGCCAGCCCAGCGGACCCGGGGCTCACTATACCCCTGGTCCACGGCCCGCGCCCGGGGGTCCCTGGCAGCAGCAACCCCCGAATCAGGGTTGGCAGCAGCCTTCTCCGGGCCCATGGCAGCAGGCCCCCGGATCCTGGCAGGCCCCGGGTGGCAACTGGCCGCCGCCGCCTCGCAAGCGCAGCGGTTTCGGCACGCTGGTCAAGGTCGTCGTGGCCGTCGTCGGGGTCATCTTTGTCATCAGCATGGTCAGCCCTCTGGTTTCAGGCTTCCGGCCCGGCGGCGGCGCGAGCCCGACTCCCGGTCAGTCCAATGGGCCGGTCTATCAAAACGAGGACTACGTTCCCCCGGCCGTCTCCAAGTCTCCCCCGCCCGTCCCTGGGCCTAAGAACCTGGACGCGGCCCATCAACTGGTGAGCGACAACCCGCTCTACTCGCAGACGGTGCCGGTGCCCACGAACTGCAAGATGTCCAACACGAAGCCGCTCCAGCAAATGTCGCCCAAGGAGAAGGAAGCCCACTTCAACGAGCAGGTGGGCTGCCTGATGACGGTGTGGGTCAACCCTGTGGAGAAGTCCGGTTTCACGCTGCCGCGTCCGCCCGTGTACGTCTACACGTCCCCGATCAAGACCGCCTGCGGCGATTTCGACTCGGTCAACGCCGCCTACTGCACCGCCGATCAGCGCATCTACTATTCCGACGAATTGCTGGATTCCCTCTCCAGCGAGGCGGCTCAGGGCAGGTATGCGGGGGAACTTGTCATGGCGCACGAGTTTGGGCACGCCGTCCAGGCGCGCACAGCGATTTTGATGTCCGAACGCGCGTTGGAAACCGACGCCACCACCAAGGCCGCCACCCAGGAACTCTCGCGGCGCGTGGAGGTCCAGGCCGATTGTTTCGCCGGGGCGTACGTGCAATCGGTGGCGCGCAGCCAGAAACTGACGTCGGCTGACGTGGCCAACCTGAAGAAGGTGACCTACACCATCGGTGACGACGTGCTCTCCGGCAAGGAGGGTTACGTCGGTGGTCACGGCACCGGCAAGGCGCGCCAGGCGTGGTTCACGCGCGGCTTGGAGGATGCTCAACTGGGCGTGTGCAACACGTTCACGGCCCCACCGGATCAGGTGCGCTGATCCGAGCAGGGAGGATGCCTCAGGCCTCACCTGGTCCGCGGACCGGGTGAGGCCGTTCCTTTGCTCAGGTGACCTCGAAGAGCAGGGCCGTCGCCATGGCCGCGACGCCCTCGCCGCGTCCGGTCAGCCCCAGCCCATCGGTCGTCGTTGCCGACACCGACACAGGGGCCCCCACAGCCTGGGAGAGCACCGCTTCGGCTTCGACCCTCCGAGCCGCGATACGCGGACGGTTGCCGATGATCTGGACGGCCACGTTGCCGGGGGTGAACCCAGCGGCTCGCACGCGGCGAGACGTCTCCTCCAGCAGGGACACCCCGGAGGCACCGGCCCACGCAGGGTCGCTGGTGCCGTAGTTGCTGCCCAAGTCGCCCAGGCCCGCCGCCGACAGCAGCGCATCGCACATGGCGTGGGCGGCAACGTCTCCGTCGGAGTGGCCCGCCAGCCCTTGGGGCTCCTGCGGGAAGAACAGTCCGGCGCAGTGCATCGGGGCCTCCGCACTGAGGCGGTGTACGTCCGTGCCGAGGCCGATGCGCATCACGCGGCTCCGCCCGCAACCGCCACCGCGAGCGCCACATCCAGCGGTTCGGTGACCTTGAAGGCCAGCCGATCACCGGCCACCAGGGTGACCTCGTGGCCGGTGTACTCCACGGCTGCGGCGTCGTCGGTGACCGGGGTACCCGTATCGGACAGCACGGCGTGAGCTGCCTCGATGATCGAGCGCCGGAACCCTTGCGGAGTCTGGACGCCACGCAGGCGAGTCCTGTCGATGACGTGAGAGCCCGCCTCGTCGACCTCGCGGATCGTGTCGGCCACAGGGACCACCGGGATGGCCGCGTCGGCTCCGGAACGGACGGCGTCGATCACCCGCGCCACGACGTCGGACGGCACGAAGGCCCGCGCCGCATCGTGAATGAGGACGAGCGCCTCCGCGTCGGCGATCACATCGGGCAACACCGCCAGCCCCGCGGCAACGGAGTCTTGGCGTTGCGCACCCCCCACCACGCGCTGCACGGGCAACGGCGCATCGAGAAGGTCCGCATCGAACAGTTCGGCCGTCTCGGCCGGGACGACGACCACGGCCTGCTGGACGCCCCCCGCAGCCAACTGCGTGAGCGACCGCCGCAACAGCGTGACGCCCGCCACCGGAACGAGAGCTTTCGGCACGGCGGCCCCCAGCCGGGAACCGGAACCGGCCGCCACCACGATGGCGACGACCGGTTCGGCGATGAAGTCTGTACTCATCGGTTGTTCATCTAGGAGGCGAGCACCTCGTCGAGCATGACCTCCGCACGGTCTTCCTCGACCTTCTCGGCGAGCGCCAACTCTGAGACGAGGATCTGGCGAGCCTTGGCCAGCATGCGCTTCTCACCAGCAGACAGGCCTCGCTCGCGCTCACGCCGCCACAGATCGCGAACGACCTCGGCCACCTTCATGACGTTGCCCGAGTGCAGCTTTTCCAGATTCGCCTTGTAACGGCGCGACCAGTTAGTCGGCTCCTCCGTGTGCGGCGCACGCAACACCGAAAACACCCGCTCGAGGCCATCGGCGTCGACGACGTCGCGCACACCGACCAAATCGAGATTGCAGGCTGGAACCCGCACCACGAGATCCGTTTGCCCGACGATCCGCAAGACCAGGTAGAGACGTTCCTCACCCTTGATCGTCCGGGCTTCGATGTCTTCGATGACAGCCGTCCCATGATTCGGGTAGACGACCGTTTCTCCGACTGCAAAAGTCATAGTGTTGACCCCTTCCCGACATCCATCATACCACGGTCGTACATGGCTCCCGAGATCGAAACCTCTAGCCAGAGTGGAGTTGGGTGCCTTGACAATCTCGCAAGAATGTGAATCTGCGCAGAACTATCGCATCAAATAGGGTCAGCACACACACTACGACCGTAGTCAGACCGGGACCAGCCGACGCGCGAAACTGTCGCCACCGAACTCCGCGATGCGCGCCCACACCGGTTGCGCTGCGGTCACGAACCGCGCCGCGCACCCATGCGAGCTACCACCCCACGCACGCGTTTCGTTAGGGTGAGGCCATTCGAGGTGGATCACGACCAGGAGGACTTCCGCCATGCATCTGAGCACCCCTAAGCGCAGGGCTGCGCACGTCATGATCGCAGCCGCCGCGTCGGCCCTGCTGTTGTCCGGCTGCGGCTTCAACGCTCAGACGCTGCAGCCCTACACGCCGGCCGAGGGTGTCAACACCCAGATCGGCGACGTGAAGGTGCGCAACCTGGTCGTCGTGAGTGACGACGAAGGCCACGGCTACCTGTCCGCCTCCCTCGTCTCCCCCAAGAACACCGCTTTGGTCTCCGTCGCCGGCAATCCGATCAAGCTCGACGGGGCTGCGGGGGCGTCGTTCAAGGTCGGTGGCGGGCTGCCCGTCTCCCTGACTTCGAACCAGCTCGTGGTCTTGACCAACCCGACCGCTACCCTCACCGTGTCGAGCCCCGACCTGCGGCCGGGGCTGGTCGCGTCCGTGGCCCTGGAGTTCGCCTCCGGTGACCGGCAGGTCGTGCAGGCCCCCGTGCTGAGCCCCAAGGACCCGGTCTATGCGACGGTCTCCCCCGCCCCGAGTAGCGAGGCCACGGCGAGCCCCACGCACACCCTGCCGACCAGCACCACGGATCGGGGCACGGCTCCCACCCCGACGGCGACGCCGTAGGGGGAAGGGCTGGCGCTCAGCCTTCGAACTTGTAGCCCAGCCCGCGCACGGTCAGCAGCAGGGCCGGGTTGGCGGGGTCGGACTCGATCTTGCCGCGCAGGCGCTTCACATGGACGTCCAACGTCTTGGTGTCCCCGACGTAGTCGGCACCCCAGATGCGGTCGATGAGTTGCCCGCGCGTCATCACCCGGCCCGCGTTACGCAACAGCATCTCCAGGAGCTCAAACTCCTTCAACGCCAGCCGGACGGGGCGCCCGTCGACCCAGACCTCGTGCCGTTCGACGTCCATGCGGACGCCCGCGGCCTCAATCACATCCGGCACCAGCTCGACGTCGTGCCCCCGGCGCAAGACCGCCCGGACGCGGGCCACCAGCTCACGGTGGCTGAACGGCTTGGTGACATAGTCATCGGCGCCCAGCTCCAACCCGACGACCTTGTCGATCTCGGCGTCGCGCGCGGTCACCATGATGATCGGAACCGTGCTGCGCTGCCGCAGGCGTCGGCACACTTCGGTGCCTGACAGGCCCGGCATCATGAGGTCGAGCAAGACGATGTCGGCTCCATGCCGTTCGAACTGCACCAGCCCTTCGGCACCATCGGAGGCCAAGATGACCTCGAAGCCTTCACGCTCCAGCATGAAGCCCAGCGCGTCGCGGTAGCTCTCTTCGTCCTCGACGATCAAAACGACGCTCACGCGTCCTCCTCCAGGTCAGGGGCTGCGGGCAGCTCCATGGTGAACGTGGAACCGCTGCCGACGCGACTCCACAAGGTGATCGAACCGCCGTGCGCCTCCACGATCTCGTTCACGATCGACAGCCCCAAACCCGTGCCGCCCGTCTGTCGGCTGCGGGCGAAGTCGACGCGGTAGAACCGCTCGAACACCCTGCGCTGATCCTCTTCGCTGATCCCGATGCCGTTGTCGGAGACGCCGATCGCGATCTTGTCCCCGTCCGGGGAGGGCACCAGGCGCGTGGTGACGACCACGCGCGCCTTGGTGTCGGAATAGTGGATCGCGTTGTGCAGCAGGTTGACCAGCGCCGTGATGAGCTGGTCGCGGCTACCGCGAATGCTGAGCCCGCGCGCCCCGCTCGTGGTGAGGCTCACTGAGCGCTGCTCGGCCAGGTGACGGCTGCGATCCAACGCTGTGGCGACCACCTCGTCAATGTCGACCATGCTCAGGGTGGCCAACTGGGTGCCCTGCACATGCGACAACTGGACGATCTGGGTGACGAGTTGCGTCAACCGCGCGGACTCGCCCTGGATCTTGCCCGTGAAGCGCCGCACAGCCTCGGGATCGTCGGCGGCCTGCTCGGCGGCCTCGGACAGCAAAGTGATCGCGCCGATCGGCGTCTTCAACTCGTGGGTGGCATTGGCCATGAAGTCCCGCGCCGAAGCCTCCACGCGCAGGGCGGCCGCCCGATCGTCCGCCACGACGAGCACGACGCCATCATCGAGGCGCACGACACGCACGGCGAGGCGCTGCCCCGTGCGTCCTGACCGCGTCTGATCGAGGTTGACTGCGGCCGTTTCCCCATCGCGACGCACCTCGCGAACCAGTTCCAGCAGGGCCGGTATCGCCACCCGGTCCCCGCGGACCAGGCCAAGGTCAGCAGCCGCCGTATTCGCGCCGAGGATTTCGTCTTGATCGCCGACCAGGACGCCGCCCGCACGCAGGGCGTCCAGGACGCGTTGGCGTTCGGGACCGGGGTCAGGCGGGGGCGCGGCCAGCCGGATACGCATCGCGACATGGGTGGCGATCGTGGCGAACACGGCCCCGACCACGACGCCGAGCGCGGCGGCCATAGCGGGAGTCACGGCTCGATCATAGGACGCCTCCCCTCGCCTTCTGGGGGGGTTGCGGCGGGCCTGCCGCGAGCGCCGTTGAGCGTTCATGCAGTGTTCACTCGGCGTTGGCCTGGTGGCGGGCTTAAGATTCCGACCGTACGTAGGGTTGGTGGTCGATGCAGTCCCACGAAGTGCCCAAGGAGAGGAACGCAGCGAATATGCGCGCGAGTTACCACGAGGAACTGTCGTCGGTCGTCGACGATCTCGTCACGATGACCGAGAAGGTCAGCACGGCCGTCGAGGACGCCACCCGTTCCCTGCTGGACGCCGACCTGGCCCTCGCCGAGAAGGTCATCGGCGCCGACGCCACCCTGGATCAATTGCACGACGATCTTGAGTCGCGCTGCTTCACCTTGCTGGCGCGGCAGTCCCCCGTCGCCGGTGAACTGCGGACGATCGTCGCCGCCCTGCGCATGGTGGCGGATCTGGCTCGCATGGGCGATCTCGCTGCCCACGTCGCCAAGATCGCCCGCATGCGGTACCCGAAGCCCGCCGTGCCGGAGCCCATGCAGCAGAACTTCCGCCGCATGGCCACCCTGGCCGAAGAGATGGTGCAGATCGCCGGGCGCACCCTGCGTGATCGCAACGTTTTGGACGCCGAGAAGATGGCCGACGACGACGAGGAAGTGGACAACCTCCGCACCCACCAGTTCCGTCTCCTGTTGGACGAGAACTGGAACCATGGCGTCGAGGCGGCCGTCGACTGCGCCCTGCTGGGCCGCTACTACGAGCGCATCGCCGACCACGCGGTGCTGATGGGCAGCCGCGTCATCTACATCGTCACCGGCATGCAGCCCGAAGGCGAGAACTGGACGATCGCCTGACGCGTCCCGGCGCAACGAGGCCCCGCACCCAACTATCGGGTGCGGGGCCTCGTGACGTGTGCGGCCAGGAGGACTACTTCTTCTTGCCCTGGTTCTTCACGGCCTCGATGGACGCCTTCGCGGCCTCCGGGTCGAGGTAGCGGCCACCCTTGGTGACAGGCTTGAAGTTCTCGTCGAGTTCGTAGAACAGCGGGATGCCGGTGGGGATGTTCAGCCCGGCGATGTCGGCGTCGCTGATCTCGTCGAGGTGCTTGACCAGCGCGCGCAGCGAGTTGCCGTGCGCCGTCACCAGGACCGTCTTGCCTGCGGCCAGGTCGGGCTTGATGTTGCTCTCCCAGTAGGGAAGCATCCGCACGACGACGTCGGCGAGGCATTCGGTCTGGGGACGCTCGTCCTCGGGAATGTCGGCGTAGCGGGGGTCATTCCACTGGCTGAACTCGGCGTCTTTGTCCAGCGGGGGCGGCGGGACGTCGTAGCTGCGACGCCACTCCATGAACTGCTTCTCGCCGTACTTCTCCAGCGTCTCGGACTTGTTGAGGCCCTGCAAAGCGCCGTAGTGACGCTCGTTGAGGCGCCACGAGCGCTCCACGGGGATCCAGTGCCGATCAGCCACGTCGAGGGCGGTGTAGGCGGTGTGGATGGCGCGGCGCAGCAGCGAGGTGTGCAGCTTCTCGGGCAGCAGGCCCTGCTCCTTGAGCAGCTCGCCAGCCCGGACGGCTTCGGCGGCGCCCTTCTCATTCACGTCGACGTCCACCCAGCCGGTGAACAGGTTCTTCTGGTTCCACTCGCTCTCGCCGTGGCGCAGAAGGATCAGCTTGTACGTCATGGTCACGAGTTTATCGCTGACGCCTGCCCCGCGGGGACGTCCCTCCTTGGCGATACGCGCGCAGAGGGCACCGCTCGGGCCCCGGGTCGTCCGCGGCCAGGCATCCGCTGGTTAAGCTGGCCCGATGGAACGCAAGGTGATGATCCTCAGCGCTGGCGTCGGCTCGGGGCACAACAGCGCTGCCGCGGCTCTGCAGCGCGTCGTCGCGAACCGCCCTGACGTCAGCACCGTGACCACCCTCGACGTGTTGACCACGACGCCTGGGTTCTATCGGGCCGTGTACGACGACGGCTACTTCGAGATGGTCGCCCGCGCCCCGTGGCTTGTCGGCTGGGGTTACGACCAGGTTGACAGCCCGTTCCAGCTCGGCAGCCGCGTCCCGTGGTGGGACCAGATCAACACCACCGAAACGGTCGCCAAGATCAAGGAGTTCTCCCCCGACCTCGTCTTGGCCACGCACTTCCTCCCGGCCCGCATCGTCGCCAATCTGCAGACCTCTCGGGATCTGTTCACCCGCCTGGCGATCATCACCACCGACTACGACGTCCAGGGGCTGTGGCTCACCAACACGTTCTCGCGGATCTTCCTGGCCCGCGAGGAATCCCGGCAGTACCTCATCTCCTCCGGGTTCCCCGAGGACCGACTCACCGCCTCCGGGATTCCCGTGCGCTACGAGTTCGGGCAGCAGGTCGACCGTGCGGCCGTCCTGGCCACGTTCGGTCTGCGCGAGGGGATCCCGATCCTCCTCATTTCTGCGGGGGCGGCGGGCGGGGCCTACGCCCTGCGTATCGTGCAGCAGATGCAGGCCCGCACCGAGCCCTTCCAGGCTGTGGTCGTGTGCGGCCACAACGCCGACCTGAAGCAGGACGTGGACGCCCTCGTGCGCCACGACACCGACCGGTTCCACGTGCTCGGCTACACCACCGCGATGCCAGACCTGATGCGCGTCGCGTCCCTGTTCATCGGTAAGCCCGGCGGGTTGTCCTCCTCCGAAGCCATGGCGGCGGGGCTCCCCATGGCGCTGATCAACCCGATCCCGGGTCAGGAAGTGCGCAACAGCGACTACCTGCTGGAACAGGGGGCCGCCGTGCGCAACAACTACGACACCACCATCGGCTGGAAGCTCGGCGAACTCCTCGGCGACCCCGCTCGGCTGGCGCGAATGAGGCAGGCGGCTGTCGTGACCGGGCGTCCAGCGGCCGCCACCACCGTCACGGAACAGATGCTCGCCGACCGCGACGGACAGTTGTGGATCAGCGACAAAGCGCAGCGTTCCCTGCGCGAGGCAAGCCACCTCGACAAGCCGGAGCGGCCCGCGTCGTCCAAGCAGCGGCTGCGTACCCTCTTCGACGCTGAATCTGGCCGCTCGGCCGCCCTCATCACCGACGGTCAGCTCACCGAACTCTCCAAGGTGATGTGGGCGTCGGGCCACGCCATGACCCTGGAACGCAGCCGCCTGCGCGAGATCTCCACCCTGCAACTCGATCCCACGCTCATCACGATGCTCCGCAACGTCTTGGGGCACCGCTCCGCGATGAAGGTGACGATCGACTAGCGACAGGGCTGGCTGCGGTCAGGCTGTGCCCAAGACGTCGTCGAGGTCGTAGCTGACCGGTTCCTCCAGTTGGGCATAGGTGCACGACTGCGGGGTACGGTCCGGGCGCCAGCGCGAGAACTGAGCGGTGTGCCGGAACCGCTCCCCCTCCATGTGCTCGTAGCGCACCTCGACAACGCGCTCGGGGCGCAGGGGTGTGAAGGAGAGATCCTTCTTCGCATTCCAGCGGCTGTGGGCGGCAGCGGTCGGCGTCCGAGGTGCGGAACGATCCCGGTTATCGGGCGAGGACTCCTGCGGGGCCGCCCACGACCAGGGGTGATCCTCCAGCGTCGTCACGAGCGGTTGCAGTTCGGCGAACAGTTCGCGCCGCCGGGCCAGGGGGAAGGCCCCGATGACGCCGACCGAGTTGAGGTTCCCCTGCGGGGTGTAGAGCCCCAACAGGAGCGAGCCGATCGCGTCGGGTTCATCGCGGTAGAGCCGGTACCCGGCCACCACACAGTCGGCGGTGCGTTCGTGCTTGATCTTGAACATGACGCGCTTGTCTTCGGCATAGGCCGCGTCCACCGGCTTGGCGATGACGCCATCCAGCCCCGCCCCCTCGAACTGCGTGAACCACTGCCGGGCCAACTCGCGGTCGCGGGTGGTCCGGGTGAGGTAGATCGGGGGGCGCGCGTGCGCGAGGGCTTGCTCCAAGGCGGCACGGCGCTCAGCGAAGGGACGCTCGGCGTAGTTGTCCTCGCCGAGGGCGAGCAGGTCGAAGGCGACGAAGCTCGCCGGGGCCTCGCGGGCCAGTTTCGCGATCCGCGAGGCGGCAGGATGGATGCGTTGCTGCAGCAGGTCGAAGTTGAGCCGATCGCCGGTGTGCGGATCAACCATGATGATCTCGCCGTCGATGCACGCCCGCTCCGGGAAGCTGGCCTTGACCGCCTCGACCAGTTCGGGGAAGTACCTGGTCAGCGGGCGGCTGTTCCGGCTGCCGAGTTCCACCCGGTCCCCCGACCGCCAGATGATGCTGCGGAACCCGTCCCACTTGGGTTCGAAGAGGACATCGGCGCTCGGGAACTCCTTGACCAGCTTGGCCAGCATGGGGCCATAGGGCGGCACGATGGGCATGCCCCAGTCGGCGTCCCGCTCCGCTTTCGGCGCCAGGTAATCGGCCTCAGGACGGTCGGCCTTGCGGCGGCTGGGCGGGACGCGGGGCGGTTCGCCGGGCATCTTGGGGTAGTCGGGCGGATAGTTGAGTTCCCCCAGGCCGCGTTCCAGGTCGGCCTCCCACAGCGCCAGGGCCCCCGTCAGGTGGCCGACATGGGCGTCGATCCCAGCCCAGGCGTCCCCGCGCTCCTGCAGAAGGCCAGGGACGGTGTGGATCGTCCAATCCGCCGGACGCGTTCCGGGGAGTTCCTCCCAGGTCAGTGGTGTGGAGACGGGCGCTCCAGGCAGGGGACGCGGGGAGTAGGCCCCCGCGATCGTGCGGTCGCGGTTGGCCTGGTTGAAGTCGACGAACACCTTCGCGCCTCGCTCTTCCTTCCACCAACTCGTCGTGACCAGGTCGGGAAGCCGCCGTTCGAGTTCGCGCGCGATCCCGATGACGCCGTGGCGCACGTCCACGAACTCGTGCTCGGGGGCGATGCGGGCGTACACGTGGACGCCGCGGTTGCCCGACGTCTTGGCGAAGGCGACGAGCCCGACCTCGGCCATCAGGTCACGCAGGGCCAGCGCGGCCGTCACCGCGTCGACGATGTCGCGGCCGGGTTGGGGGTCCAGGTCGATGCGCAGTTCGTCGGGGTTGTCGAGGTTCGCCGTGCGGACCGGCCAGGGATGGAAGGTCAGCGTCCCCATCTGGGCGGCCCACACCAACTCGGCGGGCTCTTGGAAGACGAGTTGCTCGTGGCGCCGCCGCGACGGATAGGTGCAGGTGACGGTGCGCAGGTAGCTGGGTGCGCCCCGAGGCGGGCGCTTACTGAAGAACTCCTCCCCGTCGATGCCGTCGGGGAACCGCTGGAGGGTCATGGGACGGTCCCCGTTGAGGTGGAGGAAGGGCTCGGCCACGGCGAGGAGGTAACGGGCAAGATCGGCCTTCGTTACCGCGGGGCTAGTGGCAGCGCCAGGCCACAACACCTTGTCAGGACTGGACAGCTTCACGGTGCGGGGCCCGTGGGGCCCGGGAACCTCAAGCATCGCTGCATCGGCCATGGCGCCCAGGCTAGGGCCCCGGGCCTCCCCCCCGCCATCACCCCACCTGTGCACCCAGTCCGGCCGCGCCCCTCCGGCTCGCGCCCTCACCGGCAAGGCAACCGTGGTGACACAGGGCGGTCGAGGGCTGGAAATGTCCCCCAGGCCGCCTAACGTGGGGCTATGGCACGCATTCACGGCATCGACCATGAGATTCTCCCGCTCAACCTAGGCGGCAACCCCTTCGGCTGGACGGCGGATCAAGCCACCTCCTTTGAGGTGCTGGACGCCTTCGTCGCGGGCGGTGGCTCCTTCGTCGACACGGCCGACGTGTACTCGGCGTGGGCACCGGGGAACTCCGGCGGCGAGTCCGAGCGCATCATCGGCGCCTGGATGGCGAGCCGTGGCAACCGCGACGAGGTGGTCGTCGCCACGAAGACGGGCCAGTTGGAGGGCCATATCGGCCTGGCGGACGCGACGGTGAAGGCTTCGGTCCGCGATTCACTGGCGCGCCTGGGCACCGACCACATCGATCTCTACTACGCCCATCGCGACGACGCCGAGGTGTCGATCGAGTCACAGGTGCGCACCTTCGGTGGCTTGGTTGCCGACGGGACCATCTCCGCGATCGGCCTGTCCAACTACGCCCCCGAGCGGGTGCGCGACTGGATCAAGACGGCGGATGCCCTGGGCCTGCCGCGTCCCGCCGCCATCCAGACCCGCTACAGCCTGGTGTCGCGGCACGACTACGAGACGAACGACGCCCCGCTGGTAGCCGACTATGCGCTGGCCTCGTTCCCCTATTCGACGCTCGGCTCGGGATTCCTTTCCGGCAAGTACCGCACCGCTGAGGATCTGGTGGGGGCCCGCGCGGGTGCCGCCAAGTCGTACTTGGACGCGGGCGGTTTGAGCGTGGTTGACGCCCTCGCCACCATCGCGGAGGCTCGCGGCGCGGAGATGACCAGTGTGGCGCTCGCCTGGCTTCTGGCTCGTGGCGTCACCGCCCCGATCGCGTCGGCATCGCACGCCGCCCAGGTTCCCGCCTTGCTCGCGGCCGTCACCCTCACGCTGACCCCCGACGAGATCACGACGCTGAACGCCGCGTCGGCCACGTTCGCCTGACCCACTGAGAGGATGACGAGATGACCTCACCTTCCACCCCAACCGCGGTCGTCACGGGGGCGTCCAGCGGCATCGGCGCGGCGACGGCACGCGCCTTGGCCGCGGACGGCTACCGCGTCATCTGTGCGGCCCGGCGCCTGGATCGCATCCAAGCGCTCGCCGCACAGATCGACGGCGTGGCGCTCGCGTGCGACATCACTAAGCCCGACGATGTCGCTGCACTCGCCGACGCCGTCGGGGATCACCTGACGCTGCTGGTCAACAACGCGGGCGGCGCCTTGGGCCAAGAGCCCCTCGCCGAAGCCGACCTGGATGCCTGGGAGCAGATGTATGAGACGAACGTGCTCGGCACGGCACGCGTGACGAAGGCTCTCCTTCCAGCCCTGGAGGCGGGCGAGGGCACGGTCGTGTTCATCACGTCCACGGCCGCCGAGTCGGCCTACGAGGGTGGGGGCGGGTACAACGCGGCCAAGGCTGGCGAACGGATGCTGGCCGGGGCCTTGCGGCTGGAACTGTCCGGCCACCCCGTGCGGGTCTGTGAGATCTCCCCGGGCATGGTGCACACCCCCGAGTTCTCGCTGACGCGTTTTGGCGGGGATCAGGCGCGCGCCGATGCGGTCTACGACGGCGTTCCCGATCCGCTGACTGCGGAGGATGTCGCGGAGGTGGTCGCGTGGGTCGCGTCCCGTCCCCCGCACGTGAATGTGGATCGCCTCGTCGTCCGGCCCCGCGCGCAGGCGTCGAACTTCAAGGTGTACCGCACCCCCGCTGCAAGCAGCTAGCTGGTCGCCGCGACAATCGGCCCGCCCACTAGGGTTGGCGCATGAGCACTCAACCTCTCATCGCACTCAACAACGGCGTCCAGATCCCCCAGTTGGGCTTTGGAACCTTCCGGGTCAGCGTCGAGGAGACGCAAAAGGTCACCGAGGAGGCGCTGGCCGTCGGGTATCGACACATTGACACGGCGGCGGGCTACTACAACGAGGCGGGCGTCGGCGCGGCGCTGAAGGCGTCCGGGCTGCCCCGCGAGTCGGTGTTCGTGACGACCAAGCTCCGCAACGGCGACCAGGGTTACGACAGCGCGCTGAAGGCGTTTGAGGACAGCCGCGCCGCGCTGGGCGTCGATGTGGTCGACCTGTACCTCGTACACTGGCCTGTCCCCAGCCGTGGGCTGGCCGCCGAAACGTGGAAGGCCTTCGAGAAGCTGTACGCCGAGGGCGCTGTGCGTGCCATCGGCGTCTCCAACTTCCTGCCCCAGCACCTCGACGCGTTGATCGCAGGCGCTGACATTGTGCCCGCGGTGAACCAGTTGGAGATTCACCCCACCCTCCAGCAGATCGCCGCGCAGGAGACCAGCCTCGCGCACGGGGTGATCCCGGAGGCCTACGGCCCGATCGGGCAAGGCGAGGACCTTTCCCTGCCCACCGTCATCGAGATCGCGACCGCACATCAGGTGACGCCCGCGCAGGTTGTCTTGCGCTGGCACGTGCAGGAGGGCCGCATCGCGATCCCGAAGTCGAACACCCCGGCGCGCATCAAGGAGAACTTCGACATCTTCGACTTCACCCTGACCGACGCCGAGATCGCCGCCCTGGACGGCCTGGAGGCAGGCAACCGGCTCTACCCCGATCCCGACACCTTCGCGAACACGCAGTACCGCAACTAGCACGCTGCACCGCATCGACGCCGCGGTACACCACGAAAAACCACACAACAGCGGCCGCCCTCCACGAGGAGGACGGCCGCTGTTGTGTGGGTTGGGAACTAACCCAACTCGATGAGGGCCTCGCCGCCAGCGACAGAGCCGCCCTTGCTGACCAGGATCCGCTCGACCTTGCCCGCCTGCGGGGCGGTGATCTCGGTCTCCATCTTCATGGCCTCCAGGACGCAGAGCACCTGTCCGGCCTCGATCTCGTCGCCTTCCTCCACCAGGATGCGTGCCACCGTGCCGGACAGCGGCGCGGTGACGGCATTGGCCGAGGTGGCCTGCACGGACGCGGAGCTGGGAACCGCGTTGCTGGCGCCCGCACCCCCGCCGATGATGATCGAGCCGATGGGCATCGACTCTTCCTCCTGGACCTCTACGTCAATGTCGTAGGGGATGCCATTGACGGTCACCTTGAGCTTCATGAATCTGCCTTTCGAATCACCGCAGGTGCAGCGGCGCGTGGACGTGCTGGGACCGACGGGTCGTGCTTTGCCACGACGCCGAGCGGGTGAAGTGCGCCTGGCGGCGCTTGGCGCGGTGACCGAGGTAGGCGGCCACGGCGGACGCGATGGCCACCATGGTCTCCTCTGGCACGTTCTGCGCGTTGAGCAGCTTGATGCTCTTGATCTCGGTTTCCAGCTCTTCGACCCGCGAGCTGAGCGCCTTGACCGCGTCGAGCAGTTCGACGTTGACGTCTTCGGACATCTCTCCCCCGATCAGGCCGGCCCGAGGCCGTGCTTCTTGGCGGGACGCAGTTCGCGCTTGTTCACCAGGATCTCCAACGCCATGGCCACCTTGCGACGGGTGTCCTCGGGGTTGATGATGTCGTCCACCAGGCCACGCGACGCGGCCACGAACGGCGTGGAGAAGGTGTCGCGGTACTCCTGCACCAGCTCCTCGCGCTTGGCAACCGGATCCTCAGCGTTCTCGATCTCCCGCTTGAAGACGACCGACGCGGCGCCCTCGGCACCCATGACGGCGATCTCGGCGGTCGGCCACGCGAACACGTCGTCCGCACCCAAGTCCTTCGAGCACATCGCCAGGTAGGCGCCGCCGTAGGCCTTGCGCAGCACCACGGTGATCTTCGGGACGGTCGCTGCCGAGTACGCGTACAGCATCTTCGCGCCGTGGCGAATGATGCCGCCGTGCTCCTGGGCGACGCCAGGCAGGAAGCCGGGGACGTCCACCAGGGTGACCAGCGGGATGTTGAACGCGTTGCAGAACCGGATGAACTTGCTGGCCTTGTCGGACGCGTTGATGTCGAGGACGCCAGCCATGACGGCGGGCTGGTTCGCGACGATGCCGACGCTACGGCCGTTGATCCGCGCGAAACCGACGACGATGTTCATCGCGTACCCAGCCTGGACCTCGAGGAAGTCCTGGTGGTCGACCAGGCGGCCGATGACCTCGCGGACGTCGTAGCCCTTCTGCCCATCGGTGGGGACGATGTTCAGCATCGCCGGATCCGGCTCCACGTAGGGGTCGGGATCGACGATCGGGGCGTCCTCGGTGTTGTTCTGCGGCAGGAAGCTCAGCAGCTTCTTGGCGATCAGGATGGCCTGCTCGTCGCTGTCGGCGACGAAGTGGTTGACGCCGGAGACGCTCATGTGGGCGTCGGCGCCGCCCAGGGCGTCCTGGGTGACCTTCTCGCCGGTGACCTGCTGGATCACGCTCGGGCCGGTGATGAACATGTGCCCCTTGCGCGTCTGGATGATGAAGTCCGTCAGCGCCGGGCTGTAGGCCGCACCGCCGGCGCACGGGCCGGAGATGATCGAGATCTGCGGGACGGCACCGGACAGCTTCACGTTGCTGTAGAACACCTGGCCGTAGCCGGACAGGGAGTCGATGCCCTCCTGGACGCGCGCGCCGCCGGAATCGTTGATGAAGACGAACGGGGTGCCGCACTTGAGCGCGGACTCCATCATCTCGACGACCTTCTTGCTGTGCGTCTCACCCGCGGACCCGCCGACGACCGTGAAGTCTTGGCTGGCGACGTGGACGGGGCGTCCGAACACTGCGCCCGTGCCGGTGACAACACCGTCGGCGGGCATGTTGGCCTTGTCCATCCCGAAGGTGACCGTCCGGTTGCGTCGGAACAGGCCGACTTCCTGGAAGGTGTCGGGATCCAGCAGGGCGTCGACGCGCTCCCGGGCGGTCAGGACGCCCTTGTCGCGCTGCTTCTGCAGGCGGGCTTCGCCGCCGCCGAGACGCTCTTCAGCGCGGCGCTGGAGGACGTAGTCGGCCTGCTCCTGCATGCTCCTTGGCTTCTTGGCCATGGCTGTCATGCCCTTTCCACGATGACGGAATGCTCGCGACCACCGAGGGAGACCCGGTAGGTGATCGGGCCCTTGACGGCACGATCGGCTTCGTTCTTGTTCGAGGCCTCATCGGCCAGTTGCTCGGCGGTCTTGCCGACGTTCTTGGGGCCTTCCTCGCGATGCTCGAAGAAGCCGGGTGCGACGCCGGGGAACATGGCGTAGGTCAAGACGTCCTCGTCGGTGCCGTTGTTACCCGGCAGCGAGGTGGCTTCGTCAACGAGCTTGTCCCACTCGGGGGCCAGCAGATCCGCGGGACGAACCGTGATCGGATCCTTCTTGGTCTGGGCGTGAGCGATCTCGACGACCTCGGGGTTACGCTCCCCCATCGCCTCGCCGTAGTAGCCGAGCATGAGGTCGGCGAACTCGCCGGTGAGGACCTTGTACTTGCCCATGAGGACGTTGAACACGGCCTGCGTCCCGACGATCTGCGAGGACGGGGTGACCAGCGGCGGGTACCCCGCGTCGGCCTTAACCAGCGGAACTTCCGCCATGACCTCGCGGATGCGGTCGCCCGCACCCTGGGCGCGGAGCTGGCTCTCCATGTTGGTGAGCATGCCGCCGGGGATCTGGCTGGAGAAGATGTCGGTGTCGACCAGCGTCGCCGACTCGAACTCGGCGTACTTGGGGCGAACCTTGGCGAAGTGGTCGCGGATCTTCAGGAGGCGATCCATCTTCAGGTCGGTCGTGTACTCGGTGCCCTCGAGCATCGCGACGAGCGACTCGGTCGGGTTGTGGCCCGGCCCGAGGCTCATCGAGCTGATGGCGGTGTCGACCACGTCGGCCCCGGCCTCGATGGCCTTCATGAGGCTGACGAGGGTGACGCCCGTGGTGGAGTGGCAGTGGACGTTGATCTGGACGTCCTCGCCGTAGGTCTCCTTGATGCCGCGGATGATGTCGTAGGCGGGCTGGGGCTGCAGCAGTGCAGCCATGTCCTTCAGCGCGATGGAGTCGGCGCCCATATCGAGCAGGCGACCGGCGAGCTTGACGTAGCCCTCGGTGGTGTGGAGCGGGGAGATGGTGTAGCAGATGGTGCCTTGGGCATGCTTGCCGGTCTTCTTGACCGCCTCCATGGCCCGCGCCATGTTGCGGGGATCGTTGAGGGCGTCGAAGACGCGGAACACGTCCATGCCGTTCTCGGCCGACTTCTCGACGAAACGGTCGACGACGTGGTCCTCGTAGTGGCGGTAGCCGAGCAGGTTCTGACCGCGCAGCAGCATTTGCAGCTTGCTGTTGGGCATCAGCTCGCGGAAGGTCCGCAGGCGCTGCCAGGGATCCTCGTTCAGGAATCGGATACAGGCGTCATAGGTCGCGCCGCCCCAACACTCGACGCTCCAATAGCCTGCAGCGTCGATGTCAGCGCACGCATCGACCATGTCCTCCATGGCCATGCGAGTCGCCATGAGGCTCTGGTGCGCGTCGCGCAACGCAACTTCGGTCACACCGATGGTTCGTGGGCTCATGGGCTCAATGGTGCCACCTAGGCTCCTACGCCACGTAGGAGCGCGAACGATTGGTCAGCATTCGGTCGCCGATCATCCACATGCCGGACAGCCCCGCTCAGTTGGTCAGACCAGGTGCGCGCCGAACGTCCTCTCCCTTGGGAAGAGTCCTGCAACAATGACCTCATGCCATGGTCTGCCCTCGCGGGGCCCCTCGTGTACGCGATCGCACTCCTGATGCTGCCCGGCCTGGTGGTCGCGCTCGCTGCTGGCCGCCGGGGTTTTGCCGCCGTAGCGCTCGCGCCCGCCTTATCCGTGACGACCATCAGCGTGGGCGGCATTCTGGGCGGTTTCCTTGGCGTCCCCTGGGGTTGGTGGACACCCGCCGCGCTCGCGCTGCTCCTCGCCGCGGCGGCCTGGGGCGCCCATCGCCTGCTCCGGGGCCACAACCCTCGCCAGGACGCGGGGGCGGGATGGCGTCAGGAATGGCCTTTGTGGGTCGGGGCCGCCGCAGGCATCGTCGCCTGGCTGCGCTGCCTGCGAGAGATCTACGTCTCCCCTGACACGTTCTCCCAGTTGTTCGACAACATCTTCCATCTGAGCCTGGTGCGCTACATGGCGGAGGCGGGGACCGGGTCGTCCTTCAGCGTCACCGCCATGGATCCGGGAGCAGCATCGTCCTTCTACCCGGCGGCCTTCCACGGCTACGCCTCGCTCGTGTTTACGGTGTTCCCCGGCAGCATCACCGTGGCCATGAACGCTGCGATCTGGACGATGCTCGCCGTCGCATGGCCGTTGGGCTGCCTCTACCTCGCGGTCACCGTGACCCGTTCGACGGGGGCCTCCCTCATCGGCGTCGGGATCCTCTCAGCGTCCTTCCCCGGGTTCCCGTTCCTGCTGTTGCAGTGGGGGATCCTCTACCCCAACATCCTCGGGCTCATCCTGCTGCCCGTCGCTATCGCGCTCTCGCTGGAAGCCCTGGGCCTTGGCCGTTCCTCGCGCTACGACGCGCAGGCGCTCGTCCTGGGCGCGCTGGTCCTCCCAGGGTTGGCGTTGAGCCACCCCTCCACCCTGCTCTCGCTCATGGCGGTCGTGGCAGCCCCCATCCTCGCCCGCGCCTTCCGGGAGTGGAAGACCCTGCGCGACCCGCAAACGCCGCGCCGCACCAGCATCGTGCGCCTCAGCCTCCTCCTGGCCTGCTTGCCCGTCTTCGCGGCGGTGTGGCTGATCCTGCGTCCAGGGGACGCCCCCTGGGATCCGCCATTGTCCCGCTTCGAGGCAGTGGGGCAGGCCCTCTTGAATGCCCCCTTCGGCCCCGGTCCGGCGTGGGCGGTGAGCGCGTTGATGCTGCTAGGAATCGTGTCCGCCTGGCGTCACGGCGCGCGCTGGCTGGTCACCTCTTGGATCGTCGTGGCCGTCATGTGGGTGGTCGTCTCCAGCGGTCCCGCGAACCGCTGGCGCGAACTGCTGACGGGCGGCTACTACAACGATCCGTATCGGGTCGGGGCACTCCTCGCCGTCGTTTCGCTGGCGGTATCGGCCCTCGGGCTCGCCTCCTGTTGCACGTGGCTGGCCTCGCAGGCGGCACGGCTCCCCCGCGGCAGCGCGTCACTGTGGGAGGCAGTCGTCGGCGTCCTCGTCGCGGCCGCCTTGACGGTAGCCACGCAGCCGAGCACGTATATGGCCCAGACGCTGGGGCGCGTGGCCGACTCCCACGCCCTGAGCGAAGGGTCCTGGATCCTCACCACCGACGAGTTGGCCCTCATCCACCGGATCCCTCAGGAGGTTCCCCCCAGCGCGATCATCGCCACCAACCCGTGGAACGGCTCGTCTCTCGTCTACGCCTTTACGGGGATCCAGACCACGACCAAGCACGTGTTCTATACCCCCACGCGCGACCTGGACATCCTCCAGTTCAGTCTCGACGAGGCCACCACCAACCCCATCGTCTGCCCCGCCATTCGCGATATGGGCGTGGACTATGTGCTCGACTTCGGCGACCAAGAGGTCACTCCCCAAGCCGACCACCCCTTCCCCGGGTTCGACTCGTTGGACACCGCCCCGGGATTCGAACTGGTGGATCGCGAAGGCAGCGTGGCGCTCTACCGGATTACCGCCTGCCGTTAGTGCGGCCACGCACGCCACGCGCCTTCACCAACGGCGGCGTCCGGGACGGATACAGTGGCCTGCGTGACCAACCGGATGTATCAGGAGACCTTATGAGGAGCGATGTCGCCTTCGTGATCCCCGTATACAACGAAGGCAAGGTGGTCAAAGACGTCATCGAATCGGTGCGGGAGCACTACTCCGAAGTGGTCGCTGTCAACGACTGCAGCACCGACGACTCCGCCGCCCAGATCCAGGCTGGTGGCGCCTACCTGGTGAATCACCCGATCAACATGGGTCAGGGCGCAGCCCTCCAAACGGGGATCGAGTTCGTGCGGACGCTCCCCGGCATCCGCTACGTCGTCACCTTTGACGCCGACGGCCAGCATCGCCTCGAAGACGTCGCCACCATGCTGGAGGTGATCGAACGCGAAGGCAAGGACATGGTTCTGGGATCGCGCTTCCTGGGCACCGAGGCTGTCGGGATGTCGCGTTCGAAGCGTTCCGTGCTGAAGGCGGCCATCGCGTTCAGCAACGCAACGTCGGGGGTGAAACTCACCGATACCCACAATGGCTTGCGGGTTTTCACCAAGCGCGTGGCCGATGAGATCAACATCTCGATGCCGGACATGTCTCACGCCTCCGAGATCCTGGAGATCATCCGCCGCAACAAATACACCTACTGCGAGGTCCCGGTGCAGATCATCTACACCGATTACAGCCGGGCCAAGGGACAGCAGGCCATCAACGCCGTCAACATTGCCTTCGACACGCTGCTGCGGAAGGTGGCTCGCTGATGTGGGTTCAGATCGTTGTCATCCTCGTGGTGCTTTGGGTGCTCTGGTTCGTCGCCCGCCAGCCTCCCAGCACCATCAGCGCGCTCAAAAAGGTCGGGATCGTGGCCCTCATGATCGCCATGATCGTGAGCGTCTTGATCCCCCAGGTTACCACCGCTGCGGCGAACGCCATCGGGATTGGCCGAGGAGCAGATCTGCTTCTGTACGGCCTCACTGTCGCCTTCGTCGTCTACGCCTTGACCCAGTACACGCGCGCCCAGGCCAACCGACGAGTGATGTATCAGTTGGGTCGCCGCCTGGCCCTCCTGGACGCCGCCGAACGGTATCGAGGCCGCCTGTGTCACACGTCCACGACGAGCCCAGAGGCCGGTTCGAGCGAGGAAACTCACCGGTCGATAGCTCCCATCAGTACCAGCGATGAGCGCGAAGGCGATCACCCGTGCATCAGTACCAGCGATGAGCGCGAAGGCGATCACCCGTGACGGACGAGGTCGACACGGGTAGCGGGCCCCGCAGCGCCCCCCTCCCCGCGAACGACCCAGCAAGCTCAACCAAGAAGCTAACTGTCATCGTCCCGGTCTACAACGGGGCCACCTATCTGGCCCGCTGCTTGGACTCTCTGCTTGCGCAAGAGGGTTTCCCGTCCGACGACCTCGAGATCCTGCTCCTGGACGACGGCTCAACGGACTCCTCAGGCACGATCATCGACCGCTACCACCAGGCGCACCCCCAGTGCGTGCGCGGGCTGCAGCATCCCAACATGGGCGTCGCAGCAACGCGGAACCGTGGCATCGACGAGGCGCGCGGGGTCTACGTCATGTTCGTCGATCAAGACGATTGGGTGGACAGCACTTATTGCCGCACGTTCTACGACGCCATTGTCGCCTCCGGCGCGGACGTCGCCTATGGCGGCTACCGACGACCAGACGAAGCGGGGCGCGTGCGCGTCACCGTCACTCCGGGGCGCGACTTCTATGCACGCTTCATTGTCGTGGCCGCGTGGGCGAAAATTCACTCTCGGGCTTTTCTGCTTGAGCATGGCGTACGTTTCCTGAGCAACAAGTACGGCGAGGACACCGTCTTCACGGTCGCTGAAATCGCTGCGACAAGCGCGTGGCAGCACATCGACTACGTCGGCTACAACTGGTTCTTCAACACCGCGTCGGTGTCCAACACGTCACAGCAGGGCTTGACCCCCGACGACACGGCACCCCTGCTGACGCTGCTGAACGAGATCCGTGGGGCCGCCGCGGCGCTGAGAGACACCGTCGAGGTGCGCTACTACCTGCTGCGCACGATCGTGTTCTATCTGCTGTTCTCCGGCAGGCACAGCACCCCTCGCGACTTCATCGACGCTCAGTCAGCGCTGTTCCACTGGTACAAGACGCACTGCGGGGCCTTGTCGGCTCGGGAACTGATGGGGCCTCCGGGGGAAACCACCCAGGCACGCATGACGATCCTCGCGATGGTCATCGTGGACCGGCTCCGGCTCACCACCCTCTTCGCCCGGATCTACTGCCGCCCCCAGCCGAAGGGATGATCATGGATTCTGATCCTGCTCTGCGCGTCACCGCCCTCGTCACGGCCTATCACCCCGATGCACGCTTGACGTCTGCGGTTCTTGCCGCGCTCGGCTCATGCCAGGCGGTGATCGTGATCGACAACACCCCCCTGGGGGCCGTCTCCGCATCAGACACCCTCGACGACCCTCGTGTCCTCGTTCTCCGCTCCGGACACAACGAGGGATTGGCAGCGGCACTCAACGCCGGCCTGGATGCCCTGGGAGCTGACACGGACGCCGTACTGTTCCTCGATCAGGACTCTGAACTTCCCCCCAAGCTCGTGCCGCGCCTCGCGCAGCACCTCCTTGAGGATCCCAGCATCGGCGCGGTCGGGCCAGCCCCCTACGATGCCGAGACCGGGGAGGGCTACGAGCGGTTCGAAGGGCGCCATGACGTCTTGGCTGACCGCTACTCCCTCATCACGTCGGGAATGCTCGTCCGGAGGTCCTGCTTCCTGACCGTGCCGAGGTTCCGCACCGATTTCTTCGTGGACTGGGTTGACAACGACTTCTGCTTGAAGCTTCGCCGTTCCGGCGTTCGTGTCGTCTTGGACCGTTCAACGCGGCTCCCCCACTCCATCGGCGACGGCCACACTCACCGGTTTCTCTTTTGGAAGGTGCGGGTGCTGCGCTACGCCCCCTGGCGCCGTTACTGGATCGCTCGCAATGGGCTCATCCTGTTCCGTGAGAACGCGGCCGCTTTCCCGGGGTGGGGGCTCGAGTACGTGTTTTACATGGCTCGGACCGTCGTCACCATGGCGGCCTTCGGCCCCGATCGCCTGACCCATCTACGCGCGTTTGGCACGGGGCTGGCGCACGCACTCAGCGGCAAGGTTGCAGCCCGCTATCTGCCCAGTGGAACCCTCTATGACGGAGACGTGACCCCCTCCTAAGCGCTCCCCTCACGAGGAAGCGCAGCGGCTAGGCCAGTTCTTTCGCCTAGCGCTGCGCCGACGGTGCAGGGCGCAACGACCGTAGCGACACCAGGAACCCAATCAACGTCACCAGCAGTTGCGCCCCTTGCCCCAGGACCAGCGCGAAACTCGCACCGTTCGCCCCATAGGCCGTGACCAAGTGATCTCCGATGAAGAACACCAGCACGACGGCGACGGCGGCCGCCAGCATCGTCCAGCCAACCCTGCGCACGGACGTCAAGACCGCGTTACCGAACCCGACGAGCGCAGTCAGGCTCACGCTGGCCGCCACAGGGATGAGCAGGTCCATGTGATCGAGGATGGAGGACCCGAAGATCAGCGCGAGGATCGGCGGACCAACCCAGGGCAGGAGCACGAAGGCGATCGTGATCAGGCCCAGAATCGCCCCCATGAGCTGCCCTGCCAACGTCATGAGGCGGCGCACCTGGCCTGACAGCTTGTACTCGGCGAGGTGCCCCATGAAAGGCGTGTAGAGCGACGAAACGATCAACGGAACGAGCAAGAGGGGTGCCGAGATCGCCCCGTAGAAGCCGAGGACACCCGGGCCCCAGATATCTCCCACGGAGTTCCTCGACATGAAGAGGATCGCCGAGTAGGCCAGGTTCGCCGCCAGCAAGGGGACGCAGTGGCGCACCAGTTCCGCAGCCCGCCGCCAGCCACCCGCCGCCGCTAGGGGCACCGAGTCCACGTAGGGCTTCGTCCAGCGCCACTCGAGGACGATGAGGGCCAGGACCGACACCACCAACATGCCGCTGACGGCAATGAACACTGATCCTGTCACCGCCATCAGGATCGAGAACACGGCAGTGATGACGACCGCGCGGACGATGAGGGCAACCCCCGCCTTATCCATTCGATTGGCCTTCTGGAGGACGCCATGAAACACGTCCATCCATCCCTCGGTGAGCCGGAACAGCAAGAAGACCACCAAAAGAGGCCACAGCCGCGCAAAGTCCGCGGTGAACGGAAAGATGAGCAGGGCCGAACCGATCGCCAGGAGACTCGTCAACGCCCGGGAGGCGAAATAGGTCCTATCGGCGAACTCGCCGCGCGTGTCGGAGATTTGGTAGGGACGCATACCGAACATCACGACCGCATACGCCACATTCGAGGACGACAAGCCCAGCGTGTAGTCGCCGTTAGCTTCAGGACCGGCCAGCTTGAAGACGATCACCGTCAAGACCCACTGCGCCGCCACGTAGAGGAGGGTCCCGAACGTGAGCCAAAACATGGTCCGTCCGACGTCGGCCGTTCGAGGTCTCTCCACCTGCGTTTCGTCGCCGTGGGGCACGGTCACCTCGCCTCGCCTCCTTCAGCGGCACATCCGACGCGGGCCAGCGACATCACACGCGAAAGGCGACGCCCGGCAACGCAACTGATGTATCGCAGGCTCTCCATGGACTCCCTCACCGCTCGGCCGCCCCGAGCCTACCGGCACGCTTGGTGATGAAGGCCGCTAGGCTACGCCCGATCCCACAGGAGGTTTTTATGCTGGTCAGTGTCGTGGTCCTGGCATACGGGGACGAGCCATGGTTGGTCGAGTCGGTTCAATCGGCTCTGGCGTCTGAGGGCGTCGACGTGGAAGTGGTCGTCGTCGACAATGGCGCCCAGGAATCGGTAGCCGCTATCCGCGGCCTCGACCCGCGCATCACGATCGTCTCCCCAGGTAGGAACACCGGGTTCGCAGGAGGGGTGAACCTGGGGGTGGCCCACTCTCGTGGCGAGATCATCTGCATGCTGAACTCCGACGCCCACGTCGCCCCCGATTGCATCGCGCTTCTGACGGCGAAGGTGGTGGAGCAGGACGGCATCGCCGGTGCCTTGATTCTGCTGAATGACGAGCCGGACACGATCAATTCGGCCGGCAATCCGCTGCACATCCTCGGCCTGTCCTGGGCGGGGATGATGGGGCTCCCCCGCACTCAGGCCCCGGCAGAGGGGAGCTTCGCGTCGGCCAGCGGCGCCTGCATGGCGCTGACGCGGAGCCATTGGGATCGCGTGGGCGGGTTCCCCGAGGAGTACTTCGCTTATCACGAGGATCTGGATCTGTCGTGGCGCACCCGGCAGCTAGGCCTTCCTGTCACCGTGCTGGCGGACGCCGCATGCTGGCACCACTACGAGTACGGCCGAACGCGCATCAAGAACTACCTCCTGGAGCGCAATCGCATCCTGTTCTTGATGACCTGCCATGAAGGACGCACGCTCGCCGCCTTGGCTCTGCCGCTCCTCGCCCTGGAGATCGCCATGCTCGCGCTGGCCGTCGCACAGGGGTGGGCTGGGCAGAAGATCAAGGGCTGGGCCTGGCTGATCACCCATCCGGGCACCATTGCCCGGCGCCGACGCACCGTTCAGGCCGCCCGGCGGTTGCCTGATGCGGCCCTGGTCCCCTACCTCGTCACTCGCTTCACTGCTCCGCAAGAGGAGATGCCTGCGGCGGGTCGCGTCCTGGAGCGCGTCCTGCAGGGCTACTGGCGCCTGGCGCGTGTGGCGATTGAGGCTGGGCACCGCCCTCACTCGTGATCGGCGGCCTCCGGCCCGTCGCCCACGTGGTCGTCGCCCCCTGGAGTGCCATCGCCAGCGGCACCCCACGCTAGGGTGATCGTCGTGAGCAACTACCTCGTGACCGGAGGTGCCGGGTTCATCGGCACCAACTTCGTTCGGCACCTGCTGGCACACACCGACGCCCGCGTCGTCGTGCTGGACAAGCTGACCTATGCCGCGCGTGCGGAGTCGGTGACGTCCTTGCCCGCTGACCGCGTCGAGCTTGTCCACGGCGACATTTGCGACGCGGAGTTGGTCAACCGCCTGGTCGGTGACGCCGACGTCGTGGTCCACTTTGCGGCCGAATCCCATAACGACAACTCGCTGAATGACCCCAGCCCGTTCGTGCAGACCAACCTGGTCGGCACCTACCAACTTCTGGAGGCCGTGCGCCGCCACGGGGTGCGCTACCACCACATCTCCACCGACGAGGTCTACGGCGACCTTGAGTTGGACGACCCCGACCGCTTCCACGAGTGGACGCCCTACAACCCCAGTTCCCCCTATTCCTCCACCAAGGCGGGCTCCGACCTGCTGGTGCGCGCGTGGGTGCGTTCGTTTGGCGTGCAGGCGACGATCAGCAACTGCTCCAACAACTACGGGCCGTTCCAGCACGTCGAGAAGTTCATCCCTCGCCAGATCACCAACGTGATCGACGGCGAACGCCCCAAGCTGTACGGCGCAGGGTTGAACGTGCGGGATTGGATTCACGTCGACGACCACAATGCGGCCGTGCTGCGGATCATCGAGGCCGGACGCATTGGGGAGACCTACCTGATCGGCGCCGACGGCGAGGAGAACAACAAGACGGTCATTGAGGCCATCTTGCGGCTGATGGGGCGCGACCCCGAGGACTACGTCCACGTCAACGACCGCCCCGGCCACGACCTGCGTTACGCCATCGACTCCTCCAAGCTGCGCAGCGAACTGGGCTGGGCGCCGCGCTACACCTCCTTCGAGGAGGGCCTGGCCGCCACCATCGAGTGGTACCGGGACAACGAAGACTGGTGGCGTCCGATGAAGGCCGCCACGGAAGCCAAGTATGAAAGGACGGGCCAGTGACGGCCGACCTGGCGGTGCACGCCACCCCGATCCCGGGCCTCCTGGTCATCGATCTTCCCGTCCACGGCGACGAGCGCGGCTGGTTCAAGGAGAACTGGCAGCGGGAGAAGATGGTGGCCCTCGGGTTGCCTGACTTCGGCCCCGTACAAAACAACATGTCGTTCAACGCCGAGCGTGGCGTCACGCGCGGCCTGCACGCCGAGCCGTGGGACAAGCTGGTCTCGCTCGCCTCAGGGCGCATCCTGGGCGCCTGGGTGGATCTTCGCCCCGGCGCGAGCTTCGGCACACCGTTCACCTTGGAGATGGGCACCGACCAGGCGGTCTTCGTGCCGCGTGGGGTGGCCAACGGGTACCAGGCTCTGGCCGACAACACGACCTACTCCTACCTGGTCAACGACCACTGGAGCCCCCAGGCCCGGGCGTCCTACACCTATCTCAACCTGGGCGATGAGACTGCCGCCATCGCGTGGCCGATCCCGCTGACGGAGGCGATCATCTCCGACGCCGACGCCGGGCATCCTCGACTGGCTGCGGTGACGCCCATGCAACCCCGCACCACCGTCATCCTGGGCGCTCACGGCCAACTGGGACGCGCCCTCCAGGTGCTGTACCCCGACGCCACCCCCCTCGATCTGGCTGATCTGGATCTCAGCGACGCCGAGGCGGTGCGCGCCTATCCCTGGCAAGGAGTGGGCACCATCATCAACGCTGCCGCGTGGACGGCCGTGGACGCGGCCGAAACCCCCGAAGGGCGTTTGGGTGCGTGGGCGTCCAACGTGACGGCGGTGAAGAACCTGGTCGACGTGTGCCGTCACCACCGCATCACGCTGGTGCACGTCTCCTCCGACTACGTCTTTGACGGCACCAGGACGCCGCACACTGAGGATGAGCCGTTCACGCCGCTCGGCACCTATGGGGCGACGAAGGCTGCGGGGGATGCTCTGGTCGCCACGCTGCCGGACCACTACATCGTTCGCACGAGTTGGGTGATCGGCGACGGCCGCAACTTCGTTGCGACGATGCGCGACCTCGCCGCCAAGGGCGTCACCCCGTCGGTGGTCGATGACCAGTTCGGTCGTTTGACGTTCACGTCGACGCTCGCCTCCGGCATTCAGCACCTGCTCACGCAGCGTCCTGAGCCTGGCACCTACAACCTCACCAACGAGGGGCCGACGCTGAGCTGGTTCGCGATCGCACGCCGCGTCTTCGAGATCGTCGGGGCGGATCCGGAGGCGGTCTCACCGCAATCGACGGCCGAGTTCGCTGCGGGCAAGACGATCTCGCCGCGCCCCGAGCACAGCACGCTCGACCTGAGCAAGCTGGCCGCGACCGGGTTCGTCCCGCCCGCGGCCGACGCCTTGCTGGTCGACTACTTGGCCTGATTGAGCAAGTTGAGCAGGTAGTCGCCGTAGCCGGACTTCGCCAGGCCCTCAGCGCGGACACGCAGGTCGTCATCGCTGAGGAAGCCTTGGCGCCAGGCGACCTCCTCGGGGCAGCCGACCTGGAGGCCCTGCCGGGCCTGGATCGTGCGCACGAAGTTGCCGGCGTCGTTGAGGGAGTCGAACGTGCCCGTGTCGAGCCAGGCGGTGCCACGAGGCAGCACCGACACCCGCAGGCGCCCCTGCTCGAGGTACGTCCGGTTAACGTCGGTGATTTCGTACTCGCCCCGGGCGGACGGCTTCAGGTTGGCCGCAATGTCGACGACCTGCTCGTCGTAGAAGTACAGCCCCGGAACCGCGTAGTGCGACTTCGGCGCGGCGGGCTTTTCCTCGATGGACAACGCCGTGAACTCGTCATCGAACTCCACGACGCCATAGGCGGTCGGATCATCGACCCAGTAGGCGAACACGGCCGCACCGTCGACATCGGAGAAGCTGCTGAGCTGCCGCCCCAGCCCTGGGCCATAGAAGATGTTGTCACCCAGGACGAGCGCGCACTTGTGCCCGCGGGCGAAGTCGGCACCGATTGTGAACGCTTGCGCCAAGCCCTTGGGTTCGTCCTGGGTCGCATACGTGATGTTGATGCCGAACCCCGAACCGTCCTTGAGGAGGCGGCGGAATCCGTCGGCCTCATGCGGGGTGGTGATGACGAGCACGTCCTTGATCCCCGCGAACATCAGCGTCGAGAGCGGGTAATAGATCATCGGCTTGTCATAGACGGGGACGAGTTGCTTCGAGGTGGCCTGGGTCACGGGGTGAAGCCGCGTGCCGGAGCCGCCTGCCAAGATAATGCCGCGCATGCCGCGATCTTTTCACAGTTGGCCCTGATCCTGCCCCGTCAGTGACGAGAAGCCGAACGGGAAACCCCGCCCGCACCCCGACTCGGAGCCTGCAGGTCTGCGGCCAGGCAGCGGCGTCGGTGAGGGGTGGCACGTGAGCAGGCCACCGCGCTTCTCACGCGAGCACCACCCCGGAATACCCCTCGCCTCGAAAGCGAACACGCACCCTCAAGAAATGCTGTTTTCACCGCACCAAGCATCATTTGGCACAATACCAAGCGGCAACCCGCACCCCCACCATGAATCTTGGCGTAAAGCCGTCACCCGCGAGCGACTCCCCTAGCCCGCACGCGGTTACCCTCCCGAACCCCAGCGCGGGGAATCCGCCGACGAAGCAGAGATAACCCGACACCCCACCATGGCGAGCCACCTCGCACAAGAAGCTGCGGATCAGCCCCGAGCAGGGTATTTTCAACCCGCACCCCGACGCCGGACGCACCAGGAGCAGCCATGGATCTACTGCGCACCAAGAGCATCGAGCAATCGATCGCCGACACCGACGAGCCCGAATACCAGCTCAAGAAGTCGCTCACGGCCCTCGACCTGACCGTCTTCGGCGTCGGCGTGGTGATCGGCGCCGGCATCTTCACGCTGACCGGGCGCGTCGCGCACACCATGACCGGCCCCGCGATCGTGCTCAGCTTCGTGCTCGCGGCGATCTGCTGCGGCCTGGCAGCGATGTGTTATGCGGAGTTCGCCTCCACCGTCCCGGTCTCGGGGTCGGCCTACACGTTCAGCTACGCCTCGCTGGGCGAGTTCTTCGCCTGGATCATCGGCTGGGATCTGATCCTGGAAATGTTCCTCGGTGCGTCCGTTGTGGCGCAAGGATGGAGCGCCTATCTGGGCGTATTCCTTGAAAACTTCGGAATTATCATTCCCGAGCAGGTCGCGTACGGCGGCGTGGTCGATCTCCCGGCCGTGCTGCTGGTCTGCGTGCTCGGCATGCTGGTCGGGTTCGGCATCAAGGAGTCGATGCGGGTCAACATGGTGCTGGTCGCCCTGAAGCTCTTCATCGTGCTGTTCGTCATCGTGGCCGGCCTGCAGTTCATCAACCCGGCCAACTACACCCCCTTCGTGCCGGAACCGCAGGCCACCGAGGCCGTCACCGGCTGGACGCAGCCGCTGCTGCAGGCCCTGGGCGGCGCGACCCCCATGGCGTTCGGGTGGGGCGGCGTCATCGCCGGCGCCTCGCTGGTGTTCTTCGCCTACATCGGCTTCGACGTCGTGGCGACCACCGCCGAGGAGACCAAGCGACCCCAGCGCGACCTGCCCATCGGCATCATCGCCACGCTGATCATCTGCACCGTCCTGTACTGCGCCGTCGCGCTCGTGGTGACCGGCATGGTTTCCTACAAGGATCTGGACCCCGCGGCGGCGCTGGCCAACGCGTTCGTGTTCCACGGGCAGGGTTGGATGGCCACGCTCATCTCGGCGGGTGCCGTCGCTGGCCTGACCACCGTCGTGCTCACCCTGCTCGTCGGCGCCACCCGCATCATCTTCGCGATGTCGCGCGACAACCTGCTGCCGATGAGCCTGGCCAAGGTGCACCCGGTGCACCGGACGCCGGCCCGCATCACCGCCATCGTCACCGTGGTGTGCGCGCTGATCGCCGGCCTGACGCCGGTCGGCATGCTGGAGGAGATGGTCAACATCGGCACGCTGAGCGCGTTCGTGCTCGTGTCGATCGGCATCCCGGTGCTGCGCAAGAAGCGCCCCGACATCCCCCGAACGTTCAAGGTGCCGTTCTCCCCGGTGCTGCCGATCATCTCCGCGGCGATCTGCCTCTACCTGATGCTGAACCTCTCGGTGGAGACGTGGATCCGCTTCCTGGTGTGGCTCGCGATCGGGCTGGTGATCTACTTCGTGTGGTCCGGGCATCACTCGCGCGTCCAGACCGGGGTGGAACTCCCCCACGACCTGAAGAAGGCCGTGGGCGAGAACCACTGACCCCCGATCAGGGCCGCGCCCGCGGCGTCCGAACGTGGACGCCGCGGGCGCGGCTTCGTCTCGTCCGCGGGGCGCGGCAAGGGGGCATTAACGCTCGGGGCGTCCCGGTGCGTAGGATTAAGCGTCAATCCACCGAAGGTTTCGGAGTCCTGCATGCCCACACGCGCTGATCTGCGCAACGTCGCCATCATCGCCCACGTCGATCACGGCAAGACCACCTTGGTGGACGCCATGCTGTGGCAGTCCGGCGCCTTCCGCGAAAACCAGGACGTCGAGAACCGCGTCATGGATTCGATGGATCTCGAACGCGAGAAGGGCATCACCATTCTCGCGAAGAACACCGCCGTCGAGCACACGATGGCGAACGGTCACCAGGTGACCGTCAACATCATCGACACCCCCGGCCACGCCGATTTCGGTGGCGAGGTTGAGCGCGGCTTGGAGATGGTCGACGGTGTCGTCCTTCTCGTGGACGCCTCCGAAGGCCCCCTGCCCCAGACGCGCTTCGTGCTGCGTAAGGCGCTGGCCAAGAAGCTGCCGATCATCGTCGTCATCAACAAGGTCGACCGCGCCGACGCCCGCATCAGCGAGGTCGTCGACGAGGTGTACGCCCTGTTCATGGATCTCGTGGACGACGAGCAGGCCGAACTGCTCGACTTCCCGATCATCTTCGCCGCAGCCAAGGCCGGTCGCGCGTCCCGCAACCAGCCCGCCGATGGTGGCATGCCCGATGAAGACAACCTCGAGGCTTTGTTCGAGGTCATCATGGAGACGATTCCCGCCCCCACCTACACCGAGGGCGCCCCCCTGCAGGCGCACGTCACCAACCTCGATTCCTCCCCCTACCTGGGTCGTCTCGCGTTGTGCCGCATCGTCGAGGGCACGATCAAGCGGGGCCAGCAGGTGGCGTGGATCCGTCGCGACGGCACCGTGCAAAACGTCAAGCTGTCCGAACTGCTGATCACGAACGCCCTGGAGCGGGTTCCGGCGGATTCGGCTGGCCCCGGCGACATCGTCGCCATCGCGGGCATCCCGGAGATCACCATCGGTGAGACGCTGTCGGATCCCGCCGACCCGCGTCCGCTGCCGTTGATCCACGTGGACGAGCCGTCGATCTCGATGACGATCGGCATCAACACCTCTCCGCTCGCGGGCCGCTCGGGCAAGAAGCTGACCGCTCGCCTGCTGCGCGCCCGGCTGGACCAAGAACTCATCGGCAACGTGTCGATCAAGGTCAACAACACCGACCGCCCCGACACCTGGGAGGTTCAGGGTCGTGGCGAACTCCAGTTGGCCGTCCTGGTGGAGATGATGCGCCGCGAGGGCTTCGAGTTGACCGTCGGCAAGCCTGAGGTGCTGCTGCGCGAGATCAATGGCAAGACCCAAGAACCGGTCGAGCGCCTCACCGTGGACGTCCCCGAGGAGCACCTCGGCACCGTCACTCAGCTCATGGGCACCCGCAAGGGCCGCATGGAGCAGATGATCAACCACGGCACCGGCTGGGTGCGCTTGGAGTTCGTCGTCCCGGCGCGCGGCCTGATCGGGTTCCGCACCGAGTTCCTGACCGAGACCCGCGGCACCGGCATCATGAACCACGTGTTCGAGGGCTACGAACCCTGGGCGGGCGAGATCAAGACCCGGACGACGGGCTCGCTGGTCGCCGACCGCATGGGCTCGGTCACCGCGTACGCCCTGTTCAACCTGCAGGAACGCGGCGTCATGTTCGTCTCCCCGACCGAGCAGGTCTATGAGGGCATGATCGTCGGCGAGAACGCCCGCCCCGACGACATGGACGTCAACCCCACCAAGGAGAAGAAGCTCACCAACGTGCGCTCGGCCACCGGTGACGAACTTGAGCGTCTCATCCCGGCCCGCAAGTACTCGCTGGAACAGGCTTTGGAGTTCTGCCGCGCCGACGAGTGCCTGGAGGTCACCCCTGAGGCCGTGCGGATCCGGAAGACCATCCTGGACGCCAACGAGCGGGCCCGCACCCGCAACCGCGCCAAGAGGGACTGAACGATGGTGTGAGGGGGCCGCACTCGTCGTGAGTGCGGCCCCCTCACGCATCATGTGCGTAGCGGTTGCGGAGCAGCATCTCATGCTGTTCGCAGGCCGCGATCACTCCACGTTCGCGGCGTTGATCGCGCGTCAGGGGCGCTCACGCCGCACCCGCGGGGCGCGCTTACGGAACTCCTCCTCGAACAGCGCCTTCACCGCCGATGAGTCCAGTGCCTCCCCGATCGCACCGAGTTGACCGGCCGTGATGCGCTGGCACACTGCCAGCCACGACTGGCCCATCGCCAAGGTGAAGCCCGAGGCCACTGAGGCGTTGATCGCCCCGCCCGCGATCGTGCCCGCCCCGGGGATGAGCTGGAGCAGCCCGGTGGCGGCCGACCGTCCCGCCGTCGTGGCGATCGAGGTGGACGCCACGGCCATGAGCGCAGCACGGTCGAAGGGGATGCTGTAGAGCTGGGCGATCCGGGCCATCATCCCCAACTGCAAGGGAACGAGGATCGCCGCCGAACTGAACGGGATCGGAACGGCCGCCGCCGCGGCTGCTCCACCGACGGCGGCGCCTATCGCCCGGTTTGCTTGTCGCGCTTTGGCGTCCAGATCGATTTTTTGCGCGGCGGCAAGAGCTGCGTGGACCGCATCTGGGACAACCAGAAAGGTGGCGTTCAGTAACTCCACCAAGCCGTGGGGCGGCTGATCCGTGAAGGGATCCCTCAAAGCGTTGGTGGGGAACGGGCGTCCGCCCACGATGGGCAGGTTCAAGGAGACGATGTGCCGCGCGAGCGCCTCGGCGTCAGGGTGCAGGACGCCGTTGCGGGAAGGGACCTGGGTGAACACGAGGACGACGGGCACGTCGAGGGCCGCCAAAGTCTTGATGACCTCGGCCTCGGAATCTTCGAAGCGGCGATCCAAAGCCCGCACGCAATACCAGGCAGCGTGCATCTGCTCGGGCAGCGGAAGCCTGCGTTGTTGCGCGACGAAGCCCTTGATGTCTTTGATGAGGGCCTTGTCGTCGCGGCCGATCTCCACACCACGAGTGTCGATGAGCCCGAGCGTGCCATGAATGCCGACGTAGAGGTGCGAATCCTGGGTGACCGGTTCGCCGATGCCCGTGGCAGCGACCTCCTCGCCGAACACGGCGTTGATGAGCGTCGACTTTCCCACGCCCGTCTTGCCGAACACGCCCAGGTTGAACCGCCCCATGAGGGAGGCCTGCTTGTCGAACTCGGACCGGAACGACTCGGTGAAGAACTGCGTCACGCGCTCAGCCTAGGAGGTTAAGCGCGTGACACATCAGGGGACGTCCTGGCCCTGCCCCGGTGACGTCCGGCGGGCCTGTCTGCCCACCGGCCGTGCCCACAGCCAGGAGGTGACCACGCTGACGAGCACACCGATCGCCACCAACACAACCGGGTCCACGTCCGGCTTCACCAGCACCACGACCGGGACAAGCACAACGAGGGTGACGATAGGCCTCACCCACAAGGCGACCGTGCGGGGGAGCCCCAGGAGTTCACCCACACCCAGGATCACCACGATCCCCACTGCGGCCCCTCCCAGAGCGGCCACACCCCAACCCCGGACACCCATCAGCAGCGCCCCGATGACCACAAACGGGAGCAGCACCGCACACTGGAGCCCGAGTCCGACGATCAGCCGTTGGGTGATCTCCGCAGGATTCCCGTTCATCTGACCGACCCTAGCGGCCATCGCGCAACGGAGGACAGAGCCTGACCGCTCAGCGCAAGACCGGGCGCACGTGCAGGCCAGCGTCGGGATCAACGACAACCTCCTGGGACGCGGCGATGCCCGCGACCGTCAGGGGGGCGTCAAGAGGCGTATTGCGTTTCAGGAGCGCCAAACCAATCGGGCCCAGTTCGTAATGGATCGCCGAGGTACCCATGCGGCCCACGACCTTCTCCCCGGCCAGCACCTCGGCGCCCACCTCGGGCAACCGCTCGGCCGAGCCGTCGAGGTGCAGCAGCGTCAGCCGACGCGGCGGACGCCCCAGCGTGTGAACCCGCGCGACCGTCTCCTGGCCCCGGTAGCAACCCTTCTTCAGGTGCACCGACTCCCCCAGCAGGTCACCCTCCGGGTTGGCGAGTTCATTGGGGATCGCCTTCTCGTCGGCGTCCAGGAAGGGCCGCGGACGCCCGGCGGCGATGCGCAGCGCCTCGGACGCCCACGTTCCGGCCCGCGTGTCACCCAACTCCGCTTCCAGGGCGGTGCGCGGCACCCGGCGGACGCCGTCCGCGCCGCCGATCAGCGCCCACGCGGCGCTCACGTCGGCCACCTCGACCCGGGACGCGAACACCATGCGGGTCAAGTGCGCCAGCAAGGCGTCGAGGTGCCCAGGCTCGGCGAAGGCCCAGAACGTTTCACCGTCGTCGACGCCCGCGAAGGCGTGCTCAACGTGGCCTTGGGGATCAAGGATGTAGGCGCTCACCTCGACCCCGGGAGCGAGCCCCTCGAACGCCTGGCTGGACAACGCATGCAGCCACGTGAGCCGATCCGGCCCGGACACCGTGAACATCGGCAGGTGTGACAGGTCCACGGAGGCTTCCCCGGCCGTGAGCTTGCGCTGCTCGCGCAGCGGATCCCCGTAGTGCCACACGGCACCCGCGTCGGGGCCTTCGGTGTGCCGGACTTCGGTCATGCCTTCCTCAGCGTCGCCCACATGAACGGCCGCAGCGACTCCTCGCTCGTGGCCCGATCGAAGCTGTACATCAGGTTGCCGTCGACCAGACCGTACAGACGGCGGCCCGCGGTGTATTCGACCTGGGCGCGCGGGGAGCGCACCACCACGTCGGTGGTCAGATCGAGGCGGCCGGGCTGCACATCGCCGTACCAGATCTCCGCGTAGCCCTCCGGGCTGCACATCACCACGTCCACCTTCGCGTCCATGTCGGCGCGCCAAAAGCCCGTCTCGATGGTGAGGGGCTCCATCGGGGTGCCCTCAGCGTCCAGGGTGAAGAACTGCGCTAGATAATGCAGGTAGTCGGCGCCGTTCTCAGCGAAGTCGATCTGCACGCCAAACTCGATCTTCTCCTCGCCGGGCCACTCGCGGAACCCACGGCCCTCCCACCGGCCACGCAACCAAGCCAAACCGGCCAAAGCGGGGTTGATGTCGGATGGGATTTCGATCATGACGCCTCCTGCGGTTCCGTTCTGAACTACAGCAACGCTAGCCGCTCCCGCTTTCTTCCACGAGGCGGCTCGTGGCAGGGTGTGGGAGTCCCGGGCGGGACGCCCCCGCCCCCGAACCCTGCGGAGGGGCTCATGCGGCTGGTGGTGCAGCGCGTCACGCGAGCGAGTGTCAGCGTCGACGGCGAGGTGGTCGGCGCAATCGGTCCGGGGCTGTGCGTCCTCATCGGCGTCACCCACACCGACACCGATGCCGACGCCGACCGACTGGCCGACAAGCTGTGGGGGCTGCGCATCCTCGAGGGGGAACGCTCCGCCGCCGACGTCGGCGCGCCGCTGCTCGTCATCAGTCAGTTCACCCTGTACGCGGACGTGCGCAAAGGGCGGCGTCCCTCCTGGAGCGCTGCAGCGCCGCGTCCGGTCAGTGAGCCGCTCGTGGCGTCCTTCGTCGCCGCGCTGCGGCGTCGCGGGGCGCACGTAGAAGAGGGCATTTTCGGCGCGGATATGGCCGTCGAACTCGTCAACGATGGCCCCGTGACGCTCACTCTGGACAGTGTCATGTGGGAGACCCCCTCATCGTCGTAGAATCAGGGCGAACTGACGAGGGGCGGAGATAACCATGGCGCGGGTGTTGGCGGTCAGCCCCAACGCCGTCGTCACACCCGGCGCGGCGGCCATTCCAGCATTGGCGCTGTTGGCGCACACCGTGGTGGAGATGCTCCCGGATGCCTCCATCGTCACCGAAGCTCAGCGCGTCGACCTCGTCGTCGTCGATGGCCGCGCCGACCTGACGACGGCACGCCAGATGTGCCGGCTCCTCAGCGCGGCCGGCTCGAGGATTCCCGTGCTCCTCGTCCTTGGCGAGAGCGGCTTCGCCGCGATCAGCCCCGAGTGGGGGGTGGCCGACATCGTCGTGGGAACAGCCGGGCCAGCCGAGTTCGATGCGCGCATCCGCCTCGCCATCTCCCAGGATGACGAACCGGGCATCGTGAACGCGGGCGGTCTGACCATCGACGAGGCCGCCTACCACGCGGCACTCGATGGCCAACCTCTCGATCTGACCTACACCGAGTTCGAACTCCTCAAATACTTGGCGCAGCATCCCGGGCGCGTGTTCTCCCGCGAGACGCTGCTCTCCGACGTGTGGGGCTACGACTATTACGGCGGCACCCGGACGGTCGACGTCCACGTGCGTCGCCTGCGCGCCAAGCTCGGCGTCGAGCACGAGTCGCTGATCGGGACGGTGCGCAACGTGGGCTACCGCTTCAGCCCCGAAGCGTCCCACGACTGACGGCTCCACTACTCGGAGCGGGCGCGGCTCGGAGCGCCCACCACGACACCACCGCGCCCAGAACCAGCAGCCCGGCACAGACCAGCATCGCCCGTTGGTATCCGGGGCTGAACACGGCCGCATCCCGATAGTCGCTGCCCAAGCCAACCGCGGCAGGCAGCGCCGCGATAGCAAGCAGGGTGCCGGTACGGGCCACCGCATTGTTGACCCCGCTCGCCACCCCCGCAAAACCCTCGGGAGCGGCGGCCAGCACCGTCGACGTCAGTGGGGCGACCAGCAGGCATAGTCCCAGGCCGAACACGAGCAGCCCGGGCAGGACGGCCGTCAGGTAGCCCGCCAGGCCAGCGTCCGAGGCGTCCACGAACGACAGCCAGGCGACGCCGATCGCACACGACAGGGGGCCCACCGTCATCGGGATGCGAGGCCCGATCCTGGTGCCCAACTCGCCGCCTTTGGCCGCCAGCGCCATCATCAGCACCGTGATGGGCATGGACGCCACCCCGGCCAGCAGCGGTTCGTAGCCGACGGTGATCTGCAACTGCAACGTCACGAAGAACGACATCGCCCCCAACGCGGCATAGGTGAGCAGCGTCATGAGGTTCGCCCCGCTAAACACGCGATCAGCGAACAGGGACGGCTCCACCATCGGGTGCTCGGTCCGCCGCTCCACCAGCACGAAAGCCACGCCCAGCACCACGGCAAGCCCCAGCAGCGCAACCGTCATGGCAGCCCCGAGCGAGGCGGATTGGATCAAGGCGACCGTCGCGGCCGCCAAGGTCGCCGTCGCCAAGACCGCCCCGCCCACGTCGAAGCGACCCTCGACGCGATCGCGGCGACTCTCCGGGACGGCCACGCGGGTCACCCACAGCGTCGCCACAGCGAGGGGAATGTTGATGCCAAACACCCAACGCCAGGACGCGTACTGCACAAGCCAGCCGCCCAGGAACGGGCCCGCGATCGAGGCGATGCCCGTGGCGCCCGTCCACGCACCGATGGCCTTGGCGCGATCGGTGACCCGCAGCGACGACTCCAGCAGCGCGAGACTGCCGGGTGTGAGGAGCGCCCCACCGACGCCTTGCAGCAGCCGCGCGACGATGAGCTGTTCTGGCGTCTGTGCCAGCCCACACACCGCAGAAGCGACCGCGAACCACACGACGCCGAGGCTGAAGATGCGGCGGCGTCCGAACCGGTCCCCCAACGACCCACCCAGCAGAATGAGGGACGCCAATGCCAGGAGGTATCCGTTGGTCACCCACTGCAGGTCGGCGAGCCCGGCGCCCAGATCCTCCCCGATCCGAACCAAGGCAACGTTGACGACCGAACTATCCAGCATCGCCATCCCCGAGCCCAGCACCGTCGCGACCACGATCATGCGTCCCTGCCGCGACGCCAACTCGATCCCACTCACCGGCACAGTGTGCCACCGGGTTGCCCGAGCACTCTGGGGCGCGGCCCGGGGAGGCCGTATGGTGATTTCGTGGATCCTCGAAGCAGCTTGACTCCGCACCAGCGTCTCGCCGTGATTGACCTAGCCGCCGCGGCGGAACGGGCTGATGGCACTCCTCCGCTCAACGAGGAGGCCACCTTGGCGTTGACCAGGGACGATGCCCGCCACTGGCTGGTGGAGGCGGGCGGCGTCCTCGTCGGCTACGCCCAGGAGCAACCCGCCAACCAGACCGCCCAGATCGTGGTGCATCCGCAGCACCGGCGCGCCGGGCACGGGACCGCGCTGCTGGCGGCGCCGGCCGAGTCGGCGTCCCCGCACGTGTGGGCGTTCGGGACGAGCGACGCCGCCCAGGGGTTCGCCGCAGCCCGGGGCCTGGTCGCGGTGCGCGGTCTCAGCATGATGGAACGCGTCCTGAGCGAGGAGCCCGCACCCAGCACCCCCGAGGGTGTGACGCTTCGCGGTTACACCGACGCGGACGCCGAAGCGTTCTTGACGCTCAACGCGGCCGCGTTCGCCCATCACCCCGAGCAGGGCCACTTCAGCGCGGCCGATCTGGTCGCCCGCCAGCACGAGGACTGGTGGGAACCCGATGGACTGATCCTGGCCACCCAACAAGACACGCTGCTCGGCTTCCACTGGACCAAACGTCACGACGCGGACACCGGCGAGGTGTACGTGCTCGGTGTCGCACCTGAGGCGTCCGGGCGGGGGCTCGGCAAGGTCCTGTTGCAGGCGGGGCTGGCACATCTGTACCGCGGCGGAGCCACGCGCGTCCTGCTCTACGTCGACGCCGGCAACGAGGCCGCGGTGGCGCTCTACCGCAAGGCTGGATTCGTCGTCGTGCACACCGACACCCTCTACGCCCCGGCGACCGCCTCCTGAGATGCCCAGAACACGCATTTTGTTTGCGGCACCGCCGCGTGCCAAGGTGTCGCGACCACTGGGGAGGGGGACGCTGTGAGTGAGCCGACCGAGGAGCCGTATCTGCCTGCCGACCGGTTCCTGGATCGGGAACTGTCGTGGTTGTCGTTCAACCAGCGCGTCCTCGACCTCGCCCGCGACGCCGAGCGCGTCCCGCTACTGGAACGCGCTCGGTTTCTGGCCATCTTCTCCTCCAATCTGGACGAGTTCTTCATGGTCCGCATCGCCGGGCTGAAGCGCCGCATTGCCGCCGGTGTCGCCGTCCCGGGAGCGTCCGGGATCCTGCCGCGAGACCTGCACGAACAGATGCTGGCGCGCATCCGCGAACTGACCGCGGAACAGTCACGCGTCTTCCGCGAGGAGGTCCGGCCCCAACTCGCCGCCGAGGGCATCGCCGTCGTGGCCTGGGACGACCTGGACGAATCCGAGCGCGAGCGGATGAGCACCCTGTTCGACGAGCGCATCTACCCGATCCTCACGCCGCTGGCCGTCGACCCCGCTCACCCGTTCCCCTACATCTCGGGACTGTCGGTGAACATCGCGGCCCTCCTGCGCGACCCGGTCAGCGGAGCCCGCCAGTTCGCCCGGATCAAGGTCCCCACCAACGTCGACCGGTTCGTCACCTTGAGCAACGGCCGGTTCGTGGCGTTGGAAGACGTCATCTCCCACCAACTCCACAAAGTGTTCACCGGCATGGACCTCATCACCTGGAGCACATTCCGGGTGACCCGCAACGAAGACCTCGAAGTGGAAGAGGACGACGCCGAGAACATCCTCCACGCGCTCGAGAAGGAACTCCTGCGCCGCAAGGTGGGGCGCCCTCCAGTCCGTCTCGAAGTGGACGAGGACATCCACGAAGACCTGCTGGACATCCTGCGCAGCCAAATCGACGTCACCGACTCGGAAGTGTTCTGGCTGCCCGCACCCCTGGATCTGCGCGGGCTGTCGACCGTCGCCGACCTGGACCGCGAAAAGCTCACCTACCCGAGCTTCCTGCCCAAGACGCACCCCGAACTCGCCGAGGTGGAAACCTCCAAGCCCGCCGACCTGTTCAAGGCCCTGCACGACCGGGACGTGCTCCTGCAGCACCCCTACGACAGCTTCGCCACCTCGGTGCAGCGGTTCGTCGAACAGGCGGCCGCCGACCCGGCCGTGCTGGCGATCAAGCAAACCCTGTATCGCACCTCCGGCGACTCGCCCATCGTCGACGCCCTCGTCGACGCCGCCGAAGCGGGCAAGCAGGTCCTCGTCGTCGTCGAGATCATGGCCCGCTTCGACGAGCAGGCCAACATCGCCTGGGCGCGCAAGCTGGAACGCGCGGGCTGCCACGTCGTCTACGGCGTCGTCGGGCTGAAGACCCACGCCAAGCTCTGCCTGGTGGTGCGCGACGAACCCGCTGGCCTGCGCCGCTACGCCCACATCGGCACCGGCAACTACAACCCGAAGACCGCCCGGGTGTACGAGGACATGGGGCTCCTGACATCCAACCCCATCGTCACCGAGGACGTGGGCCGCGTGTTCAATCACCTCTCCGGGATGACCCGCGAGACGAACTACCGCCGCCTGCTGGTGGCCCCCCACAGCGTCCGCAACGGCCTGCTGAAGCTCATCGGGGGCGAGATCGAGCACGCCCGCGCCGGACGCCCCAGCGGCATCCGGATCAAGGTGAACTCCATCGTCGACGAGGCCCTGATCGACGCTTTGTACACCGCGTCCCAGGCGGGCGTCCCGGTTGACCTGTGGGTCCGCGGGATCTGTGCGGTACGCCCCGGCGTCCCGGGTCTGAGCGAGAACATCCGCGTCCGCAGCATCCTGGGTCGGTTCCTGGAGCACAGCCGCCTGTTCTGGTTCGCCGGGGGCGGCGAGCCGATCGTGGGTCTTGGGTCCGCGGACCTGATGCACCGCAACCTCGACCGCCGTGTCGAGGTGCTCGTCCCGCTCACCAACCCGCGCCACATCGCCCGGATCAGCGCACTGTTCGACCTGGCCTTCGACGACGGCACGGCATCGTGGTGGCTGGAGGATCGCCACTGGGTGCAGCGGACGCACGCCGCCGACGGCACCCCCCTCCTCGACAGCCAGGCCTACCTGATCGCGACGCAAGGCGGACGACGGACGGAGCAGCGATGACCCGCAAGCTGATCGAGGCGGCCGGGACCGTCACCGTCAGAGAGAACGACGGGAAACGTCAGATCCTGGTGGTGCATCGGCCCGCCTACGACGACTGGAGCCTGCCGAAGGGCCACCTGGAACCCGACGAGTACGAGGCGACCGCAGCCGCACGCGAGACGTGGGAGGAGACCAACACCACCGTCGCGCTGCGGCGTCCGATCAAGACAATCCGCTACCCGGTCAAGAGCGGCACCAAGATCGTGCACTACTGGCTGGCCCAGCCGCTCAGCTCCAAGCGTCGCAAGGCCGACCGTGAGGTCGACAAGGTCGCCTGGCTGACTCCCAAGACGGCGCTGGCGCGCCTCACCTACGCCGACGAGCGTTCCGTCGTCACCGAAGCGTTGGAGTTGGGCCCCACCACTCCATTCTTGATCGTGCGGCACGGCAAGGCGATGGACCGCAAGCACTGGTCGGGGCGCGATCAGGCCCGCCCGGTGACCTCGCGTGGCCGTAAGCAAGCCAAACTCCTCATCCCTCTGCTTAGCGCCTTCGGGGTAGCGGAGTTGCACTCCTCAAGCTCGATCCGCTGCATGCAAACCCTGCAGCCCTTCGCCCGCAGGCAGGATCGCGACGTGCAGGGCTGGTCGGTGCTGTCGGAGGAGATCGGCGAGACGAAACTGCCCGAGGTCACCAAGCTGATGCGTCGCCTGGCCCGCGATGCGGCCGCCTCCGGCACGCCGACCGCCGTGTGCGGGCATCGCCCGTTGCTGCCCACCATGCTGGAAGCCCTCGGCATTGCCGCGCGTCCGTTGCAGACAGCAGCGACCGTCATCGCCCACCTCAACCCTCAAGGCGAGGCCGTCGCGGTGGAGTTCCACCGCCCACGAGCCTGAACCGGGGCCATCCCGCAGGGCAAACCTCCTGTGGGGTTGCCCCGTCACCCCTACGGGGGAACGGCAGGAAACGTGCGTTGACAACGCCCGATGATGGCCGAGGCGGGAGTCGTGCCGGATCGAGACATCCTGTTCATGTTGCGTTCATCTCCGCGGAGGAATCTCGTCACGGACGCTGCCTACCGTCACGAGCGAGATTGGAAGAACGACCAGTCCTCGTGCCGCGCCACAGCGGTCCGAACGCTCGCACGTGAGGAATCACACATGTTCTCGAAGAAGCTCGCTGCGCCGCTGGCCCTCGTGGCCGCCTCGGTGATCGCCTTCAGCGGCTGCGCCGCCAACGAGGCCGCCGCTCCCGCGACCAGCGGCGGTGCCGCCTCCGGCCTCAACGGTCGCCTGACCGGCAAGGGCGCCTCCTCCATGTCCGTCGCGCAGACCACCTGGATCGCCGCCTTCCAGACCGCCAACCCTGGCGTCACCATCAACTACTCCCCCGACGGCTCCGGCGCCGGGCGTGAAGCCTTCGCTTCGGGCGCCGTCCAGTACGCGGGCTCCGACCGCGCACTGAAGGACGAAGAGATGGGTGCGGGCAAGTTCGCCGTCTGCGCGCCTGACTCCAACGCCTTGAACCTCCCGGTGTACGTCTCGCCGATCGCGATCATCTACAAGGTCGACGGCGTCACCGACCTGAAGCTCGACGCGGACACGACCGCCAAGATCTTCGCCGGCAAGATCACCACGTGGAACGATCCGGCCATCGCCGCGCTCAACCCGGGCGCCAACCTGCCGTCGGCCACCATCACCGCCGTGCACCGCTCGGATGACTCCGGCACCACCGAGAACTTCACCGACTACCTGGCCCAGGCCGCGCCGTCGGTGTGGAACCAGAAGTCGGCTGGCATCTGGCCGGACGCCTTCCCGGGTGAGGCCGCCAAGGGCACCGCCGGTGTGGTGGGCGCCGTCCAGTCCGGCAACAACACCATTGGCTACGCCGATGAGTCGCAGGCCGGGTCGCTGGGCAAGGCTCAGATCAAGGTGGGCAACGAGTTCTTCGGCCCGACCGCTGAGGCTGCCGCCAAGCTCGTCGACAACGCCACCAAGGTGTCGGGCCGCTCGGCCAACGACTGGGCCTTGAAGCTCGACCGAACGGCTCAGGGCCAGTACCCGATCGCCCTGGTTTCCTACGCGCTGGTGTGCGAGCACTACGCCGACAGCTCCGTGGCGAACCTGGTGAAGTCCTACGTGGGCTACATCGCCTCCGATGCGGGCCAGAAGGCCGCCCAGGCCAAGGCGGGCAACGCCCCCCTGTCGGCCGACATGCAGGCCAAGCTGAAGACCTCGATCGACTCCATCAAGTGATCCCTTCTCGGCCTGGCCGGGCCTCCCGCCTGGTCAGGCCGAGCCCCTGCCCTCACCCGGCCCAGTGAAGAAGGAAGCGTGAGTACCGCAACCCACACCAGGCAAGCTCCCGAGGACGATCTCGCCCTCGTCCCCGCCAAGCCGCGCATCGGCGACAAGGTCTTCACCGGCCTGTCCACCGGCGCTGGCATTGCGATCTTCGTCATCTTGGCCGCCGTCGCCTTGTTCCTCATCGCGCAGGCCTTCCCGGCACTCACCTCGACCCCCGAGATGCTGCAAAGCCGTGGCTACGGCCCCTTCTGGTCCTGGGTGGCCCCCTTCGCCTTCGGCACGGTCTACTCGGCCTTCTGGGCATTGGTGTTCGCCGTCCCGGTCGCCATCGGGATCGCGCTGTTCATTTCGCATTACGCGCCGCGGCGACTCGCCAGCGGCCTGGGCTACGTCATCGACCTGCTCGCGGCCGTCCCGTCCGTGGTGTACGGCTTGTGGGGCGCCAATACCTTCGCCGCCGCGCTGCAGCCGCTCCACGCCTGGCTGGCCACCTATCTCGGCTGGTTCCCGCTGTTCACGCCCCCCGCGTCCGGCACGGGCCGCTCCATGCTGACCACGTCGCTGGTGCTCGCCGTCATGATCTTGCCGATCATCACCTCGCTGTGCCGCGAAGTGTTCTTGCAGACTCCGAAGCTCCACGAGGAGGCCGCCTTGGCGCTGGGTGCCACGCGCTGGGAGATGATCTGCATGGCCGTGTTCCCCTTCGCCCGCGCGGGCATCGTCTCCGCGGTCATGCTCGGCCTGGGACGCGCCCTCGGCGAGACCATGGCTGTGGCCATGGTGCTGTCAGGTGCAGGCGTCATCAAGTTCGACATCATCGGACAGCAGAACCCCAACACCATCGCCGCGACGATTGCGCTGAACTTCCCCGACGCCTCAGGGCTGCGGATCAACCAGCTCATCGCCGGCGGCCTCATCCTGTTCGTGATCACCCTGGCGGTCAACATGCTCGCCCGGTGGATCGTCCGGCGACGCGCCGCCTTCTCAGGAGCCAACTGATGACCGCCACCGCACTCAGCAAAAGCGATTCCCTCACCGCAGGGCAACTCCCCCGCTGGTCCACCCCAGCCACTGTGGTCGGGTCGATCGCCCTGGCCGTCCTGGTCACCCTCCTGCTGGGGCCGTTCAACGTCGGCCTGGCTGCCGTCTTGGCGTTCGTCATCTACCAGGTCGTCACCTACTGCAGCTCCGGACTCGTCGAGGGGCCCCGACGGGCGACTGACCGCCTCATGACGGGCTTCATCATCGGCGCCTTCCTGCTGGCCCTCGTGCCGCTGATCTGGGTCGCGGCGACCACCCTGGCCAACGGCCTGGGACGCTTCGACCTGGCGTTCTTCAACAACTCGATGCGCAACGTCGACGGTGTGGGCGGCGGCGCCGTGCACGCCATCTACGGCACGCTCATGATCACCGGTGTGGCGACGCTCATCTCCGTCCCGGTGGGGCTGCTGACCGCCATCTACCTGTCGGAGTACGGACGCGGACACCTGGCCCGCGGCATCACCTTCTTCGTGGACGTGATGACCGGCATCCCCTCCATCGTCGCGGGCCTGTTCGCTTACGCGCTGATGACGCTGCTGCTGGGTCCAGGCACTGTGAGTGGCTTCTCGGGCTCCCTCGCCTTGTCGGTCCTCATGATCCCCGTGGTGGTCCGCTCGACGGAGGAACTGCTGCGCATCGTACCCAACGAGTTGCGGGAAGCGTCCTATGCCCTGGGCGTCCCGAAGTGGCGCACCATCTTGCGCATCGTCTTGCCGACCGCCGTATCGGGCATCGTCGCCGGGGTCATCTTGGCGATCGCCCGCATCATCGGCGAGACCGCACCCCTCATGGTTGCCGCAGGCTTCACCCAAAGCATCAACATGAGCTTCTTCTCGGGTCCGATGATGACGTTGCCCACGTTCGTCTACGACCAGTACGCCTACCGTGGCTTGCCGCCGGAGGCGTTCGTCGACCGCGCCTGGACGGGCGCACTCATCCTGATCCTCATCGTCATGGCCCTCAACCTGATCGGCCGCCTCGTCGCGAAGCGGTTCGCCCCGAAGTCCGGCCGGTAATCCAAGGAGACCAACGCACTCATGTCCAAGCGCATCGAAGCCAAGAACCTCGACATCTTCTACGGCGACTTCAAAGCCGTGGAAGGCGTCTCGATGATCATCGAGCCGCGTGCTGTCACCGCGTTCATCGGGCCGTCCGGCTGCGGCAAGTCCACGTTCCTGCGGTCGCTGAACCGCATGCATGAGGTCATCCCCGGCGCGAGCGTCAAGGGTGAACTGCTGCTCGACGGCGAGGATCTTTACGCTCCGGCCGTCGACCCGGTCAACGTCCGCCGCCAGATCGGCATGGTGTTCCAGCGACCCAACCCGTTCCCCACGATGTCCATCAAGGAGAACGTGCTGGCCGGGCTCAAGCTCAACAACAAGCGAATCTCCGCCGCCGAGGCCGACGAGGTCGCCGAAGAGGCCCTGCGGGGGGCGAACCTGTGGGAAGAGGTCAAGAACCGTCTCGACCTCCCCGGATCAGGGCTGTCGGGCGGTCAGCAGCAGCGCCTGTGCATCGCCCGCGCCATCGCTATGCGTCCGTCGGTGCTCCTCATGGACGAGCCGTGCTCGGCCCTGGACCCGATCTCGACGCTGGCGATCGAGGACCTCATCGGCACGCTGAAGAACGACTACACGATCGTCATCGTGACCCACAACATGCAGCAGGCCGCCCGGGTGTCCGACACCACGGCGTTCTTCAACATCGCCGGGACCGGCCAGCCGGGCCACCTGATCGAGATGGATGACACCAAGACGATCTTCACCACGCCCAACGAGAAGGCGACTGAGGATTACATCACCGGCCGATTCGGGTGAGTCCAGCGGCATCCCTTGTGGCTGTCCCCTCGGGTCCGCAACCTAGAATCACCTCATGACTCAGCCAGGTTGGTACACGGACCCGAGCGGGCAGCCAGGAATGTTCCGGTGGTGGGACGGTTCGACGTGGACGACACACGTCTCCCCGAACCCGTCCTCCCCCGCCCCGGGGCTGGCACCCTCCCAGCCCGCCCCCCCGGCGGGTTCCCTCCCGATCCGGGAGGCGCAGCAGGGCCGCCCGGCGGGCCCCTACACCTACGCCGAGATCGATCAGCGCTCCTCCAAGCTGGGCCCCGCGCTGGCGCTGGGGCTCATCGGCCTGCTGATCATCGGCATGATCGTCGGCGGGTGGTATCTGTTGAGCGGCGCGTTCGGCGGGAACACCGACGAGGCTGCCTCCAACCCCACCTCGAACGTATGCCCCAAGATCACGTTCGACCCCAGTGCCACCCCGAGCTCGCATGCCAATCCCAGCGGTCGCGTCCAGGGGGGCAAACTCTCCTACCCCTTGCTAGGCTCCCCGTGGGGCCCTGTGCGCCCCGACAACCGCGTTCCCTTCGGCCGCGACGCTTACGGGCAAAGCGTCATGGTGCAAGAGGACTACGACGGTAAGGGGAGCAGCTGGGTTGCCTCGCTGCTGGTGGGGGAACTCGTCGCGGGGGACGGCTTCTTCTCTCCCCAGCAGGGCTCCGAGATCGTCACCCGGTGCGTGCTGGGTGTCTTCTACGGCGACGCTGCCGTCTCCCGCCAAGACGTCGTCAGCCAGGCCACCACGGTCGACGGCAAGGACGCCTGGGTCACCGAGATGCACCTCGGCTTCTCCATCAAGGGGCTGAACGAGACCGGCGAGACCGCGATCATCGTCATCGTCGCCACCAGCGACGAGTCCTCCAGCCTCTACTACGCCTCCATCCCCGACAGCAGGCCTGAACTGCTGGCCACCGCACGGCAGGTGCAGGCACAACTGCGCGTCGAACCCTAAGCGCACACCTCCGGCCCCTGCGGGGTCACCCTCGGCTCCTTCGTGGCCTGTGACCGTGATGTGACATCGGCCAGCAACACTCCACCGGACGACAGAGATGACTAGTCGAACGGTGGTGAGGGCTCATGAAGGTTGCCTACGATCAGCCCGCGGTGGCGGTCCCGGTGGGTGCTGGTTCAGCCCGCATCGGTGGCTTGGACGGGGTACGCGCACTGTCGGTCGCCGCCGTTCTGCTCTACCACGTGTCGGCGGTCTGGGCTCCGGGCGGGTTCGCTGGGGTCGACGTCTTCTTCGTGGTCAGCGGATACCTCATCACCACGCTGCTGGTACGCGAGCATGACCGGGCAGGGCGGATCAACCTACCCGCGTTCTACGTCCGCCGTGCGCGCCGCCTGCTGCCTGCCGCCATCGCGACCGTCACGGTGACGGGACTGGCGGCGCTCGTCGTGGGCGGCGACGTGCTCGTGGGCCTACCCGCCTCCTTCCTGGGGATCGCGACCTTTTCCCAGAACTGGGTGATGCTCGCAGCCGGAAACGACTACTTCGCCCAGACCCGCACCGGGCTGTTCGACAACTTCTGGTCGCTGGCGATCGAGGAGCAGTTCTACCTGGTGTGGCCCTCCCTGCTGGCCCTGTGCTTCACGTCCGGGCGCGCACCCAGGGCTGGGGGGCTGGGCTTCGCGGCAGTCCTCGCGGTCGCCGCTCCGTTCGTGATGAGCGCCTCAGGGATGGGGGCGGCGGCCTACCTCTCCACGTTCGGGCACCTGTTCGGCCTGGTCATCGGCGTCTGGTTGGCCGTGCTGCTCTCCGCCCGCCACGCGCCGACGGATCCTCGGCCCGGAACCACCGTGGCAGGGGCCGCGATCGTGGCCACCACCGGCGTCCTCGTCTCCTCGGCCCGGCAGATCATCTACCAGGCGCGCCAAAACGCGATCCTCGCCGAGTATCGCGACGCCACGGACGCGGTGCGCCAGGAGATCTCCGCGGACCCCTCCGGCGTCGGCTGGGACAGCCTGGCCCGCATGCTGCCTCGCCGCAGCGCCATCGTCGTGCCTGCAACGGGGCGCATCGCCGGAAATCTCACCGCGCAGGAGATCCCCGCCTCCTGGCTCGACCCAGCCAGCCAGCCACCCGCCGGAGCTCTGCGCTACCTGCGCACCACCCTCGGCGGGGACGAAGTCTTCCTCGTGGGCTTGGCGTCCTTCGATCCGGCATCTGCAGCGCCCACGGTGCTGATCGTGAGTTCCTACTCGTTGGAGCCGCAACGCCAGCAGGTGATGCAACTCGTCACGGCTGCCGTCGTCATCGGCGGGGCGGCGCTCCTCGTGACCGGCACGGCCGGGTTCTTGATCGCCCGCACGCTCACCCAGCCGTTGCGCCGCCTGACCGCCATGGCCCGCGCCCTGGGCGAGGGCGAGACCCCACCAGCGACCACCTCCACCTTTACCGACGTCAACCAGATCGCCACCGCACTCCACGAATCCGGCACCCGCCTAGCCACCACGATGACCGAACTCGCCCGCCGCGAGCACGACGCCCGACGCCTGGTCAGCGACGTAGCTCACGAACTGCGCACCCCGCTGACGTCGATGACCGCCGTGGCCGAGATCATCGAGGAGTTCGACCAGGCCACCCACGAGGAGCGTGCCATCGCGATGACCGTGACCAGCCGCGGCGTCCGACGCCTCACCGTGCTGATGGAGCAACTCCTCGAACTGTCGCGCATCGACGCGGGGGCAGCCACCGTGACCCCCTCGCCCCTCGGCGTGCGCGAACTCCTCACCGCCACGGTGCAGCTTCTGGATCCCGACCGCGTCGTCGACGTCCAGGCCCCCACCGGGCTCAGCGTCACCACGGACGCCGACCGCCTCCACACGATCGTGGCCAACCTCCTGAGCAACGCGCTGCATCACGGGGCGCCGCCCGTGACGGTGTCCGCCGAGACTGCCGCGGGCCACCTCGTCGTCAGCGTCCGCGATGAGGGGCCAGGCATTCCCGCCGAGCACGCGGCCGACGTTTTCGAGCGGTTCGTCACGTTGGACACCGCGCGGCACAATCCCGCCAGCAACGGTCTGGGGCTCGCGATCGCCCGCGACAACGCCCGCCTGCTCGGCGGGGAACTCACGCTTCAGGAGACGACCACGGGGGCGTGCTTCCGCCTCACCCTTCCGCTCGTGTGACCGTCCTGTGACGTCGCCGCCCCACGATGACGAGCGACGACGAAAGGACTCACTCGCATGCCTCAGCCCCTCCCTCGTACCCCACGCGTCCCGCCCCGCGCGCAGCCGCCTCAACCCCGGTGGGGACGCATCATCCTCGTGGTGCTCCTGACCGTGCTGCTCATCGCCGCCACCGCCATCGCGCTGGGCGCCGCGCGGCTCAGTTCCCAGCTCACCACCGTGGATCTCAGTGACCCGGGCCCCGACCCGATCGCCGACTACTCGGGAGCGTTCGACGTCCTCCTCGTCGGGTCGGACGGCCGCGCCGGGCAGGGCGCCCAGTACGGGGAGGGCAGCGACATCGCCGGCGCCCGCAATGACGTCACGTTGTTGCTCCACGTCAACGCGGCACACAACCAGGCCACCATCGTCTCCTTTCCCCGCGACCTGCTGATCGACTTTCCCGCGTGCACAAGCCCGAAGGGCACCCGCGTGCCTGCTGAAACCGGTGTCGCGTTCGGGGCCGGGCTGAGCCGAGGCGGCCTGGGCTGTGTCGCGACGGCGGTGGAAAGCCTGACCGGGTCCCGGATCCGCTTCGCCGCCCAGATCAGCTTCCAGGGCGTGATCGAACTCTCGACCGCCGTGGGCGGCGTCCCCGTCTGCTTCACCGGCCCGATCGACGACCCGCGTTCGGGCCTGAGCATCCCCTCGGCAGGCACCTTCGACCTTTCCGGCGAACAAGCCCTGGCGCTGCTGCGCTCCCAGCATGGCGTGGGCGACGGCAGCGACCTGGCACGGATCTCCACCCAGCAGGTCTTCCTGTCCTCCCTGGCCCGTACGCTGCGCGCACGGGCGACCTTGGCCGACCCCGTCCGCCTGTATGCGATCGCCGACACCGCAAGCCGCACGATGGTGCTCTCCACCGATCTGGCCGACCCTGGCACCTTGGCGTCGTTGGCCACCACGGTCGCGGGCATCCCGGTCGAGACGATGGCGCTGGTCACCTACCCCTATCTGCCCCATGGCAACCGGGTGGTTCCCGACAAGGCCGCCGCCACGACACTGTTCGGGCTGATCGCGGCGGACCAGCCGCTCCACCTCGACGCATCGCACACCGGACGCGGCGCCACCACCAGCGGCGGTCCAGCCCCCACGAGCCCCACGGCCTCGTCTCTGCCGAAGAACGTCGATGGCCAAAACGCCGATCGGGCCACCTGCGTGGTCCCTGCCTGAGCGTCCCGCCGTCCCCGAGGAGAGTTCTCATGACCACCGCACCCTCCGTCCCCCGATCCATCTCAGCGCCGCCCACCGGTCGGCGTCCCGGCTGGGGCTCCCTCGCCGCAGGGCTCGGATTCGGGGGAGCCGCGGGCGTGCTCGCCGTCGTCGCCGTCTTGACCCGTCCCGGCCAGACCCTGGACCAAGCCCTGATGATGACGCTCAGCGAACAGTCCGGGGCCACCAGGAGCCTCGCCGCCCAGATGATGTCGGGCCGGATCGTGTGGTTCGCCCTCGCCTGCGTGGGCGTTGCTCTGATCTGCGCGTGCATGCGGCCTCGGCGCGGGGGCATTGCAGGCCCCCTCGTAGCGTTCGCCGGGTCAACCTCACCTCGCAGGTGGTCAAGTCGCTCCTCGAGCGGCCCGAACTGACCGTGGGGCCGCATCTGTCCAACTCGTTCCCCTCCGGTCACGCGGCACTCGCCTGGGGTGCTACGTGCGCGCTCGTCCTGGCCCCCCGGACGTGGTTGCGCGGTCTCGCCCTGCCGGTCGCTGCCGTCGGTTCCCTGCTGATCAGCATCGGCGTGGTGGCAGCGGGGTGGCATCGCCCCAGCGATGTCCTGGGGGCTGCCCTGCTGGCTGCCGCCTGGGGATGGGGCGTCCACGGTCTCACCCTGCTGGGAGGGCGGCCTTCCGGGTCAGGTCGTCGGGGTCGACGCTGGGCTACGCCCCGACGAGGCTAAGAATCACACGACGCGACGCCGAGCCGTTGTTTGAGCTCCAAAACGCGCGCCGCGCTCGCGCGTACCTGGGCCGCGAACGCCGGATCGGCATGCGCTTGCTCCACCAGACCCGCGACCATCGCAGACGCCGCCGACGGGTCGACACTGATCGCCAGATCACCCCCCGCCCTCACGAACCGGACGGCCCGCTGCTTGACCGGAACGGACGCAACCGCCTTCGCCGCACCGAGGTCGTCGCTGGTGATCACCCCGGTGAAGCCCAGCCCCCGCACCAGGCCCACCACGGTGGGGCTGAAGGCGGCCGGGCTGGACCCGTCGATCCGGGTGAAGTAGGCCGTCGACACCATGATCGACGCCACATCCGCCGCAATGGCGCGCCGGTACGGCAGCAAGGCAGGGTCGTCGGCGGTGGTGACGCTGTCGACGACTTTGGCGGCGAAGTCGGTGTTGCCGGTCACCTGGCCCAGGTTGGGAAAGTGCTTCGCCGTTGCCCCGACATTCGCCTGTTGAAGCCCCTCGATGAAGGCCGTGGCCTTGTCAGCGACCTTCTCCGGGGTGGAGCCGTAGCCGCGCTTCAGCTTGCCGATGGGTTCGTTGGTGGACGCCTTGCCCGGTGGGACCACATCCACCACCGGGGCGAAGTCCAGGTTGATCCCCGCACGAGCGAGTTCGCTCCCCCAGGTGTGGGCTGCCGTGCGCAGGTCGGCGTCCGACATCGCTGCCTGCTCGACCGCTGAGGGCATCGTGCTGAACCCGGCCCCCTGAAGCCTGCGGACCGTGCCACCTTCCTGATCGACCCCGACCAGGATTCCGTGATCCCCACCCGCCTTGCGGATGGCCGCCACCCGGGAGGCCGTGCCTTTCACACCACCGCTGGAGGTACCCATCAAGATCACCGACCCGATGCGCGAGGAGGACAACACCGAGGCCCCCGTGGCGTCCAGGGAGCCCGTGACCCCCATCATGACGAGTTGACCGGCAGCGTCCTCCACGGACATCTCGCTGGCGACGCGCTGACAGGTGCTCAGCGGGGCGGGGGTCGCCGTGGCGGGGGTGGACGCGCTGGGGGTCGCGGTCGCCGACGCAGAACTCGCGGAGGCTGACCCCGTGGCCGTCGGCGCGGGAGTGGGCCCCACCGGCGTCTGGCAGCCGGTGAAGGCCAGACTGACGAGGCCGAGGAGGATCAGCCCGCGGCGGATCATTGCCCCTCGCCCAAGCCCAGACCCAGCAGCGCGTTCTCGACCACCTCGGTCAGCGCCGGATGAATCCAGAACTGGCCCCGAGCCATCTCGCTCACGCTCAAAGAGAAACTCATCGCCTGAATGAGCGGCTGGATCAGCACGGACGCCTGGGGCCCGATCACGTGGGCGCCCACGAGGCGTCCGGTGCGCCGATCCGCGACGACCTTCACGAAGCTGTCGCGGTCCTCCATGGCCCACCCGTAGGCGGTTCCGGCGTAATCCTGGACCGCGACGACCACATCCAAGCCGCCCTCGCGGGCCTCGCGTTCCGTGAGACCAACCGAGGCCACCTGCGGATGCCCGAACACCGCATGCGGTACGGGGCGGTCATCGCGCCGTGCCGGATGCTGCGGGTCGAGCAGGTTGTGGGCCACGATGCGCGCCTCATGGTTGGCCACGTGTTTGAGCATCCACGGCGAGCTGACGTCCCCGAGTGCCCAGATCCCCGGCACGCTGGTGCGCTGCTGGTCGTCGACCAGAATGAAGCCCGCGGCGTCCATCGCGACACCGGACGCCTGCACGTCCAGGGTGTCGCCGTTGGGTGTCCGCCCGGTCGCCACCAGAAGCAGGTCCGACTCGACCGCGTCGACGCTGCCATCGCGTCGGCGCATCGTCACGGTGACCACACCGTCGGCCACCGAAATGTCGGTGATGTCGCGCTCCAGACGCAGGTCGATCGCCTCGGCCAGCACGGAGGTGTACCGCTCCGCGATGGCCTCGTCCTCGCGGCCCAACACGCGGGCCGATCGCCCGATCATCGTGACCGAGGAGCCGAACGCAGAGAACACGTGAGCGAACTCTGAGCCGATGTAGCCGGTGCCCAGGATGGTGATGCGTGGCGGCAGTGAGCCGATGCGCATGATCGTGTCCGACGTGTGCGCCAACCCTGCCTCGAACGCGGCGGACAAGCCAGGAAGGGGCGGGATCACAGCGCGGGATCCGGCCGCGATGACGATCTTGTCGGCCGTGATCTCCTCATCGCCGACGCGAAGGGTTTTTGGCCCGATGAAGCGTCCCGTCTCCCGGAACAAGGTCACGTTGGGGCTCTCAGCGCGCCAGTCGCGTCCGGCGTCGGAAATGGGGTCGATGCGCCCGAAGATACGATCGCGTACCTGGGCCCAGTCGGCGCTGGCGGCGTCCAGGTGCACACCGACGCGGGCGGCGTCCGCGGGGCTGGTGAGGTAGTCGGCGGGCAGGACGAACATCTTCGTCGGGATGCAGCCGTAGTTCAGGCAGGTGCCCCCGAAGCGGCGCCCGTTGTCGAGCAAGGCAACCCGCTGGTGAGCAAACCGCTCGTCGATGATCGAGTTGCCCGAACCGGCGCCGATGACGATGAGATCGAATGCACGCACTTCGCCAGTGTGTCAGATGCCCGCATAGGAGTGGAGGCCGCTGACGAGCAGGTTGATGCCGACGAAGTTGAACCAGAACACAATGACGCCGATGATCGCCAGCCAGGCGGCACCCACACCCCTCCAGCCTGCGGTGACCCGGGCGTGCAGGTAGGCGGCGTAGACGACCCACGTCACCAGGGACCAGGTTTCCTTCGGGTCCCAACCCCAGAACCGGCCCCAGGCGTAGTCGGCCCACACGGCGCCCGCGAGGATCGTGAACGTCCACAGCGGGAAGGCGAAGCGCAAGACCCGGAAGGAGAAGTCGTCCAGCGTTGCGGCGCTGGGGAGTTGCGCCAGCCATCCGCGCACCTCCCCCTTCCGCTCAGCCCGGAGCCGGACGAGATAGAGGATCGCGGCGATGCCCCCGAGGTTGAACGTCGCCCCAGCGATGGCCGCGGCCACGATGTGAATGATGAACCACACTGAGTGCAGCGCCGGGACCAGCGGCGCAACAGCCACGTAGAACACGGTGACGGCCAGCCCCTGGCCAACGGCCAGCAGCAGCGTGAGGGGAAGGCCCAGCCACGCCCAACCACGCCGCCAGATGAGGTACAGGGCGAAGAGTGCGGCGAACCCGAGCGAACTGGTGACGAACTCGTACATATTGCCCCAGGGGGCCCGCTGGGCGGCTACACCGCGCAAGACGATGCCTGCTATGTGGCTCAGCACCGCCACGAGCATGAGGCCCAGCCCGATCCGACCAAACCGTGAGGCGCGCACCGCACCCGTCGTGGCGCCGGGGGTTTCGTCACCGGGGCGTCGTGTCGCCGCCCATTCCAGGGCGTAGGCGCACATCGCGAGTAGATAGATCACCGCGGAGCTGACCATCGCCAGGCTCGAATAGGTGGCGATCACGGGGCATCCTCCTGGCTGGTGGGTGACACGGTGGTGCCGGACGCCTCCGCCCCGGCGGCGGCGGCCAGGGCTGCGACGTCATCGTTCAACCCTGTGGCGGACTCGGCTCGGTCCAATCCGCCGGCGTCGACGCGCAGCGTCCCATCCTCCTGCTCGCTGACGCGCAGCCATAGACGGCGGGGCCGCACGTACAAGCTCGCCGATACCCCGGCCACGGCGATCAGCACCGAGGCGATGACTAGCCACAGACCGGGCTCGTAGCTCACCTGCAGCTTCGTCCAGCGGCGCCAGTCGTCGAAGGACAGCGTGGAGCCATCGGGCAGATCGACGATCTGACCGGGGGCGATCTTGAAGGTGACCAGCGTCCCGTCAGCGGTGCGCATCTGCGTCAGGCCGGTCTTGTTGAGGGAGTAGACCGACTCGGGCACGCCCGTCTCGGTGCGCGGGGCACCCGTCCAGGCGGTGAGGAACAGTTCGGGCGACAGCGCATCGGGGAACACCGAATGGGGACCGCGCTCATCGACGACCGCCGTGGGGAGGAAGAACCCCTCGAAGGCGAGGTAGTCGGGTCGGGCGTCCGGCGCTTTGATGACGCCCAGGGAGGTGAAGTTCCCATCTTGGGGCAGGAAGATCACAGGGCCGGAGAACGCCACGTGACCCTGTGGGTCGGTCACGGTCACGACCGGGGCGTATCCATGCCCGATCAGGTGGATCTTCGTCCCGTCGACGACGAGCGGCTGGTTGACTTCGATGCGGGCTTTCTCAGGGGTGCCGTCGGCGTGGGCAACGCGGACGTCGGCTTGGAAGACGCGCGCTGCTCCACGCTGCACCTCCCCGGTCTCGAACTTGGCGGTGAAGCGGTCGATCCACACGGTGAAGGGGGCCAGGTCGGCGGGGGTGAACGCGGCCCCAGCGGTGAAGTCGTCGTATTGGGTGAGGTTGTTGGAGAAGGCTTGCCCCTCCACGGTGATGACTTCGCCTTTGTAGCCCCACAACGAGTTCCAGCCCAGCCCCACCAGCATCACCACGAAGCTGAGGTGGAACAAGATGTTCCCGAACTCCCGCAGGTAGCCCCGCTCGGCAGCCACCGAGTCGCCGTCGCGCCTGGTCCGAAAACGCCGTGAGGCGAGGAGTTTCTGCCCCGCAGCCAGCGCCTCATCGGCCGACAGCGTGGAGGTGCCCTGGACCGACGCGGGCAACCGGTTCAGGTGCCGGGGGGTGCGCGGGGGCGGGGTACGCAACGCTCGGGCATAGACGCCGATCCGCGGGATGATGCACCCCACCAGCGAGATCATCAGCAGCAGGTAGACGGCCGCGAACCAGGGTGAGTGGTAGATGTCGAACAGGCCAAGCTTCTCGTACAGGTCAGCGACGGCAGGGTTGGCTGCCTTCCAGTCCGAGACCCGGATCGGGGCGACGGGACGCTGCGGAAGCAGCGAGCCGGGGATCGCCACCACGGCGAGGGTGAACAGCAACAGCAGCGCGGTGCGCATGGAGGTCAGCTGCACCCAGAACAGACGCAGGTAACGCATCAGATCACCACCCCGAACGCGGACGCCCATTGGCGAAACACGCCCATGAGACGGTCCCACAACCCGCTGACGAGCAGGAGACCGACGAGCACCATCATGCCCCCGCCGAGGCGCTGCACGACACCGTGATGCTGCTTGAACCAGTCGGCGGTGCTGCTGAACCGCTCAAAAGCGAGCCCTGCCAGCAGGAAAGGAATCCCCAGCCCGAGCGCGTAGGCCAGGGCGAGGACCGCCCCCCGCAGGGCTGTGCCTTCGTTGATGGCCAAGGTCAGCACCACCGAGAGCGTCGGCCCGATGCAGGGCGTCCAGCCCAGCCCGAACACCACCCCGAGCAGCGGGGCGGCGGCCAGGCCGACCGCCGGGGCGCGGTTAATCCGCACAGTGCGCTGGCCCAGACGAAGGACGCCAGCGAAGACCAGGCCCAAGACGATGGCCAGGATGCCGACGACGATGGTGATCGGGCGGCTCCAGGTGAGCAAGAACCCACCCAGGCCGCCGAACAACGCACCCGTGGAGACGAAGACGAGCGCAAATCCCAGCACGAACAGGCTGGTGCCAGCGAGCATGCGTCCGCGTCCGCCGCGACCTTCGGTGACCTCACTGGCCGCCAGACCGGTCGCGTAGCTGAGGTAGCCAGGCAGCAGCGGCAGGACGCAGGGAGAGAAGAACGACACCACCCCGGCCAGGACGGCCACCGGCAGCGCCAACGGCATGGACCCCCCGGCGGCCTGCGCGAACCACTGCCCCACATCCAGCGGCGTCACTTGCCCGCCGCCACATCCTCGACGAGCCCGACCAGTGTTGACTCGGTCACTTCGCCCAGCACTCGGGCAGCCACACGCCCCTGCGCGTCCACCACCACGGTGGAGGGGATGGCGCTGGGGGGCAGATCGGTGCCGAACTTCAACAACTCGCGCCCGTCGGGGTCGAAGACGCTCGGATAGGTGATGCCGAACGCCCGCACGAACGCCTCGGCCGGCGCGGAATCCAGATCGCGCGTGTTCAGCCCGACAAAGGTCGCTTTGTCTGAGGTCCTGCGCGCGGCCGCCTCCAGCGCGGGGGCTTCCTTGCGGCAGGGGGCACACCAGCTTCCCCACACGTTGTAGACGACGACGCGACCCCCCAGCGTGGCCGAGTCGAAACTCCCACCGCCTAACAACACGCCGGTGACCTGCGGGGCAGGCTTGCGCTGTTCAGGTGCCACGACGGTCAAGGAACCGTCGCCGCCGACAAAACCACCCTGCGCGGAGGGGGCAGCACCGCACCCGGTCAGGAGCAGAGCGCCCGTCACCAGGGCGAGGGCCACAGCGTGCGCCTTCACACCGCTCACATCCCCGGCCGGAAAATCTTCTTCTTCGCCGGGTAAAGGTCGGCGGCAGGTTCGGAATAGTCGACGCCGACGATCCGACCGTCCAGGAAGTGAAAGGCGGTCACCGATGCGAGGCGGCAATCACGGGTAGCGGGGTTGTGCACGAAGCTGCGGCCCTCAGCGTCCAGCCGGGCGATGTAGATCGGGAGTTGGTGCGACACGATGAGCGCCTTCCCGCCCTCAGGCACGCTGTCGGCAGCGTCAGCGATCGCGGCGCGCATGCGCTGGGCGATCTGCGGGTACGGCTCACCCCAGGAGGGGCGCAGCGGGTTACGCAGGTGCCACAGGTTCTGCGGGAACAACAGGCGCTGGTTGAACCGGCCAAACGATTGGCCTTCGAGGATGTTGGCCGTCTCGATGAGCCGGGGATCCTCCACGATCTCCAAATCGGGATGCCCGGCGGCGATGGGGGCCAGCGTCTCCTTGGCGCGCTGCAGCGGGGAGACGCGCAGGTGCTGGAGCGGCACGTCGGCGAAATGCTCGCCGAGGCGCTCGGCCATGGCATGCCCCAGCGCACTCAGCCCGTAGCCGGGCAGCCTGCCGTAGAGGACGTGGTCGGGATTATCGACCTGCCCGTGACGGCAGACATAGACGATGGTCGGCTGCATGGGGCTAAGGATAGGCGTTCACGCGAGAGCGGCGGACAGACGTGCCTCGTCGACAAACCACAGCGAGAGTTGCTCGCCGTCGACGAACGTCACGGGCACGTGATCGGTGTACTGGTCACGCAACTGCGCGTCCGAATCCACGTCAACGGACGTCCAGGTGGCACCGACGCGGGCGCACACCGTCGACACGATCGCCAGGGCGTCGTCGCAAAGATGGCACCCCTGACGCACCAGGACCACCACGCGGGCGTCCGGGAGCGTCATCGGGGCGCCGACGCTCACTTACCGGCGCGGCGGCGCTGGATACGCGTCTTCTTCAGCAGCTTGCGGTGCTTCTTCTTCGCCATCCGCTTGCGACGCTTCTTGATGACCGAACCCACGTGAGACTCCTCAGGCGCCGGGAACCCGGCTTGTAACGACTTAGGACGCGGCTCGCCGTCGAAACGGCCAGCCAAGAACAAAATCTTACGCGCTCCGACCCGACAGCACCAAGCCGGGGCCATCGATGGACGCGCGCAGTTCAGCCACCGAGTTCCGCCGACCGATCCCGGCAGGCCTCGGCGGCAGCGATGAAGGCCGCGGTGACGGCCCGCTCGTCCAGAACGCGCAGCGCCGCCGCGGTCGTTCCCCCCGGTGACGTGACGCGCTCGCGCAACAGCGTCGGATGCTCCCCCGTGGCGTCCAGCAGGGTGGCAGAACCCAGCAGCGTCTGCGTGGCCAGCGTGGTCGCCACCGTGCGGGGCAGGCCCAGCAGAACCCCCGCGTCGATGAGGGCCTCGGCCACATAGAAGACGTAGGCGGGCCCCGAACCGGAGATCGCGGTGGCGGCGTCCTGGTGCGCTTCAGGGATCACCACTGCCGTGCCGACGGCCTCCATGAGGCTGACCGCGGTGGCCAGGTCGGCGTCGGAAGCGTACTTCCCCGCAGAGATGACGGACATGCCCGCCCCCACCTGCGCCGGAGTGTTGGGCATCACGCGGATCACGGGAGTCCCGTCAGGGAGTTCCGCCTCCATCTGGGCGGTCGTGATGCCCGCGCACAGCGAAATCACGATGGCCCCGGGGGCCAGATGCGGCGCGATGCGGGGCAGCAACGCGAGTGCGTCGTAGGGCTTGACGCCCACGAGCACCACATCCGCTCCCCCGGCTGCGGACTCGACGGACTCCTCGATCCTGACGCCGTAGCGGCTGGCGAGTTCCTCGCGGCGAGCCGGTCGACGAGCGGCCCCGACAAGGCTGGCAGGTTCCCATCCCGCGCGCAGCAGACCGCTGAGGATGATCTCCCCCATCGCCCCGACGCCGAGGATGGCGACCGTGGTCACTTCTGACCGATCAACAGTTCGACGACCTGGATGGCGTTGAGCGCGGCACCCTTGCGCAGGTTGTCACCCGCCACGAACAAGATGAGGCCCCGGTTGCCGTCCACGGCCTGGTCTTGACGGATGCGCCCGACGAACACGTCGTCGGATCCGGCTGCGACGCGCGGCTCGGGCACCGGGACGATCTGAACGCCGGGGGCATTGGCCAGCAAGGCCAGCGCCTCGTCGGGGGTGATCGCGGAGTCGAACTCCGCATGGATGGACAGGCTGTGCCCGGTGAACACCGGCACGCGGACGCAGGTTCCGGAGACGCGCAGGTCGGGCAGGTGCAAGATCTTGCGGGATTCGTTACGGAGCTTCTGCTCCTCGTCGGTCTCCAGCGAGCCGTCATCCACGATGCTTCCCGCGAGGGCGACCACGTTGTAGGCGATGGGGGCCACGTAGGGCGCGGGGTCCTCGGGGCGCTCCAGCGAGCCGTCCAGCGCCAGGGCGCGCGGGTCGGTCGTCGCGGCGACCTGGTCGGCGAGCGCGTCGACGCCCTTGACTCCTGAACCCGAGACGGCCTGATAGGTGGCGACCGTGAGCCTGACCAGACCCGCGGCGTCGTGGAGCGGCTTGAGGACGGGCATCGCCGCCATCGTGGTGCAGTTCGGGTTCGCGATGATCCCCTTGGGTGGGTTCACCGCGTCCTGCGGGTTGACCTCGCTGACGACCAGCGGAACCTCGGGATCCTTGCGCCAGGCGGAGCTGTTGTCGACGATGACCGCGCCGAGAGCGGCGAGCTTGGGGGCGTATTCACGCGACATCGTCGCGCCCGCGGACATGATGGCGATGTCGATGCCGGACAGATCTGCGGTGGCCGTGTCTTCGACCTCGATGTCGCGGCCGTCGAAGGGCAGCACCGTGCCCGCGGACTTGGCCGAGCTGAAGAACCGCACGTCATCGACGGGGACGTCGCGCTGCTCCAGCAGCGCGCGCATGACCCGGCCGACCTGACCAGTCGCACCGAAAACACCAATTCGCATGGGGCGATCCTACCGGCGGCCCGCTCGACGGCGGGAGCCACCCCGCACTGCGGGACGCCCCTTGAGGCCGGAGGCGGCCCGCTCAGAACCAGTCGACGTAGGGGGCGATGAGGGCGTAACCGATGAAGCTGAACAGGTCCAAGATCGTGTGCGCGACCACCAACGGCATGACGCGTCCCCAGCGCCGGTAAAGGTAGCCGAACACCACTCCCATCACCACGTTGCCGACAAAGCCCCCGAACCCCTGATACAGGTGATAGCTGCCCCGGATGACGGCGCTGATGAGGATGCCGGTCCACGGCCGCAGCTTCAGTTGCTCGAAGCGCACGAACAAGAAGCCGAGCATGACGACTTCCTCCAAGACGCCGTTCATGACCGCATACCCGGCCAGCACCGGGATCGTCCACCAGTTCTGTGCCAGGTTGGCCGGGGAGACGTTGGTGTTGAAGCCGAACTCTCGGGCCGCGAAGTAGAAGGCCAAGCCGGGGATCCCGATGATCGCCGCCGCGAAGAAGCCGCGCGCCACATCGAATCCCGGACGCCGCAGGTCGAACCCGATGCGGTCCCGATCGCCGGTCTGCCACAGCAGGTAGAGCGCGAGGCCGACCGGGATGAGGGGAAAGGCGATCCCCGCCACCTGGTAGGCCAGGTCCAGCCAGGGGCGCTCGGGGGTGACCGAGTTGTTGATCGTGGTGGTCTGCTGGTTCAGCGGGCCCTGCGTCAGCGCCTTGATGATCGACAGGATCGAGTAGACGGCGGACTGCCCCAGGGAGAGCCCCAAGACGAGTAACACTTCGGTGCGCGGGCGGAACCGCTCCAACGCGACGGGCGCAGCGTCGAGCGTCATGGCATCGCGGGGACGCCGAGGTGGGCCCGAGTCCAGGCCAGCGCCCGGGCCAGCGCTTCTTCCCGGGCCGAGCGTGAGCCGATGCTGCGGGTGTTGACCTCGAGGACCACGTGGCCGGCGAAGCCCCGAGCGACCAACTCCGCCATGACCGCTCCTGCGTCTTGGTCCCCCTCGCCGGGAAAGAGGTGACTATCGCTGATGGAGGCGTCGCCGTCGGTGAGGTGGACGTGGGTGAGGCGCTCTCCCCACGCATCGATCAAGTCGAGCGAGCGCTGCCGAGCGGTGGCTGCGTGGGAGAGGTCGAGCGTGAGGTGGTCGTAGTCGCCCTCGGTCGGATCCCAGCCAGGGGCATAGGCGCGGATCTCCGCGTTGCGAGGCCCGCGCCAGGGGAACATGTTTTCCACCGCGAACACGATGCCGGTGGTGCGTTCGAGCCGCCGAATACCCTCGACGAACCCTTGCGCGTAGGAGCGTTGCCACCGAAACGGCGGGTGGACCACGACGCAGTCGGCACCCAGGCGGTGAGCCGCCACTGCGGAGCGTTCGAGCTTCTCCCAGGGGTCACGCCCCCACGTCCCTTGCGTGACCAGCAGCGTCGGTGCATGCACCGACAAAACGGGCAGATCGTGGTAGTCCCGCAATTCGACGAGCGCGTCGACGTCGCGGCTGACCGGATCGATGCCCACCATGACCTCGACGCCGTCGTAGCCGAGGCGTCCGGCGAGTTCGAAACAACTCGCCGTGGATTCGGGGTACACCGAGGAGGTCGAGAGCCCCACTCGGGGGCGTGACCCGGGGCCGGGTCCTGGCCAGGCGTGGTGCGCACTCACATCGGCAAGCATAGAGCGCCCCTGGCGCCGCGCCCCACGTCCGGCACATATCTCCACCTCGTGATACTGCTTCCGACAAGGTGCGATGCCTCCGATTGGCGAACGATAGAGGCGATGGGTTTCAATGAACCATGCGTTTGTCCAACCTCACCTTTGCTGCCGGACCTGACGGCCTTGCCCCCGCAGTGGCCCGCTTGGAGGCAGCGCTCGGTGTGAGTTTCCGCGACGGAGGTTTCCACCCGCGCTTTGGCACGCGCAACAACATCCTCACCGTGGGTGGCGGCCGCTACCTCGAAGTCGTGGAAGTCCTGGAGCACCCCGCCGCAGAGAAGGCCGTCTTCGGGCAGGCCGTTCGCGCGCGCTCCGAACTCGGCGGCGGCTGGCTGGCCTGGGTGCTTGAGGTCGACGACATGGCTCCCTTGGAGGAACGCCTGGAGCGCACCGCCGTCCACGGCTCGCGTCTGTTCCCTGACGGTCGCCGTCTCGAGTGGGATCAGATCGGCATCAAGGGCCTGCTGGCTGATCCGCAGTTGCCGTTCTTCGTTCGTTGGACGAGCCCCGAAGAGGTCCGCCCCGCAGCCCTCGCCCCCGTCGATGTCGACATCCTGGAGATCCGGCTGTCCGGTTCTCCCGAGCGCGTCTCGGAATGGATCGGCACCGACTTGGGGCCGGTCTTCGACGGTGTGGCGCTCACCTTCGACGCCCCCAACGGCAACCCGGGTATTGAGTCGGTCACGTTCCGCTGCCCGAACGGCCTGGTCACCATCTAGCCTCGCCGCATTCCCTGGGTTGACCAGGGAATGTCGGAGCCGCCTCCTAATGTGGGGGCATGGCGCGAACGACGACGACGTACCGCTGCAGCGAATGCGGCTGGACGACCAACCGCTGGGTTGGGCGCTGCGGTCAATGTCAGGCGTGGGGCAGCCTCGCCGAGGTGTCCAGTGCCCCCACGCGCACCACGAGCCTGTCTAAACCGACCCAGTCCGCACAACGCATCACCCAGATCGAGGCCCGTCATGCCCGGGGGATCTCCACCGGGATCGGCGAGTTGGATCGCGTTCTCGGCGATGGCCTCGTCCCCGGTGCGGTGGTCCTGCTGGGCGGTGAGCCCGGCGTGGGCAAGTCGACGCTGCTGCTGGAGGCCGCCGCCCGATGGGCCTCCCAGGGTCGCCGCACCCTGTACGTCACCGCCGAGGAGTCCACAGCACAGGTCCGGCTGCGCGCCGACCGCACGGGGGCGCTGCACGACGAGCTCTTCCTGGCCGCAGAATCCGACCTGGGCGTGATCCTCGGGCATGTGGAGGAGCTCTCCCCCAGCCTGCTGGTGCTCGACTCCGTCCAAACCGTTCAGGCCCAGGGCACCGACGGCGTCGCGGGCGGCGTCACTCAGGTCCGCGAGGTCACCAATGCCCTCGTCCGCACGGCCAAGCGGCGAGGTATGGCGGTGCTCATCATCGGGCACGTCACCAAAGATGGGGCGCTGGCGGGCCCCCGAACGCTCGAGCATCTCGTCGACGTCGTCCTCGCGTTCGAGGGGGAGCGGCACGGCGCCTTCCGCATGGTCCGCGCCTCCAAGAACCGCTACGGCCCGGCCGATGAGGTGGGGTGTTTCGAGATGACCGAGTCCGGCATCCGCGAGGTCCCCGATCCTTCGGGGCTGTTCACCTCAGGCAGAGGGCCCACCCCGGGCACCTGTGTGACCGTGAGCCTGGAGGGGCGGCGTCCCCTCGTCGCCGAGGTGCAGGCCCTCGTAGTCCCCACCAGCCTGACCCAGCCGCGCCGGGTGACCCACGGCCTGGATGTGAGCCGCGTCACGATGACGCTGGCCGTCCTGCAGCGCCGAGCCCGGCACAAGTTGCACACCCGCGACGTCTACGCGTCCACGGTCGGCGGAGTCCGGCTGTCCGACCCCTCGGCCGACCTCGCCCTCGCCATCGCGGTGGCGTCCGCCATGCGCGACGAGGAGCCTGCTGGCCGTACCGTCGCGATGGGTGAGGTCGGGCTCTCAGGCGAGGTGCGTCGCGTCCCGGCCGTGGGGCGACGTCTTGCTGAGGCGGCACGCCTCGGGTTCGAGCGCGCCATCATCCCTGCTGGTGCCGCCGACGAAGCCGCCCCCGCAGGCTTGACCGTGGTGCCGGTCTACAGCGTCGAAGAGGCCCTCGCGGCCGCCTTTACGCCGACGCGCAGTAACGTCGTCCCGATCGACGGCCGCGAGCTCGCCTAGACTCGAAGCAGATCGCCCCGACCCGCGGGCGCCGACGACCTGGAAGGCGATGCGTTGAGCATTGGCAGGCTGCCCGAGGAGATCATCCGCCTCGCCCCCGGCACGCCCCTGCGCGACGGGCTGGACCGCATCGTGAGCGGCCATACCGGCGCGCTGATCGTCTTGGGTACCAGCGACGCCTTGCAGGCCATCTCCACCGGCGGGTTCGTGATTGACGTACCGTTCACCGCCCCGCAACTGCGCGAGTTGGCCAAGATGGACGGCGCCATCGTCCTCAGCGACAACGCGGACCGCATCGTGGCGGCGGGCGTCCACCTGTCGCCCGACGCCTCACTCCCCACAGGAGAGACCGGCACTCGGCATCGCTCAGCCGAACGAGTCGCACGGCAGGTTGGCCTTCCCGTGGTGACCGTGTCCGCCTCGATGTCGACCATCTCGTTGTTCACCGGGGGATCCCGCATCGTTGTTCCGCGCCCCGACGAACTCGTCGCCCGCGCCAACCAGGCCCTGGCCGCCATCGGCGTTCACCGAGAGCGGCTCACCGCGTCCCTGACGCGCCTCAACGGCTTGGAGCTTCATGACGCAGTGACACTGCGGGATGTGGCCCATGTCGGTCAGCGGTTCGAGATGACCAACCGGCTCGCCGGTGAGGCGTCCACGTACGTGTCCGCGCTGGGCGTGGACGGCCGCCTGCCTGCCCTCCAGTTGCGCGACCTGGTCGACGATCTGACCCCGCTGTCCTCGCTCATCCAGCGCGACTACGTCTGCGAGGGCGCCGAGACGATGCCCTTCGCGGGGTTGACCCAACTCGACGACCAGGATCTGTTCGACATCGTTCTCGTGGGGCGCAGGCTCGGGTTCCCCGCCGACCTTCACCTGGATTCGCCCATCCGTCCGCGGGGGCTTCGCCTGCTCGCAAGCGTGCCGCGTCTGCCAGCCGGGGTCAGTGCCCGCCTCGTCGCAGCCTTCGACGGGCTCCCCGGCCTGGCCGCCGCCTCGGATGCCGACCTCATGGCTGTCGAGGGCGTCACCGAACCCCTCGCACACGCGGTGCGCGACTCGCTAGCGCACGTGGCGGGCACTCCCCCCACCCCGTGAACGCCTCCCGGCACAGCGTCATCGACGCCACCCTCGCTTGGTATGCCGGGCACGCCCGCATCCTGCCGTGGCGCGAGCCCGAAGCCACCCCTTGGGGTGTCATGGTGAGCGAGTTCATGCTCCAGCAGACCCCGGTCGCGCGCGTCCTTCCCGTGTGGTCGGTCTGGATGGAGCGCTGGCCGACACCCTCAGCGCTCGCCGCCGACGAACCCGGCGAAGCCGTCCGCGCCTGGGGTCGGCTGGGCTACCCCCGCCGCGCGCAACGGCTCCACGCCGCCGCGACCGTGATCGTCGCGGAGCACGGCGGCCAGGTCCCCGCCTCCCTTGACGCCCTGCGGGCCCTTCCTGGTGTCGGGGAGTACACCGCCGCTGCCATCGCCTCCTTTGGCTACGGTCAGCGCCACTTGGTGCTGGACACGAACGTGCGCCGGGTACTGGCACGCATCGAGGACGGCTGCGAGTTTCCGCCCACCCATCTCACGCAGGGGGAACGAGACCGCCGCCAGGTCTGGGTCCCCGATGATCCCGCTCAGGCGGCGGCCTGGGCGGTGGCGTCCATGGAACTGGGAGCGTTGGTGTGCACCGCACGGACCCCCGCATGCCCGTCATGCCCGGTACGGGAGTCGTGCGCGTGGTTCGCCGCAGGACGCCCCGCACACGAGGGCCCTCCAAGGCGGGGGCAAACCTACGCGGGCACGGATCGGCAGTGCCGCGGTGTTCTGCTGGGCGTTGTACGAGACGCCGCAGGACCCGTCCCGGAGGAGGCCGTCCTGGCCGCCTGGACGTCCGATCCGGCGCAGGCCACTCGGGCGCTGGAGGGTTTGCTCGCCGACGGACTTCTACGCAAGGGAGCCCAGGCCACGGTGACCTTGTAGCCGTTACACACCCCGGTTCGCCCCTGCCCCCTTCGGCGGGTTTTCCCCACGCCTTCGCTCCACAGCGTTGACGCAACGAAGCAACGCGAGTTGGTGACAACGGTCTCGGAGAGGCCACCGAAACGCGCGAAGCCCCCAGCACGTCGCAACGTGCCGGGGGCTTCGTCGATCAGATCAGGCCGTGGCCTGCTCGTCGGGGCCGCTGAGCTCCACCGGGGCGTGATCCGGCAGGGCCGCCTGCGGCTGACCAGTGAACGTGAACGGCAACTCGGACCCCTCGGGGGCCACGTCGACGACCACGATCTCACCGGGGTGCAGATCACCGAACAGGATGCGCTCGGCGAGCGAGTCCTCGATGTCGCGCTGGATCGCACGACGCAACGGCCGTGCCCCCAGCACCGGATCGAAGCCACGCTTGGCGACCAGCGCCTTGGCCGCGTCGGTCAAGACGATGCCCATGTCACGATCCTTCAGCCGCGACTCAACCTGAGCCACCATCAGATCAACAATGTGCTCGATGTCGTTGGTCGTGAGCTGGTGGAACACGATGATCTCGTCGACACGGTTGAGGAACTCGGGGCGGAAGTGCTGCTTGAGCTCATCCGACACCTTGGCCTTCATGGCGTCGTACCCGCCGACCGGGTCGTCGCTACGGCTGAAGCCCAGGTTCACCGACCGGGAGATGTCCCGCGTGCCCAGGTTCGTCGTCATGACGATGACCGTGTTCTTGAAGTCGACGACCCGACCCTGCGCATCGGTGAGGCGACCCTCATCAAGGATCTGCAACAGCGAGTTGAAGATGTCCGGGTGCGCCTTCTCGATCTCATCGAACAGCACCACCGAGAACGGCTTGCGGCGCACCTTCTCGGTGAGCTGCCCGCCCTCCTCGTAGCCCACATAGCCAGGAGGCGAACCGAACATCCGCGAGGCCGTGTGCTTCTCGGAGTACTCGCTCATGTCGAGGGTGATGAGAGCGTCCTCGTCCCCGAACAGGAACTCAGTCAGCGCCTTGGTCAGCTCCGTCTTCCCGACGCCCGAGGGGCCCGCGAAGATGAACGAGCCCGAGGGCCGCTTGGGATCCTTCAGCCCGGCGCGGGTGCGCCGGATGGAACGAGCCAGAGCCTTCACCGCATCGTTTTGACCGATGTAGCGCTTTCCGATCTCGGCCTCCATGTTCAACAGGCGGCCCGACTCCTCCTCGGTCAGCTTGAAGACGGGGATGCCGGTAGCGCTCGAGAGCACCTCCGCGATCTCCTCCTCGCCGACCTCGGCAGGGGTTCCCTGATCGCCGGTCTTCCAGCGCTCTTCCTTCTCGGCACGCTCGGAGATCAGCTTCTTCTCGTCATCACGCAAACGCGCGGCGCGCTCGAAGTCCTGGCCGTCAATGGCGGCCTCCTTCTCTCCGCGCACGACGGCGATCCGCTCATCAATCTCGCGCAGATCCGGCGGTGCGGTCATCCGCTTGATACGCAAGCGGGCGCCCGCCTCATCGATCAGATCGATTGCCTTATCGGGCAGGAAGCGATCCTGAATGTAGCGATCGGCCAACTGCGCAGCAGCCGTCAGGGCGCTGTCGGTGATGGTGATGCGGTGGTGCGCCTCATAACGATCCCGCAGGCCCTTGAGAATCTCGATCGTCAAAGCGATGGACGGTTCGGCCACCTGGATCGGCTGGAATCGGCGCTCCAGCGCCGCGTCCTTCTCGATGTGCTTGCGGTACTCGTCCAGCGTGGTCGCACCGATGGTTTGCAGTTCGCCTCGCGCGAGCATCGGCTTCAGGATCGACGCGGCATCAATGGCGCCCTCGGCCGCACCGGCACCCACCAAGGTGTGGATCTCGTCGATGAACAACACGACGTCGCCGCGGTTCTTGATCTCCTTGAGCACCTTCTTCAGGCGCTCCTCGAAGTCGCCTCGGTAGCGCGACCCGGCCACCAGTGCGCCGAGATCAAGCGTGTAGATCTGCTTGTCTCGCAGCGTCTCGGGGACATCCCCTCGCACGATCTGCTGCGCCAGGCCCTCGACGCAGGCGGACTTACCCACGCCGGGCTCGCCGATGAGGACGGGATTGTTCTTGGTGCGACGGCTCAGCACCGTCATCACCCGCTCGATCTCCTTCTCACGGCCAATGACCGGATCCAGCTTGTTCTCCCGCGCGGCCTGGGTGAGGTTACGCCCAAACTGATCCAGGATCGTCTGGTTACCCTGCTGCCCCGACGGCTCGGGGGCGCCAGTGGTCGCCGGCTTCTCGCCACCCTGGTAGCCCGACAGCAACTGCAGGACCTGGTTGCGAACGCGGTTGAGATCGGCACCCAGCTTGATCAGAACCTGGGCCGCCACCCCTTCGCCCTCACGGATGAGGCCCAAGAGAATGTGCTCGGTCCCGATGTAGGGGTGGTTGAGCTGGAGCGCTTCGCGCATGGACAGCTCCAGCACCTTCTTGGCACGCGGGGTGAACGGGATGTGCCCCGTCGGCGCCTGTTCCCCGGGGCCGATGATGTCTTCCACCTGGGCGCGCACGGACTCCAGGGAGATCCCCAGCGACTCGAGTGCCTTGGCTGCAACGCCTTCGCCTTCGTGGATGAGACCCAGCAGCAGGTGCTCGGTCCCGATGTAGTTGTGGTTGAGCATGCGCGCCTCGTCCTGGGCCAGGACGATCACGCGCCGCGCGCGGTCGGTGAACCGATCGAACATGAGCTCTCCTTCACTCCGGCGGTGCCGGATCGCCCGCATAGGGCACGGGCTTCTTCGTCAGTCTAGTCAACGCACCCGCGCGGGCCGTTTGTTCCGGCGAGGGCGCTTGTTCGCCTGAGGCGCAATTCGGGCCCGGGGCGAAGTGCCCCGGGCCCGAGAAGTGCGCGCTCTACTCAGTGCGCTGCCTGATAAGCGGCCTTGACCTGATCGCTCACGCGGCCACGCTCAGAGACCTCCATCCCCCGCTCGCGGGCCCACTGGCGAATCTCATTCGCCGAGGGGCCGGACGCCGCGGCGCCCTTCGCCTTACGGGTGGATTGACGGCCTGCGACCCGGCGACCGGCTGAAATGTAGGGGGCCAGCGACGCACGGAGTTTCTCGGCGTTGTCGGACGTGAGATCGACGTCGTAGGTGACGCCATCGATCGCAAAGGTGAGGGTCTCGTCGGCGGGGGTACCGTCGAGGTCGTCGGTGAGTTCAATACGGACGCGCTGCGCCATGGGTTTCCTTCCAGCGTGGCAATGGTGGTGCGGTGTCCCACCATTTACTGCGGTCGAATCTATACCCGAACTTCTCGATCGGCAATACCGGAATTGTGTTGCCTAACACCCGCGGACGCTTTAGCGGCGACATCAAGAGGCGTGTGTGAGTTCGCATAACTCTGCCATGCCGAATAGCCCCAGACGGGACACGGCTAGCAGTGACGCCTAGCGTCGGTCAACGAACAAGGATCTGACGACTCCAAACAAACGGTGAGTGACACTATCCGCAAGAAATGCATGGTCAGACCAAAGGAAACTCCCTGCGGGCTCCTGCGCCGTACGCTATACGCCAACAAAAAGGACCGCCCGCAGCATCGCTGCGGGCGGTCCGGACGCGGTCGGTGGCGACACGCGCCACTTTCAGTTGGCGTGAGCCTGCTTCACCTCGTCCAACAGGGGGTTGGCCAGTCGCACCAAGTCCAGATTGACGACCGTCGGGGCCTCGAGGTCGTCCCAACGCTGGCTCTCTTCGGTGGTCAGCCGGACCGGCAGCGACACGACGTCGGCATCCTCCACCGTGGAGGACGCCTGCTCCAGACGTGTACGCAGAACGCCATTCTCGGCGCGCAACTCACCATTCTCGATGGTGAGTGCTTCGTTGTCGCCGCGCAGTCGCGAAGCCTGGGCCTCGGACTCCCCCAGCGAGGTCATGGCCTGATTCAGGGAATCCTGAACGGCGCGGGTACGGGCGTCGACGGTGGCGAGCACTTCGCGCTGACGAGCATGGAAGACGCGGGTACGGTCACGCTCGGCGGCGCGTGCGGACTCGCCCTCGTGAGCGGCACGGTTCTTCCACTCACGGAACTCGATCGTCGCGGCCCAGGTTGCCAGGAAGCCGCCCAGCAGGGCGACGGCAACAGCGGCGATGGCAAGAGGGGGAACCCACGAGCTGGCCACCAGCAGGGCCACCGAAACGATCGTGCCCACCGTCAGGGAAGCGCCGAGCAGTGCCCGGCGACGGGAACGGGATCTAATCGTGGTGGTTGTCACGCGATAAGAGTATCCGTGCGCGCCAACCACACAGCGTCAACGCGCGGGCGTGTTTGCGTCTGTGTCGCCCGAAGAGGGAGGAACCCGGCACGCATTCTCCAAGAGACGCCCCGCCACCGAGCAGGCGACTGAAGCAATAACGGCGATTCCCCCATGGATCACTCGCGTGATCGCCAACGGCGCGGGAAGCGCCGGCAACGCGAGCAGCACCAGCGCCGCATATCCTCCCGCCAGGAACGCACCGGCGAGCAGGGACGTCTTCCCGAGGAGAAGACGAATAACGGCCTGCCGCGGGGCCACACCGCCCGCATCGCGGGCGAGGGTCCGGCGCGTGCGGATCGCCAAGACGACGATCCCCACGGCGATCAGGAGCGGGGACGCCCACGCCACAATCCCGGGGATGGGCAAGGCATGCCCGAGCCCCTGCCACCACGCTAGGAGGAGGCCGACGCCTACCAGACCCAAGGCCGCCGAAAGCACCACGGCGACGGCCCGCGTCGGTTCGATGGTCGGTTCGCTCACGACCAGCCTGCCAACGCGCCGAGGCGTCGCACGCCTTGTTCGGGCAACGCCGAGAGAAGGTCCGCAACCCGCCCGTGCCCGGGAACCTCGGCGTCCGCGTCCAGATCCAGCCAGGGCACCAGGACGAAAGCACGCTCGTGGGCTCGAGGGTGCGGCAGCGTCAGCACCGGATCGTCGCTGCGCAGCCCTTCCACAGCGATGAGGTCGATATCGAGAGTGCGTGGTCCCCACCGTTCCACGCGGACGCGGCCCAGCGCGTTCTCCGCGGCCTGGGTGCGCTGGAGGACGTCGGCGGCGGCGAGGTCCGTCTCCAACAGTGCCGAAACGTTGACGAAGGGAGGCTGGTCAGTGCGGCCGACCGGATCGGTGGCGTAGGCCTGCGAGACCGACGTGACCGCGATCTGCGGATCCCGGTTCAGCAGGGTCAACGCTGCGGCAATCTGCTGTGCTGGATCACCGAGATTGGCGCCCAAGGAGATCACCACCCGGGTCATGACCGGCTCCCGGTCACCGTCACCGTCACATCCGTAAACGGGACCCGAATGGGTGCCGAGGGTTTGTGCACTGTCACGGTCGCGGCGCGGACCAGGGGCGCGGCCAGGCACGTGCAGAGCAAGCGGGACGCGAGGGTCTCGATCAAGTCGACCGGCTCCCCTTCAATATCGGCGACCAGCGCCTCCGCGAGACCGCCGTAATCGACGGTGGTCTCGAGATCGTCCTCGGCGCTTTGGCGCTCGATCTGCACCTCAACGTCGACGATGAAGTCCTGCCCCTCGCGACGCTCCTCGGGGAAGACGCCATGGAAACCGCGGGCCCGGACCCCCGACAAGCCGATGGTGACCAACGGCGACGCCGCGGCAGGCTCGGCAGCCAGCCGAGCGGCAGTGCGGAGGGCGTCCGCGTGCGCCGCCACATCGTGGACGCGCACCCCCCACACCCCGTGGGTGACGAGCAGCGCGGCCAGCGCCGCTGAGGCTGTGTCGCGATCCGCTGGCGGGACGGGATGCTCATCGTCCCCCAGGAGGCGTCCCAGGAAGGCCTTGCGGCTGACCGCCAGCAGGAGGGGAAGCCCTAGCGTCGTGAACGCGGACCAGTTCTTGAGGATCGCCCAGTTGTGCGCGGCGGTCTTGGCGAAACCGATGCCGGGATCCAAGACGAGCCGCTCGGGCGAGATTCCGGCGGCCAGGGCGGCGTCTCGCCGATCAGCCAGCTCGGCGCACACGTCCGCCACGACGTCGTCGTAGTGTGCAAGCGATCCCATGGTCTCCGAGTCCCCGCGCGTGTGCATCGCCATGTATCCGGCTCCGGCGGACGCCACCGTGGCCAGCATGGCGGGGTCAGCGCCCCCGGTAACGTCATTGATCCAGGACGCGCCCGCGGCGAGGCAGGCTGCCGCCACGCTGGCACGCGACGTGTCGACCGAGACGGGAATCCCTGCGGCCACCAGCTCAGAAACCACCGGCAGGACGCGCGCGAGTTCCTCCTCCGGGCCCACGCGGCGCGCCCCGGGTCGGGTGGACTCGCCTCCGACATCGATCAGGTCGGCCCCCTGCGCCACCAGGTCATGGGCGTGCGCGAGAGCGCGGGCGGGATCGTCCCACAGGCCACCATCGGAGAAGGAGTCGGGGGTGACGTTGAGGATCCCCATGATGAGGGGGCGCCCCGGATGAGCGTCCTCCGGGCGAGCACCCGGAATGCGTACCCCCGTGCCGCTCACTGCGCTCACCTCAGAATGAGGCTCATGGCCTCGGCGCGGGTGGCGGCGTTGCGCAGGACACCCCGCACCGCCGACGTGACCGTGCGACTGCCGGGCTTGCGTACCCCGCGCATGGTCATGCACTGGTGTTCGGCCTCGATGACCACCATGACCCCTTGTGGCTGAAGGTGCTCCACGAGCGCATCGGCGATCTGGGTGGTGAGCCGCTCTTGCACCTGGGGACGCTTGGCGTACACGTCCACCAGACGAGCGAGCTTGCTCAGCCCTGTGATCTTGCCCTCCTTGCTGGGGATGTAGGCCACGTGCGCGACCCCGGAGAACGGCAGGAGGTGATGCTCGCAGGTCGACCACACTTCGATGTCCTTCACCAGCACCAACTCCTCGTGCTCGATGTCGAACGTCGTGCCGAGGTAGTCACCGGGATCTTGGTCGAGCCCGGCGAACATCTCCACCGCTGCGCGGGCGACACGATCAGGCGTGTCGCGCAGGCCCTCACGGTCGGGATCCTCACCGATGGCGAACAGTGCCTCGCGCACTGCCGCCGCCAAGCGAGCGTGATCGATAGCCATGTCAGCGCTTCTCGTCGAGGGTGTCCGCCCCTGCGGCACCGGGTGAGGCCGGAGGCTCCCCGGCGCCCGGCCTGGCGCCCTCCGGCGTGCTGGGCTCGGACGGGGTCGCGTGCGGAGCCGGGCTCGGTGCGTGTCCGGCCGGAGGCTGCTGACCGGGGTAGGACTGTCCCTGCTGCCCGGGGTGCGGCTGCCCCTGATAGGGGGGACGCCCGGGATAGGCCTGCTGGCCCGGGTAGGGCTGCTGCCCCTGCGGGTAGTTCGGCGGGTACTGCGCGCCCGGATACTGACCGGGGTAGGGCGGCTGTGGCCACTGTCCCCAGCCCGGCTGGCCCGGCTGACCCCCCGGAACCTGTCCGGGGTAAGGCTGCCCGCCCTGAGGCCCGGGCTGGCCCGGGCGCCACGGAACGGGAGCGCCCTGCGCAGCCACCGGAGTCGGTTCGGGAACCTTCCGCTCGGGGGGATCGATGGGCGGGACATCGCTGGGGCGGCGGCTGTCGGACCCGGTCCAGGCGGGACGCCGCGGGCGACGCTTGAGTGGCTCGAAGACGCGTGCCACCTGCTCTTTATCCAGGGTCTCGTGCTCGAAGAGTTGGCGGACGAGTTCGTCGAGAACCTCGCGGTTCTCCACCAAGACGTCGAAGGCCTCCTGATGCGCGGTGGCGATGAGTTGCTCCACTTCGCGGTCGATGGTGCCCGCCACGTCCTCGGAGTAGTCGCGGCCCCCGCCGCCCATGTCACGACCCAGGAACGGCTCGCTGTCGGCCGAGCCGTACTTGACGGCGCCGATGGCCTCGCTCATGCCGTAGTCGGTGACCATCGCGCGGGCGACCTTGGAGGCCTTCTCAATGTCGTTGGCTGCCCCGGTCGTCGGGTCGTGGAAGACGAGTTCTTCGGCGGCGCGGCCACCCAGCATGTAGGCGAGTTGGTCGAGCAGTTCGCCACGGGTCTGGCTGTATTTGTCGGCGTCCGGCATCACCATCGTGTAGCCCAGCGCCCGGCCGCGCGGCAGGATCGTGACCTTTTGCACCGGGTCGTTGCCGGGCATTGCGGCGGCCACCAGAGCGTGGCCGCCCTCGTGGTAGGCCGTGATGAGGAGTTCGCGTTCGTTCATCACCCGGGTTCGCTTCTGCGGCCCGGCGATCACCCGGTCGATGGCCTCGTCGAGGTTCGCCTTGGTGATCCATTGCTGGTTTTGACGGGCCGTCAGCAAGGCCGCCTCGTTCAAGACGTTGGCCAGGTCGGCACCGGTAAAGCCGGGGGTCCGTTTGGCGACGGTTTCCAGGTCGACGTCGGGACCCATCGGCTTGTTGGCCGCGTGCACCTGCAGGATCTGCAGGCGGCCCTTCATGTCGGGCGCCTCGACGGGAATCTGGCGGTCGAAGCGGCCCGGGCGCAGCAAGGCGGGATCCAGCACGTCGGGACGGTTGGTGGCCGCGATCAACACGACGCCGCCGCGATCGTCGAAGCCGTCCATCTCAACCAGCAACTGGTTCAAGGTCTGCTCGCGCTCGTCGTGTCCGCCGCCCATGCCCGCGCCGCGATGACGGCCGACCGCGTCGATCTCGTCAATGAAGATGATCGCGGGTGCCGCCTCTTTGGCCTGCTCGAACAGGTCGCGGACGCGGCTCGCGCCCACGCCGACGAACATTTCGACGAAGTCCGACCCGGAGATGGAGAAGAAGGGGACGCCCGCCTCGCCCGCGACCGCGCGCGCCAGCAGCGTCTTGCCCGTGCCAGGCGGGCCGTACAGGAGGACGCCCTTGGGGATCTTCGCGCCGACGGCCTGGAACTTGGCGGGTTCGGAGAGAAACTCGCGGATCTCTTGCAGTTCTTCGATGGCCTCTTCGGCGCCAGCGACGTCGTTGAACGTCGTCTGCGGGGTGTCCTTGCTCGCCACCTTGGCCTTGCTCTTGCCGAACCCCAAGACACGATTGCCGCCTTGGGCGCTGTTCAGCATGAAGAAGAAGAAGACCCCGATGATCAGGAAGGGCAGGACGCCCATGAGGAACATGGACATCAGCCCGTTGCTGGGGTTTTCAGCCCGCCAGGACTCCAGCGTCCCGGCGGCAACCCGCTCGTTGAGGCGGTTGACGATGTCTGCGCTTTGCTGCCCGACCCAGGTCGCCCGGATGCGGGTGTCGGCCTGGTCGGCCATCTCGACACGGATCTCTTGATCCCCGTCGACCAGCACCACTTCCTTAATGCGATCGTTGCCCTGCAGCACCGAGATCACCTGGGAGGTGGGTACCGGTTGGTACCTGCTGGATGCCGAGAACAGGTTCATCCCGAGCATGATGATGAGGAAAGCCGCGAAGATCCACAGGAGGGGACTGCGCAGGAATCGAGGAGCCTTCATGCCACTCCCGTTTCATAGGTGTCGTCTTCAAGGTGATGTAGCGCGTTAACCGTACTGCACCGCACCAACGCCACCTTGTCGGGCGTCAGGAGCGAGCCTCACCCAGACGAAACTACTTGCAGGTTTAGAAAGTAGTTGTTAGCGTGTGGCCACGCCGCTTCGGCTCCCCGCCACGCGGCCCGACGAAAGGAACCGCCATGAACGATCACACGCTCCAGCGTCTGCGCACCTCCCGCCGCTACGCCTGGGTCGGGCCCGGCCTGGCCATCACCTGCATGGTCGCCCTCGTGGCGTGGGGTCTGGCGTCCCAGCAGCCCGGCCTCGTCGTCGTCGCCTCCTCAGCCGCCATCGCGGCTGGCGTCACCGGTACGTCCGTCTGGGTCTCGTTGTCGCGACGCATCGCCGCCCTGGAAGCCGTCCGATGACCGGTTCCCTCAACCCGGACGAGGCCCGGGCCCTCCTGCAACAGGCCGATGGCGTGGCCGCCACGGCCCGCGCCGGAGCCAGTTGGCCCCACATTGCCGGGCTGATGGGGCTGGGTGCGGCCTCCTCGCTCGCCCTGGTTGCCCTCTCCTACATCCCCCCTGCGCTCATGTGGCTGCCCCTCACCCTGCTGTTCGCCTGGACCGGAGCACTCTTCGTGTTCGCCTGGCGTTTCGGGCGCGCCGTCAAGCGGGGCTTCGGCCGCCGCTGGACCCTCACCCTCATCACGTGGGGCGCCCTGTGGGTGGTCGCGATCTTCGGCACCTCGTGGTGGTTCGCCGGACAGACCTGGTTCCTCATCGCGTCCGCCGTCGCGCTGACCGTCACGGCCTGGGTGGGGGCCTGGGCGGAGGCGTCCCGGTGAGCGACGAGCATCCCCGTCACCAATTGGTGGACGCCCTCACCCACCCGGTCCGGTTCTCCCTCGTGGCGGCGCTGAATGCGACCGAATCGATGGACTTCGCCACTCTGCGCGACCAACTGCAGGTCAGCGACTCGGTGCTGTCACGCCAGGCCTCAGCGCTGGAAGACCTCGGCATCGTGACGATCAAGAAGGGCTACGTGGGCAAGCGCCCCCGCACGTGGCTCTCCCTCAGCGCCGACGGCCGCGACCAGTGGCGCGGACACGTGGCAGCCTTGCGGGCCATCGCCGGGGACGCCCCCTAACGTCAGCGGGTCAGCTGTAGACGTGCGGGGCCAGCGTCGCGACGTCGACCAGATTGCGGTACCGGCCCGCGTAGTCGAGGCCGTAGCCGACCACGAACTCGTTGGGCAGATCGAACCCGACGTGGGAGACCTCGACCGGGCTGCTGAGCGCCTCCGGCTTGCGGAACATGGTCATGATCTTGAGGCTGGCGGGCTTGCGTGAGTGCAAGTTCTGGATGAGGTAGGCCAGCGTCAGGCCGGTGTCGATGATGTCCTCCACGACGAGGACGTGGCGGCCCTCAATGTCAGTGGTCAGATCCTTGAGGATCCGCACGACTCCCGAACTCTGCGTCCCCGACCCGTAAGACGAGATGGCCATCCAGTCCATTTGCAGGTGAACGGTGAGGTGCCGGGAAAGGTCAGCCATCACCATGACCGCGCCGTTGAGGACGCCGACCAGCAGTAGGTCCTTGTCGCGATACTCCTCGTCGATCTCAGCGGCGATGTCGGCGAGCCGTGCCTGGATCTGGTCGTTGGTGTAGAGGACCCGGGTGAGTTCCGAGCTGATCTGCGTAGCATCCACGGGGCGACAGCCTATCGCGGCACGTAAACCAGGTCGCCCTCTTTCCGGAGCACGGCTCCCCCCGCCACATCGATCCCGCGTTGTCCGTGCCAGTCGGTGACCAGCGCCTCCACTGCGGTGACATGCACCCAGGACGCCGAGGGGGCGCCCCGCTCCGTCAGCCAGGCGGCGATCGCCGCCCGCCGGACCCCCGGCTGCGCCGAGGCCAGGACGTCGACATCGAGGGTGGTGCTGATGAGCGGTGCCGCTGCGGCGTCCAGCGCCTCGGCGGCATCCCGGCACAGGTCCGCGGTGCGGGCCAACGCCTCGGCGATACCGGGGCCCAGTTCGCGCTCCAGCATCGGCAGCACACGGGTTCGCGTCCGGACGCGGGCAAAGTGCGGATCGGCGTTCATGGGGTCGTGCCACGGTTCCAGCCCCACCTCCGCGCAGGCGCGTGCCGTCGTGTGCCGGTGCAGCTCCAGCAGCGGGCGGGTCAGGCGTCCGCGGCGGGCGGCCATGCCCGCCAACGACCGGGGCCCGGACCCGCGGGCGAGCCCCAGCAAGACGGTCTCGGCCTGGTCATCGAGGGTATGGCCAAGCAAGAGGGCGGCATCGCCGCCCGCTTCGCGCTCCAAAGCGGCGTAGCGCGCCTCCCGCGCCTGGGCCTCGACGTTGCCCTGCGACTCCACGGTGACGGGCACAACCTGGGCATCCAGGTTGAACGACGCGAGGATGCGCACGACGTCCGCCGCGATCTCACCGGACCCCGCCTGAAGACCGTGGTCCACCACGACGGCGCGCACCGACGTGCCTCGACGCCCGGCGACCAGGTGAGCAGCCCAGGCGAGGGAGAGCGAATCCGCACCGCCGGAGCAGGCGACCACCCACGGCTCAGCGGGCAGCGCCTCCACCGCCTGGACGACGGCGAGCGTCGCCGGGCCGAGCGCCTTGCGCGCCATCAGCCGTGGACGCGGGCGACCCAGCGGTGCGGGTCGGCGATCTCGGCGGGGGTCGGCAGGTTCGGTGCCGCGTCGTACACCCGGTTGAGTCCCTCGACGCCCACCTCAGCGATCACCGCGCGGCAGAACGCGGCACCGTCGCGATACTGGGCAAGCTTCAGGTCCATTGACAACAGCTTGTTCACGACCCGCGTCCATCCACCCCGGGCGCGACGCTGATTGAACTGGCGTCGGATGGTCGCCACGCTCGGCACCACCGCCGGACCGACCCGGTCCATCATGTCGTCGGCGTAGCCCTCCAGCAGGCTCATCGCCGCCGTCACCTCTTCGAGGACGACGTGCTGCTCGGGGGTGGTCACGACCTCCAACAGCGACGAGGGACGCTGTGCGCGTGGCGTGGAGTCATCGCCCGCCCGCAGCAATCGGCCGACGCGTTCAATGAGGTAGCCGCGTAACCAGGGTGCCCGCGCGAACTGCAACCGATGGGTCTGTTCGTGCAGGCACACCCACAGCCGGAAGTCGGCTGGGCACACGTTGAGTTCGCGTTCGACCTTGATGACGTTGGGCGCCACCACCACCAAGGTCGGCGTCCGTAGGAACGGTAAGTATTGCCCCAGGATGCGCGAGGACAAGACGGCGAGCAGGCCACCCAGTTGGGCGCCGTTGAGGCGTCCCTCGATCGTGTCGCGCATCCGCTGCGCCACCGGCCACGGCTCCCCCGCCCCCTCGGCGAGCATCGTCGCGGCCATGTCGGCGTTCGCGGAGACCCACGTCGCCCGGTCGATGACCAGCATGGGCCCCGTTGCCACCTCACCCAGGCCGGTCACGTCCGCGACGGGGGCGACCGACGCCGTCAGCGAGGCACGCAGGGACGCCACCAGCGCCGCGATGTCTGCGGGCGCCATCGTGGGGCCCGGCGGAACAAGCGAAGCACCGACGGCACCCGGCACGCGGGTGTCGAGGAAGGGAAGCGCGGGCATGGGGCCAGCCTAGGCGGGCCGCCGCCTCAGCACCCGCACGACGCCAAGGCTGAGGAGGCCCGGTCGAGCCAGGCCCGCGCAGACGTCTGCCCGGCCCCGCCCGATGTCATGAACGCGAACGCCAACGGCTGCCCGTCCGCAGTGACGACGTATCCGGTGAGGGTGTTCACGCCCCGGATCGTGCCGGTCTTGGCGCGCACCACTCCGCGTCCGGCCAGGGAATCGGCGGCACCGAAGCGCTCACCGAGCGTCCCGCTGACCCCGGCCACAGGCAGACCCGTGAGGAGGCGGCGCAGGTCGGGGCGTTGCACGGCCAGCCGCACCGCACCCACGAGCGCATCGGGGCTGACCTCGTTCTCTGCACTGATGCCGTTTGCGTCGTACACCGCCATCCCGTCCGACCACAGCCCCAGGCGCGTGAGTTCCGTGACGAGTTGAGCGGCGGCCGTCGTCGGCGTCGCCGACTGGCCGCGAGCCACCGTCACCTGCCACAGCAGCGTCTCGGCGGCGTCGTTGTCCGACTCGGCCAGCGTGTGCTCGACCACGACACCGACCGGGGGCGAGAGCACTTCGCCGACCTGCTCGGCATCGCTCGGCGTGGCTTGCGCCGCGACTCCGGTGACGGCGATCCCCGCGGCGCTCAATCGTGAGGCGAACGCATCGGCAGCCAGTCGGCTGGGATCAGGGCTGCGCACCCACGAACCCGGGGTGGGCCGCGCATGGTCGACGGTGAGCGCGGTGATCGGGGCGACAGAGGTGGCGAACGTCTCGGGCCAGTGCGGGTTCCACGCCGGTGTGCCGAACAATGTGGCGTCATAGCCCAGCGCGACCGAGGTCACCCCGCGGGCCCGCAGCGCGTCGACGGTCACGGCGGCGAGGTCGTCCAAGGAGGCGGCGTGCGGGTAGGCGTCCTGATGCGCCGACGCCAGCAGCGGATCGCCGCCGCCACGCAGGATCACCTGGCCCGTGGGGGTGAGGTAGGTGCGCGTGGCTAGGCGTGCGTCGGGGCCGAGCACGTCCAAGGCGACGACGCTGCTGAGCACCTTCATGCTGGAGGCAGGCGTCTTGACGCCCGCGCCGACCCGGTACACCTGGGCACCGGTCGTGGCGTCCACCACGAGCCCCGCGACGTCCCCCAAGCCTTCGCGAGGCAGCCCTTCCAGGGTCTGTGCGAGCGTCGCGGGATCGACCGTCCGTGTCGGGGTTCCGAGGCCTGGCAGGACCGGGGCGGGTGTGGGAGCCGTCCTCGGCGCGTCCAGGCGGCCACCGCCGACCAGGGGGTCGGCGGCCAGTTGCGGACGGATGACTCCCTGCAGCACGACCGTCGCCGCTATGAGCGTCGCGGCCACGATCCACACCAGGGCTGGCCACGCCCATCCGGCTCCGCGTGTGCCTCGCGCACGGCTCACCGACACCCTCCGTTCCCCCGTTCGATTCGGGCTCCCGCATTCCCCCCATCATCGCGCAACCGGTAGCCTGTATTTGCACGGACGCCAACCACTGCAACCAAGGACGGTAATGCGAGCATCCTTCGAACGGCCCAAGGTGAAGCCCCCGCTCCACTTCGACGTGACCGTGGAAATCCCCAAGGGCACCAAGAACAAGTACGAGATGGACCATCACAACGGGCGGATCCGTCTCGACCGCACGCTGTTCACCGCGACGGCTTACCCGAACGATTACGGCTTCATCGAGGGCACGTTGGGTCAAGACGGTGACCCGCTGGACGCCATGGTTCTGCTTCCCGAGGCCACGTTCCCCGGAGCGCTCATCGAGTGCCGCGCCATCGGCATGTTCCGCATGCACGACGAGATGGGCGGTGACGACAAGGTGCTGTGCGTGCCGATCGCCGACAAGCGCCAGGAATCGACCCGGAACCTCACTGACATTCCCGATCTCTCCTTGCTGGAGATCGAACACTTCTTCACGGTCTACAAGGATCTGGAGCCCGGCAAGTCGGTTGAGGGCGCGATCTGGACGGGCCGCGCCGAGGCCGAGGCCGAGATTCTCGAATCTTGGGATCGCGCTCGCGGTACCTCCTTCGAGAACGAGTTCACCCCGCCCCCCGGTGGTGACGCCAAGGACACCATCGGCGGTCTGCACGACTGATCGCTTCCTGGACGCCCCGGTTCGCTCGTGCGGATCGGGGCGTTCGTGCGTCGAGGCGAGGTGGCCCACGCCCGCTGGCGGAGGGGCCCGCTAGCCTGAGGATCGGCGGGTCTTCCCCCTCCCCTCGTTGCCTGCTGGAGGATTCATGTCGCGACCGCGTCCCACCCACACTGTGGCCCATCTCAGCGACACCCATATCACCGGCGACGGCACGCCCGTGGGTGGTGTCGTGGACGCCCGGGCCCGTCTGCGTCAGGCTCTCGACGTCTTGACGTCCTGGAATGTGGCCTGTGACGCCTGGGTGCTGTCGGGTGACCTGTCCGACGATGGAACCGCGGCGTCCTATGCCTGGCTCAAGCAGACCGTCGAGACGGCGGCCGCGTCGGTGGGCGTCCCGGTGATCTGGGCCAACGGCAACCATGATGAGCGGGGGGCTTTCCGTCGCGTGCTGCTGGGCGCCGAGGGCGAGGAGCCGATCGTGGCCGAGCACACCGTCCGGGGGCTGCGCATCCTGCTGGTCGATTCGACGGTGCCTCACCATCCCCAGGGCCGGGTAGCCCCCGAGACGCTCGCCTGGCTCCGGGAGCGGCTCGCGACGCCCGCAGAGGCGGGCACGATCATCGTGATCCACCATCCGCCGTTGCCACCGCTCCAAGATGCCGCATGGGGCTGGGTGCTGGCCCACCCAGAAGAACTGGCGGACGTGGTGCGCGGCACCGACGTGCGCGCCCTGCTGAGCGGCCACTTCCATCACAGCGAGTTCGGGGTGTTTGCGGGCATCGGCACCTCCGTCGCGCCCTCGCTGGTCTACACCCAAGACCTGACGGCGGGGCGCGACTTGCGCGGGCAGTCGAGCAACCCAGGCTTCAGTGTGGTGGAGGTCTATCCCGACGTGGTGACCCACACGGTCGTCCCACTCACCACCGGAGACACGGTTGCCGCGCTCCTTCCGGCAGCGCCCCTGCCCGGACGCGACTGAGCCATGGGTTGTGTGGCCCCCTAGCATCGCTGCATGGACGACGCGGGCGCGAAGCATACCCCTGTAACGAGCGCGCGTCCCACCCACGAGACCCCCCGCGACCTCGCCACGTTGCCCAAGGCTCACCTGCACCTGCATTTCACCGGCTCGCTGAGCGTCCCGAATCTGGTGGAACTGGCAGCCGCACGCGAAATCGAACTCCCCGACCAGTTAATCGACGCGGTCGCCCTGGAGGTTCCCGCCGACAAGCGGGGCTGGTTCCGCTTTCAGCGCTTCTACGACGTCGCCCGAGCAGCCGTCAAAGGGGAGGACGCCCTGCGGACCGTCGTGGCCCGCGCGGCCGCCGACGACGCCGCCGAGGGGTCACGGCGGCTGGAGATTCAGGTCGATCCGACGTCCTATGCCTCCTCGGTCGGGGGTTTGCAGCCCGCCCTGGAGATCATCCTCGACGAGGCGAAGCGCACGTCGGTGGCGTCTGGGGTCCAGGTCGGCGTCATCGTCGCGTCCTCACGGATCCGGCATCCGTTCGACGCCCGGACGCTGGCCCGGCTCGCCGCCCGCTATGTCGGACAGGGTCCGGGGCAGGTGTGCGGATTCGGCTTGAGCAACAACGAGTGGGAGGGCGACACAAGCGAGTGGGACGGTGCCTTCCGCATCGCGCGGCGGGCCGGGCTGCCCGGGGTTCCCCACGCGGGTGAACTGCGCGGGCCCGAGCATGTCGCGCAGGTTGTGGAGGCCCTGCAGCCGACGCGGCTGGGGCATGGGGTGCGGACCGTGGAGGATCCTCGGCTCCTGGATCAGGTGGTCGCCGCGGGCATCGCCTTCGAGTTGTGCCCCGCCTCCAACGTGCAGTTGGGCGTCTACCACTCCCCCAGCGACGTCCCCTTGCGTCGTCTGCTCGCTGCGGGCGCCCAGGTGGCTTTGGGTGCCGATGATCCGTTGTTGTTCCTGTCGCGGCTCACCGCCCAGTACGAGACGGCCCGGACCGCGCACGGCCTCAGCGACGCCGAACTGGCCGCCTTGGCCCGCTCCTCGATCACGGCAAGTTTCGCTGCGGACGCCGACAAGGCTCGATGGCTGGACGAGGTGGATGCCTGGCTCTTAGGGTCGGCGCATGGAACAGCCGGTGTGGGAGCCACCCCTGGACGGTGACGAGGCCCAGCACGTGTTTGGTGCCCTGGATCGGCTGCGGTACACGTTTCGCTGGAAAGCCGACGGGCTGGACGCCGACGCTCTCGCGTTCCGGCTCCCCAGTTCCGCGTTGAGCCTGGGCGGATTGCTCAAACACCTCGCCGCCTGCGAGGCGTTCAAGTCCGCGTGGGATCTCGACGGTATGCCGCCTGACGCTCCTTTCGATCAGCCGGGCCACGCTCACCAGTGGGCCCTGGACAGCGCAGCAGACGACTCCCCCGCAGCGCTGTATGCGCTGTATGACGGGTGCGTCGTGCGCGCACGCGAGCGATGCGCAGCGGCGTATGGCGCGGCGGGTCTGGGCCGCGAGACAGCGATGGGGTCCCGGTGGGGCGCCCGGGTCAGCATGCGACGCCTGATGATGGATCTTGTCGAGGAGTATGGCCGGCACACCGGGCACGCTGACGTGTTGCGCGAAGCGATCGACGGACGCGCAGGGGAGGACCCTCCTCAGGACTGGCCCGGGCCGCCTGCCTGGCAGGCATGGCCGCTCACCTTGCGGTGAGCGCGTCCCTCACGATCGGGCGTTGGGGTGTGCTTTGAACGCTGAAACCCCCCGCGATCCCGCCGCCGTGAAACGCCACGGCCGCTCGTAGGCTCGCGACACGTTGACGCGAGGCCCCGCTTCCACCTGCGCGGGCACGTGGCCGGGCAGCAACCGGATGCGTCCCTGGGTGAGGAGGGGTGAGCCGTCGTCGGCGCGCGTGATCCCCAGCGTGCGAGTGAGGTTCCCGGGGCCGCGGGCAAGGCGGGCATCCGGGACGCCTGGGCGCCGAGTCCGCGCCTCTTCGAAACCTGTGAGGACCTCGCCACCGCGGATCAGCACCCCGTGGGGCGTCCCGGCGGGACCGCAGACGACGTTGCAGCAGTAGTGGCCGTGCATGTGGTACACGTACAGGTGCCCTGCGGGGCCGAACATGGTGGCGTTACGGGCCGAGGGCCCTCGCCAGGCGTGCGAGGCGGGATCGTCAGGGCCTTCGTAGGCTTCCACCTCGACAATACGGAGGGCGACATCTCCCACCTGAAGGACGCATCCGATGAGTGCGGGGCCAACCAGATGGGCCGGGCGAAGCAGATCGGGTACGGGAACGGTCACCAGCCGCCGCCACCGCCGCCACCGAAGCCGCCACCGCCGCTGAACCCAGACCCGCCCGAACTGCCGCTCGTGGACGCGCTGGCTGCGACCGAAGTCATCAACGAGGAACTCAGCGAGGCGTTCAGGGAGTGCATGGCCGAGGAGAACTGCCACGTGTTGAAGGTGCCGTAGCCCACATACCAGTCGGTCGGCGTGTAGCGGCCTTGCGCAGCCAACTGTTCAAACAGCTTGGCCCAGCGGTCGGCAACCCCAAACACAACGGCGTAGGGCAGGTAGCGGGAGAAGACGTCGATGCCTTCCTCGAAGCGGATCTGATCGGCTTCGGCGGTGGTGAGGTACTGCTTGAACCCTTCGGCCTGAACCAGCACCGCCGACCCGTCCGCCGAGCGCCCCCGCCCACCGAAGAGGAAGACCAGGGCCAGCAGGCCCACCAGCGCGAGCGCCAACGCGGGCAGCCCCCACCCGATCGTCACGGCCAGCACGAAGGTCAACGCGGCACCACCCAGCAGCAGAACCAGCCCGATCACGCCCTGCCGCACGCGCATGGCGGTCAGGTTCCCGCGGAACCAGCCGCGCCGGGTCACGACCAGGTCGAGTTCGTGGCGTCCTTGGGTGAGGAGTTCGGCATAGCTAGGTTGCTTCAACTCGTCGGTCGTCACGCTGTTGCCGCGCTGGAAGAGCGTGGCCATCACGAACTGCTCGGCGCTGTTGAGGTCGGCGTTGTTGCTGTGGCGTTGGGCGAAACGCCAGTCACCGTCCCCTTCTTGGATGATCTGCATGTGCCCGCGGGCCGCGAGATCGAGGATCGTCGCCGTCACGTCGGTGCTGTCGGCGCGGCCGTCCTGCAGTACCCCGACCTCACCGGGAGTGACACCCTTCGGCGGCGTGAACGCCACCGCGACGGGCAGTGAGCCATCGATCAGCTTGGTGGGCGCAGCCGACCCGGGGGGCGGGGTGAGGCCAGGCGTCAGCCCGACATAGACCTCATTGCGACGACGGCGCAGCCAGGATCCGACCACGAAGACGAGGCCGGCAAGCGTGACGACGCCCGTCGTCCCGAGGGTTGCCGGGTTAGCTGTGAAGGTGTTGGCCGGGGTGAAGCGGCGGGAATACGTCGGTTCGGCACCGACGAAGGTGCCCGCCGGGTAGCCGGCCATGATCTGCATGCCCTCACCAGGCGCCAGGTCGGGGGCCGCGTACGTGATGGTGTTCCCCTCAGCCGTAGCCGTGCACGGCGTGGAGTAGGAGCGCCCCGAGAAGCAGGCCACCTGGGTCGTGGGAATAGGGCCTGTCAGCGAGGCGGTCACGCCCGCGATCGGCACTTCCCACGCCGTTCCGACGGGGTTGAAGTTGAACTCGTCGAGCCCGCTGCTGGCGTGATCGGGAGCGATGAGCCCACGGATGGTGTAGTTCACCACGTAGCGCTGCACACCCCTGACCTTGCGGCCCTCATCCCCGATCCTGATCGCGAGCACGTCCCCGTTGCTTTCGGTGTGCACCGTGGCCGGGGCCCCGCTCGGGCTGGTGACCTGACCCAGGGTGATGTCCAGGTTCCGCCACCGGTTCGGGTCGGCGTCCACCTGGCGCTGCACGAGGGCCAACTGGGGCCCATGCCCGGGGTCGTTACCGAAGTCGAAATCGAAATCGACGCGGACCTGCGCCGTTCCCGATGTGTCCACCGTCACGGCGGTGTCGTAGCGAGTGATTTTCCAGTCGTTGGCCGCTCGCGCCGGGAGCGCACCCAGCACCAGAGCAACCAAGGTGAGCAGTGCGGTGAGCACGCTCCAGCGGCGGATCATCGGGTCTCCTCAAGTGTCGGATGCACCCCACACGCTACTCACCCCAACCAGCTCTGCCTCCCGGGGCGCCCCCGAACCATCCCCCATAGCCAGGCCGGACAACGGCCAGGAGACGGTTGGACGCCAGGTACGGTGAAGGCGTTATGACAAAACGGCTGGGGATCATCGGCGCTGGCAAGGTCGGCACCACCGTGGGCCGCCTCGCGCTGGCTGCCGGGTGGCAGGTCCGCATCGCGGCGTCGGGACGCCAACCGCTCCAGGGCCTCATCGTGGAGACGATGCTGCCGGGCGCCACGCTGCTGCCCGAAGCCGAGGTCGTCGCCGACTCGGACATCATCGTGCTCGCGGTCCCGCTCTCCAAAGTGCATCAACTCGACCTGGGCGCCTTGTCGGGCAAGGTCGTCGTCGACGCCATGAACCACTGGTACCCCGTCGACGGTGCGCTGGACGGGCTCAAGCCCGGCGACGCCAGCACTGCGTGGGTGGCAGGCCTCAATCCGCAGATGCGCCTGGTGAAGTCGCTGAACCACCTCGGTTACCACGACATGGAAACGGATGCGCGCCCCGAAGGGCACCCCGAGCGGCGCGGCGTTGCAGTCGCCTCCGACGACGCGGGCGCGAACGCCCTCGTCGCAGGGCTTTTGAATGATCTGGGCTTCGACCCGGTAGAGCTTCCGGCGTCGGCCGGGGTGCACCTCCAAGGCGACAGCCCGATCTTTGGCCGGTGGGTCGACGCCCCGGGGCTGCGTTCGGCCATCGCCGCCTGCGCCGACCGCCCATCCGAGCCCTGAGCAGTGGAGGGCGGGCCCGCCCCGTCCCCCCACTTCCCTGAGGTGTGGCTAGTCGACGCCGAGATAGGTGCGTCGGACGCGGTCGTCCTCCAGTAGGGCGGCCCCGGTGTCGGACAAGGTGATGGCACCGACCTCCAGCACGTAGCCGCGATCCGAGAGGGCGAGGGCAGCCTGGGCGTTCTGCTCCACCAACAAGATGGTGGTGCCGGACGCCTTCAACTCCGCAATCGTGTTCATGATGGTCGTCGTCATGATCGGGGACAGGCCCATCGACGGCTCATCGAGCATCAACAATCGAGGTCGGCTCATCATGGCCCGGGCGATGGCCAGCATCTGTTGCTCGCCACCCGAGAACAGGCCCGCCGCCTGACCACGACGCTCCCCCAGGACGGGGAACAGGGCGTAGGCGCGATCCAAGTCCTCACGAATCCCGGCCGCGTCCCTGCGGGTGTACGCGCCCAGCAGCAGGTTGTCCTCCACGCTCATGCGCGGGAACAGGCGGCGCCCCTCCGGGGAGTGGGCGATGCCGAGGGTGACGATCTGGTGCGCGGGCACCGTGTCGATCCGTTTCCCTTCGAACAGCACCTCCCCCGAGGTGGGACGCAGCAGCCCAGAGATGGTGCGCAGCGTCGTCGTCTTACCTGCACCGTTAGTGCCCAACAGCGAGACGATCTGCCCTTGCTCGACGGTGAAGCTGATGCCCTTCACTGCTTGCACGCGGCCGTAGGAGACCGCGAGATCCTTCACCTCAAGCATCCTTGCGTCCTCCTGGCTTGGTGCGATGCCCGATGATCGGGTTGATCGCGTTCGGGGGGAACTCCAGCACGGGCTTCGACGGGGCGAGCGTGCTGACGTCGGGGCGCGGCGCCTCCTCCTGTTCGCCCGGCATGTCGACTGGCGACCCGATGTAGGCCTCGATGACCCGTGGATCGTTTTGGACGACCTCGGGAACGTCATCGATCAGAACTTCACCGCGCACCAGACAGGCCACTCGATCACACAGGCTGAAGATGAAGCGCATGTCGTGCTCGATGACGAGGACCGCCATCCCGAGCCCCCGGATCCGGGTGATGAGCTCTTCGGCCTCCCGGGTCTCTTGCGGATTCATGCCCGCGGTCGGCTCGTCCAACAGCAGCAGCTTCGGTTCGAGCGCGAGCGCACGAGCGATTTCCAGCCGCCGCTGATCCCCATAGGGCATGTTGCGGCTGAGTGATTCGGCAGCGTCCCCCAAGCCCACGAAATCGAGCCATTGCTGGGCGACCTCGCGCGTCTCGGCTTCTTCTCGTCGGTGACGCGGCAGCCGCAGGATCGCCTCGATGGCGTTGGTCTTCGTCCTGGCATACCGGCCCACCATGACGTTCTCCAGGGCCGTCATGTTGTGGAAGAGCCGGATGTTCTGGAAGGTTCGCGCCACCCCGGCGACCGCAACCTTGCGCGGTTGCGGAGGCAGGACCGCCCCGGCGAACAGCACCTGACCCGCAGTGGGCTGGTACATGCCGGTGAGGCAGTTGAAGAACGTCGTCTTCCCGGCGCCATTGGGGCCGATGAGTCCGACGATCTCCCCCGGATGGATATCGAGGTCGACCTTGTTGACGGCGGTCAGGCCGCCAAACTGCATCGTCACCTGACGGGCCGACAGCAATGGCTCCTCGACGAGGATCTCGTCGGTGATCTGCACCTGCGTCGTCATGCTCGGTCCTCCTTCGTTGCCGAGAGCGCTGCACCGGCGGTGGCCAGGTCTGGTAGCGCCTGGGCGTCGGCTTCCTCGGCGAGTTCGTCGTCCTCAGCGTGGAATTCCAACTGCCGCCGTTGGTCGGGCAAGAGCCCCTCGGGCCGGAACCGCATCATGACGATGAGCAGCAGACCGAACAGCAGAAGGCGGTAGTCCTCGAAGAAGCGCAGCTTTTCGGGCAGGAGCTTCAGGATCGCCGCACCAACCAGGACGCCGCCGACGGTGCCCATGCCGCCCAGCACGATGCCCGCCACCAGGAACGCCGACTCCATGAAGACGTATTGGTCGGGGGTGACCGAGACGTCCACGTGGGCCTTCACCGATCCGGCGACACCGGCCAGGAATGCGCCACCGGCGAAGGCCAACAACTTGAGGCCGAACACGTTGACGCCCATGGCTTCGGCGGCGCGCTCGTCTTCGCGGATCGCGACCCACCCTCGCCCGATGCGGGATTTGTTGAGGTTGACGAAAACCACGATGATCAGCGCCAACACCAGCAACAACAGCCAGTAATAGTTGGCGAACCGCCCAATGTCGAAGCCCGCGATGACGTGGGATTCCCCAAAGTTGAACCCGAACACGTCCAGGTTCGGGATGGCCGGGATGCCGTTGGATCCGCGCGTGATGTTGGGGCCGTCACTGCCGTCGAGGTTGTTCATCGTGATCCGGAAGATCTCACCGAACGCCAGCGTCACGATGGCCAGGTAGTCACCCGACACGCGCAGGGTCGGCGAACCGATGAGCAGGCCCAGCAGCGCCGAAACGCAGCCTGCGATTAGCATCACGATGGGGAACGGTGGATGCCAGCCCAGCGTCGCGAACGCGGACTCACTCAGCGTTGCTGCCGTGAAGGCGCCGGCCCCCAGGAAGGCGATGTAGCCCAGATCCAGCAGGCCCGCCAACCCGACGACGATGTTGAGCCCCATCGCTGTTGCGGCGAAGATCAGCACCCCCGCAGCGATCGACATGTTGGCGTCGGAGCCGTTTTGGGTGAACGGGAACACGAACGCGACAACGAAGGACGCCAGCACCAAGGCGGAGCGGTTCGCGGCGGCTGCGGCACTGATCCAGCCCATGATGCCCACACGTGCCAGCACCCAAGCCGCCAAGCCGCAGAAGGTGCCGAACGCCACGAAGGCCCCCGGATCTTCCAGGCCCAGGCCGTAGGCCGCGGCCACCAGCACCAAGGCGAGGACCACCACGATCCCGAGGATCTGTGCCCAGGCCGGCGTGGGGAGGTAGCGCAGCCGGGCGTCCGACCCGGCGTGCAGGGCCCGCGTGGCCAGCGCCGCTACCGCCGCACCCACCACCCCGAGCCAGGCGCCGGGTTCCAGGGTGATCAGACCCCCCAGTTCCAGCGCCACCGCGATCGCAGCGATGGCCTGGTAGACCAGGGACGCGGTGGCTGCTGCCGTGGCTCCCCGGTTGAGGTTGAGCAGGCGCCGGGTCCGCGGGCTGGCCTTCGCTGCGAGGATCGGGGAGGCCACCAGGCACGCGGCGGTGACGAACCCCAGCGCGAAGCCCAACCACTGCAGGATCGACGGCTCCCCGTAGTAGGTGACGTTGTCCAGGGCCGCGGGCAGGTAGGCCCACGGGAGGAAAGCGGCCACCATGACGAGGACGGCTCCGCCCAGGCCGACCCAGCGAGCCGGACCGGCCCAACGGGACAAGAACTCATGAAGCGTGCTCATGCGCGGTCCACCACCTTTGCACCCAGCAGGCCTTGGGGACGGAACACCAACACCAGGATCAAGATGGCGAAGGCCCACACGTCCTTCCATGCCGAACTACCGAACTGGCCGGGGATATAAGTGGTGGCCATGGCCTCCACGATCCCGAGCACCAGGCCGCCGACGACGGCACCGTTGATGTTCCCGATGCCACCCAGGACGGCCGCAGTGAACGCCTTCATGCCTGCCATGAACCCCATCTGGAAGTCGATGTTGTTGTAGCGCAGGCCGTGAGCCACGCCCGCGACGGCCGCCAAGGCGGCGCCCACGGCGAACGCGGTCGCGATGGCCTTGTCCACGTTGATGCCCATCAGCCGTGCCGTGTCGGCGTCCTGGCTGGTGGCCTGCATCGCGCGCCCCATGCGGGTCTTGTTGACGAACCACCACAGCAGGGCCGCGCAGATCAACAGCGCACCGAGGGTGAAGATCGCCGAGTGCTGGATGGTCACCCCGCCGACCTGGATCGAGCGCCCGGTCAGTCCCTCGATGACCGGGAAGGGGATGGCCCGTCGGCTGTCGGGGAAGCCCGGGATCTGGCCGTAGAAGAGACGCACCGCCTCCTGCAGGCCGATCGAGAGGCCGATCGCCGAGATCAGCGGCGCCAGCCGGGGCGCGTTACGCAGCGGGCGGTAGGCGAAGCGCTCCATGAGCAGTGCCGTCCCCACCGACACCAGGACGCCGCCCAGGATCATGGCGGGCAGCACCAAACCGAGCGCCACCCCGATCGACAGGTTGGTGGGTGAGCCCATGAGCATCCACGTGGTGTAGGAGCCGAAGGCGCCCATCATGAAGACCTCGCCGTGGGCGAAGTTGATGAGTTGCACGATGCCGTACACCACGGTGTAGCCGACGGCGATCAGTGCGTACAGGGCCCCCAGGCTGAGGCCGTTGATCAGTTGCTGGATGAGTAGATCCATGAAGTGTCCCCGTTCACGGGTGAGGGGCTGACCCCCGGCCAGCCCCTCACCTGTTCCTCGTGCCTACTGGAAGTCTTCGGTCTTGGCTGCCTTCCAGGCGCCGCCTTCCACCTTGTAGACCGTCAGGATGCGGGACGTGTTGTCCCCGAACTCGTTGAACGCGACCTGGCCGGACGCCCCGGCGAACTTCACCTTGTTGAGCGCTTCAACCGTGGCCGAGCGTGCGGCGCTGGCCGAGGAGGCCGACGGCAGGCTGACCTTGAGGGCCTCGATGATCGCGTTGGCCGCGTCGTAGGAGTAGGTGCCGTAGGCGCTGTAACCCTCCTTGTAGCCCGCAGCTGCGTAGGCCGAAACGAACGCCTTGGCCGAATCGAGCGACTCGGCGGGGGCACCCACGGAGGTGGCCAGGTCGCCGTTGGAGGTCGAACCCGCCAACTCGATGAAGGCCGGATCGAAGATGCCGTCACCACCCATCAGCGGGATCGCGAGCCCAGCGGCCTTCATCTGCTGCGAGAGCGGACCTGCCTGCGGGTACTCACCGCCGTAGTAGACCGCTGCGGGGCCGGCTGCCTTCACCTTGGAGACGACCGCCGAGAAGTCCTTGTCGTCGGGGTTGATGGTCTCCTCACTCACCACGGTGCCGCCGCCTTCGGCGAACGCCTTGGCGAACGCCGTGGCGAGGCCCTGGCCGTAAGCCTTCTTGTCGTTGATGGTCGCCACCTTCTTGATGCCCTCGCTGAGGAGGTACTTCGCGGCGAAGGGGCCCTGGACGTCGTCGGTGGTGCACGTACGGAAGTAGGTGCTGTAGGCCCGGGCGGGCTTGCTGAGGTCGGCACCCTTGGTCAGGGTCGGGTTCGTGTTGGCCGGGGAAACCAACGGGATCCCTGCGGACTGGAAGATCGGCTGGATCGCCTGGCCGACCGACGAGTTGAGGGGACCAACGACGCCGATGACGTCCTTGTCGCCGGTGAGCTTCGTCGCCGCGTTCTTGCCTGCGTCAGGGCTGGCCTGATCGTCCTCGGCGGCGAACTGGAGTTCCCAGCCCGGGATGGCGTTGCTGGCGTTGGCCTGCTTGACGGCCAGATCCACCGAGTTCCGCATGCCCGCACCCATCGCGGACAGCCCTCCTGACAGCGGTGCGATCAGCCCGATCTTGGCGACCTTCTTGCCCCCGCCGCCACCGGACGCCGTCGGTTCGGCATTGCGCTGGCCACACCCTGTCAGGGCGAGGGATGCGATGAGCAGCCCAGACAGGCCGGCCGCGGCGAGACGTCGATTCACAAGTCCTCCTGAAATGAGACCGAGCGGGGACAGACCCGCATCGGGATGGCGAAACAGTAGGAGGCGCCTGACCACTTTGGGAACACCTGGAACAGGACTGATTCAGCGTTTTTATCCGGCTGTTACATAGCTGCAAAGGGTCAGCCTCACCCATTCCGGAGCCATCCCACCCCGATCTAGGATGGGCATATGCCCCCGTCAACGACACTTGAAACGTTTCCTGAGGACGGCATCGCCCGAGTGCTGGCCGTCGTCGCGCACCCCGACGACATGGAGTACGGCCTCTCCGGTGTGGTGCACCACTGGACGTCGCGTGGCATCGAGGTCGCCTACCTGCTCCTGACGCATGGCGAGGCAGGGATGCAGCGCGATCCGGCCCTCGTCGGCCCGCTGCGCGCCGCCGAGCAGCGGGCTGCCTGCGACGCCGTGGGGGTGGATCGTCTCACCTTGTTGAACCATCCCGACGGACGCCTCATGCCGACGCTGGACCTGCGCCGCGACATCGCCCGCGAGATCCGCGCGTTTCGCCCCGACGCCGTCGTGACGATGACGTGGGATGCCGTCGTTCCGTGGGGTCTGAACCAGGCCGATCACCGGGCGGCGGGGCTCTCCGCCTTGGACGCATGTCGTGACGCCGACAACGCCTGGGTGTTCCCCGATCTCGCCGAAGCGGGGCTCTCACCGTGGGGCGCGCAGTGGCTTTTGGTGGGCGGGACCGACGCTCCGATCCACGGCGTCGCCTTGAGTGAGGGCGATGTGGACGCCGCGGTGGCGTCTCTGTCCGCACACCAGGCCTATCTCGCCGACCTGGGCGATCACTATCCCTCCCCCGATGACCTTCTGCGCCCGACGTTTCGAGCTCACGGCGAGGGACTCGGCGTCCCGGACGCCTACGCGTTCACGGCGTACCGGCTGCGCTGACGCGCCCCTCACGGGGCCGGGATGGGACCCATCCCGCACTCGGGGGCATCTGCCAGCAGGACGCGCATGGCCGCGTCGTGCTGCTCGCTCATGGGCGGGAACTCGTCTTCGCCGAAGAACGCGGCCTCGGTGTTCTCCCCGTCCGCCGGGCGGGGCTCCCCCGCGATCCACCGGGCGCGGAAGGTGTTGTTGATGTATTGGGTTTGGTCGCCGTTGGAGTAGGTGACGACGTCAGTGATGTCCTGCCACACCAGGCGCTCGATCTCCGCTTGGACGCCGGCCTCCTCCGCCACCTCTCGCGCGCCCGCCTCGAACGGGTGTTCACCAGGGTCGATGATGCCGGTGACCGGGGACCAGCGCCCCGACTCGGCGTTGCGGACCAGTAGCCATTCGGTCCCCTGGGCGCCCTCGCGGTGAACGCCGACGGTGACCCCGGAGAGCCACAGCATCCGGGTGCCGATGCGGGAACGCAGGTCGAGGATGAAGTCGGGTGTTGCCATGGCGTCCACTGTAGGCAGGCAGACGTTGAGGCTCCTCGTTGGCCGCTCAGGTTGCCGAGTCGACGCCGAGCAGGCCGCGGATGTCCTCCCCCGACAGCGGGGCTGGGGCATCGGATGCGGCACCGACCACCTGGTCGAACAGGTGCCGCTTCCGCGCCTGAAGGGCGATGACCTTCTCCTCGATCGTGTCGGTGGACACCAGCCGATACACATTCACCGGCTTGTCCTGGCCGATGCGGTGAGTCCGGTCGATGGCCTGGTTCTCGGCCGCCGGGTTCCACCACGGATCGAGGATGAACACGTAGTCCGCTTCGGTGAGGGTCAGGCCAAAGCCGCCCGCCTTGAGGCTGATGAGGAACACGGGGGCGTCACCTTCACGGAAGGACGCGATACGGGCTGCCCGGTCGCGGGTGCGCCCATCGAGGTACTCGTACTCGATGCCCTCGTCCTCCAGCCGTTTCCGGACCAGCCCCAAGAACCCGGTGAACTGGCTGAACACCAGGGCGCGATGCTGCCCGGCGATCACCTCGGTGAGGGAGTCCAGGAGCGCGTCGATCTTGGCGGAACTGGCGGGCAGTTCCTCATCGATCAGCTTCGGTGCGAGGCACAACTGGCGCAGCAAGGTCAGCGACCGCAGGATCGTGATGCGGTTGCGGGCCAGGTCATCGACGAGGCCGAGCACCTTTTGGCGTTCGCGGGCCAGGTAGCGGTCATACAGGCGCCGGTGTGCCGGGGCGAGTTCGACCGCGATGATCTGCTCCTGCTTTTCGGGGAGTTCGGCGGCGACGGCTGCCTTCGTCCGGCGCAGGATCAGGGGCTTGATGCGCCGATGGAGCCGGGCCAAGGCGTCGGCGTCCCCCGCCTCGATGGGTTTGCGGAACACGGCGGTGAACGCCTTCGGATCGGGGAACAGTCCCGGCGCGGTGATCGACAGCAGCGACCACAGGTCCATCAGGTTGTTCTCCAGCGGGGTGCCGGTGAGCGCGATCTTGCTGCGGGCGTGGAGCTTGCGGACAGCCTTGTGTGCTTGGGCTCCGCGGTTCTTCACGAACTGGGCCTCATCGAGCAAAACCACCGACCAGGTCAGGTCGGCGTACTGTTCGGCCTCCAGCCTCAGGAGCGTGTAGGAGGTCAGCACCACGTCGGCGTCCTGCGCCAGTTCGGTCACCGAGGCGCCGCGGCGCTTCTGGGTTTCGGTGACGGCGACCACGCGCAGGTCGGGAGCGAATGTGGCCGCTTCGTGTTCCCACGTCCCCAGTACTGAGGTGGGGGCCACCACCAGCATGGGAGCGGTGAGTTCTCCTTGCTCGTGGAGGGCTTGCGCCAACCCGAGGGCCTGCACGGTCTTCCCCAGGCCCATCTCGTCGGCAAGGACACCCCCCAAGCGGGACGCGTACAAGAACCGCAGCCAGCGGTAGCCGACTTCCTGGTAGGGGCGCAGGCTGGCGCGTAGCCGACGTGGCGGGGGGAACTCCGGCAGCGCGTCGGCGTCCAGCAGGGCGGAGACGGCCTCGTTCCAGGCCGCGGACTGTTCGGCCACGACACCCAAGGAGACGAGTTCTTCCCACAGCCCCGCCTGTTCGGGGCGTAGCCGCAGCGTGTCGCCGTCCCGGTCGACGAGTTGGCGCGCCTCCTCGATGAGGACGCGGAGTTGGTCGAGTTCGGGGTGATCGAGGGCGAACCAGGTGCCCGAATCGAGCAGCAGGTGATCGTCACCGACGGCCAACGCGGTGAACAGGTCCGTGAACGGGACGGTTTCGCCGTCGATGGTGACGGTGATGTCGAGGTTGAACCAGTCCCCAGACGCCTCGTCGGTGACGGCGAGTTCGATACGGGGCGCCTCTTCGGCTTCCCGGTAGTGCGGGATCTCGCCGGTGCGGGCGACCTCGACGCCGTCGAGCGCGGCCAGGCGTGGCAGCACGTCCGTCACGAAGGCGAACAGTGCCCGTCCGGTGAGGAAGGCGGGGCGGAGGTCGGCGCGTCCGTCGGTGGCCTCGAACGACCAGGGCCCAGGCGGCACGGACGCGATGAGGCGCTCCTCGGCCACCTCGTCGCGGACAGGAGGATCGGTGACGGCTTTAGCCAGGCCCAGGTCGTAGCTGCGCTCCCCGACCTGGTAGCGCCAGCCCCACCCGACCGTCGCGTGCCGACGCCCCACATCGACGCGGCAGATCAGGGTCGGCGGGGACGCCTCGGGCATGTTCAGGTCGTCGGCGACGCTGACGTTGAACCTGCGGCGCAGTTCGGGCAGGTAGGCCTGGGTGAACAGGCCCGCTTCGGCTTGGGGAACGGCGATGGGCCCGGAGCGAACGAACAGGTCGTGTTCGGTGTCTCCCAGCGGGGTCGTCAACGGCCCGAGCAGGAGCCGGTCGTCGAGGCGCAGGGCCAGCCCGTGCGCGGGATGCCCGAGGAAAGCCGAACGGGGCGGGGCCAACGCCACGCCGTCGGGACCGACGACGGTCGGCGTCACATCCAAGCCATCCGCGGAGTGACGCACGATCACGGTCGGTTCGAACGCGCCGGGGGTCATGATCGGGGGCAGGGTTTGCCGCCGCGCATCGGTGCCTGAGAGCAGGGGGATGCCGCGCTCTTGGGCGAGGGTCAGCAGTTCCCACAGGTCGGGTGGGAGTTCGTCGAGGGGTAGCGCGTCGGGGCGATAGCCGTAGGCGTACCCCGAGCGGGCGCGCGCCTGGATGAACCCGAGCAGCACTTCGCGTTGCCCTGGGGCGAAACTGGCGGGGTGTTCACGCACGTCGTCCCAGGAGGCGTCCGCTTTCACCCAGGCATGCCGTTTGCCTCGCTTCAGCGGACGCAGCGTGAGGCCGAAGCCGGTCTCGTTGACCTGGAGGGCTACCTCGTCGCCACCGGAGCCACCCGGATGCGTCGACGTGTCCACGCCGAGGGCCTGCGGGTGAGCGGTCGCCAGCAAGGGACGCAACGCGGATTGCCAGCCGCTCCCCCCTTGCTCGCTACGAGCCTGCTCGAGGACGGCGACGGTGTGCTTGCAGTCGCGACGCTGGGGACACGTGCAGGTGGCCACCAACGGCCCGGTCCCGCCCCGCCGGACACAGGACGCCTGATAGACCTCACCGGCGCTCCCCCGCACGCGCGCCATGATCAGGTCGCCGGACACCTGCAGCCGCCCCACGCGGCCCTCCTGCTGGTATGCGCGACCCCGGGCGAGCGTCGCCGTACCGAAATGGCGCGCCAACTCGTCCTCGGAAAGCCCCGTGGGCCAGTCAGGAAGGGTGCTCATGGCTAACGGCCAGCCTACGGGTGAGAGGCAAATCGAGACGACACCCATCCGATCCGAGTCTCACCTGGGCCGCGCCCAGGTGCGGCCACGGCGACGCGGCGTCGCGCGCTCCCCTCCCCGAGATGTGCAACTCAGAGGCAACGGGAGCAGCCGAACGAGCGACGTTTGACTTCCACACCCGACTGAGTAGGCACTAACCGTTCGATGCCGTCACGATCATGCCGCCCATGTTCTCCTTGAGTGACAGGACGTACCGCGAGTTGATAATCCAGTTGGGGCCGACCAGGAGGTGCACCTCGACGGGAAGTCGCTTGAGGGCTTGGACCGCTGCAGAGACATCCGCGGAGGACAAATAGATAGAGAACACATCGCGCTCGCTGCAGGTGCCGGACTGGACCGCCAACTGGACTTGATCTGTCTGCCTCCAACGCTCGCAATAGAAGCCGGTCCTTACAGCGGCATCCTTAAGCGCTACGACGGAATCAAAACTCATGTCGCCTGGGCGCTGAGAGGGAGTCGAGGTCGGTGAAGGCGCCTGCGCGGCTACGCACCCTGCTAGCAAGAGTCCGATGAGCGGGAGGACGAGCTTTCTCATGTCTACTGTCCTTGTCAGATGCGGCCGAGGATGTCGGCCTTCTTGGCTGCGAACTCTTCCTCGCTGAGGATGCCTTGGTCGCGGAGCAAGGCCAGCTTCTGGAGTTGGTCCGCGGGGTCGATCGCACTTCCCGTCGGCGCCACTAGTGCCTCACTGATCGCATCGTGCAGTTCCACGAAGACATCCTGTTGTGCCTTGGTGAATAACACGGAGTTCTCATCGTTTGCCGCAGCCATAGTCCGATTGCCTTTACAGGCCAGAGACTCGCGGCCGCCGCTGATCGTGAACTGGATAAACCCATTCGTGAAGCCACCCGGAGGCTTCAACTGAACCGCCGAAACCGAGCGGATCGGGATGCGCTTCTCTCCGCGGCCAAACGCGCTGCGCGCCATGAACCCCTCGCGGGCGATGACGATGACCGTGCCATCGAATGTGACCGTACCGTTGTGCCCCCTGGCTGTGATCAAAACGACGATCCTGTCAGATGACCGACGACCCTGGGCGTGAAATGGAACGCTTGCCGAACCTCGCCGGGTGAACAGAATCGCTCTGCGCTCGCATCACGGCGGACGGATTGCCACATGGAGCCACCTAGCGGATTCGAACCGCTGACCTACGCTTTACGAGAGCGTCGCTCTACCAACTGAGCTAAGGTGGCGCGCCCTGAACGATCAGGACCGAGGCCATACTCTAGCAACGCTGCGGCTCTACTGCGAACCCGGGGCCTTCTGCGGTCAAAGCGCCGACTACGGCGGCGTCAACGCAGGCCGCGCCCCGGCGAAACGCGCCATGTCCGTCGCCGTCGCGGGTGACCAGCACCGCCCCACGCAGATCGGACACCAACCCCACCGCACCGGTGTACGGAGTCGCAGGATCACCCGTGCTGGCCACGACCACGATCGGGACGCTGAGCCCCACGGCGGCACCGGTGGGTGGCGTCGAGGGCGCCGGGAACCCCACGCACACCAGGTCCGGCCCCAGAGCTTCACCCAGCACTGGTGCGACGCCCGCTTCGGCTTGCCAGGCAGCCAACGCGGCATCGGCGGTACGCACGGGGCTGTCGGCGCATCGGGTCGCCCGGAAAGCCCCCAGCAGCCCGCCGTAGTTGCCGTTGGCCGTGCGCCCGTTCCAGACGTCCGCGACGGACAAGAGCGGGGCACCATCCCCAGCCTCGGCGGCGTCCAATGCCGAACCGAGCGCGGCGATCCCGCTGCCACCGGGGTACAACAACGCGGCCACCCCTGCCGCCGCCAGCGGACGCGTCAGCGCACGCTGCCCGACCGGCATCGGTGACGCCCAGACCCGATCCAGCAACGCCTGGACGCGCCCCGTCCACCCGGCGCGGACCAGCGCGGCATCGAATCCCGCCGACTGTGGATCCCCGGGACGCGTCGCGGCGACCGGCGCGTCCAGGACCATCGCGGCAACCTGCGAGCCGTACCGCTCGGCATAGGCGACGCCGACGCGCGCCCCCTCCGAAATCCCCAGGAAGCGCAGCGGCTCACCCGTGAGGCGGTCGCGCACCGCCTCCACATCCCGCGCTTGATCAGACGCGCTCAGATGGTCCACGAGCGCCGCATCATCGTCACGGCACGCCTGCGCGAAGCGCGCGGAGGCGTCCTGCAGGCCAAGCCAGGCCGCATCGGTGAGGCTCGCGTCCGCGGCCCTCACACCGGGCGCGACCGCGTCGAGGGCGACGAAGGCGTCCGCGTCCGCGCCGTCCAGGCAGGTGAGCGGGGCTGATCCGCCGACCCCGCGTGGATCCCAGGCGATCAGATCGAAGGCCTCCAAGCCGGTGCGATCCACGCTCGCAAGACGGGCCCTCCCCGAAACGCCAGGGCCTCCCGGGTGGACGATGATCGCGCCGCGCCGCGGCAGGGTCGCTGGACGCATCGCCACGGCGAGACTGACCTGACGGCCGTGCGGGTAGACCGGATCCAACGGAACAGGCAGCGTTGTGCAGCGTCCGTACTCACAGTCGCGCCAGACCGGGGCGGGCGCGCTGGGTTGCGTCGTGGAGTCACCAGGCGACGCGGACGCGCACCCCGCGAGCATCGAGGACGCCGTCACCGCGCTCGCCAGCCAGGCAACCCCCAGGCGACGAGGGCGACGGTTCCCGCTCACGGTCGCGGCCAGACGACAGGCCTACTCGGCGGAGCGCCGCGAACGGAAGCCGCGGTCCACCGACCAGCCGCCACCACCCAGCAGCAGGAACAAGATGCCGACGGCGACAAGCAGCAATTCCAACTCCCCGTTGAACCCTGCCGAACCGGGAACGAACGGCGACCACGGGCCCCACTGGACGAACGCCAGCGCGCCACCGGCGATCAGCGCGATACCCAGGCCCGCGACGCGGGTGAGCAGACCGAAGACGAGCGCGATCGCGATGCCGATCTCGGCGGCGCCAATGACAATGGCGAGGATGCCGGGAACGGGCAGCACCGTGTTCTGCAGCGTCTCGGTGGCGGCCGGAAGGTTGAGGAGCTTGTTAGCGCCGTGAACGCCCATGATCGCTGCGCTCACCAGGCGCAACAAGAACAGGCCCAAGGATCCGGCCCACTTGTCGTTGCTGCGCTGGAGCACCGTGACGGTCTCCGCGACGGGGGCGGGCGGGCGGACCGTCCCCCCGACCACGGGGGCGGCGGCAGCGACGACGACCGGTTCGGGTTCCGGCTTGGGGGCCAGCGCTTGAAGACGCTGCTGACGACGCGCGGCCCGCTCGGCCACCAGCCGGTCATGCTCGGCGCTGACAGCCGGATCCGCGGTCAGCAGATCCTGGGGGGCTTCGGGTGCGGACGCGGCGCTCACCGGTGCCGGGGTCGGCGCCGACGCGCTCGCCGACGGGGCGGTGTCCGCAGACCAATCGTCGCCGGGCACGCCCTGCTCATCGCTGCGATTCTCGGCCATGGGGAAGTCCTTTGCCTTGGAGGAAACACTCCTCACCATCGTTGCAAAGCTGGGCACGGTTGCCCCGCAGCGACACGGTTCCACGCTCAGGCGTGTAGGCCAATCATCAGCGCCTCCATGGCTAGCTGCGGGGCAACATTGGTTTCCAGCGCCTCCCGGGCCGCCAGGATCGCGTCCAGGCTCGTCACGGTGCGTTCGGGGGTGGTGCGCCGCGCCAGGTGTGCCAGATCCGGTTCCATGTCGGCGTTCACCAGGCGCGCGGTCGCCCCCGTCTGGAGCGCGAACACGTCACGGTAATAGCTGGTGAGTTCACTCAGCACCCGATCCAACGCATCGCGCTGGATCCGTTTGGCGCGGGCCTTCTGCTGATCCTCCAACTCCCGCAACGCGGCCTGCGCATGGCGCGGACGCCCGCCCTTGGCGCCGATGCCCAGCGCCTCCGACAAGGCGGTGCGCTCGGAGACGTCCAGTTCAGCGGTAGCTTCGGCGGCTTCGGCCGTGGCGGCCTCGACGAGGTTCGTCGCCGCTTGCAGGCAGGCGCCGAGCGTCCGTAGCTGTGCAGGGATCCGCAGGATCTCCGCGCGACGGCGGCGCGCGTCCTCGCTGCGGGCAATCGCCCTCGCGCGGCCGATGTGCCCTTGCGAGACGCGCGCAGCGTGGGCGGCCATCTCGGAGGGGATGCCGTCTCGTTCGATCAGCAGCGTCGTGATGGCGGCCTCGCTTGGCGTCGTCAGCGACACCGCACGGGCGCGGGAGCGGATGGTGACGACCACGTCTTGCGGAGTGGGGGCACACAGCAGCCATACGGTGCGCGGTGCGGGCTCCTCCACCGCCTTCAACAATGCGTCGGCGCCTCGCTCGGTCACGCGGTCGGCATCTTCGACGACGATGACTTGGTGGCGACCCAGTGTGGGGCTCATGGCCGCACAACGCACCAGATCGCGGACCTCGTCCACACCGATAGACAACTGCTCGGTGCGCAACAACGTCACATCAGGATGCGCCCCCGACAAGGACGTCCGGCACGCGTTGCAGACCCCGCACCCGCCCTGTTCGCATTGCAGCGCGGCCGCGAACGCGCGGGCGGCGTTCGAACGGCCAGACCCGGGCGGGCCCGTCAGCAGCCAGGCGTGGGTCATGGAGTTCTTCTCCCCCATGACGGCGCGGCGCAGCACCTCGACGGCGCGCTCCTGACCGACGAGATCCGACCACACGCCGGACCCGGCAGGCGGGGATGCACTCATGGGGCCAGTGTGCCCTCGACGTCGGACGTTTCCGCGCCGAACAGGGCTCGCAGTGCGCCGCGTCGGTCGACCTGCAGCGTCTCGGGATCCTCGGACTCCAAGCGCTCGAACCGCGCGCGAATCTGCTCCTGGATCGCGGTGATGCTGGCGCGGGCGTCCACGACGAGATACCGGCCAGGATCGCGCTCCGCCAGGCGGAGGAAGTGAGCGCGCGTGCGGGCATGGAAATCGTCGTCGGCGGATTCCAACCGGTCACGCTCCCCGATGGTCGCCAGCCCCTCGACCGGATCCAGATCGAGCAGGATGGTCAGGTCCGGGACGAGGTGGTCGGCCGCCCACCACGCGATCGGTTCAAGGTCGGCGAGGTCGAGCGTCCGTCCGGCGCCCTGGTAGGCGAGCGTCGAGTCGATGTAACGGTCACAGACCACGACCGCTCCGCGCCCCAGCGCAGGCTTGATCGTGGTATCGACGTGGTGGGCGCGGTCGGCCGAATACAGCAGCGCCTCGGCTCGGGGCGACAGATCGCCGGTGGCCGGGTCGAGCAGGATCGCGCGAATCTTCGCCCCCACAGGACCCTCACCCGGTTCCCGGGTCAACACGACGTCACGACCACGCCCCGTCAACCACTCAGCGAGGAGGGCCGACTGGGTCGTCTTGCCCGCCCCGTCGCCGCCCTCGAACACTATGAACCGTCCCTGCATCCGTTCATCCTAGGCGGACAAGGATCGGGAATATCCGCATCCACGTCGGTGTTCGCCTACATGTAAGGAGTCGTCTACGTCCCCAACGGACTCCACGGAAAGGACAAAGCCGTGACCACTTCATCGTCTTCCCACCCGTCCCAGACCACCGGAGGTGCTGTCGCCGAGAGCGACGCGCATTCCCTGTCGGTCGGTGCTGATGGCCCGATCGTCTTGCACGATGTGCACTTGGTCGAGACACTGGCTCACTTCAACCGCGAGAACGTCGTCGAGCGGCGTCCGCACGCCAAGGGCGCTGGCGCTTTTGGCCACTTCACGGTGACCCACGATGTTTCCCAGTACACCAAGGCTGCCGTCTTCCAGCCGGGCACCCAGACCAAGACGCTGCTGCGGTTCTCGACCGTTGCGGGCGAGTTGGGCTCCCCCGACACCTGGCGTGACGTGCGTGGCTTCTCGCTGCGCTTCTACACCACTGAAGGCAACTACGACCTCGTCGGCAACAACACGCCCGTCTTCTTCCTGCGTGACCCCATCAAGTTCCCACACTTCATCCGTTCGCAGAAGCGTCTGCCCGCGAGCGGCCTGCGCGACAACACGATGCAGTGGGATTTCTGGACGCTCTCCCCGGAGACCGCCCACCAGGTCGCCTACTTGATGGGTGACCGCGGCCTGCCGAAGACGTGGCGCAACATGAACGGCTACGGCTCCCACACCTACATGTGGGTCAACGCGGCCGGTGAGCGGTTCTGGGTGAAGTACCACTTCCACACCCAGCAGGGCATGGAGTACCTCAGCAATGAAGAGGCCGCCACCATCGCCGGGCAGGACGCCGACTATCACCGCCGCGACCTGTTTGAGTCCATCGAGCGCGGCGATTTCCCGAAGTGGACGCTCTCGGTGCAGATCATGCCTTACGAGGACGCCAAGACCTACCGCTTCAACCCCTTCGATCTGACGAAGACCTGGTCGAAGCAGGACTACCCGCTGATCGAGGTCGGCGAGTTGGAACTCAACCAGAACCCCGACAACTACTTCGCCCAGATCGAGCAGGCGGCGTTCGCGCCGTCCAACATCGTCCCGGGTATCGGGTTCTCCCCCGACAAGATGCTGCTGGGTCGTGTGTTCGCCTACGCGGACGCGCAGCGCTACCGCATCGGGTCGAACTTCCACCAGCTTCCGGTCAACCAGCCGATCGCGGTTCCCGGCGGCCAGGAGAGCGCCAACCACTACATGTTCGACGGGCAGATGGCGTTCTACCACTCCGGTGATGCGCCGGTGTACGCCCCGAACTCGTTCGGGCGTCCGTACTCCGACTGGCAGGGCACCCCGGCCGAGACGTGGGAGGCCGATGGCGAGATCCTGCGCTCCGCGAACACTCTGCACGCCGAAGATGACGATTTCGGTCAGGCAGGGACACTCGTGCGCGAGGTCTTCGATGACGCTGCCCGCGACCGCCTCGTCGAGACGGTCACCGGCGCGCTGACGGGCGTCACCGGCGAGGTTCTCGCCCGGGCGATCTGGTACTGGAAGTCCATCGACCCGACGGTCGGCGCCCGGATCGAGGCGAACGTGAACGCTCGCTGACGCGACACACACGTCGACCTGACGGGGTCAGCCCTCCGGGGCTGGCCCCGTTTGTCGTGGCCGTCCGGGCTAGAGTCATCCCCCGTGAGCTTGTTCGTGGTGTCCGTGACGTTCCGCAACGCCAAGGGGGATCTCCTGCTGGTCCGCAAGCGAGGCACCACCGCGTTCATGCTGCCGGGCGGCAAAGTCGAGCCGGGCGAAACGCACCCGCAGGCGACCGTCCGCGAGGTCGCCGAGGAACTCTCCCTCACCCTTGATGAGTCCGACCTGACCCTGCTGGGCCACTGGTCGGCTGGGGCCGCCAACGAACCTGGCCTGACCATTACCTCCGACGTGTTCCTGGCCCCGCTGGCCGGCGAACCGGTGGCGTCCGCAGAGATCGAAGAACTGCGCTGGCTTCCCCTCACACCCGACGCGGCCACCGCGCCCGCGTTGTCGCCCATGCTGGTGGAACACGTCATCCCCGCCTTGCTTCAGCGCCCCCTCGGGCCGCGCGGCTAATCTCGCGCTCAGCCCCAGACGCCTCACAGCCCCTCGCGACAGCCCCTGCGCCGACGAGGTGAGGCTGCTCAGGACGCCGAGGGCTTCTTCGCAGCGGGCTTGCGCGTCGTCGTGCGGGCAGCGGGCTTCTTGGCGGCCGTGGTCGCCTTGGCCGTCGTGGACGCCCGACGCGTGGTCTTCTTGGGGGCAGGCCCCTTGGCGCGCTTCTCGGCCAGCAGTTCAGCGGCCCGCTCCAACGTGATGTCCTCCACCGAATCCGACTTCCGCAACGTGGCGTTGTACTCGCCGTCCGTCACGTAGGCGCCGAAGCGGCCGTCCTTCACCACGACCGGCTTGCCCGAGTTCGGATCCTCACCCAACTCCTTCAACGGGCCCGCCGCGGCGCGGCGTCCCCGCTGCTTGGGCTGCGCGTAGATCGCTTCGGCCTGCTCCAACGTCACCGTGAACAACTCGTCTTCGCTGGTCAGCGAGCGATAATCCGTGCCCTTCTTCAGGTAAGGGCCATAGGGGCCGTTCGCGGCGGTGATCTCCTTGCCCTCCGCGTCGGCGCCCACCAGACGGGGCAGCGTCAACAGTTTGAGCGCTTCCTCCAACGTCACCGTGTCCAGCGACATGTCCTTGAACAGGGACGCCGTGCGCGGCTTCTGCTTCTTCGGGGCGTCCTCGGGGAGCACCTCGGTGACGTAAGGGCCAAAGCGTCCGTTCTTGGCCACCAGTGGGTTCCCCGACACGGGATCGGTGCCCAGTTCCTTCGTGGCCCCCGAGGGCGTCTCCAACAACTCCCGCGCCTTCTCGACGGTCAACTCGTCAGGGGGCAGATCCTCGTCGATGTTGGCGCGGTTCCCGTCGGCGTCCTCCAGGAAGGGACGGAACTTCCCGACCCGCACCTCGATTCCCGAACCGTTGTCGTGGACGGGCGCGAACGTCGCGATCTCGCGCGGATCGATGTCGCCCAGTTCCTCCACCAACGTCAGCAGGCCCTGATAGCCGTTCTCGCCCTGCGTCCCGAAATAGAAGTCCTTCAGAGTTTGCAGCCGGTCGGCCGAACCGTTCGCGATCTCGTCGAGGACGTCTTCCATCTCCGCGGTGAACTGGTAATCCACCTGGCGCGGGAAGTGCTCCTCCAGCAGGCGCGTCACCGCGAACGCCAGCCACGTCGGGACGAGGGCCGAACCCTTCTTGAAGACGTAATCACGCTCGGTGATCGTGCGGATGATCGACGCGTAGGTCGACGGCCGCCCGATCTCCAGTTCCTCCAGCTTCGCCACCAGGGACGGCTCGGTGTAGCGGGCCGGCGGGCGCGTCGCGTGCGGTTCGGCTTCCACCCCGGCCACGTCGAGGGCGTCCCCGACACTGAGCGCGGGCAGTTGGGCGGTCGCGTCGTCGGATGCATCGCCCTCCTCAATGCCTTGGACGTAGGCCCGGAGGAACCCGGGGAACGTGAGCGTGCGACCCGAGGACGTCAGCGCCGCCGTCGCGACGTTGACGATCTCACCGGTGGTGGCATCGGTCACGTCCACGGCCGCCTTGAGCGTCGCCGTCATCCCGATGGAGACGGTCTGCCCCTCGGCGTCACGCATCTGCGAGGCAACCGTGCGCTTCCAGATCAGGTCGTACAGGCGCAACGCGTCCCCGCGCAGCCCCGTCTTGTCGGGGGCGGTGAAGCTGTCCCCGGCGGGGCGGATCGCCTCGTGGGCCTCCTGCGCGTTCTTCACCTTCGAGGCGTAGGTGCGGGGCTTGTCGGGCAGGTAGGAGGAGCCGTACAACTCCTTCACCGCCGCCCGGGCACCCTGCACGGCGGTCGCCGACAGCGTGATCGAGTCGGTACGCATATAGGTGATGTGGCCGCCTTCATACAGTTCCTGAGCCACCGACATGGTGCGCTGCGCGGTGAATCCGAGCTTGCGGCCCGCGTCCTGCTGCAGCGTCGTCGTCCGGAACGGCGGGTAGGGACGCCGCGTGTGCGGCTTGGCTTCCACCGAGTCCACCGTCACACCGGCGCCCGTCAGGCCGTCGGCGAGCGCCTGCGCGGCCGCGAGGTTCAGGTGCAGTGCCTTCTTGGCGGTCAGGACGCCGAGGCTGTCGAAATCGCGGCCCGCCGCGACCTTCAAGCCTGCCGCGGAACTGACCCGTGCCGTGAACGCGGACGGCTCCGCGTCGGCACCGGCATCAAGCGTGACCTCCAGGTCGGCGTAATCGGCCGAGACAAACGCCATGCGTTCGCGCTCGCGGTCCACGATGAGCCGGGTCGCGACCGATTGCACGCGTCCGGCGGACAGCTTCGGCTTGACCTTCTTCCACAGCACCCGACTGACCTTGAAACCGTAGAGCCGGTCGAGGATGCGGCGCGTCTCCTGGGCGTCGACCAGGTCGATGTCCAGATCGCGCGGGTTCGCGACGGCAGCCCGGATGGCGTCGGGGGTGATCTCGTGGAACACCATGCGCTTGACCGGAACCTTCGGCTTGAGCTCCTGCAGGAGGTGCCACGCGATGGCCTCACCCTCGCGGTCCTCATCAGTGGCCAGGTAGAGCTCATCGACGTTCTTCAAGGCGTCCTTGAGTTTACGGATCGTCGCCTTCTTGGCCGTCTGCACCACATACAGCGGCTCGAAGTCGTTGTCGATGTCGACGCCGGTCGTGGCCCAGTCCTGCCCCTTGTACTTGGCGGGCACGTCGGCGGCGTTCTTGGGCAGGTCACGCACGTGGCCGACGGACGCTTCGACCACGTACCCATCGCCCAGGTATTGCGCGATGCTGCGCACCTTGCCGGGGGACTCGACGATGACGAGCGCGCGCTTATTGTCAGTTGCCACGATGTGCCTTCTCCAACACGAGGAACGGGGACGACCCCGAGAACCTGGCAGGCCACAGGGGCCACCAGGACGGGATGCTAGCGGGTCTCCGCAAGAAGAACAGATCATGGCCGTGTCGTAGGCCTTGCCTAGACTGGCGAAGTGAGCGCACCTTGGCCCGTCCCACCACCGCCTCCTGTGGCGCGCCGCACCTCCCTCGCTTCCGTGGTGATCGGCGTCCTGATCGCCGTGATGGCCCAACTCGCGACCCTCGCGTTGGTGGCCCCGACGGCCACCGGTTGGCTCACCCGGGGCACTGCGCCCGGGCGGTTCCCGATCCCCGCAGCCCCCAGCGACACCACGACAGCGACCCCGCAGCCCACGGCCGCTCAAACGACGGGCCCCGTCGACGTCACCGACGCCCTCCAGCGCGGCGTCGTCCTCATCTCCGGACGCACCGGCAACCAGACGGTGGCAGGCACCGGCATGGTGCTGACGCCCGACGGATACGTGCTCACCAACTATCACGTGGTCCGCTCCACGTCCGCGGTGACAGCAACCATCGCGCTCACCGGTCGGCAATACACCGCAACCCTCGTGGGGCGAGACGCCACCAAGGACGTCGCCCTCCTCAAACTAGAGGGGGCCTCCCACCTCAAAGTGGTCACCCTCGACCAGGATCCGGTCGCCATCGGCGAAACCGTCATCGCCGCCGGAAACGCGAACGGCCAAGGGTTCATCACCGCCAATCGCGGCAACGTTCAGGCCCTCAACACGTCGGTCCAGGTGCGCAGCGCCAACGAGAACGATCCGCCCCAGCGCCTGCGAGGGCTCATCCAAGCCAATGCGGCCGCCTGGCCGGGCGACTCCGGCGGCCCCATGCTCGACGCCCACGGCGAGGTGCTGGGCATGACCACGGCGGGGGGCGCAACCGGGGAAACCGACGAAGGACGCCGCGTCTACGGCGTCCCGATCGACGCCGCCATGCAGGTCGTCAACCAGGTTCGCGCCGGGGACGAATCCGGCAGCGTCGTCATCGGCCCCAAGGCCTACCTCGGTGTCGTCGTCGTCAACGACGACGCGGCCCAGGAAGTCGTCATCACCCGCGTCGAACCGGGAACACCCGCCTGGCGCGCCGGACTGCGCACAGGCGACGTCATCACCTCACTGGACGGCCACACGATCGCTTCCCGCCCCGAACTGTCGACCGCTTTGGACAACATCGAACCGGGCAGCACCGTCGATCTGGGATGGACGACGGCGGCAGGACGCCAGCGCACCGGCACCGTCACGGTGACCGCTAGCGCCATCAACTGACCCGGGCGTCCACCCGCACACCCCACCCTGGCGTCCGCTCTCTCCCCCCACCCGACGCCCGCCCTCATACCCAACCGTGGGGCGTCCCACAGGTGACGCACAGGATCGCGGCGTCCACTGGTGGACATGAAGACGTCCACGTCGCTCACCGCTCTCGCCCTCGCCGGAGCCACCGCCTTGGCCCTCGCCGTCCCCACGCTCGCCCCGCGCCTGGTGAACCAGTTCGCGCCCGCGGTCGCCTCGGGTCACACGGCCCCGTGGACCACGCAAGGTTCGTGGTCCGGCGACACCACGACGAACTCAGGCGATAACAGCACCTCGACCACGGCGACCACCTCCACCACGAACCCGACGGCCCAGCAGAGCAAGGGCATCGTCCTCATCACCACCCAGACCACCTCAGGGCAGGCCGCCGGAACCGGCATGGTGCTCACCAGCGACGGCCAGATCCTCACCAACTACCACGTCGTCAACGGCTCCACTGCCGTCGAGGTGGAAGTGGTGGACACGCAAAAGACATACCAAGCGACCGTGGTGGGCCATGACGCCACCCGCGACGTCGCCTTGCTGCAACTGAAGAACGCGTCCGGCTTGGTCACCATCACCCCCGACAACGACCACGTCGCCCTCGGCCAGCACCTCACCGCCGTGGGCAACGCGTCCGGCGGGGGCGAACTCGTGGCCGCGTCCGGCACCGTCACCGGACTGAACCAGCAAGTCACCGTCAACTCTGAAACCGGCGGAAGCGAAACCCTCACCGGGGTGATCGAGACGAACGCGGGCGCCGTCCCCGGCGACTCCGGCGGCCCCATGTTCGACCCCGAAGGCGAAGTCCTCGGCATGACCACCGCGGGCAGCACTCAGGTCACAGCCAGCCCGCGCAACGGACGAAACACCTCCGCGAGCGCCTCCACGACCGTCAGCTACGCCGTCCCCATCAGCGACGCCCTGGCCGTCATCAACCAGATGCGCACCGGCAAGGACTCCGGAACCGTCCAGGTCGGCCCCAAGGCCTACCTCGGGATCACCGTCGCCGATACCTCCTCCTTGGTGGTTGCTTCTGTGGTGAGCGGCGGCCCCGCCGCGACGGCCGGGCTGAGCGTCGGCGCGACCATCACCGCCGTCAACGGGGTCGCCGTCAGCAGCCACGATGCGCTGTCGGCGCAACTCGCCACCTTGGATCCAGGGGCAAAGGTCGCGGTCGCGTGGCGTGACGCGTCCGGCACCAAGCACACCTCCACGGTGACGCTGGGGGCCAGCCCCATCAACTGAGCTCCGGGGGCCCCGAGGGGGTCGGGGCCCCCGGTCCGTCGCGGCCTACCCGCGTCGCGACAAGTAGCCCTGGCGGATGAGCGCACGCAGGCGTGGGAGCAGCTCATCCGCCAGGGCCTCCGCGTCCGCATCCAAAATGTCGGCGACGGCGTTGATGAGGGTGCCGGTGTCCAACTCGCCATCGGAAGCGCCCAGAACGGCCCCGAGCGCGGTGTCGACCTCCACGGCGCGACCGAAGCCGTACCGCTGGCGATAGACGACATGCTCAGGGTCGGCCTCACCCGGGCGTCCCAGCATCTCCACATCGACCCGCGAGTCGAGAACCCACGCCCCGGCCAGGAGGGCGTCATCGTCGACCTCTTCCGCCTCGATGCTGGCCTGATGCGCGGCGAAGGCGTCCCCGACGGGCTGCACCACGGCGTGCGGCCACTCCTCGAACGTCAGGTCAGGCTCGTCGCGGTCAGCACGGTGCAGCATGATCCACCCCATACCGACGCCCGTGATCCCCTGGGCGGCAAAGTAGTCCAGCCACTCGCGGTAGCGCGCGTGATAGCTCGGATCACCCACCAGACCCGCATCGTGCAGCCACACCTCGATGTACTCGTACACATCCAAACGCTCGCGCTGCAGCACCAAGGCGTCCGCGCCAGTAGGCCGGATCCACCCCGCCAAACGGTCCTGCCACGACTCGTCCTTCGCCATCGCCCAGTTGCCCAGCACCTGCAGGGTTCCGCCCGGGTTGAGACGTGCAGCCCCGCCCCGCACCACCTGCTCCACGAGCGCGTCCCCGGTGAACCCGCCCTCGCGGTACACGAGCCGCTCGCCGCTAGGCGGACTCATCACGTAGGGCGGATTCGTGACGATGAGATCGAAGCCGTCGTGAGCGACCGGCTCATACAACGAGCCCTCGCGCACATCCAGGTCGAGACCGTTGAGCGCGCCCGTGAACCGGGCAAACGCGACCGCCCGCGGGTTGAGGTCGGTGGCAACCACCCTGGCCGCATGCGTAGCCAAGTGGAGACTCTGGACGCCACACCCCGTCCCCAGGTCGAGCGCACTGCCCACCGGGCGCCGGATCGTCATCTGCGCCAGCGTGCTGGACGCCGGGGACAACCCCAGCACGTAGTCGGGGCGTGGCCGATCCAGACGCCCATCCAGCGTGGGGAGCAGATCATGCGCCACCCAGCCATCGAACGCGCCCGGCATCCCCGGGTCGGCGGTCGCCGCGTACGGCCTGATCTCGATGGCGGCCCGCCACCCCTCCCCGCGAGACTCGAGGACGGCGTCCGCCAGACCCGCCACGTCACCGAGAGCCTGCTCCAGCCGCTGCGCGGGGATCACGTCGTGCAGCATGAACAGCCGGATCAGGTCCGCTTGCGCGTCCGTCGCCGAGCCCAAGGCGTCTCGCGCGGCCAGGGTCGTGTTGCGGGCCAGGGCGTCCGCTGCCGCGGGACCGATCCGATCGACGACAGCCTCCAGCGTGTACCCGGCGTCTCGGAGTCGTTGCGCCAGCACAGGGGCGTCCACGTTGTCGAACATGCCCCCAGCTTCCCATGCGCGCCTCTCGTCCTCGGATCACGGCGATCATCCGACGCCTCCTCGCGGGCCGGGGTGGCCGAAGGACGTTGTCACTGCTCATGCCTAAGCTCAAGGTGCCGTGTCGTACATCCGCGATGCGGCACCCCGCCGGGCTGACCGTGGGCGAGGGCGTCAACGCACGACAAGGAACGACGTAGGGAAGGGAGGTGCACGGTGGCGATTCCGTCGTGGCTGGCTGCCTCCGATTCCGTCGCCTACCAGCATCACCGCGACGCCACGCCAGGCGTCACCGGCGCATGGCCCGCGTGGGTATCGCCCCGCGTCCGACACGCGTTCGCGCGGCACGGCATCTTGGCCCCCTGGGCGCACCAGATCACGGCGGCAGAAGCAGCCCACGCAGGGCATCACGTGGCCCTGGCGACCGGCACCGCTTCTGGAAAGTCCCTGGCCTACCTGCTGCCCGTCCTCGCCGCGACCGCCGACGGCCTGTTGCCCGAGGGATGCCGTGTGGCGGGCGTCCGAGGCGAGCGGTCGGGGCTACGCGTCCGCAGCCAGCCGACCGCCTTGTACCTGTCCCCCACCAAAGCCCTCGCCCACGACCAGGTTCGCGCCTGCGAAGAACTGGGCATCGCCGACTGGCGCGTCGCGCCGCTGGATGGAGACTCCGACCCCGACGAGCGGCGGTTTGCTCGCGAGTTCGCCTCCTACGTGTTGACGAACCCCGACATGCTGCATCGCAGCGTCCTGCCGCAGCACCACCGCTACGCCCGGCTGCTGGGTGGCTTGACCCACGTCGTGATTGATGAGGCCCACCGCTACAAGGGGCTGTTCGGCGCCCACATGGCTGCTGTGCTCCGCCGCCTGCGACGGCTGGCCCACCACTACGGAGCCGACCCGGTCTTCGTGTGTACGTCGGCGACGATCGCCGCTCCCGAGAGTGTGGCATCGGCGCTGATCGGGAGCGAGGATGTGGTGGCGGTGACGTCGGACGCCTCCCCTCGCCCCGCCCTCGATGTGGTGTTGCTGTCGCCGACGCCCAGCCTGACCGAGACCACCGCGGGGCTGCTGGCGGGGTTCGCGCGCGATGGGCAGGCGCTCGCCTTCACAACATCGCGGCTGCAAGCCGAACTGGTCGCCATCCGCGCTCGTGAGCTCTCCCCCGACCCCGACACGATCGCCGCCTATCGGGGCGGCTATCTGCCGACGGATCGTCGCTCCATCGAATCAGCGCTCAGCGAAGGCCGGTTGCGGGGCGTCGCGAGCACGAACGCCCTCGAACTGGGGATCGACATTGCCGGGATGGACGCCGTCATCACCGCCGGGTTCCCCGGAACCTTGGCCGCCTTTTGGCAGCAGGTCGGCCGAGCCGGGCGCGACGGCCGCGACGCTACCGCCGTCCTCGTCGCCCGCGAGGATCCCCTGGATGCCTATCTGGTGCAGCACCCCGAAACGATCTTCGAGCGCCCGATCGAGCGGACGGTCGTCCCGGTCGACAACCCGTTCGTGCTCGGCCCTCACCTGTGCGCCGCTGCACAAGAAATCCCTCTCACGCAGGCGGATGCCCGGTGGTTCGGCCCCGACACGGTCGCGCTGGCCGAATCCTTGACGCGGCAGGGGGCGTTGCGTCGGCGTCCAACGGGGTGGTTTTGGCCGCACCCGTCCCGGGCCGTCGATTCCATCGACCTGCGCTCGGCTCAAGGCAAGGCGTACGAGGTCGTGGACGAGGCCACCGGGCGCGTCATCGGCAACGTGGACGCTTCGGCATCGGATCGGACGCTGCACCCTGAGGCCGTGTACGTCCATCAGGGCGAGACGTGGTTGGTGCACTCCGTTGAGGAAGCAGATCGCGTGGCGCTGGTTCGGCGCGCCGACCCGCTCTACTACACCCAGCCCCAATCCGTTGCCGACGTTCGCGTCCTCAGTACGGAACGGTCGCGCCCTTTCGGTGCGGGGGAATTGTTCTCCGGGGAGGTCCAACTCTCCAGTCAGGTGACCTCCTACCTGCGTCGTGATGCCGAGTCGGGTGAGGTGTGGGACCAGACCCCACTGGACTCCCCTGAGCGCCGGCTGCGCACCCGCGCCACGTGGTGGACGCTGCCCTCGTCGGTGCTTCTCGACGCGGGGGTCGCCGCCGCCGACATTCCGGGCGCCCTGCATGCTGCCGAGCATTGCGCGATCGGCCTGCTACCCGCCTTCGTCCCGTGTGACCGGTGGGACATTGGCGGGCTGTCCACAGCACTCCATCCCGACACCAACGCGGCGACCGTCTTCGTCCATGACGGACTGCCCGGCGGCTCTGGCCTGGCCGAGCGTGGCTTTGATCGTGCCGAGGAGTGGTGGTCGGCGACCCTGGACCGGTTGCTGACGTGCCCCTGCGAGGGCGGCTGCCCCGCGTGTGTCGTCTCGCCCAAGTGTGGTTCGGGAAACAACCCGCTCGATAAGGACGGTGCCGCCGCACTCGTGGCTCTCTTGCTGGAGCGATCCCCTCGGCTCGTCATTCCGGCGCTCCCGTGAGGATGCCCGCGTTGGCGTGACCGGCAAGGTCCGTCGTCCAGGGGCCGAGCCCCGCACGGATCCGCACATCTACGGTGACGACAACCTCGACCTCGTCGCCCGCAACCGCGCATGCGGTCACCTCCGCATCGTTGAGGGCGGCGCTCTTGGCGGCGGCAGGGCAGGCGTCCCGGCCGGATCGTTGCGCCTGCGCGCCCGCCAGCGCCGCCAGATCCGCTGCACCCTGGGCTGCGTGCCCGCGTGCTGCCAGCGCGCCTGCCCCGATCAGCAGGAGCGTCACCACGACGATGAGGAGGATGATCCCGGACGCCCACAGCATCGCCGACCCGCGCTCGGCTTCGGCCCTGCCCGTCACGGTCGTTCCACCAAGACCGTGGCCTGGGCGCTGAGGGGCCACGACAGCGGACCCAAGGCTGCGGAAACCTGAACCTCCGTCACCACTGCCCCCGCCTCGCGGCGCGTCACCACGATCGCGCCCCGGGGGGCGTCCTGCTTGGCTCGTGCGACAGCCACCTGGTCCCCCCGCGCCTCTTGCCTGGCTACCTCGTTCGCGGTCACCTGGCAGGCACCCAACACGAACAGCGCACCGGCGACGGCGATCGCGAAGCTCCCCACCACCGCCAAGGAGATGAGCGCAAAAGCGGTCTCCACTGTCACCATGCCCGCCTCCACGCCCCACGGGGCAGCTGGCCGCCTCATGCGGGATAACAGGCCCGGCCGACGGCGAGACCGGAACAGCAGGCCACGCTCGCTGAGGGGGCGGAACTGCGGACACACCTCGGCCCGCAGAGGCCTTGGTGCACTGCTTTTCTGATCTGCCATGGCTGTGCCTTCCTGATCGACCCTCGGGCCACGCTTGAGGTGGGGCTTCGTGAGAGCGGGGCCGCCCCGTGCATGCGACCCTCGCCCCCACGACGGCGGTGAAAACCCCTGCCCGCTGCCCGGTGCCGTGAGCGCGGATCGGGCAGCGGGCTCTGAGCGGGGGGCGTCTCAGCGCTTGATGGGCAGATTCACCTTGAAGGCCTCCTGGATCCACCCCATGATCGCCGAGATGAGTTGATCCAGCAGTTCCTTGAAGGTGCCGGTGTTGATCGCCGTGATGATCAGGCCGATCAACACGATGACGATCACCACACCGAGCGCGTACTCGACGGTCGCCATGCCGCGTTCGCGGAGCCGCGCGACGCGCTGGGTGGTGCGGTAGGCCGCCTCCAGCGAGGCCGGGGAGCCAGCGTCGGCGCGGTCGGCGGGGGTGGCGAGGATTGCGTGGGACATGACATCTCCTGGGTTAGTTCTCCGTTGCCGGGCACCGCCACTCGGCGTTGCACCCTGAGGTTGGGCATCCCGTGAGCTGAGGAATCACCAGACCGGCTCCTGTGGAGACCGCACTCGGCCAACACCACCGCTGTGGACAACGCGCCCCCTCCTTCGTTGCCACGGCGCGCAAGGCCCCGGCACAAGCCCACCCGAGCGTCGACGCCAGGTGACGGCCTCAGGGGAGCGGAAGGTTGAACCGGAAGGTGGCGAACAGCGGGATGATGCCCAGCGCAAAGAAGGCGGGCAGGAAGCAGATCATCAAGGGCAGCACGCCGCGGACGCCTGCACCGCGCGCCCGCACCATCGCCGCACTCGCGACCGCCAGTCGTGCCTCCCGAGCATGGTGATGCAGCAGATCGGCCAGCCCCAGCCCCGAGCGGATCGCCCGCGCCACGTCACGACTCATCTCCTCATACCCTGCGACCGAGCCGAGGTCAGCCCAGGCGTCCGCCTCGTCGACGCCGACGTCGATGCGCTGGACGACGGCGGTCAACTCAGGCCCAGCGGGAGCACCCACCACCCGTGCCACATCGCGCAGCGCCCGTCGCGGTGGAGCCCCCGCCGCCAGACACGACGCCAGCAGCGAGCACGTGGCAGGCACCGAACGACGCAGTGCCTCCTGACGACGGACGTCCCTCTTCGTCGGAAGCATCGGCAAACGGGACGCCCACCGTCGCAGCCCACTCCACATCGGGCGCGAGGCAGACGCTCGTAGCCGTCGAAGGGGATCCCCCGGCAGCGCCCACCACACCGCCAAGGCCGCCCACAATGCCGCGAAGAAGGCCAGCGGGAAGGTCTGCGCCATCACACGCCCCCCTCTGCTTGGGCCGCGATCGCGTCGATCCACCACACCCCAGCGCACACCAAGGCGACCCCCACATTGAGGCAGACCCAGCCTGCTGGCTGAGCCAGGAGAAACCCCAGCGGGTCGCCACCCAGCGCGTACCCCAAACCGATCCCGACAAGCGGCAGGACCGCCATCATGTGGCCTGACAGCCGGGCAGCCGCCAGTTCTGCGGCTACCACGCGCGTCACCTCCGCTTGTGCGGCGAGCCGCTGCGCGGCCACGTCGACGGCCTCCACCAGCGAAGCGCCCGTGCGGGTGGCGATCTCCCACGCGTCAGCCAGTTCCCCTAACCCCTCGCACCCGGGCTGTGCGGCCACCCGGCGCAACGCCGGTGCCGCCTCGCCGCCAGCCGAGTGCTCCGCTGCGGCCGGGCGCAGGACCGGCGCATCCAGGGCAGCCTCGACCAGAGCGGCCGAGGGCACCCGCCCGACGCGCAGCAGCCCGGCCATGGTCTCGCCCGCCTTGACGATCTCCGTAGCGCGCGCGGCGCTACGCCGTCGCCTGCCATGCCGCGCCATCATGGCGGCGACGGTGCCTGCCGCGACACTCGCTGCGAGCGCGACCGCGACGCCCGCAGCCCCCGCAACGAATCCCGCCAGCACAAGGATCAGCGCCAGCGCCCCCAGCCATGCCACCGACGCCGACAAGCGCCGTACCCGGCGTGCGGTGGGCTCACCGGCGATCCTGCGCAGGTTCTCCTCAGCGGGGACCCACCACCACGCCGCGAGGGCAGCGAGCAGCGCAGCGATCACGGCCATGGCGGCACCCGCCTCACGAAACCCACCGCCGAAGCCGGGCCGCGCCCGGACCCGCCTCACCGTGCCCTGACGCGTCCCACGTCCACCCAGGCACCACCCTCAGCAACCCGTCGTCGGCACGCTCGACCGCAGCCACCTGCTCTACCCAGCGGCGACCATCGCGATCGCGCCGGACATGGATGACCGCATCCAGGGCCGCCCCCGCCTGAGCGTGCAAGGCCTCCCGCCCCAGCCCGCCGAGCACTCCCAGTGCCTCCAACCGCGCCGGAACCGACTGGGCGCTGTTGGCGTGGACCGTGCCACAGCCACCTTCATGCCCGGTGTTCAGCGCGGCCATCAAGTCCACCAGTTCCGCACCACGAACCTCGCCGACGATGAGCCGATCCGGACGCATACGCAAGGCGTTACGCACGAGATCGGTCAAGCTGACCCCGCCCGCGCTCTCGGCGTTCGCCACACGGCCCTCCAGGTGCACCACGTGCGGATGCACCGGGTTCAGTTCGCGGCTGTCCTCAACGATGACCAGCCGTTCTTCGGGGGGCACCTCACCGAGCAGGGACGCCAGCAGGGTCGTTTTGCCCGACCCGGTCCCCCCGCTGACCAGCAGCGCAGCGCGCCCGGCGACCAGCCCTCGCAGCACCGCCTCGCCCTCGGCACACAGGGAACCTCGCTCCACCCAATCGCTCAGCGACATCCGTACCCGGGAGGGAACCCGTAGGGACAGGCACGTGCGCCCTGCCACGCAGGCCAACACGGCATGCACCCGCGTGCCGTTCAGCATCCGGGCGTCGACGAAGGGGCTGGCATCGTCCAGCCGACGGCCCACCTGTGCGGCAAGCCGGACAGCGAGGCGCCGGACTGCCTCTTCGTCGGCGAACCGGACAGGTGCGCGTTCCAGGCCCGCCCCACGATCCACCCACACCTCCTCGGGCCCGTTCACCAGCACATCGGTGACGCCTTCCCCGCCGAGCAGTTCCTCCAACGGGCCCGCTCCCTCGCTCTCGCGCCGCAGGGCAGCGACCGTGGCCAGCACCGACGCGTCAGAGACCACATGCCCCAGCCAGGCCAGCGCTTCGGCGACCTCGGCCGGGCGCGCGGCCTCCCCCCGTTCACTGAGGCGTGCCCGGACGCCGTCGAGGTCAACGGCCATGACTCGCCTCCGTGATGCCCCCGGCCACCTCGTCGACGAGCGCAGCCACCGCGCGCTGCCAGCGCGCGCCCGCCACACTCGGAGACTCCCCCTCGGCGCTCGCGTGAGGAAGGCGCCGGTCGAAGGGCAGCACGCCAGCAAGCGGCAACCCCAACGCCTCAGCGACTGCTTCGGCCTGGGCTCCCCCCGACGTCTGCCGGACGACGACCGAGCCGCTCGCCCAGTCGAATCGCTCACGCACCTGGGCGGCAGCCGCGACACCCCGCGCGTCGCCCGAACAGACCAGCAGGGCAGCATCTGCCCCCCGGACGGTGTGCCGCGCCACGGGCGCGGGAGCGCGCCCGGCATCGACCACGACCAGATCGTGGTGGCGCGACAGCGTCCCCAGGACGGCAACGACCGCGTCACCGGGAGGGGGCTCTGAACCGCGCCCCATCGCCACGAAAGGCACCCCCTCCACATGCGGCAGGAGCCCGCGCACGTCCCCCACCTCGCCGTGGGCACCCACCAGCCGCGGCCACCGCCACCCAGGGGCGCGCTCTACCCCCAGCAAAAGATCGATCCCGCCGCCCAACTCATCGACCTCCACGAGCGCGCTGCTGCGGCGAGATCGCACCGCCGCCAGCGCCAGCCCCGCAGCCAACGTGGAGGCCCCCACACCGCCGGAGCCGCCCACCACGGCGACCACGCGGCCACCCGCCTTCGGCTGGCCTGCCATCACGTCGGCGAGGAGAGCCGACCCCTGGGGCAACACGATGACGGACGCCCCAAGCGCCACGGACCAGGTGGCCGCCTCAGCGTCCTCGTAGCCCACGAGGTACACCTCCGGCCTGCGGCGAGGCGCCACCGCCGCAATGGCCGCGCCCGCATCGGCGCCGACGAGACAGACCGTGGCATGCGACCACGACGCCAACCCCACCGACGCCTCGGCACACACCTGCACGGCCACCCCCAAGGCGACGCCCGCAGCTTCGACGGCCTCGCGGATCCGCGCGTCGTGGGTGACCAGGACGATGAGGCGTTGTTCCTCCATGTCCGCACCTTGGAATGAAGGCGGTGCACGGCGTCACGATGCGTCGCGGCTGTGGATACCCGACGCGCCCATCCACAGCCGTGGCGCAGGGGTTGACCTGCGCCTCGGTACGATCACACTTATGCCCGTGACCAGCCATCCGGCCTTCCCGCGCGCGGCCATCGACTGGCTGCTGCCTGCGCGCGCGCAGGCCCGCGTCCTGGTGCTGGGCCGCTCCAGCGCGCCGGTGGTGGGCGGGCTCGCCACGGACGGCCAGGTGGTTGCCTGCGACACCAGCCGTGCCGGGGTTCGAGCCCTGTGGTCGCGCGCCCCTCACGCTCTTCCCGTGGTCGCTGCCCCAGAGCACCTGCCGTTCCCCACGGGCTCGTTCGACGTCGTCTTCCTTCACCAGTGCCTCCACCGGCTCGATCCGGCCGCGCTCGCCGACGTGGCGGGCGTCCTGGCCCCCGGGGCTCACCTGGCTATCAGCTACACCGTGCGCGATGACTCCGTGCCATGGGTGCGGCGTCTGTCTGCACTGTTGCGCGATGTGGACCCAGCGGCCATGGCGGGCGCCTATGGCACCGAGAGCGTCGACCGGCTCACCGAGTCCGGCCTGTTCAGCAGCATCGAGCAACGCCATCACCGCTTGTGGGTGCCCATCTCCCGCGTGGACCTGCTGGACATGGTCGCGCGCCGCTTCCCCGACCTGGACGCCGACCGCCTCGGACGCCTGATGGCTGAGGTCGGCGCCCTCTACGAGTCGTCGGCTCGCGTCCCTGAGCCGTTACTTCTTCCGTACCAGGTGTCGTGCTGGCGAGCCACGGTCGATCCCCGCCGCATCCCACCGCCCCCAGCGCGACCGGATGCCGCCGTCTCGATCAAGGTGTAGTCCGCCATCGCCGTCAGCATCCGCTGTAGCCGCTAGCATGAACTGCAGTCGTCGAAGGAGTTCCCATGTCTGAGCCTCAGCTCGGTGACGTCATCAAAGACATCACCCAAGACGTCCAAACCATCGTCCGAGGCGAGATCGAGCTGGCGAAGGCTGAGCTCCTGCCTCAGGCCAAGCGGTTGGGCTTCGGGGCTGGGCTCTTTGGAGCGGCCGGATACCTGGCGCTTCAGGCGGTGACGCTGCTGTTCATCTGCGTCGGGCTCGCCTTCTCCGCCTTGTACTCGCTCATCCTCCCGCTGGCTTGGGCGCTCGTCCTGGGGTTCTTGACCCTCACGATCGCGGTGCTCTTGGTCGTCTTGGTGATGGTGCTCATCGGCAAGGGCAAGATGCACGTCGAGGAGCCTGCCAGCACGATCAATCAGGCGAATCTCACCGTTGACGCCGTCGCGGACGCCATCGACCGCGCCGCCGTCAACGTCAGGGAAATCACCGCGAACCCGGGGCGTGCCGGCCGCACCCCGGCGGTGCGGCCGGACTTCACCTACACCGACAACGCGTAGACGCGAGCCTCCCACGGCTGCAGGGTCTGCAGATCCTGGCCCGTGCTCAGGTTGGTGAGCAGGAGCCGCGCATCTTCGATGTCGGGCAACTCCGCCATGGGGACGCCGGCCAGCGCTGACGTCATGTTGATCACGACGAGCAGGCGATCCTCACCCCACGTGCGCGTGAACGCCCACAGCCGCTCGTCCTCGGGCAGCAGCAGGTCGAAACGCCCCATCTGGACGACGGGGAGTTCGTGCCGCAGCCGGATCAGTTCGCGGTAGTAGGCGCTGACTCCGTGCGGGTCCGCCCCATCGGAGGCAACGTTGATGGTCGGCGTCGTCGGGTTCAGCGGGAGCCACGGAGTCGCATCGGTGAACCCGCCCTCCGGCGTCCAGGGCATCGGCGTGCGGGCGTTGTCGCGTGACATCTTGCCCAGACCGGCCAGCAGGGCCTCGGGATCGGCGCCTGCGTCGACCATCTGCTTGAACTGGCCCAGCGCCTCAATGTCGGCGTACTGCTCGATCGTCGTAAACCCTGCGTTGGTCATCCCGATCTCTTGCCCCTGGTAGACGTACGGCGTCCCCTGGTGCAGGTGAAGGGCGGTGGCCAGTGCCTTGGCGGAGGCAATGCGGTACTCCTCTGAGTCGTCGCCGAGCCGGCTCACCGACCGCGGCTGATCGTGGTTCTCGAAGTACAGCGAGTTCCATCCTTCGCCGTAGAGCCCCTCTTGCCACAGCGCCAGGTTCTTCTTCAGATCCGGCAGGTGCAGCGGCCGGGGGTCGAGCTTCCCGCCCGGGCCCTGATCCAGGCTGACGTGCTCGAACGTGAACACCATCCCGAGCCGGTCGTGTTCGCGCGAGGTGTAGGCGCGCGCGTGGTCGACGTCGCAGGAGACCATCTCACCGACGGTAAAGAGTTGCTTGTCGGTCAGCCCGACGGCGTGGTTCATCTCCTCCAGGAACTCGACGAGGCGAGGACCGTTCGCCACCTTGTCGATCTCGAAACTGAAGGGCTGCCCGGGGGCGACGGCGCCGTCGGCGAGCGGGTAGGTCTTGCTGATGAGGTTGATGACGTCCATTCGGAAGCCGTCGGCGCCCCGATCGACCCACCAGTTCATCATGGCGTACACGGCCGCCCGGACGTCGGGGTTCTCCCAGTTGAGGTCGGGCTGCTTACGGCTGAAGAGGTGCAGGTAGTACTCCCCGGACGCCTCGTCGTACTCCCAGGCGGAGCCGCCGAAGAACGAACCCCAGTTGGTGGGTTCGGCGCCGGGCGTGCCGGGCTCGAAACCCTCGCGGGCCGGACGCCAGATGTACCAGTCGCGCTTGGGGGAGGCGGGATCGCGGGACTCGACGAACCAGGCATGCTCGTCGGAGGTGTGGTTGACGACCAGGTCCATGATGAGTTTCAGGCCGCGCTCGTGTGCGCGGGCGAGGAGTTCGTCGAAGTCGGCGAGTGTCCCGAACAACGGATCGATGTCTTGGTAGTCGGAGATGTCGTAGCCGTTGTCGTCTTGGGGAGAACGGTAGATCGGCGACAGCCACAACACGTCAGCGCCCAGCCCGGCGATGTGGTCGAGATGGTTGATGATGCCGCGCAGATCACCGATCCCGTCACCGTTGGCGTCCGCAAAGGAACGCGGGTAGATCTGGTAGACGACGGCCGAGGACCACCATGGAGGTGCAAGTTCAGGCATGCCCCCAGTCTTGCCTTTCGTGACGGAAAAAACTACCGGTTTGGGAAGGTGGCGCAGCCCTGCTTCTCCTACTCCTTGCCGGGTGCGCACCCATGCGGCGCCTCGACCTTCATCCCTCGGCTATGGCACGTCGGTGGGCTCGCGAGGTGTCACACTGGGGGGTATCACGACCAGCAGGAGGTGGCGGTGAGCGACCCGACGCCGAAGCCCATGGTCTTGACCCCACCACCGCAACGGCACGTCTTCCGCGTCACGGCTGCCCAGCACCATGCACCGCGCAACGACCCCGAGAGCGCCCTGCTTCTGGGGTGCGGCATCGTGCGGGAGGCGGCTGCCGACGGCGCCGACCTCGTTGCCTTCCCGGAGATGTGGTCGACGGGTTACGCCCTACCGTTGGATCAGTCGCTGGCGCAGCCGCTGGAGGGGCCCTTCGTGGAGGGGTTCCAAGACATCGCGGCAGAGTTGGGCGTCGGCGTCTTGGTGACAGCGCTGCTCACGAGCCCTGCGGGCCCCACGAATTCCGCCGTTCTCATCGGACGCCGCGGTGAGATCGTGTTGCGTCACGACAAGGTACATCTGCTCGCCGATGCCGAAGCCGAGCTGGCGGCGGGGACGCGCTTCGATGTCGCCTCGTTCGACGGTGTCATGGTGGGCGTGATGACCTGCTGGGAGCGGGAGTTTCCCGAAGCCGCACGCGAGTTGATGCTCGCGGGAGCGGAGGTGATCCTCGTCCCCAACGCGACCGCCTGGAATCCCACCCGCTCGCACCAGATGGAGGCGCGCGCGTTCGAGAACATGGTGGCCCTGGCCTCAGTCAACTATCCCGGGGACGGCTGGGGGCAGTCATCGGCCTACACGCCCATCGTCTTCGATCCTCGCGGACGGCCGCTGTCGGCGCTCCTGGCCCAGGCCGACGCGCGCGCCCAGTACGTCCCGTTCCGCTTCGACATGGACGCGTTACGCGATTGGCGCTCACGCGAGGTGTGGGGGGCGCGCTACCGGCGTCCGGAGGCCTACCGGAGGCTCCGCGGGCAGGAGTGACGACGCCTCACACGGCGGCGGTGTGGAACCGCGTCACGCACACCTGCGGGCCGATCGTGATCGGGTCGGCCACCCACGCGCCAGCGCTGGCGTCCATGTAGCCGTCCAGCAGCCCTTGGTGGATGGCGCACACGATGGGGAGTCGCGCCGGGTCGATGGCATTGCGGAACGGGCAGCGGGTGAAACAGAGGTCTTCGCCTTCGCGCCGGATGCCGAAGCCACGCTCAGCCAGGTGCGTGGTCAGGTCATCGGTGACGCGGTCGGCGGGGGTGGTGGGGTCGGCCAGCGCGGCGCCCCAGCGTCGTCCGGCACGCTCCCCGATGCTGGCGGAATCCTCGGATTCGGCCAGGACTTCGGTCAAGAGCAGGTTGACCAGCTCAAGGAGGTGAACATTGCCCATGCTGGGCGCCTCGCTCGTGGCCGAGTAGAGCAGGGGTGGCCGCCCTTGCGTCTTGGGCGCAGCGGCGGCTCGCCGCGCGTAGCCGACCTCGGCCAGAGCGTCCAAATGGAAGCGGGCCGAGTTCTTGTGCACGCCGAGATCGACAGCCACTTGCCCCACTGAGAGTGGTTCGGCCGACTTCTCCAACAGCGCTAGCACGCGAGCACGACTCGGCCCGAGCCCGTGCTGCTGGGTGAGAGTCACCGCTGCATTCTGGCACTGAGCGCCAACCCGGGTGGGGAGTACTCACCGGCACAGCTACAGTTTCTTCCATGCTCCTTGGACAATTGGCCGATCGGCACGGGCGGGTGGCGCGCGACCTGCGCGTCTCGCTCACCGACCGGTGCAATCTGCGTTGCAGCTACTGCATGCCCGCCGAGGGCCTCACCTGGCTGCCCACCGAGGAGACGCTCACCGACGCAGAGGTGCTGCGGCTCCTGCGCGTGGCCGTGGAACGGTGCGGGGTGGAGTCCATCCGTTTCACGGGCGGGGAGCCCTTGTTGCGCCGGGGCCTTGAGCAGATCATTGCGGGTGCCGCCGCGCTTCGTGGCCCCACGGGCCGCCCCGAACTGGCGCTGACCACGAACGGCCTCGGGCTCGATCACCGGATCACGGGTTTGCGCGAGGCTGGCCTCGACCGGGTGAATATCTCGCTGGATTCACTCGACCGCGAACGCTATGCCCGCCTCTCCCGGCGCGATCGCCTCGACGACGTGCTGGCGGGTATCGCGGCCACCGATCGGGCGGGCCTGCGTCCGGTGAAGATCAACGCGGTGGCGATGCGCGACGTCAACGAGGCCGACATCGTGCCCTTGGCGCAGTTTTGCCTGAGCCATGGCTATGAGCTGCGTTTCATCGAGCAGATGCCGCTGGGCCCCGCGGGCGAGTGGCAGCGCTCCCGCCTGGTGTCAGCCGACGAGATCTTGGCGATGCTCGGCGCCGCCTTCACGCTGACACCCGCCAGCGCTGCCCGGGGCCCCGCACCCGCCGCACTGTGGGAGGTCGCCCCCGACGCGACCCAACCCGGGGGCACCGTGGGCGTCATCGCCTCGGTGACGCGTCCGTTCTGCGGCGCCTGCAACCGCACCCGGCTCACCGCGGACGGACAGGTGCGCTCCTGCCTGTTCTCCCAGAAGGAAACCGACCTGCGCGCGCTTCTGCGCGGCGGGGGCAGCGACGAGGCTCTGGCCGAGGCGTGGCGGACGGCGCAGTGGGGTAAGCCGCGCGCCCATGGGATCGACGATGAGGGCTTCCAGCCGCCCGAGCGCACCATGAGTGCGATCGGCGGCTGAGGCCGACAACGAAGGGGAGAGGCATGGCACAGATCAGGTACTTTGCGGGCGCGGCGGAGGCCGCCGGGGTTGACGAGGTCGAGGTGGACGTCGCCGCGTTGACAGTGTCCGGCCTGCTCGCGCGTCTGGGGCAGGACAACGCCCGCCTGGCGGAGGTGTTGCGGGTGAGTTCGCTGCTGGCCGACGGCGTCCGCCAAGACGATCCAGACGCCGTCCTGACCGGCGTCGCGCAGGTGGACGTGCTGCCTCCGTTCGCGGGCGGGTAGACCCGTGGAGAGGGTCGTCGTCGTCGTGGGTGGCGGGCGCTCCTCACGCATGGGCGTGGACAAGCTTGCCCTCCGCCTGGAGGGGCGCACCCTTCTCGAACGCTGCATCAGCGCCGGGCTGACCTGGGCGTCTCGCGCGATCGTCGCCGGGGATGAACCAGATGCCTGGGTGTCCGATGCCCGTGTGACGTTTCGGCGCGAGGATCCTCCGTTCGGCGGCCCGGTCGCAGGCTTGGCCGCGGCCCTTGCCGCAGCGCCAACCGCGGACGAGGTGATGATTCTGGCGGGTGATTTGGCGCACCCGGACGCGGCGGTCGCGTTGCTCTCCCCCACGCGCCTTCGCGGCGACGGGGTGGCGCTTCTCGACGCCGAGGGCTGGCCGCAATACCTCGCGGGCCGCTACTTCGCCGCTTCGGTGCGGCGCGCCATCGCGGCCTTGGACACGGTGCGGGACTCGTCGGTGCGGCGCCTGATGCGCCCTCTGGACGTGACGCTACTCCCCGCCCCAGCGTTCGCGACCCTCGATTTAGATACTCCCGAAGTTGCGAAAATATCTGGGGCTATCGATCCGCAGATGCGGATCTAGGAGCCCCCTTTCTCCGCTGACGCGAACCCCCTTCCCCCCGTCGCGACAACCGAGGCGCAGCGTCCCGCCGCACAGCATTTATTTCAGAACTTTGTGTAAAACTGTCCGCCATGGAACAGAGTTCGAGGCTCGACGGGCCGGCGTCGGACGCCCTGCTGAAGCTGGGGAAGTACTTCACACGCTGGGACACCACCGCAGACGATCGCGCCGTCTTCCGCCAGGGAGGCCGCGCCGGCGACGTCTTCTACCGTGACCGCTGGAGCCACGACAAGGTCGTCCGGTCCACTCACGGCGTCAACTGCACGGGATCGTGCTCCTGGAAGGTGTACGTCAAGGACGGCATCATCACCTGGGAGTCGCAGCAGACCGACTACCCCACCACCGGGCCTGACCGTCCCGAGTACGAACCTCGCGGCTGCCCGCGCGGCGCCTCCTTCTCCTGGTACACCTACTCCCCCACACGCGTCCGCTACCCGTATGGGCGGGCCGTCTTGCTGGAGATGTACCGCGAAGCCAAGCAGCGCCTGGGCGATCCCGTCCTGGCGTTCCGCGAGGTCAGCACCGACCCGGTCAAGCGACGCCGCTACCAACAGGCGCGCGGCAAGGGCGGACTCATCCGCATCTCGTGGGACGAGGCGCTGGAGATCTCCGCGGCGAGCTACGTCAACACCATCCAGAACTACGGGCCTGACCGGTGCGTGTCGTTCTCTCCCATCCCCGCCATGAGCATGGTCAGCCACGCGATCGGGACCCGCTTCACGCACCTCATCGGCGGCGCGATGACCAGCTTCTACGACTGGTATGCCGACCTTCCCGTGGCCAGCCCGCAGGTCTTCGGCGACCAGACCGACGTTCCCGAATCGGGCGACTGGTGGGACGCCACCTACCTGATGATGTGGGGATCCAACGTCCCGCTCACCCGGACCCCGGACGCCCACTGGATGGCCGAGGTGCGCTACCGCGGCACCAAGGTCGTCACGGTCAGCCCCGACTACGCCGACAACGTGAAGTTCGCCGACGAGTGGCTGCCCGCCCAGGCAGGCACCGATGCCGCCTTGGCCATGGCGATGGGGCACGTCATCTTGAAGGAGAACTTCGTCGACGCGACCGTCGACTACTTCGACTCCTACGTGAAGCAGTACACCGATCTGGGCATGCTGATCACGTTGGTCGACCACCCCGACGGCCACGGCCTCACCGCAGGCAAGTTCGTCACGGCCGCCGACCTTCCCGAGCACGCCAGCCTCACCGATGCCGCCTTCAAGACGGTCATGTGGGACAAGGCGACCGGCGTGCCCGCCGTCCCCAACGGTTCGATGGGCTTCCGCTACGCCGACGACGGCGAGGGCCAATGGAACCTCGACCTGGGCAGCATCGAGCCCGCCCTGACCTTCTTCGGTGACCCCGACGCCGACGGCGTCGAGGTGGCGCTGCCCTGCTTCGAGGATCCCCGCGGGGAAGGGTCGATCATCCGCCGCGGGGTGCCCGCCCGCCGGATCGGGAACACCCTCGTCACGACGGTCTTCGACCTGATGCTGGCGCAGTACGGCGTCGGACGCGACGGCCTGCCGGGCACGTGGGCTCGCGACTACGACGACGTCCTCTCGCCCTACACCCCGGCCTGGCAGGCCGAGATCACGTCCGTCCCCGCCGAGGCGTGCATCCGCACGGCACGTGAGTTCGCGGCGAACTCCGTGGAGTCCCAGGGCCGCAGCATGATCATCATCGGCGCGGGTATCTGCCACTGGTTCCACGCGGACGTCACCTACCGCGCCATCATCGCGTTGCTCATGATGACCGGCTGCATCGGGAAGAACGGCGGCGGCTGGGCCCACTACGTCGGCCAGGAGAAGTGCCGTCCGATGACGGGCTGGTTCAACATGGCCAATGCGACGGACTGGCAGCGTCCGCCGCGCACCATGATCGGGACGGCCTACTGGTACATGCACACCGACCAGTGGCGCACCGACGGGTTCTCCTCCGACCGGGTCACCTCGCCGTTGTCCACGGGCGCACTGGACGGGATGCACACCGCCGACGCGCTCGCGCAGTCCAACCGCCTGGGTTGGATGCCGTTCTACCCGCAGTTCGACGTCAACCCGCTCGATCTGGCCGATGAGGCGAAGGCTGCGGTGGCGCGGGGTGAGGCGGAATCGGTCGCGGGCTACGTCGCGGGCCGGTTGAAGAGCGGCGCGCTCAAGAGTTCGATCGAGGATGTCGACGCCCCGCAGAACTGGCCGCGGACGATGATCTTGTGGCGCTCGAACCTGTTCGGGTCCTCCGCTAAGGGCAGCGAATACTTCCTCAAGCACCTGCTGGGGACCGACAGCAACCTCATGCCGAACAACTACGGCGCCGATGAGCGTCCCCAGGATGTGGCGTGGCACGACGAGGCGCCAGAAGGCAAGCTCGACTTGTTGATGACGGCGGACTTCCGCATGACGAGTTCGACGCTGCTGTCCGACATCGTGTTCCCTGCCGCGACCTGGTACGAGAAGCACGACCTGTCCAGCACGGACATGCACCCGTTCGTCCACGCGTTCTCCCCGGCCATCGATCCGCCGTGGGAGGCCAAGACCGACTACGAGTTGTTCACCGAGTTGGCCCTGCGGCTCTCCGCCATGGCGAAGGGACGCCTCGACACCCGCTCCGATCTGGTGGCGGTCGCGCTCCAGCACGACACGCCTGGGGAGATCAAGCAGCCCGGTGGCGTCGTGCGGGACTGGAAGGACAGCGACATTCCAGCCGTCCCCGGTCAGAACATGCCGGTGCTGACGGTCGTGGAGCGGGACTACACCGCCATCGCCGACAAGCTCGGCACGGTCGGCCCGCTCGCGGACAAGCTCGGCTTCACGGTGAAGAACATCACCTATGACGTCAAGCACGCGGTCTCCAAGCTGGCGTCCTTGCATGGCGTGTTCCCGACGGGCGCGGCTGCCGGACGCCCGGCGATCGACACCGACAAGCGGCTGGCCGAGGCGATCCTTCTGTTCTCGGGGACCACCAACGGCGAACTCGCCACCCAGGGCTTCCACGATCTGGAGAAGAAGACCGGACGCCCCCTGGTGGACCTGGCCGAGGGCTCGGAGGAGAAGGTGATCAGCTTCGCTCAGACGCAGCAGGCTCCCCAGCCCGTGATCACCTCACCGGAGTGGTCCGGCTCGGAGAAGGGCGGACGCCGCTACTCGGCGTTCACCATCAACGTGGAACGGCTCAAGCCCTGGCACACCCTGTCGGGTCGCATGCACTTCTTCCTCGACCACGACTGGATGATCGACGCCGGGGAACAGTTGCCGACCTACCGGCCTCCGCTCGACATGGCGAAGGCGTACGGCGAACCCGATCTGGGCCCCGCCGGCGAGAAGGCGATCACCGTGCGCTACCTGACAGTGCACAACAAGTGGTCGATCCACTCCGAGTATCAAGACAACCTGTTCATGCTCTCGTTGGGGCGTGGAGGCCCTCAGGCCTGGCTGAGCGTCGCGGACGCCGCCTCCATCGGGGTCAGCGACAACGACTGGATCGAACTCACGAACGCCAACGGGGTGTTCGTGGCGCGCGCCGTCGTCACCTCCAAGCTGCCGGACGGCATCTGCTACGTCCAGCACGCACAGGAGCGGACCATCGACGTGCCCAAGTCGGAAGCGACCGGGAAGCGGGGCGGCATCCACAACTCCGTGACACGCATCCTGCTCAAACCGACCCACCTGATCGGGGGGTACGCGCACCAGGCGTACGCCTTCAACTACATCGGCCCCACCGGCGTCCAGCGAGACATCGTCTCCACGGTGCGCCGCCGCTCCCAGGAGGTGCAGTACTGATGGCGAAGCAGCGTCGCGTCATGGCTCAGGTGGCCATGGTGATGAACCTGGACAAGTGCATCGGCTGTCACACCTGCTCGGTCACCTGCAAGCAGGCGTGGACGAACCGGGCAGGCACCGAATACGTGTGGTTCAACAACGTCGAAACCCGTCCTGGCCAGGGGTATCCCCGCACCTACGAGGATCAGGAGAAGTGGCAGGGCGGTTGGGTCCGCACCAAGAGCGGGCGGCTCAAGCTGCGCTCCGGTGGCCGGTTCAAGAAGCTGCTCAGCATCTTCGCCTCCCCCGTGCAGCCGGGCCTGGACGACTACTACGAGCCCTGGACCTACGACTACGAGAACCTGATCTCGGCCCCGCTGGGCGACGACTTCCCGGTCGCGCGCCCCAAGTCGCTGGTCACCGGCGAGGACATGGCCATCTCCGCGTCGGCGAACTGGGACGACGCGCTGGGTGGTGTCGCCGCGACCGAGGCGGGGGATCCGATCCTGCGCAAGCTCCGCGAGGAAGCCAACCAGCAGATCAAGCTGGAGTACGAGAAGAGCTTCATGTTCTTCGTCCCGCGCATCTGCGAGCACTGCCTGAACCCCTCGTGTGTGGCGTCGTGCCCCTCGGGAGCGATCTACAAGCGCGCCGAGGACGGCATCGTGCTGGTCGACCAGGACAAGTGCCGTGGCTGGCGCCAGTGCATCACCGGTTGCCCGTACAAGAAGGTCTACTTCAACCACCGCACGGGGAAGGCCGAGAAGTGCCACTTCTGCTACCCGCGCATCGAGGAGGGCATCCCCACGGTCTGCTCGGAGACGTGCGTCGGGCGGCTGCGCTACCTCGGCATCATCTTGTACGACCCCGACAAGGTGACGCAGGCGGCCCTCGCCGACGACAAGGACCTGTACAAGGCCCAACTCGACCTGATGTTGGATCCGACCGATCCCGAGGTGATCGCGGACGCCCGGCGCTCCGGGATCCCGAACGATTGGTTGGAGGCCGCCGCGATCTCCCCGGTGTACGCCTTGATCAAGCACTTCAAGGTGGCGCTGCCGCTGCATCCCGAGTACCGCACCATGCCGATGGTCTGGTACATCCCACCGCTGTCCCCCGTCGTGGATCTGCTGAAGGAGCAGGGGCACGACGCCGAGGCGGGCGGAAACCTGTTCGGCGCCATCGACGCCCTGCGCATTCCCCTGGAATAACTGGCGGAGTTGTTCACCGCGGGCGACGTCGAGGTGGTCCGTTCGGTACTGCAGAAGCTGGCGGCGATGCGCTCCTACATGCGCGATGTCACGCTGGGGCGTCCCCGCCAAGAAGAACTCCCCACCGCCGTCGGGATGACCGGCGAGGCGATGGAACAGATGTACCGGCTCTTGGCGATCGCGAAGTACAACGACCGCTACGTCATCCCGACCGCGCACAAGGAGCAGGCCCACAACCTCGAAGAGATGGGGTGTTCGGTCAACTTCGACGACGACCCGAGCGCCCAAGCCCCCTTCGGGGAGTCCTCAGGCCGGGTCGTCCCGGTGGCGGTGGAGTCCTTTGCTGCGGCGAAGGCCCGACGCGAACAGGCGGAACGAGGATGATGCTTCCGACCCCGCCCGCCAAACGTGACCGCGTGATCTATGCGGCCGCCGCCGTCGTGTTGTCCTACCCCGACGAGGACGTCATGGCGCGCCTACCCCTCGTCGAGGAGGCCCTGATCGAGGCGTCCGCGTTCGACCGATTCGCGCCCACGTTCGCCCACCTGCGGTCGATGCCGTTGATGGAGGCACAGAGCTGGCATGTGCAGGAGTTCGATCTGAGCCGTCGCCACGCGCTGCATCTGACCTATTGGACCGATGGCGACACGCGTCGGCGCGGGGAGGTTCTCGCGGCCGTCAAGCAGACCTATCGGGATTCGGGTCTGGTGGTGGACCTCAACGGGGAACTGCCCGACTACCTGCCCATGGTGCTGGAGTTCGCCGCCAACGGTGCCCCCGCCGTCGGCGTCGCCCTGCTGAACACCTATCGGGCCTCCTTGGAACTCCTGCGTCTAGGGCTCGAAGGCGATCGCCTGCCCCAGGCGGGCGTCCTCGCCGCCCTCTGCGACACCCTCGGCGGCCCGTCGCCGCGGACACGCGCCGAGGTGCAGCACCTTCACGACAACCCCCCGAGCGAACTCGTCGGCCTCGACGGGTTCCTGACGTCGACGCCCTCTCCGGCCTGCCCGGCGTCGATGGCGACCGGCACCGAGCAAGGAGACCGACGATGAGCATCTTCCTGTGGAGCGTCCTGCCCTATGTTGCCGCGCTGATCCTCGTCGGGGGTCTGGTGTGGCGCTACCGCTACGACCAGTTCGGCTGGACGACGCGCTCCTCGCAGTTGTACGAATCCACGCTGCTGCGCATCGCGTCCCCGCTGTTCCACTTCGCGTTGCTCGCCGTGTTCCTCGGGCACGTCGTGGGGCTGCTGATCCCGAAGGCATTCACCGACTCGATCGGCCTGGATCAGCACGCCTACCACCTGGGGGCATTCTGGGGCGGCGGCTTGGCCGGGATCGCGCTGGTCGTCGGCCTGGGGCTGCTGATCTATCGACGCCGCACCCAAACGGCCGTGTTCCGGGCGACCACCACCAACGACAAGATCATGTACGTGGCGCTCGCCTTGGCGGTCGGCCTGGGCATGGTGGCGACCCTGACCGGCGATCGGACCCCGACCGGGCAAGAGCACAACTACCGCGAAACGGTGTCGGTCTGGTTCCGTTCGCTGTTCACGCTGCAGCCCGACGTTGAGGCCATGGGGCACGCCACCTGGCAGTTTCAGGCGCACATCCTGATCGCGCTCGCGCTCATCGCGATGATCCCGTTCACGCGCCTGGTGCACGCCTTCACTGCACCCCTGCACTACCTGTTCCGCCCCTACATCGTGTACCGCTCCCGCGATGAGGACACCCGACAGTCCGCGACCCGACGTGGCCGCGGCTGGGATCCGGTCGGAACCTTGGACAACCAAAAGCCCCCGCGCTGACCACTCGCCCATTCACGTCTGCAGAAGGCCGCACATGTCGACCCCCCTGATCGTGGTCGGACCCGACCACACCACCGCCAAGGGCGCCGGACGCGTCCTGGTGATGTCCACCATCGCGTTCACGCTGATGTTCGCGGTCTGGCTGATGTTCGGCATCCTCGGGGTGCCGATCCAGCAAGAGTTCGGGCTCAGTGATGTGGAGTTGAGCTGGATCTCCGCGGTCGCCGTCTTGAACGGCTCGATGTGGCGTCTGCCCGCGGGCATCCTCGCTGACCGCATCGGCGGTCGCACCGTCACGCTGATCCTGCTGTTCGCCACCGCCATCCCCGCCTTCCTGGTGAGTTTCGCCAACAGCTACCTGTGGCTGCTGGTCCTCGCGTTCCTGGTGGGGTTCGCCGGGAACCTGTTCAGTGCGGGTGTCGCCTGGAACTCCGCCTGGTTCGGCAAGGAGCGCCAAGGCCTCGCGCTGGGCGTCTTCGGCGCAGGCAACGTTGGTGCGTCGGTGACGAAGCTGATTGGTCCGGGCCTGATCGCCGCCACCGCGGGCAGCACGTTCATCCTCGGGATCCAAGGCGGGTGGCGGCTGATCCCCGTCCTGTATGCCGTGCTGTTGGTCATCGTCGGCGTCGCGACCTGGATCATCGTGCCCCGCGTCGACCGGGCCCCGGGGGCGAGCAAGCCCCTCGCCGAGACGCTGCAGCCACTCAAGCAGGTCCGGGTCTGGCGCTTCAGCCTGTACTACGTGGCCGTGTTCGGCACCTATGTCGCCTTGTCGGCGTGGCTGCCGAAGTACTACGTCGACAACTTCCACGTCGACCTGGCGACGGCTGGCCTGCTCACCGCCACCTTCATCTTTCCGGCCTCGCTGCTGCGCCCCCTGGGCGGCTGGCTGAGTGACCGCATCGGCGCACGCTCGGTCATGTACGTGACCTTCGCGGTGATGCTTCTCACCAGCGGCATCTTGATGATGCCCAACGGGCACCTCGTCATCGCTCACGCTGACGGCACCACCACCGAGCATCTGCCCTTCCACCTGGAGTTGCCCTGGTTCGTGGCGCTCGTGTTCTTCCTGGGCTGCGCCATGGGCATCGGCAAGGCCGCCGTCTACAAGCACATTCCCGAGTACTTCCCCGATCACGTGGGTTCCGTCGGTGGCCTCGTCGGCATGTTCGGCGGGCTCGGCGGTTTCTTCCTGCCGCCGCTGTTCGCCTACACCAAGGCGGCCAGCGGGTTCCCCACCTCGACATTCTTCGTGATCTTCATCCTGGTGGCGCTGTGCGCCGCGTGGATGCACGTCACTATCCACCGCATGATGACGCGGGCCACACCATCCACGGCCAGCCTCATCGAACCTGAATTGGAGGCCGTATCGTGAGCATGACCCATGAGACCAAGGGAGACTGGCTTGTCTCCTGGGATCCCGAGAACGAAGCCACGTGGGACAAGAAGCTCGCCTGGAACACCCTGGCGGTGACGACGTTCACGCTGACGCTGTGCTTCGTGGCCTGGTTCCTTCCCAGCGCCATCGTTCCCAAGCTGAACGCGCTCGGCTTCGCCTTCACCAAAGAGCAGCTCTACTGGTTGGCGGCCATGCCCGGGCTGTCCGGTGGCCTGCTGCGCCTGGTCTGGATGGTCCTGCCCCCCAAGATCGGCACGCGGAAGATGGTGACGCTCACCACCGTGCTGCTCATCCTTCCGGTGCTCGGGTGGGGCTTTGAGGTCACCAACCCGGACGTGCCGTACTGGCGTCTGATGGGCTTGGCCTTCCTGTCTGGCATCGGCGGGGGCGCGTTCTCCGGGTTCATGCCCTCCACGTCCTACTTCTTCCCGCGGCGTCTGCAAGGGACCGTGCTCGGCATCCAGGCGGGTATCGGCAACTTCGGCGTCTCGTTGGTGCAGTTGCTGACGCCGTGGCTGATCGGCTTTTCGATGTTCGGCTTCCTCGGCTCGCAGCACATGGCGATCCCCGGGAAGGCCCCGATCGTCGTCTGGTACCAGAACTCGGCGCTGGTCTACCTGCCGTTCATCGTCGCCGGGGCCATCTGGGCCTATGTGGCGCTGAAGTCAGTGCCGATCAAGGCCAACATCAAGCAGCAGTTCGACATCTTCCGCAACCAGGACACCTGGTGGATGACGCTGCTCTACATCATGACCTTCGGCACCTTCTCGGGCCTGTCGGCGCAGTTCGGCCTGCTGCTGACCAACCTCTACGGGGCGGGCAACTCCGCCATCGTGGAGGGCAGCGGCCAGACGGCCAAGCTGCTGGTCGAGGGCTACGCGATCCCGGACGCCGCCGCCTACGTCTTCCTCGGCCCGCTCATCGGCGCCGGCGCGCGCGTGCTGTTCGCGCCGCTGACCGACAAGATGGGCGGCGCCATCTGGACGCTGGTCTCCGGCCTGGGCCTGATCGGCTCGATCTGGTACACCATCGGCGGCCTGACCCCCGACACCACCTCGGCGGCCACGCTGACCGCGGGGTTCAACCAGTTCCTGTGGGGCATGCTGGCCATCTTCCTGTTCTCCGGCATCGGCAACGCGTCCACGTTCAAGCAGATGCCGATGATCTTCCAGCCGCGCCAGGCCGGCGGCGTGATCGGCTGGACGGCCGCCATCGCCGCGTTCGGGCCGTTCCTGTTCGGCATCGGGCTGACCACGTTCGGCGCCGTGCCCTTCTACTGGATCGGCGTCGCCTACGCGGTCATGTGCGTGGGCATCACCTGGTGGCGCTACGCGCGCCCGGGCGCCCCGATGAAGAGCTGACCGCTACCGTGAACGACATGCACGAGCCAAGCGGGGTCACCGCGTCCCCCATCGAGACCGACGCCCTGCGTGAGGCGGTCGGCGATGATCGTGCGGGGGCCGTGGTGACGTTCGCGGGCGTGGTCCGCAACCATGACCACGGTGCTGCGGTGACCGGCATTGAGTACGTCGGGCATCCCCAGGCGGACGCGCTGCTGAAGCAGATCGTCGCCGACATCAACGCACGCGAAGGCGTGCACGCCGTGGTGGCCCAGCATCGCGTGGGTCACCTGGATATCGGCGGGGTGGCGCTGTTCGTGGCCGTGGCGACGTCGCATCGCCGCGAAGGCTTCGAGGCGGCCAGTGACCTCGTCGAGCGCGTGAAGAAGGAACTGCCGATCTGGAAGAAGCAGTTCTTCACCGACGGCAGCCACGAGTGGTCCCAATGCCCCTGACCCCGGCACAGGTGCAGCGCTACCAGCGCAACATCGACGTCGCCGGCATCGGGGTCGAAGGCCAAGAACGCCTGCTGGGGTCCTCGGTGCTGGTCATCGGCGCCGGGGGCCTGGGGTCGGCGGCCCTGCCCTACCTCGCTGCGGCGGGTGTCGGACGCATCGGCATCATCGACGGGGACGCCGTCGAGCTGACGAACATGCAGCGGCAGGTTCTCCACACCGACCTGGGCCGCAACAAGGCGGAGTCGGCGGCTGAACGGCTCGGCCTGCTCAACCCGGATGTCCAGGTGGAGATCGACACCACCTACCTCACCCGAGCGCGAGCCGAGGCGTTGTTCCCGCACTACGACCTCGTCCTGGACTGCACCGACACCTTCGATGCGAAGTTCATGATCGCGGACGCCGCCGCCGCGGTGGACGCCCCGCTCGTGTGGGCCTCCGCGGTCGGCATGCAGGGCCAGTGCTCGGTTTTCGGCGTCCCGGACGCGGACGGCATCCGGCTCACTCTGCGTGACGTGATCGCGAGCGAGCCGTCGCCGCAGGACTATCCGCGCGCGGTGAACGTCGGCGTCCTGGGGGCCATGGTCGGCCAGATCGGCGCGCTGCAAGCCACCGAAGCCCTCAAGATCCTGGCGGGGTTCGGGGAGCCGCTCGTGGGTCGGGTCATGGTGCTGGACGCCGCGCGCGGACGCTGGTCGGTGCTGCCGCTGCGCGCCGCCCGGCCGCGCATCCGCCCGTCGGAGCAGGAGTAAAGGATGCTGAGCGTCGAGGAGTATCGCGCGCGAGTCCTGGCCTTGGCCAGCCTGCCCCCCGTCGAGGAGTGCGCCATCGGGTCGGGTTTTGGCCGCGTCGTGGCCGAAGACATGGTGGCTCACTGCGCCGTTCCCCCGTTCGACAATTCCGCCATGGATGGGTTCGCGGTGCGCTCAGCCGACACGCTGGGGGGCGCCCACCTGACGGTGGTGGCCGACCTTCCGGCCGGAACCCGGCTGGCCCCGCTAATCGGGGCGGGGCAGGCGGCCCGGATCATGACGGGGGCCCCGTTGCCTCCCGGCGCGGACGCCGTGGTGCCCGTCGAGGACACCGACCAGAGCCCCGGCGATGTGCCGCTTCCGGATGCGGTGCGGGTCCCCCCGGTCGCCGTTGGTGCTCATGTGCGCCGCGCAGCCGAGGACGTGGCCGTGGGCGCCGTCGTCGTGCCGCGTGGCCAGCGCTGGACGCCTGCCTCCGCCGCCGCGGCGGCCGCGGTGGGGCACGCCCGCGTGCGCCTGCATCGGCGTCCGACGGTGGCCGTGCTGGCAACCGGGAGCGAACTGCTCCCTGCAGGCGCCCCGCTGGGCTATGGGCAGATCCCCGACTCGAACTCGGTTTTGCTGGCTGGCCTGGTGGAGCAGTTCGGCGGCCAGGTGGTGTGTGCGCGCGCGGTCTCCGACGACCTGGCCGACTTTCGGCAGGCGTTGGTCGACGCGGCAGACGCCGAGGTCATCGTGACCTCCGGTGGCGTGTCGGTGGGCGCGTTCGAGGTGGTACGGCAGGCGGTCGAGGGCTCGATCGAGTTCGTGCGGGTCGCTATGCAACCGGGCAAGCCCCAGGCCAGCGGCCGCATCCGGGATGCCGCGGGCCGCGAGCACACGCTGGTGGCGCTCCCGGGCAACCCGGTGGGCGCTTTCGTGTCGGCGTGGGTGTTTGTGCGTCCGTTCCTGGATGCCTGCCAGGGGGCATTCTCGGAACCGCCAACGCTGCGGATCGCGGTCGCCGACGGCTGGCGCACGCCGCCGGGCCGAGCGCAGTTCATGCCCGTCGTCATCACGCCGGACGGCGTCCGGCCCGCGCACCGGCTGGGTTCGGGTTCGCACCTGATCGCCTCGCTGCATGCTGCTGAGGCGCTGGCCTTCGTCCCCGCCGACGTCGAACGCGTCGCGCCGGGTGATGTTCTCGACGTTCACCTGGTGAGGTAGAGGCATGGAGTTCACGCATCTGGACGCGCGGGGCCATGCCCGCATGGTTGACGTCACCGCCAAGCAGCCGACGGTACGCAGCGCGACGGCCGAGGCTGTGGTCTCGTGTTCGGCCGACGTGGTGACGGCGCTGCGTGAGGGCACCGTCCCTAAGGGTGACGTGCTCGCGGTGGCGCGTGTGGCCGGGATCGCGGCGGCGAAGAAGGTGCCCGACCTGCTGCCCCTGGCTCACGTCATCGGCGTCCACGGCGTCGTCGTGGACGTGGACATCGTCGAGGCGGGGGTCGCACTGCGCGCCGAGGTCAGGACGGCCGATCGCACCGGCGTCGAGATGGAGGCGCTCACGGCGGTGACGGTCGCCGCGCTCGCGGTCGTCGACATGGTCAAGGGCGTGGATCGTTCCGCCGAGATCACCTCGGCGCGGATCACGGCGAAGTCGGGAGGCCGCTCCGGTGATTGGCGGCGCGAGCCGCGCTGACGCCGCTACGCCGACGGCGGGCGGTGCAGGTCGTGGTCGGCCCCGTCGAGTTGTTCCACGATGTGCACCAGGAGCGGCGCCAGTACCGCGAGGGCGTCCCGGGCGCCACCGCGCGAGCCGGGCGCATTGAACACGAAACTGCGCGTCCCCTCGTGCTCGATCACCCCGGCTAGCCCGCGCGACAGGCTGGATAGGGGTGTCTTGACCGCCCCCGTCGCCCGGACGGCCTCGGCGATACCGGGCACCTCGTAGCTGAGCAGCGGACGCGTTGCCTCGACCGTCACATCGCGGGGGCTCACCCCGGTGCCGCCGGTGGTGAGGACGACGCGGGCCCCCGCAGCCACTGCGTCCAGGATCGCCGTGGCGATGCGTTCGGCGTCGTCGGGGAGGATCGTCGGTGCAGCGACATCGAAGCCGAGATCGGCCAGCCCGTCGCGCAGCACCGGCCCGGAGCGGTCCTCGTAGAGGTCGGCGGCGGCACGGTCGGAGCAGGTGATGACGGCGGCGCGGTAGGGCATGGTGGCCACACTAGCGCCGGTGGATGCCCGAGCCAGGGCACACATCCGCATTTGATACTGATAATGTGGATTTATGACGCAGATACGTATCTCGGCCGCCGCGAGCCTGCTGGGTGTCAGCGATGACACCGTGCGGCGCTGGGTGGACGCCGGACGACTCACGCAGGTCACCGACACCGCGGGCAGGCACGCCGTGGACGGAGCCGAACTCGCGGCGCTGGCTCAGGAGTTGGCCGACGACGCCCTCGATCAGCTCGATCCGGGCGCAGGCACCAGGTCGGCTCGCAACCACCTCACAGGCTTGGTCACCCGGGTCGTGTCCGACACGGTCATGAGCCAGGTCGAACTCCAATGCGGGCGCTACCGGATCGTGTCGCTCGTCTCGACCGAAGCGGTCAAGGAACTGGGCCTCGAGCCGGGCGTCATCGCCACCGGCGTCATCAAGGCCACCAACGTGACCCTGGAACGGAGCCAGCCATGAAACGTCTCGCCGCTCTCGCCGCCGTGGCCCTGCTGACGGCCTGCGCCCAGCCCAGCACCCCCTCCCCCACCGCGACGCCGCCCGCGCGACCCGTCGTCTTCGCCGCCGCATCGTTGTCCACCGTGTTTCCGACCATTGCGCCCGCGCAGTACTCCTTCGACGGCTCCTCCGGCCTGGTGGACCAGTTGAAGGGCGGGGCACGGGCCGACGTCTTCGCATCAGCCGACAAGAAGAACATGGACAAGGCCGTCGAGGCGGGCCTCATCGACGGCACCCCCACGATGTTCGCCACCAACGCTCTCGTGCTCATCACGCCCGCCGACAATCCCGCCCACGTCACCGGGTTCGACGCCTCCTTGACCGGGACCAAGCTTGTCGTGTGCGCCGCGGAAGTACCGTGCGGGGCAGCCGCTACCAAGGCGGCCCAAGCGAACGGGCTGAGCCTGCGTCCCGTCTCGGAGGAGACGAAGGTGACCGACGTGCTCGGCAAGGTCAGTTCCGGCGAGGCCGACGCCGGGCTCGTCTACGCGACCGACGCCGCCACCGCGGGAGCAAAGGTTACGGTCTTCGAGATCGCCAGCGCCAAGACGGACCCCAACACGTATTGGATCGGTGTCGTCGCGGGTGCCCCGAACAAAGCTGGCGCCGCGTCCTTCATCGCCACGGTGATGGGCGAGGGCCAAGCCACGCTCAAGGCGGCAGGCTTCGGTCCGCCGAAGTGACGACCACGTTGGGCTATCCCCGGTGGGCGGTCCTGCCGCTCGGCCTGACGGCGGCCGTCCTCGGGTTGCCCCTTCTGGGGCTCGTGGCCCGCGCCGACTGGCCCGCGCTCCCGCAGCTCCTGGCCTCGCAGCGATCCTTGGACGCTCTGCGGCTCAGCCTGGGCACCTGCGCCCTGGCCACCCTGATCGTCGTGCTCCTGGGCGTCCCGACAGCCCTGGTCTTGGCGCGCACCCGTGGCCGGTGGGCGACGCTCGGGCGCACGCTGGTCACGGTCCCCATGGTCCTGCCGCCGGTCGTCGCCGGGCTCGCCTTGCTGACCACGCTGGGCCGCCGGGGGCTGGTGGGGCAGTACCTGGCCGCGTGGGGCATCGACCTGGGCTTCTCGACCGCCGCCGTCGTCATCGCTCAGGTGTTCGTGGCGCTGCCTTTCCTCGTGGTGTCGCTCGAGGGCGCCCTGCGATCGGCCGGGCAGGACTACGAGCGCGCGGCGAGCTATCTGGGCGCCAGCCCCAGCCGCACGCTGTTCACCGTGACGCTCCCCATGGCGGCCCCGGCGCTTGCCTCGGGGACGGCCCTGTCGTTCGCCCGCGCTTTAGGCGAGTTCGGGGCCACCTTGACGTTCGCGGGCTCGCTGCAAGGCGTCACGCGCACCCTTCCGTTGGAGATCTACCTCTTGCGCGAATCAGACTCCGACCTGGCCTTGGCGCTGGCCGTCGTGCTGCTCGGTGTCGCCAGCCTCGTCGTGTGGTTCGCGCTACACGTCCAGTCACGGGGGCGCCATGAGTGAGCCCCTCACGGTGGACGCGCGGGTCGCCGCGCGCGACGTCCACGTGCGGTTCGACGTGGCCGCCGGGGATGTCGTCGCCCTCATCGGGCCCAACGGGGCGGGGAAATCGACCACGATCCACCTTCTCGCCGGAGCGCTGCGCCCGGAGTCGGGCGCGATCACGCTCGGCCCCACCACCCTCGCCGGGCCTCACACGTTCGTCCCGCCTCATCGGCGGAAGATCGGCTACCTCGAACAGCGCGCGCTCCTCTTCCCTCATCTCAACGTCCTCGACAACGTCGCCTACGGCCCCCGCTGCTGGGGTGCGTCCCGGCAGGACGCACGCCGCCGCGCCGCCAGCGAACTGGCCGCGGTCGGGCTGGCCGGGTTCGAGACCCGCCCTGTCGGCACCTTGTCGGGTGGTCAGGCTCAACGCGTCGCGCTGGCCCGGTCGCTGGCCTGCGACCCCGACGTCGTGTTGCTCGATGAACCATTCGCGGCGCTCGACGCCACGGCGACCCCGGCGCTGCGCCACCTGGTACGCGGACGCCTCCGCGGGATCACTACGCTCATCGCGACCCACGACCCGCTCGACGTCATGGTGCTGGCCGAGCGTGTCGTCGCCCTGGAGCACGGACGCGTCACCAGCGAGGGCAGCGTCGAGGAGATGGTCGCCCGCCCGTCGTCGGCGTTCCTCGCCGACTTCGTCGGGCTGAACCTGCTGACCGGCCGGGCCGAGGGCACGCAGGCCCTCGCCTTGTCGGACGGGTCCCTCATCAGCGGGTTGAGCGAGGCGCCGTTACCCGAGGGTGGGGCGCGCGCCGTGTTTGCGCCGGACGCCGTGAGCTTGTTCACCACGCCACCCCACGGCAGCCCGCGCACCGCGTTGCGGGCCGTCGTGTCCGCCATCGAGGATCGGGGCATGGTTCAGCGCGTGAGTCTCCTCGTCGCGGGGCAACGCATCCACGCCGACGTCACCCCGGCGGCGGTGCGCGATCTCGGCCTCACCGAAGGCGACCCCGTCGTCGCCGCCATCAAAGCAACTCAGGTCGCGTTGCACCCGGTACCGGCGCGCTAAGCGCGGTGCCAGAAGCGTTCCGGCACCAGTTCGGTGCGGCGCTCATCCCAGGGCTGCTGCCACCCGGCCAACTCGATCAAGCCATCGAGGAGGGCCGCGGTGAACCCCCAGATGAACAACTCACCGATCGTGAAGCCGGGACCGCGGTGCCCCATCGGCAACCGCCACGTCAGCCGGTTGGCGGGGTCGACCAGGTCACCCACCCGGATCTCGTGGATCGCCGCCACCTCGACGGTGTCCACGATCTCCAGCGGATGCTGCTCATGCCACCACCCGACGACGGGGGTGACGTCGTACCCAGCGGCGGCCACGTGGGCGGCGGGCAGGACGCCGAGGAGTTCCACCGTCTCAGGATGCAGCCCTACTTCTTCGCGGGCCTCCCGGAAGGCCGCATCCTCACTGGACGCGTCGGTGGGCTCAACGCCACCACCCGGGAACGCGCATTGCCCCGCGTGGTGCCGCAGGTGGGCTGACTTCTCGATCAGGATCAGCCGCAGGTCAGCGGGGGCGGCATCGGCGGCACCGAAGAAGCAGATGAGCACGGCGGCTTTGCGTCCGTGCCGGGCCGGACGCCCGCGCACGACCCGCGCCCCGCCGCCCGGTTCGGCGAGGGCGGTGACGAGCCGGTCCAGGCACGCCGCCCGCGCGGTCACAGATCCACTCCGAGGTAGGTGTGGGTGGCCTCGACGAGTTGATCGACGGACGCGACCGCCCCAATGGTGCGGTAGACGATGCGGCCCTGCGCGTCGACGAAGATCGTGACGGGGATCCCGGTGAACCGGATCGGCCCGGCGGTTTGCCGCAGCGGGTCGGTGACGTGCGGGTAGGTCCATCCCGACTGCTGCGCGAAGGCCAGGGCCAGCGACGGGTCCGGGTCGGAGTAGTCGACGCCGAGGACGGCGACCTTCCCGTGGGCGCGCTGAGCGAACTGGGCCAACGACGGCGCTTCCGCGCGGCAGGGGCCGCACCATTGGGCCCAGAAGTTGATGACCATCGGTGAACCCCGCAGCCCCGCGAGGTTGACCTGGCGACCGGACCCCAGGCAGCCGAGCAGCAGGTCGGGCAGGCCGCCCGGGACGGGCTCTGCCGACGCCGGGGTGAGGGGGCAGTCCTCGATCCCCGCCTGCTCGCGCTGGGTGACGAGCGCAGCGTCCACCGCCACGCTGGGCGCGGGGGTGTCGTCCTGGGGGGACGCGCACCCGGCGAGGAGCGCGAGCCCGAGCGCGGCTGCGATCAGCGCGGATCGACCGCGCGGGCTCATGCCCGCGGCTCCTTGATCAACGTGGCCGCGATCTCAGGGTCGGTGGGCCCCTCCCCGAAGCTGGGGCACAGGGGCGCTAGGGCGCAGGCCCCGCACGCAGGGCGTCGGGCATGGCAGCGTCGCCGCCCATGCCAGATGATGCGATGGTTGAGGGAGACCCACTGCTGCGGCGGGAACAGTGCGCCGACGGCCGCCTCCACCACGTCCGGCTTCGTCGAGGAGACCCAGCCAAGACGGTTCGACACCCGGATCAGGTGAGTGTCGGGGGTGATGCCCGGTACTCCAAACGCGTCCCCCAAGACGACGTTGGCTGTCTTGCGCCCCACGCCGGGCAACGTGACGAGATCCTCCAGGCTGGCGGGCACTACCCCGTCGAACCGCTCCACGAGGCCTTGGCCGATGCCGACGAGGTGCCCTGCCTTGGCGCGAAAGAACCCGGTGGGGCGGATGATCGCTTCGAGGTCGGTCAGGTCAGCACTCGCATAGGCGGCGGCGTCGGGGTAGCGAGCGAACAGCTGCGGCGTGACCGTGTTGACTCGGCGATCCGTGGATTGCGCCGACAAGACCGTTGCCACGAGCAATTCCAGCGGCGTGCTGAAGTCGAGCTCGCAGTGGGCATGGGGGTACATCTCCCCCAATGCCGCATAGACCGCCGCCGGTTGCTCCACTACCAGGCAACCCCGGCAGGCTCGATCGTCAACTCCACTTCGACCGGGGCGTCCAACGGAAGGACGCTCACCCCGACGGCGCTGCGGACGTGACGACCCGCGTCCCCAAACAGCTCCGCGACGAGTTCGCTGGCGCCGTTGGCGACGGCGGGCTGGCCGGTGAAGGTGGGCGCGCTGGCCACGAAGACGGTGACCTTGACGATGCGGCCGATCTGGTCGAGACCACCGACGAGGGAGGCGGCGGCGGCGAGAGCGTTCAGCATGGCGGTGCGGGCCGCTTCCGCTCCCTGTTCGGGGGTGACCTCTGCGCCGACCTTGCCGACGTAGGTCAGTTCACCGGCAACGGAGGGAAGCTGCCCGGAGGTATAGACGTGCCCGCTGCTCACGATCGCCGGAACGTAGGCGGCCAGCGGCGTGGCGACGGGGGGCAGGCTCAAACCCAACTGGGCGAGCCGGGCGCTCGGGGTGCTCATGAGGCAGGAGCGGCGATCGGGCGCTTGAAGTAGGCGACCAGGTTCTGCGGGTTAGGGCCGGGGATGATGGTGACGAGCTCCCACCCGTCAGCGCCCCAGGAATCCAGAATCTGCTTGGTCGCGTGCACCAGGACTGGTGCGGTGGCGTACTCCCACGTGGTCATGACCTCACCCTAGATGATGAGGCCGACGAGGAAGGGTCAGAGGATCTTGCCGGGACCGCACAACACGGTCTGCCACGAACGGATGTCGGTGCGCTGACGCAGGAGCTGGCGACGCTCGCGCTCAGTCATGCCGCCCCACACACCCCACTCGATGCGGTTGTCCAGAGCCTCGGCCAGACACTGTGACCGGACAGGGCAACCCATGCAGACCAGGCGCGCACGCTTCTGATCGACCCCTTCGGGGAACAGCTTGTCCTGCATGCCTCGGCATTTCGCCTGCAGCGTCCAGTCTTCCGTCCTGCTGAGCGTCATCGCCCACCTCCCTGACGTGGCTGTCGTTGCCGTCCGGATGACCCGCGCCGGCATCACGGAATGATAACGTCGCGCTGCAACTTTGCCAACGAATGTTGCATGGTGAAGCAGGCGCTAACATCTCATCTCGCTCCCTAGGATACGCCGTTCGGGACACTGGTCTGACCAGTTCTCAGCGCGGACGCCGTCCGCCCCGCCCGAGGACGCGTCCCGCCTCGGCGTCCACCCCCCGAGAATTCTCAGGTGCGTCCCGTACTCTGGGTGATATGGGTGCACCAACCATGGGTCGCAAGCTCTATTCGGCCTTGATGTTTGTCGCCGTCAGTGTTCTGGGCGGCGTCCTCGTCGCAGGCCTCGCCGTCCCCACGGCGAGCGTGGCGGCGGAGTTTTCTAAGGCCGGGGCGACGGCGATCCAAGCCATCCCCAAAGAGGTCGAGACCCCTCCCCCCGCGGAAGGCTCCAAGGTCTTGATGGCCGACGGTTCGGTGCTGACCAACTTCTACGATGAGAACCGCGTCTATGTGCCGCTGGCCGACATCGCCCCGGTGATGCGCCTGGCGCAGGTGACCACGGAGGATCGCCGCTTCTACGAGCACGGCGCCATCGACCTGCGCGGCACGCTGCGCGCCCTGGTGCGCACCTCGAGCGGCAACATGCAGGGTGGCTCCACGCTGACACAGCAGTACGTGAAGCTCGCCCTCATCGACAAGGCCGTGGCCGACAACGACAAGGAAGCGCTCGCCGCCGCCTACGACCGCACGTTCTCCCGCAAGCTGCTGGAACTGCGCTACGCCATCGCCTTGGAAGACAAGATGTCGAAAGACGACATCTTGGAGCGCTACCTGAACCTCTCTTACTACGGGGCTGGCGCCTATGGCGTCGAGGCGGCCGCTCGTCGCTACTTCGGCACCACGGCGAAGGATCTGACGCTGGGTCAGGCGGCCATGCTCGCTGGCCTGGTCCGTAACCCTGCGACGACGGATCCGATCAACCACGAGAAGCTCGCCATGGAGCGGCGCAACAACGTGCTCGACATCATGCTGGGGCAGAAGGTCATCACCCAAGAGCAGTACGACGCCGCCCGCGCGGAAGTCTTCGACCGCAGCAAGGTGACGACCCCGGCGCACGGGTGCGCGGCCGCCGAGTTCCCCCACCTGTGCTCGGTGGTGGAGAAGACACTGCTGCAGATGGACAGCCTGGGGCCGGACACCGAGACCCGCCGCAGCCTGTTGAACCGTGGCGGTCTGACTATCCAGACGGAGATCGATCCGCGCACGCAGCGCGCCGCTCAAGACGCCGTGTCCAACTACATCTCCAGCACCGATCCCGTCATCGGCGTCATGGCCATGATCGAACCGGGCACTGGCCTCATCAAGGGCGTGGCCCAAAGCCGCGACAAGATCGGCAACAACCCCGGCGAGACCTTCTACAACTACGCCATGGAGCGTGACCTCGGCGGCGCCGAGGGCTACTTCGGCGGATCGACCTTCAAGATGTTCACCCTTGCTGCGGCGATCAACAAGGGTTTCCCGACCTCGCGAAGCTACGACGCCCCCAAGGAAAGGGACTGGAAGGGCGAATCGTTCCGCACCTGTAGTGGCAGCGTGCGCATCAACAAGCCGTGGGGGGTAACCAACGCGGGCGGTGGCGGCGAGTTCGACATGTACTCCGGAGCCAAGTACTCGGTGAACAACTACTTCGTCTCACTGGAGCAGGACGTCGGGCTGTGCGATGTTACGCAGATGGCTGAAACCCTCGGCCTCCACCTGATCGGCAAGACGTTCGCCGAAGCTCAATACCCCGCCTTCACGCTAGGTGCGGCGGAAGCGTCCCCCATCTCGCTGGCGAACGCGTACGCGACCTTGGCGGCCCGGGGCAAGCGCTGCGACCCGATCATCTTGAAGTCTGCGGTCAGCAAGGACGGCAAGAGCTACGAGGTCCCCTCGGCCAACTGTCAGCAGGTGATTCCCGAGGGCGTCGCGGACACGGTGAACGACGTGCTCCGTGGCCCGTTCAACGGTGGCACTGCGTCGGCCGCCAACATTCCCGGTTACAGCATCGCGGGCAAGACGGGCACCGACACGGGGGCTCCGACGATCTGGACGATGGGCTATACGCCTCAGTTGGCCGGCGCCGCGATGATTACCGTCGACAAGAAGACCAAGCGCAAGTCCCTGGTCGGCGCACCGATTCAGGGTGGCAAGCGGACGCTGCGCGGCAGTTCGGGTGGCGAGGCGGGCGCCATGATCTGGAAGCCCGCCATGTCGGTGGCACTGGCAGGTTTGGAGAAGACCGACTTCGTGAAGCCTGGCGCCGATCGGGCCGTGGGCGAGACGGTCAGCGTCCCCAGTTGCTCGGGAATGAGCCTGAACGATTGCCGGGCGGCCCTGCAGGACGCGGGCTTCGGCACGTCGGTCGTCCGCGTCGAGAACGCGAAGAAGGCGGGCACGTTCCTCGGCCTCTCCCCGAAGTCGGAGGCCCCGAAGTTCAGCACGATCAAGCTGATGGTCTCCTCGGGCCCGAAGGTCGATCCGTCCGCCCCGGCGACTGATCCGGCTGCGCCTGCGACACCGCCGGTCGCTCCGCCTCCTGCGGGTGGCGGAGGTGACGGCAACCGGTGAGCGCCCGAGGCTGGCTGCGCGCCTTCGGTGCGGTGGCAGCCGTCGGTGCCGCCTGCGTGACGTACGGTGTGGCGATCGAGCGCACCGCGTTCCGCGTCCGGCGCGCCAACGTTCCCGTGCTTCCGGAGGGCTCCCGTCCCATCCGCGTGCTGCATCTCTCGGATGCCCACCTGCTGCCGCGTCAGGGCCGCAAGCGTGACTTCCTGCGGGGCTTGGCTGGGTTGGAGCCGGATCTGGTGGTCTCGACCGGGGACAGCATCAGCTCACCGGACGCCATTGAGCCGCTGATCGAATCGCTCGGACGCCTCCGCGACGTCCCCGGGGTGTTCGTGTTCGGCTCGAATGACTTCCACCAGCCGACGTTCAAGCTGCCCGTCCGCTACCTGTTCGGCCACTCGGGCGGGGCCGCGAAGGCCGACCCTCCGCCCATGCCCACGGGTGAGCTGCGCGAGTCTTTGGAGGGCTTGGGCTGGGTGTACCTGGAGGAGCGCACGGCCGAATTGGAGATTGCCGGTCAGCGGCTCCGCTTCCGTGGCACGGGGGATGCTCACCACGAGCGCGACGACTACAGCGCCGTCGCGGGTCCCGCCTCTGCCGACGCGGTGGAGATCGGCGTGACCCACGCGCCCTACCTGCGCCTGCTGGACGCCATGACGGCTGACGGTGTCGAGATGATCTTTGCCGGGCACACGCATGGCGGCCAGGTGTGCATCCCTGGGCGTGGCGCGCTCGTGACCAACTGCGATCTGCCCCGCGAGCACGCCAGTGGCCTGTTCACCTACGACGCTGGCGGGAACGAGAGCTACGTGAACGTCTCGGCAGGGATTGGCATGTCGCCCTTTGCGCCCTACCGGTTCGCCTGCCCGCCCGAGGTTTCGCTGCTGACCCTGGTGCCTCGCACCTGACGCGATCACGCCGTTCCGCTCTCCGCGGGACGCCAGGGCAATCGCGGCGGCGATGTGAGATTCACCGCAGGTTGGGATATGCTCATCAGCGGCCCTGAGGGGCCATCGGGGTGTGGCGCAGCTTGGTAGCGCGCTTCGTTCGGGACGAAGAGGCCGCAGGTTCAAATCCTGTCACCCCGACCAGTGGGATTCGTGGTCCCCTCTCTCCTTTCACCTTCCTTGAGCTAGATGACCCCTTGCTGGCATCCGCGTCCTAGGCTCGTTCCATGCGAATCAGGGCCTGGGCGCTCTGCCTGGGCACTATGGGGGCCCTGGTGGGCTGCAGCAGCGCACCTGCCAGCACCCCGGCGCCGAGCACGCCACCCCCGGTTGTCGTTCAGGGTCTGGAGACCTCCCCAACCCAGGCCACCGGCAAGCCCACCCACGCCGGAACCCTGAGCGGCAAGACCGTCGTGGTGGACGCCGGACACGCCGGACTCTGGACGAAGGACGACAGCGGCCGCCTCATCACGACCTATGGCGACAAGCGGCTGCCGTGCTACACCGCGGGGGCGACCGCCCCCGACGGGACGGCCGAGCACACCGTGAACTTCGATCTCGCCAAGCGGGTCGGGGCCCTTCTCCAGGCCGACGGCGCGACGGTGGTGATGACGCGCGCCGACGACGCCACGCTCGGGCCGTGCAACAACGAGCGCGGGCACCTGGCGAACACGACCAAGGCGGACGCGCTGGTGGCGCTCCACGCGGACTTCGACAGTGACGACAAGCGCGGCTTTCACCTCATCTACTCCCCCGACATGCGCGGCGGTCAGCACGTCCAGACGGCCTCGGTGACGCTGGCCACGCACCTCTCGGACGCCCTCCACGCCTCACCGCTTCCCCCCGCGAACTACAAAGGCACCACGGCACTGCCCCTGGATCCGCGCACCAACGTGGCCGTCCTCAACGAACTGAGCCGCACGCCCGGCGTCCTGGTCGAGATCGGGAACCTCAACAATCCCGCAGACTGGGCGGCCATCGCCCAGCCGGGGACGCGGGACGCCCTCGCCGCCGCCATCGCTCAGGGGATCCGCACAACCTTGGCGTAAGCAACGCGGCATGGGCAGTACGCAGTGCGGCACCTGGTCGTGGGCGGTGCGCCGCATGCTCGTGAGCAGCACGACACCGCGAGAGTCCGCGATCACCACCCGACCGTTGTGAGAATGGTTCTCAACCATCGTCTATCATGGTTCTTGCGCACGGTGCATTCGGCATCGCCGCACTGCACTACCTGGATGGGATCGACATGAACCTCGCACGACCACTCGCCCTGCTGGCCGCCCTCGCCACCGGTTTGACGCTGGCAAGCTGCACCTCACCGGCCGCCACACCCTCCGCGTCCCCGTCATCCACGCCCGTCACGTTGTCCGTGGTCGCGTCCACCGACGTCTGGGGCGACCTGGCCGCCAAGGTCGGTGGCGATCGCGTGAACGTCACCTCCATCATCGATGACCCGTCCAAGGATCCTCACGAGTACGAGGCCAACGCCCAGATCCAGCTCACGCTGTCGAAGGCTCAGGTCGTGATCGAGAACGGTGGGGGCTACGACGACTTCGTCGACACCATGCTCGCGGCCGCCAAGAACCCGGCCATCGAGCGGATCAACGCGGTCACCGTCTCGGGGAAGCAGGCGAGCGCCGGAGACGAACTCAACGAGCACGTCTGGTACGACTTCGGCACCGTGACGAAGGTCGTCGACGCCATCTCGGCCACCTATACCAAGCTTGACCCGTCCGACGCGGCGACCTTCACCGCCAACGCCAGCACCCTCAAGGCGTCCCTGGCGACCCTGACCCAGAAGGAGAATGACCTGAAGGCGACATACGCGGGCCAGCCTGTCTCCATCACCGAGCCCGTCCCGCTCTACATGCTGGAGGCGATCGGCCTGGAGAACAAGACGCCCGAAGAGTTCTCCGAGGCCGTCGAGAACGAGAGCGACGTCGCCCCCGCCGTCCTCAATGAGACCCTCAAGCTGTACTCCGATCACGCTGTGAAGCTGCTCGCTTACAACGAGCAGACCACCGGCGCACAGACCGACGCGGTCGTCAAGGCCGCCACGGCCAACAACATCCCCGTGGTCGCGTTCACAGAAACCCTTCCGGCAGGGAAGACTTACGTCTCATGGATGACCGACAACCTGGACGCCCTGGCGGCGGCGCTAGCCAAGTGACGACCACCACCCAGGACGCCCTCACCGTGCGGGGCGAGGCGTCCACCCAGGCCGCGCCCGCCACCCAGGCTGACTCCCCCTCCACGGGGGGCGACGTCGTCCTGCGGCTGCGCGACGCCGCGCTGCGGTTCGGCGACCGCACCCTGTGGAGCGGGCTCAACCTCGACGTCGCGGCCGGGGAGTTCATCGCGATCCTCGGCGCGAACGGGTCGGGCAAGTCGAGCCTCCTGAAGGCGATTCTGGGACAACTGCCCCTCTCCGCGGGCACAGCCGAGTTCCTCGGCGCCCCCATCAAGGGCGGGAACCGTCGCATCGGGTATGTGCCCCAGCAAAAGCTCGCTGACGAGGGCGTCCCCCTTCGCGCCGAAGACCTCATCGGCTTGGGGGTCGACGGGCATCGTTGGGGCATCCCGCTGCCCAGCAAGGCCCGGCGCGCGGCCATCGACAAGCTCATCCACGACGTTCACGCGGAGCGTTACCGTCACGAGCCCCTCTCGGACCTCTCGGGCGGTGAACAGCAGCGGCTTCGCATCGGCCAAGCCCTGGCCGGGGACCCGCGCCTGCTGCTGTGCGACGAGCCGCTCCTGTCGCTTGATCTGGCCTACCAGACCGTCGTGAGCGAACTGGTCGACAAGAGTCGGCGCACGCGCAACCTCGGCGTCTTGTTCGTCACCCACGACATCAACCCGATCCTCCCCATGGTTGACCGGGTCATCTACCTGGCCGGCGGGAAGATCCGCATCGGCACCCCCGATGAGGTGCTGCGCACGGAGGTCCTCTCGGAGTTGTACGGCTCCCCCGTGGATGTCGTCCGTACCCGCGGGCGCATCGTGGTGGTCGGCGCCGTCGAACCGTGCATCACGCACACAGCCCCGCCATCCGACGGGCACACGCACAAGGGAGATGCGCACGCATGACCGACTGGTGGTCTTCGCTGTTCTCGTTCGAGAACTACGGCGAACTGGTGGTGCTGCTGCACAACTCGATCTTGGCTGGCGCGATCCTGGGGGTGGTCGGCGGCCTCATCGGGGTGTTCGTGGTCGCCCGCGACATGCCCTTCGCGGTGCACGGCATCAGCGAGCTTTCGTTCGCTGGCGGTTCTGCGGGTCTGCTGTTCGGGATCGGTGTGATCCCCGGCGCCCTGACAGGATCGCTGCTCGCCGCGCTGCTCATCGGCCTGCTGGGCAGCCGTGCCCGGCACCGCAACTCGATCACCGCGGTCATCATGCCGTTCGGGCTTGGCCTGGGCATTTTGTGCCTGTCGCTGTATTCGGGGCGCTCGGCCAACAAGTTCGGCCTGCTCACCGGCCAGATCGTCGCCATCGACGATCCGCAGATCGGGGCCTTAGCGATCATCTCGGCGATCGTGATCATCGCCCTGCTGTTGATCTGGCGTCCGCTCATGTTCGCGAGCGTGGACCCGGACGTCGCCGCCGCGCGCGGCGTCCCCACCCGAGCCCTGTCGCTGGTATTCATGCTGCTGCTCGGCCTTGCCGCCGCCGTCTCGGTGCAGATCGTGGGTGCCTTGCTGGTGCTCTCGCTCCTCGTGACGCCTGCCGCAGCCGCCTTGCGCGTGTCCTCCTCGCCGCTGTTGGTGCCGATTCTGAGCGTGTGCTTCGCTGTCGTCTCGACCGTGGGCGGCATCCTGCTCGCCTTGGGCGGCTCGATCCCGATCAGCCCGTACGTGACGACGATCTCGTTTGCGATCTGGGTCGTGTGCACCCTCATCGCTCGGGTCCGCCGTCGCGTGGAGACGGCCGGTCTCCCCGCAGCGGTCGCGGCATAGTCCACCGGGGCCACCTTCCACGCCATCCCGAGGTTCCTCATTGGAGTGGCGAGTTCCTCTCTGGCCCAAGCAATCCGCCACAGACACTCGGGCGGACCACAGTCATGAGCGCAGACTGACCCATGGCGCGGACGGCCCCCTGCACAGGCGGGGCTTTGGCGCATGAGGGAACACGACGCCCCGGTGCGGTGGGAGCTTCCTCCACCACACCGGGGCGTCACGCCGCTCGCGGCTACACGCGCAGCCGATACGGGTCAGGGTCAGGCCAGGCGGCCAGTCAGGTTCTCCAGTGCGTCGAAGAGAGCCTTGACCTCGTCGTTCTGGTGGGCGTTCGGGACGAACGCTCCATCAGCGAAGTGGGTGAACAGGTTGATGTTCAACTCGTTGCGGATGTCGACCATGGAGAAGTTCGCCAGCACCGAACGCCAGTTCTCGATGGCGCGGACGCCGCCGACGGCGCCGTAGCCGACCACCGCGTACGGCTTGCCGACCCACTCCGAGCCGAGGCTGTCGACCGCGTTCTTGAACGCACCCGGGACGCCGTGGTTGTACTCGGGGGTGACGAAGATGAAGGCGTCGCACGCGTCGATGGCGTCGCTCCAGGCCTGGACGCGAGCGTCGTCGTAGTGCTTCTTGGCCATCATCGGGTGCGTGGCCGACGTGAACAGCGGCACATCGAAGCCCTTCAGGTCGATCAGGACATAGTCCGCTGCGCGACCCTGCACGTCCGCCTGCTGCTTGATCCATTCGCCGATCTGCAAGCCCAGCCGACCCTCACGGATGGACCCGACGATGATCCCGATCTTCATGCGTTTTCCCTCTCGTCCTTGATTGACGTTTCAAGCATACTCCGAACAGAGAGGGTCAGGAGGCCACGACCGCAACGGCGTCCGGGCCCGTCACGACGGCGACCGTCTCGGCGTCCAGACGATCCGGGACGCGCAGTTCGGCACGACGGCCGCTCGGCAGCCGGACGCCCACCTCGATATAGCCGCGCCGCGGAAGCTGGTCGACGATCGGCAGTTCCACGCCACCGGGATCTCGGGTGAGGCTCTCGGGCCCGAGCGCCACCACCGCGGACGCGGCCAGCGCGCCGAGCCCGAGCGCCTCCGCGTCCTCACCGGTGAGGGGAAGGTCGTATCCCAGAAAGGCTGCCACCTCGGCGCTGGCCGGGTGCCGCCACAGCATCTCGGGACGATCGATCTGCAGCAGGTGCCCGCCCGCCATGACGCCCACCCGGTCGGCAAGCGCAAACGCCTCGTCCTGGTCGTGGGTCACGTGGATCGCGGTCGTCCCCGTTGCTCGCAGCACCTCATCCAGGACGCCGACCAGGTGCTCGCGCAGCGCCCGATCCAGCGCCGAGAGCGGCTCATCCAACAGCATGAGCCGGGGCCGGGGTGCGAGCGACCGCGCCAGCGCCACCCGCTGCGCTTGCCCGCCGGACAACTCGTTGACCTGTCGCGACGCGTAGCCAGGCAGCCCGACGAGGTCGAGGAACTCCTCCACGACGGCCCCGCGGCTGCGCGTGCAGCCCGTACGCGACGTTGCGTCCGACGCTCAGGTTGGGAAACAGCGCAGGCTCTTGGAACATGAGCCCGAAGTTGCGCTTGTGCGTGGGCACGTCGGTGAGGTCCTCGCCGTCCCACGCCACGGACCCGCCGACCAGCGGCTCCAGCCCGGCGACGGCACGCAGCAGCGACGACTTACCTGACCCGGACGCCCCCAGCAGCGCGACGATCTCCCCCGGAGCGACGTCCAGGCTGACGCCACCGACGGCGGTGATGATCCGGTCGTGCGGGCCCGGTTTGGGTGGGCGCCGGGCCGCGCCCGCGGCAGCATCCGGTGAGACCCGGTACTCCACGACCGCGTCCGCGATCCGCAATCCGTTCACCACAGTCGAGCCTCCTTGGGCCTTAGTGTCTCAGCGATTCCCATGACGATCGCGCAGCCCAGCGTCAGTACCACCGCGGCGGCCATCGCCATGCCCTGGGATTCGAGCCCGGGGCGTCCGATGAGTCGAAACACCATGACGGGCAGGGTCGGTTGATCGGGTCGTGCCAGGAAGGACGTGGCACCGAACTCCCCTAGTGAGGTCGCGAAGGCGAACCCGGTCGCTAGCCCGAGGCCGCGCGCGGCGAGGGCCACGTCGATGCTGGCGAGCACGCGCCAGGGCCCCGCGCCGAGCACTTGCGCCGTCTCCCGGAGCCGGGGATCGATGGCGCGCAGCACCGGGAGAAGGACGCGCACCACCAGCGGCAGCGCCACGATGGCTTGGGCGATCGGCACCAGGATGAGGGAGCTACGCAGATCCAGCGGTGGCCGGTTCAAGGTGATCAAGAACCCGAACCCGACGGTGACCGCCGAGACGCCCAGCGGCAGCATGAACACCGCGTCGAGGACGCCGAGGGCTCGCTGGGCGGGCGCCGAGCGCGGACGCCGGGAGACGACCAGGCTCACCAGCAGCCCCAGGACGACCGCGATGAGCGTCGCGAGGAGCGCAGTCCGCAGTGAGTTTGCGGCGGCCGTCCACACCGGCACGCTGATCGGTCCGCTGCCGGGTGCCCCCAAGGCCAGGTAGTGGTCGAGCCCGTAGCCGGACGCGGTGCGCAGCGAGCGTTCCAGCAGGGCTCCCATCGGGAGCAGCAGCACCAACCCGACGACGACGGCTGTCACCAGGGTGGCAGCCCCGTCGCGACGCCAGCGCCAGGGGGTGTCCTGGGTGGTGTCGGTCGCGAAGCGTTGCGCGCGGGCCTGCCGTGCCTGCAGGTGGTTAGAGACCAGGAGGCACGCCGCGACGACGACGAGTTGCACGATCGACAGTGCCGCCGCGCCCCGCAGGTCGAGGAGTTGGCTGGTCAAGAACCAGATCTCTGTCTCGATGGTTCCATAGCTCGCCCCGCCCAGGACCATGACGACCCCGTAGGCCGACGCGCAGAACAAGAAGACGAGCGCCGCCGCCGACGCGATGGCGGGCGCCAGCGCGGGCAAGGTGACCGTCCACCACACGCGGGCCGGGGACGCACCGAGCGTCGCCGCTGCCTGGGCGGTGCGGGGGTCGAGGGCCGACCACATCGCCCCCACGGTGCGCACGACGAGGGCGTAGTTGAAGAACACCAGGCTGGCCACGATGATCGCGAAGCTGCCGTCCAGGCCCAGCCCGCCCAGGGGCCCGGTAGAGATCACCAGCGACTTGAACGCGACGCCGACGACGACGCTGGGCAGGACGAACGGCACCGTGACGAGCGCCCGAACGACGAGGCGTCCGGGGAAGCGCGTCCGATACAGCAGCCAGGCGCCCGGGATGCCGACCGCGACGGCCACCAGCGTTCCTGCGGCGGCCTGCGCAAGGGTGGTGGCGATGACCCGCCAGGTGCGGGGCGCAGCAAACACCGCGGTGAAGGCGTCCAGGGAGAACGCACCGTCAGGGAAGAACCCCCGGACGATGAGCGTGACGACCGGCCAGGCGAAGAAGACGCCGAGGAACGCTAGCGGCACCAGGGCCGCCAGCGTCCACGCGAGGCGTCGTGTCACGACTCAGCCGACGACCGTCGCGGTCCAGTCGCGGATCCACCGATCGCGGTCGGCCGTGATGGTCGCGGCCGGGACGGCATACGGCGACGGCGACAAGGGCGCGAACGAGACCCAGTCGGCGGGCAGCGTGGCCGAGCGCAGCGCGGGGTACATGTACATCTGCCCGGGGATGTCGGCTTGGACCTGCTGGCTCAGCATGAAGTCGATGAACTTCTTCGCGCCCTCAGGGTTCTTGGCGCCCGCGATGACGCCCGCGTATTCGACCTGCCGGAAGCAGGTCTGCAACAGCGCCTGGGTGGGTGCAGCCCCGTTGACCACCTCGGAGGCGGGCGAGGTGGAGTAGCTCAGCGCCAGCGGACGCGGCCCCTTGCCCGCGCTGCCGGAGAACTGCACCGAGTAGGTCTCGGTCCAGTCCTTGGCGATGAGGACGCCGTTGTTCTTCAGCGCCGTCCAGTAGCCGAGGTAGCCCGGGTCACCGGACGCGCCGACCGTCGCGGTCAGGAAGGCCATACCGGGCGAACTGGAGGCGGGGTTCGGGACGACCAACAGGTCCTTGTATTCAGGCTTGGTGAGGTCCTCCAGGGTCTGCGGGACGGCGAGGTGATGCGCGCTGAACCAGGCCGTGTCGGCGTTCACGCACACATCGCCAAAATCGATCGGGGTCAACCTGTCAGACCCGTCGGCCTTCAAGGCGTCCGCGTCTGCCGCGGGCAGCGCCGTCGACGTGTAGGGGGTCGTGACCTGCTCGCTGAGCGCACGCCCCGCGAAGGTGTTGTCGATGCCGTAGACGACGTCACCCAGCGGCGAGTCCTTCGTCAAGACCAACTGGTTCACGAGCGTGCCGGCGTCCCCCGGCGCCACATAGGTGACCTTGAGGCCGCTGGACTTCTCGAACGAGGCGAGCAGGTCGGGGCTGACGTTGAACGAATCGTGCGTGACGACGGTCAACGTGGCCGGTGCAGAGCTCGGCGTGCTGGCCGCCGACGACGAACAACCGGTCAGGGCGAGCGCTGCCGCCAGGGCGGCCGCGAGGCCACCGACGAAGGTGCGGGACATGATGGACATCCTCCTCAACTAGGAGGGGCCGGCCCCTGAGGCCGGTAGAGAACTCGACTCCCTACGCCGGTGCTAGCCGGATCAGGTTCGAGGGTCTGCGGCGCTCCGCACTCTCAGCGCTCCCGGTGAGCGCTCCCCTGTCTGGGAGACAGCATATCCGCGCGTCCTCACCGCCACGACCTCGGCGACAACCGCAGCAACACGAGAGGAAGGAGACAAGACAAGCGTCCACGAGGGGGCGCGTGGGACAGTCCCGCGCGCCCTCGCGTCCGTGGGGACGACCGAGGGGTGTGTGGTTAGCGGCCGGTACCCGCGTACACGACCGCCTGGCCTTCGGAGTCCAGCCCGAACGCGGTGTGGACGGCGCGAACGGCCTTGTCGAGGAGGTCGGAGTCGACGATCATCGAGATCCGGATCTCAGAGGTGGAGATCATTTCGATGTTGATCCCCGCCTCGGCCATCGCCCGGAACGCGGTCGCCGAGACGCCCGGGTGCGAACGCATCCCGACGCCGATCACCGACACCTTGCCGATCTTGTCGTTGTAGATCAGGTCGGAGAACCCGATCGTCGGCTTGGCGGCACGCAAGGCGGCCATGGCGGCGTCGCCGTCCGACTGCGGCAGCGTGAACGTGATCGCGGTGGTGCCCTCGGCGACCGACACGTTCTGCACGATCATGTCGATGTTGATGCCCGCCTCGGCGACCGTCGTGAAGATCTGACCCGCCGCACCCAGCCGATCAGGGACGCCGATCACGGTGATCTTGGCCTCCGAACGATCATGCGCAATACCGGTGATGATGGGATCTTCCACGGTCCGCTCCTCTTCGCTGTCCTTAACCCAGGTACCCGGCTTGTCCGAGAAGGACGACCGGACATGCACCGGGACGCCTTCGCGCCCGGCGTACTCGACGCATCGCAAGTGCAGGATCTTGGCGCCGTTGGCGGCCATCTCCAGCATTTCCTCGTAGCTGATCTGCGGGATCCGGGACGCGCCGGGCACGATCCGCGGGTCGGCGGTGAACACGCCATCCACATCGGAGTAGATCTCGCAGTAGCCCGCCTTCAACGCTGCAGCAAGCGCGACCGCCGTCGTGTCGGAGGCGCCGCGTCCCAGCGTCGTCACATCTTTGGTCGTCTGGGAGACGCCCTGGAAGCCCGCCACGATGACGACGTCGCCCTCGTCGAGCGCGGACTCGATCCGGCCGGGCGTGATGTCGATGATGCGCGCGTCGCCATGCTTCTCGGTGGTGATCACACCCGCCTGGCTCCCGGTGAAGGAGCGTGCCGTGTAGCCCAGGTCGTTGATCGCCATCGCCAGCAGGGCCGCGCTCATCCGCTCACCGGCGGTCAGGAGCATGTCCAATTCGCGGGCGCGAGGGTTCGGGGAGACCTGACCGGCCAGGTCGAGCAGCTCGTCGGTCGTGTCACCCATCGCCGAGACGATGACGACGACCTCATTGCCTTGCTGCTGGGTCTCGACGATGCGCTTCGCCACCCGCTTGATGCTTGCGGCGTCAGCGACCGAGGAGCCGCCGAACTTCTGCACCACCCTCACGCCGACCCCCTGAGCCAGACGCGGGACCGAACCGCCCACGTCAACCGAAAAAACGCCTCCCCTACTGTGCCACGCGGGCTCGCCCAGGGGACAGGGGTCCGTAGCCTGGGCACACCCTCAGGGCGCGGGAAGGACCCAAGGAGGGTCATCCCTGGCATCCAGTCACCCTCGCAGGCTTGGGGTGATCTGGGATGATGGACGCCGGAAGGAGCCCCCGCATGACCCACGACCCAGTGCCTCAGCGCCTGTCGGACGCCGATCGCGATACTGCCGTCACCGCGCTGCGCCAGCACTATGAGGCGGGCCGCCTCAGCGATGACGAGTTCGCGGACCGCTCCAGCAAAGCCCTCGCGGCGCGCGTCGCCTCCGAGGTGGACGCCCTGTTCACTGACCTTCCCGACCCCCACCCGCTGTTCGGCGCCGCCGCCCCGTCCCCCTGGGCGACCCCCGGCACGTGGGGGCAGGCGCCGCGTCCGCCGTTTGATCCCGGCAACAACACGTGGCCGACGACGCAACCGAACTGGCCAGGGGCAACCCCTTCCCCCTGGGGCACCAGCGCAGGAGCACCGACCCCGCCCCCGTCCTATACGCCCGCGCCGTACGCCTTCACTCCGCCCCCAGCCCAGCAGGATCCACGCCGCGAATGGGTCTCTGTGGTGCGCAAGGCCGTGTGGCCTGCCCTGTTCCTGGGGGCGATCATCACGGGGCATTGGACGATCTGGATCGCGATCGGCATCATCGCCACGATTGTGCTGACCCAGGTCGGTGGCCGCACCCGTAAGCCGCCGCCGTACTGACCAACGCCTCTGGCCTAGGCCGTTCTCGCGACGGCCTAGGCTGGAGGCCATGCGCGGTGAATACAAGGTCCCCGGCGGCAAGCTCGTCGCGGTCGACGTGGAGGTAGAGGATTCGCGGATCGTCCACGCGGCGGTGAGCGGTGATTTCTTCCTCGAACCCGACGAGGCGCTCGCCGACATCAACGGCGCCATCGTGGGCCTGTCCGCCTCCGCGTCCGCCGACCAGATCTCGCACGCCATCACCGGCGCACTGAGTGAGGGCGTTTCGCTGATCGGGTTCACTCCCGCCGCCGTCGGGATCGCGGTGCGGCGGGCGCTCGGTCATGCGACCGGGTGGAGCGACCACACGTTCGACGTCATCGCACCGGTCACGCTCAACCCCGCCATGCACGTCGCTCTCGACGAAGTCATCACCAAAGAGGTGGCTGCTGGCGTCCGGCCGCCCACGCTGCGGTTTTGGGACTGGAACGCTCCCCTCGTCGTGATCGGCAGCTTTCAAAGCTTCCGCAACGAGATCGACCCCGAGGGTACCGCCCGTCACGGCATCGGCGTGGTGCGGCGCATCTCCGGGGGCGGTGCGATGTTCATGGAACCCGGCAACTGCATCACCTACTCCCTCCACGTCCCCACCAGCCTGGTGGAAGGGCTGTCGTTTGAGCAGTCCTACGCGTTCCTCGACGACTGGGTCATGACCGCGCTGGCCGATGTCGGCATCTCCGCGCGCTACGTCCCGCTCAACGACATCGCCTCCGACAAGGGCAAGATCGCGGGCGCCGCCCAGAAACGCTTTGCTGCCGGCTCGGTCCTCCACCACGTGACGATGGCCTACGACATCGACGCCGACAAGATGCTCGACGTGCTGCGGATCGGACGCGAGAAGATGTCCGACAAGGGCACCAAGTCGGCCAACAAGCGCGTCGATCCGATGCGGAGCCAAACCGGGCTCCCCCGCGACGAGATCATTGCCCGCTTCCTTGCCTCCTTCGAGGCCGGGCACCAGACCCGCCGTTCCGACTACACGCCCGCCGAGTACGCCGCCGCGCAACAGCTCATGGACGAGAAGTTCCTGACCGACGACTGGACACACCGGGTTCCGTGACGTCCCCCGCCACCACACTTTCCCCCGCCCCCGGCGGGAAGCCAACCGGCTTCCGTGCGGAGATTCAGGGACTGCGCGGCCTCGGCATCCTGCTGGTGGTCGCGTACCACCTGTGGACGTCGGGGCGCGTCTCGGCTCTTCGTACTTGCGGTGGGTGGGGTGCGACACGCCGGGTGAGGCGGGTGGGTTGAGGTAGGGGTCGAGGCCCTCAGGATCAGGAGTTACCACACTCCCCGTTCCGAGGACCTCGACTGTGACCG
>NZ_PPCV01000026.1 GCF_004126535.1 Propioniciclava flava | reverse complement strand
AGGAACCGTAAAAAGGCCGCGTTGCTGGCGTTTTTCCATAGGCTCCGCCCCCCTGACGAGCATCACAAAAATCGACGCTCAAGTCAGAGGTGGCGAAACCCGACAGGACTATAAAGATACCAGGCGTTTCCCCCTGGAAGCTCCCTCGTGCGCTCTCCTGTTCCGACCCTGCCGCTTACCGGATACCTGTCCGCCTTTCTCCCTTCGGGAAGCGTGGCGCTTTCTCATAGCTCACGCTGTAGGTATCTCAGTTCGGTGTAGGTCGTTCGCTCCAAGCTGGGCTGTGTGCACGAACCCCCCGTTCAGCCCGACCGCTGCGCCTTATCCGGTAACTATCGTCTTGAGTCCAACCCGGTAAGACACGACTTATCGCCACTGGCAGCAGCCACTGGTAACAGGATTAGCAGAGCGAGGTATGTAGGCGGTGCTACAGAGTTCTTGAAGTGGTGGCCTAACTACGGCTACACTAGAAGAACAGTATTTGGTATCTGCGCTCTGCTGAAGCCAGTTACCTTCGGAAAAAGAGTTGGTAGCTCTTGATCCGGCAAACAAACCACCGCTGGTAGCGGTGTTTTTTG
>NZ_PPCV01000025.1 GCF_004126535.1 Propioniciclava flava | reverse complement strand
ATTTCGGCCTATTGGTTAAAAAATGGGCTGGTTTAGCAAAAATTTAACGCGAATTTTAACAAAATATTAACGCTTACAATTTAGGTGGCACTTTTCGGGGAAATGTGCGCGGAACCCCTATTTGTTTATTTTTCTAAATACATTCAAATATGTATCCGCTCATGAGACAATAACCCTGATAAATGCTTCAATAATATTGAAAAAGGAAGAGTATGCGTAGCCGTAATTGGAGCCGTACCCTGACCGAACGTAGCGGCGGTAATGGTGCGGTGGCGGTGTTTATGGCGTGCTATGATTGCTTTTTTGGCGTGCAGAGCATGCCGCGTGCGAGCAAACAGCAGGCGCGTTATGCGGTGGGCCGTTGCCTGATGCTGTGGAGCAGCAACGATGTGACCCAGCAGGGCAGCCGTCCGAAAACCAAACTGAACATTATGCGTGAAGCGGTGATTGCGGAAGTGAGCACCCAGCTGTCTGAAGTGGTGGGCGTGATTGAACGTCATCTGGAACCGACCCTGCTGGCCGTGCATCTGTATGGCAGCGCGGTGGATGGCGGCCTGAAACCGCATAGCGATATTGATCTGCTGGTGACCGTGACCGTGCGTCTGGATGAAACCACCCGTCGTGCGCTGATTAACGATCTGCTGGAAACCAGCGCGAGCCCGGGTGAAAGCGAAATTCTGCGTGCGGTGGAAGTGACCATCGTGGTGCATGATGACATTATTCCGTGGCGTTATCCGGCGAAACGTGAGCTGCAGTTTGGCGAATGGCAGCGTAACGATATTCTGGCCGGCATTTTTGAACCGGCGACCATTGATATCGATCTGGCCATTCTGCTGACCAAAGCGCGTGAACATAGCGTGGCGCTGGTTGGTCCGGCAGCGGAAGAACTGTTTGATCCGGTGCCGGAACAGGACCTGTTTGAAGCGCTGAACGAAACCCTGACCCTGTGGAACAGCCCGCCGGATTGGGCGGGTGATGAACGCAACGTGGTGCTGA
>NZ_PPCV01000024.1 GCF_004126535.1 Propioniciclava flava | reverse complement strand
TGAGCCGCCCCCTTCATTCGGTCCGGACGTTCTGTGAGTCGTCGGTTTCCATTTGATGGGTGCACTGCCGAGCGTACTCGGCTGGGGTTAGGTAGCCGAGCGAGGAGTGCCGGCGGTGGTGGTTGTACTCGTCCTTCCAGTCGCCGATGATGACCTGTGCGTGCAGCAGCGAGTAGAAGCTGTTGATGTTGAGGCACTCGTCGCGGATCCGGCTGTTGAACGACTCGACGTACCCGTTGCGCCACGGCGAGCCCGGAGGGATGTAGGACAGGCCGGTGCGGGTGCCGGCCCAGTCGGCCATCGCCTCGCTGATGAACTCCGGCCCGTTGTCCGACCTGAGCACCGCCGGGGCGCCCCGGGCGGCGACGAGGTCCTCGAGGTGGGCGGTGAGTCGGTCGGCGGTAATCGAGCGCTCCACGAGGCCTCCGATGCACTCCCGGGTGTGTTCGTCGACGATCGAGCAGATCTTGATCAATCGTCCGTGCTCGTCGGCGTCGAACTGGAAGTCCACCGCCCACACCACGTTCGGCGCGTCCGCCGTCGGCGCGTCGACGGTCGAGGACCCGACGCGCTTGCGTCGACGCCGCTGCGGGACCCGGAGCCCTTCGTCACGCCACAGGCGTTGGATCTTCTTGTGGTTCACCACCCACCCCTCGGCGCGGGCGTCGTGATACGCCCGCCGATACCCGTAGCGGGGATGGTCCTTCGCCCAGACGCGCAGCCACTCCCTGAGCGCCCGATCCGGGTCCGTGACCGTGTCGCCCTTGAGCGGTCGCCGGTACGCGGAGCGGCTCAGCCCGACCAGACGGCACGCCATCCGTTCGCTCACCCGCAACGTGCGCTTGAGGTGATCGACGGCGGCGCGGCGCCTGTCCGGGCTTAGAAGTTTCCCTCAGCCAGCTCCTTGAGCGCGGCCTTCTCCAGCTCCGCTTCCGCGAGCAGACGCTTCAGGGTCGCGTTCTGCTTCTCCAACTCCTTCAGACGCTTTGCGTCGTCGGCCTTGAGGCCGCCGTACTGGTTCCGCCACCGGTAGTACGTCTGCTCGGACACCCCCAGATCCCGGCACACCGCCGCGACGTCCTGACCATCGGTGAGCATCCTGTCGGCCTGCCCGAGCTTACGGACGACCTGCTCCGGGGTGTGACGCTTCCTGCTGTTCGTCATGATCTGACCAGTCTCCCTGCCCGCGACCGCGGGCAACAGGACGACTCTCATAACGACTGGACCTACGAAACGGGGTCAGCCCA
>NZ_PPCV01000023.1 GCF_004126535.1 Propioniciclava flava | reverse complement strand
GCGGCTCATCGCGAATGAGAGTGTATGAGCGGTCTGAATCCGCCGGCTTCGAGGAGCGATCTGGCGATGTAGTGGCTGAGGTTCCGGAAGCCGAGGGCGGAACCGCGAAGGTGCTCGAGCCGGCCGTTGATGGCCTCCGTCGGTCCGTTGCTCGTGCCGGGGCGGTCGAAGAACGCGAGGATGTCCGCGGCGCGTTGCTTCATCGTGCGGCCGAGGCGTCGGACCTCGGTGAGCATCGTGGGGACGCCGCTGCTGACCGACTCGATCACCGCTTGCATCATCTCCCTCGCCTTGTTCTTGTCGGGTTCCCGGTAGGCGGCGACGATGCGCTGGTAGATGCCCCAGGTCGCTTCGACCTCGACATGCTCCTCGACGGCGAACACCGCGTTGAGCCGGGCGGTCTGCTTCTCGGTGAGGAAGCTCGCGCCGGTGTGGAGGGTGCGACGGACGCCATAGAGCGGGTCTTCAGCGTGACCGCGGTGACCGAGCGTGTCCTGCTGGACGCGCTGCCGGGTCCGGTCGAGCGCGTCGCCGGCCAGGCGGACGACGTGGAACGGGTCCATCACAGGGACAGCGTCGGGGAGCTCTTCGGCCGCGGCGGTCTTGAACCCGGAGAACCCGTCCATCGCGACGACCTCGATCCTCTTCGACCACTCTGCGGGACGTGCGGCGAGCCACTGCTTGAACACCGCCTTCGAGCGGCCCTCGACCATGTCCAACAGTCGTGCCGGTCCGGTCTTGTCGCGGACCGGGGTGAGGTCGATGATCACGGTCACGTACTTGTCGCCGAACCGTGTGTGGCGCCAGACGTGCTCGTCGACACCGATCGTGGTCACCCCGTCGAACCTCGCCGGGTCGTCGATGAGCCGCCGTCTGCCTTCGGCGAGGATCGCGGTGTTCGCGGTATGCCACGACACCCCCAGCCCCGCGGCGGCGCGGGAGACGGTGAGATGGTCGACCACGATCGCCGTGAGTGCCCACCCGATCCCGCCGCGGGAGATCTTCTCCCTCGGCGCCGCCGCCTTCGACGTGTCCTGCCGCCAGGTCCGGCGGCAGTGCGTGCACCGGTAGCGGCGCACCCGGACCAGCAGCGTCGTCGGCCGGTGCCCGAACGGCTCATGCGCCAGCGGCCGCGTCACCGTGTCACGCGGCACGCCCTCCGCGCCGCACGTCCGACACCACGGGTCGTCCTCGACGACGCGGCACTCCAGCACCGCCCGATCAGGCTCGAGCAGCTGCCCGACGGCTTGAAGGCCGAGCTCGTCGAGACGGCAGAACGTGGTCAGGTCAGGGGTCGCGAACGTAGGGTGGTGCACGTCGAGGTCTTCCAAGATGGTGAGCGTGAGAACTTCCATCCTGGAAGACCTCGACGCCTATCCGCGAACCAGCCGATGGTCCCGGGCTACACCCTCAACTGCGAAGAGCC
>NZ_PPCV01000022.1 GCF_004126535.1 Propioniciclava flava | reverse complement strand
GGCTCTTCGTACTTGCGGTGGGTGGGGTGCGACACGCCGGGTGAGGCGGGTGGGTTGAGGTAGGGGTCGAGGCCCTCAGGATCAGGAGTTACCACACTCCCCGTTCCGAGGACCTCGACTGTGACCGAGCCTACGGCTTGCGCTGCGCGCTGCCACCACCACGATGCCTATTGCGACCGTTGTGACCTGTTGGTGGGCCTTCCCGGCCTCCATGTGGTCGGCGTGGAGCGTGATCCCGGCGGGGCGCAGGTGAGGGTCGAGTCGGCGCCAGCCATGATGGGCTGTCCCTCGTGCGGGGTCATCGCGGCCTCGCACGGCCGGCGGACGGTTCGCCTGGTCGACATCCCGTGCTTCGGGGCGCCGACGGTGGTGTGGTGGCGCAAACGCACGTGGGAGTGCGTCGAACCATCGTGTCCGGTGGGAGTGTTCACCGAGCAGGACGAGCGGGTGGCCAAGCCGCGGGCGATGCTCACCACCAGGGCCTGCCGGTGGGTGGTGGAACAGGTGCGTCGCGAGCACGCCTCGATCGCCGGGCTCGCCCGCCAGTTGGCGACCACCTGGCGGACCGTGTGGACCAGCATCGCGCCGATCCTCGCTCGCGCCGCCGCTGACGAAGCCCGGTTCGCCGGCGTGACCACCTTGGGCGTGGATGAGCACCTGTGGCACCACGTCGACACCCGCAAGCGTGGGCCGAAGGAGTTGACCGGCATGGTCGACCTGACCCGTGACAAGGACGGACGCGTCCACGCCCGGCTGCTCGACCTGGTCCCGGGCCGGTCCGGGACCGTGTACAAGACGTGGCTCGACCAGCGCGGCAAGACTTTCAAGGCCAACGTTGAGGTCGCCACCCTGGACCCGTTCCGCGGCTACAAGAACGCGATCGACGACAAGCTCGCCGACGCCACCGCCGTCCTTGATGCCTTCCACGTCGTGGCGTTGGCCGGACACGCCGTCGATGAGGTCCGCCGCCGCATGCAGCAAGAGACCCTCGGGCACCGTGGCCGCTCCGGCGACCCGCTCTACGGCATCCGCAACGTGCTCCGCTGCGCGGCCGAGCGGCTCACCGACAAACAACAAGCCCGCCTCGCCGCCGCGATCGCCGCCGATGAACGCCACGACGCCGTCCACGTCGCCTGGCAGTGCGCCCAGAAGGTGCGAGCCGCCTACGCCCACCCCGACACCAGCAAGGGCCGCGAGCTCGCCGAGCAGGTCGTCGACGGCTTCCCGTCCTGCCCCATCCCCGAAATCGCGCGGCTGGGCCGGACTCTGAAGCAGTGGAAGGACGCGTTCCTGGCCTACTTCGACACCGGCCGCGCCTCCAACGGCGGCACCGAAAGCATCAACGGGCTTATCGAGCTCCACCGCCGCATCGCCCGCGGCTTCCGGAACCGAGAGAACTACCGGCTACGCATGCTCCTCATCGGCGGCGGACTCACCGTGCCCCCACCGCAGGTATGAAGAGCC
>NZ_PPCV01000021.1 GCF_004126535.1 Propioniciclava flava | reverse complement strand
AGTGGCTCTTCACACTTCCGGTGGGGGTGGCGGGGTGAGTCCGCCGCCGATGAGGAGCATGCGTAGCCGGTAGTTGTCTCGGTTGCGGAAGCCGCGGGCGATGCGGCGGTGGAGTTCGATGAGCCCGTTGATGCTCTCGGTGCCGCCGTTGCTGGCGCGGCCGGTGTCGAAGTAGGCCAGGAAGGCGTCCCTCCACTGCTTGAGGGTGCGGCCCAGCTTGGCGATCTCGGGGATGGGACACGTGGGGAAGCTGGCGACGACTTGTTCAGCGAGTTGGCGGCCTCGAGCGGGGTCGGGGTGGGCGTACGCGGCGCGAACACGTTGGGCGCACTGCCAGGCGATGTGGACGGCGTCGTGGCGCTCGTCGGCGGCGATGGCAGCGGCCAGGCGGGCCTGTTGCTTCTCGGTGAGCCGCTCGGCCGCGCAGCGCAGGATGTTCCGGATCCCGTACAGCGGGTCGTCGGCACGGCCACGGTGACCGTGGATCTCCTGCTGCACGCGGCGGCGAACCTCATCGACCGCCCGGCCGGCCAGGGCGACCACATGGAAAGCATCCAGGACAGCGGTGGCGTCGGCGAGTTTGTCGTCGATGGCGTTCTTGTAGCCGTGGAACGGGTCCAGGGTGGCGACCTCGACCCCAGCCTTGAACGCCGTGCCGCGTTGGTCGAGCCATGTCTTGTACACGTTCCCGGAGCGGCCGGGTACGAGGTCGAGCAGCCGGGCTCGGACGCGTCCGTCCTTGTCACGGGTCAGGTCGACCATGCCGGTGAGTTCCTTCGGGCCGCGCTTGCGGGGACTCACGTGGTGCCACAGGTGTTCGTCCACCCCGAGGGTGGTCACGCCGGCGAACCGGGCCTCGTCGTCGGCCAGCGTCGCCAGGATGGGTTGGATCGAGCCCCATACCGTCTTCCACGCCACCCCCAGCTGCCGCGCGAGTCCGTGGATGGAGGCGTGCTCGCGGCGGACCTGCTCGATCACCCACCGGCACGCCCGGGTGGTCAACAGCCCGCGCGGGCGGGCTATCTGCTCGTCCTGCTCGGTGAACACCCTGGTCGGGCACGCCGGCTCCAGGCACCGCCACGTGCGTTTGCGCCACCGCAGCCGGGTCGGCCGGGCGAAACACGGGATGTCCACCAGCGTGGTCGTGCGTCGGCCGCGACTCTCAGCGACCACCCCACACGTCGGGCAGCCCATCACCGTCGGCGCGGACTCCATCGTGACCACGAGCACGCCATGGCCGGTCTTGTCGACGTCGACCACGTGCAAGCCGTCCAGGCCGACCAGCAGGTCGCAATGGTCACAGTACGAAGGAGTCGTGGAAGCGCAGCAGCACCCCGTAGGCTCGGACACGTCGAGGCCTTCCGGTCAGGTTGAAGAGACGCTTCCGATCCTGAAGGCCTCGACCCCCAACCACCCTCACCCCGCGCTCCGGCGTGTCGCGCTCACCCCCACCTCAAGGTTGAAGAGCC
>NZ_PPCV01000020.1 GCF_004126535.1 Propioniciclava flava | reverse complement strand
TACAACCACCACCGCCGGCACTCCTCGCTCGGCTACCTAACCCCAGCCGAGTACGCTCGGCAGTGCACCCATCAAATGGAAACCGACGACTCACAGAACGTCCGGACCGAATGAAGGGGGCGGCTCAGCCCGACCAGCAGATCTCCGCCCTTCGGGTTGATGAATCGCGCATTCCTTTCATCTGTGCAGGCTTCCAGCGCCACGATTGATCCCGAACGTTCCATCCCGACCAGTCGCCGGACCCACACGATCGGGGATTCGCCACTGACCCGCTGGGCGCCCTTCAGTTCGCCCAGCAGGGTGACAACCGACTCGTGGAACTTGCCCATGGTCGTTGCCTCAAGTTCAGGAGTCATCACAGGCTCGGGCGAACTGTCGATCCGAACGATCTCGGCCCAGAACCTCCGATATACGGCCTCCGCTTCTCCGTAAAGAGCGGAGCGGCGCTGAGTTGTTTCAAACTCAATGGGGCCACAGGGCATGGGATCACCGCCGGCCTCGGGAACACACTGATACACAGGTGAAGGAGTGGACACGGGCCTCGGCGCAGGCGAACAACCAACCGTAACGATCAAGCACAACACAGCTGAGCCAATACGAACGGAATACAAGAAAGCCATCGGTATCGCCTCCAGGGGGATGGTGGCTCAACAGTCTGACACACTCACTAGTGCCAATCCTCTCCGCGCCTGGCTTATGCACATGCCTACCCGGATTGGGCAGGACATGAACTTTGGCCGACGTAGGCCCAGGCAGCCCTGCGAGAGGTGTTCGCGCCCAGCTGGCCGTCACCCCGCACGCCACGGATCGCGCAACCAGCACCGCGAGCCGGCAAGGAACGGACGACGCCACGTTGCCACCAGGGACGCCCCTCAGCAGGCAGCGACCTCCTTGTACTCTGAGTCGACGATGCGAAGAGCGCCCGCGTTTTCCAGGCGAGCAAGATAGATCCGCTGCTGAAAGGCCCGGCCCGCCGTTGGGCTACCCCCCTGGGGATTGGCATATCGAGCGGTTGTCGCATCAGTGCACACCTCGAGCGCCACGATTGAGCCGCTCCGAGTCAGGACTGGAAGGCGCTTCACCCACACAACCGGCGCGTCGCCACTCACCCTCTGAGCACCCCGCGAATCCTCGATAAGTTGACGGACCCCCTCGCGGAAATTGCCTGCCGTTGTCTCCTCAAGGTCCGGTGTCATCGACGGCTCGGCACTCAATCGCACGCGAGACACTTCGGACCAGTATCTGCGGTAGACCGCTTCGCCCTCCGAATACAAGGCATCCCTATGCCGAGAAGTCTCAAACTCGATGGAAGTACACGGAACAGGGTCACCGTCAGCCTCAGGTACGCACTGGTACGCGGGTGAAGGAGTGGGGGTGGACGCCGGAACTGGAGCACACCCAACCACAGCGCTGAAATACAACACAACTAAGCCACTATGGGGGCTCTTCAACCTTGAGGTGGGGGTGAGCGCGACACGCCGGAGCGCGGGGTGAGGGTGGTTGGGGGTCGAGGCCTTCAGGATCGGAAGCGTCTCTTCAACCTGACCGGAAGGCCTCGACGTGTCCGA
>NZ_PPCV01000001.1 GCF_004126535.1 Propioniciclava flava | reverse complement strand
TGCACGTCGAGGTCTTTCGGGCTGAGTGTGTAGGAGCTCTCATCCTCGGGAGACCTCGACCTCTATCCGGCCACCGACGCGCCGGCCCGCCGCGCGACGTGCGCTACACCCTCATCTGGGAAGAGCCAGAAATCTCCGGCTGCATCGAACGGGCGGCCGTCCAGACTCGGGCGGGAAGGGGGAGGAGCCGGCGGGGGAGTCGGGTCGCCCCGCGACGCGCTCGGCCGCGTCCGGCTGAGCCCACCGTCCTCGCTGTCCTGGGCGTGCCGACTCCGCCCCTGTCGGCTCTCACGATTCGGCGGCCACGCGCGGACGCCGTCCGGCACCTCACCTGGTGGAAAGCGACCGTGCCCGTCCCGGTGGAGCGCGATCGTGCCCGTCCTGGTGCGGTGCGGGGACGCCGACCCGGGCCGGTGGGGGACGCCGTCCCGTTAGCCTGGGTGGGGTGAAGCCCCCAGCAGCCGAGAAGGACGCAGCCGCCGAGGTCGTGCCCGGATGCATCGCCGTCCGTGGTGCCCGGGAGAACAACCTGCGCGACCTGGACGTCGACATCCCCCGAGACAAGGTCGTCGCGTTCACCGGCATCTCGGGGTCGGGCAAGTCCTCGCTCGCCTTCGGGACCATCTTCGCCCAGTCCAACCAGCGCTACCTGGAGTCCGTCTCGCCCTACGCGCGCCGCCTGATCGACCAGGGCTCGGCGCCCAAGGTCCGCCACATCACCGGCCTGCCCCCCGCGGTGGCGCTGCGGCAGCAGCACGGCGGCGGCAGCACCCGCTCCACCGTCGGCACCGTCAGCCGCGTCTCCAACGTGCTGCGCATGCTCTACTCCCGCTCGGGCACCTACCCCGAGGGCTTCCGGCCCGCCGACCTGGCCGGCAGCTTCCCCCGCGACGCCGCCCCGCTCGACTCGGACTCCTTCTCGCCCAACACCGCAGTCGGCGCCTGCCGCACCTGCACCGGGCTGGGGCGCCAGCTCCTGGTCGACGAGAGCCTGCTGGTGGGCGACCCGCGACTCAGCATCCGCGAGGGCGCGATCGCGGCGTGGCCCGGGGCGTTCGGCGGCCAGAACTACCGGCGGATCCTCGAGGGGCTGGGCATCGACATCGACGCCCCCTTCGAGACGCTGCCGGCGGCGGTGCGGCACTGGGTGCTGACCACCGACGAGCAGCCCACGCTGCTGGTCAACTCCAGCACCGTCGAGGGGTCCTACCGCGGCACGTACATGAGCCCCAAGCGCTGGGTGGAGCACACGTTCTCCGACACCAAGTCCACGCGCATGCGCGCGCTCGCGGCGTCCTTCATGACCGAGCAGCTGTGCCCGACCTGCCACGGCCTGCGGCTCAACCCCGAGGCGCTGGCCGTCACCATCGCGGGGGAGAACATCGCCCACGCCGCCTCCCTGCCGCTCACCGAGCTGCGCTCCTTCCTGGACGCCGCCCGCACCCACCCCGACACCGCCGAGCTGCCCGCCGAGCGCGAGCAGGCCGCCCAGGCGCTCATCGACGTGCTGGACGACCAGCTCGGCATCCTGATCGACCTGGGGCTGGGCTACCTGGCCACGAGCCGCCCCACCTCCACGCTGTCGGGCGGCGAACTGCAGCGGCTGCACCTGGCCACCCAGCTGCGCAGCGGGCTGTTCGGGGTGCTCTACGTGCTGGACGAGCCGTCGGCCGGCCTCCACCCCTCCGACACCGAGCTGCTGCTCGGCGCGCTGCACCGCCTGCAGGACGAGGGCAACAGCGTGTTCATCGTGGAGCACAACGGGCAGCTGATCCGGGAGTCCGAGTGGGTCGTCGACCTGGGTCCCGGCGCCGGGCGCTACGGCGGCGAGGTGCTCTACAACGGCCCCGCCGCCGGCCTGACGGACGCCGCCGGCTCGGTCACCGCGCGCTACCTGGGCCCCGACGCGCCGCCCGCGCCCGCGCCGGCGGCCCCCCGGACGCCGCAGCACGCCATCCGGCTCGACGGCGTCACCGGCCACAACCTGCGCGGCATCGACGTCGCGGTGCCGCTGGGGGCGCTCACGACCGTCACCGGAGTGTCGGGGGCGGGCAAGACCACCCTGCTGCGCGTCCTGGCCGACCAGACCCGCCGCCACCTGAACGCTGCCGGCGTCGCCGCCGACGACGCCCGCAATCCCGACGCCGTGGAGGAGGCCGAGGAGCTGGGCGACGGCGTCCCGATCTGGCAGCTCGACGAGGGACGGCTGGCCGTGGCCTCGGCGTCCGGGCTGGAGGGCGTCGACCGGCTCGTCGTGGTCGACCAGAAGCCCATCGGCCGGACGTCGCGGTCGAACCTGGCCACCTACACCGGCCTGTTCGACGCGGTCCGCAAGCTGTACGCCGCCCAGCCCGAGGCCCGCGAGCGGCGCTTCACCGCCAGCCGGTTCTCGTTCAACCTGCCCGCCGGGCGCTGCCCGCACTGCCTGGGCGAGGGCACCGTCAGCATCGAGCTGCTGTTCATGCCGACCCAGACCGCCCCCTGCCCGGTGTGCCACGGCGCCCGCTACAACCCCGAGACGCTCCAGGTGCGCTACCGCGGCGCCACCATCGCCGACGTGCTGGCCATGAGCGTCGACGAGGCGCGCGAACTGCTGGCCGACGTGCCGATCCCGGCCCGCATCCTGCGGCTGCTCTCCGACATCGGGCTGGGCTACCTGCCGCTGGGCCAGAGCGCCACCACGCTGTCGGGCGGCGAGGCGCAGCGGATCAAGCTGGTCAGCGAGCTGTACCGCGCGCCGGCCGGGCACAGCCTGTACCTGCTCGACGAGCCCACCAACGGCCTGCATCCGGCCGACATCGACCTGCTCGTCGCCCAGCTGCAGCGGCTCGTGGACGCCGACAACACTGTCGTGATCGCCGACCACGACCCGCGCACGATCGCGGTCGCCGACCACGTCATCGACCTGGGCCCCGGAGCCGGAAACGACGGCGGACGCGTCGTCGCCCAGGGCACTCCCCGCGCGGTCGCGCGGGCCGAGAACAGCGAGACGGGACGCCACCTCCGACCCCTAGTCACCCCCTGATTCGGGGGGTGGTGGCGCGGCGAAGAGCCGGTCTAGGGTCGTTTCATCCCCCGGGTGCGTGCACGGCTGCACGCCGCTGATGTCGGGGGCACCTCGCGGAACCGCCGACCGCTCGCCGGGGCGTCCGTGGAGGGAGTTCACCCAATGTCCGCAGCTCGCAACGACGCCACCGCCGCCACCGCCGCGCAGCACGCCGCCGCCCGCGCCCGCTATGCCATGGAAGACGACGAGGACTTCCAGAACGCACGCCGGGGCTTCCTCGCCCCGCTGCCCGGCGGCCTGGTCCACACCGACGACGGGCAGGTGGTCTTCGACCAGGAATGGCTCGCCTTCCTGCACGACGACGACCGGCCCGAGCCGGCCCGCCGCGCGACGTGCGCTACACCCTCATCTGGGAAGAGCCGGTTATGGTGCGGGCGGACATTAGCCTTTCGGGCATCAGGTACCCAACCCGCCACGAGGTACCGTCTGCGACTGACATGGTGGATCCGCCTTCGTGATCCGACCTGGATGCGCGGTGCGAGCAACGCTCTCCTCCCGCCATCCCCCTCGTCCTTTGCCGCATGCGACACCGCACTCGCACCTCTTCGACTAGCCGAAACGCACACCCGACCCGCGCTGCGACGCTCCGGTTCCCCCTCGGATCCTCGCGCCCGCCACGATCGGAGGTGGGCCCATGGCCTCCCTTGCCCATGACTATGCGTCCGTCGATGCCTTTGACGGTGAAACCCGTCATGCCGCGACACGGACGGCCCTACTCGCCGCTCATGTTGTTGCTCACGGTTCTCTCCACGCTCGGCGTCCTCTACTACGGCTGGTTCCTGTGGCGTCCGGAGAACCGCGGCGACATGCTGCCGTGGCTGTTGGTGATCACCGCCGAGTCGATCTTGGTCCTGCACGGCCTGGCGGCCATGTGGACCATCCTCGTCGGATATCGCGACCGTCGAGACTGGACGTACTACGCCACCCGAGCCGCTCTATACGACTCAGACGACCCCGAGATTCGGGCGCATCTAGGCGATGCCCGGCAGTGGCCACTAAGGATCCGTGGGCGTGTGGTGGACGTCGACATCCTCATCACCGTCTACGGCGAACCCCTCGACGTGATCCGGCGCACGGCGGAGGCGGCGGTAGCGGTCCGCGGGCGCCACTGGACATGGATCCTCGACGACGGCCGCTCCGACGAGGTGCAAGCGCTGGCCCGGGAACTGGGCTGCCGCTACGTGCGACGCCTCAGCGGGGGCGGTGCGAAGGCGGGCAACCTGAACCATGCGCTGAGCGTGGCCAAGGGGGAGTTCTTCCTGATTCTGGACGCCGATTTCGTGCCATTGCCCGGGATCTTGGAGCAGACGCTTCCGTTCTTCGATGACGCCACAGTGGCCTTCGTCCAAACGCCACAGACCTACGGCAACCTGCACAACTTCATTGCCCGGGGCGCGGGGTACATGCAGTCGATGTTCTACCGCTTCGTCCAGCCCGGACGTAACGCCTTCAACGCCGCCTTCTGTGTCGGCACCAACGTCGTCTTCCGGCGGGCGGCCGTGGACGACATCGGGGGCATCTACACCGACTCCAAGAGCGAGGATGTGTGGACGTCGATGATCCTGCATGGTCGGGGCTGGCGTAGCGTCTTCCTTCCCGAAACGCTCGCGATCGGTGATGCACCCGACACCATCGAGGGCTACTCCAAGCAGCAGTTGCGCTGGGCCACCGGAGGGTTCGAGATCCTTCTCACCAGCAATCCCTTGCTGACGCGCCGGCGGCTGTCGGTGGATCAACGGCTCATGTACTTCGTCACCGCGACGCACTACCTGACCGGCATCGCCCCGGGCCTGCTGCTGTTCGTCCCCGCGCTGGAGATCTTCTTCGACCTGCGCCCCGTCTCACTGGGGATCGGGATCGGCCAATGGTTCTTGGCCTATGCCGGGTTCTATGTGTTGCAGGTCCTCTTGGCGTTCTTCACGCTGGGATCGTTCCGCTGGGAGGTGCTGACGCTGGCCAGCGCGTCCTTCCCGATCTACTTCAAGGCGCTGGGGAACGTCCTCATCGGACGCGACCAGGCGTGGAGCGTGACGGGTGCAGCTAAGCAGGCGGCGTCTCCGTTCAACTTCATCATCCCCCAGGTGCTCACCTTCGTACTGCTGGCTGCCACGACTGCTGTCGGGGTATGGCGCGACATCTTGAACTCCACGATGGCGATCGCGACCGTCTGGTGCGGGCTCAACACCTTCGCGCTGGGGGAGATCTTGGCCGCTCCCGAGCCCCGCACCACCCCGCACACCCTTGTCCTGGCCCAGGTGCACAGCGAAGCCGAGTTGCCCGCAGGGCAGCGCGTCCGCACCCGGCCTGGCACCGCGTCCCGTTCGGAGGAGTCACCATCATGACCTGGAGTAATCGCTTTCGCCTGGTGATCGGACGACTCATCAGCCTCGCCGTGATTTTCGGGCTGGTCGTGGTGTTCAACCAAAGGCAGCACACCATCGCGTCCACGTCAGCCACCATCATCGCGCCGAAGGCCGTGGTGGCCTCCAACTACGGCGGGACGATCGTGACGTCGTATGTGAAGGTCGGTCAGGCCGTCTCGGTGGGGGATCCGTTGTTTCGCGTGTCGAGCATCGCCTTGCAGCAGGACCTCGCTCGCGGCGTGGCGCTCGCCTCGTCCAGCGGGCTGCTGATTGAGGCCGACAGCGGGACGCTGCTCTATCGCGTCACCACCCCGGGAACCATCACTGAACTGCATGCGGCAGAAGGCAGCTACTTGACAGCAGGGGAGCCGCTCGCCGTCATCACCGGGGGAACCGACCGGATTGTCGAGGCCCAGTTTGTGCTGACGCCCATCCAGTACGGGCTCATCGAACGCGGGGCCGCCGTCACGCTTCGGCTCCCGAACGACTCCAGCGTCACCGGCCAGGTCGCCACCGCGTTGGTGACCACCGTCAACACGACGGCCGTCGTCACGGTGCGGGTGACCAGCGAGGAACTCAACACCGGCGATCTCAACCTCGTCGCTGCGGACGGTGCCCCGGTCCAGGCCGTGGTGCAGTTGCGTGACGAAGGGCTGCTCGCTGGCCCGTCGGACGCGCTGAAGGCACTCATCCACAAGATCGGCCTGTGAGGGGGAGCCATGGTTGTGCCTCGACGCGATCTGCTCGCGTTCGTGGGAGCGGCGGCGGCCGTCGCTGCCCTCCCTGGTTGCACGATGGGGCCTCGCCCAACCCCCAGCCCTGCCGTGCCGACCGGTTCGGCCGGGTCGGCCAGCACCGTGCTGGACCCGAATCGCATCGCGACTCTGGTGAAGGCACTCCCCACCCGGTCACCGGGAACGCTGCCGATGACGCGTCTGGCGCCAGGCCTGACCCCGCCCACCAACCGCTGGTTCTCGGGGTTGGTGTTCGGGGACCAGCCCCAGCCGGTCTTCCCCTTGCCGCTGGGGTTTGCCCTGCTGGAGAACGGGATGGAGATCTGGCTGCCTCAGGTGAGCGCCACCGAGAGGGCGATTCTCGGGCAGCGGACGGCCGGGTTGCGGCTCACCACGCCGGGGCCAGTCACCGCCATGGTCACCGGCTTCGACGTCGCCTCGGTCGTCATCGAACTGCGCGACTCCACCGGGGCAAGCGTGGTCGCGGTCCGGCTGGTTCAAGGCGTTCCTGGGGTGACGCTGACGGCCCCCCGCGCTACGTCACTGCTGGCCCACGTTCCTTGGGCGACGTCGGCTGCGGGCGCGGTGGCGACCGTGGGGAGCAGCACCTTCGGGCTCAGCGGAGGACAGGTCGACGGCCAGAGCGTCCGCCTGGGCGCTGGCCAGCAGGCCGTCGTTTTCGCGGCGCCACCCGGCGTCGACCCCGCAGGACTGCTGGGGCGCGTCGCGCCCACGACGGGGACGACACACACCTGGGAGACACGCGGCGACACCGTGTCGACCACTCTCGACTACGGAGCTCCGACCCTGTACGTCACCATGCCGCACCACGAGGCGTCGATCACCGCCACGGGGGAGATCCTGGGACGGTATACCCCAGTGTCTATGGGCCGTTGACCCTGAGGCAGGGGTCCACGCTCACCTGGTCGGCGCCTCGCTGGCCTGTGGCGGCGACACTCGACCTGTCCGGACTGAATGACACCGACCGGCGCCGCGTCGCCGATGTGGCGGCCCGCGACGTGGCCGCCACGCGTCCCGCGCCCACCGACACGTATTTCGGGGGTAAAGCGCTGCATCGTGAAGCGCAACTCATCGGTATCGCGGACGCGCTCGGGGTGGATGCGACGCAACGTCGCGCCCAGGTCACGAGCGAGTTCGAAGCCTGGGCTCAGCCGGACGCGGCAACTCGGCGCGGGACGCGGTGCTTCGTCTACGACGATGCGGCTCGGGGAATCGTTGGCCTGGAACCCTCTTTCGGCTCGGAACTGTTCAACGATCACCACTTCCACTACGGGTACTTCCTCCACGCGGCGGGAACCCTCGCCCTGGGAGACGCGGGCCTCGCTGTTCGCCTGGCGCCGGTTTTCGACCTGTTGGCCGCCGACATCGCGATGCCCTCCGGCACGGACGTCTTCCCGGGGCTGCGTGGGTTCGACGTCTACGCCGGTCACTCCTGGGCCTCGGGAACAGCTCCGTTCGCCGATGGGAACAACCAAGAGTCCAGTTCCGAGGCGGTGAATGCCTGGGCAGGGCTGACGCTGTGGGCTCGTGCCCGCGGAGACGCCGCCCTGGAGGCGCAGGCGCAGTGGATGCATGCCCTGGAGGCACAGGCCGCCCTGGCCTACTGGCTCCAACCCGACCTCACTGACTTTGCGGGCTACCGGCATCGCATCGTCGGCATCGGCTGGGGCGCCAAGCGTGACTATGCCACGTGGTTCTCTCCCGACCCGGCTGCGCTGCTCATGATCCAGGTGATCCCTGCAGGACCAGGGCTGACGTACCTGGCCCACGCTCCTGAGCAGATCGCCGCCACCGTGGCCGAAGCTGTGGGAGAGGGTGGGTTTGCGCGCACCTATGGGGACTACTGCCTGATGTATGCCGCCCTGGCCGACCGCGCCAAGGCGATCGCGGCGCTGCCGCAGGTGGTCGGTCATCTCGATGACGGTCTCACCGAGACCTACCTCACCGCGTTCGTCCTCAGTCGCTGATCGTCCTGGCCGACAGACGCGTCGGTACCGCCGCGCCCGAGATCGACGGCAGGTACGGACCTGTTCGCCCTAGGATGGGAGGCATGTCCAAAGTGCTGATGAAGCTCCCGGTGGGGGAGAAGGTCGGGCTGGCCTTCTCCGGTGGTCTCGATACGTCTGTGGCGGTCGCCTGGATGCGAGAGAAGGGTGCTATCCCTTACACCTACACCGCCGACATCGGTCAGTACGACGAGCCCGACATTGCGTCGGTCCCCGGGCGTGCCGCCGCCTACGGTGCGGAGGGTTCACGCCTGGTCGATTGCACGGTGGAACTCGTCAATGAGGGCCTCGTGGCCCTGATGTGTGGCGCCTTCCACATTCGTACCGCAGGGGTGCCGTACTTCAACACCACACCGCTGGGGCGGGCCGTCACGGGCACGATGCTGGTGCGCGCCATGCGCGAGGACGACGTGCACGTGTGGGGTGACGGGTCCACCTACAAGGGCAACGACATCGAGCGCTTCTACCGTTACGGTCTGCTGGCCAACCCGCAGTTGCGGATCTACAAGCCCTGGCTGGACGAGGACTTCGTCGGTGAACTTGGCGGTCGTGACGAGATGAGCCAGTGGCTCACCGACCGCAAGCTGCCCTACCGCGACAGCCAGGAGAAGGCCTACTCCACCGACGCCAACATCTGGGGTGCCACGCACGAGGCGAAGACGCTGGAATACCTCGGCACGGGCATGGAGATCGTCGACCCGATCATGGGCGTCGCGTTCTGGCGTGACGATGTTGAGATCGCGCCGGAGGTCGTCTCGGTGGCCTTCGAGCAGGGTGTTCCGGTCTCCATCAACGGCAAGACGTTCTCCTCCGCAGTCGATCTGGTCCGCGAAGCCAACACGATCGGCGGCCGCCACGGGCTGGGCATGAGCGACCAGATCGAGAACCGCATCATCGAGGCGAAGAGCCGCGGAATCTACGAAGCGCCGGGCATGGCTTTGCTGCACATTGCCTATGAGCGGCTCGTCAACGCGATCCACAATGAGGACACCGTCGCGAGCTACCACAACGAGGGCCGCAAGCTCGGCCGGCTGCTCTACGAGGGCCGCTGGCTCGATCCGCAGTCGCTGATGGTGCGCACTTCGCTACAGCAGTGGGTCGCTTCGGCGATCACCGGCGAGGTCACGCTGCGGCTGCGTCGCGGCTGGGATTACACGATCCTCGACACCACGGGTCCGGCGCTGTCCTACCACCCCGAGAAGCTGTCGATGGAGCGCGTCGAGGACGCGGCGTTCGGCCCCGTCGACCGGATCGGGCAGCTGACCATGCGCAACCTCGACATCGCCGACACCCGGACACGGCTGGAGCAGTACTCCACCCTCGGGCTGGTCGGTGGAGCGATCTCCGAGTTGGTCGGGGAACTCAGCTCCGGCGAAGCCTCGGCAATCACCGCAGGGGCGACGGGCGCGTCGGAGGAAATCGACGATGCCCAGTTCATCGCCGGGATGGAAGGTGGGACCGACTAGGTCTCGCAACCCCGTCAGTCACCTGAATCCACCCGTGCGCTTCGGCGTGCGGGTGGATTCGCGTTGGGGTGGACTCGTTCCCGACGTGTCAGCGTCGTGGGGCATGCTGAGGGTGTGTCCAACCCTTCGCCATCTCTCAACCGAGAAATCTTGGCGCTGGCAGTCCCAGCCTTCGCGACGCTGCTCGCCGAGCCGCTGCTGATCCTGGCCGACACGTTCATCATCGGTCACCTGGGAACCGCCGACCTGGGTGGGCTGACGCTCGCCTCCAGCGTCCTGGGGTTGCTGGTGGGCCTTTCGGTCTTCCTGGCCTATGGAACCACGTCGGTGGTGTCGCGTCGCTTGGGTGCAGGTGACCGTGCAGGCGCCCTCTCCGGAGGGATCGACGGGATCGTTTTGGGGCTGCTCCTGGGCGTCGCCTACGCGGCCGTGCTGATACCCGTGGCGCCCTCCCTGCTCGGGCTGTATGGCGGGGCAGCGGACGTGACCGCGCTGGGGGCGGCGTATCTGCGCATCGTCGCCCTGGGTCTGCCTGCGCAACTGGTGATCTTGGCTTCCACTGGCGTACTGCGCGGCCTGCAAGACACGAGGACGCCTCTGCGCGTCGTCGTCACGATCAACGTGCTCAACGTCGCGCTCAACGTCCTCCTTGTCTATGGCCTCAACCTGGGGATTGGCGGAGCCGCCGCAGGGACGGCGGCCTCCCAGTGGGTCGGTGCTGCGCTGCTCTCCTCGGCGGTCCTGCGGGGTGCGCGCTCCGCGGGGGTGCCGCTGCGGTTGCGCCCACGCGGTGTGATGGTCGCTGCCAAGCTGGGTGGCTGGCTGGTGATCCGCAACGCCGCACTCAACCTGGCGCTGCTGATGACCACCATCACCGCGACCAGCCTCGGCACCGTGGCGCTGGCCGCACATCAGATCATCAACACGTTGTGGACCACCGTCGCGTTCGCCCTGGACGCCTTCGCGATCGCCGCGCAGGCCCTCGTCGGCGTCCGCGTCGGTGCCGGCGACACTGGCGGGGCACGACGTGTCCTGGGTCGTGTGCTCGTGTGGGGAGTGGGGTTCAGCGTGCTGGTGGGCGGCCTCCTGCTGCTGGTGCGGGTTCCGCTGTCGGGCGCCTTCAGCCCCGACGTCGCCGTGCAAGCGCTGGTCCAAGAGACCATTCTCGTGTTGGCCGTGCTGGCCCCCATCGGGGCAGTGGCGTTCCAACTCGACGGGGTTCTCATCGGTGCAGGCGACGCACGATTCCTCGCGCTGGCCGGGACAGCGGCAACACTGGCGTACGTGCCGTTCGTCGCCGCGGTGTGGACGCACCATGCCGGCCTCTCATGGCTCTGGGCCGCCTACGGCGCTTGGCTTGTCGCGCGCTCCCTCCTGCTGTGGCTGCGGACGCGGGGAGACTCCTGGGCTCACGCTGACGTGTGAAGCGTCGCGAGCCTTTCCTGACGCGGAACCGGCACGATTCCAGTGTCGACAACGTAGAATGAACCGAAAGCGCCCGGTCCCGACGAGGCGGCCGGACGCCTGGGAGAAGGGATCATAGGATGACCATCTCATTCGATGCCACGGGCGCCATCGTCGTGGGTACCGACCTGTCTGATCGAGCCACCAGGGCCGTTGACTGGGCTGCTGAGCGGGCCGCTGGCCTTCACCGGCGCCTGATCGTGGTGCTGGCCTTGCCTGAGGTTCCGATCCCCAGCCGTTCGCGGCTTTTTGAGGCCATGGGACGCGGCGATTACCCCGAGCACTTACGCACCCAAGCACAGGAGCGTCTCCAGGCCGTCGCTGACCGGGTTCACTCCCAACACCCCGACCTGACCGTCGAGACGGTGCTGGACAAGGGGTTGGCGTCCTACGTGCTGGCGCAGTCCTCGAAGGTGGCTGATCTGGTGGTCGTCGGTGCACGGGGTGCCAATGCGCCGGTGAAGGTGCGGGCCTTGGGCGGCACCGCCGACGCCGTCGTCGCCTACGGTCATGGCCCGATCGCGGTGGTGACCGATCACGGTGCGCCCACCGTGGGTGGTCCGGTCGTGGTGGGCCTGGACGACTCGCCTGAGGCTGAGGCGGCGCTACGGATCGCGGTGACGGAGGCTCTTCGTCTGGAAGTCCCCGTCAAGGCGGTCCACGCCTGGGATCTCACTCCCTGGATGGTGGGTCCCATGGGAGTCTCCTCGCTGATGGCGTTGCCCGACACCGAGAAGTTGGCCGCAAGGATCGACGACATCGTCGCCCCGTACCGGGAGCAGTACCCGGCATTGACCATCACCGTTGATGTCGTCGAGGCACGGCCGTCGGCGGCCCTGGTCGAGGCCAGCGAGGGTGCCTCCCTGGTCGTGGTCGGATCGCGCGGGCTCGGTGGGTTCACCGGCCTGCTGCTGGGCTCGACGAGCAAGGAAGTGCTACGCGACGCGGCCTGCCCCGTCATCGTCACGCGCGCCCCTGCGCAGGCCTAGCTCTGGGTGGTACGCGGGGCGTCCGAGTGGTGGGACAATCGCTCCCGCGTGCCACTCCTAAGGTGGTGCCATGCAGTGGAGCGAAGGCACCTGGACGCATGATCCTGGCGCAGTAATCATGGAGGGCGACGACCTCGTGGTTGAGGCCGTGGAGGGATCCGACGCCTGGCGGATCACCTCGTATGGGTTCATCCATGACAGCGAACACGCGCTGGTGGCGCCGTTCCCGCCCGACAGCGCGGTCGAGGTCGAGTTCACGTTGACGCTGGAGGAACAGTTCGACCAGGCGGGCGTCTTTGTGCGCGCGGACGCGGAGAACTGGGTGAAGGCGGGCGTCGAGTTCGCCGACGGTACCCCAAACCTGGGGGCGGTGGTCACCCAGGGGCGGTCCGATTGGTCGTCGGCCCCGGTGCCCGAGTGGAGGGGGCGCCGCGTGACGATCCGTGCCAGTCGCAGCGAGGACGCGCTCACCGTGCGCGCCCGCGTGGGAGAGGAGCCTTTCCGCTTTGTTCGGCTGTGCCCCCTTGAGGCGACCCGTGCCCTGGTGGCTGGGCCCTACCTGTGCGCGCCAACGCGGTCGGGGCTCAGAGTCCGGTTCCACAGGTGGTCCCTCACCTCGCCGGACGCCTCCCTGCACTGACCCGGTGGCGCGGCGTCAGCCGGGCACAGTGGGTCGCTGAGGGGACACGACCACGTCAGCTCACCGTCGCGCACCGACGGCCAACTGGGGTGGATGTGCCCGGGACACGGACGGACGTCCCGGCCCCAGGACTCCTCAACGATGGCGTCGTAGACCTGCCCGACGAAGGCGTCGAGGGTGAGATCGTCGTTCCGTAAGTCGCCGCTGAACACGGGCGAGGTCGGCCACGAACGTCTCAAGCCCGGTGGGCATCACGGCGTCACCTCATTGGGGACCGCACCGCCGTAGCGGCGGTCCCGGCGGGCGTACATCTCCAAGGCTTGCCATAGGTCGCGGCGGTCGAAGTCGGGCCATAGCCGGTCCAAGAACACCATCTCGGCGTAGGCCATCTGCCACAAAAGGAAGTTGGAGGTGCGTTGTTCACCGGAACTGCGGATGAACAGGTCGACGTCGGGGACCTCGGGGGCGTACAGGTGGGAGGCGAGGGATTTCTCGCTGATCCGGTCCGGATCGATGCGTCCGGCGGCAGCGTCGCGGGCGAGCGCGCGAACGGCGTCGACGATCTCTGCGCGACCGCCGTAGTTGACGCAGAACTGCAAGGTGAGCGTCGTGTTGTGGGCGCTCATCTTCTCGGCGACTTTCAGTTCGTTGATGACGCTCTTCCACAACCGGGGAGCGCGTCCGGCCCACACGATCTTGACGCCTAGGTCGTTGAGTTCGGCGCGCCGGCGGTGGATGACATCACGGTTGAACCCCATGAGCCAGCGGACCTCATCGGGGGATCGCTTCCAGTTTTCGGTGGAGAACGCGTAGGCCGAGAGATAGCGCACCCCCGACTCGACCGCCCCGTGGATGGTGTCGAGCAGGGCGGCCTCGCCACGCGCGTGCCCATCGGTGCGGGGCAGGCCCCGTTCTTTCGCCCAGCGACCGTTGCCGTCCATCACGATGGCGACGTGGCGGGGCAGGAACTTGGCCGGAATGCGCGGCGCAGTGGCGCCGCTGGGATGGGGCCGGGGCGGCGTGGGAGTCACGCATGAAGGGTAGCGCGAGGCAACTGGCGGAGACCGGCCAGATGAGGGGGAGAGCGGCGCATGCTCTGGGTGACAATGGCGGGCATGCACGCATGGTTCGACATTTCCGCCGGGGTTGCCGGTGACATGCTCTTGGGTTCGCTGCTCGACGCGGGCGCGGACGCCGCCGCAGTCGAGGCCGCCATTGAGGCCGTGGCCCCCGGATCGGTGCGCTTGGAGGCTGAGGCTGTGGTCCGAGGTGGCCAGCGGGCCACCAAGGCACGGGTGCGGGTTCTGGTCGAGGATCCGCCGCACCGTCGCTGGGCGACGATCCGCGCAACCCTCACCACGGCGAACCTCGCCGAACCGACGCGCGAGCGTGCCCTGCACGCGTTCGGCCTGCTCGCCGACGCCGAGGCCCGGGCCCACGGCATCAGCCCAGATGACGTCCACTTCCACGAAGTCGGGGCGCTCGATTCCCTGGCCGACGTCGTCGGAACGTGCGAAGCGTTGCGGACACTCGGCGTCACGGCAGTCACCGCCTCGCCGGTGCGCCTGGGCGCGGGCCGGGTGCGTGCCGCGCACGGCGACATTCCCGTTCCCGTCCCCGCCGTCGCCGAGTTGGCGATCGGCTGGCAGGTCTATGCCACCCCCGAACGTGACGCGAACCACAGCCATGGACACACCCACGATGGTGGTCACGAGCACGAGCACGAGCACGAGCACGAGCACGAGCACGAGCACGAGCACGAGCACGAGCACGAGCACCACCACGGCGAGCACCACCACCACGGACATGGAAGCGACCACGACACCCCGGCAGTGGTGACGACGCAGGGGAGCGTGGGGGAACTTGCCACTCCGACGGGCCTGGCACTCGTGCGCGCCCTGGCGGACACCTGCGGTCCGTTGCCGGCGTTCACCGTCACCGGAGTTGGCGTGGGCGCCGGGGGGAAGGACTTCGTCGGGTGGCCCAACGTCGTCCGGGTCGTCGTGGGCCAGCCCCTCGAGGACGGGCCTCCCGAGCCCGCCGCCGCCCACCCGTCGGCCGCGCCTGGCCGTGCGCCGATCGCTGATCGGGGCAGGATTGCGGCGAGCGATCACCCCGGGAGGGACCTGAGTGAACTGCGTGCCAACGTCGATGATTTCGATCCGCGGCTGTGGCCCGGGGTGCTGGACGCGCTGATCGATGCGGGCGCGGTGGACGCCTGGCTGGTTCCGATCTTGATGAAGAAGGGGCGCCCCGGCTTCACCCTGCATGCCCTCGCCCCGGAGCCGCTCCTGCAGGCCGTCACGAGCGTGACACTGACCCGCACGAGCACGCTGGGCGTGCGCGCCACGCCCGTCTCCCGGACGGTCGCGCAGCGGCACTGGACGCGAGTGGAGGTCGTGGGGGAGCTGATCACGGTCAAAGTCGGATCCCTCGACGGCGTCATACTGCACGCCGAACCCGAGTTCGACTCCCTCGCTGCGGCAGCCGCCCGACTGCAGTACACCGAGTACGACCTCGCGCAGCGAGCGGTAGCCGCGATCGCTGCCGCGGGACTGCTCCACGGGCAGCCCCTGCCTGCAGGCCTCGACGCCGAGGAGTGACCTCGCGCCTGGCAACGGGTGGCAACACCCGGCGGCAACACGCCGTGATGGGGTGATGGTCCGCGACTAAGGTGGCGCACGAGGAGAGGAGTGCCGTGACGACGTCATCCATCGAGGCGGCCGACGTGTGGGAAGACCTCAGCGGCCAGGCACGCGCGGACGCTCTCGCGGTGGCGGCCTGCCTGCCAGCGACGGGACGCCTCGGCGTCGCCTATTCCGGCGGTGTGGACTCCGCGACCCTCCTGGCGGTGGCCGTCCTTGCGCTGGGCCCAGATCGCGTCGTCGCGCTGATGGGTGTCTCACCGTCCCTGGCAGCCGACGAAGCCCAGGAGGCTCGCGAGGGGGCCGCCATGATCGGGTCACGGCTTGTCGAGTTCCCCACACGTGAGGGTGACAAGCCCGAATACCGGGCGAACGGCGCGGATCGCTGCTTCCACTGCAAGGACGAACTGTTCACGCGCATCGGCGACGACATCGCCCAGCGGGAGGGACTCACGCACGTCGCCTACGGCGAGAACGCCGACGATGCGATCCGGATCGATCGTCCCGGTGCTGTGGCGGCAACCCAGCACCAGGTCCTGCGTCCCTTGGCCCAAGCGGGGCTGACCAAGGCCCGCGTGCGGGCGCTCGCGCGCGCGTTGGGGTTGCGCTCCGCCGACAAGCCCGCTGCTCCGTGCCTGGCCTCCCGGATCCCGCACGGTCAGCAGGTCACTCCCGAGAAGCTCGCCCAGGTCGAAGCAGCGGAGAAGGCGCTACGGGCGGTCGGTATTGAGGACTCACGCGTCCGTCACCATGGGGACATCGCGCGCATCGAGGTCGCCCCATCCGATCTGGGCACCCTCGTGTCGGACGGCGTCCGAGAGGACGTGGTGCGGGCAATCAAGGCGGCAGGGTTCGCCTACGTGGCCCTCGACCTCGCCGGGCTGCAATCGGGGGCCTTCACGCTGCAGGTGCTGACGCGACGTGGCTGACGACGACATCGCCGAACTCGACCTCGACCGGGGGGCGCGCCGCGGATACCCCGAGGCGATCTATTGCGAGGGCAAGTCGGTCGACCAGGTAGCCGCCATCGCCGAGCGCATCGCCCGACGCCCTGACGTGACGACGATCTTCACACGAGCCGACGAAGCCAAGGCCGCCGCGGTGCTCGCTGTCTTGCCCGACGCCTTTCATGACCCGGTGGCGCGTGCCCTGGTGTGGCCGCCTCGTATGCCAGCACCGAGCGGCGAATCGGTCCTCATCGCGTGCGCGGGAACCTCGGACCTCCCGGTGGCCCGCGAGGCGCTGGTCACCGCCCGCCATTTGGGGCGGCGAGCCGAGTTGGTCGTCGACGTGGGGATCGCGGGCCTGCATCGCACGCTTGCCAAACTCGACGCCTTTCGCGCGGCGGGCGTCATCGTCGTCGTCGCGGGCATGGATGGGGCGCTGCCCGGGCTGATTGCCGGGCTGGTGTCGTGTCCCGTGATCGCCGTGCCCACCTCGGTGGGCTACGGGGCCGCGTTCTCGGGTCTGGCGCCGCTGCTGACGATGCTCAATGCGTGCGCCCCGGGCGTCGGTGTGGTGAACATCGATAACGGGTACGGGGCCGGGCACTTGGCGGCGCAGATCGCGGCACCGCGCGGGTGATGCCGGAGGCCGCCCTGCTACGTCAGCGGGCGACGTGTTCGAGCGTGCGCAGGCCGCGCTCCAGATGCCAACTGGCGAATGCGGCGATCAGCCCGGAGGCACGGCGCTGCGTCGCGGAGTCGATCTCGCGCATGGCGGGCCAATCCCCGGCCAGCAAGGCAGCCAGGTACGTCAACGTCTCCGGGCTCACCAGCGGGGTTCCCGGTGGGCGGCAGTGGCGGCACACGGCGCCACCGGCAGCGGGCGAGAAGGCCGAGTGCGGGCCCGGCTCCCCACAGGTGGTGCATTCGCTCAGACTGGGGGCGAACCCCGCCGTGGCGAGGGCCCGCAGCAGGTAGGAGTCCATCACCATCGTCGCGGGGCGCTCCCCGTCGTTGGTGCCCCGGGTCAGGGCGTGCAACCCCCCGGCGAGCAGCCGGAACTGCGGCGGGGCGGGTTCGTTCTCGATACTGACCAGACGATCAGCGGTCTCCAGCATCACCTGACCGACCGTGTAGCGGGCATAGTCGGTGCACAGCGGCTCCGACCAGGCATGGAGGGTGACCGCCTCGGTGATCACATCCAAGGTCTTGCCCGTGGCGAACTGCAGGTCGACATGGCTGAACGGCTCCAGACGGGCCCCGAACTTCGACGAGGTACGGCGGACGCCGCGGGCGACGGCCCGCACCTTGCCGTGGCGTCGCGACAAGAGCGTGACGATGCGATCTGCTTCGCCCAGCTTGTGGGTGCGCAGCACCACCCCCTCGTCACGGTAAGTAGGCATCAGACCAGGCTGCACGCAGGACACAACCCACGCAACTCGATGGAATGCTCCACCTCGGAGTAGCCATGCTCGCCCGCCACCCGGCTGAGCAGATCTTCGATGCCGTCGAGTTCGAGTTCGACGGTGCGGCCACACTGGCGGCAGATCAGATGATGGTGATGATCGTGGGTGGCTTCTCCGCAGCCGCGATAGGACGCCTGCCCGTCGGGGGTGCGGATGACGTCCACCTCGCCGGCATCCGTCATGGACTGCAGGTGTCGGTACACGGTCGCGAGGCCGATCTTCTCCCCGCGGGAACGCAGCAGATCGTGGATGTCTTGAGCGGTCTTGAACTCGTCCAGGTCCGCCAGCGTGGCAGCGATCGTGGCCCCCTGCCGGGTCCGCCGCTGGGGTGTGCTGGTCATGGGTCCTCCTTGAACCGCCAGCGTACCTGGGTGCCGTTAGGGTGAGGCGCATGCTCGCCTTCAGCAGGTTTCGTGTCCCGGTACCCGAGCAGGAAGCCTTCGTGGCCCAAGCCGAGCAGGCCGCTGCCTGGTTCGCTGCGTGCCGCGGATGCCGCTTCGCCGAGGTGGTGGTCAACCTGGACGAACCCGAACTGCTTGCCCTGGCGTCAGGCTGGGACGACGTTGGCTCCTACCGCCGGGCGTTCCACGGCTACGAAGCGAAAATGCTGCTGATGCCCGTCCTCAACCGGGCGCTGGACGAACCCAGCGCCTGGGCAAGGCCAGACGAGGTCGGCTTCACCGTGCCGGGTGGGCGATGAGACCTCCCTTCGCACTGACGCCGTGGGGGAGCGCCGCTCAGGCGTGCGCGTCGTAGTAGCGGGCGTGCAGGCTACGCACGCGGTCGGCTAGCTGGGGAGCGGGCCCGCACACCAGCGCGTCCGGCACCACCGTCTCGATGGGCAGCGGCGCCACGCGTCCGGCGGCGAGGCCGAACCCACGGAGCCAGCCGTGCAACTGCTCGGAGGAGGAGGCGTAGACGATTCGTCCCAGGCCGACCCAACCGTGGGCGGCGGCACACATGGGGCAATGCTCGCTGGAGGTGTAGACCGTGGTGCGCGCTCGCTCGGCGGGTGCCATGTGGTGCGCGGCCCACCGGGCCAGGTTGAGTTCGGGGTGCTGCGTGTCGTCGCCGTTCGCGATCCGGTTCCGCTCGGCGTAGACCTCCTTGCCGTCAGCGTCCACCAGCACGGAGCCGAACGGCTGATCGCCAGCGGCGAGGGCTTCTTCGGCCAGGCTCAGGCAGCGTTCGAGGCGGGGGAGGTCGGTGTCGCGCAGGGGGGTGACGGGCATACCCCGATCCTAAATGAACCCTGAGAAAATGGCGAGTGTTCTCAGAATGGCGGGGCGTGGGGTCGGGACGACGGTGCGGAGGCAGGGCGGGGAGCCGATACGATTGGCCGACAGATTCACAGGGGATGCCGGCCGGGCACCCCCCGCCGACTAGGAGGCACCAGGTCACATGGCCAGCAAGCTCGACAACGTCATCAGCCTCACGAAGCGCCGCGGCTTCGTCTACCCCTCAGGCGACATCTATGGCGGCACCCGAGCGGCGTGGGACTACGGCCCCTACGGCGTGGAACTGAAAGAGAACATCAAGCGTCAATGGTGGAAGGCCGTCGTCCAGCAGCGCCCCGACGTGGTCGGCCTGGATTCCTCCATCATCTTGCCCCGGCAGGTGTGGGTGGCCTCGGGTCACGTCGGCGTCTTCTCGGACCCGCTCACCGAATGCCTGCACTGCCACAAGCGATTCCGCGCGGATCAACTCGAAGAGGCCTTCGAGTTCAAGAAGGGCCGCAAACCCACCGGTTTGGAAGAGATCAACTGCCCCGAGTGCGGGACGCTGGGCCAGTTCACCGAGCCGCGCGACTTCAACATGATGCTGGAGACGCACCTGGGCGTCATCAAGGACGAGTCGGGGCTGCATTACCTGCGCCCGGAAACGGCCCAAGGCATCTTCGTGAACTTCGAGCACGTCCAGCAGACGTCACGGATGAAGGTCCCCTTCGGCATCGGCCAGGTGGGCAAGAGCTTCCGCAACGAGATCACACCGGGCAACTTCATCTTCCGTACCCGCGAGTTCGAGCAGATGGAGATGGAGTTCTTCGTCGAGCCGGGCACCGATGAGGAATGGCATCAGCACTGGATCGACCAGCGCCACGACTGGTACGTCGACCTGGGCATCGACCCCGAGCACCTGCGCTTGTACGAGCACCCGAAGGAAAAGCTGTCGCACTACTCCAAGCGGACCGTCGATATCGAGTACGACTTCGGATTCGCGGGCGGGGACGGCTGGGGCGAGTTGGAGGGTGTGGCCAACCGCACCGACTTCGACCTGGGAACGCACAGCAAGCACTCCGGGGAGGACCTGTCCTACTTCGACCAGGCCAAGGGCGAACGCTACCTGCCGTACGTAATCGAGCCTGCAGCGGGCCTGACGCGCTCGCTGATGGCCTTCCTGGTCGAGGCCTACACCGAGGACGAGGCCCCCAACGCGAAGGGCGGCGTCGACAAGCGCACGGTGCTCAAGCTTGATCGGCGACTCGCGCCGGTCAAGGCTGCTGTCTTGCCGCTCTCGCGCAACGAGGCCCTCTCCCCGAAGGCCCGGGATCTGGCTGCCGAACTGCGCAAGCACTGGAACATTGAGTTCGACGACGCCCAGGCCATCGGTCGCCGCTACCGTCGCCAAGACGAGATCGGCACCCCGTTCTGCGTCACCGTCGATTTCGACACGCTTGAGGATGATGCCGTCACGATCCGCGAGCGCGACACCATGGCGCAAGAGCGCGTCGCACTGGATCAGGTGGCGTCCTACCTGGCTGCGCGCCTGCTCGGCGCTTAAGCCTGGCGTCCAGCGCTGCCCCCGGTCGTCATCGGCCGGGGGCAGCGCCGTACCACGGCGAGCGCCGACCTAGGTGTTCGGCCAGGACCACCGTTCCTGGTCGGAGCAGGTAATCGTGACCTGGGCTGTGGGGGAAAGAACGAGGCGTACCTCAAGCCAGGCGTCCCCACTCGTGGCGCGGTAGGTGATCCACGTGTTGTCCTTGCCCGTCACCTGCACGGCGGCTCGGGTGAGCCACGGGTGCCGACGACGAAGGCCGATCAGGGCGGTGTAGATCTCCTTCAGCCATGCACCCTGAGGAGCGAGATCGCCTGGTGTGGCGGGCAGCGGCGGACGGATGGGGAAGTCCGCGTGATAGCCCTCCCCGCGAACCCCGGTGAACCCCTGCTCGTCGCCGTAGTACACGCTGGGCATGCCGGGAACGGTGAAGAGGATCGCTGCGGTCAGCGGAGCCCGCTCCTCCCCGACGAGGGAGGCGATGCGGTCCACGTCGTGGTTCCCGACGAAGGTGTTGAGCACGACCGAGGCGCTGAACTCCGCGTGGCGGGTCAGCGCGTGGGCCAACTCCCAGAAGTTCTCGGCCTGCAGGGAACTCCAGATCCCCTTCCACAACTCGTAGGCGGTGATCGAGTCCAGGTGACCCTCCCGTGCCAGGGTCGCGTAGTCGCCGTGGATGACCTCACCGAGGAAGGTGGCCTTGGGGAACTCGCCACGCACCCGCGTCGTGACCTCCGCCCAAAACGCTGGCGGGACGGCGTAGGCGACGTCGAGACGCCAGCCGCTGATCCCGCGTCGCAGCCAGTGCAGCATGATGTCGGTGACGAAGTCGGCAACGTCGGGGCGGGTGTGGTCGAGTTCGACCAGGCCGTCGTGCCCCTCCCACACCGCCAGGGCGTCGCCTTGATGTTTGAGCATGGGGCTGTTCGCCGCCACGAGGGGGTGCTCCACGCCCACATGGTTGAACACGCCATCCAACATGAGCACTAGGCCCCGCTCCCGGCAGGCCTGCACGAGACGGTCGAAGTCTGCGTCGTCGCCCAAACGCGGATCGATGCGCCCATGGTCGATGGTGTCGTAGCCGTGTGCGGTGGAGGCGAAGATGGGGCCCAGGAGCAGGCCCGAGCAGCCCATCTCGACGACGTAGTCCAGCCATGGCTCCAGCCGCTCAAGCCGGTGATGGAGCCCGTCCTCTCGCTCCAGGACGGGGGCGCCGAGCGCTCCAAGGGGATAGACCTGCCACCAGATCGCGTGATCCACCAGGCCCATTCGCTCCTCCTGACGTTGCGTGCGGACGCTCGTTGTTGCTTGCCTGACGACGCTAGCGGACCCGCGCGGCGCATGCGACACGACCCCGAAGGTAGAATCCGCCGACGTGCCCCTTTACCCGCCGCTGAGTCTTCGCGCCCCTTCGGGGGGAACCGTCGAGGTTGCCACCCCGGTGGTGTTGGCCCCGATGGCTGGCATCACCAACCCCGCCTATCGCCAGTTGTGCCTTGAGCAGGGCGCCGGGTTGTACGTCTGCGAGATGATTACCTCGCGGGGGATCGTCGAGCGCAACCCCAAGACCTTCGACATGCTGGCGTTCGCGCCAGGGGAGACCGTCCGCTCGGTGCAGTTGTACGGCGTCGATCCGGAGGTGATGGCGCGCGGCACGCGGATCGTGTGCGAAGAACTGGGGGTCCACCACATTGACCTGAACCTGGGCTGCCCCGTCCCGAAGGTGACTCGCAAGGGCGGCGGTGGCGTCCTGCCCTGGAAGACGGACCGGCTCGCGGCGATCCTGCGCGCCACCGTGGCTGCAGCGGACGCCTACGGGGTTCCGGTGACCATCAAGACGAGGATCGGCATCGACGCTGACCACGAGACCTTCCTCGACGCCGGACGCATCGCCCAAGACGCAGGTGTCGCCGCGATCGCGCTGCATGCCCGCACCGTACAAGAGGCCTACGCGGGCCACGCGCATTGGGACAGGATCGCCGAACTGGTGGAGGCGGTGGACATTCCCGTTCTCGGCAACGGGGACATCTGGGAGGCCAGCGACGCGACGGACATGATCGCCCAGACTGGCGCCGCCGGGGTCGTGGTGGGCCGCGGATGCCTGGGGCGTCCGTGGCTGTTCGCCGACCTGGCGCGCGCCTTCGCCGGGCTCGATCCGCGGCCGTATCCCACGTTGGGTGAGGTGGCCGCGATGCTGCGGCGTCACGCAGAACTCCTGGCCGGCCTTCATGGCGAACGGTGGGGGCTGATTGACCTGCGCAAGCACATGGCGTGGTACTTCAAGGGGTTCCCCGTCGGTGGGGAAGTGCGTCGCGGCTTGTCGACGGTCTCCAGCTTTGCCGAACTCGACGACTTGCTCGGGCGCTTGGATCCCGACGCCACGCTGCCGGCCGACGAGTTGGGTAAGCCGCGTGGGCGACAGGGGACGTCACGGGCTCAGGTCACCCTTCCCTACGGCTGGCTCGACAGCCGCGAGGTGGGCGACGCGGACCTCTCCGACGCCGAGTCCGACGTGTCGGGGGGCTAGCTCGGCACCGGGGATTTGGCTGCCGTGTGTTGCCTTAGGGCTGGATGTAGGGCGCGAGCACGAACCCGATCGTGAGGATGGCGATGATCGGTGCGGCGATGCCCAGCAGGATGCCGCCGACGGCGTACTTGCGGCCTGCCCGGCGGGCGAACGCCACGATGCTCGTGATCCAGGCCGCGATCCCGGCGAAGACCGAGAAGGTCGCGAGGTAGCTGACCCCTTGGATGCTTTGGGCCAATGCCACGAACAGGGGGTTGGTGGAGTCGGCATTCTCCAGAACTTCGATGCCGTTGGTCTGCACGAAAGCGCCGATGGCATGCCCCATGAGCGCGCTGGTCACGACCAGCACGACGGTGAACACGGCGACTCCCGCGAACCCGATGATGCCCAGCGTCGGCTTGTTCTCTGGACGCGTTGACCCGACGGGCGGGTAGCCCTGCCCGGGATAGGTCGGGGCGTAGCTCTGCTGCGGATAGGTCTGCGGCGCGTACCCCCCGTCGTAGCTTTGTCCGGGGTAGCCCGACTGCGGTTCCTGTGCTCCATATCCGTAGGAGTAGCCCTGGGCGGGCCCGCCATAGGGCTGGCTGCCATAGGGCTGATCGGGGTAGCTCTGCGCGGGCGTCCCGTAGGGCTGGTTGGGGTCGGGGTAACCCTGCGGCGGCGCTCCGTAGGGCTGCTGTGACTCGGGGGTCGCCTGGGGGGCGTAGGGCGACTGACCGTAGTCGGGCTGGGTTCTCGTTCCCTCGGAGGAGGCAGGCCACTGCTGTGCGCCCGGCTCCGGCGGCAGGGGATTCTTGGGGCTCGGGTTGGGATCGCTCATGGTGTCCATTCCTCACGTCGGTGAAACCAGCATAGGGAACCGGCCACAATGGCTGCATGAGCGATGCCTTGAACCCCCGCACGGTGGCCTGGGCGACGACCATGCGCGGGCATCAAACCGGTGACGTCGTCGTCGCGCACGCGGACTCATCCGCGCGCGTCCGCCTCGGTGCACCCATCGGACGGGAAGCGCGCGAGGCGCGGGAGCGTCAGATCCTCGTCCCGGAAGCGTCCTTTGCGGTCGGTGCGGGCAACCGGGCCCGCCCTGAGGAGCCCGACATCGAGCGGACGTGCTTCGAGCGCGACCGGGACCGCATCGTCCATTCGCCTGCCTTTCGTCGACTTGCGGGCAAGACGCAGGTCGTCGTCTATCCGACCGACCATCAGCGCACCCGCCTGACGCATGCCCTTGAAGTGGCCCAGGTAGCGATTTCGCTGGCCCGAGGCGTTGGCGTGAACGTCACTTTGGCTGACGCCATGGCACTGGGGCACGACTGCGGCCACGGCCCGGGTGGACATGCCTCCGAGGACGCCTTCGACGCGTTCCTTCCCGGCGGCTATGACCACGGCCCTTGGGGCGCAGACGTCGTGCTCGCGCCCTTGAACTTGTGCCGCGAAACCCTCGACGGCATCCGCAACCACTCCTGGTCGAGGCCTGCCCCGGGCAGCATCGAAGGCGAGTTGGTGAGCTGGGCTGACCGCATCGCCTATTGCGCCCACGATCTCGAAGACGCCGTACACGCGGGCATCATCGAACTCGACGATCTGCCTCCCGAGATCACCGAGGTTGTCGGGGCGACACGGCGTGAGCAGTTGGCCGCCTTCATCCGGTCGATCATCACCACCGTCGCCGAGACGGGCGTGGTCGGGATGGATGCCGACGCTGGGGCGGCGCTGGCCGCGATGCGCCGGTTCAACTACGAGCGCATCTACACGCGTCCTGATTCCGTGGCGCAGTCCAATGCGGTCATCGGCGTCCTGCGGGGGCTGGTCGAGTACTACGCGGAACATCCCGAGGCGATGCCGCCCGACTACCGCCACGACGCGCAGGCCGACCCGATCGTGACGGCCGTCACCTACGTAGGCGGGATGACGGACCGGTTCGCCTTCGACACCGCCGAGCATCTCTTGGGCTGGGATCCTGACCGGCTTCCCGCGGGTATCGGCCGGGGTGCCTGAGCCGACCACGTCCGACGCCGCCGCGCGACTACACTGCCGGGCATGGCCGGCCTGATCCATCCCGAGGACTTGGAGACGGTCCGTGAGCGGTCCCGGATCGAGGACGTCGTCGGAGCGTCGGTCCAGTTGCGTCCAGCGGGCGGCGGAGCGTTGGTGGGGCTGTGTCCCTTCCACGACGAGAAGACCCCCAGCTTCCGCGTCACGCCCTCCAAGGGTTTCTACTACTGCTTTGGGTGCGGCGAGGGCGGGGACGTCATCAGCTTCGTCCAAAAGATCAACAACATGGGTTTCACCGAGGCGGTGGAGTATCTCGCTGACCGGGTGGGCCTGCAATTGCGCTACACCGAGGGTGACGGAGCGCCTCGGCACGAGCCGGGGCTGCGGATGCGCGTCTTGGAGGCCAACCAGCTCGCCGCCGAGTTCTTCGCTCGGCAGTTGAGCAGCCCCGACGCTGTGGAGGGGCGCGTGTTCTTGGATCAGCGGGGCTTCACCCGTGAGCACGCCGAACACTTCGGTATCGGGTTCGCCCCTCGTGGGGGGCGTGAACTGCTCAACTACCTGCTGGAGAAGAAGTTCACCAAGGACGACCTGGTGAAGGCGGGGCTGGTGCGCGAAGCGGGCTGGGACTTCTTCCAGGGGCGCCTGGTGTGGCCGATCAGGGACGCAGGGCGCTCGACGTTGGGGTTCGGGGCGCGCCGGATCTTCGACGATGACCGGATGCCAGCCAAGTACCTCAACACTCCCGAGACCCTGGTCTACAAGAAGAGTCACGTGTTGTACGGGCTCGATCTGGCACGGCAACCCATCGGGAAGAAGAACCAGGCCGTGGTTGTCGAGGGCTACACCGACGTGATGGCCTGCCACATTGCTGGCGTGGACACGGCGGTGGCGTCGTGTGGCACGGCCTTTGGCTCAGACCACAGCAGGATGATCGCCCGTCTCATGACCAGCGACGCGCTCGCCGGAGAGGTGGTGTTCACCTTCGACGGTGACGCTGCGGGCCAGGCTGCGGCCCTGAAGGTGTTTTCCTCTGATGCCACCTTCTCGGCACAGACCTATGTGGCGATCGAGCCGGGCGGCATGGATCCGTGCGAACTGCGCATGAGCGGCGGTGACGCTGCCGTGCGCGAACTGGTTGCTCGTCGCATTCCCCTGTACCGGTATGTGATGAAGAACACGCTGGAGCGCTTCGATCTGGATCGGGCCGACGGACGCCTGGCCGCCGTCCGGGCGGCTGCGCCCCTGGTTGCTAGCGTGCGCGACGTGGCGCTGGTGTCGGGCTACATCCGGGAACTGGCCGGTCTCGTGGGGATGAACCCCGACGAGGTGCGCGGCGAGGTGCAGCGAGCGAACCGTCGCAAGACCGCCCCGGATGCGCGTCCGTCCGGCCCGCCCACACCCACCGAACAGCATGCTCCCGGCCAGCACGCTCCCGACCAGCCAGCGATGGTGCCGCTCCCCGATCCGGGGGATCGTCGGCTGGCGACCGAGCGGGGAGTGTTGAAGGTTGTGCTGCAGCAGCCGGGCCTGTTCCCGCCGGACTGGGGCGGTATCGAGGCGGATGATTTCTTCCACCCCGCCTACCGACTGGTGTTTGAGACGTTGGCGGCCACGCCGCGAGGTGAGGCCGGGTTTGCCCAGCGCGTCGTTTCGGCTCTTGCTGACCCGGTGGCTGCGCAATTGGCGGTCGCCTTGTCCGTGGAGCCCTTGCTGGCTGAGCCGAACGCCACGTACGCGCGGGAGTATGCGGCGCGGTTGCGGCTGGCGCGCGTGCTGCGGGAGATCGGCGATCTGAAGTCTCGGTTGCAGCGCACGAATCCGATCGAGGAGCAGGCTGCCTACAACAGAATGTTTGCCCAACTGCTTGAACTGGAGACGCGCCGCCGCACCCTGCAAGCGATGGCGGTCGGGGAACCCGCCTGAGGCAACCCCTTTCGCGCTCTCGGTGTTGTCCAGGTGCGGACTGGGGAAAGCGGGTTCAGGGGTCCTCCCGGGCTTTGTGCGCGACCAGGCTGCCGCTATGACGACATCGCAACCTGGTGCCACGACCACGGTGGCCAAGCAGACCATGCTGAGCAGGCAGGAAGAAGCCGACCTCGCTCGGCGTAGTGAAGCAGGATTGGCGGCCGAGGCCGCGCTCGCCGGGGCGATCACGGCGCCCGTAGACGCCACGGTGGGGGAGTTGGTGCGGGTGGCCGAGCAGGGCAGGCAGGCTTTCTTCGACCTTGTGGAGCGCAACCTGGCGCTGGTCGGATTCGTGGTCGCGCCCATCGCTCGCGCTACCGGCCTCGACCGCGAAGAACTCATCCAGGAGGGCCGTGTGGGGTTAGTGGAGGCGGCGCAACGGTTCGATCCTTCGCGGGGCTCGTTCGCCAGTTGCGCGATCCCGTGGATCAGGATGCGGGCCTGGGACGAGGCGGTGACGGCGCATGGCTCGTTGGGTATCCCTCCTCGGCGTGCCCGGCAATGGCGGCGTGCGGTCGCTATGCGTGATGCCTTGGCCGGTGACTTGGCCCGTGCGCCCAAAGTCGAGGAGGTGGCGGCGCAGGTGGGCGAGTCGGTGACGGTGGTCCGCTCTTTGCTCGGGTTTCGGCCCGCCTGCCGTCTCACGCCCGAGCATGAGTGCGCGGTGCCCGCCGCGGCTCCTGACGATGCAGATGCCCCGGATGTCTCTGCGATGCTGGCAGGGCTGTCGCCCCTGCATCGGCGGATCCTGATCCTGCGTCATGGGCTTGCGGGCACCCCGGCACATTCCACCTCAGAGATCGCTGCGGTGTTGCGGTGTAGCGCCTCCACCGTGCGGCGCTACGAGCAGGCCGCCCTGGAGGCCGTGCGGGGCGTGAGCGCGATTGCCCACGCGGCTTAGGCGATTCCGGGTCAGGCACAATGGACGCTGTGAAGCTGTTCTCCCGTAAAGGCAAGGTTCCCGACGCGCTTGCTGCCACCGTCAGCCAGCATGTGGGCGGTGCTGTGCGGATCCTGGCCTGGGCCGCGACCAGTGACGGTTATCTGGTCGCCCTCCCCGACCGCATGCTCGTCGCTGGCGGCGAGGGGGAGTGCGAGGAGGTGGGCTGGCACGACATCCTCCACGGCGGGTATACCGACCAAGGAAACCTGCGCTGGGAGCGCATGTCGACCGGTGAGGTGAGCGAGGAACATCTCACCGACCCGCAGAGCTTCCCCGAGGCGTTCCGCGAGCGCGTGGAGTCCACGTTCTTGCTCCAGCAGGTCGTGACGCCCTTCCCCGGGCGGCACGTCACGATCACCGCGCGCCGAAACTTGATGGATCCCCAGCAGCGAGTCATGTGGACCGCCCACCCAGCCAGGGGAACCCGGATGGACGACGAGACGTTGGCCTTCGCGGAAACCGAGTTGGCACGTCTACGGGCCGAGTATGCGTTCTAGCTGAGGGTTTGCTAGAGTTTCTTCTCGCGTCGAGCGATCCCCTGTAGCTCAATTGGCAGAGCATCTGACTGTTAATCAGAGGGTTACTGGTTCGAGTCCAGTCGGGGGAGCCACGCAGAAGGCCAGGCCCATGAGGGCCTGGCCTTCTGACTGTCACGATGGTGTCTGCTCAGCCGTGGAGCAGGCTCGTCCAGTTCGGCGGGACGCGACCAGCAGGGCCGGGCGCAGGCTGGTCGGCGGGGCGGCTGTCGGGGGCTGCGAGCACTGGCCCCTCATACATGGCATCGCGCGGGTAGTGGTAGAACCAGTCTTCGCCCGGTTCGAAACTCTGGATGAACGGGTGTCCGGTGGCTCGGTAGTGGGCGGTCGCGTGCTGCGACGGCGAACTGTCGCAGCAGCCGACGTGACCGCATTGTGCGCACCGGCGCAGGTGGAACCACCACCCACCCTCGCGCAGGCATTCCTCGCAGCCAGTGCCGCTAGGGGGAACAGTGGGATCAATGCCATCCATGAAGGCTCCTTCGTGATCGAGAGGTCGGTTCCTCGGCGAGGGTCTCATGCCCGACGCCTCCCCGACTAGGAGCGCGCCGCAAGCGTCCGGAGCGCTGCCTCAGTGGTGCGCATGCCTTCACCGTCGTCGGTTTCGGCGAGGCCCACGATGACGCTCATCGAATCGCCCCCGGTGGCGACGGCGGTCAACGTGACCTGGAACGTCGGCTCTTGTCCGCCACCCGTGGTAGCCACGAGATGGCAGGCCGGGCGACCCGCGACCGTCACATCGGTCGTTGTCGAGGACAGCGTGCGGAAGGTGCCGATCTCCGACAACGTCTGGTCGAACACGTTGGCGCAGGTGGCATCGAGAGGACTCGTGCCGCCGGAGGCCGCCCTGCCGACCCACAGCTGGGCTGTGCCATCGCCAGCCAGAAGCCGACCCCCCTGGCCGCAGGTCAGCCAGTCGGGTGCGCCATCGCGCGTCCAACGGCCCTCAACCTGCACCGTTACGACCCCATCGGACAGCGTCGCCGCATCAGGACGCACCCCAGCGCACCCGGGTGCGGGAACAGCCGAGGAATCCGAAGCACGGACTCGGGTGGACGCGGAGGGAGACGGGTGGGACGTCGCCGAAGCGGGGGACGACGGCTCCGCGGGTGCTGTGGGAGCCGGGGACGTGGCGACGGGCCTGCCCGAACCGTCCGACATGCCGCGAGGCTGTGCGGCCAGGGGGAGCGGCGTGCCTCGACCGAACGAGGCGTCTGTCGCGGCCGCGAGCCCGGTAATCACCACCACGAGCGCGATCGCGAGAGTCCCGTAGCCCAGCGCGCGAGCCGAACTCCGCGGTGGCTGGGCGTCGGCACCGTTGAGGAGAGCGTCCAAATCGCCCGGAGCGTCACGCACCTCCTGCGTCCACGATTGACCGTCCCACCAGCGGAAACGCCCCGGCGCGCCCGCAGGGTCGGGATACCAGCCTGGTTCGTGCACGTGACCTCCCCTCGTGTGCCTTCCATAGTAGGTCGCGTCCATCGCTGACCCAGTGGTCGCCGGTGGGGGCGAAAATGCCCTAAGGTGCAGGGCATGGGTCACATCATCGCCACGACGCACTGCGTCATGATGATGCCCCAGTGCTGTCGGCGAATGTCGGCCTGACGGCACGGTTCCGGTCGCTCCCCGGGAGGGTCGAGCGATTCTGGACACCTCACACATCTGCCAGCTTTCGCTCGCGGTCCCGTGCTGTCGGCCTTGTCACATGCCCACCACGCATACTGAGGAAAATCCATGTTTCGACGTTTGATCACCACCACGGCAGCCCTTCTCGCGACGGGACTCGTGTTGACCGGCTGCGGTGCGGCCAACTCCGGGAGCACCAGCACCCCCGATACGTCGAAGCCGCTGCGCATCATGGCCGACGTCACGCCCCACTCGCTGCTGCTGAAGGAAGCGCAAAAGGAGGGGCTTCTCGGCGACGTGAAGCTGGACATCACCGAGATCTCCGGTGACATCGACCCCAACCAGCTCGTCGAGAGCGGCGACCTGGACGCCAACTTCTTCCAACACGTCCCCTACTTGACTGACTGGAACGCCAAGCACACGGGCTCTGACCTGGTGGCGTTGTCGCCCGTTCACGTGGAGCCGCTGGGCCTGTACTCCAAGAAGGTGAAGCTGGACACCGTCCCGGACGGGGCTGTCGTCGCGATTCCTGCCGACGCCACCAACCAGGCCCGCGCCCTGTTCCTTCTCGCGCAGGCGGGCCTCATCACTCTCGACGTCAAGCCGGACCAGCCCGGGCTCGACTACAGCCAGATCACCCCGGAGAAGAACGTGACGGGCAACCCGAAGAACCTCTCGTGGCTGAAGATCGATCGTCCGCAGTTGGCCGCGACGCTGTCCGACCCGAAGGTCACCTTGTCGATCATCAATGGGAACTACGCCATCGAAGCGGGCCTCGTGCCGACCACCGACGCGCTGGCGCTGGAGTCGGCCGACAACAACCCGTACGCGAACGTGGTGGCGGTCAAGGCGACGCTGAAGGATGATCCTCGTGTGAAGAAGCTCAACGAGGCACTGACCAGCCCGCAGATCCAGAAGTTCATCACGGACACCTTCAAGGGGTCCGTCCTTCCGGCGAAGTGACGCTGACGTGATCGAGGTCACCTCCCTGACGAAGGTTTACTCCTCCGCTGCCAGCACCGTCACGGCCGTGGACGACGTCTCCCTGCGCATCGATTCCGGCCAGATCTTCGGCATCTTGGGCCGCTCGGGAGCAGGCAAGACCACGCTCATGCGATGCCTCACCGCGCTGGAGAGGCCGACGTCAGGGACGGTGACCATCGGTGAGTTGGAACTCACCTCCTTGTCGGGCGCCGAACTGCGCCGCGTCCGGCACACCATGGGCATGATCTTTCAGCACTTCAACCTGCTCGCGAGCCGCACCGCCGCCGCGAATGTGGCCTTCCCCCTGGAGGTCCAAGGGGTTCCGGCGGCGGAGCGCAAGCAGCGGGTCGCCGAACTGCTCGACCTGGTGGGGCTCAGCGACCGGGCGGGCAACTACCCGGCCCAACTGTCGGGTGGGCAAAAGCAGCGCGTCGGGATCGCCCGTGCGCTGGCCGCTCACCCGCAGGTGTTGTTCTGCGACGAGGCCACCTCCGCGCTGGACCCGGCCACCACCGAACAGATCCTCGACCTCATCGCGGAAATCAACCGCCGCACTGGGGTGACGGTGGTGCTCATCACCCACGAGTCCGAAGTGGTGCGACGGATCTGCTCAGGGGCAGCGTTGATGGAGAACGGCAGGATCGTCGAACAGGGCGCCCTGCTGGAACTGTTGACCGCCCCCCGCAGCCGACTGGCCGACATTCTGCTGCCGGTCGGCGAACCGGCGAACCTGGGGGCCGAGTCGTCGGTGGTCTTGAGCTTTGCGCAGGGGCATGCCCAGGAACCGGTGATCTCCGGGCTGACGCGGCGTTTCGGCGTCGACGTCTCGATTCTGGGCGGTGCCGTGGAACTGATTGCCGGGCGCAAAGTCGGACGCCTGCGCGTCGTCATCTCCCACCCCACAGGGGCGTTCGATCGCGCTGGCGTCGACGCCTACCTGGCTGAGCATGAGGTGAGTGTCCAAGCATGATTCCCTCGACATCATGGCAAGAGGCGTTGCCGGAACTGCTCCGCGCGCTCGGGGAGACCGCCTGGATGGTCGGCTGGTCGTTCCTCATCACGGCGATTCTCGGTATCGCCATCGGCGTCCTGTTGCGCCTGTGGGCCCCCGATGGGCTTGCGCCCAACCGGTTCTTGTACTTCGCGGTCGGCGCGGTGGTCAACATCGCCCGCTCGCTGCCCTTCCTCATCTTGATGATCGCGCTGATCAGCTTCACCCGGCTCATCGTCGGGACGGCCTACGGGCCAACCGCGGCGGTCGTGCCGCTCGCGGTCGGCGCCATTCCGTTCTATGCCCGCGTGGTGGAGGCGGCGTTGCGGGAAGTCGCCTCCGGAAAGCTGGAGGCCGCACAGGTGATGGGCGCCTCCACGTGGGGCATCGTCAGGAAGGTCCTTCTCCCCGAATCCCTCCCCGGACTGGTCTCGGGTGCCACGCTGACGCTGGTCACGCTGATCGGCTACTCCACCATGGCGGGGGTCATCGGCGGGGGTGGCGTGGGTGACTTCGCCATCCGGTACGGCTACCAGCGATTCAACGGGCCGGTCCTGGTGGAGGCCGTCATCGCGCTGATCGTCATCGTCCAGGTCGTGCAGTCGGTCGGTGACTGGATCGTGCGCGGGATGGGTCACCTCCGCGGCTGACCCGCGCGCGGTGGGCTAGCCGATGGAGGCGACCACGCGCCCGTCGACGATCGTGACCAGATCATCAAGGGTGTCGCGGTGAACCAGGTCGTGGGTGACCAGCAACGTGGCCGTGTTGCGTTCGTGCGTGAGGCGCGCAATCAGGCGCATGATCTCTGCGCCACGCTCCTGATCCAGGGCGCTGGTCGGCTCGTCCACCACAAGGACGTCGGGGGAATGCACCAGCCCCCGGGCGATGGCGACGCGCTGACGCTGCCCGCCCGAGAGTTGGTGCGGCCGCTTATGGGCTTGCGTGGACAACCCGACGGCGTCGAGGAGATCGTCGACCCGGCTCTCGATCGTGGTCCGCTCGGCGCGGCTTTGCCGTCCGCCCAGGTGCGCCATCACCAGCAACTGCTCGCGGGCGGTCAGCGCGGGCAGCAGGTTGGACTGCTGGAACACGATGCCGATGCGCTCGCGTCGCAGGGCGGCAGCGTTCGTGCTGGACAAGGCGGCGGCGTCGATGACGTCGGCACCCTCACCGATGAGGACGTGACCTGAATCGGGCCGGATCAAGGTGGCGGCCACGGCGAGCAGGCTGGACTTGCCCGACCCCGAGGGGCCGGTGATGCCGGTGACCTGGCCATCGAGCCCACGCAGGTTGACATGGTCCACAGCCGTGATGCGCTGGTCCCCATCAGGGAAGGTCAAGGTCACATCGCGAAGGTCAATCATCGGTTACTCCCCAAAGCGGTCAACGGGTCAGCATGGGTGACGGTGCGCAGGGCGAAGCCGGCGCCAGCCAGGCCCAAGACAGCCATGACGGCGGCCGGAGCCAGCGTCGTCAAAGGGCTGAGCACGAACGGGAGGGCGCGTCCGGCGAGCGTGCCGAAACCCGCCACGGCGACAAGACCGACGCCGATCCCGACCGTGAGGACGACCAATGCCTGGCCCAGCGCGTCCCGCACCAGGGACGCGGTGGTGGCGCCGAGGGCTTTCAGCACGGCGATGTCGCTGGCGCGCTGCATGGTCCACACAGTGAAGAAGGCGCCCACCACGAGGGCAGAAATGCCGAAGAGCAGGGCGATCATGAGGCCCAGGGAGCCGATCTCGGAACGGAAGGCCTCCAGGGCGGTGAGGCTGGCAAGAGGCGTAGCAGCCTGCGTGTGGGTGGCGGTCGCGACGGCGTCCCAGTCGGGTGTTCCCGACACGGCCATCACGGTGGGGTCGCCGGTGCCGCCGGTGCGCTGACTGGCCGCACTCCAGGCCGTCGGCGTCATCGTCATCACGGGGGTGTGGGAGTACCACAGGTCCGCGCCCACCGATGCGACCGTGTAGTCCTTCCCCACGATGCTGAGCGTGTCGCCCACGCGGGCATCCAGCTTGGCCGCCGCGCCTGCGGACAGTCCCACCTCGTCGTCTCGGGAGGGGGCCAGGGCCAGGACGTCGTTGGGTTCACTCTCCGATGTGGCCGTCGGGACGCCGAACAGCGCCACTCCGGTGAGATCGTCGACCCCGGCCCGGCTGGCTCGTGACTGCGTGATGCCCACAGGCGTCGCCTCCGTGACGCCAGGAGCGGCCTCCCACGTGGCAAGGGCATCACTGGGGAGAGTTGATGTGGCGAAGCTGGGGGAGCCGTCATCGGGCTGCTGCAGGACCAGGCGCGTCCCGGGCAGTGCAAGCACCCCCGAGATGTTCTGGGCCGCCAAACCTCCCGTCAAGCCAGAGAGGAAGCCCACGAGCACTGTGATGAGGGCTACGACGGCGCCGATGAGGACGAAACGTCCCCGGGCGAAGCGCAACTCCCGCCATGCGACGAACACGGTGTGCCTTTCCGATCCCGACCCTTGCGTGACCTGGTGTCCAGCCTGGTCGTCGGGGACGCCGAGGTCATCGCCCAAAGCGTGGCCTTGCCCGTACAACTTTTGATGGATGGAGGGCGGCAGGGTGCCGGTTACTCTGGGAAGGCCATGCCGCATTCGACCTTGACCCCCGTCTTCACGGGCCTGCGTCTTGGCCTGCATGCCCTCTTGCTGGGGCTGGTGTCCTTCGCGGTCGTGCGTGCCTACCTCGCCTCCTCGGCCACCGCGCCGTTCGTCGTGCTGTCTGGCGTCGCTTTCGTGGGCGTCTATTACGCAGGGGCCCGGCTGGGACGCCGCATCGTCGGGTCGGGGATCACGCGTGGCGGGCGACGCCTCGCCTACGCCTGGCTGGGCTTGTTGACGGCGATCTGGGCCGTCCTCGTGTGGCTGAGCCCCGAGGGGGCCTACCTCGTCTTCCCGTTGTTCTTCCTCTATCTACATGTTCTGCCCGGCCGGGGCGGTGTGGGCGCGATCGTGGTGACGACCGGGTTCGCGATCCTCGCCTTGGGGGTGCATTCCGGTTTTAGCGTCGGCGGCGTGGTCGGCCCCCTGATCGGGGCGGGCGTCGCGGTGCTGATCGGTTTGGCCTCCAAAGCGCTGCGGCAGGAAGCGGCCGAACGCGAGGCGCTGCTCGCAGAACTGGTGAGCACCCGCCAGCAACTCGCCGATACCGAACGTGAGCAGGGTGCTTTGGCGGAGCGCGCCCGGATCGCCCGTGAGCTTCACGACACGGTCGCCCAAGGGCTGTCCAGCATCCAAATGCTCCTGCGCGCAGCCGAACGCGACACCCCGGAGCCGGGGGCCGGGTATTTGCGCCTCGCGCGTGAAACGGCGGCCGACAGCCTGGCTGACGCCCGCCAACTCATCGGCGCCCTGCGCCCAAGCCGACTCGACCAGGGGTTAGGGGCGGCGCTGCGCCGCCTAGGGGAGGACCAGGCGCGCCGCACCGGGATACCCGTTGAGGTGACGGCGGGAGACCCTGACCTCCCCATGGACGAACAGATCGCCCTGCTGCGGGTCGCTCAGGGCGCATTGTCCAATGTGGCCCGGCATGCTCATGCCACGCAGGCTTGGGTGGTGCTCCGCGTGGAAGGGGATCGGGTCGCTTTGATGGTCACAGACAACGGCCGAGGGTTTGACGTGGAGCGGGCCGTGGCCGCACCGGAGTCGCCGTCGTTCGGGTTCCACGCCATGCGCGAGCGCGTCCAGCAACTCGACGGGACGCTGAGCGTGGAATCCCAGCCGGATGAGGGAACGACCATCACCGCCGAACTTCCCCTCACCCTGTCAGGGGCGCACGCATGATCAGGATCGTCTTGGCCGATGACCACCCCGTCGTACGGGCGGGGCTGAAGGCCCTGCTCGCGGGGGATCCCGACGTCGACGTGGTGGGTTCGGCCGCGACCCCGGAGGAAGCGGTCGCGTTGGTCCGGCAACTGGCCCCCGATGTCGTGTTGATGGATCTTCAGTTCGGCGGGGAGCGCACAGGTGCCGACGCCACCGCGGAGATCCACACGTTGCGCCAGCGACCCGCCGTGTTGGTGCTCACCAACTACGACACCGACGGCGACATCCTCAGCGCGGTCGAGGCCGGCGCCTGCGGGTATCTCCTCAAGGACGCCCCACCCGATGAACTGGTGGCTGCGATCCGCGCGGCCGCCGTCGGGGAGAGCGCGCTCGCCCCGGCCATCGCAGGGCGACTCTTGGATCGCATGCGCGTCCCCCAGCTAAGCCTCAGCGCACGCGAGGTCGAAGTCCTCACCTGGGTGGCGGCTGGGGCCTCCAACAGCCGGATCGCGCGTGAACTCCGCATCACCGATGCCACCGTGAAATCGCACCTGGTTCACATCTTCACCAAACTCGGTGTGACGTCGCGAACGGCCGCCGTCGCCGCCGGACGTTCGGCGGGTATCGTCCGGTAGCGCGAAGTGGGGCGTGCGGGGCTCGAACCCGCGACCCAGGGATTATGAGTCCCCTGCTCTGACCTGCTGAGCTAACGCCCCGATTGCACAATGCCTAGTCAACGTGCTTCGGCTCCTGCGCGATGTGCCCGCGCAGGCTAACACTATGGCTAACAATCCACGGTGCTCCCCGGTGAGCATAGTGGTCAGTCCGACGACCTGGGCGGCGCCAGGCGCCGAGTGCCGGTGTTGGTGCCCGTGCGCCTCACCCGTGCTCGCGCTGCGCCTTTGATGACGCGAGCGCGTCTTCAAAGGCAGTTCGTGTCAGGGGAGGCAAGGCTCCTGGGTGATCCCACAGCGCGGCGCTCACTCGTTGCTGGGCGAGGAGCAACGCACCCGTCGCGGTGGCGAACTGATCCAACTCGGTGAGCCGTACCGCTGGTGCCACCTGGAGGCGAGAGCCCAACGCCTCCACGAATTCAGGAAGCGCCGATTCCAAGGCGGGGGCCAATGCGCCACCGATCACGACCAACGCGGGGTCGGTCAAGCCTGCAGCGTAGGCGAGTTGCGGGGTGATCTCGGCGAGGAACGCGCGCGCACCCGCCCGAGCGGCAGGATCACCCGCCGCGGCGGCGCGCAAGGCATCCCCCTGGGGATCGCGCCCATCGGCAACGGCCCAGCGATACCCGTTGGTGGCGGGCAACAGCTCATTGAGTGACAACTCTCCTGCGCTGCCGTGGGCACCCAAATGCAGCCGGCCATCCAGCAGCAAGGACAACGACGGGCGGCGTCCCAAGCTCACGAACATGACGTCGCGAGCGTCGCGTGCCGCCCCGCGCATGAACTCGGCCCACAGTGCCGAGCGCGTGTCGTGCGTGGTCCACACCTGCCCGGGCAGCACGTCGGCCAGGGCGTCGGCGGGACGACGACCGACGAGTTGCGGCAACGCCAGCGAACGCGCCAGGCGCCCCTCGGCATCCAGCGCCCCGGAGATGGCCAGGCCCGTCATCCAGACGCGGGAATGATCGACGGGGGAGAGCGCGTCGGCGAGCGCGGCCCGAAGCGCGAATGGGTCGGGGGAAGCAACGGGAGCCTCACCGACGACCTGCGGTTCCCCGAACAAGTCGCTGACGACCACCCGCACCGCATGGCCACCCAGATCGACGCCAAGGATCAAGCCGTCGGGGTGAGCACGCTGGAAGGTGCGGGCAGGACGCCCCATCGCTCCCGCCTGCTCAGGCTCAAGCCCGCACACCCAACCCTTGGCGGTCAGCGTCCCCAAGACGGCGCGGACCGACGCGGGGGTCAGCCCCGTGGCCTCGGCGATGTGCGCCGCACGACGAGGCAGCCCATCGGTGAGGGTGGCGAGGACGGCGCGTTCGTTCCAGATGCGCACCGTGGACGGATCGGCGCTGGCAGGGAGGACGGGCGACCGCATGATGTCACCCTGCCAGGTGCAAGACCCTCTCGTGGACACCGCCACTCGGACGCGTCACCAGAACACTGGAGGAGTCCCGGTGGTGAGGGAAGGCCGAGCGGTAGGTGTCCAGCCACGTCGAGGCGAAGCTCTCGGCGTCGGACGCCCCCACCAACGCCCAGACGCTGCCGCCGTAGCCTGCTCCGAAGGCGGAGGCAGCATGGGCTCCCAGGGCCAACGCGGACGCGTACAGCGACGACGTTTCGGGGATCTGGTTGCCCAGGCCCTCTTCGGCACCTCGCTGCGAGGCGTCCACGTGGGATCGGACTGCGGAGAGATCGTTCGCGGCCAAGGCGTCCGTCGCACGAGGAATGATCACCGTGGATTCAGTGACGAACTGCTCGACGCGTCGGCTCAGCGCCGGAGCATCCAGCAGGAGCTTGCTTAGGTGCGCCTGCGCATCGGCGTCACTGCGCAGCGCTTGCCCGAGGTTGGCGTCGCGTCGCCCCGTCGCGGCGTTCCAGACGTCAACGGCCTCGCGGGCCAGCCTGCTCGCACGGTTATACAACGCGAGTGCCGGCCCGGTCTTCTCCGCCAGGACCCCGCTCATGATCACCACGAAGGCAAGGCTGTCGGGCAACCGAAGGCGACGCTGTTGGGTGGGTACCTGGTCGGCGAAGTCGAAGACGCCGAGTTCACCGTCGCGGGAACAGATCATCGCGGTGTGATCCTCCGAGCCGCCATGCGTCCCCACCCCGGGATGGCCGTCGAGCGGCCCGAAGCCAGAACCGTTCTCGACGCAGGCCAGGTAGGTCGCCAGGGCTTCTGGTGAGGTGAGGGTTTCGCGCCAACGGGGACGCTGCATGAGGCCGTTGTCGTGCGCCAAGGCGAGCGTGGCGGCCACGACGACCGCCGACGAACTGCTCATGCCGCTGGCGAGGGGGAGGGTGGAGTCGAGGGTGATCGTCCCGGGCGTCAGGGGGCCGAAGTTGTGCTCAAGCCGCGCGACCGCGGTCTGCAAGTAGCGTCCCCAATGCCCGGCCGGAAGGGGAGGGTCAGCGTGCACATCGACGGCGTCGGGCATCGCCGTGCTGCGCGCGTGAATCCCCTGGCCGCCCGGGGTGAAGGAGGCCGTCACACCCCGATCCAGCGCCACGACCAGGCAGCGTCCGCCCGCATAGTCGGTGTGTTTGCCCAACACCTCAATGCGTCCCGGGGAGAACCAGGTGCTCACAGGTGCACCTCGCGGCTGGCGAGCGCTGCGGTGACGGCGGCGATATCCCCCCGCTCGGAAAGGTCCAAGACTCCGGCGGCGCTGGGGACGATCGTGAACGGTTCGCCGACGGACAGCGCCGCGGCGACCGCGTCGGTCAGTTCGTACTCGCCTCGCGGGGAGGGTGCGACGGCCGCAGCTTGCTCGAAGATGGTGGGTGTGAACGCATAGCAGTTCATGCTCACCAACGCGCTCGCTCCGAAGCGGGCCAGGGTCGCGTCGTCGGGCTTCTCCACGATGGCCGTGAGCGACGTGCCTTGGCGTTCCAGGAGCGCGAACGCGCGGACGCGCTCGGCCGGAATGTTGCCGTAGCGCACGAGTCCGGCGGGGTCGAAGCCGACCAGCCCGTTGTCGGGGACGCCTCGCAGGGCGGCCATGGCGTCCACCGGGTAGTAGTTGTCGGAGTTGAGGAGCAGAAAACGCCGCCCATCCACAGCATCTTTCGCGGCGAGGACGGCATCGGCCGTGCCACGGGGCTCCTGCTGGACGGCGAAGCGCACGCGGATGCGCCGCGTGGGTAAGGCGTCGTAGTACTCACGCACCTGGGTGTGCTCGGGGCCGATGACGAGGATGACCTCGGTGATCCCTGCGTCGGCGGCCGCCGACATGGCGAAATCCAGAAACGGGCGTCCGACGTCGATCATGCCCTTGACGCCACGCTCGGCCATGGCGCGCTGGGCGTCGCTTAAGTCAACGCCGGCCGCAGCTTTGCGCATCCGGCTGCCCAGCCCGCGGGCCATGATGACAGCGGTGGTGATGTCGTTGCTGGCTGTGCTCACGTCCCTCATCCTGACAGAACCAACGCTTTTTTGTAAGACTCTTTTCAAAGTAACGAGCCCTGGTTAGGCTGCCGCCATGATCAACTTCGGTACCGGGGGATGGCGCGAGATCATCGGCGATGGCTTCACACGCGAGAACGTGCGGCGTATCACGCAGGCGCTGTGTGAACGGATGGCCGCCGAAGGAGTCGAGGACAGAGGAGTCGTCATCGGGCACGACCGGCGCTTCCTCTCCGCGGAGGCGACCGGTTGGGCCGTGGAAGTCTTCCTCGGCAACGGGATCCCGGTCACCTCGATCGCGCGCCCCGCGCCCACACCGATGTTCATGTGGACGGTGCGCGACAAGGGCTGCGCCTACGGCATGGCGATCACTGCCAGCCACAACCCGGCGCTCTACAACGGCATCAAAATCTTCACCGAGGGAGGCCGCGACGCAGAGGTCTCCGTCACCGATGAGATCGCTGCACGGGCCAACGCGCTCCGCGACGCCGACGTGGTGGCCGTCGCGCCCGAAGACGTGAGCGGCCATCCGCTGCTCACCGTCCAAACCTCCCTGAACTGGTATCTGGACGCCATCATCGACAAACTCGACATGGAGACCATCCGGCATCGCCACCTCTACGTCGTGCTCGACCCCATGTTCGGGGTGGCCCAAACCAGCCTCCAGACCGTCTTGATGACCGCGCGATGCCAGGTCGACGTCATCAACGATCGGCACGACACCCTGTTTGGCGGACGCCTCCCGTCCCCGACCGCGGCGACCCTGGAGCCCCTACGCCAGGCCGTTGTGGAGCGGGGGGCCGACCTGGGGGTGGCCACCGACGGTGACGCCGACCGGCTAGGCGTCATCGATGACCAAGGGCACTTCCTGCACCCCAACCAGATTCTGGTGCTGCTCTACGACTACCTCCTCGATGGCAAGGGGTGGAAGGGGCCTGCGGTCCGCAACATGTCCACCACCCACCTGCTGGACCGGGTCGCCGCCGCGCATGGCGAGGTCGTCTACGAGGTGCCCGTCGGGTTCAAGTGGATCTCCGCGAAGATGGCGGAGACCGACGCCGTCATCGGAGGCGAGTCTTCCGGCGGCCTCACGGTGCGCGGCCACATCGCAGGCAAGGACGGCGTCTACGCGGGCAGCCTGCTCGTGGAGATGGTCGCAGCCTCCGGCAAGAAGCTCTCCGAACTGTATGCCGACATCCTCGCCAAGTACGGGGTCATGGAGATGATCGAGGCGGCCTATGCGTTCGCGGGCGAACGCAAGGCCGATCTCGAACACCGGGTGTTCGTCCAGCACGACCTGCCCGAGTTCCCCGTGCCTGTGGAGCGTGTGCGCTGGGACGATGGCTGCAAGGTCTACTTCGCAGGCGGCGGGTGGGTGACGATCCGGTTCTCCGGAACAGAACCGGTCCTGCGTGTCTTCTGCGAGATGCCGACGCTGGCTGAGGCCCAGGCGATCAGCGGGCTCGTGGCCAGCCACCTGGGCTTGAACTAGCGCGGGGCGGGTTCCCTAGCCGCGTGAGGCGGCGGCGAGTTCCTCATCTTCGATGGCCGCGATCAAGTTGAAGCGCTCGGCGAAGATGCCGCCCTTGAACTCGGCACCCAGGAAGGCGTCGGTGATGGCGCAGGCCATCTGGGGGCCCACGACGAAGGCCCCGAAGGCGATGATCTGGCTTCCGTTGTGTTCGCGGGTGTGCTGGGCGGTGTAGGGCTCCGAGCACACGGCGGCGCCGATGCCCCGAACCTTGTTGGCGGAAATGGAGATGCCGATCCCGGTGCCGCAGATCAGGACGCCTCGCTCCACGTCCTCGTCACGGATCAGGTGCGCGACCTTGCGCGCATAGTGAGCGGAGTACTCCGCCTCGCCCGTGCCATCCCAGCCGACATCGGTCACGTCGTGGCCCGCGTCCAGGAGGTGCGCCACGACGATGTTCTTCAACTCGATGCCGGAACTGTCGGAGCCGATGGCGATCTTCATGTGATTCCCCCTAGGTGCCCACGTGTGGTGGCGTCAGCCTAACGGGGCCACCTACGAGGGCGCTGGCGGTTGCCGTGCCTCCACATCAGCGTCGAGGGGTGCGGGCTGGGCTACGCCTGCGCACCAGATGGCTAGGGTGAAAGCGTGATCGCCATGTCCGACGATGAGTTCGAGACCCACGTCAACGATGCCCTCGATGCGATCCCCGAGCGCCTCCTCGCCCTCCTGGAGAACTGCATCATCGTCATCGAGGACGAGCCACCCGCCGGGGAGCCTGACCTCCTCGGCGTCTACGACGGCGTCCCGCTCACCGAACGCGACACCCAGTACGGCGGTGTGCTACCCGACCGGATCGTGATCTTCAAGAACCCCACCCTGCGCCTGTGCCAGACCCGGGACGAAGTCATCGAGGAGGTCGGGATCACCGTGGTGCATGAGATCGCGCACTACTTCGGCATCGACGATGACCGCCTGCACGATCTCGGGTACGCCTAGCTCGCCAGTTCAGCAAGCAGGGCGCGCACCGTCACGCCGACGCCGCCCTCGCGGTTGCTGGGCGCCACGCGGAAACGCGATCGCAGCAGCGGGTGCGCGTTCCCCATCGCAAACCCTCGCCCGGCGAACTCCAGCATTGCCTCATCGTTGGGCATGTCCCCAAAGGCTGCCACCGCACAGGGATCGACGCCGAGGCGGTCACAGACCAGCGCCAGAGTGGTCGCCTTCGTGACGCCCGCTGCACTGATCTCGACCATCCCCCGGCTATCGGAGGGCGAGGAATGCGTGACCGTGACGCGGTCACCCACCAGTGAGGCGACCAACTCGGTGAAGGCATCAATCGGCAGATCCTCGGCGGTCGCCACCAGTTTGACGATGGGGGACGCACCGGTGGCCAGCCCGTCCCACGCCGCGCGGGTGGGGAGGCGAGGATCCGTCACCAAGACGCCGGAGGGATCGAATTCGCGTAACGGCCAGGTCGGTTCGCAGTGGAACCCGTCACCATGCTCACTCCCGAACAGCACGTCAGGTCTGGCAGCGCGAAGCCGCGCCACCACCGAGGCGACCACGTCACCGGGGATGGCCTGCACTTGCGTCAACGCTCCCGACGTCAGATCCATGACGGCGGCGCCGTTGCTCACGATGACGTGCGGGTGTGCCGCCGCAAGGGGCTTCAGGCACCCGAGCCATCGGGCTGGTCGACCGGTCGCGACAACGAGGTGGACGCCGCGTCGACTTGCCTCCAGCAGGGCGTCGGCGTCCGCCTCGGAGATCTGTCCATCGGGCCCCAGGAGCGTGCCGTCCAGATCGGTGACGATCAGCCGGACCGCGGTCATAGCCGACTGTCCGGCGTGGGAGAACTCGCGCTGGCCGAGGCTGAGCCCGAGGCCTCAGGGGAACCAGAGCTGGGTTGAGGGCTCGCCGACCCGCTTTGCGGGGAGGGGGAACCCGACTGTGGCGACGGGGAACCGGATCCACCACTGGCCGACGCAGAGGCCGAGTTCGGCACCGGGTCGGGTGCGTTCTGGGGCGGAGTGGTCTGGAAGAGCAAGATGGCGATCAAGACGGCCAGCGCCATCATCAGCATCATGATGATCCATGAGATGAGGATGCTGGCCCACCCTGCCCGCTGAGGCTTGCCGGGCCACGGCAGCGGCCACTGCCGCGAAACCCCTGGGGCGACCTTGTCGATCCAATGCAACGCATAGCTGGGCCCGTGCTCGGCACCTTGATTGGGCAGCCAGGACAGATCCACCTCGGACAGGACGCGCTCCGCCTCCGCCGTCGCGGCGGGCGAGGCATCGTAGGCCAGGGCCGCCCAGGGGGCGTTCGGCGTCGGGTCGGGGGCCTGCGGGGTGTCGTCGGGGGCAATGTACTTACCTGCGAGACGCCCGCTGTCTTGCTGATGCCCGCCGCGCGCCAGAACGGTGTCGATGTGCATCTTCTCGATCGTCCCGGCGAACCGGTCGACGGCGGCGGCATCATCGGCCGCGCCTTCGCTGAGCATGATGACCATCGCGACGGTGCCGTCGGTGGCATGGGCGGCATAGGCGACGCCGGACGCCGACGCCGTCACGCGGGCCTCCAGCCAGTAGGGGCCGATGCGTGGCGGGTCGACCGGCAGCAGGGGATAGAGCGGGGCGCTGCCGTCGTCGGGCTCGGAGCGCTGCGGGAACTCGTGCTCGGTCATCGCCCCTATTGTGCCGCATCGACGAGACGGGCCGGTTGAGGCGGCCTGGGGGAGGCAGGGGGCTGTGTGAGCCCGGGACGTAGTCTGTTGCTCTTAGCCTCACCGGGTAAGGTCGGTCGCGTTCGTTCAGCGTCCGCCCGCACCAAGGAGAACACGCGCGTGACAGCATCTAGTCAGCCCGCCTACTCGACGGCCGAGGCGGCCACGCTCTTGGGCGAGGCGATCGCTGAAGTCCAGCGGGTCATCGTCGGCCAAGAGCACATGGTCGAGCAGTTGATGGTCGGCCTGCTGGCCAAGGGGCACGTGCTGCTCGAAGGCGTCCCGGGCACCGCCAAAACGCTGGCCGTGCGCACGTTCGCGACGGTGGTCGGTGGCGACTTCGCCCGCATCCAGTTCACCCCGGACCTGGTGCCTTCCGACATTGTGGGCACGCGGATCTACTCCGCTAGCCAGGAGAAGTTCGACACGGTGCTCGGCCCGGTGTTTGTGAACTTTGTCCTGGCCGATGAGATCAACCGTGCCCCCGCCAAGGTGCAGTCGGCGATGCTGGAGCTGATGGCCGAGCGGCAGGTCTCCCTGGGCGGCAAGACGTACCCGCTGCCGAAGCCCTTCAGCGTCATCGCGACGCAGAACCCGATCGAATCCGAGGGCGTGTATCCGCTGCCCGAGGCGCAGCGGGACCGCTTCTTGCTCAAGATCGACGTGCCGTATCCGCGCGGCAACGAGGAGTTCGAGATCCTGCGGCGGATGAGCGTCCAACCGCCGGAGGCGCGCAATCTACTGGACACCCAGCGGGTCTTGGCGTTGCAGGACATGGCCAGCAACGTCTTCGTGCACAACCTCGTGGCCGAATACATCGTGCGGTTGGTCATGGCCACCCGAAACCCGGTCGAGTTCGGCATGCCGGATCTGGAGCCGGTGATCTCGGTGGGCGCCTCGTCGCGCGCCACGTTGGGCCTGGTCGCCGCCGCTCGGGCCCTGGCGCTCATCCACGGCCGCGATTACGTGTTGCCCACCGACGTCCAGGCGGTAGCCAAGGACGTGATGGCGCACCGCCTCGTGCTGGGCTTCGACGCCATCGCCGACAACATTTCACCCGTCCAGGTGGTCGAACGCCTCATCGCGATGGTCCCTGCGCCGACGCCGGTGTGGAACGACCAGCAGCGCCAGCAGGCCCGCACCGAGCACCATTACGAGCCTGGTCGCGTCCACCCGTAAGGAACTTGTGACGAATCAGGACCGACCAGACTTCGCCACCGCCGACGACCTCGGCGCTGTGGCGTCGGTGCTGCGCGAACCCACCGGGGCCACCATCCCGTTGAGCAAGCTGGCACCCGAGCAGGCCCTCAAACGGCTGGAGTTGGCCGTGGTGCGCCGGATGGAGGGTTACCTTCACGGCGATCATCGTGGCCTGCTGCCCGGCTCCGGGTCGGAGACGAACGACGCGAGGCTGTACGTTCCGGGCCAAGACGACGTCCGCAAGATGGACTGGGCCGTCACGGCACGGACGCAAACCCCCCACGTTCGCGACACGATTGCCGATCGCGAACTCGAAGTGTGGGCGCTGCTGGACGCCACCCCATCGATGAACTGGGGGACCGAAGGCGTCACCAAGCGGGATCTCGGCATTGCCGCCATCGCCACCATCGGCTTCCTCAGCCAGAAGATGGGGGACCGCTTCGGTGCTTTCATCATGCGACCCGAGGCGCTGGTACGGATCCCTGCCCGATCCGGCCGCATGGCTCTGTACGCCCTCTTGCGCAAGATGCTCACCGAGCCCGTCGTCCCCGACCATGCCAGCGGCCCCTACTCGCTCACCCAGGGGATCGATCAGCTGGCGCGGACCCAGCGGCGGCGCGGGCTGCGCGTGGTCGTGTCGGACTTCCTCAGCCCCGACGACACCGAACTCGATCCGAGTACCCCCCCGGAATGGGAGCGCCCCTTGCGCCGCCTGGCCGTGAAGAATCAGGTCATTTGCGTGGAGGTCGTGGACCGCCGCGAGGTGGAGTTCCCTGACGTCGGCGACATCCTGATCCGCGATCCCGAAAGTGACTTCGCCCGCTACATCAACACCTCCGATGCTGCGGCCCGGGAACGGTTTAATGCGGCGTCCTCGGCGCAGCGCGAGCGCATCCGCGTCGCGCTCAGGCGTGCGGGGGTGGCGCATATCCAACTGCGCACAGATCGTGACTGGGTCGAGGACATCGCACGTTTCGTCTTGTCCTACCGGCGCGTCGCGAGCCAGTTGCACCAGCCGCCGCAGGGGGTCAGCCGATGAACCTCAGCGACCTGTTCCTGCAGCCTGAACGGTTGTGGATGCTGGCCGTCGTCCCGGTCCTGATCCTCGCCTACGTTCTCGCCACCCGGCGCCGTAAGCGCACCGGGATGCGGTTCACCAACACCGCCGTGCTCGGACGCGTGGTGCGCAAGCAGTCGCAGTGGCGGCGTCACCTCGCCGTCGCGCTCTCCTTGCTCAGCCTGATCACGCTCGTGCTGGCCTGGGCTCGTCCCAACGGCGTCGACCGCGTCCCCCGGGAGCGGGCCACGATCGTGCTGGTCATCGACGTTTCTCAGTCGATGGCGGCCACCGACGTGGCGCCGAGCCGGCTGGAGGCGGCCAAGTCGACGTCGATCGACTTCGTCAAGTCGTTGCCCGAGCAGTACAACGTGGCTGTCGTGTCGATGTCGGGTAATCCGGCGACGCGTCTGGGGCCGACGACGGACCGCACGATGGCGGTGCGCGCCATCACGGGCCTCACGCTGCAAGACTCCACGGCGGTGGGTGATGCCATCTACGTCGCGCTGAGCGCCATCGAGATGGCCCCCAAGGGCAATGACGGATCGGCGGCGCCCGGCACCATCGTGTTGCTCTCCGATGGTCAAAACACCGCGGGGCGTGCTCCGTTGGGGGCGGCCGCCCAAGCCAAGAGCGACTCAGTGCCGATCCACACCATCGCCTATGGCACCGAGAACGGTTCGGTCGATCTCGATGGCAAACGTGAGCGTGTCCCCCCGGACGCCGACCTGATGCGCACGATCGCCAGCGAGACCGGTGGAACGTTCGCGGCTGCGGAGTCCGCCGGGGATCTGAGCCGCGTGTACCAGTCGATTCGCTCCGAGATCGGCTACGACGAGGTCAAGAAGGAAACCACCGCGAACTGGGCCGGGTATGGTCTCGCGTTTGCCGTCGTCGCCGCACTGGCGGCCGTGTCGTTGGGGGCTCGATGGCCGTGACCGTTGTTCCGATGATCTCGTTCTTCCACCCCGAGCGGCTGTGGCTGCTTGCCCTGGTGCCCGTGTTGCTGCTGCTCTACGCCGCTCTGGTGCGCCGCAGCGCCACGCGCAACAAGAGATTCGGGATCGACAACCTGAGCAAGGTGCTCCCCAAACAGGCGGCCTGGAAGCGGCACGTCGCTGTCGCCGCAGCCGTGCTCAGCCTGGCCTCGCTGACCGTTGCCTTCTCACAGCCCAAGGACAGCGTGATGGTCCCGCGCGAGCGGGCCACCATCGTGGTCGCCATCGACGTCTCACGCTCCATGGAAGCCACCGACATCGAGCCGAGCAGGCTAGTGGCCGCCAAGGCAGCGGCCCAGGATTTTGTGGGGATGCTGCCGACCGGCTTCAACGTCTCCCTGGTCGCGTTCGCCGGGTCCTCCTCGATCATCGTGCCACCGACGCAGGACCGCGGACTGGTGAACCGCGCCATCGACAACCTGCAATTGGCGCCGTCCACCGCGATCGGTGAGGGTATCTACAGTGCGCTGGACGCCATGGCGCTCGTGCCCCCCGACCCGGACCACCCCAACGACCCGACGCCGGGCGCCATCGTGTTGCTGTCGGACGGCTACACCAACATTGGGCGATCCAGTCAGCAGGCGGCGCGCGATTCCAAGCAGGCCGGGTATCCGATCTACACTATCGCCTACGGCACCGCGAACGGGTACGTGATTAGTAACGGCCGACGCGAGCCGGTTCCGGTGAACCCTGCCGAGTTAGCCACCGTGGCGCGCGAATCCGGCGGGGAGGCCTTCCGGGCGGGGTCGGCGGACGAACTCGAGAAGGTGTACTCCAGCATCGCCCGGTCCGTGGGCTACGAACAGGTCGACCAGGAGGTCACCGAACTGTATGCCGGGATCGCCCTGGCCTTCGCTGTGCTGGCGAGCTTGGCCGTCGCGTCGCTGGCCGCGCGCTGGCCCTGAGCCGAGCCTCGGTCGTCCCGGTTTGGCGTGGTCGAGGCGGACGTTTGGCGCACGGAGATTGATTGTTCTACTGTTGCGCCACCGGCCTGTGGCCGGTCCGCGCAACTCATCCCAGCGCCCGGCGTCCGTTTCACGCCTCGGTGACCCGATGATGAGGAGCTCACGCTCCTCGGTCACGTCACCGAGGGAGGAAATCACCCATGTTCACGTTCGCCGCCACCCCCGTCATGTATGTCGGCCTGCTCGTCTTGTTTGCCTGGTGCACCCTGTGGAGCGCCGTCGAGTTGATTCGTTCCACGACGCCCCAGCATGGCGTCTCTAACGCTCTCCACCTCGTCATGTCGGTAGTCATGCTGGCGATGGTGCCCCGCAGCACGTATGCCGCGCTCAGTGCGGTGGTGCCGGTGGGCGTGCAGGCTGGTTTCTTCCTGCTCGCTGCCTTGTGGTTCGTGGCGTTGGCGGTACGCACCGCGGGGCCTGGGCGTGGGCACTTCATCGGGCACGCGCTGATGTTCGCCGCGATGACCTGGCACCTGGTGGGCATGATGGTCAAGATGGCGCAGATGGCTGGGCACGGCATGGGGGAGCACGCGGCCCCGGGGATGACGGGTTCGGTCGATGTGATCGCCTGGGTGGGGTTGCCGTTCATGGCGGCACTCGCCTGGATGGGTTGCGCGTCGCTGGTGGCGTGGGTGCGGCCGGTCGCCGGGCAGGTTCCTACGGTCCGGCAGACGACGCTTGCCTCGGTGCACGCTGCCGACCACCACCGTCCCCCCGTGGCCGCCGAGGCAAGCTGCCACGACCCGCGTCCGGTCGGTTCAGCCGCCGAACGTGCCCACCACGCAATGGGTGCGGCGATGAACCTGGGCATGTTCTGGATGAGCGTCGGGCTGGTCACGCCGCTGTTGCCCTTCCTGGCGGTTCTGCACGCCTGATCGTTCCCACCCGCCCCACCGCGTGGGTGTGGTAGTCCTGGGGCCATGGTGGACGTCGTGGAGAACCTGGTCGAAGCCCGCGCCCGGATCGATGCGGCGTGCGCACGCGTCGGACGCGATCCCGGCGAGGTGGAGTTGCTTCCCGTCAGCAAGACCCATCCTGATGAGGCGGTCCGGGCCGCGGCGGGAGCTGGCTACCGCCGGTTCGGGGAGAATCGCCCCCAAGAGCTGGCGCGACGCACCGCCGCCCTAGGAGACCTTTCCTTGTCGTGGGTAGCGATCGGTCGCATCCAAAGCAACAAGGCGAAACTGATCGCCGAGTATGCCGCCGAGCTTCAGTCGCTGGATTCTGTGGCCCTGGCCGAGGCGCTCGAGCGACGCCTGGCCGCCCTCGGGCGGCGCCTGACCGTCTTAGTGCAGGTCAATACGTCCGGCGAGGAGGCCAAGGCAGGCTTTCAGCCGGAAGAGATGATGGATGCTGTGGCGGCGCTCAGCAGGTTCCCTCATCTGGACGTTCGGGGCCTCATGACGATGGCGGCACACACGAGCGACGCCACGGCCATCCGCCACAGCTTTGCGACGCTGCGCTCTCTGCGCGATCAACTCCAAGCCGTCCACGGCCCCCGCATCAGTGCCCTGTCCATGGGGATGTCGGGCGACTTCGAGTTGGCCGTCGAGGAGGGTTCCACGTGCGTGCGGTTGGGCAGCGTCATCTTCGGGGCTCGGCCCAACCCCGCATAAGGCCTCCTAGCGCACGGCGACATCCCGCAAGGTCAGGGGGTGCGGGCTGCGCAGTTCCGCAACCTGGGCGAGATAGAGTTCCGCGCACGCGAGCGCGTCGGTGAGGGCATCGTGGGCCGGGTAGGCGGGCAGTCCGAAGCGCTCGCGCGCCGCCCACAGCCGCAGTTGCCCCGCGCGCGCCTCGTCGTCGAATCCGCGGTTGATCAGGCGATCGTGGAGGGTGAGCGTGCACACCACGGGGACGACCAGGGGTGCTCCGTAGAGACGTTCGCACAACCGCGAGAGGAAATGGCGCTCGATGTAGGCGAAATGGGCGAGCAGCGCGCGGCCCGTCAGGGCTGTCACCGCATCGGCCACGACCGTGTCCCACGCGTCCCCGCGCGCGAGGGCGTCGTCGGTGATCCCGTGGAAGGTAGCCGACTGCCCGACCGCCACCCCGGCGTCCACGAGGTGCCCCGAGGCCGTGCCGAGCGCGATGCTGAGGCCCTGGACCAGCACGTGACCGACGCTGAGGACCGTGTCGCGGGCCGGATCCAGCCCCGTCGTCTCGACATCGATCGCGACGAGGTCCAGTTCGTCGAGCGGAGTTGCGGGTGCGGGGGGCGGCGAGGCGTAGAAGTCCCGGAGGGGGCCGGTGGCGAGCCGGGCCGCGCGACGCCGACGCAACGCAAAGGTGGAGGGCCAGTTCATGGTCAGGTGACGTCCGTTCGATACCGGTACGCGAGTGCCTTCTGCACGGTTCGGATAATCGCGAACGCCTCCTTGAGGTGGCGGCGCTCGAACGGGCTCAACGAGGTCGGATCGATGTAGTTGTCGGCGTCATGCCCGGCAGCGATCTGACGCACCTGATGCTGCAACCGCACGTAACCGATGAACTCGAAGGCGTCGGCGAGGCTCGCGGCGTCCTCATGAGACAACGACGAGGTGCCCGCCGCGTTGCGGAGGCGCTCCCCGGTGCTGACCGCCGATGAGCCGGTGGCCAGACTCGCGAGCCGTGCCACCTGCACGATCGGGGTGAGCCCACCGGCCTTGAGGTCCAGTGCGTGGCGATGGTCGCCGGCAGTTTCGACGACAAAGTCCCGGAAGAACCCCAGCGGCGGTTCGAAACGCTGGGCCTGCTTCGCCAGGTGCGCCTGGAAGCGGGGGGAGCCGGGCACCAGCGCGACGGCGTGGGCGTGGACCTGCTCGGCCAAGGCACGATCCCCGTCGACGGCGCGCAGATCCAGGAACGTCTGCGCATGCAGGAGCGCGTCCGGCTCCGGGGTAGTGATCCAGTGCGCGAAGCAGCGCTCCCACGCGGCCACCGACTGCCGCCACCGGGGTTGGGTCGCCATCATGTCCCCTGGGCAGCGCGGGAAGCCGCACCGCTCCAAACCGTCGACGACGAACGTCGCCAACGCCTCGAACCAGGACGCCGCCTGCGCAGTGGGTTCGGTTTCCAGGATGAGCGCGTTGTCTTGATCCGAACCCAGCCCTGCTTCGAATCGTCCTTGTGAGCCGAGCGCCACCCAGCAGAAGGCGGCAGGGGCGGGCCCCAGGGATTCCTGCGCGATCGCGATCAGTCTGCGCGTCAGGGCATCCGCGGTGGCGGTGAACACCCGCGCGATATCCGCGGCGGTGGCGTCTTGGGCAGCGGCGAGGGCGACGACGCTGGGCAGCCGTGCCGCAACCTCAGCCAGGCCCGCGACGGTGGTTTGTCGTTCGATGAGCCCCACCAGATAGCTGGGGTTGGCCTGCTCGAGCCGCATCAGGTCACCTGCGGTGACCATCCCCAGCAGACGAGCCCCGTCGACCACGGGCAGATGATGAAAACCGCGCTCGGTCATGGACACCAGCACCTCGAACGCCAGGGTGTCGGGGGAAACGGCCACGGGATCGGGTGACATGACGCAGGACACCGGCGTGCTGGCGGGTCGCCCCTCAGCGACGATCTTGGCGCGAAGATCGCGGTCGGTCAGGATCCCGACCAGGGCATCGTCGGCGGTCACCAGCAGGGCTGAGACGCGGTGCTGTGTCATCACCTGAGCGGCGACGGCGACACTCGTGTCCGGCGTGACGGTGATGGGGGCCGTTCGTACGATGTCGCGCACCCGGGTCCGCAGGATGGCTGAGCCCGCCTCGGGCGTCCGCACCTGGTCGATGGCCGCCTTGATCCGCCCCGCCTGCTGATCGAGGTAATGCCGGTTGAAGGCAGACGAGGACGCCATGAGTTCGCGGAAGGCTTCCCGGGGCAGGAGCAGGCACAACGTATCGGCGTGGGCGACGAGGCGGTAGGCGCTGGGCCCCCCGGTCATCACCGATGACAACCCGAACGACTCGCCGACTTCAGCCCGCTCCACCAACGTGCCGTGGGCGTCCACGATGTCGACCGCGCCTGAGCGCAGCAGGAAGAGGAAGGCGTTCGATGCGCCCACCTCCACCAGCACGCTGCCCCGCCGGAAGTACCGCGCTTGGAGGCGCGACGGCAGCGAATCCAGGACGGCTGCGGGCAGCGCGCTGAAGGGTTCATGCGCGGCGAGGAAGTCCCGCACCATGGCGAGGTCGGCATCCATGAACGCCAGCCAACCATGGACGCGGACGATCCGGTATCCCCGGGGGTGTCACCGAGCCCTGTGAAAAGCGCCTATGCTGGAGGTCCGTGGGAGACGCGCAAGAGACCAAGCACATTTTCGTGACCGGGGGCGTTGCCTCCTCGCTCGGCAAGGGCCTGACGGCCTCAAGCCTCGGATCGCTTCTGGTAGCGCGCGGCATGCGCGTGACGATGCAGAAGCTGGATCCTTACCTCAATGTGGATCCGGGAACCATGAACCCGTTCCAGCATGGTGAGGTGTTCGTGACCGAGGACGGCGCCGAGACCGACCTCGACATCGGGCACTACGAACGCTTCCTGGATGTGAACCTGACCGGCGAGGCCAACGTGACCACCGGCAAGGTGTACTCCACGGTCATCGCCAAGGAGCGCCGCGGGGACTTCCTGGGGGACACCGTCCAGGTGATCCCGCACATCACCAATCAGATCCGCGACGACATGCTGGCCATGAACGATGGCCGCACCGACGTCATCATCCATGAGATCGGCGGCACCGTCGGCGACATCGAGTCGCTGCCGTTCCTGGAGGCCGCCCGCCAGGTTCGCCGGGAGGTCGGCCGGGAGAACGTGTTCTTCCTTCATGTGTCCCTGGTGCCCTACATCGGCCCCTCGGGCGAACTGAAGACCAAGCCGACCCAGCATTCGGTGGCGGCGCTGCGCCAGGTGGGCATCACGCCGGACGCCGTCGTGGCCCGCTGCATCCGCGACGTGCCCGACAGCATCAAGCGCAAGATCGCGCTCATGTGTGACGTGGACGAGGAAGCCGTCATTTCCTGCCCCGACGCTGGCTCGATCTATGAGATTCCGCGGGTGCTGTTCAACGAAGGCCTGGACGCCTATGTGGTGCGGAAGCTGGGCGTGAGCTTCCGAGACGTCGACTGGCGGCGGTGGAACGATCTCCTTGACCGGGTGCACCATCCCAAGGAGGAAGTGACCGTCGCGCTGGTTGGTAAGTACATCGATCTGCCTGACGCTTACCTGTCGGTGTCGGAGGCGTTGCGCGCGGGCGGGTTCGCCAACTACGCCAAGGTCAACGTGACGTGGGTCGCCTCCGACGAGTGCGCCACACCCGAAGGAGCGGCACGCCATCTCGGTAACGTCGATGGCGTCCTTATTCCCGGCGGCTTCGGCATTCGCGGCGTGGAGGGCAAGCTCGGCGCCCTGACCTACGCCCGCGAGAACCAGATCCCCACCCTTGGCCTGTGCCTGGGGCTGCAGTGCATGGTCATGGAGGCCGCGCGCAACCTCGCCGGGCTGGAAGGGGCCGCCTCGACCGAGTTCGACCCCGACACCGAGTTCCCCGTCATCTCGACGATGGCCGAGCAGGAAGCCTTCGTGGAGGGGGCAGGAGATTTGGGGGGCACCATGCGGCTGGGCGCCTACCCGGCCGTCCTGACACCCGGTTCGGTGGTGGCGGACGCTTACGGCACCACGCGGGTCTCGGAGCGTCACCGCCACCGCTACGAGGTGAACAACGCCTACCGTGAGCAGATCGAGGCGGCGGGGCTGAAGGTGTCGGGTACCTCGCCGGACGGGAAGCTGGTGGAGTTCGTGGAACTCGACTCCGACCTGCATCCCTACTACGTGGCCACCCAGGCGCACCCGGAGTTCAAGTCGCGCCCGACGAAGGCGCACCCGCTGTTCGCCGGGCTGATCTCTGCGGCCGTGGAGCGTCGCCGCAGCCAGCGCCTGTTCACCGAGGAAGCCGCGCATGCGTGAGCTCCCCGTGCTCGGCGTCGACGCGATCGCCGATGCGCCGGTGAACTGGCCGATTCTGAGCCATCGGGTGCTGGGGGAGGGTGCGGTGAGCACCTTCGTCAGTGACACGGTCGCGACCCCGCAAGGGGAGACGATGGTGCGCGACTACCTTCAGCATCCCGGGGCCGTCGGGATCATCGCCGTGGACGACCAAGAACGCGTCGTCGTCGTGCGGCAATACCGGCATCCGGTCGGCTTCCGGCTGATCGAACCACCGGCGGGCCTGCTGGACGCCGAGGGGGAGACGTGGCTGTCGGCAGCCGAGCGCGAACTGGCCGAGGAGGCCCGGCTGGGGGCTGGCGATTGGCGGGTTCTGGTGGACTACCTCACCTCCCCCGGATGCCTGGCTGAGACGTTGCGCATCTTCTTGGCGCGGGATCTGCGCGACGTCCCGCGTCCGGACGGCTTCACCCTGCACGGTGAGGAAGCCGACATGGACGTGTGTTTGGTGCCGTTGGAGGAACTCGTTGAGGCGGTGTTGGCCGGACGCGTTCAGAACCCGACACTCGTGGCCGGCTCGCTGGCCGCCTACACCGCGCTGCGGTCAGGCCGCGTTGAGGACCTGCGCCCCGCGGACGCCCCGTGGCCCGCACGCGATGCGGCGAGTCGTCGAACCGCCGAGGTGGCGGCGCTGACCTCTTCCTCATAATGGGGAGTCCGCGACTGTTCGACGGCGGCGTGGTGTGACGTCTGTCCCTCGGGTCGTCGCGGCCTACCTCGACCATCTGGAAGCCGAGGTGGGCGCGTCAGTCCATACCGTCGCGGCCTACCGTCGCGACCTGGCGCGCTATGCGTCCTGGCTGGACGAGCAGGGCGTCCGAGCGATCGACCAAGTGGACGCCGCCCAGGTGGCCGCGTTCGCGGCATGGCTGCGCGCTGGTGACGCGTCCAGGCCGGGGCTGGCCGCCTCCTCGGTGGCCCGTGGTGTGGCGGCCGTCCGGTCCTTGCACCGGTTCGCCGTCCGCGACGGGGACGCCCCCGACGATCCGTCGGCTGAGGTGGTGGCGCCACGGCGGGCCAAGCGCTTACCGAAGGCGCTCTCGGTGGATCAGGTCCAGGCGCTGCTGAACATTCCCGACACGGAAACGCCGTGTGGGCTACGGGATGCGGCACTGCTGGAGCTGTTATACGGGACGGGGGCACGGGTCTCGGAAGTGCTGGCTCTCGACGTGGACGACTTCACTGCTCAACGGGAGGATCCCGATATCGGGCTTCGGCTGTTCGGCAAGGGACGCAAAGAGCGCATCGTCCCGCTCGGCTCCTACGCGCGGGCCGCAGTGGGGGCGTGGCTGGTGCGTGGCCGCCCGGCGATGATCGGCGCCGCTCGTCGGCCGGGCCCCTCGTTGTTGCTCAACGCGCGCGGTGATCGTCTCAGCCGCCAGTCGGCTTACAACATCTTGGCCGCAGCGGGAGAGGCGGCCCAACTCAGCGTGCCGGTGAGCCCGCACACGTTGCGGCATTCGTTTGCCACGCATCTCCTCGACGGGGGCGCGGATGTGCGCGTCGTCCAGGAGTTGCTGGGGCACGCCTCGGTGGCGACAACCCAGCTTTACACCCTGGTTACCGCCGAGCACCTGCGCGAGGTGTTCATCGCGGCGCACCCGCGCGCCCGGTAGCGGGGCCGCGGCCTCGGCGGGCCGACGCCGGTGCGGGGCGGGTCAATCGAGGCAGAACTCGTTACCTTCGGGATCCTGCATCACGAGGTGGCCTTTGCCGAACCGGTCGGGCTCGTGTCGCTCCACGCGCGTGGCACCCGCAGAGACCAGGATCTTGGCCGTGCTCTCCAGGGCAGCCATCCGGTCCTCGGGCGCCACGCCTTCGGCGGCGCGCACATCCAGGTGGACCCGATTTTTGGCGGTTTTGCCCTCGGGGACGCGCTGGAAGAAGAGGCGCGGACCAGTGCCGTTTGGGTCGCGCAACGCGGAGGCCCTGTTCCGGTCGTCGGCGGGGATACCCCAGGCGTCGAGCGCCTCATCCCAGGTGGCGAACCCCGCCGGAGGAGCTTCGAGTTCGTAGCCGAGGGCCAGGGCCCAGAATTCGGCCAGTCGTGCTGGATCGTGAGCATCGACAGTGATCTGGACGGTGAGAGCCATGAGACCAGAGTGCGGGTCCTGAGGCCGTCGGGCAACCCTGGGAGCCGGGCGTCAGCGCGAGGTGACGATCCCGTCGGGGTCGATTCGGTCCAGGATCACGTCGCAGATGCCACCGAGTTGGTGCAACTGCTCGGGGGTGAGGGCATCGATCAGTGAGGAGCGAACCTGGCACACGTGACCCGCGGCGGCCGCCGTCAGGGCCGTCCGGCCGGCGGACGTGAGGTGCACGTTGGTGGCGCGCCCATCCTTGACGCAGGCTTGGCGCTCGAGCAGCCCGCGGGCGCTCATGCGGGTTACCACGTGCGACATGCGCGTCAGTGTCGCGTTGGAGCGTGCGGCTAGGGTCGACATGCGCAGCGTTGCGTCGCTCGTCTCGGAGAGCATCGCGAGAACCTGATACTCCATGTGCGTGAGGTTGGCGTCGCGGCGCAGTTGGCTGTCCAATACTCCAGGCAGCACCTCGATGACGGCACGGAACTTCAACCATGCCGCGATCTCGTCATCGTTTAACCAGCGCACCTCAGCCATGCCGCCATCCTACCAACAAACTTGAACTGTCAAGTAGTTGTCGGCGGGGAGCCCTCCGCCGATGTCATTTTGTCTCTATTTGAGGCGTAGGCTTCTCCCGACGTCCACAATCCGAGGAGGAACCCGTGAGCAAGAACCCCGCCCTGGTCGACGAGGAACCGGCGGAAGCGGGAGCACAGGGGCCCACCGGGCGCCCCTGGCCCGACCTGGGCGACGCCCGGCCACCCCGCCCGGGCCCCAAGAACGCGGCCATCATCGCGATGACCAACCAAAAGGGCGGCGTCGGCAAGACCACCACGACCATCAACCTGGGTGCCGCCCTCGCCGAGACAGGGCGCAAGGTGCTGCTGGTCGACTTCGACCCGCAAGGCTCGGCATCGGTGGGCCTGGGCGTCAACCCGCACAACCTCGACACGTCGATCTACAACCTCTTGCTCGGGCGTGACGTCGCCATCGACGAGGTGGTGCTTCCCACCAACGTGGACGGCCTGGATCTCCTCCCCGCCAACATCGACCTGTCGGCAGCCGAAGTGCAGTTGGTGTCCGAGGTCGCCCGCGAGCAAACGTTGCGTCGCGTCCTGGCGCCGGTCAAGAGCCACTACGACGTCATCATCATCGACTGTGCTCCGAGCCTGGGGCTGCTGACCGTCAACGCCCTCACCGCGTCCGACTATGCGCTGATCCCCCTGGAGTGCGAGTTCTTCGCGCTGCGCGGTGTGGCGCTGCTGACCGACACCATCGCCAAGGTCACCGAGCGCCTCAATCCCGACCTGAAGGTCTTGGGGATCGTCGGGACCATGTACGACGGACGCACGCTGCACAGCCGCGAAGTGCTCGAGAGGGTCGTGGAGGCGTTCGGTGACAAGGTCTTCCACACCGTGATCAAGCGCACCGTGAAGTTCCCCGAGACCACCGTGGCCGGTGAGCCCATCACGACCTACGCCAGCTCCAGCCCCGGTGCCGAGGCATACCGCAACCTGGCCAAGGAGGTGCTCCTGCGATGCCCCGACGTGTAGGCCTCCCCGGAGCCTCCGAGCTGTTCCGCTCCACGGGGCTCGGCAGCGAGAACGCTGAGGACTCGCCAACCCGAGAAGGGCAGGCAGCGGTGCGGCGGCGGCGCAGTGCGGCCGCGGACGCGAGCAGCCCCCACGAGGAACTGCGCGCCCCCGGTGCTCCCGCCAAGGCCCCAGCCTCAAGCGAGGCGGCCACGCCCAAGCGGCGTCGCACCCCGGCAGGGGTGGAGCACAGCGGCCGCGTCCGGCACGAAGAGAAGATCACCGTGTACGTGAGCAGCGAGGAACTCCTCGCCCTCGAGCGGCTGCGCCTCGAACTGCGAGCCGAGCATGGGCTAGCGGTGGATCGCGGACGCATCGTCCGGGCAGCGATCGCGTCGGCGCTGGCCAGCATCGAGGCGGACGCCGAAAGCGCCGACGTCTTGCAGCGGCTGGCCGCCGAGTCGTGACGCAGGCCGAGCCGTCGGGGGAGTTCACGGTCAAGCTGACCAACTTCGAAGGCCCATTCGACCTCCTGCTCCAGCTCATCTCCCGTCACAAACTCGACGTCACCGAGGTGGCGCTTTCGGCGGTCACCGACGAGTTCATCGCCCATCTGCGAGCCATGGGCAACCAGTGGGATCTGGACCAGACCAGTTCCTTCCTCGTGGTGGCCGCCACCCTGCTCGACCTCAAGGCCGCACGCCTGCTCCCCGCGGGTGAGGTGGAGGACGCCGACGACATCGCCATGCTGGAGGCGCGAGATCTGCTGTTCGCCCGGCTCCTGCAATACCGGGCTTTTAAGCAGGTGTCGGGGCAGTTTCGTGACCGTCTCGACTCAGAGGCTCGCCGGTTCCCACGCCCGGGAGGGCTGGAGGAGGCGTTCGCGCGGCTTCTGCCCGAGGTGGTGCTCACCGTCGAGGGCGATCACCTGGCCTGGCTCGCAGCGGCAGCCCTGCAACCCAAAACCGAGGACGCGATCTCGTTGGCGCACCTGCACGCTCCCGCGGTCAGCGTCCGTGAACAGGCCGACCTCATCGTGGCGCGGCTACGGGAGTCAGGGTCGATGACCTTCCGCGCCCTCGTTGCGGACGCGGGGGAGCGGCTGGTGGTCGTGGCACGCTTCCTGGCGTTGCTGGAGTTGGCGCGGCAACGGGTGGTGTCCTTCGATCAGGTGGCGCCCCTGGGGGCGTTGACGATCCGCTGGACTGCCCCCGAGGCCGTGGGGTTCGAGCCCGCGAGGATCGACGAATTCACTGGCGTCCCGCCGCAAGGAGACCCGCATGCCTGACTATCCAGACGCCACGCTCACGGCCCCCTTGGAGGCGCTGCTACTGATGGCGACCGAACCGCTCAGTGCCCTCGAACTCGCCCAGGCCGTCGAGGTGCCTGTGGCCGAGGTGACAGCCGCCCTGGAGATGCTGGCGCGGTTCTACGACGACACCGGGCGTGGGTTCGAACTGCGCCACGTCGGGCAAGGCTGGCGGTTCTATACCCGTGCGGAGCACGCCGATCTGATCGGGCGGTGGGTGATGGAGGGGCAACAAGCCAAGCTGTCCCAGGCCGCCTTGGAGACGTTGGCGGTCGTCGCCTACCTTCAGCCGATCTCCCGCTCGCGCGTCTCGGGCATCCGAGGCGTCAACGTCGATGGTGTGATGCGCACGCTGGTCACCCGCGGGCTCGTCGAGGAGGCGGGGTCCTCCGAGGAGACGGGTGCCATGCTGTTTCGTACCAGCGCGGTGTTCTTGGAGAAGATGGGGTTCACCAGCCTGGATGACTTCCCACCGATCGCGCCCTACCTGCCCGAGGCCTCCTTGTTGGAAGCCGAACTGGCAGGGCAAGCCGAGGCCCTGGCGCGTGATGACGCGTCGACCCACCCAGCACACGAGGCGGCGCTGCCGCACAACAAGGAGGACGCATGAGCGAACCCGAAGGCATCCGGCTGCAGAAGGTCCTCGCCCAGGCGGGCGTCGCCTCCCGCCGCGCCGCTGAACTGATGGTGGCTGAGGGGCGGATCGAGGTGAACGGCGAACTGGTCACAGAACAGGGACGCCGGGTGGACCCACGCCGCGACGTGATCCGCGTCGACGGCGCCCGCATCCCGCCGCCCCGCGAGCACGTCTACCTGGTGTTCAACAAGCCACGCGGAGTGGTGTCCACCATGAGCGACCCGCAGGGCAGGCCGACGCTGAGCGACTATCTCGGCTCGTACTCCCGTCAAGGGCTGTTCCATGTGGGACGCCTCGACACCGACACCGATGGGATGCTCCTGCTGACCAACGACGGCGATTTTGCTCAGGCGATGATGCACCCCAGCTTCGAACTCACCAAGACCTACGTCGCCGAGGTGGAGGGCGACCTCAACGAGGCGACCGCGAAGCGGCTGGCGTCCGGGATCCGGTTGGAGGACGGCCCCGTCAAGCCCGACCGGATCCGGGTGGGGGCCAAGGCGCGTCACCGCAGCATGGTCACCGTTGTCCTGCACGAGGGGCGCAACCGGATCGTGCGCCGGATGTTCGATGCCGTCGGGCACCCCGTCACGTCGCTGTCGCGCATCCAGATCGGCCCCGTCCGTATGGGCCGCCTGCGCCCAGGAGAACTGCGCGACGTGACCTCGGAGGAACTGGGCGCTTTGCTGGACGCCGTCAAACTGTAGGCGCCGCCCGCGTGCGGTGCGACGGGGCCACAGAAAGGCTCGGTAGGATGCCGGGGTGCAGAATTCCCTCAAAGCCGCCGCGTCCGTTGCGTTGGGCTTAGCTTTGGCCGTGACGCTCACCGCGTGCGGCGGAGCGCCCGAACCGAGCGCGACCCCGACACCCAGCGATACCGCCACCGCGACGGCGACCCCGTCCGCGACGCCGAGCCCGACGCCGATCACGCCGTCGGCCAGCCTGGATGGCATCACGGTGACGGGCGAGGCCGGGGCAGCACCTGCCGTCACGGTGCCCTCCCCGTGGGCGATCGACCAGACCCGCACGCGCGTCGTGACCGAGGGTCACGGCGTCAGCGCGGCGGGCGACTCCTACGTGAAGGTCAACTACGTGGGCGTCAACGGCCGCACCGGGCAGGTGTTCGATTCGTCGTGGGCGAAGGGCACACCCGCAGTATTCTCCCTCTCGCAGGTCGTCCCGGGGTTCACCAAGGGGCTCACGGGTGCCAAAGTCGGGGAACGCGTTCTGATCGGGATGCCCGGCACCGACGGCTATGACAGTTCGGGCGGCTCGCCGCAGGCAGGGATCCAGGTCGGCGATTCGCTGGTGTTCGTGGTGGACGTGCTGGCGACTTCCGTCGGTCAAGCGTCGGGAACGATCAACCATCCCACCCTGCCGGTGACCGTCCATGACGACGGCGGCAAGCCTGTCGTCACGATCCCCAGCGGCGCCACGCCGCCGAGCACCCTGGTCGCAGAGAACCTCATCACCGGGGATCAGCCTGCGGTCGCCGAGGGGGACGTCACGCTGGTGAAGTATCGCGGCTGGTCCTGGAAGACCGGCCAGATGATCGATGATGGCTTCGACGCCGCCGACGCGGCACAGTTGTCGGAGATGATCCCGGGGTGGCGCGCCGGTTTGGTGGGGCGCCCGATTGGGTCCCGCGTCCTGCTCATCATCCCGCCTGACCAGGCCTACCCCAACGGCAATGCGTCCGCACCCACCGTTGAGGCGGGGGACACGCTCGTCTACGTGGTGGACATCCTCTTCTCCACCGCGAAGAGCTGAACCCGAGGCCGCCTCTTGGCCAGGGGTGGGGTCGTCGTCGGCTGACGTCTGGGCCGGATAGGGTGACGCCATGAACCTGGAGAAGGTGGTCTTCGGCTTCTTCGTGCTGCTCGCGGCGACGCTGAACTTCGGCTATGTGACGGGCGACATCGGCAACCCTGACCTGCACAACGTTGCTGAACTGTATGCGGCTGTGGTGGTCAACGTCGTCGCCACGATCTTGAAGTTCGGCGACCGCACCCAAATAGGAGCAATGCACCTGGCCACCAGCCTGGTGGCGACGATCCAGCTCATCGGCGCGGCGACGGTGTGGATCTGGATCACCCAGATTCAGCCCCAGGCGCTCACGGCCAGCGCCATGTCGAGCGTCGTGTCCCTGGCCTTGGGCGCCTTGCTGGCCAACATCGTCTCCGTCGTCTTGATGGTGATCGAAACCGCGAACTTCCGCCATCACTGAGGCACCCATGCGGCGCACCCGAACATCCGCGCGGACGCCGCGGCGGCGCAACCCTCTACGTCGGCGCACCGTCCGCATCCCCGACCCGGTCCAACCGACTGATGCGCTCTTTCTCGCCCTGCGCAAGCTGCGAGCACCGCTCATCACCGTCGTGGCCGTGTTCAGCGTGGGGGTCACCGGCCTGACGCTCATTCCCGGCACCGACCCGGCCGGGCGGCCCTGGCACATGAGCGTCTTCGATGCGCTGTACCTGATGAGCTTCACCGCGACCACCATCGGCTTCGGTGAGATCCCCTACCCGTTGTCCTATCCGCAGCGGGCCTGGGTGATCGTGTGCATTTTCGCCTCGGTGATCGGGTGGGCCTACTTCATCGGCATCACGCTGGGGCTCCTGCAAGATCGCGCATTTCGCCTCGCGCTGGCCCGGCAGTCCTTCGTGCGCAAAGTCACGAGCCTGCGGCGTCCGTTCCTGATCGTTGCCGGATACGGGCAGATGGGCCAGATGGTCGCCGAGAAGCTGGATGCCCGAGGGCGCAGTTGCGTGATCTTGGACGCCGACCCCGCCTCCTTGGCCGCACTGGCCAACGCTCAACTGTCCAGCGACATCCCCGCGCTGGTGGCCGACGCCCGCGACCCGGCGTCCCTGGGGCTGGCCGGGCTCGGCAGCCCCTACTGCGCCGGGGTACTGGCGCTCACCCATGACGACGAGGTCAACCTTGCGATCGTCATGGCCGTGTCGTTGCTCCGCGACGACGTCCCGGTGATCGCGTGTGCAAACGACCGGCTTACCGTCGGAGCCATGCACGACTTCGGCGCCGATGCCGTGGTCAACGCCTTCGAACGGTACGGGAACTATCTGGTGATGCGCCTGCGGCACCCGGATACGTACCGGCTCGTCATGTGGCTGACCGCTATGAGCGGGGAGCCGCTGCCGCCCGACACCGAGGAACACGAGGACGGCCATTGGGTCATCGCGTCCAACGACCATTTCGGACGCGAGTTGGCGCAAGATCTCGATGATGGTGGCCTGAACTGGTCCCTGGTTCGGCCTGAGGATGGGCCACCTGACGTGAGCGGCTCGGTCGGTTTCGTGGCAGGCAGTGATCAAGATGCCGTGAACCTGGCCCTCGCCGGGCACGCACGCCTCCAGAGCCCCGACATCTTCGTGGTCGTGCGGCAAAGCTCGTCACGAGCCAAACCGCTCCTGGAGGCCATGGCCCCCGATTCGGTCTTCATTCCCGCGCAACTGTCGGTCTCGGAGGCGCTGTCGCGCGTCATCACGCCAGACTTTTGGGAGTTCGTGTCCTACCTGTGGACGCTGGATGACAAGGCCGCCGACTCCTTGCTGTCACGCATCGTGCAGCGGATGGGGCGCGGCTCGCCCGACAGTGATCGGTTCGTCATCGACGACGTCCAGGCTCCGGCGGTGGCGCGTTGGCTTCACGCCGGGCACCCGCTGCGGCTGGGGGATCTGTTCCGGCATCCCGACGATCGCAGCATCCCTCTACGCGCCCTGCCCGTGACCCTCATTCGCGGTGGCGAGACGACCTTTGAGCCCGCCTTCGAGACGCCGCTGCGTCTAGGCGACACCGTGGTGCTGATCGGGCAGACGTCCGCGTTCGCCACGATGACGGCCGGGTTGATCTATGACCATGTGGTGGCCTACCTGGCCTCCGGCATCCAGGTGCCTGCCACGTGGGTGGGCAGGCTCCTGGCGCGCGGACGACGTGCCGAACTGCTGGCCTGGCAATCAGGACAGCACTGAGTCGACCACCTGCTTGGCTTGGGCCTGCACCTCAGCTAGGTGAGCGTCGCCCTTGAAGGACTCGGCATAGATCTTGTACACGTCCTCGGTGCCCGAGGGACGTGCGGCGAACCAGGCGTTCTGCGTGACGACCTTCAACCCGCCGATGGGTGCATTGTTTCCCGGGGCGCGGGTCAGCTTGGCGACGATGGCCTCACCAGCCAGTTCGGTGGCGGTCACGTCTTCGGGGGTGAGTGCCCCGAGCTTGGCCTTCTGCTGCCGGTTCGCGGGGGCGTCCACGCGAGCGTACGAGGTCTGGCCGAACTCCTCGGCCAACGCGGCGTAGTGCTGGCTGGGCGTCTGGCCGGTCACGGCCAGGATTTCGGAGGCGAGCAGGTCCAGCAGAATGCCGTCCTTGTCGGTCGTCCACGTGCGCCCGTCCAGCGTCAGGAAGGACGCCCCGGCGGATTCCTCGCCGCCGAACCCGATCGATCCATCAGAAAGTCCTGGAACGAACCACTTGAACCCGACGGGTACCTCCACCAGGGTGCGACCGAGCTTGGCGGCGACCTTGTCGATCATGGAACTGGAGACCAGCGTTTTGCCGATGCCAGCCTGCGGATCCCAGCCGGGACGGTGCGCGTACAGGTACTGGATCGCCACAGCAAGGTAGTGATTCGGGTTCATCAGCCCGGCGTCGGGGGTGACGATCCCGTGCCGGTCGGAGTCGGCATCGTTGCCGGTCGACAGATCGTAGGCGTCCCGGTTTCCGATCAGCGAGGCCATGGCGTAGGGGGAGGAGCAGTCCATGCGGATCTTGCCGTCCCAGTCCAGGGTCATGAACGGCCAGGCGGGGTCAACGGTGCGGTTGACCACGGAGATCCCCAGATCGAAGGTGTCGGCCAGGTATTCCCAGTACTGCACCGACGCACCGCCCATGGGATCGGCCCCGATCGAGAGGCCTGCATCACGGATGGCGTCCAGGTTGATCACCGAGGACAGATCCTCCACGTAGGGAGTCCGGTAGTCGTGCCGGGTGATCTGGGCGGCGGCCCGCTCGTAGGGCGTGCGGGCCACGGAACGCCAGGTGCCCAGCAGTTCGTTGGCGCGGGCCGCGATGACGGAGGTGGCATCGGAGTCGGCAGGGCCACCGTGCGGAGGGTTGTACTTGAACCCGCCGTCGGTGGGCGGGTTGTGCGACGGGGTCACGACGATGCCGTCGGCTCGCGGGCCGGAATGGTCGCGGTTGTAAACGATGATCGCGCGGGAGACGGCCGGGGTGGGGGTGTACTCGTCCTCCCGCTCGGCGCGCACGTCGATGCCTGCGGCGTGCAGCACCTCCAAGGCAGTCTTCCAGGCGGGCAGCGACAACGCGTGGGTGTCCTTGCCGATGAACAGCGGACCCGTGATCCCCTGGGATGCCCGGTACTCGATGATCGCCTGGGTGGTCGCAGCAATGTGCGCCTCGTTGAACGCAGTCTTCAGGCTGGAACCACGATGGCCGGAGGTGCCAAACACGACCTGCTGGTCGGGGTTGGCCGGGTCGGGAACCAGGTCGTAGTAGGCGGCGATGACCTGATCGACATCGATGAGGTCCTCGGGGGTGGCGGGTTGTCCGGCGCGTGGGTGAACCATGGCCCCATCATGCCGCGCCCACCGCCGGTGCGCAGCCTGGTATCCGGATCGTCTCGCGGTTCGCTGAAGAGCGAGTCTTGGTCCTCAGTACATCGGTGGAAGAATAGGGCCCATGTCTTCTATGCCGTTGCGTGGCGGAGCGATCGATCTGTCCGCCCTCAAGCCCACACCGCCGCCGCCGCCGGGTGCGTCGTGGGTCGTCGAAGCCGACGACCAGTCCTTCGAGTCGGTGCTCGGCTTGTCCATGCAGCACCCGCTCGTGTTGGAGTTCTGGTCATCCCGGGCGCCTGACCCGCAGTTCGCGGCCACGTTGACCGAACTAGCCAACGAGGCGGCTGGCGCATACCTGCTGGTCCGTATCGACGTGGATCGTGCGCCGACCATTGCGCAGGCGCTGCAGATCCAAAGCGTCCCGCTGGTGGTGGGTGTGCTGGGTGGCCAACTCGCGCCGCTGTTCCAGGGCACCACCGACAAGGCGACGGCGAAGGGCGCCATCGACCAACTCCTGCAGGTGGCAGCGACGAACGGGGTATCCGGGAAGGCGCAGCCGGTCGTCGATCCGAACGCCGCTCAGGCTGCTGGCCCCGATCCCCGGTTCGACGCGGCGGACGCCGCCTTGGAGCGCGGCGATTTCGCCGCGGCCGTGGAGGAGTTCGACAAGCTGCTGGAAGCCAACCCGGCCGACAGCGAAGCCGCGGCGGGCCGGGCGCAGGCGGCCCTGATGGTGCGCCTGGGTGGGGCCAACCCGGCTGAGGTGAAGGCGAAGGCCGACGCAGACCCCGCCGATGTGGACGCCCAACTCGCCATGGCCGACCTGGAGTTGGCCTCGGGCAACGTGGCACCCGCGTTCGCCCGGATCATCGAGGCGATTCGTCTCACCGTTGGCGATGATCGCGAGCGCGCACGCAAGCGGTTGCTGGAACTCTTCGAGACGGTGGGTGCGAGCGATCCGGCCGTGCTGAAGGCGCGTCGCGATCTCACCTCCGCACTGTTCTGAGCACTCTGCCTGCAACCGGCCGGTGACGCAGACGGCGGCGGCCCGTCCCCACGCAGGGACGGGCCGCTGGCTACCCGCGTGGCTCTGGCCCGCGCGGGGGAGGCTGGCGAGGTCACTTCTCAGCGCCAGCGAGCATCCCCTTCATGAAGTAGCGCTGCAGGAACAGGTAGGCGATCAGAATCGGCACCACGCCGATCAGTGAACCCGCGACCGCGGCATTGACGTTGGAGCCGTTAGCCCCGAAGAAGGCCGCGATTGAAGGCGCGAGGGTCCTCATCTCGGTGCTGGTCATGATGTAGGAGCTGAGCGCGAACTCGTTCCATACGTAGACCGCCGTGAGGATAATGACGGTCACGGTCACCGGCTTGAGCAGCGGGAAGATGATGATGCGCAGGGTCTGTAGACGGCTCGCCCCATCCACTCGCGCGGCCTCCTCCAAGGAGAGCGGGACAGCCCGGAGGAACTGCGTGTAGAGGAAGATCGCCCGCGGCAGTTCCAGGCACACCAGGGGCAGAATGAGCCCGGCATAGGTGTCCAGGAGGCCGAGCCCGTTCAACAAGGAGTACAGCGGGACCAGGATGCTCAGGGGCGGAACCATCATGACGGCGAGGATCGTGAACTCCACGCCCCGGTTCAGACGTGTCCGGCGGCGTGCCAGCGGATAGGCGGCTAACGCCGCGAGCATGCAGGTGAGACCCGTCGCGATCACGGTCACCACCGCACTGTTGAAGGTGGCCCGCAGGACGCCGCCCTGCGCGATCGCCGCAGCGAGGTTGTCCCACGTGATCGCCGCGAACGGGAACGCCCAGACTGAAGAGAGGTCGGACTGTTCTTTGAAGGCAGTGGTGAGGGCCAAGTAGAACGGGACCAACTGCACCAGGCATCCGGTGAGCACCAGGAGCGTGACGAGGATCTTCGTGTGTCGGCGCATGTCAGTTCTCCAGATGCGAGCGGGTGCGGTCGAACCACCAGTTCAAGGCGACGGTGCAGACGACGATGACGAGGAACAGCACGACGCCCTGGGCGGCCGCATAGCCCGCCGCCTGATTGCCGAAGTAGGTGCGGCCGATCAGGGTCGATACCGAGTTGGTCGCGTAACCGGGGCCGCCGCCGGTGAGCACCTGGATGACGTCGTAGAGCTTGAGCCCGCCGATGAGGTTGAGCACGACGCTGGACGCGAAGGCGGGCATCAGCTGAGGGATCGTGATGCTGCGGAACTGGTTCCAACCGATCGACCCGTCGAGTGCGGCCGCCTCCCGGATCTCCTGCGGGATCCCCTGGAGACCTGAGAGATAGATGAGCATGGAGATGCCCATGAACTGCAGGGAGTTGACCACCACGATCACTCCAATGGCCACGCCGGCATCAGACATCCACGACACGGGGGCGGCTCCGAACACGCCGAGGATGTCGTTGAGTGCGCCTTGGTGGTAGCGGAAGACGAGGTAGTACATGAGGCCCATGACGACGGGTGACACCAGGACGGGGAGATAGATGATCGCCCGGGCGATCTGACGGCCCCGGAGCTTTTGGTCCAGGAGGACGGCGAACAGGAGTCCGAGGACCTGCTGGATCACGGTGGATCCGACGCCATAGATGAACGTGTTGGTCATCGCGGTAGAGAAGTTCGGGTCGCTGAACACGCGGGCGAAGTTCTCCAGGCCGACGAAGGCGCGCCTGCTGGAGTAGCCGTCCCAGTTGGTCATGGCGATGCTGACGCCCTGGAGGACGGGATAGATGATGAACACCGCGAACAGCACCAGCGCCGGGACGTACATGAGGTTGATGGAGGCGCCGGCGGGGCGTGGTGGTCTGTGCGGCCGGGGCGCCGGTGTCGCCTGATGAGGATGGGCTGTCGCGCTCATCGTTGGGCTCCTTGCTCGATTCGACGGGCCGGGACCGGCGTGGGGGTGTGCGCCGGTCCCGGAGGTTGGTCAGCGCGCCTGCCTGAACAGGGTGTCGTATTGGAGCTTCATCTGCTCCGACGCCTGATCCGGGGACGCCTGTCCGGTGATGACGGAGTCGGTGGTGGCGATCATGGTGCTCCAGATGCCGTTGGGCAGGTAGACGCGGTCGAAGAATGGCTTGGTGGGCAACTGGGCTGGGGTGACCCAGGCGTCGTAGCTGCTCTGCAGGAGGCCGAGGTCGACTTTGACGTTCGTGAGGCCCGAGTAGGACCCGAGCGCCGAGGCGATCGCTGCAGCGTTATCGGGTTCGGCGAGGAAGGCGACGAACTTCAGGGCGGCCTCCTTGTTCTTACTGGACTTCGAGACCCCGAAGGAGTGGATGCCTTCGCCACCGACGAGGAACCGCTCCGCCTGATCGCTGGGGATCGGAATGAACCCGATGTTGGCGGAGGGGTTGAGCTTGAGCGTCGTCGCGAGGATGGAGGAGGCCGGGACGAGCGCGAACGCGGCTTGTCCCTGGGCGAGTTGCGAGGCCATATCGTCCAGTGAGGCCGACACGTAATCGGCGTTGAAGAAGCCCGCGGTCCTCCAATCCTGAACGTGCGACAGCACGCGTTCGGACCATGCCGCCGTGTCGAAGGTGCCGCCGAGGAACGACTGCCGTTGCGCGTCGGTGAACGCGTTCGACGCGATGAAGTCGGCCATGTTACCCGCGGAACTGCTCTTGCCGGAGGCGGTGATCGGCGTGACGCCGGTGGCGGCGACCTTGGTGAGGGCCGTGTTGAAGTCGTCCCAGGTGTTGATCGCCGTGGCGTCGACGCCCGCCTTCTCGACGACGTCCTGGTTCACCGCGATGCCGGCCACGGTGTACTCCACGGGGAGCGCGTAGAGGTGGCCCTGGTCGTCACGCATGGAGGTGTTCAAGGCGGTGTTGACGCCGCTGGTCCAGGCCTGGTCGTCGAGAGGCTGGAGGAATTCTGAGTAGCGCAGGACCGACCAGCCGTGCGTCGCGAACACGTCGGGAAGATTGCCTGCAGCCATCTTGACCTTGATGTTGTTCTCGTAGTTGGTGGTGTCGTAGGTCATGTCGACGGCGACCCCGGTCTCGTGGGTGAAGTCGGCGATGAGCTTCTCGTAGACGGCGCGGGCGGGGCTGTCCGCGGTCATGTAGAGGGAGAAGGTGAGGTTCTGCTGGCCGGAACCGGGTGCCGAGCATCCGGTCAACAGGAGGGCGGCGGCCGTGGTGGCCACCAATCCGGCGCGAAGTGCGGTGTGGGTCATTGCTCTTCCTTACGTGACATCGTTGGCGGTAAGTGGGTGCGCGTCAGCGTGGCGCGCGGGTCAGGTCGAGGGCACCTCCTCGACGTCGATCAGGAGGGTCTGCTCGGGAAACATCGTTGGCACGTGGAGCCCGGCCTCGCCGAGGCTCGCGCCGCTCAGCACGGTCGTTTCGGCGAACATCCAAGGGGGCGCGACCAGGCCGGCCACGGAACCGGGCTCGTGCGCGCGGACGCGGTAGAGCCGGGTCGGCTCGAGCCCGGGGAGGCGGACTCGTCCCACGGCACCGACGTCGGGCCTGCGGAGCGCAGACAGTTCGAACAAGGCCCGGGTGCGCGTGGGGTCAACGACGCCCCGCAGCGCCAGGGCCGCATCGCCGAGGTCGCGTCGGTGCAGGGTGCCGGTGAACAGCAGTTCGCGCCGCGCACGGTAGTAGGAGACCCAGTGGGTGAGGGCATCCATCTCCTCATCATTCGCGCTGGTCAGGTCCCATTCGATGCCGAAGTGGCCGAAGAGCGCGGAGGCCGCCCGGAAGCTGAGTGTGCTGACTCGCCCGGTGGTGCGGGAGCGTGGTCCGGAGACGTGCGAGCCGAGCATTTCCAAGGGGAGTAGTTGGCTGGTCCAGCGCATGATGGTGGAGCGCTCCACGGGATCGATGCAGTCGGAGGGCCAGAACCGTTGCACGTGCTGGGCCATCCCCAGGTCGATGCGGGCGCCACCAGAGGCGCAGCTCTCGATCTCCAGGCCCGGACGCCGCGCTGCTAGAGCATCCATCAGCCGATAGCAGGCCAGAGTCTGCTCGTGGACGGAGGCCCGGCGGTGGTGGCGGGCATCGCCTGCGGCGACGAGTTCGCGGTTGTGGTCCCACTTCAGGTAGGAGATCTCGTACTCGTCCACGAGGGCTGACAGGTGATCGTGGACGTGGGCGAAGGCAGCAGGGTCGGCGAGATTGAGGACCTGCTGATGACGCCAGGAGACAGGGAGCGCGGGTGAGGCGGCAAGGAGCCATGCGGGGTGCGCGCGAGCAAGGTCGGAGTCCGGGTTGACCATCTCGGGTTCCACCCACAGCCCGAACTCCATGCCCAGTTCGCGCACACGATCAACCAGTGGGTGGAGGCCATCGGGCCACACTGAGCGGTCGACCTGCCAGTCGCCGAGGCCTGTGCGGTCGTTGCGTCGCCCGACAAACCACCCGTCGTCGAGAACGAACCGTTCGACGCCGACGCGTGCGGCGCGTTCGGCTAGGTCAAGGAGGCGGGGGAGGTCGTGGTCGAAGTAGACCGCCTCCCAGACGTTCAAGGTCACCGGTCGGGTGATGCTGGGATGGCTGGGGCGGGATCGAAGCCAGGCGTGCACTTGATGGGCCAGGGCATCGAGCCCTTCCCCGTATCCGAAATAGACCCACGGTGAGCGGTAGGCGTCGCCGGGCGCCAAGCGGATCTCTCCCGGGAGCAGGAGTTCGCCGCCGGCCAGGATCTGGATGCCTCCGCTGTCCCGCTCGATCCAGGTGCGCTGGTTGCCGGAGAATCCGACGTGGACCCCATGGATCGCGCCGCTGGCGAAATCGAAGCCGCACGGGCCGCACAGGAGCATGGGAGCTGCGTCGAAGCCGGGGCGGCCCGCCCGAGACTCATGAACGTGCGCATGAGGGCCGACAGGGGCCCGAAAGGCCGTCCGTTCACGGCTCCAGCGCCCGCCGAAGTCCATGAGCTCCTGAGCGGTCAACGGAGTGGGGAGGGCGAGCGAGAGTTCCTCGAGCTGGTAGTCGGAGGAGCCCACGTTGGTCACATCGGCCCGCGTCCGGAGGAGGCCGGTGGACAGGAGGTCGATCACGACGGTCAGCGTGAGAGCGGCGTCCGGGTCGGTGAGGGTGAACTGGAGCCGTCCCAACCCTAGCCGGACGATGTCGCCGGATCGCGTCGCGTCTGCATCGGCCTGGACGGCAGTGATGCGCGGGTTGGGCGTCCAGTCTGCCCCGTCGAGGCGATGCCCGGCGAGTCCGGGGCGCCCCTTCCACCCCGCCGACTCCAGCATCAGCAGTCGGGTGCGCACGGGGGCGGCATAGCCGTGGGATGGGTCGATGGGCGGTGTCGCGGCCTGGGAGAGTTGCCGGATTTCGGCGTCCGCGAGGGGGCCCAGGTCGGGGCCCCAGTGGACGACGATCGGGCAGCCGCCATCGACCCATTCCAGCAGGAGCGAGATCCCGCCCGCACGCAGGTACGCGTATGCGGTCTCCGGCAGCTTGATCACGACGACTCCGTCTCACTCGCGATGCATCGGGCGGATAGTGGCCCGTGGCCATCGCAGCATCGCGACGACGGTGGGAATCTACTGCAGTAGAATATGGGAGTGCAAGAGCTAGAGGGGCCAGGAGAAGCTAGTCATCCACTCCAGTAGACCGGCTAGGGTCGGATCCGTCGGATCTAGCAGCGTCGCTCGCGCGACGATAACCTCGGCGGGAGAATGATGACCCCTAGCGGCATGACCCGACCGGCGACCCGAGCAGACGTCGCTCGGCTTGCTGGCGTCAGTACGGCCGTGGTGAGCTACGTCGTCAATGAGGGCCCACGCCCGGTTGCCGACGCCACACGCGAACGGGTGCAGCGCGCCATTCGCACCTTGGACTACCGACCCAACGCCAGCGCTCGCGCGCTCAAACGCGGATCGACCCGGATGCTGGGACTGGTGCTCTCGGAGATCATCAACCCCTTCCACTCCGAGTGCATCGATGCGCTGGACGCGGCGGCCTCTCAACGAGGCTTTTCCATGCTGCTGGCCAGCACCCATGGTGATCAGGCGCGTGAGCATTTGATGCGCGCCAACCTCGTCGAGCGCGGCGTCGATGGCCTGATCTTCTTGTCGGTCTTCCCTGACCGGCCCAGCGGTGCTGCGAGCAGGGACGTGGACGCAGGCTTGCCGCGGCTGATCTTCGACCGCTCCCAAGCGGTCCAGGGGTTCAGCACCGTCGGCGCTGACGCGGTCGAAGGGGGGCGCCTGGCCACCGGCCATCTTCTGGCGCACGGGCACCGTCGAATCGCCTACCTCGGTGGTCCTCTTGACCCCCTCGTCGGCCCCGGTCGCGCGGCGGGTTGGGAACAATCCCTCACTGAAGCCGGGGCGGACGTTCCACCGCCGGTTCTCACCGAGTGGAGCAGGGCGGGGGGAGCCGCAGGCGTCCGGATCCTGATGGACTCACCGGAGCCACCCACCGCCATCTTCGCCGGGTCGGATCTGATGGCGGTGGGCGCACTACAAGCGCTCCACGAGGTGGGGAAACGCGTGCCTGAGGATGTCGCGGTCGTGTCCTTCGACGGCACGGCCGAGTCGGAATACTCCTGGCCGGCGCTCACGGCCGTGCGCGCCCCCTATCGAACGATGGCCGACGCCGCGATCGCCGCCTTCATCGACGTGCCTGACGTGCCCCGTGCCGAGGTTTTCGGCATGGAGCTGGTAGCGCGCGTGTCCTGCGGATGCCGAGGACGCTTCTAGCCGGTGTTGCGCAACCCTGCGGCGACTCCGTTGACGGTGACCAGCAGGGCGCGTTGCAGTTCGTCGGGAATGTCCTGGCCTGCAGCGTCCAACGCGCGGACACGACGCAGCAACTCCACTTGCAGGTAGCTGATCGGATCGAGGTATTGATCACGCACGGCCAGCGTCCGCTGCAGGCGAGGCTGGGCGTCGAGGAGGTGAGTTTCTCCCGTGAGCCGCGTCAGTTCGGCGATGGTCAGTTCGTATTCGGCCTTGATGGTCTCGAAGACGTGCTGCAACTCCTGCGGTACGAGCGAGGAGACGTAGTGCGCCGCGATCTCCAGATCCGTCTTGGCAAGCGTCATGGCCACATTCGACGCGACGGTCGCGAAGAAGTTCCACTCCCGCAGCATCGATGCCAGATCGTCGGCATGGCCCGCCTCCCGGGCCGCCTTGAGGCCGGATCCGACGCCGAACCAGCCCGGGATGATCTGTCGCGACTGCGTCCAGCCAAACACCCACGGAATCGCGCGCAATCCCTCAATGCCGTTGCCGGAATCGGGACGCTTACTGGGACGCGAACCGATGTGCAGCGCGCCAAGTTGCTCCACCGGTGTGGAGGTGACGAAATAGCGAGGCAGATCCGGGTTGGAGACCAACGCGTCATAGGCGGCAAAAGCCGCATCCGACACCGTCTGCATCACGGTGTCCCAGTGGCTCAGCACGTCGGCGGGGAGCCGCGGCTCCTGGTGGAGCGCTGTCGCGGATAACACCGCCGACAGCGACAGGGCGAGATTGTCGCGGGCCAAGGTGGGCAGCGAATACTTGTCGGAGATGACCTCGCCCTGCTCGGTGAACTTGATCGTCCCGTCCAAGACACCGCCCGGCTGGGCCAGGATCGCGTCGTACGTCGGACCACCACCGCGGCCCACTGAGCCACCCCGACCGTGGAACAGGCGCAGCCCGACACCGTGACGACGCGTCACGTCGCGCAGGCGTCGCTGGGTTTGGTGAATCTCCCACTGGCTGGTGAGCACGCCGGCCTGCTTGTTGGAGTCGGAGTAGCCCAGCATGACCTCGAGGCGATCCCCGCGCAACGCGACCAGGCGGCGGAAGGACGGATCGCTGAGGAGGCCGTCGATCAGTTCGGCGCTGTTGCGCAGTTCTTCGATGGTTTCCAGGAGTGCCACGATGCCGAGGTCTGCGTGCGCCCCGCTCCCGTCGGCCCCGCCGTAGAGGTCGACCAGGCCTGCCTCCCGGGCGAGGATCGCCGCGGCAAGGATGTCGTCGACGCCGTGCGTCATCGAGACGATGTACGTCTCGATCACCTCCAGGCCGTACCGAGCCTGCGCCTCGCCGATGGCGGTGAAGACGTCGAACGTTTTGCGTGCCGTGCCGTCGAGGGGGGAGTGACGCCCGGCCAGGGGACGCCGAGAGGCGAGTTCCGCAGAGAGGACCTCGCGGCGCTCCTCGCGGGTGAGGTCGGCGTAGGGCCGATCCAGGACGCCAAGCCGGTCCAGGAGTGCGCCGACCGCCTCGTGATGGGCATCCGAATGCTCCCGGATGTCCAAGGTGGCGAGGTGAAGCCCGCTGGCGGACAGCTCTTGAATCGCGGCACGGACCCGGCCGTGAGCGGCCAGTTGACTGTGGTGGTCGGCCAGGGAGTCGGCGATGAGCAGAAGATCCGCCAGCATCTCGGGGGCGTCGGCGTAGTCGAAGCCCGGTTCGTGGCGCGCCCCCATCCGGTTGCGCTGCCGGGTGTTGATCAGCTTGACGCGGATGCAGCTGAGCTTGAGACGGTACGGCTCTTCGGCATTGATGGACAAGAGTCGTTCGTCGAGATCCAGACGGCCCAGGTCCTCGCGCAGCGACTCCAGCAGCGGCGCCGACACCTCGGCGAGGCGATCCGAGATCGACAAAGAGGTGATGAGGTCGCTCACGACCTCCAGGGCGTGGGCCACCGCATGCTCGTGCTGCAACTGCAGCACCTCGCGGGTCACGGCGGGGGTGACGAAGGGGTTCCCGTCGCGGTCGCCGCCGATCCAACTCCCCAGCCGGATCGGCGCGGCCAGGGCGTCGGGTTGGATGCCGTGCTCCGCGCACAAGGCGTTCAGGTCACCCAGGACGGCAGGAAGGGCGTCGGCGACGATGGCGTCGACGTAGAACAAAGCATTGCGCGCCTCGTCCACCGGCGTCGGTGAGGCCAGCCGCAACTCGTCGGTCTGCCACAACAAATCGATGGTCTCCGCGAGGCGGCGATCTTGCCGATGTCGAGCCACACTGCCTTCAGGTGTCGTGGCGGCGAGTTCGTCGGCGATGTCGCGCAGCTTCAGTAAAACCGACCGACGGGAGGCCTCCGTCGGGTGCGCGGTGAACACCGGACGCAAGTCGGTGGCGGCGATCGTCTCGGCCAACAGGTCGGGGCCGCCTTCGGCCACGATCGCGGAGACGGCTCGCTCCAACCACCCTTCCCGAGCGTCGGACGCCTCGATGGCGCGCACACGGTGCACCTGCTCGGCCGTGTTCGCGAGTTGGAAGTACGACGCGAACGCCCGCACCAGCGCCGTCGCGTCCCCGAGATCGAGCTCACGCAGCGTCTCTCGCGCGAGCGCGGCGGCGTCGGGGGATGACTGCGACCGGGCCTCTTTGATCTGAAGCCGCACGCTCTCCACCAGGTCGAGAAGCCGCGGGCCTCCCTGCCGGACGAGGCTCTCGCCCAGCAGGGTGGAGACGCGACGCACGTCGGCGCGGAGTTCGGGGTCGATGGTGGCGCTGTCCTCGGGATTGGTCACCGGGCAAGAGTGCCAGGCGTCCCTGCTGATCCCCTGAGACGTCCGCCTGCTGGGGGAGTACTTGACGACACCTCGTGACAGCGCTTGGGCCGTGAGCGGAGGCCCTTGACAGCCTGGTGTGCGTTCCTTAACCTATTTTACGAACCGACTTTCTGGAACTTTCTCGGTGGGCGAAGGGGCCCCCGGTTCCGGACCCACAGTGATGTGGTCGTTAGGAGAGAACATGGCTCAGGATCGCTTCTCACTCGCAGGAAAGAACGCCGTCGTCACGGGGGGCGCACAGGGCATCGGCAAGGTGGTAGCTCATGCGCTGGCCGAGCAGGGCGCCAATGTGGCGCTGGTCGACCTGAATGACGCGACCCAGGTGGCCGCGGAGATTGCATCGACCCACGGGGTGCGCACCACCGCCCTGACCTGCAACGTCACGGATCCGGCTCAGGTTGCCGACGCCATCGCTGGCGCAGCTGCCGAACTGGGGCCGCTGGACCTGCTGTTCAACAATGCGGGCATCGTCTTGCACAAGCCTGCGCTTGAGTGCACACCCGAGGACTTCACCCGCGTGGTCGACGTCAACCTCAACGGCATCTTTTTCGTCGCTCAGGCGTTTGCGCGTCACCTCGTCGAGCAAGGCCGCCCCGGCAACATCGTCAACACGGCCTCCATGTCGGGCACGATCGTCAACATCCCTCAGAAGCAGGCCTCCTACAACGCCTCCAAGGCGGGCGTGGAGCACCTCACCAAGTCGCTGGCCGTCGAATGGGCCGATCTGGGCATCCGTGTGAACGCGATCAGCCCCGGATACATCGCCACTGAGATGACCGGGACGGTCCGTGAGGACTGGCGCCAGGCCTGGGAGGGCATGATCCCCTTCGGGCGCATGGGCACCCCCGACGAACTGGCGGGGGCGGTCATCTACCTGCTCTCCGACGCCGCGACCTACACCTCCGGCGCGAACATCATCATCGACGGCTGCTTCACCGTCGTCTGATCCTGAACTCCGGCGCGGTCACCTGACCGAGTGTTCCCGAATCCTCCGCGCGACGAAGCGCGGAGGGTGCGCCGGTCCTTGCACGTCACGGTCATCCACGAATGTCAGGAAGGTCACACCATGAGCACAAAGCTCGGCATCGCCGCCTCCATACTCGCCATCGCTGTCTCCCTCGCCGCCTGCACCACGGGCGGAGCCCCCGCCTCCGGCGGAGCGGGAACTGCGTCGGGGTCGAAGGAGATCTACTACTCCACCAAGAACTCCACCGAACCCGTCCACGTCGCCATGGCCAACGGCGTGGTGAACGCCGCAACCATGCTCGGCTACCAGGGCAAGGTCACCGTCGCGGAAGCAGATGCCGCCAAGCAGAACGACCAGCTCAACAACCTGGTCCAAAACATCCAACCGGCCGCCTTGGTGGTCAACCCGTACGACAGCGATTCCGTCGCTGACGTTTTGGGGCGCGCCAAGCAGGCCAACATCCCCGTCGCCGTGATCGACAACAAGGCCAACAACGCCCAGGTGGACGTGTCGGTGCTGTTCGACAGCGTGAAGTCGGGACAGATCGCCGGAGAAAAGGCGGTCGAACTGCTGAAGGAGAAGAACGGGTCGGAGAGCGGCGTCGTCGTCAACCTGTACGGCGAGGTCGTCTCGCAGGTCTTCAAAGAGCGCTCGCAAGGCTTCGAGCAGGTCATCAAGCGCTACCCGAACATCCAACTGGTCTCCGTTCTGGGCGCACCGCAGGCTGACAAGGCCACCAGCGCCCTCAACAACGTCATCGCTGATCTGAAGTCCTCCGGCAAGAAGGTGGACGTGGTCAACACGCCGACCGACACAGCCACGTTGGGTGTCATCGAGTCGCTGAAGACCAACGGCATGTGGCACAAGGTCGGCCAGCCCGACCATGTCGCTGTCATCTCCCACGATGGGCTGGGCGACATCCTTCACCAGGTCAAGGACGGCTACATCGACGCCGAGGTCGTCATCGACGTCTTCGGAGTCGGCGGCATCGCCACCGAGGTACTCAAGGCCTACCCGATGGACGGCAAGCCCGTCCCGACGTCAGGCACCTTCACGCCTCAGGGTAAGTACCTCAACACCCAGGTGACCTTCACCAAGGGCGACTCTGGCCCCACGATCATGCTCGACCCGGTGCTGGTCACCGCGTCGAACGCGGACAACCCGCTGATCTGGGGCAACGCCTAACCGCTCGCCAACGGCCGGCGCTGGCCTGACGTCAGCGCCGGCCCTTCCATCAGGGGGCCAATCGCATGAGCCAACCGCTGCTCCGCGTCACCAACGTTTCTAAGATCTTCGGCGCCACGCGCGCCCTGTCTGGGGCCAACCTGGACATTGCTGCGGGGGAGATCCACTCACTGCTCGGTCGCAATGGCGCGGGCAAGTCGACCCTGGTCAACATCATCGCCGGGGTATACCCACAAACCGAGGGCGATGTCGTGTTCGACGGCCACGACCTTCGCAAGCTGGACATCTTCGCCCGCCAAAAGCTGGGCATCCGTCTCGTTCCCCAGCACGAGAACTCTTTCCCCGACCTCACTGTGGCGGAGAACATCTTCGCGGGGGACTTGCCCAAGAAGAACGGCCTCGTGGACTGGTCGACCATCAACGAGGTTGCAGCCCAAGAACTCGCCGCCTATGGGGTCGACGCCGACCCCCGTGGCATGGTCCGAGACCTCAGCTCGATCGATGCGCGCAAACTGAACATCATCCGTTCGATGCACAGCGGCGCGCGGCTCATCATCTTGGACGAGCCCACGACGGCTCTCACCACACGCGAACGGGAGGAACTCTTCGCCTTTGTCCGAGACCTGAAGGCGATGGGCACCGCCTTCATTTTCATCTCCCACTACCTCGGGGAGGTGTTGGACCTCTCCGACTCCATCTCCGTCCTGCGCGATGGCCTGATGTACCCGGTGGAGGACCGCGCATCCGCGACGCAGGAACACCTGGGGGAGTTGGTGGCAGGAGGGCAGGTGGAACTCACCCGACGACGCGCCGAGCGACCCGACCCCAGCGACGTCCTCGTTCAGATCCGGGGGCTGAGGAGCGCAGGAGTCGAGGACGTTGATCTTGGCATCCGTCGCGGAGAGGTGCTCGGCATCATCGGGTTCCCCGGTTCGGGGGCCCGCGAGTTCTGCCGCGCACTGTTCGGCGCCGACCGCGTCACCAGCGGCACGGTCCACCTGGAAGGACGTCTTGTGCGTCTGTCCTCGCCCCGACAAGCGCTGCGGGAAGGGATCGCCTACATCTCGTTTGATCGCCATCGCGAGGGAATCATGCCCTTGATGGATGTCAACGAGAACATCGGCATCAGTAGTCACGCAGGAGCGTTGCGCCGAGCGTGGGGGTTCTTGGACCTGAAACGGCAGCGGCAGCGCTCCCAGCAGTACCGCGACGAACTCAAGATCAAGTGCAACACGATCTTCGATCCGATGGACAGCCTTTCCGGGGGCAACCAGCAAAAGGTCCTGGTCAGTCGTCTGCTCAGCACGCAACCCTCGCTGCTGATTCTGGATGAGCCCACCGTCGGCATCGACATCCTCAGCCGTGAAGAGATCATCTCCAAGGTCTTGGAACTCACCCGCACAGGGATGAGCGCCCTTTACCTGACCAACGACTACGAGGAACTCCTCCGCGTGGCCGACCGGCTCGTCTTCTTCGACGAAGGCCGTGTGGCCAGCGTGGTGGACAACGACGACCTCACCATCGAACAACTCACCCAGATCCGGGACAGCAACAAGGAGGCGGCGTCAGCATGACCGCGGTTTCTTCGGGGAGAAAGATCCTCGACTTCAGCATGAACAATGCGGTGTGGATCCTGCTGATCCTCGCCATCGGCATCATGGGCCTCTTCCGGCCCTCCTTCTTCTCCGTGGGCATCTTGTCCAACATCTTGGTCCAGGCGACGGTGCTGGGGCTCCTCGCCATTGCGATCTCCATGGTCATCCTGCTGGGAGACATCAACCTCTCCACGGTGGGAACGGCAGGGTTCTCGGCGCTGACGGGCGTCATCGCCATGAAGGCGGGATTGCCCGTTCCCCTGGCGATCCTCGTCATCGTGATCATGGGCTCGTTGATCGGTCTCGTGAACGGACTGATCGTGACCAAGTTGCGCGCTAATGCCTTGATCACGACCCTGGCCATGAACATGGTGCTCCAAGGTGCCCTGCTGGCCATCACCGGAGGCTCCAGCCTTTCCAACCTGCCGGATTCGTTCAAGTTCGTCAGCCAGGGACGCATTGCTGGCTTCCCCGCGTTGCCTTTGGTTCTGATCGTCGTCTTCTTCCTCTTCCACATCATCTGGACGCGCACCGAGTTCGGCCGAGACCTGTTCGCCGTCGGTGGCAACCCTCGCGCCGCCTACATCGCCGGTATCAAGGTGGACCGCGTCAAGATCGGGGCCTACGTGATCTCTGGCCTGCTCTCGGGTCTGGCAGGCTGGCTCCTGGCGGGTTACATGGGCGCAGTCACGTCGTCCTTTGGAACGACGTACGAAATGCAGGTCATCGCCGCTGCGGTGATTGGCGGGGTCAGCCTGACCGGTGGCCGCGGCAGCATTCTGGGTGTCTTGGCGGGCACGCTGTTGCTCACCGTCATCCAGGTCGGCTTGGCGATTCTGGGCATCCAGCAGACGCTGATTACGCTGGCCGGGGGCCTGATGATCTTCGCCGCCGTGCTGATCGACGCTCTGCGTAATCTGTACGGAGCCCGCAGGTCGTCATGACGTGTGGTGAGGCGCCAAGAGGGCGAGGAAGCCCCCGTCGAGCAGGAGGAATGCATGGGCACCGGAGTCACGCGCAGTATGACGCGCGCCATCTACGACTTCATCTGGCGCCATGAGCCGGCCACCAAAAACGAGATTGCGGCGGCCCTAGGAATCAGTCTTCCCACGGTGTCGAAGTACCTCACCTACTTCGCCCGTGAAGGGCTGATCGATGTCGGAAGCAAGCTCTCCTCAGGGGCGCGAGGGGGCCGGATCCCCATCGGGTACGTCTGCCGCGACAACGGCCGGTTCGCTATCGGGCTCGACGTCACGGCCGAACGCACCCGGTGCGTGGTTCTCAACGTGCGCGGCGAGGTGTTGGCTAACCGGCGGACGCCGCGGGCCTACAGCCGCGACGACGACTACTTCCGCTTTCTCGGCGAGGAAGTGGCCGCCGTCGTGGCAGAGTCTGGCATTGAAGAGCGCCGCATCCTCGGCGTCGCAATCGGGGTGCCGGGCCTGATCGATGAGGCTTCCGGGGTGCTCTACTTCGGACGAGTCATCGACAACCTGGGATTAAGCATCGCCGACTTTGGCCGCTACATTCCCTACTCGTCGCGGCTGGTACACGACTCCGAGGCCGCAGGGTTCGCCGAGTTCTGGGAGCGCCCCACCGACACCAACGCCTACTACATCAGCCTCGGTAAAAGCGTCGGCGGTTCGTTCCATCAGCGGGCCGCCTCACATCGAGGCGAGCGGGGGCTCACCAGCGAGGTCGGACACATGCGGATCCATCCCCAAGGAAGGCTGTGCTACTGCGGTCGCTATGGCTGCATGGACCCGTACTGCAACTCCCGAGTCCTGGCCGCATCCGGTGACGGATCGGTCGGCCTCTTCTTCGAGCGGCTGCGCTCGGGAGAGTCGGCAGCCGTGCGCGCCTGGGACGACTACACCAGCGACCTGGCCATCGTCATCCACAACGTCCGGGTCATGTTTGGGTCACGGATCATTCTTGGCGGCGATGTCGGAGCCAAATGCGGACCGGACCTGGAGCCGTTGTGGCGCAAAGTTGACGATCTCAGCTTCCTGCCCAGCGACTCGCGCAGCTTCCTACGGGCCTGCACCGTGACCGAATACCCGATCGCGCTGGGCTCGGCACTGCACGTGGTTGACCAATTCCGTAATGACCCGGACCGGTTCGCCCTTCCGCGGTCACGCACTCGCGGCGCCTGAGGCGCCATCACAGAACAGAAAGGAGAGCACCGCCATGGAGACCGTGCTCGGTATCGATGTGGGAACCTCCAGCACCAAGGGCGTGCTGACGACCCTGTCAGGGGAGGTGCTGTCCTCAGCCGTGCGAGAGCATCAGGTGTCACGCCCCCGCACCGGTCACGTCGAAATGGATCCCGACGTGTGGTGGGAGGAGTTCTGCTCCCTCAGCACGGAACTCGTGACGAATCAGCCCGACGCGGAGGTGAAGGCCGTCGGCGTGTCCGGTATGGGGCCATGCCTCGCGCTCGTGGACGGTGAGTATCGGCCCGTACGCCCAGCGATCCTCTACGGTGTCGACACCCGTGCTACCGAGGAGATTGCCGAATGGAAGGCTGAACTCGGCGGCGACGATGCGCTCCTAGAACGGTGCGGGTCCACGCTGACCACCCAGGCCGTCGGCCCGAAGGTGGCATGGGTGGCGCGTCACGAACCGGACGCCTACGCACGCGCGCGACGGTTCTTCATGCCGGCGAGTTGGCTGGCATTCCATCTGACCGGCGCCTATGTGCTCGATCACCAATCGGCGTCGCAATCCACGCCCCTGTACGACATCGAGCAACGTCAGTGGTACCGCCCTTGGGCTGACCGCATTGCTCCCGGGATCGAGCTTCCCGAACTGAAGTGGGCCGGGGACGTGGCAGGCCAGGTCACTTCGGAGGCGGCGGCCCTTACCGGGCTGCCGGTCGGCGTCCCGGTGACGGTCGGCACGATTGACGCCTGGTCCGAGGCACTGTCAGTGGATGCCCACAATCCGGGTGACCTCATGCTCATGTACGGCACGACGCTGTTCTTCATCAACACGGTCACGGAGCCGGTGCGCGACGTGTCGTTGTGGGGGACGATCGGGGCTCTGGAAGGGACCCGGAACGTCGCGGGTGGCATGGCGACGTCGGGCGCCATCACCGGGTGGCTGCGTGAGCTGTTCGGTTCGCCCGATTACGCAACGTTGGTCGCCGAGGCCGACGCAGTTGGGGTCGGGGCGCACGGCCTGATCATGCTGCCGTACTTCGCCGGGGAGCGTACCCCCCTGATGGATCCGGAGGCCCGCGGTGTCGTGGCGGGCCTATCCCTCAGCCACACGCGAGGCGATCTGTACCGCGCAGCCCTGGAGGCCACCGGTTTTGCTGTGCGTCACAACATCGAGGCCATCGAACAAGCGGGTGGATCGATCGAGCGGATTGTTGCGGTAGGGGGCGGCACGAAGTCGGACGTCTGGGCGCAGATCGTGACCGACATCACCGGTCGCCCGCAGGTGATCCCGCGCGAGAGCATCGGGGCAAGCTACGGCATCGCCTGGTTGGCGGCCCAGATCGTCACCAGCGTGGCCGCGGCACAGTGGAACCCTCCGGTGCGCGTCCTCGAACCACGAGCTGACTATCGGGAGGCGTACGACGCATTGTATGACCTCTTCCGGACGCTCTACCCGGCAACTGCCTCCATCACCCACGCGCTCGCTGCGCGGCAGTTCAGCTGAACGGGGACATGACACAGCCGCTCACCGCCGAGGCAGGCGCGTCGCCGAGGCGTGAGCGGCTACGTTCCACCAGCCGAGGGCTCGGGCAGCTATAGCTGCCTGATGCCCGCCTCGGTGTACCACGTGGCACCCTCGCGCGCGGCGGCCAAGGCTGAATGCAGCCGGGCGGCCCCGAAGGGCGTCATCCTCTCGCCTGCCTGCTGGGGATCCAGCCAGTGCAGGGCAACGATCTCGCTGCCATCCGGGGCCAAGGACTGCTTGAGCTCCGCTGAGACGACCGTCGTGGCGAACACCAGTTCCACAGCGTCCTCCCAGCCCTTATAGGGACGCAGCCAATCGACGACCAACACCCCGCCGAGGGCAGGGGCGAACCCCATTTCTTCGACCATCTCGCGCGTGCATGCCTCACGAGGTGACTCGCCCGGCTCGACCAAGCCCCCCGGGAATTCCCAATCCCCTTTGAACGAGGTCTCGCACAACAGCACGAGCCCCGCAACGTCTTGGACCAGCGCGTGCGCGATGAGGCGTTTGCGCGGGGTGATCGAGTTCATCACCCAGGTGGACGCCTCAGGGCCGACCGGGTCGTCGGCGAGTCGCCCGTAGACGAGCTCATCGACCCACCCATGTTCGGTTCGGCGCGCCTGGCGTAGGCGCCCTTCCAGCTGGAACCCACGCCGATGCAGCGCGCGTCGTCCCGCCACATCGTCGGCCGCGACGTGCTCCTCTTGGCGCCGCGGCTCCCCGCCTTCCACCTACGCCGTCAACTCCGCGCCCGTCGAAGCGGTAGCGCGACGCGGGGCCGGCTCGTCGCCGTCGTAGCGCAGGATCACCGCACCGAGCGGTGGCACCTGAACCTTGGCGCGGGCCGGGAAGTCGCCCCACGGCTCGGCGGTTGCGGTCACCTCGCCGAAGTTGCCGATGCCCGAACCGTCATAGAGGGTGGCGTCGGTGTTGATGATCTCGCTCCAACGGCCCGCCTGCGGCAGGCCGATCTCGTAGTCGTACCACGGCTCGGAACTGAAGTTGACCACGACGGCCAGCCGCTGATCCGCGGCGTCGCTACGCACCCAGGCGTACGTGTTGTGGCCGGCGTCGTCGGCGTTGATCCACTGGAAGCCCGCCGGATCCCCGTCCAACTGCCACAAGGCGGGATGCGCGCGGTACACCGCGTTGAGGTCCTTGATGAGCTGCTGCAAGCCGTGGTGGCCCCACAGATCGGACACCCACCATTCCAGGCTCACCGCCTCGTTGAACTCCGAGCGCTGCCCGAACTCCTGCCCCATGAACAACAACTGCTTGCCCGGGAAAGCCCACATGAAGGCGTAGAACGCGCGCAACGTCGCAAACTGGCGCCAGGCGTCCTGGGGGATCTTGTTGATCATCGACCCCTTGCCGTGCACCACCTCGTCGTGGCTGATCGGCAAAATGAAGTTTTCGGAGTACTGGTACACCATCGCGAACGTCATCTCGTGGTGATGCCACTGGCGATAGATCGGCTCCAGGGCCAGGTAGCGCAAGGAGTCGTTCATCCACCCCATGTTCCACTTCATCCCGAACCCGAGACCACCCAGATTGGTGGGCTGCGTCACGCCGCTGAACGACGTCGACTCCTCGGCGATCATCGTGATGCCGGGAACTCGCTCGTACAGGTGCCGGTTCACGTACCGCAGGAAGTCGATGGCCTCCAAGTTGTGGTTTCCGCCGAACTCGTTGGGCACCCATTCGCCCTCGTTGCGGCTGTAATCCAGATACAGCATGGACGCCACCGCGTCCACGCGCAGCCCGTCAATGTGGAACTCGGTCGCCCAGTACAAGGCGTTGGAGACCAGGAAGGACTTCACCTCGTTGCGGCCATAGTTGAAGATGTAGGTGCCCCAGTCCTTGTGCTCGCCCTGACGCGGGTCGGCGTGCTCGTACAAGGCGGTACCGTCGAAACGGCCCAACGCCCACTCATCCTTGGGGAAGTGGCCCGGGACCCAGTCGAGAATGACGCCCACACCCGCCCGGTGCAGCCGGTCGACGAGGTAGCGGAACTCGTCTGGCTTGCCCAGGCGGCTCTCGGGGGCGAAGTAGTTGGTGACCTGGTAGCCCCAGCTCGGCTCGAACGGATGCTCCGACACCGGCAGGAACTCGACGTGGGTGAACCCCTGCCACGTCACGTACTCCACGAGTTCCTCGGCCAACTCAAGATAGGTCTTGCCCTTGCGCCACGAGCCCAGGTGCACCTCGTAGATGCTCATCGGCTCGACCTGCATGTTCTTGCTGGCGCGCTTCGCCATCCACTCGTCGTCGTCCCAGCCGAAGGCGCTGGTGTAGACGATGGACGAGTTCGCGGGCGCCTGCTCGGCGAAGAACGCCATCGGGTCGACCTTCTCGTGCCAGACTCCGTCGGCACCCAAGATGTTGAACTTGTACAGCGTCCCGTCGCCGACGCCCTCGACGAACGTGGCCCACACGCCGGTGCCCGGGATACGGGTCAGGGGATCGCCGGTCCACCAGTTGAAGTCCGCGTTGATCCGCACGTCGGTGGCGTTCGGTGCCCACACCGCGAAGCGGGTGCCCGTCAACTCGCCGCGCTCCTCGTCGTGCACCGTCACGACGTGCGCGCCCAGACGCTTCCAGACCTCGGTGTCGCCACCGTTGTGGAAGCCCTCCAGATCCCAGCCCTGCAGGCCACCGTGCGAATCGTGAGACATGGTCACTCCATTCCATTGGGGCCGTGCTGGGGTGACGACCCCGCCGACGGCCTCGATGGCGCGCAGCGGGATGTCGACCCAGTCGGGCCGGTTGCGTACTTCGTACACCACTTCGTAGATGGCTTTGTCGACGACGTAGCCGGCCAGCAGATCTGATCGGGGCTGGGCGTCACCACAGTAGCCCGCCAAGAAGGCGTCGCGGGCCGTATCCGCCCAGCTGATCGCCGCCTGCGATGTGGGATCGCTATGTGCCGAGCGCGCATAGTCAAACGAGCGGATCATGCCCGCCACGTCGCGCCACGGAGAATCGAACGCTCGCCGCTCGGCGGCCGTCTTGGCAGGCTCGCCCTCGAAGTCGATCAGGGTCCAGCCCGCAGGGGAGGAGAGGGTTTGCCCCAGGTGGAAATCCCCGTGGATCCGCTGCGCGGTGATCGTTTGCCCGCGCAACGCATCGAAGGCCGCGGCCAAGGCGTCCGCATACGGGAGAAGCTGCCCGGCGGCGTCGAGGGAGGTAGCGAGGCGTCGCCGCATCTCCTCGGCGACAGCGTCGCCTGCGATGGTGCGCGTCCCGAAAGCCTCGGCGAGGCGGGTGTGCACCTGAGCCAACGCCTCACCCAGGGCCCGCGCCCGGTCGCTGAAGTCCTCCTGCGCCGCGCAGGCAGCACAAGCCAACTCCCAGCCGTCCGTAGCGTCGGCGACACGCTCGATGATCATGCCTGCATCGGTGGTCTCCCCAGCGGGCCACACCACCTTCAGCCGCGAGAGCACCGCGGGCGCGCGGAACCCACGCAGCGCGATCAGCACCTCCGCGTCGAGGTTGGGGCCCGGCTCGACCCGACGAAACAGTTTGTACAGGTGGGTGGTGCCCAACGTCAGCGTCGTATTCGACTGTTCACCGCGCCACACCCCCACCGGAAGGTGCGCGAACTGTGGTGCCGTAGTCACCACGAACGCGGACAACGCGTCGGGGTCGGTGGTCGCATCCACGACCTGATCCCCGCCCAGGATGCCCAAGACGGTGCCCTGCGGCTTCGCGTCCGCGGGGTAGTAGGCGACGAGCAGGTGGTAGAACTCCTGGTGCCCGTCCGGGAAGGAGAGCGTCGCGATCTCGCTGCGGACGGCCGGAACAGCGTCGGTGGGGGTGTACCAGCCCAGAGGGGTCAGGGCCGTGACGTGGGCCCCGGCACCCTTCCCGCCGAACCACCGCACCGTTTCCAGGTGCCGCATCCACGCCTGCATGAGCGGAGTCACGAGAACCTCCTCCAGCCCGAGTCGATCAGCCAAGCGACAAGACGTGGGCCGGACGCGACGGCGTCAAGCGGACGAAGTTGCTCGCCCCCCACACGTACGACTCACCGGTCAGTTCGTCCCTCACCGGCAGCGTCGCCTGATCGCCACGACCCAGCGCCTCCAGATCCAGATGGACCTCGGTCTCGACAGCGTTGTCCGGGTCGAGAGACACCACGCACAGCACGTAGTCCTCACCGTCTCGCTTGGAGTAGGCCAACACTTGATCGTCGAGCGCAGTGTGGAAGTGGATCTGACGCAACTGCTGCAAGGCCGGGTGCGCGTCCCGGATCGCGTTCAGGGTGCCGAGGAGGACGTTGAGGTTCGGCTCGGCGGTGAAATCACGGGGGCGATACTCGTACTTCTCGGAGTTGAGGTACTCCTCGCGGCCAGGAGCCAAGGCCTCGTGCTCGAACAGCTCAAACCCCGAGTAGACCCCCCATGCGGGCGAGAGCGTCGCCGCCAGGATCGCCCGGATCGCGAAGATCGCCGGGTTGCCCGACTGGAGGTGGAAAGGGTTGATGTCGGGGGTGTTGACGAAGAAGTTGGGACGGTAGAAGTTGGCCATCTCACCCGACAGTTCGCCCATGTACTCCTGGATCTCCTGCTTGTCCACGCGCCAGGTGAAGTAGGTGTAGCTCGACTGGAAGCCCACCTTCCCGAGAGTGTGCATCATCTCCGGCGTCGTGAACGCTTCGGCGAAGAACAACACGTCGGGGTCCGTCTGGCGAAGCTGGGCGAAGATCCACGCCCAAAACTGCACCGGCTTGGTGTGGGGATTGTCGACGCGGAAGATCGAGATGCCATGGCTGATCCACAACTTCAAGATGCGCAGGACCTCGTTGTACAAGCCCTGGGGGTCGTTGTCGAAGTTGATCGGATAGATGTCTTGATACTTCTTCGGCGGGTTCTCCGCGTACGCGATGCTGCCATCCAGGCGCGTGGTGAACCACTCGGGGTGCTCGCGGACCCAGGGATGATCCGGGGACGCCTGCAAGGCGAAATCGAGGGCGATCTCCAAGCCCAACTCGTGTGCGCGGGCGACAAAGGCATCGAAGTCCGCGAAGGTGCCGAGGTCGGGGTTGATCGCATCGTGTCCGCCGTCGGCGTTGCCGATGGCCCACGGCGAGCCCGGATCGTCCGGGTGGGCGTCCAGGGTGTTGTTCTTACCCTTCCTGAAGGCGTGACCCACCGGGTGGATGGGGGGGAGATAGACGACGTTGAAGCCCATCGCGGCGATGGCGTCCAGACGACGGGCAGCAGTCTCGAACGTGCCAGACGTCCAGGTGTCGGTGGCGGCGTCGTAGCGCGCGCCTTCGGAACGCGGGAAGAACTCGTACCAGGACGCGTACAGCGCGCGCTGACGATCGACATACAAGGGAAAGTCGGCGGTGGGCGAGACCAGCTCACGCGGTCCGTAGGCGCGCATGGCCGTCGCGAGGCCGTGGCCGGAGGCCACATCGAGAAGGTCGGCGGCAGGTCGTTCGGGGATCAGCAGCAGCGCGGTTGCGCTCAGGATCGAGGCCTGGACGGGGTCGCCGGCCGCCAGGGCGTTCGCGGCAGTACGTTCCAGCAGGTCGCGACCCTCCAGGCATACCAGGGGGACATCGACGCCGACCGGCAGCTTGGCCTGGGCCGTATGGAGCCACGTCCCCCACGGATCCGACCAGCCCTCGACACGGAAGTGCCACAGGCCCTGCGTGTCGGGACGAACCCACGCCTCCCACGGATCCAGGCCGCGCGGTTCCAGCGGCTCCATGTCGTGACGGGTCTGCTGCCCGGAGGGGTCCGTAAGGATGACCGAGGCATTAACGGCGTCGTGCCCCTCGCGAAACACCTTGGCCCGAATCGGGATGGCTTCGCCGACGACCGCCTTAGCGGCGTAGGCACCCCCCTCGATGACCGGCTCCACCTTGGTCACGGGGATCCGCCCGATGCCACGCGGCGGGGTCGGGATCGAGCCCAACACCACCGCAATAGCGGGCTCGGACGCCGCGGTGCGAGGCGGCTCGGCTGCGGCCCGAGTAGACCGGCCACTGGGCCGCGGTCGGGACGCCGAAGGCGTTGAAGGCGTGGCGCTGGCCGGGGCTGCGGCCGGGGGCTGGGGCTTGCGTCGCGAGGTCACGTGCCCACGCTACTGCACCCCCACACTGCTCGGCAGGGTTGTGTGACGCTTGTGAGAGACGTCTGCCGCCAAGACCACGACGGTCTGCGCGGGAACCTCGACGACATCTCCCGGCTCGAACCTGTCCTGGGGGAACTCGCCGGGCTCTCCGGTGTGCGCCACGAGGGAGTAACCGCTGGACCAGGGGGCTCCCGGAAGTGTCAGGCCCACCTCGCCCCCCGCGTTGAAGAAGACCAGGAATGCCTCCTGGGCATCGGCGAGATACATGCCAAGACAGCGACGATCGCCGTCGTGCCAATCGGCGATCGACATCTCGCCGCCGTTCTCGTTGAACCAGGCCGACTCCGTGCGGCCCAGGCCCAACGCGTCCTCGCCCCTCACCTCGGCGCGGGAGCGGAACCGACGAGCTCGCAGCACCGGGTGCGCGGCGCGCAGGGCGAGCAGGGTGCGGGTCAGCTCAAGCTGATCGCTCCAGGCGTCGTCGGGGGTCCAGTTCACCCACGAGATCGGGGAGTCTTGGCAGTAGGCGTTGTTGTTGCCGAGTTGGGTGCGCCCCATCTCGTCGCCTGCTGTCAGCATCGGTATGCCCGTGGCCAGCAGCAGGGTCGCCATCATGTTGCGGACGGTGCGGTGACGTGCCGCGTTGATCTTCTGGTCGGCGGTCTCACCCTCGAAGCCATGGTTCCACGAGCGGTTGTCGTCGGCGCCGTCGCGGTTGCGTTCGCCGTTGGCCTCGTTGTGCTTCAGGTCGTAGGTGACCACGTCCCGCAACGTGAAGCCATCGTGGGCGGTGATGAAGTTGAGCGAACTGGTCGCGGGGCGGCCCTCATGATCGAAAATGTCCGAGGAACCCGCCAGCCGTGTGGCCAACTCCTCCACGCCGGACACTGCTCCCCGCCAGAAGTCGCGCGTGAACCCGCGGAAGCGGTCGTTCCACTCGCTCCAAGGGCGTCCCCAGCGTCCGAGCTGGTAGCCGTACGGTCCCAGGTCCCAGGGCTCGGTGATCATGATGGTGTCGGCCAGCACTGGATCGGTCGTCAGGGCCTGCTTGAAGGCGTGGTCCTGATCGACATGGTGACGGTTGTCGCGGATCAGCGTCGTACACAGGTCGAACCGGAAGCCGTCAACGCCCATGTCGGTCACCCAATAGCGCAGGGAATCCAGCACCAGATCCAGCACGCCCGCCTTGGACGTATCCACCGCATTGCCGCATCCGGTGACGTCGTAGTCGTTGCGCAAGTCGGAGGTGAGCCGGTAATACCCGGCATGGTCGATGCCCCGGAAGCTCAGCGTCGGACCATCATGGCCGCCCTCGGCGGTGTGGTTGTAGACCACATCCATGATCACGGCGATGCCCGCGTCGTGCAACGCCGACACCATCTCCTTGAACTCGCGTACCTGTTCGCCGAGGGTTCCCGAACTGGAATAGGGGGCGTGGGGCGCGAAGAACCCGAGCGTGTTGTAGCCCCAGTAGTTCACCAGCCCCTTGTTGGCCACGAACGGCTCGGACACAAACTGGTGCAGGGGGAGGAACTCCACGGCGGTGACGCCCAACTCGGTGAGATGGTCGATCACGGCGGGGTAGGCCATCCCGGCATAGGTGCCGCGCAAGTGCTCGGGTACGGCGGGGTGGAGCCGCGTGAACCCCTTCAGATGCGTCTCATAGACAACCAGGTCTTCGGGATTCGGCACGGCGCGAAGCGGACGGGGAGGTTCGGTGTCGGCCACGACGACGCTGAGGGGGACCGAAGCGAAGGAGTCGCGCGCATCAGGCAGGTAGTTCGATTCGGGGGTGTGGTCGCTGATGGGTCCCGCGTAATCCACGCCGCCCGTGATGGCGCGTGCGTACGGGTCGATCAGCAGCTTCGCCGGATTGAATCGTTCGCCGGTCACCGGGCTCCAGGGGCCGTGGACGCGGTAGCCGTAGCGCTGCCCTGCCTCCACGCCGGGCAGGAACACCATCCATACGCCGTCGGGCTGGCGGGTGAGATCGTGGTTCGTCTGTTGGCGATCCGCGTCCACCAAAGCGACCTCGACGCGCGTGGCACGCGGCGCCCACAAGGCGAAATTCGTGCCACCCTCGTGGACGTGCGCACCCAGAAGGGAGGAGTCGACCGGTGGTGTCAGGGCCGTGGTCACTGAGTTCGCTCTTTCGTCGTCGGTAAGGGGAGGCGGCGACCCATTCTGCCTCAGGCCGGGGAGGGGTTCCACTTGCCGAACCGCGTGCCGCCTAGACTGCCGCCGGAGGACATGATGCGTCACTATCTGGATCACGCTGCGACATCACCGCTGCGTCCCTCGGCGCTGCACGCCATGACGTCGGCGTGGTCGCAGATCGGCAACCCGAGTTCGCAGCACACCAGCGGCCGCGCCGCGCACGCCCTCTTGGAAGACGCCCGCGAGCAACTCGCCGAGGCGGTGGATGCGCATCCGAGCGAGGTCATCTTCACCGGCGGCGGAACGGAAGCCGACAACATGGTGGTGCTGGGCGGCGCGACGGCAGGACGCAGTGGGGGACGGCCCCAGGTGGCCGTTTCGGCGGTGGAGCATCCTGCAGTTCTTGCGGCCGCCCATGCGCTGGGGGCTGCCGCGCACATCCTCCACGTCGATACGACCGGACGCGTGACGGAGCCCTCGCTCGCGGGCCTGGCCCCCAACACAGCCTGGGTGTCGGTGATGTGGGTCAACAACGAAACGGGCACGATCCAACCCTTGGCGTCGGTCGTCGAGGCCGCCCGTCGCGTGGGTGCATCGGTGCACAGCGACGCGGTGCAAGCGCTGCCGCACCTGAACGTGTCCTTTGCCGACTCCGGCCTGGACGCGATGACCATCAGTGCGCACAAACTCGGCGGACCCGTCGGCGTCGGGGCGCTGATCGCTCGGCGCGATGCCCCCCTCGCCCCCGTCTCGCGCGGCGGGGAGCAGGAGCGGCGGCTGCGCTCGGGCACGGTCCCCGTCGCCCTCGCGGCGGGATTCGCTGCCGCGGCAGCCGAGACGGTGGCGCACCGCGCCGACGAATCGCAGCGTCTGGCTGTGCTGCGCGCGCGCCTGGTCGCTGGCCTGGAAGCGCTGCCGCGGGTGCACGTCAACGGTGGCGAGGCTGTCTGCCCGGCGATCGTGAACGCCACCTTCGAGGGCACGCGCGCCGACGATCTGCTCCTCATGCTGGACGCGGCAGGCGTGGACGCCTCGACCGGTTCGGCCTGCACCGCGGGTGTCCACCAACCCAGCGAGGTGCTGCTCGCCATGGGGCGTAGCGAAGCCGAGGCGTCCGCGTCCCTGCGCTTCTCGCTGGGGTGGACCAGCACGGACGCCGACGTGGACGCGGTCCTCGTGCTCCTCCCCGACGCCCTCGTGCGGGCGCGGGCCGCCGCGAAGCGGTGAGGGAGACCGCCTAGACTCGGTGACCGGTCGAGCGGCTCGACCGTGGAGGCAGGAGGGGCAATGCGGGTCTTGGTGGCGATGTCGGGCGGTGTCGACTCGTCCGTGGCGGCGGCGCGCATGGTTGCCGACGGTCACGACGTCGTTGGCGTTCACCTGGCGCTCAACCGCAACCCGCAGGCCTACCGCTCGGGGGCGCGCGGTTGCTGCTCCCTGGAGGATTCCCTGGACGCACGCCGGGTCGCCGACACCCTCGGCATCCCCTTCTACGTGTGGGACCTTTCGGAACGGTTCGCCGCCGACGTCGTGGACGACTTCGTCGCCGAGTATGCGGCCGGACGGACACCGAACCCTTGCCTGCGTTGCAACGAGAAGATCAAGTTCTCTGCGGTGCTGGAACGCGGCCTGGCCCTCGGCTTCGACGCGGTCGCGACAGGCCATTACGCCCGGCTGGACGGCGAAGGGGAGCAGGCGCGTTTGTGGCGCGCCGCCGACGCCGCGAAGGATCAAAGCTACGTGCTGGGGGTGCTCACCCACGCCCAACTGCGACGCTCCCTGTTTCCGCTGTACGGGACGGTGAAAGCCGACGTGCGCGCCGAGGCTGAGGCGTTGGGGCTACGCACGGCCCACAAGCCGGACAGCCACGACATCTGCTTCATCCCCGATGGGGACACGGCGGGCTTCTTGTCCCGGGCGCTGGGGGAGCGTGAAGGCGACATCGTGGACACCGCAGGGCGGGTGGTCGGCTTCCACAGCGGGCACCATCAGTTCACGGTGGGGCAGCGCCGGGGCCTCCACCTGGGGGTGCCCGCCGAGGACGGCCAGCCGCGCTATGTGCTGGGGATCTCCCCGGTCACCAACACGGTCACCGTCGGCCCGCAGGAGGGGTTGGCCATCACGCGCATCGACGGGATCCGCCCGACCTGGGCCGTGCCGAAGCCCCGCCTCGGCCAGTGGCGCGGGCTGGTCCAGGTGCGTGCTCACGGTGCGCCCCTGCCCGCCACGATCGACGCCGACGCGGACACGATCACCGTGACGCTCGACGAGCCTGCCTACGGGATTGCGCCCGGTCAGGCCGCGGTGACGTACGACGGCGATCTCGTCGTCGGTGCGAGCACCATCGCGGCGGCCCGGTAATGCGCACCTCCGGGCTGGGTTCTTTGCCGGGAGCCGACGTCGCCGGGGGCGTCCGATTCGCGTTGGAGGCATCCTCCCTTCCGTGGCTGCCCGAGTTTCCCGCTCGGGGACCGTGGGCGGGCATGATCGGCCGCACGCTGGGCATGCTGGAGGGCATCGGCGCCTCCCTGCTGGCCGGGGAGTGGTCGTTCACGGCCGTCTCAGGTGTCGATCAGCGGCGGGCCCGCGCCACCATGCGCGATGACCTCGATGTGCTGGAGGAGAACGCCCAAGGTCTCACCGGGTCGTTGCGGGTCACCGCGGCCGGGCCCTGGACGCTGGCCGCCTCAACCCTCCTTCCGCGCGGTGGCCATGTGGTGGGGGACGCCGTGGCGCGCCGCGACCTGGCCCAGTCGTTGGCGGTCGGAGTGGGCGAACTACGCGAGGAGATCGAGCGACGCCTGCCCGCGGTCACGGTCGCGCTCCAAGTCGACGAACCGGCGCTGCCCGCCGTGTTGGAGGGCGGAATCCGCACCGAGAGCGGCTACGCCCGCTACGCGGCCATCGAGAAAGAGGAGGTCGTGGGGGCGCTGAGCGGGCTTCAGGGCGACGTTCTGCACTGCTGTGCGCCCGGCCTCGACCCCAGCGTCGCGGTAGGGGAGCACGGGGCCGGGTTCCGCGCGCTTTCCCTTGATGCGGCACTGCTGACGCGCGCCGACCTCGACCGCTGGGGGCCGCTGCTGGAGGCGGGCAAGGAACTATGGCTGGGCTGCGCCGACGCGAGGACGCCGCGGGCCCCGCATCCCGACGCGCTCACCGCGCGCGTGCTGCGGGATCTACGGCCCTTGGGCTTGAGTGAGGTGACCGCCGCCGCTGTGGTGCTCACGCCGTCGTGCGGGCTGGAGTCGTGGCCGATCGATCAGGTGGGCCCGTTGTTCACCGCGTTGCGCACCACCGCCGACCGTCTCGATGAGGAACTCACCCGCTAGCGGGAACGTCAGGGGCGCGCGGTAGGTTTCCTTCGTGACCGATCCCCGATCCCGCCACGCCGAGTTGGCCGCCCAGATCAACGACGCGCGTTTCCAGTACTACGTGCTGGACAACCCGACCCTCACTGACGCGAGCTTCGACGCGATGATGGCCGAACTGACGGCGCTGGAGGAGGCCGTTCCGGAATTGCGCACCCCCGACTCGCCTACTCAGCAGGTGGGCGGCGCGGTGTCGGCGACGTTTGCCGAAGTCGAGCACCTCGTGCCCATGATGAGCTTGGACAACGCCTTCTCCACCGCCGACGTCGAGCACTGGTACTCGCGCCTGGGCAGCGTCTCGGCGTTGCTGTGCGAGGTCAAGATCGACGGCCTCGCGCTCGATCTCGTCTACCGGGATCGACGCCTTGCGGTCGCCGCGACGCGAGGGGACGGCCGTTTCGGCGAAGACGTCACCGCGAACGTGCTCACGATCGCCGACATTCCTCAAACGTTGCCCGCGCACGCTCCCGACTTGCTGGAGGTGCGCGGGGAGGTGTTCATGCCGCCCGCAGCCTTCGCCGCGCTGAATGAATCCTTGATTGCGGCGGGGAAGGCGCAGTTCGCCAACCCGCGTAACTCTGCGGCGGGATCCCTGCGGCAGAAGGACCCCCGCGTCACGGCATCGCGGCGGTTGCGCTTCTACTGTCACGGGATCGGGGCCACCAGCGGGGAACCGGTCGCCACGCAATCGCAGGCCTACGCGGCACTGTCCGGATGGGGGTTGCCCATCAGCCCCCACAATGAGGTGGTGCCGGGCCTGCCCGAAGCCCTGGCCTACATCGCCCGACAAGAGGCGCACCGCCACGACCTTGAGCACGAGATGGACGGGGTGGTCCTCAAGGTCGATGATCTGGCCCGGCAGGCCGATCTGGGCAGCACCTCGCGGGCACCGCGCTGGGCGATCGCCTTCAAGTACCCGCCCGAAGAGGTCAATACGAAACTGCTGAGCATCGAGGTCAACACGGGTCGCACCGGCCGCGTCACCCCCTTCGGTGTGATGGAGCCCGTCGTGGTGGCTGGCTCGACGGTCGCGATGGCGACCCTGCACAACGCCCACGAGGTAGCGCGCAAAGACGTCCGCCCAGGCGACACCGTTGTTCTGCGTAAGGCAGGCGACGTCATCCCCGAGATCGTCGGCCCCGTCCTCGCGCTGCGTCCGGCCGGGTTGCCTGCTTGGGCGATGCCGACGCACTGTCCCAGTTGCGGGACTCCCCTGGTCGAGGTCCGCGAAGGGGACAAAGACCTGCGCTGTCCCAACACGCGCACCTGCCCCAGCCAACTGCGCGAACGGCTGTTCCACCTCGCCTCACGGGCCGCCTTGGACATCGAGGTGCTCGGCTGGCAGGCTGCCGACGCCCTGCTGGCATCTGGGCTGGTGACCGATGAAGGTGACCTGTTCGATCTGGGCCCCGAGGATCTGCTGCGCGCCGACTTCTTCACACGGATCGACCCCAAGTCCAAGCAGCGCGTCCTGACGGCGAACGCCACCAAGCTGTTGGTGAATCTGGAGGCGGCCAAACATCGCCCGTGGGTGAAGTTCCTGGTGGCCCTCTCGATTCGGCACATCGGCAAGGGAGTGGCTCCCATCGTCGCCCGCGCATTCCCCAGCGTGGATGCGCTCGCGGCGGCCACCGTGGAGGAACTCGCTCAGGTCGAGGGGGTGGGCCCCACGCTGGCCGCCTCCGTCGTGGAGTGGTTTGCGGTGGACTGGCATCGCGCGATCGTCGAGAAGTGGCGCGCTGCGGGGGCGATCCTCGCCGACGAGCCTGCTGATGCCGAGGGCGCTGTCGAGGCGATGCCCGCCACGTTGACGGGGCTCACCGTGGTGGTGACCGGATCGGTACCCGGCTACACCCGAGACGGCGCCAAGGAGGCCATCCTCGCCCACGGGGGCAAGGCGGCCGGGTCGGTGTCGAGCAAGACGTCGGTGCTGGTGGCAGGGGAGTCGTCCGGTTCGAAGTACGCCAAGGCCGAGGCGCTCGGCGTCCCGATCTTGCCGGCCGAACGCTTCGCCGACCTGCTCACCTCCGGGGCTGCGGCCTACGCCGGTGACGCTCCGGCCGCCGAGTAGGCTGGTGGGCGTGGAGGGACTCAACAGCGACCTGGACTTGAACGGTGACGTGTCGCCCCGCGTCATGCCCGTCGTGGGCGAATGGGGTCCAGCCGACGTCCCATCGACGCGCAGCAAGCAACGCCAGTGGAAGCTGGTGATCGTCGCCGCCGTGGTGGCTCTCATCGTCGTCACGCTGTTCGGCTACTTCGCCTACCTCCAACTGCGCGGCTTCTGACCTCGCCTGAGGCGGGCACACGTCGGCGTCCGGACATCTCGGTGAGGCCGGCGGCCAGAGACCAGAGCGATCCGGAGGCACCCTCGGATCGGGTGCTCGACCGGCCAGGTCAGGCGTGCGGGGTGGGCGCCAACGCGACGCGGTCACTGGCCAGCATCGCCAAGTGGCGCAGGCGGGCGACCTCAGACGCGCGGAACTCCGGCCCGGAACGCCCCACCACCAGGACGCAACCATCGCGCAGCGGTGCCGTCACGGTGACCTGTTCCCCCCAGCCATCGCAGAACCCAGCGGGGAACTCGCTGGTGTGAGCCGTGTCGACATCCCCGAGCAGTTCCCGTGCGAGACCTTCTCCGGGTGCCAGCGGGGTGCGGTGATGGACGCCGCCACTGGAGGTGTCCACGATCATCGCCCACGAGGAATGGAACGCGGCAGGCGAGAGGTCGGCCAGTACCTCACCGGCGGTGTCCGGGCTGGCCAGCATCGCATCCAGGACGTCGACATCGGCGGTCACGCTGCGGTTCTCGGGATAGAAGGAGACCCACATCACCTCGACGTCGCTGAGCGAGGCACACGCGCTCACCAGGGTGTCGGGACGGACGCCTTCGGGGAGGTCCACCATGAAATCGTCGATGACCAGGCCGCCGCCCTTCTCGATGATCTCCACCGAAGAGATGTCGGCCTGGGCGTCACCGAGCGCCGAGGCGACAGTCCCCAGGGAGCCGGGGCGGTCAGGCAGGATGACGCGCAACAGGTACATGGTCCCTTGATACCCGACCCGCTCCCATCCTCCAAGGGGACGCGGCGGTCGCGTCACGGACCCGTAACGCTGCAGGGTGCGTCGAGGGGCGTTCTGCGCGTCGGCGGGCGCGACGGTGCGGAGGCCGGAACGCCATCTAGGATGGCGGGGTCACCGATCCACACGTCAGGAGTGTCCGTGGCTCTGTCCACTGAGGAGGTCGCCCGTCTCGCCGGGCTGGCCCGCATCACCGTATCCGCCGAGGAGTTGGCCACGATCGCGCCACAACTCGACATCGTCCTCGATGCCGTCGCGTCGGTCTCGGAGGTGGCGAACGCGGACGTTACCCCGATGACGCATGCGCTGCCGCTGACCAACGTGTTCCGCGACGATGTGGTGCGGCCTGGGCTTACCCGTGAGCAGGCGCTCGCGATGGCACCCGCGGTGGAAGAGGACCGCTTCCGTGTGCCGCGCATCCTGGGGGAGGAAGCATGACCGACGTGATCCGCCTGACCGCCGCCGAGTTGGGGCGAAAGATTGCGGCCCGGGAACTCACCGCCGTTGCGGTGACCCAAGCGTTCTTGGATCAGATCGCCCGCAACGACGACGCCGTCCATGCGTTCTTGTACGTGGACGCCGAGGGCGCTCTCGCTCAAGCGGCTGCGGTCGACGCCCGCCTGGACGCAGGGGAGACGATGGGCCCGCTCGCCGGCGTCCCGCTTGCGCTGAAGGATCTGTTCACCCAGGCCGGCCTTCCCACCACGGCAGGGTCGCGGATGCTGCAGGGCTGGCGTCCGCCTTATAGCGCCACCGTGACGCAGCGCCTGATCGATGCGGGCATCGTCATCCTCGGCAAGACCAACCTGGACGAGTTCGCGATGGGTTCCTCCACCGAGAACTCCGCGTTCGGTCCCACGCACAACCCGTGGGATCTGGCGCGCATCCCCGGCGGGTCCGGCGGTGGCTCCTCGGCGTCTCTGGCGGCGTTCGAGGCACCCCTGGCAATGGGCACCGACACCGGCGGCTCCATTCGCCAGCCCGCCTCGGTGACGGGAACGGTCGGGGTGAAGCCGACCTACGGCGGGACCTCCCGCTTCGGCGTCATCGCCATGGCCTCCAGCCTGGATCAACCCGGGCCCTGCGCCCGCACCGTGCTCGATGCCGCCTTGCTGCATGAGGTGATTGCCGGACACGACCCGCTCGACTCGACCTCCATCGACGCCCCCGTCCCGCCCGTGGTGGAGGCGGCCCGCTCCGGCGACGTCTCCGGCATGAAGATCGGGGTGGTCACGGAACTGGGCGGAGAAGGCTACGCCCCCGGCGTGGAGCAGCGCTTCGGCGAGGCACTCGACCTGCTGCGGGCGGCGGGCGCCGAGATCGTCGAGGTGTCCTGCCCCCACTTCAGCTATGCCCTGGGCGCCTACTACCTGATCATGCCCAGTGAGGTCAGCTCCAACCTGGCCCGCTACGACGGCATGAGGTATGGCCTGCGCGCGGGCGACGACGGTTCGCGAGGCACCGAAGAGGTGATGGCGCTCACCCGTGAGGAGGGGTTCGGCGCCGAAGTGAAGCGCCGCATCATCTTGGGCACCTATGCCCTGAGCTCGGGCTACTACGACGCCTACTACGGCTCGGCTCAAAAGGTCCGGCGGCTGATCGCCGACGACTTCGACGCCGCGTTCGCGCAGGTGGACGTGCTCGTCTCGCCCTCCACGCCGACGACCGCGTTCCGGATCGGGGAGCGCATCGATGATCCCCTGGCGATGTACAAGTCGGATCTGTGCACGATCCCGTCCAACATGGCAGGCAACGCGTCCGGTTCTTTCCCGGCGGGTCTTGCCCCCGAAGATGGGCTGCCGGTCGGCTTCCAGGTCATGGCTCCGCCGTTGGCCGACGACCGCGTCTACCGCGTGGGCGCAGCGCTGGAACGTGCCGTGGCCGAGCGTGACGGCGGCGTCCTCACCGATCAGATCGCGGCACGCTGGGTGCCGCAGGCGCAGGAGGCCTGAGTGATGGCAGAGCTGATGGATTACGACGAGGTGCTGGCCCGCTTCGATCCGACGCTGGGGCTGGAGGTGCACGTCGAACTGAACACCGCCACCAAGATGTTTTGCGCCTGCGACAACTCTCCGGGGGGCGAGCCCAACACGAAGGTGTGCCCGGTCTGCCTGGGGCTGCCGGGATCGTTGCCGGTCGTTAATGGCCGCGCGGTGGAGTCGGCGATCCGGATCGGTTTGGCGCTGGGCTGCTCCATCGCCCCGTGGAGCCGGTTCGCGCGCAAGAACTACTTCTACCCCGACATGACCAAGGACTTCCAGACCTCGCAGTACGACGAACCCATCTGCTTTGACGGGCACGTCGATCTGCTGGTGGACGGGCAGACCTATGGCATTGAGATCGAACGCGTCCACATGGAGGAGGATGCGGGCAAGCTCACCCACGCCGGGGCCAGCGGACGCATCCAGGATGCCGACTACAGCCTGGTGGACTACAACCGGGCCGGGACCCCGCTGATGGAGATCGTGACCAAGCCGATCGGTGGCCTGGGCGCTCACACTCCTGACGTGGGCCGGGCTTACCTGGCTCACCTGCGTGACCTCATGGTGGCGCTGGGGGTTTCCGATGCGCGGATGGAGGCCGGAAACCTGCGCTGCGACGTCAACATTTCGCTGGCTCCGAAGGGGGCGACCGAACTGGGCAAGCGCACCGAGACCAAGAACGTGAACTCGCTGCGTGCGGTCGAGGATGCGCTGCGTTACGAGATCCGTCGCCAGGGCGCCCTGCTGAGCGCGGGCGGCTCGGTGACGCAGGAGACCCGGCACTGGAACGAGCAGGGCTGGACCAGCCCGGGCCGCTCGAAGGAACAGGCCGAGGACTACCGCTACTTCCCTGAGCCGGATCTGGTGCCGGTTGCGCCCAGCGCCGCCTGGATCGAGGAACTGCGGGCGACCCTTCCCGAACCGCCCGCCCAGCGCCGAGCCCGGCTGCAAACGCAATGGGGTTTCACCGATCTGGAAATGCGCGACGTGGTCGGTACGTCTGGGTCGCTGGATCTCATCGATGCCACCGTGGGCGCGGGAGCGTCGGCGTCCTCGGCGCGCAAGTGGTGGCTGGGCGAATTGGCGCGCCGTGCCAACGAAACAGACGCTGAACTGGCAGACCTCCCCATCACCCCGGCGCAGGTGGCGCGCGTCCAGGCTTTGGTGGATGCCGGGACGTTAACTGACAAGCTCGCTCGTTCGGTGTTCGAGGGCGTCCTCGCCGGAGAGGGCGACCCGGACGCGGTCGTCGCCTCTCGGGGGCTAGCTGTGGTCTCCGATGACGGGGCGCTGGGGGAGGCCGTCGATGCCGTCATCGCCGCACAGCCGGATGTCGCCGACAAGATCCGGGCCGGAAAGGTTCAGGCTGCCGGAGCGTTGATCGGTGCCGTCATGAAGGCGATGCGCGGTCAGGCGGACGCGGCCCGCGTGCGTGAGCTGATCTTGGAGCGGTTGGCCTAAGGATGGGGGAGCAGCAGCGGAAGCTGGCCGACTGGGTGCTGGTCGTCATCACCGTCGGGGTGCAGTTCTGGGCGCTGTATGCCCCCAGCCTGCCCGATGTCGGTGTGGACGGGATCCCGTTCGTCGACAAGATCGGCCACATCATCATCTTCGCCCTGGCGACGTGGGCGCTGCTGCGGGTGTTCGATCTGCGGCTGGTGATGGCGCTGATGGTGGTTCAACTCGTCGTCAGTGAGGTCGTCCAGGGGCTGTTCCTCCCTGGCCGGAGCGGGGATATCGGCGACGCGATCGCGGACGCCGTCGGGATCGCGGTCGGCTGGTGGACGTGGCGCACGGCAACCCTGCAGGACGGCGACGGCAACACGCAGACGGGATCCGGGCCCGAGGCCTAAGCTGGCAACACCGTTGCCTGCAACCGTCGAAAGGTCGTTGATGGAACTCCGCGAAGATGCTCAGTGGTCCCTGGTCGTTCCCACCTCCATGGGGGTGCGGATCACCCCCGAGAACCGGGCACCCGTCCACACCAGCGACCGGTTCTTCCTGCAGGCCACCAGCGCCGAGACGAACGTCGCGACCGTCGTGTCCTACCTGGGTGAGCCCGCCAAGGTCCTTACCGCGTTCGTTGAGGGCTCTCCGATCTCCACGCTCATCAAAGCCGACCTCCGCAAGCGGAACCTGGCCTATGAGGGCAAGGACTTCCCCCAGGGCGACGCGTGGGGGTACCGCCACCAGTTCAACATCGCCGACTCCGGGTTTGGTGGCCGGGCCCCGCGTGTGTGGAACGACCGCGCTGGCGAGGTCGGCCGGGATCTTGCGTTGGACCAGTTCGATCTTGATCGCCTGTTCGGCGACGAGGGCGTCAAGATCCTTCACCTGTCCGGTTTGATTGCCGCGCTGAGCCCGTCCACGTCCGCGTTCTGCGTGGCGCTGGCCAAGGCCGCCAAGGCGCACGGCACTGCCGTCGCGATGGATCTGAACTACCGCGCCACCTTCTGGAAGGGCCGCGAAGAGGAACTGTCGGCAGCCTTCCACGAGATCGCCGAGAACTGCGACATCCTCTACGGCAACGAAGAGGACTTCCAGCTGTGCCTCGGCATTGAGGGCCCGGAGGCGGGCGGCGACTCCATCGAGGCCAAGATCGAAGACTTCAAGGCCATGATCGGGCGTATCAAGGACGCCTACCCGAACGCGCACTGGATCGGCACGTCGCTGCGCGAAGTCGAAAGCGCCAACCGACACCAGTGGGGCATCCTGCTGTGGAACGACGGCGAGTTCTACCTGGCCCCGCTGCGCGGCATCGACGTCATGGACCGCATCGGTGGCGGCGACGGGTCGGTGGGCGGCGTCTTGTACGGCATCCTGCAGGGTTGGAACGTCGAGAAGTGCGCCCAGTTCGGCTGGGCCACCGGCGCCTTGGCCGCGACCTCCCTCTACGACTACGGCATGCCCGCGGACGAGAAGCAGGTCTGGGACATGTGGAAGGGCAACGCCCGCGTCCAGCGCTGAAGCACGGACACAAACCAGCGACGCCGCTCCCGCCGGGGGCGGCGTCGCTGGTTTGTTGGTGTCCCTATCTGGCAGGTGAACCGGGGGACGGCCGCGGTTCGCTACATCCCTTGGTGGTGGGCGTACAACTCGGCCACATCGGCCTCGTCGCCGATGGCCCGCACCTCGGCCACGGACATGCGGCCCGAGGCGAACAGCAACAGTTCCGAGGGGACCCCGACGAGCGTGATGGTCGTGGCGCCGGGCAGGACGCGCAGGCGTTCGTGGGTGTCGCTGCGCTCCAACACGATCCCACTGGGGGCATCGCGCAGAAACAGCTTCGCCATCGAGGCCAGGCTGCGCGCCACCTGGTTCTCGAACGCCGGGGTGGTCACCCGGGGGCCGTCGCCGTTGGCGCGGCGTACGTCCTCGCCATGGATGAAGAACTCCGCCGTGTTGGCGAGTTCGTCGACACCCGGCAGGGCAAACAGGGAGGGCGGGAGCGGACCACGACGGATCCGGTCCACGAGTTCGCGGTAGTCCCAGCGGCGCAACAGCCGCTCGGTGCGCGAACGGGTGACGCCGCTGAGGGCTGGTAGGAACATGCCGGGCATCGACAGGGGGTCATTTTCCCGCAGCCACAGATGCGCGGCGAGGTCATGGGCGTTCCATCCCTCGCACAGCGTTGGTGCTCCCGGATCGACGGCATCCAACGCGGCGCACAGGGCCGCCCGTTCCAGCTTTGCGAATCCCATAGAGCGAGCGTAGTCGGCCCCAATGGGGGGAGCGCAACTCCCGTCAGGCGATCGCCTTCCCACCCCGCCCGACGGAACCGAGAAGTCCCGTGGGCGACACCGTGGAACAATGGCGGGCATGTCTCACACGCTCGACCCGGTGATCGCCGGAGCCCTCAAGCGCAACGAGGCGGGGCTTGTCGCCGCCGTCGTTCAGGACGCCACCACAGGCGAGGTGCTCATGCAGGCGTGGATGAACGACGAAGCACTCGCCCGCACGCTCGCGACCCGCGAGGCGACCTACTGGTCGCGGTCCCGATCCGAGTTGTGGATCAAGGGCGCCACCAGCGGGCACACCCAGCACGTGCGCAGCGTCCAACTCGACTGTGACGCAGACACGGTCTTGCTGCGCGTGGATCAGGTGGGCGGGGCCTGCCATACCGGCGACCGGACGTGCTTCGATGCGCGCGTTCTGCTGGAGGAGGAGGCGTGAGCGTCACGATCACCCCCGACCTGGCCGGGTTCGCGGCCGCCGCCAGTGAGGGTCGTCGCGTCATCAGCGTCTGGACGCGGCTGCTCGCCGATGACCTCACCCCCATCGGGCTGTACCACCGCCTGTGCGGTCAGCGAGACAACACGTTCCTGCTCGAATCGGCCGAGGCAGGTGTCTTCTCCCGCTACTCGATCGTGGGCGTCAACTCCGCAGCCGTGCTGTATGAAGACCAGGGGCAGGCCCGATGGGCCGGGCGTCCACTCGCGGGCCTTCCTGAGGGCGGGGATCCGCTGGAGGCGCTCGCGGTGACCTTGGAGCGCCTGCACACGCCGCTGGATCCCGACCTGCCGCCGCTGAGTTCGGGGATGGTGGGCTACTTGGGCTACGACGTGGTCAGGCGCCTGGAGAACCTGCCCGACGCCAACCCCGACGATCTCGGCATCCCCGAACTCGTGATGATGCTGGCCTCTGACCTGGCCGTGCTCGACCACCACACTCGGCAGGTGTGGCTGATCGCGAACGCCATCAACTTCGACGACAGCAGCGAGCGGCTGGAGGCCGCCCACGCCGACGCCGTCGCGCGGGTGCAGGCCATGGTGGCGCGGCTGTCCGAACCGGCCGAGTCGCTGCTCGCCTTGCCGCCGCACGAACCGGACAGCATCGACGTCACCCGCCAGCGCAGCGAGCCGGAGTTCGCCGCGGCGGTGCGGGAAGCCGTCGACGATATCAAGGCCGGGGAAGCCTTCCAGATCGTCGTCAGCCAGCGCTTCGAAACCCCCTCACAGACCGATGCGCTGGACGTCTATCGGGTTCTGCGGCTCAGTAACCCCAGCCCCTACCTATACCTGCTGCGGTTGGAGGGGCTGAGCATCGTGGGTTCCAGCCCTGAGGCGCTGGTCACGGTCGCGGACCAGCACGTCTTGACCCACCCGATTGCCGGGTCCCAGCCACGCGGAGCGACGCCTCAACAGGACGCCGAGAACGAGGCACGCCTGCGTAGCGACCCCAAAGAGCGAGCCGAACATCTCATGCTGGTCGACTTGGGGCGCAACGATCTGGGGCGGGTTTGCGTCCCGGGGACGGTGAGCGTGGTCGAGTTCATGCAGGTGCGCCGCTACAGCCACATCATGCATCTCGAATCGACGGTCACGGGCACCTTGAGTCCTGGCCGTACCGCGCTGGAGGCCACGCTGGCCTGCTTCCCCGCCGGCACCTTGTCGGGCGCCCCCAAGGTCCGTGCGATGGAGATCATCGACCGCCTGGAGACCTCACGCCGAGGCCTCTATGGGGGAGTCGTGGGGTACTTCGACTTCGCAGGCAACTCCGACGTCGCGATCGCCATCCGCACGGCCGTGCTCAAAGACGGACGCGCCTACGTGCAGGCCGGTGGGGGCATCGTGGCTGACTCCGTGCCCGCCTCGGAGGATCTCGAGTCGCGAAACAAGGCGGCCGCGGCGCTGCGCGCCGTCGCAGTAGCGGCGGACATCCGGCGGCTGAGCGATGCGGATTGACCCACGCCTGGTGGTCTCTGCTGCCGCCGTGGCGGGCTTGGCTGTCGGGCAGGCGGGTTGGTGGCGGGCCACCACGACAGGCATCACCGGAACACTGAACGATGTCGAGATCTCCGGCGCGGCAGGGACGGGCGGCCTGGCCGCCGCGTTGCCGGGCGTCGCGCTGTCCGCAGTCTTGGCGACGCTCATGCTCGGTCGCGTCGGAACGCGCGTCATGGCTGGGGCTGCGGCTGCAGCGGGTCTGGGCATGGCCATCCTCGGGCTGAGTGCTCCCTTGCCTGTCGCAGAGGCCGTGATCGCGTCCAACCAGGTGGGCATCAGCGTGATGAGTGAGCCGGTCTCGACACTGTGGCCGGTGGGTTTCGGGGTGGCTGGCGTCGGGGTCTGCGTCGCCGCCGCGTGGCTGATGTGGCGACCCCCCAGGCGGGGGCGTCCGGCGTCGCGACGCGCGTCGGAGATGACAGACCCACTCGCGGCTTGGAAAGCTATGGATGCGGGGGAGGACCCCACGACCAACGACGCCGACCGGGGCGCTGATGTCACCGGGCGGGAAGGAGAACTCACATGACGGTCGCGCAGGAGAAGTACCATCACGGTAGGTCCCCCGCGGGGTGGGCTAGTTCCGTCATCGCGATTCTTGGTTCCATTGTCGGCACCGTCGGGTTCTTCATGGACATCAACTGGACAGTGGTCTTCGTCGGGTTCGCGCTGCTGATTCTCGCGCCGATCGTCGGCGGGACGCTGCACAAGATGGGTTACGGAACGGAGTAGGCAACATGGGTGTCCTCGACGACATCGTGGTGGGGGTGCGCGAGGACCTCGCCGAGCGGCAGGCCCAGGTGGGGCTGACGGAACTGCAGACCATCGTGGCGACGATGCCCGCTCCCCGCGACATGCTGGGGCCCCTGGGCGCCCCCGGGCTCTCGGTGATCGCGGAGGTCAAGCGGAGTTCGCCCTCGAAGGGGGCGTTGGCCGACATCCCCGACCCGGCAGCCCTCGCGCGAGCCTATGCTGCGGGCGGCGCCAGCGCCGTCTCGGTGCTGACCGAGCGTCGCCGCTTCGGAGGAGACCTGTCCGACCTTGCAGCGGTACGCGCGGCGGTCGACGTCGGCATCCTGCGCAAAGACTTCGTGGTGACCGATTACCAGGTGTGGGAGACCCGCGCGGCGGGCGCCGACCTGGTGTTGCTGATCGTCGCCGCATTGAGCGACGCGGACCTGGCACGGCTGTATGCGCTCGCGACCAGCCTGGGGCTGACCGTCCTGGTCGAGGTACATACGGCCGAGGAGGTCCGGCGCGCGGTCGACCTGGGGGCACGCCTCATCGGCGTCAACAACCGCAACCTGCACACACTCGAGGTCGACATCGCCCAGTTTGAGAGGCTGTCGGCGCTCATCCCGCCCGATCGCGTCCGCGTCGCCGAGTCGGGGCTGCTCAGCGTTGCCGACGTGGAGCGGGTCGCGGCGGCTGGGGCGGACGCAGTCTTGGTGGGGGAGGCCCTCGTCAAGGACGGCGATCCACGCAGGGCCGTGGCACAGTTCATCGCGGCGGGTACCGCCGCACAGAAGGGGAAGTGATCGCGTGAGCGCACCGCAACGGCTACCGGATAAGGCTGGCCACTATGGGATCTTCGGGGGGCAGTATGTGCCCGAAGCCCTGCACAAGGCCTTAAGCGAACTGGACGCCGCCTTCGACGAGGCGATGGCCGACCCCGCTTTCATCGCGGAACTGGACGCCTTGCGGCGGGACTACTCGGGGCGGCCGACCCCGGTGACGGACCTCCCGCGCCTGTCGCAGCATGCGGGGCGAGCCCGCCTGGTTGCCAAGCGCGAGGATCTGAACCACACGGGCTCGCACAAGATCAACAACGTGCTGGGCCAAGCGCTCCTGACCAAGCGCATGGGCAAGACGCGCGTCATCGCGGAGACGGGGGCCGGCCAGCACGGGGTCGCCACGGCCACCGCCGCCGCCCTACTGGGCCTGGAATGTCGGGTGTACATGGGCAAGGTCGACACCGACCGTCAAGCCCTCAATGTGGCCCGGATGCAGTTGCTGGGGGCAGAGGTCATCGCCGTCGAGTCGGGTTCGGCGACCCTGAAAGACGCGATGAACGAGGCGATGCGTCACTGGGTCTCCACGGTCGACACCACGCACTACCTCATCGGTACCGTCGCGGGCCCCGCACCCTTCCCGCGGATGGTCCGGGAGTTCCAGCGGGTCATCTCCACTGAGGCGCGCGCCCAGATTCTTGAGCGCTATGGGGAACTGCCCTACGCGGTCGCCGCCTGCGTGGGCGGTGGGTCGAACGCCATGGGCATGTTCGCCGACTTCATCGACGATCCCGGCGTGGGCCTGTACGGGTTCGAGGCTGAGGGCGACGGCATCGCCACGGGGCGTCACGCGGCGTCCATCACCGGCGGGGGCGTCGGCGTCCTCCACGGGATGCGCACCTATGTGCTCCAAGACGAAGACGGGCAGACGATCGAGTCCCACTCCATTTCGGCAGGGTTGGACTACCCCGGGGTCGGCCCCGAACACGCCTGGCTCGCCTCCACCGGGCGCGCCCACTACGAGCCCATCACCGACGTCGAAGCCATGGACGCGTTCGAGCTCATCACCAAGACCGAGGGGATTTTGCCCGCGATCGAGTCCGCGCACGGGGTTGCCGGGGCGTTGCGGCTGGGGCGCCGGTTAGCTGAGGAGCAGCCCGACCTGGAACCGCTGATCTGCGTCTGCCTTTCGGGGCGCGGCGACAAGGACGTCAGCACGGCCTTGGAGTGGTTCGGCTTCGACGGAACCCCCGATGAGACGGTGGGAGGTTTCTGATGACGTTCACCAACCCAGGACACTCAGGCCGCGCCTTCCTCGCCGCCAAGGAGCGGGGCCGCGCCGCACTCGTCGGCTACCTTCCTGTCGGCTACCCCGACGTGCCGACCTCGCTGAACGCCTTGAAGGCGCTGTGTACCGACGGCGACTCACCGGGCGTCGACCTGGTAGAGATCGGCCTGCCCTACTCCGATCCCATGCTGGACGGCCCCGTGATCCAACGGGCGGGCACCACTGCGCTGCGTCGCGGCGTCCGCACTCGCGACGTCTTTGCTGCCGTCGAAGCCGTCGCCTCCACCGGGACGCCCGCGGTCTGCATGACGTATTGGAGCCTGGTCGACCGCTATGGGGTGGACGCCTTCGCGCGCGACTTCGCGAACGCGGGCGGTGCAGGTTTGATCACCCCCGACCTGACACCCGATGAGGCCCAGGAATGGATGGTTGCCTCCGACGCGCACGATCTGGATCGCATCTTCCTGGTCGCCCCCAGTTCGACCGATGAGCGCATCCTCAGCACGACGGCGGCCTGCCGCGGGTGGGTGTACGCCACGGCCATCATGGGCGTCACCGGCATTCGCACCACCACGAGTTCTGCGGCGCCCGAACTGGTCGCGCGCATCCGCACGCTGGCGCCCGACACCCTCATCGGTGTCGGGCTCGGCGTCAGCAACGGCGACCAGGCGCGCGAAGTGGGCACCTTCGCCGACGGTGTGATCGTCGGTTCTGCCTTGGTGAAGGCACTCCTGGACGCCGAGGACGCCGGAACCCCCGACGACACGAAGGCCCTGCGCCGGGTCGTGGGGGATCTGACCGCCGGGGTGCGGGGGCGCTGATGAACCCGATCGCGTCGATCCCCAGCCCGCCAATCAGCCAGTTCACGCTGGGACCGTTCACCCTGCACATCTACGCGTTGTGCCTGCTCAGCGGGATCGCGTTCGCGTGGTGGCTGGGGACGCGGCGCTGGGTGGCCCGCGGCGGTCTGGCCGAGACGTTCGAGACCATCGTGTTGTGGGCGATCCCGTCCGGCATCATCGGGGCGCGGATCTATCACGTGATCACGCACTGGGACGACTACTTCGCCCCCGGACGCAACCCGATCAGTGCGTTGTTCATCTGGGAGGGCGGGATCGCGATCTTCGGCTCCCTCATGGGCGGGGCGATCGGCGCGATCATCGCGTGTCGGATCACCGGGGCCCGGCTGACGTCGTTTGCGGACGCGCTGGCGCCCGGCCTGCTGGCGGCCCAAGGCATCGGGCGGCTGGGCAACTGGTTCAACCAGGAACTGTTCGGCGGCCCCGACAACGGCCCGCTCGGGCTGGAGATCGATGTGGCGCACCGGCCCCCGGAGTACCGCGACGTCGCCACCTTCCAACCCACGTTCCTCTACGAGATGACCTGGAACCTGGTGGGCGCAGCGTTGCTGTTGTGGCTGGACCGCCGCTTCAAGCTGGGGTGGGGCAAGCTGTTCTGCCTTTACATGGTGGTGTATGGGTCGGGCCGGTTCTGGATCGAAGGGATCCGCACCGACTTCAGCTATTACTTCGGGCCGCTGCGCACCAACCAGGTGACCGCGCTGCTGATCGCCGTCGCCGGGCTGGTCCTGTTCCTGGTCCTGACCCGAGTGCGCCCCGGGCGTGAGCCGTGGGTCGAGCGTCGCGGGACCGGGGGGCCCGCGCACGTGGAGCAAAGCACGTCGGACACCGACGACGCCGCCGCCACGACGGCTGAGCACGAAGGTGGGGAGGGCACCTCCGCTACGCCGGGAGACCCCGAGCCCGGGGCTGTCCGGGGAGAGGGCGAGGCGGCGTCGCCTGAGGGAACGAGCTGACTCCCACACCCGTACTCTGAGGCTCGCGTCCGGATTCTGGACGCAGGGAATCTCCGGTTATGGACCGGCTCCGCGCGTGGCTTATTGTGTCGCTGCGCACCATGCGGTGTGGCCAGGAAGGTCGTCCACACAGGCGGCTGCCACAAAGCCCGCTGGAACGGAGACACAGATGAATCAGCTTTTCCCGCACCGCCCCGATGAGGGGCTGTACCGGCACGACTTCGAGCACGACGCCTGTGGCGTGGCGTTCGTCGCTCACTTGAGCGGCACGCCCACCCACGAGATCGTCGCCCAAGGCGTGCTCGCCTTGGAGAACCTCGACCATCGAGGGGCCACCGGCGCCGATGAGCGCGCTGGGGATGGGGCGGGCATGCTCCTGCAGATCCCCGATGCCCTCTTCCGCGACACGGTCGACTTTTCCCTGCCCCCCGTGGGCGAATACGCCGCAGGCGTCGCGTTCCTCCCGCAAGACGAAGTGGCACGCGCCGCGGCCAAGCGCCAGCTCGAATACTTGGCGATCGAAGAGGGCCTGCGCGTCATCGGGTGGCGTGCGGTTCCCACCCACGACGAGACGCTGAGCCCCATTTCGCGGGCCGTCATGCCGCACTTCGAGCAACTGTTCGTGACCGGGCCCCGCGGCACCGCAGGGATCGACCTGGACCGTGCCGTCTACCCGCTGCGCAAGCGGGCCGAGCACGAGGCGGGGATCTACTTCGCGTCCCTGTCGGCTCGCACCCTGGTCTACAAAGGCATGCTCACCACGCAGCAACTGGCTGAGGTGTTCGACGACCTCAACGACGAGCGGACCACCTCCGCACTGGTGTTGGTCCACTCGCGCTTCTCCACCAACACCTTCCCCTCGTGGGAGCGCGCGCACCCCTACCGCCTGCTCGCCCACAACGGCGAGATCAACACGGTCAAGGGCAACCGCAACTGGATGCGGGCCCGCGAAGCGCTGCTGGCCACCGACCTCATCCCCGGCGACCTGAACCGGCTGTTCCCGATCTGCAACCCCGAGGGATCCGACTCCGCCTCGTTTGACGAGGTGCTCGAACTGCTGCACCTGGGCGGGCGTTCCCTGCCCCACGCCGTGCTGATGATGATCCCCGAGGCGTGGGAGAACAACGCCGACATGGATCCGGCCCGCCGGGACTTCTACAGCTTCCACTCTTCTGTCATGGAGCCTTGGGACGGCCCCGCTTCGGTGTGCTTCACCGACGGCACCCAGATCGGCGCCACCCTCGACCGCAACGGACTGCGTCCGGGGCGTTACTGGGTCACCGACGATGGCCTGGTGGTGTTCGCCTCCGAGGCGGGCGTCTTGCCGATCGAGCCCGAGCGGATCATCGAGAAGGGCCGCCTGCAGCCGGGCCGCATGCTGTTGGTCGATCTGGCCGAGCACCGGCTCATCAACGACGACGAGATCAAGTCGACGCTGGCCGCAGCCGAACCCTACGGCGAGTGGATCGCCGAGCGCCTCGAACTCTCCGACCTGCCCGAACGCCAGCACGTCGTCCACAGCCATGCCTCGGTCACGCGCCGTCAGCAGGTCTTCGGGTTCACCCACGAAGAACTGAAGATGATCGTGGCACCCATGGCGCAGACCGGAGCCGAGCCGATCGGTTCCATGGGTTCGGACACCCCTCTGGCCGTCTTGTCGGACCGTCCGCGACTCCTGTTCGACTACTTCATCCAGTTGTTCGCCCAGGTGACCAACCCGCCGTTGGACGCGATCCGCGAAGAACTGGTCACATCGTTGCGCGCGTCGTTCGGCCCCGAGGCGAACCTCCTCTCGGCCGGGCCCCAGTCGTGTCACCAGATCGTCATCGGCTACCCCGTGCTGGATTCGGACGAACTGGCCAAGCTCGTCCGGATCAACCGCGACGGCAGTCAGCCCCAGTACGAGGCGTACGTGGTGCGCGGCGTCTACCGTCTGCTGGGCGGCCCCGAGGAACTCGAACGGCGACTGGAGGAGATCTGCGCCGAAGTCAGCGCGGCGATCGACCGCGGCTGCCGGACGATCATCTTGTCCGATCGCCACAGCAACATCGACATGGCGCCGATCCCGTCGCTGCTGTTGACCGCGGCCGTCCACCACCACCTGGTGCGCGACAAGACCCGAACGCAGGTCGGTTTGATCGTCGAGGCCGGGGACGTCCGCGAGGTGCACCACGTCGCGCTGCTCATCGGCTACGGCGCGGCTGCCGTGAACCCCTACCTGGTGTTCGAGTCGGCCGAAGATCTGGCCCGGCGAGAGATGTTCGTCACCGTCGACCCGGAGACGGCCGTCAAGAACGTCCGCAAGGCCCTGGGCAAGGGCGTGCTGAAGGTGATGTCCAAGATGGGCGTCTCCACCATCGCCTCCTACGCCGGTGCGCAGATCTACGAGGCCCTGGGGCTCTCCTCCGCCTTGGTGGAGAAGTACTTCATCGGGACCCCGAGCCGGGTCGAGGGCATTGGCCTGCCCGAGATCGCACGCGAGATCCAGGCACGCCACGACGTCGGGTATCCGATCGATCGCCGCACTCAGGCCCACCGCACCCTGGCCGTGGGCGGGGAGTACAAGTGGCGCCGCGAGGGGCCGCCGCACCTGTTCGATCCGGAGACCGTGTTCCGGTTGCAGCATGCGACGCGCCAAAAGCGGTTCGACATCTTCCAGCAGTACACGTCGCGGGTGAACGATCAGTCGCGGCGCCTGATGACGGTGCGCGGGCTGCTGGAGTTCGACCTGGATTCCCGGACCCCGATCCCCGTGGAGGAGGTCGAGCCGATCAGCGCCATCGTGAAGCGTTTCTCCACCGGGGCCATGAGCTATGGGTCCATCAGCCAAGAAGCCCACGAGACGCTGGCGATCGCCATGAACCGCCTCGGCGGCAAGTCGAACACCGGTGAAGGTGGCGAGGATCCCGAGCGGTTGCACGATCCGGCACGGCGCTCGGCGATCAAGCAGGTCGCCTCGGGCCGGTTCGGGGTGACCAGTGATTACCTCACCAACGCCGACGACATCCAGATCAAGATGGCCCAAGGTGCCAAGCCCGGCGAGGGCGGTCAGCTGCCAGGCCAGAAGGTGTACCCGTGGGTGGCGAAGACGCGCCACTCCACCCCGGGCGTGGGGCTGATCAGCCCACCGCCGCACCACGACATCTACTCGATCGAAGACCTCAAGCAACTCATCCACGACCTGAAGTGCGCCAACCCGGTCGCCCGCATCCACGTGAAGCTGGTCTCCGAGGTCGGCGTGGGGACCGTCGCGACGGGTGTCAGCAAGGCCAAGGCCGATGTGGTGCTCATCTCCGGGCACGACGGTGGCACCGGGGCAGCACCCCTGACCTCGCTGAAGCATGCGGGGGGCCCGTGGGAGTTGGGCCTGGCCGAGACGCAACAGACCCTGCTGCTGAACGGCCTTCGCGACCGGATCGTCGTCCAGGTCGATGGCCAGTTGAAGACCGGCCGCGACGTCGTGATCGGAGCGCTGCTGGGGGCAGAAGAGTTCGGCTTTGCGACCGCACCGCTGGTCGTCAGCGGCTGCATCATGATGCGCGTGTGTCACCTCGACACCTGCCCGGTCGGCGTCGCGACGCAGAACCCGGAGTTGCGGGAGAAGTACTCCGGCCACGCCGACTACGTGGTCAACTTCTTCGAGTTCATCGCCACGGAGGTGCGTGAGTTGCTGGCGCAACTCGGCTTCCGCAGCATCGAGGAGGCCGTCGGCCACGTCGAGGTCCTCAAGACAAAAGAGGCCGTCGAGCACTGGAAGGCCGAAGGCCTGGATCTTCGACCGATCCTGCACCGCATCGAGACCGACTCGGCCCTGCATTGCGTCACTACGCAAGACCACGGCCTGGACGCCAAGCTGGACAACCAGTTGATCGAGCAGGCCGCTGCGGCCATCGCGGACGGGACGCCGGTGACGATCACCGGACGCGTTTCGAACGTGGATCGCACGGTGGGCACCATGCTCGGCAACGCCGTCACCAAGGCGACGCTCGGCAAGGGACTGCCCGAGGACACCATCGACGTGACCCTGATCGGCACGGGCGGACAGAGCTTCGGGGCGTTCCTTCCCCGGGGCGTCACGCTGCGGCTCATCGGCGACACCAACGACTACTTCGGCAAGGGGCTCTCAGGTGGACGCCTGATCGTGCGGCCGGATGAGGCCTCACGCTTCGTCCCAGCCGAACAGATCATCGCGGGCAACGTCATCGGGTACGGCGCCACCTCCGGCGAACTCTTCATTCGCGGCCAGGTGGGGGAGCGCTTCTGCGTCCGCAACTCGGGTGCCTCCGCCGTGGTGGAGGGCGTGGGCGACCACGCGCTGGAGTACATGACCGGCGGCGAAGCGCTCATCGTGGGCCCCACGGGCCGCAACGTGGCCGCGGGCATGTCGGGTGGCTTGGCTTGGATCTTGGATCTGGACCGGTCACGTCTCAACACCGAGTTGGTCGACGCGGCAGAGCTGACCGATTCGGATGTGGACCGCATCGCCACGCTGCTGCGCAAGCACGCCGAAGCCACCGGCTCGACGGTGGCACAGTCTCTGCTCGATGAGGGCCCCGCCGCCTGGGCAGGACGCTTCACCAAGGTGCTGCCACGCGACTACGCACGCGTGATTGCCGCCCGCGACCAAGCGGCCGCCGACGGCCTGGACGAACACGACACGACTCAGAAGATGATGGAGGCCGCTCATGGCTGATCCCAGGGGCTTCATCAAGGTTCCCCGCGAAGTCGCCGAGCGGCGTCCGGTCACCGACCGGGCCGCCGACTGGGACGAGGTGTACCCGGGCTCCCCGGGGCGCGCCGTCTTGCCGATCATTCGGCAGCAGGCGTCACGCTGCATGGACTGCGGGATCCCGTTTTGTCATCAGGGCTGCCCGCTGGGCAACCTGATCCCGGAATGGAACGACCTCATCTACCGGGACGCATGGCGGTCGGCCACCGACCGGCTGCACGCCACGAACAACTTCCCGGAGTTCACCGGGCGCCTGTGCCCGGCTCCGTGCGAGACGGCCTGCGTGGTGGGTATCAACCGCGAACCCGTCACGATCAAGAACGTCGAGGTCGCGATCGCCGACAAGGCCTGGGATGATCGCCGCGTCGTGCCGGTCGTCCCGGAGTGGCACACCAACAAGACGGTCGCCGTCGTGGGGTCAGGGCCCTCGGGCCTGGCCGCCGCCCAGCAGTTGACCCGGGCCGGACACACCGTGGTGGTGTACGAGCGAGCCGACGACATCGGCGGGCTGCTCCGATTCGGGATCCCCGAGTTCAAGATGGAGAAGAAGGTCCTCAACCGGCGGCTGAAGCAGATGCGCCAAGAGGGCACCGTCTTCAAACCACGCACGACTATCGGCGTCGACATCACGGGAGCGCAACTGCGCGACCGGTTCGACGCCGTGGTGCTCGCGATCGGCTCGACCGTCCCGCGTGACCTTCCCGCGCCCGGCCGTGACCTGGCGGGCATCCATCAGGCGATGGAGTTTCTGCCGCAGGCCAACCGTGTCGCCGTCGGGCAGTCCGTGGAGGATCAGATCGTCGCGACCGGCAAGCACGTGGTCGTCATCGGCGGCGGCGATACCGGGTCTGACTGCATCGGGACCTCTCTGCGTCAAGGCGCCGCGTCGATCACCCAGTTGGAGATCATGCCGGCACCGCCGCAGGATCGTCCGGCCGGTCAGCCGTGGCCGACCTATCCGATGCTGTTCCGGGTCAGCACGAGCCACGAGGAGGGCGAGGTCGATCGCGAGTTCGCCGTGTCCACCACGGAGTTCGTGGGCCGCGACGGTCAGGTGACCGCACTGCGCCTGACCGAGGTCGAGTTCGTCGACGGCAAGCTCACCCCCGTCCCGGGAACGGAGCGGGAGATCCCAGCCGACCTGGTGCTGCTGGCGATGGGCTTCGTCGGGCCGCAGCAGGACGGGGTTGTCGCTGAACTGGGTGTGGATCTGGATGCACGAGGCAACATCGTGCGGGGTGCCGACTTCCAAACGACGGTGCCGGGGGTGTTCGTGGCCGGTGACGCAGGCCGGGGCCAGTCCCTGATCGTGTGGGCGATCGCGGAGGGCCGCAGTGCGGCCAACGGCGTGGACGCCTACCTTCAAGGCTCCTCGAACCTGCCCAAGCCCATCCAGCCGACCGACCGGCCGCTGGTGGTCTAGACCGGTGCGAGGCGGGCGTTTCTCCCGAGACGATGTCACGTCTGCGGAGAGGCGCCCGCCTTCATCGTGGGACGACCACCGAGCCTGAACTCACCCCCGAGGAAGGCAGGGAGATGACCAGGTATGCGGTGCTGTTGCGCGGCGTCAACGTCGGAGGGCATCGCCGCGTGCCGATGGCTCGGCTGCGCCAGGTGATGACCGCCGCAGGGCTGGAGAACCCTGCCACGTTGCTGGCGTGGGGGAACCTGCTCGTCTCCAGCGAAGGGGAGGCGTCGCACGTGAAGTCGGTCGCCGAATCGGCCATGGCCGACGCGTTCGGGTTCAGCGTCGACACCGTGGTGTTCACGCAAGAGGCGCTGCTGCACGCGGGGGAGGCGTGTCCGTTCCCTGACACCTCGCCGGTCGCCATCGCGTTCTGTTCGGGGCGCATCGATCACGACGCGCACACCCGACTGCTCGCCCTGGCGGTCCCCGGCGAGGACGTGGCCGTCATGGGGGAGTTCGCCTACCTGCGCTTGGGACGCGGGCAGGGCTCATCGAAACTGGCGGCGGGAGTGTCTCGCGCTCTGGTCCCGCTGGTGACCACGGTGCGCAACCTGGCCACCTCCACCAAACTCGCCCACGCCTAGGTGGCGCTGGGGTGCGGGGTCATCCGGAGCAGGGTGGATTTCCCGAACAGGCTCTCGACGAGATCCACCGCCAGGGTGGAGGTGGTGTTGCGGACATCCAAGGCAGGGTTGACTTCCACCACGTCCAGGGACCGCAGACGCCCGGTGTCAGCGATCATCTCCATGCACAGTTGCGCCTCGCGGTAGGTCGGCCCACCGACCACCGGGGTGCCGACCCCGGGGGCGACCGCCGGATCCACGAAGTCCACGTCGAGGGACAGGTGGACGTGGGTGTTCTCGTCCACGTCGGCCAGAGCACGACGCAGGGCCTCGCGCATCCCCACCTCGTCGATGAAGCGCATGTCGTACACGCTGAGACCCTGCTCGACGAGAAAGCGCTTCTCGCCCGCGTCGACGCGGCGCAAACCGACCTGATGCACATCGGCCGGCGTGAGGGCCGGAACCTGCCCTGAGAGCCCGGTCAGGATCTCGGGACCGAAGCCGAGAAGACAGGCAACCGGCATGCCGTGGATGTTTCCCGAAGGCGTCATGGTGGCCGTGTTGATGTCGGCGTGGGCGTCCACCCACACCACAAGCAGCCGTCGTCCTTCGGCGCGGCAGTGCCGGGCCACCGCCGAGATTGAGCCCACCGCGAGGCTGTGATCACCCCCGAGCAGGATCGGCAGGCGACCACGATGCAAAGCGTCGGCGACGGCGTCGCGCACGGCGATGTTCCACGCGGTGACCTCGGGAAGATGCCGGTACCCATCGACGGGGCTCAACCGGGGGTTGGGCGGGCCCACGAGGTCACCGACGTCCTCGACATCGTGACCCAGGGCGGCCAGCGCGGTGCCGATCCCGGCGATGCGGAGCCCACCGGGGCCCAGCCTGCAACCGGGAACGCTGGCGCCGACATCGGTGGGTGCGCCGATCAGGGAAAGGTCCATGGGGGTGCTCCTGACGCTCGTCGAAGGTGATCCGTGGGCAGTCTTCGCTGCGCGGGAGGCGGACGCAAGCAGGCGCCCCGACGCACCGCGGCACTGCGTCGGGGATTGTCGCCAGCACCGGCTAGGGTTGGGCCCCTGGGAGGTTGAACCACACTTATGGGCGACGAATTCGTTCACCTGCACTGCCACTCGGAGTTCTCGATGTTGGACGGTGCCGCACGTCTCAAAGACCTGGTCAAGAGCTGTGAGCAGATGGGCATGCGTGCCCTGGCGATCACCGATCACGGCAACCTATTTGGCGCGCACGAGTGGTACGCCACGGCCAAGGGGAGTTCCGTCAAGCCGATCATCGGCCTGGAGTCCTATCTGACGCCGAAGACGCACCGCAGCGAGCGCAAGCGCGTCCAGTTCGGCGACGGTACCGGCGATGACGTCGCGTCCAAGGGCGCCTACACCCACATGACGATGTGGGCCTCCAACAAGGAGGGCATGCACAACCTGTTCCGGTTGAGTTCGCTGTCGTCGCTGGAGGGGTTCTTCTACAAGCCCCGCGCCGACCGGGAACTGCTGAACCGTTACGCGCCGGGGCTCATCGCTACCACGGGATGCCCTTCTGGTGAGGTGCAGACCTACCTGCGGCTAGGCCAGTACGAGCAGGCGGTGGAGTCGGCGGCCGAGTTCCGTGACATCTTCGGCAAGGGCAACTTCTATGTTGAGTTGATGGATCACGGCCTCGACATCGAGACCCGCGTCCGGGCTGATCTGCTGCGGCTGGCCAAGCAACTCGACCTGCCGCTGGTCGCAACCAACGACCTGCACTACGTGCACGCCGAGGACGCCGAGGACCACGACACCCTCTTGTGCGTGAGCGCCGGTTCGAACAAGGACACCCCTGGCCGGTTCAAGTTCGACGGGTCGGGCTACTACCTCAAGAGCCCCGCGGAGATGCGGCAACTGTTCAGCAATCTCCCCGAGGCCTGCGACAACACCTTGGAGATCGCCGAGCGGTGCAGCACCGAGTTCGATGAGGGCACAGGCATCTACATGCCTGCCTTCCCGGTGCCCGAAGGGGAAACCGAAGAGTCCTGGTTCGTCAAAGAGGTCGACCGTGGCCTGCACGAACGCTTCCCCGATGGCGTCCCCGAGTACGCGATCCGCCAAGCCGAGTACGAGGAAGGCATCATCATCGGCAAGGGCTACGCCGGGTACTTCCTGGTGGTGGCCGACTACATCTTGTGGGCGAAGAACAACGGCATCCGGGTGGGGCCCGGGCGTGGGTCGGGCGCCGGTTCGATGTGCGCGTTCGCGATGCGGATCACCGATCTCGACCCGCACCCCCACGGCCTGATCTTCGAGCGCTTCCTGAACCCAGAACGCCCCTCGATGCCCGACTTCGACGTCGACTTCGACGAGCGTCGTCGTGGCGAGGTCATCAAGTACGTCACCGAGAAGTACGGCGACGACAAGGTCTGCCAGATCGTCACCTACGGCACCATTAAGGCCAAGCAGGCGATCAAGGACGCGGGTCGCGTCCTGGGAAAGCCGTACGCGCTGGGTGAGCAGATCACGAAGGTCTACACCCCGCCCGTGCAGGGCAAGGACGTCGCGATCGCCGACGTGTTCAACCCCGAGCACGACCGCTACGGCGAAGGCACCGAGTTTCGTGAACTCTACGAATCCGAGCCTGAGGTGCGGCAGGTCGTCGACACCGCCCGCGGGATCGAAGGGCTGAAGCGGCAGTGGGGCGTTCACGCGGCTGGCGTCATCATGTCCAGCCGCAACCTGATGGACGTCATTCCCGTCATGAAGCGGGAACAAGACGGGCAGATCATCACCCAGTTCGACTACCCGACGTGCGAAACATTGGGCCTGGTCAAGATGGACTTTCTGGGGTTGCGTAACCTCACCATTTTGGACGATGCGGTGCGCAACGTGAAGATCAACGCCGGGGTGGATCTCGATCTGGACGCGCTGGCCCGCAAACCCGACGATGCTGACACCTACGACTTGTTGACGCGCGGGGACACGCTGGGCGTGTTCCAGTTCGATGGTTCGGGCTACCGGGCCTTGTGCCGGCTCATGCGTCCGGACAAGTTCGCCGACATCACCGCGCTCGGTGCCCTGTACCGGCCCGGCCCGATGGGTACCAACACCCATGTCAACTACGCCATGCGCAAGAACGGCCAGCAGCCGGTCACGCACATTCACCCCGAACTCAGCGAAGCGCTGGAGAAGTTGCTGGGGGAGACGTACGGCCTGCTGGTCTACCAAGAGCAGGTCATGCAGATCGCTCAGGAGTTGGCGGGCTACAGTCTGGGCGCCGCCGACTTGCTCCGGCGGGCCATGGGCAAGAAGAAGAAGTCCGTGCTGGATGCCGAGTTCGCGAACTTCGAACCCGGCATGAAGGCGAATGGCTATTCCTCCGAGGCCATCGCGGCCCTGTGGGAGACGATGGTCCCGTTCTCCGCGTACGGGTTCAACAAGTCTCACGCAGCCGCCTACGGGGTGGTGTCCTACTGGACGGCCTACCTGAAGGCGCACTATCCAGCCGAGTACATGGCTGCCCTGCTGGAGTCGGTCCGTGACGACAAGGACAAGTCGGCCATCTACCTGGCCGAGTGTCGACGCATGGGCATCCACGTCCTTCCACCGGACGTGAACGAATCCCAGGGACGGTTTACCCCTGTCGGCTCCGACATCCGCTTCGGGCTGGGGGCGATCCGCAACGTCGGCAACAACGTCGTTGGGGGGATCGTGGAGGCGCGTCAAGAGCATGGCCGCGCCAAGGACTTCAATGGCTTCCTCGATCAGGTTCCTGCGGTGGTCTGCAACAAGCGGGTCATCGAGTCGCTGATCAAGGCGGGCGCCTTCGATTCGATGGGGCACACCCGCCGAGGCCTGATGGAGGTCTTCGAGCAGAAGGTGGACGAGGTCGTTGACCTCAAGCGCAACCAGGCCAACGGTCAAGATGACCTGTTCGGCGAGTTCTTCGGCGACGACGACGCGGGGGCGGGCGCGTTGGCCGCCTCCCCAGTGCCGGAGCTTCCCGAATGGGAGAAGATGACCCGCCTGGCTTTCGAGCGAGAGATGCTCGGCCTCTATGTCAGCGATCATCCGCTCCAGGGGCTGGAACACATTTTGGCCGCCAACAGGGACGTGAGCATCGCTCACCTGGGCGCAGAGGACGGCCCCAAGGAGGGCACGGTCACGATCTGCGGCATGATCACCGGCATCCAACGCAAGCAGACCAAGGACGGCAAGATCTGGGCCATCTTGACGGTGGAGGATCTGGAAGCCGCTATCGAGGTCATGGTATTCAACAAGGCGTATGCGCCGGTGGCGATGTCGCTGGGGACCGACGTGGTGGTGCGGATCCGCGGGCGCCTGCGTGAACGCGACGAGTCGGTGGAACTCACCGCCTCGGATGTCTCCTTCCCCGATGTCAGCACCTCTCAAGCGGGCCCGGTGACGATCTCGTTGCCGACAGCCCGCTGCACCCCCGAGGTGGTAGAGCAGTTGAAGTTCACCTTGCGGCAGCATCCCGGGTCCCAGGAGGTCCGCTTGCGCCTGCTCAGCCCGCAGCGGGCGACCTTGTGGCGCTTGGATGATCGTCTGCGGGTGCAACACTCGGGTTCCCTGGTTGCGGACCTGAAGGCGCTCTTGGGGCCGTCGAGTGTCAGCGCCTAGCATGCAGACCATGGGGTTGCGGACTGCCGTGCTGCGGACGGCGACGATGGCGGTGCTGGCCGCGCTCGTCGGGGTGGTCTGCGCTCTGGTGTGGGCCAACCTTGCCGTCCTGCCGAGCTACGTCGTGCAATCCGACGGGCACGCGCTGATCGGGGACGACAGTCTTGCGGAGGCGTTTTCGGCGAACTTCTGGTTCTCGGTGATCGCCGTCGTGGGTGGGGCGGCGATCGGGGTCGCCTGCTGGATTTTGCTGCGTCAGTTGGGCTGGCCCGTTGCGGTGATCACCGCGGGGCTGAGCCTGCTGGCTGGCGGAACATGCTGGCTGGTGGGTGAGTTGATCGGGCCCGGTCAGTTCGCTCAGCGGCTGGCCTCGGCACAACCCGGGGAATCGGTGAAGATGGCCCTGGAACTCACCACACCGTCAGCGCTGGCACTGTGGGTGTTCGCCGCGATCGCCGTGCCCTTGTTCGCGGCATCCCTGGGTCCTGACCTGTCCCCCGAGGCTGCGCCGCCTCGGCAGCGCCGCCGCTTGCGAGGGCAGGCCGATGCCCTCAGCGACGACGCCTTCTCCGAGGCATCCTCACCGACGGCCTAGGCCCCACCGAAAGCCCCTGCAACGGCGCTCACCAGATTGCTTGCCCAACGCGCAGACGTGGGCGAGCGCTCAGGCGTGGGCGATGGGGGCGAAGTGGGCGCCGGTCGCTGCCGCAAGGTCGGCGGGAGCGATGCCGATCTGCAATCCTCGCTTGCCCCCTGAAACGTACATCGTGGGCCAGTTCTGCGCCGAGGTGTCGATGACGGTCGGCAAAGCGGTGCGTTGGCCGAGGGGAGACACCCCGCCGAGCACGTAGCCAGAACTGCGCTCGGCCGCCTTCGGGTCGGCCATCTCTGCCTTCTTGACGCCGAGGGCCGTGGCGAGCTTCTTCAGATCCAGGCGCCCTGACACGGGGACGACACCCACCGCGAGCTGATGCGGACCCACGGACACGATGAGGGTCTTGTAGAGGCGCTCCGGTTCGATGCCTGTCTCGCGGGCTGCTTCGGCACCGAAGTCATGGGTGTCGTCGTGATGGGTGTACTCGACCGGCTCGAAGGGGATCGCGGCGGCGATGAGCGCCTGAAGCGCAGGCGTCCCCGCCGGTGTCTTCTTCTTGGCCATGGGTGTCCTTTCGTTGGTTCCTCACCGCAGGGCCGTGACGGCCGCCATGAGCACAGGGGCGGCGATCAGCGCGGGAAGAAGATCGCCGACGGGAATGTCCTTGATTCTCAGGAGCCGGAGGCCAAGTGCGATCAAGATCACGCCACCGGTGGCGCTCAGGGCGTCGATCTGCGCCAGGCTGAACAGGTTGCCTAGCCAGAACCCGGCCAGGGTCAGGCCGCCCTGCACGATGCCGACAGCGACCGCAGACACCAGGACGCCCCAGCCGAGGGAACTCGCGAAGGCCATCGCCGCGAATCCGTCGAGGGCTGCCTTGATGAGGAGTTGTTCAGCCCCATGGCCCATCCCATCCGACAGCGAGCCCAAGATGGTGAGGGGGCCGATGCAAAACAGCAAGGTGGGCGTCACGGCTGCCGACACGAAGGTGCCAGCCTCGCCCGTGGTCGAAAAGTGCGAACGCAGCCGCTCCGCACCGTTCTCCAGGCGCTGCTCGATGCGCAGGGCAGAGCCGACCAGTGCCCCCACGATCAGGGAGCCGAGCACGATCAGGGTGGGCGCGCCCGCCCCTGCCGCCTCGCTCATGGCGGGCGAGGACAGGGTCAGAGCTGAACTGATGCCCAGCACCATGGTGATGAGCCCCAGAACGTCGGTGACAGTGTCACGGGTGCGCGCGGGGATCCGGTCGCCCAGCAGCACGCCCAGGCCCGTCCCTGCGGCGACGGTGACCACGTTCGCAACCGTGCCGAGCCCGATGAACATGACGCCCATACAATCATCCCTGTGAAGCTACGTGTGATCGATGTCCGAGGAACAAGCCCTGACTACCGCACCGTGGTGCCGCGGGGTGCCTTCGACGTCGAGCATGCCCTCGCGACGGTCAAGCCGATCTGCGACGCCGTCGCCGAGCGTGGCGAGCACGCGCTGGCCGAGTTCGCTGAGCGTTTCGACGGTGTGGTGCCCAGCCAGTTCCGCGTGCCCGTGGAGTACCTGGCTCAGTGCGCCAAGGAGCTTGCCCCGCAGGTGCGCGCCGCGTTCGAGGAGTCGATCCGGCGCCGGCGTGCCGTCGCGCAGGCGGAAGGTACCCCGGGGGTCGTCAGCGTCGAGGTCGCCGAGGGGGCGGTGATCGAGACCAAGACTTCGCCGGTTGCTCGCGTCGGTCTCTACGTGCCCGGCGGTCTGGCGCCCCTGTCCTCCAGCGTGCTGATGAACGTCGTTCCCGCCCAGGTCGCTGGGGTGGAAAGCCTTGCCGTAGCGACTCCGCCGAATGCGGCGTTCGGTGGCTGGCCTCACCCCTCGATCCTGGGGCTGTGCCACCTCCTGGGCGTCGATGAGGTGTACGCGGTGGGTGGCGCCCAGGCGATCGCCATGTTCGCCTACGGCGTGGAAGGGCTGTGCGCGCCGGTCGACCTGGTGACGGGGCCCGGCAACATCTACGTGGTGGCCGCCAAGCGGCTGCTGCGCGGTGTGGTGGGCATCGACGCGGAGGCCGGCCCCACGGAGATCGCCGTGCTGGCCGACGATCAGGCCGATCCGGCCTTCGTTGCCGCTGACTTGATCAGTCAGGCCGAACACGACCCAATGGCAGGTTCGGTGCTGGTCACCGATTCACCGGATCTGGCCGAGCGCGTCAACGCGCTGCTGGCGGATCAGGTTTCGGAGTTGGATCACACCGACCGCATCGAGACGGCGCTGACCGGCCCGCAGTCGGCGATTGTCCTGGTTGACGACATGGAGCAGGGCCTCAAAGTCGTGGACGCCTACGGCGCCGAGCACCTTGAAGTGCAGACGGGGGACGCCCGCGCGGTCGCGCATCGGGTGAAGAACGCCGGCGCGATCTTCATCGGTCCGTGGGCCCCGGTGCCGCTGGGTGACTACTCGGCAGGGTCGACGCACGTCCTGCCGACGGCGGGCGCGTCCCGCTACAGCTCGGGGCTCACCGTCCGGAGTTTTTGCCGGACCGTCCACCTGATCGACTACGACGAGGCGGCGTTGCGTGAGGTCGGCCCCACCGTGGTGACGTTCGCCCGCGAGGAAGGCCTGCCCGGGCACGCCGCCGCCATCACCGTCCGGACGGCGCGCGAGCAGGGGGACCGCTGGTGAAGGCGAACCCCGCACTGGCCGACCTGCCGCTGCGCCCTGAACTGGTCGGCGAGGAGCCCTACGGGGCTCCCCAACTCGACGTTCCCGTCTGCCTCAACGTGAACGAGAACCCCTACCCGCCATCGGGGGCGATGCTGGCCGACATGGCGCAGGCGATCAGTTCGGGGGTCTACCACCGCTACCCCGACCGTGAGTTCCTACGGCTGCGCACTCAGCTGGCCGACTATCTTGGCCACGGCCTGGGGCCCGCGAACATCTGGGCAGCGAACGGTTCCAACGAGGTCATGACGCACGTCCTGGGGGCCTTCGGTGGCCCCGGACGCCGGATGCTCACCTTCACGCCGACGTATTCGATGTATCCCGAGTACGCGCGCAACACGCACACCGAGTACGTCACCGCACCCCGTCGGGTGGATTACACGCTGGATGCGTCCGACATCCTGCTCGCGATCGCCCGCGTGGAGCCGACGGTCGTCGTGATCACCACGCCCAACAACCCCACGGGCACGACCACGCCGGTGACGGTCATCGCCGAGGTGCTGGCGAACACAGACGCGATCGTCGTGGTCGATGAGGCCTACCAAGAGTTCGCCCGCGACCCGGAGGCGACGGCACTGTCCCTGCTGGCCGACCACGGCAACCTGGTGGTGAGCCGCACCATGAGCAAGGCCTTCGCCTTCGCTGGGGGGCGCCTGGGCTACCTGGCGGCGGCCCCGGCCATCGTGGACGCCTGCCGCATCGTCCGGCTGCCCTATCACCTCTCCGCGCAGACCCAGGCCGTGGCGTCCGTGGCGCTGCGGCACGCCGACGAGATGCTCGCGCGGGTCGACGACCTGCGCGCCACCCGCGACGAACTGCTCCGCCGGGGGCCGCAGCTAGGGTTCGAGGTGGTCGACTCGGATGCCAACTTCGTCCTGATCGGGCGATGGGCCGACCGCCACGCCGCGTGGCAGCAGTTGCTGGATCAAGGGGTGCTGGTCCGCGAAACCGGGCCGGAGGGATTCTTGCGTGTCAGCGCGGGGACCCCGGATGAAATGGCAGCGTTCTACGCCGCGCTGGCGCGCGTAGACGCCCCGAGGATGGGGGAGTGATGGCACGCACCGCACGCATCGAGCGCAGCACCAGCGAATCCACGATCACCGTGGAGATGAACCTGGACGGCGCCGGCGTCTCCGACATCGCCACCGGGGTCGGCTTTTACGACCACATGCTGACGGCGCTGAGCAAGCACTCCCTGATCGACCTCACCGTGAGGGCCAACGGCGACGTGCACATCGACGGACACCATGTCGTGGAGGACACCGCGATCGTCGTCGGGCAGGCCTTGCGCGAGGCGCTGGGTGACAAGCGCGGCATCCGCCGTTTCGGGGACGCGGTCGTCCCGCTGGATGAGGCGCTAGCCCGGTGCGTCGTCGATGTGGCCGGGCGTCCCTACGCCGTGTGTCAGGGCGAACCCGACGCGCAGGTGTACGCGCTGATCGGCGGGTCGGGGGTGCCCTATGCCGGGTCGATGACGTATCACGTCGTGGAGTCGCTGGCCCTGAACGCGGGGTTGTGCGTCCACTTGGATCTCCTGCGGGGGCGCGACCCGCACCACATCGTCGAGGCGCAGTTCAAGGCGCTCGCGCGAGCGTTGCGCGCCGCCGTGGAGCCCGATCCTCGTATTGCCGACCAGATCCCCTCGACCAAGGGCGCCCTGTGAGCGCGACGATCGCGGTACTCGACTACGGCTCGGGGAACCTGCACTCGGCCACCCGCGCGTTGGCCGCGACCGGGGCGCGGGTGGTGCTCACGGCGGACGCCGACGAGATCGCGGCGGCCGACGGGCTCGTCGTCCCCGGTGTGGGAGCGTTCGCGGCGTGCATGGCGGGGCTTGAGGCTGTCGATGGCCCGGCGATCATCCGTCGGCGCTTGGCCGACCATCGACCGGTCCTCGGCATCTGTGTTGGCGAGCAAATCATGTTCGAGGTGGGGGAGGAACACGGCATCGTGACGCCGGGCGTCGGGGTCCTTCCCGGGCGCGTCGAACTGCTGCACGCCGCCCGGCTGCCGCACATGGGGTGGAACACCGTGAATGCCCCAGTGGGGTCGCGCCTGTTCGAGGGCGTCGCCGGGGAGCGGTTCTACTTCGTGCACAGCTATGGCGTACACGACGCGGATTGGCCCGAAGGTGCCCTGGTCTCGTGGGCGGAACACGGCGGGGACCGCTTCGTCGCGGCGGTCGAGTCGGGCGCGCTGAGCGTCACGCAGTTCCACCCTGAGAAGTCCGGTCAGGCTGGGGCTCGCGTGCTGCGCAACTGGGTTGCCTGCTTGGGCTGAGCAGGCGCGGTGCCCGGGCTAAGCTGACAAGATGAGTGCCTCGCCGTGACCGCTGTCCGTGCCGTTCGTCCGTGGGGGGCGCCGTTAGCCGACCTGATCCTCGATCAGGGCCGCATCGCCGTGATCCGTCCGCCCGCAGACCGGGCCACCGGGAGCGCGACCGACCTGGATGGGGGCGGGCTGCTGGCTCTTCCGTCGGTGGTGAACGCGCACGCGCACGTCGACAAGTCCTGGTGGGGGTTGCCGTGGCAGTCCTACGGCGGCGAGGGCACCACCGAGGGCAGGATCCGTCACGAGCGTGATCGGCGCGATGAACTGGGCATTCCCGGCGTGGACATCACCACGCGTGTCCTCACCGAGATGGTGTCCCACGGCACGACGCTGCTGCGTAGCCATGTCGATGTCGATCTCGGCTTGGGACTGCGCGGCATCGAGGTCGTCAAGGAGGCGGTCGCCTCCTTTGATGGTGGCATCGAGATGGAGATCGTCGCCTTCCCGCAAGATGGGGTGCTGCGACGCCGCGGAGTGTTGGAGTTGCTCGATCAGGCCGCCGCCGCAGGGGCACAGCACATCGGCGGGCTGGATCCGGCGGGCATCGACCGGGATCCGGTCGGCCAACTCGACGGGTTGTTCGCGATCATGGAGCGGCGCGGCTGCGGGCTCGACATCCATCTCCATGACGCCGGTGAGTTGGGCGCCTTTGAACTGGACTTGATCTGCGACCGGGCCGAACGGCTGGGATTGACGGACAAGGTGACCATCGCGCACGGGTTCGCGCTGGCCCAAGTGGACGCTTCCCGGCGCGCGGAACTGCTGGCCCGTATGGGCGAGGCGGGCATCACGTTCACCACGGTCGCCCCGCTGCGGTTGCCGCAACTGCCTTGGCGCGAACTGGACGCGGCCGGCGTCGGCTTCGCCTTCGGCACCGACGGCATCCGCGACCTGTGGAGCCCCTATGGCACCGGGGACACGTTGCGCATCGCCTGGCAGTTTGCGCGTGCCTCCTCTGTGGTGCGCGACGAAGATTTGCAGCGCATCCTGGTGGCCGCCACCAGCGGTGCCGGGCGGTTCGCGGGGCGCCCGGGCCACGACCTGGTCGAAGGGGCAGCCGCTCACCTGGTGCTGCTGGACGCCGAGAACCCCATGGACGCGTTGGTCCGGACACCACCTCGGCAGGTGGTCATCGGCAACGGGATGGTCCTGCACGACGCTAGGGTTTGCGTCCGTGACTGATTCCCTGACGCTGCTGCCTGCCGTTGACGTTCAAGGCGGCCAAGCCGTCCAGCTCACCCAGGGCGTGGCTGGGTCCGAGAAGACCTTTGGTGATCCGTTGGCGGCCGCCCAACGCTGGCAAGACGGCGGGGCGAGTTGGCTCCACCTGGTGGATCTGGACGCGGCGTTTGGCCGTGGCTCGAACGCCGATGTCATCGCCGAGATCGTGGGGCAGATGAGCCTCAACGTCGAACTGTCGGGCGGTATCCGTGACGACGCGTCGCTGGAGCGCGCGTTGGCCACCGGCTGTCGCCGCGTCAACATCGGGACCGCCGCGCTGGAGAACCCGGCCTGGTGTGAGAAAGTCATCGCTGAGCACGGGGACCTCATCGGCATCGCCATCGACGTGCGTGGCACGCGTTTGGCCGCGCGCGGCTGGGTCCGCGAAGGCGGAGACTGGGCTGAGGCCGTCGATCGCCTGTCGGCGGCAGGGTGCCGCACCTTCGTGGTGACCGACGTCAACTCCGACGGGATGCTCACCGGCCCGAACGTGTCCCTGCTGCGTGATGTAGCCACCCGGACGGACGCCGAGGTGATCGCCTCCGGCGGCATCTCTTCGCTTGATGACTTGCGCGCCCTGCGCGAGCTCGTGCCCCTGGGCGTCACCGGCGCGATCGTCGGCACCGCGCTGTACGTCGGCTCCATCACGTTGCCCGAGGCGCTGGCCGTCGCGCAGGGCTGAGTGCCGTCGCGCGCTCGCACGCGCGATAGGCTGTCCGATGGAGCTAATCGAGATCGAGCGAAGGGAGACCCATGAGCGGACATTCCAAGTGGGCCACCACCAAGCACAAGAAGGCCGCCATTGATGCGAAGCGCGGCAAGCTGTTCGCCAACCTGATCAAGAAGATCGAGGTCGCGGCGCGCGTGGGTGGCGGTGACCCCGGCGGGAACCCGACGCTGTACGACGCCATCCAGAAGGCGAAGAAGAACTCGGTCCCCAACGACAACATTGATCGCGCCGTCAAGCGCGGTTCGGGTATCGGCGGCGAGGCCGTCGACTACACCGAGATCATGTACGAGGCCTACGGTGCTGCAGGCGTCGCCCTCCTCATCGAGGTGCTGACCGACAACCGCAACCGTTCGGCGTCCGACGTCAAGGTGGCGATCACGCGCAACGGCGGCACGGTTGCCGACGTGGGCTCGGTGAGCCGGATCTATGACCGCAAGGGCGTCGTTGTGGTGGCCAAGAAGCAAGAGGGCAAGCAGGTCACCGAAGATGACCTGCTGGAGGCCACCTTGGAGGCCGAGCCGGAAGACATCAACGACACCGGTGACACCTTCGAGATTGTCAGCGATCCGGCCCAGTTGGTCGAGGTGCGCAAGGCAGTCCAGGCGGCAGGGTTCGACTATGAATCCGCCGACGTGGAGTTCCGGCCGCAGTACGAGCAGGCCGTTGACTCCCAAGAGGCCGCCGAGAAGCTGTTCAAGCTGATCGACGCCATCGAAGAGGTGGAAGACGTCCAAAACGTCTACAGCAACGAAGACGTGCCGGACGAAATCCTCGAAGCCTTGGAGGGCGACGCCTAGAATCCGAACAAACGTTCGGAAAGGTGGGCCGCATGCGAGTGCTCGGGATCGACCCCGGCCTGACCCGATGTGGGGTCGGCGTGATCGAGGGGGATCCCGGGCGCCCGCCCGCGCTCCTGCTCGCCGATGTGGTGCGTACCCCCGCTGACGCGGAAACGGGGCAGCGGTTGGCGGCGCTGGAACGCAGCCTCGTCCAGTACGTCGCCGAATATCGCCCTGACGCCATCGCCGTGGAGCGGGTCTTCGCCCGACGCGACGTGAGCACCATCATCGGCACGGCACAGGCCTCTGGCGTGGTGCTGCTGGTCGGCACTCGTGCTGGGTTGCAGGTGGCCCAGCACACCCCCAGCGAGGTCAAGGCGGCCATCACCGGCAGCGGGCGCGCCGACAAGGCGCAAGTGGGCCAGATGGTCATGCGCATCCTCAAACTCGACGCTCCGCCCAAACCTGCCGATGCCGCGGACGCGGTCGCGCTGGCGGTGTGTCATCTGTGGCGTGCCCCCGCCATCGCCCGGATCCAGCAGGCGCAGGTGCGCCGCGAACTGGTCCAGGCTCAAGCCATGGCGCGTGCACGCGCCGCAAACAGGAGGAAGCTCGCGTGATCGCCCATCTCACCGGCACGGTCAGCCAAGTCGGCGGCACCTGGGTCGATATCGATCTGGGTGGGTTCGGCGTCCGCGCCCTCGCCACCCCCGCCACCGTCGCCTCCGTGAGGGTGGGGGAGACGGCGACGTTGGCCACCTCCTTGGTGGTGCGTCAGGATTCCCTCACCTTGTTCGGGTTCAGCGACCCGGAGGAGCGCGACGCCTTCGAACTCGTGCAGTCGGCTTCTGGCATCGGCCCCAAGCTCGCCCAGGCGGTGGTGTCAGTGTTGCCGCCTGCCGAACTGCGCGCCGCCATCTCGAGCGAGAACCTCGTCGCCTTGACGAAGGTGCCCGGCATTGGGCGCAAGGGGGCCCAGAAGATGGTGATTGAACTCAAAGAGAAGGTCAACGCGCTGGGCGCCGTCCCCGATCTTGGTGGCACAGGTGGGGCCGCATCCGGAGCGGACGCCTGGCGCGACCAGGTCTCGAGCGGGCTGGAATCGCTGGGGTGGTCGGCCAAGGACGCCGCCGCCGCCGTTGAGGGCATCGCACCCCTGCGCGAGGAGAACCCCACCCTGGGTATCGGTGAGTTGATGCGCGCCGCACTGCAGAGCCTGGCTCGATGACGCCGCGACACGACGAGGACCCCCTCGACCCGCACGGGCACCTCGACGAGCAGGCCGTCGACGGTGCTCTGCGCCCGCCGAGCCTGGAGGAGTTCGGTGGGCAGCCGCGGGTGAGCGCACAGCTGGGGCTGGTGCTGGCTGCGGCCCAACATCGCGGTGCGGTGCCCGATCACGTGCTGTTGTCGGGGCCGCCTGGGTTGGGCAAGACGACGTTGGCCATGATCATCGCTCACGAGTTGGGCGTCCCGCTACGGATCAGTTCGGGCCCGGCCATCCAGCACGCCGGTGACCTGGCCGCCATCTTGTCGGGGCTCACCGAGGGAGAGGTCTTCTTTCTCGACGAGATTCACCGCATGAGCCGACCCGCCGAAGAGATGCTGTATTTGGCGATGGAGGACTTTCGCGTCGATGTCATCGTCGGCAAGGGGCCCGGCGCCACCGAGATCCCGCTGGAGATCCCGCGCTTCACCCTGGTCGGTGCGACGACGCGCGCAGGCTTGCTGCCCGGGCCGCTGCGCGATCGGTTCGGGTTCACCGGACAACTCGACTACTACGATGCCGCCGACCTGGTGCGGATCGTCCAGCGCTCCGCGTCGCTGCTGAAGGTCGCCCTCGACGATGCGTCGGCACAGGTCATCGCCAGCCGGAGCCGAGGAACGCCCCGGATCGCGAACCGGCTGCTGCGCCGCGTCCGCGATTACGCGCTGATCCACGCGTCCGGACGGATCACCCCGCCTGTCGCCTCAGCAGCGTTGGACCTGTACGAGGTGGACGAGTTGGGCTTGGACCGCCTCGACCGCGCCGTCTTGGAGTCGCTGTGCGTGCGTTTCGGTGGCGGACCAGTGGGGCTGGGCACGTTGGCGATGAGCGTCGGCGAGGAGGTCGAAACGGTGGAAGAGGTTGCGGAGCCGTTCCTGATTCGCCAGGGGTTCCTCATGCGCACGCCTCGTGGGCGCGTGGCGACCAGCCGGGCCTGGGCACACCTGGGTTTGACCGTGCCCGCGTCACGAGTTGACCTTTTCACGGACCCGGACGCCTAGCCGGTAGGCTTGCCCCTTGGCGGGGGCCGGCCCCGTGTTCCCGTTCCCCAGTTGAGAGTGTGAAAGATGCCTGACAGCAACCTGATGTCGACCCTCGTGATGGTGGTCTTGATGGTGGCCGCGTTCTGGCTGCTGCTGATCCGCCCCGCGCAGAAGAAGCAGAAGCAACAGCAGGAACTGGTGAACAACCTGGGCGAAGGATCGCGCGTGATGCTCAGCAGCGGCGTCTTCGGCACCATCATCCACAATGGCGAGAAGCAGGCCATCGTCGAGGTGTCGCCCGGTGTGGAGATGACCGTGCTGAAGCAGGCCATCGTCCGCGCGGTCGAGCCCTCCGAAGAGGAGTTCGAGTACGACGATGCCCCGGCTGATGAGATCGACGGCACGGTCGTCGACGTCGTGGAGGCCGCTCCCGTTCTCGATGTCGCCCCGCCGTCGGAGAGCGCGCCTGAGGCTCAGACGCCCGAAGCCAAGAACTGAGTAGGCGGGGTTCGCTGCACGTGGCCACCACCACTCAACACAGGTCGCACCCGCTGCGCACCTTGATCATCTTGTTCGCCGTGATCGCCGCCTTGTTCGGGATCATGGCCCTGTCGGGTAGCTGGAGCCCCAAGCTTGGCTTGGATCTGCGCGGCGGCACGACGATTACCTTGACTGCCCGCAATGCGACCGGGCAGGGCGGGGTCAGCGCCGAAAGCCTGGAACAGGCGCGCACCATCATCCAGCAGCGCGTCGACGCGATCGGCGTCGGCGAGTCGGAGGTGGCGACGGTCGGGAACAACCAGATCACCGTCTCCGTCCCGAACGTCGCTCCCGCCCAGTTGCAGGAGATGGTCGGCACGACCGCGCAGTTGTACTTCCGTCCCGTGTACGCGACGGCGCAGGTGACCGCACAGCCCACGGCGACGCCGACCCCGTCGGCCACCCCGAGCTCGTCGGCGGATCCGTCTACCCCGGCATCGGCCGAGCCGACGTCGGGGACCACTGCGACGGCGGCGCCCAGCCCGACCGAAAGCGTCAACCGGCGCCCGGCCGCAGGGTTGCCCACGGCCGCTCCCACGCCACGTCCGACGGCGCCTGGGCGGCAACTGACCACCGATGAGGCGTTGGCGTGGACGCCGACCGCTCGGGATCAAGCCGACTTCGAGGCCTTCACGTGCGGGGACGAGTTCCCTGACGTTCCCGACCAGCCGCTCATCACCTGCAACCGCGAGGGCACGACGAAGTTCCTGCTGTACCCGGCGGTCATCAACGGCGACATGCTCACCGATGCCAATGCGGGAGTGCCGCAGCATCAGTTGAGCTGGATCGTCCAACTGCAACTCAACGACGTGGGCGGCAAGATCTTCGAGCAGGTGACGGGGGCGCTGGCGAAGAAGAGCGAGCCGCAGAACACGTTCGCGATCGTGCTGGACGGCAAGGTCGTGACCTATCCCCGCCTCACCACTGCCATCAGCGGCGGGCGAGCGGAGATCTCGGGTAGCTTCACGCAGCAAAGCGCCACCGACCTGGCCAACGTGTTGAAGTACGGTTCCTTGCCGTTGGCTTTCGACCTGTCTGAGGTTTCCAACGTGTCCGCGACCCTGGGTGGGGAGCAGTTGCAGGCCGGCATCATCGCGGGCCTGATCGGCCTGGCGTTGGTCGTGATCTACTCCGTGATCTACTACCGGGCACTCGCCGTCGTGGTGGTGGCGTCGCTGGTCTTGGCCGCCACGATCACCTATCAGCTCATGGTGTTGCTGGGGCAATCGATGGGGTTCGCGTTGAACCTTCCCGGTATCGCCGGGGCGATCGTCGCCATCGGCATGACGGCGGACTCCTTCATCATCTACTTCGAACGCATCCGCGACGAAGTGCGTGACGGACGCTCGCTGCGTACCGCCATCGAGACCGGGTGGATCGGCTCCCGTAAGACGATCTTGATCGCCGACGCCGTGTCTTTGCTGTCTGCCGCGGTGCTGTTCGTGTTGGCTATCGGGTCAGTGAAGGGCTTCGCCTTCACCCTGGGGCTGACCACACTCATCGACATTGCGATCGTGTTCTGGTTCACCAAGCCCATGGTGACGCTGCTCGGACGCACAAAGTACTTCGGTGAGGGCCGCAAGTTCTCCGGCTTCGACGCAGCCCACCTCGGCGCGGCCCCCCGACGGTCCCCGATTCGTCGCCTCCGGGCGAGTTCCCCGAAGGAGGCCTGATGAGCAAGAACCATGGGCTTGCCCACCGGCTCTACACCGGTGAGATCAGCTACGACTTCATCAAGAACGCCAAACGCTGGTACATCGTCTCGGCGGTGATCGTCGCGATCTGCGTCCTCGGCGTCGCCGTGCGGGGCCTGAACCTGTCGATCGACTTCACCGGGGGTTCGGAGTTCGTCGTCCCGACGCAGGTCACCGCCACCACGGCAGACGACTATCGCGAGACCGTGCAGGGTATGGGGCTGCCGGACCTTGGCGAGATTAAGACCAACACGGTGGGGGACAGCCAGGTCCGCATTCAGGTGCGCGCCCTGACCGCCGAGGAAATCAACCACGTCACCGAAGCCCTTGCGGCCAAGGCCGGGGTCCCCAGCCAGCAGGTCACGAACAACCTGATCGGCGCGTCCTGGGGGCAACAGATCACCCAGAAGGGGCTGATTGCCCTCGTGGTCTTCCTGGTGCTGGTGTCCTTGATGATCTGGGTTTACTTCCGCAACTGGAAGATGTCGGCCGCAGCCATCATCGCGCTGCTGCACGACCTCGTCTTGACCGTGGGCGTCTATGCCTTGCTGCAGTTCGCCTTCACGCCGGCCACCCTCATCGGCATGCTCACGATTTTGGGCTACTCGCTGTATGACACCGTGGTCGTCTTCGACAAGGTACGCGAGAACACGCGCGACATCACCAAGCAGAAGCGGACCTTCGCGGCGGCGTCCAACTTGGCTATCAACCAGGTGCTGATGCGGTCGATCAACACCACGATCATCGGGGTGCTGCCTGTGGCCGCGCTGCTGATGGCGGGGGTGTTCGTCCTGGGGACGGGGCCGCTGAAGGATCTGGGTCTGGCCCTGTTCGTCGGCATGATTGCGGGCGCCTACAGTTCGCTGTTCCTGGCCGCACCGATCTATGTCCAGATGAGGGAACGCGAACCCGAACTGGTCGCCCACCGTCGCCGGATCGAGCGGTCCTCTACGACTGCCGCACCGGAGGATGCGACCTCGACCACCGGCGAGCATGAGGCTTCAGCCCCGCTCCTCGCGGCGGCACACACCGTCGTCGATCCCGCCACGTTCGGGTCTGTCGACGGCAGCACGCTGCCGCGTCACCAACCACAGCGCAGTACCCGCGCCGACCGTAAGAAGGATGGGCGATGAACGCCAACCAGAACCGCATCATCGAGTTGATTCGAGACGTCCCGGACTGGCCCAAGCCTGGTGTGGTGTTCAAGGACATCACCCCCCTGCTGGCGGACGCCGATGGCTTCGCTGCGGCTATCGATGAGTTGGCTGACCTGGCTCCGGGGCCCATCGATGTGGTGGTGGGCATGGAGGCTCGCGGCTTCATTTTCGCCGCACCGGTGGCGCTCAAGCTGGGTGCCGGGTTCGTCCCGGTGCGCAAGCCAGGCAAGCTGCCCGGGAAGGTGGATCAGCAGAGCTTCGCGCTGGAGTACGGCAACGAGACGCTGGCGATCCACAGCGATGCGCTGTGGCAGGGGGCAAGGGTCATGGTGATCGATGATGTGCTGGCCACCGGCGGCACGATCGGCGCCACGGCCGAGTTGATCAAGCGCCAGGGCGCCGAACTGGTGCACGTGGCGGTCTTGATGGAACTCGGCTTCCTGGGTGGGCGCGAGCGCCTTGCCCGTGCGGGAGTCGACACGCTGTCCGCCGTGGTGACTGTCTGACCATGGCGGAGGGCTCCTCCACCTCAGGGTGGGGCTATCAAGCGCTGGTGCGGCTGCCGCGCGTTGCCAAGAATCCCGTCCGGGAACTGGCGCGGCGTGCGCTCCTCGCGCTGGCGATTATCGCCGTCAACTCGCTGATCGTGTGGCTGGATCGTGCCAGCTATGCCGACAACGTCAACCATGATGGCGTCAGCCTCATCGACGCCATCTATTACGCGACCGTCACCGTCACCACCACGGGATACGGAGACATCACTCCGGTCTCCCAGCATGCACGCCTGCTGAACGCGTTGCTGGTGACCCCACTGAGGATCGCGTTCTTGATCTTGTTGGTCGGCACCACGCTGGAGGTCCTCGCCAACGAGGGGCGACGGGCTTTGATCGATGCTCGCTGGAGGAAGAAGATGCGGAACCACATCGTGCTGCTCGGCTACGGGACGATGGGCCGCAGCGCCGTCACGACGCTGCTGCGCAACGGAGCCGAAGCTGATCGGATCGTCGTCGTCGACGCGAACCAGGCTGCCGTGGACGCCGCGAACCGGCACGGTCTGGCGGCATTCCTGGGGGACTGCACCTCCCGCGATCTTCTGCGCCGCGCGGAGGTACCCAAGGCGAAGCACATCGTGGTGACCGTGAATCGTGACGACACGGCCATTTTGGCCACCCTGACCGCACGGCAACTCAACCCGCACGCCCATCTTGTGGTGTCGGTGCGGGAAGCCGACAACGTCTCGCTCGTGCGTCAATCAGGGGCCGACGGTGTCGTCACCAGTTCGGACGCCGTGGGTCGGCTCATCGGGTTGTCGGCCGTCAGCCCCGAACTCGGCGCCACCATGGAAGACCTCCTCAACTACGGCGAAGGCATCGACATCGCGCAACGCCTCGTCGCCCCGAGCGAAGTGGGTAAGGGGTCCCAAGAGATTGCCGGAGAGCGGGTCTTGGGCGTCGTGCGTGGCGGCCTGCTGCGCCACTTCTTCGATCCGAGCGTGGCCGTGCTGAAGACCGGCGACGAACTCGTCGTTGCTCGCCCCAGCGTGAAGAAGCGGGAACGTACACCCTCGTAAAGGTGCCGCTTGAGCGGCGCTACACTCGACCCCACGCGAGGGGAGGTCTTCGATGAGTGACACGACGAGCCGTCCAGCGGGTGCCGATGCTGTACCGGGGCAACTGGCCGCGGTTGTGCCCGAGCAGCCCCGGCGCAGTATGCGCCGGATGCTCGCGCTGCTAGGAAGCCAGAAGAGTTCGGGCGCCGCGGCGCTTGATCCGCTGTTTGCTGCCATGCGTCGCCACCATCAGAAGGTCGACTCGGCACTCATCGAGCGCGCCTATCGGACGTCTGAGCAATACCACGACGGTCAATTGCGCAAGAGCGGCGACGCCTACATCACCCATCCCCTCGCCGTGGCCACCATCTTGGCCAGTCTCGGGCTCAATGAGCCCACCATTTGCGCAGCCCTGCTGCACGACACGGTGGAGGACACCGGCTACACGCTGGCGCAGCTGACCCACGACTTCGGCGAGGAAATCGCCACCATGGTCGATGGCGTGACCAAGCTCGACAAGGTGGTCTACGGCGAATCGGCGAAGGCCGAGACGATCCGCAAGATGGTGATCGCGATGAGCAGGGACATCCGCGTCCTGATCATCAAACTGGCCGACCGCCTCCACAACATGCGCACGATCAGTTCGCTGCGGCAAGACAAGCAGATCCGGATCGCCAAGGACACCCTCGAGATTTATGCCCCGTTGGCGCATCGCCTTGGCATGAACGCGATCAAGTGGGAACTTGAGGATCTGTCGTTCTCGGTCATCGAGCCGAAAATCTACTCCGAGATCGTCAAGCTGGTCGCCGACCGGGCCCCGCTGCGCGACCAGTACCTCACCACGGTGATCGAGCAAGTCAAACAAGACCTGGCTGAGAACAAGATCAAGGCGACGGTGTACGGGCGTCCCAAGCATTACTACTCCATCTACCAAAAGATGATGGTGCGGGGCCGCGATTTCTACGACATCTACGACTTGGTCGGCCTGCGCGTCCTGGTGGACACCAAGCGTGAGTGCTACGACGTCTTAGGCGTCTTGCATGCGCGGTGGAAGCCGCTGCCGGGGCGGTTCAAGGACTACATCGCCATGCCGAAGTTCAACCTGTACCAGTCGCTGCATACGACGGTGCTGGGCCCGGGCGGTAAGCCGGTCGAACTGCAGATTCGTACGCACGAAATGCACAAGCAGGCGGAGTACGGCGTTGCCGCGCACTGGCGCTACAAGGAGGGCAAGAGCGCCGGGGACGAGATCAACTGGGTGCACTCCATCTCGGAGTGGCAAAAGGAAACCGAGGACTCGGGGGAGTTCCTCGACACGTTCACCGAAGAGATCGCCAAGAACGAGGTGTTCGTCTTCAGCCCCAAGGGCGACGTCATCGCCTTGCCTGCTGGCTCGACGCCCGTGGACTTCGCCTACGCCATCCACACCGAGGTCGGGCATCGATGTATCGGGGCCCGGGTCAACGGCCGCCTGGTGCCGCTGGACTCGACGCTGGAGATGGGGATGTCCATCGACATCATCACCTCCAAGGCGCAGAATGCGGGCCCCAGCCGCGACTGGCTCAACTTCGTCAAGACACCGCGGGCGCGCGCCAAGATCCGCCAGTACTTCAGCCGAGAGCGGCGCGATGAGGCGATTGAGCAAGGCAAGGAACTCCTCGCCAAGCAGATGCGACGCAGCCACCTGGCGGCCCGTCTGCTGACCCCGGAGGTGATGGCTCACCTCACCGAGCACTTCCACGTCTCGGATGTGCCGAGCCTCTGGGCGGCGCTGGGGGAGGGCAGCATCGGCGCCCAGGCGGTCATCACGCAACTGGTGAGCGTCATCGGTGGCGACGAAGCCGCCGCCGAAGCGTCCTTGATCGACGAGGCGCTGCTGGTCCGTGGCGCGCATCACAAGCTGCCGCGGAACCACTCCGGCGTCGTGGTTGACGGCGACCCGGACCTCTACACCAAGCTGGCCAAGTGCTGCATGCCCGTCCCTGGGGATCCGATCATCGGCTTCGTCACGCGAGGAGAGGGCATCTCGGTGCACCGGACCGACTGCACCAACGTTGCGTCGCTGCGCCAGATGCCCGAACGGATCGTTCCCGTTTCCTGGGCGCCCACGGCCGACGCGGCCTTCCTGGTCGCCGTCCAGGTGGAGGGCATCGACCGGGCGGGGATGTTGAACGATCTGACGCGTGTGCTGTCGGAGATGCACATGAGCATCGTGTCCGTGTCGGCCAATGCCTCCAAGGATCACGTCTTCACGATGCGGTTGACCTTCCAGACCCCTGACCCACGCCACCTGGAAACGGTGCTGCGCGGTCTTCAACGGGTGTCTGGCGTCTACGAGGTCAGTCGGGTCAAGCCCGGCTAGGCGGGCGGCCGCGTAGCCCCTAGGCCCTCCCACCACGCCCCACCCGTGCGCGTCACGGATGCGCGAGGCTCCGACGCACAACTCGCCCCGTCAGCGAGGCTGCGGGGCGAGTCGTCGTGCCGGTGTGGTCAGCGCGTGAAGTCCGCCAGCGTGGCCTTGGCCTGATCCAGCCAGACGGTGTAGGTGGCGATCGAGTCCTCGGCCTGCTTGGCGGCCTTGGCATCGCCGCGGGCTTCGGCCTTGGCGATCTTCTCCTGCAGCTTCCCGATCTCGGCGCTCAGCATCGCCACCGTCTCCTCTGCCCGGTGCCGGGCCTCAGGGTCGGTGCGCTTCCACTCCTCAGCTTCGGCCTGCTTGACGGCGTTCTCCAGCGTGCGCAGGCGATTGTCGAGGCCCCGCATGGCGTCGCGCGGAACCTTGCCGAGTGCGTTGTACTGCTCCAGGAAAGCGCGGTATGCCGAGCGGCCGACGTTGGGGTCGGTGACGGGAAGGATCTCCGCTTCAGCCTTGGCCAGCAACTCCTGCTTGGCCACGAGGTTGCCGCCGAACTCCTCGTCTTGAGCCGATTGGGCTGCCGTCCGCGCATTGAAGAACTGGTCCTGGATGGCCCGGAACTCGGCCCACAGCTTCTCATCGGCGTCGCGCTGGGCGGAGCCTGCCGCCTTCCACTGCGTCATGAGGTCGCGGAACGCGCCGGACGTGAGACCCCACTCGGTGGAGTCGGCCAGCCCGCGGGCCTCCTCGATGATCTGTTCCTTGATCGCCTTGGCGTCATTCCACTTCGCCGACTGCTGGGCGAACTGGGCCTTGCGCCGACGGGTGTAGGTGGTTCGCGCGGAACTGAAGCGGTGCCACAGCGCGTCATCGGTGGCACGGTCGATGCGGGGCAGGGCCTTCCATGCGTCCAGCAACTGACGGAAGCGATTCACGCCCCCGCGCCAGTCGTTGCCGCCCGCCAGCTTCTCCGCCTCGGCGACCATCTCTTCCTTCGCCTGACGCGTGGCCTCATGCTGCTTGGCACGCTCAGCCTTGCGAGCCTCGGATGCTTCGGCCAGCTTGGGAGTCATGGCGTCGAGCCGGGCTGCCAGGGAGGCAAGGTCGCCGACGGCGTTCGCGTCGGTGACGGAGCCGCGCAGGGTCTTGATGGAATGCCGCGCATCATCAGGTGCCAACGCGCCGGAGGCCAGCCGCTGCTCCAACAACGTGATCTCCAGATCCAACGCCTCGAAGCGGCGCACGAAGAAGGCCAACGCCTCCTCTGCGCTCACATCGGGCACCTGCCCGACGACGCGTTCGCCGTCGCTGGTGGTCACGTAGACGGTGCCGTCTTCCTCGACGCGACCGAAGCTCGCCGGTCCTGCGGAGTCACTCATGCCGTCCATCTTGCCCGAAAACGACCGATCTTCGTGCGCTGCCCATCCCGATAGGGTGGAGAGCATGTTCCTCGCGTCGTTCCCCGCCGGTCCGTGGCAGGCCAACTGCTACATCTTCGGCTTCGCAGAAGGCCGTGCCGTCGTAGTCGATCCCGGCGTGGACGCACTGGCGTCGGTCAACCGTGTCGTGACCGAGCAAGGGCTCACGGTTGAGGCCGTCCTGCTGACGCACGGGCACATCGACCATGTGGCGCAAGCCGCGGACGTGGCCGATCACTTCGGTGTGCCGGTCTACCTACACGCGCTGGATCGTGAGCTCCTGACCGACCCCACCTCGGGCAGGCCGCAGATGCAGCAGATGGTGGAGCAGTTGGGGGTTCACGTTCGTGAGCCTGCCGACTTGCGTCTGCTTCATGGTGGGGAGACCCTCTCCGCCGCCGGGGCGAGCTTCCACGTTGAGCATGCCCCCGGGCATCGGCCCGGGTGCGTGTTGTTCCGGGTGCCGCTGGTCGAGCCCTTCGAGGAAGCTCCCGAACTCACCGAACTGATCTTCACCGGTGACGTGGTGTTCGCCGGATCCATCGGTCGAACTGACCTGCCCGGCGGGGATGATGCCGCCATGCGGGCCACCCTGCGCGATGTGGTGCTTGCCTTGCCGGATACGGCCGCATTGCTGCCCGGCCACGGACCCACCACGACGATGGGCCACGAACGCACCACGAACCGCTATCTCGACAAGGGCTACCTGGCATGAGTATCCGCATCAAACCACTGTCGGGCTTCCCGGAGTTCCTCCCGGCCGGACGCCTCGCCGAGCAGGCCGTCCAAGACATGCTGCGCGAGGTCTTCGAGTTGCACGGTTTCGCGCCCATCGAGACCCGGGCGGTGGAGACGATGGACTCCCTGACCCGCAAGGGTGAGATCACCAAAGAGGTCTACGTGGTGCGTCGGCTCCACGCCGAGGACGGTGCTGGTGATCAACTGGGGCTGCATTTCGATCTGACGGTGCCCTTCGCCCGCTATGTCACCGAGAACGCAGGGCACCTCGCCTTTCCCTTCCGGCGGTATCAGATCCAGAAGGTCTGGCGAGGCGAACGCCCCCAAGAAGGCCGGTACCGGGAGTTCGTCCAAGCCGACATCGACATCGTCGGCGAGAACACGCTGGCAGCCCACCACGACGTCGAGGTCGCCTTGGTGATGCTGGAGGTCTTCGAGCGGCTCCACACGCAATTTGGGCTGCCACCGGTGGTCATGCACGTGAACAACCGACTCCTCGCCGAAGGGTTCTATCGCGGATTGGGCGTCGAGGATCACCTTGCCGTGCTGCAACGGGTCGACAAGCTCGACAAGATCGGTCCCGCGGCGGTGGTTGGTCTCCTCGTCGATGAACTGGGGCTGACTCCTGAGCAGGCACAAGCCTGCTTGGACCTGGCCACGATCCAGGCGGCCGACACGTCCTTCGTGGACCGCGTCCGGGCCCTGGGGGTGAGCCACCCGCTGTTGGACGAGGGTCTCGACGCGCTGGCTGCCGTCGTCGAGGCGGCATCCGCGGTCGTCCCGGGCCGTCTCATCGCCGACCTGAAGATCGCCCGCGGCCTGGATTACTACACCGGCACGGTGTACGAGACCGAAATGGAAGGTTTCGCCTCCCTGGGATCGATCTGCTCGGGGGGCCGGTACGACTCGCTGGCCACCGACGGCAAGCGCACCTGGCCCGGCGTCGGCATCTCGATCGGACTGTCCCGGATCCTGGCGCCCCTGATTGGCAAGGGCGAGTTCACCGCTTCCCGGTCGGTCCCGACCTGCGTCCTCGTGGCCGTGGACACCGAGGAGACGCGTGCATCCTCCCTCGACATTGCCGCCCGTCTTCGGGCGCGCGGCATCCCGGCTGAGGTGGCACCGAAGGCTGACAAGTACGGCCGCCAGATCCGCTATGCCGATCGCCGCGGCATTCCGTACGTGTGGTTTGGGGCCTCGGTCAAGGACATCCGTTCAGGCGATCAAGCCGATGCCGACCCCGACACCTGGATGCCGCCCACGGACGACCTGCATCCGACGGTCAGCTACACGGCTTCGTGACGCTGTAGGTCCCCACGGCACGCCGGGCGCGCTTGGCAGTGGTCACGGTGTGGGCCATACTAAGGGCGTCCCATTCCCGACGATCGGACGCGTGATGACAGATCTCGACATCAGCCGCTAACCCGCGCTGACGTCGAGCTGTGCTCGTTGTTCAGCGCATCCCCTTTTTCGCTGAACGTCGGGAGATTCCTTTGCCTTACCCTGCCATCGTTGTATCCGACCTGAGCTTCGCCTACCCCGGCGCTGACACGGTCCTCGATTCCTTGACCGCCGCTTTCAGTGGTGGTCGTACCGGGCTGATCGGCGCCAACGGCGTCGGCAAGTCCACGTTGCTGCGCTTGATCGCGGGAGAACTGTCGCCCACGCGAGGCAGCATCACCATCCACGCGGACGCCCCCGTGGGGTACCTGCCACAGAACCTTGTGCTGGATACCGCCGCGTCGGTGGCTGACCTCCTCGGCGTCGGTCCCATCCTGCGCGCCCTGGACGCCATCGAGGCGGGCGATCCTGATCCGCAACACTTCGACGCCATCGGGGATGCCTGGGACGCCCCTGATCGGGCGGCCGCGCGCCTGGCTGCCGTCGTCGCTACCTTGGGGCCCGCCCCTGACCTGCGGCGGCCGATTGGCACGCTCTCGGGTGGCGAGGCGATCCTGACGGCCCTGGTCGGGCTGGAATTGGCGCGTACTCCGGTGGTCGTGCTGGACGAGCCGACCAACAATCTCGACGCGGACGCCCGGCACCGACTGATGGGGCTGATCGCCTCCTGGAAGGGGACCCTGCTCATCTCCAGCCATGACACCACCCTGCTCGACACGCTGGATGCCACGGCTGAACTGAGTTCCGGCGCCCTCACCGTGTTCGGCGGGGGGTACAGCGCGTTCCTCCAGGCCCAAGAGCAAACGCAACAGGCTGCTCGGCAAGCCGTGCGGACGGCCGAGCAACGCCTCCGCACCGAACGTCACCAGCGCATCGAGGCTCAGACCCGGCAAGCGCGTTCGGTGCGTCACGGGAAGGCGCAACGTGAGTCAGGCGTCCTTCCTGTCGTGATGGACTATCGGCAAAACCGCGCCGAGAAGGCGCAGGCCGGTGACCGATCGACGCTGGCGGCACGCGAGGCTGCCGCCGAGGCCGCCTTGAGTGAGGCGCAGTCCCGGGTGCGCGTGAGTGAGGAACTGACGTTGGTGCTGCCCGACCCCCATGTCGGTTCGGGGCGCCGCCTGGCGGAGTTGAACGGGGCCCATCAACGGCCCATCATCGCTGGACCCGAGCGTGTGGCGATCGTCGGCCCTAACGGGGTGGGCAAGACGACGCTGCTGGCATCGTTGGTCAGCGGTGAACCGTCGCGACTCACCGCGTCGGGGGTGCTCACCACCGACCGGGTCGGCTACGTCCCCCAGCGGCTTGATCCCTTGAGTGATGAGGAGACCGTGCTGACCGCGCTGACGCTGCGGGCGCCGCACGTGGAGGATCGTGACCTGCGCAATCGCCTGGCTGCCTTCGGCCTACGGGGGCGGATCGTGGAGCAGCAGGTGGGGTCGTTGTCGGGTGGTGAACGGTTCCGCGCCGTTTTGGCGGTGCTGCTGTTGGCGGAGCCAGCGCCTCAGCTTCTCATCCTGGATGAGCCGAGCCAGGATCTAGGCGGTATGCCGAGTGTTTGCGCTTTCAGTCTACTACGACTGGGGGCTGTGGGCTGAGGCGTTGCACGTTTCGGGCACCTCGGAGTTGCTGAACTCATCAGGTCCCTCGGTTCGCAGACGCCGGAGCACCGCTTGATGTGGCGCGATCGGACCTCATACCCACACATCAGTGCAGTATGCGTGCTGATACCAGAATTGAACCGAAGTCTGCGGTGGTCAGCGCTTAAGCGTGTCTGGCCTCACCGGCTCAACCCGCCTTGTGGAACCAAATAAACTTCATCCACGTGGAACAACGGGGTCTAGTGGAAACTCGCTCGGTAAAGTCGAGACCCTAGTAGATCAACTGTTGGTCCCAGGCGCCGCACGGAGCTGCCCTCGACGCAATGAGTCCAACGAAGAAGGCGAGAAGTGCGGGACGACTTCTTCTGCCATAAGATTGAAACTTTCCCACTGTTTTGCTTGAGTAGTCCAATCAAGAACCACGGTCAAGAATCGCCCAAACCCTCCGCTCTGATTGTACAGTGTCTTAATAGCGGTGATGCAGTCTTCCGGTGTGCCGATGATCGCGCCGCCTTGGTCGACAAGTTCCTCGACTTCACGGCCTGGTGGCGTGGATTGACGCACCGGAGCGCCCAGAGTGTCGTGGAAATAATCGAACAGCCAACTTTCGGCGCCTGTACGGACATCTTGGAACGCCTGATCGCGAGTTTCCGCGAGGTGGACGGGCAGGACAATGCTCAGACCGTCTCGGGAGACGTTGGTGCTGTGCTGTGCCGCAGACTCTTTTGCGATTCTCCATCGTTGTTCCAGGTCAACCTTCGGCCCTCCGGGGAGAAACCCTCCGAGAGCGAGGAGACTAAGTCCGTGGCGACCAGCGAGACGCATGCTGTTCTCCGAGTAGTTGCTTGCCACGGCGATCTCAATATTCGCTTGTAGCGGGAGGAGCTGCAACTCTGCCCGATCGAGAGAGAACCAGTCGGTGGACACAGATACGGGCTCCTCTCCGCTGAGAAGCCGCTTGACGGCGTCGATACCTTCATCCATGCGCCGCCAGCGCGTTTCCGGATCGATCCCTAGCATCTGCGCGTCGGCTTTACTTACTCCGGCGCCGAGACCAAGGATTGCGCGCCCGCGACTGAGGTGGTCGAGTTGAGCGATCCGGCTGGCTACTTGGAATGGGTGGTGGTACGGCAAACTTACGACACCTGTCCCAAGGCCTATTCGCTTTGTCTGGCTCGCGGCGGCCGCCAAGAACATCTCCGGGGCACTGATGATGCTCCAGCCGCCCGAGTAGTGTTCCCCGATCCACACATCGTCGAATCCAAGATCATCCAGATGCCTGACTAGGTCAAGATCTCGTGCCATCGCTAGTGTCGGGCTTCTTCCCAGCGGATGAAAGGGTGATATGAAAGCGCCGAATCTCAGTGCACTTAGGGTCAATTTATTCTCCTACGAATCATGATCTGCCTGATACTCCATCTCGCCACGGGGCTCGCACCGTAGCTAGTGAGGGCGTGAACTCTATCCTTTAGCCGGTCGAGTTCGCGCGGAGAATGCAGCTGCCGAACAAAGGCGTCATCCGACCACGCTTGCAAATTGAGCGAGAATGACCGCCCCGCCAAGCGGCCGGGAGGCGTGACTGACTGGATCTCATCGTGGAACACCTCAAGCTCCGCAATTTCACTCAACTGCTCGAGAACCGGCCCAACGAAAAGCGTCCCTCCATGGTGGTCAACCAATGACTTCTGCAACTCCAGGTAAGGACGTGAGCCCTGGTCCAGAGGCTCGATGGATTGAGTTTCCTCAAGTAGCGCCACACCGGCGCGCGCTAAATGCCTCGACCAGTGGACGACTTGCTCCAACGGGTCGGGTAAGTGGCTGAGGAGAAAGCGCGCGTATATGACGTTCGCTGGCGGAAGAGGCATCTCGCGCGTGACATCCAGGGACTGAAACTCTAGATTTGGATACCTTGCTCTCGCGTTCTGTACATAAACCTCTGATTGGTCAACGCCTACAGTCCTCTGGGCACGGAGAGACTCAGCGAGAAGCCGAGTGGTGTGCCCTGGCCCACACCCTAAGTCAAGGGCCAACTTGGTTCCTCGGTTGGGGTACGTTGACACGAACTCTCGGCTCGACTCCCCGAACATCTCGTCGAGCGTATCAAGGCGCTGACTCGCTGACGCGTTGTCACGAAACGCGTAGTTGTGGCGCGAGTCTGCTTGCTCCGGCTTCATGTGACGCACGCTACCCGAGTTCCAGTGGCGAAGCAATACACACTAGGTTGTAACTGATTAGGGTGCTGGGGCGTTGCTTGGCGGTGCAACCCAGCAAAGTGGCGGCCAGGCTTCACAGGGGTTGGAAGGGGCCCGCCAGTCTAGACATGAAGTTCGACGTCGCAGCGGAGCCGAGGAGTTGGACGGAAGCGACGGATCATTGGGCTTGGAGCCACTGCTGATGACGTCTCGCCGAGGCAAGTTGCCATGGCAAGGTCACCAGTCCAAGGAGGTGCGCCCTTCTGGCGCCAGGACCCTGCTCTCGCAAGCAGGCTACTGACGAAAGCCCTGTGGCCACGAGGAGTGCCGTGTTGTAGGCAGGTAACCAGCGTTCAGGGAGTTCCTCGGCCTCCTGAATAATCGGGACTCCCTTACGCAACCTCCACGGCCAGTCAATATAGTGCTGTAGAGCGAGAGCCTGGTAAGCACCGTTCGCGAATGCGGTCAGGAGCCCGAGTTCTCTGCTTTTACGAGTGAGCGCATACGCGTTTCCGGCGAAGACGGCCGTCCACAGGAAGGTGGCACGGCGCCGACCAATGTATGGCTCCCCAGGCACCCCGATCCCCGCCGCCGCCTCGATCCCGTGGTGGGCGATGATCGCCGCAAGGGTGAGCACGTGCAATGGCTTCTTCATCGCGTTCTTCCTCCGTTCGTCAACGACGCAGATCGTTTGTTAGTTGGTTTGCTGGTAACGCGACAGCGGTCTGGTATCCGTAGCCGTGAAGTCTGGTCATCCACGCGGGCCGGTTACCTTCGGGCGATGCCGACGTAGTGATCGGCGAAATCTCTGAGAGCGATTGGGTTGTCGACAATCCGCTGCCATCGGGCGGTCCTCGTTTTCGTATCGAACTGTGTGTCGCCTGGCAGCACATGAAGCAGGCGGGTCATCTCGGCGGAGAACATCTGCGCCAGCCAGGCTCTTTGAGCGGCTTTGGAGGCGTATCGATCGAGGCCACCTCGTTCGTGGTCCTGGTACCAAGCCCACAAGGCCTGTGCCAGGCACGCCGCGTCCTCAACGGCTAGATTCAACCCTTTTGCCGCGCTGGGAGGTACCGTATGCGCAGCATCGCCGATCAGGAAGAGCCTTCGATACTGTGGGTTCTCGAGCTGAAACGCTTTGAGTTTCACCGCTGTGCGTTCAGTGATGTCTCCTCGACGGATGCGAGCCGCTCCGGGAGAGAGACGATAGTCAAGTTCCTGCCAGATCCGGTCGTCTGTCCACGAGGGACTGGACCCGCGGGGGACCTGCAAGTAGAGCCGACTTTGGGACTCGCCCCTCATGCTGTGGAGCGCGAATCCGCGGGCCGAGCAAGAATATATAAGTTCGTCGGCGAGGGGTGCGGTTTCTGCAAGGATGCCTAACCAGTCGATACCATAATCTCGCTCGTAGGACTTCTTCCGTTCGTCGGGTAGGGAGCGTCTGGATGCTCCATGGGCACCGTCGGCGCCCACAATGAAGTCGCATTTCACGCGGAAGTGTCGTCCGGCATGGTTGACTGTTACTGCGGCATCTAAGGAACCAGTTTCGACGTTCACTGCCTCCGTATCGAACAGAATGCGTTGCGGGTCAGAGGCTGAAATGAGATCGCGGACTATGTGTTGCTGGGGATACATATAGACTGGCTCGCCGGTGATGTCACCGAAGGGTACCCGTGCCGAAGTGTCGTCGAGTTGGAGCAGCAAGCCTTTGTGACAGGCTGCGTCGCGAAGAAGCTTCTGACCGACGCCTAGATCGTCTAGTATGCGCACAGTCCCAGGCTCAACTAGACCTGCGCGGACTCGGTTCTGGACATACTGTCGTGATCGAGCCTCGATAACGACGGACGTTACACCGATCTGTGCCATCGCTTGATGCACCGTGAGGCCGGCTGGCCCCGCTCCTATGATGCATACTTGCGTCTTCCGTTCGGCGTCAAGACGAGGGAACGGGGAGGTGCCACTCTGTTGTTTCTTAGGCGCAGAAGAACTCCTAGTCGAGGGCATCGTGAGTTTGCCTTCCTCCCGCGACGTTAACCATGAGCGAATCCAGCCACTCGCGCCAGGTCCAGAACGACGGCGGGGTGGACGGAGCCGTTGTCGATCCTGACCATCGGGCGACACGGCGAACTCCGTGCAGGGCGTTGAGCATCCACACTTCTTTGTCCTTGAGGTCGTCGGGCACAGCTCTTCGGTGTTCCACGGGAAGGGAACATGAACGCGCTTCCTCTTGTAACAACGTTGTGGTAATTCCAGAAAATGGCTCAAGGTCGATGTCGGGCACGCAGATCTTGCCGTTCTCCCACCAAAGTATGTTGGATGTCGCACCTTCGATGACGTACCCATCTGGGCTAAGGAGGAGGACTTCCTGGCATCCGAATTTGTCCCGAGCGTGCATGCGGAGATCTTCAAGCCGTTCGATGTCTGGGCCTTTGAAGTGGGGTGACCGGCGGATGTCGGGGAATGCTGGCACCCATACGCTGATTTCCTGTGTGCGTGCCGGGGCGGGGCGAGGCCGGATCCCTAACGTTGGCTGGGCTCCGCCCACGAATTCGATTCGAGGAAACCACTCACCGGTAGGGGGCAGCAGATCTACGATCTGCGACCAGATCTCCGGTGCGTCGGGACTGGGCAGTTCTAGCTGTTGCGCGGCAGCAGCGAACCGAGCCCGATGCCGGGGTAGCGCCCTGACCCGACCTTCGCGCAAGTACCAGGAGTCTGCCAGTAGGAGTGGCCCGGCACTTTCTACAGGGTCGAATGTGGCGCGTTCGGTGTTCCAGGTCCAGACGGGCATCAGAGTGCCTCTCCGGTAGGGTTCGCAGGATCTAGTCCTTCGGGAAAGGGTGTGTCGCGGAGGACGTGGAGGAGAGGGCGAGCTTTGACCACGGTTTCGTCGTACTCGGCTTGCTCGTCGGAGAGAGATATAATGGCACCTCCGACGCCGTACTGGATTTCCCCTCGGGAAAGAACGAGCGTTCGAATGACGACGCTGAGGTCCACGGCTCCAGAGAGAGAAAAATACCCGATCGCCCCACTGTAGACTCCGCGAGCTCCGCCTTCGAGCTTGTCAATGATCTCCATTGTCCTGAGTTTTGGGGCTCCCGTCATGGACCCAGGCGGAAACGCGGCCTTGACACAGGTAACTGGATCCACGTTCGGGTCCAGTTCCGCACAGATTGTGCTGACAAGCTGGTGCACAGTCGCATATGATTCGACGTCAAAGAGGCGCTCGACCCTTACGGAACCAAGTCTTGCCGTTCGCGACAGGTCGTGCCTGACAAGGTCGACAATCATCAGATTCTCAGCGCGATCCTTTTCCGCGTTCTGCAGCTCACTTCTGATCTGGACGTCCTCCGCTTCGGTGTTGCCACGTGGACGAGTGCCCTTGATCGGCTTGGACTCGACATGGCGGTCCCCTGAGATGCTCACGAACCTCTCCGGAGAGGTACTGAGGACCTGCACTTGGGGAGAACGCAGGAATGCACCGAACGGCGCTGGATTCTGTTCGCGGAGTCGAAGGTAGGTGTCAAGAGGCTTCAGCGAGGATTCGCCCGACAGCATGTTTGTCAAACACACCTCGTACGACTCCCCATCGATGATGTTTTGCTTCGCTTCCCGAATCAGCCCGAGATAGTCGGCATGAGAGTGCCGAGCCCACAATTCAACTTCGGACGGTTCCTCCGGCAACCGAGCAGCCACCTTGCAGCTTGCAATCTGCTCCTTCGTTCGCTCGAACCATTCGCGGCAGTCGTCGCCGCGCGATCCGCGCTGCGCGAGGCCCAGCAAATAGATCGTGTTCGTTAGGTGGTCGACGACGAGCGCGCGATCCAAGAACATCACCCAGGCGTCTGGGATGGCTGATTGGTGTTGGTTCGGGGAACCGACTTCTGATTTCAACTCGTAGCCGAGGTAGCCTGCCCAGCCGAGGGCAAATTCGAACGGTAATGACGGGGTTTCGACGTCAACCGACTCCATCGCCGATTTGAGCCAGTCGAAGAATCCGCGCTCGAACGTCTGCGCGTGCCCATCGGCTCCGGTGACCGTAACCGTGCCCGCACTAGTGTCGCTCGTCGCGATACTAGCATTCGGACCTGTGGGGCTTCCCATGATAGAAAACCGAGACGCGGCATTTTCAGGTTGGTTGCCATCGAGCCAGATTGAGTTGACCTCGTCGGCGAAAATTGCTGAGAACAACTGCTCGTCACCACAGTGCAAGGGCAATGTGTCGACATGAACATCGTATTCGGTCTTGGCTTGTTCAGATTCACGACTTCGAGGTGTAAGACTATTGGACTGCGTAGGGATATTTACGCGCCTCTCTGACGTTTCAGCTCTCTGAGTCAGTCGCGCGAAGTTGCGTAGCAGTTGGAGGCTGTATTCCGTCTCGATAGACTCGGGGTGGAACTGCACGCCCCATTGAGGGCGTTCTCGGTGTTGCAGGCCCATGACAATGCCGTCCTCAGACCGGGCCGTTACTTCTAGGATGGGTGGCACCTCCGAGACGGCTAACGAATGGTATCGAATGGCTCGGAAAGGCGATGGGATGCCATCGAAAAGACCCTGTTCGGAATGCCAGATTTGTGACGGTCGGCCATGCATAGGCTCGGGTGCGTGATCGACTGAACCCCCGTGTACGTAAGCAATGCCTTGATGACCAAGGCAGATACCGAGGACGGGTACCGTTGCGTCTCTGATTACAACAGAGCAGATGCCAAAGTCACCCGATTTCTCAGGAGTACCCGGACCTGGGGATATAACAATGTTGTCGAACCGCGAGAGCTCTTCCGGCGTGAATTCGTCCCAGTCGTTTGGCACAACGAACGGAGGGCATCCGTTCACCTCCGACAGGTATTGGTAGAGATTAAATGTAAACGAGTCGTAGTTGTCGATGAGAAGTGTGCGTATCAACGTTCCACGTCCTTATAGTGAATCAGTGGCCGCGCGGAGTAGGGGATCATTTCTGTCGGCCTGCGTTAGTAGTCGCGATCCGGCGAGACCGGCGATGACAGGCGAAGCTTCCTGTAAGGGCAAGAACCACGATCGACGCTGCTGTAAAGAGAAGCAGGTTGAAACCAAATCCTCGCGCGACACCGTAGGCAGAATTACCTGCTACGAAAACGACGGCGGTGAGTGTGGTACCGATCGAGTTTGCGAGTTGTTGGCTCATGGAGACCATTCCGGAGGCTGAACTGGCGTGGTCTTTCGGCACGTCGGTCAAAGCCAGCCGCACTATCGAGGGGGCGATGCATCCGCCAGCCAACCCGTTAAGGGCAAGAACCATGAAAACGACGACGTTACCGGGGCGCAGTTGATCAATTGGTATATACATGAGGAACACGAAGCTCGCAAGGAGTACGACGGACGCAATACTGGCCACCACGGGGGTGACGCGTTGGGACAATCGAGCGGTGGCTATAGAGGTGAGTAAGAAGGCGACCCCGAGTACTGCGTAGAGATTCGCCGACTGAGTGGGTGTGAGACCTGTCCCGGACTGGGCAGCCTGGGTGAGAACGACGTAGAATGGTACCTGCGTCAGGTAGAACGCCAGCGCCAGTCCCAAGCCCCTGATGAAGGTTGTTGAGCGAAGAACTTCTCGACTGATAAGCGCCTTGTCCTGAAACCGCCACAAGAATCGCTGTCGACACGCAAACAGTACCAAGGCGACGACCGCTAGGACGAGCAGCGACAGCCAGCTCCAAAGAAGTGCGCCAGTGTTAATCAGTGCCAAGCCCACCACGAGCGCACCGATGCCGACGCCCGAGTAGATAGCCCCAAGTACGTCCAAGGAGCGGGGTCGTCTGTCGGGATTGCGGAGAGCGAAGACACCGACGAGCAGAATCGCGGCACAAATGGGTACGTTGACAAAGAACGCAAACCTCCATCCGGACCCGAGGAACTCGATCCGGCCAAGCCAGGCGCCGCCGATTTGACCCAGGGTGGAGCCGATACCAAGCACAGCGCCAAAGATCCCGGCGCCGGCTCCCCTCCAGTGTGGTGGAACGGCAGTTTGGACGCCGGCTAAAACCTGTGGGAATAGGAGCGCAGCTCCGAGACCTTGCAAAACCCGTCCGACCACGAGGGTAGGGAGGGTAGGTGCGAAGGCGCAGAGCAGTGATGAGAGCCCGAAGAGCCCAACACCCCACTGGAATATGCGGGCGAATCCGTAAGTGTCGCCGAGCCTGCCGGAGAGTAGTACCGAGCTGGCATACGCTGCACTGTAAGCGGCAATCACGAGTGAAGCAGTGGAGCCGCCGACGTGCAGCTCACGCTGAATGGTGGGAAGCAGAACGTTGGCTACTGAGATATCAAAGATTGCGATGAACTCGCCGAGGAACAGCACAAGAAGGACGAGCGCATGCTGTGCGTTCGTTCTGGTGAGGCCTGTGGGCTGAGAAGGTGACGACATGCTTCACCGTCCCGCGGGCTCTTCGAGTTTCAAGAGTTCGTACTTGACTTCGCCGTCATCCTCAAGGACTGTCGTCTGGTCATATGGGTTTAGCGCGACGCCGTTGTCTGCGGCCAGCTCATCGAGTAGCTGGCGGTCTCCTCTGCTGCTGAAACCTAGAAATGCCACACCGCCTCCGTTAGTATGCTGAAGCGCTGTGCTCAGGAACGCTAAATGCGAACGATACCCCGGATCGACGTAAGCAAGATCGAGGTCGGTCAATCCAGTTAGGGTGGAGGGGGCCTTAACGAAACTTGAATGCCAAAACACGATGTCGAATGCCTCATGCTCACGGATCGCGGAGAACATGTTTCCTTGGCGGACATCGAGTCGATCCTCGACACCGTGCCTCGCCGCGTTGTCCAGCGTGTTCGCAACCGCCTCAGCACTCAAGTCAGTAGCGACAACATGGGCAGCGCCTCTGAGGAGCGCGTGCACCGAAATAACACCCGTACCGCAGCCGATTTCTAATACGCTTGCGTTTCCCGGTACTTCGAGCAGCTTAAGGAAGGCTCCCGTTGAGGGCGAACGTTCCGGTGGGAAGACACCCGCAAACTGAGACCACCTGTAGCCGCCGAGCATAAAAGTGGGGTTCGGCTCTTGCCTCGCGGCTTCCCGACTACGCATGAGGGAGCGTCGGTAATCTGCAAGCTCCCTTTCCTCCCCACCAGCGTTGGACATTAGTTCTCCGTTTCACCGAGCGTCACTAGCCGCGGAAGCGCCTCTCGCGAGAAGCGTTCGAGAGAGGCCTTCGCTTTCTCGGGATCAAGACTGGAGAAGTTGACCTGAAGGCTCGCGATATCGAACCCTCCACAATCCTCGTAGAATTTCGAGAACTGCCGCACTATATCGTCAGGTGTGCCGACGAGGGCGGCGCTGCGCTCCATGAGACTCTGGCAGTCGTCCTGAGCCATGCTCGCAATCATGTGATCATAGCCCGGATAGTCATCGCTTGTGCTACCTTCGACCCACTCAGACGCGGCATCAACAAGGCTCTTGAGGTAACCGTTGATTGGAGCAGTGGCGTCAGCCACCGCGGTCTCGGTGTCATCGGCACAGTACATGTGGAAGGCGAGCATCACGCGACCTTCTCCTGTGTGCCCAGCCATGCGCCAAGCATCGCGGTACTCCGCAATATTCTCTCGAAGAGAATCCGGAGCGATCGGATTAGCCATGACGCCAAACCCTCGTTCTCCCGCCCTTCGGAAACTCTTAGGACTGCTAAGCGCGGCTACCCACATCGGCGGACGCGGCATCTGGGTGGGACGAGGCAGAGAAGTTGTCGCTGGGAAGGAATGGAACTTACCATCCAGGGAGGCGCTGTCGTTCTCAAGCAAGTCGACAACTGCATCCACTCCCTCCTCGAAGCGGTCACGGCTGGTATCCATATCAACCCCGAAGCGCTCGAATTTGTGCGGCAAGAACGCTCGGGCAAAGCCCACTTCGAGCCGACCGTCCGACAAGGCGTCGAGCATTCCCGCCTCGCCAGCCAGCTTCAGAGGATGATTGAAGGCGGGCAGAACGGCGCCCGTAACCAAACGCAGCTTCTCGGTACACATCGCCGCCGCGGAGAGAAAAAGCATGGGATTGGGCGAGTATCCGCCGTATGAGCGAAAGTAGTGCTCAACAATTCTCGCGTGTGTGTAGCCCAGTGGCTCCAACATTCGCACTACCTCGAGGCACTCCTCGAAGTAGGTCTTGCCGGACTTCTCGGCAGGTTGCACGTCGGGGAAAAAATTCACTCCGAACTCCACGATGAGCTCCTCTCTTGCCCACATCAGCCCGGTGGAAGGAAGTCGGCTCGGCCGCCTGTTCAGGGCCTAGCGTCGTCTCTCTCCGGTACGTGGTAGGTTGACTTACAGTCGGGTGTGTAAAGACTAGCACGCGCGGCGCGATCGAGGGCAAAGAACCAGGTCCTACCCCGTTCTTGGTGTCCCGACCGGTAGCGGGTAAGAGCCACCCGGCGTACCCGCTCAGCCGCGGACCGCATCCCCGGGTGGTGCGCACGATCACAGTAGGAAGGCATCAATGCAGGAACCGCAGCAACTCGGCAAGATCGCAGTCGAAGAGGCGTATCAGCACCCCAACGACTCCAAGAGAATTCTTAGTGACGAGACTGAACTAGCTAGGGTCTCTGACGGTGGCGGTGTTATGCCGTCGTACTATCGCCCCATCCAAAGTCTATTGGCTGAATTTGACGAGATCCGCCTCACCCGCATGGATGCCGCGGGCATCGACCATGCGATCTTGTCGCTGACGGCACCCGGCATCCAAGCCATCGTCGACAGTGCGGACGCAGAAAAGAAAGCGCGCTCTGAGAACGACTTTCTTGCAGAAGTAGTCCGTCGGCATCCGTCTCGGTACTCAGGATTCGCGGCGGTTCCGTTGCAGAACGCCGGTGCGGCAGCGCAGGAGCTTGAAAGAGCCGTCGTTGATCTCGGCTTCAAAGGTGCCATGGTTAATGGATATACGAGTACGCAGCATCCAGAAAGAGGAATCTATCTGGATGAGGCAGCAAACGATCGGTTTTGGGAGAAGCTGTGTGAGTTGGACGTACCTCTTTACCTTCATCCCAGGTCCGCACTCAGTGGGGGTTTAAGACTGTACGAGGGCCATCCTGAGTTGAAGGGTGCGACTTGGGGGTTCGGTGCAGAGACGGCTACGCACGTGCTTAGAATTATATTCTCCGGCGTGTTTGACCGCTTCCCAGACGCGAAGCTTATAGTGGGACACATGGGCGAAGCACTGCCTGCGTTGCTGTGGCGCACTCAGAACATGTTCGATCTCAACCCGTTTGACAAGCGTCCGCAGAAAACCCTTGAGGAGTATTTTGCGGATAACATTTGGATCACCACAAGCGGATCGTTTTCGGATAGTTCTCTCACCAACGCGATATTGGCGATCGGCAGCGACCGAATCATGTTCTCGGTTGATTATCCGTATTCCGAAAACCAGCCTGCCGCGAACTGGATCGAACATGCACCGATAAGCGTGTCGGATCGTCGGAAGTTTTGCAGTGGAAATGCGCGGCGGCTCTTCAGAATAACGGTTGCTTGACGCTCGACTAGTTGACTTCAGACAGTAGCTCGGATACACGTGACCGATTTAGAACATCTGAGGAAGTGGTGAGTAGACTCCACACAGTGATCGCTGTCTGATAAGCTAAATCAATACTCAGCGTCCCCTCGACCGGCATCAGAATTCTGGTCAGAAACGGCCCGAGGAGAATGTCGCAGAGATAATCATAGTCGTAGGTCTCGTCTGATATTTCGCCTCTGCTTATAGCCCGCTTCACGACTTCAGACACTTTGTCACGCCGTGGCTCGATAAAGTGTTTTTGGTACAAGTCCTCGATCTGTTGATCAGCCTTGAATGAAAGAATTAGGCCGGGCAGGTTCTTGATGATCAAGGGGTCTGCCATCATATCAAGTTCATATTTCTGCAACTCGAACAGGTCACCCATTAGGTTTCCAGTGTTAACCTCTTCTCCCTTGCCGAACCGTTGCTGGATGACGGCGAAGGCCAGGTCAGCAATATTTCTAAAGCGCCGATAAAACGTCGGACGCGTGATTCCTACCGTATTGGTGAGGAGGTCAACTGATAGCTCGCTGTAGCCGCGTTCAGTCATGATGTCTTCCGCGGCGGCGAGAAGGGCGGACGAGATGCCTGGGGCCAGAGGGCGGCCAGCTCGGTTCATCATCACAGGGCAACTGTACCAAGCCGGCTCTTCTGAGGCTATACAGTAGGCTGTGTAACGTAGACCAGTCGCGAGGAGGGCCCGATGACGCATAGGCCTACAGAAACGTTCGTGCCCTTGGCTGAGGTTCTTGGACCGGAACGCAGTAGGTACTTCGCGCAAGGGTACCGGTCTGTCGCCTACCGCACCGAAATTAACCGATTGGAAGACAAACTGTCCGCGAGCGTTAGGTGCACGCTGATTGCCGACGTTCGGTACCCGGCGGACTGGTCGTTGACCACCGACGGGGTTGAGCGCGAGCGTCATCTCAGTTCCGTAGACGCCATTAGCCTTGTTGCTCAAGGTTGCGAGTCGGCGCTTGGTCGGCTGCCCAGGTTTCCGACTGGGAACAGCCTTGGCCTCCGCGCTGTCTCACTCAAGTCTGCTTCCCGCCCCTGGACAAAGCTCAATGAGGTCCCGATTGACCTCACGCTGCGACAAGATGAACATGGACCGTCGCTTATGGTGGATGCAGTTGCGGGGAACATACGGGTCAAGGCTTGGCTCGCAGAAGCACCGCTTGGTGATACTCAATCACAGAACATGGAAAGACTCCGAAGTGTCTACGAAGACGGTTTCAGGTACATCCACTCGACCGCCCACATAGAGACGTACGATCCATGGCGACGATTGTTGACCACGGTCCATGAGTACAACACGGGGAGCCGTATCCCCCGGGTTGGCGGTATCGACTCAGAGAGGTAGCCTCGCCTCACCATGGTCGACTACGTCACTGCGATGGGCCAGACATCTCAAGCGGCGGCCTCCTATGCCAACAACTCTGATCGGTCGAGGTTGGGAGACCTGTGGATGCGGTCAATGTTCATCAACCGCGAGCGGATCGGCTCCGAGACGATACCTACACAAGTTCGAATCGAGACTCGCTTGGATCGAAACAACGTCCTACGCAGACAAGGGCAGTTGGTCCACGATCTTCGGGTAACTTGCACAGCTAGCAACGGAGTGCGTGCAGGTGCCTCTCTGGCCTACACGAAAACGTTGCGAGGTGACGCATGACTCATTCTAATCTCAAACAGGATGTACGTAAGGCCGCAGCTAATATCTTCGCCGTCTTGCCGTATGAGAAAGTTAGTCTGTCCGACATTGCTCGTGGGGCGGGAGTCAGTGAAGAGACGGCTCGTAGCGCTTACTCAAGCGTCTCCGCGGTCGCAAGAGATATCCTCGATGTCGAAGGCCAAACGATGCGCGATGCACAAGCCCAAGCGCGACGCACCGAGGACAGGCCGATCGAACGCCTTCGTTGCGTCGTCGCGTTGGTTGGGTCACATATCCAAACGATCCCGGAGGTGAGAGCCGGGCTCCACCTCGCGGCCAGGTCCTCCGAGCACTTCCCGGAACGACACATTGACCCGCGTCGAACTTGGCGGGGGTTCATAGAAGAGCAGCTTCAAATCGCATATCAACAAGGTAGCGTATCCACGCAAATAAAAGTGTCGCGAGTTGCTGATCTCATCTTTCTCGCACTCCTGGGCGCAAAGGAGATTGCCGAAATGACTCAGGATTGCGACAACATATCGGTGAAAATGTCCACCTGCCTTGATTCTATTCTTGAAATAATAACCGACTCAGGAACGAACACGACCATCTAAGCGAGTGAACCGTGAGCCGTCGTCGGCGCAAGAAAAAGTGGCAGCCGTCCTTTTCGCGCGTTTTCTGCGACGAGACGGGCAAGCGTCAGTACCACGACTACGGTGACGCAACGCACGTTGCCTTGCGCCGCTCACGTTATGCGGCTCTTCGGACATCCGGTGGGGGTCATTGGGTGAGTCCGCCGGCGGCGAGGAGCATCCGGAGCCGGTAGTTGTCTCGGTTGCGGTAGCCGCGAGCGAGGCGTCGGTGGAGCTCGATGATCCCGTTCACCGCTTCGGTGCCCCCGTTCGATGATCGCCCGGTCGTGAAGTACGCCAGGAATGCTGAGCGCCAGCGGCGCAACGTCCGGCCGAGGCGGGCTATCTCGGGGATCGGGCAGGTGTGGAACGTGTCGACGACCTTCTCGGCGATCCGCTGCCCTTCGGCGAGGTCCTTCGTGTGGTAGGCGGAGCGCAGCTGCTGCGCGCACTGCCACGCGACGAACACCTCGTCGTGCGCGGGGTCGGCCTCGATCGCGGTGGTCAGCCTGACTTGCTGCTTGTCAGTGAGGTTCTCCGCTCCGGCGCGGAGGATGGTCTGGATCCCGTAGAGCGGATCGCCCTTCCGTCCCCGATGCCCGAGGGTGTCCTGTTGCACCCGACGGCGGACCTCGTCGACCGCGGCGGTGCCGAGCTTGACGACGTGGAACGCGTCGAGCACCGCTGTGGCGTCCTCGAGCTTGTCGTTGATCGCGGTCTTATAGCCGGCGAACGGATCGAGAGCTGCCACCCGCACGTTCTTGCGGAAGGTGTCGCCGCGGTCTGCGAGCCAGGACGCATACGCCTTCCCGGACCTGCCCGGCACCAGATCCAGCAGCCTGGACCGCGTCTTTCCCGCACTATCGCGGCTCAGGTCGACCATCCCGGTCAGCTCCTTCGGGCCCCGTTTGCGCGGGTCGACGTGATGCCAGACATGCTCATCGACGCCAAGCGTCGTGACACCCTCGAACCGGGCTTCGTCGGCGGCGAGCCGCACCAGCTCGGGTTCGACCGCGCGCCACACCGTCTTCCACGACGTCCCCAGCTGCCGAGCCAAGCCATGAACCGTGGCGTGTTCACGACGCAGCTGCCCGATCGCCCAGCCGACGGCGCGCTTCGTGATCGACCCGCGCCGAGCGACCAAAGTGGGCACTTGCTCCACGAACGTCTTCTTCGCGCAACCATCGTCACCGCACCGCCACACGCGTTGCCGCCACACGATCCGCACCCGCGTCGTCCCGGGCACGTCATGCAGCAGCCGGCGTCGACGCCCACGACCCGTCGCGACGACCCCGCACGAAGGGCAGCCGATCGGCGCCGCCGGCGTCGAGACCGTCACCACCAGCAGCCCGTCGCGACGGTCGACGTGCTCGACATGGACCCCGTCCAGACCGAGCAGCAAGTCACAGCGGGAACACGGATCAGCGGCAGAGGGCGCGTCAGCGCACCCCGAAGTAGGGTGAAGCACGTCGAGGTCCTCGTGATCGATCAGGTGGTTAGCGCTTCTGATCCTCGGGGACCTCGACCCCTACCCGCCGATCATCGCCCGGCGAGCCCTACCCCCACCGAATGTCCCAAGAGCCCGTTATGCCGGTCCGTTGCGAATCTATGAATGCCCATCGTGTGGGTCGTGGCACCTGACCAAACGACGCAGTTGGGGCAAGCCGCCTGCCTCCTAAAGACCGCGTGCCGGCCCGTCTCGACGGGGTGTAATCCGGTCGGGGTGTTGCTCGTCGGGGAGCTGTCGTTGCCGGTCACGCAGGGCTGCCTCGCGGGCTTCGGCGGCGGCGCGTTTGATCTCGATGAGATACACCGCCTGATCCGGCGGCACGCCGCGGAGCTCGGCGGCCTCAGCGCATGCCTCCTCCGCCGAGGCCCTCCACTTCGCCGCCTGCCTCCGGGGGCTGGTGCGCAGGTACCGGTCGGGGTCACGGCGGACGTTGTCCGCCCCGTGGAGGCGTGCCAGAAGGGTGAGCCGGTCGCGGCGCTGCCGCTCCTGCAACCCGGTACGCGCCTGCCGCGCCTCGACCACGGCCTCGTCAGCCTCCACCACCTCGGGAGCCTCCTCGGCCTGCTGGGCGGCGACACGACCCGCCCACGCATGAAGGTCACCCGGATGCCGCGGGAGAGTGCCCCACTCCGCGGACAGGCGATCGCGCAGCGCCTGGGCGTGGTCGCGGGCGGTGTCGTGCTCGCGCTGGGCACGCCGCTTGCCGAACCACCCGGCCGTGGCGAGTCGTCCGGCCGCCTGAGCTTCCTCGCCGACAGCATCGAGGTACTCCCGGCCTTCGGCCTCGGCGCGTGTCTCCAGGGGCGCGACGGTCTCGGTCCGCACCCTCGCGGCGTGCTCCTCCGCGGCAGTTAGTGCGGTGGTGCTCTCGTCCGTCTCCTCCCGATGCCGCGCCGAGAGCGCAGTAAGCTGGTCACCGACCTGTTCCCACCAGGCCGCCCGCTGCTCAGCCTTCTCCGCCAGCCCTTCCAGGCGGGCCAGCTCTCTGGTGACCATCGAGACTGGCCCGTCCTTGACCAGACCGGCAATGGCCTCGTGCGCTCGGGCGGTGGCATCATCGAGGCCGCGGTCGGCGCGGTCGCGGCCCATCGCCTCGACGAACTGCGCCTTCGCCTCCGCGAGGTCGGCGGCGATCACGTGGAGTTCGTTGCGGCCGCTGCCGCGGGTGAGGCCGACGTAGACGGCTGCGGCGTCGAGGGTGTCGGAGAGCACCGTGTGCGCACTGTTCACGGTTGCGCCTTGCACGCCGTAGGCAGTGGCAGCGTAGGCCAGGTGCACATGCTCAGCCACATACTCGGCCGGGAGAGTGACCGTGACGTTGTGCTTCCGGTCGGTGCCAGTCTCGATTGCGTGCACCGTACCGTCCTCGCTGATCTGTTGGACGGTGAAAGTCTGCCGGTTCGCCACCCGCAGCTCGGCGTCGTTCTGCCGCGCCTGCACCAGATCCCCCACACCGATCGGCAGACCATCCGAGCCGGTCACGGTGCGGGCGTCATCGACCTCGCCTCGCTCGACACGGAGGGTGCGGATGCGCTCGTTGAGCGCGGTGGCTTCGTCGTTGGTCGCCACGGTCACCGCATCCTCTGGGGCCGTGTGCTCGGCGATGTGCTCGCGCAGCGCGTCATCGTCGGCATGCAACCGGATCAGGCCGAGGGCGTGCAACTGGTCGAAGATCGCCGCCGGGTTCTTCCCCTCGCGCATGCGCAACGTCAGCGCCGCATACTGGTCGTCAGCGAAGCGGTGCAGTTCGCTCATATCCACGGTTGCACCGCGGATGTGGGCGGCCATGTCGAGCACGCCGCCGCGACCAACCGCGGGCAGTTGGGCACGATCGCCGACCAGCGCCACCGACGCCCTCGCTTCGCGGATGACGGTGAGGAGGGCCAGGGCGGTGTCCTGGTCGAGCATCCCGGCCTCGTCCACGATCACCCGCTCACCCCGAGTGAGCCGTGCCCCCTCCGGTGGACCCGTATAGATGCGGCCGGTGGTGGGGTCGGTGTCGCCGCGCGTGAGGCGGGTCCAGACGCCGTCGTCATTCCACCGGAACCCGTGCGCGTAGACGAGCGCGGCCACGGAATCCGCGGGCACCTTTAGCGTCTCTCCCGCGACTTGGGCGGCCTTCTTCGTCGGCGTAACCACCCGCGCGGCCCGGCCGTCGTGGTCGAGGGCTTCGATGGCGGTGGCGAGCATGGTGGTCTTCCCGGACCCGGCCGCCCCCTCGACGACCACGAGCGAGTCGCGGGAGGCGACCGCGGCAGCGGCCTCGGCCTGCCCGGCATCGAGGCCGTGTTCGGCGGCGAGGTCGCTGAGGTCGGGGCGGCGAGGCTCGCGGTTCGGTGCCTGCGCTTCGAGCCGGTCACGCAACTGCGTCTCGGCCTCCACCACCCGCAGCGAGGTGAGGTGTGCAACATGCTCAGGCTGCACCGCACCGGGCGGGAGCACCGAGAAGCAATCGCCTATTGCAAGGTCGGTGGCGAGTTGCACGAACTCGCGCAACTCCTCGCCGGTTGCTTGCACGCCGTGGTCGGTGGTGACGTGCTCGCGGATGGTGTGCACCGTCCACGTTGACCCACCCGCCGCAGCCCGGTCCAGGGCACGGTTGGCGACCTCCTGCACGCTGAGGTCATCGACGGAGACCCGCTCGGGAGCCGGGGCACGGTGCAGGGTCTCGGGGTCGTACCCGGCCTCGACCAGCTCGGCCCGCCACGCTTCCTCGTCGCCGAGGTCGGTGGGCTTCTTGTTCGGCCGCTCATGCGCCCACGCCTTGTGCAACAGCCGCGCGCGGACCACGGGGCCGGGCTCCTCGCCGGGGTGCGCGGCCTCCCACTCGGCCTCCAACCGCTTCACGTTGCGTTCGACTTGATGGGCCCGCTTGCTCATCACCGGGTTGAACCGCTCTAACTCCGTGACCTCCCCGGTGACGGGATCGAGGGTGAGGCCGTGCGCGTCCAGGGTTGCAGCCAATTGCGGGTGCGCGGCGATCACCGCAGCACCGAGTGCACGGATGGCGCCCTGTTGCTTGAACAGGACCGCGGTATCGAGGGCACGCCATTTGCCCGCGGCGGGAACGCGAGTGCCGATCTGGAAGTGCACGTGCCGGTGCGGATCACCCGCCCGCGACGTGCGGTGCACGACGGCGACGGTCTGCACCGACTCGGCGGGGATGATTTCCTGCTGCCCGCGCGGGCCGACCCGCGTGTAGGCGTGCTGTGCCAGCCACCGCCGAATCTCGGCCACCGCGTCCTGTTGCGCGGCATCGAGGGCGTCAGAGACCTCCGGATGCAACGCAGCAGCGATCGACAGGCTCTTGGGGGTGTTGACGACCATCTCCGCGAACCGCGGGGAGCCCTTCCGGACCTCGCCAGCCTCACGCGGGATGCCCATCTGCTCCCCGGTCAGCGGATGGATCCAGTCGACCCAGCCCGCGTACTGCTCCGGGTCCAGCCCGGTATTGGCGACGACCTCACCGGCGGCGTTGGTGATGGTGAAGTCCGCCAGGGCGGTGCCGCCTTCGAGGTAGTAGTCGTCCGCGGTGGACCGGTCGGATTCGAGGTAGCGGCGGGCGGCCGTGCCCGGTCCGCGGTAGAGGGTTACGCCGCCTTTCATGCCGGTTACCGCCTTCCTCACGAGTCGCTTCGTGAGGAAGGTGCGCGGGCACTACCGCCGGTAACATGCGTCCCTAAACTTTCAAGGGTGCTCCAGGAGCCGGTCAGAGGTTCCAGGTTCACTCGGGGAGACCCCGGGTATGGCTTACATGCGTCTGCCCGGCAGAGGGCTGGAATGGATTGGCCGCCGGGGGTCTTCGGCCGGCTCGACTGCTGATTGAGAAGTGCGGCGCCTCTGTGCTTGGGGGCTGATCGCTGGTTAGGGACGCGACAGCGTGGCCGTGGTCCGGGTGAACGGGGCACCCGACTGAAAGGAAAACTGAACATGCCCCGGATCTGGGCCGGTATCGATGCCGGTAAAGCTCATCATCACTGCGTTGTCGTCGACGCCGAGGGAAACCGGCTCTACTCGAAGAAGGTCCCGAACACCGAGACCGACATCCTGAACCTCCTCGCCCACGTCGCGGGCCTCGCAGACGGCCACGAGCTGACCTGGGCAACCGACCTGAACCAGGGCGGTGCCGCACTGCTGATCGCCGTGTTGACGGCGCATAGCCAGAACGTGCTCTACCTGCCAGGACGCACGGTCTACACCGCCGCCCGCACGTACCGTGGCGATGCCAAGACCGATGCGAAGGACGCCTGGATCATCGCCGATCAGGCGCGCATGCGCCGTGACCTGTACCCGATCAGCATCAGCGACGAGATCGCCACCGACCTGCGCCTGCTCTGCGCCCACCGAACCGACCTCATGACCGACCGCACCCGGATCCTCAACCGTCTGCGGGCCACGCTGCTGGAGTACTTCCCCGGGCTGGATGCCGCCCTGGACTTCGCGAAATCACCTGCCGGACTGACCCTGCTGACCGGCTACCAAGACGCCGCGAGCCTGCGCCGGATGGGCGTTACGCGCCTGTCGGCGTGGCTACGCCGCCGTGGGTACCACCGCCCCGAGCGAGTCGCTCAGGCCGCCGTGGATGCCGCTCACGCCCAGCACACCGTCCTGCCCGGCCAGAGCGCGGCCGCAGTGATCGTGGCCAAGCTCGCCACCGATGTCCTGCGACTGACAGCCGATGCCGCCGAGATCGAGAAGCGTATCGAGGCCCGGTTGCGTGAGCACGCCGACGCAGAGCTGCTGCTCTCAGTGCCGGGGTTTGGTCCCATGCTGGCTGCGGAGTTCACGGCCGCGACCGGCGGCTCGATGACACGGTTCGCCACAGCAGACCGGCTGGCCGGGGTCGCGGGCCTGGCACCGGCCCCACGAGACTCCGGCAGGATCAGCGGCAACAACCACCGGCCCAAACGCTACGATCGCAGGCTGCTGCGGGCCTGCTACCTCTCCGCGCAGGTCGCCGCCATCTGGTGCCCGACCTCCAGAGCCTTCTATGAACGCAAACGCGGCGAGGGCAAGTCTCACACCCAAGCCGTCCTCGCCCTGGCCAGGCGACGCATCAACGTCATCTGGGCCATGTTGCGTGACCGCACCACTTTCCAGCACCCCGCAGCCGTCGCCGCCTCGACCACTTGACGAAAGTCATTGAGATTCCATTCGTTTCTCGCTTGTGATGTCTCAGGACGCTGGTGACAGTTCTGTATCAGGACCTCTCGGACGGTTGATGTCTCAGGACCTCGGTGACACTTCGGGGGTCGGCGGGGTCTGGCCGGGGGTCGGGTTCTTGCGGACGTAGCCGACGTGTTTAGTGCCGGGTGCGGGGAGCGTCTGTTCGGCGACGAGTTCCCCGCTGCTGGTGCTCCAGAACGCTGCGGTCGTCTCGCCGACGATGACGTGGAGCTCGGTTCCGGCGTGACGCTTACCGATGCCGTAGACCACGTCGCGGATACTCACGCGGCCGTCTCGGCGGACGGTGCCCCGATCGTCCGTGGCAGCGGGTCGGTGTCGTGGCGTCTCGGAAAAGCACAGCGATACGTCTGGCCAAGCCGGGCTCGTCGCGTATCAGTCCAACGGCTGACGGCAGCGCAGGACGGTGCTGCCTGCCTGCGCGAGGTCGCGCGTGTAGTGTCTGCATCTCACTGACCGGTCGGCTAGTATGGGCTGTGTACGACATCAGTAGAGGAGGGCGGTAGTCATGGGAACGCTGGGAATAAGAGTGCTGGGGTCAGCGGAGACGCTGCCCGAGAGGGTGGTGCCCACAGCAGAGGTCGCCGCGTTGTGCGGCATCTCTGCTGAGGAGGCTGTGCAACGGACGGGGGTGAAGACCCGCCGCTGGCTCAGCGAAGAGGAAGACCCGCTGCTGCAAGGAGTGTCGGCAGCGCAGAAGGCGATCAAGGCAGCCGGGCTGAGCGTGTCGGACATCGACTTGGTGCTCAACGCTTCGGGCACGCCGATGCAGGCGATCCCGGACGGTGGAGCGCTGATCGCCGCGGAGTTGGGGATGCGGGGCAAGTTCGCGTTCTCGGTACACGCGACCTGCATCTCGTTCCTCGTCGCCTTCCAGCAGGCGGCTTTCTACCTCGACTCCGGCAGAGCCGAGCACATCCTCATCGTGTCGACGGAGGCCGGGAGCCGGGGCCTGAACTTCAATCAGGCCGAGAGCGCGATCCTCATCGGCGATGCCGCTGCGGCCGTGGTCGTGGGCAAGCCGGTCAACGAGGACCAGGGCATCGTTGCCTCGGGGTTCTCCACCGACACCCATGGCATCCACGACGCGGAGATCCGCGGGTTCGGCAGCCGCTTGCGAGTCGACAACGCCGCCGACCACCTCGACGACTTCAAGTTCGACATGCAGGGGCTGAAACTGCTGCGCGGGGCAATCAGCTGGTTCCCGCCATTCCTCGAATCCATCCGCCCAGGCCTCAGCACGAGCGCCGAGGGCATCGACCGGGTCATCCCTCACCAGACCAGCAAGGCCGGCATGGAGATGATGGCCCGGTTCTGGGGGTGGGAGAAGATGGTCGTTACCCTCGGGGAGGTGAACACGATCGCAGCGAGCATCCCGCTGGCGCTGCACCGCGCGGGTATGCAGCAGGGCGAGACCGCGTTGTTGGTCGGCACCGGGTCGGGCACCCACTACGGAGCGCTGATCGTTCAGTGGTAGACCGTGCGCCCTTCCTCTCCGTCACCGGCGTCGGACGCACCTTCGGCGCCGGTGACGCCCAGGTGATCGCGCTTGCCGATGTGGACGTCGAGATTGCCACTGGCGAGTTCACTGTGATCCTCGGCCCCTCCGGATCGGGCAAGAGCACTCTGCTGAACCTGCTCGGTGGGATGGACCGACCCAGCACCGGGTCGATCCGCGTCGATGGTGAGCCCATCGAGACGCTGTCCGACCGTGACCTGACGGGGTATCGCCGGGAACGGGTCGGGTTCGTCTTCCAGTTCTACAATCTCATCCCGAATCTGACCGCTGTGGAGAACGTGGCCCTGGCCGCCTCGCTGGTCATGCCGCGGCGGGAAGCCGCCGATACTGCGACGGGTCTGCTGGAACGGGTCGGGCTCGGGCATCGGCTCGATCAGTTCCCGCGACATCTCTCGGGCGGGGAGATGCAGCGTGTGGCGATCGCCCGTGCTCTGGCGAAGAGGCCCGCACTTCTGCTGTGCGATGAGCCCAGCGGCGCGTTGGACACTGTGACCGGCACGCAGGTGCTCGCGCAGTTGCAGGAGACCGCTCGCAGTACCGAGACTGCCGTCGTGGTCGTCACCCATGAGCACACGCTTGCTGAGGCGGCCGACCGGTTGATCAGTCTGCGCGACGGGCGCGTCGTCGAGAACCGCCTCAACGAGACCCCTGAGACGATCGGGGCGGAGGAAGCGGCGTCATGATCTTGTTCGGACGCAAGCTTGGCCGTGACCTGCGCGAGCACTGGACCCAGTTCATCGCTGTCTCCCTGATGGCAGCGCTGAGCGTGCTCATCTTCTCCGGGCTGGAAGGCGGCTGGCGAGGCATCCAGGCCGAGCTTGATTCTTTCGCCACGGAGCAGGAGATGCCCGACGCTTGGGTCACCGGATACTCGTTGACCGAGGACGACGCCGAGCAGATCGAAGACCTCGACGGTGTCGACCAGGCCTCCCTCGTGACCTCGGTGCCGGTGACTCGGACCGACGCGTCGTCCGAAGGCGAGCTGTCACTGAGCACCCGCGATGACGCCGGAATCAACGCCTCGTACATCGTCGACGGCGCACCAGTGTCTGACGAGGACGGGGTTTGGCTTGACGAGGCCTACGCCGAGGCAAACGATATCGGTACCGGTGACGAGATCACCGTCTCCCGCGGTGGCACAGACACAAGTCTGGAGGTCAACGGGCTGATCTTGCAGCCGGACAAGATCGCCTACACCGGCACCGGTCTGGTCGCCCCTGACCCCGTGTCGTTCGGCTACGGCATCGTCAACGACCAAACGGCCGCCGAGCTGGCTGGCACCGAACCGGTCGAGCAGACCATCCCGATCCTCGGTGACCCGGACGTGGTCCACGCTGAAGCACCTGGCATCCTGGGTGACCGCTACGGATCGTTCTCCGACCGCGACACGCATCCGCATGTGGCGACCGCCTATGAACGCGTCACACAGATCCAGAGCCTGTCCTACCTGTTCTCCTCGCTGTTCCTCCTCGTCGCGCTGCTATCGATCTTCACCTCGGTCAGACGCCTGACCGACATCCAACGCGGCGAGGTCGCGACCCTGAAGGCGCTCGGCCACTCCAACCGACTCATCGGCACGTATTTCACGGCGGTGGGCATCGTCGCTGTCCTCATCGGTGTCCTGGTCGGGCTCGGGCTCACGCCATTCCTGTCGCGATACGTGCTCAGCACTCAGCAAGGCAGTTTCAGCCTGCCCGAATGGACGACTGCTTACACCCCAGCGAGTGCCGTTCTGCCGGTGCTGCTGGTCGTGGTGTGCATTCTCGCGTCCTGGACGGCCACCCGCCCCATGCGCAAGGCGACCCCGGCCGAGGGGATGCGCCCAGACGTCGGACGAGCCCGACGGAGCCTGCTCGAGCGGCTCCGGACCCTGTGGCAGCGCCTGCCGTACGGAAGCCGCTGGGCGATCCGCGACGCCTCCGGCAACCCGGTCCGGATCGTCATGGGGATCGTGGCGACGACCGGGTGCATGATGCTGCTGGTCACCGGGTTCGGCATGCCCGACACCCTCAACCAGCAGGTGAAACTGTCCTACTCCGAGCAATACCGGTACGACACGCGGTTGTCGATTTCACCTCTGGCCAGCGAGGCGATGCGGGAGGGAATCGAGGACGAAGCCGGAGAAGGGCAATGGATGCAACAGAGCTCGGTCCAGCTCGGCGCAGACGACAGCACGGACCATATGCTGACCGTGCTCGGCACCGGAGACCTCTTCCGCGTACTGGATCGCGATGCCGAGGTCATCCCCGCGACAGACGACGGCGCCGTCATCACCGACCGGCTCAGCCAGAGTCTTGACCTCGACGTCGGCGACTCGGTCACGATCACGACCTCCGATAATGCGGACCACGAGGTCACGATCACCGCAGTGAGTGCGATCTCCGAGCCGCAGGGGATCGTGCTGTCCGAGGAAGCATGGGGCGAGGTCGGCGGCGATTTCACACCGACCAGTTACCTGACCGAAGAACCGACCACCGAGGACGTCCGCGAGATGCCAGGAGTCACCGGGTCGCTGACTCTTGAGGAGCAGGAGGCCAACGCGCTGACTATGTCAGTTTGATCTGAGACCGGTTTGTCACTCTGATTCGGGACCACCCTTGGTGTTTTCGGTGGGTCGTGTCGGTCTGATTCGGGACCACCTGTATCGCTGGTTCCGTGCCCATCGGGGGTGCGGGATCGAGGTGGTAGGTGGAGAGTCGGATGGATCTGTTCGCGAGGATCAGGCGGGACGCGCGGATCGAGGGGTTAGGCACGCGCAAGCTTGCTGCGCGATTTGGTGTGGGACGGAACACGGTGCGTCGGGCCTTGCAGTCCGCGGAGCCGCCGGCGCGGAAGGTCCCTGATCGGGTTGCGCCGAAGCTCGGGCCGTTCAAGGACGCGATCGATGCGATGCTGCGGGAAGATCTGGCTGCCCCGCGGAAGCAGCGCCACACCGCGACGCGGATCTGGAACCGGCTCATCGACGAGCACGCCGCGGAGGTCGGGTATCCGTCCGTGCGGGATTACGTGCGCGCTCGTCGCTCGCAGATCGCTGCGGAGGCCGACGTACTTGCGTCGGTCGCGATCGTGCCACAGGAGCACGCGCCGGGCGCGGAAGCGGAGGTCGATTTCGGGGAGTTCTGGATCGACCTCGCGGGGACACGGACGAAGGTGTTCATCTTCGTGTTCCGGATGTCGCATTCGGGGAAGGCGATCCACCGGGCATATCCGACGTTGTCGCAGGAAGCGTTCCTGGAGGGGCATGTCACCGCGTTCGAGGAGTTGGGCGGGATTCCGACGATGCAGATCAAGTACGACAACCTCGGGCAGGCAGTGAAGAAGGTACTCAGTGTCGGTCGGCGGCGAGAGGAGAACGACCGGTGGGCGTTGTTCCGCTCGCACTACGGGTTCGACGCGTTCTACTGCGAACCGGGTGAGCGGGGAGCGCATGAGAAGGGCGGTGTTGAGGGTGAGGTCGGCCGTTTTCGTCGCAGCTGGCTCACCCCGGTCCCGAAAGTCACGTCCCTGGCGGAGCTCAACGGCTATATCGAACGCTGCGAGGCCCGCGACGACGACCGCCGCATCACGGGCCGGTTGTCGACGGTCGGACAAGACTGGGAACGAGAACGGACCAGGCTCGCCCCGTTGCCGGCCGACCGGTTCGAGCCGGGGCAGCCGCTCACTCCGATGGTCGATCACTCCGCGCTGGTCACGATCCGGCAGGCGAAGTATTCCGTTCCCGCGTCGTTGATTGGCCGAAGAGTTCGGGCGCTGTTGCGCGCATCAGAGGTGCTGATCTTCGATGGGCGTCGCCTCGTCGCCCGTCATGAACGCGTCGCTGTCCGCAACGGGCAGGCCGTGCTCCTGGACCACTACCTCGAGGTCCTCCGAATCAAACCCGGCGCGCTCTCCGGCTCCACGGTCCTCTCGCATGCCCGGACCACTGGGGCGTTCACGGCCGAGCATGAGGCGTTCTGGGATGCGTCTCGCCGCGTCAACGGTGACGCAGCCGGCACCCGCGAGCTGCTCGATGTCCTCCTCCTGCACCGGCATCTCCCCGCCTCTGCGGTTATTGCGGGGATCCGCGCGGCGATGAGCGTCGGCTCGGTGCTCGCCGAGGTCGTCGCCGTCGAAGCGCGCCGCGCGGCCACCACCGACCCCACCGTTCCTGCGCCGTCCTCCGTGGTCACGGCGAACGTGGTCTCGCTCACGCAGCGTCGTCTGATGGACCCTCTCGCCGTGATCGCCGGGTTGCCCCGGGACCGGCGGCCGACACCATCGGTTGCCGCTTACGACGAACTGTTGAAACGCCGGACCGCGAAAGACGCGGCCCGGAACTCGAACGAAGGAGCACACCCCGCATGAGCACGACCACATCCGTGACCCCGCTGCTGCGCCGCCGACGCCCGATGACCGACGAAGCCGCCGCGGCCGCTACTGACAGCGCTTTGAGGCGGCTACGGCTGCCGACCATGCGAGGGGTCCTCGATGAAGCCGTCAGCACCGCGGAGAAGGAACAGCTGTCCTACATCGGATTCCTCGCTGAGCTCCTCCTCGCCGAAGTCGATGATCGGGACCGCCGCTCCACCATCCGCCGCGTCGCCACAGCAGGCTTCCCACGTCCGAAATTCCTCGACGACATCGACTACGACGCCAACCCTCACCTCACCGCCGCTACGATCAACACTCTCGCGCAAGGCGACTGGGTCCGCCGCGGCGACCCGCTCTGCCTGATCGGCGACTCCGGCACCGGCAAATCCCATCTGCTGATCGGGCTCGGCACCGCCGCTGCGGAGAAAGGGTTCCGGGTCAAATACACGCTCGCGACGCGGCTCGTAAATGAGCTCGTCGAAGCCGCCGACGAGATGCAACTCGCGCGCACGATTGCCCGCTATGGAAGAGTCGATCTCCTCATCATCGACGAGCTCGGCTACATGGAACTCGACAAACGAGGAGCCGAGCTCCTCTTCCAAGTCCTCACCGAACGCGAAGAGAAAGCCTCCGTCGCGATCGCCACGAACCAGCCCTTCAGTGAATGGACGAGAACTTTTACAGACCCCCGCCTCTGCGCCGCGATCGTCGACCGGCTCACCTTCCACGGCACGATCATCGAGACCGGCACCGACTCCTATCGCCTCGCCCACACTCGACAATCAGTGAACTAGCATCTGACGCGAAGTCGGGCAGGATTCGCAATCAATATAATATGCGTGCATACTAAATGGATGGAGAAGATAAGTACGCACGTTGCTGAAACGCCGCACCCACCCGAGACCCTCTACCGGCTCTGGGCGGCTCCGATGACCTGGGCGTCGTGGGACCCGGACGTCGCCGAGGTCCAATTCTCGGGAGAGGCGATCCTCGGAGCGAGCGGGTGGATGCGGCCTTCATCGGGCCCCGCGACGACCTTTGAGATCGTGGCACTGGAGACGGATCGACTTTTGACGACGACGTCTCGAATGCCGGGGGCAAAGTTGCTCTTCGAGCACCGGGCAGAACCTCTTGACGCCAGCACGCGAGTGACGGTGACGATCGGCGTTGACGGGCCACTGAGGTGGTTCTGGCGGCGAGTCTTGGGAAAGAGTTTCGCCGGTGCCGCGGAACGCAACGTTCGCGGGCTGATCGACTACTTGGATGCCGCATGAGCCGCGGCTGGCTCGGCGTGGTGTCTGCCGAACACGTTGCGCGAGGTGTCGGCCTCGGCATCGCTCAGATCAATCACGGCAAGCGTGGTCCTTTGGCGCGGATGAGAAGTGGCGACACGCTCGTCTACTACTCGCCGACCGTCACGCGCGGAGTGGCCGACAACTATCGATCCTTCACAGCGATCGGCACGTTTCCGGACGACGACATCTGGCAAACCGACGAGGGATCATTCAGGCCTTTCCGCCGTCGTATCGACTACCTGGCGAGCAAGCCTGTCCCTCTGACCGAACTCCGCAGCCGACTCGCGCTCACATCCGCCCCGGGCTGGGGCCACCAACTGCGCTTCGGCCTCATTCCCCTGGACGCCGATGACGTGAAAACCCTGCGAGGGACGATGACGTCATGACCCCCCTCGCGAGCCGATTCCCAAGCCCCGAGCAGAGCCCTGGATTCATCCTCTGGCACCTCACCCACGCTTGGCAGCGCACAGTTCGCGCGGCGCTCACGCCACACGACCTGACACACGTGCAGTTCGTACTCCTGGCAACTCTCACCGCGCATGAAACGCCTTTGACGCAACGCCAGCTCGCCGAGTCGGCCTCGACCGACCCCATGATGACCTCACAAGTGGTCCGCGCACTCGAGAAAAAGGGACTTCTGGAACGACAGCCCCACCCAAAGGACGGCCGGGCAATCCTCCTCGCGCCCACCACAGGAGGCAAGGACCTCATCACCAACGCGAACCGCTCGGTCGAGGATGCCGACGAGTCCTTCTTCGCCGCGCTCGGCGCAACAGGCACCCACCAACTGACCGCCCTCCTGGCAACCCTGCGGCACTCCCATCAGCAACCCCGATGAACCCACGCGCCCCCTTCGCCGGCCGACGTGGTGGTCCCGAATCAAAGTGACACACCGGTCTCAGAACAGATTGACATTCTCAACGCGCAGTCGCTCGTGGACTCACTGGACAGCGTGTTCACCCTCATCAAGACCTTCGCGATCATCCTCGCCGTCGTGGTCCTGTACAACCTGGGGGCGCTGAGTTTCACCGAACGCGTCCGCGACTACGCGACCCTGCGCGTGCTCGGCTTCCACCACGGGGAACTGCGATCCCTGGCCAGCCGAGAGAACATCACCACCACCCTCATCGGGTGGCTTGCCGGCATCCCCGCCGGCTGGTGGTTCCTCGGCCAATACGTCGGCCTATTCAGCACCGACCGGGCCAGCTACCTACCCAGCATCTCGACAGCCAGCCTCGCCATCGCCTCGGCCATCACCATCGTTTTCGCGATGACCGCGACACTGTTGCTGACGCGACGCATCAAGGGCATCGACATGACCAGCGCCCTCAAGGGCGTCGAATAAGACCACGGGCGGGGGCTGCCTCAATCAGCCACATGAGGCAGCCTCCGCAGGAACGGGAAACAGGAGCGCGGTCAGGCCGAGTCGCGGGCTTCGATTCCGGGCAGAAGCAGATCCCACATGGCTTCGACTCGCTCGACGATGTCGGCGCTCCCGGTGAGCTGATGTGAGATCTCCTGAGCCCCGAAGAATCCTGCCACGATCTGCCAGGCCACAGCCTCGACATCGAGCCCGCGCCGTACTTCACCGAGGTCCTGGGCTTCACGGACATGCCCGGCCACTGTCTCGACCCACGGCAAGAACGGGGTCGGTAGATCAATCCCGATGACATCCGCCTCACGCATCAACCGCAAGGGCGCGCGCACACCTGGCTCATCGCGGTAACTCTGCGCAACTTGGGCCGAGAGCCAGCGCAGCGCCGTGAGGCCTTGCAAACTCTGACGCGCGACTTCGGCTAAAACTGCTTCCCACGCGGAGAAGTAGGTGTCGACCACGGCACTGGCGAGGGCCGCCTTCGACGGGAAATGGAAGTACACCGTGCCCTTGGTTACCTCAAGGCGAGCAGCGATCTCGCTAAGAGCGACAGAAGCGTAGCCGCGCTGGTCGAACTCCTCGGCAGCCACTCGGAGGATGCCCGCACGGGTGCGGACACGTTGCTGCTCACGCAGGGTTGTTTGCACACCACACCTTCACTGACCGGCCGACGAGTATCCCACCACACTACCAGCCGGTTATGCTCACGCACTCTGCTCGGCGTCCGCGGGCGAAGCCCGGGCCCGCGGAAACCGGTGCGGTCGGACTCGGCGGGGGCGTTCGTTGACGAGCGGGAGCCGACCGGAGCCGGTGAGCTTGATGCCGCGTTCGCGGCGCTGGCCGATCATCTGGCCGAGCGCGACGGCTGGACGGCACCGGTGTGGGCTCTCGACCCGGCACGGCGCACCACGGCCTGGTATCCCTCGGTGCCCGCGATCTTCCGCGCGGATGCGGACCGGGAAAGCCCGCGGGCGTTCCGGCAGCGCGGGATCTTCCTCACGGCCCGATCACTACTCAGAGCCTGACCGGGAAGACGACGCGGGCCTGTATCGCCGTCCGGTCTTCGAGGCGGGTGCACGGGCTCGGAGAGTTCACGGGAGCCACACCGGTGCGGAGATCGGCCGAGACGGTAGAATGGAGGGTGTAGGAGGTTGATGCCCGATGAGTCAGACAGCACCGGTGGCCCCGTCCACGGATTCTGTGCGCGCCTGGTACGACCAGGCGCTGGTCGAGGACGCGATGGTCTATGACATCACGCGTGAGGCCGCGACCGTGCTCTCCTCCCTCCTGCTCACCCGCATGAGCGAGGCCACCGACGACGGTGCCCGTGAGCACTGGGCCGCCCGCCGTCGTCTTGTCAAGCAGCAGACCAAGGCCCTCGACCCGGCCGACCGTGCCGGGCTGATCGCCCAGCAGCAGGCATGGGTGCACGAGGCGCAGGCCCTGACCGACCTGCCCCTGACCTAACCGACGGGGCAGAACGGGGTGGCCGCGCCGGAGTTCGACAGCCCTCAGTGGCTGGCGTGGCAGTTCGAGCACATCGCCCGTGAAGACATCTTCGGCGACTACGCCCCGACCCCAGAGAGTCCGCGGCTGGTGCTGCTGGGCGGGCAGCCGGCGGCGGGTAAGACCGTCGCTCAGGACGCGATCCTGGCAGAAGACCCGACCCTGGTGCCGATCACCGGGGATGACCTACGCGAGTACCACCCGGACTACGCCCGGTTGATGGTCGAGGAACCCTTGGCGATGCCGGAGAAGACAGCACCGGTCTCGGGCGGACTGGTGCGTCTCGCTCTCGATCATGCGTTGGCACACCGGTTCTCGGTGCTGTTGGAGGGCACGTTCCGTGACCCGGAGATGGTCACCGGCACCGCCTCGCGGTTCGCCGAGGCCGGGTACCGGGTCGAAGTCGTCGCCGTGGCGACCCCGGCGGCGGTCTCACGCCTATCGGCCCAGCAGCGGGCGCTGGCGGCCGCGTATCCCGGGATCGGCCGGTGGACCCCACCACAGGCGCACGAGACCGCATTGGCGGGCTCTCCAAAGGTTGTGGCCGCGCTGGAGGCGTTGCCGTTCATCACCAGGGTGCGGGTGTTCTCCCGCGAACGGCTTCTCCACGACACCACCGGCGAGTCGGCGGCAGGGTCGGTCTCGGCCGCCGACGTGCTCCAGGGCGAGCAGACCCGCCGCCTGGCCCCGGGCGAGGCGCTGGCGTGGCTGGCCCGGTATGAGCAGGTCTTCGCTCTGGCTCGGGCACGGCCGGGCTATCTCGGCCCGGTCACGGCACCGGCGTTCCGGCTCCTGCAAGCCGATGCCCAGACCATGATCGACACCGCCACGACAGTGCCCGGTGTGGACACTGCGGAGCTGGACCAGCAGCAGCGCTGGCGCAGGCTCTACGTGGAGCAGGTCGCCCCCGAACCGGCCCGGACCAAGGCCAGGCGGGCGCTGCGCCGCCTGACCGGTGGCCGCAATCCCGGCCGGGAGGACCCGTGGCAGGCACCGGGCAGGTCCGGACCGGACCGCCGTGACCCGCCCGGCCGCAGCCTCTGAACGTAACAGTCCGGAAGCGCCCCGTACCTATGGGATTCGGGAGAACAGCGACCAGGAGAATCACGGCACCAGAGGGGTAAAGGAAGGAAGCAGGCGCGATGGACAGTACCGGACCGGCCTCGCGGGTCGGTATCGACTGGGTCGAGGCGCAGGTGACGGCCGGGCAGCGGATGGCTGGGGCCGAGGAGACCGACGCCGACCGTGCCCTGGGCCGCCGGGACCTGGCCGGGGAACTCACCGCGGATGAGGCTATCGCGATCCGGCTGGCCCAGATCGACCGTGCTCATGGGATCACGCGGTGACACCCCGCAACGGGTACGCCGAATCGGCGGCCGCGTCACCCGGCCATGGGGACGGGTCCGCAAAATGTGCGGACCCGTTGGTCACGGCGAGACGCCGAGTGGAACGGGGCGGGAAATTTTCGCAGCCCGTTCGACTACGGTGCCGCTACCGTGGCGGCACCGGCACCCCCCAGGTGGGTGGGCTGTGGTGGTGCCGATTCGGCACCACCACGCCACCTGCGTGCGCGAGACGGAGGAAGGTCAACGGGGCCGGAAAATTTCCGGTACCGTTCGCCTGCCGCAGCCGGGGCGTGTGCGGTCCCGCAAAATTTGCAGGACCGTGCACCGGGGCACGGTGGTGAAAAATTTTCACCCCCGTCAACAACGTCTGACGGTGGTGCCAAAATGGCACCACCGTGGAACATAGGGGCGGGCTGACGGTGACGGCAACTTGCAGGCACCGTGGAACCCTCGCTGTTCGGGTGCGGACGGTGCGGGAAAACTTCTCCCACCGTGAAGCCTGAGCGGTGGCCGTCACGGGGGTGCCGAATCGGCACCCCCGTGCCCGACCCCGACCTGGGGGTCTTGACGGGCACGACAGCACTGAACATGCACATATAGTAGCTCGCATCCGTTTGGATGGCTAGATGCAGTGGTTGCTTTTTTCTGTGCGCGGGTGTATGAGCGTACCTGACAGGTATGAGCAGCATCCGGACACTTCAGACCCAGACCACCGATCGAGACCACGCCGAGTCCGAGGAGGCTTCGGCGAGCACCGTCGCCGAGGCGGAGCGCGAACGCATCCGGGCCGCTGCGCGTGAGGCAGCGGCCCAGTTCCCGCCGATGAGCAGCGAGCTGGTCACCCTGGTGCGCAACACCCTGCGTGGGCGCACCCGGTGACCAGCCCGCCATCGGGTCATCGGGTGCGGGGCTCCATGAGCACCCGGCCCGGTTCGAAGGCGTTCTGGCCGCGGTTCTGCGTTTGCTGGATACGGATGTCGAACCCGGCCTTGATGATCGCCCGCTGCTCCGCCAGTGACAGCTCGCTCCAGGCCGCCCGCAGGTCCGGGGCCGTGACCAGAGCCTTGACGCGGGCGTCGGTAATCGGCGGGATCAGCTCCCGCTCTGCGTCCGCAATCTGCGGACGCAGGGTCTGTTCGACCTTCGTCAGCGTGTCCAGATTCAGCTCCCCGGCTGTGTACTGGGCGATCGCTTCATCCAGCCGGGTCTGCAACGCCGCCCGGCGATCCTGCGCCGCATCGGCCTTCGCGACCCACTCGCCCCCGTCGTCGCCGGTGAGCCGGGCGAGGTTCTCAGGTCTCTCGAACCAGGCCAGCACTGCCTCCTCGACGTAGTCGTCCAGGCCCTGCTGGGCGATGGTCGTCTTGTAGCAGCCGCGGAAGCCGCAGTAGTACTTCACCGCATCCGCCTGCTTCTTCCGCCGCAGCACGGCCCGCTTCAAGGGGCGTCCGCAGTAGTGGCACTTGGCGATGTGGGTCATCAGCGTCTTCGCCTGTGTACCGCCGCCGCCCTTGACCCTGCGGCCGGGGTCGGCGAACAGGCGCTGAAGCCTCTGGAACGTCTCCCAATCGATCAGCGGCTCCCACTGCGCCTCCCCGATGATCTCGCCCTGATAGACCCGCTTACCAGCGATCGTGGGATTCTCCAGCACCTGGCGGACCGTGTTCGCCTCCCACCCGCGCGGGGCCTCGGTCCAGGACTTCATCGGGGTTGGCTCCCCGGCATCCTGGAGCCGCATCGCCACCGAGTGCAGCGACTTACCCGCCAGCACGTCACGGGCCGCATCCCTGACGATCTGGCCCTTGTGCGGATCAGGCTCCTGCCGCAGCAACACCCCGGTGAGCTGGTCATAGATCCGCCGGTACCCATACGGGAGACGGCCGTGGGGGCGGCCGCGCTCGGCATTGAGCTTCACGGTGCGCAACTGGCGTTCGCGCATCGTGTCCGCGTCGGCTTCGGCCCGTAAGAACTCCCAGCCCATCGCAAACGAGTCATCCGATCGGGTGAAGTCGTACACGCGTCCGTGGGTGAGGTAGAGGACGTTGGCTCGGCGGCAGGCCTTGCGCAGCTGCACGTAGACCTCCAGGTCACGCGCGGCCCTGGAGGGTTCCCAGGTGACGAACCCGCCGTGCTTGCCTTCCTCGATCAGGGCCATCACCTCGTCGAAGCCCTCGCGGATCTTCTTCCGCCACTGGGAGGCGGAGCGGTCGGAGTCACGCACGATCACGTCCGGGTACCAGCGCAAGGGCTCGCACCAGGACACGCAGTCCAGCAGCTGGTCGTTGATCGAGCGCATGAGCTTCTTGCGGTCCTGGGACGCTCGTCCGTAGACGATGGCCGGCGTCCAGTCGTCGTCCGCGACCTCGCGGAGCCGTGCGATCGAGGCTTCCAGCGAGGTGGAGAGTTCGGGGGCTTCGAGCATGGAGTCAGTAGTGGTGGTCATGGACATGAGGTACGCCTGCCTTCCCTACCCCCTACCTCCTGACTCGCTGAGCCGACCAACAATCTCGACCTGGCCAGCATCGATGCTCTGGTCGCGGCACTGTCGGCCTACCGCGGAGCCTTGGTGGTGGTCAGCCATGACCAGGGATTTCTGGGTCGGATCCACCTCGACGTCGTCTTGGAACTCGACGCCGAGGGGAACCTCCTGCCCACCGACCTGCCGTCGTGAGGGCCAGCGATCAGGCCCTTCCGGTGGCTGCGCCTGCATCACGCGAAGGCGTAGCCCCCGGGTCTGCGGAGGCCGGGAGCAGGGTCGTGTCGCGCTGCTGCAGCCCGGCGATCAGGGTGTCGACCCCGAAACGGAAGTCCGCCTCGGTGACGTCGGGATGCAGGGGGGTGGGCTGGCCGGGCCGCACCCCCAGGGAGTCGTATTGCCGTCGCTGCTGCTCCAAGGAGACGTGGCTAAGGACGAAATGAAGCAGGGTGGATGCCGCTCGGCGTGTGGTGAGGGCGTCGAACGTGCTGCTGCGTAGGGCGGCGATCAGGCGCGTGAGGGCGGGGTTGTCGCCGAGCCCGAGGGCGAGCGAACTGGACACGATTTCGGCGCTGTCTCGGTGGGCCAGCAAGGCGTCGCGGAGGGCGAATGCTTCGGCTCGTAGATGCTTGTCCCAGGCGGATTCCGGGTGGGGCTGTGGGCCGGCCAGCACGATGCGGTCGGCGAGGGTGGCCAGCAACGTCTGTTTATTGGGGAAGTGCCAATACAGCGCGCTGGCCTGTACGTCGAGCGCCGAAGCCACGCGGCGCATCGTGAGGTCGGGCAGCCCCTGCCGGTCGAGGATGTCCAGTGCCGCGGTGACGACATCGTCGGGGGACAGCTTCGGGCTCTGCACCCGCCAGATTCTACCGGTGGCCACGGGCGGGATGCCGCGCTGCTATCTTGAACACTGTTCAATGAACATCGTTCAGGAGGCTTCTATGTCCACACAGGTGATCGCGCCACCGCGCTACCTCGCCACCGCTCGCGACGCGAGCCTGGTGGCCGACATCGCGCTCGTGCTCGGAGGCACCGCCCTCATCACCGCTTCAGCGTTCGTGATTGTTCCGCTGCCTTTCACCCCGGTTCCCATCGCCCTCTCCACGTTCACCGTCATGGCCACCGGCGCGGCGCTGGGCCCTCTGCGCGGGACGCTGAGCGCCGCGCTGTACGTACTCATCGGCATGCTGGGCGCACCGGTGTTCGCGAATGGTCACTCGGGGGTCGCGTTCCCGACGTTCGGATACCTGATCGGGTACGTGATCGCGGCGTGGGTCGTGGGGCAACTCGCCCGCCATCAAGCCGATCGACGCGTCGGGACGACCCTGGCGCTGGGCGCATTGGGGACGCTCATCCTCTACGCATGCGGTGTCCCCTGGCTGGCGGTGTCCCTGGGGATCGACCTGGGCATGGCCATCCAACTGGGCGTGGTCCCCTTCCTGATCGGAGACACCCTCAAGGTGCTCGCCCTCGCCGGGCTGCTGCCCTCGCTGTGGCGCCTGGTGGCCCGGATTCGCCCCGATGATCGGGCCGGTGCGCGGTGAGGGACTATGTGCGCTTGGCCCGCGATATCAGCGCCGGGGCGGTCCTGGATCAGACGACCGCGCTGGAACTCATGCAGACTCCTGAGTCAGAGGTGCTCGACCTGGTCTACGCCGCGAGCCTGCTGCGCCGCGAGCACTTCGGACGCCGCGTCCGGCTCAACTACTTGGTCAACCTGAAATCAGGCCTGTGCCAGGAGGACTGCAGCTATTGCTCCCAGGCTTTGGGCTCACAGGCACCCATCCTCAAGTACAGCTGGCTGGAACCCGAGGAGGCCGTGCGCCAAGCAGAGGCCGGGATCGCGGGCGGGGCTGCGCGCGTGTGCCTGGTGGCGAGTGGGCGAGGCCCGATGGATCGCGACATCGAACGAGTCTTTGGCATCGCCGAGGCGCTCAAGCACGAGCACCCCGACGTGGAACTGTGCGCATGTCTGGGCCTCCTCCGCGACGGGCAGGCCGAACGACTCGCGGAGGCTGGCATTGATGCCTACAACCACAACATCAACACCGCAGAGTCCCATCATGATGAGATCGTCTCGACGCATCACTACAGCGATCGCGTCGAGACCATCGAGAAGGTGAAGCGCGCGGGGGTGTCGGCGTGCAGCGGCCTCATCGTCGGGCTGGGGGAGACGGACGCCCAGATCGTGGAGGCACTTCTCGCGCTGCGTGATCTGGGTGCGGATTCGATCCCGATCAACTTCCTCGTCCCCTTCGATGGGACGCCCCGGGCGGGACAATGGGAGCTCACCCCGCTGCGTTGCCTCACGATCGTCGCGCTGGCCCGGCTGGCCTGTCCCGACACGGAAATCCGGCTGGCGGGCGGCCGAGAGATCCATCTGCGCGGGCTGCAGGGGATCGCGCTGCATGCGGCGAACTCGCTGTTCCTGGGGGACTACCTCACGGCAGAAGGCCAGGCGGCAGCCGACGATCTCGCGCTCATCGCCGACAACGGTTTCACGGTGGAGGATCACTCCCTCGAGCCAGTCGGTGCCGGGGTATCCGCCGTCGCGCGGGCGCGCGGAGCGGGCACCGCAGTCCTCCCGAACGCCTGACGGGGGCTCGGGCCGCCTGCCGCCGCCGGGGCCATGGCGGCGGCGGTAGGCTGGCCTGACGTGCCCGCACCGTCTATGCGGGGCGAAGAAAGGAACACACGCATGCTGCGAACGCGCAACGCAGGCACCCTCGGGCTCGCCGATGTCGGCTCGACCGTCACCCTGGCGGGGTGGGTCGCCAAGCGTCGAGATCACGGCGGGGTCGCCTTCATCGATCTGCGAGACGCTTCGGGAATCTGCCAGGTCGTCGTCCGGGACGAGTACCTGGCCTCTGCGGGCATCCACGACCTGCGCAACGAGTTCTGCATTCAGGTGACCGGCGTCGTCGACGCGCGGACCCCGGAGAATGTGAACCCCACCATCCCCACCGGCGAGGTCGAGGTGGCGATCCGCGAACTCGAGGTGCTCAACCCCTCGGCGCCGCTACCCTTCCAGATCGACGAGCGCACCACCGTCGGGGAAGACGCCCGCCTGAAGTACCGCTACCTGGATCTGCGGCGCCCGCGCCAGCACGACGCACTCGTGCTGCGCTCGAAGGTCACCCATGTCATCCGCGACGTGCTCGACGATCTTGATTTCTACGATGTCGAGACGCCGACCCTGACGCACTCCACCCCCGAAGGTGCCCGCGACTTCCTGGTTCCCGCACGGCTGCACCCTGGCAAATGGTACGCGCTGCCCCAAAGCCCGCAGTTGTTCAAGCAACTGCTGATGGTGGCTGGCATGGAGCGCTACTACCAGATCGCGCGCTGTTACCGCGATGAGGACTTCCGTGCCGATCGCCAACCCGAGTTCACCCAACTCGATGTCGAGATGAGCTTCGTCGATCAAGACGACGTCATCGCCGTCGCTGAGCGGATCATCGCCGCGTGCTGGAAGCTCATCGGGGTCGACGTAGCCCTGCCGCTGCCACGGATGACCTGGCACGACGCCATGGACAACTATGGCTCGGACAAGCCCGATCTGCGTTTCGGCAACACGATCCGCGAGCTCACCTCGTTCTTCGCCGACACGCCCTTCCGTGTGTTCCAGGCCCCCTATGTCGGTGGCGTGGTCATGCCCGGGGGAGCGTCGCTGCCGCGTCGCCAGTTCGATGCGTGGCAGGAGTGGGCCAAGCAGCGTGGCGCACGCGGGCTGGCCTACATCACGGTGGGCGAGGACGGCACGCTGGGTGGGCCCGTCGCCAAGAACATCTCGGACGCCGAACGCGACGGCATTGCCGCAGCCATGGGCGCCAACCCTGGCGATGCCATCTTCTTCGCTGCAGGACCGCGGGAAACCTCCCAGGAGTTGCTGGGGGCAGCCCGCTTGGAGATCGGACGCCGCTGCAATCTGTTCGACCCGAACGATTGGGCTCTGCTGTGGGTGGTGGACGCGCCCATGTTCAAGCCGACCGCCGAAGCCGTTGCCTCCGGTGACGTCGCGGTCGGGGAGGGTAAGTGGACGGCCGTGCACCACGCCTTCACCTCGCCTAAGCCCGAGTCGTTGGCCGCCTTCGACACCGACCCCGGCTCCGCGTTGTCCTACGGCTACGACTTCGTCGCCAACGGCAACGAGGTGGGCGGAGGCTCGATCCGTATCCATCGCCGCGATGTCCAAGAGCGGGTCTTTGCCGTCATGGGCATCGACGCTGAGGAGGCGCAGGAGAAGTTCGGCTTCCTGCTGGACGCCTTCGCCTTCGGGGCCCCGCCGCACGGCGGCATCGCGTTTGGTCTGGACCGGCTCGTCATGCTGCTGGGCGGCTTCGACACCATCCGCGACGTGATCGCCTTCCCGAAGTCCGGAGGTGGCTCCGATCCGCTCACCGGAGCCCCGGCGCCGGTTTCGGCGCTCCAGCGCAAGGAGACGGGCGTCGACGCCAAGCCCGAGGCGGAGAAGGCAGCCGCCGAGCCGAAGGCCGACGCCTCGGCCTGATCGTCTGCCATGGCTCCAGGGGCGGCGCGTCACCTTGACGGTGGGGCGCCGCCCCTGGTTTCGGCTCGTTGAGTCGGAGTTCACCCCCGTTGCTCGGCCTCGTGGCGGGTGGTGATCGCCCCGCTCCCCGTGATCGCCCTCAGGGAAACGGTGGCGGCGCAACCGTCGGGGCCGACCGCTAACCTCGAGACGTGACCGACCTGTTTGGCAATCCCGATCCTGCACAAGCGGCTGCGGTGGCACGGACAGGCGGTTCACTCTCCGGCGCCGGGCACGGTGCAGGTCCCTTGGCTGTGCGGATGCGTCCCACGTCGCTGGACGAGATCGTCGGGCAACAACACCTGTTGGGGCCAGGCTCGCCGCTGCGTCGGCTGGCCTCCGGGCAGGCGATGTCGGTCTTCTTGTGGGGGCCACCGGGAGTCGGCAAGACCACGATCGCCGCCGTCGTCTCTCATGCCACCAGCCGACGCTTTGTCGAACTCTCCGGTGTGACCGCGGGCGTGAAAGAGGTGCGTGCCGAGTTGGATGCGGCTCGCCAGCATCTGGCACGCGGGGTCGGCACGGTGCTGTTCGTCGACGAGGTCCACCGCTTCAACAAGGCGCAACAAGACGTGTTGCTTCCCGCAGTGGAGAACCGGCTCGTGACCTTGATCGCTGCCACCACCGAGAACCCCTCCTTTTCCGTGATCTCCCCGCTGCTCTCACGCTCGCTTCTGCTGACCTTGAAGCCGCTGACCGACGACGACATCAACGCCCTGCTGGATCGGGCCCTGACCGATGAGCGTGGGCTCCGCACACCCGAGGGCGGGCTGTTCACGCTCGACGCCGACGCCCGGGCGACCCTGGTGCGGCTGGCGGGGGGCGATGCCCGTCGCAGCCTCACCTACCTCGAAGAAGCAGCAGCCTCGGCGTCCGCCTTGGGCACCGACGCGATCACGCCCGAAGCGGTGGAGTTGGCCGTGGACCGCGCAGCGCTGCGCTACGACCGAGACGGGGATCAGCACTACGATGTCATCAGTGCCTTCATCAAGTCGGTGCGTGGCTCTGACGTGGACGCCGCGCTCCACTACCTGGCACGCATGCTCGCGGGCGGCGAGGATCCGCGCTTCATCGCCCGACGGCTCATCATCTCCGCCAGCGAAGACATCGGGATGGCGGCGCCGTCGGTGTTGCAGACCTGCGTGGCCGCCGCGCAAGCCGTCCAGCTCATCGGCTTGCCCGAGGCCGAGCTCACGTTGGCCCACGCCACCGTCGCCTGCGCCACCGCACCAAAGTCGAACGCGGTGTACCGGGCCATTGCCGCAGCCAAGGCCGACGTCGCCCAAGGACACTCCGGCAGCGTGCCGCCCCACTTGCGCGACGCCCACTACTCCGGTGCCGAAAAGCTCGGGCACGGGGGCGGCTACCGGTATGCCCACGACTTCCCGCATGGCGTCGCCGCTCAGCAGTACCTGCCCGACGAACTGACGCAGGCTCGGTACTACGAGCCCACCCAGCACGGCAACGAAGCGCAGCTCACCGAACGGTTAGCAGCGATCCGCTCATTGCTCGGGCGCGACGACGCCTCTGCGGCGGACTGACCCGTCACGGGCCCACCGTGATCCTTGCCTGGCCGCTCCCCGTTGTCTGGCCTGCACTAGGCTCGCGGGCATGACTGTCGCAGAGATCGCCGGACTCATTGCCGCGTGTGCGTTCGTCCTCCTGGTAGGCATGTGCGCGATTCCCCTGCTGAAGCTCGGCACATTGCTCGACGAACTCGTGGCTGCGGTCAAGGACGTGAACGCTGCCACGGCGCCGATCTTGAGCGAACTCCACGGCACCGTTGAAGCCGCCAATGCCGAACTGGACCGCCTCGGCGGAGTCACCAGTGAGGTGGAGAAGGTGACCGCTGATGTCGCCAAGGTGAGCGGGCATGCGTCTCGCGTCGCGGAGAACACGGCCACCTTGTCTTCGATCTGGCTGGCCGCTTTCGGCCGCCCCCTGATCGCGCTTGCGTCCGCGCTGCACGGCTTCCGCGCCGCCATCACCAGCAAGGTGAGCGGTTCCCGATGAGCCGCACGTTCTGGTTCCTGACCGGCGTCGCGGCCTCCGCGTTCGTCGCAGTGAAGGGGCGGCAGTATTATCGGCGACTGACACCGGCAGGGATGGCCGAGGAGTTGGAGCGCAAGGCCGAAGGCGTGGCCGATCAGGCCAAGGTCTGGGTCGATGACTTCGCCGCCTCCTATGCGGCGGCGCGGGCTGCGAAGCAGTCCGAGCTGACAGCCCTGCTGACCAAGGACGAAAGAAGACAACTGTCATGAAGACCGCTGAGATCCGGCGCCGGTTCCTCGACCACTTCGTACGCGCCGGCCACACCCTGGTGCCGTCCGCGTCCCTGGTCTACAACGACCCCACGTTGCTGTTCGTGAATGCAGGCATGGTGCCATTCAAGCCCTACTTCACCGGCGCCGAGACGCCCCCCTTCCACACCGCGACTAGCTGCCAAAAGTGCGTCCGCACCCTTGACATCGAGGAAGTCGGCAAGACCACGCGGCACGGGACGTTCTTCCAGATGAACGGCAACTTCAGCTTTGGGGAGTACTTCAAGGAAGGTGCGATCAAGCACGCCTGGGGGCTCATCACGGGATCGCAGGAATCCGGTGGCCTCGGGTTCGACGGAGACAAGGTCTGGGTGACCGTGCTGGGGCCCGGCTTCCACCCCGACTTCCCCGACGGCGACGTTGAGGCGATCGAACTGTGGAAGCAGATGGGGCTGCCCGCTGAGCGCATCCAGTTGCGCGATCTGAAGGACAACTACTGGAACATGGGCGTCCCCGGCCCCGGTGGTCCCTGCTCGGAGATCTATATCGACCGCGGCCCCGAGTTTGGGCCTGAGGGCGGTCCTGCGGTGGACGAGGACCGGTTCCTGGAGATCTGGAACCTCGTGTTCATGCAGCAGGAGTTGTCTGCGGTGCGCGCGAAGGACGACTTCGATGTCCTGCGTCCGCTGCCCAAGCCGAACATCGACACCGGCATGGGTCTGGAGCGGGTCGCCTACCTGATGCAGGGCAAGGACAACCTCTACGAGATCGACCAGATCTTCCCGGTCATCGAGAAGGCCGCTGAGCTGTCGGGGAAGCGTTACGGCACCAACCACGACGATGACGTGCGGATGCGGGTCGTCGCCGATCACGTGCGCTCCGGTCTGATGCTGATGACTGATGGCGTCACTCCCGGTAACGAGGCGCGCGGCTACGTGCTCCGCCGCCTGCTGCGCCGCAGCGTGCGCGCGATGCGTTTGCTGGGCGTCCACGATCCGGTGCTGCCTGAGTTGTTGCCGGTGAGCAAGGCGTTGATGGAGGAGTCCTACCCCGAGATCGCCACTGAGTGGGCGCGTACGTCGTCGTCGGCGTACGCCGAGGAGGAGTCGTTCCGCCGTACTCTGGCCGCGGGCACGCAGATCTTCGACGTGGCCGTCACCAAGGCGAAGGAATCCGGCGCCTCCACGTTGGGCGGTGATCAGGCCTTCCAACTGCATGACACCTATGGGTTCCCCATCGACCTGACGTTGGAGATGGCCGCCGAGGCTGGCCTGGCGGTGGATCGCGCCGAGTTCACTCGCCTCATGGGCGAGCAGAAGGCCCGCGCGAAGGCCGATGCCCGCGCCAAGAAGGGCGGCGCGGCCAACGTCGCCGCCTACCGAACGTTGCGCGACGCGGGCGAGACGCCGTTCCTGGGCTACACCGAGTTGGACGTCACCAGCCGTGTGCGCGGTATCGTCGCCAACGGCGAACTGGTGACCAGCGCGCGACCCGGCGACATCGTCGAGGTCATCTTGGACGAGACGCCGTTTTACGCCGAAGCGGGCGGCCAGGACGCCGACGCGGGCGTGTTGACCGCCTCGGGTCTCCAACTCGATGTGTTGGACGTGCAGCGTCCCGTCCAGGGACTCGTGGTGCACAAGGCCGTCGTGAACGAGGGCGAACTGGTCACCGGCGCGGAGATCCGCGCCGAGGTCGACCCGGACGCCCGGTTTGGCGCCTCGCAGGCCCACACGGCTACTCACGTGGTCAACGCGGCGCTGCGCCAACTCCTCGGAGATGCGACGCACCAGGCTGGCTCGTACAACAAGCCCGGGTACCTGCGATTCGACTTCAACGCGCATAAGGCGCTCAGCTCCACGATGCGCTCGGAGTTGGAGGGCATCGTCAACGAGGCCGTCCGCGACGACTTTGCGGTGACGGCGACCGAAATGCCGCTCGCCCAGGCGAAGGCGCTCGGCGCGCAGGCCATGTTCGGGGAGAAGTACGGCGAGGTCGTTCGTATGGTCGAGCTCAACGGCCCCTGGTCGCGGGAACTGTGCGGTGGCACGCATGTGCGCAGCACCGCCCAGATCGGCCTGGTCGATCTGATCGGTGAGGGCTCGGTCGGATCGGGCATCCGTCGCGTCGAGGCGCTGGTGAGCACCGACGCGTTCTCGCAGTTCGCGAGCGAGCGGGCCCTGGTCAGCACGCTGGCAGACACCCTCAAGACGCAACCCGACCAACTGGTCGACCGGGTGGAGAAGCTCCTGGGCCAGTTGAAAGCCGCCGAGAAGCAGATTGCCGACCTGCGGCAGCGCGAACTGCTCAGCAACCTTGACGCCTTGGTGGCGGCGGGGGTCCAGGCCGGAGCGGTGACGTACATCGGCACGCGCCTCCCGGGAGTCTCGGGCGGGGATGCTCGCACCCTCGCCATGGCGCTGCGGGACAAGCTCGCCGCTCAGCCAGCCGTGATCGCCCTGATCGGCGGCGACGCCAAGCCTGCGCTGGTCGTTGCCACGACCGGGCCTGCCCGCGAATTGGGTGCTGCGGCTGGTCGGCTGGTGGGGCTCGGGGCGGCCCAACTGGGGGGCAAGGGCGGCGGCAAGGATGATCTCGCCCAAGGCGGCGGCGCGGATGCCTCCCGCAGCGATGAGGCGTTGGCGGCGATCCGGGCGGCGTTGCCGCAGTCATGACCGACGGCACCTACGGGGTCCGGTTGGGGCTGGACTGGGGCAAGGCGCGTATCGGGGTCGCCGCGTGTGACGCCGCGGGCGTCTTGGCCTACCCCGTCGAGACGATCACTCCAGCGTCGGACCGGCGCGTCGTCACTGAACGCCTGCGTGCCATCGTCGCCGAGTACGAGCCCGTGGTGGCCTACCTGGGGTTGCCGCGGCACCTTCGTGGCGGTGAAGGCGAGGCAGCCGCGATGGCGCGTGACGGCGCCGAACTGGTGTCGCGGCTGTTCCCCGACCTGGAGGTGCGGCTGGTGGATGAACGACTCACGACGGTGACGGCCACGCGACAACTGCACGATGCGGGGCGCTCCAGCCGCACGCAGCGTTCCGTGATCGACCAGGCTGCCGCCGTGGCAATCTTGAACCAGGCGCTCGATGGCGAACGGGTGGCGATGGCCCGCGTCGGCGAGCGCATCGATGGAAGGAATCTCCGATGAAACCTCGACGCGCGCGCGAGCCCCGGCTTCGGGATCCCGAGACCGGGGAGTGGGACTTCCCCGAGGTCAAGCACCGGGCGAAGGGCTGGATCGCCGTCGCCTTGGCGCTCGTCATCGTCTTCGGTGGCATCTGGTTCGTGGGAGGCAAGGCGTGGGACGCCTGGATGTCGTTCCGCACGAAGGACGATTACATCGGGACTGGCGTCGATCCGATCCAGGTAGAGATCCCTCGCGGCGCCTCGATGACGGCTGTCGGCAAGCTCTTGCAGGACAAGGACGTCGTCAAATCCTCCGACGCGTTTCGTCGGTACGCCCAATCCCGGCCCGATGAGTCCTCGCGTGTGCAAGCGGGGCAGTACAACCTGAAAACGCAGATGTCGGTGATGGCCGCGTTCGACGCGCTGCTGGATTCCAACAACCTGGTCCGTAACACGATGCAGTTGCGCGAAGGGCAACGGACCAGCGAGCAACTGGCGGCTATGGCGGCGGCGACGAAGCTGCCGGTGGCCGACTTCCAGGCGATCGCCGCAGCCCCCGGGAATCTCGGGCTCCCCGCGTGGGGCAAGGGCAATGTCGACGGTTTCCTGTTCCCCGACACCTACGAGTTGGGCAGCACCCCGACCGCGTTGGGCACCATGAAGGTGACCGTGGACAACTTCAACAAGGTGGTGGAACGCAACGACTGGGTCACCCAGGCCACCAACTCCCCGGCCAAAGACCCCTACACCGCGTTGGTGATGGCCAGCCTGGTGGAGCGGGAGGCGATGACCACCGAGGACCGGCAAAAGGTCGCGCGAGTGTTTTACAACCGTCTCGCCAAGGGCCAAAAGCTGGAATCGGATGCCACGGTGGCCTACGCCAACAACATCACCGGCAGGGTCACCACGAGCCCTGAAGAGCGCAAGATCGACTCCCCCTACAACACCTACCTGGACAAGAACGCAGGCAAGTTGCCCCCCACGCCCATCACGTCGCCCTCGGAGGATGCGATGGAAGCGGCCGTGACCCCGGCCGAGGGGAACTGGCTCTTCTTCGTCGTGGTCAACCTGGATACGGGGGAGACCGTGTTCAGCGACACCTACGAGCAGCATCAGGCGGCGGTGGCCAAGTTCCAGGAGTTCTGCAAGACCTCCGACAAGTGCTGAACGGGCGCTAAGGGGCGTCCGCACCTCGCCCCGGGTGCGGTCCGCCTCGGCCCCTGTGGCAAAGTTGCCGACATGCTGCGTTACCTAACGGCGGGGGAATCTCATGGGCGGGCGCTGGTCGCCACCCTGGAGGGCATTCCGTCCCACGTGTCCGTGTCCACCGCCGACATCGCCGATGCGTTGCGTCGCCGACGACTGGGGGTGGGGCGAGGCGCCCGGATGAAGTTCGAGGTCGACGAGGTCACGTTGCTGACCGGCGTGCGCCACGGCGAGACGCTGGGCTCGCCGTTGGCGATCATGATCGCCAACACCGAATGGCCCAAGTGGGAGACCGTCATGGCCCCCGACGCGGTCGATGAGGACGTCTTGGCCGCCCAAGCCCGCAATGCGGCGTTGACGCGGCCGCGTCCCGGGCACGCGGACCTGGCGGGCATGCAAAAGTACGACTGGGACGAGGCACGTCCCATCCTTGAGCGGGCGTCCGCGCGCGAGACCGCTGCGCGGGTGGCGCTGGGTCGTGTCGCCACCAACTTCTTGGAGCAGGCGTACGGGATCGGTGTGGTCAGCCACGTCGTTGAGATCGGTCCGGTCGTCAGCCAGGGCACTGCGGTGCCCACGGTTGCCTACCGGGACGCGATCGACGCCGATCCGGTCCGGTGTTTCGATCCCGCATCCTCGGCCCGGATGCTGGAAGAGATCGATGCGGCGAAGGCGGCTGGAGACACGCTGGGTGGCGTCGTCGAGGTCGTCGTGACGGGTATGCCTCCTGGCATCGGGTCGCATTCCCAAGGCGACACGCGGCTGGATGCCCGGTTGGCCGGGGCGCTCATGGGGATCCAGGCGATCAAGGGCGTGGAGATCGGCGACGGTTTCGCCCTGGCGCGCACGCGCGGGTCCGCCGCCCACGACGAGATGGTGCTCCACGGCGAGCACATCGCCCGCGTCTCCAACCGATCCGGGGGCACCGAAGGTGGCATGAGCACCGGCGAACTCCTGCGGGTCCGTGCCGCGATGAAGCCGATCGCCACCGTGCCGCGCGCCCTGCGGACGGTCGACACCACCACCTTGGAGCCCGCCGCGGCCCACCATCAGCGCTCCGACGTCTGCGCGGTGCCCGCCGCGGGTGTGGTGGCCGAGGCCATGGTGGCTCTCGTGCTCGCCGAACTGATGCTGGAGAAGTTCGGCGGTGATTCGCTGGGGGAGACCTCCCGCAACCACCAGGCCTACCTCGACCGGCTGGCGGCCCGGCGGCTCGCGTGAGCGCCATCGCGCTGATCGGCGCCCCCGGGAGTGGCAAGTCAACGCTAGGGCCCTTGCTGGCCCAGCGGCTCGACGTCCCGTTCGTCGATGTGGACGCCGTGATTGAGGAGCGCGAAGGCCGCAGCATCCGCGACATCTTCGCCGATGACGGCGAGGACGCCTTCCGTGCGCTGGAGGCCACCGTCACACTCGAACTCCTGACGGGTTCAGGCGTGGTGAGCTTGGGTGGGGGCGCACCGCTGACCCCGCAGATCGCCGAGGCGCTCGATGGGGTGCCCACCGTCTGGCTGCAGGTGGATGCGCATCACGCCGTGACGCGCATCGGGTTGGACCAAGGGCGTCCGCTGCTCGCCGGTGGGGGCATCCGGGGCACCTTGATTGCCTTGCTGAAGGCTCGCACGCCCGTGTATGCCTCACTGGCTACGGTGTCGGTCGACACCAACGGACGCGAACCCGACGCTCTGGTTGACGTGATCGTCGCCGCATTGGAGGAAGCATGAGTTCGACCCTCGAGACCGTCCCTGTTGCCGCGGAGCGGCCCTACGACGTCACCGTGGGCCGTGGGGCGACGGCTCTGCTGCCCGGCCTGGTGGCAAGCAGTGATCGGGTGGCGCTGATCCATCCGGTCGAACTCAGCGACCAGGCGGAGGCGCTCGCGGGGCAGGTGGACGCCGAGGTGCTGCTCCTGGCGGCACCGCCGGGAGAGGCGGCGAAGACGACGAGTTTCCTCGCCGATTGTTGGGATGCCCTGGCCGGGGCGGGTTTCACTCGCAGCGACTCGGTCGTCGGGTTTGGTGGCGGTGCCACGACGGATGTGGCGGGCTTTGTCGCGGCGACGTGGCTGCGCGGCGTCCGCTACGTGTCGGTGCCCACCACCTTGCTGGCCATGGTGGATGCCGCCGTGGGGGGCAAAACCGGGATCAACCTGCCAGCCGGCAAGAACCTGGTGGGGGCGTTTTGGGAGCCGGCTGCGGTGCTGGCCGACCTCGACGTGCTCGCCACCCTCCCCGTCGACGACCTGCGCGGCGGCTTGGCCGAGATGATCAAACACGGTCTCATCGCCGATGAGCGCACCCTGGAACTGGTGGAGAACGATCCGGCGGCCATGCTCGATCCCGCCTCCGATGCGCTGGCCGAGGCGGTGACCCGGTCCATGCACGTCAAGGCGGGCGTGGTGAGCGGTGACCTGCGCGAGGCAACCAGCCACGGCACACACGTGGGGCGCGAACTGCTCAACTATGGGCACACCCTCGGGCACGCCATTGAAAGGCGCGAGCATTTCAGGTGGCGGCACGGGTATGCGGTGTCGGTCGGCGTTGTGTTTGCGGCGCTGCTCTCGCGCAACCTGGGTCACGCCGATGAGGCGTTCGTGCAGCGCCACCAGCGCCTGTTGACCTCGGTGGGGTTGCCCACCACCTACGATCCCGCGGCCTACGACGATCTGCGCGCCACGATGAGCCTGGACAAGAAGACCCGAGGCGATGCGCTGCGCTTCGTCTTGTTGGACGAGGTCGGGTCGCCGTTCATCGCGCAGGCACCCGATGAGGCGGTGCTGCGGGCGACATATAAGGAGTTGACGCGCTGATGTACATTCCCCGGCACTTCGCCATGAACCCCGCACGGGTGACGGAACTGCTCCAGGCGGCGACCACGGCCCAAGTCGTGACCGCGCACGAGGACGGCCCGGCGGCGACGCTGTTGCCGCTCCTGTGGCGCCCCGACGCTGAAGGTGAGGGTTGGGGCTCCCTGATCTTCCACGTGGCACGCGTCAACCCCCTGTGGAAGCGCCCGTACCTGGGGGAGGCCTTGGCGATCCTCTCGGGGCCCGAGGGCTACATTCACGCGGACTGGTTCTCCTCCCAGCAGGCCTCACCCGGCGTGTCGACCTGGAACTACGCCACCGTGCACGCGTACGGGCCACTGGTGATCCACGAGGATCCCGCCTGGGTGCTCGCCGCCTCGCGCCAACTGTCATCGCGGCACGGCGCCGACCTGGATCTGGTCGATCCGGATGCCGTGGAGAAGATGCTGCGCGCCATCGTCGGCATCGAACTGCGCATCACCCGCGTCGAAGCGAAGGACAAGTTGAGCCAGAACCGCTCCCCTGAGGACGTTCAGGGTGCCATCGACGGCGTCCGCGCCACTGGCAACGAGAGTCTGGCCGATGCCATGACCGAGGTCAGCGTTCCGCACGCCGAGGCGCGCTATCGGTTGTTGCGTGATCTGGGGCAGAGGAAGAGGCCCGGCGTCCCGCGCACCTAATCTGAGGAAGGACCGACGCCACACAGGGGTCACGGGGACGCACGAGGCCCGGCATCCGGTAGAGTGGCCCGTCGGAAACGTCACGCCGGAAGGACACTCCATGCCCACGATTTCGACCAACGACCTCAAGAACGGCACGGTCCTCGACCTCGATGGCCAGCTGTGGCAGGTCATTTGGTTCCAGCACCACAAGCCTGGCAAGGGCAACACGGTGGTGCGCAGCAAGCTCAAGCACGTGCTGAGCGGCAAAGTCGTGGACAAGACGTTCAACTCCGACACCAAGGTCGAGAGCGCCCAGGTGGACCGCCGCGAGATGCAGTACCTCTACAACGACGGCGACTCCTACGTCTTCATGGACACGACCAGCTACGAGCAGGTGAGCATCCCCTCGGACACGGTCGGCGATGCGGCCGACTACATGCTGGAGAACCAGAACGCCATGGTCGCGCTCCACGACGAAAACCCGCTCTACATCGAACTCCCGGCCTCGGTCGAGTTGGAGATCACCTACACCGAACCCGGCCTCCAAGGCGACCGCAGTTCCGCGGGTACCAAGCCCGCCACGCTGGAGACCGGCAAGCAGATCCAGGTGCCGCTGTTCATCGAGGCTGGCACCAAGGTCAAGGTCGACACCCGCGACGGTAGCTACCTCGGCCGGATCAACGGGTGACCGAGCCCGCTCTTCCCCCGCACGGCCGGATCGCGAACCGCGACAATTCGCCCCGGACGAAGGCTCGCAAACGCGCTCTCGACATCTTGTTCGAGAGCGAGTTGCGGGAACGGCCGACTGTCGAAACCCTCGCGGATCGGGTTGCGCTGGCCGAGCCGCCGGTGCGCCCGTTCACGATCGACCTGGTCAACGGCTATCTCGAATTCGCCGAGGTGATCGACAGCGTGCTGGTCGACAGCCTCGCCGATGGGTGGACGCTCGACCGCATGAACCGGGTCGACCGTAACCTGGCGCGCATCGCAATCTACGAAATGATGCACACCGACACCCCGCAGCGGGTAGCGATCGCCGAGGCGGTCGACCTGGCTGCGGAGTTGTCGACCGACGACTCCCCGGCGTTCGTCAATGCTGTCTTGGCGCGTGCCACCGACGTGCTGCGACGACGCACGCCCGACTCCGCAGCCGCTGAGGCGTCGGAGACCGCAACGGACGACGCTGCGGCAACGGGCCATTCGACACCATCAACGTCCACCGCGTCCGGCGGTAGCGACGTCAGCCACTCGGCTCCGGACCCGACGGGGGACCCGGCCCAAGGATGAGAAGGGACGCAACCATGGAACGCACCGACACCCCCGCACTGCTCGTACTGGAGGACGGTCGGTTTTTCCGTGGTTCGTCCTTCGGGGCCACCGGGGAAACCTTCGGCGAAGCCGTGTTCTCCACGGGCATGACGGGCTATCAAGAGACCCTCACCGATCCCTCCTACCGTCGCCAGATTGTGGTGGCGACCGCCCCCCAGATAGGCAACACCGGCTGGAACGACGAGGACGACGAATCGCGCCGCATCTGGGTCGCGGGTTACGTCGTCCGGGACGCCTCCCGCGTCCGCTCGAACTGGCGCTCCAACCGCAGCCTGGATGAGGAACTGCGCGCCCAAGGCGTCGTAGGCATCTGCGAACTCGACACGCGGGCCCTCACACGCCACCTGCGCGAACGCGGCTCCATGCGAGCCGCGATCTCGACGACGGAACTGGACCCCGACGTTCTTGTGCAACGGGTGCTGGAACAGCCACGCATGTCCGGGGCCAACCTGGTCGCCGACGTGACGCTGACCGCTCCCGTCGTGATCCCCGCCCAGGGGACGCGGACGCACAAGGTGGCTGCGATCGACCTGGGCATCAAGGAGATGACGCCCGAACTGATGGCGCGTCGGGGCATCGAGGTGCACGTCCTGCCCGCCACGGCAACCCTGGACGACATCACGGCGTTGGGCGTCGACGGTGTCTTCTTCAGCAACGGGCCAGGGGACCCGGGCACCGCCGATGAGGCTGTCTCCTTGCTGACTGGCGTCTTGGACGCGGGCCTGCCCTACTTCGGGATCTGCTTCGGTAATCAGATCTTCGGACGGGCGCTCGGGTTTGGCACCTACAAGCTGAAGTACGGGCACCGCGGGATCAACCAGCCCGTCCAAGATCGTCGTACCGGCAAGGTCGAGATCACCGCGCAGAACCACGGGTTCGCGGTGGACGCGCCGCTGGAGCACGACACGCCGACGCGTTGGGGCGCTGCCCGCGTCAGCCACGTGTGTTTGAACGATGACGTCGTGGAGGGTCTCGAACTCACCGACGCCGACGGGACGGTGCTCGGCTTCTCGGTTCAGTACCACCCCGAGGCCGCAGCCGGCCCCCACGACTCCGCCTACCTGTTCGACCGTTTCATCGAGGTCATGGACGCCCACCGCACGACGGGAGAGAACGCCTGATGCCCAAGCGCACCGATATTTCGAGCATTCTGGTGATCGGCTCGGGGCCGATCGTCATCGGTCAGGCCTCCGAGTTCGACTACTCGGGCACCCAGGCCTGCCGCGTCCTGCGCGAGGAGGGGTACCGGGTCGTCTTGGTGAACTCCAACCCCGCCACGATCATGACCGACCCCGAGTTCGCCGACGCCACCTACGTGGAGCCCATCACCCCGGAGATGGTGGAGAAGGTCATCGCCGCAGAGCGACCCGATGCGATCTTGCCGACGCTTGGTGGGCAGACGGCCCTGAATACGGCCGTCGCCCTGCATGAGTCCGGCGTCCTGGAGCGCTACGGCGTGGAGATGATCGGCGCCAACTTTGATGCGATCCAGCGTGGCGAGGACCGAGAGAAGTTCAAGGCCATCGTCGATGGGCTCGTCATTCCCGGGGTCAATCCTGAATCGGCACGCTCGGTGCTCACCCACAGCCTCGAGGAGGTGATGGCCGCCGCCGACCAACTCGGGTACCCGCTGGTGCTGCGTCCCTCCTTCACCATGGGCGGGGTCGGCTCCGGGTTCGCCCACGATGAGCACGAACTGCGCGAAATGGCCGCCATCGGCCTGGCCGCGTCGCCGGTCAACGAGATCCTGGTCGAGGAGTCGATCCTCGGCTGGAAGGAGTACGAACTGGAGGTGATGCGCGACAAGGCCGACAACGTCGTCATCGTCTGCTCGATCGAGAACCTGGACCCGATGGGCGTCCACACCGGCGACTCCATCACCGTCGCCCCCGCGATGACGCTGACCGACCGCGAATATCAGGCGATGCGTGACGTCGCCATCGCGATCATCCGTGAGGTCGGCGTCGACACGGGCGGCTGCAACATCCAGTTCGCGATCAACCCCGACAACGGGCGGATGATCGTCATCGAGATGAACCCTCGCGTGTCGCGCTCCTCGGCGTTGGCGTCCAAGGCGACCGGCTTCCCGATCGCCAAGATCGCTGCCAAGGTCGCGGTGGGGTACACCCTCGATGAGATCCCCAACGACATCACCGCGGAGACCCCGGCGTCCTTCGAGCCCGCGCTGGACTACGTGGTCGTCAAGGTTCCACGGTTCGCGTTCGAGAAGTTCCCGACCGCCGATTCGACCCTCACCACCCACATGAAGTCCGTGGGCGAGGCGATGGCGATCGGGCGCAACTTCGCCGAAGCCCTGAACAAGGCGCTGCGTTCCTTGGAGGATCCGAAGGCCCCCTTCGATTTCGCGACACCGATCACCGACGACGTCGACACCTTGCTGGAGCGGGCCTCTCGCCCCCACGACGGACGCCTCCAGGTCGTCATGGCCGCGCTGCGTGCTGGGGCGACCGCCGAGCAGGTCCACGAGGCCACCCGCATCGACCCGTGGTTTGTGGATCAGGTGGTCCAGATCCTCGAGGTGGCTCGCCGCGTCGAGCAGGCTGACGCGCTGACCCCCGCCCTGCTGCATGCCGCCAAGCGGATCGGCTTGTCCGACCCGCAGATCGCGTCGCTGCGACACACCAGCGCCGACGTGGTCCGCGGGGTGCGCTGGGCGCTGGGCATCCGCCCTGTCTTCAAGACCGTCGACACCTGCGCGGCCGAGTTCGCGGCACGGACCCCCTATCACTACTCGTCCTACGACGAGGAGACCGAGGTGGAGCCCCGCATCAAGCCGGCGGTCCTGATCCTGGGTTCGGGGCCGAACCGCATCGGACAGGGCATCGAGTTCGACTACTCCTGCGTCCACGCCGCGCTCACGCTGCGCGAGGCCGGGTACGAGACGGTGATGGTCAACTGCAACCCTGAGACGGTCTCCACCGACTACGACACCTCGGACCGGTTGTACTTCGAGCCGTTGACGCTGGAAGACGTCTTGGAGGTGTACCACGCCGAGGCGGCCGCGGGACCGGTGGCGGGCGTCATCGTCCAACTCGGCGGGCAGACCCCCCTCAAGCTCGCTCAGGCGCTGAAGGACAACGGGGTGCCGATCGTGGGGACCTCCCCCGAGGCGATCAACCTCGCCGAAGAGCGGGGCGCGTTCGGGGACGTGTTGGCCGCCGCTGGCCTGCCGGCTCCCCGCTACGGCATGGCGCAATCGGCGCGTCAGGCCATCGAGATCGCCAACCGGATCGGCTACCCCGTCCTGGTGCGTCCCAGCTACGTTTTGGGCGGCCGCGGCATGGAGATCGTTTACGACGATGACGCGCTGACCGGATACATCGAGCGTGCGACGTTCATCACTCCACAGCAGCCGGTGCTGGTGGACCGTTTCCTCGACGACGCCATCGAGATCGACGTCGACGCACTGTATGACGGCACCGAGTTGTACCTGGGCGGCGTCATGGAGCACATCGAGGAGGCGGGCATCCATTCGGGTGATTCGGCATGCACCCTTCCCCCGATCACCCTTGGTGCCGATGCAGTCGAGCGCATCCGGGCGTCCACGGAGGCAATCGCCGCCGGTGTCGGGGTCCGGGGCCTGATCAACATCCAGTACGCCCTCCAAGGCGACACGTTGTTCGTTTTGGAGGCCAACCCCCGGGCCTCACGCACCGTGCCGTTCGTGTCGAAAGCCACCGGGGTTCAACTGGCCAAGGCCTGCGCCCGCGTGATGCTGGGCTCCTCGATCGCCGAGTTGCGCGCGTCAGGGATGCTGCGGCCCGAGGGGGACGGCGCCACCGTCGTGGAGGCGTCCCCGATCGCGGTCAAGGAGGCCGTGATGCCGTTCAACCGCTTCCGTACCAGCGACGGGGAGAACGTCGACTCGCTGCTTGGCCCGGAGATGAAGTCCACCGGCGAGGTGATGGGGCTGGATGCCACCTTCGGCACGGCCTTCGCCAAGAGCCAAACGGGCAGCTACGGCGGCCTTCCCTCGGGAGGGACCGCGTTCGTCTCCATCGCGAACCGGGACAAGCGCCACGCGATCTTCCCGGTGAAGCGCCTGGCGGATCTCGGTTTCCGGATCGTGGCGACGGCAGGCACCGCTCAGGTTCTGCGCCGCAATGGGGTGGACGTGACCGTCCTGCGCAAGGCACACCAAGGCGATGGGCCGGACGGAACCCCCAGCGTCGTCACCGCGATCATGAACGGGGAGATCGACCTGATCTTCAACACTCCCCAAGGTGCCAGCGCGGACGGTCAGCCTCGCCGCGACGGTTGGTCGATCCGCTCGGCCGCCATCCTGCGCGACATCCCCTCCATTACGACGGTGCAGGGCCTTTCAGCGGCCGTCCAGGGCATCGAGAGCGCGAACGCCGGTGAGGTGGGGGTCAGGTCATTGCAGTCGTGGAACGCGGCAGTGGACGCCGAACTCGCTGCCGGATCCGACCAGGCCGCGGCGCGATGACGGCGCTGGTGCGCGACGGGTACGCGGGTTTCCTGCGCCCGGTTCTGTTCCGCGCGCACCGGGGCGATCCGGAGGCCATCCACGAGGACATGATTGCCGGGCTGTCAGTGTTGGGTTCGCTGCCCTGTGCCCGCCACCTCGTGGGGATGCTCACCCGCACCACGGGTGAGCCCGTGACGGTGGCGGGGGTTCGGTTCCCCGGACGCGTTGGGCTGGCCGCAGGCATGGACAAGGACGCCCGCGCGGTCTTGGCCTGGCAGTACCTCGGGTTCGCGTTTGCCGAACTCGGGACCGTCACCGCGCACGCGCAGCCGGGCAACCCCCGCCCGCGCGTGTTCCGGGCGACAGCGTCCTCGGGGCTGGTGAACCGCATGGGCTTCAACAATGCGGGCGCGCAGGCGATGGCCAACCGTCTCGCGGTGGCGGGCATCCTGCGCGGGAACGGCGCGGCGGGCATCCCTGTGGGGATCTCGTTGGGCAAGACGAAGACGACCCCGCTCGAGCAGGCCATTCCTGACTACCTGGCCTCCTTCGACCAGGTGAGCCCGCACGCTGATTACATCGCCGTCAACGTCTCCAGCCCCAACACGCCCGGCCTGCGTTCCCTGCAGGACGGCGGCGCACTGGCTGATCTCGTTGCAGCGTTGACCACCCGAGCGCGACAGGTGACCCCCGGGGCGCCCGTGCCGATCTTCGTCAAGGTGGCTCCCGACCTCACCTGGGCGCAGATCGACGAGGTGGTGGCCGCCGCGGAGGCAGCCGGGGCAGCAGGCATCATCGCCACCAACACCACCTTGGCCCGCGACGGGCTCGCCGCACCGGATCGACACCTCGCCCACGAGGAGGGGGGCCTCTCCGGCGCACCGTTGACGGCGCGCGCACGGGAGGTCGTGCGCTACGTCAACCGACACTGTGCGTTGCCGATCATCGGTTCTGGAGGGGTGATGAACGCCGACGATGCGGTCGCGCTGCTGGACGCCGGGGCAAGCCTCGTGCAGATTTATACGGGCTTCATCTATAGCGGGCCCGCTTTGATCGCGGCCATCAACGAGGAGGTCCGATGAGTACCTACCATCAGCGCTTGAGCGCGGTGACCGCCCAACGCGGGAATCTGTGCGTGGGGATCGACCCCCACGCCGCCTTGCTGTCAGCTTGGGATCTGCCGCTGAACGCCGACGGCCTGGAGCGCTACTGCCGCATCGTGGTGGAGGCACTGGGGGAGTCGGTGGCGGTCTTCAAGCCGCAGGCCGCCTTCTTCGAGGTGTATGGGTCGGCGGGGATAGCCGTCTTGGAGCGTGTGCTGGGCGACATCGCGGCCGCGGGTGCCCTCAGCATCGTTGACGCCAAGCGAGGCGACATCGGCTCGACGATGGCGGCCTACGCGGAGGCGTATCTGGCTCCCGGATCGCCGCTGGCAGGCGATGCGGTCACCTTGTCGCCCTACCTCGGCTTCGACGCCTTGACGCCCGCCTTCGAACGAGCGATCGCCTTCGATCGTGGCGTCTACGTGCTCGCCCGCACCTCCAACCCCGAGGGCGCATCGGTTCAACTCGCCCTGGGGCGCGAGGGATCGGTGGTGCAAGAGATCATCGACGCCGCTATCGAGCTCAACTCCCGGGCGCGTACCCGGGCCATCGGACTCGTGGTGGGCGGCACCCACCATGCCCTGGGATGCGATCTCTCCGAGTTCAACGCGTCCATCCTTGTCCCAGGAATCGGAGCACAAGGGGGCCGGATGGAGGATCTGAGCGGAATGTTTGGTCCCGCCCACGACAAGGTGTTACCGATGGTCGGACGCGCGATTCTTCAAGCTGGTCCCGACCCGGCAGCGTTGCGGGCAAAAGTGGCGTCCTATGTTGGCGTCTGAGTTGCTACGATTCCCACTACCAGCCGCCCGGTTGGTGCGCATTGAGTCCCTCCGAACGTTGGAGAAATAGTGTCGATTCCGCAGTTGACCACCGAACAACTCCAGGCCGCTCGCGCGGCCGCCACCCAGGCTCGTCGCGTGCGGGCCGAGTTGAAGGCCAAGGTCCGAACCGGGGCGCTGTCCCTCTCGGAGGCTCTCGATCAGGCGGCTGATGACGACGTCCTTGCCCACGTGAAGGTGCTGGATCTGTTGAAGTCTTTGCCACGTGTGGGTGAGAAGCGCGCCACGGGCGTGATGGAGCGTCTTGACATCGCCCCCAACCGCCGTATTCGTGGCTTGGGCCGTCATCAGTTGGCGGGCCTGAAGGCTGAATTCAAGTGAGCGGCAGCATCACGGTTATTTCAGGGCCCGCAGGTGTGGGCAAGGGAACCGTGGTGCGACAATTGCGAAAGCTCCACCCGGAAGTGTGGGTCTCGGTGTCGGCAACGACCCGAGCCCCGCGCCCGGGGGAAGTGGACGGCGTCGACTACCTGTTCCGCTCCGAAACCGAGTTTGACCAGTTGATCGCGTCCGGAGGGATGCTGGAGTGGGCCACCGTCCACGGCAAGCATCGCTACGGCACCCCGTCGGCCCCGGTCTTCACGGTGCAAGGCGAGGGGCGCCCTGTCATCTTGGAGATCGATCTCCAAGGCGCCAGGCAGGTCCGTGAGACATTGCCCACGGCCCAGTACGTTTTCTTGGCTCCGCCCGACTGGGACACCCTCGTCGAGCGCCTTGAAGGCCGTGGCACCGAGTCGGCAGCCCAGGTGGAACGACGTCTGCAGACCGCCCGCATCGAACTGGCAGCCGCGCAGGGCGAGTTCGATCGGATCATCGTCAACGACGTTGTGAACCGGGCCGTGGCCGAACTGGTAGACTTCTTGGGTTTGTAACCTCGATACGCAACAGAAGGTGGACGTTGAGCACCCAAGTTCCTGAGGGGATCACCAATCCTCCGATCGACGACCTGCTGAGCAAGGTCGATTCCAAGTACCGTCTCGTCCTGTTCGCCGCCAAGCGCGCGCGGCAGATCAACGCGTACTACAGCCAGTTGGGCGAAGGCCTCCTGGAAAACGTGGGCCCGCTCGTGGAGACGACCGTTCAGGAAAAGCCCCTGACGATCGCCCTGCGCGAGATTGCCGCGGACGTGCTGGAGTGCAACGAGATCGATCCCGAGGCCGAAGCCGCTGCGCGCGCCGAAGCTGAGGCTGATCCCGACTTCGGCGACGATCCGTTCGCCCCCGACGATCTGGCCTGAGCGCCGACGTCGTGCAACGCATCGTCTTGGGCGTCGCGGGCGGCATTGCCGCCTACAAGGCGTGCGAGGTGGTGCGTCGCCTGCGCACGGCTGGACATGATGTCACGGTGGTCCCCACCGCGAACGCGTTGGCGTTCGTGGGGGAGGCCACCTGGGCCGCGTTGTCGGGGCACCCGGTGTCGACCGGTGTCTTCGCTGACGTTCACGAGGTGCCTCATGTCCGGATCGGGCACGAGGCCGATCTCGTCCTGGTAGCACCCGCCACGGCGGATCTGCTCGCCCGGGCGGCGACTGGCCGCGCGGACGATCTCCTGACCAATGTCTTGTTGACCGCGCGCTGCCCGGTGGTGTTCGTGCCCGCCATGCACACCGAGATGTGGCAGCATCCCGCCACGGTCGCCAACGTCGCGACCCTGCGTGAGCGGGGAGCCGTCGTGATGGATCCCGCGAGCGGACGCCTCACCGGGGCCGATTCTGGGCCCGGACGCCTCCCCGAGCCCGCCGACATCGTCGCGGTGGCGCAGTCCCTGCTGCAGGATGCGCCCGCAGTGGCGGCGGTGCAGGCTCGTGACCTTCTGGGCCAGCGGGTCATCGTCAGCGCTGGCGGGACACGGGAGGCGCTGGATCCGGTTCGTTTCCTGGGCAATGCGAGCAGCGGGCGCCAGGGCATCGCGCTGGCCCGCGCTGCCGCGCTGCGCGGGGCTGATGTCACCTTGGTCTCCGCCCACCTGTCTGAGGAGCCTCCCGCTGGGGTCGAGGTGGTCGAGGTGAGTTCCACAGCCGACCTTGCGGAGGCGATGGTGCAGCGAGCGCCGGACGCCGACGTCATCGTCATGGCCGTCGCGGCAGCCGACTTCACCCCCGATGCGACCGCCATGCACAAGATCAAGAAGGACGGCAGCGACGGCTTGGATCTGCACCTGGTGCAGACCACCGACGTCTTGGCGACGCTGGCCGCCCGCCGCAGAAAGGCCCCCGGTCAGGTCATCGTCGGCTTTGCCGCCGAAACCGCCGATGATGAGGCCCACCTGCTGGCGCTGGGGCGCGCCAAGCTGGAGCGCAAGGGATGCGATCTGCTCGTCCTCAATAACGTGTCGGGTGGGGCCGTGTTTGGCCACCCCGACAACACCATCACCATCATCGATCACGATGGCGTCGTGGCGACCGCCAGCGGGGACAAGGCGCTGGTCGCCCACCGCATCTGGGACGCTGTCGTGGCCATCCGAACACAGGAGGATTCGTGAGTCGTCTGTTCACCTCGGAGTCCGTCACCGAGGGACATCCGGACAAGGTCGCCGACTCGGTCAGTGACGCCGTACTCGATGCGCTGCTGGCCCAAGACGTCCACAGCCGCGTCGCGGTAGAGACGCTGGTGACCACCGGCACCGTCGTCGTCGCTGGCGAGGTCTCCACGGAGGCGTACGCGGATATCTCCGGGATCGCTCGCGAGCGGATCTTGTCGATCGGCTACGACCACGCCGGGGCGTCCTTCGACGGCAAGAGCTGCGGCGTGCTGGTGTCGCTGGGCAACCAAAGCCCCGACATCGCTCAAGGCGTCGATCTGGCCGAAGAGGTCCGCGAGAGCGGGGTGGGGGACGCACTGGATCGCCAAGGTGCCGGGGATCAGGGGCTGATGTTTGGTTACGCCTGCACCGACACCCCCACGCTCATGCCGTTGCCCATCGACATCGCCCATCGGCTCTCGGAACGGTTGGCGCAGGTGCGCCGCACCGGGGAACTCGATTGGGTGCTCCCCGATGGAAAGACCCAGGTCACGGTCGAGTACGACGGGGACATGCCGGTGCGCGTCGACACGGTGGTCGTCTCGACTCAGCACACCGAAGCCGCATGGAACGACGGCGTGATCAGCGATGCCATCGCGCGTTTGGTGATCGATCCGGTCCTGGCTCGCTACGACATCGATTCGACCGGGCACAAGACGTTCGTCAACCCGACCGGCAAGTTCGTGATCGGTGGCCCGATGGGGGACGCCGGGGTGACTGGCCGCAAGATCATCGTCGACACCTACGGCGGCATGGCCCGTCACGGCGGCGGCGCCTTCTCGGGCAAGGATCCCTCCAAGGTCGATCGGTCGGCTGCCTACGCGATGCGCTGGGTTGCCAAGAACGTCGTCGCTGCGGGCCTGGCCGATCGCTGCGAGGTCCAGGTGGCCTACGCCATCGGGCGCGCCCATCCAGTCGGCTTCTACACCGAATGCTTCGGGACCGAGAAGGTGCCGCTGAACCAGATCAACGACGCGGTCTTGTCCGTGTTCGATCTGCGCCCCGCCGCGATCATCCGGGACCTGGATCTGCTGCGTCCCATCTACTCCCAGATCACGAACTACGGCCACTTTGGCCGCGAGTTGCCCGTGATGACGTGGGAGCGCACGGATCGAGCCGACGCGCTCGCGGCGGCCGTCCGCGGCTGAGGGCGCCGCGCTGTCGGGGCCGCCTTCTAGGATCGAGGCCATGACGACCCCCGACGCGCCGCTCATCGCGCACGTCGCGGTGGATGTTCCGCTGCCGCACTTGGATCGGGTTTTCGACTATCTCGTGACCCCGGCCCAGGCCGACAGCGCTGCCGTGGGCTCCCGCGTCCGGGTCCGGTTCGCGGGCAAGCTGCGTGACGGGTACATCCTCGCCGTGGATCACGTCACCGAGGTGGCCAAGCCCGCGCCGTTGGAGCGGGTGTCCTCACCCGAGGTGGTCCTCACCCCGCCGGTGGCGGGGCTGGTGCGCGCGGTGGCCGACCATTGGGGCGGAACGTTCTCCGATGTGGTTCGGCTGGCGATCCCGCCGCGTCACGCCACCTCCGAGGCCGCCGCGCGACCCGAGCGTCCTGATCCGGACACGAGCCAGCCACCGCAGGTCCTTCCCGGTTACCCCGGCGGTGAACGATTCCTGGCCGCCCTCACGGCGGGCGAGGGCGTGCGGGCGGCGTGGTCGCCCGTGCCGGTCTTCTCGCCCGTGGGCGACTGGGCCGCAGGCCTGCTCGATGCCGCCTCGGCGACGATGGCCGGTGGCCGGGGCGTCATCCTCATGGTTCCCGACGCGGACGCGGTCGCCTGGTTGGCGGCGCGTGCGACGCAGCGGTTCGGTGAGGGATCCTTCGTCACGCTCACGGCCGATCTGGGCCCCGCAGCCCGCTACCGCAACTTCTTGGCCGTCTCGCGTGGTGACACCCGCTGCGTCATCGGCACCCGGGGGGCGGTCTTCGCTCCGGTCCGCGACCTGGGCCTCATCGCAGTGTGGGATGAGGGCAACGACGCCTACGCCGAACCGCGCGCACCCTACCCGCACGCCCGGGAAGTCGCGGCGCTGCGCGCCCCGCGCGAGGGCGCAGCGCTGCTGTTGGCCGGATACGGACGCACCGCAGAGGTGGCCGCGCTGGCGGCGCGTGGCTGGATGGTGCCCCTGGATCTGCCTTCGCGGGAGGTCCGGCGACTGGGCCCCGCGGTGCGGGCCTCCACCGACACCGACCGCGCCCTCGAGCGCGATCCGCACGCCCGTGGCGCTCGCCTCCCGCATGACGTGTTCGCCGCTCTGCGCACCGGTTTGGCGTCGGGCCCGGTCCTGGTTCAGGTGCCGCGGGCGGGATACGCCCCACGGCTGAGCTGCCACACCTGTCGCGCTGTGGCTGAGTGTCCCCGGTGCGGGCTGCCGTTGCGCGGCGAACGGGGCCCTCAAGGGCTCACGCTGACGTGTGCGTCGTGTGGCCCGCTCCCCGGCGCTTGGCGCTGCCCGCACTGCGGTGACACTCGCCTGCGGGCACCGCAGGTGGGGGTCGCGCGTACGGCAGAGGAACTCGGGCGCGCTTTCCCGCACACGCCGGTGGTGCAGTCGTGGTCGGGGCACCTGGTGGGGGCCGTCGGCGCTGAGCCCGCGCTCGTATTGGCGACACCGGGGGCTGAGCCGCGTCCGGAGGCCGGCTATGCGGCCGCGGTCCTGATGGACGCGGGGGTTTTGCTGGCCCGACCCGACCTGCGGGCCGGGGAGGAGGCGCTGCGGCGCTGGCTCGATGCGTCCGCGCTCGTGCTGCCCGGTGAGCGCGGAGGGACCGTCGTGATCGTCGGGGAGCCGGGGGACCGGGCCGTTCAGGCTCTCGTCCGGCTCGATGCCCCCGGGGCGGCAGCGCGGGAACTCCACGAGCGCGAGCAAGCCCATTTTCCGCCCGCCGCTCGGCTGGTCCTCCTGGAAGGGCCCCCGGGAGCATTGGAAGATGCTGAGGCGGCCTGGCGTCAGGTGGCAGGGGCCGAGCACTTTGGTCCGATCCCGGTGGAGGACGACGTGTGGCGGCTGACCGTCCGCTGTCCCCCTGAACGCGGGGCCGAACTCGTGACGGGGATGAAGGCCCTGCTCGCGGAGCGTTCGGCCCGCAAGGCGCCCGGCGCGATGCGTCTCCGGGTCGATCCGCAGGTCATCGGCTGATCGCCTAGGGTGGGAGCCGTGCGTCTTGTTTTCGCCGGCACGCCGTCGGTTGCCCTTCCAGCCTTGAAGGCGCTGCTTGCGTCCTCGCATGAGGTCGTCGCGGTGGTGACCCGCCCCGACGCGCCACGCGGACGCAGCAAACGTCCGACGCCCAGCGATGTGGCCGCCTTCGCGTCCGAACAGGGTCTCCCCGTCCTGACTCCGGCCCACCCTCGCGACGAAGACTTCGTCGACGCCTTGACCCGGCTTTCTCCCGATGCGTGCCCCGTGGTCGCCTACGGCGCGTTGATTCCCCAACGCGTGCTCGATATTCCCCGGTTCGGCTGGATCAACCTCCACTTCTCTTTGCTGCCACGCTGGCGAGGCGCCGCGCCCGTGCAGCGCGCCATCATGGCCGGTGATGCCCAGACGGGCGCCACCACATTTCGGCTGGTCCGCGAACTGGACGCCGGTCCCGTCTTCGACCAGGTCACGCTGCCGCTGACCGGGATCGACACCTCCGGCGAGGTACTCGACGCCCTCGCGGCCAGCGGCGCCGACCTGCTCTTGAGCACTCTGGATCGTCTGCCCGACCTGGAGCCGGTCGCCCAGCCCGAGCGCGGCGTGACGCTGGCACCCAAGGTGGAGGCGGCTGATGTCCGACTGGATTGGACGGCCCCCGCCGTCGTGCTGGATCGGCTCATCCGCGGCGCCAACCCCGCCCCCATCGCCTGGACCACCCTGGACGGGGAACGGTTGAAGGTTCTCCTGGCTCGTCCGGCGAAGGCCGACGGACTGGCTCCGGGAGAACTGCGCGTGGAGAAGCGCCGCGTCCTGGCAGGGACGGGAGATGGCACGCTGGAACTCCTCACCGTGCAAGCGCCAGGCAAGAAGGCGATGGCTGCACCCGACTGGAGCCGTGGCCTGCGCGACGTGACTCCCCGGCTGATCTGATGCCGAATCGAACGCTGCGGCGACGCCGCCCTGACCGTCCGCGCCGGATCGCCTTGCGGGTGCTGCGGGCCGTGGCCGAGGAGGGCGCCTACGCCAACCTGGAACTCGCCCACGCGCTCGAAGGGGCGCACCTGGAGCCGCGCGATGCGGCGTTCGTCACCGAGTTGGTCGCGGGAACCAGCCGACTTGCGGGCACCTATGACGCGATCGTGGCCTCGGCGTCGGGTCGACGAAACCTGGATCCGGCGCTGGCTGAGGTGCTGCGTTTGGGCGCCCATCAACTGCTCTCCATGCGCGTACCCCTGCATGCCGCCGTCGGCGCGACGGTCGACCTGGCCGCAGCGGAGGTGGGGGAGAAGGTGGCCGGGCTCACCAACGCGGTCCTCCGAAAGGTCGCCGCCCAGGATATGGACGCGTGGCTGGCCGAGTTGGCGCGCTCCCAGGACGCGGTGGGCGCCATGGCGGTGCGGACGCACCATCCGCGATGGATCGCCGAGGCCTACCGCGACCTGCTCGGGGACGAAGCAGAGGTGGCCCTGGCCGCGAACAATGTGGCGCCGCTCACCTCGCTGGTGGTCCGCCCGGGATTGGCGCAGCGGAACGAACTCGGCGGCGAACCGACCCCCTACTCGCCTTGGGGTGCGCGCCGTGCAGGCAACCCGGCTGACGTGGAGGCCGTCGCGCAAGGGCGGGCCGGCGTTCAGGACGAGGGAAGCCAACTCATGGTCGCGGCGTTGACGCGGCCCCCAGCACCGCGGGGACCGTGGCTGGATCTGTGCGCGGGGCCGGGTGGCAAGGCCGCGCTGCTGGCGGGGCTGGCCATGGGCGCGGGCACCCGCCTGCTCGCATCCGAGAAGCAGCCGCACCGCGCGGCCCTCGTCGCTCGCGCCCTCGGGGTTTACAGCGGCGAGCATGCCCCCGTCGTGATCGCCGCGGACGGGACCGCTCCGGCGTGGCCTTCGGGAACGTTCGCTCGGGTCATGGCCGACGTTCCCTGCACCGGCCTGGGGGCTTTGCGCAGGCGTCCAGAGGCCCGGTGGCGCCGCACCCTGGCCGACCTCGACGCGCTCGTCCCCCTGCAACGCGACCTGCTGGCAGCGGCCCTGGACAGCGCCGCGCCGGGTGGGGTGGTCGCCTACGTCACCTGCTCGCCGCATCGGCGCGAAACCACCGAGGTGGTTCAGGCGGTGCTGGCCGGGCGTGACGACGTGAGCGTCCTGGATGCCCCGGCGCTGCTCGGGGTCCCGGACGCCGAGCGCGGCGACTTTGTGCAACTGTGGCCTCACCGCCACGGAACCGATGCGATGTTCTGTGCGTTACTGCGGCTGAACGACGAACCGCGGGGGCGTCGCCGGTAGAGTCGGGCAGGTGCCACACCGCATCCACCCGAGCATTCTGAACGCCAACCTGGCCAGCCTCGACGACGAGATCCGACGGATCCCGAGCGCCGACGGCATCCACCTTGACGTGATGGACAACCACTTCGTCCCGAATCTCACCATTGGCCTGCCGGTGGTGGAGAGCATCCGGGCGAACCATCCCGACCGGTTCCTGGACGTCCACCTGATGATTACGGACGCGGACCGGTACGCCCCCGGCTATGCGGAGATCGGCTGCGAGTCGGTGACCTTCCACCTGGAGGCTTCGGCCGCGCCGATCCGGACGGCTCGCACGATCCGCGGCCTGGGGGCGAAGGCGTCGCTGGGGTTGCGTCCGCAGACCCCCATTGAGCCGCTGGCCGACATCATCACCGAGTTCGACATGGTGCTGATCATGACGGTGGACCCGGGGTTCGGCGGCCAGAGCTTCCTCACCGAGATGCTGCCCAAGATTCGTCGCACGCGCGAGATCGTCGAGCGTTCTGGCGCTGACATTTGGATTCAGGTCGATGGCGGGGTGTCGGAGTCCACCATCGATCAATGCCTGGACGCCGGGGCCACCGTGTTCGTGGCCGGATCGGCCGTCTTCCGGGCGGAGGATCCGGACGCGGTCGTGCGGGGTTTGCGCGAGCGGCCTGAGGTGCCATGTCGGCACTGACGGCTCGCGGGCGCAGCGCGGAGCCACTCCGTACGCCGCCGCCACCGGGGGAGCATCCGGCGTACGGCAGGCTTGCCCGGTTCGCGGGTGCCCTGATGCGCGCGATCTCGCACGAGGAGTGGGACGATGCCGCGTCGCTGCCTGCGACCGGGGGTGCGCTCATCGTGTCGAATCACGTCAGTTACCTCGACGTCCCGGTCGTGGGTCGCTACCTCATCTGGTCGGGGCGCTGGCCCCGCTACATGGGCAAGGCCGAACTGTGGCGCATCCCAGGCCTGGGAAGGCTGGCGCGGTTGTGCAAGCAAATCCCGATCGAGCGGGGCACCGACCGCGCCAAGGATGCGCTGGTGCCCGCGATGGCTGCGTTGGCCGCAGGGGAGGTCGTCGCGATCTATCCCGAGGGTGGCCGCACCCATGATCCCGATCTGTGGCCTCAGCGCGGACGCACCGGTGTGGCACGGATGGCGTTGGCGACGCGGGTTCCTGTCATTCCTGTGGCGCACTGGGGCACGCACGAGATCATGCCGGGGCGCAAGCTGCGGTTCCCCCGGTTACGCCCCAAGCGCACCATCGCCGTGTTGAGTGGGCCACCGGTGGATCTGTCCGACCTCTATGACCGCAGCAACGACCCCGAGGTTCTCCGCGTGGCGACCGATCGGATCATGGCCGCCGTCACGGCGTTGGTGGAGCAGTTGCGAGGGGAGGCGGCGCCCGCGGACGTGTGGGACGACAAGCTGCACGCCCGCGTTCCCCGTGCCGTCTGAGCCGCCCTCGTGGGCGGTGGGGGGCTCGGGACGGCTGGCTAGACTCGCGGGCATGGCTGCTGTCCGTCTCACCGATCTTCGGCATCCTGTCGTCGTGTTCACGTTCAGTGGATGGAACGACGCAGGTGACGCCGCCACGGGTGTGATCGATCACCTCAGCGAGGTGTGCGACACCGACTATGCCTTCGCCTTGGACGCCGACGACTACTACGACCTGATCGAGAATCGTCCCGTCTTGGTGCGCGAAGGCAACGGTGAACGCACCGTCCAATGGGCGACCACCGAGGTGCTGGTCGCTCACTTGAGCGAGCGTGACGTGGTCTTGGTCAACGGCCCGGAGCCGAGCTTTCGCTGGCGCGCCTTCTGCGCGGCGCTGGTTTCGGCGTTTCGCTCGATCAAGCCGGAGCGCATCATCGCGATGGGCGCCATGCTCGCCGATGCCCCCCACAGCCGGACGGTTCCTGTGTCCGAGGACGGCACGGACTACACCGGTCCGACGGGGATCGTCGGGGTGCTCGCCTCGGCGTGCGCCGACGCGGGGTTCAATGTGACGTCGCTGTGGGCCTCGGTGCCGCACTATGTTTCTGACCCGCCGAACCCGAAGGCCACCCTCGCCCTGCTGAGCAGGCTGGAGGAGTTCCTGGGAGAGAGCATTGAACGGGGTGACCTTCTCGACGCGGCCGCCGTGTGGGAGGAACGCGTCGACGAGTTGGTGGCCGACGACGACGACATCATGGCGTATGTGCGCGAGCTCGAATCCCGCTATGACACGGCCGAGGCCACGGGCGAGGAGATCGCTCAGCAGTTCGAGCGGTACCTGCGGCGTCGCGAACGCTGACCCGACCCCTCCGCTGGCCCGCCCGCCGGGCAGTCGCCAGCCACTGCAGGCGCATCACCTATCCTTGCGGGGTGCCCCTTGACTTGCGCTCTGTTTTGAACCAACGCGTCATCGTCACCGACGGCGGTATGGGCACGATGCTGCAAGGCTTCGACCTGGACCTCGACGACTTCGCTGGTCTGGAGGGCTGCAACGAGATCTTGAACGTGACCCGACCTGACGTGGTCGAGGCCATCCATGCGGCCTACTTTGAGGCGGGTGCGGACGCCGTCGAGACGAACACGTTCGGTGCGAACCTGTCGGCTCTGGGGGAGTACGACATCCCCGAGCGGATCGCTGAACTGGCTCAGGCCGGCGCGGAGATCGCCCGGCGTGCCGCCGACGCCGCCGCGACCCCCGAGCGTCCCCGCTGGGTGCTGGGCTCGGTGGGGCCAGGCACCAAGCTGCCGAGCCTGGGTCACATCCCCTTCACTGCCCTTCGTGACGCGTACGCCACCCAGGTGTCGGCCATGCTGCGCGGCGGCATCGACGCCGTCCAGATCGAGACCTGCCAAGACCTGCTCCAGGTGAAGGCTGCGGTGCAGGGGGCGCGCCGCGCCATGACCGAGGTAGGGCGGGACGTGCCCGTCTTGGTCAATGTGTCCATCGAGACCAACGGCACCATGCTCTTGGGCTCGGAGATCGGTGCGGCGTTGGCGGCGCTGGAGCCGCTCGGTATCGACGTGCTGGGGCTGAACTGCTCCACGGGCCCGGCGGAGATGAGCGAACACTTGCGGCACCTGAGTCGCTACGCCCGGATCGGCGTGGGTTGCATGCCGAACGCGGGCCTGCCGGAACTGACCGCCGACGGGGCCCGGTATCCCTTGGGCCCCGAAGGGTTCACCGAGGCGCTGTCGGGGTACGTCGCCGAGTTCGGGCTCGCGGTCGTGGGCGGGTGCTGTGGTACGACGCCGGAGCACATTCGCCAACTCGCCGAGGCCGTCCGCGGCCGCGCTGTTCCCCCGCGTCAGGTACCGACCACCGGGTCCGGGGGTGCGACCGTGTCCAGCTTGTACTCCGAGACGCCCCTGCGTCAGGACACCTCCTACCTGAGTATCGGTGAGCGCACCAACGCCAACGGTTCCAAGGCGTTCCGGGAAGCCATGCTTGCCGGGGATTGGGAGGCCTGCCTCGACATCGCCAAGGCCCAGTCACGTGAGGGAGCACACCTGCTGGACCTGTGCGTGGACTATGTGGGCCGCGATGGGGTGGCGGACATGCACGCCCTGGCGTCACGCATCAACACGGCCGTGACCCTTCCGGTGGTGCTGGACTCGACGGAGCCGCCGGTGATCCAGGCTGGGCTGGAATCGCTCGCGGGCCGGTGCGTGATCAACTCGGTGAACTTCGAGGATGGGGACGGCCCCGACTCCCGGTTCCAGCGCATCATGCCGCTGGTGAAGGAGCACGGCGCCGCCGTCGTGGCGCTGACCATCGACGAGGAGGGCCAAGCGCGCACCGCGGAGTGGAAGGTGCGGGTCGCCGAGCGGCTCATCGCCGAGTTGACCGGCACGTGGGGCATGAAGGAGTCCGACATCATCGTCGACTGCCTCACCTTCCCGATCGGCACCGGCCAAGAGGAGACCCGGCGCGACGCCATCGAGACCATCGAGGCGATCAAGACGATCATGACGTCTCACCCGCAGGTGCAAACGACGCTGGGTGTCTCGAACGTCAGCTTTGGGCTCAACCCTGCCGCGCGCATGGTGCTGAACTCGGTGTTCCTCCACGAGTGCGCCGAAGCGGGCCTCTGTTCGGCGATCGTGCATCCGTCCAAGATCGTGCCGATGGCGCGCATCCCCGAGGAGCAGCGCGACGTCGCCCTCGACCTGGTCTATGACCGACGCAGTGGCGACTACGATCCGCTCGCCCGGTTCCTGGAACTGTTCGAAGGAGTGACCACCACCAGCACCAAGGAGGCGCGGGCTGCCGAGTTGGCGGCCCTGCCGCTGGGAAAGCGTCTGCAGCGCCGCATCGTGGACGCCGACGACAAGGGCCTGGCCGCAGACCTCGACGAGGCGCTCACCCACAAGCCCGCCCTCGACATCGTCAACGACGATCTGCTGGCGGGGATGAAGACCGTCGGCGAACTGTTCGGCTCGGGCCAGATGCAGCTTCCCTTCGTGCTGGCCTCAGCGGAGGTCATGAAGAAGTCGGTGGCGCACCTGGAGCCCCACATGGAGAAAGCAGACGGTGACGTCGGCAAGGGCACCATCGTCTTGGCGACCGTCAAGGGCGACGTCCACGACATCGGCAAGAACCTGGTCGACATCATCCTCACCAACAACGGCTACACGGTGGTCAATCTGGGCATCAAGCAGCCGGTGGGCAGCATCATCGAGGCGGCGATCGCCCACAACGCGGACGCGATCGGCATGTCGGGGCTGCTGGTGAAGTCGACGGTCGTCATGCGCGACAACCTCGCCGAACTGAACAAGCGCGGCCTGATCCACACCCCGGTCCTGTTGGGAGGCGCGGCGCTGACCCGCGCGTACGTCGAGCAGGATCTCAACGGGATGTTCGATGGCGAGGTCCGCTACGCGCGCGACGCGTTCGAAGGGCTCTCGTTGATGGACGCCGTCATGGCCGTCAAGCACGGGAACGCGGAGGCGTTGCCCGCGCCGCGGGAGCGTCGGGTCACAGCCAAGACGCGCACCGAGGAGGACGAGGCGGCGCTCTATGACACGACCCGCTCCGATGTGGCCCGGCGCGTGGACGTTCCCACGCCGCCGTGGTGGGGGAGCCGGGTCGTCAAGGGCATCCCGCTCGCCGACGTCGCCGCCTGGCTCGATCACCGGGCCACCTTCATGGGGCAGTGGGGGCTGCGGGGCACACGTGGCGGGGCCAGCTATGACGATCTAGTCGAGTCGGAGGGCATCCCGCGGTTGCGCTCATGGCTGGACCGGATCGCCACCGAGGGGCTGGCCGAGTTCGCCGTCACCTACGGTTATTGGCCCGTTCATGCGGTCGGCAACACCCTGATCGTCGGTGATCCCGCCGATCCCCAGCGGGAGATTCAGCGGTTCACGTTCCCCCGGCAGACGCGGGATCGTCGGCTGTGCCTGGCCGACTTCTTCCGCGACGAGGAGGAGGCGGCCGAACTGGGGCCCGACGTCATCGCGTTCCAGCTCGTCACGATGGGGTCGCGGATCGCTCAGGAGACGGCGGTGTTGTTCGAAGGCAACGCCTATCGCGATTACCTCGAACTGCACGGACTGTCCGTCCAACTCACCGAGGCGCTCGCGGAGATGTGGCATGCCCGCGTCCGCGAGGATCTCCGGCTGGGGGGCGACGCCGACGTGGACGCCATGATCCGTGACCAGGCCTACCGCGGATCGCGGTACAGCTTTGGTTATCCCGCCTGCCCCGAGTTGGCCGATCGTGCCAAGCTGGTGGCACTGCTCGAGCCTGAGCGGATCGGGGTGACGCTCAGCGAGGAGTTGCAGTTGCATCCTGAGCAATCCACGGACGCGCTCATCGTCCATCACCCGGAGGCCAAGTACTTCAATGCCCGCTGAGGACGATCGCGACGCTGTGACCCCCTCGGGGCCGGCCGCCACCGTGCGGGGTCCTGCCGCGCTGTTGTGGGATTTCGACGGGACGCTCGTCGACTCCGAGCCGTCGTGGCATGCAGCAGAGTCACGACTGGTCGCCGAACTGGGCGGTCCACCGATCGATGAGGCGACGGCTCGCAGCCTCGTCGGCCTGGCCCTGGCTGACAGCGCACGCACGCTCCTGAGGATCGCCGGGCGCGAGGATCTCGACGCGGACCACTATGCCGAGATCCTCAACGCGTACGCGTTGGACGACATGGTGGCCTCCGGCGTCGCACTAAGGCCGGGGGCGGCTGATCTCCTCGCGACCGCACGTCGGGTCGGCGTCCCGTGCGCCCTGGTGTCCATGTCGTTCACCTCGGTGCTGCGGCAGGTCGTTGACACACTGCCTGAGGGGTCGTTCGCCGTCATCATCGGCGGGGATCAGGTGACTCGCGGCAAACCGGACCCCGAACCATACCTGAGCGCGGCGTCAGCGTTGGGCGTCGCACCGCTGGACTGCCTCGTGCTGGAGGACTCGATTCCTGGAACGTTGTCGGCACAGAACGCAGGGATGCCGACGCTGGGGATTCCGTTCGAGCAAGACATCCAGCCCGGACCGCGGCGGATACTGATCCCGACGCTGGAAGGGCTCACCTGGGAGTCTGTGACGAAACTGTGGCGGGAGGCGAGGCATGCATAAGGCCTGGATAGCGGTCGCATCGGTTCTGGCACTCACGCTCGCGGGTTGCACCGGGGCCCCTGCGGATCCGGGGCCGCCCAGCCCGACGCCGTCGGTCAAGCGCCCCTTCACCGTCACCACCACGGAGGTGCCGGGCACCTACGATCCGGCAGCCGCAACGACGTCCGCCGACGCGATCGTCGCGCTCAACACGTTCAGCCGGCTCATGGTCGTCCATCCCGACCAGGCGGACTTGAAACCCGACCTGGCCACCGACTGCCTCTACACGTCCGCGACGAGCTATGAGTGCCAGCTTCCGGTGGGGTTGACCTTCCAGAACGGGCACGCCTTGACGGCGTCCGATGTGAAGTTCAGTATCGAGCGCGCCTACCGGCTCAACGTGCCCAGCAGTTCGATCCAGCTCTTCGACAGCCTGGAGCGGGTGGAGGTGGTCGACGACCACACCGTCCGGTTCGATCTGAAGTACGCCGACACCCAGTTCGGGTACGCGCTGGCGACCCCGGCCGCGAGCATCGTCGACGAGGAAATCTACGATCCCGACGCCGTGCGGCCCAATGACGCCCAGGCAGTCGGATCGGGCCCCTACGCGCTTGTCACGACGGCGTCCGATCACCTCGTCTTTGAGCGGTTCCCGCGCTACAAGGGTGCACTCACGGGGGTGCTGGACGAGATCAAACTTGCGTTCGCACCCGACAGTGCCGCCGCCGAGAAGAGCGTGACCGCGGGCACGACGGATGTGGTGTGGCGCAGCCTCAATGCGGCCGCCCTGGAACGGTTGTCTGCGGAGATGGCCGAGGGCGGCGGAGTGACGCGCTCCGGCTTCACCAAGGTGCCGCTCCCGCAGGTGCGGTTGCAGCGCGTCATCGTCAACCCTGCGGCCCCCTACCGGGACAACAGCGAGGTGCGTGCCGCCGTGGCGGCGGCGCTGCAAGCAGACCGCAGCGCGGCATCGATCATCCCGCCCCAGGTGACCGGATCGGTCGCTTCGTTCCCGGCCGGGGGAACCGCTCAGATCCCCGACATCGGCGCCCAGCGGCTACGCCTGACGCTCGGTTTCACCTCCGCGGCGCCGGGGGAGCGTGACCTTGCGGGCCTTCTGCGTGACCGGCTGGAGGAGAGTGCCGGGGTTTCTGTTCTGCTGCAGCCCGACAACATGAATGCCGATCTGATCCTCACGGACCGGCCCGCCTGGGTGAACACCGCGTTGGGCTGGCTTCAGCCCTACGTCGACGACCCGCTGCCGGGATCCCAAGCGAAGGTGGCTGACCTGGTCCGCAACGCCCGTTCCACCTCAGATGCGGCGACCAGGCTGGCCCTGCTCGCGGAGATTCAACAACAAGCCGCGGCGGACCTCACCGTCTTGCCGCAGTCGCTGGCCGCCGAGACCATGCTGCTCGGCCCCGGCGTCACCCTTCAGGGGCAGCCGTTTGGGCCTGCCTGGCAACTCGGACTTTGGAGCCTGCGCGCGTGACCGCTACCTCACCCATCTCGACCGGACCCCTGCGTGAAGGCGAGCGGGTCACCTTCAGCGACGCGAAGGGACGCCGCCATTCGGTCGTGCTTCGCGCTGGGGGCATGTTCCACACCACCAAGGGTGGGATCCGGCACGACGACCTGATCGGCGGACCGGAGGGGGCAGTCGCCACGTCGGTGGGGGGCGACCAGTTCTTGGTGTTTCGCCCCTTGATGCACGACATCATGGTGTCGATGCCGCGCGAAGCGGCGGTGATCTACCCCAAGGACGCCGCGCAGATCCTGATGCAGGCCGACATCTTCCCGGGTGCCCGCGTCCTTGAGGCGGGTGTGGGGTCGGGGGCTCTCTCGATTGCCTTGCTGCGTGCGATCGGCCCCACGGGGCAGTTGTTCAGCTACGAGCGGCGTTCGGAGTTCGCCGATGTGGCGCGGCGCAACGTCCGCGCCTTCTACGGGGAGGAACCTGCCGGGTGGCAGGTGCGGCTGGGTGATCTGGCCGAAGCGATCGGCCCCGAAGAGGTCGACCGTGTCATCTTGGACATGCTGGCGCCCTGGGATTGCGTGGACGCCGTCGCACAGCGGCTGGTGCCAGGTGGGGTGTTGTGCTGCTACGTCGCCACCACGACGCAGTTGGGTCGCACCGCCGACATGCTACGCACGCATGGCGGGTTCACTGAGCCGGTGATGCGCGAGTACACCGCGCGCGACTGGCACGCGGAGGGGCTCGCGATTCGCCCAGGGCATTCCACAAGCGGGCACACCGGCTTTTTGCTGTTCGTCAGGCGGCTGGCTCCCGGTGCGGTGGCGCCCCGCAAGCGGCGGCGTCCGGCCCCTGGCGCGTACGGGATCGACTATCACGGGCCTCGCCCACCGTGGGTGCAGACCGCCGAGCAGGCGGCTCAGGCTGGGGAATGAATCCGGTCGGCGAGCCACTCGGGGATCCGGAACGGGATGTCGTGGTGGGCGCCGAGCACCTCAACCAGTTGTGACTGTGGTGCGCTGAGGTGCAGCGCGGTGCTGGAGGTCCGCACGCTCCGTGGTTCGGCACTGCCGTAGGCCACCATGACCCGCCCCCGGTAGTCCGACCACGTCTCGGGGAGAGCGTAGCGGTTGTTGGCCGCCAGGACGCCCGTCAGCGCGCTGGGATCGACGGTGAGGGAACTCTCGATGTAGTCCTGCATCATGGATGTGGGGACGCCCATGCTGACCCCTTGAAGGTGCGCGAACCAGCGCTGCCGAGCCAGGGGGAGTGTCGCTTTGACGAGGGGGTCTAGGAGCGCGGCGCCTCGCAACGGTCGGACGAGTGAACTGATGACGCTCACCGAGCGGGCCTGAGCCGGGTGCTTGGCGGCGAGTGACAAGGCGACCTGGCCGCCCCATGAGAATCCGACGACGTCCGTGGCGCCAGGCAGAAGCGCGGCGAGCTCCTCGACAGTGTCATCCAGCCCGGTGAAGGGTTCGTGGGCGCTGGCGCCGTGACCAAGAAGATCCGGGACGATGACGTGGCAGCGGGTCGCGAGGGTAGCGACGACGGGCGCCCACATCCACCCGGCGATACCCGCCCCATGGAGCAGCAGGACGGCGGGTGCTGTCGGCCGACCATACGTCGCGACGAACATGCTCTCAGCTTGGCATGTCTGCCTTCGTCACGAGTCCCGAGCGCGAAACCCCTCGTCAGGTTGGCAAATGAGTCCCTCTTCAGGGGACTGTTTCCCCATCAACTAGCGAGGTATCTTGCGACGTTGTGGAACCCGACCCGCAGGAAATCATCGACCTCGCCGTGCGTGTGGTGACCGAAGCCTGGCCTCAAGGGGAGGTTCAGCGCCACGCCTGGTTTGAGGAGTTGGGCATGAGTCCGACTCGGGCCGTGGGGTCCTGGTCGCAGTGGGGTGGCGGCATTCTCGGCTGGGGGGACGCCGAAATCTGCTGGTCGCGTGAGGGGGATGTTCCCGATGCGCCACTGCGGGGGGTGGGGTGGTACCTGTGGGGCGGCGTGGGCACGTCGGAGGCGCGCGATGCTCTGGTGCAGGCGCTGACGCAGCGACTCGGCCCCGTCTCGCGCCGCGAGGGCGCGGGTTTCCCCTGGTTTGAGTGGCATGTCGGTGACCGCATCGTCGAACTGGGCGGCTCCTCGTTGGATCCTCGTCTTCAACTCCACATCGTCCACCTTGAGGCTGAACATGAGGGCGTCGCGCACGCGCGGGAAGTCGTTGCCGCGCCCTGAACCCCTCTGACGCCCCGCCGAGTGCACCCCTGGGCGGGGCGCACTTAGCGCTGTGTTGCTGAAGTGCGGCGCTGGACCAGCCACAGGATCAGGCGCCATCCCAGCAGGAACAACGCCAACGTGACGGCAGCCACGATGATGAAGGCCACGGCAGTTCCGTCACCCAGCAGGACGCGAAACAGCATGCCCCCGATCAACGTGAGGGCCCACACGAAGGCCCCCGCGGGGAGCGACGAGCCGGATGACTTGCGTAGCGTCAACGCGATCCAGGCGATGAGCGTCCCGGCCACGAAGGGGAGGGCGGTGCGGCTGATGCCCGCCACGTCGAGTGCCTCGGTGTGGCTCGCGCGTCCCAGCGCGGCGAACACCACCACCAAGACAATGTCGATCACGATGGACATGGCGCGGTTCACCCGGGTCTCCTCTGCTTGAGTGCGGTGGTCTTGGCGAGCCTAGCCCTCCTGGAGCGAGTCGGACGCAGCGCGCACGGGTGCGTGCCATGGGCGTGGGACGGCTGGACGCGTGCGCGTCGCTAAAGTGTGGCCAGTGATCCAAGTTTCGTTGAGCCCCGCCCTGGTGATGGGGACGGGCCTCGTGGGTGCGTCGGTGGCTCAGGCCATGACGCGCGCGGGTGTCGAGGTGCATCTGCAGGATGCGCGTTACAGCCATGCGGTGGTGGCCGCGTCCCGCGGTGCGGGAACGCTGACCTCCTTGGATCCGGCCGCCTATCAGCTTGTCGTCGTCGCGGTTCCCCCGGGCGCGCTCGCCGCAGTTATCGCTGAAGCACTGGACACGTACCCGAACGCGACCGTCACCGATGTCGGGTCGGTCAAGGGCGTGGTGCTCGCCCAATTGCGCGCCACCGGGGTTGATTTGGCGCGGTACTGCGGCTCCCACCCGATGGCGGGCTCACAGAAGGACGGTCCGCTGACCGCGTCGCCTGATCTGTTCGTGGATCGCACGTGGGTGATCACGCCGCACGACACCTCCGCCGCGCAGTCGGTGCTCGTGGTGCGCCGCCTGGCCGAAATGTGTGGGGCAAGGCTGGTCACGATGGCGGCCCAGCATCACGATGAGGCCGTCGGGCAAGTCAGCCACATCCCTCAGCTCATGAGCGCTTTGGTCGCCGGCGGGTTGCTCGACGTTCCCGCCGAGCACCTCCAACTCGCGGGCCAGGGGTTGCGTGATGTGACGCGCATCGCCGCCGGGGATCCGAAGTTGTGGCGACAGATCATCGCGGCCAACAGCGGCGCGCTGCGGGTCGAGTTGGAAGAACTGCATGAGGACCTGGGAAAGCTGATCGCCGTCTTGGACGACCCGGACGCCGTCGAGGCGTTCTTGGCTCGCGGACGCCGCGGCACGCAGGCGTTGCCTGGTAAGCATGGCAGCGCCCCGAGCGCCTGGGCGGAGGTCGTCATCGAGATTCCGGACGCCCCCGGCGCGCTGGCCAGGCTGTTCACCGACATCGAGACGGCCGGGGTCAACGTGGAGGACATCACCATCGAGCACGATCCGGGTCGTCCGGTGGGCATGCTGGGTGTGCACGTGGAGCCCGCGGCGTCCGGGGTGCTGGCCACGGCCATGACCGACCGCGGCTGGACGGTCCGCACCTAGGGCACCCGGCGACGGGCGGGCGAGCGGCGGGCCTCCACTAGGATGAGCGGGTGCCGCACCGCCAAGTGATCGCTATCGACGGACCCAGCGGGTCCGGAAAGTCGTCGACGGCTCGTGCGGTGGCTCGTGCGCTGGGCCTGTCCTACTTGGACACGGGGGCCATGTATCGCGCGGTTGCGGTCGCGTTCTTGGACGCGGGCGTCGACCCCAGCGACGTGGAGCAGGTGATCGCAGCCACCACAGGCGCGGACATCGATATCTCCTTGGATCCCGACGATCGGTGGGTACGCGTCAACGGGCGCGACGTCACCGACGAGATTCGTGAGCCCCGCGTCGCCCAGCACGTGTCGGCGGTCTCCACCGTGCCCGAGTGCCGTGCCGACTTGGTACGGCGTCAGCGCATCCTCATGGATCGTGATCCTCGCGGCTGCGTGGCTGAGGGCCGCGATGTCACCACAGTCATCTACCCGGACGCCCCCGTGCGCATCTTGCTGACGGCGTCCCCGCAAGCGCGCCTGGAGCGGCGCGGTGGGGAACTGGGCGGCCGGGTGAGCGGGGAACAACTCCGCGATCAGGTGCTGCGTCGCGACGCCGACGATTCCACCTTGGTGGACTTCACTCACGCCGCTGACGGCGTCCATCTGCTTGATACCACCCATCTGAGTCTCGACGAGGTCGTCCTTGCCGTCGTCGCCCTCGCGAAGGAGATCTCATGACCGCCAAACCCGTTCTTGCCGTGGTGGGACGCCCCAACGTCGGCAAGTCGCAACTCGTCAACCGCATCCTGGGCCGCCGGGAGGCGGTCGTCCAGGACATGCCAGGAGTGACGCGGGACCGCGTCAGCTACGACGCCACCTGGAATGGTCGCGACTTCGTCGTCGTCGATACGGGTGGTTGGGTCAGCGACGCTAAAGGCATGGCGGCTCAGATCGCCGACCAGGCCGAACTGGCGATCGGTGCTGCCGATGCCGTGTTGTTCGTCGTGGATGCGACCGTGGGCACCACCGATGAGGACGAGGCCGTGGTGAAGGTCCTGCGGCGCAGCGGCAAGCCCGTCGTGCTGGCCGCCAACAAGGTGGACGACGCGCGCCTGGAATCCGAAGCCGCCGCCATGTGGAATCTGGGGCTGGGCGAGCCGTATGCGGTGTCTGCACTGCACGGACGTGGCTCTGGTGACCTGTTGGACGCGATCCTGCAGGCGCTTCCTGAGGCGCCCGCCGAGCAGTTCGAGGAGGTGGGCGGCCCAACGCGCGTCGCGATTATCGGCAAGCCGAACGTCGGTAAGAGTTCCTTGTTGAACAAGCTCACCGGGCGTCAGCGGTCGGTCGTCAACGACATGGCGGGCACGACCGTCGACCCGGTTGACGAACTGGTCGAACTGGACGGTGAGGTGTACCGGTTCATCGACACCGCCGGTATTCGCCGCCGCGTCAAGGAGGCGTCCGGGCACGAGTATTACGCGTCGTTGCGCACCCAGCAGGCTATCGAGCGGGCTCAGGTGTGCATCGTGGTTATTGATGCGTCCGAGTCGATCGCCGACCAGGATCTGAAGCTGCTGACGATGGTCGAGGAGTCGGGCAAGGCGCTGGTGGTGGCCTACAACAAGTGGGATCTCACCGACGATGAGCGTCGCCGCTACCTGGAGCGTGAGGTCGAGCGGGACGTGCAGGCGTTCGCGTGGGCGCCGCACGTCAACATTTCTGCACTGACGGGCCGCAACGTCGACAAGCTACGTAAGGCCATCGACGCCGCCTTGGAGGGCTGGGAGACGCGGATCACTACCGGGCAGCTCAACAGCTTCCTGGGGCGGGTGGCGGCCTCGCATCCGCACCCGGTGCGGGGCGGCAAGCAGCCGCGCATCCTGTTCGGGACGCAGGCGCACAACTGCCCGCCCACCTTCGCGCTCTTCACCACCGGCGGCCTGGATCCGCAATACACGCGGTTTGTCGAGCGTCGGCTGCGCGAGGAGTTCGGGTTCGTGGGCACCCCCATCAACATCGAGGTCCGGGCTCGGCAAAAGCGCGCCAACCGTTGAGCCGGCTGGGGTAGGTTGCGGGCATGTCCCCGCAGGTACCCGCGACGCCGTTCCTCGCGATCGATCTCCCCGTTCTCGATGCGAACATCGAGCGCGTCGCACAGTGGGCTCACGAGCGTCAGCTTGCGTTGCGTCCGCATGTGAAGACGCACAAGAGCCCGGAGATCGGCCATCGCCAAATGGAGGCGGGGGCGTGCGGCATCACGGTCGCGACGATCGGTGAGGCCGAAGTGTTCGCCCAGGCCGGGTTCGACGATGTGTTCATCGCTTACCCGCTGTGGCTCGACGGCGACCGCGTGGCCCGGTTGCGGCGGTTGGCGTCCGCTGGGACGGTCCGGGTCGGCTTCGATTCGGTCGAGGCGGCGCAGCGTTTGGTCGGGGTGGGGGTGGAGGGGATCGTCGAGGTCGACTCGGGCCACCACCGCTCCGGGGTCGCGCCGGACGCGGCGGGCGCACTGGCCGCGGCGGCGCTGGAGGCAGGGTTGCCGGTGGCCGGGGTGTTCACGTTTCCGGGGCACAGCTATGGCCCGGAGGTTCGGTTGCAGGCGGCTGCGGATGAGGCGTCCGCGCTCGCGGTGGCTGCAGCCGCGATGCGCGCCCACGGCGTCGAGCCCACGCTCATCAGCGGCGGTTCCAGCCCTAGCCTGGCCGCGACGGGGGAGGGGCTGACGGAGACCCGCCCCGGTGTGTATGTCTTCAACGACGCCCAGCAGTGGGAGTTGGGCGCCTGCTCGCCGGACCAGATCGCGTTGACCTGTCACGCGACGGTGGTCAGCCATGCGGGCGGACGCCTGGTGCTGGATGCCGGTTCGAAGGTGCTGGGTGCTGACAAGGCGCCGTGGGCGTCCGGTTCGGGGCGACTCTTGGATCACCCGCAGGCCCGCATCGTCCTCTTGTCGGAGCATCACGCGGTCGCCGATCTGGGCGGTGAAGCGCTGCCGCCCCTGGGATCGAGCGTGCGCGTCGTCCCTCATCATGCGTGCAATGCGGTCAACCTGGTGGACGAGTTCACCGTGTTGTCGGGCGGGCGCCTGGTCGGGCGCTGGGACGTCGCGGCCCGCGGCATGAACGCGTGACGCCTAGCTCCACTGATGCGACCCTCAGCGCCCCTGCGACTGCGGTAGGTGCCCTGTCACGAGGAAGACGTCGTGCACGTAGTCGACGCCGTCCTTGGCTTTGGTGCGCTGCGCCACGGTGCGCTCGGTGAGGCCGATGAAGCCTAGGGTGCGCAGCGTCGCCTGCAGAGCAGCCCGGTCGATGCCGTGATGCCCGCCGAACCCGTCCTCGTGGTAGTGGTTGTCGGGGTCGGGATCCAGATCGGCGAGCGCCACCCAGCCGCCTGGCCGCAGGCTGGCGTGAAGGTTGGTCAGCAGGCCGTCCAGGTCGCCCACATGGTGCAGGACCATTGACGCCACGATTAGGTCGACAGGTTCCGCCAACGGTCCCTCGGTGAGGTCGTAACGCGCGACGCTGAGCCGTTCAGGCGCGGACGCGGCCCGCTCCTGGGCCACCTCCAGCATGCCCGGTGACACGTCCGTGAGCACCACATGCTGGATCCGGGTGGCTATCTCGGCGCCCAGCAGCCCTGTGCCCGCTCCGATCTCGACAGCACGCCAGCTTCGATCGAGGGGGACGGCGTCCGCGATTGCTTCGGCGATCGTGTGCAGGAACGCGACCTTCTGCGGGGTATCCCACTCTCGGGCGCGCGCGTTGAAGAAGTCCGCCGGATCGACGTAGGCACGCTCATCGTCGCGATGGACGTGCCCCGGTGCGGGGGACGCACCCCCCGAAGGGTGATGCCCGTGCTGGCGCGGGGCGCCGCCCGGGTTGTGGTGACCGACCGCCTCGTCATGAGCCATGCCGCCATCCTTCCACGGTGAACAGAACGAGGGGAGGCGACGCCAGTGCCGCAGGGACGGAAGCGAGACTGGGGGTGGTGCGCGGGCAGTGCGCACCACCATTCGGCTCACGGGAGAGCGCGGATGCGGCATCGTTGCCCCTCGATGCGACAACCAGCCCCGTGTCCGTGTATGCTCATCTGTCGGTAGTGGTTGTGAAACCGACACCGGTTCGGGATGTGGCGCAGCTTGGTAGCGCACTTGACTGGGGGTCAAGGGGTTTACCCCGCTCTGGTCGGCCCGAACAACTGAAAATGCATGCCACGGGCTGTGGCGCAGCTTGGTAGCGCACCTGACTGGGGGTCAGGGGGTCGCAGGTTCAAATCCTGTCAGCCCGACGTGTGTATGTCCTTGTAAGGGGCACTTTGCGGGCGCGTAAGTAGTCGGCGTGGAACATACGTGGAACATACGTGGAACAAGGTTTCCTGGGTTTGAGATCACCAGGAGTCTTTGCCCTCGTCACCCACTGGCCGCTCGACTCCGCTCGGGCCTGCGCCGGGCGCAGCACGGCTCGTGAACTAGCGGGCCCGCGTGTCGGCGCTTCCCGCCCGCTAGAGAGCTTCACTAGTCTCGGAACATGCCGTACGAGCCGATCGTTCCCGAGGGTCAACACCTTGGGACATCCCATGCCGTCGATGGAGCTGTGACGGGGCATCTCTTCGAGGACGGCACGAACGACCTCAAGGGCCACGCTGCTTGGCGGTGGGTCGACGAGCCAGAACAGGACTACTCGCCGAGCTACGGATACGAGCCACCGCGCGAACTGACACCCGAGGAACGGGAACTCGCCGAGAAGCTCGCGGCACTCATCTTGATCGGCATCATCAAGGGAGTGGAGACCGCGGCACCTCACATCAGGCGTTGGTGGAGCGAGAAGGCTGCTCCGACGATGCGTTCCGCCTGGGAACGAATCACTACGTCAGGCAGGCCGCGTGGCAAGGTAGCGGTTGCCCCACCTCCAGCTCTCGAAAAGATCAGCGTCGTGATGCTCGACGCTGGGGCGGAAACCGTGCTCGCGGAATCGAAGATCAAGATGAGCCGCGCCGAGTGGATGCACCGTTTCCGTGCGATGGTTGCGGCAGGCGCGTTCCAGGAGGAGCAGCAACGGATCCTCGCGAACGCCCGCGTTGACGACGAGGATGAGCCAGTCGGGAGAGCGGGGGGTTTGAGTGAACTGAGCCCGCAGCAATTCGCCGACCGTGTTCAGTTGATGCTGGAGGCTAACCCTTCGTTGTTGACCGAGGAGACGTCTGCCGAGTTGGCGCGCGTCTTCAGCGCGAACGCATTGTCGCTGTAGCTTCTGGGAGTCGAGTGCCAGGGGGCTGACCGCTGCAAACTTGCGCTGCGCGAACTCGGGATGAGACATCTGCGCGCTAGCGGGACAGCCTCGCCAGAACTTCAATGCACCGCGAGCTCAGTTCCTTCGGAACGACGCGGCGAACAGTGGCAGTATTTCTCTTGTGCCCGATAGAGGACTAACGACCGGCCACGAAGGCGCGATCCCACAGACACGCGATGAAGCACGAGATGGGCTTGCGCACGGCTTGGTGAGCCTGGACGCTAACGTGCTTCTCAGCTTCTACCGATTCAGCCCGAGCGCCCGCCAGGCGCTGATCTCAGTTCTTGAGGCGCTCGGAGACCGGGTGTTTGTCAGCCACCAGGCCGCTCGCGAGTTCTGGCGCAACAGGCTCGCAGCAATCGACGCGCGTAACACCGCTACCGAGCAGCTGGGCGCTGCGCTGTCTAGGGCTGAGAACCAAGTCCAGGACGCCGTACGGGTTTGGGCGAAGCAGACGGCTGCAGATGTCGCAGTGGAGCAGCAGATGCTCCGGAGCGTACGACAGGCGTTCGAGACGTGCTCAACCACGGCAGACGGAGTCACCAACGAGTCCTCCACCTTCGCTTACGACGCTGGCCAGGACTCAGTGACTCTCGCCCTTCAGCCCCTGCTGGCCGATCGAGTCGGCGACCCGCTCCCTCCCGAGCAACACAAAGACGCCGTGGCGGAGGCTGCCCGAAGGACTCAGTTGGGCCTTCCCCCTGGCTTTCGAGATGCGAAGAAGGATGATGTCGGGGGCGCTGACGGTTCGACCGGGGACTACTTGGTGTGGCTTGAGTCCATGCTCGAAGCAGAGGCACGTGCGTTGCCGCTCGTCCTCGTCACAGGTGATGAGAAGGAAGATTGGTGGTGGAAACACCGCGGGCAACTGCTCGGCCCTAGGAGCGAGCTTGCAGATGAGTTCCAGAAGCGGAGTGGGGCTGCACTCGTGATGCTGCGCCCCCTACAGCTGATTGAGCACGCGGATGTTCTAGCGGTCATGGTTTCGGAGGAAGCCCGTTCGGACGTCGAGCGCAGTACGACATCCGACACACCGATCTGGACCGAGCAGGCGGTCGAGGAACTGCTCGCTCGACTGCGTTACGAAGGTCGTGAGCAGGAGTCGGTGATTCGGCAGGCCGCTCAGAACGGCGGGTCTATTGATCGCGACTCGCTATACGCCCTGTGCGGCTACGGGGCGGATCGAATGCTACGAGGATTCACGCGTCCAACGGCTCGAATCACGGCGGACCTCGCCGCTGAGGGCTACATCGACGACGGTGTCTCTCCGATGCTCACCCCCGTCTATGACGGAGGAGTGCAGGCGCTTCGTTTTGAGATCCCTCCCGAAGTCGTGACGATTCTCGGCTCAATGGACACGTCGCATCAGGAACCCACCAATCGCGCGTTCTGAGGCAATTAGCGTCACCCTGTCGAGGGAACAGCCACGCCGCTGTGCAAGCACTTCCGTGGCGGTGCCTCGACGGAGCGCTCTGGCGCGAAGGCAGTCTGAGCCGTCGCACTACGTGTCGGTCGGTCAGACTGCACGCAGCCCTGCCAGCCACGCCCCCAGTAGTTCCTGGTGTGATCCGCGCCAGGCCGACGTCACTACTCGCTGGACCTCGGTCGCGACCAGATCTACGCGCTCCGCGCGTCCGGTGCCGAAACACGCAATGCCCCTTCGGCCCAGTCTGTGGGCGCCTGCCAGCTGGTGGTCGTACTCGGTGGCCGCCATGGCGGGTTCGTCGTTCCAGGTCTCCTCGCCATAGATGCCCTCCGAGGCAGCGCGCAGCACGATAAGCAGGTCGTCGGCATCCTTGGTCTCGGCGGGCTGGCGTCCGGCGAACGCGATGAGTTTCAGAACGCCGATGAGTTCGAGGGGAGCGACAGGCAGCAGTCTGCCGGACGGCAGGGTGACGATATCCGCGTTGGTGGCTGCTTCAGCGCAGCCGAGGACGCTGAGGCTGGACTCGTGGATATGGACCTCGTCGTCGCTTTCCAGGTCGCCGAAGGGCATGACGTCGACCTGCTGTCCGAGCAGTGTCCTGCGCTGCCAGGCTCGGGTTGGTTCGCCGATGGTCGCCAGCATCGCGTCGAAGTCGACGGCGTCGTGGGCGGCGATAGCGATGTCGACGTCGTTGGTCGCGCGGCGGGGGAGATTGACGCCTCCAAGGATGAGCGCGAGGTCTCGGGCGGCGGCACCGATGAGAACCCACCGGCCCGGAGCACCCAGGGCATCGACCAGGGCATCCAGCAGCTCGCCGGGGACAGGAAGGTCGGCCTCAGCCAAGGGTGCGAAGGTGCGCGTCGTTCCTCCTGAGGTTGGTCGCGACCTGAACGGAGCGGGAGTCGCCGTCGCGGAGCAGGTCGCCGTAGATCAGCACCGACGGCACCAGGTTCAGCCGCGACGCGGGCAGGCCGTCTCCCCAGAAGCGCTCTCGTACTTCGACGCGAAACGGGGTGGGGTCGGCCGTGAGGCGCAGCAGAGTCACGGCAGGCCCGAGAGTTGCGGCGTAGACGATGCCATCAGTGGCGCGAACCTGATCGTCCAGGACCGCGGCCGCGGCGATTCCGCCGAGGAGGACGACGTCCTGGGCTTCAGCTCGCACCGTGTCTGACCAACGATCGTCGGCCGCGTACAGCGTCCGGCTCGAGAGCGGACGCACGGCCAGCCTTCGATACGACTCTGCCCACGCGTCCAGCAACCGGCCGGGGTCGTGGAGTCGGCCGTCCAACAGCAGCCCGGCATCGGTGAGCTGGGCAAGCGTGTTGTGGACGGTGCCGATCGAGGCTCTTGCGGCCGCGGCCAGCGTGCGCACTGGGCTGGCCGCTAGGTCAGGGTTGGCCAGGAGCGCGAACGCCACCCGGTGGCTGGCGCGGTTGAGTGCCAAGGCGCCCGGGGCCCGCTTCGCCTGCGCTTCCAGGCTTGCCGACTTGGCATGCATTCCGATGCGGCCGGGTTTGTCGGCCCGTGCGAACAGCACCGTGCGCCCGTCAAGCGACAAGTGAGCGTTGCCACGCTCGTCCAGGAAGCTGGCGTCCGCTTGCGCCAGGCGCTCCACGGTGGTGTCGTCAAAGCCGCTGTTCACTAGAAGCGGCAACCATCCCGGCTCTTCCTCGGGCGTCCTTGGGTTACGGCCAACGGGGTGAACCTGGACCCGATGTAGCGACGACCCGTGGCGGAGGACGAGCCGGCGGCCACCGGAAGGCTGCACCGACAAGGCGGTGACGTCCTTCATCCCGGCGCGTGCCAAGCCCTGCTGGATGAGTCGCGCCAACTCTTCCCCCTGCGTGTTCAAAAGACCCATGTGTTCAATATAGCTGAACAGAGTCTCCATTTGAACAGCGGCGTGCACGCTACTCACCACCGGCGGTAGCGATCCTCGGGTCGGTCAGTAGGGATGGCTGGGAAGAGCTTGTCCAGGTCTTCGATGCACACGCGGATGAGCTTGTAGCCGAGCTTCACGGCGGGAAGGTCGCCGGAGCTGATCCGTCGGCGCAGGGTGTAGGTGCTGACCGCGTAGATCTTGGCGGCCTCGCGCAGGGAGATCCACTCCGGTGTGACGCGCTGGGTCTGGGGGACTGCCATGGTGCTTCCTTCCTGTTGGTGCTCGGCGGGTTGTCTGCCGGGCGGGTGCTCAGATGCCGATGCCGCGGCTGTGGTGGTGGTCGTGGCCGAGGCGGGGCGGGTTCGTGGCGGCGGGGGTCGGTGAGGGTGTGCTGCGGCGGCGAGATGGTTTCCCAGATGTCGTTGAGCCAGGGTTCGAGCCGGTACCGCAGGGCGTCGGCCTTGTGATCGTCGGGCAGCGGCCGGCGAGCGGCTTCGGTCAGGTGCCGGGGCAGCTGGTTGCCCTGGGGATCGATGGCTGCGCATTCGCGGGCCAACCGGATGGTGGCGGGGTCCTCGATAGTGCCGGGTGCGACTTGGTGGATGCGGTTCAGCCAGGCCAGCACGGGTTCAGACTCTCCGGCGATGAGGTTGTCGAGGCGGTGCTGAGCGCGGGCCTCGACCAGGTGGTGCTCGGGGCGCCCGGTGGGCCGCAGGTCGTCGTCGGAGATCCCGTGGGCGGCGCGCCACACTTCGATCTGCGCGATGGTGTCGGGTGCTGGCCGTGCGATGAGCGCGGCGGCCCATCGGGATGCGGTCTGGTCGGTGGCAGCATCCTGCTGGACGCGTTCGGCCAGTTCGGTGACGAGCGCCCATCTGGCGGCGAGGTAGCGGCGCCATTCGGGCTCCGCCAGCACCTTGTCTGGGACGGCTGGAAGCCAGGGCAGCGGGCGCCGCTCCTCGTTCTCCGCTCTGAGGCTGACCACGTCGAGGCGCCGGTCCACGACCGCGGCGGGGTCGCGGGAGTCGTCGAGTTCCTCGGAGTTGACGGCGTACTGGAGTGCGCTGATCGGCGAGATGCCCTGGGCGTTGAGGACGAGCAGGTGTGAGCGGGCGACAGGCCAGGCGTCTGCGTCGGCGAGGTCAAGGGTCTCCGCGGTCTTGTCGAGCAGGGCGACCAGGTCCGCGCCGCCGGCTACGTGTTCGGCGGCGGTGACGATCGCATCCTGGTAGCAGGCGACGGCAGCACCGAGCAGCGTCCGCGGGTCGCGTAACTCGGCGAGCTGGGTGGTGGCGGAGGTGGGGATGTCGGAGCGGGCGAGGATGGCTTCGAGTTGTTCGGTCGGCGTCGCCGGCGTGATGGTCTCGGGGCGCAGGCGGTTGTGGGGGTCGCCGTCGCCGGTGACCTGCAGGTAGGCGTGGTTGGCGTGCCGGCCGCGGCTGAGCATGGTGTAGAGCTGTTGGCGGGACTCGTGGCCGGTGAGGAGTCCGTGGCAGGTGTCGGCGGTGATGCCCTGGGCGCCGTGGATGGTAGTGGCATAGCCGAGGTTCCGTAAACGCACCTACCTCTCACACGAGTAGGAAGGCGGGACCGAAGCATGGGCCACGAACAGCAAGAACAAGCGGCAGGGCCGTTGCGGGCGGTCGTGTACGTCCGGATCAGTGATGACCCGGAGGGCACCGAGCGTGGGGTGGATCGGCAGGAGGCCGATTGCCGCGCCTACGCGACCGCGCATGGCTGGGAGGTGGTGGCGGTGTTCCGGGAGAATGACACCTCGGCGTTCAAGCAGCGCACGATCACGCTGCCCTCGGGTGAGCGGGTACGGCGGGTGATCCGCCCGCAGTTCCGCGCCATGCTCAAACACCTGACCGACGGGCAGGCGCAGGTGATGATCGCGTACGACCTGGATCGGGCCGTGCGCGACCCCAGGGACTTGGAGGACTTGATCGACGCGAAAGTGCTCGGCAGGTTCGGAGTCCGCTCCGTGACGGGTTCCCTGCGGCTGGACACCGATTCCGATGTGGCGATGGCGCGAGTGCTGGTGGCGATGGCGAACAAGTCCTCCGCCGACACCGCCCGGCGTGTGGCGCGGGCGGCGAAGCAGCAGGCCATCGAGGGGGCATGGCATGGGGGCAGGGTGCCGTTCGGGTACCGTGCCGAGTCCGGCGTCCTCGTTATTGATCCGGTGACCGGGCCGATGGTGGCCGAAGCCATGCAGCGGGTGCTGGCGGGTGAGTCGCTGTACCGGATTCGCAAGGACTGGAACGAGCGCGGAGTGCTCACCACGCACGGGTGCGCGTGGTCGGATCGGACACTCAAGCTGATGCTGCGCAACCCCTCCATCAAAGGCGTACGCGAGTACCGCCCGATCCTCCCCGATGGCACGCGCTCCAAGACCTCGCTCATGCAGGTGCAAGCGGCGTGGCCTGCGATCGTGGATGAGGACACCTGGCAGCAGGTCTCCGACGTGCTCGACGCCCGCAAGCAGGCCCGGAACTTCCATACGCCTGGCAGCGGAGCGGCGAAGCGCATGTACCCGTTCTCGGGGCTGATCCGCTGCTCGACCTGCGGAAGGGCGATGCTCCACCGGGGGAACGTGTACCAGTGCGTGCAGGCCACGCGTGGCGGGTGCAACCGCTCGATCCGCTCCGCCGAAGTCTCGAAGCTCGTGGAAGAGGCGGTTCTGGCGACCTTCGAGCAGATCACCCTCAACCCCACGACGCGCACCAGACCGAACGCGGACGTGGGCGCGCGTGTCGGGCTCACGGCCCGGCTCGACGCTGACCGGGAGCGTCTGGCGCGGTTGGATGATGACCACTACGACGGGCTGATCGACAAGGCGATGTGGGTGCGCCAGCGCGCTCGGATCGCCGAGCGGATCGAGGCCACGCGCCGCGAGTACGCCGCCGCCGTGCCTGAGCACGCCGGGCCGGGAATCGACATGACCACCGTCGCCGCCGAATGGAAGGGTCGCGCCCCGCTGTGGAAGTACCAGGCCGCGAACCTGATCCTGGAAGCCGTGCTCGTCCACGCCCACCCCGCCGACATGATGACCGCCGTGCCCAAGCGCCGCAACGAGACCGTCGAAGCGTTCCACGCCCGCCGTGACGCGCATCGCGCCGACGTTCTCGCCCGCCGGGTCGAGTTCATCTGGCGCGCCTAACCAGCCCCCGGGTGCCATCGGCCCCGCGTCCTAACCAGCTCCACAGTTCAGGGCGCTGGTCCTTCCCGCATCGCGGCCGCTGCCTGTCTCGTGGGCCGAGGCGCGCCGCACAGCTCCCGAAGCTCGGACAGCACCGCCGGGTCGTCCACCGCCAGGGCGAAGCCCTGCGCCTGGCGCGAAGCGGCAGCCAGCCGCGCCCCCAGCGTGGAGCTTGCCAGGGGTGCTGGCAGCGCGGACACGGCGGATACAGCGGCGGTCGGGGTGCTCATACTGTCAGGTGCGCCGCCCTACCCGCGCTCCAGTCACGATGCGGTGTACTTGTCAGGGTGCGCGGCGTGGATCGCGTCTGTCAGCGCGTCGTCGTCGCGTAGAGACTCCGGTGGTTCGCCGCTGAGCAAGCGCAGCAGGACGCCGTCGCCGGTGGGGGTATCAGCGTGTTTCGGGTCGGGGTGCCCCAGCACGATCCGCAACAGCGAAGTCCACGACCTTCGCGGCACATCCAGCAGCGTCGGGATGGAGCGGTCCCGGCGTAGCACTTCGACCGCCCGGGGTCGTGAGGACAGGTCTGCGAGCCGGTAGGCGACATGTTCCACGCAATCGGCTACGAGCGCGGCATCCCAGTCCGCCGAGACGAACAGCCCCACTACCTCCGACAGCACGGCGGCGACCGGCCCGTCATCCTCGCCGGGCTCTGGTTCATCATTGTCGGGGGTGACGGCGAATGCCGGATGGTAGTCGGTCAGATTCTCCCGTTCGGCGAACCGGATGGCGTCGTGGAACCCGGCGATCCTGCCCGTGTGGCGGACCTTGCCGGTGGAAACCAGCAGCCCAGCAGCCCGAGCTTCCGCGATACAGGTGATCTGCACGGCACGGGTGACCACCGCCCACGGATTACCAGCGTTCCGCGTCGAGGGGGCGAGCATGACCTCGAACGCTGCCGATGCGACCTCCCAGGCGTCCAGGCCGTGCTTGCGGGCCAGCGGCCGGTACTTGATCGCGGTGTAGCGCATCAGCTCCGCCGCTTCGCGATCGGTCTGCCAGGCCCCAGGCCCGGACTCATGCAGCCGGATCAAGAGGGCACGTAACCCATCCGGGCTCTGGAACCCGTAACCGGCCGAACCAGCCGAGGCCGCAGCATCGTCGCTTGCGGCGGGTGAGGTGTGTTCGGTCACGGTGGCGCCTCCCGTGAGGGAGGTGCGCCACCAGCACCCAAGTCGCGACGCCCGCCAGAGCGCCCCTAAACCCGCCGCCCATCAGCGGGTGCATGCGACTATCTAGGCAGGTCGTATGCGGGCTGGTCGGGTTGATGCCTGCGCCGCCGGCCTGTCGCTTCTATGACTGTGGATCGTCTACGTTGACCAGACCGCGCTTGCACCGGCCTCGGCGACGAGCCACAGCGTAACGAGTGAGGCGACGGCGGCCGCGACGAGGAGCACCGAGGCGATCCGTGACAACAGGGATGCCGGGCGTTCGGGCCGGAGCAGCCACCATGCGGTGATGAGCACGAGGGTGAGCATTGCGCCGGTTGCGTAGAAGAGATTCGCGCTTGCGAGAGCGTGCGCGTTCGCGGCCTCGCGTTCTGCTGCGGAAGCGGTGCGGGTAACCATTTCGAGGAGCGCCGGGCCTTCACTCGCCGCCCAAATCACCATGCTGACTGCTGCGATATTCGAGAGGATTAAGGGGAGCCGCATGCGTTTGCGGCTCCGGGCAGAGAGCGCGTAGACGCAGGTGAGGACTGCTGCGAGGGGAACGAAGGCGATGGTCAGATAGGCGGCGGCAACATGACTGGGCATAGGTATCTCCGGGTTGCAGGTGGCTAGTCGGTCAGCGGTCGCCCAGCGGCGTCCGTAAGGAAGTTGCGATCCTTGGTGAGGATCAAAATGCCCTCGATGATGCCCCACACCCAGCCCAAGCCGAGGGTCATGAGGGTGACGACGATCTGCGCAACGCCGATCGCAGTGTGACCGAGGTAGAAACGGTGGACACCGAGACCACCAAGCACGATCCCGAACGCCCCTGCCGCGATCCGGCTTTTCGCCAACGGATCAGGCTGCGACCCTGGACGGTCCTGCGAGGCCTCGCTCACGCGCGCGGTGGGCTCTGACGGTTCAGTTCGTTCGTCGGTCATCGGTATCACCTCGTGACCGTCGCCAGGCTGCGACCCCACGCCTCGGCCGCTTCCACTTCCCCCGGACGCAACGGCCCGGCCATGCCCCGTACGACAAAGGTCCTGGTCTGGATCGAGCGACCCGGAGCGCGCCCGGACAGGATGCGGGCAGCGGCCTTCGCTGCGGAACCGCTGAGCCAACCCCTGCCATTCGTCGTATCGAACACAGCGAGGTTTAGGTCATCGGGCAGGATCGCGCTGGCGACCCACTCGCGCGCACCCGAACCCACTGGACGGTGAACGGCTTCCGCCGCTTTCGCGCGAGTATCCGCAGTCGACAAACCGCGATTGTGGGTGGGAGCCCCGATGACGAGCAGCCCCACGTCGCCATCGACTGCTGCCGGGGCCTCATCCACGCTTGCAACCTCCACTTGCACGCCGCTGACGGTCAGGCCGCGTGCGACCGCTTCCCCGATCTCGCGAGTGTTCCCGAACCAGGACTCGACCACTACCACTGCTTTCATCGCTGCCTCCATCATGTTGGGTCTTTCAGTACCTACTATGGTACAGGTAGTTCCAACGGTGGTACTGGTCGATATAATGAGGGCATGGCGCGAACCCGAATGAACGACCGAGAGACTGAACGGCGCATGCTGGACACCGCGATCGCGCTCGTGCATGAGCGCGGCCTGTCAACCGGGCTGGAGGCTCTTGCGTTCGATGAAGTCATCCGGGGGGCGGGCGTCTCGCGGACCTCCGCGTACCGGCGTTGGCCCAAGCGCGATCTGTTCTACAGCGAAGTGCTGCTCGAACTCGCAGCCGGTGCAGCCCTCCCAGCACCCGAAACAAGCATCGCTGGCCCGGCGGCTCAGGTTGTGCTCGCCCACGCTGATCGTCTGAGTTCCCCCCAGGGGCGCCGAGACCTGGTGGTCGAGCTGCTGCGCGTCTCCATCGGGATCGACTTCGAGGTCGTGAGCACGTCCCCCGCGTGGCGCACCTACCGGCTCCTGCTCGCCAGCTACGAGGGAATCGCCGACCCGAGCGTTCGGGAAGCGGTGACCGCCGCTCTAGCCGAGGCAGAGAAACGCGCACTCGAAGCGCGAGCGCGAGTCTATGCAGAGTTCACCGCACTGCTCGGGTACCGGCTGGTAGCCCCGCTGACTGGCCCCGATGGGTTCGAGTTCATGAGCCGCGCAGCCGGAGCCACCATGACCGGAGTGCTCTCACGGAGCTCTCTCGGCGACACCGCGATCCAGTCACCCCGCCAAATGCGCGCTTTCGGCACCACCGCTGCCGCTGAATGGAGCCCAGCGGTCTACATGGTGACCGCAACCGTCCTCAGCTACATCGAACCCGATCCCGGCATCGAATGGTCGCCAGAACGCATCGACGACCTCACTACCGCGATCACGCGCTTCTCCGGCCCCGCCGCCTAGCAGCAGCTCACCCCGCCGAAAGACACCCGCCGCAGACTCGCCCCGCGAGCCACCGACCTGACGACCCTCCCACTCTCCCTGCTTCAAAGGATGCACTTATGCCACGGCGGGGCCGTGATGCGCACCTCCCTCATGAGACGACTCATGAGGGAGGTCAGCGTGAAGGGCGGGGTGATCTTGTTTCGCGGCAGCGGGGCCGCCGCACGCTGCTATGTCGAGGCCGACCGCTCCCGCGCTGACGAGTACTACCTCGGCGCAGACAACGCCGTTGCCGAGTACACGGTGCTCGACGGGAGCAGCGAGGTCACCACTGCACGGTCGCTGACAGCGGCTGAGTACGAGGGGTGGGTGGACTGGACCAACCCCGTCACTGGCGAGTCGATGGGTACCCCACGCGCCGCAGCCGAGGGCACGAAGGGATCACCGCTGTTCGCAGAGATGACGATCAACGCCCCCAAGTCCTTATCGGTCGCCGCCGCGCTCCACCCGGAGGTATCCGACGCACTCGACACCGCACAGCAGGACGCCCTCGCGGAGATACGCCGGTGGCTCGGTCAGCACTCCGTGACGAGGGTCGGCCCTCGTGAGGCGCGGGAGGTCGTGCCCATCGAACACATGCAGGTCGTCGGCATCCGGCACAAGACCTCACGGGCGGGTGATCCACACCGGCATATACATATGCAGATCGGCACGCGCGTGTGGGCGGCCGGGAAGTGGCGGGCGCTGGACACGGCCGCGTTGTTCAAGCAGCAGGGTGCGATCCAGGCCCTGGGTACGGCGGTGATCGCCGCTCATCCACAGCTCGCCGCGGTGCTCGACAAGCATGGCCTCACGCTCGACGCATTGACCGGGGAGGTCGCGGAGTTGGAGCCGTTCAACGGGGTGATGTCGAAGCGCTCGGCACAGATCAAGCGCAACCTCGACCGTCTCGAAGCCGAATGGAAGGCGCAGCATCCTGGCGAGGCGCTTGGCCCGGCGATGACGGCCAGGTTGCAAGGCATCGCGTGGACGCACCAGCGGCCGGGGAAGAAGCCCGCTGACCTGAAGGACGAGCAATGGTGGGTGCAGGAACTCCGCGAGGCCGGATACGACCCCGCAGGCCTCGAGCGTCGGTCGGTGCAACCGGTGGTGTCGGTGGATGGCCTGGCCGTGCAGGAGGTTGCATCGCGGGCGTTGGATCGGAGTGCGGCGAGTGCGTCGGCGTGGACGCGGCACACTGTCCAGGAACACGTCACGCGGATCACCACCGAGCACAGCGTGCGGGCGACGCCCGCTGAGTTGCGGGAGTTCATCGCCCTGGCGACTGAGCTTGCCGTCTCGGATTGCTTGTCCGTCTTGCCGCCTGGCGCGCCGACGCCGGAGCACGTCGCGCACCTGAGCAGCCTCAGCGTGATCGCTGCCGAGACCGCGCTGCGCGACCAACTCGCCGCCGCGACACCGCGCCGGGAGTCAGGGCATCCCGACGTGACCCGAGCCGGGCAAGCCGCCGGACTGGATGAGGGACAGACCCTCGCGGCTGCGGTGGTTGCCTCAACCGATCCACTCGTGATCGTTGAGGGTGCGGCGGGAAGCGGGAAGACGACCATGCTGCGCACCGCGATCACCGTCGCCGCCGAGCATGGCCGGGCGTCGCGGGTGGTCGCACCGACGTTGCGGGCCGCTCAGGTCGCGCACGACGAACTCGGCGTACCCGCGACATCGGTTGCGGCGCTGGTGCACGCGCACGGGTGGCGGTGGAACCGTGACGGCGTGTGGACACGTCTCACCCCTGGCGATACCGACCACGAGAACGGGCGCACCTACACCGGCCCGCCCGAAGACGCGCGGCTCGCGCGGGGCATGCGCGTGATCGTGGATGAAGCGGGGATGCTCGACCAGGACACCGCCCACGCCCTGCTCACTGTCACGGCTGAGGCGGGGGCGACGGTCGCGCTCGTGGGCGACCGAGCACAGCTCCCCGCTGTCGGTCGCGGCGGAGTGCTCGACATGGCCGCGCAGATTCGCGGACGTACCTACGACATGACCGAACTCCACCGCTTCACCAGCCCTGACTACGCCGCCCTCACGCTGGAGATGCGCGACCGAGTGGACCCCGGCGAGGTGTTCGACCGGCTCGCCGCGCTGAGCCTGGTGACGCTGCACGCCGATGAGGAGCGGGCGCGCGAGCACATCGCCGCCCATGCTCGTGACGGTGAGGCGATCATTGTCGCCACCAACGACGAGGCGGCGGCGTTGAACGAGCGCATCCGCACCGGACGCATCGAGCGGGGCGAGGTCGATGACGCGGTGACGGCGACCGGCAGCGACGGTCTCCCTATCGGGGCCGGTGACCTGATCCAGACCCGCCGAAACAACACCACGCTCGGGGTCGCGAACCGGCAGACCTGGGTCGTCCGGCACGTCACCGACCACGGCACCGTCTACGCCCGCGAGGTCGGCAGCGGGCGCAAGAACCCCCGTACCATCGCCCTGCCCGCTGAGTATGTGGGTGAGCACGCGCATCTGTCCTACGCGGCGACCGCGTATGGCGTCCAAGGTGCAACCGTCGATGCCTCGCACACGATCCTGTCGGAGGCGACGACCGCGGCAGGCATCTACGTTGGCATGACCAGAGGCCGCGAACAGAACCGCCTGCACGTCGTCGCCGTGGACATGGCGGACGCGCGGGCGCAGTACATCGACGCGATGGAACATTACCCCGCCGACCGGGGCCTCGATCACGCCGCGCGCGCCGCCAAGGAAGCGGTGCGCGGACTCATCAGCGATGGCCCCGTCAGGCTCGTCTCCGAAGAACTCGCCCGTCTCGACCAGGAGGCCGAGCGTGCCGAACGCGCGGCGGCACGCTGGGAGCAGATCGCCAACAGGCTCGACGCTCAACATGCTGCGCACCAGGCCGAGGACGACGCTACCACCACCCTGCTCCGCAACGCCGAGGACACTGCCGAGCGGGTGCGCGCTGAGGTCGCCCAGCCTCTCACCGATCAAGCGGAACGCGACGGCGCGGCCTACGTCGCCGCCGTAGAGATAGAGACGGCCGCGAGTGCACGGCTCGTCACCGTCGGACGGTTCGGCAGGCGCAACGCCCGCGCGGAGCACCAGGTCGCGACCGGACAGGCCCGGAGCGTTCGGGAGCAAGTACGCGACGCCTGGGGTGACGAGCTGCCTCGCACCGTCGAGGCGCTCCCCGCATGGGCGGCCCGGGCGGCTGCGCGACGAGCCGAGAACGACCCCCGTGTGAGCGACGCCGAACGCGCCGTCGAAGCGGCACACGCCGAACGAAAAGCGGCGCGGCAGCGACACCAACAAGAGCGCATGTCGTTGCTCGTCAACGAATACGGGGCCGACAACGCTCGCCGTAGCCAGCTCGGCATGGGCACGGTCAACCCACGCCGCAATGTCCGCGATGCGCGTACCCGAGCCACCTTGGCCCGGGCAGAGGCGGACGAGCTCCGCAACCTCCCCGTCAACGATGCCGCCAGGCGCATCGAGACCCACCGGGCCGAACAAGAGCAGAAGCAGCGTGTGGCACAGCGGGCGCGACAACTCCACGACCCATTCGAGCGCGAGCCCTACCGCCCTGACCCGCGGCGCGACGGGCCAGCACGCGGCTTGTGACGCGGCTCAGAGTGGTTCGTGCCAGATCGGCTCGGCGCCATCGGCTGAGGCGTGTACCTCTGGTCTCCCGCCGGAGCGCGAGACGGTTCATCTGTCCCGTTTCGCGAGCCTCCGGAAGTACTCGGCGAGCACGAAGATGCCAATGCAGATCGCGATGTCCTGCAGAGTGAGCCCGGTGCCGATGGCCGCGAACCGGTCACGGAAGAAGATCGTGACCAGAAGCAGCACGACATCAGCGGCGCCCGAGACGAGTGCGAGCCACATCGCGACGCGTGGGTTCCACAAAGAGACGATCAGCGCCAGCATCACGCCGATGACGTTGATCCCGAACAAGACGAGGAGATACCACGGGTAGTCCGCGAAGTACGCGACACCCTCCGGGGTGTATCTGTCGGTGAGATACGCCTGATTCCCGGTGGCGACCATGACGAAGTCGTACAGGCCCACCGACATGAAGAACGTGGCGACGACGACGATCAGCCACAGGTGCCAGGGCCGGGATCGTCTCGGCGAAGACATCATGGACGGCCCTCCTTGCGAGGAGGCGAGCCCAGCACCTTGCTCATCACATCGGCGTACTCGGCGGGATCGACCAGCGCGATGCCGCGCTCCACGTCGGCCATGAGGAGCAGGGAATCTCCCGGCCCAAGGCCAAACATGTCCCGCACTTCCTTCGGGATCACGATCTGCGACTTCGGGCCGAGCCGCACCGTGCTGATCCACTTGCCTTCCGATCGCGCGTCTGCTTCCATGCATCGAGAGTACCACGATTCTTACTTTTACTACTCTATGCTCGACCGGCAACGCGAACCCTGCCCGCTGATCCCGCGACCCTTCAGCGTCAGGCTTGCCCCGGAGACGCCGCTGCAACGCACCGATACACTGGGGCTGCGCAAACGCGCACGATCACAGGTGAGTGCGTTTGCGGTACCTCGGCTAGCCGAGCTCGGCGTGGTTGGTGACGTAGCCGCCCGGCAGACTGACCCGCCGGTGGGTGGACGGGTTGTGGACGTCGAGTGACCCGTCGGGGTGGACGCCATCGACGTCCCACCGGTCGCCGTTCTTGACCCAGCCGTTGCCGGCGCGCAGTCGACGGTCGTTGCGTCGGGTCACGACGGTGTCGCCGACCGAGGCCCGGTTGCCGTCGGCCAGGGTGGCTTCGTGCCGTGGTCGGCTGCCGGCCAGGCGTTGCTCGCGGGGCTGCTGGTTGAGGACGGCGACAAGCTCGCGGGTGCCGGCGAGCATGATGGCGTCCAGCCCAGCCCGTTTGTCGGTGAGCCAGGCGTCGAACAGCTGCTCGGACGTGGTGGTGACATCGCCGACGTGAACGCGGTCGTGGTCGAGGTAGTAGCCGAGGGCGGCGGGGTCGCCGTCACGGAGGGCAAGGGTGGCGTGGGCTTCGGCGGGATCGGTGAACCTCATTACTTGGTCGAGCCGGACCGCGCCGTGAGCGGTGACGATGTCGGCCAGGATGCCGCCGGCCGAGATCGCGCCCAACTGTTGGTCGTCGCCGATGAGCCGGATGCTGGCGCCGCGGTCGAGGGCCCAGCCGATCACGTAGTCCAGGCGCAGGGTTATCGGCCATCCCGGCCTCGTCGATGATCAGCATCGTGTTCGCATTCACTGACTGGGCCCACTCGGCCGGCCGAGCCTGCCCGATCTCGTAGACCAGCTTGTGGAGGGTGTCGGCGTGGATGCTGTGGCCGAGTTCTTCGCCGAGCTGGGCGGCGGCGGTGGCTGAGGGGGCGAGGGCGAGGATGGTGCCGCCGCTGTTGGTCCAGGCGTTGGCGAGGGTGCGCATGGCGGTGGTCTTGCCGGTCCCGGCCGGGGCGAGGGCGAGTTGGACGCGTCGTCCGGAGGTGGCCAGATCGCGGACGAGCTGGGCCTGGCCGGGGTTCAGTTCGGTGCCGTTGGCGTGTTCGCCGAGCAGGGCGACATCCACCGAGTTGTAGCCAGCTGTGCGTCCGCCGGTGCGTCCGGCGGCGTCGATGATGCGTTGTTCGGCGAACAGGACGCGTTGGGAGGTGTAGCGGGTCGATCCGGCCACCCGGTACACCGGGGTCCCGTCGGCGCGGCGCAGCGTGTCGGGTTCGCGGATGCCGTCCTCGGGCGGGTCGAGGCTGACGCACATGGCCAGCGCGACCTCGACCAGCCGTGGAATGGCCTGGTCGAGCTGGTCCCACCGGATGCCGGCGGCGCGGGCGCAGCGTTGGGCTTCGGCGCGGACGTGCCAGGTCTGCCACTCCGCCCGGCCCTCCTCGACATTCCTGATCACGTTGGCGGCCAGCTGCCGACACCAGTCCGGGTCGAGGGCGGGTGCGTGCAGCCGGGGCTGGTTGAACATGCGGCTGAACATCTGTTGCAGACCGTCCTCGCCGATCTGATCGAGAGCCTGGCGGGCCCAGGCGGCCTGCTCTTCGGCGAGGGAGCGCGGTTCGTGCTTGGCCTCCCTGGTCTCGAGGGTGGCCTGCTGGTACAGCTCCTGCCGCTCCGCGGCCGTGGGTGGGCGGCTGTGTTCGTTGTGGAACATGCCGGCCAGCTCGCCGGCACGGACACTGATTTCCCGCCGCCGGGTCGACCACAGCTGGATCAGCCGCGGATCCATGCCGGCGATCTCCCGGACGGGCCGCCTGCCGTCCGTGCGGGGCACGTCGATGAATCGCAGCCCGAGCGCCGCACCCAGGTGGGCTTCCAGGGCGGTGTTGTAGGTTTCCGAGGCGGCGGTGATCGCCTGGTGCATCGCCCGGCCGTCGATCGCCCGCCACTGCCCGTCGCTGATCGCTTGGACCTTGTGCGCCACCGCCACGTGGGTGTGCAGGTCCGGGTCACCGGTCCGGTTGTCCCGATGCACGAACGCGACCGCGACCAGCCCTCGGACGTCGAGCTGCTCGACTCCGGCATGCCCTTTGCGGGTCTTGAGTACGTCGGCCTCGATGAACGCCAGCGCCTCGGTGATCGCAGCCCAGTGCGCCTTCTCGATCAGGTCGGCGGTGTGCTGGTCGGCGATCGCCCACAGGGCCGACACCGACTTCACCGGCGAGAACGTCAAGTCGTAGCCCGACACCGGCGTGGCCGGCGGCCGCGACATCCTGGTGATGAACCCGGCCAGCTGGCGCGGGCTCGGGGGGTGGTGCTCCATGGCGGTGAACCACTCGATCGCCAACGTGGTGCGCAGCCGCGCTCGGACGTCGTCGGGCAGCTTCGCAGTGGGCTTGTTGCCATGGTCGAGGTTCCAGGCGGCGTAGCGGTGGGTGAGTTCCTGCCGGAACAGGCTGTGGCCGGGGTCCGGGAGCCGATAGGGCCGGCCCAGCCGGACCGCGTCGCGCCGCTCCTGCTCGGTCGCATCCGGCCCCAGAGCGGCAAGGCGCTCGGCGGCCAGTGGATGCAGGCCCTTCCCGAACAGGAAGTCCATCTGCTCAGCGGTCACCACGTCGCCCGGATTGAGGCCGTCGATGCCGGCCAGGCCTGATCCCACCCAGACCCCGGGCGCCTCGCCCTTCTCCTCGTAGTAGTCGGCCAGCCGGGAGCGGCCCGGGGTGGCCGAATCATTGCGGGCCACCTGCCGAGTCAGGTACTCATACCCCGATCCGGCCGTCAGCTTGTGCATCCCCATCACCACGACCACCTCCTCACTCCAGTACAGGCAGACGAACACGCCCTGCGTGGCCACCGCCGAAACGGGCTCTCATATCCCTAAGCCGAAAAAACGGCTCGATTCGGACAAAATCGCCGCCGAAGTAAGCCCTTCTACCTATCCCTATGCCCAGAAATGTGACGATCAGGACGACCAGCAAGCACATTTGCGCAACTTGATGCTCGGTGTCCGGATCGGCCACCCGCCATGTGCGCGGACGCCTCGGGGGTCTCCGCGCTACGCTCGCCGCCAGGACGGATGCCCGTGATTCGCTTCGGCAGGATCACATCAGTCCGGTCCAGCCGAAGTAAACGTGCTATTCCATGCAGACATGCGCAGAACGCGGCACAAATAGACCGATCACCACGATTCCTTGGTGCAGAAGGTGTGTTCCTTCGTGAATTAGGGTCTTCGAGGCGAGCCGGTTGCGTGGAGGTGACCTGGTGATTGAAGGGGGAGGCTTCTCTGATGGGTAGGAGAGGTGCTTGTCGGGGTGGGGGAGGTCTGGTTGGGGTGTGGGGGGGGAGGATCCGAGGATCGTGGTCAGGGTGGCCCGGCTACCCCAGCCGGGGGTAGGACTCAGTCAGACGGTGAGGTGCTCCGTACGGACGACCAGGCAGATGCGCGTGACCCTGCCGCTGGGGATGGCCGGCATGGTGCGTGCCCGGGCCGCGTCGGGGGCGTATGCGTCCGAAAGCGAGGTGGTCCGGGCCTGCGGAGCCTGGCCGCCCGCGACCGTGCGGCCGAGGCGTGAGTGCGGGACGAGGTCGTGCCGGCCTACGACCGATTCACCCGCGACCCGTGCCGCGCCGTCTCGTTGGAGGAGGTTCGTCGGCTGAACCCACCGGCGTTACCGAAAAACGTTCCCAGACTCTCATGGCCGCCGGACTGGCCTACTGGCCTGTGAACAGGCGTGTCACGGGCAGGTTCCCCACGTTCCCCCGCTGCGCGTTGTCAACGCCGGTCGAACTTTGACCCCCTGGCGCGACGTTCGGACTTCCTTCGCCGGGTCGCCAAGCTGTCTGTCGGTGCCGGCGCCTATCGGGCGGCGTGATGGTTCCTCCGTGGAAGGTCTGGCGGCAGTGGTGGGTCTGCAGGTTCCAGCTGGGCGGTGGGGTAGACCTAGGTGCCGTTCATTGTGTGGGCCATCAGCCGCGGGCAGTTTCCATCGACCAAGGCGTTGCGGCGACCAAGCGTCACCGGCGGCAGTCCACCAGTTGCTTTGGCGTTCGGCACCTACTTGCGGCTGCAAGTCGCGGCCGATCCTGACCTCTCGGGGCGGTTCCTAGCCAGGCCGGTGGGGGCCGCACTAGCGATGATCGTGGCCGGGCGATGCGGTGCCCGTTCCTCTTGGTCTGTGCCTATAGCCGGGATCCGGGCGGTTTCCGGAGCTTGCCCAATGTTCCGTGAAACACCACCTATCCCTTGTGAGATTGTCGGGGCATCGCTGGACGCGTAGCCATTCTGACGGCCGGAAGCACCATGGTGTCGCTGATCACTGTGACCGACTTCGACCCTCTGGTGAGAGCAACGTAGAGTTCCTGTGCGCTGTAGTTGGCGGGGTTGAGGATGATGACGTGGTCGTACTCCAGTCCCTTGACGAGTAGTGGCCGTGAGACCACACGCCCGGATGGTCTCCGTCCCGCGACTCGGGTGTGGCCTCGCGTGAGTTCGAGTGCTTCGGTCACCGTGCAGCCGTCGGTCACTGCCATAGCGGCAGATCGCCTGACTTCGTTCCATGCGTCACGGCAGTGGATAGTGACGCCGGGGAGCTTGCTCAGAAGTCGGAGTGCAGTGCCGACCGTGGCTGGAGTGGGAGTATCGCGTACCTGGACGACCGCCTCATAGGCGGGCCTCAGGGCCGGGTTCCTTGTTGTGAACGATCCCCCCTCGCGGAGCTGCCTGCGTTTGGCGGCCGAGATGTGGCTCGGAATGCCGCTCGTGCAACCGACCGCGAACTCGACGGTGGCTGCAGCCACTTCCGGGCCGCCTTTGGTGTCGATCTTGGTGGCTAGGGCCATTGGCACCTTTTCGTCGATGGCCTCCATCACCGAGTACGAGCCACCTAAGGCGCCCGCGGCGTTGACGCAGTCCGGCCTGAACCGGCCCAAAACGGCGATCGTGCCTTCAAGCCGTAGGGCTGCGTAGCAGACGCCTATGTAGGTTCGGGGATCAGATCGCTGTATCCATTGGACGGGCGTCGATGTGAGGTCGATCGGCAATCCGTTGAGTAGCTGGTCGCGGATGGTGACGAGCCATGCTCCGAGGTCCTGGTGGTCCGGGTCCCATCTGCGCGGGCGGTGGTCTACGTCGACTGCCGGAAAGTACGGGTGCACGTCCGAGTACCAGTCGACAGGTTGGTTCCTGCCGAAGTTGAACAGGCCCTGTAGAGGATCGCCGAGCACAGCCGTGGGCAGAACCGCAGCGAGCGCGAGCACGAGCTCATGTTGATCGGTCAGGCAGTCCTGATACTCGTCAACGAACAGGTTCGTGTAGCTGACTTTGAGCATTCGCTCCACGGCCCCCGTGCCCACGGTTCGCGCGGCGGCACGGTGGTAGTCCGCCACCCTGCTCCAGTTCGGCGTGGCGGGCACGGCGAGCCCTGCCAGCACCGGGAAGTGAGCGATGAGGTCGTACGACCACGAGTCGATCGTGCGGACCGAGACTGCGTCGTTTGCGATCCCGAACTTCTTCATCCGCCGACGGAGTGCATCCACGCCGGCATGCGTGTGGGTCAGCACGAGGCTTGTGCCGCCTCGTGTGGCGACGTCCGCCGCTGCGGCCGCGATCAGCTCGGTCTTGCCTGCACCAGCGGGGAGCGTTACCGAGCACGGCGATGTGCCCAGCATCGCCTGAACGGCGTCGCCAATTGAGGAGTCGTCACCCATGGACGTGCTGCTCCGCGCCCTCCGGCGTTGGTGGGTGTGGTGCTGAGGGATAGGTGAACGCTCGCAGATCGCCGATGACCTTCAGCAGATTGGTGTCGCCAAGATCGCTCCAGTGAGCGATGACGACCTCAGCCAGCTCCTCGCCTCGATCCTCGCGCTTGAACCATTCCTTGTCCTTTGTGGTGGCAGCGTTCGCGATGGCCGTGCGGATCGTCGGTTCATCGACTTCAGCCTGAACCTGCCAGGCGGCCACGTTGGTACCCGTCAGCGGTCTGTTGCCCAGCTGTGCACTGACCACAGCTCGGATCGACTGTTCACCCCTGATGTCCACGGCAAGGTTGACGACCGCCTGCAGGCCCTCGGCCGGGAGGGTCTGAATCACTTCGTCCTCGAGTGCGTTGCCGAACGCCCAGCGATGCACGACGACGCCGGCATTCTCGGCATTGGTCACCGAGAGATCGATGGTGCGGTCGTCATTATCGATCAACAGACATGTCGGGTAGCCAAGCTGCCGGAAGTTCCCGGCTCGCTGGGTCGGCTGCGTCCCGCCTCTGCCATTCACCAGGACAGTGCCGATCGCGGCTGCGGGAGTCAGATCCGCGGCAATCCGCTCGGCGTCCCAGTGGCGGATCAGACCGCGCAAGAACCCGACCTCGGTAGCCCCTTCTCCTACCAGCACCCGCCGACCGAGGAGCGCATCCGGAGCGCTGCGAAGCGTCCCCTGCACGTTGTCGAGGTCCTCGGGTACGGGCCAGCAGACTGTGCCACCGGCACCGTCAGCATGCACGACGACAAGGTCGACAGCGCTCAGCGTTTCCACCGTGATAGGCGAGTGAGTCGTCATGATGACCTGCAAGTTGCCGGAATCAGTGCGCTTCTTGAGGCGACGAAGCGTCTGCGCCAACCGGTGCGGCTCGAGACCGTGCTCGACCTCGTCAATGGCAATGATCGACCCGCCAGCCATCGCCGAATCCTGGATCGACAAGCTCGTCAGCCGCCGTGTGCCGAGTCCGAAGCTCGATAGCGGCACGTCGCCATCGTGGAGGATCAAGGCGTGCGCGGAAGCTGCCGAACCGGGTTCGAGGCCGGGACGGAGTCCGCTGAACACCGCTGCACCGAAATCTCTCGCAGACTTCTGCGCCGCTTCGGCCGCAGCATGCAGGGCGTTGGGCTGCGCGTTGAACACCGCCGCCCGGGCGTCACGGTGCGCGTCGAGGACGACGGATGAGGCGCCATCGCCGCCGGTCAGATCTGACAGCGCTGAACCGCGTGCCCAGCGCAGGTGGAAGTCGGGTCGCTCGCCCAGGCGGAAGAAGCCGAGTTGGCGTCGCTGGTTCGCGGTGATCGGTCGGACATCGTCTGACTCTGGTCGGGTGACTTCCCATGTGGGCTCGAGTTCAGGTGTCACGGTGAGTCGGACCACAAGGCACTCTTCGGCGTCATCGACGGGATCATGCACTAGCGACCCGTCCGGCATGACCCCGGAGCGGTCCTTGCCGAGCTGACTCTCCTTGACGAGGTTGTCCGGCAACTGGGTGATGACCGCCTCAATCACGATGTTCTTGGTGAGGTCGAAGGCGAAGAAGTCGGCGTCGGAGAACTGCGGATTGTAGTTCGGGTTGAGCACAAGCCCGATGGCATCCAGCAGCGTGGTCTTCGTGCTGTCGCCCGCTCCGACCAGCCCGACAAGACGGCGATTTGTAGCCCACTCCATATGTTCGATGCCACGGAAGTGTTCGACTCGGAGTCGGCGGAGCATCATCGGGCAACCTCGCTGTAGAACTTCTGCAGTGTGAGCGTAGCTGCGACCCGGGCGCTGCACGGGGAGACGCTCGGGGGAACTCCCCGCTTGTCCGCTCGCCTGGTGGGCTCGCCCGAAAGCCGGGCGAGGAATACGCGCGGTGGTGAGCACACGATGTCGGGTTACCGTCAGTGCCAACCGCCACAATTGGCGACGAGTGCGAAGTCAACGCGAGGAGATCCATGTTCGAACACAGAGCCGGCTATCCGGTCGCGATAACGAGTCCCGACGACGAAGGCCTCAAGGCCGGCATGGAGTGGTGCATCCAGCACATGGAGGACGGCGACCACGTCACCGTCTGGACCCACCTGAAGGGCAATCTCAGCCACAACGACTTGCTGGAGCAGTTCGTTACACGCCACAGTGATGTTGACCACGTCACCGCGCGAGGTGGCGCCTACATGCGTGGCTCCGGGCCGGCCCTGATGGCATGGGCGGACCAGAACGACATCAGCGAGTTCACCCGCGGGAACGCGAACAGGATTCGTGCGCTATGCGTCGTCTCGTGGGACGAGGACAGGCTGCGCCCTTGGGTTGCGGAGGTCCAGCCAGAGATGCTCGGCGACACGGCTGCTTGGGATGAACCGATGCCTCGACTCGATCCGGTGGTCGAAGAGGCAATGAAGTCCATGACGCTGACGATGAACCACAACAACACGATCAGCGCCGGGTATGAGAAGGATGAGGTCGTCTCGGCGCTGTTGGCGCTGCACGATGCCGGATACCACCTAGATGGGAGCGCGTTGGCGGGATGGGTCATCGCCCACGGGTGGTTGGGCAGGAATCCGGCCAGGCTCGAGAAGTACGTCGAGGACATCAACCGAGGAGTGCGCCCGCGAGTTCGACGCATGTTCCGCGGGGACTACATCGACTACCTTCGAACACGATCCGACAACCGTCGCGACCGATAGAGCAGCACGGGCGCGGCGCTGTCCAAAGGTCGCCCGCGGCCGCCCTGCGCCGACGAAGCACTCACAGGAACAGCGCGCGGAAATCGACGCTGGGGAGGGTTCTGAGCCCGAAGTGCCGGGCCGTCGCGGTTACAGCCTTGTCGTCGGTGACGATGATCCAGGTGTCCGAGACGAGTCTGTCGTCCTCGGCCTTCTGCGCCTCTACTGCGCAGGCCACCATCACTGGGTCGGCAGCTCCCTTGTTCGCATAGAGATCAATCAGACTTGTGTCTCCAGGTTGCAGGGTTGCCATGACGTCGATGAGTCGGGTCAGCGCGGCGGGTGTCAGCCGGTGTTCCAGATCGGCTAGCTCAGCCTCGACATACCCCCTTGCAGAACGTGCAGCGGGATGCCGGCGTCGGCCATCCAGGTCGCCCCGGTGTGGCGCAGGCCGTGCCGGGTGAGGTCGGGCAGTCCGAGCTTCGCGACGATGCCGTCCCAATTGGTGGCGTCGCGGACGGTCGCGGTGGTGAGGTAGCCGCCCTTCGGGCCGACCAGCGACGAGTCCTCGGGCTGCTTGCCGTTGGTAAGGCGTTCCAGCACGGGCCGCAGCGGTTCCAGGATCGGCACGCGGCGTTCTTTGCGGCTCTTGGTCGGCTTGGTGACCAGGCCGCCTTTGCCGGGGAAGACCTGCCGGTGGATCACGACGAGGTTCTTGTCGAAGTCGACGTCCCCGACCTGTAGCCCGGACACCTCCGAGGACCGTGCGGCGAGCAGCGCGGCGAGCATCACGAAGTCGCTGTAGGACTGGTGCACCTTGCCGCAGGCCCTGGCGAGCCGGTTGAGGGTCTTCATGTCCGGGATCGCGTGCGCCCGCGGAGAGGCCTGCTCAGCGGACTGGCCGCGGAAGGCGTTGCGGTTCAGGCTCCGCTTGGCGCGATTCTTCGCCGGGTTGATCGTCAGCAACCCGTCGCGCACCGCCTCATCGAGCACTCTCACGAGCGGGGCGATGGTGTTCTTGATCGTGGACGCCCCGTGGCGTTGTTCCCATTCGTCGATGGTGCGGTCGATGATCCCGGCGGTGATCTGAGTGACGGGCAGGTGTCCGAGCGCGGGCAGCACTCGCAGCTTCAACCCGTAGCCGTAGGTCTCGCCGGTGGAGGTCGGGTCCAGGCCGCGCGCCCACCTGTCCCCGATGGAGGTGACGAACTCCAACAACGTCATGGACACGTCCATGCCCTTGGTCGATGAGTTGCGGAGCTGGTCGAAGAACTCGTGCGCCGCCGCCTCGTCCCGCACTATCTCCGAGCGGATGACACGCCGCTTGGTGGTCGGGTCGGTCCACCGGGCGCGGGCACGGATGCCGTAGGAGCGCCGCTCCATGTCCGTGGAGACCTTCACCCCGATCGGCGGCACCGGTTTGGGCTCAGCGGTGGGCTGCGGCTCAGCCCTTCGAGGCATGGTCGTGTTCCAGTTCAGCCAGCCAGCGATCCACGGCATCGAGCCGGTACCGGGCGATTCCGCCAAGCCGCAGGAACGGCGGCCCCGTGCCTGCGGAGCGCCACCGCGACAGGGTGGACTCCGAGACCTTCAAGTACGCGGCGACCTCCCTGCTGTCCAGCAACGGCGAGACGACCAGTGCCTCGGTCTTGTCGCTCACGAGACTTCTCCGGTGTCCGGGTCGAGGTCGCGGTAGAACGCTTCCTCGGCCTCGCGGCGGGCCTGGACGTCGGACATGACGAACTCCACGAACTCGGCGTCGCGGTCGATGATCGGGATATCCTCAATCGGGTCGCCGGGTTCCTCGCCGGGCCAGACGGTCTGCCGGGTGGGGCGGTCGTGGTCGAGCCGGGTGCCGCAGGCGGCCACCCATTCGCGGAGCCGCTGGCGGGCGTCGGCGAAGTCGCGGTGCCAGCCGAGCGGTGCGGAGCCGTTCTGGTCGGGGTCGTAGGCGCAGAGCCAGTGCAGGTGCAGCGCGCTCAGCTCCCACAGCAGCTCGGGGTGCATGTGCCAGGCCGGCGGGATCACGGAGGCGGGGAGCCCGTAGGTGTGGCGCAGCCAGTCCACCCAGCGGTTGAGCTCCAACCACTCGGCCTCGGCGTCCTCGGCGCTCAGCAGGTTCCAGTTGATCGGGTGCGGCGGCTCGGCGATCAGCGGCTCGTCGTAGCCGTCGTCGTCCATCTGGTCCACATCCGAGTCGGGAACGTCGTTCGTCGTGGCGTCGTCGCCGGGTTCGTCGGACATGCTGTGCTCCTGTCTGCTCTCCGGCGCCGATTCGTGCCGGGCCGTTGTGGCGGTCGGGTGCTCCTTGCCGCGACCGGCGTTCAGGTGTCGGAGCGGCGCAGCAGGGTTTCGATCTCGGCACGGTCGGCGGTGAGCTGGCTGGCGTCGGGGCGCTTGGGCCAGGGGTGCAGGTCGGTGACGATCGGTGGCGCGGAGCGCAGCAGCACGATCCCAGTCCCGAACGGGAGCCGGCGGATACGGTCGGGCGGGAAGATCGGTACCCGGCGCACGGACCTCTGGTTGGAGCGACTGCCGTGGTCGCCCAGCGTCACGGAGTCGGTGTATTCGTCGCGTTCGCCGACCAGGGCGCTGAGGTCTTGCAGGTCGCGGCTGTTGGAGGCTCCGCCGAGGATGACCTTGACGATTGAGGCGTCCCAGATCGCGTTTGCCTGGTGCTCGTTCCACTTGTCCCGCGCCTGCGCGAGGCTCTGCAGGACGGGCATGGTGGTGATCCCGGAACCGCCGCCTTCGGCCAGGTGATGATCGCCATCTTCCAGCGTGGTGGGGGAGTCATGTCGTGTAGCCCCCCTTCTTGATGTCTTCCACGAGCGTGGGGCTGGTTGGCGACCAGCCGTACGTTGCCTGCGTCGCCGCACTGGAGGCGGTCATATCGGTGGAGAAGAACCGGCCGATGAACCCGAAGTGAGTGAGGGCGTCGGCGGGATCGATGGATGTCGTCTTCACGCCGACCGCTTCCGGGATCGCCTCGGCGATCACTCTGGTTGGGACGCCCTCTTCTGCGACGGCGTGCAGGCGCGCCCCGGGCGTCGCCTGCTCGAGTGCAAGGCGGGCGAGGTGGGCGGCGTCCGTGCGGTGCACGGCGGCCCACGCGTGGGTCCCATCGCCTACGTAGCCGGACCCGCCCGTGCGTTGCGCGGCAGCGACAAGCTGGGCGATGAAGCCGTGATCCCCTGCTCCGTGGACGCTGGGGGTGAACCGAAGTGCCACGCTGCGGACGCCCTGAGTCGCGTAGTCGAGTGCCAGGTTCTCGCTGCCGCCTCGTAGCGATTCGGGCCCGACGGCCGGGCTCGTGTCGGTTTCGAAGGCTGGCCGACTGGTGTCTGGACGAAGGAGTCCCGACGCCAGCACGAACGCCTTGTCGCTACCGATGAGTGCGTTGGCGAGCGCCTCCACCGCCGCCCGTTCGGTGCGGTTGGACTCGCTCGGGTTCGTCCAGTCGTGCTTGTTTGCCAGATGGAGGACGGCGTCGGCTTCTTGTGCTCCCCGCCGTGGCGTGTCGAGGTCGTCGAGGTCTCCGCGCAGCGCTGCGGCCCCCTGCTTCTGCAGGAGTGCCACGGCTGGCTCGTTTCGAGCGAGACCCATCACGCGGTGTCCTGCGGCGAGCAGGTCATTCACTGCGGCTGATCCGATCCACCCGGTCGCTCCGGTCACGAATATGCGCATGATTCCTTCCCCTTCATGTCATGGTCTGACATCACTGTAGCACCTGATGTCAGTCCATGACATGCGTAAGATGGGAGCCATGGCGCGATGGGCTGCAGGCTCTGAGGGGCGACTCAAGCAGGTCGCCATGGATCTCTTTCTTCAGCGTGGCTTCGACGACGTCACGGTGGGGGAGATCGCCGAGGCGGCGGGGGTCACCGAGCGCACGTTCTTCCGCTACTTCGCCGACAAGCGCGAAGTCTTGTTCGTCGATCAAGCGGCCTACCATGCTCACTTCCTTGACGGGCTGGCGGCCTCCAGTAAGACGGCGCCGATGGCCCTTATTGAGGACGCCCTCCGCGGCGGAGCCGAGTTCTTCCCTGAGGAACGCCGTCCCTTGTCGCGTGCCCGTCAACGGGTGATCGACTCCAGTGCCGCACTGCTGGAGCGTGAGTCGCTGAAGCGTGCCTCCTTGACCGAAGCCCTGACCAACGCGCTGATTGTGCGAGGGGTCGCACCGCTCACCGCCGCCCTCGCCGCGCAGAGCGGAACTGCCGCCTTCTCCATCACCTTCGCGGGCTGGATCGCCGAGGGCGAGACGCGCACGTTCATCGAGTTGCTGGATATCGCCGTCGGTGAACTGAAGACCCTGTTTGCTGAGCGCTAGCGAGATGAATGCATGGGCGCGGGTGCTCTGGCCGTCGCCGCAGATGTCATGCCGCCGGTCGCGCGGGAGGCGGCCTGGTGCAGGCTTGCGCGTGCCGCAACGTGTCGCGCGTCCGTGGGATGGTCGCGCAGAAAGTGAGGAAATGCATGAGCGGTCGTCGAGCCGTCGCGCTGCGTCACGTCGCCTTCGAGGATCTGGGGTTGCTCGCCCCGCTGTTGCGCGAGCGCGGCTACGACGTCGACTACCTGGATGCGGGTATCGACTCGTTCGAACCGGACGCCCTCCTGGCCCCTGACCTGCTGGTGGTGTTGGGAGGCCCGATCGGCGTCTACCAGGAGGATTCTTACCCCTTCCTCGTCGACGAGATCGAGGGGATCGGCCGCAGGCTGGCAGCGGGACGCGCGACGTTGGGGGTGTGCTTGGGTGCCCAACTGATGGCTCGCGCGCTGGGGGCCGAAGTGCGAGCGACGGGTCGCACGGAGATCGGGTATGCCCCGCTGACGCTAACCGAAGCAGGTGCCGCGTCCGTGCTGGCGCCGCTGAATGGCGTCCCGGTGCTGCATTGGCACGGCGATGAGTTCGCGATCCCTGACGGTGCTACGCGGCTAGCGTCCACCCCGGGGTTTCCCCACCAGGCCTTCCAGTTCGCCGACCACGGCCTGGGTCTGCAGTTCCACCTCGAGGCTGACTATCGACGCATCGAATCCTGGTTGGTCGGGCATGCGCACGAACTCGGGGCAGCGGGCCTTGACCCGACCGTGCTGAGGGCCGAGGCGGCCGCCCAGGGGCCGTGGCTTGCGACAGCAGCCAAGCAAGTGTTCGAGACCTGGCTGGACTGATGTTTCACCCTCGAGAGGGTCGACGTGAAGACTCGCTGAGGTGGTGGACCTGATGGTGGAAGGTGCCGTGGCTGCACGACGCGCGCGCGGCCACGGTGCTTGAGGGATTGATCGCCCTACAGGGCGGCGCCGACGCGCTGGGCGAACTCCACGAGCCGGTTGGAGAAACCCCACTCGTTGTCGTACCAGCCATGGACCTTCACTTGCCGCCCCACCGCCATCGTCAAAGGGGCATCGAACACCGTGGAGTGAGGGTTCCCCACGATGTCAGCTGAGACAAGCGGGGCCTCGGAGTACTGCAGGTAGTGCTGCAGAGGGCCGGATTCGGCAGCGTCACGGAATGCCGCATTCACCGTGGCAACGTCGGCTTCATGCTCCAGAACCACGGTCAGGTCCGTGATCGACCCCACCGGGACGGGAACCCGCAGCGCGGCGCCGGTGAGGCGCCCCTCAAGCTCGGGCAATACCTGCCCGATCGCGGCGGCTGCCCCCGAGGATGCGGGAATGGTCGACACGGCGGCAGCGCGTGCGCGCCGCAGATCCGAGTGCGGGGCGTCGTGAAGGCGTTGATCGCTGGTGTAAGCGTGCACGGTCGTCATCAAGCCTGATTCGATGCCGAAGCGGCGGTGCAGGACGGCGGCCATAGGTGCCAGCGAGTTGGTGGTGCAGGAGCCGTTGGAGAAGACATCGGATGCGGTGGGGTCCAGTCGGTCGTCGTTGACGCCGAGGACGAACGTCGGAACGCCGCCCTTGGCCGGGGCGGACACAATGACCTTGCGTGCTCCACCGCGAAGGTGGCTGGAAGCGCTGACGAGGTCGGTGAAACGGCCCGTGGATTCGATGACGACATCGACGCCGTGGTCGCCCCACTGGATCGCTGACGGATCCCGTTCGCTCGTGACGGCGATGGGGCGCCCGTTCACCACCAGCGCATCTGGGGCCACCTCTACACCGTCGAGATGCCCGGAGAGGGAGTCCCATTCGAGCAGGGTTCCCAGCGTCCGCGTGTCGGCGAGGTCGTTGACGGCGACGATCTCTATGTCGGCGTCCTGCTTGAGCGCGGCGCGCAGGAAGGTGCGTCCGATGCGTCCGAATCCATTGATGCCGATGCGTGTGGTCATGATGTGATCCTCATTTCGTGAGTGACTCAGGGGTTTGGGGGGCTGCGGCGCGAAGCAGGCTGAGGGCTCCTTGCCTGGCCTGCTCGAAGGGGGCGGGGTCGCCCTGGGCCATGGCGAGCACATAGCCGCCTTGAAGCACGGCCATCAGAGTGTGAGCGACCTGTTCGGGGTCGATATCGGAGCGCAGTTCTCCAGCCGTGACCGCCTCGGTGAGTGCGTGAGCCCACTGTGTATGCATGGCGGTGAACGCAGAACTGACCACGGCGAGGAGTTCTGGATCCTCGCGCACCTGCGGATCTTGGGTCATCCGCCCCACTTTGCAGCCGCGGAGGGCATCGCGGGGGCGCAACAAGTAGGCCTCGATGCGGGCGAGGGGGCTCCCCGGCCCCGAAAGGCTGTCGGCTGCGGGAAGGACGTCGTCAACATTGTGTCGCAGGGCCGCCAACGCCAGATCCCGCTTGGAGGCGAAGTGGTGATATTGGCTGCCCTGCCCGACGCCCGACCGTTCCCGTACCTCGCGGGGGCTGGTGTCGGCATACCCGCGCTCCCACAGAAGATCGCTCATGGTCTGGACGAGACGCTCGCGGGTACCCATGTCTTGACCATACCTACCTGTAGGTATGGTGGCAAGGGGGTGTCGTCCTCGGTTGGCGTGTCGGCCCTCGGAGGGGGGCTGGGTCAGTGGGCAGGCTGGGGGAGTGGGCGCAGTCCCTTGAAGATCAGGTGGAGCGCGAACCAGATCTCAAACACGAAAACGGGGGCGGCGGCAACGCCCGCGATAGTGCCGTTGAGGGGGATGACCGCCCAGCGCTGGGCTGCGTTGCTGATCAGCACCGTCACCCCGCCGAGGGCGCCGAGCCCCGCCAAGGGGCGCGGGACGGCTTGGGCATCCCACAGCAACCACGCCAGGACCAGCGTGTTCACGCTGATGACCAGCCCTTGGCCGAGAAGGAAGGCGGCCGTGTGGAGGTGTGTGGCCGCCGCCGTGAACTCGTTTTGTGGGGGTAGCCAGGACGCGGCGAGCAGGGGGAGCGTCCCGGCCACGATCACCGACGCCTCGACGCCGCGCAAGAGCGCGAACGTCGCCGCTCGCGTGGGGCCGCTCGCATAGAGCAGTCGCCACACCGTGACGCCGGTGGCCACGCAACCCAGCGCGAGGATGAACTCCAGTGTCACGCCGGCCGGAGAATGGCGCCTGACGCGTAGGCGACCACGGCGGTCACGGACGTGACGTGGGTGACCGGGTACGCGATGCCCGCCATGAGGCTGTGCGCTCGGGTTGAGGGGATCATGTCACTCCTAAGTATACACCGTAAACCGGATGACAGGATGGTAGGTGTACGGTGTAAACGTGTCAACCACTCAGCCACGCTCACGCCTGGACCGTGCTCAGGTCATCGCCGCCGCGATCGCTCATGCCGACGAGTGCGGCCTGGAGGCGACAAGCATGCGCAAGGTTGCCGAGCGCCTTCACGTCACGCCGATGGCCCTCTATAAGCACGTCGAGAATCGCTCCGAACTCATCGACGAGATGCTGGATCACGTGCTGGCGCTTCTCCCCGAGCCGGGGGACCAGGAAGGGTGGCGTCCCCAGGTCCGGGCACGCATCCTTGCTTGTCGCAGCTTGTTGGGGAGGCACCCGTGGATGCGAGAGGCGATTGAAACCCGGACGCTGGCCACACCGCAGGCGCTGGGGCACATGGACGCCTTGATGGCGGCCATGTTCGACGGGGGGCTGTCAGCAGATCTGGTGCATGACGCCATGCACACGTTGAGCACGCGGATGTGGGGGTTCACACGCGAGGCCATGCCGACGCCGCGCGTTCCCGACGATCCGGGGGAGCGGGAACAGGCGATCGCCGAATTCACCGCGAACTATCCCGCCATCATGCGCATGGCTACGCTCGCGTCCCATGCGGGTGCCGGGTGTGACGACGACGCGGAGTTCGCGTTTGCCCTGGATCTGATCTTGGCGGGAGTCCACCAACTCCACCAAGGAGGTTGGCGCTAACGCTTCCGGCCCAGAATGCGCTCGGCACCCGAGCAGGCCCTAGCATCGCGGTGGGCGAGGCCACCTGGGACTGCCTGAAGGGAATCACGCATGCGCATCTGGTCACTGCATCCCCGTCACCTGGACGCCAAGGGGCTGGTCGCGTGCTGGCGCGAGACCCTCCTGGCGCAAGCAGTCCTCGCGGGGCGCACCAAGGGCTACCAGCACCACCCGCAGCTGACGCGCTTTCGGGCCGCCGCCGATCCGCTGGCGAGTGTGGGGGCCTACCTATCCGGGGTCGCCGACGAAGCCACCGCGCGGGGTTACCGCTTCGACCGAAGCCGGATTGATCATGATGCGGAGGGGAGCGCGTCAATGCTGGTCACGCAGGGTCAGCTCGACTACGAGTGGGAACACCTGATGGCCAAGCTCACCCAACGCAGCCCCGCCGATGCGGAGCGCTGGCGCGACGCTGTTCCCCAGCCCCACCCGTTGTTCCGCGTCGTCCCAGGGCCCATTGAGCCCTGGGAGCGTGCCTAAGGGCGACGAACCGCGCCGCTCCCGCCCGTCAGGCTGCCCGGCGGGCGGGAGCATGCGAGATCAGGCAGCGGGGTCGGTGACCCGAGTTGCGAAAGTGACCAGTTCGCGGGCCACATCGTCGCGAATGTCGGGTTCGTTGTGCACCTCGTGGCGGTATCCGGGGTACACGCGGACGCGGACGTCAGGGTGACCGCTGGCAACGAGCTTGTTGCCCACGTGGTAGGCACCCTCCCCGAAGTTGCCGACAGGATCTGCGTCGCCCGCCACGATCAACACGGGAAGGTCGCTGCGCAGGCCCGCATACCAGTCATCGCTCGTGGCGGTGTCGTAGAGATCGACGAAGCCTTGCAGGAAGCGCGTCGTCATGGGCGCGCCGAAGTTGTTGAGCGGATCGATCGCATGATCGTGCACCACGCCTGCGTCGGTGGCGATCCAGTCCGTCGCCCCGGCTCCCTCTCCGTAGCGGCTGGTGAAACCAGCAAACAACTGGCCCACGTAGGCGTCTGGTGCCGGGCCCTCACGGTCAGGCTCCGCTGCCAGGGCGGCGCGGTCGAATTGATGTTCGAAGCCTTCCATCTGTGAGGCGATACCGCCCAGAGCGAGCCCCGCGAGATCCTCGCCCAACGAGGCGGCCAGGGGGCGAGCGATCATGGAGCCCCAGGAGTGGCCGAACACCACGACGGGCAGCCCGGGGAAGCGCTCCTGGGCCAAGCTGAGGAGCGTGCGCTCATCCTGGACGACCACCTCGTCCGCCTGAGAACCGGCGTCGGCCCAGATTCCGCTGGTCATGGCGGTCTTACCGTGTCCGGCGTGATCGTCGGCCACCACGACGAAACCGGCGTCCAGGAACGCGGAGATGAGGCGCAGGTAGCGCCGTGAGTGTTCGCCGAGCCCGTGGATGATCTGCACGATCCCGCGCGGTGTGGAGGCAGGCGCGTAGATCCAGCCGAAGATCGTGTCGCGACCGTTGGCGGAGGGGAATTCAAGTTCATAGAGGGCCACGATGCACTCCTTGATGTCGTTGACGAGGGAAACACGTTGTCGTGTCACTGTAGTGCGGGTTTCCCCGGGCGCCTGCCAGTGGCGCACGGTTGCTTCGCTGTGCAGCGAGTCCAGCCCCGGGGAGGCGTCGGCGTGAGCGGGTCAGTACCGCAGCGAGCGGGCGGGCGTGCCAGTCTGGTGCCATGGACATCCCCGCCCTCGACCGCGCAGAGCGCACCACGCTGGCTCATCGCCGATGGTCCTTGCGCATGCAGCAGCCCCTCGCGGCCACCACCGTGATCGATCGGATCTTCTTCGTCGTGGGCACGGTTTCGGCGGTGTTCTTGGCCGTCGTCGGCTCAATCTTGGGGGTGCAGCGGCCTTGGGCGGTGGTGCTCCTGATCCCGGTGTGGGCCGTCCTGGCCTACCTGGCCCTGCCGCGGCTGCACCTCATGCTGTCGGACTTCTACGTGCCCGACTACTTTTTCGGACGCACCCGCACCCCCGACGGACTCCTCGGCGACCCGGTCAACCTGGCGGTAGACGGCGACGCCGAACAACTGGACGCGGTGATGCGCCGCGCGGGCTGGCACCGTGCCGACGAGATCACCGTCGCGTCCAGTTGGAGGATCGTCGTTTCCACTCTCCTGCGGCGCAGCTATCCCACTGCTCCGGTGTCGACCCTGACGCTGTTTGGTCGCAGGCAAGACGTGGCCTACCAGCAAGAGGTGGAGAACAACCCCAAGCAACGCCATCATGTCCGCTTTTGGCACACACCGCCGGATTGGCTGCTGCCCGGTGGTCGGCACGTGGACTGGCTGGGCGCCGGAACCTACGACACCAACGTCGGCCTGTCGCTGTTCACCTTGCAGGTCACCCACCGCATCGACGAGAACACCGACATCGAGCGTGACCACGTCGTCGCGAGCGTGCGCGACGCCAGCCCCGACGTCCGCGTCGAGGACCTTCCGCACTTCACCACCGGCTACCACTCCCGCAACGGCGGCGGCGACCAGTTCATCACCGACGGAAACCTCCCCATCCTGCACTTGGAAGATGTCGTCCCGGACGCTGACGGGCTGCCCGCCGAAGTATCGGTCAACCTGTCGCCCCAGGAGGGGCCGACGCGCTCCCGCGAGGCGCTGCGGCGCGCACCCATTTCGATCATCCTCACCGCGGTGCTGGTGCTGGGAACGTCGGCGGTCTCCTCGCTGTCGGTCCTGCTGAACCCGCAGGCGTACCTCCAACCAGGCGACGGGGCGGACCCCATCTCGTGGGTGGCAGCCACCACGATCTTGGGGGTGATGTTCCTGATCCAGGCGCTCGTCGTGTGGGGTGTCCTGCGGGGCGGGCGTCGTTCCCGGTTCCTGCTCATGCTGTTGCTGTCGGGGTCGGTGTTCATCTCGGCGGTGGATTACGCCACCGGGAGCGAACGTCTTGGCTTCAACGGCACCTTGTTGGGCGCCACGCTCACGTGCCTGGCCCTGATCGCCTTGACGTCGGCGTCGTCGGCCGCGTGGGTGCGCAAGTCCGCGGATCCGGGAGTGTTCATGTCCGAGGGGGAGCGGGCACAACTGATGGACGGCGGTTCGGACCAGTGACTGCCCGCGTGGACGAGGTGAGTTGACGGCCGACCGGTAGGCACTGAGGACGCAGCGCTGGGCGTCAGCGCGACAGGGCCGAGCGCACCGCGCGCGCCGCGTCGGCGCCCGCCTCACCGCGAGACAGGACACGCCCTTCCACCAGCGCAACGTAGGAGTCGGCCTGAGCGAGGGCGAAACCGGCCTGCTGCTCGGCCATGACGATGGACATGTCCCCTTGTCGCATGATCGACGCCAAGGCGTCCTGAGTCTCCCCGGCCAGTGACGGGGCGAGCCCCGCCGTAGGGTCATCGAGGACGAGCAAGGTCGGCGCGCTGATGAGCGCGCGGGCAATAGCGAGTTGCTGGCGCTGGCCCGCCGAGAGGAGACCCGCGCGACGCCCCAGGAGCCCCGGCAGGGCAGGGAAGAGAGCGAGGGCATCGTCCAGCCGGCGGGCTCCGGCGGCGCCGTAGCGATCAGCGACGAGCCGGAGGTTTTCCCGCGCGGTGAGCAACCCAAACCGTTGCTGCCCTTGCGGGACGTAGGCCATCCCGCGGCGGATCCGCTGATGGGTGCGCACGCGGGTCAGCGGGGTCCCCTCGAAGGTGAGCGTGCCAGCGCGCAGCGGCAACAGTCCCAAGACCGTGCGCAACAGGGTCGTCTTTCCCGACCCGCTGGCACCGACCAAGGCCACGGTCGTCCCGGTGGGCACGGTGAACGACACGTCCTGCACCACTGCAGTGCGGCCGTAGCCGGCGGCGACGTGATCACACGTGAGCATGACGGGGCCTCCTGCTCCACGATCGGTACCCCCACGGGTCGATGCCTTCGATCCTTGGGGGGCCTCATGTCAGTCGTGTAACCGCGGCGTTGCGATCGGGGCAAGGAATGACCACCACCTGGCCGTCTCGCACCGTGCGGGGAGCGACTCGCGCCCGGTCTCGCCTTGGAGCGGCCCTAGTCGCGGGAGCGGGCGTGAAGCTGGTCGGTCACGACGCCGGACAGGACAACCGCCTCGTTGTGTTCGGTATCTCGGGCGCCGAACAACAACGTGACGACCGGGTGCCCGGCAAGAGCGCCTAGGAACTCCGGGAATGCGGGGTTCGCGGCCAACTCGGCTCGATAGCGTCGGGCGAACTCCGGGTAGCGCTCGGGAACGTGCCCGAAGAACCGGCGTAGGTCATCGCTGGGGGCGATGGACTTCGCCCACGCGTCGAGGGCTGCCCGCTCCTTGCTGACCCCACGGGGCCACAGACGGTCCACCAGCACCCGGAAGCCGTCCGCCTCGCAAGCCGGGTCGTAGACGCGCTTGACGTGGATCTGGGGCGTGGGGCCGCCCGTGACGCTCACCTCAGCGCCGCCTTGACCTTGGCGGCCACCGTCTTGCCCTCGGCGCGGCCCGAGGCGCGACCATTCACCGCTTTGATGATCGCGCCCATCTGACGCATGGTGGGCGCTTCGCCGCTGGCTTGGGCCGCGGCCGCGATCTCCTCGGCCACGATGGCGTCCAGTTCGGCGTCGCTCAGCATGGAGGGAAGGTACGCCGACAGCACCTCGATCTCCGCGAGTTCCTTCGCAGCAAGTTCGGGGCGTCCGCCGTCGGTGTAGGCCTGGGCCGAGTCCTTACGGGAGCGGACCTCGCGCTGCAAAACGGCGATCTCTTCGTCCTGCGTCAGCTCCCGGGCCTCCTTACCGGCGACCTTCTCGTTCTTCAGCGCGCCGATCCCCATGCGCAGCGTGGTCGTCAGCACCGTGTTGCGCGCCTTCATCGCGGCGACCATGTCGTCGTGCAGGCGATCCTCCACAGTTCCCATCAGATGTCCGTCCTTTCGTCGTCCTCCATCCTCCCACGTGCCCACGACGTCACCAGGTCGGGACGCGAGACGCTGCGGAGACGCCGCGCCACCCGCCTAGGCTTACCGCACCAGCGCGAAGGAGCAGCATGAGCGAGTACCGCATCGAGACACTGGCCGTCCACGCGGGGCAAGAGACCCCTGACCCCGTAACCCATGCGCGGGCGGTGCCGATTTACCAGACCACCAGCTACGTGTTCGACGACACCCAGCACGCAGCCGACCTGTTCGCGCTGCGGCGTCCCGGCAACATCTACTCCCGCATCATGAACCCCACCCAGAACGTTTTGGAGCAGCGGATCACCGCGCTCGAAGGCGGACTTGCTTCGTTGGCCACCGCTTCGGGGGCTGCCGCCATCACCTACGCCGTGTTGAACCTGGCCGGGGTGGGGGACAACATCGTCGCCAGCGCCAAGCTTTACGGCGGCACCTACGCGCTGTTCGCGCACACCCTGCCTCAGTTCGGCGTCGAAACCCGATTCGTGGATCCCGACCATCCCGAAGATCTCGCCGCCCACGTGGACTCCCGGACGAAGCTGGTCTTCGCCGAGTCCATCGGGAACCCGGCACTCAACGTTTTGGACGTCCCGGCGTGGGCCGACGCGGCGCATGCCCTGGGCCTTCCCCTGATCTTGGACAACACGGTGCCCACGCCGTACCTGGAGCGTGTCTTCGACCTAGGCGCCGACATCGTCGTTCACTCCGCGACCAAGTATCTGGCCGGGAACGGCACCGTGATGGGCGGGCTGATCGTCGATGCGGGGCGGTTCGACTGGAGTGCTCACGCCGAGCGGTTCACGAACCTCACCGGCCCCGATCACGCCTATCACGAGACGGTCTGGACGCAAGCAGCCGGGGCGGCCGCGTACATCATGCGGGCCCGTACTGTGATGCTGCGCAACACCGGGGCCGCCTTGGCGCCGATGAACGCTTTCCAGATCTTGTTGGGCACTGAGACGCTCCACCTGCGCATGGAACGCCACAGCAGCAATGCGCTCGCCGTGGCCCGCTACCTGGCCGAGGACGATCGGGTGGCCTGGGTGCGCTATCCCGGTCTGCCGGGGGATCCCTACCATCCGAACGCGGTGAGGCTGCTCGCCGGACGCGGCTACGGTGGTCTGGTGAGTTTTGGAGTTAACACCGGCCGCGAGGGCGGTGCCCGGTTCATCGAATCACTCAACCTGTTTAGCCACCTGGCCAACATCGGGGACGCCAAGAGCCTCGCGATCCACAGCGCCACGACGACGCACAGTCAGCTCACCGAATCCGAACTCGTCGAGGCCGGGGTCGCCCCCGAAGGCGTCCGACTGTCGGTAGGCATCGAGAACGCCGACGATCTCATCGCCGACCTGGATCGAGCGCTGTCTGCGTGAGTGACGACGACAGCGATGGTTCGGTCGGCCTGGTGGAAACCCAGACCGCCCGCCTGTTTTCCGCCGAGAAGCCGTTGGCGCTGGCCAGTGGCGCGACCGTGGGCCCCGTCGACGTCGCCTATGAGACGTACGGGACGCTGGCGCCTGACCGATCGAACGTGATCTACATCTGTCACGCGCTCACCGGGGACGCCCACGCCGCAGGCTGGCACGAAGGCGACCGCCGCCCCGGATGGTGGGACAACCTCATCGGCCCTGGGCGTCCCCTGGACACGGATCGATTCTTCATCGTGTCCAGCAACATCCTGGGCGGGTGCCGTGGGACCACCGGACCGGGGTCAACCAACCCGGCGACGGGGGAGGCCTACGGTATGGAGTTCCCCCTGCTGGACATGGCCGACTTCGTCACCGTCCACCGGGCCCTGCTGGCGCATCTGGGGATCCCGCACCTCCTGATCGCCTTGGGTGGCTCACTGGGGGGCATGCAGGTCTTGGAGTGGTCGCTGACCTATCCCCACGACATGAGCCATGCGGTCATCATCGCCGCATCAAGCCGGCTGACCGCACAAAACATCGCCTTCTCCGCGGTCGCTCGCCGGGCCATCACCGATGATCCGAACTTTGCCGGTGGCCGCTACGCTGCCGAGGGCACCAACCCCGACGTGGGGCTTTCGATCGCGCGGATGATGGCACACATCACCTACATGTCCGAGGACGCCCTCACCGCGAAGTTCGGACGCAACGCGCAGATCGAGGGCGCCGACCCGGGGTTCGGGATCGATTTCGCGGTCGAGAGCTACCTCGATCACCAAGGGCAAGTGTTCTTGGAGCGGTTCGATGCGCTCAGCTACCTGTACCTGTCCCGCGTCATGGATTACTTCGACCCGTTCTCACGCCCGGATCCGCTGGCGCGGGTCGTCGCCGACCCGGTTCGCTACCTGCTGCTCAGCTTCGATACCGACTGGCGGTTCTCGACCGCGCACACGCTGCGGATCCTCGCGCACGTGGAGCGGGCCGGGCTTCCGGTCACCTTCCGTGAACTGAGGTCCCCCTATGGGCACGACTCATTCCTGCTGGTGGATCCGGCCTACCATGCGACGCTGCGGGCGTTCGTGGACCGCGCTGGGGAGGTGCGTTGATGAGCAAGCACAGCGAACTGCGGCTCGACTTGGCCCTGGTGGCCGACCAGATCTTCGAAGGCTCACGCGTGCTGGATCTGGGGTGTGGCGAAGGCGCACTGCTGGAACACCTTATGGCGACCCGTCGCTGTCGCGGAACTGGTGTGGAGATCGACGCCGAGGCTGTCTTGGTGGCCATCCGTCGCGGGGTGCCGGTGATCGAGCGTGACATCGACGTGGCGCTGGCCGACATCGCCGACGACTCCTATGACACGGTGGTGCTCTCCCGCACGTTGCAGACGATGCTGCGCCCCGAATACGTGCTGGAGAACATGGCGCGCGTCGCGGAACGCATGGTCGTCTCGGTGCCGAACTTCGGCTACTACCCGAACCGCCTACGGCTCCTGGCGGGGCGGATGCCGATCTCCAAGGAAATCCCGTACGCCTGGTACAACTCCCCGAACTTGCGCTTCACCACGCTGACCGACCTGGAGGACCTGTTCGCTCAGCTGGGGTTGATCATCGATCGCCGCTACACCTACACGCAAAGCGGACGACGCCTGCGCATGTATGGGCGCGTCCCCAATCTGTTGGCGGGTGCGGCGGTGTACGTCCTGCGTCCTGGACGCTGACGCGGGACGGGGCGGCCTCCCGCGCAGGGGTGGTCAGCGCGCCAGGGCGGTGAGGATCCGCTCGGCGCTGCCGCCGAGGTTCAGCTCGCGGGTGAGCGCCGCGAAGGCTTCTGGATCGCGCGGGGCACGGGGCAGCGTCAGGTCGGCCTCGGGAAGCGGCACGTCGGTGGCCGCCGTGACGACCTGGGTGGCCGGGCCGAGATAGGCCTGCGCGGACGTGAGCGCACGCTGCACGCCCGGGGTGGTGGCGTCGCGATGCTCCAGGATCCCTTCCAGCGTCTGGAATCGGCCCAACAAGTCGGCGGCAGTCTTCTCGCCGATGCCCTTGACGCCAGGCAGGCCGTCGGACGGATCGCCGCGCAGAACCGCGAAGTCGACATACTGCGCGCCGTCGATCCCGTACGTGGCGTGGAGCCAGGCGTCGTCCACGCGCTCGTGCTTGGACACCCCTCGTGCCACGTACAGCACGCGCGTGGGGTGGGTCGGCTCGACGAGTTGGAACAGGTCGCGATCGCCGGTGACGACATCGACGGGGCCGACGGCGCGGCGGGCCAGCGTGGCGATCACGTCGTCCGCCTCATAGTCGGGAGCGCCCACGATGGGTAAACCGAGCGCATTCAGGGTGGCGCGGATCCACGGCACCTGCCGGTTGAGGTCTTCGGGCACCTCCTCGGCATCCCCTTGTGCGACGCGATGCGCCTTGTAGCTGGGAAGGAGATCAACCCGCCAGGACGGGCGCCAGGCATCATCCCAGCAGCAGGCGACACGGTCGGGGCGGTAGTCGGTGATGAAGCGGGCCAGGAAGTCCAGCAGGCCACGCACCGCGTTGACCGGCTCGCCCGCACTGGTGCGCAGGCTGGACGGCAGGCCGAAGAAGGCTCGGAAGTACAGCGAGGCCGAATCAAAAAGAAGCGTCGAGGAGCCGTCCATGGTGCATCAGTGTGACACGATGAGCCGGTGGAAAGCACCGACGAGCAGATCATCGGCCTGTTGTCGCGTGATGGCCGGATGTCCTACACCGACCTCGGCAAGGCGACGGGGCTGTCGACGTCGGCGGCCCAGCAGCGGGTTCGGCGTCTGGAACAACGCGGCGTGATCCGTGGCTACAAGGCGGTCGTGGACCCGGAGGCCCTCGGCAAACTCCTCACCGGATTCGTCTCGGTGCGGTTGCGCGACGACGCGGGGGAGGACGATCTGCCCGAACGGATCGCCGACCTTCCCGAGGTGATCTCCTGCTACTCGATGGCCGGGCTGGCGAGTTACCTGCTGAAGGTGCAGGTCGAGTCGCCAGCCGACCTCGAGCGCGTCCTGAAGGAGATCCGGCACCGGGTTCCGGTCGCCACCGAAACCCAGTTGGTGCTCAGCGTCCCTTACGCGGACCGACCGTTGGTCTGATCGGCCAGCCCCTGCAAGAGGGACGCCTCAGCCAAAGAGGCGGCCTCCAGGTCGATCAGGTCGAGCGATTCGTCGATGCCGTGCATCCGCGAGTCGGGATCGCTGACCCCCGTGACGAGGATCTGAGCCGACGGGTAGGCCCGCTGGAAGTCGGCCACCATCGGGATCGAACCCCCTTGACCCATGTCGACGACGGGGTTGCGGAAGGCGTCGGAGTACACCGTGCGCGCCAACTCGGCGACCGGGCCAGCCATCTCCACGACGGTGCCCGAGCCGGTCGAGCCGTCCGTCATGGTGACCTTGGCGCCGAAGGGGGCATGGTCGATGAGGTGGGCGCGCAACGCGGCCAGGGCCGCTTGGGGATCCTGATTCGGGGCGATGCGCATGCTCACCTTCGCGCGGGCCGTGGGAGAGAGGGTGTTCGAGGCGTCCGCCACCGAGGTCGCGTCGAGGGCGAGCACGGTGATGGAGGGACGCCCCCACACCCGGTCGGCGATCGGTCCCGTTCCGGTGAGTCGGACGCCGGGCAGCAACCCGGCCTCCTCGGCGATGCGATCCTGCGGGTAGTCCAGGTTGAAGGGCTCGGCGTGCGCAAGGCCCTCCACCGCGACGTCTCCCGCGTCGTCGTGCAACGTCGCCAAGAGCCGGATCAACGTCGTCAGTGCATCGGGGGCGACGCCGCCGAACTGACCCGAGTGCAGCGCGTGATCGAGAGTGTCGACCTGGACGACCAGATCCACCAGCCCGCGCAGCGCGGTGGTGAAGGCAGGCGTCCCGACGAGCCAGTTGCCCGAATCGCAGATGACGAAAACGTCGGAGGTCAATGCGTCGGCGTGCCGGGCCAAGATGTCGGACAACGTGGGGGAGCCGATCTCCTCCTCGCCCTCGATGAACAAGGTGACGCCGACCGGCGGCTTCCCGTCGAAGGCGCGCAACGCGGCCAGATGCACCGCGATGCCCGCCTTGTCGTCGACCACACCACGGCCGTAGAGGCGCTCGCCGCGCCGGGTGGCCACGAACGGATCACTGCTCCACAAGGAAAGATCCCCGGTGGGCTGCACGTCGAGGTGCGCGTACAAGCAGACGGTGGGTTGACCCTCGGGCGCCGGGAATCGTGCGATGATCGCGGGCTGCCCGCCTTCGCGCACGACCTGAACATCGGGGCAATGCAGATCCGACAGCAGCGCGCTGACGGCCTCCACCGTCCGCTCAACGTCACCGTGACGATCGGGCAGCGAACTGACCGAGGGGATCGCCACCAAGGCCGTCAGGTCCTCGACCACACCTGGAAGTAAAGCGGACACGCGTGCAGCAAGATCAGTCATACCGCCACTCTAGAACCGTCCAGGCCAGCGGCTACGCTTTCCGCCGTGACCGCCGCAGACTCGCCCGTGCCCGTCCGACGCTGGCGAGGCCCCCTTCCGTGGTGGGCCCTGGCCGTCTTCGCAGCGGTCGGCGGGCTGAGCGCGTCGGCCTCCTTTGCCCCGTTCGGCTGGGCGCCGTGCGCGATCGTGGCGGTCGCCATCCTCACCTGGTGCCTGCGGTCTGCGCACGGGCTGGGCGGGACGCTCATCGCGGGGGCGTGCTTCGGGTTGGCGTTCATGGGGACCTCGCTGATCTGGCAGACCGAGATCATGGTGGCGTCCTACGCCGGGCTCGTCGCGGCCACATCGTTGGTGTTCGTGGGAGTGTCAGCCCTGACCTGGTGGATGCGCAGCCTGCCCGCGTGGCCCCTGTTTGCGGCGGCCTCCTGGTCCGCGTCGGAGTGGGTGATCTCGGTGTTCCCCTTCGGAGGCTTTGGCTGGATGCGCCTGGGGTACACCCAACTGGACACCCCGATGGCGGGGCTTTACCCGCTCGTGGGCGCGGCAGGGGTGACCTTCGTCGTTGCGGTGCTGGGCACCCTGTTGGCTGCGGTCATCCAGTCCCCTGGCGTGCGCAGCGCCTCCGCGTTGGTCTGGGTGGTGGTGGCGGTGCTGGCGGCCGGTGGGCTCAGCTCGTTCATCACCCCGACCAGCCACGGCAGCGTTGACGTGGGGTGGGTCCAAGGGGGTGCCCCAGGAGGCGGGGTCTACGGCCTGGGTCCGGCACGCAGCATCACCTACAACTCCCGCGACGAAACGGCTGCACTCATGCGTCGTGTCGCCGCCGGCGACGTCTCGGCCCCCCAGCTCATCGCCTGGCCGGAGAACTCCACTGACATGGACCCCCGTACCGACGTCGCAACCCGGCGTGCGGTGGAGTCCGCCGTCGACACCGCCGGGGTCCCGATCCTGGTCGGGTCGATCTTTGAGGATCCTGCGGCACAAACCCGTCAAACGGTGGCCGTGTGGTGGACCCCGGCTGGCGGAGATCTGGTCTACGCGAAACGCAACCTGGTTCCCTTTGGCGAGTGGATCCCGGGCCGAGATCTGCTGATGCCGCTCATCCCGCAACTGAGCTACGTCGGCGCCGACTCGGTCCCAGGTACGACGCCGGGAGAGTTCGTCGCCGCACTTCCCGACGGGAGGGATCTCCCGGTAGGGGTCGCGATCTGTTACGAGGTGATCTTTCCGCAGACCCTGAATCAAGCCGTCGAGGCAGGGGCACAAGTGTTGATCGTCCAAAGCAGCAACGCCATGTACCAGGGCACGAACCAGATAGCCCAGCAGTTCACGATCACACGGGTCCGGGCAGCCGAAATGCGCCGGACCATTCAGGTGGTGACCACCTCGGGCGTCTCCGGACTCATCGGCCCCCAGGGGCAGGTGCTGCGCCAGGCGCCGGACTCGGTGGCTGCCTCCGGCGTGGATACCCTCCCCTTGGAGACCACACCGCCGACCCCCGCGATGCGGATCCAGCCGTGGCTGGAGTACGGGGTGACCCTGATGACAGGGTTGGGGGTCGTGTGGGTCCTACTCCGCCACCTGAGGGGGCGTCGGGGTGGAAGAATGGACGCCGTTGCCGCGCACGCGAGCGCTTAAGGAGCGAATATGGCACAGCCTTACCTCGGGCTCGGTCGGATCCTCGTGATCATCCCGACCTTCAATGAGATCGAGAACATCGACATGATCACGTCCCGGCTCCGCGCGGCGGTGCCCGAGGCCCACATCCTGATCGCCGATGACAACTCACCCGACGGGACGGGAAAGCGCGCCGACGAGCTCGCGGCCACCGACGAGCACATCCACGTGGTGCACCGTCAGGGCAAAGAAGGGCTCGGCAAGGCCTATCTGGATGCCTTCCGCTGGGGTCTGGCGCAGGGGTACGACGTGCTCGTGGAACACGATGCCGACGGATCACATCAGCCCGAGGAACTGCCCAAGCTCCTCAATGCGCTCGTTGACGCCGACATGGTTAAGGGCAGCCGGTGGGTGCCGGGGGGCAGCGTGGTCAACTGGCCCAAGTCGCGCGAGCTCATCTCGCGCGGAGGCTCGCTGTGGACGCGTGTGTGGTTGGGTATCCCGGTGAAGGACCCCACCGGGGGGCTCAACCTCTTCAAGGCCCCGGTGCTGCGGGCCATCATCGACGACATTTCCACGTACGGCTATGGCTTCCAGGTGGACCTCACCTGGAACGCGCTGCAGAAGGGGTACCGCGTAGTCGAGGTTCCCATCGAGTTCGTCGAACGCGAGCACGGCGTCTCCAAGATGAACTCGGACATCATCGTTGAGGCGGCCCTCCAGACCGCACGCTGGGGCATCAAGCATCGCGCCCAACAACTCAAGCAGTTCGCTGGTGAGTTCGGCGATCACGCTGGAAAGGCCGGGGAGAAGGCCGGACGGTTCGTCGGCGCCGTGTCGAGGGCGGCCAGCGACGCCGTTGCCCAGCGCAAGTCCAAGGGAGACAGCCACTGATGCGCCGCTCCCGGGTGGCCTTGGTGGTGGCGGGTCTCCTCGCCGTCGCTGAGATCGCCCTGCTCGCCTGGGTCGGGCAAGCCCTGGGCGTGTGGTGGACCCTCCTCATTGTGGTGCTTGGCGGCGTCGTCGGGGGAGCGATCATCCGGCACGAAGGTTCCAAGGCGTGGGCCTCGCTCCGGGAGGCGCAAGCGCATCCCCAGGAGGCGTCCTCACAGCTGACGGACGCGGCCCTCGTGCTGACAGGCGGAGCCCTGATCGCGGTGCCCGGATTGCTCACCGACATCATCGGGCTGCTGTTGATCGTTCCGGCGACACGACCACTGGCGCGTCGCGGAGTCCGGGCGATCCTCGCGGGACTGACGCGCCCCTACCGCGACCAGATCGATCTGCTCCAAGCCCAAGCCGATCCTGGTTCGGTGGTGGAAGGCGAAACCGTAGAACAGCCCGGGTTTCACCCACCGGCAGGCACGGACGATCCGACCATCATTCGCGGTGAGATCGAACCCTAATCTCCTCCGGGCGCCCGGTTGATGCACACAGGGGCCGCGCACCATTGAGGTGCGCGGCCCCTGTTGCGTCAATCATCAGGGCTCTTGTCGGATCTCACCCAAACGCTCAGCGAGGATGTCCTCCAACTCCTCGATCGAGCGACGCTCCCGCAGCATGTCCCAATGGGTGCGCTGCGGCTTGACTTCCTTGGGCTCGGGCTCCACCCCGTCGGAGCGGCGCGCCATCTGCCCGCAACGCGGGCACTCCCACTCGGTGGGAAGCTCAGCCTCTGCCGCGAACGTGACCGCGAAGTGATGGGCGTTCGGACAATCGAATGCGATCTCCTGCCGTGCAGCCATCTCGACCCCGGACGGGTCGGCGAGACTCTTCGACCCGAGACCATGGCCCCTCAATGCCTTGTCTGCCATGTGTCCTCCCTTCGTTCACGTAACGCTACCGGCTGCCACCTTGTTCCTGAATCAGCCTGCGGTCGCCCTGGGGAGACACGACCGCGACGTCATCAGGCGTGGCTCTGTTCCGGATCGGTGACCGCGAGCATGAGGATGAGCCCCGCGACGAGCACCACGACGATGCCGAGGATGCCGAAGTACTGCGTGGTTTCTGAGCGCGTGATGGCGGCACCCACAGCGATGGCGAGCCCGAACAGGGAGGGGGAAAGGAACGAGGTCGCGCGGCCTGTGGTGGCGTACAAACCGAAGATCTCCCCGGAACGGCCATCGGGGATCGCACGGGCCAGGAAGGACCGGGACGCCGACTGCGCGGGCCCCACGAAGGCGCACATGGCCAGCCCCAGGGTCCAAAACACGATCTGGCCGCCGTCATGCAGCAGGAAGACGCCCAGGCCCAGCCCACACAGCGCAATAAGCGAGAGGAGAATGACGCGCTTGGGGCCGATGCGGTCGTCCAGGAACCCGAACCCGATCGTTGATACTCCCGCTACGACGTTGGCTGCCGCACCGAACATAATCACCTCGCCCGCGCTGAACCCGAACGTCTGCGCCGCCAAGACGGCTCCGAAGGCGAACACGCCACTGAGCCCGTCGCGGAAGAGCGCCGAGGCGACCAGGAAGCGCGCGGTGTTGCGATCCTCCACCCACAGCCGCTTCAGTGATGCCCACAGCATCCGATACGAGGCGAGGATCCCTACAGGGAGCGCAGGTGGGCGGGGCGTGTCGCGCAACGCCACAAACGTGGGGATCGTGAAGCCCACAATCCACACGGCGCACACGAGCATGGAAACGCGGATGTCGAGGCCGTCGTGGCTACTCACCCCGAACAAGCCCACCTCGGGCGCGATGAACCCGAAGTACAGCAGCATCAAGGCGACGATGCCACCCAGGTAACCCAGCCCCCAGCCGAATCCCGAGACGCGGCCGACGTCCTTCTTGGTGGCGACCTGATCGATCAGGGCGTAGTAGTTCACGTTGGCGATCTCACCGACGATGGACGCTACGCCCAGGAGACCCAGCCCGAGCCACAGGTAGCCCGGTGCTGGGGCGACAAAGAACAGGCAGGCGGCCAACAAGGCGATGGCCCACGTCTGCCACCGCAGATTGCGCACCGTACGCCCGGTGCGGTCCGACGCCTGCCCCAGCACCGGAGCGAGCACGGCGACGATCAGCCCGGCAATCATCGTCGAGACCGACAAAGCGATCGACGTGTCGTTTTCGGAGCCGAACGCCGAACCGGTGATGTACACCGAGAACACAAACGTGATGATCACGGTGTTCAGGGGCTGCGTACCCCAATCCCACATCGCCCAGGCCCACACCTTGCGCCCGGAAGGACGCACCGGTGCACTCGGGAGCGCACCCAGGGCAGCATCGTTCATGACTCGTCCTCCCATAGACCCCGACGCGTCACCGCGTCCTTCAGCATCACGAGATCGTCGGAGACGATGCCGTCCACCCCCAGGTCGAGGAGGCGCTCCATGGTGGCACGGTCGTTGATGGTCCACACGTGCACCCGAGCTCCACGAGCGTGCGCCGCAGCAATGAGCCCCGGCGTCAGCAGCCGAACGCGGCTCCCAGGAACGAGCATCGGCATCTGGAAGGCGTCCGCGGACAGCGGCCACCAACGCCGAACCCCCGGCAGCGCGAAACCGGCGACTTCGCTGGGGGACGCCGCAGTGGCGACTCGCCCCGCCGTCGCCTGCCGGAAGGCGCGGATACTCGACGTGGTGAAGCTCCCCACGCACACCCGGTCGAACGCCCCATGGCTACGGAGGGTCTCGACCAGCGGCGTGATCGCGCCGGGGTGCTTGATGTCGATGTTGAACCGAGCATCGGGCAGGGCGTCGAGGAGGTCGCTCAGGGTCGGGATCGGCTCGCTCCCGGCAATCCGCGCCCGCGACACCTCGGCGTAAGGCAACTCAGCGATCAGCCCGGTGGCGTCGGTGACCCGATCCAGACGATCGTCGTGGAAGGCGATCAGGTGCCCATCGCGGGTGGCGTGCACGTCGGTTTCGAGGTAGCGAAACCCGAGGGCACGGGCGGCGGTGAAGGCACGCAGAGTGTTTTCGAGTTCGGGTGGGACACCGGGGGAGAAACCACCCCGATGGGCTAGCGCCGCGAACGGCACCTCGAAATAGGAGTGGGCGTCCGCGGGCATGAGCACACAGTAGGGAGCCTGCGTGAACACACGGTGACGGCGCGACGGCGAAGGAGCACAATGGGCGATCGTGACGACTATTCTCTCGATCCAGTCCTCGGTCGCTTACGGCCATGTCGGCAACAGCGCAGCCACGTTCCCGCTGATGCGCCTGGGCGTCGACGTGTGGCCGGTGTTGACGGTCCATTTCTCCAACAACACGTCCTACCCCAGCAAGCGTGGCCCGCTGCTGGCTCCCAGCGACGTCGCCGACGTCGTGCAGGGCATCGACGAGTTGGGCGTCCTGCCTCAGGTGGACGCCGTGCTGACCGGCTACCAGGGTGCCCCGGCGATGGGTGCAGAGATCCTCCGGATCGTGGAACTGGTGAAGCAGCGCAACCCGCAGGCCGTGTGGTGCTGCGACCCCGTGATGGGGGATGTGGGCCGGGGCATGTACGTCTTGGCGGGCATCCCTGAGTTCATGCGCGACCACGTCGTCCCCGCTGCCGACATCATGACGCCGAACCACTACGAGCTCAACTACCTGACCGGACGCGAGACGCACACGATCGCGGACGTCCTCAGCGCCGCTGATGCGCTCCGTGCGGCGGGTCCCGACACCGTCTTGGTGACCTCCGTGGTCGCCGAGGGTGCCGATCCGGACACCCTGACCATGCTGGCGGTGGATGCCGAGGGTGCCTGGTCGGTGACGACCCCGCTCTTGGAGCGCTCCTTCACCGGATCGGGCGATCTGACCGCGAGCGTGTTCCTGGCGTCCCTGCTGGAGAGCGGCTCGCTGGAGGCGGCCATCGGGCGCACCGCATCCGTCGTGTACTCACTGTTGAAGAAGACGACCGATCTTGACCAGCGCGAACTGGCGCTCGTGCCCGCACAAGATGAACTGGTCGCCCCCTCGTTCACGTTTGAGGTCACCCGCGTGCGCTGAGGCGTCCTCACGCTGAACAGGACCACAACGCGCGTCTCCCCGCCCAGGCCGAAACCTGAGCGGGGAGACGCGCGCGTTGCAGGTGAGTGATCAGTCGTAGAACACCTGGATGTCGGCACCGAGCCGGTTGAGCCGGTTCGCGAGATCCTCGTAGCCGCGGTTGATGACGTACACGTCACGCAAGACGGTCACGCCGCGTGCCGCCATGCTGGACAACAGCAGGCAGACCGCAGGACGCAGGGCAGGCGGGCAGACGATCTCTTGGCTGCGCCAGTTCGTCGGCCCCTCGACGACGAGGCGGTGGGGATCCAGCAGGGTTGTGCGCGCCCCGAGCTTCCCGAGTTCCAGCAGGTGGATCGCCCTGTTCTCGTAGACCCAATCGTGGATCAGCGTCCGACCTTCTGCTTCGGCGGCGATGACCGCGAAGAAGGGCAGGTTGTCGATGTTGAGGCCCGGGAACGGCATCGGGTGGATCTTGTCCTGAGCGGCGCGCAGAGTGCTCGGGTGGACGGTGATGTCGACCAGTCGCGTCCGGCCGTTGGCCGCTGGGTACTCCTGGCTGAGGTCGTATTGCAGCCCCATGTCTCCCAGGATCGCCAACTCGATTTCGAGGAACTCGATGGGGGCTCGCCGGACGGTCAGCTCGGACTTGGTGACCACGGCGGCGGTGATCAGGCTCATCGCCTCGATCGGATCCTCCGAGGGGGCCACGCGCACGTCGGCGGAGATCTCCTCGGCGCCGGTCACCGTCAAAGTGGTCGAGCCGATGCCCTCGAGGGTCACGCCGAGGGCTTCGAGGAAGAAGCACAGATCCTGAACCATGTAGTTGGGGGACGCGTTCCGGATGACGGTCGTGCCCGGGTACAGGGCCGCCGCCATCAGCACGTTCTCGGTGACGGTGTCGCCACGTTCGGTCAAGGTGATGTGGCGGACGCCACCGTCGGTCTCGCGGACCGCTGCGTTGTACCAGCCGTCGGTCGCCTTGACGTTGAGCCCGAAGAACTGAAGCGCCTGCAGGTGCGGGGTGACCGTGCGGGTGCCGAGATCGCACCCGCCGGCGTAGGGCAGCCGGAACTCGGGCAGGAGGTGCAGTAGCGGTCCCAAGAACATGATCACCGAGCGCGTGCGTCGGGCAGCCTCGACGTCAAGGGACGCGAGATCCAACGTTTCGGGCCGGATCAACTCCAACTCTGACTTGTCGGCCGACCACGTCACCTGGACGCCGATGGACTCGAGCACTTCGAGGATGCGATTCACCTCCTCGATGCGCGCGATGCCTTCCAGGGTGGTACGACCCTTGTTCAGCAAGGAGGCGCACAACAAGGCGACGGCGGCGTTCTTGGAGGAACGCACGTCGATGCTGCCGGAGAGCGTCGTGGGCCCCTTGATCCGCAGGTGCATCGTGCGACCCACAGGAGCCAGGGAGGGGTCCTGCAAGGCGGCGGCGATGCGGGCGATCTCGTCGAGGTCGACGCTGCGTGCGCCCATCTCGATGTCACGCAAGACGGAGGGTTCCAGTGCCAGAGCCTCGGCGACCTGGGAGTGGGTGAGGCCACGCTGCATGCGGGCGTCCCGGATGAGCCGGCCGATGCCGGTGGAGGATTTCGAGGTCACGAGGGGCGATTCTAGTGCACGGGTCAGCACCGGTCGTGAGCTGCCTGGCGAAGGCATAAAGTGAGAACCATGAGCTCTCACTTCGACGTCGTCGTCCTCGGCGCCGGACCAGGCGGCTACGTGGCCGCCATCCGCGCCGCCCAGTTGGGCAAGAAGGTTGCCATCATCGAGAAGGAGTACTGGGGCGGTGTCTGCCTGAACGTGGGCTGTATCCCGACCAAGTCGTTGCTCCGGAACGCCGAGTTGGCACACATCGTCACCAAGGAGGCCAAGACGTTCGGCATCTCCGGTGACATCACCGTGGACTACGGCGTCGCCTTCAGCCGCTCCCGCAAGGTGTCCGAGCGCATGGTCGGCGGCATCCACTACCTGATGAAGAAGAACAAGATCACCGAGATCCACGGCTGGGGGACTTTCGTCGACGCCCACTCGATCACGGTCGCGGCCGAGGACGGTTCGACCCAGACGGTCACGTTCGACAACTGCATCATCGCCGCGGGGGCCACGACGAAGCTGCTGCGGGGCACCTCGCTGAGCGCGAACGTGATCACGTACAAGGAGCAGATCCTGGCCGACGCTCTGCCGTCCTCGATCATCATCGGCGGCTCGGGTGCGATCGGCACGGAGTTCGCCTACGTGCTCAACAGCTACGGCGTCGACGTCACCATCGTGGAGTTCCTCGATCGAATGGTTCCCAACGAGGACCCCGAGGTGTCGGCGGAACTCGCGAAGGCCTACAGGAAGCTGGGCATCAAGGTCCTCACCAGCACCGCGGTGCAGGGCGTCGAGGACACCGGTTCGGGCGTCCGCGTCACCGTGGCTCCCTCCCAGGGTGGTGACGCCTCGATCCTGGAGGCCGACAAGTTCCTGCAGGCCGTCGGCTTCGCCCCGCGTCTGGAGGGCTACGGCCTGGAGAACACCGGCGTGAAGGTCACCGAACGCGGCGCGATCGAGATCGACGACTACATGCGCACCAACGTTCCCGGCATCTACGCCATCGGCGACTGCACCGGAAAGCTGATGCTGGCGCACACCGCCGAGGCCCAGGGCGTCGTCGCTGCCGAGACGTTGTCGGGAGCCGAGACGATGGCGATCAACTACGACATGATCCCGCGGGCGACCTACTGCCAGCCGCAGGTCGCCGCCTTCGGGTACACCGAGCAGCAGGCCAAGGACAAGGGCTTCGACGTCAAGGTGGCCAAGTTCCCGTTCTCGGCCAACGGCAAGGCGTGGGGTCTGGGTGAAGGAACAGGCTTCGTGAAGGTTGTCGCCGACGCGCAGCACAACGAGATTCTGGGTGCCCACATGATTGGCCCCGACGTCACCGAGTTGCTGCCGGAGCTGGTTTTGGCTCAGACGTGGGATCTGACCGCTGACGAGGTTGGCCGGACGATTCATGCGCACCCGACGCTCTCGGAGGCCGTCAAGGAGGCCGTTGAGGGCATCGCCGGGCACATGATCAATCTCTGAGATCAACGCGGCGGGCGTAGGGCCCCTTGGGTGCGGGAGTACCCAAGGGGCTCTACGGCGTCTCCAAGCGGGCGAGCGCTACAAGCCGGGGAGCGCCCGATTCAGCACGGTGGGGTCAGGCAGATAGCTCAGGTTGAGGCGGTGCAGCAGCGTCGCCACCGCGTCCACCGCCCTTCGTCGTTTCGACTCGGAAGGCGAGAGCTGCGCCAGGCGAGCACTTTTGGCTGCCCGCTCGGCAATCGGACGGGCCTGGGCGGGCAAGTGAGCGAACCCTTCAGTTTCGGCGGCGCTGCGCGCCGTGGCGAAGGTGACCTCCACCATGGCTGCCCGCCGCACCACTTCGGTCTCTGGGGTGGTGGGGTCAACGTCATCCCACAGGACCAGCGCCGTCTCGAACTGTCGGGTCGCCTCACTGGAGGGGTCGAACAAGGCGGCGTTCTCGATGCGATACGTCACATCGCCGCGCAGCCGCCCATACTCCTGTTTGACCGCGTCCACCCGGCTGGCTGCCTGCTGGCGGCGCGCTTGCGGCGTGGGGACGCGCGCGACCAGCGCCGCCAGGGAACGAGTACGTCCTCCCACGCTGACCGACTCGGGAGTGACAGCCAACCAGTTGATCGCGGGAAGGAGGGTTGCCGCGACGGGGGAGACGCCGACGAGCGCGCAGACGGCAGCCAGGGGGAGTGCCGGATTGACCTCCCGACTCTTGCGATGCGGCTGGCCCGCGACCGTGGTGAGAGTCTCCATGAAGCGCAACGGCATGCCGGCGTCGTGCCGAGGTGCCACCACGCTACCCAGCACATGATTGTCCGGGTCGGCGACCGCAAGGAACGAGGAGCCAGCCAGGTCGCCGAGCGGAGTGTGGAGGGGCAGCGGCTCCCACACGGTGGGCAGGAGCGGGCTCATCGCGGGAGCTCTTTGCGGGTGGCGATCAAGGTGGGGGCCGCAGGATCAATCACCGGCAAGTAGTACAAGGCCAACTCCTTGAGGGTGGTGGACGCGCCCTTCAGTGCCACCTCGCGTTCCGGCCCGGGGGGAGCCGCAAGGCCCAGGGTGATCGCTTTGACCGCACGCCGCGCCGGGGAACGCGCGACCTGGGGGAGATGGTCGAAGCCCAGACGCTCCGCATCCTCACGTGCGTTCTGGAACGTTGTTTCAATCTGGGAGGCGAGCCCGACCGCATCGGGAGCATCGGGATCCCACGTGGCTAAAGCAACCTGAAAGCGCTGCGTGCTGGGGACAGCAGCATCGAACAGTGCCGAGTTCTCGATCCGGTAGACCGCATCGGTCAGCAACGCGCCATAGCGTTCCTGGACGACCTGCACGCGTTCGCTCGGGGTCGGCCCGCTGACGGCGGCGTCGACGCGTTGCAGGGCGGCGTCCAGTTCAAGAATGCGATGCCCCCGGCGCAGGCGTACGGGGCGCGTTTCGGGAAAGAGGTGAAGGGCCGTCACGGTCGCCAAAATGATCGCGAAGCTCACCCCCGGAAACCACGGGACGACGAACAGGAAAAACAACACGGCGGCGAGCGTGGTCATCACGAGGGTGGACGCGATGATGCGCGATCGAACCCAGGGGGGTTCCAACTCCCACACCATGGCGGAGCATGGAGTGACCTCGCAGACCGCAGTGGCGGCCGTTCCGACGGCGGTGACCGCGGGCATCGTGACGGGTTGGCGATGGGCGAACACCGTCCCTGGCGCGGGCAAGCGCCAACGCTCACGCGCAGGAGGGCGCCAATCGGGTCGCCGACGATGCGGCAGGACGAGGAGCCCCGGCGTCCGGGACGCACCCACAGCCCCACTGCACAACGCTCGACGGTGGCGTCGGTGGGGTTTGCCCCCAGCGCGACGGCCTCCACCACCAGCGATCGGCCCACGAGTTCGCCGAGGGAAGTCTCGAGCGCCACAGTGCGATCGGTCATGGCTACGAGCCAACCACAAACCGGGCGCTGCCGGACCTCGTCGACGCCGACAGCACGGCTACGCTGGCCGTGTCGGGCATCGGGCGAGGGGAGTGGGACAGCCATGAGTCATGTGGTTGAGTACGTTCACACGGGGCGGCGTAGCCCGCTTGCCTGGGCGTGTTCCGCGCTGATCAAGGCGTCCGGCGCACGCAAGAACAACGACGCGAAGGCGCGCGCGAGCATCGACTCGGTGTCAGAGCCCGCGGACGTCCCGGCAGCGATCCGTCATCGATTCTCCGTGACGACCACGCAGTTCGAAGGACGCCCGCTGTGGACGATTGGTCCACGCACCGGTCCGTCGTCGCAAACGATCCTGTATCTGCACGGTGGCGCCTATGTGATGAACATCGTGAGCCTGCACTGGAAGCTCATCGCGGCGATCATCGAGCGCACCAACGCGACCGTGGTCGTCCCGGATTACCCGCTCGCCGGGCAAGCGACATGCACGGACGTCTTTACATACCTGGAGAAACTCACTCCCGTCTTTGACGACATTCGCCAGGGTCGTCCGTGGACGATCATGGGGGACTCCGCCGGTGGCGGTCTTTCCTACGCGTGGGCCCAACATTTGCGTGACGTCGGCGGCGCCCAGCCCGACGAGATCGTGTTGCTCTCGCCATGGCTGGATGTCCGGATGGTCGACCCGCGTCAAGACGGCCTGGAGAAGCTCGACCCCATGCTGCCGCGTCGCAACTCGCAGAAGGCGGGCGAGGCGTATGCCGGAGGGTTGTCCCTGACGGATCCGCGCGTGAGCCCGTTGTTCGGCGATCTGGAGAACCTGCCCGAGGTGAGCATCTTCACCGGAACCTATGACCTGGTGAACGCGGACGCACGATCCTTGCGCGACGCGCTGAAGGCCAAGGGTCTCGCGTACCGATTCTTCGAGTATCCGAAGCTGTTCCACGTCTTCATGGCGGTGACGTTCCTGCCCGAGGCGAAGACGGCGATCGGGCAGATCGCAGGCATCGTGGCCGAGGCGGGTCGCTGACCCCCAGCCTCTTCTGGCCTCCCCGGGCGGTTGTCCGATAATGAGCATTATGACATTACGCGCGGGGTGGGTCCCCTTGATCCGGTGGCGAAGACCTCGTTTGGTGGCGGTCGAGTCGCTGTCTATCGAACCCGATACGCTCCGCGCATGACCGACGACGATGATCCGGATGTCCGCCCGCGCGTGGGACTCCTCGAGGGCACGCTGGGATTCACCTTGGCCGGTGCCATCCTCTTGGCGGGGGTTGCCCTGTTCGGCTTGATGCTCACCACGGATCGCAACCCTGTGGGCCTCATCGTCGCCGTGATTCTGGTGGCCATCGGTGTGCGCCTCCTGATCGCGGCCATCATGAAGGCACGTGCCTCTGGCTCCTCCTGACGCGGCGACGGGCACGCGCATCCCTGCAGGTGTGCCACAAGGGCCGAGGGAACGCTGCTCGCTCCCCCAGCCCCTGTGGTTGAACGCCGTGGTGCTACTTCAGGCCGCTTTGGACCTCGTCGCGCAACTGCTGAACGGCATCCTTGATGGAGGCGCGGTTGAACAGGATGTCTTGGTACTTGCGCATGAACACCGTCTGGAACGAACTGCCACCCACGGGAGTGAGGCCGCCCGCGTCGGTAACGCTGCTCTCGATGCTGCTCAGGTAGCCGGCCACCTTCTTGTCGGTGGGCTGCAGCGACGGCGCCAATGCCGCGCGGCACTCCGTGTTGGGCGGCAACCCCCGCTCGGCGGTGAGCGTACTCACGGCGTCCACCGAGTTCGACAGCCAGTCGACGAAGGCGGCGGCAGCTGCGGTGTTGGACGACCGCGACGACACCGACCAGTACATGGACGCCTTGTACCACAGCCACGTGGGCGCGCCCGCGGCGGCCGGAGGGCGCAACAGCTTCATGTCCGTCCCGGACGCTGCGTCCAGCGCCTTGACCTGGTTCGACCACAGGTACGTCATCGCGACCCGGCCGTTCGCGATGGCGGACTGGTCCATGGGCTTGGTGTCTTCCTCGGCCAATTCGGAGGGCGGCTGGATGGACTTGTCCTTCTGCATGTCCATGAGGCACTGGAAGTAGGCTTCCAGGTCCTCGTTCTTCCACCCGATCTTGCCGTCGGAGGTCCACTGCTGGCCCCCGCGCTGGCGGACGAACGCCTTCATGAGGCCGTCTTGACCGAACAGGTTGCCGGTGCCGTAGACCCCTGGGCGGTTGATCTTTCGGGTGATCTCCAAGGACAGAGCGCGCAGGTCGTCCCACGTCCACTTCGTGTCATCAGGCAGCGGGATGCCCGCCTCTTGGAACAGCTTCGGGTTCGCGACGATGATGGGCGCGTTGACGCCAGCGTTGATGCCGAACAAGCCCTTAGGAAGGCGTCCCGTGTCGGCGGTGCCTGCCAGGAACTTGTCGGTCTTCACCGAGGACTCCAGGTTCAGCAGGAGGCCGCGAGCCCCGTAATCGGCAAGGTACTTCTCGTCCATCTGGATGATGTCGGGGGCGTTGTTGGCGGCCGCTTGGGTGGCGAGCTTGTCCCAGTAGCCGTTCCACTCCCCCGGCTCCCCGGCAATCTTGACGCCAGGGTTCTTCGACGAGTAGCGATCGATGGTGGCGTTCGTCACGCGGGTGCGGGTGTCGTTCCCCCACCAGGTGAAACGCATCGTGGCGTTCTTGGGATCTCCGCTCGGAGTGGAGACGGCTCCACCGCCTTGTGAGCAGCTAGCGAGCATGGTCGCGGCGCCGATGCCGATACCCATACCCAGGAAGGTTCTGCGGTCCATGGAGTCCTCCTCATTGATAAACCCAGGCCTGCGGCAAGGGTAAATGGGGGTGTTGGGAGTGGGCCAGCACTTGCGTCACGAACGGTGAAACTCCTTGTCGCCGCCTGCGGGAAAACGCCTTCCGGCTAGGAGGGATGAATGGTTGACGGAGTGAGCAACAACGTTGTGTAGTTGCCGTGTGAGGCGCCTCTTGCGCCTTGTTCTACTCTGATGGGTCATGACCGAACGCCAGCACCTGGCCGACTCTCACGACTGGATCCGTGTGCGGGGCGCGCGAGAGAACAACCTGAAGAATGTCTCGCTGGATCTGCCCAAGCGGCGCTTGACCGTCTTCACCGGCGTCTCCGGATCCGGGAAGAGTTCCCTGGTGTTCGACACCATCGCGGCCGAGTCTCAGCGGATGATCAACGAGACCTACCCCGCCTTCGTCCAGGGGTTCATGGACACCCTTGATCGCCCCGATGTGGACACCTTGGAGGGCCTGACGACGGCCATCATCGTCGATCAGGAGCGGATGAGCCCGAATCTCCGATCGACCTTGGGTACGGCGACGGACGCCAATGCTTTGCTGCGCATGCTGTTCAGCAGGCTGGGTGATCCCCACATCGGCTCGCCGCAGGCCTACTCGTTCAACGTGCCCTCAGTGAGCGGGCACGGCGCCGTCAAGGTGGACAAGGGTGCGGGCGCACGGATGGAGAGGCGCAGCTACAGCGTCGTGGGAGGCATGTGCCCGCGTTGCGAAGGGACCGGGAACGTCTCCGACATTGATCTGAGCGAGGTGTTCGACGCGTCGCTGTCGCTGCGGCAAGGGCCCTTCAAAGTTCCGGGCTACTCCATGGACGGCTGGTACGGGCGCATCTTCATCGGCTCGGGATTCTTCGATCCGGAGAAGCCACTGGGGGCCTACACCCAGCGCGAGATGCACGATTTGCTCTACAAAGAGCCGGTCAAGATCAAGGTCGAGGGCATCAACCTGACCTACGAGGGCCTCATCCCGAAGATCACCAAGTCGATGCTCGCCAAGGATCCTGAACAGATGCAGCCGCACGTCCGGGCGTTTGTGGAGCGTGCCGTGAAGTTCACCTCCTGCCCCGATTGCGGGGGGACTCGACTAGCGGAAGGCGCTCGGTCCTCCCGCATCCGGGGCAAGAACATCGCTGACCTGTGCGCCATGCAGGTGAGTGACCTCGTGGACTGGGTAGCAGACCTCGATGACCCCGAGGTGGCGCCCCTGACGGAGGCGCTCAGTGGCCTCCTACGGGCCTTCGTGGAGATTGGTTTGGGATACCTGAGCCTGGACCGCCCCGCCGGGACGCTGTCGGGTGGCGAAGCGCAACGGACCAAGATGGTGCGCCACCTGGGCTCCTCGCTGACCGACGTCACCTACGTGTTCGATGAACCGACGGTCGGGCTCCACCCGCACGACATTCAGCGGATGAACGACCTGTTGCTCCGGTTGCGAGACAAGGGCAACACCGTCTTGGTGGTCGAGCACAAGCCTGAGGCGATCGCCATCGCCGACCATGTCGTCGACCTAGGCCCCCGGGCGGGCACCGCGGGCGGTGAGATCGTCTTTGACGGTGACCTGGCAGGTTTGCGGGCCAGTGGCACGCTCACGGGACGTCACCTCGATGATCGGGCGCGCCTGAAGGCCTCGGTCAGGACGCCGAGCGGGGCGCTCCAGGTGCGCGGCGCGACGACGCACAATCTCCGCGCAGTGGATATCGATATCCCCCTGGGCGTCCTCGTCGTCGTGACGGGTGTCGCCGGATCGGGGAAGAGTTCCTTGATCCATGGTTCGGTGGCAGGCCGAGACGGCGTGGTGAGCGTGGATCAGGGCGCCATCAAGGGGAGTCGGCGCAGCAACCCCGCTACCTATACGGGGCTGTTGGACCCGATTCGCAAGGCGTTCGCGAAGGCCAATGCGGTGAAGCCGGCTTTGTTCTCCCCCAATTCCGAAGGCGCCTGCCCCCACTGCAACGGGGCTGGCGTGGTGTTCACCGACCTGGGCTTCATGGCGACCGTCTCGAGCGTGTGCGAAGTGTGTGGCGGCAAGCGGTTCATGGCAGAGGTACTGGAGTACAAGCTGGGTGGCAAAGACATCTCCGAGGTGCTCTCGATGCCCGTCGCTGAGGCGCGCGGGTTCTTTTCTGAAGGGGATGCGCGGATTCCGGCAGCCGCCGCCATCCTGCACCGCCTCGACGATGTCGGGCTCGGCTACCTCACGCTGGGACAGCCGCTGACCACCTTGTCGGGTGGGGAAAGGCAGCGTTTGAAGCTGGCCACCCACTTGGGCGAGGAGGGCGGGGTCTATGTGTTGGACGAGCCCACCACAGGCCTCCACCTCGCCGATGTGGAGCAGTTGCTCGGGTTGCTGGACCGGCTGGTGGAGGCGGGCAAGTCCGTCATCGTCATCGAGCACCATCAGGCCGTCATGGCGCATGCCGACTGGATCATCGATCTGGGCCCCGGCGCCGGTTCGCAAGGCGGAACCGTCGTCTTCGAGGGGACGCCGCATGACCTGGTGGCGGCACGATCCACGCTGACCGGAGAGCACCTCGCCGCCTACGTCGCCGACTGACCACTGCGGGTGGGCGCACCCTGCACAGGACCATCTCCAGGGGCCTGGGGTGTTCAGTGGCGCCCACGCATGGCTACCGTGGGTCTGGTGACCACGACGAACGAGCCGCGTGCCCTCCGTGAGGAGCCCGCAGGCGACGTCACCCCCGATATCAGTTTCGACCAACAGCGCTTCGACGCCCGCCCGTCGAAGTTGCGCCCCCAGGCGCGGCGGCAGCATGCCGGGTCAGACCTGCCCGCTCCCCCGTTTGCCGCGGACGGACGCAACCGCGCCTACGTCGAGTGGCTCGTCGAGCAGTCGATGCTGGATGACGCGTCCACGTTGGCGCGCCAACTCGCCGGGCATCACCTGATGTGGGCCAACGCGTTCGCGGCCCCCAACCCTCGCGCCGCAGTCGAGCAGGCATCCGTGTGGTACACGGCCTATCCCCTGAGCCTTATCACCGCGCACGGCCAGTCGTTCCTGGGAGCCTTGGGCGACGAGGCGCTGTGGCAGGCCTTCGAGCACATCGGGATCGAGGCCATTCACACTGGTCCGGTCAAGCTGGCGGGAGGTATCTCCGGGTGGGAACAGACGCCGTCCATCGACGGGCACTTCGACCGCATCAGCATGGCGATCGATCCTCTGTTCGGCACGGAGGAAGAGTTCCGCGACATGGGGCAAACCGCAGCCTCCTATGGCGGAACGATCATCGACGACATCGTGCCCGGGCACACGGGAAAGGGCGCCGACTTCCGGCTGGCCGAACTCAACTACGGCGACTATCCCGGGATCTACCACCTCATCGACATCCCGCGGGACGCATGGTCCTTGCTTCCCGATGTGCCCGAGGGCAGCGACTCGGTCAACCTGGATCGGGCTACGGAGGAGGCGCTCGCGGAGGCGGGCTACATCATCGGTGAACTGCAGCGGGTGATCTTCTTTGAGCCTGGCGTCAAGGAGACCAACTGGTCGGTCACCCCGCCGGTCTACGACCACCGAGGCGTGCTGCGCCGCTGGGTCTACCTGCACTACTTCAAGGAAGGTCAGCCGTCGATCAACTGGCTCGATCCCACGTTCGCCGGGATGCGCCTCGTGATGGGTGATGCCCTCCATTCGCTCCTGGATCTTGGATCTGGGGGGCTACGCCTGGACGCCAACGGCTTCCTGGGCGTCGAGAAGTCCGTGGATCGCTCCCCCGCCTGGTCTGAGGGGCATCCGTTGTCCCAGGCCGCGAACCAACTCATCGGGTCGATGGTGCGCAAGGTCGGCGGCTTCACCTTCCAGGAACTCAACCTCACCATCGACGACATCGTGAACACCGGCTCCGTGGGGCCGGACCTGAGCTACGACTTCGTCACGCGTCCCGCCTATCAGGTGGCACTGGCGACGGCCGACACAGAGTTCTTGCGTCTGACGCTCCGCGAGGCGCTGCGCCTGGGCGTCGATCAGGCCTCCTTGGTGCATGCGTTGCAAAACCACGATGAGCTCACCTATGAACTGATGCATTTCGCCGCCGGTCATGCCAATGAGGTCTTCCCCTTCGCGGGCGAGGAAATGACCGGCACAGAACTCGCCGAGACGATCCGCCAGTCGATGCGCGACACCTTGACCGGCGAGGCAGGTCCGTACAACGCGGTCTTCACTCAAAACGGGATCGCCTGCACGACGGCATCCCTCATCACCGCGGCGCTCGGCCTGCACGATCTGGCAGCGTTGACCGAGGACGACATCGCGATGGTCACCGACGCGCACCTTCTCTTGTGCATGTACAACGCCTTCCAGCCCGGCGTGATCGCTTTGTCAGGGTGGGACCTCGTCGGGGCGTTGCCTTTGGAGCGCAGCCAAGTGCGCGGGCTCATCTCAGACGGAGACACGCGCTGGATCGAGCGAGGCGCCTACGACCTGATGGACACCGCCCCTGAACTGGTGAAGTCGGCGGCAGGGATGCCGCGGGCGCGCACGCTCTACGGCGGGCTTCCTTCGCAGTTGGCTGACCCGGGCTCGTTTGCGTCACGGCTGTCGCGGATCCTGGAGATTCGCCGCCTGTCCGGGGTGGCGACCGGAGAACTCATCGACGTGCCGGATGTCCCCCACCGGTCCCTCCTGATCCTCGTCAATCGCCTCGCCGATTCGACCATCGAGGTGACAGTGCTGAACTTCGGGCGCGACGCCGTGGTGGCCCGCGTCCAAAGCGAGGCGCTCCCGGTCGGCAGCGTCATCGATCTGGCTAGTGGCGCCGTGGTTGGGGACGTCGATGATTTGGGCGGGTTCAGCGTCGCGTTGGCAGCGTTTGGTGGAACCGCGCTCGTGATTCGTCCCGCGGGGTAACGTCCGCGTCATGCATCTTGCAGAGCTTGGGGTGGCCGGACGCCGTCAACCGTTGTTCGCCCGCCGAGGGGCTGTGGCTACGTCGCAACCGTTGGCTGCCCACGTAGGTCTCTCCTTGCTGCAGGCGGGCGGGAACGCAGTGGATGCGGCCATCGGCACGGCGGCAGCGTTGACCGTCGTGGAGCCCACCAGTAACGGCTTGGGTTCGGACGCCTTCGCGCTCGTGTGGGATGGGAAGCGCTTGCATGGCCTCAACGGGTCGGGCAAGGCAGCCCGGGGTTGGCGGGCGGAGGACCTGCGCGCAGCGGGTCACACCGCAATGCCGCAGCACGGGTGGGCGTCGGTGACGGTTCCGGGAGCGGTACGCGCCTGGGCCGACCTCCACGCGAGGTTCGGACGGCTCCCCTTCGCGACCGTGCTGGAACCCGCCGCTTCCCTAGCCGAGGACGGGTTTGCCGTCTCCCCGGTGGTCGCGGATGCGTGGGCGCGGGCCGTGGACGGCGCCACGGCGCGCCGTCGCGCCCATGCCGACCCCGCACAGGAGGAGTTCCTACGACACTTCGCCCCCGAAGGGCGAGCCCCGGGAGTGGGCGAGGTGTGGCGCAGCACCGAGACGGCGGCGACGTTGCGTGCGCTCGCCGCCAGCGGAGGTGCCGATCTCTACGAGGGCGAGGCGGCCCACAGGCTGGTGTCGTTCGCGGACAAGACGGGCGGACGCCTGAACGCCGCCGACCTAGCTGACCACCGCTCGAGGTGGGTGGAACCGCTCAGCGTCGCCTACCGAGACCATGAGGTGTGGGAGATTCCCCCGAATGGGCAGGGCATCGCCGTGCTGATCGCGTTGCGGATCCTCGAAGGCTATGACCCCGACGACGTGGCCCCCTTTGGCCCCGCTGGTGCTGCGGCGGCGGTCACCGCCCTTCCCCGCCCGCAGGCCTGGCATCGGGCACTCGAAGCGACCAAGGCTGCGCTCGCCGACGCCCACGCCTTCGTCGCCGACCCGGAGTACGCGGACGTTCCGACGGCCGCGCTGCTGGCTGATGCCCACATTGCTGCGCGCCGTCGAGGCTTGGGCGCTCATGCACACCGCCCCGTGGGGGTGGATCCACGCGCCTCAGACACGGTCTACCTGTGCACCGCCGACGACGAGGGGCGGTTCGTCAGCTTCATCCAGTCGAACTTTGCGGGATTCGGGTCGGGGATCGTCGTTCCCGGTACCGGCATCTCTCTCCAAAACCGGGGATGGGGGTTCTCGTTGCAGCCGGGACACCCCAATGAGTTCGCCCCCGGCAAGCGCCCCTTCCACACGATCATCCCCGGCTTCTTGACCCGAGGCGGGGCACCGGTGGGCCCCTTCGGCGTGATGGGTGGACACATGCAGGCTCAGGGGCATGTTCAAGTGGTGCTCGATGCCGTCGAAGGCGGGGATGATCCCCAGACAGCTCTGGGGCGACCGCGTTGGTTCTGGGACGCGGAAAGCGGCGAGGTGCAGATCGAGGCTGCGGCAGGAGCCGCAACCGCTCACGCGCTCGCGGCGGCGGGACACCGCGTCGTGACGGCTCGCTCGGCCACCGTCTTCGGGCGGGGGCAAGGGATCTGGCGCACGACCGAGGGGACGCTCGTGGTCGGGTCGGAGCCGCGAGCCGACGGGTACCCCGTCGGCTGGTAGTGGGCACCGTTCCGCGCGTCCCCGAAGCGATTCGTCCTTGTCACCGCTAGGGTCGCGGCACGAGCAGGTGCGGGAGGAACAATGAGCCAATGGCAGCCGGTGACCCGGCGTACCGAGGAGAACGAGCCCACGATCGTGCTGGGTGACGAGCCCACTGTCGGCATCCCCACGCTTCCTGAACGCACCGAACTCCTCGACGTGACCCCTCTTCGCGACAGCGATGACGCTCCCCTCGCGACGGGGACGAGCGCGGACCAATCCGGTGAACCTCACGACGACGCGGCAGACCTCCTGCCGGGAGTCGGCGACGAGCCGGGTGAGGTACGCGATGACGCGGCCTACACGCTGGCCTTGGCGCGGATGCAGAACCGACGCCTGACCGACCTGGGGCTGGTGGTGTTGCGGCTGTGCGCGCTGCCCTTGGTGCTGCATGGCGTTCAGCAGCTGACACACCTGGGGCCCGCGATCGCGGCGCTGCGGGATGCTCCCCTGTTCGGCCATGTGCCGGATCTGAGCGCGGTCGCGTTGGGCGTCGCCTGGGTCATCCTGCCCCTGTTGCTGGCGGCCGGATTGTTCACCCGCATCGCCGCCGCGGTCCAGGTTGCCCTGGTCGCTGCGGTGTACGCGTCCCACCTGTTGGGGGGCGTCCCCGTCCTCGATCCGTTCACCGGCACCCTCGCCTTGGAGGGCACGTTGGCCTACGGCGCTGTCGCGCTGCCCCTGGTCCTGACGGGCGCGGGGCGGGTCTCGGTGGACCACGTGCTCGGCGCGTCGCGACGTGAGCGGGTGGCGGATCGACGAGCGAGCCGCCAGCGCTCCCGGGGGAGCCGCTGAACCGGCGCCACGGGGAATGGATGCTCGGCTCGTAGCGTTGATGTGGTGATCACAGACACGAGCGAGAGACAGGAGACGCCCCATGCTCGACCCGGTGAGCCTGTTTACGTGGGAGCCCCACGTCGATCAACGTCGGATCCATGCCGACACGTTGGTCGTGACGATCGGGAGCTTCCTCGACGCTGGCCACGCCCAGCGTCTGATGGACGCGCAACTGCTGGACCATCTCCCCAACCACGTCCTGGGCCGCTTTGATGCCGACCAGCTCATCGACTACGCCGGACGCCGACCCGAGATCGTTTTCGATCGCGATCATTTCGTCGACTACGCCAAGCCTGAGCTTGCGCTGCACCTGGTGACCGACAAGGACGGCCGCGACTTTCTCTTGCTCAACGGTCCCGAGCCGTCCTTCCAGTGGGAGCGGGTGGCAGCAAGCGTGACGTACGTCATCGAACAGTTGGGCGTCAAGAACACCATCTTGACCCAGTCGTTCCCCGCCCCGACGCCGCACACCCGGCCCGTGGCGGTGACGCAGTACGCCAGCGACCCCGGTGTGATCGCGGAGCAGGACGCCATGCTCGGCACCTTCACCCTGCGCTCCTCGTTCCCGGCGCTCTTGACGATGCGTCTGGGCGAGTCGGATCACCGGGTCACCGGGCTGCTGGCCCACGTGCCGCATTACATTGCGGACGCCGATTATCCCGAGGCCGCCGGACGCTTGCTGTCCGCTCTGCGCGAGACGGCCCATCTGGCCTTGCCGACGGAGGGCTTTGATGTGGCGGCTGCTGCGGTGCGCGCTCAGATCGACCAGCAGGTGCAGGCGTCTGAGGAACTGACCGAAATGGTGTCCACGCTGGAAGCCAACTACGAGCGCTTCATGGCCGAGCGCAACCTGCGTAGCGCGCAGACGGCGTCCCTTCCCTCCGCTGAAGAGATCGGCGCACAGTTCGAGGACTTCCTCGCCGGGCTCGGTGACGACGGCGAGGCAACAGCCGAACAGCCAGGCGAGGGTCCTGATCCGGTGCCTCACCCTGACGCGACACCGGGGTCTGAGGAGTCCGACGCGGGTCCCGACCAGGCCTGACTTCCCTGGCGCGGCCCGTGTTCCCCTCTCGGTGAGCACGGGCCGCGTTCGCGGGAGAGGGTCTTCCAGCCCTTGCACGTGCCGAGGTCGGCGACGCAGCCCCGACTACCCTGCCTGGTATGAGGCTCGGCATCGACTTCGGAACCACCCGTACGATCGTCGCGGTCGCCGACCGGGGCAACTACCCGGTTGTCGGCTTCGACGATCCCGACGGCGACAGTGTGGACTACTTTCCCTCGGTGGCGGCGCGGGTTGGTGACCACATCGTGTACGGGTTTGCTGCGCTGGAGGCCGCCCGTGACGGGGCGCCGCTGGTGCGTTCGTTCAAGCGAGCCCTCGCCGCAGGCAGCCTCCATCCCGACGCAAGCGTCGATCTTGGTGGGCGCAACGTTCGCCTCTCCGCGCTCGTGGCCGGGTTCCTGACGGCCTTGCGTGATGCCCTCGTCACCTCCTCAACGATGAGCGACGTCCTCAGTGACGAGGAGCCACTGGAAGCCATGGTGGCGGTCCCTGCGCACGCACACACCGCTCAGCGGCTGCTCACCTTGGACGCCTTCGCGGCCGCCGGGTTTTCGGTGGCGGGCTTGGTGAATGAACCGTCGGCGGCAGCGTTCGAGTACACCCATCGCCAGGCTCGCACGCTCAATGCTCGCCGCAGCAGGGTGGTCGTGTATGACCTGGGCGGGGGAACCTTCGACGCGTCCTTGGTACAGGTGACTGACCTCGTGCACGAGGTCGAGGCATCGGTGGGGATCAACCGACTCGGTGGTGACGACTTCGACGCGGCCCTGGCGCGGTGCGCCATGTCCGTTGCTGGGGATCCGGTCCTCACGCCCGACCAGGAGGCGGCCCTCCTCGAGGACGCGCGCGCCGGGAAGGAAACGCTGAGCCCGCAATCGCGCAGGATCCCGCTGCGCGTCGCGGGCAAGGATGTCAGCGTGGGGGTCGACGCCTTCTACGAGGCAGCCGCCCCGCTCGTGCGTGAAACGGTCGACGCGTTGGTGCCCCTGCTGGGGAGCGCCGACGCAACGGGCCTGGAAGCCTCCCAGGTGGCGAGCCTGTATCTGGTGGGCGGGGCCAGCGAACTGCCGCTCGTGGCACGAGAGTTGCGGGAGCGGTTCGGGCGCCGCGTGCGTCGCTCCCCCCACGCTGCCGCATCCACCGCTATCGGGTTGGCCATCGCGGCGGATCCGGATTCTGGGTTCACCTTGACCGATCGTCTCTCGCGCGGCTTCGGCGTCTTCCGGGATCGTGATGGCGGGGCGACGCTCGCCTTCGATCCGTTGATCGGGCGCGACCTGCGCACCAGCGTGGACGTGGACGTCTCGGTCACGCGCCGCTATCGAGCCGCCCACAATGTGGGGGTGTTCCGGTTTGTGGAGCATTCACGGCTGGGTGGAGCGGGTGAGCCCACTGGCGACGTGCTGCCGCTGGCGCCCCTGTATTTCCCCTTCGACGCGAGCCTGCGCGATGGGCGCGATCTGAGCGATGTGTCCGTCGTGAGGACCGGGGACGGCCCGTTGATCAGCGAGGAGTACCGGGTCGACCGTAGTGGTGCGATCGAGGCCCGGATTACCGATCTGGATACGGGCTTCACCGTGGTGCGGCGGCTCGGCGCCGGGGAGTGACGTCGGGAACGGCCGTGCCCCTCAGCGGGCTACTGCGCGGCGGTCTAGCCTTCGAACGGTGCGGGATCCCCCGCGCCGCGACGCACGACGAGGTCCTCCTCGGCGGTGAAGTCGACGACGGTGGTGGGCCCTATTCCCACATCACCGGAATCCAGGACGGCGTCTACCTGGTGTTCGAGTTCCTCCGCGATGCTCCAACCGTCGGTGGGAGCGTCGTCGCGTCCCGGCAGCAGGAGCGTGCTCGACATGAGCGGCTCACCGAGCGTGTCCAACAGGGCCCGTGCGGTCACGTGGTCGGGGATCCGCACACCGACGGTGCGCTTCTTGTCCTGCATCATCACCTTCGGTGTTTCGCGGGTGCCACGCAGGATGAACGTGTACGGCCCTGGCGTGTTGGCCTTGATCGCTCGGAACACATCGTTGCCCATCTCGACGTAGCGCCCCAGTTGGCCGAACTCGGAACAAACGAGGGTGAAGTGGTGGTGCCGGTCGAGGTTGCGGATGGCACGGATCCGGTCCAGGCCGTCCGCGTTGCCCAGCGAACACCCCAGCGCGAAGCCCGAGTCGGTCGGGTAGACCACGAGCCCGCCCTCTCGGATCAGGGCGGCGACTGCGGCCACCGACCGGGGCTGCGGGTTGGCGGGATGCACGTCGTAGTAGCGAGCCATGAGGCCAGCCTAAGCCCGCGCCGACTCCGTGGGATGACCCAAGCGGCTCACCCCTGCGTGGAACAATGCAGCCATGTCGTTGTTGAGCCTGTCTGAGACCGAACTGCGTGCCCGCACGTCCATGAAGTGGCGCACCTATCCCGACGACGTGTTGCCCCTGTTCGTTGCGGAGATGGACGTTCTCACGCCTCAGCGTGTCGTCGACGCGGTCGCGGCTGCCATGGCGATCGGTGACACCGGCTACCCCCACGGTTCGGCGTACGCGGACGCCTACGCGGACATGGCCGAACAACGCTGGGGATGGCGTCCAGCTCCGGGTCAGATGCGCCGCTCCGGCGACGTCATGAATGCGATCTTGGGCCTCCTGCTGGGCAATACCGTCCCCGGTGATCGTGTCGTCATCAACCCTCCCGTCTACCCGCCGTTTTGGCAGGTCATCCAGGGGTATGGACGCAAGATCACCCAGGTGCCGATGACGGAAGCGGGCCGCCTGGATTTGGCGGGTCTCGCAGCAGCGTTCGCTGGCGAGAACAAGCCTGCGGCGTATCTGTTGTGCTCACCGCACAACCCGACGGGCACCGTGCATACTGCCGAGGAACTCAGCGAAGTGGCGGCGTTGTGCACCGCCTACGACGTGCTGCTCATCGTCGACGAAATCCACGCTGTGCTGGTTGATCCGGGGGTTCGGTTCACCCCGATCCTCAGCTTGCCGCGCGCTCAGAACGCGGTCGTCGCCTTCTCTGCGGGCAAGGGCTGGAACTTGCCGGCCTTCAAGGGGGGGCTCTACATCGCGGGGCGGGACGCGGACAGCGTCAACCAGCTGCCCCCGTTGTCGAATCAGTCGACCGGGCACATGGCGACGATCGCGCACACGGCCGCGCTCGTGCACGCCCAGGAGTGGGTCGATCAGGTGATGGTCGAGGTGGCGGCGAACAAGGACCTGCTGGAGCGCTTGTTGGCGGCTCGCCTCCCCGAGGTTCGCTGGCAACGCGAGCCGGGTACCTATCTGGCGTGGCTGGATTGCTCGGCCTTGGGCTTGGAGAACCCGTCGCGCCACTTCCTTGACCACGCCTTGGTGGCGCTCAACGATGGTGCGACGTTCGGTGCGATGTTTGGCCAATATGTGAGGATCAATCTGGCGACGAATCCCGATCTGATCGATCAGGCACTGGCCCGCATGGCCGCTTCCGTGTGATCGGCTAATGGCGCAGGGCGGCAGAGGCTGAGCCGCTCCCCGAGACGTGCGCGATCCCGATCGCGGACAAGAATACCGTGGGCACTCGCCGTGTGGCGCTGACGCGTACGTCGCCGCCGTCGATCTGTACCCTTCCCTGGAGGCCCCGTTCCGACAGCGACTGCTGCCCGGCAGCCTGCACGGCCCCCACGTCGAGGGGACGCCCCGCTGCACGAGCGACGGCCCCGGCGTCGACGGCCGCCCGGGCAGCTTGCGCCGCGCCCGCCTCCGCCTCGCGTGCGCAGGCCACTTGCCTCCCGCCGTCGACCACCAGGCCGGTCATGAGGAAGAAGGCCACCAGGATCACGGCAATGAGGGCCGACAATGACTGGCCGCGTTGGTCACGCTGGTGTGGGGACATGGGAACTCCTTGGGGGTGGATTGCGTGTCTTATCGTGCCAGGAACTCCCCCACCGCTGGACGTTCTCCACACCCCCGTTGTGAGGCGGGCGAGCGCGCAGGCGCCGACGGCAATAGGCTGGGTATCACGGCGCGCTGGGCGCGCTCACGCCTGTTGTCTCACCCGAGAGGTATCCGATGACCCAGAAGGTCGCACTGCTCACTGCCGGTGGCTTCGCACCCTGCCTGTCCACGGCGATTGGCGCGCTGATCAGCCGCTACACCAAACTGACCCCCCACGTCGAGATCATCGCCTACCGCAACGGCTACCAGGGCTTGTTGACCCGTGACGCGCTGACGGTGACCGATGAGGTTCGCGCGAACGCTGATGTCCTGCGTCGCTTCGGCGGTTCCCCCATCGGGAACAGTCGCGTCAAGCTCACCAACACGGCCGATCTGGTCAAGCGTGGCCTGGTTCCCGACGGCGTCGATCCCTTGAAGTTCGCGGCCGACCGCCTCGTCGCGGATGGCGTGACGATCCTGCACACCATCGGTGGTGACGACACCAACACCACGGCCGCTGACCTGGCCCACTACTTGCATGAGCACGACTATGAGCTCACCGTCGTGGGGCTGCCCAAGACGATCGACAACGACATCATCCCGATTCAGCAGAGCTTGGGTGCCGACACTGCCGCCCAGGAGGGCGCCGACTTCGCCCGCAACGTGCTCGCCGAGCACAACGCTAGCGGCCGGATGCTGATCGTCCACGAGATCATGGGCCGCAACTGTGGCTGGCTGACCGCAGCGACGGCCCGCAAGTACCGCGAATGGCTTGAGGCGCAGACCTGGGTTCCGGCTATCGGTTTGGACAAGCGCGCGTGGGACATCCACGGCGTGTACGTCCCCGAAGCGGTCATCGACATCGCCGCCGAGGCAGCACGCCTCAGCAAGGTCATGGACGAGGTGGGTTGTGTCAACCTGTTCATCTCTGAGGGCGCCGGCGTGGAGAGCATCGTCGCCGAACTCGAGGCAGCGGGCGAGGAAGTCGCCCGGGACGCGTTCGGTCACATTCGCTTGGACAAGGTCAACCCGGGGGCTTGGTTCGGTCAGCAGTTCGCTCAGAAGCTGGGTGCCGACAAGACGCTGGTCCAAAAGTCGGGCTACTTCGCTCGCTCGGCGGCCTCGGACGAGTTCGACCTGGACCTGATCGACACTATGGCGGACTTCGCCGTCGATGCGGCGTTGCGGGGCGAACCCGGTCTGATCGGGCAAGACGAGGAGCGGGGCGGCGAACTGCGGTCCATCGAGTTCTCCCGCATCAAGGGCGGTAAGCCTTTCGACATCACCCAGGCCTGGTACGTGGACCTGGTGAAGGCGATCGGTCAGGACGCCCCGGTCGCGGCGGCTCCCGCAGAACACTAGCCACCACCAGTGAGGCCCTAGCGTTCCGGTTGCGGAGCGCTAGGGCCTCACTGCTGCATCAGGCGCAGCCTCATCGGCGGCGCCGGTCCAGCAAACCGGAGATGACGGCGGCGACGGCAGCGACCAGGCCAGCCAGGGCCGCCCCCAGGGCTGCCCCTGCGCCGCCGCTCACTCGGGCGGCCGTGACCGCTGTCGTGCGCGGCACCATTGCGGCGGACTCGCGCTCTTCGCGTGCCCGCATGATGGCCGCCAGCTCTTTGGTCGCGTAGTCGGTCGGGCCCTGCGCAGAACGCTCCGCGATCTCGATCGGCGTCGGTTCGGGCCTCATCGTCGCGTCCGTAGAAATCCATGCCGCCACGATGAGAATCAGGGTCGCAAACAAGTTGAAGTAGAGCATCACGATCAAGGTGCCACCGAAGACGGCTGCGGCCACATTGTTCGCGAACGCACTGGCCAGCAGGCCCGCGGCCCACAGCAAGACGGTGATCCCTAGCGCGCCGATGATGGCCCCGCGTAGCAGCACGCGGCGGGGGACGTGCGCCTCGGGGAACACCCGGAAAATGAACCAGAACAAGACGAAACCGCTGAGCAGCGTCGCGACGACGGGGGCAACGGACAAGGTGACGTCCCACGCGACCCCGTTGAGATGGAGGTACGCGCCCACGAGTCCGCGCAGGGTCGTGGCGACCGTGCTCATCGCCATCGTCAGTCCCACCAGCACGAACAGACCCAGCAGGATCGCCAGATTGCGGGCCGTGGCTACCACAATGTTGGCGGCGGGCTTCGACACGTCGAACTCCGGCCTCATTTGTGCACGCACTGCCTGACGCAGATTGTCCACCCACCCTGCGCCGGTCCAGGCGGCGACCAGCAAACCCAGCACGCCGACTTCACGCCAACTGCCGAACGCTCGCTCGACGATCTCGGTCAACTGTTTGCTGAGGTCGCCCTGTCCACCGACCGCCGACGTGATCGCGTCCTTGATCTGGACCAGTGCGTCGGGGGCGATGACGGTGAGCATGACGCCAGTGGCCGCAAAGGCCACCATCAGGACCGGGACGATGGACAGCACCGAGAAGTAGGTGATGGCCGCAGCGAACTGAGAGCCTAAACGTTGCCCGAAGCGCTGAGCGGTCCGGACGAGGTGAGCGACCCATTCCCTGGCGAGGAGGCGGTCCAGGCGTTCCTTCATGGCCTCACCCTAGAGGATAAGGACCGCTCCTCGGCTGGAGACCCTCAGCGGTAGTCCTCCAAAGGAGGGCAGGAGCACACCAGGTTCCGGTCGCCGAACACCCCATCGATCCGCCCCACGGCCGGCCAGTAGCGGTCACGCGCCCCGGTCGACACGGCTCCCAGCGCAAGCCCCGCCGGGTGCGCAGCGAGGCTGCGCGGGTAGGGGTGATCCCACGCGTCGCCGGTGACTTCGGCGAGCGTGTGGGGTGCGTTGTGCAGCGGGTTGTCGTCGGTGGGCCACTCCCCTGCCGCCACGCGCTCGGCCTCGTCGGCGATGGACAGCATGGCCTCGCAGAACCGGTCCAGTTCCGCCAGTGACTCCGACTCGGTCGGCTCCACCATGAGGGTGCCCGCGACGGGGAAGCTCATGGTTGGTGCGTGGAATCCGTAGTCGATGAGGCGTTTGGCGACATCGTCGACGCTGACGCCCGTGCGCTTGGTGAGCGGACGAAGGTCCACGAGGCACTCGTGCGCCACGAGCCCGTTCTCTCCGGCGTACAGGATCGGGTAGCGCTCGCGCAGCCGCGACGCCACGTAGTTGGCGGCCAACACCGCACCTTGCGAGGCGTGGCGCAGTTCCGGGCCCATCAAGGCGATGAACGCGTAAGAGATGGACAGGATGCCTGCCGACCCGTAGGGAGCCGCGGAAACCGGGCCATAGGAGGTGACCGGACCGGCGTCGGCCACCAGTGGATGGTTGGGCAGGTAGGGAGCCAGGTGCTCGCGCACGGCGACCGGACCGACGCCGGGACCGCCGCCGCCGTGCGGAATGGCGAAGGTCTTGTGCAGATTCAGATGGCTCACGTCGGCGCCGAATCGGCCCGGCTGCGCCAAGCCCATCAACGCGTTGAGGTTCGCTCCGTCCACGTAAACCTGACCGCCCGCATCATGGACGAGCGCGCACAACTCCCGCACGCGTGATTCGTACACGCCGTGGGTGGAGGGGTACGTGATCATGATGACGGCGAGCCGATCGGCGTATCTGCTGACCTGGGCGCTCAAGTCGTCGAAGTCGATGGCACCGTCGTCGGCGGTCTTGACCACGGCGACCTCCATGCCTGCCATGGCTGCCGAGGCCGCATTTGTGCCATGCGCGGATGCGGGAATGAGGCAGACCACACGTTCGGGGTGCCCCTGGGCGTGGTGGTAGGACCGTACGGCCATCAGGCCCGCAAACTCGCCTTGGCTCCCCGCGTTGGGTTGCAGGCTCACGGCGTCGTATCCGGTGATGGCCGCGAGTTGCGCCTCCAGGCCGGTGATCAGGGCGGCGTACCCCTGCGCGTCGTGGATGGGAACGAACGGATGCAGGTTCGCGAAGCCCGGGTAGCTGATCGTCTCCAGGGCGGCCGCCGGGTTGAGCTTCATCGTGCATGATCCCAACGGGATCATGCCCTGGTCCAGCGCGAAGTCCCGTGCGGCGAGTGCGCGGAGGTAGCGCATCATCTCGGTCTCGGAGTGGTACCGGTGGAACACCGGGTGGCTCAAGTAATCCTGTGGCCGTTCCGGCTGGCCCCAGGCGCCGTACTCGTCGTGGGTGAGGGTGGCGCCGAACGCGGTGGCGACCGTGGCGAGGTCGGTTTCGGAGGTGTCCTCCCCCACACTGATGCCGACGTGGTCGGGGTCCACGAACCGCAGGTGGACGCCGTTCTCACGAGCACGTTCGACGATCTGGGCGGCGCCATCGGGCGTCGAGACAGTCACGGTGTCGAAGAAGGTCTCCGAGGCGAGGGTGTAGCCAGCAGCGTGCAGGGCTGCCGCCAGGCGTCGCGTCGCCGTGGCGATGTCGTGGGCGATGCCGCGCAGGCCACCCGGCCCGTGGTAAATCGCATACGCGGCGGCGACGATGGCCAGGAGAACCTGCGCCGTGCAGATGTTGGAGGTCGCCTTCTCACGGCGGATGTGCTGCTCCCGGGTTTGGAGGGCAAGGCGGAGCGCGGGCGTCCCATGACGGTCCTGAGACAGACCGACGAGACGGCCGGGCAGTTGGCGTTCCATCCCTGGCCCGACGGCGATGTAGGCCGCGTGCGGCCCCCCGTAGAACAGGGGGACGCCGAAGCGTTGCGTCGAGCCGACGACGATGTCAGCACCCCAGGTGGCGGGCGCGGGCATGACGGTGAGCGCGAGGAGATCGGCTGCGGCGATCACCAGCGCCCCCTGATCGTGTGCACGGGTCGCCAGGGCAGAGAGTTCCTCAACGGAACGGATGGTCCCATCCGTGGCGGGTGTCTGCACGACGACGGCAAACGCATCGTGCTCGGTCACTGCTTGCACGGGATCGGCGCTGGCAACGATCTCGACGCCCAAAGCCAGGGCTCGCGTCCGCAGGACCGCCAGCGATTGCGGAAGGATCCCCGCATCGACGACGACCACCGAGCCGGAACGCTGGCGGCGGCGGGCAACACCGACGGCCTCTGCGACGGCAGTCCCCTCGTCCAACAGCGAGGCTCCCGCGGCGGGCAGCCCGGTCAGGTCAGCGATCATCGTTTGGAAGGTGAGCAGCATCTCCAGCCGCCCCTGGCTGATCTCTGGCTGGTAAGGGGTGTAAGCGGTGTACCAGGCCGGATTCTCCAGAATGTTGCGGCGGATCACTGCGGGCGTGAGGGTTCCGTAATACCCCAAACCGATCATGGCGCGCCCCGGCTGATTGGTTTGGGCCATCCGCATCAGGTCGGCTTGGACCTCGGCTTCTGAGCGTGCCGCGGGGAGGTCCAGGGGGCCTTCCATCGCGATCTCGGCGGGGAGGGCCGCAGCGGTCAGGGCATCAAGATCGGAGAAACCGAGCCGTTGCAGCATCGTCGAGCGGGCAGCGGCATCGGGACCAACGTGACGAGTCTCGAACGGTTCCATGGCTCCATCCCTCACCTCGCCGAGGCCGGGCGCCTGTCACCCGGGCGGAGAGGTCTGTGAGCCCTAACCTATCGCGCCCAACGGCGCGGCAAAGAGGGTCAGCCGACGTTGCGAGCGGCGCGCCGCGCGGCGAGTTCATCGAGGCCCGAGGGTGCGGCAGGCTCCTCGGCCTGGGCGGCGCGTTCGGTAGGCAGCGTTGCCAGGTTGCCCTCCAGGTCGTGCCACACGCGGCCCAACGCGATCGCGAACACTCCTTGGCCACCGTGAACCAGATCGATGATCTCCTCGTCGGAGACGGCCTCATAGACCGAAACCCCGTCGCTCATCAGCGTCACCGCCGTCAGATCACGGACGCCACGCTCGCGCAGGTGGAGAATCGCCGCGCGGATCTGCTGCAAGGAGATGCCAACATCCAACAGGCGCTTGACGACCTTCAGCAGGAGCATGTCGCGGAAGCCGTACAGGCGGTGCGAACCCGACCCGTCGGCGCCCTTGATGCTGGGCACGACCAGGCCGGTGCGTGCCCAATAGTCGAGTTGGCGGTAGGTGATTCCTGCCGCGTTGCAGGCGATCGGGCCTCGAAAACCGATGTCCTCAGGAAGCGGTGCGAAGTCGCCTTCGAACAAGACGTCCTGCAGCCCAGCCGTGCTGGGCACCTCGACCTTCGATGCTTCCACCATGCCTCCTGCAGGTTCGCGTCCAACAACCAGTATGACGGTAGCGGTCGGCACGGCACCAGCCTTCTCCCGACACGCCGCGGGCCCCCGTGGGGGTGCGGAACTCTGAAGGGTCGCCTCAGGGTTCCTCCGGTTCGCCGCCGTCTGGATCGAAGTCTTCGGGTCGCAGCGTGTCGAGGAAGGCGCGGAACTGCTCCATCTGATCATCCGACTCCGAGGCAGGTTCACCGGGACACAGGAATGCCCCGACCCGATCCAGGACCGATTCAGCGACGAGGATGGTCGCCGCGCAACGCAAGGCCACGGCGATGCCATCGGACACACGGCACGGCACCGTGGTCTGCCCCACGCGCATGTGGGCGGTAAAGATGCCCTCACACACATCGGTGATGGACACCTCTTCCACCACGCCATCCAAGGCGGCGACGAGGTGCACGATGAGATCGTGGCTGCTGGGATGCTCGTCGGGCGGGTCTTCCAACGCCGACAAGATGGCATTGGCGCCGGCGGCGCTGATCCAGATCGGCACGTAGCGTTCGCCCTGAGCTTCACGCAGGAGAAGCACAGGAGTGTCGGCCACGCTGGTGACGCGGACCTCACTGAAGATCATCGGAATCATCGAACACCCCTAGGACGTGATGGTGGAGCGGAGCAGTGCCGCATGGGCGTACAGGACCAACTGCATCACGTCGGCGATCGCTTGACGAGAGCCGGATCGATGGCGCACGTGCGGGGTGAGTGACTGTTCGATCAACGACGCCTCTCGTTCCGCGGCCTGCTTGATAGCGCGAAGGTGGCGGGCGTCCATGCCGTAGGCGGCGAGTTTGCGGGCTGCGACCGCGATCGTGAGGGCATCGCGGCCATACTGAACCGTGCCCCGCCGCGGCACCACCAGGGCGTGACGCTCCAGTTCGCTGAGTTGGTTCTCGCTCAGCCCTGACAGGCGCAGGAGTTCGCGCCGGGGAATGTTGATCGGGCGCTTGGCCTGAGGTTGGCGCTCGGGCGGCGTAGGGGTGACCACAGGCTCCAGAGGCGGCGGCTCCGACGCGCCACTGGCGACGGGCTGTTCGCCCGCGTCCAGCTTCTCCAGATGCTCCCGGATGACCTTCAACGGAAGGTAGTGCTTTTGTTGCACTTCCAGGATGTAACGCAAGCGTGCGATGTCTTGATCGGAATAGCGGCGGTACCCCGAGGGCGCGCGCTCAGGCGAGACGAGTCCTTCGCCCTCCAAGAAGCGAATCTTGGAGATGCTGATGTCCTCGAAGTCCTCTTTGAGTACCTTGAGGACTTGCCCGATGCTCCGCGAGCTCGGGGCCGGCATTAGCTACGCCCGGACGGCGCCACCAGGTATGCGAGGCGGAACTTACCGATCTGCACCTCATCGCCGGACCTCAGCGCCACTTCCCCATCGATCAGGGTGCGGTTGACGTAGGTTCCGTTCAGGCTGTTGAGATCGCCCACCCAGTGGTGACCGCCGCGTTCGGTGAACTTGGCGTGATGCCGCGAGACGGTGACGTCGTCGAGGAAAATGTCGGATTGCGGATGCCGCCCCGCAGTGATGGTCTCTTGGTCGAGCAGAACGGTCGAACCGGCGTTGGGCCCGCGTACCACGACCAAGACGGCCCCGCCCGGGGGAACGTCCGCTAGCGCTCGAAGTGCCGGGTCGGTGAGTTCCCCGGTGTCATCGCGCAGTTGCGGCGGGAGAGGAATGACACGCGTGGTGTCACCCGTACTCGTCTTCAAGGCCGCGCCGCAGTTGGGGCAGAAGTTGACGGCTTCCGCAGTCTCGTGGCCGCACTCTGGGCACCTGAACATGGGCGCATTCCTCCTTAACGACAGCGTGTCAAAGCCCGGCACGCCGGGACAGGGTTTCTTAGACTACTCCCCCGCGATGGCCGCGTAGGCGTCCGCGTCGAGCAGATCATCGAGTTCGCCGGAGTCCTGCAGTTCGACCTCGAACAGCCATCCGTCGCCATAGGGATCCTTGTTGACCGTCTCGGGTGCGTCCACCAGTTGCTCGTTGACGGCGGTGACGACGCCCGACAAGGGGGCGTACACCTCAGAGACACTCTTGGTGGACTCCACCTCGGCCACAGAGTCGTCGGTCGCGACCTCCTCACCGACCTGCGGGAGCGTGACATACACGATGTCGCCCAGCGCCTCGGCGGCGAAGTCGGTGATCCCAATACGCACCGTCTCGCCGTTGCCGGCCCGGACCCACTCGTGCTTGTCGGTGTAGCGAAGATCCTCGGGGAACACGTTCTCCTCCTCATCGTGGGCCTGGATGGCCGCCTGTACGTCAGCCTAATCGGTTTGGCCGTGCTCGCGCGCGGCAGCAAGCCGCTCGTCGGCTAGACGGGGCGGCCAAAGCGCATCGGTTTGGGGATCACCGTCGCGTTGATGTCCATCGTGTCCAGCTTGGTCACGACCACGCTCCCGCCAACCCGATCACCTTCGATCGTGCTCACGAGTCCCCCACGAAAACGGGTGGCTTCGGCGAGCGTGTCACGGTCACCCATCGCCCAGATCACCAGGGGGCGCGCCACGGCGTGACCGTCGACCTGCAGCACCCCCGTGGTTGACACGGTGAACGCGCTGCTGGCCACCAAGCGGACATCCCCGACTGCCAAGACCTCGGCACCGGCGTCCCGCAACTCCTCCACCGCATTGAGCAAAATCTCGGGGGTCAGCTTTCCCTGCGGATCAGAAATGGTGATCCGGATCCCTGGGCCGCGTGCAGGAACGGTGCCACCCAGCAACTCCAGGGCGTCCAAACGCCGATGGGCCTCCGCTCGAGCGACCGCGTCGGCGTCGGCTCCGGTCGCCAACTGGTCTCGGGTGCGCTCGAGCGTCGCGATGTCGGATTCCAGTCGTCTCGTCTCGCCGGTGACGTCATCCAGCATGGCGACCAATTCGTCCTGCCGCAGCGTCGAGTACCGCTGATCCCGTTGCGCGGTGATCTGCATCGTCACGCCCAAACCACACAGCAGCAAGATGACCGCCAAGACTACTTGTGATCGCCCGGGGCGCAGCAGGTCGGCTCCGATCTCGCGCCAGGTGCGGGGCTCGAGAGGCGACGGCTCGGGATTCGCGACGGGCGCATCGTCCTCGGCTCCCGGCGCGGGGGCGGAGACGGCCTCCTCGGCGTCAGGTTCGCGCTCAGGCATGGAACAGCTTTCGGCGAATCGCGGCCACGTTGGTGAAGATCCGGATTCCCAAGACGACAACGACGGCGGTGGAGAGTTGCGTGCCGACCCCGATGAGGTCGCCCACCCACACGATCAAGGCGGCGATGAGGACGTTGGAGATGAACGAGACCACGAAGACCTTGTCGTCGAAAATGCGGTCGAGGTAGGCCCGAAACCCCCCAAAGATGGCATCCATGGCCGCCACGATGGCGATCGGCAGGTATGGCTGCACCTGAGGCGGCAGGCTCGGCTGCAGGACGATGCCCACCACGATGCCCACCACGAGTCCGATGATGGCTAGCATGCTTGTTCTCCCTCCTACCGAACCGCGCGCGCGTGCGTGATATCGAGGCCGGGATCGGCCCCCAGCGTGAGCGATCGGACACGTTCCATGGTTGACTGCATGCCGTAGTGCTCCTTCAGCCCTTCAAGCCAACGACCTCCCTCGGTGGTCGGGAACGCGGTCCCGAGTGTATCGAGGTCGCCGATCGCCTCGAGAACGTAGGGCCGCGATAGTGAGCGATAGTCCACCGTGATCGCCCCGCCAGCGTTGCGGATCGCTGTCCTGGCGGACAGGCGGTAGCCGTTGATGGACACGGCCTCGGCTCCGGCCGCCCACAGGCCGTTGGTGGCCATGCGCAGGTCGGTGTCCACGACACGTGAGCCCGACACCGTCTCGGGGCCGTCATCCACGGTGAGGCGGATCCCCGGGCCCGTCACCGGGTCAGCACCCGTCAGGGGGCCCAGTTGGTCCACGCGTGCCTGCTGGGCGGCGGTGAGCGTCCCCGCTGAGCGTCGACGTTCACGAACTTCTTGGTCCAGCGTGGCCGCCTGGGCGCTGAGTTCATCGATGCGATGCTCGGTGGCGGTGATGCGTTCGATGATGGCGGCCCGCTCGTGGGCAGCATCGGGCGCGCTGCGCCAGGTGGTCGCGATGGCGACCCCGAACAGCGAGCCGACGACAACTAAAGCTGGTGCCACCACCCAGCCTCGACGCCGCAGGCCGTGTTCCCGTGCAGCGGCGAGATAGCTCGGATCCAACGCGTCTCGGCGCAGATGGTTCAACAGATCCATCGAGGCGTCGGGGCGGGAGGGGGTCCGAGGCGGTGCGCTCATCCGGCATCCCAGGCGGACGCCAAGAGATCCCGGGTGTCCCCCAGCAGTTGCGGGACAGCCTTGGTCCGCGCCACCACGGGTAAGAAGTTGGCGTCGCCTTGCCAGCGAGGCACCACGTGTTGATGGAGGTGTGCCGCGATACCTGCCCCCGCGATGTCGCCTTGATTCATCCCCAGATTGAAGCCCTGAGGATGGGAGACCGACGCCAACACGCGCATGGCATGCTGAGTCATGGCGGCCAACTCGTGGGTCTCCGCCACGGACAGATCGACGTAGCCAGAGACGTGCCGGTAGGGGCACACCAGCACGTGGCCGGGGTTATAGGGGTACAGGTTCAACACGACGAAGCAGGTCTCGCCGCGCGCGACGACGAGCCCTTGCTCATCGGGAAGACCCGGGGCCCGGCAGAAGGGGCAGGCATGCTCCCCCGCATCGGCGGGCTTGTTCTCCCCATCGATGTACACCATGCGATGAGGAGTCCACAGCCGCTGGAAAGCGTCAAGGACGCCCGCGAAGTCCAGCGGGCTTTCGGGCGTCCCCGCGCTCACGCGTGGTCCTCGGCAGCAGTGGGGTTGTCGTTGCGTCGCGTGGAAATCCAGCCGGTGATCTGGTCGATGGCTTCCGGGATCGGCACCTGGTTGCGCTGGCTGCCATCGCGGAAGCGGAACGAGACAGCGCCAGCCTCGACATCTTCCCCGCCAGCGATGAGCACGAACGGGACCTTCTCCTTGGCCGCATTGCGGATCTTCTTGCCGAAGCGGTCGTCGGAGTCGTCCACCTCAACACGCACACCCGCTGCGCGCAGTTGGGCGGCCACATCGCCGAGGTACGCATCGAAGGCGTCAGCAACCGGAATGGCGATGACCTGCACCGGGCTCAGCCAGGCCGGGAAGGCCCCTGCGTAGTGCTCGATCAAGACGCCCATGAACCTTTCCAGGGAACCAAACTTGGCGGAATGGATCATGACCGGCTGCTGATGGGTGCCGTCGGCCGCCGTGTACTGGAGCCCGAACCGCTCAGGCTGGTTGAAGTCGTACTGGATCGTCGACATCTGCCAGACGCGCCCGATGGCGTCGCGGGCCTGAATCGAGATCTTCGGGCCGTAATAGGCGGCGCCACCCGGGTCAGCGACCACGCGCAGACCCGACTCGTCAGCGATCTGGGCCAGTACCTGCGTCGCTTCGGCCCACTGCTCGTCCGAACCGATGAACTTGTCCTTCTTCTTGCCGTCCTCGTCTCGGGTCGACAACTCCAAGGCGACATCGTCCAGGCCGAAATCGCGCAACAGGCCGAGGATGAAGCGCAGCAGATGACGGACCTCGTCGGGCGCCTGCTCCTTGGTGACGTAGCTGTGAGAATCGTCTTGGGTAATGGAGCGCACCCGCGTGAGCCCCTGCACCACACCCGACTTCTCGTCCCGGTAGACCGTCCCGAACTCGAAGAAGCGCAGGGGGAGGTCACGGTAGGACCGCCCACGGGAGGAGAAGATCAGGTTGTGCATCGGGCAGTTCATCGCCTTGAGGCGGTAGGCCTGCCCACCCTTGATCACGTTGCCCTGCTCGTCGCGCTCGGCGTCCTCCAGCAGAGGCGGGAACATGCCGTCGGCGTAGTAGGGCAAGTGACCGGAGGTGTAGAACAACTCCTCCTTGGCCAGGTGCGGGGTGCCCACGTAGTCGAACCCCTCAGCGATGTGACGAGCCCGAACGTAGTCCTCCATCTCACGCTTGAGGACGCCGCCCTTGGGATGGATCAGCGGCAGCCCTGACCCGACGAGTTCGTGGAAGCTGAACAGATCCAGTTCGGCCCCCAGCTTGCGGTGGTCGCGCTTGGCCGCTTCTTCCAGCCGGGTCTTGTAGGCCTGCAGGTCGTCCTTCGACGCCCATGCGGTGCCGTAGAGACGCTGCAACTGAGCGTTGGCTTGGTCACCGCGCCAGTACGCGGCCGAGGTGCGGGTCAGCGCCCAACCATTGCCCAGATATCCCGTGTGGGGAAGGTGGGGGCCGCGGCACAGATCCTTCCACGCGACGCTTCCGTCACGGCGGGCGTTGTCGTAGATCGTCAGATCTCCGGCCCCGACCTCGACGCTGGCCCCTTCGGCGTCACCGTGATTGCCCTTCAGGCCGATGAGTTCGAGCTTGAACGGTTCATCGGCGAGTTCGACGCGGGCTTCGGCGTCGCTGACCACGCGACGGACGAAACGCTGACGCTCCTTGACGATGCGCCCCATGTCCTTCTCCAGCACCTTGAGATCCTCTGGTGTGAGGGGCTCGGTGGCGAAGTCGTAGTAGAAGCCGTCGGTGATCGGAGGGCCGATGCCCAGCTTGGCGTCAGCGCGCAGATTCTGCAGTGCCTGCGCGGCCACGTGGGCGGCGGAGTGGCGCAGGATGTACAGCCCGTCCTCAGAGGAGAGGAGGACCGGTTCCACTTCATCGCCTTCGGACAGTTCGCGCGCTAGGTCGCGCATCTCGCCGTTGACCCGCATTGCGACCACGGCGCGATCGTTGCCGAACAGATCCAGCCCGGTCGTCGTCTCCTCTACCGTGCGCTGCTCGGAAGCCTCAGGACGCAGGATGGTGACAGAGAAGGACACGGGGTTCCTTTCGTTCGGCCAGTCGCACGGCTGGCGGTGTTGGTGAGCCCATTGTGCCGCATCGTTGCCGCTAGCCCGTGTGGGCGCGCGGCGAGCAAGAGTCACGGGAGGCAGCCGCGGACGCCGATCGCTCGGGTTGAGCCGCCGGAAAAGGGAAGATCCGCTCGCCCTGGCGGACGAACGGATCTTTGATGGTGGGCGGTACCAGACTTGAACTGATGACCTCTTCCGTGTCAGGGAAGCGCGCTACCAACTGCGCCAACCGCCCGAGGTGGAGACGGGATTTGAACCCGTGTACACGGATTTGCAGTCCGTTGCCTCGCCTCTCGGCCACTCCACCGGTGAAGAACCGGCCTCGACAGAGGTACGAGACCCTCTCCGAGCGGACGACGGGATTCGAACCCGCGACCCTCACCTTGGCAAGGTGATGCTCTACCAGCTGAGCCACGTCCGCATGCTTACCGATCGGGCCTTGCGGCTCGCTCGGGGCGTGGAACACCATATACGGCTTCAAGGGGCGATTGCAAAACGGCGCAGAGACGGTGCCAGGGCCCCGACCCGATTTGCATCTGGGGGCCTGGGTTGGGATAGAGTCCTGATCCGCGGGCGATTGGCGCAGTGGTAGCGCGCTTCGTTCACACCGAAGAGGTCACTGGTTCGAACCCAGTATCGCCCACCGCATCGTGACAGCAGGCATGCCTGCTTCTCCCCTTCCTTCAAGACCCTGCTCATCTCTTCCGATGGCTTGAGGCCTCGACGTTGCCCCTCTAGGCTCAGCCGCGTTGAAGGGACAACCATGACCAGCGATTTCCCGCTTCTTGGTGGCGCGCCTGAACCCGGCCAGCCGCCGCTACCGCCCCCCGCGGGCCGCCCGCAGCCCTCCTTGCCTCGACGCGGATGGGCTGTGCGTTCGGCGGGCTGGATCATCGTGCCGATCGGGGTGGTGGCCTATCTCGGCGTCCTCAATGCGATGCTCGCCACACAGAACCCCAATCTCTTCCCCACGCTGATCTTGATCGGCGCCTTGACCGTCCCGCTCGCGGTACTCCTCCTCGCCTACGGCGGCGGGGCTCGACCTGAAGGGCACGCAGGGCTCGTGGCGATGACTGCCGTGGCGGGCGGCATCATCGGGACGACCTCGGCCGCGGTCCTGGAGTACTCGGCTATGCGGAGCCTGCCAGCGGCAGGCCTGCTCGCGGTGGGCCTGATCGAGGAGGCGGTCAAGGTGATCGTCCCCCTCGCGATCTTCTTGGTTGCCCGCCGCCACACCCCCGGGATGGGAGTGGTCCTGGGAATCGCCTCCGGGACAGGGTTTGCCGTCTTGGAAACCATGGGTTACGGCTTCACCACGCTTCTTGGCAGCGGCGGAAACGTTGCGGCCGTGGATGCCACGTTGCTGCTGCGCGGCTTGTTATCGCCTGCCGGGCATGTTGCCTGGACGGGGCTGATCGTGTGGGCCCTTTGGCGCACGCGCGACATTCCCCGCCCGCGTGCACCCTGGCTCACCGTGACAGCCAGTTATGCGGTCGCCGTGATCCTCCACACAGCGTGGGATGCGTCCACCGCGCTGTGGCTCCATGTCGTGATCGCCGCGGCGAGCGTGGCGATTCTCGCGGTGCTGATCGGTGCTAGCCACCGTCGGGCGCGTGTGAGTGCAGGCAATCCAACGCGCGGGTTGCCATCACACTGAGCCGTCACTGCGGGGAGGATCCCGCATCGTGGACGCAGATCTTGGCACTTGGGACAATCCGATTGGCAGGGCATCAACTTTTCAGTAAGGATGGCCCTGTTGAAACGGCAAGGGCGCCGGCCATCCAGCAAGACCGGGAGGTATCGGCCATGACCGCACCAACCCTCGTCATGGTTGCCCCAGGCAGCCGCGACCAGCGCGTTGTGCGTATCGCGCACGCCCTACAGGCGGAGTTGACCGCCCTGCGACCCGAAGTCAAGCCCGAGATCGCGTTCCTCGACTCGTGCCTGCCCTCGCTGATTCCCACGCTGGCCGGCCTGCAGGCTGGCGGCGTGCGGGAAGCGGTCATCGTGCCGCTCGACCTGGTTCACGCCGTCGAAGTCGATCCGCGTTACGGCGGCGTCGTGGCGCACGCGGCCCGGGAGTTCCCCGGTCTTCGTCTGCAGGTGTCTCGACCCATTGGCCCCGAGGCGACCTTGCTCTCCTTGCTGGATTCCCGCCTCCGCAGTGCCCTAGCCCAAGCGCGGGTCCTGGAGTTGGATGGTTTGATCCTGAGTTCCCCCACCACCGGCGATGTTCGCGGGACCGCGCTGCTGGCCCGCCGGGCACGACAGTGGTCCACGCATCATCGCCTGCCGTGCCTGACCGCCGTCGCGGACGGCTCGGGCCCGTCGGTCCCCCAGGCCATTCAGGGGTTGCGGGCCCAGGGGCGTCGGCACATTGCCGTCGGATCCTTCTTCCTGGCGGGCGATGAGCGCTACGCGGTGCAGGCCGATCAGGCCCGTCGAGGCGGGGCGATCGCGGTGTCCGACCCCCTCGGTTCGGCCGTCGAGGTCGCCGAGTTGGTGCTGGCCCGCTACGCGTTCGCCGCAATGGAACTGCTGTCGTTCGATGAACAAGGCAACTTCACCACCGATCTCATGTCTGACGAAGACGCCGAGGGCTACGCGGTCAGCGCCTGAGCCATCGGCGAGTTGTGCGGGGTCAGTAGCGTGGTGGCGCTATCGAAAGGAGCGCCATGACCGATCAGGAACCCACGGTCGTCCGGACGCCGCAGCAATGGCGTGAGGTGTTGACCCCCTTCGAGTTCTCCGTCCTTCGCGAGGGCGCAACAGAGCGCCCCGGCGTGGGCGAATACGAACATTTCAGCGAACCTGGCACCTACGCCTGCAAGGCATGCGGAGCCGAGTTGTTCACGAGTGAGGAGAAGTTTGCCTCGCACTGCGGCTGGCCAAGTTTCTTTGCGCCCGCCGACGAAGGCCGCGTCCGCTACCTGCGTGACGATTCCCTCCCCGGACGCCCCCGCATCGAAGTGCGTTGCGCCCGCTGCGACAGCCACCTTGGGCACGTTTTCGAGGGTGAGGGGTACGACACCCCCACGGATCGGCGGTATTGCATCAACTCCATCTGCCTGGTGCATCACGCCCCCGGTGAGGATTCCCGTTCTTCGAGCTAGGGGGTTTCGCGCCATCGGCGCGTCCGGGTGCCGTTGGACCACGCGCACGTCTAGCCTTCTCGATGTGCGGTTAGGGGCTCACGACACGGAGATGTTTGACGACGCTGCGGCGACGTTGCTGGCGATGGTGTGGCGCCCCGAACTGACCATGGAAGAGATTCCCGCCCCGCAACGCATCGCCCCCCAGGCGATTGCGGTCGCTGCCGATGTCGATGAGGCGGGCGAGGAGGTCGGGAATGGCCGGCTCGTCCTCTTGCACGACGGTGACGGCAATCCTGCCTGGGAGGGAACCTTCCGGTGCGTCACGTTTGCTCGCGCCTCCGTCGATCCTGAAATGGTCGCCGACCCCTTGCTGGCTGAGGTGGGCTGGTCGTGGCTCGTCGACGCCTTGTCCCGGCATGACGCCGAGTACGTTGCTCCTTCGGGCACTGTGACCGCAGTCAGCTCGCAGTCCTTCGGCTCCATGGAAGACGTTCCTGGCCGCGCGGAGATTGAGATCCGCGCATCCTGGACCCCCGTCCTCGCCGAGGGCCGCGGCTTCCTGGCCCATATTGAGGCCTGGCAGGATCTGCTTTGCACGATTGCCGGTTTGCCCCTGCTCCCCGAGGGGGTCGTCCCGATCCCCCTGCATCGAACTGGAAGGCGGCGATGAACACGCCGGACTCCCCCGCCTCCCCTCCCGAGGCCCCCGAATACACCTTGGTCGCTGCCCCCGCCGAAGGCATCCCTGATGTGGTGCGTACCCCTGAGGCCCTCACCGCGATCACGGCGGCGTTGGCTGCCGGTCACGGCCCGGTCGCTCTGGATACGGAGCGGGCCCACGGATTCCGTTATTCCGGACGCGCCTACTTGATTCAACTACGGCGCGAAGGCGCGGGCACAGTCCTGCTGGATCCCATCGCCTTCTCAGGAGCCGATGGGCGCGCCCACTTGGGCTCTTTGGCCGAGGCGCTCAGCGATGCCGAGTGGATCCTTCACGCCGCGACGCAGGATCTTCCCTGCCTTGCGGAGGTGGAGTTGTTGCCCCACACCCTGTTCGACACGGAACTGGGTGGGCGGCTGCTCGGTCTGCCCCGCGTTTCGTTGGGGTCGCTGACCGAACGGGCTTTGGGGAAGTCGCTCGCCAAGGAGCACTCAGCATCGGACTGGTCGCGCAGGCCGTTGCCCGAGAGTTGGCTCAACTACGCAGCCTTGGATGTGGAACTGTTGGTTCCGCTGCGCGACTGGGTCGCACAGGAACTCCAGGCTGCGGGTAAACGGGACTGGGCCGAGGAGGAGTTCGCTTATCTGGTGGATCACGCCGCCGACCCGCCCCATCGCCGCAAGGATCCCTGGCGGCGCACCGCGGGAACCCATGAGGTGCGCACCCCGCGCGGGCTAGCTGTGGTGCGCGAACTGTGGCAAGAGCGAGATCAGATCGCGGCAAGGCTCGACAAGGCGCCGGGCCGCATCCTGGCCGACCGGGCCATCACCGCGTTGGCGGCGCAGGCGGAATCTCGCGGTTTCGCGTTGTCGCGCGACGCCGTGCGGTCTGTCAACGGATTCACATGGCGCCAGGCGTCCCGCTTCGAAAACAACTGGATTGCGGCAACAGAGCGTGCCCTCGGCCTGCCCACAGCTGACCTGCCTCCCAAGCGCGCCGCAGCGGAAGGGCCCCCACATCCCAAGAACTGGGAGCATCGGTTCCCTGAGGCCGCTCAGCGATGGGCGGCGATGCGCCCCGCGACGGTGGAGTTGGCTGAAACGTGGTCGTTGCCCGTGGAGAACCTCATCTCCCCGGACGCCTTGCGCCGGTTGGCCTTCGAGCCGCCGACCCCGGCGAGCACGGCCTCAGTGGACGCCTTCTTGGCGGACCTGGGCGTTCGACAGTGGCAACGCGATCTGGTCGTCCCGGTCGTCGCTCCCCTGGTGTGACCTGAGGGCTCAGCGGCCCTCCGTGTCAGCCTTCGTTACGTGGCTGGGACGCGGTTCTTGCGGTGCCGGAGCCGACAGTCGCACGACCGCCCGGTCGAGGGCGATCTCGACGACGGACCGGGCGACCCCCGCGGGCGTCAAGCCCAGATCCTCCAGGATCTCCGCGCGCGTCCCGGCGGGGATGAACTGCTGAGGCACTCCCAGGTTCCGCACGGGCGTCCACACGCCAGCCTGCCCACAGGCCAGGCTCAGTGCCGCACCCAGGCCACCCGCGACTCCGCCGTCCTCCAAGGTGACCACAAGATCGACGTCACGGCACAACTCCACCAACGCCTCGGAGACGGGCAGCGCCCACACTGGGTCCACGACGGTCACCGGGACGCCTTGCTCTCCGGCCAGATGGGCGGCCGCCACCGCGGTGTGGGCCAAAGTGCCATAGCCAACGAGGAGGACTCGAGCCTCGGGATGAGACACCAAAACATCAACGGTGCCCACCTGCGAGACGGCCGGTAAGGGATCAGGCAGTGGATCCTTGGAGTAGCGGATCGCCGACGGTGCATCGTTGATGCCGACGGAGGTCTCCAATGCCGAGGCCAGGCGTGCTTCATCCCGGGGGGCCGCCAAGTGCAGCCCGGGCACCAAAGGCATCAAGGAGGTGTCCCACATGCCGTGGTGACTGGGGCCGTCAGGACCGGTGATCCCGGCACGATCGAGGACGAACGTCACACCTTGACGGTGGAGCGCCACGTCCATGAGGACTTGGTCAAAGGCGCGATTGAGGAAGCTGGCATACAGCGCAACGATGGGGTGGAGCCCGGTGCTGGCCAGGCCTGCGGCTGAGGTTGCAGCGTGTTGTTCGGCGATGCCCACGTCGAAGACCCGCTCGGGGAAGGCGTCGGCGAACGTGTCGAGGCCGGTGGGATGCAGCATGGCCGCGGTGAGGCCGACCACCTCGGGGTGGGCGGCCGCCACCTCGGCCACATGCTGACGGAAGGCGTCGGTCCAGGTGCGGCGCGAGGAGGACGTCAGGGGCTCGCCCGTGTGCGAGTCAATCAAGCCGACGGCATGAAAGCGATCCGCCTCGTCCTCCTCCGCAGCGCGGAACCCCTTGCCCTTCACCGTGATGCAGTGAACCAGGACGGGGCCGCCGAAGTTCTTCGCGGATTCCAGGGCGCGTTCCACCATGGCCTCGTCGTGGCCGTCAATGGGGCCGATGTACTTCAACCCAAGATCGTTGAACATGCCCTGGGGAGCGAGGACATCCTTCACCCCCGTCTTGAATCCGTGCAGGATGTCGTAGAGGGGCCCCCCGATGAGCGGAGCCGAACGGACGCGTTGCTTGATCTGCTTGAGGGTTGGCTCGTAGCGGCGATCGGTGCGTAGCGTCGCCAGATGCGTCGCCAACCCTCCGACGGTCGGGGTGTAGGAGCGGCCGTTGTCGTTGACGACGACTACCAGCTTCAAGTCGTCCCCGACCGCGATGTTGTTCAGGGCCTCCCAGGCCATGCCACCGGTGAGTGCACCATCACCGATCACGGCGATGACCGTGCGGTCCTCTCCCGTCAGACGAAAACCCTTGGCCATGCCCTCCGCCCAGCTCAAGGACGCCGTGGCATGCGAGTTCTGCACCCAGTCGTGGGGGCTCTCGGCCCGTTCGGGGTAGCCCGACAGGCCGCCCTTCTGGCGCAGCGTGGGGAACCCGGCCTGACGGCCCGTGATGATCTTGTGAACGTAGCTTTGGTGGCCCGTATCGAAGATGATCGGGTCATGGGGGGAATCGAAGACGCGGTGCAGCGCTAGCGTCAGCTCCACCACACCCAGGTTGGGGCCCAGGTGACCACCGGTACGGCTCACGTTCCTGATGAGGAAGGCGCGAATCTCGTCGGCCAGCTGCGTCAACTGCTGCGCGCTCAGGGCCCGCAGGTCACGCGGCCCATGCACCGCATCGAGGAGAGACATAAGAACGATTCTAGGCTGCCAGCAGGGCTTCGCCATCCGCCGTAGCTCCGCGCGTCCTGCGACCTGGGTCGCGCCTAGAGCTTCTGGACGAAAACTCCGCCGCGCAACGCTTCCTCCACCAAACTGACCTCCCGTCGGCGGCGACGCAACAACGCACCCTGCTCATGCCAGGCGGCTAAGGCCGCTTCGAGCACCGGAGGCTCCACCAAGGGCCCCAGGCTGGCGCGCACGGCACCTAGGCCGTCTTGACAGACGCTGACTTGGGAGTCCACATAGGCGGCGGCGAAATGCGCCAGGATCACGGGGTGGCGGCGCAGAACGGGGTAGCCGCGATACTCCGCCGGACAGCAATCCAGAAGGAACGCCGCAGCGCTGACCTCCCACTCGGGGGTTCCCGGTCGCTGCACCTCCTGGGGCCACCCTGGAGGGATGTACGGCAGCGCCTGGACCGGAAAACGAACCCGACCCGTGTGGCGCTGCCCCTCTGTGTGGCGCGCGAACCCGTGCGCGCCCTGCGATGTCCATGCCATCGACCATCACACACCCTCACTCGAACGTGTGTGCGATTATAGGGTTTGAGTTCTCGCCGGGCAACGCCGGCGCGTCAGGCTGGGGGCCGCGTCACAGAACCATCACGACGAACGAGCCGAGGACGGCGAGCACCAACCCCGCCGACACGAGCCACGCCACCCACCGGGGCTGCTCTGGGCCCCGCCACGTGCCTGCCGCCGCGCAGAGCGGTGTCAGGGCCACCACGACCACGATCACCCATGTGGGGAGATCGTCGGCCCAAAGAGGCGCCGCAAGCAACACGATCGCCCACATGCCCCACCAAGCGAAACCCAGGCGAAGGCAGAACGCGGGCACAGCCAAGGCGACGATCATCCCGAGAGCCCAGCCGACGATGTTCCAGCCCAACTGGCATGACGTGTCCTCGGTTCCGCACACGCTGGCCCCGAAGGGGCTCCACCCTGCCCAGATCAGTGTGGCCACGAGCGCAGCGAGGAGGGTGCCCAGGTACGACCACGCGATACGTGCTGCACCCAGGGGTGCCTCCGACACCCGGAAACGGATTTGCTCGTTCATGTCTGCTCTCCTGCTCTCCTGCCCGACGCACGTCACCCCGGCCAGTGTGCCTGACCGGGGTGACGTCTTCGCTGTCGATCGCTTAGGCGGCGCGCCCCTTGGCGACCAGGTGACGCAGCACGTACTGCATGATCCCACCGTTGCGGTAGTAATCGGCCTCACCGGGTGTGTCGATCCGGACCACGGCGTCGAACTCCGTTTGCGAGCCGTCGGCCTTGGTCGCGGTCACGCGAACCGTTTCCGGGGTGACGCCGTCGTTGAGGGCCGTCACGCCCGTGAAGGCGAAGGTCTCGCTACCGTCCAGCCCGAGGCTGTCGGCCGAGGCGCCCTCGGGGAACTGGAGCGGAAGAACGCCCATCCCGATCAGGTTCGAACGGTGGATCCGCTCGTAGCTTTCGGCGATGACGGCCTTGACGCCCAGCAAGGAGGTGCCCTTGGCGGCCCAGTCGCGCGAACTGCCCGAGCCGTACTCCTTGCCCGCCAGCACCACCAGCGGGATCCCTGCGGCCGCATAGTTCATGGCGGCGTCATAGACGAAGCTGACCGGCGCATCCGGCAGCGTGAAGTCGCGCGTGTAGCCGCCTTCGGTACCGGGTGCGATCTGGTTACGCAGCCGGATGTTGGCGAAGGTACCGCGAATCATGACCTCGTGGTTGCCGCGGCGTGACCCGTAGCTGTTGAAGTCCTTGCGGGCAACGCCGTGCTCGGTCAGGTACTTTCCCGCCGGGGTGTCGGCCTTGATGTTGCCCGCCGGGCTGATGTGGTCGGTGGTCACCGAGTCCCCCAGCTTGAGCAGGACGCGCGCGCCGGCAATGTCCGTCACCGGGGCGGGCTGTTCCGGCATGCCCTCGAAGTACGGGGGCTTGCGCACATAGGTGGAGGCCTCGTCCCATTCGAAGATCTCTCCATCAGGGGTGGGCAGCGCACGCCACTTGTCGTCGCCAGCGAACACGTCGGCATAGCGACGCTCGAACATCTCTGCGCTGATCGAGCCGCCAATGACGTCCTCGATCTCTTCTGTCGTGGGCCAGATGTCCGCCATGAACACGTCGCGTCCCTCAGCGTCTTGGCCGAGTGGCTCCTTAGCCAGATCGATGTCCATCGTGCCAGCCAGGGCGTACACGATGACCAGCGGCGGGGAGGCCAGGTAGTTCATCTTGACGTCGGGGCTGATCCGTCCCTCGAAGTTTCGGTTGCCCGACAAGACGGCCGTCACGGCGAGATCGTTGTCGTTGATCGCCTGGCTCACCTCGGGGATCAGCGGGCCGGTGTTGCCGATGCACGTCACGCAGCCGTAGCCGACGGTGTTGAAGCCCAGGTCGTCGAGGTATTGCTGCAGGCCGGACTTCTCGTAGTAGTCGGTGACGACCTTGGATCCGGGAGCGACGGTGGTCTTCACCCAGGGCTTCGGGCGCAGCCCCTTCTCGACGGCCTTCTTGGCCACCAGGGCCGCGCCGAGCATGACCGAGGGGTTAGACGTGTTGGTGCAGGAGGTGATCGACGCCACCGTCACAGCCCCGTGGTCGAGTTCGAAGCTGGTGCCGTCGGCGAGGGTGACCAGGGTCGGCCTCGATGCACGCCCCGTGATGGGGCCGGTGACCGCCAGTTCGTGATCCGGTGCGGGCGAATCGTCGGTTTGCCCGGGGGTCGCGGCGACGGGGTCGGAGGCGGGCATCGTTTCGGCGACAGACTCGTCGTAACCGATGAGTTCCTCGGGAGCGCCCGCATAGCTGGGGAGCGCCTCCCGGAATGCCGCCTTCGACTCCGACAACACCACACGGTCCTGCGGACGCTTCGGGCCAGCGATGCTCGGGACCACGGTGGACAGGTCGAGTTCGAGGTACTCCGAGTAGCGGGGCTCCGCTGCCGCATCGTGCCAGAGGCCCTGGGCCTTGGCATAGTCCTCGACCAGCGCGATCTGCTCGGCCGAACGCCCGGTCAAGCGCAGGTAGTCGAGGGTCTTGTCGTCGATGGGGAACACGGCGATCGTGGAGCCGTACTCGGGGCTCATGTTGCCGATCGTGGCGCGGTTAGCCAGCGGGACCTCGGCGACGGAGGGGCCGTAGAACTCGACGAACTTGCCGACGACCTTGTGGGCACGCAGCATCTCGGTGATGGTGAGGACAAGGTCGGTCGCCGTCACGCCGTCGTTGAGCTTGCCGGAGAGCTTGAAGCCGACCACGCGCGGGACGAGCATCGACACAGGCTGGCCCAGCATGGCTGCCTCGGCCTCGATGCCGCCCACGCCCCAGCCGACGACGCCCAGGCCGTTGACCATGGTGGTGTGGGAGTCGGTGCCCACGCAGGTGTCGGGGTAGGCCTGCAGTTCGCCGTCCACCACGCGGGGGAAGACGACGCGGGCGAGGTTCTCGATGTTGACCTGGTGCACGATGCCCGTGCCCGGGGGGACCACCTTGAAGTCGTCGAAGGCGGTCTGGCCCCACCGCAGGAACTGGTAGCGCTCACGGTTGCGCTCGTACTCCATGTCCATATTGAGGCTCATGGCCTGGTCGGTGCCGAAGAAGTCAGCGATGACGGAGTGATCGATGACCATCTCCGCAGGCGAAAGCGGGTTGACCTTGGTCGGATCCCCGCCCAACTCCTGGACGGCCTCACGCATCGTCGCCAAGTCGACCACGCACGGGACGCCGGTGAAGTCCTGCATGATGACGCGGGCCGGGGTGAATTGGATCTCCTTGGAGGGCTCGGCTGCCGCATCCCAGTTCGCCAGCGAGGTGATGTGCTCGGCGGTGATGTTGGCCCCGTCCTCGGTGCGCAGGAGATTCTCCAACAGCACCTTGAGGCTGTAGGGCAAGGTGTCAGATCCCTCCACCTTCGCGATGGAGAAGATCTGGTAGGACGTTCCGCTCGATGTGAGTGCGGTCTTCGCCCCGAAGCTGTTGACGCTCATGGTCTGCCTCCTGGTCTGCCTTCAACAAATTATCTCGACGTCGAGATAATAGCGCATCGTCACTTCCGTGAAGGCTCAGTGGCGTGCCCGACGCTCCGCCTGGCGGCGCTCTGCGTAATCTTCTCGCAGATCGTCGTCGGTCATCATCAAGTAGACGAGGCCGCAATTGTGCGGACCGTCTGCTCCGGGAAAGCACAACGAGCACTTGTCCTGCGGACGCAATGGGCAGCGGGCCTCAACTTGATGCGCCATCATCCCTCCTTGTGCCCGTGAGCCTACTCCGGCATCACGATGGCCACGCACTCCACATGGTGGGTCTGGGGAAACAGATCGAAGGCGCGCAGCGACACCACCCGATACCCGCCCTGCGCGGCCGTGGCAAGGTCGCGCGCCAGTGCCGCGGGATCGCACGCCACATACGCTACGGCCCGCGGTGCTCGTGCCATCACCTGCGCCATGACCGCCGCGCCGGCGCCAGCCCTGGGCGGATCGAGGACGACGAGATCGGTCCGGCCAGGCACGGGACTCCCCTGCCGACATCGGCCATCACGCGGTCCGAGAACGCGCGCCACATCGCCTGCGAGGAAGCGCGCGCCCGCGACATTGCGGCGAGCCTGGGCCACGGCGGTCGTCGAGCCCTCGATGCCGGTCACGGACACGTCGGCGTCGACTAGGGCACCCGCGAACAACCCCACCCCGCAATAGAGATCCAAAGCTGTTTCGCCGGGTCGGGGATGCAGCCCGCTCAGCACCGCCTCGACCAGCGTGTCCGCCGCCTGCGGGTGGACCTGCCAGAACCCATCCGCGCGGACGCTCCACCGTCGATGAGCTGCAGATACCTCAATCAGCCGCGGGTCGCCGGGGGCGACCCACACGGCCTCCGCCCCTTCCAACGCCCCCATCACTGCGGGGCCCTCGGGGGCGTTCGCAGGAACCCGCGCCAGCGGGGCTGCCGCAATCAGGCAGCCTTGTTCAGGCAGGGCCACGATGTCGTGGGAGCGGCTCTGGCGGAGCCCCCACTCCGACGGCGTCGTGTTCTCGTCGCGGTGATAGCGCATGCGCGTGCGCCAGCGGGCATCGTCAGGATGTACCGCTTCGACCTGGCCCTCCCACTCCACGCCCGCGAGGCGACGTACCTGCTCGGCCACCACCTGGCGCTTGAGTTCTCGCTGATGAGGGACGCGCACATGCTGAAAGTCGCACCCCCCGCAGACGGTCGCTACCGGGCAGGGCTCCGGGACGCGATCGGCGCTGGGCCGGGTGATGGTCACGGCGTCACCAAACGCGTGTCGTCGCGCGAGCCCGGTGACGCGGACGTCCACGATCTCGCCCTCGAGAGCGTGCCGGACGAAGATGACGCGTCCGTCGTGGCGGGCCACCCAGTGCCCACCGTGGGCGATCGGTCCAACCTCGACTCCGTGCAAGAGGTCGCCGACCCGCCATGGTGTGTCACTCACCTTGGTTGGACCCCGAGTGCACCGTGCCCGTGCCCGGGTGCCGCCAGGCCGCCCGTTCGCGACGGACCACGCGGTCGATGGCGTATCGAGAAGAGGCCAACTGGTACGGGACGGCGGCGGTGATGACGCCACGGACGAACGCAAGGCGGGCCTTGATCAGCAGGCTGGTCTGGTTGTGCAGGAGCCGCTCCCACCAGTGCCCCACCACCAGTTCGGGCACGTAGACCATGACGACGTCGCGCGGGTTGCCTGAGCTGATCCCCTTGATGTAGCGGACGAAGGGGCCGACGACTTCGCGGTAGGGGCTGGCGATGATCTTCAAGGGGATACCGGGATCGAGGGCCTCCCACTGCTGACGGATGTCCTTGGTGTGATCGTCCTCGGCGGCCACCGTCACCGCTTCCAGGCTGTTGGCTCGGCTCGCTCGGGCGAAGGTCACCGCACGCATGGCGGGCTTGTCGAGGTCGGTCACCAGCACTACAGCGTGGACGCGGCTGGGCAGAAGCCGGACGTCGGAGGGGGAAAGGGCTGTCTCGCGTTCGACTTGCTGGTAGTGCCGACTGATCAGCTTCATCACCACAAACAGCACCGCCATGGCGAGGATGGCCAGGTAGGCGCCGTAGATGAACTTCGAGGCGAGCACGATGATGAGCACGGTCCCGGTGAACGTCAGTCCGATCGCGTTAATGACGCGAGAGCGCTTCATGTGGCGGCGCTTGGCCGGGTCGACTTCGGTGGCAAGATGCCGCGTCCAGTGGCGCAGCATGCCGAGTTGGCTCACCGTGAAGGAGACGAACACCCCGACCACATACAGCTGAATCAGGGCCGTGACGCTGGCGTTGAAGGCCAAGACGAGCCCGACGGCGGCCAAGGCGAGCAAGATGATGCCGTTGCTGTAAGCCAACCGGTCACCGCGGGTGGAGAGGGCCTTGGGGAGGAAGCCGTGACGCGCGAGGATCGAACTGAGCACGGGGAAGCCGTTGAAGGCCGTGTTCGCCGCCAGGAACAAGATGATCATGGTCATGGCGATGACGAAGATGAACCCGAGGGGGAATCCATCGAACACGGTCGCGGCCAACTGCGCCATGATCGTCTCTTGGTGGTCGGTCACGCGGACCCCGCCCTGGGTGAAGTAGACCCCGGCGTGCTCGTCGACCATCTTGGCGCCGGTGAGGTTCGCCAGCGCGATGATGCCGGTCAGCATCGAGATCGCCACGACGCCCAGCAGTGCCAGCGTGGTGGCGGCGTTGCGGCTCTTGGGCTCCTTGAAGGCGGGAACCCCGTTGGAGATGGCCTCCACACCGGTCAGTGCCGCGGATCCGGAGGAGAAGGCGCGCGCCAGCAGGGCGATCAGCGCGAACCCGGTCAACTGCGAGTAGTAGGTGTCCCCCACCACGTCGAAGCCTGCGGTTGGCGCGGCCAGGGGTTCTCCCACCACGAAAATGCGCACCATCCCGACCACGATCATGCCCAGCACGGCGAACATGAAGCCATAGGTGGGGATGGCGAAGACGGTTCCGGATTCACGGGCGCCACGCAGGTTGAGACCCATGAGGATCAGGATGATGACGGCCGCGATGATCCCCTCGTGCCCGACCATGAACGGGAACAGCGCCTTAGCGTTTTGAACACCCGAACTGACCGATACCGCCACGGTGAGGATGTAGTCCACCAGCAGTGCTGAGGCGACCGTCAGGCCGGCATTGGGCCCCAGGTTCACGGTGGCGACCTCGAAGTCGCCGCCGCCGGAGGGGTAGGCGTGGACTGTTTGCCGGTAGGACAACACCACGACGGCCATGACGACGGCCACCACGATGGCGATCTGCCAGGAGAAAACGAATCCGGCAACGCCCGCCAAACTGAGCGTCAAAATGATCTCGTCGGGGGCGTAGGCGACCGACGACAGGGCATCGGAGGCGAAGACAGGCAGGGCGATCCGCTTCGGGAGGAGGGTCTCCCCCAACTGGGCGCTGGCCAACTTGCGCCCAACCAGCACGCGCTTCAGGGCGTCGGTGACGTTCACGGGGGTACACTCTAGTCCCGTGCACATCGTGATCATGGGGTGTGGCCGCGTGGGATCATCCCTGGCCCGGGCGCTGGAGCGCCGAGGCCACTCTGTGGCCGTCATCGACCAAGACCCCGACGCCTTCCGCAGGCTCGGACCGGAGTTCCACGGCGCCACCGTTAAGGGCATCGGTTTCGACCGGAAGGTCCTTGTCGCCGCAGGGATCAAGCAGGCCGACGGTTTCGCTGCTGTCTCCTCGGGCGACAACTCGAACATTCTGGCCGCGCGCGTCGTCCGCGAAACCTACGGGATCAGCAACGTGGTCGCCCGCATCTACGACCAGGCGCGCGCCGAGGTCTATGAGCGACTCGGCATCCCCTCGGTCGCCACCGTCCGGTGGGCGTCCGACCAGGTGCTGCGGCGTCTCCTCCCAGAAGGATCCGAGCCGCAATGGCGCGATCCCTCAGGGCAAGTGCGCCTGATCCAGGTCGGGGCGCACGAAGGGTGGGTCGGGACGCCGGTCGGGAAGATCGAAACGGCGCTCCACGCGCGCATCCCCTTCCTCACCCGGTTCGGCCAGGGGCTCGTCCCCGCCAATGACACGCTGCTCCAAGACGGCGACACCTTGTACGTGGCTGTGGCCAACGACGATGTGCCTCGCGTCGAGCAGGTTCTGTCCGAACCTCCCGCCAAGCACTGAGCCCGTCCCACTAAGGAGTCACCTGTGCGCGTCGCCATCGCCGGGGCCGGTAACGTCGGCCGTTCCATCGCCCGTGAGTTGCTGGCCAACGGGCACAAAGTCTTGTTGATCGACCGCGACCCGCGGGCCATCAAACCTGACAGCGTCCCCGGGGCGGAATGGCTTTTGGCCGACGCCTGTGAAGTCGATTCGCTGGAGGAAGCCCGGCTCGATCGGTGCGACGTCGCCATCGCCGCGACCGGCGACGACAAGGCGAATCTCGTCAGCAGTTTGTTGTGCAAGACCGAGTTTGCCGTCCCGCGGACGGTGGCCCGGGTGAACCACCCCAGCAACGAGTGGATGTTCGACGACGTGTGGGGCGTGGACGTCTCGGTCTCGACGCCGCGGCTGATGAGTGCCTTGGTGGAAGAAGCGGTCACGGTCGGCGACCTCGTCCGTTTGTTCTCCTTCAAGGGCGGCAAGACCAACCTGGTCGAGATGACGCTACCGAGCGACAGCCCCATCATCGGGCACCGTATCGACGAACTCGATTTCCCCGGCGATGCCGTGCTCGTTGCCATCATCCGGGACGGAAATGCTGCACCGCCCGCCAGCGATGGCTCGCTTGAGGGCGACGACGAACTTTTGTTCGTGGCCAACCCGGCGCATGAGCTCGAACTGGCTCACTATCTCGCCCCTGGTGTCGCGCGCGAGCGCGTCACCGATGACGAGGACGAGTAGCGCCTCCGCAGGCGCACAAGCGCTGCGGCCCGCACGATGACTACCGTGCGGCCGCAGCGCAACGTTGCGGTCTAACGCAGTTCGTAACGCGGGTTGTACATGCGACGCTCGCCGTCCACAACCGAGACCCGCCCTTCGACGACGAGTTCGCGACCAGCCTCGATGCCCGGAATCGCGTGGCGGCCCATCCAGATGAGCCGCACATGACCGGTGCCGTCCGACAGTTCGGCCTCCAGCCAGGCCGTCCGACCACGAGGACGCACCGTGAGGACGTCGATCGTTCCGCGTAGCGTGACCCGGCTGCGGTCGGTACAGCTGACGACCGAGTCGGCACCGCTGTCGGCAGCGATCTTTTGACGATCGGCGGAGGCGAGTTCGTCAGTGGAGCGCACCAATCCGCGCAACGCATTCCTCAATCCCATGATTGTCCTCCTAGCCTTGAGGCTCCTGCCCCTCGGGGAAGGCCAGCTGAATCAGTTCGCCGGGTACGCGAGGCGCTTCGTCGCGACGCACGACGACGTTGCGGAAGAACTCCACGAACACATCGGAGGGGGCATCTTCCCCTTCCGCCATCGCTGCCTGCCCCATGAGGGTGCCGCGGAGAAGCCAGCGGGGACCCTCCACGAGCCACACACGCGAGACGTGGAACAGTTGCTCCCCCTCAGGGCCGTCCACCGGCATCACGCGGCGCACTTCGGGCCCAAACGGCCCGGACGCCTCCTGAGCGTGGCCCCCGCCTTGCGCGGCCTCCTCAACGATCTCGACGCGCAACTCGTCGGCGAGGTCACCACTGCGGGGGGCGGCGAACAAGGCCAGCTCCAGCCCGGAGTCCTCAAAGGTGGCCAGCAACGCCTGCACGATCCCGGTGTCCGGATTGCCGTGGAGTTGCAGGCCCAAACCCTCGAAGGGGGTGATGATCAGCGGGCCAAACGTGATCCGCTCGATATCGTCCGCGTCCAGGGCCACTTCTTCGTAGTCGAACGGGCCATCAGCGCGGGGAACGATCGCGTCCTCGGAATCGGACGCGTCCTCGACGAGGTCGCCCGCGTCATCGTCTGTGGTGGGCTCGTCCTCGAACGCCTCAACCTGCTCGCGCTTCGCCTCAGTCGCGGTGCGCGCCTTGCGTCCAAAGATCACTGCGTTTTCCCTCCGTCTGGCCCCGTGGGGTCCGTGGTTGTGGACCAGTTCGCGATTCCGCCGGTCGAGCCATGTCCGCCGTCGCCCCGGACGGTGGTGCCCAGGTCGTCGACTTCGTGGAAGACGGCTCGCCCAACGGGTTGGAAGACTAGCTGCGCGATCAAGTCTCCCCGCCGCAGTATCACCTGGCGGCTGAGGTCGGTATTGAGCAGACAGATGCGCAGTTCGCCCCGGTAACCTTCATCCACCGTACCCGGGGCATTGACGATGGTGAGCCCCTCGCGTGCCGCCAACCCCGAGCGAGGATGCACGAAGCAGGCCCAACCGGGGGGAAGCGCGATGGCGAGGCCGGTGCCCACCAAGGCCCGCTCGCCCGGCGCCAAGGTCACGTCGTGGGAGCACGCGATGTCTGCACCCGCGTCCCCGGGGTGGGCGTAACGAGGCAACGGTACGCCCGGGTCGAGTCTGCGCACCGCGACGGGCGGTGTCCATGCGTCCGTCATGAGGCCACCGTGGTCCGGGCCGACGCGATCGCGGTGGCCAGCTGACGAGGGTGGCGGGTGGAGATCAACCAATACGGGTGCGGGTCTGCGGCGTCGTCGATCTCCACCAAGACGGCTCGCTGCAGCCAGGGGCGCTGGACCACCAGCGCGGCGGGCTCAGACTCCGCGCCCAGCAGCGCTGACGTGCGCTCTGCATCCAACTCGCTGACATGCCCGACCCACTGCCACTCGATGGAGTGGGGGCCCACGCGCAATCCGTGGCGATCGACGAAGATCTGCGTGCGGCCGAACAGGGCGAGCGCCACCCCGATCACTACGATGCTGGCGGCCGCCGCCCCCAGGGCGACCCAGCGGTCGAACCACAGGCCCAAAGCCAAGAACCCAGTGGTGCCGAATGTCACCCCCACCAGCCAGTACCAGCCGGGGGTGGTCAATCGCTCGCGGTATTCCACCGCCCCAATCTATCGAATCGTGCTCGGCCTGCGGGCTAGGGTGGATGGGAACGCGGTCGACGGGGCCGCCGAGCGGGCAGGACACGATGGACATCTCGCAGAAGGTGGTCTGGAACCTCTACTCGACAGTCGTGGCGGTCGGGGCTGCAGCCGTGACGAAGAAGGCCGTGGAGAGCGCATGGGAGTTCGTGACCGGCGAGGAGCCGCCCGATCCCAATGACCCTGATGTGCCCACCGGCCAGGCGATCGCCTGGGTGGTGGCCGTGGCGGTCGGCGTCGGCCTCTCGCAGGTGCTCATCAACCGGTTCGCGGCCAAGCGCTGGAGCGCTTTCACCGGCGAGGGGCAGTCCTCTCGGCCGGTCAATCTGCGGTTCTGACAGCTCGGCTGTCTAGACCGCCTCGGTGCCTGAGGCGCCGCCGACCTTCGCGGTGGGCGGCGCCGCATTGCGTGGGTGTTAGGCGCAATCCACGCAGTAGATGAGGCCATTGACCTCCTTGGCCACCTGGGAGCGCTGCTTCACCAGGAAGCAGCTCGCACAGGTGAACTCATCGGCCTGCCGTGGGAGGACACGCACGGTGAGTTCCTCGTGCGACAGGTCCGCGCCGGGCAACTCAAAGGACTCAGCGGCCTCGACCTCGTCCTCGTCCACCTTGCCGGAGTTCTTGTCGTTGCGCCGGCTCTTGAGTTCCTCGATGCTGTCCTCGTTCTCCTCGTCGTTCTTGCGAGGAGCGTCGTAATCAGTCGCCATGATGCCTTTCCAGCAGCGAACGGTAGGGATTCTCACCCCTGCGTATTGACGGATCCCTCGGGTCCTTCAGCACGCAAGAGGCGCAGACGCACATATATCACACTCGTCAAGTCCTCCTCAGGGGAGTCCTGCTTCGAGCGCGCGTCGTGGCTCACCAGGGTTGCGCCTGGGCACGGTAAGTTACCTTGTACGACACCCATGGGTCCGTGCGGACGCCCCCAGCGCCCACACGCCCGTCGATTCGGAGACAGATGTATGGACAGTGCCTTGAGACCACGCGACATTCAGGCGCGCATCCGCGCGGGTGAATCCCCCGCGGACGTCGCTGACGCCGCCGGCGTTCCCATCGAGCGCATCGCCGCCTTCTCCGATCCCGTGATGGCCGAGCGAGAGCACGTCGCCGGCCTGGCACGCACGCATCCCGTGCGGCGCCGCGGGGAGACGACGACGCATCGCACGCTACGCAATGCCGTCACCGACACGTTGGTGTCGGACGGGATCGATGCCGACGATGCGTCCTGGGACGCCTGGAAGCTCAGCGATCGCCGGTGGCGGATCCGCGTCACCTTCCCGGGTGAGGCGGGGCCCCGCACTGCCGACTTCGCCTATGACCAGATGGGGCGGTTCAGCGTCGCCGACGACGACGAGGCCCAGCGCCTGATCGGGGACGTTCCGGCTGCGGACGATCTCGCCTTGGTCCGCATCACCCAGGAGCCGGTCGGCCAGGTGCACGTCCTGCCCACCGCGGCACCCGAGGAGGTCGACGAGCCGCTGTTCCTCGATGACGATCACGAAGACGAAGACGACCTCGAAGCTGAAGACGCGTTCCATGATGGGGATCTGGAGGAGGTGGACGGCGTCTATGACATCGTGGCCCCGCCGCGCGGGGATCTCGACGTCCTCTACGACATGCTGTCCAGCTTTGATGAAGACTCCGTCAAGATCTACGCGGGTTTGGTCCATCCGAAGGATGGCCGACCCGCCGAGGAGCCGGTGGTCGTCGAGGTCGAAGAGACTCTCACGCGTGACACCACCGTCCATATCGCACCGGCCGGGGCGGAAACCGAGCCTGGGGCCGAGCTCGCGCAGGAACAGGAGAAGGGCGAACCCGAGCAACTTTCCTTGCTGGGGAGTCCAGAGGAGCAGGAGACCCCCAAGCCAAAGAAGGGGCGTCGCCGACGTGCAGCCGTCCCGAGCTGGGACGAGATCATGTTCGGCGCCCCCCGACCCGAGGACCACTAACCCCTCAGAGCCTGACTCAGGCTGGTGCGTCGTCGAAGGGCAGCGGATCGGGCGTGAGGTCAACGCCGCCCAGCTTGGACGGCATGCGCAGGCGGTGATGACGGCGGCACAGGACCTCGTAACGGACGACCGCGCCAGCATCCATGTCCCCGATGGCAATCTGGTCACCCTCCACCACCATGACCCCATTGACGATGCGAGCGTTGTGGGTGGCCGGCGCGCCGCACCAGCAGCGTGGTCGTGCCTGAAGCATCTCGATCCGATCGGCCAGTTCTACCAGGCGTCGTGATCCGGGAAACAGTTCGGTGCGAAAGTCGGTGAGGATGCCGAAACAACTCGCGTCGATGTCGAGTTCGTCGACGATCCTGGACAGGTCGTCAACCTGCGCCTCGGTGTAGAACTGAGCTTCGTCGCACACGAGATAGTCGACCCGATGCCCCGAGGTGAGTTCCTCGGTGACATGGGCCCAGAAGTCGAACGTCGGAGTCACCTCGATCGCGGTGGCGCTGAGGCCGATGCGGCTACTGATCACCGCTTGGCCGCCCCGGTCGAAGCAGGTGAACAGCAGACCCCGGCGGCCAGCCGAAGCCTCGGTGTAGTCCACTTGCAGCGCCAGCGTGGACTTGCCGCAGTTCATCGGGCCGGTGAAGTACGTCAGTGCCGCCATCAGGCCACCAGCAGGGGGACGCGGGTTTCCAACTCGGTGAGGGAGCCATGCATGCCCACCAGCCCGAATTCGCGCGGCTGAGACCGGGTCATGACGGCGCCGTCGTCGCGCATCGCGACCACAACATCGCCCAGGCGCGAGGCCATGCGAGGATCCATGGGCCCGAACCATCCCGCCTCGATCGCCTCCTCGCGGGTGAGGACCCAGGCGCGCTCCCCCAGCGTGGCAGCCCAGCGCTTCCTGACCTCCGGCACTCGCTTGGGCTCGGCATACAACTGGCGGAAGCGGCCCTCGCCTGCGAACAGGGTCAAGTCTGATCCCAGGCCGGGAACATCCTCGACGATGAGCCACCTGTCACGAGGGGCATCGACCATCCCGTGATCGCCGGTGATCAGCAAGCGGGCCTCCGAGGGGAGCGCCGCCCTCAGCCGGGCCGCAAAGCCGTCGATCCGGCGCAGGGTCGAGCGCCACGCTGGTGTGCGCCAGCCTTGGCCATGGCCGGTGTGATCAAGGGATCGCTCATAGAGGTAGACCAAGGACTTCTCACCCGAGGCGGCAGCGTCGGCGGTCCACGCGATGCGTGCCGCGTCGTCGTTCTCGTCGGGAACGGGCTGGAAGCGGGCCCCCCGAAGCGCCGCCTCGGTGAGTCCGGTGCCGGCGAAGCGTGCGGGGCTTACCGAGGTGAGCGTGACGCCGGAGCGTGCCAGGCGCTCGAAGGCCGTCAACCGTGGCTGGATGTCGTAGGCCGACAAGCCGTTCTCCCACAGCAGGGCATTGAGCAGGCCACCCCCGACTGGATTACGGAAGGAGTACCCGAGCATGCCGTGCTGGCCGGGAGGCAGCGCTGTGCCCAAGCTGGTGATGCTCGTGACGGTCGTGCTGGGTACGCCAGCGGTGAGCCGCCCCCCTGCGCTGCGGAGCCCGCTAAGGAACGGCGCATCAGCGGCGGCTTCGGCCAGGTTGAGGTCCCCCAGCCCATCCACCAGCAGCAGCACCCAACGTGAGGCTTCCGGGACGCCGAGCGCGTTCCCCCAGCCGTCGACGCCCAGAGAGGCGGCCAAGGAGGGAACCACATCAGACAGTGCTGATGAGCCGTACGACGGAACGACAGGGGTCGGCGCAAGCGCCTCCATCGCCGTCACGCGGCCGCACGCTGCAGCGCGGACGCGAAGGCGATGAGCGAACTCACCGCTTCCTCGCCATCGGCCGCCACGCTCATCCGGACGGTGAGATCATCGGACACGTCTTGGGCGGTCAACCCATGGTCGGCTTCGCACTGCGGATCCCCGCACGTCGCGGGCTCGATCTCCACCCGGCGCATCGCACCCCAATTGACCACGAGCCACGCCTCGGTGATCGAGTGATCCCCGCGCCCGAACCGCTCCGGGTTTGCAGCGACCTGAGTGAGAGCCACCGAGGTGATCTTGCTGACCCCCAGGGTCTCCACCGTGGTCAACGCCTGAGGATGCCCGGGCTGATCGCCGTCGTCGGTGTGCGCGACGATGAAGCGCGTGGGCGTCAACACCAGCACGGTGATGTGTCGGTGCAACTCGTGGGCGTTAAACGTCGCCTCATGGTGCACCAGTGAGGCCACCACGGACTCATCGTCGACCGCCTGCAAGACCGTCGCCGCCACGAACTCGGGGAAGTACCCGGCGGAGACGATCGCAGCGCTGAGATCGATCGGAAGTCTGGTCATTGCTCCATCTTCCCATGAGGTCGGTGCGGCGTGACGCATGTGAGGATCACCCCGAAAACCCGTTACGGTAGGGCACCATGAGCACACGGCCGTTCATCGCCGCGCGCTGGGAACTTTTTGTGGACCGGCGCCTGGAGCGATTCTTCCGGATGCTCGGGTGGCGGGAACGAGTCATCCCCTACACCGCCTACGGAGACACGACCTTCATCCGCGTCCTGGGCCGCGTCGTGCTGTCACCGCCGTTCCAAGACAGCCCCATCGGGAAGGCAACCGAGGAGTTCTTGAAGCGTCGCGGATGGCGCAACTTCTTCACCATGCCCTGCGTCCACGCTCGCTACGTGATTCACCTCGACGGCACCCGCGTCACCGGGACGAGCGACCGCGGCGGCTACATCGATCACCGCATCCGCGACCATGATCTGGCGCCCGGATGGCGCGATGGCACCGCGGAGACGTTGGCGTCCGAGCCGGTCGGGTTCGAGGCGCAGATCGTCGGCTCGGATCAAACGTTCGGGGTCATTTCCGACATCGACGACACCATCTTGACGACGATGGTCCCCCGCTTGTTTATCTCGGCCTGGAATTCGTTCTTCCGTCGCGAGGAGGCCCGCACCGCCGTCCCCGGGATGGCGGTCTTCCTCGATGACGTGCTGGCGCGGCGTCCGGGATCGCCGGTGTTCTACCTCTCGACGGGGGCGTGGAATACCCACGGCTTCCTGACCCGCTTCATGCGTCGTCACCGCTACCCCCGCGGCGCCATGCTGCTTACGGACTGGGGGCCCACCAACACGGGGTGGTTCCGGTCGGGCCCCGAGCACAAGCGCAGCGCACTGCAGCAACTCACCATCGACTTTCCGGGCATCAGCTGGCTTTTCGTTGGCGACGACGGCCAGCATGACCCGGCCATCTACGGCGAGTTCGCCGCCGCTCATCCCGAACACGTCACCGCGATCGCGATCCGGCAGTTGTCCCCCGCCGAGCAGTTCCTGGCCCATGGCACGATGGAGCCTTTGACGGTGGCTTCTGAGCACCCCCGGGACATCCCCGTGTTCCGCGCCCCCGACGGGCGAGGCCTGCGGCGGGTCCTGGATCAGTATCTCGGCCGTGACTAAGCGGGTTGGCGGAGTGGCAACACGGGTGAGGGGCGCCGAGCGGTCACAATGACGGGGGCAATCAGAAGGATGGGGGACGCGTGGTAGCAAAGCCGCCGGTCGACGACGACGTGCAGGAGCTGATCACCGACATCGACGTCACCGAGGAGATGGAGACCAGCTTCCTCGAGTACGCCTACTCGGTCATCTATGCACGCGCCATCCCGGACGCACGCGACGGACTCAAGCCCGTGCAGCGCCGCATCCTCTACTCCATGGACGAGATGGGCATTCGTCCCGACAAGCCGCACGTGAAGTGCGCCCGCGTCGTGGGCGACGTGATGGGCAAACTGCACCCCCACGGCGACACGGCCATCTATGACGCCTTGGTGCGGCTCGGTCAAGATTTCGCGATGCGCCTGCCCGTCGTCGATGGGCACGGTAACTTCGGCTCGCTCGATGCCGGCCCCGCGGCCATGCGCTACACCGAGTGCCGGATGTCGCCCGCCGCAACAGCGATGACCAGCGAACTCGACCAAGACACCGTCGACTTCCGGCCCAATTACGACGGCAAGATGAACGAGCCGGTTGTGCTCCCGGCCGCCTTTCCGCACCTTCTCGTCAACGGTTCGACGGGCATCGCGGTGGGGATGGCGACCAACATCCCGCCCCACAACCTGATCGAATGCGTGCAGGCGATCAAGCATCTGCTCAAGCAGCCCGACGCCGATGTGGCCGATCTGATGCGTTTCGTTCCGGGACCCGACCTGCCTACCGGCGGAAAGATCGTGGGGTTGGACGGGGTTGGGGACGCCTACCGGGGCGGTCGCGGCTCGTTCAAGATCCGCGCCACCGCCCGGATCGAACAGACCTCACCTCGGCGCAAAGGCATCGTCGTCACTGAGCTTCCCTACATGGTGGGCCCGGAAAAAATCATGGACCAGATCAAGACCCTGGTGCAGAACAAGAAGCTCTCCGGGATCGCCGACATCAAGGATCTCACCGACCTGGCCAACGGGACCAGGCTCGTGATCGAGGTCAAGAACGGCATCAACCCCGACGCGATGCTGGAGCAGTTGTACAAGCTGACCAAGCTCGAAGACAGCTTCGGGATCAACATGGTGGCCCTGGTCGACGGACAGCCACAGACGTTGTCGCTCCGCGATGCCCTGGTCGTCTACACCAACCACCGCCTGTCCGTGACGCTGCGTCGCACCCGTTTCCAGCATCGCAAGGCATCCGAACGCCTCCACCTCGTGTTGGGGCTCCTCATCGCAATCGCCGACATCGACGACGTGATCGCGATCATTCGTGGCTCCGACGATGTGGCCCAGGCGCGCGCCAAGCTCATCGAGGTCTTTGACCTGTCAGAATCTCAAGCCAACTACATCCTCGACCTCCAACTGCGCCGCCTGACCAAGTTCAGCCGGTTGGAACTGGAGACCGAACGCGACGACTTGCAGCGTCGCATCGACGAACTAGCGGCCATCATCGGCGACGATGCCCAACTGCGTGCCGTGGTCGCACGGGAGTTGGATGCGGTCGCCAAAACCTACGGCACCCCCCGCCGCACGGTCCTGCTCGCGGGCGGCGGCGCCCCGGTGAGTGCTGCCGGGCCCCTGGAAATCGCCGACGACCCGTGCGTCGTCATGCTGAGTTCGGCGGGCCTGCTGGCCCGGGCAGACACCGCTGAACCGCTACCCGTGGAAGGCCGCCGCGCTCAGCACGATGTGATCGTGTCCGCCGTCCGCACGACCGCCCGCGGGGAGTACGGCGTGCTCACCTCGGCCGGACGCGTCCTTCGCGCTCATGCCATCGAACTGCCCAGCGTGGTGGTGACCGCCGAGGCACCCAGCCTCAAGGGCGGGGCCCGCGTGAGTGAGTTGATCACCCTGGACAAGGGCGAACACGTGGTCGGCCTGACCACACTCACGGAGGCGACGTCTGGGTGGGCCCTCGGCACGGCCCAGGGGGTCGTCAAGCGCGTGGTCCCCGAGATCATCGGCAAGGAGGCGTGGGAGATCATCCGTCTGGAGCCTGGCGACCACGTCGTCGGCGCCGTGGAACTGGGTGACGAAACGCAAGAGTTGGTCTTCGTCACCTCCGATGCGCAGTTGCTGCACTTCCCCGCCTCAGCCGTTCGGCCGCAGGGTCGAGCCGGGGGCGGCGTGGCAGGTATCAAGCTCGCCGACGGCGCAAAGGTCGTGTTCTTTGGCGCCTCTCCGGGGCAGGACGCCGTGGTCGCCACCGTCTCGGGCTCCTCTGACGCGCTCCCAGGAACCGAAGCCGGTCTGGTGAAAGTCACCGAGTTCGCCGAGTACCCAGGCAAGGGACGCGCCACCGGCGGAGTGCGCTGCCACCGCTTCCTCAAGGGTGAAGACACCCTCACCCTCGCGTGGGTAGGCCCCTCCCCGGCGATCGCGGCGGCGGCGTCAGGCAGCCCCGTGGACCTGCCGCCCGCGACGGGGCGACGCGACGGATCGGGCGATCCTCTCCCGCAGCCCATCGTTGCGGTCGGGACGCGTCAGCACTGAGTCCCCCCTGGGAAGGCGGCTCTCAGCAGATGCGGTCGACGAGACCCGTCTCGACGTTGTAGAGGAAGCCGCCCACCTCGGCGAACGGACCGATGAGGGGCTGGGTGCGCACCGTCTCGACGTCCTCGCGAAGCCGCCCCATCTGATCGGGGTCCACTCCGAAAGTGAAGCCGTGCGCGTCAACGCCGGAGAGTTCGGAGATCGAGTCACGCAACTGTGCTTCCGTTGAGGAGGCGGCAGCGCACAAGGTGTGCGGCACGATGAGAATCCGGTTCACTTTGAGCTTGTGGACGCCCATCACCATGGCCGCCAAAGCCGGTTGGGTGAGGCGACCGCCCGCCGTCCGGAGGATCTTGGCCTCCCCAACCCGCAGGCCGAACATCTCCAAGGGCTCGAGTCGTGAATCCATGCATGTGAGGATCAAGACGCCTTGGTGGGCGATGCCGTCAAAGCCGTGCGGGAACGAGATCGCGTAGCGCTTGTTGGCCGCTACCAGGTCGTCAAAGCCGTGGGGGTGCTCCCCCACCGTCGGCGTTGTCATGTCGGTTCCTTCCTTGTCGCGATGCAGGCCTAGGCGTCGATGCGCTCCGCATCCAGGGCGAAAGCTCCCTCGATGATGAACTCCTTGCGCGGAGCGACGTCGTTGCCCATCAGCTTCTCAAACGTGGCCTGGGCCTGTTCGAGTGATTCCCCTTGCTCCACGGTGATCCGGCGCAACTGGCGGTGGCGCGGATCCATCGTGGTCTCCTTGAGCTGGTCAGCATCCATCTCACCCAGGCCCTTGTAGCGTTGTGGTTCCTTGAACCCGACGCCCTTCTTCGTCAGCTCAGCCAGCTTTCGGTGATACTCGCTCTCGCTGTAGGTGTAGATGTAGCGCTCTTGACCCTTGCGGGGCTTGGTCAGTTCGAAGCGATGCAGCGGCGGCACGGCGGTGTATACCCGGCCCGCCTCGATCATCGGTCGCATGTACGTGAAGAACAGCGTCGCCAGAAGCGTACGGATGTGCGCGCCGTCGGAGTCGGCATCCGCCATGAAGATGATCTTGCCGTAGCGGCTTTGATCCGGGTCGCAGGTTTTGCCCGACCCGGCACCAACAACCTGAATGATCGAGGCACACTCGGCGTTCTTCAGCATGTCGGCGACCGAGGCCTTCTGCACGTTCAAGATCTTGCCGCGGATCGGCAGCAAGGCTTGGAACTCAGAGTTGCGCGCCAGCTTCGCGGTGCCCATCGCCGAGTCGCCCTCAACGATGAACAACTCACTGCGGCTTTGATCTGAACTGCGACAGTCGGCCAGCTTGGCGGGCAGCGTGCTGGACTCCAAAGCCGTCTTGCGGCGCTGATTCTCCTTGTGGGTGCGGGCCGCCACCCGCGTGCGGGACGCGGCGACGGCCTTCTCCAGCACCGCACGCGCCTGAGGGCGTTGGGTGGCCTTCTGGCTCGTGAGGAACTCGGTCAGCTCCGACTCGACAATGCGCATCACCAGACGCGCCACCGGCGGGGTGCCCAAGACCTCCTTGGTCTGCCCTTCGAACTGAGGCTCGGCCAAGCGCACGGTGACCACCGCGGTGAGACCTTCGAGGATGTCGTCTTTGAGGACTTCCTCGCCCGACTTCAGGAGTCGACTGCCCTCCAGCGCCTTGGCAAACGCGCGCACGAGCCCACGCTCGAACCCCTGGACGTGCGTGCCGCCCTTGGGGGTGGCAATGATGTTGACGAACGAGACCACTTTGGCGTCATAGCCGTTCGACCAGCGCAGCGCGATGTCCACATCAAGCTCGCGCTCCACGTCGGTGGGTGTCATGGCTCCCGCCGCGTCCAGCATCGGGACCGTTTCGGTGAAGCGATCGCTGCCTTGCAGGCGCAAGACGTCGGTGACGGGACTGCCCTCGCTCAGATAGTCCGCAAACTCGGAGATGCCCCCCTCATGGACGTGGGTCTCGACGTGTTCCTCCCCCGCGATGCGACGATCGTCGACGGTGATGGCCAGGCCAGGGACCAGGAAGGAGGTCTGGCGAGCGCGGGCCGCCAACTGCGTGCCGGAGAGCTTTGCGTCTTTGAGGAAGATCTGTCGATCGGGCCAGTAGCGGATCCTGGTCCCGGTGACGCCCTTGCGGACCTTCTCTACCTGACGCAGCGTGTTGTCGGGGGTAAAGCCCGCGTCCGGGCCAGGGCCGTCGAACACCCCAGGAACGCCTCGGCGAAAGGACATCGCCCACGTTGCCTGATTCCGATCCACCTCGACGTCGAGGCGTGAGCTCAGGGCGTTCACGACCGACGCCCCCACACCGTGGAGGCCGCCAGTCGCGTTGTACGAGCCGCCCCCGAACTTGCCCCCCGCATGCAGCTTCGTGAAGATGACCTCCACGCCCGACAGACCCGTGCGCGGCTCGATATCGACCGGCATGCCCCGGGCCACATCATCGACCTGGACCGACCCGTCGGGGTGCAGGACGACGCTGATCGCCTTGCCGTAGCCTGCCAAAGCCTCGTCAACGGCGTTGTCGATGATCTCCCACATGCAGTGCATGAGGCCGCGCGTATCGGTCGAACCGATGTACATGGCGGGACGCTTACGAACGGCCTCGAGGCCTTCGAGGACGAGGAGATGACGAGCCTCATACTCGCGGTTCTCGGGCTTGGCGGCGGCGGTCGAAGTCACTCCAGCACCCTACTGTCCCGCGCCGACAAGGCGGTGGCACCGCTCCGCGCCCAGGTGACGATCCGATGACACCGACCGCCACTGGCCCCATCGCTTGATCGGCTGAGGTACCTTGCCTGCAAGGGAACAAAGGCGGGGGCATCCCTGTTGTAGTGGGTGACCTGGCCCCAACCGAGAAAGGAACGGCCCATGAGCACTTCGGTGATGGACGCACTGACCGCCGCGGATCGTTGTGACCGCTGCGGCGCGCAGGCGTACCTGCGGGTCACGATGCCCTCGGGCGGCGAGCTTCTGTTCTGCGCTCACCATGCCCGCGCCCACCAAGACAAGCTTCAGCAGGTGGCTTTGAAGATTCAGGACGAAACCAATCGCGTGAGCTGAATCCCGACACCTCTTTCCACCGCGACGAGGGCCCCGGCATCTGCCGGGGCCCTCGTGCGTGTATCGGGTGGTATCTAGTTCAGCACGGCTTCCAACGTCGCGATCTTGGTCGAGACGTCGTGTGCCGTCGTCACGATCATCAACTCGTCCACCCCGGTCCGTCGCGCCAGGCCGTCCAACTCCGCGCGCACCGCGTCCGGAGTGCCGATGATCTTGGTGCCGTGGATGGCTCCGCCGTCGAGGTGTTCCAGCCGCTCCCGGGCCACGTCAGGGGTCTGGATGGGCTCGCGCACGTCACGGCGCAGATTCAGCCATTGGAGTGCCGAGGGTGCGGCCAAACGCTGCGCCTCCTCGTCGGTCTCCCCCACGATGACCGAGGTGCAAAGCATGCTGTGCGGGGCTCCTAGACGCGGTCCGGGCCGGAAACCTTGTGTGTAGAGCGCGATCACCTCGGTGGGATCGATCTGACCGAAGTGCCCTGCGTAGGCGAAGCTCAACCCGAGTTGTGCAGCCAGGCGTGCCGAGTAGTCCGAAGACCCGAGCAGCCAGATCTCGGGGAAACTCGTCGCCGCAGGGGTGGCCTTCAAGGTGTGCCCCATCCCGGCACGCACTCCGTGAGGGCTCAGCCAGGCATCCAGGAGCCGAACGTGTTCGGTGAACTCCTCGTGGCCCAGTCCTTCCTGAGTGCGGCGCAAGGCCCAGGAGGTGATGGGGTCCGCGCCGGGTGCCCGCCCCAGGCCCAGATCGATCCGCCCAGGATGCAGCGCCTCCAGCATCGCAAACTGCTCCGCGATGACGTATGGCGAGTGATTCGGGAGCATGACCCCGCCCGAACCGACACGGATCCGCTCGGTGCGCGCCGCGATGGCGCCTACCAGCACCGGCGGATTGGTGGCCGCCACGGACGCCATGTTGTGATGCTCGGCCACCCAGAACCGACGCGCGCCGAGACGGTCGGCGGCACGTGCCAGATCGATGGTGGCGCCCAACGCATCGGCCGTGGTGGCCCCTTGGGAAACGGTCGCCAAGTCGAGGACGGAAACGGGAACGCTGCTCATGCACTCGACCCTACGCGCCGTCACAGGGGCGAGAGACAATGACCCCATGCGCCTCACTTGCGTCCCAGGAGACCTCACCGTTCAAAAGGTCGATGCCATCGTGAATGCCGCCAACTCCAGCCTGCTCGGCGGCGGCGGTGTCGATGGCGCGATCCATGCCGCGGCGGGCCCGCGGCTCTTGGAAGCCTGCCGGGCACTGCGCCGCAGCGAGTTGCCCGGCGGGCTCCCGGTCGGTGCCGCAGTCGCGACCCCCGGGTTCGACCTGCCTGCACGGTGGGTGATCCACACGGTGGGACCGAACCGTCACGTGGGCCAGACCAACCCCGAGGCGTTGGCCTCCTGCTACACCGCCAGCTTGGATGTCGCGGCAGGCCTTGGCGCCCGCACGGTGGCCTTCCCGGCGATTGGGGCAGGCGTCTATGGCTGGGAGGCGTCCGAAGCCGCCAGGATCGCTGTCGCGGCCGTAGCCGGGCACCCCACCCCGGGCGTGGAGGCGGTGAGGTTCGTGCTGTTCCATACGCGCATGTATGAGGCGTTCGTTGCGGCCGGCGCGCAGCCAGAACAGGCGTGAGCCCCCGGAACCGATGGCTCCGGGGGCTCACGCCTGCAGGACTCTCAATCGAGGTAGTCGCGCAACACCTGCGAGCGTGACGGGTGACGCAGCTTGCTCATCGTCTTCGACTCGATCTGGCGGATCCGCTCGCGCGTCACGCCGTAGACCTTGCCGATCTCGTCGAGCGTCTTGGGCTGACCGTCCGTCAGCCCGAATCGCATGGACACGACGCCCGCCTCACGCTCGGACAACGTATCCAAGACGTCGTGCAGTTGCTCTTGCAACAACGTGAAGTTCACAGCTTCGGCGGGGACGACCGCCTCGGAGTCCTCGATCAGGTCACCGAACTCGGAGTCGCCGTCCTCACCCAGCGGGGTGTGCAACGAGATCGGCTCGCGGCCGTACTTCTGTACCTCGACGACCTTCTCGGCGGTCATGTCGAGTTCCTTGGCGAGTTCTTCGGGAGTGGGTTCGCGGCCCAGATCCTGCAGCATCTGGCGCTGCACCCGGGCGAGCTTGTTGATGACCTCGACCATGTGCACCGGGATGCGGATCGTGCGAGCCTGATCGGCCATGGCACGGGTGATGGCCTGCTTGATCCACCAGGTGGCATAGGTGGAGAACTTGTAGCCCTTGGTGTAATCGAACTTCTCCACTGCGCGGATCAGACCGAGGTTGCCCTCCTGGATCAGGTCCAAGAACAGCATGCCGCGACCCGTGTAACGCTTGGCGAGGCTGACCACGAGGCGCAGGTTCGCCTCAAGGAGGTGGTTCTTGGCTTGGCGCCCGTCATCGGCGATCCACTGGAAATCCTCCAGGTCCGCAGGCTTGACCTTCTCTTCGGTGAGCGATTCGTCGGCGAACAGCCCCGCTTCGATGCGCTTGGCGAGGGTGACCTCCTGCTCGGCGTTCAGCAAGGCGACCTTGCCGATCTGCTTGAGGTAGTCCTTGACGGGGTCGGCCGTGGCGCCGGCCGCCATGACCTGCTGTTCGGGTTCGTCGGCATCGTCGGCGTCAGACAGCGAGAAACCCTCGTCCTCGTTGATCTTCTTCTCGTCCTTGGACGCTTCCTTGTGATCGAACGCGTTCTCATCGACCTCGTCGAGGGACCGCTTCTTGCCCCCCACGGTCAAGACGACGTCGTTGCCCTCCCGCTTGAAAGAAACGTCCGTCACACCCGACTGCAGAACCTCGGCCACCGTGGGCTCGGGCGTCTTAGCCTTGGCGCGACCACGCGGGGCCGCTGCCTTGCGGGTGCGGGGCTGTGCTCCCTCGGTGGCCTCAGACTCGGCGGCCTTCGCGCGGGAGCGCGCGGGGGCCTTGGCGGTGGTGGACGCGCCACTGGCGCTGCTTCGTGGAGTCACGTGAGGACCTCTCCTGGGCATGACCGACCCGGGACTTGTCAATGGTCGGCGCACAGCCATTGTTCCACGGCCCGTGGTCGTACCCAAATGGCGACAACGCACGACCTTTGTCACACCCGCTGCGAGCCCCCGGGATGAGACCGCGGCTACTCTGGCAGGCGTGCCTGACACCACGCTCACCGCTCCCGATGCGCCTCAGCGCCCCTTCACGCGGACCGTCCACGGCGATGCCGTCGCCGACCCTTACCACTGGATGGCCGACAAGGCCGATCCCGAGTTGATCGCCTACCTGGAGGCGGAGAACGCCTACACCGACCAGGAGACTGCGGATCTTGGGGGCCTCACTCAGGCCATCTATGGCGAACTCAAGGCGCGCACGCAACAGACGGACCTCTCGGTGCCGAGTCACGTCACGCACACCGACGGCAGCAGCTATTGGTATTACTCCCGGACGACCGAAGGCCTGGATTACCCCAGCAGCTACCGGGTGCCCGCCACCTCGCGCGATGAGATCCCCGACGTCACGGTGCCCCCCGCTGGCGAGCAGTTGGTCCTGGATGCCCAAGCGCTCGCGCAGGGGCACGACTTCTTCTCCCTCGGCGCGGCACAGGTCTCCCCCGATGGCCGACGGTTGGCCTACTCGCTCGACACCACCGGTGATGAACGCTACGACCTGTGGATCACCGACCTTGCCACCGGGGCGATCGTGGACGGTCCGCTCCCCCGCATCGGTGGCGGCGGCGCCTGGGCCGGTGCGGACTGGTTCTTCTACACGCGCGTGGACGAGGCGTGGCGTCCCTTCCAGGTGTGGCGCCACCACATCGGTGGCAGCGAGCCGGACGCCCTTGTGGCGCAGGAGTCGGACGAGCGCTTCTGGATTGGCGTCGACGACTCCCGAGACCACCGGTGGGTTCTCATCGAGTCCTCCTCGAAGCTGACCAGCGAGGTTTCGCTTGTGCCCGCGGACGAACCCTGGGCCGCGCCCCGGGTCGTGTCCCCCCGCGAACAGGGCATCGACTACTCCGTCGAGGTTGCGCGAGACGGCTTGTGGATCCTGCACAACGCCGACGCCCCGCAGTTCGCGTTGAGCCGTGCCCCTTTGTCCTCGTCGTCGCGCCGGGAATGGGAACTGGTCCTGCCCGAAGATCCGCGGCGACGCCTCATGGGTGTCAGTGTGTATGACCGCGCGATCGTCGTCGAACACCGCACCGACGGGCTCCCCGGCGTGCTGATCCTGCCTCGCGATGGCCAGGGCAACGTCGGCGAGCCTCAGGAACTCACCTTCGACGAGGTGCTCTACGACGTGAACGCCGACGAGTCACCCGACTTCAACACCGATCGCTTCCGCTTCAGCTATGAGTCCTTGGTCACCCCGCCGTCAGTGTGGGAGTACCGCTTCGACACTGGGCAGCGCAGGCTGTTGAAGCAAACCCCTGTCCTGGACGACCCCCATTTCGGCCCCTATGACCCCGCCGCCTACGTGAGTGAACGTTTGTGGGCCACCGGGCTGGACGGGACGCGCATCCCCCTCTCCTTGGTCCGTCGACGCGACACACCTGTCGACGGGACCGCCCCCGGCCTGCTGTACGGCTACGGGGCCTACGAGTCGGCAACCATGCCCTACTTCGCAATGAGCCGCCTCAGTCTGCTGGATCGAGGCATGGTGTTTGCCATCGCCCATGTGCGCGGCGGTGGCGAACTGGGCCGGCCCTGGTATGAGGGCGGCAAGGAACTGAGCAAGCCCAACACGTTCAGCGATTTCGTCCAAGCGGGGAGGCTGTTGACCTCGGACGGTCATGTGGCCCCCGGCAAACTCCTGGCCGAAGGGGGCTCTGCGGGCGGGCTGTTGATCGGTGCGGCGGTGAACCTTGCCCCCGACCTTTTCCGTGCGGTCCACGCCGCGGTCCCCTTCGTCGACCCTCTCACCACCATCTTGAATCCCGACCTGCCCTTGACCGTCATGGAGTGGGAGGAATGGGGTAATCCGATCACGGACCAGGCGGTGTACGAGACGATGAAGGCCTACTCGCCTTATGAGAATGTCCGCCCCGTCGCGTATCCGGCCATCCTGATCACGACGAGCCTGAACGACACACGGGTCGAGGTCACCGAGCCCGCCAAATGGACCGCTCGGTTGCGGGATCTCACCACGAACCCCGACGACCACCCCATCTTGCTCAAGACGGAGATGGTTGCTGGGCACGGAGGGGTGTCAGGGCGCTACAAGGCCTGGCGTGAGCGGGCCTTCCAGTTGGCCTGGCTTCTTCACCAGGTCGGCATCACCGCCTGAGGCGGGGACGCTGCCGGGGGCGGGTCTGCATCGAACCAGGCCAGCGGGCATCCCGACACAGGCGGATATGGCGGTACGACCGTGGTCTCGATTCGGCATGCTCGGGGGGTGCTGAGGGCCCGTTGAGGAGGTCGAGCGAACAAATCCGCGTTCTTTCGCGTTGTACTGGATGACGAACGAAAGGACGACGCATGATCTCCAGCGCACACCGCATTCGCTCTTCCGAAGGCATCGACGGTAAAGACTCCGTCGGCCTGTACCTCGACGGCATCGCCAAGACGCCCTTGTTGAGTGCGGAAGAGGAAGTGATGCTCGCCCGCCGTATCGAGGCCGGTCTGTACGCCGAGGGTATCCTCGCCGGGCAACTGACGCTCAAGGAGCGAGGCGGGCGCAAGGCCGTCAAGGCCACCGAGGAGGAACTCGAGACGATCGCCGAGGAGGGCCGCCGCGCAATGAAGCAATTCATCTCCGCGAACCTGCGCCTCGTCGTGTCCGTCGCCCGCAAGTACGGGCGTTCCCAAATGCCGCTGCTGGATCTGGTGCAAGAGGGCAACACGGGCCTCATCCGGGCCGTGGAGAAGTTCGACTACACCAAGGGCTTCAAGTTCTCCACCTACGCCACCTGGTGGGTCCGCCAGTCGATCAGCCGGGGCATTGCCCAGCAGAGCAGGATCGTCCGGCTTCCGGTGCACGTTGCCGAGCAGATCAATCAGGTCTCCGCCGCCCGCCGCAACCTCGAGCGCAAGCTGGGGCGCGAACCCGAGATCATCGAGATTGCCGACGAACTCGACCTGGAGGAAGAGCGCGTCGTCGAACTGCTCCGTCTCGCCCGTGACCACGTCTCGCTGGACGCGCCGGTGGAGGAAGACGGCGACACTGCCCTGGGTGACTTGCTGGCCCGCGACACGACGCCTGGCCCCGACGAGGTCGTCTTGGACGCCGAGGATCGCGCTCGACTCGACGACATGCTGGGCAACCTCGACCCGCGTTCGGCCGACGTGGTGCGGCGCCGCTATGGGCTGATGGACGGTCGACAGGCCAAGCTCGCCGACATCGCCAGCGTGTGGGGCATCACGGCCGAGCGCGTCCGCCAGATCGAGCGGCAAGCCATCGCCAAGCTGCGCACCACCCAGATCGCCGCCTGAGCTGCGGTAGACGAGTTTCCTCACCTCTGCAGGGACACGCTGAAAGGGGCCGGATCGATTGATCCGGCCCCTTTCGGCATCCCGTGGCCTCAGCGTGCAGCCCAGGCCATGGCCTTGTTTACACGAGGCCGTTGCGTGGTCGGGCGTCCGCCATGCGGATCAGCCCCTCTTGGACGGCGTGCGCGCCCAGCGTCCCGTCCTCACTGAACAGCTTGCCCATGGAGAACCCGAGAGCGTTGTTCGCGTCGGGTGACACTTGGTCGTACAGCACCCAGCGGTCAGCGCGGATGGGACGGTGGAACCACATCGAATGGTCGATGGTGGCCATCTGTAGTCGCGGCGACCCGAACGCTTCCGGGTGCGCCAGTGTGCTCACGGCCAGCAAGGTCAAGTCAGACGCGTAGGCCAGCACCATCTGATGGAGGCGCGGATCGTCCGGCATCTGCCCCACGGCCCGGAACCAGATCTGCAGCCGAGGATCGCCCGCGTCGGTGCCCTCCACGCCGCGAATGTAGCGGGTGTCGAGGGAGGCCCACTCCCGCTCCCACACCTCTGCCGTACGCGGGGACAAGGCCCCCAGGACACGCGACAGCGGGGTACACGTCTCGGGGTCGGGAACGTCAGCCGGGGCGGGCGTGGAGTGTTCAAAGCCGTCCTCGGCCACCTTGAACGACGCCGTCATGACAAAGATGTCCTGGCCGCCCTGCGACGCGACGACGTGACGCGAGGAGAATGAGCCCCCGTCGCGCGTCCGCGACACGGCGTAGTGGATCGGTGCCGCTGTCGACCCGGGCCGCACGAAGTAGCTCTTCATCGAGTGGGCGAGTCGATCCTGCGGCAGCGTCGAATACATGGCGTTGAGCGCCTGCCCCATCACCTGCCCGCCGAAAACCCGTTGGAGATCCGTGTCCGGGTTCTCGCCCACGAAGACATCAGGACCGACCCGTGTGACGTTCAGCAGGTCGAGCACCTGGTCAATGTGATCCACCCGCATCCCCTTCGTCGTCTCGTTCAGCCAAGAACCGCTCGAGTGCCGCACCGATCTCATCGGCCGTCGGGACGGAGCGTCCCCCACCCGCAACCACGTCGTCGTACTGCTCTTCCAACGTCGCGACCAGCGGAGCCAACTCGCTGTCGCTGGACATCTCGCCCTCCAACTGGGCCAGGGTCGCCAGGGAACGCGTCGCCAACTCCCGTGGGGGCAAAGCCAGCCCGGTCGCCTCCCGGAGGCGTTCAAGCGCCACCAGCGCGGCGGGCGCGTACGTCCCTGCAGCCAAGTAGTGCGGAACGTGGGCGACGAACCCGCGCGCGAACATGCCACGCTGCCCGGCCTGAAACTCCAAGGCGGCCGAGAAACTGCCCGGCACCGTCACCCTGTCGATCCACACGGGATTGCCCGGGGCCCGCTCGGTGTCGGTGGCGTGCGCGGTGATCAACGTGGGCCGCGTGTGCGGGACGGCCATGGGGATGCCATGCACCGTCACCAACTCCGACACATCAAGATCGTGTGCGAGGTCGAGGATCGCGGCCAGGGTGCCCCGCCAACGCATGTCAGGCTCCGGCCCCGTCAGGAGGAGGTAGACGCGACCCTCCGCGTCGGTGGCCTTGGCCAGCACAAGGTCGGGATCGTCCATCTCCAGCCAGGTGTTCTGGTCGAACACCATCTGCGGGCGGCGGGAGCGATAGTCGTGCAGCGCATCGTGATCAAACAGCGCCAGCGTCTCCACGTGCCCCACCTCGAGGAGGTGCTCCTTGACTTGGCGCCCCACCTGGCCGGCATCGATGAATCCCTCCAGCAGATGCACCAGGACCGGGCTGGTTCCCCGTAGGCTCTCGCGCACCGCTGGATCTACCGTGTAGAGGTCCCCCCGTTCAGCCATGCCCGCCACTGTAGCCAAAGCCCGACGGGCGCACCGCCGCGATGGCGGCCCGGACGCGCTTGGCGGACACACTTTGAGCCGTACCCAGGGACTGCGCAAACAAGCTGACCCGCAACTCTTCCAGGAGCCACCCCACCTCGACGGCAGTATCGGGAAGCTCCCCGACCGCGAACCCGGCGATGGCGGCGTCATAGGACTCCTCCAACGCGGAGATCGTCTCGAGGTGTTCGCGTTCTCGGGCAGGATTGGCGCTCCACCCCCGTACACGGATCTGGATGGCGTGCAGGTAGCGATCCATCCGCGTGAAGTGGGGCTCCGGCGTCGCAGCGATGAAGCCCGGAAACACGAGGTTGTCGAGTTGAGAGCGCACGTCGGCAGCGCTGGGCCCTGGCTGGCGGTCGATCTCGGCCTGAATCTGGGCAGCGCGCGCCAGGATAGATGCGGCCAGCTTGGTCACGGCTTGCATCCGTTCGGCGACGTCAGGCCGCACGGCATCCTTCGCTGCGGTGAAAGCCGCGGCGTCGCGGACGCTGTCGGGGGCGATGCCGAGACTCGCCAGCCGATCCGCGATGGCGCGGAGGCGCGCATCGGCCAGGAGGGCCTGGAGCGAGGCGTACGGCCCGGAGGCGAGGGCGATCTTGTCGGCATTGGACAGCCGTGAGAAGACCGACCGGGTCGGATCGGGGCTATCCAGGGCGATCAAGCGTCGAAGGCCCCATGCCTGCCAGCGAGTGCCCTGTTCTGGGGTGTTGGCGACCTTCACCCCCACCTCGTCGCCTTCATCCACGAGGGCGGGATACCCGACCAGCGGCGTTCCACGGCGGGCCACCTCAGCGGTGACGGGAAGGGCACCAAACACCCAGGTGGTCGCACCCGCGTGGGAGAGCCCGGCGGTGTCGGCGTTGAGGTGACGGCTCAGGGCCGGGGCGTGGGCCCGGCGCAGCGCGTCGTAGTCCTTGCCTTCGGCGAGCCTGCGGGTGCCATCGGTGATCACATAGCGAACGCGCAAGTGCTCCGGGAGGGCGTCCATCGAGAACAGGGAGGCCGCCACGGGCTCCCCCGACAGGGCACTCAGCGCCGCGGCGAACGCGTCCGGGAAGGGGTGATTTTCCCAGACGTCGCTTCGCTCCTCCAGCCAGGCCACGGCACGACGCGCCCAGTCGGGCGCCGGAACGAACCGCGTCCGGATGCTCTTGGGGAGGGCGCGGATGAGTTCAGTAGCCAACTCGGCCCGCAACCCCGGAACCTGCCAGGTGAAGGGGGCGTCCTCAACTTGGTTGAGGACACTGACGTCCACCTCGACGCTGACGCCGTCGCGGCCAGCCCCCGGGTCGAAGGCGTACGAAACGGGCAACTCGGTCGGGCCAACCGTCCACGTGTCAGGAAATTCGCTGACGTCGAGGGAGGACAGGTCTTCGATCAGGTCGTCCACGCCGAAATCGAGAAAACGATCCTCCTCGCGACGCTTGTCCCGCCACCAACGATCGAAGTCGGCGACCGAGGTGATGTCGTGGGGGATGCGCCGGTCGTAGAAGGCGTAGATCGCATCGTCGTCGGCGGCGATGTCACGTCGTCGGGTGCGCTCCTCCAGTTCTTCAGCTTCGGCGCGAGCGCGCTGATTGCGGGCAAAGAAGTGATGCCGGGTGCGCCAATCTCCCTCGACCAATGCCGAGCGGATCAAGATCTCACGCGCCACCACCGGGTCGACGCGGGCAAAGCTGACGCTGCGCCCCGCGATGATCGGAACGCCGAGGAGCAAGACGCGTTCTTCGGCGACGGCCTGGCCCCTCGACGCGGACCAATGGGGCTCCCCGTACTGGCGGACCACCAGGTGAGCACCCACCGTCTCCACCATGTCGGCGGTGATCGGGACGACCGTCCGCGCCCACAACCGGCTCGTCTCGACGAGTTCGACGGCAGTGACCAGCGGCGGTTCAGCCTTGGCGGCTGCCGAGCCCGGTTGAATCGCATAGCGCGCCCCGCGGGCGGCGCGATACTCGGCCAACGGACGACGCCCACGACGCCCGGGGGTCGCGGGCTCGCGGGCCGTCTCTTTCAGCCCAACGTGCGACAGCAGGCCCGCCAGCGCCGCGGTGTGGACCGCGTCCCAGTCCGGCTCGGTGCTCGTCGTCGGCTCGGGCGAGCGCCCTCGTCCGCGTCCGCGACGCCCTGCTCCGCTTTCTCCACCCAGATCGAGTTCCTTGATGATCTCGCGCAGTTGGGTGGTGAGGTCTTGCCACTCCCGGAAGCGAAGGAAATGGAGGTACTCGTCCCGGCACAGGCGCCGAAACGCGTTGCCGGACAGTTCCTTGCGTTGCCGGCGCAGGTAACTCCATAACCGCCACAGCGCAGCCAGGTCGGACGCGTCACGTTCACGACCGTCGGCATCGGCGGGGAGCCAGAACCGGCGATGGGCCGTATCGGCCTCGGCCTGGTGGTCGCTGGGCCGCTCCCGCACATCGGGGATGGCCAGCCCCGCCACGATGGGCACCATGGCGTCCAGGACGCCACGCCGGGAGGCCTCCACCAGCATGCGGCCCATGCGCGGATCGACCGGTAGACGTGCCAGCAGCCGACCCACCGGGGTCAGGCGTTGCGCCTGGGCGCCGTGGGCGTCGGGGTCTTTCAGCGCCCCCAGTTCACGCAGCAGCCGAAGGCCGTCGCGCACCTGGCTACGGTCCGGCGGCTCCACGAACGGGAAGTCCTCAATCGGACCCAGACGCGCGTCGGCCATCTGCAAGATGACGCTGGCCAGATTCGTGCGCAGAATCTCCGGCTCAGTGAACTCCGGACGAGCGGCGAAGTCTTCCTCGCTGTAGAGCCGGATCGCGATACCGGGCCCGACGCGGCCACACCGCCCCGAACGCTGGTTTGCCGAAGCTTGGGAGATCTCTTCGATAGGAAGGCGTTGTACCTTGGTTCGTGCGGAATAACGGCTGATGCGCGCGAGCCCAGGATCCACGACCGAGCGGATACCCGGAACCGTCAGCGACGTTTCGGCCACGTTGGTCGCCAACACGACGCGCATGCCCTCGTGCGGTCGGAAGACGCGGTCCTGCTCCGCCGCCGACAGCCGGGCATACAGCGGAAGCACCTCCGTGTGCGGCAGTTTCAGCGCGGTGATGGCGTCCGCGGCGTCGCGGATGTCACGCTCCCCGGAACAGAACACCAAGACGTCGCCATCTCCCAGGGCATGGAGTTGGCTCACCGCGTGGGCAATGCCCTCGGCCAAATCGTCTGGGTTGTCCAAGGGGTCATACACGATCTCGACCGGGAAGGTTCGCCCGGAGACTTCGATGATCGGCGCGTCATCGAAGTGGGCGCTGAAGCGTGCCGTGTCGATGGTGGCCGAGGTGATGATGACTTTCAGGTCTGGACGCCGCGGCAGCAGTTGCTTGAGGTATCCCAGCAGGAAGTCGATGTTGAGGGAACGCTCGTGGGCCTCGTCGATGATGATCGTGTCGTAGGCGCGCAGGTCGCGATCGTGGGCGATCTGCGCGAGCAGGATCCCGTCAGTCATCAACGTGAGTGCCGTCTGCTTGCCTACCTGCCGGGTGAACCGGACCTGATAGCCGACGACGCCACCCAACTCGACGCCCATCTCGGCGGCGATGCGCGTGGCCACCGACCGGGCGGCGATGCGTCGCGGCTGCGTATGCGCGATCCGGCTCCGGCCCGCTGCCAGCGCGATCTTGGGCAGTTGCGTCGTCTTGCCTGAGCCCGTCTCCCCCGCCACGACGATCACCTGGTGCGTGGCCAGGGCGTGCGAAATCTCCTCGACCGCACCGCTGATAGGCAGGGCGGGATCGAAGGTGAGCGTGGGTGTAGTGGCAGACATCGGCGTCCCATTCTATGGGATCACGTCACCGGGTCCGCCCGCCGCCTCACCCGTGGGGGTGCAGGCCTGTGTGCGCTGCGGCAAAGGCCAGAAGATCGGTCCACTCCGCAGCGACCTGGGCGGACGGCTTGCCCGCCCCGTGCCCGGCCGCCTGATCGACCCGCAGCAGGACCGGCGCCTCACCGCCTTGGGCTGCCTGCAGCGCCGCGGCGAATTTGTAACTGTGGAGCGGGACGACGCGGTCGTCGTGGTCGGCTGTGGAGATCAGGGTCGCCGGGTAGTGCTCCCCCGGCGTGATGCGATGCAGCGGCGAGTAGGCATAAGCGGACGTGAACCCTTCCGCGGTATCCGGGTCGCCATAGTCGCTCATCCAGGCGGCCCCGATCGTGAACAGGTGAAACCGCAGCAGGTCGAGGACGCCCACGCTCGGCAGCACGGCGGCGAACAAGTCCGGCCGCTGCGTCAGGACAGCACCGGCCAGCAGACCCCCATTGGAGCGCCCGTGCACCGCCAGGTGGTCGGGCGTGGTCACTCCCTGAGCGATGAGATCCTCCGCCACCGCGATCGCGTCATCGAAGACGTTCTGCTTGGCTGCCAACCGTCCCTGCTCGTACCAGGAGGTGCCGAACTCGCCGCCGCCGCGGAGATTCGCCACCGCGAGCGCTCCCCCGGCCTCGAGCCAGGCAGCCCAGCCGGGACGGTAATCGGCCAGGACCGGGATCATGAATCCCCCATAGCCGTACAGGAGCGTCGGACGTGGGCCCACGTGATCGTCAAGGGGCACCGCCAAGAAGTAGGGAACCGCCGTCCCATCGGCGCTACGGGCACGGTGTCGCTGCAGCGTGAAGGCCGGTTCGGGTGGCTCCCGATTCTCCGGGACTAACGCCAAGCGCTCGACCACGACCGGGTCGTCAGCCACGGTGGGCAGGAGCAAGCGATAGGAGGTGGATGGCGTGGTGAGGGTACTCAGCGCCACGAATGCCTCGTCGCGGCCTGGACGCCCCTCCAACCCGACGAGGGCACCGGCCGGCAGTTCCACATCGACGCCGCCCTCGCCCTCGCGTCCGACGTACACCACTGCCGAACTGGCATCGTCGAGATATTCGAGCAGAAGACCGTCCCCCGCCGCGACGGCCCCCGTGAGCGTCGCTCGGGTCTCCGGGACCACTTCGGCGAACTCGATGTCCCCGCGGGCCGCCCAGCCCAGATCGACGGCGACCACGCGCCCCAGCGGAGCTTCAGCATCGGTGCGGAGCACAAGACGCTCCCCATCCAGGCGAAGTGGCTCGTAGGAGGCCTGCGCCACGTCGACGACCTTGATCGGCTTGCCCCAGGTGGTGCGATCCTCGACGGTGGTCAGCGGGTAGACAGACAGACGGTTCGCCCGCGCGGTTCCCGTGGAGATGATCACGATCAGGTATGTCCCGGCTGCCGAGACCCAGCCGTGAGCCATGGTCTGAGGCTCGTGGGGGAAGCTGAGGAACTCCTCGTCGGTTCCGTCCTCGCGACGCACCATCAGGCGCGCCGTTCCCAGGCCGGTGGTGGAGGTTCCTCGGGGGTCACTGGCCTGATCGAAGGTCGTGTAGAGCAGCGAACGGCTGTCGGGGAGCCAGGTCGGCACGGTGAACTTCGCCGTGATCGGTTCACCACGATCCTCGGCGCCGCCAATCTCCCGGATGGCGATGTGCTGCCAGTCCGAACCGGCATCGTTGCGCGCATAGGCCAGGCGGCGGCCGTCCGGGGAGACGGCGAGGCCCGATACTGAACTGCTGCCCGCCCGATCCCACGTGTTCGGATCGAGAAGGACATCCCCACCGGTGAGCAGGCCCTCCAGCGTGTCGGAGTAGAACCAGACCGGCTGGGCCTGGACGCCATCGTGGCGCGACAGGAGGTAGTGCCCCGCCCGCCACACGGGCACTCCCGCACGCGGGCGGGAGATCTGGGCCATCAGCGCCGCAGCAAACCATGCGCGATCCGGCAGGGTCTCCAACGTCGCCTCGGTGAACTGTTGCTGACGACTCGCCCATGCCACGACCTCAGGGTCATCGGCATCCTCCAGCCAGCGATAGGGGTCGGCAACCTCAACGCCGTGGAGCGTCTCCACCACCGGGACGCGACGCGTTGAGGGGCAGGTGAGGGGGCGCGAATCGGGCGCGGACGTCATCGAAGGTCGCCTTCCTTGCTCCCCGACTGCGGCTCACACGCACGCCCAGGAAGCACTGTGGGTCGGAATCCGTGCCCGCGTGACCTCACAGGCACGCCGGAAACGATCAGTGCGTCTCGGCAGAGACCGACCGCCCGGCGAGGAAGCCAAGCTCGACGGCGACCGGGACATCGTTGTGCCCCGGTACCCAAGGAAGGCTGCGCAAAGCGTCGGGGTCACCGGCGAAGGGGGCGGTCCGTCCCTGAGCCATGACCGACCAGCCGGTCGACGTGGACACGTCGAGATCGTCGACCTCGAATGCCACGTCGACCGGCTGGGTCAGTTCGTCCAGGACCGTTCCCTCGGCGATGGTGAAGACGACAGCGTTTCCGACCAGGGTGTAGCTGACCGGAAGGACCTGCAGCCCCCGCGAGGACGCCCAGGCCACGCGGCCGATGCTGCCCTCGCCCAGCAGGCGAAGACACTCGTCGGCCTCGATCGTCACGAAGTAGCCAGGAATCACGTGGGGAAGCTTACAGTTCCCCCAGCCGCCAGTCGCGCACCTCCGGCATGTCCTCCAGGTGCTCGCGGATGTAGTCGTGGTGACGCAAAAGCTGAGCTTCACACCACAGCTTGAGGTCCTCGGCCCCCTTGGGCAGGGACTTGGCGTTGTTGATCGCATCCATGACGAGGTGATAGCGCGACGCACGGTTGCGCACCACCATGTCGAACGGCGTCGTGGTCGTCCCCTGCTCGATGAACCCGCGGACGCGGAACCGATCAGCATCGGGACGCCCATGCATGAGCTGGTGGATGCCGCCGGGGTAGCCGTGGAAGGCAAACACGACATCCTTGGTGTCGGTGAACAACTCGCGGAAGTAGGTCTCGCTCATGCCGTGCGGATGGTCCTTGGGACGACGCAGCGTCATCAAGTCGACCACGTTCACGACACGGGTGCGCATCGCCGGGAGCTTCGCCTTGAGAATCTCCGCGGCGGCCACCGTCTCCATGGTCATGACGTCGCCCGCGCAGGCCAGCACGATGTCGGGGTCGCCGGGGCCGAAGCCTTCCTCGTTGCCCGCCCACTCCCAGATCGAGGCACCGCGCGTGCAGTGCTCGATGGCCTCCTCCATCGTGAGCCACTGGGGCTGCGGTTGCTTGTCCTGCACGATGAGGTTCACGTAATCGGTGGAGCGGAAGCAGTGATCCGCCACCGACAGCAGCGTGTTCGCGTCCGGCGGAAGGTAGACGCGTGCCACCTTCGATCCCATGTTCAGCAGCAGTTGCAGCATGCCGGGGCCTTGGTGGCTGAAACCGTTGTGGTCGTTACGCCACGCCGTCGAGCTGAGCAGGATGTTCAGGCTCGGAATGGACGCACGCCAGGAAAGCTCGTCCGCTTCCTGCAACCACTTTCCATGCTGGATCGTCTGGGAGGCCGACACCATCGCGAAGGCCTCATATGTGGCGAACAGCCCGTGACGGCCGGTCAGGTTGTAGGCCTCCAGCCACCCGTGACAGTTGTGCTCGCTCAGCACCTCCATGACGCGACCCGAACGGCTCAGCTTCTCGTCGTTGGGGGTGACAGCTTCCATCCACGCGCGATCCGACGCCCCGAAAACCGCCCCCAGACGATTGGAGTTGGTCTCATCTGGGCAGTACAGCCGGAACGACTCAGGATTACGCCGGTAGATCTCCTCCATCAGCTCACCCAGCTTGCGGGTGGACTCCAGTCGGTCGGCCGCGCGGTGCTCGACCGGAACCGCCAGGTCGCGGAAGTCCGGCAGGTCCAGCGGCGTCATGAGGCGTCCACCGTTGGCATACGGCGTCCCCGACATGGTCAGGTCCGTCTCCACGGGGTTCGCCGAGCGGACCAGTTCCGTGGGTGCACCGGACGCATCGAAGAGTTCTTCGGGGCGGTAGGAGCGCATCCACTGTTCGAGCATCACCAAGTGTTCAGGGTTGGATTTGATCCCCGACAGCGGCACCTGGTGCGCCCGCCACGTTCCCTCGATGAGCGTGCCGTCCACCTCGTGAGGGCCGGTCCAGCCCTTGGGAGAGCGCAGGATGATCATGGGCCAGCGCGGACGGGTGCCGTCCCATTCGCCGACGCGAGCGGATTCCTGAATCGCGGTGATCTTGGCGTAAGCCTGGGCGAGCGCGTCCGCGAAGCGGTAGTGCATACCCGGGGTGTCGTGCCCGTCTACCTCGATCACGTCGTAGCCGTGACCCTCGAAAAGTTCGCGGACTTCCTCGCGCGGCTTGCGGGACAGGACCGTGGGGGCCGCAATCTTCCCGCCGTTGAGATGCAGGACCGGCAAGACCGCGCCGTCGCGCTCCGGGTTGAGGAAGGAAATGCCCTTCCAGGACCCCTCCAGCGGGCCGGTCTCCGCCTCGCCGTCGCCCACCACGGCAACCGTCAGCAGGTCGGGGTTATCGAAGACCGAACCGAAGGCGTGAATCAGCGCGTAGCCCAGTTCCCCACCCTCGTGGATGGACCCGGGGGTCGTCACGGACGCGTGGGAAGGGATCCCGCCCGGGGCCGAGAACTGACGGAACAGGCGCAGCATGCCCGGCTCATCCTGGGTGACCTTCGGGAAGGCTTCAGTGTAGGTGCCCTCCAGGTAGGACGCCCCGACGATCGCGGGGCCACCGTGCCCGGGGCCGGTGATGTAGAGCGTCTTTTGACCGGTGCGCTTGATGAGGCGCGACAGGTGCGCCCAGACGAACGCCAGGCCCGGGCTGGTCCCCCAGTGGCCCAGCAAGCGCGGCTTGATGTGCTCGGCCTTGAGCGGCTCCTGCAACAGGGGGTTGGCCATGAGGTAGATCTGGCCGACCGTCAGGTAGTTGTTGGCCCGCCACCACGCGTCGATCGCGGCGAGTTCTGATTCGTCAAGGCTGGGTAGCTGGACTGCCATGCCGCAAACGATACTGGGACGCCGCCTTGCAGGGCAGGTTCGAGCCCCGGGTTTGTAGGGGTTGCCGCCAAGGGGAAAGCGCTCGCCGGCTACGAGCCGCCGAGCAGGGCCGCGATCACCAGCAAGGTGCCCACCGACGCGATGGTCGACCAGAACACCACGTCGCGGGCCATCAGTTCGCTTTGGTGATAGCGCGTCGCGATGACATGGACGTTCTGGGCCGCCGGCAGAGCACCGAGCACGACGACGGCGTACAAGTCCTGGCCGGTCAGCCCACACGCCACACCGATGAGCCACGCAGCCAGGGGGTGCCCCACCGTCTTCAACGCCACCACCGTCCACGTCTGCCCTTGGTGCTCGCCCTTGCCGGGGAGCGGGTCGAGGCGCAGTGAGACACCGAAGGCGAGCAGCATCAAGGGGACGGAAATATCGCCGATCATGCTCACCGGGCGCATGACCCACTCGGGCAAGGCCAGCCCGGTCAGGTTGCAGACGAGACCCGCCAGGATGCCGAGGGTGATCGGGTTACGAAACGGCAAGATGAGGTACCGGGCAGGAGCCAGGGCCGTCCCCGTCGCGCGGGCAGCCTGCGCGTCCAGCACCGCCAGGCACACCGGCATGAGCACGGCGACCTGCATCAGCAGGATCGGGGCCATCCATGTGGCATCGCCAAGGAGAGCAAGGGCGACCGGCAATCCGAAGTTGGCCGCATTGGTGTAGGCCGACGCCATGAATGTGACCACGTTGTCGCCGACCCCGCCACGAAACACGAAACGTGCCAGCACCAGTGCCACCCCACCGGTCACGAGGATCGCGAGGGCGCTCACGATGACCGTCCCGGAGAACAGATGGTCCAAGGACGCCCGCGACACCATCGCAAACAACAGGGCTGGTGAGCCGACCGAGAAGGCGAGCATGGACATCAAACGCCGACCCCGGGTGTCGACCAGCCCGCGATGAGCGATCAGCCAGCCGACACCGATGACGATCCAGATCGTCGAGATGCCACCCAGTGCGCCTGCCACGCCGTGAGCCTAACCCGCGAGACCCCGCCCAGTTCCCTGGTTGCCAGCCCAGGCGCAGGTTGGCTGTCCGGAGGAAGTTGGGGTCGGCCTCGCTAGGGCATCGGCCCGCAGACGTGTCTTTCGCGTGGCGCGTACTGCCTTAGGATGACGCGGTGAGTACGGGCACACCACGCAACCATGTCATCGACGTGGCGCGCGCCCTGTCCGTCATCGTGGTCGTGGTCTTCCACACCCTCCTCTACCGCATCAGCATCGTCGACGGTGCGGTCACCCTCATCCCCTGGGCCGCGCCGTCGTGGTTGTATCCGCTGACGTGGGTCTTGATGATCATGCCGCTGTTCTTCGTGGCGGGGGGCTTCGCCAACGCACTGACGGTGGACCGGATGCGACGCGAAGGCACCGGCCTTGGTCACTACCTCGCAGGCCGCGGACATCGACTCGTGGGGCCGCTCTCGGTTTTCGTGACCTTCTGCGCGGTCATCTTCACCGCGGCAGCCTGGCTCGGCTGGTTGGGTGCGGCCGTCGAGTTGAGCCGACAACTCATGCAACTGCTGTGGTTCATCACCGTCTACCTGGTGATCGTTGCCCTGGCGCCCTGGCTGGTTCGGCTGCACGACGCCTACGGAGTGTGGCCCATGATCGCCATGGCGGTCGTGGCCGCAGCCGTGGACGCCTGGTCCTTCCACGTGGGGCGTCCAGAGATCCGCAATCTCAACATGATCGTGGTGTGGCCGCTGGTCCACCAGTTCGGCATCGCCTATCAGCGCGGATGGTGGCGCTCCGGTTCCCGGTGGGCGGCACCCACCGCGATCCTGCTCGGCGTGACGGGCGTCGTGTTCCTGGTCTTCGTCGCCGGTTATCCGCCCACCTCGGTCGGCTTTGCGGACATCCCCTTTGCGAACCTGCAACCCCCCACCGTGGCCATGGCGTCACTCGCGCTCGCCCAATGCGGTGTTTTGGCCCTGATCGAGCGAGCGGGCTGGCTGGCCCATCTCTCGGGGCGCACCGAACGGCTCATCGGGGTCCTCAATGCGGTCATGATGAGCGTGTACCTGTGGCACATTCCCTGCATCGCGGTCGCCGGGGCAGGGCTTCTGCTCCTCACGGCGCTCCTGCCCTCCTTGGCGGGCATCATGCTGTCTCCGCCGGTGCTGGCGCTCGCTGCGCTGGCGGTGGTGGCTGCCGTGGTTCCCCTTCTCGGTCAGCTCGAGCTACGAATGATCCCGCCCTTGGGGCCCACACAAGATACGGCCGGGGCGATCATGGCCTACGGCACGCTCGTCTTGGGTACTTTGCTCGTCTGGCAGTATGGCACCGTGCTCCATCCGACCAGGGTGGGGTCATCGCTTGGGGTGGTCCTCATCTGGGTGGGGTCCTGGCTGATGGGACACGCCGCCGATCGCACCCAAGCGGCGCACCGCACGGGCCGGGCCTTCCTCCGGGCCCGCGACGACAGAAACGGCCGCACATGAACCCGATGACCTGGGATGCTCCCTATCTCGTCGTCATCGCTGCGCTCTTCGTCATCGTCATGCTGCGTGCCAACGGCACCTACTGGGTAGGCAGACTCCTGCAACGCGGCGCCCTGCACACCAGGCTCGCGCGCATCATGTCCACCCCTGGCTACGCGCGCGCCGTCGACAAGGTGACGTCCTGGGGGCCACCGCTGGTGACCGTGTCCTTCCTCACCATCGGATTCCAGACCCTGGTCAACCTCGCCTCTGGGGCGACAGCCATGCCGCTGCGCCGCTACCTGCCTGCGGTATCGTTGGGGAGCCTGTTGTGGGCGTTCATCTACGGGACGGTCGGATTTGCTGGCTTCGAAGCCCTCGCCTTGCTGTGGGAACGCAGCCCCGCCGCAGCCGTCACGCTGGGCGTCGTGAGCGTGCTCGCCCTAGCCGGCTTCCTGGGCTGGCGGGTCCGCGTCGCGCGACGGACGCCGCCCCACGAGCCACCCTCGGCCGTCGCGAAGTAGCCCCGCTCCCGGATGATCGGGGTGGCCTCGGCGCCCCGTACACCAGGCGCCGAGAACTCAAAACAACCGTGAACGCCGACGAGGCTCAGCCTCGTGCTCGGCCGGTTCATCGTCGGCCTCGGGCTCTGCGGGCACGTGAGTCGGATCGAGAACGCGCTGCAGGAAGGCGCGGGTCCGTTCATGCTGCGGATTGCCGATCACGAGATCGGGGTGCCCCTCCTCCACGATCACCCCGTCATCCATGAAGATCACCCGGTCGGCCACCTCGCGGGCGAAGGCCATCTCGTGCGTCACGACCATCATCGTCATGCCTTCTTGCGCCAAGGCCCGCATGACGCCCAGCACGTCCCCTACCAGTTCGGGATCCAGCGCCGAGGTGGGCTCGTCGAACAGCACCATCTCGACATCCATGGACAAGGCGCGCGCGATCGCGACGCGCTGCTGCTGCCCGCCCGACAACTGGGCGGGATACGCCGAGCCCCGATCGCCCAGACCGACCTGCTCGAGGTAGCCCTGGGCGATGTTTTCCGCCTGGGCCTTGTCGATCTTCTTCACCACCGTCTGACCGATCGTGCAGTTCTCGAGCACGGTCAGGTGGGGGAAGAGGTTGAACTGCTGGAACACCATGCCCATCTGACTGCGGATCGCGTCCACGTCGGCGTCAAGATCGGTGATCTCCTCGTTCATGATGAAGACTCGCCCCGAAGTTGGGACTTCGAGCAGGTTGACGCAGCGCAACAGGGTCGATTTCCCCGAACCCGAGGGCCCGATGACGCAAACAACCTCGCCTTGATGGACGGTCAGGCTGATGCCCTTGAGGACTTCGCGTTCCCCGAAGCTCTTGTGCAGGTCGTAGACCTGGATCTCATCCTCGCGGCGGCCGGTGGGGATCGCGTCCGTGGTGGGGGTCTGGCTCATGTCAGCGCGCCTTCTTCTGCTTGGATTCCATCCACCGGACGAGGAACGTCAGCGGCAGGGTGATCAAGAGGTAGCAGAACCCGGCCACGACCAGCGGAGTCAGGTTGCCGTTGCTATTGGACAGGTCGCGGCCGAACTTGGTGAGTTCGAAGGCCGCCGTCGTCAACCCGAGCACGTAGACCAGCGAGGAATCCTTGGTCAGCAGGATCAACTCATTGGTCAGCGGCGGGGTGATGATCCGGAACGCCTGCGGCAAAACGATGCGCCGCATGGAGGTGCTCACCGGCATGCCCAGGCTCCGGGCCGCCTCGACCTGCCCCTTGGGAACCGCCTGGATGCCAGCACGGATGGTCTCGGCCATGTAGGCCCCCGAGACCATGCCCAACGCCGCCCACACCGTGCCGTAGGGATCCAGGGGGAAGCGCAGCCCGGGGAAGGCCACGGGGAGCAGCCCAAAGGCCAGTAGGACGATGATCGCGGGGACGCCGCGGAAGAACTCGATGTAGATGCCCGCGAGCCACCGGTAGGGCGCCACCTGGGACAGCCGCATGAGCGCTAGCACGGTCCCCAGCACCAAGCCGACGACAAAGGCGCCCGCGGTGTAGATCAGCGTGTTCAGCAGATGCTGCGGAATCCCCAGCAGCGTCTCCCCCACCAGATCGGGGCGCAGGAACACGGACTGGACTTGTCGGGCGTCCATCGTGACGATGAGCCACACGATCACCGCGAGGAGGACGGCGTATTGAACCAGGCGGACCGTGCGGGCCCGTCTGCGCGGCGACATACGACGACGCGTGGGGGCTGCGGTTGGCGTGCTCATCGACTACCTCACTGGCTGGAAACGGAAAGGTGCCGGGGCAACGCCCCGGCACCCAGGGGATGTCACTCGGCGGGTGCGTCCACCCCGAACCACTTCTTGTAGATGGTGTTGAAGGTGCCATCGGACTTCGCCGTCTTCAGCACGTCATTGATCGTGGACAGCAGCGCGGGGTTGTCCTTGGAGACATTGAAACCGTAGTGCTCGTTGGTGTCGATCTCCTGGACGACCTTGGTCGAGGTGTTCTCGCGAGCAAAATCGAGCAGGACGCCGTTGTCGTTCAACGTCCCGTCGACCGTCCCGGCGAGGACCGCATTGGAGGCGGTCGGCATGTCGTCGAACACCTTGGTGCTGTAGCCGAACTCGCCTTCGTGCCCTTCGGCGTACACCTTGCCGGAGGTGTCGGTCTGCACGCTCAACACCTTGCCCTTCATGTCCGACAGGCTCGTCACCGGGGAGTCAGTCTTGACCAGAAGGGCCTGCTTCGACGCGAAGTAGGGCGTGGAGAACGGAGCAGCCTTGTCCCGCTCGGGGGTGATCGTGATCGCTGCGGCGCCCGCGTCACACTTCTTGGCGGTAAACGCTGCGCCAGAGGTGATCTGACCAAACTCAATGTCGATGACCTCTTGGCGGACGCCCAGCTTCTTCGCCACGAGATCCATCAGGTCAACGTCAAAGCCGACGATCTTGCCGCCTTCGGTGAACTGGAACGGCTTGTAGGCCAGATGCGTGCACACGGTCAACACGCCCGGGGTCACCAAGGAGACGCCGCCCGGGGTCGTGGCGGCCGCGCCTGAATTGTTGGCGCAAGCGCTCATGGTGAGCGCTGCTGCGGCAGCGAGCGCGGCGACGACGTAGGGCTTCTTCATGAATTCCTCCCAGGGATGACGATGGGGAATCTTCTCATCTCCCCAGGTTCGGTGCCCAACGCTAGCGCCGTGGCGTCACCAACGTGTTACATCGTGTCCCGCACCAGCACACCGGCCGTCGTGTCGCGTCGAGCCGTACGGGATCCGAACAGGCGCCCGTCCAGCAGGGTGTGCTGTGCCAGGGTGGTGGCATGGATGTGTCTCGGCTCCCACTGCCCGCCACCACGCCGTTGCTCGACCTTGCCCGCGAGATTGCCGTGGCATGCGGACGGCTGATCACTCAGGAACGCCCCGCTCATGTCGACGTTGCCGCGACCAAGAGCTCGCCGGTCGATGTCGTCACGATCATGGATCGCCGCTCAGAGGAATTGGCCACGTCCTTGCTGCGCGCCGCACGCCCTCATGATGGGCTGTTGGGCGAGGAGGGCACGTTCGAGGAGGGCGACAGCGGCGTGTCGTGGCTCATCGACCCGATCGACGGGACGGTGAACTATCTCTATGGGATCCCCGAGTACAGCGTGAGTGTCGCGGCCGTCATCGGCGACCCTCGTGGCGAGTTTCGGCCCGTCGCCGGGTGCGTGTACCAGCCCGACCACGAGGAACTGTTCTGGGCTACCGCCGACGGTCCGGCCGTCGCGGTGATCGGCGGACGAGAACGGATCTTGCACGCGAACCCGGCGACTGACCTGAGCCTGAGCCTCGTCGCCACAGGGTTCAGCTACCGCGCCGAGGTGCGCGCGGAGCAGGCGCAGATCCTGACGCGCATTCTCCCTGCCGTGCGCGACATCCGCAGGCACGGCTCGGCGGCGCTGGAGTTGTGTTCGGTGGCCGCGGGCAGGCAGGACGCGTACTTCGAGCGGGGGCTCAACGCGTGGGACCTTGCTGCCGGCTGGTTGATTGCCGAGCGCGCGGGAGTCACCGTGCGTGGGCGTGCGGGCGGTGTCCCGAACGCGGATCTGCTCCTGGCAGGACGAGACTCCACCCTCGACAGTCTGGAATCACTCCTGGGCTGAGGCTCTTACAGGCGCTGACCGCGGACGGCGTCGCGGGTCTGGGTGAGCAACGCATCCAGGTCACGCCCTCGGCGCTGCGCGGTGAGGACGAACAGGAAATCGACCACCGCGAGTTGCGCCATCCGGCTGGCCAGTGCCCCGACGCGGAGTTCATCTTCGCGGGCACTGATGGCGAGCACCAGGTCGGCTGCACGGCCGATGGGCGATTCAGGATCCCCCGTGACCGCAACCAGCAGCGACCCTTGCTGCCGGGCCAGTTCCATGCCCCGATGGACCTCAGCGGTCCGCCCGGAGAAGGAGAACGCGATCACCACGGATGCGGGAGCCGCTAGCGCAGCGAGGGAAAGCTGCATGTGCGTGTCAGTGGAAAAGACGCTGACCAGCCCGATGCGCTGGAGTTTTTGATTTAGATCGCTGGCGGCCAGGGCGCTGGCCCCGACGCCCAACAGCAAGGTGGGTCGCCCTTCGGCGATGGCGTCGGCGACGCGCACGAGACCCTCTTCGTCGATGAGGCGTCCGGTCTGCTCGATCGTGCGGGCCTCATGGAAGGCCAACTTGCCGATCAGGTCGCCTGGCGAATCGTCTCCGTCGAGGCGACCGTGGGAGAGCCCTGACTGTTCACGCTCGAGCGTGCGCCGTGTGAGTTCCTGGGTCAAGGAGACCCGAAGGTCGGGGAATCCGGAAAACCCCAGCGAATGGGCCAGGCGGACGACACTGGCCTGGCTCACCTTGGCCTCACGAGCCAGGGAGGCGACCGTGGCGGCGCTCGCCGCGTCCGGGTCCGCGAGGATCGCCGTAGCCACGGCCTGCTCGGCCGGGCGCAGGTGCTCCTTTGTGGTGCTGATGCGGCCCAGGATGTCCATGGCCGTCTCCTTCCTCGGGGGAACTCCAGTGTGTCCCGAAGTCGATTGTGTTACAACGCTTCACACAGGCGTGCAACTGTGTAAGGATGCGTCGCATGATCGATGCAGGCATCACCTCCCCCACGACGGAGGCGCGCAATCCCGGCTCCGCCCATCTCGACGAACTGTCTCCGCTCGCACTGCTCACGCTCATGAACAACGAGGATCGTGGCGTGGCCGACGCCGTCGCCGACGCGCTGCCCGCCATTGCCGAGGTGGTCACGCTGGCCACCGAACGGCTCAGCCAAGGCGGACGGCTGATCTACGCCGGAGCAGGCACCAGCGGACGCCTCGGCGTCCTGGATGCGGCCGAATGCCCGCCCACCTTCGGCACCCCACCCGGTCAGGTCGTCGGCGTCCTCGCGGGCGGTCACCAAGCCATGTTCGAGGCCGTCGAAGGCGCCGAGGACTCCGCAGAACTGGGTGCCAGCGACATGAGGGCCCTTGCCGTGGGGCCCCACGACGTGGTCGTCGGCATCGCCGCGTCCGGTCGCACCCCCTACGTCATCGGCGCGCTCGACCACGCTCGTAGCGTGGGCGCGGCCACGGCGGCACTGTCCTGCAACGCCAACGCTGTCATCAGCAAGCACGCCCAGGTCGCGATCGAGGTCGACAACGGGCCCGAGGTCTTGACCGGATCGACCCGCCTCAAGGCAGGAACCAGCCAAAAAATGGTGCTCAACATGATCTCCACCGCCACGATGGTCGGGTTGGGGAAGGTGTTTGGGAACCTCATGGTCGACGTTGCCCCCACCAATGAGAAACTGCGCGACCGCGCGCAGCGGATCGTCATGGCTGCCACGGACTGCACCCGCGAGACCGCTCGCGACGCCCTAGCCGCCGCCGACAACCACGCCAAAACAGCCATCGTCATGATCTTGTGCGGAATCGACGCCGCGCAGGCCACCCAGCGCCTCACCGACCATCGTGGATTCGTCCGCGGGGCCGTCGGCCGCCCCTGAAACACCTCACCGTCCACCGAGAGAAGAACCTGAAGGAGATCGCCATGGACTACAACGCCCTCAGCCGCGACATTTTGTCCGCGGCCGGGGGGAACGACAACATCGCGTCGTTCACCCACTGCATGACCCGGCTACGGCTCAACGTCGCCGACCCCGATGCCGTCGACGTCGACCGCATCAAGCAACTCGACGGGGTCTTGGGGGTCGTCCCCGGCCAACAGGTCCAGATCGTGGTCGGGCCGGGCCACGCTGACCGCCTCGATCAGGCCTTCGCTGCGGTGAGCAGCGCCTCCCACGTCAGCTTCGATGACGAGGACGAGGACGAAGAGGACGCCGTCGCATCCCTGCTCGGGGGCGGTGATCGCGTCCGTGACGTGGCCTCCGAAACCCGCGCCAAAGTGAAGGCCCGCCAAAACACCGGCGTCCACGCGGTGTTTAGGCACATCGGCAACATCTTCATCCCGGTCATCCCCGGCTTCGTGGCGGGCGGCATCATCGCGTCCATCGCGAACTTCTGGAAACTGGCCGATCCGACCATCGTCAAGAACCCGTGGTTCCTGGCCTTCGCCGCCCTGGGTGCCATCGTGACCGGGGCGCTGAACTTCATCGTCGGCCACAACACGGCCAAGGAGTTCGGCGGGACGCCCGTCCTGGGCTTCATCGCCGGCGGCGTTCCCTACATGACTGCCCTGGCCGGTATCGCAGCCGTCAAGGGTGCCGACGGATCGATCACCACCCCCGCGCAGCCGCTGGTCCTGCCCCTGTTCGGGCAACTCAGCCCCGGGTTGGGTGGTGTCATCGGCGTCATGGTGACGGCCTGGGTGTTCACCCTGATCGAGAAGCAGCTACGCAAGGTGATCCCCGCGTCGCTCGAACTGTTCATCATCCCGGCGCTCACCGTGATGCTCGGCGCCGTCGCGGCCGTCATCATCATCATGCCGCTGTCGGCGCTGCTCATGCAGGGCCTCACGTGGCTGCTGGTGGACTTCGGTCTCAAGCAAGGCGGCGTCATCGGTGGCTTCCTCATGTCGAGCCTGTTCCTCCCGATGGTCATGCTGGGCGTCCACCAGGGCCTGACGCCCCTGCACGCTCAACTCATCGCCGATCACGGGTTCACCGAGCTTTTGCCGATCTTGGCGATGGCCGGTGGCGGTCAAGACGGCATGGCGATCGCCGTGTGGCTGAAGACCAAGAGCAAGAAGCTGCGCACCATCATCAAGAGCGCCCTCCCGTTGGGGTTGCTCGGCATCGGCGAACCGCTGATCTACGGCGTCTCCCTGCCCTTGATCTACCCGTTCATCACCGCCTGCCTCGGGGCAGGCTTCGGCGGGGCTTTCATCGCCTGGGGCATGCAGCAGGGCGGCAGCTTCGGCGCCCAAACCCTGGGCCTGTCCGGGCTGTTCATGACCGGCGTCATCACCCCCGGGCACTGGTTCTGGTACCTGGGCGGTCTGGGGATCGCCATCCTCATGGGCTTCGTGTTGACCTACTTCTTCGGATTCAAGGAGAAGATGGTCGAGCGGCTCGGCTGAGTTCCATCCTCGGGGGTGGGTCGCAAAAGCGGCCCACCCCCTCCGCATCTCTCCCTGTGCCAGGAGGTCCCGTGTTCTTCTCCCTCTACCCCACCGACCCGCCCGACGTTCGCGATGCGGTCGTCGCCGCAGCCCGCGATCACTCGCAGGAGCATGCGGTATTCACCTCGCTGCACATCCCCGAGGCGCAGCGCCTCACGGCCTTCGTGGACGATCTGCGCGACCTGCACAAGCGCGAAGGCCTCACCTTCTGTGCAGACATCTCCCCCGTCACGTTGCAGCGACTGGGTCTGGGGCTAGAGGATCTGGGTCAACTGCGCGACGCCGGGGTCCGCTGGGTTCGCATCGATTTCGGTTTCGCCCCCGACGAGATCGCCCGCATCGCGCTCACCGGTGGATTCCGCGTCGCCGTGAATGCCTCGACCGTGACCGACGCCGAACTAGACGCGCTCAGTGGTGTCGATCTCGTCGGATGGCACAACTTCTACCCCCGCCCAGAGACAGGCCTGACCACCGAGTTCGTTGCGGCGCAGAATGCACTGTTTGCCCAGCGCGGACGAGACGTGTTCGTGTTCCTGCCCGGGGAGCGAACGTTCCGCGCCCCCTTGCATCTGGGATTGCCCATGTTGGAAGAACACCGGCACCGCAACGCCTACGTCACCTACCTGCACCTCGCCGACGCCTTCCCGACGGCCCACCGCGTCTTCGCAGAAGGCGTGCCCCACCCTCAGCACCTGGCGTGGATCGAGCACTTCGAGGCGACCGGGGAGGTCACTGTGCCCCTCACCGGGATCACCCCGGCCGCGTCGACGCTCCTGGAAGGAACCTGGCGCGTTCGCATCGAGCAAACTGGCGTCTCCGAGAGGCTCGAAGGCACCCGTGGGCTCACGCCCCCCACAGAATGGATCAACGCCGACTATCGCGAACGCGGCAGCCTCCAGATGGACCTGGATTCCTACGGGCGCTACGCGGGCGAGGTGCACCTCATGCTGCGGGACGCACCCCTCGACCCACGCCAGGCACGAATCGCCGACATTGCCGCCCCCTACCGCGGTGTCGTCGATCGCCTTCGCCTGACGCGGACCGTCCGCTTCGTGACAGCCCCATGAGCTGCCCACAGGTCGTCCGCGAGGTCCTTTGGCTTGCGCAGGGCCAGGCCTAGACTCGACCCACCCCGACCGTCCCGGCCGGCGGCACCACCACGCCCAGGAGTGACATGGCCGACATCGCGATCCGTAACCATCCCGAAGCGCAACGCTACGAGATCACCCTCGACGGCCACCTGGCCGGGTTCGCCGACTACATGCTCACCGACGGGCTCATCACCTTCACCCACACCGAAATCGACCCGGCCTACGAAGGACAAGGGCTGGGCTCACAGTTGGTGCGCGCGGCACTGGACGACGTGCGCGCCACCGGAGAACGGACCGTTTTGCCGCTGTGCCCGTTCGTCAAGGCGTGGATCCAACGTCACCCCGACTACATGGACCTCCTGTACGGGCAACAGTCCTAAACCCGGGACGCCATCCCCGCGCGTAGGCCCCGGCCCGCGCCCGTGGCCCTGAGATCGTGAACCCGCGTCGGGCCCACGCCCCGGCATGACAGTGGCCCCCGAACCTCATCGGTTCGGGGGCCACTGCGTTGACTGACTAGCTGCAGCCGCTCGTGGAGCCGCAGCCCTCGCAGACGTAGCAGCTACCGGAGGGGCGCATCTTCGTGCCGCAGGTGAGGCACAGCGGTGCATCCACGGCGTGCCCGGTGACCCGCTCCATCAACTCGGCCGTCGTGTGCGCACCACTCAGGTCAGGTGCCACCGCCAGCAGCGTGGGCTGGTTGGGGCCCGACTCATCGAACCGCATGTCGTCCACGGCGTCGTTCTTCAGCGACTCCGACTCGATCAGTTCCGCCTCGTCCTCCTCGGACAGGTAGGAACCCGTCTCGACATAGCGGGCCCGCTCCTTGGCGGTGTAGATGCCCAACTCAGACCGCTCATCGAAAGACAGGTAATCCAGCGCGAGCCGCTTGAAGACGTAGTCGATGATCGACTGAGCCATCCGCAGATCCGGGTCGTCGGTCATGCCCGCCGGCTCGAACTTCAGGTTGGTGAACTTCTGGACGTAGGTCTCCAGCGGGACGCCGTACTGCACGGCGATCGAGATGGCGATCGAGAAGGCGTCCATCACCCCGGCCAGGGTCGAGCCCTGCTTGCCGAGCTTGAGGAACAGTTCGCCCAAGCGACCGTCTTCGTACTCCGAACTGGTCATGTAGCCCTCGGCCCCACCGACGCTGAAGGACGTGGTGCGCGAGAGACGCGTCTTGGGCAGCCGCTGGCGACGTGGCCGGTACTCGACCCGGACCTCAGCTGCGGGCTCGGCCTTGTCAGCCTTGCTCTCTTCCTTCTTCTTGCCGTCACTGAGGGGCTGGCCGACCTTGCAGTTGTCCCGGTAGACCGCCAGTGCCTTCAGGCCCAGCTTCCAGCCCTGCAGGTACACATCGGCAATGTCCTCCACGGTTGCCGTCTTCGGCAGATTGACCGTCTTGGAGATCGCCCCGGACAAGAAGGGCTGCACGGCCGCCATCATCCGCACGTGTCCCATCGGCTTGATGGCACGTTCCCCCATCGCGGTGTCGAAGACCTCGTAGTGCTCGGTCTTGAGCCCGGGAGCACCCACGACGTGGCCGTTGTCGGCAATGTAGGCAACGATCGCCTCCGCCACCTCGGCGGAATAGCCCAGCTTGTCCAAAGCACGCGGGATCGTCTGGTTGACGATCTGCATCGACCCACCGCCGACCAGCTTCTTGAACTTCACCAACGAGAAGTCGGGCTCGATGCCGGTGGTGTCGCAGTCCATCATGAAACCGATCGTCCCGGTCGGGGCGAGCAGTGACGCCTGCGCGTTGCGGAAGCCGTTCTTGGCACCCAGATCGACGACCTGGGCCCATTCGGCGGTCGCCGCGGCCTGCACCGGAAGGTCGGCCGCCTCGGTCAGCGTCAGTTCGTCGTTGGCGACCTGGTGCTTGCGCATCACCTTCTGGTGGGCGGAGGCGTTCGGCGCGTAGCCCGCATAGGGGCCCACGACGGCGGCGAGTTCGGCCGAGCGGCGGTACGCGGCACCCGTCATCAGCGAGGTGATCGCGGCCGCCAAGCCACGGCCCCCTTCGGAGTCGTATCCGCGGCCCATGGCCATCAGCAGCGCGCCCAGGTTGGCATACCCGATCCCGAGTTGGCGGTAGTCCCGCGTCGTCTTCGTGATCGCCTCAGTCGGGAAGTCGGCGAACGTGATGGAAATGTCCATGGCGGTGATGATCAGCTCAACGGCCTTGACGAACGTCTCGGTGTCGAAGGTGTCATCCTCGCGCAGGAACTTCAGCAGGTTCAGGCTGGCCAGGTTGCAGGAGCTGTTGTCCAGGCTCATGTACTCCGAGCACGGGTTTGAGGCGGTAATCGGCCCCGTGACCGGGTTGGTGTGCCAGGCGTTGATCATCCCGTCGTACTGGATGCCCGGATCGGCGCACTCCCAGGCCGCCTTGGCGATCTTGGTGAACAGTTCGCGAGCATCGACGGTCTCGATGACCTCCCCGGTCATCCGCGCCCGCAACCCGAACGGCTTGCCTGCCTCGACGGCCTCCATGAAGGTGTCGTTGACGCGCACAGAGTTGTTCGCGTTCTGGTACTGGACCGAGACGATGTCCTTGCCGCCCAGGTCCATGTCGAACCCGGCGTCACGCAGGGCGCGGATCTTGTCTTCCTCGCGCGCCTTGGTCTCGACGAACTCCTCGATGTCGGGGTGATCCACGTCCAAGACGACCATCTTTGCCGCGCGCCGCGTCGCGCCCCCGGACTTGATCGTTCCTGCGGACGCGTCGGCGCCGCGCATGAACGACACCGGCCCTGAGGCGGTCCCGCCCGAGGAGAGGAGTTCCTTGCTGGAACGGATGCGGCTCAGGTTCAAGCCGGCGCCCGAGCCACCCTTGAAGATGAAGCCCTCTTCCTTGTACCAGTTGAGGATGGAGTCCATGGAATCATCCACCGACAAGATGAAGCAGGCGCTCACCTGCTGAGGGCTCAGCGTCCCAACGTTGAACCACACCGGCGAGTTGAAGCTGAACACCTGATGCAGCAGCATCCACGTCAGCTCTTCCCCGAACACGTCCGCATCTGCGGGCGTAGCGAAGTAGCCGTTCTCCTCGCCTGCCGACTGGTACTTGCCCACGACGCGATCGATCAGCGTCTTGAGGCTGTCCTCACGTGCGGGGGTACCGACGGCGCCCCGGAAGTACTTCGTCGTGACGATCGTGGAGGCGTTGACGCTCCAAAAGTCCGGGAACTCCACCCCCTTTTGCTCGAACACGGTGGCGCCGGTCTTCCAGTTGGTCTGGACGACGTCGCGTCGTTCCCACGTCACCTCGTCGTAGGGGTGCACCCCGGCGGTCGTGAAGACTCGCTCGATGGTGAGACCCTTGCCCTTCGCGGCTGCCTTGCGGGGCGCCTGCTTGGTTGCGGTCACTCTTCCTCCTGTGTTTGACGCGCGTGCGTGTCTGTGTGGTGATGCCGATGGAAAGAACAAACGATGTGGGGTGGTCGATGCGACTCAGAAGAGTTGGTCGACCAGGGGCTGCGGTTGCGGGGTGAGGGCCGGGGACGCTGCTCCGCTGGCCTTGAGTTGCTCGATGGCCGCCTCAAAATCCTCCACCGATTCGTAATGGTGGTAGACGCTGGCGAACCGGAGATAGGCGATGGCGTCGAGGGCGCGAAGGGGACGCAGAATCGCGAGGCCCACCTCGTCGGCCTCGACCTCCCCTTGGCCTGCGGCCCGCAAGGACTCCTCGACCTGCTGCCCCAGCTTCGCGAGATCCGTCTCGGACACAGGACGCCCCTTGCACGCCTTCCGGACCCCGGTAATGACCTTCTCGCGGGAGAAGGGCTCCATGACGCCGGATCGCTTCACCACGACCAACTGCATCTGCTCCAGCGTCGTGAATCGCTTCCCGCAGGAACGACATTCACGGCGCCGTCGAATGGAGCTGCCGTCCTCCGCGACTCGCGAATCCAGGACCCGGGAGTCCTTATAGCGGCATGCTGGACAGTGCATGACTCCCCTCCTCCCAGCTTTTCTCGCGTGCGCCTCACCATGAGTGATGGTGATCGTTGATGTAGGGAACTCAAAGGGCCCTTAACCACTACCTGTGGGTTAGGCGGCCGCTCATCGCCACTACATGTAGAGGTTAGGCCGATCGCGAGACACAATCAACCTCGGCGCGCCGCCGTGTCGCTGCCACGAAAAACACCCCACCCCGAGTATGGCTGCGGGATGGGGCGTCAGAACGTGGCGTGGCTACCACCTCACAACGGCGGCGTAGGCGCGACGCCGCCGCGATAGACGGGAAGCGTGCCAGGCTTCACCTGGCTGCCCCCTGCACCAGCACGGCAACGGCCGGGGCCGGTTGCAATGGGGCGTCACTGACAGCGAAGAACGCGGACACCAACGTGATCACCATCGCGACGCCCAGCCCCATGACAGCGCAGACCATAAGGAGCAAGGCCCTCGGCGTCCAGTGGAGGTTGTCCAAGTCGACGCTGACGACGGGCGTGCCTGCGCCACCTTGGCCGCCGCCGGTGGGTGTTGCGGCGCCCCTCACCCATGAGTGGCGCGCGGGACCCAGCGGGCGCCTCGCGGCGTCGCGATGCGGGGCCACCGTCACGCCTGGCTTGCGCGCAGGTGCGATCCGGACCCGCGAAGCAGTGGGGTAATCGAGCAGCTGTGCGGTCATGGTCACTCCTTCTTCGGCGACGCCCATCGAACGTCTGTTCGAACAGTATTATCGAACACTCTTACGATTGCAACGGTTTCGGCGTGCGTGCCGCCCCTCGTTTCCTCGACTCACAGCCTGACCGCCCCCTCTGACACTTTGGTTCACGACGCTCCGACACGGTCGAACAGGTGTTTGATTGATCCGCCGAGGTGCCCTAGGTTGCTGGTATGGCGAAGAAGGACGGTGGCGAAGGCGACGCGACGACCCCGCGACGGAACCGGCGCGGTCGACCCAGCGAGGACGATCTCGCCCAACTCGGCGTGGTGCACTCCCTGCCGGATGGCCCTGCCGACGCGCACGGGCTGACGTTGCGGCAACGCCTCATCCTGGAGACGATCCAGGCCGCCATCGCGGAGCGGGGCTACCCTCCGACCATCCGGGAGATGGGCGAGGCGGTCGGCCTGGCCTCACCGTCCAGCGTCACGCACCAGTTGAAGGCTCTTGAGGCCAAGGGATTCTTGTCGCGCGACCCCAAGCGTCCGCGTGCGCTGGTGGTTCACCTGCCTCGCAGCGAGCACGCCGCCGCCGAGGTGGCGTCCGCCAGCGATCCCTTCGAGGGCGACGTCCATGTCTCCCGCTCGGTCGACGTCCCCGTCGTGGGCCGTATCGCCGCCGGTGGTCCCATCTTGGCCGAGCAACACGTGGAAGACGTCTTCCCCCTCCCCCGCGACCTCGTCGGCGAAGGCACCCTCTTCTTGCTCGAGGTGCGGGGCGACTCGATGATCGACGCCGCGATCTGCGACGGCGACTACGTCGTGGTGCGCCAACAGCCCGACGCGAACAACGGCGACATTGTCGCGGCGATGATCGACGGCGAAGCGACCGTGAAGACCTTCAAGCGGACCTCCGATCAGGTGTGGCTCCTGCCTCACAACGAGGCCTACGCGCCGATCGACGGAAATGAGGCCACCATCCTGGGCAAGGTAACCGCCGTCCTGCGGCGCGTCTGAACCGGACGCCCGCGCCCCCGCGTCCGGGGGGAGCCGACGCTTACGCGTCCGCGTCGGGGTTGAGTCGACGCAGGGCGCCGATCGCTACCTCACGGTCTGTCGTCGACCAAAACGGCGGTAGCGAAGCTCGCAGGAAGCTGCCATAGCGGGCCGTCGTCAGCCGCGGATCCAGCACAGCGACGACGCCTCGATCAGTCACTCGTCGGATCAAGCGGCCACTGCCCTGGGCCAAGAGCAAGGCCGCATGCGTGGCGGCCACCGACATGAACCCGTTTCCGCCTGCCTGGTTGACCGACGCCTGACGTGCCTGCATCAGCGGGTCGTCGGGGCGCGGGAACGGGATCTTGTCGATGACCACCAGCCGACACGTTTCGCCGGGCACATCGACGCCCTGCCACAACGACAACGTGCCAAACAGGCTCGTCTCCGGTTCGGCGATGAAGCGCTTGGTCAGCTCACTGAGTTGCGCCTCGCCCTGACACAAGATGGTGTGGTGGGGAAGCTCTGCACGGCAGTGGCGGGCCGCAGCTTCCGCATTGCGCTGCGACGCAAACAAGCCCAGCGTCCTGCCGCCCGCAGCCCAGATGAGTTCGGCGAGTTCTCCCAAAGCCGCCGCGGAGATGCCCTCCCGCGAGGGCGCGGGAAGCCGGTCGGCGACATACAAGATCCCTTGACGCGCGTAGTCAAACGGGGAACCCACATCGAGCCCGCGCCACGCCTCGCCCTCGGCAGGCTTCTCCGCCTCACCGTCGAGCCTCTCGCCGCGACGCAGGCCGACGGCGTTCGCCGCCGCCTCGAACTGTCCGCCCAACGTCAACGTGGCCGAGGTCAACACGGTGGGAGTCTGCGCCAGCACGCGATCGCGCAGCAGGAACGCGACATCCAGCGGTGCGCACACCAGCCAGCGCCCGAACCGCTCCCGCTCCGACACCCAGACCACGTCGCTGTCCTTCATCGCGGCCATGGCCTCGGCCACGTCGAAGATCTCCTTGGCCGCGGCGGATGCCTGCTTGGCGTCGGGATCGTCCCCCTTGGCCTGGCTCACCACTCGACGGGCTGCATCGCGGATGCGGGCCACCACGGCGATCACCTCGGCCTCGGGGTCGGTGATGCGTTCCAGGGCGGCTCGATCCAGCGCCTCGGTCAGCGCCTCGCCCAGATCCAAGAACTCGATCCCGAGGTCGTCGTCAATGTAGGGCAGGCACCGTCTCGCCACCCGCTCCACTTGCTGCGCGCTCAACTCGTGCGATGCGGCACCGGTGACACGCGCGGTCAGCTCGTGGGCTTCATCGATGACCAAGCGGTCGTGCTCCGGCAAGACGGTGTTGCCGTGCATCGCGTCGATGGCCAGCAGCGCATGGTTGGTGACGACGACATCCGCTTCGCGCGCACGGGCACGTGAGCGTTCCACGAAGCACACCTCCCCGAACGGGCATTGCTGGGCACCCAGGCACTCCCGCACCGGGACCGATACCTGCGCCCACGCGGCCGCGGTGTGGGTCGGGGCGTCGTCACGGTCGCCCTCGCCTTCGGCGTCCAGCTCTTCGCGAGCCCATTCGCGCAAAGCCAAGACTTCTGCGCCCAGCACGGAGGTGGCATCGGCGCGGGAACGACGCAACTCGGTGACCATCTCGGCCCCGCCGAGCAAGGAGTCTTGTTCGCTACCTGCCCCCTCGATGACGCGATGAAGGCAGGCGTAGTTGGTGCGTCCCTTGAGGATCGCATGCGTGACGCGGCGCCCCGTCACCTTTTCCGCAGCGGTGACCGCGGCAGGAATATCGGTGTGCGCCAGTTGCGCCTGCAAGGCGAGCGTCGCCGTCGCGATCACCACACGCTGGCGAGGATTGCTGGCCACATAGGACAACGAGGGAGCAAGATAGCCCAACGACTTCCCCGTGCCCGTACCCGCCTGCACCAACAGATGCTCGCCGGTGGCGAAGGCATGGTCGATCGCCGCAGCCATCGCGTCTTGCCCAGGACGTTCGCTCCCAGCGATCCCGGCGACGGCGGCGTTGAGGATCTGCTGGCTGAGGGTGTGCTCAGCCACGGGACAACTGCTCAGGCTCTCCGATGCGCACCGCTCCGTCGGGCAGCACCTGCAGTGAACGCACCGCCACGACCGCATCCAGAGGCAGAGGGTCATACAGGTGCGGGAACCGCTCCCCGGTACCCGGGGCTTCCTCCACGCGGACCACAACCCCACCCAGGGCTTGACGGTCGATCTCCACGACGATCAGGTCCTCTGTCACGTCGGCGTAGAAGGCGCGCGCCACCGTGGGGGCCTGCTCCGGAGCGCAGCAGTGCACGAACCCCTCCTCAGCAAAGGTCACCCCACGCGTCGACCACGGGTAGACCCCTTGGCGCCTCGCCTCGTCCCAGGCCAGCCGACCGGTGATGTGCCACAACGGGGACGCCTCAGCCATCGCTACCGTCCGTGCTGTCCGCAGGCACGTGCCGATACTGCTCGAGTTCCCCAGCGAGATCCTCGTTCACGCGGGCGTGGACGAGCGTTCCCTCAGGGGTGTGCTCGGTAGCGAGCAACTCCCCCGCCTTGTGAATGCAGTCAACGAGATCGTGACGGGCGTACGGGATCAGGACGTTCACCTCGGACGCCGGCCGCGGCAATCTGGCCTCGACCCGGGCCCGAAGCTCCGCGACCCCGTCCCCGGTGCGGGCGGACACGAAGACCGCGTCCGGGGCGAGCGTCCGCAACGGCACCAAGGCCGCTTCGGTGACCAGATCGATCTTGTTGAAGGCGATCATCTCGGGCAGGGAACCAGCGCCAATCTCGTTGAGCACGGTCCGGACGGCGGCGATCTGCCCTGCGGGGTCGGGATCACTGGCGTCCACCACGTGCAGGAGAAGGTCGGCCTGCGCCGACTCTTCCAGCGTCGAGCGGAAGGCCTCCACAAGATCGTGCGGGAGGTGCCGGACGAACCCCACGGTGTCGGTCAGCGTAAAGACGCGCCCATCGGACGCCTCCGCCCGACGAGTGGTCGGATCCAGCGTCGCGAACAGCGCGTCCTCGACCAGAACGCCCGCGCCGGTGAGCCGGTTGAGCAGCGAACTCTTGCCCGCGTTGGTGTATCCGACGATCGCGACGGACGGCACCTGGTTGCGGCGCCGCTCTGCGCGTTTGGTTTCCCGCACCCCGTCGAGATCGCGCAAACGCTTGCGCAACTGCGCGATACGGGTACGGATCCGTCGGCGATCCGTTTCGATCTTCGTCTCGCCAGGGCCGCGGCCACCGATCCCGGCACCGCCAGCAGCACGGCCACCGGCCTGACGAGACAGGTTCCCGCCCCAGCCCCGCAAACGCTGACGCAGGTATTGCAGTTGCGCCAACTCCACCTGGGCCTTGCCTTCGTTCGACTTTGCGTGCTGAGCGAAGATGTCCAGGATCAACGCGGTGCGGTCAATGACCTTGACCCCGATCCGATCCTCGAGGTTGCGCAACTGAGCGGGCTCCAGTTCGCCGTCCATGATGACGGTGTCGGCTCCGGTGGCGATCACGACCTCACGCACCTCGTCGACCTTGCCACGCCCGATGTAGGTAGCCGGATCAGGGGAGGAACGCCGCTGAACCAGGCCGTCCAACACCTCCGAGCCTGCCGTTTCGGCGAGCAGCTTCAGTTCCGCCATCGCGTTGTCGCTGTCGGCTTCTGAGCCGTGCGTCCACACCCCCACCAGGACCACGCGTTCAAGTTGCAGTTCGCGGTACTCGACCTCAGAAATGTCCGCCAGCTGGGTCGACATCCCGGGCACGCGCCGCAAGGAGATCCGTTCCGCCAGGTCGAGTTGTTCCCCGTCCGCCTCGAGGATGTCGTCTTCACCGTGATGGTCAGTCATTGCCCTCCTCTTCCCGACGCTCACTCGCGACGGGCCACTCCATGTCTCCGTGGGCCACGATTACCGCTGGCCCTGTCAACCACGCCTCATCGCCGACGAATGCCACCTCGACTTCGCCGCCGGGAACCTCGACCGTCCACACGCCGTCGCGTTCACCAGCCGCATTCGCCGTCGCCCGCGCGGCCGCGACCGTTCCGGTGCCGCAGCTTTCGGTTTCCCCCACACCACGCTCGTAGACACGCATCCGGATGCGATGGTCGCCGTGCGGTGCCACAAACTCGACGTTGACGCCGTAGGGAAACGCATCCGCCGGTTCCCAGCGGGGCGAAACGCTCAGATCAAGCGCCGCCACACTGTCGGTCGTGGGAAGCAGAACGACCGCGTGTGGGTTCCCGACGTCCACCGGCGCGGCGTCCCACGACTGGTCCTCCAGGCTGACGCACACCGTCTCGTGGGGGGCTTGGACGCGTCCCATGGCGACCCTCACCCGGCCGTCACCCACGATCCAGGCCGTGCGCAGGCCAGCGCGAGTGCCGATATCGATGTGGTCGGCATCCTCAGGGACTAGGCCCTGCTCGCGAAGATAGTGGGCGAACACGCGCACGCCGTTGCCGCACATCTCGGCCACGGACCCGTCCGCGTTGCGGTAGTCCATGAACCACAGGTCCGGATCGCCGGACCAGCCCTCGATGTGACGCCCCCGAACGGCTCGTAGCACACCGTCGCCCCCGATGCCCCCACGCCGATCGGCCAGGTGGCGCACGTCAGCGGCACTGAGTGGCTGCTGATCGTGCTCATCGGTGAGCAGGACGAAATCGTTGCGCGTCCCATGCCCCTTCGCGAACCTCACCATTGGACTATTCTCCCACGTTCGCTCGCCACGCGGCGATCACGTCGTCGGCCACCCTGTGGGCGGCACCGGGGTCACCAGCTTCATGCCAGGTGATGCGATGGTCGCGGCGGAACCACCCCAACTGCTTGCGGGCGAACCGTCGCGTCCCGGCGGCTGTCGCGAGACGGGCCTGTTCCTCGGTGAGGTTGCCGGCCAGGTAGTCCAGCACTTGGCGGTATCCCAGCGCTTTGCTCGCGGTGCGGCCCGAGCGCAGCCCGACCCCTTCCAGGCGCCGCACCTCATCGACCAGACCCTGCTCCCACATGGCAGCGACCCGAGCGTCGATCCTGGCGTCCATCTCGGCTCGTTCCACTGACAACCCGTGAGTCAGGACCCCCTCAAGTGCGAAAGTCCACTCCGGCAAGGTGGGACGGTGGTCACCTGTCAGGTCGAGCACCTCCAAGGCCCGCACAATCCTGCGCCCGTTGCCGGGATTGAGCTCGGCGGCCGCCTCAGGGCTTCGCGCGGCGAGGAGCCGATGCAACGCGGGGGCCCCGATCTGGTCCAGTTCCGCCTCCCAACGGGCCCGCACGGCTGGGTCGGTCCCGGGGAAGTCGAACTGGTCCACGATGGCGCGCATATAGAGCGCTGAACCCCCGACGAGAATGGGGACCACACCCCGGTCACGCACCTCAGCGATCACGTCCCGCGCCAACCCTTGAAAGTCGGCGACAGTGGCGCTCCTGGTCACTGGCCAAATGTCGATCAGATGGTGCGGGACGCCCTGCCGCTCACGGGGCGTGGGCTTGGCCGTCCCAATATCCATTCCTTCATAGACCAGCATCGAATCCGCGTTGACCACCTCGGCGGGGATGCCGTGGGACCGCAGGAGCACGGCAACCTCGACCGAGAGGGAGGACTTGCCGCTCGCGGTGGGGCCATTCAATGCCAACAGGGGAATCACCGGTCCATTCTCCCCGCTAGCCGTATCGCCGCGCGACCACACCCCACTACCCTGGTGCCGTGCCGCGCCGTATGGCGCGGGCTAGACGAGCGAAAGGAGGCCACATGGGCATCTTTGACGACATCAAGAACGCCGCCGACGCCAATGAGGACAAGGTGGAGACCGCGATCGACCAGATCGGCGACGTCGTCGACGAGAAGACGGGCGGCCAGTACGCAGCCCAGGTCGATCAGGCCCAGGACTTCCTCAAGAGCCAGGTGGGTAAGCCCCACGACGAGGGCCAGCCAGCCTGATTCTCGGCGTCACGACGGCGTTTGATCGTCAAGACGCGATCTATCTCGGCGCGGGCCGATCCCCACTGGGGGTCGGCCCGCGTTGCGTCGCGTCCGCGTTTCGCCAAACTGGGTTGCCTGAGCCGGCGTCAGCGGGTGGCGCACCCTGACGTCGAGGGGGGCATCGGCTCGGGCCGCCGCAACGGCATGCCAAGCCCGACCGACGCCGGGGAAGCGTCCGGCTCGTGCCACCGCTCCCAGGCATCCCCGCCCGCGGTACGCCGCACGTTCGTCACGGCCCCGTCCGCGTTGAGGTAGTGCGGTGCGGCGTAGGTGATCTCCACGTCAGCCAGATCCCCTGGCCGGGGCGTCTCCATACCTTCGGGAATGGTCACGTGCACGAGGCGGTTGTCGCGCGCACGGCCCGAGACTCGGTGCGTCGCACCATCCTTGCGGCCCTCACCGTCGGCGAACATGACCTCGACCGTGCTGCCCACCAGCGCCTTGTTTTCCTCCCATGCCAACTCGCCTACCAGCTCGATGAGCCGCTCGTAGCGCTCCTGGACCACGGCCTTCGGCACCTGGTTGGTCATCTCTCCCGCGGGCGTACCGGGACGGATCGAGTACTGGAAGGTGAAGGCGGCCGCGAACCGGCTTTCACGCACCACGTCGAGGGTGGCTTGGAAGTCCTCTTCGGTCTCTCCCGGGAACCCCACGATGATGTCGGTCGTGATGGCTGCGTGCGGCATCGCGGCCCGCACTCGGTCCAAGATCCCCAAGAACTTCGTGCTGCGGTAGGACCGCCGCATCGCCCTCAGGACCGTGTCCGACCCGGATTGCAGCGGCATGTGCAAACTCGGCATGACGTTGGGAGTCTCGGCCATGGCAGCGATCACGTCATCGGTGAACGAGGAGGGGTGCGGCGACGTGAAGCGCACCCGCTGAAGACCCTCAATGTCGCCACAGGCCCGCAACAGCTTGCTGAACGCCTGGCGATCCCCAAACTCAACACCGTAGGTGTTGACGTTTTGGCCCAGCAGCGTGACCTCTTGGACACCCTCGGACACCAACGCGCGGATCTCCGCGAGGATGTCACCGGGACGCCGGTCCGTTTCCTTGCCGCGCAACTGGGGAACGATGCAGAACGTGCAGGTGTTGTTGCATCCCACCGAGATCGACACCCACGCCGAGTACGGGGACTCCCGTCGGGTCGGCAACGTCGAGGGGAACCGCACGAGCGCTTCCTCGATCTCGACCTGGGATGCCTGCTCGACGCGGGCACGTTCCAGCAAGGCGGGCAACGAGCCGATGTTGTGGGTGCCGAACACGACATCCACCCACGGAGCCTTCCGCACGACGGTGTCGCGGTCCTTTTGAGCCATGCACCCGCCGACGGCGATCTGCATCCCCGGGCGCCCCGCCTTCACCGGCGCCAGGTGACCGAGATTTCCGTACAACCGGTTGTCGGCGTTCTCCCGAACAGCGCACGTGTTAAACACCACGATGTCGGCCTGATCCCCCTCCGGGGCAGGTTGATAACCCGCCTCGTCCAGGAGCCCGGAAATGCGTTCTGAATCATGCACGTTCATCTGGCACCCGTAGGTGATGACTTCGTACGTGCGAACCTGTGCCTGCGTCGTCATAACGAGGAGAGACTCTACCCGCGGTCGGGGTCGTAGAACTCTTCGCCCTCGGCGGTCACCTCATGCACCACCCTGTGACACAAGCCCGGCGCAAACCCGCGCCGCGCCAATGCCCCCGCCAGACGCCGATAACGCACCTCTGGCGTCAACCCCGTCATGCTCCGTGCCCGCTTCTGGGCGAAGGCGAGCGCGGCGGTGTAGTCGGCATCGTCGGCGGTCTCGTCAAGCGCTTCGGTGATGACGTCATCCGACACGCCCTTGCGGCGCAGTTCTTGGCGTAGGACCCGCCCGGACTTCATCCGGCGTTGCTGCCCTTCCACCCACAGGGCGGCGAATTGCGCGTCATCTACCAAGCCGACGTCCTCGAACCGGTCCAACACCTCAGCGATGACGGCCTCGGGTACGGCCTTCTTTGCCATCGCCTCGACCAGTTCCGCACGCGAGCGGGCACGCGAATCCAACAGGCGTAACCCGATCTCACGGGCGACGCCGTACGGGTCGGCGAGGGGCTGCCCCTCTGTGAGGTCGTCCGGCTCCTCACGAGAGGGGCGCCTGCGGTGCCCGCTCAGAACACCACCTCGCCGGTCACCGGATCGATGCCCTCAGGGACACCCTCACCCTCAGGCTGGACGCCGATGCCCAACTTCGTCTTGATGCGCTGCTCGATCTCGTTAGCCACCTCGGGGTTGTTCCGCAGGTAGTTGCGGGCGTTCTCCTTGCCCTGCCCCAGTTGATCGCCCTCGTAGGTGAACCAGGCACCCGCCTTGCGGATGAGGCCATGCTCCACGCCCAGATCGATCAGGCTGCCTTCTCGGCTGATGCCAGCTCCATAGACGATGTCGAACTCGGCCTGCTTGAACGGCGGCGCGACCTTGTTCTTGACGACCTTGACTCGCGTGCGGTTGCCAACGGCCTCCGAACCATCCTTGAGCGTCTCGATGCGTCGCACGTCCAAGCGGACCGAGGAGTAGAACTTCAGCGCACGGCCACCCGTGGTCGTCTCGGGGGAACCAAACATGACCCCGATCTTCTCCCGCAGCTGGTTGATGAAGATCGCGGTGGTGCCTGCGCCCGACAGCGCCCCCGTCATCTTGCGCAGAGCCTGGCTCATCAACCGGGCCTGCAGACCGACGTGGCTATCGCCCATCTCGCCTTCGATCTCCGCACGGGGCGTCAAAGCGGCGACCGAGTCGATCACGATCAACGCCAACGCCCCCGAGCGCACCAGCATGTCGGCAATCTCCAGCGCCTGTTCGCCGTTATCGGGCTGGCTAACCAGAAGCGCATCGGTGTCGACGCCCAACTTGGACGCGTAATCAGGATCCAACGCATGCTCAGCGTCGATGAACGCGCAGATGCCGCCCGCCGCTTGCGCATTGGCGATCGCGTGCAACGCCACCGTCGTCTTGCCCGAGGATTCTGGGCCGTAGATCTCGACGACGCGGCCGCGCGGAAGGCCGCCGATACCGAGCGCGACGTCGAGCGCGATGGAACCGGTCGGAATGACCTCGACGGGCTGGCGAGTCTCCTCACCGAGCCGCATGACCGACCCCTTGCCGTGAGCCTTCTCAATTTGCGCAAGCGCTGCCTCCAGCGCCTTCTCGCGATCTGCAACGGCCATGACGTGTTCCTCTCGTGTGTACCGGCGTGGACCTGTGCTGGGGAGAAACCTCCCTCCCGACACCGTTCACGTTAGGCAGCCGGTCCGACAATGCGTCATAGCGATGCGGTTCGACCCGTAACCTTCACGGCGAGAACTAGAATACCGAACATACGTTCGAACGGGTAGTTCGGGTTCGCGTGTCGGCCAAACCGGCGGGGGTACGCCTTACCGCTCGCGATCGGGCAGTTCCAAGAAGGACCATACGGCGCGCCAGACCTGCTGTGCCGGAACACCCGAGGCGAGCGCCTCATCGACGGTGCGGTGATCGAGATCCGGGAGCGCCACATCCCGACGCCACACCCCGGCATACTCCGCGCCGACGTGGGCAGCAATCCGACGGAGCAACTCCTGCTCGCGCAAGGTCAGGCAACCGCCCGCTGGGGCGTCAGTGCGCGCACCGGCAGCGTGGTAACCGACTCGTGGGCAGCGACCCGCTCGCTCGTGAGGAGGAGCATGTGGGACAAATCGACATCGAGAGCTCCGCAGATTGCGTTCAGCAACTCGCTGGACGCCTCCTTCTGGCCGCGCTCTACTTCGGAAAGGTAACCAAGGCTCACCCGCGCAGCGCCAGACACTTCGCGCAGCGTCTTACCCGATTCGAGACGCAACTCGCGCAGGGTCTGCCCCACCATGTCGCGCATCAAGACCTCGGCCATGCCCAGACCCCCTCCCTCAGTGAACTCTCCGGTGATCGCCCCGGCCGAGCGCTACTCCCCTCGGCTGACTCTCTAACGTCTCATGGCCTCCCGTTGTTCCGACGTGAGGCGAGGCCCAACCTACACGGGCGAGGCAGCCCGCAAGACGATTCCCAAGGCGGCATCCACGGTTTGACGGCGGATCTCCTCACGATCACCCGCAAAATCGAAGCGCTGCACCTGCTGCACCTGCGGCGTACTGGGAACGCGTGGACCCAGGACGCAGATCCAGACCTCGCCGGGGGCGTGACCGTCTTGCCCATCGGGGCCAGCCACACCAGTGACGGCGATGACCCAGTCGGCGTCAGTACGCTCCTGCAGCCCGACTGCCATGTCGAGGGCTACCTCGGCACTGATGACCGTGTGGCGCCTGATGAGGTCAGGGTCGACGCCGAGCAGCACCGACTTCATCTGCGTGGCGTAGGCGATCATGCCCCCGATGTAGACCCGCGAGGCACCGGGGACCGCCGTGAGGGTCGCCCCGATCAGTCCACCAGTCAGCGACTCCGCCGAGGCCAGGGAGACAGATCGCTCGGCCAAGGTGGCAATGACGCGTGCGGCGAGATCACTCATGGCCGGCTCCTTCTTCGGGGTGTTGCGCGAGGTAGGTCCGGCGCAGCTTGTTCGCCTCGCGCAGGTAGTCCAAGCCGGTCACGACGGTGAGGAGGAAGGCAAGCCCCATAGCGACCCACGCAACCACACCCCAAGCCATCGGAAGGAACTGCAGCCCCGGCAGGAACAGCGCCAAGGCGACCGACTGCATGACAGTCTTCAGCTTGCCCCCGCGGTTAGCGGCCATGACGCCGTACTTGATGATGGCCCACCGCAAGACGGTAATGCCCCACTCGCGTAACAAGACGATGATCGTGATCCACCACGGCAGTTCCTGAAGGATCGACAGTCCCACGAACGCCATCCCGGTGAGCGCCTTATCGGCGATCGGATCCCACAGTTTGCCGAAATCTGTGATGAGGTTGTATTTGCGGGCGATCCGGCCATCGAGGGCATCGGTGGCAATCGCCACGAGGAAGATGGCGGTCGCGACCCAGCGCAGGACTGGATCCTGGGCATAGGCCAACAACACCCAGGCGAAGACAGGCACCAGCACGATGCGCAGGGCCGTCAAGATGTTGGGAACGTTCCAGTTGCTGACCTTTGCTTGCTCGCTCATTGCGGCTGCTCCTCGCGCACGATCAGATCGACTCCCTCGGCTGCTACGACCCTACCCCAGACCAGGTCGCCGACCGCGAGACTCGACGTGGCCTGCGTCACCGTGCAGGTGCCGTCCACCTCGGGGCCCTGGTGCTCGGCACGTCCCGTCGCTACCCCATCCTCGATCGACTCGACTAGGACGCGTACGTGTTCCCCCACACGTTCCTGGGCCCGCTCCTCGACCAGCAATGCGGCCAGATCGCTCACCCGTTCGAACCGCTCCGCGATGACCTCCTCGGGAACGTGATCGGCGAGGCGGAGCCCCTCGGTGCCTTCCTCGTCGGAATAGGCGAACACTCCCAGGGCGTCCAATCGCGCCCGCCCCAGGAAGTCGATGAGCGTCTCGATGTCTTCCTCGGTCTCCCCTGGGAAGCCCACGATCACATTGCTGCGCACTCCCGCGCGGGGACGCAGCGCCCGGATGCGCTCCAGGAGTCCAAGGAAGCTCTCGGGGTCGCCGAAACGGCGCATGCGGCGCAACACACCGGGTGCGGCGTGCTGGAAGCTCAGGTCGAAGTACGGGACGACCTTGTCCACCGAGCACATGGCTTCGATAAGACCGGGCCGGGTTTCGGCGGGCTGCAGATAGGACACGCGGATCCAGTCGACCCCCTCGACGCGAGACAAATCCGTCAGCAACCCCTCCAGCGCCGCGATCTCCCCCAAATCCTTGCCGTAGGAGGACGTGTTCTCGCTGACCAGGAACGCCTCGCGGACGCCGTGATCGGCCAGCCAGGCCACCTCAGAAACGATCTCGGACGCAGGTCGCGACACGAACGACCCACGAAAGCTCGGGATGGCGCAGAACGCGCACCGCCGGTCACACCCCGACGCGATCTTGACTGGTGCGCTGGGCCCTCCCCCGATGCGTCGGCGCGGCGCGCGGGGACCTGATGCCGGGGCGAGCCCCGCAGGAAGGTCATCGGGGCCTCCCAGCCCGGGGATGGAAACCATGCGACTGGCCTCTTGCCGATCGGCGGGAGCTAGTGGCAGCAGGCGGCGACGGTCGGTGGGCGTGTGCGCTTCGAGATGTGCGCCGGACATGATCAGGCGCAGCTTGGCGTCGATGTCGGCATAGTCGTCAAACCCCAAGACGGCGTCAGCTTCCGGGAGCACATCCGCCAGTTCCGTGCCGTACCGCTCCGCCATGCAGCCCACCGCGACGACGCGTTGCGTCACCCCGGTCCCCTTCAGGTCTGAGGCGGCCAGCAGGGTGTCGATCGAATCCTTCTTCGCCGACTCGATAAATCCGCAGGTATTGACGACGACGGCTTCGGCCTCGGTGGGTTCGTCCACCAGGACGAAGCCCCCCGCTTCGAGGCGTCCGGCGAGTTCCTCCGAGTCGACGTCGTTGCGGGCACAACCAAGGGAAACGATATGGACGCGCGTCTGGGAGGTCATTCCTCCAGGCTAGCCCAGAGCTACCCGTGACAGCGGCGGCAGGCGGGGCCCCTCAGCGGACGCGGAACTCCGTCAGGTCGTCCCACTGATCCCCCGGCAATACCGTGTTGCGCACTTGCGGGGTCCGTTGCAGATAGCGCGGAAGCTCGGCTTGGGCACGTCGGAAGTGGTCGCTGTTGACGTGCGCCTCGGCTGCGTCCTCCGCGAACGCTTCGATGAGCACGTACGTGTGCGGATCCTCCAGATCGCGCGACCATGAGAAGAACAGGTTGCCTGGCTCCGCTCGTGTCGCCGCCGTGAAATCGGCGGTCAGTTCGGGCCAACGGTCGGCGTACTCGGGCTTGACCGGCCACCTGACGCAAATGAAGATCATGCGGGAACCCCTTGTCTCGTTGCTCTGACCCTAGGCGTGACGCCAGCCCTCAGCGACTCAGGACAGCAGCGCTGATGCGCTCGCGTTCCGCGTCGAGCAGCGTCAGGCTAGACGCGGCCGCCGAATCTCGGATCGAGGCAGGACGGGACGCGCCCGGAATGGGGATCACACTCTCACTCAGCCCCAACTCCCAGGCCAGCGTGACGCGCTGCGGGGAGACCCCGTGGGCTTCGGCCACCTCAGCGATCACCGGGAATCGCTCCCCCACCGCGACGGCGCCGCCGCCCGTGCCACCCAAAGGAGACCAGGGAAGGAACGCCACATCGTGGTCTGTGCACCACTGCAATTCCGCATAGGACGTGTGATTGAAGCGCGGCGAGAACTCGTTTTGGACGGCGGCTAGGCCGCCAGCTCCCACAACCTCCAGCGCCACCTCCAGTTCCTCGACATTGGCGTTGGATATCCCGATCTCCACGATGATGCCCTCGCGCTGCAATTGCGCCAGGGCTTCGATCGATTCGGCGTAGAGGCGATGTCGATCGGGACGATGCCAGTAGTACAGGTCGATGGCGTCCACTCCGAGGCGTTCCCGCGACGCCAGGGCGGCCTCCCGCAGGTAGGAAAGCGAACCGTCACGGCCAAAGTCGGCCTCGGCGGAGCGACGCGTGATGCCGCCCTTGGTCGCCACGACGACAGAGGATCGATCCCCCTCCCATGTGGAGAGGGCTTCGGCAACGATGCGCTCGTTGTGACCCATCTCATCCCAACGGGGCGCATAGATGTCAGCGGTATCCACCAGCGTGACACCCGCATCGAGGGCCGCATGGACGGTCGCGATCGCCTGATCCCGACTGGGTTTGACGTTGCCACCCATCGAGAAGGGCATCGCACCCAATCCGATGGAGGAGACGGAAAAACGTCCGATTCTGCGCTGCGGTAGCACGGTCATACCCCCAGCCTAATCAGCTGACGTCGACGATGACCTTCCCTTCGCCATGCCCGCCCTCCACCATGGCGTGAGCCGAGGCGATGTCCGCCAAAGGGAACCTGGCGCGAATGATCGGGGTGAGGCGGCCGGTCTCGACCAGGTCGGCGAGGGCCGACAGGCCGTCGCGGCTAGGCCTGACGGAGACGAAGGACACGCTCGGACCAGGCATGATGCTGCTGAGGAAGCTCATCGGCAATCCGGCAGGAGAGATCGTCACCATCGCACCCGTGCGGGCGACGCAGCGGCGCAACTTCCACAGGTGGGCTCCCGTCGTGTCCAAGACGGCCTGGTACTGCCCGGTCATCCGCGTCCACGGAATCGCGTGCGGGTCACAACGCGATGCCACCCCCTGACGCTGCAGGAGATCGGCATAGCGGGGGGCGGCGATCGTGTCGACGACCGCCCCACGAGCCCTCGCCATCTGGACCGCGACGCTACCCACCCCGCCGGCGGCGCCGGTGATCAGAATGCGAGAGCCCGACCCGACGCCGAGGCGGTCGAACGCCTGGCCTGCCGTGAGGCCTGCCAGCGGAAGGGCGGCCAAGTCCGTCAGGTTTCCCGAGGGGGCGGGCGCCACCAGCCCTGCATCGACCGTGATTTGCACGGCGGCGGCACCATGAGCGCCGAGATGCTGCGTTCCGAGGAATCCCCAGACGCGCTGGCCTTCGCGAAGGCCCTCCACGTGTGAGCCCACCTCAACGATGGTTCCGCTGAAATCCAGACCTGTGCGCTGCGGCATGCGGCGTCCGGTGAGGAACTTCTGACGCCCGGCCCGCGCGGCGGTGTCGAGGCGATTGACGCTGCAAGCAGCCACCGTCACGACCACGTCGTGCGGTCCCGGCGTCGGGACCGCAACGGGGATGACCTGCAGCACTGCCGGAGGGCCGAAGGCCTGGTACTCCACCGTAGGGACCTCTTCACGACGGCGCGATGGCTCCTGCATGACCGATTCGTCCTTGTCACTGGGGTTGAGTGGAAGAGAGATGCGCCGCTCGCTCCCGGTGTGCCAAGCGCCGCAATCCCACCAAGATGGGGTCGTAAATCGCCGTGCCGAGGACGGCTGCCTGAGCAGCCTTGCCCGGGGAGTCCAGCGGCAGGTTGTCGAAGTCGGCCGCGGCGCATGCTCGCGCTGCCGCGGCGTAGGTCGCGAGGTGGTCGGCGTCCATCCCCACTCCGCAATCCTCTGCAAGGGAGATGGCGGCGAGCAGTTGCGTCACGTAAGGGACATCCGGCAGGTCGTCGAAACCCGCCGATGCGAGGGCGGCGCGCGCTGAGGCGAGATCGGCGTCCTTGGCCGAGCGCTCCGTCGGGCGCGCCCCCGCCAACGGCAGCACAACGGTGACATCGGTCATCGAAGTTGCGGGGTTGGCAGCGGGATCCTGCACGAGCGCGAGAATCTGGCGCACTTGGAGGATCGACAGGCCGACGACGTGGACGAGCCCCCGGATCAAGCGCAGTTGTTCGACGGTTTCCGCGTCGTCGGCTCGGGGGTCTTGATTGGAACGAATGAGACCCTCGCGGATGTAGTACTTGATCGTCGCAATCGAGACGCCAGATCGTTGGGAGAGCACCGAAATGGGTACAGCCTCTGGGCCTTGCGTCACCTTCACTGACATAAGCGGATAGTAGCACTCTCCACAATCCCGCAGGCCACATTCGAGGAAATCCGACCCGACGGATAGTGCTACTATCGCCGAGGATTCATCGTCCGCACCTGTCTGGAGCCCCCCGTGATAAACGCCAGCTACGCAACTCGATTCCGTGACGTCTCCCATGCCGTCCGCACCGGCATGAGCAACGGCGAGTACCCCTACGGCCAACCGCTTGCCAGCGCACAACGCAACACGGCGCTGCTCCCTGGCGGAGAACCCGTCATCATGCTCACCTCCAACAACTACCTGGGGCTCAGCGTTGACGCGGACGTCGTGGCTGCGGCACAACGCACGGTGCAGGATTACGGCTTGTCCACCTGCGGAGCCCGCCTGCACAACGGCACGACCGTCCTCCATCGCGAGTTCGAGCAGCAACTGGCACAGTGGCTTGGCTTTGAAGATTGCGTCTTGTTCAGTTCCGGATTCCTGGCCAATGTTGCCCCGCTGTCGGCGCTCGGCGGTCCCGGCGTCGTCTTCATCACCGACCAACTCGATCACCAAAGCATCACCGATGGCTGTCAGCAGTCGGGGGCCGATCTGAGGATCTTCCCCCACAACGACATGTTGAAGCTTGAGTACATCCTTCGCCGTACCCAAGATCACGCCTGCCGACTGATCGTCGTCGACGGGGTCTACTCCATGGATGGCGACCTCGCCCCGCTCCATGAGATCGACGAACTGTGCCGACGCTACGACGCCCTCCTCATGGTCGACGACGCGCACGGCATCGGCGTCTTCGGCGACACCGGGCGCGGCAGTTGCGAGCACTTCGGCATTCAGCCCGACATTCTCATGGGCACACTCAGTAAGTCCTTCGGGTCCTCCGGGGGGTTCATCACCGCCAGCCAAGAGGTCTGCGACTACATCCGCCATGCGGCCCACGGCTACATCTTCAACGCCAGCCCACCTCCCGTGCTCATCGGGGGCGCGCTCGCCGCGCTCGACGCTATCCGTACACGGCCAGAGTTGCGCCGGCGTCTGTGGGCCAACACGATCGCCTTCCGCCAGGGACTGCTGGATGAGAGATTTGCTATCGAATCGGGCAGTTCCCCGATCGTCCCGATCCCCGTCGGCGACGACGCCCTGGCCATGCAGATGACCCACGACCTACGCGCCCGCGGCGTCTTCCTCTCCGTGGCCGCCTTCCCGGCCGTTCCTCAGGGAGCCAGCCGCTTCCGCGCCACCGTGACCGCACTGCTCGAAGAGTCCGACATCGAACGTGCAATCACCGTCATCAGCGCCACCGCCCGCGAGAAGGGGATCCTCTGACATGACCACCGACCTGTCCGCCTTGTCCGCCTCGCGCCGCATGCTGCGGCGTGAGGGCGTCTTCCTCTCCGCAGTCCAGGCATCCCCCGCCTATGGCGTCGTCTTCCCCGGCCATGGCAGCCAGTACCTCGACCTCCTTGCCGGCCTACGCTGGAGCGACCCCCTGGTCGCGTCCGTATTCGACCAGGCCGACGACATCTTCGAGTCCCGCTATGGCCACTCGTTGTCCTCCTGCGTCTACACCGAACGCGGGGCGACTCCCGCCACGCTGGCCGAACCCACCGCGATGCAGGGCGCAATCTTCACCGCGAGTCTGGCCCAGTATCGGCGTTTGACGAGCCTCTTCACGCCGCCGGATCTCCTGATCGGGCACAGCCTCGGGGAGTACGCCGCCTATGTGGCCGGAGGGATCCTCAGCTTCCCCGATGCCCTCGACGGGGTGCTGGCCCGCGCAGAGACCGTGTCAGAGCTACCCATCCAAGCCCGGGGAACCATGGTCGCCGTGCGCCTTCGCGGTGACGCAGAACGGCATATCTATCAACGGCTCCTCGTCCTGGCCGCCAACGCGGGTGATCTGTGTGAGGCCATCGCCAACTCCAGCAGCCAGCGGGTCGTCTCGGGCTCGGAGGAAGCGATCGCCTCCTTCCTTCAGGCAGCGACCGACGCGCGCCTGCCCGTGACCCGTCTCCGTGTGACTCACGCCTACCACTCGCCCGTGCTGCGCTCGTGCGTCGCTCCGCTTCGTACTCGCTTGGAGCGACTCACGTTCCGCCCGCCAACGCGCGCCGTCTTGTCCAGCATCACCGGCACCTACCTTGAGGAGTCGGATCTTCGTGACCTGCCGGGCCTCCTGGCGGCACAGTTGGTGCAACCATTCGATTTTGGCGCTCTCCTGGCTCAGGCAGCGGCTTCGGGGATCAGCGACTTCGTTGAGGCTGGCCCCAGCAGCATCCTCTCTGGGCTGATCGAGTCCGACGCCGGAGAGGTGGCCTGCGTCCCGCTCGACTCACGCCAACGCCCCGCAGATGCGGATCGGCGCCGCGTCGAGCTCTACCTGACCAGCGTGGGCGTTCCCCTTCTCCCCACCGACGCTTCGGAATCGGCCTCCCCGGTCACGGCGGCGGACATCACGGCCGTGGTGAGCGCCGTGACTGCTTATCCGAGGTTCGCGGTTCCGCAGGACACACCGCTGGAGCGCATCGGATTGGTCGCGACCATGCGACACGACGTGAGTACCCGCCTGGAAGAGACCTTTGGCCCTCGTTATGGCGATCTTCGTCACAGCATTGAGGAACTCGCCTCGGGCCTCAGCTTTGGCCAGCCTGACCCGGATCTCGGCGGGGAGGCGATGCCCCGCAGGCTCCGAGGCCAAGTGCCTCGGGGAGGAACCGCGCAGCGGCCCGCAGAGCCGGTGGCCCGGTCGGTTGCGCCCACCGAACCAGGCACGCCCACCGACGCCACCCCACACGAAGCCACACTCACCACCACCGACCTGGTCACCGAGTTCATCACCGAGTTCGCCCACGCCACCGGATACCCCGCAGACATCATCGAACCCCACCTCGACCTCGAAGCCGACCTCGGAGTCGACTCCGTCAAACGCGCCCAAGTCATCGGCACCATCGCCACACGCCACACCATCGCCGAAGACACCCTCGACCTCACCGGCGCCGCCACCATCAACGACCTCGCCCACCAACTCACCACCACCGCGACCCCTCAGGCGCCCGTGCCCGACGACGGCGAGATGCACACGGTGAGCGTCAAGGACAGTGCGCACCGCTACGTGCCGCGCGCTCTCGTGCGCGATCTCGCGCAGTCCCCGCGCACCCCCCGTGACCTGCGAGGACGCCGTCTGCTCGTCGTTGCCGCAGACGACGAGGACCTCACCAACCAGACGCGAGCGCTGTTGGAGAATGCGGGCGCCGACGTCCTCATCAGCACGGTTACCCTCCCCAGCGGGGAGGTCGATCACGGCAGCCTCGCTGCGCGCCTCGCCGACGAGCATCACCACCACGGGCCACGCGACGGCATCATCTACCTCGCCAGCTACGGTGCGGCCCGCGACGTGCTGGGCTTGGAGCCTGCCGCTTTTGCGCAGGCCTGGCGGGCCCACTACGCACTCGTGTTCGCCGTGAGTCAGGAGTACTTCGCAGATCTCAGCGATGCGGGTTCGCAGGCGGTGTTCGCCGTACTGACCCGGTGCGGCGGTGCGTTTGGACTCAAGGCCACCGGCGGCGGCGACGCACTGGGATGCCTCAGCGTCGGCTTCGTGAAGAGCGTGGCCAAGGAGATCCCCGCGTTGCACCTGTGCCTGGTCGATGTCGATGGCGATGAGGCGGCTGCGGCCGCCCAGGCCCTCGTGAGGGAACTCGCCGCTGGATCCCACGATGACGAGGTCAGCTACCTCGGCGATCAACGCCACGTGATCAAGGTCGTCCCCGTCGCTGTTCCCGCAGCCTTGGCCGACCGCGAACCCACGTCCGGGGCGATCGTGTTCTCCGGCGGGTCGCGCGGCATCGCGTTGGAATGTGCGCTCGCTCTCGCGAGCAGCGAGGTCAACCTCACGCGATCCGGTCGAAGCCCAGTGGTGATCTTGGGGCGCTCGCGCCTCGACGATCCCGAGTCGCAGCCGTATCTCAACGCCAACGACGACGAGTTCGCCGCCGCCCAACCCGAGATCATGGCGAGCCTCCACCGTGACCACCCTGAGAGCCGCCCCATGGATCTCCAACAGCGGTTGCGCCGGATCGCGAACAATCGCCACCTGCACCAAACCCTCACCCGCCTGTCAGCGGAATCGGCCCCCCTGGAGTACGTCACCTGCGATGTGAGCGATACCGCAGAGGTGGCGCGGGTCATGGCGGGGATCCGCGCTCGTCACGGCGGCATTCGTGGAGTGGTTCACGCCGCCGGGTTGGAGTCCTTGGGGCTCTTGCCGAAGAAGAACTATGCCCTGGCCGAGCAGGTGGTCGACACCAAGCTCGGGGGGTTCTACAACCTCCTGCGAACGATTGATCCCGCCGAACTGGACTTCCTGGTCGCGTTCACCTCCATTTCTGGGCGCTTCGGCATGGACGGGCAGACCGAGTACACCGCAGGCGCGGCCGCCGTGTCGGCGTTGTGCAGTGATCTCGGCCGACGGCATCTCTCCACCCAGATCGTGGCCCTCGATTGGACAGCCTGGGCGGAAGTCGGCATGGCCACCCATCACAGCGTCCAAGAGGTGCAGGAACACCAAAGAGGCCTTCGCTATCTCTCCCCCAGCGAGGGGTGCCGACATTTCGTCGCGGAGTTAGCGGGGGGCGGCTACGACCCACAAGTCATGATCTTTGGCCCACTGGGCACCAATGAGCCACGTTCGGCACTGGACTGTTTGACCCCCGACCGGGAGGCGATCAGTCACCCCATTGACCATGGCAGCATCGTCGACCCGGGCACCTTCCCCCTGGTGGAAACGGCCAACGCCAGCAGCACCGTATTCAGCCGTCGGCTCGATCCCCGACTCGACACCATGCTGGTCGATCACCTCGTGCAGGGGGCACCGACCCTTCCGGGGGTCTTCCATCTGGAGGCCATGGCGGAGGCCGCTTCGCTGGCCGCTCACGGTCGCGATCTCATGATCGATTCCGCCCAGTTCGAGAACTTCTTGAAGTGCCCCAGCGGGCGCGTGAGCGATCTCACGATCACCGTCTCGGGAGAGCAGTCGGATCGGATCGAAACCGCCATCACCGCGGACGTCGTCAGTCCTGGCGGCGTGGTCCTGGTTCCGGGACGCCAGCGCTCGCGCGCCGTGTTCGTCCCGCGGCACCCTATGCCCGCCTTCTCAGAGAACTGGGAGGAGGTGCTGGCCGATCGTGCCCTCACCTTCGATCTGGAGGAGTATTACGCCGCGGCCAGTGCCACCATCACGTTTGGCCCCAGTTTCCGAACCATGAAGGACGCCTGGCGCACCAGCCGGGGCCTGCTGGCGGGACGCTTCTCCACGTCGCCTGACACGCGGGGGCTTGTTCCCGAGGGGAACGCGCGTTTCGTGACGGCGCCGTTGCTGCTGGACAACGTGGGGCGCCTGGCACTGATCGACGTCTTCCACCGGTTCGGTGATCACATCGTCCCGGTGAGCGTCCACCAGGCGGTGATCGATGACCTTCCCGACGACGGCACTGACGTCCTCGGATGCGTGGAGGTCCACCCCGACGGCACCGGGCAGTACGCGATGCGGGTTGATGTCGCCGACCTGCACGGCCGACCGCTGATCCATGTTGACCGGATCCTCCTGCACAGGCTCAACCACGATGCTGCACGTTCACGCCTCGCTCACGCTACGGCGTAGCGAGATCCGACTCGCCACGATGCCCGGCGTCAAGGTGGGTGTCGGTATCGCAGGACGGGTTCGCCCCGTCTGGCATGGACGCGCCCTGACGGACGTGGACGCCGACCCCACCCACGACTGGCCCGTACCGTGCGACGCGGCCGGTCTAACCCGACTGAGGCACCCGCACCGGCGAGCTCAATGGGTAACAGGGCGCCTGTGTCTCCAAGACCTTGTCCTCGCCGATGACCATCTCGCTGCGATCCGCCCCACGGTGACCCGGATGGAATCGGGAGACCCCGACGAACAGGGCCGCCCCCTCATCGTGAACGACCGCGGGGACGCCGTGGCGCAAGCCTCGGTGTCGCATTGCGCAGACTGTTCGGTTGCCGTGTTGTCGCGATCGCCCTGTGCGGTCGACCTCGAGCCCCGCCACGCCGTGGCTCAAGACAGCGTCGCTTCGGTCTTCAGCGACGAGGAGGCCCGTGTCGCGGCTCACACGTTCGCGTCCCTCTCGAGCGAGGACCAAGCCAGCGTCTATTGGACCGTGATCGAGTGTCTCGCCAAACTCTGCGGGCGGCCCAGCTTCGGGTACGGCCGCTTCCGGATTCTCCCCCGGTCACCAGGCGATCCGCCCGACACGGTTCGGTTCGCGTCCGCGAAGGCGACCGGATCCCCGCACGTGCAGGCACGGATCAGCGTCACCCTCTTCCCCGATCACATTTTGTCCGTTGCCACAACGGACCCGCTCGTCGACCCGGACTTGTGGGCGACATCCCCCACCCCCCAGACACCTGAACGGAGTCCTCATGTCCCCCCTTGCCGCTCCTGAGACGCCCATCGCCATCCTCGGTGCTGGGTGCGTCCTCCCTCCCACCTCGACCTCGCTGGTGGAGTATCGGCGCAACTTGCTCGCGGGCACGCCGGGCATCTCCCCGATCCCCGCGAAGCGGTGGGATCGCGATCGCTACTTCAGCAAGGACCGTCACGCTCCCGAGCGCACGTACTGCACCCTGGGCGGGTTCGTCGACGACTATCACGGTGACTTCACCCCCTACGGCTTGACTGCCGCGCAGGCGCGCGTTGTTGCGGAGGCGAACCGGACGCAACTGTTCGCGATCGACGCCGCCCTGCAAGCTCTCCAGGCCGCCGGGTACGACACGGCACGGCGCAGCACGATCCGCGGGGCGATCTATCTGGGCAACATGCTGGGCGATGAGACCCTGGCCAACTATTCGATGCGGCGCCGCGCAGAGGACCATCATGAACGCCTCGCGGCATGCCTCGACACGCCCCAGGGCACCACCGCTGCTGCGTGGCGAGACGCCTGGGCTCAGGCGTCTGACCGTCAGTTCGGCTCATCCCAGCCCGCCCCGCAGCACGTGCTCGCCAGCGCACTAGCTCCCGTGGTGGCCGCAGCACTGGGATTGTCGGGGGAAGCCACCCTCGTCGACGGTGCCTGCGCTTCGGGGTTGCTTGTGGTGGACGCGGCAATTGCCGCTCTGGTGAGGGGCGATCGCGACCTGGTGGTCGCCATCGGCACCATGGCGAACATGGGCGTCGCCGGCAACGTCTCGTTTGCCAAGATCGGCGGCCTCTCCCCCGACGGAAGCCGTCCCCTCTCGGCCTCGGCGAACGGGCTCATCCCCGGGGAGGGTTCCGGTGCGGTCGTGTTGAAGCGGTTGGACCGGGCCCTTGCCGAAGGGGACCCCATCATCGGTGTGATCCGCGGAGCTGCGACGCGCTCGGATGGGGCCGGAAAGGCGATCTATGCCCCCTCCTCGCGCGGACAGGTTGCGGCCATGCAGGCGGCGCTCGATCAGGCAGGGCTGAGCGCCCGCGATCTGGATTACGTGGAGGTTCATGCCACGGGGACGCCCACCGGCGACACCACCGAACTCGAATCCGTGGCGCTCCTGGTGTCCCACGCTCGCCGCACCGATCCTGTGACCATCGGTTCGGGTAAGGCTCTGGTGGGCCACGGCTTCCCGTCGGCTGGCATCGCGAACTTGGTCAAGGTCTTGTTGAGCTTCCAGGGGCAACGGTTCTTCCCCACATTCGGGGTCGATCAGCCCACCTCAGCCCTCGCCGAGCGCGCCGAGAGCCTGCGGTTGCTGCCTGAGGGCGGCCCGTGGCCCCGCCACCCCGATCATCCGCGACGGGCGCTTGCCAACGCCTTCGGCTTTGGCGGTGTGGACTCCTCGGTTCTGGTGGAGGAGTTCGACCCGGCCTATCATCGAGCGCTCCTCGGCAGTGCCCCGGCCACCCCGAAGACCCAGCAGGTCACTTCGTGGCTGGCTGTCGTGGGCGCCTCTGCCTTGCTGCCCGGCCTCCCCGCCGCCTCGGGGCTTCCCGACGCGGTCGCTTTCCAACAGGCCTGGGACGGCCTCGCCGCGCACCCCACCGGGCTCGCCGACGACTTCCGGTTCCCGTTTCGGGAGGTCAAGATCCCGCCCAGCACGTTGCGACAGACCGACCGTGCCCAGCAACTGTTCCTCAGCACGAGCCTGCATGCGCTGCAGCACGCAGGCTTGTTGACGGGTCGCACCGTGTCCATCCCCGAACGAGTCGCGACAGTGGTAGCGACGGCGTCGGGTTCGCAAGCCTCGCTCGATCGCAATGAACGCATCCGCGCTGACGAGTTCGTGGACGTCTTGGAGTCTGCTGCCCGGCTCTGCAGCGTTTCTACCGAAGCCATCACCGGGTGGCGCGCGGGCCTCCAGGACGCCTTCCCTGTAGGCCCCGACACCACGACGGAGGCCGCGTTGCCGGGCTATATGGACAACATTGTCGCCGGACGGGTGGGGAACAGCCTTGACCTGCGCGGCACCAACTACATCGTGGATGCCGACCTGTCGTCTTGGGGTGCTGCGGTCTGGGCCGCGACAGGGATCCTGGACGAGGCGCAGGCGGATGCGGTCGTGATCGGTGGCGTGAACGCACTCGTCGCCCCGGAGATGGCTGACCTGTGGTCCAGGCAGGTGGGCGCGCCGCTGCGTCCGGTGGAGGGTTCGGTGTCCTTTGTCGTCCGCCGTGCTGAAGACCTCTCACCGCACGATCACGTGCTGGGCTATGTTCGGGCTGCTCCTGATGCCACGGGCACAGGCACGGGGCTTGCGGCCGGTGAGGTGACCACGCTGGGGGCAGACGGCGCGTTCTGGGCGCTGACGCGCTTGCTGGCTCTGGCCAGCGATCCAGCAGCCACAGAGCTCACCGCCGCCCTGCCTTCGGTGTTCCACGGCGCGGGCTACACCGTCACGGTGGCACGACACCCCAACGCGGCCCCCCCTGAGGTAGCGGCCCCAGACCTGGGTCACCCCGTGACCCTCGAGGGTGCGGATCTCAACGATCTCCTGGCCCACCTGCGCGCCGCTACCCCTGCCACGACCACCACCTCGGCCTCCGAAGGTGCCCTGCGGCTGGTCTTCGACCTTGACGGCGATCCCACGACGCGCCTGCAGCAGGTCATTGCAGCTCTCGTGGTCGCGTCGGCCCCATCCGCCCAGTAGGCCAGCACCCACCTGTGTCCCCTCACGAGGAAGGAATCATCATGACCTCCACCGATGCCCCCCGGTCTCACCCCGCGCGGCCCGCCGCCAAGCGCCCGTTCGTCGCTTTGGCGATCCTGTGCTTGGCCGAGTTGGTCGGAGTCATGGACAACACGATCATCAACGTCGGCATTCCTACCCTGGGTCGGGCCTTCGACGCGTCGACCACCCAGTTGCAGTGGATCGTGGACGCCTACACCCTCGTGTTTGCGGTCTTGATGCTGCCGGGGGGCTACCTTGGCGATCGCTGGGGCAGACGCCGCGTGCTGATCGCCGGCCTCCTCGGCTTTGCCGCTGTCTCGCTCGCCTCCGCTCTCACCACCCACCTCGGGGTGCTGATCGCTCTGCGCGCCCTCCTAGGGATCTGTGCCGCGCTGGTCTTCCCCGCGACGCTGTCGCTGATCTCGACCATTTTCCACGGCACCAAGCATCATGCGCTCGCGGTGGGCCTCTGGGCTGCGACCGCCGGGTTGGGGATCGCACTGGGCCCGGTTCTCGGAGGCTTGCTGCTCCAAAGTTTTGCCTGGCCGTCCCTGTTCGCGATCAACATCGCGATCGTGCTGCCCGTCGCTGCGGTGACTCCTTGGCTGGTCCCCGAATCCCGTGGGGAGCGCCGGGGAAAGTTCGATGGCTGGGGGGTGTTCCTTGCGGTCGCCGCCCTCGGCCTGTTCGTCGGTGCGATTATCGAGGGCCCGCAATGGGGATGGACCTCCTGGCCGATCCTCGGTGCCCTCGCCGCCTCCATCGCGTTGGCAACGCTCTTCCTCGCATGGGAACGACGAGTAGCTTCCCCTCTACTGGACTTGAGCCTGTTTCGGGCTCGAGGTGTCGCGGCGTGCAGTTCCGCTATCGGTGTGGCGTTCTTTTCCCTGTTCGGGTTCACCTTTGCCATCACCATCTACTTCCAGGCAGTCCGTGGCTATAGCGCGCTCCAGGCAGGGCTGGCCATCTTGCCTTTCGCTGTGGTGATGGCCGCCTGCTCTCCCCTCGCCCCGGTGCTGGCACGCAAGATTGGTCCCGGCCGCTGCATCCCAGCGGGCATGGCGTTGATGAGCATCGGGTTCTTGATCGTATCCTTCGCCGATGCCACCAATCCCTATTGGGCCGTCATGGTGCCAGCCATGATTTTCATGGCGATGGGGTTGGCCCTGGCACAGGGACCCGCCACCGACATCATCTTGTCGGCCTCCCCCAGCGACGAGATCGGCGTCGCCTCCGGCGTCAATGACTCCATCCGGGAAGTCGGCGGCACGATCGGTGTCGCCGTGCTTGGCTCCATCTTGACCCATGTGTACCGCGAACAACTGAGGGCAGCCCTCCCCGCGGGGGCGAGCTATGGGCAGGAAGCCGGGGAGTCGATCATGGCGGCTCAGCAAGTAGCTGCGGGGCTGCCCGAACCGGCCGCGCAGGCGCTGCGGATGGCCTCCTCCGATGCCTTCCTCTCGGCGCTCCACCTCAACTGCCTCGTGTTGACGGGTCTGACGCTGCTGGCGTCCTTCCTCATCACCTTCACGTTTGCCCGACAGGGCGCGCGCTAGCAGAAGGGGTTGGCTGACTGTTCAGCTGGCAGGACGCACCGAGATCATCTCCACGCAGGCGTCCGCTGGCGCTTCCAGCGCGAAGGCCACGGCCTGGGCAACCGCGGCGACGTCCATGACTCCCGTGGTGTCGTACTCTTTGCCTTCGGCAGCCTGGAGGGTTCGCTGCATGTCGGTGTCCACGCGCCCCGGATGCACCGATGTGACGCGCAGCGTCCCGGCCTCCTCAGCCCGCAGCGCGTCCGCCCAGGCACGCAGCGCGAACTTCGAGGCCGCATAGACCGCTGAGCCGGGCCGGGCGTGGAGCCCAGCCCCCGAATTGAGCACGACCACCTGGCCGTGCGCCTCGCGCAGGCGTCCGAGGAGCAGCCGGGTCAACTCGGCCACCGCGATCACGTTGAGGTCCAGCACGTGACGCCACTGCTCCCACGACTGGGTCTCCGCGGCACCGTAAGCGACTGTTCCCGCGCTATGGACGACCGCGTCGACCTCGCCCAACTGTGCGACGGCCGCCCTGACCGCATCCGCGTCGGCAAGATCCGCCACGAAGCCCTGGGCGTGCGGGTAGAGCGCAACCAGGTCCGCGACGGCTTGCGGATCGCGTCCGCCTATCACCACCCGCCAGGTTGGCGCCAACAGTTCGACGACGGCCCGGCCGATGCCCCGGGTTCCTCCCGTAACCAGCACCGTACGCATGTCAGCCTTCCTGCAGATTGCTCAACACCGCGTCGAGGTCGTCCGGTTTGACCAGGACCTCCCGCGGCTTGGAGCCCTCGGACGGCCCGACGATCTCACGGGTTTCGAGGATGTCCATGAGCCGGCCCGCCTTCGCGAACCCGACGCGCAACTTGCGTTGCAGCATCGAGGTCGATCCGAGTTGGAGGTTGACCACCAACTGCGCGGCCTCCAAGACCAGTTCCAGGTCGTCGCCGATGTCCTCAGCGACTTTCGTGGTCTCTTGCGGTGCGGAGACGTCTTCGCGGTATTGGGGAGCCAGTTGCTCGGTGACGTGCTTGACGACCGAGCGAATCTCCTGCTCGGTGACCCAGGCGCCCTGGACGCGCAACGGCTTTGAACTGCCCATGGGCAAGAACAGGCCATCGCCTTGCCCGACGAGCTTCTCCGCACCGGGCTGGTCCAAGATGACCCGCGAGTCCGTCATCGAACTGGTGGCGAAGGCCAACCGGGAGGGGACGTTGGCCTTGATCAGGCCGGTCACGACGTCAGTGGAGGGGCGCTGCGTCGCCAGCACGAGGTGAATGCCCGCCGCTCGCGCCAGCTGGGTGATCCGGACGATGGAGTCCTCCACGTCCCGGGGGGCGACCATCATCAAGTCGGCGAGTTCGTCCACGATCACGAGCAGGTACGGGTACGGCGCCAGGACGCGTTCCGAACCCGGGGGGAGCTTCACCTGGCCGGCCCGGACGGCCTTGTTGAAGTCGTCGATGTGCCGGAAGCCGAACGCTGCGAGGTCGTTGTAGCGTTGATCCATTTCCCGGCACACCCACTGGAGGGCCTCAGCGGCCTTCTTCGGGTTGGTGATGATGGGCGTCACCAGATGCGGGATGCCTTCGTAGTTCGTCAGTTCGACCCGTTTGGGATCGACCAGGAGCATGCGCACCTCGTCGGGGGTGGATCGCATCATGATCGAGGTGATCATGGAGTTCACGAAGCTGGACTTACCCGACCCGGTTGCGCCCGCCACGAGGAGGTGCGGCATTTTGGCGAGGTTGGCGATGACGTAGCCGCCCTCGACGTCCTTGCCCAGCCCCACGGTCATCGGGTGGTGGTCGTTGCGGGCCTTCGCTGAGCGAAGCACGTCACCCAGGGAGACGATCTCCTTGTCCGTGTTCGGGATCTCCACCCCGATCGCCGACTTGCCCGGGATGGGGCTGAGGATCCGTACGTCCGCCGAGGCCACCGCGTAGGCGATGTTCTTGCCCAGCGCGGTCACCTTCTCGACCTTGACGCCTTGCCCCAGTTCCACCTCGTAGCGCGTCACCGTCGGCCCGCGGGTGTATCCCGTCACGGCCGCGTCGATATCGAACTGACGAAATACCTCCGCAAGACGGTCCACGACCGCGTCGGAGGCTTCGGTACGAGCCTTGGGTGCGCTTCCGGGCTTCAACTGTGCAGGGTCGGGCAGCAGGTACTGGATGTCCCCTGAGAGGACCGTTTGCTCAGCGCGCAGCGGCTCGTTGGAATGCACTGGCGGTTGGAGTTCGGCCGGTTCGGCCACGGTCGGCGCCTTGCCGGCGGTGACGGGGAGGGTGTCACCACGTGCGGGGGTGGACTCTTCCTCGCCGAAGAGATCGAAGTTGCTGGATTCCTCGCGCACCGGGGGCAGCGAACGCGGGCGCTCCTCGGCCACGACACGCTCCCCGACCAACGGGGTGTCGTAGGCCTCATCGACGCCATAGGTAGGCTCCGGCTCGGCCGGGGTGCGGCGGTAGCGCTCTTGCAGCGCTCGCGCACGTTCGGGGATCTCGTGCAGCGGGATTCCGGTGATCACCAAGGCGCCGAACAAAGCCGTTGCGACGAGGACCGGCACGGCGACCCACACGTCACCGAGATCCATCAGGAACGAACTGGGGATGAACCCGAGGATGCCGCCTGCCGCACGCATCGCTTCGGGTTCGCTCGGAGTGGGCACCCCGTGCGAGACCGAGAACAGTCCGAGGACTCCCAGCGCGAACACCAACCAACCGACGGGTTGGCGCCCCGTGGGCCCGTTGGCGCGGGGGTCGCGCAGGGTGCGCCAAGCCATGCCGAATGCTGCCAAGGGCAACACGATGGATGGTGCCCCGAAGATCGTGGAGACACCCGCCCGCAGGCCCTCGCCGAAGGCGCCGGGCAGCATGAACCAGAACGCTGCGGCGACGACCACGCCCACAACGATGAGGAGCAGGCCCGTCCCGTCGCGTCGAAGCTCCGGGTCAAGATCGCGGACGCCGACGCCGAGGCTGCGTACCGCGCCACCGATCAGGCCCGCGATCCCCCGCCACAGGGCGGCCAAGCCGCGTCCGAGCGCAGCGAAGAAGCCACCGAGGCCCCCTCCGGACTTCTGGGGAGGTCGGCGGGACTGCTGAGATTTGCTTCCGCCGCGTGAAGCCGCCGAGCGCGAAGATGCATTCGAACGGCTCCGCGAGGGGGAAGACGCGCGGGTCGCCATGTCCCGCAGAGTAACAACCCTCGTCGCGCGGGCCAACCATCCACGCCGGGGTCGCCCCGGTCAGAAGTGACGCCACCCGCCCGCGTCGCTCTCCCAGGGGCTCCCACCCACGGTCACACCGGGCGCCTCACCCTCGTCGAGGCTGCGCACATTCCCGATCGTTGTCCACCCTTCGGGCACCGCTGTGGTGGCCGGGAAGGTGGCGAGCAAGGCATGGTCATCGCCGCCGGTGAGGATGTACACCAGCGGATCTCCCCCACCGATCGCGGCCGCGACCGTCTTTTGCGCCTCATCGACGTCGAGGCGATCCGCCAGCAGATCGATGCTGACGCCGGACTCCTCCGCGATATGACCCAGGTCGGCCAACAGCCCGTCGGAACAATCGATCATCGCTGTAGCGCCAGCGGCGAGCGCGAGGGCACCTTGGCCATAAGGCGGCTCTGGCACCCGATGGGCGCGCACCACCGCCCCCGGTGAGCGGAATCCACGCGTCAGCACGGCGAGGCCCGCGGCGGCCATGCCGAGGCGCCCGATGTAGGCGACGACATCGCCGGGGCGAGCTCCCGACCGCAGCACGGGCGGGCGTCCCTCCAGATCCCCCAGCGCTGTGACCGTGACACCGATCACCGGCGCCTTGGTGAGGTCGCCACCCAGGAGCGCTGCCCCGGAGGTCTCGCACTCGGCGCGGACCCCCCGCCCAAACTCCAAAGCCCAGTCGTGGGGCGTGTCGGCCGGGAGCGCCAAGGCGACCACAACGCCGGTCGGGCGAGCACCCATAGCCTCAACGTCAGCCACGGCAGAAGCGATCGCCTTGCGTCCGACATCGCCCGCGCCCGACCAGACCCGCTTGAAATGGACGTCCTCGATCATGGAATCCGTGCTGACCACGACGTCGCCCCGGGGAGTGAAAACGGCGCAGTCATCGCCCGGTCCCACCGAGACCCCCACCGGCATCTCCACGCCGTGAGTGAACTCCGCGATGAGCCCGAACTCCCCGGCATCGGCCACGGTGCGCGCCATCAGCGCAGCCCGGTCGGCCGGGACAGGGCCAGGTCGACGAGTTCGGCGATCAGGTCGGCATAGGACAGCCCCGTGGCCTCCCACAGGGCCGGATACATCGACAGGTGCGTGAAACCGGGCATGGTGTTGAGTTCGTTGACGAAGACCTCTTCGTCGGCCGTCACGAACAGGTCGACCCGTGACAAGCCTTCCGCGCCCATCGCCCGGAAAGCTCGGGCCCCGGTCTTCTGGATTCGTGAGAGCAGAGCGGCATCCACCGGCGCCGGGACGACAAGATCGACCTGCCCCTGCGGCAGATACTTGGCCTGATAGTCGTAGAAGGCGTCATCGGTATGCATGACGATCTCACCGGCGAGGGACACCCGCGGGGCGGTGCCGTCGCGGACGTCCAACACTGCCACTTCGATTTCACGAGCGCCGACGAATCCCTCCTCCACGATCACCTTGGGATCCCAGCGCAACGCCTCTTCAATGGCGCCCGGGACATCCTCGGAGGTCGCCGCGCGGCTGATCCCGACGCTGGAACCACCGCGGGCGGGCTTCACATAGACGGGGAAAGTCAGGTCAGCTTCGATCCGGCGCAGAATCGAGGCTTGATCGCCGCGCCATCCCACTGCCGTAATCGTGACCCAGGGACACACCGGCAGGCCAGCCGAGCGCAGTTCCGACTTCATGAGGTCCTTGTCCATGCCGATCGCCGACGCGGCAACACCGGCCCCGACGTAGCGGATCCCCATCATCTCGAAGAGGCCTTGAATCGTGCCGTCCTCCCCGAACGGACCGTGCAAGAGAGCAAACGCCACATCGAAGTCACGGGCATCGACCAGTCGGTCGCCCTGCACGGTCGCGATGCGGCCTCCCCCATCTCGGCGGATGAGGACGGCCTCAGGGCGGGACTCATCCAACCGCGGGAGCCCATCCTCGGAGACGTTCAAGGCGAGCAGATCGGCGGTATCGACCTGCACCCAGCGCCCCGATGGGGTGATCCCGATGCCGATGACCTCGAATCGCTGCGGGTCGATCGCGCGAACCACGCCGCCTGCGGTCAGGCAGCTCACGTCGTGCTCGGAACTCACACCCCCGAAGATGATGGCGACACGCGTCCGAGTGGACTGTTGCATGGGTGGTTCCTCCGTCGAAGCTCGGGTGAGCACCAGCCTAGCGAGGGACGAGCCTGAGCGTGCACCGCCACCGGTCACAGGAAGGGCCCAGACAGCGATGTGGGGGCAGGCGCCGCTGGCACCTCCCCCCCCACAGGGGATCGCTACGTCAGTTAGCGACCTTGGCCGGAATCGTCTTCACCTTCCAGGACGGACGCTGCGCCTCGTAGGCGGCGATCTCCGCTTCGTGCTGCAGCGTGAGGCTGATGTCGTCGAGACCATTCAGCAGACGGTGCCGTGTGTAGTCATCAATCGTGAACGGGTAAGTATCGCTCCCGGCAACGATCGTCTTGTCCTCCAGGGATACGGCGATCTCAACGCCCGGGGAGGCCTCGAGGTAGTCCCACAGCGCCTCGACGACGTCCTGATCCACCACGGCGACCAGAAGCCCAGCCTTGCCGGAGTTGCCCCGGAAGATGTCGCCGAAGCGGCTGCCGATGACGACCTTGAAGCCGTAGTTCTGGAGGGCCCATACCGCGTGCTCGCGTGAGGACCCCGTACCGAAGTCGGGACCGGCCACCAGCACGCTGCCCGCGCGATAGGCGTCGTCGTTGAGCACGAACTCCGGATCCTTGCGCCAGGCGGCAAACAGCCCGTCCTCAAAGCCGGACCGCGTGACCCGCTTGAGGTAGACGGCGGGGATGATCTGGTCGGTGTCAACATTGCTGCGACGCAGCGGAACGCCGACTCCTGCGTGGGTGGTGAACGCGTCCATGCTCAGTTCTCCTTCAGGTCGTCGGGGGCACTCAGGGTGCCGCGCACGGCTGTGGCTGCGGCGACGGCAGGACTGACCAGGTGGGTGCGCCCACCCTTGCCCTGGCGCCCTTCGAAGTTGCGGTTGGACGTGGACGCGGACCGCTCCCCAGGCTTGAGCTGGTCGGGGTTCATGCCCAAGCACATGGAGCATCCGGCCTCGCGCCATTCGGCTCCGGCCTCGGTGAAGATGGCGTCCAGGCCTTCTTCCATCGCCTGCATCCGCACCCGAGCCGACCCCGGAACGACCATCATCCGGACGCCGTCGGCGACCTTGCGACCAGCGATGACCTCGGCAGCCAATCGCAGGTCCTCGATGCGCCCGTTGGTGCAGGACCCGAGGAAGACCGTGTCCACGGCGATGCTCTTCATGGGCGTCCCCGCCGTGAGGTCCATGTATTCCAGCGCTCGCTCAGCGGCGGACTGCGCGACCGGGTCCGCGAAGTCGTCCGGCGAGGGCACGACATCCCCCAGGCCGATCCCCTGCCCGGGATTGGTTCCCCACGTCACAAACGGCGTCAATGCGCTGGCATCGATGTCCACCTCCGCGTCGAAGACCGCGTCGTCGTCGGTACGCAGCGTCTGCCAGTAGGCGACGGCAGCGTCCCACTCAGCACCCTCCGGCGCGTGCGGACGCCCCTTGAGGTAGGCGAACGTGGTCGCGTCGGGGGCGATCATGCCCGCCTTGGCGCCCCATTCGATGCTCATGTTGCAGATGGTCATCCGGCCCTCCATCGACATGTTCTCGATGGTGGTGCCGCGATACTCGACGATGTAGCCCTGGCCGCCGCCGGTGCCGACCTTGGCGATCAGCGCAAGGACGACATCCTTGGGGGTGACGCCCTCGGGCAGGTCGCCGTTGATGTTGACCGCCATCCTCTTGGCTGGGGCCTGGCTGAGCGTCTGCGTTGCGAGGACATGCTCGACCTCAGAGGTGCCGATCCCGAACGCCAACGCGCCAAAAGCCCCGTGCGTGGAGGTGTGGGAATCCCCGCACACGATCGTCATCCCGGGCTGGGTCACACCCAACTGGGGCCCGATGATGTGGACGACCCCTTGGTCTTTGTCGCCGAGACTGTGAATCCGGATGCCGAACTCAGCAGCGTTCTTGCGCAGGGTGTCCACCTGCAGGCGTGAGACGGGATCCGCGATGGGCAGCAGGATGTTCTCGGTGGGGGTGTTGTGGTCTTCGGTGGCCAGCGTCAGTTCAGGACGGCGGACGCGTCGTCCGGCCAGGCGCAGGCCGTCGAACGCTTGCGGGCTGGTCACCTCATGGACGAGGTGCAGATCGATGTAGAGAAGGTCCGGCTCTCCCGCAGCGCTGCGCACCACGTGGTCTTGCCATACTTTATCGGCGAGGGTTTGGCCCATCGGTTACGTTCCCTTCTCCTCAGGATCTCCGCGAGCGAGTCCCCGCGGTGGGAATCACACAGTACAACTTGCGTGTCACATAACGAGACGGCAGTATCAGAGTATGGACAGTTCATCGGGAGTCGGCGTCCTTGACAAGGCCGCTCAGGTGCTCACCGCCCTCGAACAGGGCCCTACCACTCTAGCCGGGCTCGTGACCGCCACGGGCCTGGCCCGCCCCACCGCTCATCGCCTGGCGGTGGCGCTGGAACACCATCGCCTCGTCAGCCGCGACCTTCAGGGGCGGTTCGTTTTGGGCCCGCGCCTGACTGAACTCGCCGCAGCCGCCGGGGAGGATCGCCTTCTGGCCACCGCGGGGCCGGTCTTGGCTCGGCTTCGGGACATCACTGGCGAGTCGGCTCAACTCTTCCGCCGCCAGGGCGATTTCCGCATCTGTGCGGCCGCTGCCGAGCGTCCTGTGGGCCTGCGGGACACCATCCCCGTCGGCACCCAGCTGACCATGAACGCGGGTTCGGCCGCCCAGGTGCTCCTGGCGTGGGAGGAACCGGAGCGCATTCAGCGCGGGCTGACGAATGCGACGTTCTCCGCCGTTGCTCTTTCGACCGTCCGGCGCCGCGGCTGGGCGCAATCCGTCGGGGAGCGCGAGGCGGGTGTCGCGTCGGTGTCCGCACCGGTCCGCTCCCCCGCCGGCAAGGTGATCGCAGCCGTGAGTGTGTCCGGCCCCATTGAACGCCTGACCCGCCAGCCTGGCCGGCTGCACGCGCCCGCTGTCATGGCTGCTGCAGAGCGGCTCTCCGAAGTCCTGCGCCGCAGCGGTGGGGAATCCTGAACGCTTCGCGCTCAAACGTCGAACGGCCCGACTGGACGAAAGTCCGGCCGGGCCGTTCAAGCTGGTAGCCCCGACGGGATTCGAACCCGCGCTACCGCCTTGAGAGGGCGGCGTGCTAGGCCGCTACACAACGGGGCCAGCTCGCACCGTTCTCGGTGCCCGGGAGAGATTACCAGAGCCCTGAGGCTCACGCGAATCACTCCCAGCAGGGGTACTAGGACTCGAACCTAGACTGACGGAATCAGAATCCGGCGGGCTGCCAATTACCCCATACCCCTTCACACACCACTCGTTCTTCTCGATTGAGCGGGGCTGACCAGGCTGAGCCAGCGAGGTAAGACCTTACTGCACACCCAGCCGTTGCTCCAAACCGGATGCCAACCGGAGACCGCTAGGGCGCTGGCGTCAGCGTCTGCGGCTTGACCCCACGCGACAACCAGACGATGAGGACCGCGAAGACGGCGAACCGGGCAATGTCCCAGCCAGCCGCCACCCAGGTGATCTCGCTGATCGCCTTGACCTGTGCCACCGAGGAGGTCAAGGCGGCGAGGCCGAACGAGGTGACGTTGTTGGCCACGTGAGCGGCGATTCCCGCCTCCAGCCCTCCCGTACGCACCACCAGCCAGCCTGCCAGCACCCCGAAAGCGAACCGGTCAACGATCAGGGCTGGGTCCAGGGATCCATGGAACAGGGTGAAAACCGCTGCCGAGGTCACAATCCCGAACCACGGGGAGATGATCATCGAACCCAACGACTGCATCAGATATCCGCGGAAGAAATACTCCTCCGCCGCAGCCTGCAACGGCGTCGTCACGAGCATGATCAACAGGAACCACACCGCCCCCGACTGTGGGTTGAGCGCAAAGTTTGTTCCGCCAGATCCGAGGAGGCCTTGCACCGCGAGCACCACCCACAGCGACACGAAGGCGATCACGAGACACAGCGCCAGCCACCGCCAGCGCAGCCCGATCGCCACGGAACTCAGGATGCCGGGGCGGACCCGATGAACGAACAACACCAAGGCGAACGAGATGGGGATCAGGCTCGCCAATCCCAGGTGTCCCACCACGAGCCCAAAGGGCAGTTCGTAGGACACCAGCGCCTGGCGGGTGGTCGAGAACTCCCCGGGAGAGCCGACCGCGAGCCAATAGGCGCGCGCGAGGGCCTCCACGAGCAGGGGTGTGAGGATCATGAACGACACCAGGCCCACGGTGACGCCCAGCAGCGACGTGAACGGATTGGCGGTGGTGGTCCGCAGAGCATGCGGATAGTCGACTCCCGCCGGGATCTTCTCGGTCGCGAACGTCGCGACCCATCGAGCCAGCGGTCCGCGTGATGCGCGGACAGCCGAGGTCCGCTTCTGCGGTGGGGCTGCCTGAGCCTGCGTGTTGGCAGCGGGATTGCCCCGGCGACGCCGGTTCCGCCGCGCGCTCATGCCTCGTAGGCCACGACCGGATTGGACAGCGTCCCGATACCCTCGATCTCGACGTCGACGACGTCGCCGGGCTCGATACGCCCCACACCCTCGGGGGTTCCGGTCAAAATGACGTCCCCGGGCAGCAGCGTCGTGAACGCTGACACGAAGGAAACCAGGTCAGCGATGCCATGGACCATGTTGGCGGTCGTCGAATCCTGACGCTCGATGACCTGCTCACCACGCCGGACGACCGCGCGCACCCCCAGGTGCGAGGCCTCCTCGATGCTGAGGTGGGTCACGATCCACGGCCCCAGGGGGCAGAAGGTGTCGAAGCCCTTCGCCCGGGCCCATTGCCCGTCGGATTCCTGGAGATCGCGGGCGCTGACGTCGTTGGCGGCCGTGTAGCCAAAGATCACCTCGGCGGCACGCTCGGGAGGCACGTCCTTGCAGATGCGCCCGATGACGATCGCCAACTCCGCCTCGTGGTCCACCGCCGTGGTCTGCGTGGGGTAGATGATCGGCTCACCGGGGCCGATTACCGACGTGTTGGGCTTGAAGAACGCCATCGGGACCGCGGGGACTTCATGATCGAACTCGGCCGCGTGCGCCGCGTAATTGCGCCCGATAGCGACGATCTTGCTGCGAGGGATAACCGGGGCGACCAGGCGCACATCATCGAGATGCCAGCGCTGACCGGTGTAGCTGACGGGCCCCACCAGCGGGTCCCCGCTGAGCACCTGAAGGGTGTCGGGATGCTCCCCGGCGTCGTCGGCGAGTTCGACGGTGCCGAACCCGATGGTGTCGTCGTGGACGAATCGAGCGATGCGCATGGGGTCAGGCTACCGACCCGGCTCCCGATCCACCGTCTCCCCGCAGGGCGAGACGCTCAGTTCTTCGACACGATTCCGCCGCCACGCCCCAACCGGCGCTCACGCTGTTTGGTGTCCCACCAGTTCGGGTGCCGCACCCGAATCGACCCCAGTGTCGTGCGACCACGCACCACCAGGAGCGGGAAGGTTCCCGACGGCCGGGCGTCCACCGACGACTTCACCGAACCCAAGCCCTTATCCATACGTGACACGTCAGCACCCCAGCCTCCGGGGACGACCAGGATCGCGTCCCCTGCTCCCCCGATGATGTTGACGTCAATGACCGGCGTGGAGGTACGCGCGTCCACGAAATCGAGTTTCACGTTGCCAGCCACAGGATTCAGCTCAAGAAAGGGCGGGACCGCCCAGGGGCCGCCACGAAACACGTCATCCCAGCGTGCGGTAAGGACCAGCGGATCCTGCCAACTCCACCCCGGCTCCCCGGCCGAGACGAGGAGCGCTGCAGGATTGATCGCGGCCTCCAATTGCTGGTGGGGCAGCAGGTCGGCCAGCAACAGACGCAATTCGTCACGGGTCCGGGCTGCCAGCGCGGACCCGATCCGGCCCTCCAGTTCGTCCAGCGTCAGCCGCCCCTCAGCAGCCGCGTCACGCAGTTGCGCCACAGCGGCGTCACGCTCGGCATAGCCGATCCGCAACTGCCCATCTGGAGCGTTCGTCATGCGCCCAGACTACCGAGCCCGCTGCATGGACTGCGGAGCGTCGAGGAGTCCCCACAGGTAGGCGTCATGCAACGCCTCCCAGGACGCCTCGACCACGTTCGTGCCGACGCCGACGGTCGTCCAACTGCGCTCGCCATCGGTCGTGTCGATGAGGACGCGGACGATGGCGTCGGTCCCATGCCCCGTCTCCAGAATCCGCACCCGGTAGTCGGTCAGCTCGAACCCGGCCACTTCGGGGTGGCTGGGCTCCAGGGCGGCGCGCAGCGCATGATCCAGGGCATTCAACGGGCCAAAGCCCTCCCCCACGCGGGCCAGCACCTGGTCATCCACGCGGACCTTGACGGTCGCCTCGGAGTCGCCGTCGTCGGTGACGTCATCCGAGGTGAGAGCCCGCCAGCGCAGCACCTCGAAAGCAGGGTCGAGGGCCCCTGTCTCCTGACGCAACAACAGATCGAAGGACGCGTCGGCGGACTCGTAGGAATAGCCTTCCATTTCCCGCTGCTTGACGACCTCGGTGATGCGTGCGGCGAGGTCGCGGTCGGACAGGTCGAAGCCCAGTTCGTCGCCCTTGAGTTGGATGTTGGCCCGGCCTGCCATGTCGGAGACCAGCATCCGCATGTCGTTGCCGACCCGGCGCGGATCGATGTGCTGGTAGAGGTTGGCGTCCACCTTGATCGCCGATCCGTGCAGGCCCGCCTTATGGGCGAACGCTGACGCCCCCACATAGGGCTGGCGAGGATTGGGGGCTACGTGCGTGATCGCGGCGACGGCATGGCTCACTGCCGTCGAGCGGGCCAGGCTCTCGTCGCTGAGCACAGGCCAGCCGTACTTGAGGCTGAGGTCGGCTGCGACCGTGATGAGGTCTGCGTTGCCTGTTCGCTCACCGTGGCCGTTGATCGTCCCCTGGACATGCATGGCACCCGCCTCGATGGCGGCCAGCGAGTTGGCTACGGCGCAGCCGGTGTCATTGTGGCAGTGGATTCCGATGTGGGCTCCCCCCTGGACTGCAGCGGCCACCACTTCGCCCATCTGGGAGGGCAGCATGCCCCCATTGGTGTCGCACAACACGACGACCTCAGCGCCCGCCTGGGCAGCAACCTCGACGACCTGGAGCGCATAGGCGGCATTGGCGCGATAGCCATCGAAGAAATGCTCGGCGTCGACGAAGACCCGTCGTCCCTCGCCCGTGAGGAACGACACCGTGTCTGCAATCATGGCGAGGTTCTCAGACAGATCGGTGCGCAGGGCTCGCAGGACGTGCTCGTCATGGCTCTTGGCCACCACGCAGACGACCTCGGTTTCCGCGTCGAGGAGCGCTCGGATCAGGGGGTCGCTGGACGCGGTGCTACCCGCCCGTCGCGTCGCCCCGAATGCCGCGAGTGTGGCGTTGCGCAGCGACAGTTCCCCGGCCGCCGCCGCAGCGAAGAACGCCGTGTCGGTGGGGTTAGCTCCAGGCCATCCTCCTTCGATGAATCCCACACCCCAGTCGTCGAGGACCCGTGCAATCTTGAGCTTGTCACTCACCGAAAGCCGCAGGCCCTCTTGTTGGGCGCCGTCGCGGAGTGTGGTGTCGTACAGATGGAAGGTGGGGGGCGCTACTGGCAGCACGGTCATCGGCTCCTTCGTCACGGTGTCCGGCCGGCGTTCCGCAGGCCAATCGCGAAAGTATGGTCACGTCCCACCTCGCGGACGCAAGTCTCTCAGCGAACGAGATGGGAGTTCCCGACTGCAGCCACGCCCCGGTGACAGGTCGAGCATCGACCCGATTGGGACCGGCGTGCTAGAAACGGGGGCATGGCTGAGACTGCATTCAAGGGAACTCCCGTCCACACCGTGGGCGATCTGCCGACCGTCGGTCAGCAGGCACCTGACTTCACCCTCACGGGCGCCGATCTCGGTGACATCGCGCTGAGCGATCTCACCGGCAAGCGCGTCGTCTTGAACATCTTCCCCAGCGTCGACACCGGCGTGTGCGCCACCAGCGTGCGCCGCTTTAACGAACTGGCCGCCTCCCTCGAGAACACCGCAGTGGTCTGCGTGTCCGCCGATCTCCCGTTTGCGCTGGGTCGGTTCTGCGGCGCCGAGGGCATCGAGAACGTCGCCACCGGTTCCACCTTCCGGTCCTCGTTCCCCCAGGCCTACGGCACCTTGATGACCGACGGCCCCCTCGCCGGTCTCAATGCGCGCTCCGTGGTCGTGGTAGGCGCCGACGGCGCGGTGCTCTACACCGAAGTCGTGCCTGAGATCACGACCGAACCTGACTACGACGCTGCCGTAGCGGCACTGGCCTGAGACCCTCGCGCTCCCTTCGCCAAGCGGCGCGCCACTATGCTGACGATGACGAAGGGAGCGCCCAGCCATGCCCGACCTCGCTGATCGGATCAGCCGTGCCGCGGTGACGGCTTTGGATCTCGCGCCGTTCGACGAGAGGTTCGCCGCCCTCTCCCGCCAGGTTCTCACCGGGGGTGCGTCGCGGTTCACCAAGGTGATCGACGAACGCCAAGCCATCTCCTACATCATCCCTGTCGGTGTCGCCGGGGAGCGCATCGACTACGGGGCATTGGTCCTCCAGCCCGAAGCCGCTGGCCTCGTGTGGCGCGACGCCTCGGGGACAGACCAGCACGCCACCGTGTCCGTCACCCCGGGTACACCTGCGACCTACAGCACCGTGCAGTTGGGCGGGGAATCCTGGGTGCGGTTCAGCATCGGGCTGGCCTCGCGGCTGACGTTCCTGGTCCCCCCAGTGCGCAGTCAAGCCTTGCTGCCCACCTTGGTGCACCACTTCCAGGCCACCCCTGGCCCGGCGCCGGCGACGGTGCTGCGTGAGCCACCCCTGACCACGGAGGAAGCCACCTCCACCATCGTGCTTCCCCTCCACGCCCTTCCGACGGCGCCCGCCTTGGCGGCGCCAGATCCCGTCGAGGAGACAGGCCCGATCCCGCGGCTGCCAGAGCGGGTCCACGTCCCCGACCCGCCGGTCGAGGAGACGAACCAGGCCCCGCTTTCTCCCCAACCCGCTGCCCTCGACCTGGGCGCCACGCAGCCCTTCGCCGCGCCAGACGTCGATCATGAGCCGACTCGGTCGCTCCCGTCCTCGCCGCATGACGCAACGTCACCCTTCGACGCGACCCAGGCGCTCCCGCTGCCCCGCGAGGAGGAGTCGGTTGCACCCTGGGGTGCAGCCGCCCCGTTTGCCCTCTTCCGGGAACCGGCGGCCACGCCGGAGCGCACGCAAGTTCTGCCGGACGTGCCGCCCTACCCCCACTCTCTTGGCGGTCAGGACGCCTGGGCGCCCGTCCCCGGGCCCAGCCCCACACCCGTGGTGGCCGCCGTGTCCGCTCCCCCTGCGCCGAGCGGTTCGTCGACGTTACGCGCGTTTGTGATCGGCCTGTTTGCGACCATCGTTGTCGGCAGTATCGTCTTGGCCTTCATTCTCCTCGGCTGACGCGCCACCGATGCGCTGGGCGAGGGCTACGCCCAACGCTCCCGTGATCGTCATGGCCACCCCGATCCCTCGGAGCGGAAGGTCCGCGTCCGGGGACGCCTGGGTTGGCGTGCTGGGCTCCGGTGTCGAGGCTGAGCTGGGCAGTGGTGAGGCGCTGTCGGCAGGTGGCTCCTCGGGAGTTGCTGGGGGGCCAGCCAGCCGACGCTGAACATCGGGAAGCAGGCGGGTGGCCACAAGCGGGTACAGGGCGTCCCCGGGGCAGGCTGTGAGCGACATGTCGCGATGCCCGGCGATCGGTGCCGTGGTCACTGTCGCCCCGGCGGGCCAGCGATTCGACCCGCGCGAAACGAAGCTGACGGTCTCGTTCATGGCGAGCCCATCCCTGTTCGCCAACCAGGTCAGCAGGCTGGTCATCGCCTCCAGTGCGAGGTTCGTCGGAGCCTCGTGCGTGAAGTCCCCGACGAAGCACACCAACTCGGCGAAGCCTTGCGAACCACCGGTCGCGTCACCACGCACTGGCCCCGCGATACTCCCGGCCCGCCCCTCCCAGATCGTTCCGTAAGGGTCGACGAAGAAGTTGTACGCGACATCGGCCCATCCCCGTTCGCGCCCGGTGTGAAAGGCGTAGATGCTGCGGAGTCTGCGTGTGATCGCCTCCGGTGCATCCGCAGGAGTCTGCGTGTGATGGACCAGCAGGAATCGGACGTCACGCTCGGGCTCCAGGGCCCGGGTCGGCGCCAACCCCTGGGCCCACGCTTCCCGGGGTTGGATGTCGGGTGCGCGAGGTGCGGCACTCGCCGTCGGGGCGGCCCACAAGCTCAGCGGGAGGAGCGCTCCCGCGGCCAGGAGGTCGCGCCGTCGCATCGTCACCGCGCGCCTTGGATCTCCCGCGGGTAGCAACGGGCACCACGCGGGATGCCCATACGGTCACAGACGGTGTAGGCGTCCGCCTGCGACCCCAGCCCTGTCACAGCGATGGCGAAGAAACCTGGATTCAGGCCTGCCAGACCGTTGGTGTCCACAGCCGACACGGTGAAGCCTGCCTTGCTGAGATCGGAGGCCCGCGCCACGGCCGCCTCTGGCGCCGTCCCTTGCTGCGGCAACGAATCCAGCACCGTCACCCAACTACGTGCGGGCAGTTCGCGAACAATGCCGGGAACGTCAGCGCTCGGGGTGGCTGACGGCGTGGCGCTGGGGGTCGCCGACGGTGACGCCGACCCCTTCGTGGACGAGGGACGCGGCGTCGCCGAGGGGGCAGAAGCGGACGGGGAGGGTGCCGGACGAGCCGAAGCTGGACCGCCCAATGCGAACCATGCCAGGCCGAGCACGAGCACGCCGGTCAGCACGCCTAAGGCGCCGCCCAGCCACGCATTGCCTCGCGGTTGCGGCGGTACGGAGTAGGTCACGCCACCAATCTAGACGACACGCTGCAGCCAGCCGTACTCATCAGGCGTGCGGCCGTACTGCACGTCGAGGACCGCGTTGCGGATCTGCAGCGTCGTGGCGAATCCCTGACCCTGCGGACGGTACTCGCCCTTGTCGGTCACGAACCCCGAGATCGGGCTGATCACGGCCGCCGTCCCACAGCAGAAGGCCTCGACGAACGTTCCGTCCGCGATCCCCGAGAAGACCTCAGACGCCGACAACCGGCGCTGCTCTGGCTTGAGACCCAGGGACTCACCCACGGTCAGGATCGAGTCGCGGGTGATGCCGTCCAGGATGGTGCCGGTCAGTGCGGGCGTCACGAGTTCGCCGTTGGCTCCGACGAGGAAGACGTTCATGCCGCCCAGCTCCTCGACGCGGTCCTTTTCGGACGCCTCGATGAACATCACCTGATTGCAGCCGTGCTCATAACCCTCGTACTGGGCGATCAGGCTTGCCGCGTAGTTCCCGCCGCACTTGGCCGCCCCGGTACCGCCGATGCCTGCCCGAGCCCACCGGTCGGTGACCCAGATGTCGACGCCCGTCACGCCTTGCGCGAAGTAGGGGCCCACCGGCGACGCGATGACGTAGAAGGTGACTTCCTCGGCGGCGCGCACTCCCAAGAATGCTTCGGAGGCGATCATGAACGGACGCAGGTAGAGGCTGTGCTCGCCGGCTGCCGGAGGCACGTAGCGCGCGTCGATGGAAACCAGTTCGCGCGCCGCGTCGACAAACAGATCCGTGGGCAGTTCCGGCAGCATGAGCCGGGCGGCCGACGTCTGGAACCGCCGTGCGTTGCGCTCGGGTCGAAACAGCCACACCGAGTCGTCTTCGTGACGGTAGGCCTTCATTCCCTCGAAGATCTCTTGGCCGTAGTGGAGGACCGCCGCGGACGGGTCCAAGGCGATCGGGCCATACGGCACGATCTTGGCTGAATGCCAGCCCTGCCCCTTCGTCCACGCGATCTGGGCCATGTGGTCGGTGAAGTAGCGGCCAAAGCCCGGATCCTTGACGAGCTCGGCCACCTCCGCATCGGTGCGGGGCGAGGGATTGGGCGAGATCTCGAACGTCACGGACATGTCCGACAGGGTATCGCGCACGGCGTTTCCCGGGGCGGGAAGACCACCCTGCGACCCACGCGATGACGGCCCGAGCAGCGAGACAGATTCGTCCACGGACACTCTCCCTCCCTAGGCTGACTCCATGACCGACACCGTTGCCGCACCGCGTCCCACCATCGCCGTGATCGGGGGCGACGGCATCGGGCCCGAGGTCGTTGCCGAGGGCGTGAAGGTGCTCAAGGCCGCTGCAGGGGCCGACGCCTTCGAATACGTCGCCTACGATCTGGGCGCCGAGCGCTGGCAGCGCACCGGTGAGGTTCTCCCCGACAGCGTGTTGGCAGAACTGGCTGGGGTCGACGCGATCATCCTCGGGGCGGTCGGCGCCGCTCCCGGCAGCACCGCCATCCCGTCAGGTCTGCTGGAGCGCGGCCTCCTGCTCAAGCTCCGCTTCGCCTTCGACCACTACGTCAACCTGCGTCCCTCCAAGCTGTACCCCGGTGTCGTGACTCCGCTGTCTGACGCGGTCGTCGCGCGCGGGCCGATCGACTTCACCGTCGTCCGCGAAGGCACCGAAGGCCTCTACGCGGGCGTGGGGGGTTCTTTGGCCCGCGGCACGTCCGCCGAGGTCGCCAACGAGGTCTCGGTCAACACGGCCCGCGGTGTCGAGCGTGTCGTGCGCGACGCCTTCGAGCGAGCCATGCGCCGTCGTAAGAAGGTCACGCTCGTGCACAAGCACAACGTCTTGGTCAACGCTGGCGGCCTGTGGAACCGGATCTTCACCGAGATCGCCGCGCAGTACCCCGACGTCACCACCGACTACCTGCATGTGGACGCCACCATGATCATGCTCGTCCAAGACCCGCAGCGCTTCGACGTCATCGTCACCGACAACCTGTTCGGCGACATCATCACCGATCTGGCTGCGGCCGTGACCGGCGGCATCGGGCTGGCAGCCTCGGCCAACATCAACCCGACGGGAGCCTTCCCCTCGATGTTCGAGCCGGTTCATGGTTCCGCCCCGGACATCGCAGGCCAGGGCATCGCCGACCCGACCGCCACGATCTCCTCCATGGCGCTGTTGCTGGATCACCTGGGCCGTCCGGCCGAAGCGGCCGCCATCGAGCGGGCCGTGGACGCCGACGTTGCTCAGCGTGGCACCGCCGCTCGCAGCACCTCCCAGATTGGGGATGCGATCGCGGCCCGCGTCGCGGGCTGACCCTCGCAGGGCACGCGGTTCACCCCTGCGCGGGTGAACCGCCCTCGGGCGTGGTGGCCGCGTCTCGGGGGGCCCACAAGCGCGCGGGCGCCCCGAACACCTTCGCCCTGATCCACCACGACGCCTCCACGAGGACGGCGGCCACCAGCCCCATCACCAGGCCGGTGCTCATCATGGCGCTGTTCGAGGTGTCCAGTTGGAACAGGTGCGCCGTCCAGGGCATGAGGAAGATCGCGACATAGGCGGCGTAGGCGGCCGCCACGAGCGCGATACGGCTCCACTGGTAGGGGCGCGCCACCACGGACAAAACCCAGGTCGCCCCGACGATCAAGCAGGCCAAGGTCGCGGTCGACACCTGGGTGGACTCTGGGGTGCCAAGGTGGTGTCCACCGCCGAGGATCAGGTAGGTCACAAACGTCGTGACCGCGACGATTCCTCCGGCAGGCAGCCCGATCCGCATCACGCGCTGGACGAATCCGGGTCGCGCACGCTCGTTGTTCGGCGCCAAGGACAGCAGGAACGCCGGAATGCCGATCGTGAACCATCCCGTGATGGTCACGTGGATCGGTAGGAACGGGAAGGGCACGCGCCACAGCACGACCAACAGGGCAAGGATCGCGGAGTAGACCGTCTTGGTGAGGAACAGGTTCGCCACGCGCTCGATGTTGCCCAGCACGCGGCGCCCCTCCCCCACGACGCTGGGCAAGGTGGCGAAGCGATCGTCCAACAAGACAATCTTGGCGACCGCTCGCGTCGCTGGTGCACCCGAGCCCATCGCCACGCCGAGATCGGCGTCCTTGAGCGCGAGCACATCGTTGACGCCGTCGCCCGTCATCGCGACGGTGTGTCCACGTTGTTGCAGCGCAATCACCATGGCGCGCTTTTGATCGGGGGTGACGCGACCAAACACGTTGTGGTCGGCCACGGCCTCACTGAGCTTCTCCGGGGTGTCCAGCGTGCGGGCGTCGACCGGATCGCCGGTGATGACCCCCAGCGCCGAGGTCACCGCGCCGACGGATCGGGCGTTGTCCCCGGAGATGACCTTGACGGTGACGTCCTGGTCGCGGAAGTACTCCAGCGTCGCGCGGGCATCGGGGCGCACGCGCTGTTCCAGCCCCACCAAGGCGACCGCCTCCACGCCACCCGGGGCGTTCTCGCCGGTCACCGTGTCGCTCTTTCCCAGCAGCAGGACGCGCAGGCCGCCGGAGGCAAGCTCCTCGGCTTGTGAGGCCACCGCCCCCGTGGCGAGGATGTCGGGGGCCCCCAAGACCCAGCTTCCCTGGCCCTCGAACTCGACGCCGGACCACTTCTTGGCCGAGGTGAAGGGCGCCCGCTGCGTCGGCGTCCACCGCTGGCTCGGTTCCCCGACGGCGTCCCCGATCGCCGTCAAGGAGGCGTTGGGGTGCGGATCGGCGGCCATGAGGTTGGCCAACACGTTGTGCACGGCAGGTTCGGGCGTCTCCGCCAGCGGGATGATCCGCTGGCATCGCATCCCCTGCTCGGTGAGGGTGCCCGTCTTGTCGGCACACACGACGTCGACGCGAGCGAGACCTTCAATCGCCGCGAGTTCTTGGACGAGCACCTTTTGGCGTCCCAGCCGGATCACGCCCAGCGCGAAGGCCATGGAGGTGATCAACACGAGGCCCTCGGGCACCATCGGAACGAGGGCTCCTGCCATGCCCAGCAGCGCGTCGTTCCAGGCGACACCCGGCAGGGTCAGCTGCACGACGATGGTGGCCAGCCCGACGGGGATGAGCAGCCACGTGATGAAGCGGAGGATCTTGTTGATGCCTGCCTGGAGTTCGGAATGCACCAACGTGAACTTGGATGCCTCGGCGGCCAGTTGGGCCGCGTAGGCGTCCGCCCCCACCTTCGTGGCCCGATAAAGCCCGGAGCCAGCCACCGTGAAGCTCCCCGACATGACGGAGTCGCCGACATGCTTGGCCTCGGGGTCGGCTTCGCCGGTCAGAAGGCTTTCGTCGACTTCGAGGTAGTCGGCGCTGATGATCTCTCCATCGACGACCACTTGATCGCCGGGGGCGAGTTCGATGATGTCGTCCAAGACGACCTGCTCGCGCGGGAGACGTTGCGCACCCTCGGCTCGGTGCACCAAGGGTTGCGCCTCACCGACAACGGCGAGCGAATCGAGCGTCTGTTTGGCTCTCAGCTCTTGGATGATGCCGATGGCCGAGTTGGCGATGATCAGGAGCCCGAACGCCGCATTGATCCACGAACCGGTGGTCAACACCACGACAAGCAGCACCGCGAGGATGGCGTTGATCCGGGTGAAGACGTTGTCACGAACGATCTGGCCAACCGTGCGTCCGCTGCGGGAGGGAAGGGTGTTGACCCGTCCATCGGCGACGCGCTGGGCCACCTCGGCAGCCGTCAATCCTGGGGTCTGAGTATCTGGCACGCAGGCAAGAATGCCAGACCGCTCCCAGCCTCTCTGGGGCTCACCCACACCACTCTCTGAGAGAATCCCGAGAAGTTGCTTTGGTTTTTCTCAGACTTTGGCTTAGGCTGGCGCTGCAACCTCCTCTAGACGGCCTCGGCCGGGGGGATACCGCTCGAAAGGAAAACCATGAACCACACTCCGAAGCGTCTGCTCGCGATCATGGCCACCTCGGCCGTCGCTGTTGGCGGATCCGTCGCTCTGGCGGCCCCGGCTCACGCGGACGTCTGGGACTCGGTCGCCCAGTGCGAGTCCGGCGGCAACTGGGCCATCAGCACGGGCAACGGCTACTCCGGTGGTCTCCAGTTCAGCGCTTCCACCTGGCGCGCCTACGGCGGCACGGCCTACGCGCCGAGCGCTGCGCAGGCAACCAAGGCCCAGCAGATCGCCGTGGCGAAGAAGGTGCTGGCAGGCCAGGGCGCCAACGCGTGGCCCGTGTGCTCCAAGAAGGCTGGCCTCTCCAAGGGCAATGGTGGGGCCTCCGACGGCACGGCCGACGTCGCTGCCCCGCAGCAGGCTCGCCCGGCCGCGGTCGTCTCGACCCCCAAGAAGGCGCCCGCCAAGGCAGCCACCACCAAGCCGGCTGCTGTCAAGGCCACCACTGCCAAGCCTGCCGCTAGCACGAAGCAGACCAAGGCGACCACCGCCAAGCGCGCCACGACGGTCAAGGCGACCGCCACCGCGGGCAAGCGGTTCATCACGGTCAAGGCCGGGAATACGCTCAGCGAACTCGCCGCCGCGAACGGCATCGACGGTGGCTGGCGCGCCCTGTGGAGCCTGAACCAGGACGAGGTCTCCAACCCGCACCTCATCTTCGTTGGCCAGCAGTTGGCCATCGGCTGATCGATCTTTCGCGATGGCGGGTGCCCTGTGGGTGCCCGCCATCGGTGCGTCTGCGCAGTGATGATCTGCCTCGCACCGACGATGAAGGGGGCCCGGACAACGTGTCCGGGCCCCCTTCATCACACCAGTTCGACGCCTCAGCGAGCGGCGGTGCCTTCGACGTAGTCGTCATCGTGGCTCTTGACCCACGCCATGAGCTTGCGCAGTTCGCGACCCGTGGCCTCGATCGGGTGCTTCTCGGCCTGCTGACGGAACGCCGTGAACTCGGGGGCGCCCGCGTCCTGGTCGTCGATGAAGCGCTTCGCGAACGCGCCCGACTGGATGTCGGACAAGACGCCCTTCATGTTCTCCTTCACCTGCGCGTCGATGACCCGCGGGCCCGACACGTAGTCACCGAACTCAGCGGTGTCGGAGATGCTCCAGCGCTGCTTCGCGATGCCGCCCTCGTACATGAGGTCGACGATCAGCTTCAGCTCGTGGAGGCACTCAAAGTAGGCGACCTCGGGCTGGTAACCAGCCTCGACGAGGGTCTCAAAACCGGCCTCGACGAGCGCGGAGACGCCACCGCACAAGACGGCCTGCTCGCCGAACAGGTCAGTCTCGGTCTCCTCGGTGAAGGTGGTCTTGATGCCACCGGCACGCAGGCCACCGATCGCCTTGGCGTAGGACAGGGCCAGCGGCCACGCGTTGCCCGTCTCGTCCTTCTCCACAGCGACGATCACCGGGACGCCACGACCCTCGACGTACTCGCGGCGGACCAGGTGGCCCGGCCCCTTGGGGGCAACCATCGCGACATCCACACCGGCGGGCGGCGTGACGTAGCCGAAGCGGATGTTGAAGCCGTGGGCGAAGAACAGAGCATCGCCGGGCTGGAGGTGAGGCTCGATCGATTCGGTGTAGATCGAGCGCTGGTGCTGATCAGGGGCCAAGACCATGATGAGGTCGGCCTCGGCGGACGCCTCGGCGACCGTCAGGACGCGGAAGCCCTCAGCCTCGGCCTTGGCGCGGCTCTTGGAGCCCTCCTTGAGCCCGATGCGGACGTCGACGCCGGAGTCGCGCAGGTTCATCGCGTGCGCGTGACCCTGGGAGCCGTAGCCGATGACGGCGACCTTGCGCCCCTGGATGATCGACAGGTCGGCGTTGTCGTCGTAGAACATCTCTGCCATAGCGGGAACTCTTCTTTCCATTGTTGATGGGTCTTCGTGCGGGTGGCTCACCACCCAGGATGAGGCGTCGGCTCGCACCGGCGCCTCGGGGGTCAGTAGGCGGACGGCTTGAGCCGCTCCCCCCGGGTCGAGCGATCGGTCAGCGACTTCGACCCGCGCGCCATGGCCACGAGGCCTGACTGCACCAGTTCTCGGACGCCGTAGGGATCCAGCATCTCCAAGAGAGCTTCGAGCTTCTCGGGGCTTCCGGTCGCCTCGATGACCATCGACTCGTTGTGCACGTCCACCGTCTTACCGCGGAACAACTGCACGATATCGATGATCTGGCTGCGCGCGACCGGGTCGGCCTTCATCTTGATCAAGATCATCTCCCGGCGCACCGCAGTGTCCTCGAGTTCGACGATCTTGATCACTTCGACGAGCTTGTTGAGTTGCTTGGTGATCTGTTCCAAGACGGCGGGCGCGCTGGCACCCACCTGGACGGTGATCCGGCTGAGTTCGGGACGCTCGGTGGGGCCGACCGCCAGCGACTCGATGTTGTAGCCGCGTCGGGCAAACAGCCCGGAGATGCGGGCGAGCACGCCGGGCTTGTTCTCGACCAGGACGCTCAGGGTATGGGTCTTCACAGGATCTCTTCCTCCCACTCGGGCGCCAGATCCCTGGCGATCAGGATGTCGTCGTTGCTGGTGCCTGCGGGCACCATCGGCCAGACCATGGCGTCCTTATGGACGAGGAACTCCACCACGACGGGGCGATCGTTGATCTCCATCGCCTTCTTGATGACCTCATCCACTTCCTCGACGGTCTCCGCGCGCAGCCCGACAGCCCCCATCGCCTCGGCGAGCATCGGAAAGTCGGGAACCCGACGACTCTTCAGGTCAGTGTTGGAGTAGCGCGCGTCATAGAAGAGGGTCTGCCACTGGCGGACCATGCCGAGGCTCTCGTTGTTGATCACGGCGATCTTGATCGGGATGTTGTTCAGCGTGCAGGTGACCAGTTCCTGATTGGTCATCTGGAAGCACCCATCGCCGTCGATCCCCCACACCGTCTGCCCCGGAACGCCCACCTGGGCGCCCATGGCCGCAGGCACGCAGTAACCCATCGTCCCGGCGCCACCGCTGTTGAGCCAGCGCCCCGGCTTTTCGAAGGGCAGCATGTGCGCGGCCCACATCTGATGCTGGCCCACCCCCGCGACGTAGTAGGCGTCCCCGGCCAGTTGCCCGAGGCGCTGGATCACGTACTGAGGGCTCAGTTCGCCGTCCTTGGTGGGCTCCGGATGCGGCGCGTAGCGCTCTTTGAGGCCTTGCAGGTAGCTCACCCAGGGTGCGCGATCGGCCATGTCTTCGCCTCGTAGCACCCCGTTGAGGGCCCCGATCACGAGCTTGACGTCGCCCACGATCGGGACGTCCGCGTTGCGGTTCTTGCCGATCTCAGCCGGATCGATGTCGGCGTGGATGATCGTCGCTTCGGGCGCGAAGCTGTCGAGGCGTCCGGTCACGCGGTCATCGAACCGTGCACCCAGGGTGATCAGCAGGTCGGCTCGCTGCATCGCTGCCACCGCCGAGACTGTGCCGTGCATGCCCGGCATGCCCATGTGCAACGGGTCGCTGTCGGGGAAGGCGCCGCGCGCCATCAAGGTGGTGACCACGGGAATCCCGGTGATCTTCACCAACTCGGCCAGTTCGTCATAGGCCTGCGCCTTGACGACGCCGCCCCCCACGTACAGCACGGGACGGCGCGCCTCACGAATGAGCCGTGCGGCCTCGCGGATCTGCCGCGCGTGCGGGCGCACCGTGGGCTTGTAGCCGGGCAGGTCAATCTCGGCGGGCCACACGAACGGTGCGCTGGAGGCGAGTGCGTCCTTGGAGATGTCCACCAGGACTGGCCCGGGGCGCCCCGTGGCGGCAATGTGGAAGGCGGCCTTGACGGCCCCCGGGATGCCCGAGGGGTCGGTGACCAAGAAGGAGTGCTTGGTGATCGGGAAGGTGATTCCGCGAATGTCGGCTTCCTGGAAGGCGTCTGTGCCGATGGCGGCAGAAGCCACCTGCCCGGTGATAGCTACGATCGGGACCGAGTCAAGGTAGGCGTCGGCGATCCCGGTCACGAGGTTGGTCGCCCCGGGGCCCGAGGTGGCCATGCACACGCCCACCCGCCCCGTGGTCATCGCGTAGCCTTCGGCCGCGTGGGCGGCACCCTGCTCGTGACGCACCAGGATGTGCTGAATCAGCTCGCTTTGGCCCAGGGGATCGTAGGCCGGGAGGATCGCGCCACCCGGAATGCCGAACACGACCTCGACCCCGAGCCTCTCCAACGATTCGACCAGCGCTTGGGCGCCGGTCAGGATCTTGGGCTGCTGCTCTTGCGTCATCGTGATCATCCCTCCGATCGGTTCGGTGTGCTCAGTTGCCTCATTGCAAAGAAAAACCCCCGTCGCCGAAAGGCGTACGAGGGAGCGCGTCGTAGACGTTTCCGTCAGGCGACGCGCTTGCGAACTACGAGAGCCGACATATGCACGTGGTGAGCATAGCGCCGTCGGGGGTGCTATCCGAACCCCGGACGCCCGATGTCTCGCATCGTGGAAGCCGCACCGGGAAAGACCCTCGGATGGCGCGACGCGATCTGGCGCCGAAGCGCGGCCCGGGATCGCCCGGCCGGTGGAGCCTGACGGCCCGGTATGTGCCACTCCCCCTCGGCGGGCCAGGGCCCGCGTCAGTCAGTGAGCCGGGCGGCGACGGCGTCCAGGTCGGCGTCCCCGGTGCGCTTGAGAAGGGCCCCCATGCCCGGATCGTCGCCGTAGCGAGGGATCAGATGGACGTGGAGGTGAAACACCGACTGTCCCGCGTCCGCACCCACATTGGAGAGCACGTTCATCCCGGTGGCGCCCAGCTTGTGAGTGAGAAGGTCCCCGGTGGCCGCGATGGCCGGAGCAATCGCCGCCAGCACGTCAGGGGCGGCGAGGAGATCGGTGACGTGCGTGCGGGGCACGACGAGCGTGTGTCCCGTCTTCAAGGGCTCCATGTCCAAGAACGCGATCGCCGCGTCGTCGGCGTAGACCTGCCGACTCGGGATCTCACCCGCGACGATGCGGCAGAAAATGCAGGTCGGATCGATCATGACAACGCCCCCTGGGTACGCACCTCGAAACCGGCCTCGGCGAGACCGGCCTTGACCTCCGCGATACTGAGCGTGCCGTAGTGGAAGACGGACGCCGCCAGCACGGCGTCGGCGCCCGCCCGGGCGGCATCAACGAAATGCCCCACCGTTCCGGCACCACCCGACGCGATCAGCGGGACGCTGACGACCGAACGGACCGCGTCGATCATCTCCACATCGAACCCGGCGGTCGTGCCGTCCGCGTCCATGGAGTTCAGCAGGATCTCCCCCGCCCCCAGGTCGACGGCCTGCCGTACCCACTCCAGGGCGTCCAGGCCAGCGGAGCGGCGTCCGCCGTGGGTCGTCACGCCATAACCGGACGGCTGCCCGGCCTCTCGTCGAGCGTCCAAGCTGAGCACGAGCACCTGATTGCCGAACCGGTCGGCGATCTCCGCGATGGTCTGCGGGCGAGCGATCGCGCCCGTGTTGATGCCGATCTTGTCCGCCCCGCAACGCAGCAGCCTGTCGACATCGTCCGCGCTACGGACCCCTCCCCCGACGGTCAGCGGAATGAAGACCGTCTCGGCGGTTCGGGTCACCATCTCATCGGTGGTGGCTCGGCCCTGCGACGACGCGGAGATGTCGAGGAAAGTCACCTCGTCCGCACCCTGCTCTCCGTAGGCCCGAGCGAGGGCGACAGGGTCACCGGCGTCGCGCAGGTTGGCGAAGTTGACGCCCTTCACCACCCGACCTGCGTCCACGTCGAGGCAGGGAATCACGCGGATGGCAACGCTCATGGGCACTAGCCTATCGAGGCATGCGGCAACCCCCCCTGCATCGCGCCTCCGTGGTCCTTTGCGCCCCGCTCCAGTGCTGGGCCGACCCAGACGGTCAGGTGGCGCCCAGCCTGATCAATGGCGTCTACGTCGCCGATACCCGGGTGGTCTCGGCGCTGACCTATACCTGTGCTGGGCACGAGGTGGAGTTCCTCAGTTGCGAGGAACTCGGTGGGGCGCAGGCAACCTATCGGTTCGTGATCCGCACGCCTGAGTGGGGAGCGGACCCCGCACTTCTCCTGACTCTCGTACGGACGCTGAGCCCCACGGGATTACGTGATCGCCTCGTGCTCACCAACTCTGCGCCCGAGCCGATCAGCTTGCGCCTCGACCTCGCTCTCGTGGCGGACGCAACGGCCATGGTCGACATTCGGCAAGGCTTGCCGGGCGGGCGCCCCATCCTGGATGCCGCGGGTTGGTCCTGGCGCGAGGGGACAGGTGCCCGTCTCGACCCAGGCAGGGCTGAAGTGTCCAGGACAGATGGCCGGTTCTCCCTGCAGTGGGAGATGAACGTTCCCGCGCGCGGGCAGGTGCAGGAGGAATGGCATCTGGAGACCCGCGAGCCTGAGACGCCGTTTGGGCCCGCGTCCGTCACGTTGACCGCCCCCTCGGCGGGTGACGATGCCCTGGGACACCTGCTAGGGACGGCTTGGGCCGACATGAACGCTCTGCTGATGGCGGATCGGGACGCCCCCGGTGACGCCTTCTTGGCAGCGGGGGCGCCGTGGTATTTCACGTTGTTTGGGCGCGACTCCCTGATCGCAGCACGGATGCTGTTGCCGTATCACCCTGATCTCGCCTACGGCACGCTGCGAAGCCTGGCCCGCCGACAAGGGGTGATCGCCGAGGCGTCCTCGGCGCAGCAACCCGGCAAGATCCCCCACGAAGTGCGCCGCGAGGCACTGATCTTGAGTGAGTCCCATCGTGGCGAGGCGCCCACCATCGCGCTACCACCGGTCTACTACGGGACCATCGACGCCACCTGCTTGTGGATCATGCTGGTGGGTGATCTCTTCGACGCTGGTCACGCCATCGACGAGTTCACCCCCGGGCTCGAGGCCGCCTTGAGGTGGCTGGCCGACGACGCGGACGCCGACGGCGACGGCTTTGTGGAATACCGCGACCAGGCGGGAACCGGGTTGGTCAACCAGGGATGGAAGGACTCCTCGGATTCGATGCGGTTCCGGGACGGTTCTCAGGCACAGGCCCCCATCGCCCTCGCCGAAGTCCAGGGCTACGCGTATGCGGCGGCGCAGGCCGCAGCACGCATCCTCGAGCACAGGGGCGATACCGCGCGCTCCGAGCAGTGGCGATCCTGGGCGGGGGCGTTGGCGCAACGGTTCCGAGAACGCTTTTGGGTACGCGACGACCTTGGCCCCTACCCCGCGCTCGCCCTCGACAAAGACAAGCGACCCGTCGACGGTTGTGCCTCCAACATGGGTCATCTCTTGGGTACGGGCATGCTGAACTCACAGGAGGCCCGCCACGTCGTTGAACGGTTGCTCCATCCGCGCATGTTCACCGGCTACGGGATCAGGACGCTCTCCAGCGACAACCCCGGATATGCCCCTTTGGGCTATCACGTGGGCTCGGTCTGGGCGCACGACACGGCTCTTTGCGCCGACGGGATGCGGCGTGAGGGGTTCGTGACGCAAGCAGCGGTCGTCGCGTCAGGCCTGCTGCGGGCAGCAGAAGGCTTTCACTACCGGTTGCCTGAGCTGTTCGGCGGCCAACCGGCGCCTGGTCATGCGGTTCACGGGGAGCCCGGCGTGTGGCCGCCGGTCCCCTACCCCGCCGCGTGCCGCCCTCAGGCGTGGTCCGCGGCGTCAGCTGCGATCGTGTGGGGTCTGGTGAGCACGGCCCGCACACCCCACCCTCAGTCGTCCTCGTCGTAGGCGGCGCTGACGACCCCACGCCGCAACAGGTCGATGGCATCACGAGCGCGGGTGCGCACCACGCCCGCACCGGCCGCGTCGGCGAGTTGCCCCAGCAGGTCAATCACCATGCGCATCGACCGCACGAAGTCCCCGGCCGTGAGGTCGTTGTCCGCGAGGACGTCAGCCAGGTCGCGGCCCGACGCCCACGCGTAGGTGGCCTCCGCGAAGCCGATGTCGGGCTCGCGGGACGCGTCCAGCTTGTGATCACGCTCCATCAGCGACAAGTCTCGCCAGATGTGCCGCAGTGACGATTGGGCGATCTCGGTGGACCGGTTCGGCATCCGGGATGGACGCTTGGCATCCGCCCCGCGCGACTCATAGGTGAGGCTGCTCGCCACCGCCGCGAGTTCCGCGGGATCCAGTTCGTCGAAGAGCCCGGCGCGCATGCTTTCCGCAGCCACCAGGTCAAGCTCGGAGTAGATGCGCGCCAGCATCGACCCTGCCGGGGTCACCTGCTCCGCGTCGTCGGTCAGGTACCCCAGCCCGGTCAGCACGGAACAGATCTTGTCGAAGCGCACCGCGATGGTGGTGGAGCGACGTTCGACTTGGCGGCGAAGATCGGCGGTATCGCGTTCGAGTCGCAGAGCCTTCTCCGCAGCCCTGGCGTGTTCCTCCCGGTCGGGACAGGTGTGACACGGGTGGGCCTGCAGGGCCGAGCGAAGCTGCGTGATCCGCTCCTGCGCCTCCGCGTCCATGGCTGCGGCCACATAGCGCGAGGGCCGGGTGTCCATCCCCGCCAACTTCGCCAGGAAGGCCGCCCCGAGATTGCGTCGATCCTTCGCCTGGCGCGGATCGAAGTGCTTGGGGATACGCATGCGGGCTGCGACCACCGGCGGTGAGGGGAAGTCGTGCACGCTGAGCTTCTTCAACTGCCGTTCCTGCGTCATCACGGTCGGGCTCGGGTTCGCTCGATCACGGCGGACCCCTGGATCAACAACGACAGCCCACCCCTCATGTCGCCCGGCGGGGATCCCGATGATGTCTCCAGGGGCCAACTCCAACAAGGCGGAGAGGGATTCGGCCCGTCGATCGGTCCGTCGGCTACGTGCAGCGTCCGCCTGGACCTGGCTCACGTCGGCGCGCAGACGGGCGTACTCCTCAAAGTCGCCCTGCTCGCACGAGGCGTCGGCCCACAAGGCGGCGATCTTGTCGTTGTTGCGGGCGATCGCCCGAGCGACCCCGACGACGGAGCGGTCGGTCTGATACTGCGCAAACGATTGCTCCAGCAGCCCGCGGGCGCGCTCGCGCCCCACCCGCCCGATCATGTTGACGGTCATGTTGTAGGTCGGGGTGAAGGACGACCGCAGCGGGTAGGTGCGGCGCGAAGCCAGCCCCGCGACGTGCCGCGGGTCGATATCTCGTTGCCACAGCACGACAGCATGACCTTCGACGTCGATGCCGCGACGCCCCGCCCTGCCGGTGAGCTGGGTGTATTCCCCGGGGGTGATGTCGACGTGCGCCTCGCCGTTGTATTTGACGAGTTTCTCCAGCACGACACTGCGCGCGGGCATGTTGATGCCCAAAGCAAGCGTCTCGGTAGCGAACACCACCTTGACCAAGCCTTCGACGAACCCCTGCTCCACTGCCTCCTTGAAGGCGGGCAGCATGCCCGCGTGGTGGGCGGCGATCCCCCGCCTCAGGCCCTCACGGAAGGTCGCGAAGTCCAATGCTGCGAGATCCTCGGCGCTCAGGTTCGTCGCCACGGTGTCGGCGATGGCATCGAGACGCGCCCGCTCGGCGGCTGACGTCAGGCGAAGGCCCGAGTGCAGGAGTTGACCCACGGCCTGATCGCAGCCAGCCCTGCTGAAAATGAAGTAGATCGCTGGCAGGAGCCCTTCGGCTTCGAGCTTTTCGACCGCCCCGTCGCGGCGTGGGACCAGATTCGGGCCTCGATCACCGCGTTGCGCCGCGTTGCGTTCGATGCGATCCCGGGTCCGGCGCCCTCGGCGATGGCGGCTGTCGTCACGAACGAATCTGCTGTCTTGCTTGGCCAACTGCACCAGTTCGGGGTTGACCTCGCCTGCCACCGGGACGTCGGAGGCCGTGGGGGCCTCCTCGCTGAAGAGGTCGTAGAGCCGTCGACCGGCCATGACATGCTGAAACAGCGGGACCGGTCGGCGTTCACTCAAGACGACACGGACGTCACCGCGAACCTCCGCCAGCCAGTCACCGAACTCCTCGGCGTTCGACACGGTCGCGGACAGGGACACGAGTTGGACATCGGGTGCGAGCCCGATGATGACCTCCTCCCAGACCGCCCCGCGGAAGCGATCAGCGAGGTAATGCACCTCGTCCATGACGACGAATCCCAGATTGCGTAAAGCCGCGGACCGCGCGTAGATCATATTGCGCAGTACCTCGGTAGTCATCACGACGACATCGGCATCAGGATTGATCGAGGTGTCACCGGTGAGCAACCCGACATGCGAGGGACCGAACCGCTCGACGAGGTCATGGAACTTCTGGTTGCTGAGTGCCTTAATGGGGGTGGTGTAGAAGCAGCGTCGCCCCTGGCGCAAGGCCAGGAATACGGCGAACTCCCCCACGACCGTCTTTCCCGCACCGGTCGGAGCAGCAATCAAGACCCCGGCACCGTCCTCGACGACCGCGCAGCCGTCGCGCTGGTAGGGATCCAACGTGAAGGAGAATCCGCGCGCGAACTCCGCGAAGGCGGGGCCGGGCCCGGGGATGAGCGGTGCCGCGGAGTCGTTCTTCCCCCGACTCATGCGCTACCACCACGCTGAACGGCGCCGGTACCGAAAACCCTGAGTGCCCCCGGTGCCGCCGTGCAGGTCAGGGGTGGACGCCCCAACGGTTCCCCGTCGGCCATCCCGTGCAACTCGGGTGCATCCACCACAACGGAGGTGGCGCGAAGGTACTCCAGCGCCGGATGCTTGACGAAGTTTCGGCCTCGCAGCCGAGGGAAGAGCGTCAGCAGTCGCCCACGCGACACGGGATGCACGATGGTGACGTCCAACAGGCCGTCCGTGAGGTCAAAGCGCGGGGCGATGCGAATGCCTCCCCCGAAGTAGCCCGCATTCGCCACGGCAACCAACATGGCATCCAAGACCCGCTCACGCCCGTCGATCACCAGCCGGTAGCGCAACGGACGAAACTGCCGAAGCTCCGCCAGGACCGCACCCAGATACGACAACGCCCCCAGATCCACGCCCGCGTTGTTGGCCCGGAAGTTGACCCGCTCGTCAAAGCCCGTCGAGACAACACAGCCGACGAATCGGCGTCCGCCACCGTAGAGCGCCCCCGTGACCTCGGTGAGGTCGATCGCTCGAGTGTGACCGCCGATGATCGCGGCCAGCCCGTCACGCCAGTGCCGAATCCCCAAGCTGCGAGCAAAATCGTTGCCGGTCCCCGCGGGCAGGATCCCCACAGGAACGTCGGTCATCGCGGCCGCGTTGAGGCCGATATGCGCCATTCCGTCGCCCCCGACCACGGCGAGGCCTTCAGCACCATCGGCCACGGCGGCTGCACACGCCTGGGCCGCGTGTTCGGCAGACTCAGCCAAGATGGTGCGCGGTGTGATGCCCGCCTGGGTGAGGCTGGCCTCCAACCGAGGGGTGAGGAGGCGTCCGCTGCCGTGCCCGGCCTCGGGGTTGACCACCAGGGTCAGCGTCCTCATGCGGTAACCAGATCTGATCCCAGCCGCTTGGCTCGCCGCTTGTCATTGCCCCGGCAGATCGCCTCGGCGATGACGTACAAGAGCATCATCGGCAAAGCCAGTGCCAGCATGGAGAAGGGGTCGCCGCCGGGGGTCGCTGCGGCGCCGAAGACCGCACACCCAAACAGCGCGTACGGCCTGGCCGAGGCCAGCGCCTTGGCTGAGAGAACACCCATGAGGTTGAGCGTGACCAAAATCACCGGCAGCAGGAACCCGATCCCGAACACCAGCATGAGTTGCATCATCAACTTCAAGAAGTCGTCGATGTAGACCAAGTTGAGTGCCTGGATCGTGTCCGGCATGAAGCCCAGCATGACGATCACCGCTTGCGGCAAGATGAAGTAGCCCAAGACGACCCCGGCCAGGAACAACGGAACCGACGCGCCCAGGAACAGCAGCGCGAACTTCTTCTCCTTGGCCAAGAGCGCCGGCGCCAGGTAGGCCCAAACCTGGTAGAGCCAGATTGGGCTGGTGAGCACCAGCCCGCCCACGGCGCTCACCATCAACTGGAGCATCAGGGGCGCGACCACACCGGACAGCGCAGCCTGGACCTCCAGCCGAGGATGCGACTCGTTGATGGCGAGCCGTGCCTGCTCGTAGGGCTGCAGCAAGAAGGTGTAAAGGGGCAGATAGAAGATCCAGCACACGATCAACCCCACGGTGATCACCAGGGCGCAAACGATGATCCGATAGCGCAGTTCGCGCAGGTGATCGGCGAGCGACATCACCCCGTCAGGCGTTGCCTTCGGGGGTTTCAGCCAGCCCAGACTCAGGCGGGCCATGGAACCTTAGGCCTGGTCGCGCTTCTCGACCTGAACCGGCTCAACGACTTCCGCGTCCACGACGTCGGCGGACGCGGTGGGCGTCGCGGTGGCCGTTGGCAGGCTCCCCTGCGCAGCGGCGTCACGCTTGGCCTTCTCTTCATCGACCTTGATCTGTCGCGTTTCGTCCTTGAACTCGCGCAGCGCGCGTCCAGCGTTCTTTCCGGCCCCGGCGAGGCGAGAACCGCCGAAGATCAAGAGCGCCAAGACGATCAGGATGACCCACTCCCAGCCCTGCATGTTGAACGGCATAGCTTCTCCTTGTTAAGTGACGAGCCCAGTCTAGGCGTTGGTGGCGGCTGTGCCAGGGATGCGTTGCGCATCGCGTGGCCCGGATTTCAGACGCGATGATTCCGCGGTGAGTGCGGCGGCGTTCCTTGTCAGCAAGGAAACCTCTGCCTGGAGCGCGGCGGCTCGACGGCGTAGTGCGCGCGCAAAGGCGAATACCCCCACCCCCGCAAGCACCGTGGTGGCGACCACGATCCACAGCCACATCACCGCTGCACCTTATACCCCGCCGATGGCCATCACGCGTCCTCGACATCACCGCCGCGACCCTGGCCATCCAGCGCCTCACGGGCCGCCTCGATAGCCGACCTTGCCGCCTGGGGTGGGTCCACCCTCACCACCGCAGGCCCCAAGCGCAGGAGAAGGCGGCGAAGCCAAGCCGGGTCGGCCACCAGAAGCTGCACCCGGGTGATGCCATCGTCTCGTTCCTCGACCGCCACAGTGGGGTGGTACTCCACGATCCACCGGCCGGCCGGAGTCACATCCACGACAACGCGAGCGGCCTCGGGGCGGTCATCGAGCCACCCGCTGCCCAACGCCGGAGGTTCCCCGTGGTCGCCGACCGGGTCGGACATCAACGTCACCTCGGAGACGCGATCCAGGCGATAGGTCCGCCAATCGTTCCGATCCCGCGACCATGCCGTCAGATATCCGTATCCGTCCCGGGTCGCCAAACTGGCTGGCTCCACCACCGGATGCGTCGTTGAACCTCGGGAGGCACCGTGATAGGTCAGGCGCACCGTCTGACCTGCACCCAGAGCGCCCGCCAGGGCCGCACGCACGGCCTCCTCGCCCGCTTGAAGGCTGACACCAATCCGGTGATTCGCCCCGAAGACCGCCTCCAATTTCGCCCGCGCGGAGGAGACCGCGGGAGCCAGATCGGAACCCGCCATGTCTTGGATAGCGCCCAACGCGACGATGAGACTCATCGCTTCCTCCACACTCAGCCGCAGCGGCCGGGACAGGAAGTCCGCGTTGTCGAGCCTGATGCGTCCCTCGGCCAGGGCATCCATGTCGACCTCGATCAGGTCACCGGGCATTCCGCCCGGCAACCCGCAAAACCAGAGCACCTTCAAGTCAGCCACAAGCTGCCGTGCCGGAACATGAAACACCTGGGCGGTTTGCTCAAGGTCGGCGTCGGGGTGCGCTTGAAGGTACGGCACCAAGGCCAGCAGCCGGGCGACCTGACTAGAGGAGGTCATCGCCATGACGCCACCGCTTCCAGGTGCGCCGTGACGGCTGCGACGAGCGAGGCCGGTTCCAGCACGATCACGTCGGATCCGTAGGAGGCGATCTCCCCCGCGTCCGAACTCGTCTTGATCCGCCAGCCGGAGAATCCCGCAGGCACGTCGACGGTGACCGGTTCGGCGAAGCGGACCAGCTCGTGGGCGGCCCCGTCGCGCACGGCCACGATCGCTTCCTTGTCTCGCTTGGCGGCCAGCGAGGCCACATGCCGGGCGACCTCGGCCGGATCGGGGGCGCTCACCTGCCCCGATGCCGTCGAGGGCACACCGTCGATGCGCGACACCTTGAAGGACCGCCCCGCAGCCCGGGTGCGGTCATAACCGATCAAATACCAGGCCCCGTGGTGGGACAGCAACCGCCAGGGCTCCACCACGCGCGCGACGCCCTTGTAGACGAAGGTGACGGGGCGAGCGGCCACCGTGGCCCGCCACAGCGACTCGAAAGCAGGCTCACGCGCGGCTACGGACGGCGCGAAGCCCGCCACGCGCTCCACATCGGGGTCGAGCCCCGCCGCACGGAGCTTGGCCAGCGCGGTCACCGCGTCGCCCTCGCGGCGGGCGTCGTCCCACACGCTGGAAGCCACACCGAGCGCAGCGAGTTCTGCTGGCGAGAAGTCGATTTCGGGCAGTTCGAAGTCACGGCGGCGGATCCGGTAGCCGAGTTCGTCGGGGAACAGGGTGGAGTTGGATCCCGTCTCCACGGGAACCCCCAAAGCGCGCAACTCGTCCTTGTCGCGTTCGAAGGTGCGTTCAAAGGCCGCGTCGGAGAGGCCGTGGTAGCCGGTCACCATCTCCCGGATCTGCTCACGCTCGACGAAACGGCGCGCCATCAGCAGGCAGATGGTGAGGTTCATGATCCTCTCGGACTTCCGCGCTGACACGTGATTAGGCTACTCAACCCGACGCCGCCCGTGCGGTGGACGCGCCACGACCAGTGGCGAGGCGGGGGTCACGGTGGACTAGATTCCCCCTCGGATCAAGCTGAAGGCGAGGGAAAGGGGATCCATGTCCGGGAGGTTTGCCCCCAGCCCCACCTCGAACCTGCACCTGGGGAACCTGCGCACGGCGCTCGTGGCCGCCCTGATGGCCCAGGCGTCCGACGTCGGGTTCCTGGTCCGCATCGAAGATCTTGACGTCACCCGCGTCGCCGCGGCGGGTGACATCGCCACGCGACAGGTGGAGGATCTGGCCGCGCTCGGTCTCCGTTGGGACGGCCCTGTCGTTCGTCAGTCGGCGCGGCTGGAGTTGTATCGCGCGGCCATCGACTCGCTGCCTACCTATGAGTGCTTTTGCACGCGTCGCGAGATCGCCGAAGCGGCGTCGGCCCCGCATGCCGACGGGTACCGCCCCTACCCAGGGACCTGTCGCAATCTGAGCGCCTCGGAGCGCGCCGCTCGTCGCGACGTTAGGCCACCCGCTCTCCGCGTGGATGCACAGGGGGCGTGCGTCACCGTGCACGATCAGTGGGCTGGAGCGGTGTCGGGGCTCGTCGATGATTTCGTGGTCCGCCGCAACGACGGCGTCTACGCCTACAACCTGGCCGTCGTCGTGGACGACCTGGCCCAGGGCGTCACCCAGGTCGTGCGGGGAGAGGATCTCTTGACCAGTTCCCCTCGCCAGGCGTGGCTGGCTCGACGGCTGGGGGGTAGGGAGCCTCTCTACGGGCATGTGGGGCTGGTCGTGAACGCGGCCGGGCACCGGCTCGCCAAGCGCGATGGTGCCGTGACGTTGGAGGATCTCGCCGCGCGAGGCATCTCAGCCTCGGATGTCCTGAGCCTGCTGGGAGCATCGCTGGGGCTGAACCACCCCGGGGAGCCGGTGACGTTGCTGGAACTCAACCGTCGGTTCGACCCCGCGGTGAAACCCCCCACCTGGGTGTGGTCACGCGACGCCTGAGCCTCGCCGAACCATAGTTCTAGATGCCGTCCCAGTCGGCAGGCGCTTCCATGCGCGCGCGCAGACCGGCGCGCTGGATGACGCGCTGGATCGTCAGATCGCGCTGCTCGATGCGCGGGACGAAGTTGATTTGTTTGAGGCCTTGATCCTGGGCGGCCGACTCGAAGACGAAGTGACCGTAGCCGAGCAACTGCCCCGGCAATGTTTGCCGCACCGAGATGTCGAGGATGCGGGCGATCGGCATGGTGGCCATGTGCTGGTCCACGATCCCGTGGACGCGGAACACGCGCATGTTGGTGATGAGGAACCGGTCCATGAACTCGGCGTGGATGCGATAGAACCCCACGGATGCGGCCCCCAACGCGGCCACCAGCGCCACCCACCACCCGGGGCCCAGCAGCGGCATCAGCAGCGAGAACCCGATCCCGGCCACGACGAGCAGGCTGGGTAGGACGTAACACACCCAATGCTTGCTGACCTCATCGACGATGAACTCACCCTCGTCGACCAGAAGCCGCCGCGACGCCTCCGGACGCAGGAAGCGCGACAGCGACACCATGTCAGCGCGCCAGTGAGTCGAAGAACCGCCCGATCGAGTCGAAGATCCCCAACAGGAACCGGACGAACTCGGCGGCCGCCTCGGGTCGGGTGTACAGGTAGAAGATCGCGAACATGGCGATGAGCGCGAGCAGGATCGTCTTGATCCATTTGCCCATGGGTCCTCCAGGGGGAAGTTCTGGCTTCAGCAGTGCTGGACGCGACCTAGTGTGCCGCACCCGCACCGACACGGCCCAGCGGCACGCCGGGAACGTCACCTTCCCGGGGACATCCCTCGCTGCCCCGGGCGGGAGACCTCCCGGGCGCCAGCGCCTGAGAATTGGCCTGAGCAAACGGGCGAGGTGTGCCCGAAACGGTCTGGTCTGTGCCACGCTTGAGGTATGGAAAACACCGACCTTTTCGTCTGTATCGATCACGTCGGTCTCGCCGTCCCCAACCTCGACGAGGCCATCGAGTTTCACACCAACGTCCTCGGCTGGCGGCTTCTGCACCGCGAAAGCAACGAGGAGCAGGGTGTGGAGGAGGCCATGATCGGCACCGGCGAGCAGCTCTCCCAAAACGCGCAGATCCAGCTCCTGGCACCGCTGAACGAGAACTCCACCATTGCCAAGTTCCTCGACCGCAATGGTCCGGGCATGCAGCAGCTCGCCTACCGTGTCTCCGACCTGGACAAGGTGTGCGCCACGCTGCGCGAGCGCGGCGTGCGTCTCCTGTTCCCGGAGGCCCGGCGTGGCACCAACGACAGCCGCATCAACTTCTGCCACCCCAAGGACACCGGCGGCGTGCTGCTGGAGCTCGTCGAGCCGAACAAGAACGCTGCTCACTGACGAACGTCCCCGATACGGGCCCGTCCGCACTAGCCTTGTGTGCGGGCGGGCCCGTCGCAGGCCTGGACGATCAGGGGCGGCAGTAGCATCGGCCCCAACACGACACGCACTTCCCGCGGAGAGGATGGACCGTGACCCAGCAGCAAGAACCGCACGGCCTGGATTTGTTCGATGACAACGCCAGCGCAGTGCGCGGCTTCCCCAACGCCATGCTCGGCTACGACAAGAAGGCCGTCGACGACTACATCCGCGACATGGAGCGGCAGCTCACGCTGGCCCGCCATCAGTTGCGCGAGGTGCAGCACGAGTTGACCGCCGCCAATCTCCGGGTGGACGACACGGATTTCAGCAAGCTGGGGGCACACACCGCCAACCTGCTCAAGGTTGCCGAGGCACAGGCCTCCGACCTCATGGAGCGCGCCCACTCTCGCTCGGCCGCGCTGATTGAGCAGGCGAAAGCCGAAGCGGATCGGATGCGGGATGAGGCGTCGGCCACCGCCGAGGACGCGCGGCAGGAGGGCATCGCGTCGCTGCGCGTCCTGCGTGAGGATCTTGACCGGCAGACCACTGAGGAACTGAAGGCAGCGCGAGTGGAGGCCGAGGGTCTGCGCGAAGCCGCTGACCGTCACCGCGAGGCAGTGCTGGCAGACGCCTCGAATCAGGCCTCCGCACTCCTGGCGGACGCACGGCGCGAGATTGACCAACTCCTGGCCCAGGCACATCGCGAGGCTGCCGACGTCCGCGCCGCCGCGGCCCAGGAGCGCGAGAGTGTCTTGTCCGGGCTCCAAGAGGAGCAGGCAGCGTTGACCGAGCGCCTTCGCGTGACGTCGGGCGACGCGGCGCGCGCCTCTGAGGAGCTGCAAGATTCACTGCGCCAGGCCTCCGAAGATCTCAGGGGGCGCCAGCAGGCCGCCTACGCCCAGGCGGAGGAAACCAAGGCTGCCGCCATCTCGGAGGCTGCTGGGATTATCGCCCGCGCCAAGGTCGAGGCAGAGGCGCGGCTGGCGTCCGCCGACAATGAGATGGCCGCCCGCAACGAGCGGCTCAAGCGAGAGCAGCGTCACCTTCGTCAACGCAAGCAAGCGCTGCTTTCTCAGCTCGCTCAGCTGTCCACCTTGGCGATCGAGACGGCGGAGGAGTTCCCCGAGGACGAGGCCACTGGCCCCATCCCCGAACTCGTCGCAACCACCTCCACCGAGACGTCGCTGGAGCCCATCGTTTTGGGTGAGGGCATTCCCGCCGAGGGGATTGCCGAAGGCGGCACGTCCCCCGATACCGGCGAGGGCGATCCCGCCGTGGTGGAGGTCGAAGGCACCGTCGAAACATGGTCGGATGACACCCACGAGCACTCAGGCTCGTGACCCCGGCCCCCGACGACAGCTCCGTCCCCGCAGCAGGCTCCTCCGAATCTGAGCCTGCTGCGACCCGGCCGGTTCCGCCCCGTAGCGCGGCCTCAGCACCCGAGGCGCCACGCACCCCTCCTGGGGATGCTCCCCGACGCTGGTGGCGTCGCCTCCGGCGTGGGTCGCAGGCCACCCCACCAGACCCACGACCGGATCCTGCGCTGGATCAGGCGCCACCGCCGCTCAGCCTGCAGTACCGCAACCCCTTCCAGATTGGCTTCCTCGTCACCTTGGGCGGCCTGCTCGCCTTCGGGATGCTGGCGGCGCTGTCGGCGCTGCAGAGTGTCGTCCTCATGGGGGTCTTGTCCCTGTTCCTGGCCCTGGGCCTCAACCCGGCTGTGGAGTGGTTCACGCGTCGGGGCGCTCCCCGTGGCCTCGCGGTCGCCATCGTGGCCCTGACGCTGGTCGCCTTGCTGGTGCTGGGCGCCTGGGCGGTCTTGCCTTTGCTGACCGAGCAGGTCAACGCGCTGGTGCTGAGCTTCCCCGCCTACCTCCAAGGCCTCCGGGAGAACCCCTCCGTCGCGGATCTCGACGCGCAGTTCCAACTGATCAACCGCGCCAGCCAGGCACTCACCTCAGGCGCGTGGGTTGAGGGCATGTTCGGCGGGATCCTCGGTGCGGGCGTGGCGATCGTCAACGTGCTGTTCAGCGCCTTCGTCACTCTCGTGCTGACCTTGTGGTTCCTCGCCTTCCTGCCGGGTATCAAGAACACGATCTATCAGCTCGCTCCGGCATCGCGTCGCCCCCGCGTCCGCTACCTGGCCGGTGAGGTCTTTCGCCGCATCGGCGGCTACATGTCGGGATTGTTCCTCGTTGTGTCGCTTGCGGCCGGCTCAGCCTTCATTTTCCTCAACCTGGTCGGCTTAGGGTCCTACTCCCTCGCGCTGGCTGTGGTGGTGGCGGGCTTCGCCTTCATCCCGCTAGTCGGGCCGACGATCGCCATGCTCATCGTGGCGGTGGTCGCGTTTTCCACGAGTGTCACCACCGGTGTCATCACCGTCGTCTTCTTCCTGGTGTACCAGCAGATCGACGCGTACTTGATCCAGCCTCGCATCTTCCAGCGATCGGTAAACGTACCGGGCCCGCTCATCGTGATCGCGGCCCTATCGGGCGGGATCTTGTTCGGCATTCCTGGCGCGCTGATCGCGATCCCGACGGTGGCCTCAGCACTGCTGATCTACCGCGAAGTGCTGATCCCGGCGCTCGATCGGGCGTAGGTGTCCAGCGGGGCACGCCACGCCGAGGCACGCCTCAGAAGAGCCGGTCCTCGGCGTGGTCGATGCCGCGCAGGGCGTCATAATCCACGGTGACGCAGCGGATCCCCCGGGCTATGGCGAGAACCTTCGCCTGAGGCTTGATCTGCTGCGCCGCAAAGATGCCCTGCACCGGACGCAGATGCGGATCGGCGTTGAGGAGTTCCAGATAGCGCGTCAACTGCTCGACGCCGTCGATCTCGCCGCGCCGTTTCACCTCGACGGCAACGTGGGCGCCTTCGGCGTCGCGTAGGAGAAGATCCACCGGCCCGATGGCCGTCATGTATTCGCGACGGACCAACTGCCAGCCTTCACCGAAGGTGCCGGGGTTCTCGGCCAGCAACACCTGCAGGTGCGCCTCCACACCGTCCTTGACCAGCCCGGGATCGATCCCGAGCTCATGGCTGGAGTCATGCAGAACCTCCGCCACCGAGATGCGGAGGGTGTCGCCGTCCTTGTTCTCCACTTCCCACACTTGCGCGAGTTGCTCCTCGCGTGGGTCGTCCTCGTCCGCATCGCGCATCACGATCGTGCACGGCGGATTCATCCAGTTCAGCGGCTTGTAGGCCCGATCATCGGCATGGATGGAGATCGACCCATCCGCCTTCAACAAGATCAGACGCGTCGCCATGGGGAGATGGGCCGACAGTCGTCCGGCGTAGTCAACTTGGCAGCGGGCAATCATCAGACGCACCGCGCCACCTTACCCCCTGTAAACTGGCCTCCGTGGCCAAGCGACCCTCCAAGCATCTGCGTCCCGCGCGGCCGCTCTCAGCAAGCTTTGCGCGGACCGAAACCAAACGGGACGGTTCCTGGACGGTCCAGTCCGTCCCCTCCGGTCGCTCCGAGAAGCAGTACCTTTGCCCCGGGTGCCAGCGGGCCGTCGCCGTCGGGGCGTCACACCTTGTCACGTGGCCCACTCAAAGCCCGATTGGCAGCGTGAGCGGCCTCGATCATCGTCGGCACTGGCACACGGGCTGTTGGGCACGGCGAGGCTGACATGGCGTTGCACACGATGCGCATCGGCTCTGGTGTCCCCCGGGTCGCGTACCTCCACGGGTTGCTTGGCCAGGGAAAGAACCTCGCCACGATCGCCAAGGCCGTCTCAGCAACGGACCCGGGCGTCCTCATTGATCTGCCTAACCACGGGCGCAGCCCTTGGACGTCGACGTTCGGCTACGCCGACTGGGCCGACGATGTCGCGGCCGAGCTTCGCGCCCTTCTGCCCCCCGGCGTTCCCATCACGGTTTTCGGGCACTCCATGGGCGGGAAGACGGCGATGGCCTTGGCGTTGCGGCACCCGACGCTGGTCCGAGCCCTGGTGGTGGCGGACATCGCCCCCGATGACTCCTCGCATGGCTATGGCTTCGCCCGCCTCGTCAACGGCCTGCGCACGCTGCCGTTGGATCAGGTGTCGACCCGCGAGGATGCCGATGCGCTCTTGGCACCGACCGTCCCCGATCCGGGCGTGCGCGCCTTTCTCCTGCAGAACCTTCACCGGGCCAAACCCGAGGGATGGCGATGGCTCCCCCATCTCGACCTGCTCGCGCGCTCGTTGCCGCTCATCAGTGGCTGGCCTGCCGGCTTGCGCGGCCCCTATCTCGGCCCCGTGCTGTGGCTGCGTGGCGGTGAGTCTGGCTATGTCACCGACGATCACGTGCCCGCCATGCGGGCACTCTTCCCTCGCACACGGCTGGTAACCATCAAGGGCGCCGGGCATTGGCTCCACGCCGACCAGCCAGACGCGGTTGCCGCGACCCTGCAGGCGTTCTTGGACACGCTTCGACCCCAACTGGGCCGCTGACTCGCGCCTTATCCCAGCGTCACCGATACGAACTCGGTCGGCACCAAAGGACGCCCCGTCCCATCGGGATTGCTGGCGTCGTGCCCCTGGTAGGCGCGATCCGCCACGGCGTCGGTGGACGCCTGGTCGAGGTGCCCAAAGACGGTGTAGTTGGCCGGCAGCGGGCTGTCCTCATAGACGAAGAAGAACTGCGAACCGTTGGTATCCCGCCCGGAGTTCGCCATCGCGATGGTGCCAGCGGGGTAGAGCGTGCCGGGCTTCACCTCATCGTTGAACGTGTACCCGGGGCCGCCTCGGCCCGTTCCGGACGGGTCGCCGCACTGCAGGATGAAGATCCCCGACGTCGACAATCGATGGCACGAAGTACCGGCGTAGAAGCCTTGCGTGGCGAGGCTCTCAAAAGAGTTGACCGTGCAGGGTGCAGCACCCCGGTCCAGTTCACCCTGCAAAGCGACATCGCCGAGATCGAAGGTCACCGGGACCGTTCCTGTCGCGGGGACGTTTTGCCAGTCCGGTGGGTCGACCGGCTTCGCCGGAGCCCCGCTGGGCCGATAATCGCAGGTCACCGTCCCCGGAGAGGCCGTACTGCTCACGGGCCTGATGGCGCATGCGGTCGTTGACGCGGCCAGCGCGCAAGCAAGCAGCAACGGAATCGTCCTACGCAAGTTCACCTGGTCAGGTTCACATTAGGGTGGTGACATGGTCAACTTGACGCGCATTTACACCCGTACCGGGGACGCCGGGGAAACCCGACTGTCGGACCTTTCGGCCACCACGAAGACCGACCCCCGTGTGGCGGCCTACGGCGACGTCGATGAAGCCAACAGCATCTTGGGTATCGTCACGGCCTTGGACGCCCTCCCCCAGCCGCTGATCGTGACGCTCCGCACCATCCAAAATGAGTTGTTCGACGTGGGTGCGGACCTGTCCAACCCTGTCGTGCCCGATCCCACGTGGGAGCCGCTGCGGATCACGCAACCCAGCATTGACCGCCTCGAAGCCTGGTGCGACGAATACACCGAAGGCCTGTCCAGTCTCGCCAGCTTCATCTTGCCTGGAGGGACGCAGAGTTCCGCCTACCTGCACCTTGCCCGGACTGTCGTCCGCCGAGCCGAACGGTCAGCGTGGGCGGCCGCGCAGGCGTACGGCCTCGACGACGACGTCACCGTGGCCAGCGGGGGTTTGAACCCGCTCGCTATCGCGTACCTGAATCGGTTGTCGGACCTGTTGTTCATTCTCGCCCGAGTGGCGAACTCCGGCCATGACGTGATGTGGGTTCCGGGCAAGGACCGGGAGCCCGCCGGAGAGCGCGCCCGCAAGCATCGTGCCCGCATTGAGGCGACCCAGCAGAGCGACTCCTGATCCAGCCCTCAGGGCTGGCCTTTCCGCCTAGCCGATCAGCCGACCGTCCGACATTCCGGGCGGGCTCGCTTCGGCCCAACTGGTAAACGCCGTCAGGTCGGGGCGTGCCATCGCGAGGGACACCCCGACTTGCTCCCCACCCAACTCAACCATGACGTGTCCGGGGAAGACGCCAGCCCCCTCTCCGCCGCGCGCGGGGTGCACGTGGAGGACCACGGTGTCTTGACGGCGCAAGGTCACCTTGGGACGCAAGGACAAGCTCAAGACGCGGTACCACTGGAAGTCATCCCCGTGGAAACGCGCAACCCCGACCTTCCATACGGAGGTCGGGTTGCGTTGGAGTGAGCAGGCGAACACGCGTCCGTGCCCCATCGAGAGCCAGGAACGTCGAAACAACAGCCAGGCGATGGGGGCCAGCAGACAGATGAGCACCAAGGCGGCGACACCGGCCGAGACGCTCCCCCAATCTGCCATGCTCACCCTCGCCCGTCAGTGCTTTTCCGCAGCCCGCTTCGCGGCACGCACCTGAGCACTGGCTCGGTGAACGTGCTGCATCGTCTCGGTGCTGGCGTCCCCGCCCTCCAGCGCCTTCTGCGCTGCTGCGAGTTCGCGCTCCGCTTCAGGCAACGAGATCTCATGCGCCAAGCGCGCATACGAGCTCAGCAAGGAGACCCGATTGTCCGCAACCGACAGGAATCCCCCATCGACAGCGACGACTTCACGCGTCCCCTCCGTGGAGAGCACCTCGGCGGCAGAAGGAACCAGGATGGCCAGCAGCGGCTCGTGGTTGGCCATGATGCCGATGTCGCCCTCCATCGTCCGGGCGACGACCGACAAGGCGTCGCCTTGCCAGATCAGCCCGTCCGCGCTGACCACCTCCACATGGAGGGGGCTGGAGTCGAACGCCATGCTCAGCCTTCCTTCTGGATGCGGTCCCAGTTCTCCATGACCATGTCCATACCGCCCACGTTGAAGAACGCCTGCTCGGCGATGTGATCGACCTCGCCGTCGCAGATCATCTTGAACGAGGTGATGGTGTCGGCCAGCGGAACCGTCGATCCTTCAATCTGGGTGAACTTGGTCGCCATGTAGGTGTTCTGGCTCAGGAACTGCTGAATGCGACGAGCCCGCGCCACGATGATTTTGTCCTCTTCGGACAACTCGTCCACGCCAAGGATCGCGATGATGTCTTGGAGTTCCTTGTTGCGCTGCAGGATCTGCTTGACCCGCGTCGCGACCTCGTAGTGCTCGCGGCCCACGTACTGGGGATCCAGAATCCGGGAGCTGGAGCTCAACGGATCCACGGCCGGGTACAGGCCACGGGAGGCAATGTCGCGGCTGAGCTCGGTCGTCGCGTCCAGGTGGGCGAACGTGGTGGCCGGAGCGGGGTCGGTGTAGTCGTCGGCGGGCACGTAGATGGCCTGCATGGAGGTGATCGAGTGTCCGCGCGTCGAAGTGATGCGCTCCTGCAACTGCCCCATTTCATCGGCCAGGTTCGGTTGGTAGCCCACCGCGGAGGGCATCCGGCCCAGCAGGGTGGAGACCTCGGAGCCCGCCTGGGTGAACCGGAAGATGTTGTCGATGAACAGCAACACATCCTGCTTCTCGACGTCACGGAAGTACTCCGCCATCGTCAACGCGGTCAGTGCCACGCGCAACCGGGTGCCCGGCGGCTCATCCATCTGACCGAACACCAAGGCGGTGTCCTTCATGACGCCTGCCTCGATCATCTCGTGGATCAGGTCGTTGCCTTCACGGGTGCGCTCGCCCACCCCGGCAAACACCGAGGTGCCGCCGAAGTTGTGCGCAATGCGGAAGATCATCTCCTGGATGAGGACCGTCTTGCCGACGCCTGCACCACCGAACAGGCCGATCTTGCCGCCCTTGACGTAAGGGGTCAGCAGATCTAGCACCTTGATGCCGGTCTCCAGCATCTCGGTCTTCGGCTCGAGTTGGTCAAACTTCGGCGCCTGCCGGTGGATCGGCCACCGCTCCTCGATGACGACGCCCGAAGGGTCCTCGTTCAAGACGTCACCGGTCACGTTCCACACGCGGCCCTTGGTCACCATGCCGACGGGCACGGAGATGGGGGCGCCGGTGTCGAATACCTCGGTGCCGCGGCGCATGCCGTCGGTCGGCTTGAGTGAGATGGCGCGCACGATGTTGTCACCGACGTGCAGGGCGACCTCTGCGGTGATCTCGCGGCTCAGCTCACCCGCATCGATCTTGATCTTGAGGGCGTTGAGGATGTTGGGCATCTGGTCGGCGGGGAACTCCACGTCCACCACCGGGCCGATGACGCGCGCAACGCGCCCCACGCCGGGGACGGCCTGCGCCTGGGTCGGGTTCTCAGCAGTCACGGTCATGTTGCTTCTCGCTTCCTTTGCCTCAGTCGGCGCTCGCCTCGGCGAGCGCGCTGGCTCCACCGACGATCTCAGTGATTTCCTGGGTGATTTCCGCCTGGCGCGCCTGGTTTGCCTCGCGCGTCAGGGTTTCGATGAGCTGGTTGGCGTTGTCCGTCGCGGACTTCATCGCCCGCTGCTGGCTGGCCAGCTGGGACGCCGCCGACTGCAGCAGGTAGAACCACACCCGGCTGCGGACGTACAACGGCATCAGCTCATCCAGCACCGTCTCCGGGTCCGGTTCGAACTCGTATTGCGGGATGACCTCGTGGGCACCGGTGGCGGTCGTGCCCGCGATGACCTCCAACGGCAGCAACCGCCGGGCGCGGGGCACCTGGGTCAGCATCGACTCCATCCGGGTGTACACCGCATGGATCTCGTCGACGCCCCCTTCCTCGTACGGCTTCAGGAAGTCAGCGATCAGCGCGTCAGCGATCTCGTGCGCGTCAGCGTAGGTCGGCGCATCGCTAAAGCCCTCCCACGTGCGCTCCAGGGGAAGCTGGCGGAAGTTGCAGTAGTTGATGATCTTTCGCCCCACCGCATATCGCTTCACCTCCACGCCTTGCTCCTCGAGGCGCGTCCGCATGCGGGCGGCCGTCTTGATGGCGTTCGAGCTGTACGCACCGTTCATCCCTCGGTCGGAGGTGATGATCAGCAGGGCTGCGCGACGCACGGTCGTGGCGGGTGTCGTCAACGGATGGTCCACACTCGCGTGCGTCGCCAAAGCGGACACCGCGCGATTGAGTTCCCGGGTGTACGGCAAGGCCCGCTGGGCCGTTTGCCGCGCACGGATCACCTTCGAAGCGGCAATGAGCTCCATTGCCTTGGTGATCTTCATGGTCGCCGACACCGACTTTCGCCGCTGCCGAAGCTCCCTCAGACTCGAAGCCATACCGTGCCTCAGCCCTTCTTGACGACGATCTGTTCGGCGTCCACGTCCTCGTCACCCAGCGCCTTCGTCGGATCTTCACCCTCGACGTGGTGGCCCTGCCCTGCGACGAACTGCTCCTTCACGACCGCAATCTCGGCGGCCACGGCGGCGGCAGTATCGTCATCGAACTTCTGGGTGGCGGCGATGGTGGCCAGGATCGGCGTGTTCAATCGCAGGTGCTCCAGCAACTCGCTCTCGAAGCGAAGCACGTCTTCCACGGGGACATCGTCGAAGTAGCCGTTGGTGCCCGCCCACACGCTGACGACCTGCTCCTCGACCGGGTAGGGCTGGTACTGCCCTTGGCGCAGGAGTTCGGTCAACCGAGCGCCGCGGTCGAGCTGACGGCGAGACGCCGCGTCGAGATCCGAGGCGAACATGGCGAAGGCTTGCATGTCGCGATACTGGGCCAGGCTGATCTTCAGGGTGCCAGCGACGCCCTTCATGGCCTTGATCTGTGCGGCACCGCCCACGCGAGACACCGAAATGCCGACGTCGATGGCGGGGCGCTGGTTGGCGTTGAAGAGATCCGACTGCAAGAAGATCTGGCCATCGGTGATGGAGATCACGTTGGTGGGGATGTAGGCCGAAACGTCGTTGGCCTTGGTTTCGATGATCGGCAGACCGGTCATCGACCCACCGCCGAGTTCATCGGACAGCTTCGCGCAACGCTCCAGGAGACGGGAGTGCAAGTAGAAGACATCGCCGGGGTACGCCTCGCGGCCCGGGGGGCGACGCAGCAGCAGCGACATCGCTCGATAGGCCTCGGCCTGCTTGGTGAGGTCATCGAAAACGATGAGGACGTGCTTGCCCTCATACATCCAGTGCTGCCCAATAGCGGAGCCCGAGTACGGCGCGATGTACTTGAAGCCGGCGGGATCAGAGGCGGGGGCGTGGACGATCGTCGTGTAGTCCATGGCACCGGCGTCTTCCAGCGTCTTGCGCAGCGCCGCGATCGTGGAACCCTTCTGGCCGATGGCGACGTAGATGCAGCGCACCTGCTTGGTCGGGTCGCCGGACTCCCAGTTGGACTTCTGGTTGATGATCGTGTCGATCGCGATCGCCGTCTTACCGGTCTTGCGGTCGCCAATGATGAGCTGACGCTGGCCGCGACCGATCGGGATCATCGCGTCAACGGCCTTGATGCCCGTCTGCAACGGCTCGCGCACCTCTTGGCGATCCATGACGCCCGCAGCCTGCAGTTCGAGGACGCGACGGCCGGTGATGTTGGCGATCTCCCCCAGCCCATCGATCGGGTTGCCCATCGCATCGATGGTGCGACCCAGATATCCCTCGCCGACAGGCACCGACAGCACCTCGCCGGTGCGGCGAACCGTGGAGCCCTCTTCGATGCCTTCGGACTCACCCAAGACGACGACGCCGATCTCGCGCACGTCGAGGTTCAGCGCGATGCCGAGCGTCCCGTTGGCGAACTCCAGCAACTCGTTGGCCATGGCGGACGGCAAGCCCTCCACCTTGGCGATGCCATCGCCCGACGTCACGACGACGCCGATTTCTTCGCGCGTGGACGCTCCGGGGGTGTATTCCTGGACAAACCGGTCGAGGGCGTCCCGAATCTCATCGGGACGAATGGTCAATTCCGCCATGGGATGCGTCCTTCGCTTGCCTGCATTAAGTGTTCTGTCTTCGAGTGCTGGATCAGACCAGCTTGCGTCGGGCGTCGTGGAGTCGCCCGGCCACGGTGCCTTCGATGATTTCGTCACCGATGGCCACCCGTACCCCGCCGAGCACGTGGGGATCGACCACGACTCGAAGGGTGAGCGCTCGCCCCACCTGAGCTGTCAGGGCTACGCGCATCCGGCTCTCTTGCTCTGCCGTGAGGGGCCGAGCCACGGTCACTGTCACGACGGCGCGAGCACGTAACTCAGCGGCCGCCGCCAGGTAGCTCTCCACGGTGAGGTCGAACGTGCGCTTGCGGGCGACGACCGCCCGCAACGCCAGTTCCCTGGTCGCGGGCAAGACCTTGCCTGTCAGCAAGTCGCCCAGGAGACGCTGACGGGCCTCCACCGGCGCCTGACGATCAGCCAAAGCGCTGCGCAGAGCCGGCGTCGCATCCACGAGTCGCTCGACCTTGAACAGTTCGTCCTCGAGCGTGTCCAAGGCACCGTCGCTTTCGGCGACCCGCAGAAGCGTTCGCACGCCCTGCCGCTCCAAGGCGTCAACGAAAGCACCTGAGCCGCTCCAGCGCACCCTGGCCGCCTGGCTCACCACCGCGACCCCTGCCGCCCCGATCCGCGACCCCAGCAGCGCCTCGGCGAGGGCCTGTCGGGCCTCGTCGGGTGTCGAGGGATCCGTCAGCGCGCGCCGCAGCGCCGGCTGACTCGCCACGGCATCCGCGACGGCAAACAGGTCGGCAGCTAGCTCGGCGGAGACGGGCTGTGTGTCCGCCACTGCGTCGAGGGCCGTGAGGCGTGCCTCGGCGGCGGCGCTCATGCCCGCCCCGCCGGCTGCGTTTCGAGATCGGCGATAAAGCGATCGACGGTGCGGGCCGCGCGAGCGTCATCGTCCAACGACTCACCGATGATCCGCCCAGCCAGCGTGATCGCCAGACCACCGACTTCGGCGCGCAGTTGCGTCACCGCGGTCGCACGCTCGGCATCGATTTGTGCCTTGGCGTTGGAGAGGAGTCGGCTGCTCTCCTCGATCGCCTGCTGGCGCATGTCGGCGATGATCGCCGCGCCTTGCGCCTTGGCGTCCTCACGAACGCGGGCTGCCTCATCGCGTGCCGTCGCCAGCTGCGCGCGGTACTCATCGCGAGCCGCGTCAGCTTCAGCCTGGGCAGCTTCGGCTTTCTCGATCCCGCCTTGGATCTCCTCGGTGCGTTCGGCGTACATCTCCTCGAAACGAGGGACGACCACCTTCCACGCAACGAACCAGATGATCAAGAACAGGACGATCCCGATGACCAGTTCTTCGGGATGCTCCGGCAGGAGCGGCCCGAGAGCACCTTCGAGGGGCAACATAGATATGCCCCAGGTCAGCGCAGGACGAAGGCCAGCGCGATACCGATGATCGCCAGGGCCTCCACCACGGCGAAGCCGATCCAGGCGGTGCCCATCATGGCTCCGCGGGCCTCAGGCTGGCGTGCCGTGCCGTTGATGACCGAGGCGAAGATCCAGGCCACGCCCAGAGCCGGGCCCAGCGTCGCCAGCGCGTAGCCGATCATGTTGATCGAGCCGTTGATGGTGATCTCCAGGAAGGGGAGCATTGGGATTTCCTTTCGGATGGTTTCTTTCAGGCGAAAGCGAGCGGGATATCAGTGATCGTCGGAGATGGCCGACGCCACGTACTGCGCGGTCAAGACGGTGAAGATGTAGGCCTGGATCGCCCCAACGAGCAGTTCCAGAGCGAAGATGGCGAAGCTGAACAGCAAGGACACCACGCCAGCGGTCTTCAGCAGCGGCACAGCGAAGCCCTCCAGGGGCGCTGTAGCGGTCAGCAGCATGGTGCCGCCCACCACGAAGACCATGATGACCAGGTGCCCCGCGAACAGGTTCGCGAAGAGACGAAGCCCGAGCGTCAGCGGTCGAACGATGATGTTGGAGAGAAACTCCAAGGGGATGATCAAGATCCACAAGAACTTCGGCACTCCAGCGGGAAGCGTCGCATGCTTGAGGTATCCGAAGAACCCCTTCTTGCGGATGCCCGCGAGGTTGTAGAGCAGCCATGCGCACAACGCCAGCCCCCAGGCGTACCCGATCTTGGAGAACGTCGGGAACATGAAGAGCGCGAACTCACCGAAGAGGTTGTTCACCAAGATGAAGGAGAACAACGCGAGCAGGAAGGGGAGGTAGCGACGGAAGTCGTGCCCCAAGATGTCGCGGGCGATGCTGTTGCGCACCAGGCTGTACAGCGTCTCGCCGACGAACTGCTTGCGCGTGGGGACCGTCTTGAGGTTGCGTGACATCCACCACCAAAAGAGGATCACCAGCAGCGCGCCGATGAGGGCTTGCGCAGCATGGTTGTTGACCCAGTCGGGCAGAACTCCGGGGAACAGCGGTCGGGAGTCGAAGCTGTGCTCGCCCGGTGGCCACGATTCGCCCTCCAACGGAAGAAGAAGCAACCCGTTGGTACCGCCCATTGCGCCTCCTTGTGCGGTCGGTCATTCCATCAACGCCGCCAGCCCCAAAAGGCGAGGTCCGGTGCGCCAGGAACTCTAGCAACCCGGCACGGCTGAGTCACATCGAGCCGTGACCAGGTGAGGAGTCGGGCGGGTCGAACACGGGAATGCGCAGTTTGGAGTAGGCATGCAGTTCGAAACCGATCCATCCCAGCACCACGGCGATGGTCGTCACGACGAGGGCTACGGGGTCGAGCCAGGCGAAGCGATCGGCCTGGGTGAGCGTCACCGCCAAGGCGAGACCCAGCACTGTCACCCGTGCCAGATACGAGGCCAACCAGGCGAACAGCACGACCTTTGGCGCTGCGTCCGCGACCATGACCTGGGCGCCGAGCGCGACGGTATAGAAGGCGAGGGTGACGGCGGCGGCGATCGCGGAGGTTGCCCCAGCGTTGGCCCCTCGGAGCGCCCACATGAGCCCTACGGCCGTCAGCGCTGCGGCGTGCCCGCCGATCAAACCACCCACCAGGAGGCGTTGTGCCCGGACAACCTGGGCGCTCGGCGCCTTGCGCTCACGCATGGCTGATCCGACTGCGCCACCGGGGCCACCACGTGAGGACGATCGCCAGCACCACCCCTGCACCCGTCGCATAGGCGGGCCAGGTGGCATTCACGATGCCGAGCCCCACCATCCCAAAGGAAATGACTGCGGCCCACAACCACAGCAAGGCAACCGCCCCGGCGTGGCTGTGCCCCAGTTGGAGCATCCGATGATGCAGGTGTTGCTTGTCTGCTTCGAACCACAGCTTTCCCGCCAGCGTCCGGCGCGTATAGGCGCTGACGAGGTCGATGAAGGGCAGGGCGATGACCGCGAAGGGCAGCAACAGCGGGAGGTAGGCCGCCCACGGCGATCCGGTGTTCAGGTTCAGGCGAGACGGGTCCAACTGCCCCGTGAGGCTGATCACCGAGGTCGCGAGGAGGAACCCGAGAAGGAGCGCGCCCGAGTCGCCCATGAACATGCGGGCCTTGTGGACGTTGTGTGGCAGGAACCCCAAGCAGATCCCGACCAGGGCCACGGTGATCAACGAACTGGTGGTGGCCCGCACGAGATCCTGCTCAAAGCTCAGCAGGTAGGCGTACACGAAGTAGGAGGCGGCACCGATGGCCACCACGCCCGCCGCAAGCCCGTCGAGGCCGTCCATCAAGTTGACGGCATTGGTGCAAAACAAGATGACGAAGACGGCGAGCGCGATCGAGGCAATGTTGTCCAGGGCAATGATCCGGTCCGGAAAGGGGATCCAGTAGAACTTGACGCCGTTGAGGACCACGATCCCGGCAGCGAGCACCTCACCGGACAGTTTGGCTGCGGCCCCCAACTCGAACAGATCATCCACTACACCGACGACGCAGATCACCGCGCAGCCAGCCAGGATGACCCACGCATCGCGCTGAACCAGTTCATAGCGCCCCAACCAGGGCAGGTGCGTCGCCACGATGAGCGCGGCCGCCACCCCGGCGAGCATAGCGACGCCACCGAAGTACGGCACCGGCTTGGTGTGGACGTCGCGGACGCGCACCAGCGCAACGGCGTTGTAGCGAAACGCCAATCGCCGCGCGAGGCTGGCCATCACGTACGTCACCCCGGCGGCGACGAACAGGACCAGGAGGTACTCGCGCACTGCTCAGACCTCGTCGTGGCCCGGAGCAGCAGGTTCGACGCGCGCGTCCCGTCCATCCTTGGCAGGCTCATCCTCGGCAGGCCCGTCGTCGGCAGGGTCGCTGATGGACTCTTCCGCCGGCGCTGGATCGGTGATCGGGTCGCTCGATGGCACCTCGATCAGCCCAGGGACGGCCGCGTTGAGTTCACTGACGCTGATGCGACCTTCTCGAAGCACGGTGGCCTGCTCGCTCGTCAGATCCACGATGGTGGAAGGTACCGGATCGTTGACGACCCCCGCATCCAGGTAGACGCTGCACCGCTCCCCTAGCTGCTCGACAGCCTCGGCGATCGTCGTCGCTGCGGCATGCCCATGCACATTGGCGCTGCTCACGGCGAGCGGACCGGTACGCCGCAGCAGTTCTCGAGTGAACGCCTGATCGGGCACCCTCACCGCGATGGTGTCCCCGCGGTCCCCCAGGTCCATCCGCAACGAGTCTCGCGCCGTCACGACGATCGTCAACGCGCCGGGCCAGAATGCGTCCGCCAATGCCGTCAAGCGCTCATCGACGCCCGCGGCCAGCGCGCGCACCATGGCCACCTCGGCAACCAGGACGGGGGGCGGCATGTCCCTGCCGCGCTCTTTCGCGTCCAGCAGTCGCTGCACCGCAGCACCCGACGTGGCCAGCGCCCCGACACCGTAGATGGTGTCCGTCGGCACAACGATCACCTCACCGGTGGCCACAGCGGCCTGTGCCGCGTCGAAGGCCGCCTCTTCATCGCCGACGGCGATCACGGAATACGTCACGCGTCCATCCTGCCAGCACGTACCGCGGTCACGAACCGTGGCCGGTCGGTGAGGTCACAATGATCCTGAATCCGGCTGAACAACCCACTGTCGGAGAAGATGGCCGGGGCGGTGTGCTCTTGCACTTCGGCATGCTCGGCGCATACCACGCCACCGGGACGCAGCAGCCGTGCCGCCACCGCGGCGACGACATGCATAGCGTCGAGGCCATCATGCCCCGAGACGAGTGCCATCCAGGGATCGTGATCGCGCACCTCAGCGGGGACGTCGGCCCAATGCTCCAACGGAACGTAGGGCGGATTGGCAATCACGACATCGACCGACGCATCGAGGTCAGGAAACGCCTCGCGCATGTCCTCATGCCGAAGATCGACCCTGAACCCCTCGAGGTTGCGCTGCAGGTAGGGCCACGCCTCGTCGGAGAGTTCGACCGCCGCGTAGCAGGCTTGGGGTGCCTCGGTGGCGAGTGCCTTGGTGATAGCCCCCGAGCCTGCGCACAACTCCACCACCGTCGCGGTACGTCCCCCAGCGGTGAGGGCGGCGATCCTCTCCAACGCCCAACCGGTCATCACCTCGGTCTCGGGGCGAGGGATAAAGACCCCTGGCCCCACTTCCACGGTCGTGGTGCGGAACGGGGCGAGGCCCGTGATGTGCTGGATTGGCTCCCCTGACTCCCGCCGGCGGAGCATCTCCTCCAGCCGCGAGGAGGCCTCACCTGACAGCGGTGGGGCGAGCACCAGGGCGGATGGTTCGACTCCCAGGACGTGACACAGCAACAGGCGCGCTTCTGCCACTGATCCCAGGCGCGCCGCGGTGGCAGCGACGACGCGCGAGATGGGCATCTCAGGCACCTCCGGACGCCAATCGTTCCGCCAGGTCCGCGGCCTGCAGGGCCTCGATCACACCGGACATATCGCCTGCCAGCACCGCGTCCAGGTTGTAAGCCTTGTAACCGATCCGATGGTCGGCAATGCGGTTCTCGGGAAAGTTGTAGGTGCGGATCCGCTCAGAGCGGTCCACGGTGCGCACCTGGGAGCGGCGCGTGGCTGCGGCCTCCTGAGCTGCCTGCTCCTCCCCCAAAGCCGCCAGGCGGGCGCGCAGGATCCTCATCGCGGAGGCCTTGTTTTGCAACTGGCTTCGCTCGTTTTGGCAGGTCACCACCACGCCCGTCGGGAGGTGGGTGATCCGGACGGCCGAGTCGGTCGTGTTCACGCCCTGCCCTCCCTTGCCCGAACTGCGATAGACGTCGATGCGCAGGTCGTCGGGATCGATCTCAATCTCGGTGTCGTCTTCGATGTCGGGCATCACCAAGACCCCGGCTGCGGAGGTATGGATGCGTCCCTGGGTTTCCGTCACCGGGACGCGCTGAACCCGGTGCACGCCTCCCTCGAACTTCAAGACGCCATACGGCATTGCGTCTGGGGAGGAGTGGCTGCCGGCCTTGACCGCCATCGTCAGGGACTTGAAGCCGCCAAGATCGGTCTCGGCGGACTCCAGCACCTCGACTTTCCAGCCGCGATGCTCGGCGTAACGGCTGTACATCCGAACCAGATCCCCCGCAAAGAGGGCGGACTCTTCCCCGCCCTCCCCCGACTTGATCTCCAGCAGCGCATCGGCGCTGTCGTGCGGATCGCGGGGCGCCAACAGTTCGGCCAGCTTCTCCTCCTGATCTCCCAGCCGTTCGGCCAAGGCGTCGGCCTCAGCGCCGAACGCGGGATCCTCGGCGGCCAGTTCCCTTGCCGCCTCCAGATCGGCCACGAGCGCCTCGTGCTCGGCCAGGCCCTTGATGATGGGCGTCAACTCGGCGTAGCGGCGCCCGACACGCCGCGATAGTGCCGTGTCGGCGTGGGTGGCAGGATCAGCGAGCTGACGGGTCAACTCGTCGAACTCGGCAACGAGTTCGTGGGCGTGACCAAACATTGAGGTCCTCTCGAGACGACGGTGAGGGCGGACAACGACGACGCCGGGTGCCAGGAAACATGTCCTGACACCCGGCGTCGAGAGGAACTAGCCGTTCCGCTTGCCGTACCGCTTCTCGAAGCGGGCAACGCGGCCGCCCGTGTCGAGAATCTTCTGCTTGCCCGTGTAGAACGGGTGGCAGGCCGCGCACACCTCGGCGCGGATGACGCCGCTCGGTGCGGTGGAGTGCGTGGTGAACGTGTTGCCACAGGTACAGGTGACCGTGGTCTCAACGTACTCGGGGTGAATACCCTGCTTCATGGATTCTCCTATTCGTAAGGGACCGGGTCGCCGAAGAATGATGAGCGTGCGCTCAGGCGTGAACCGGTACCGACGCCCCATTCTGCCGTACGAGGCTCACGACATCAAACGCGCTCGGGGGCCCCGGCATTCCCGCGACCCCGGCCGCCCGGTGTCACTCGGCGCTGGGCGTCGTCCGGCTGATGACGTGCAGGAACTCCAAGTTGGTCTGGGTCTTGCGCAGGCGGTTGATGAGCATCTCCAAGGCAGCCTGATCCTCCAGACCAGACAGGACGCGGCGGAGCTTCCACATGATCGCCAACTCTTCGCGGGTCATGAGTTGTTCCTCACGGCGTGTGCCCGACGCCACGGCGTCGATCGCGGGGAAGATCCGCTTGTCGGCCATCTCACGGCGCAGGCGCAGTTCCATGTTGCCGGTGCCCTTGAACTCCTCGAAGATGACGTCGTCCATCTTGGAGCCAGTTTCGACCAGCGCCGTCGCCAAGATGGTGAGGGAGCCACCGTTCTCGACGTTGCGGGCGGCACCGAAGAACTTCTTCGGCGGGTAGAGCGCTGCGGAGTCCACGCCACCAGACAGGATGCGCCCTGAGGCGGGCGCCGCGAGGTTGTAGGCACGCGACAAACGGGTGATGCCGTCCAACAGGATCACGACGTCATGCCCTTGCTCCACGAGGCGCTTGGCTCGCTCGATGGCGAGTTCGGCGACGGTCGTGTGATCGTCGGCGGGGCGATCGAATGTCGAGGCGATGACCTCGCCCTTCACCGAACGCTGGAAGTCGGTGACTTCCTCGGGGCGCTCGTCCACGAGGACGACCATCAGGTGCACCTCGGGGTTGTTCGCGACGATCGCGTTCGCGATGGACTGCATGACCATCGTCTTGCCGGCCTTGGGGGGCGAGACGATCAGGCCACGCTGACCCTTGCCGATCGGGGCCACCAGATCGATGATGCGGCCTGTCATGTTGGTGGGTGTCGTCTCCAGGCGGAGCCGGTCTTGGGGGTAGAGCGGTGTGAGCTTGTTGAACTCGGGACGATCCTTCGCCAGTGCCGGATCGGCCGCGTTGATGGTGTCGATGCGGACGAGCGGGCTGAACTTCTGCCGTTCGCCCTCGCGGTGGGCACGCATGGCACCGGTGACGATGTCGCCCTTGCGCAGCCCCCACTTCTTCACCATGGAGAGCGCGACGTAGGCGTCATTGTTGCCCGGCAAGTAGCCCGACGTCCTGACGAAGGCGTAGTTGTCCAGGACGTCCAAAATGCCGCTGACTTCGGTGAGGACGTCGTCGTCGTTGACCGTGGGCTCCACGTCGAGCTTGTCCAGCCCGGCGTTACGCCCACCGGAGCCGCCCGAGCGGCGATTGTTGCGGTCGCGGTTGCGGCGGCGCCGGTTGCGGCGTCCCCCCTGGGAATCGTCGTCGTAGGGGTTTTCGGCGGAGCGGGACGCGTTGTGTGTGTTCGCCCCGGCGCTGGATGCAGTGCGCGATTCGTCGGTGCTGGCCGGGGCGGATGCGGTGGAGCGCTGTTCGTTTGCGTCGTTGTTGCGGTTCCGGTTGCGATTGCGGCGCGGTCCCTCGGCCGCCAGGGCCTCCAGCCGTGAGGCGACGTCATCGCCCCCCGCGGTGGCGTCGGAGCGCTCCTGTGTTTCGGTGGCGGCAGGCGAAGTGGAGGGCTGGGACGCGCGCTGCTCGTCGCGTGTACCGGACGTCTGCGGGGTGCTGCTCGCCTGGGCGGAGCGCTGGCGTCGGGGACGTTCCACGGCAGTCGCCTCAGCGGTCGGCGCGGACGCCTCGAGCGGCAGGGCGGCCTCCGTGCGGCTGGGACGGCGGGCGCCCTTGCCCTGCCCCGCCTGCGTCGCCTTGACTGCAGCGGCCAACTCCGCCTTGCGCAAACCAGTGGACTTGACGCCCAGCGAGCTGGCCAGTTTCTTCAGGTCAGGGAGAAGCATCGAATCGATGTCTGACACGTGGATCCTCTCGGGTTCCCTCCGGGCACTCTGCCATGAGGGCGGGGCGTCAGCGGGCCGGTCGCAGACCAGCGGTGACACTCGGGAAAATGGGGAGCAGGCTTTACCGAATCAGCTCGGTGCCCCACCTGCAGGGCCACGCAACGTGGTGCGCTAAAGCAAGCCTAGCACGGCTCTGCTCAGGACTGGGCTCGCAAAGAACGCCAGGCGGAGACCCCGCACAGCAGCACAAACACCAACCCCATGGCGATGCCCAGGTTGACCACGAGCTGTTCCACGGGCGTGTAGGTCAACTCCGCACCGTCACCGCCCGGAAGGACCTTGAACGGCGCGACCCACACCCACGCCGCATAGGCGAGCCCGAACCAGCGCACCGGGGCGGACAGGTCTTTGCCCTTCAGCAGGATCACGGTGAGCGGCACAATCCAGACGTAGTGGTGCGACCAACTGATCGGCGACGCCAGCAAGCTGGTCAGGCCCGCCACGCAGATCGCCAGGCTCACCTGCCCCGTCCGGTGAACCATCACGGCCACGGCGATACCCACCACAGCGACGAGGGCACTCACGACGAGCCCGCCGCGCGAGAGTTCCCCGAAAAGCCGCGCCCACGCACCCATGATCGACTGGTTGGTCTTAAAGATGATGCCGCTGTTGATTCCTGAATTCCCCGACAGGAGTCCGCTCCAGTAGTGCAGGGAACCGGCGGGTAGCAGGAGCACTCCCAGGCCGGTCGCGGCCACGAATGTGAAGAAGGCGACCAGACCCGAACGCCGACGCCCCGCAAAGAACTGGTAGGCGGCCACCGTCGCAGGGGTCAGCTTCACGGCCGTAGCAAGACCGATCCACGTTCCTTCCGGCAGGATCCGCCGCGGCAGGATTCGTCGGCCGGGGAGGGAATCCAGCACCGCCGCCGCCACCAGCAAAACCCCCAACTGCCCAAAGCCGAGCGTCTCACGCACCGGCTCGGCACACACGACGGCCACCGTGGTCGCCAGGCTCAAAACCCACCCGGACAGCCCCAGGCGATAGAGCATCGCCATGAGAAGCGTGACGGTGAGGGCGATCCATGCCACCTGAGCGACCGCGAGTGGGACGACCGCCAAGGGGATGGTGAACAGCGCGGCAAACGGCGGATAGATCCAGGGCAGGCCGTCGGCAACATAGAAGTCCTGCCCGGCGAGGAGCATCGATCCCGTGCGTCGGTAGACATCCAGGTCGATCATCGCGGGCGCCCATGGGAACAGGCTCCCGCCGGGGATGGTGATGGCGGCGATCACGAGTGCGGCCACCATCGGGGGGAGGAACCACCCCACCTGGATCAGCGCTGAGCGCCACGTCCACGGCGCGGGCTGGGCTGCGCCCTCCGTCGCGCTGTTAGCCGACACGCTGAGCCGCCTGGGAGAAAGCCTCCCGCAGTTGTTCGTAGTCACGTGCCACCGGGAACTGGGGGAACTCCTCGATCACCGAGGTCGGGGGGTCGAACAAGATCCCCGCATCGGCCTGGGTGAGCATGCCGGTGTCGTTGTAGGAGTCGCCGCTGGCCACCACGCGCAGATTCAGCGACTGCAAGGCCGCGACGGCCTTCGTCTTTTGGTCCCGTTGCCGCAACGTGTACCCGACGATGCGATCATCGCGGACGTCGAGCCGGTGACACAGCAGCGTCGGATGGCCCAACTGTGCCATCAACGGCATACCGAACTCGTAGAAGGTGTCCGACAAGATCACCACCTGGAAGCGCTCCCGCAGCCAGTCCAGGAAGGCGGGAGCTCCCGGCAGCGACGACAACGACGCGATCACGTCCTGGATCTGGCTGAGCCCGATGCCATGGGCGTCCAAGACGGACAGCCGATGGGTCATCAGTTCGTCGTAGTCGGCAATGTCACGCGTCGTGAGCCGCAGTTCATCGATCCCCGTGCGCTCGGCCACCCCGATCCAGATCTCAGGAACCAGGACGCCTTCCAAGTCCAAGCACGCCATCAGCATGTCAGGCCCCTTCCACCCGCAACACGCGGACGCCGCCGTGCACGTCGTCCGTACTCATCAAATGCGTCACCACAGCCCGCACAGCATCGTGCGTCGCCTCGTGCGTCGTAATCCCCAGGTGGGCCCGGCCGCCTTCATCGCCCTGCTCTTGCCGCACAGCCGCGATGGAGACCTGCTGGCGAGCCATGGCCTCGGCGACGCGGGCCAAGACGCCCGGTTCGTCCCGCACGGTCACCGACAGGTAGTACCGCGAGCGAACTGCACCCGGGGGGGTGATCCCGGGCGTGCTGTAGGCCGACTCCCCCGGACCGGCGACGCCGCGAACGCGGTTGCGTGCCGCCGTGACGATGTCACCCAGCACAGCCGAGGCCGTGGGGGAACCGCCCGCACCGGGCCCCATGAACATCAGTCGTCCCGCGTTCACCGACTCGACAAAGACGGCGTTGTAGGCACCGCGGATCCCCGCCAACGGGTGCTCGAGAGGGACCATGGTGGGGTGAACGCCCACCGCGACGGTCCCGTCGGCAGAAACCGTGCAGCGGGCCAGGAGCTTCACCACGCACCCGAGGCGCTCGGCTGCGGCGATGTCCTGCACGTCGATCTCCGTGATCCCTTCACGGTCGACATCATCGAGGTGCACGCGGGTGTGGAAGGCGAGCGACGCCAGGATCGCCGCCTTGGCAGCCGCGTCGTACCCTTCGACGTCAGCCGTCGGATCCGCCTCGGCGTACCCGAGCGACTGAGCCTCGGCCAAAGCGTCAGCGAACGTCGACTTGCGCGTGTGCATCTGGTCGAGGATGTAGTTCGTGGTGCCATTGACGATCCCGAGCACGCTCGTGATCGCGTCCCCGACCAAGGATTCACGCAAGGGACGGATGATCGGAATGGCGCCCGCCACCGCCGCCTCGTAATAGACGTCGACGTCGGAATCGCGGGCCGCGTCAAAGACGGCGTCACCATGCTGGGCCAGTAGGGCCTTGTTCGCGGTGACCACCGACTTACCCGCAGCGATGGCATCCAGCAGGTACGTCAGAGTCGGTTCGATGCCGCCGACCATCTCGACGACGATGTCCACATCCTCACGACGCACCAGCGAAGCGACGTCGGTCGTCAGGAGGGCCGGATCGATCCCGGGACGCGGAATGTCTCGGCGCACCCCGATCCCCACCAGTTCCAGCGGCCGACCGACACGCTCACGCAGGTCGTCGGCCTGCTCCACCAGAATCCGCGCCACCTGTGAACCCACGACGCCGCAGCCCAGCAGCGCCACCCGCACAGGGGCGTCCCCGATCGTCATCATGGTCCTCGTCGTCCTCGCAGTCCGTCAGTCCAGGCCGGCGTCGAGGGCCAGCAGATCGTCCAGCGTCTCGCGCCGAAGGATGACCGACACTTTACCGTCCCGGACCCCCACCACTGCCGGGCGCGGGGTGTGGTTGTAGTTGCTCGCCATCGACCTGCTGTAGGCGCCCGCGGCGGGCACGGCAATGACATCGCCAATCGCAATGTCCGAGGGCAAGAACACATCGCGCACGAGGATGTCTCCGCCTTCACAGTGCAGACCCACCACCCGCGAGAGCGTGGGCGGTGCGGTGGTGACGCGGTTGGCGACGACGGCGGAGTACTCGGCGGCGTAGAGGGCCGGACGGATGTTGTCGCTCATCCCCCCGTCCACGCTGATGTAGCGGCGGGATTGCCCCCCGCCCAGTTCGACGTCCTTGATCGTGCCCACCGTGTAGAGCGCCGTTCCCGGAGGGCCGCTGATGGCGCGTCCGGGCTCCAGCGAGAGGAGCGGCTTGTCGAGTCCGAAGGCGCGGCACTCGTGCTCGATGATGTCGGACAGTCCCCTGGCGAGGTCGGCGGGCGTCGCGGGCGAATCATCAATGGTGTAGGCGATACCGAAACCGCCCCCCAGATCCAGTTCCGGCAGGGTGACGCCGGTGGCTTCCTTGAACTGACTCATCAACCGCAGGGTGCGGCGCGCGGCGACCTCGAACCCGTTGGTGTCGAAGATCTGGGAGCCGATATGGCTGTGAAGACCCACGAGGTCCAGGTGGGGGCTGCCTTGGCAGCGCACCAACGCGACGAGCGCCTGCCCGCCCGCGATGGAGAATCCGAACTTTTGATCCTCGTGCGCGGTTGCGATGTATTCATGGGTGTGCGCTTCCACGCCGGTGGTAACACGGATGAGCACCGGAGGCCGCACCCCCAGTTCCGCTCCGATCCGCTCAAGCCTGGTGATCTCATCGGAACTGTCGATGATGATGCGTCCCACTCCTGTGCTCAGCGCGAGCCGCAGGAGTTCCTCGGACTTGTTGTTGCCGTGGAGACCGATGCGTGCGGGATCGAATCCGGCGCGCAGCGCGACGGTCAGCTCACCGAGTGAGCACACGTCCAGGTTGAGGCCTTCCTCGCTGACCCAGCGAGCGATGGTGCCGCTGAGGAAGCTCTTGCCGGCGTAGTAGACCTTCCATCCGGAGAATGCCTGCGCCCAGGTGAGAGCCCTGCCACGAAAGTCGATCTCATCAATCGCATAGACCGGCGATCCGGCCTGCGCCATGATCTCGCTCACCGGCAAGCCGCCCACGTGCATTTCGCCACCCTGACCGCGCACGGCAGTGCCGCTCCACAGCCCGTCGACGAGGACATTGGCGTCAACCGGCTTCTCCAACCACACGGGTGCGGCGGAACTGGCGTCGGCATGGATGGATCCGGCAACGTGCATGTGAGTCACGACGCTCAACTCTGCCATGTCTCACCTCGGGCATCCTGCGCACCTCACCGCTCGGACACCTTTCGCGCATCACGGCCGCGCGGAGACCCGGCAAGGAGGTGCTAGAGTCGTCTCCGGCCTTCACGGCCATGGATGGCCCCCATAGCTCAGGGGATAGAGCACCGCCCTCCGGAGGCGGGAGCGCAGGTTCGAATCCTGCTGGGGGCGCCACCACTATCACCACACCTCCCCGTCGCGGCCCGAAGGAAACTGACGAGGGCCCGCTTGCTTGTCACCTCATCGCCGACGCCTCGCGCTCATTCCCGGGCGCGTGTCCGGGTTCGTCCCCATCGCCCATCGCGGCTAAGCTCGCAGCGGGCGGCCGCTGACGGACAGGTCGCCCGTGCGCGAGCGAATGGAAGAAGGCAATGGTGGCGACGGCGCCCGGCAACAACTCCAGCGACCTCACGGACTTCGGGGCCAATGATTGGCTCATCGAGGAGACGTACGAGGCCTATTCCACCGACCCCGACTCGGTTGATCCGGCGTGGCGTGAGTTTTTCGCCTCGCGCGCTGAGCAGACTCCCCCGGGGGCATCGACAACGGCCCCTCCCCCTCAGGTGGCCGCACCCGCTCCCGTAGAGCACGCCCCCGCCCCAGCTGAACCGTCGGCCAAGGTCGCGCTAGCCAAGCCAGCAGCCGCGCCCACGCCGCCCCCCGCACCGGCGGCGGCGCCTGTGCCTGCAGCGGGCCCCGCGGCACCTGCCCCCGCCGCACCTTCGGCGCCGAGCGCTCCCGCAACCCCCGCCGTGGCACCCCATGCCGCCAATGGGCCCAGCCCCGCAGTGGTGGCTTCGCGTTCGGGTTCCTCCGCCACGGGGGCACCCCGCAACCCGGGCAGCGCCGGTGGCTTGTCGGCCAACAGGCCCTCCGCAATTCGACCGATCCAAGAAAAGCCCGAGCCCACCGAGGTCACCCTGCGCGGGACGCCGATGCGGACCGCGAAGAACATGGATCTCTCCTTGGCCGTCCCCACGGCCACGAGCGTGCGCAACATCCCCGTCAAACTGCTGTTCGACAACCGCGAGATCATCAATCAGCACCTCGCCAAGACCACGGGCGGCAAGGTCTCCTTCACCCACCTGCTCGGGTACGCCATGGTGCAGGCGCTCAAGCTCGTGCCGGACATGAACAACTCCTACAAGGTCGTCAACGGCAAGCCGACGCTGGTGGTCCCCAACCAGGTGAACCTCGGGCTGGCCATCGACCTCAAGGAGCCCGACGGTTCCCGCCGCCTCTTGGTCCCCAACATCACCGGCGCGGACCAGATGAACTTCCGCGAGTTCTGGCAGGCCTATGAGGCCATGGTCAAGAAGGCGCGCACCAACACCTTGACCGTGGACGACTTCGCTGGGACGACCGCCTCCCTCACCAATCCCGGCGGGATCGGCACCAGCCATTCGGTGCCCCGCCTCATGCCAGGTCAGGGCGTCATCTTGGGCGTCGGCTCGCTGGATTACCCGCCGGAGTTCCAGGCGGCCTCTGACCAGCGCTTGCGCGAACTAGCCGTCTCGAAGATCACCACGCTGACCTCGACCTATGACCATCGCGTCATCCAAGGGGCCACCTCGGGTGAGTTCCTCAAGGTGATGCACGAGTTGATCCTGGGGCAGCACGGCTTCTACGACGAGGTCTTCTTGTCGCTGCGTGTCCCCTATCTCCCCCTTCGGTGGGCCTCCGATGATTCGGCTCACCGAACCTTCGAGCTCTCCAAGGGCGCACGCGTGGTGCAACTCATCAACGCGTACCGCATGTGGGGCCACCTCATGGCCGACATCGACCCACTGGAGTACGAGCAGCGCACCCATCCCGAACTGGAGCTCGAAGCCCACGGTCTGACGATTTGGGATCTCGACCGCGAGTTCCCCGTCGGGGAGTTCGGCGGCCACGCCAAGGAGACGATGACGCTGCGGGAGGTCCTGCGCCAACTGCGCACCGCCTACTCCAGCCACGTCGGCGTGGAGTTCATGCACATCCAAGAGCCCGAGAAGCGGCGGTGGATCGAAAGCTACTTCGAGCGCCCCTACACCAAGTGGACGCGGGATGAGCACCTGCGGATCCTGGACAAGCTCAACGAGTCCGAGATCTTCGAGACGTTCCTGCAGACCAAGTTCGTGGGCCAAAAGCGTTTCTCGCTGGAAGGCGCCGAGTCGACCATCGTCCTGCTCGACGAGGTCTGCGACGTCGCCGCGAACGCGGGCCTGTCCGAAGTCACGATCGGCATGCCTCACCGAGGACGCCTCAACGTCTTGGCCAACATCGTCGGCAAGAGTTATGGCCAGATCTTCCGTGAGTTCGAGGGAAGCATCGACCCCCATCAGAACATGGGGACCGGCGATGTGAAGTACCACCTCGGCGCCGAAGGTGAGTTCACCTCGCTGGAGGGCAACGTCATCAAGACGTCGGTTGCGGCGAACCCGAGCCATCTCGAAGCCGTTAACCCGGTCGTGGAAGGGATCGCCCGGGCCAAGATGGATGCCACCGGCAACCTCGAGGCCTACTCCGTCTTACCCGTCTTGTTGCACGGTGACGCCTCGTTCTCGGGCCAGGGCATCGTGTACGAGACGCTGCAGATGAGCCGGCTGCGCGGCTACAAGACCGGCGGCACGATCCACATCGTCGTCAACAACCAGGTCGGATTCACCACCGCGCCCAGCGAGTCGCGGTCCTCGGTCTACTCCACCGACGTCGGCAAGGTCGTTCAAGCGCCCATCTTCCACGTCAACGGCGATGACCCTGAAGCGGTCGCCCGCGTCGGATGCCTGGCCTTCGAGTACCGTCAAGCCTTCCATACCGACGTTGTGATCGACCTGGTGGCCTACCGGCGCCGGGGCCACAACGAGGGTGACGACCCCAGCTTCACCCAGCCCAAGATGTACGACCTCATCGAGCAAAAGCGCAGCGTGCGTCGGATCTACACCGAGTCTCTGATTGGCCGCGGTGACATCTCTACCGAGGACGCGGACGCGGTGATGGAGCGGTTCCGCAGTCGCCTTGAGGGAGTCTTCAAGGACGTCAAGGGCAATGAGGAGGAGGACGACTCCTACAGCCGGGTCCCCTTCTATCCGGTCAAGTTGGGTCGCGAGCAAGGTACGGCCATCACCACCGAGGCCATGCACCGCATCGCCGAGGCCCAGGTGACCTTCCCCGCCGGATTCGCGGTCCATCCCAAGGTGCTGCCCCAGATGCAGCGCCGCGCTCACGCCATCGAGAACGGCCCCATCGACTGGGCCACCGGCGAGATCTTGGCGCTGGGGTCGCTGTTGTTGGAAGGCCGCACCGTGCGGTTGACCGGCCAAGACAGCAGGCGGGGCACCTTTAGCCAGCGTTTCGCTGCGGTGGTGGATCGCCGGACGAACGACGAATACGTCCCGCTGAAGCATCTCAGCGAGACCCAGGGCACCTTCCACATCTACGACTCGTTGTTGAGTGAGTACGCGGTGATGGGCTTCGAGTACGGGTACTCCGTGGCCTCTCCGCAGTCGCTCGTGCTGTGGGAGGCCCAGTTCGGCGACTTCGCCAATGGGGCGCAGACCGTCGCCGATGAGTTCATCTCCTCGGGCGCGGCCAAGTGGACTCAAAAGTCTGGCGTCGTGCTGCTGCTGCCCCACGGCTATGAGGGCCAGGGGCCCGATCACAGTTCGGCCCGCATTGAGCGCTGGCTGCAGTTGTGCTCTGAGGACGCGCTGGCGGTGTGCCAGCCGTCCACCCCGGCGTCCCATTTCCACCTGCTGCGGACCCACACCTACGTCAACTGGCACCGACCGCTGGTGATCCTGACGCCCAAGTCGATGCTGCGCAGCAAGGCGGCCGTCTCACAGCCCGAGGAGTTCATCCATGGACGGTGGCGTCCGGCGATCGGGGACGACTCGATCACCGATCCGTCCGCGGTGACGACGGTGCTGTTGTGCTCGGGCAAGCTCCGCTGGGATCTCGTGGCCGAACGGGCCAAGCGGGGCCTGGAATCTCAGGTGGCCATCGTGAGCCTGGAGCGGCTCTACCCCCTGCCCATCGAGGATCTAGTCGCCGAACTTCGGCGCTACCCCGACGTCACCGATGTCCGTTTCGTCCAGGATGAGCCGCTGAATCAGGGCGCGTGGCCCTTCATGGCACTGCATCTGCCCGCTGCGGTCGACGAGGCCATGGGCGGGGGCTATCACCTGGATCTCACTGTCGTCGCTCGTCCCGAGGCGTCTTCGCCGTCGGTGGGCCTGCACAAGGTCCACGTGGCGCAGGAGGCGGACTTGTTGCAGCGCGCCTTCGAAGGGGCCTGATGTACTTCACTGACCGTGGGATCGAAGAGTTGGAGACCCGTCGCGGCGATGATGACGTCACGATGGCCTGGCTCGCTGAGCAGTTTCGGACGTTCGTTGATCTCAACCCAGAGTTCGAGATCCCGGTGGAACGCCTAGCCACATGGCTGGCGAGATTGGATGACCTCGATGACGAGTGAGGCAGTGGGGGTCTCTCCTGGCCGTGTGAACCTGATCGGTGAACACACCGACTACAACGACGGCTACGTGCTCCCCATCGCGCTCGACAAGACCGCGCGGATCTCCGCGTCCCGAGGCGGGGAGGGAGACGTGGTAACGATCTCCTCGGCGCAACTGGGTACGTCGGTCGTCTTGGACGTTCTGGAGCCCGGCGAGCGGGCCTGGTGGGGCTACATCGCCGGTGTGGTGTGGGCGTTGCGCGATGCAGGTCACCCCATCGGTGCGATCGATCTGGCACTCGACAGCGATGTGCCCTTAGGTGGGGGCCTCTCAAGTTCGGCGGCGATCGAATGCGCAACCGCGCTGGCGCTGGATCAACTCGCGTCCCTCGACCTGACCCCCGAGCAGTTGGCCTCGGTGTCACAGGCGGCAGAGAATCGTTTCCTGGGTATCCCCACGGGGCCAATGGATCAGCGAGCCAGCCTGTGGTGCGAAGCCGAGCATGCGTTGCTGCTGGATTGCCGCACCCTGACGGCCCGCCAGATTCCGTTCGCGCTGCCGACGGACCTGACCCTGGCGCTGGTCGATACGCGTAGCCCTCACGTTCTAGCTGATGGCCACTATGCGCGACGGCGAGCATCCTGCGAGGCCGCAGCCGCCGTCCTCGGGGTCACGGCTCTGCGGGACGTGACGATCGACGAGTTGCCTGCCGCCCTCGCACGGCTCTCCGATGAGGAGCACGTCCGCCGCGTGCGGCACGTCGTCACGGAGAACGCGCGCGTCCTTGCCACGGTCGCAGCCCTCGAAGCCAACGACTGGGCGGCCGTGGGAGAACTCCTCACGGCCTCGCACGCGTCGATGCGCGATGACTACGAGATCACCGTCCCCACGGTGGATCTTGCCGTTGAGGTCGCCGTGGCCTCCGGAGCGCTGGGAGCCCGGATGACCGGGGGCGGGTTCGGTGGCACCGTGATCGCTCTGCTTCCGACCCGGGAACTGCAAGCCTTCACCACGGCGCTCACCCAGGCCTACGCTCGCCACGGTTTCGATACGCCTCAGGTGACGACGACCCGCGCCTGTGCCGGGGGGATCGCGCTCAGTCTTCGCCGCTGAGCGCGGCCCGGCTGCCCGGCAGAAGCGGACCGACCACACAGGCCAACCCCGCAACAGCGCCGACGACGGCGAGGCCGTTGCTGGGAATCATCTGCCCGAACGCGAACAGGTTCATCAGCCCGGCGGCCACGACGACGCCACGAAGTCGGCCTGCCCCGCGCCAAAGGAGCAGGCCGCTCCCGGCGACGACGAGGGCCCACACCACCAGGGCAGCCGCGACGCCGTAGCTGAAACCGCCGTGCGCTGCTGCGAGCGACAGGCCAGCCAAGACGATGAGGAACGCCCCCAAGGCCACGCTGGCCACGGCGACGGCGATCAGGCCTGGTTCTCGGGTACAGCGACGGGGATGCATCCCCCTCATGGTAGAGGATTCACCGCATGAACTCGTGCCTGACAGTGCCAAGGTCTTGTCTTCCGACCGATATGTTGGCAAAGTGTTCGGGTACGCCTGGATGACACCCAAACCCCGACGTGCCCTCTCGTTTCCCAACGCATTAGGAGTGGTTTCCGCATGGATTGGCGCCATCAGGCGGCGTGCCTGACCGAGGATCCCGAGCTGTTCTTCCCCGTCGGGAACACTGGTCCGGCCATCATGCAGATCGCGGAAGCCAAGAAGGTGTGCGCGCGCTGTGACGTCCGGGCCGAATGCCTGCAATGGGCGTTGGAAGCCGGGCAAGATCACGGTGTGTGGGGCGGCCTGTCCGAAGATGAGCGTCGCGCGATGAAGCGTCGCAACGCCCGCGCCCGCAACCGCGCCTGATTGCGTTCACCAAATCCTGGGGCGCCGAACGGCGCAGAACGGCAGACTGTAGGTGTGAAGCGCGATCGATGGAGTCTGGATCCCACCTCGTTGCGCGTCACGCTCGGGGTCTTACGACACGGCCCGATCTCCCGCGCAGAGTTGGGCCGCATGCTCGGATTGTCGTCGGCAAGCCTGACGCGCATCACCGAACCCTTGGTGCGCTCCGGGCTGCTGATCGAAGGTGCCCCCCAGCCCCGCTCACCCGGACGTCCCTCCCTGCCCTTGGAGATCGCCGCGGGTGCGGCGACGTTCATCGGCATCAAGTTGGCTCGCGACGCCGTCTATGGCGCGCTGACCGACCTCAAGGGCACCATCATGCGGTCGGGTTCAACCCCCCTTCACGAGGCGACTCCAGAAGCCGTCACGGCGGCCATCGCTTCCCTGACTGACACGCTGCGTGGTCGGCGTCGACCACGTGCCATTGGGGTGTCCCTGGCGGGCACCGTGGCGGAGGACGGGCTTGTGCGCGGCACGTATCTACTCGGCTGGGCCGATCCGGTCGACCTCGCTGGCCCGATCGGAGAAGCCACGGGGATGCCGGTGGTCATCGACAACGACGTGAATGCGTTCACGGTCGCCGAGCATTGGTTCGGGGCGGGTCGCGGCGCCGACGACTTCGCCGTCATCACCTTGGGTGCTGGGGTGGGGATGGGACTGGTGTGCGGCGACGAACTCGTGCGCGGTCACGGCGGCGCGGCGGGAATGGTGGGCCCTGTTCTTCTACGCGAAGGGCGTCCGGCCTGGCGTGCTGCCGGGGTCCCCTATGTGATGGAAGCCGCTCAGGCCCTCCTCGGGCGGGAGGTCTCCCCGGCAGAACTCCCCACGCTGGCCCTCGCGAATCCCGGCCTGGCTGAACTGCTGGACGACCTCGCCGACGCCACGGGAGAGTTGGCGGGCACTGTGTGCTCCATCACGGCTCCCGAACGGATCCTGGTGGCCGGTGAGGGTGCGGTCTTGCTCGCTGGCCGCGAGGCCCGCGTCGCCGCCCGGTTGGCAGACATGGGTCCCTACGGCCTGCCTGCCCCCGCGCTCATCGTGGAGGCCGTCGGCGATCAGGAATGGGCACGAGGAGCAGCCGCTTTGGCTATCCGCTCCCGCATGCGCGCCTCCTGAACTCCGCCGCAGGGGTGCCAGCCCGACCGAACTGCGACGCGAGGAAGGGCCGAGCCACACTCCCACGCGGGTCTCAGTCGAGCCGAACTCCTAGGCAGGGTCAGTCAAGCGGGATCTCGATGCGTGCTGTGGTGCCTTCCCCGCCCGGACCAGGCTCGATCTCAAACGTGCCATGGAGGTCGGCGACGAGCGTGATCACGATCGACAAGCCCAGGCTCCGTGTGCTGGCCAGTTCGAAGTCGGGCGGCAACGACGCTCCGTCGTTGCGGACCTCGACACTCAGCATGCTGTCTGCCTGCCCCGCCGTGACCACCACATGCCCGGGACGGTCCCCCAGGCCGTGCTCCAGGGCGTTCTGCACCACTTCGGTGAAGACCAACGAGAGGTTCGTCGCGACGTCGGCGGGGATGTTCCCGAACGACCCGATCCGGCTCATCGTCACCTTGGTTCGAGTCGTGGCGACATCGCGCACCATGGTCATCAACCGGTCGGCGACCTCGTCAAAACTCACCGAGGTATCAAAGCCCTGCGACAAGATCTCGTGGACCACCGCGATCGCCGCGACCCGCTTTTGCGCGTCGGCCAGGGCGTGGGACGCCTCTTCGGAGGAACTGCGCCGTGCTTGGAGACGCAGCAGCGCCGCCACCGTCTGCAGATTGTTCTTGACCCGGTGATGGATCTCCCGGATGGTCGCGTCCTTGGTCACCAGTTCTCGCTCCCGTGTGCGCAGGTCGGTGACATCCCGGCAGGTCACGAACCACCCTGCAGGCTCCTCCTCGCTCCACAGCGGCTGCGAGCGCACCCGGATCGCGCCGGCCAGCGTCTCCAGTTCCGTCTCCCGGACGCGTTGCGGAGCCAGCAATGGCGACGCGACCTCCTCGACGGGTTCCCTTCGGCCCTGCCGAAAGGACGTGAGGATGGCCGACAGCCGGTCCCCCAACAGGTCGCCACCCCAGCCCAAACGCCGAAACGCGCTCATCGCGTTGGGGCTGGCGAAGGTCACGACCCCGTCGGGGTTGATCAGCAAGGAGCCGTCGCCCACACGTGGGGTTCCCCACGGCACCGGTGTGTCGCCTGGTGTGGGGAACTGGCACACGCTGACCATGCGCATGAGGAGGGTCGCCGTCTCGAGGTAGGCGTCCTCCAGCGCACCCGGGGCGCGGACGCCCATCCGATTCGTATGCAGTTCGACGACCCCTATGGCGCGCTCGCCGCGCAGGATGGGGACGGCGTGCACGTCGACGGGAATCCCGGCATGGAGTTTGTTCCCGCTCGTGGCACAAATCTCCTGGGAGAGGTACGCCTCAATCACGAGGCTCTCGGGGTCATAGGCGATCTCCTCGCCGACCACATCGTCTTCCAGCGCTGTCGGGCCCGTCGTCGGGCGGCACTGGGCGGCAGCCCAAAACACGTTGTCGTCCTCGTCGGGAACCCACAAGATCAGGTCGCTGAAAGCGAGATCCGACAGCATGCCCCACTGATCGACCAGCCCCACCAACCACGCCGTATCGTCGTCCGAGAGTGCGGTATGGGTGGCGATCACCTCGGTCATCGAGAGCATGGCTCCCATGCTAGAGGCTGATGCTCGCTGGCGCGCCCACCACGGAACGTACGGGCACAGTTGACGCGAACTTTGGGCACACCCGCCTCAGCGTGGCAGAATGGTCGCTCGCGCCGCCCGGCGCCAATCGACGTGAGGAGATTCCCATGGGAAAGACCGGTCGCAAGCGCCGCGCTCGCCGCAAGTCCAAGGCGAACCACGGCAAGCGCCCCAACGCCTGAACCGTTGCCGGTTCACCAAGAATGCCCTCGCGTGCTCAACGCGAGGGCATTCTTCTGTTCAGGGGCGTTTAGGGGCGGTGGATCTGCACGTGCGTCACGTGCACCGAGCGTAATTGCGACACGATCCGCAGCCGCAGCGACTCAGGTGCCTGGCAGGCACAAGAACGCTGGACAAGCCGCCGGTACGTCTCGATCAGGTCAGCGCCATCGATGCAGTGTGCACACGCATCCAGGTGGAACCGGAGTTCGTCCGCCTCCTGCTCGCTGAGTTCACCGTCGAGGAAGCGTTGGACGCGCTCCTCAACGTAGGCACAATCGACCTTCTTCGGCTCACGCATCGCGCTCCCCCGTTCCGATCCCCATCGTGGCCGCGTGATCGGCAAGCATGCCTCGCAGCTGCGTGCGGCCTCTGTTCAGGCGCGACATCACGGTGCCGATGGGGGTCCCCATGATCTCGGCGATTTCCTTGTAGGAGAAGCCCTCGACGTCGGCCAGGTAGACCGCCATCCGGAAGTCGGGTGCCAGTTGGGCCATAGCGTCGGTGACGACCGTGTCGGGGATCAGATCCAAGGCGTCCATCTCCGCAGAACGCAAGCCTGTCGAGGAGTGCTGCTCGGCTCGCGCCAGTTGCCAATCCTCGACGTCTTCGCCAAAGCCCTCTTGCGGCCGACGCTGCTGCTTGCGGTAGGCGTTGATGTAGGTGTTCGTGAGGATCCGGTACAGCCACGCCTTGAGGTTGGTCCCCGGCTTGAACTGGTGAAAGGACGAGTAGGCCTTCGCGAACGTCTCTTGGACGACGTCTTCGGCATCAGACGGATTGCGCGCCATACGCAGCGCGGCACCGTACAACTGATCCAAATAGGGCAGGGCGTCACGTTCGAACCGAGCGGTACGTTCCGCATCGGTTTCGGTCGCGAGATCGACCTCGTCAGTGGAAGGCAGTTTCATCACGTACGAGAGTACCGGTGAACCGGAGCCCTCGGGCACGACAGAGGAGGCCCTCTCCCTCGTTAGTGTGTTCCCCACGCTTGTACAACCGCAGGCCCGCCGCTGCTATTCCGCGACGGCGAGGTCAAGACTGCAGTCTGTTCCCCGGCTTCGCGCGCGCATGGTAGGAATGTCGGCATGAACCTAGTGCGCGGAGTTGGACGCCTGCTGTTGGGCGGTTTCTACATTGTCAACGGGGTCAAGATGATCAAGGACCCTGGCCGCTACGCCGCCCAGGTGGAGCCGGTCGTGGAGCGCGTCACCCCGCTCCTGCGCAAGGCCAGTGTTCGGGCTGCCGGGTACGTTCCTGAGAATCCCGAGACACTCGCGCGCGTCAACGGTGGGCTGTCTTTGCTGGGTGGTCTGGGCATCGCCACCGGGATTGGTCGCCGCGCCGGTGGCGCGCTGGCCGCCACGTCCATGCTGACCCAGGTCCTGGGACGCGCCCCCGAGGGCTCCTCGGAAGTCGAGCGCGCAGAAATCAAGGTCGCACGCCTGCGCGACCTCGCCTTGCTGGGCGCCGCTTTGATCGTGACGCAGGACACCGCCGGACGCCCCAGCATTGCCTGGCGCGCCGCGGATGCCCGCCGCCGCCTGGCCTTGGAGTCGGAGCAGGCGAAGAAGCAGGCGCGGAAGGAAACCAAGCGTCTGAAGGCGCACGCCAAGCGTGGGGCCAAGCAGATCCGCGCCGGCCTGGAGGGCCCCCGCGCGTGAGCGAATGGACCGCCCCGACCCCTTCGATTCCGTTGCGGGCCACGGTGGTGGTCCCTGGCAGCAAATCGGCGACAGCGCGCGCCTACGTTTTGGCCGCGCTCGCCGATGCACCCTCCACCTTGACCGGCGCGCTCGACGCCCGCGACACCCGCCTGATGCGCGCCGCCCTGAGTGCTCTTGGAGTGAGATTCGACGACCTTCCGGGTGGTCGCGTCGTGGTCACTCCCCCGGCCCACTTCACCGCCCACGTCATTGAGGTGGGGCTGGCGGGCACGATCATGCGTTTCGTGCCGCCCCTGGCGGCCCTCGCCCACGGGCCCAGCTCGTTCCACGGTGATCCAGAAGCTGAGGCTCGACCGGTCGCCCCGCTCCTGGAGGGCCTCGCCCAGGTCGGCGTCATGATCGACCACCCGCAGGCCGTCCCTTTCACGGTGCACGGAACCGGCGAAGTCAAGGGCGGCCGCATCACGATTGATGCGTCCGGGTCAAGCCAGTTCGTCTCAGGGCTCCTCCTCGCCGGAGCGCGGTTCGCCGAGGGGCTCGAACTGCATCACCACGGCGCGGCCGTCCCGTCGCGCCCTCACATCCGGCTGACCTTGGCCATGCTGACTGACCGTGGCGTCGACGCTACCGAGCTCGCTCCTGACGCCTGGCGGGTGCGTCCTGGCACGATCGGCGCACGCGACGAGGTCATCGAACCGGATCTCGTCAATGCAGCGGTGTTCCTCGCCGCCGCCATCGCGGTCGGCGGGCGGGTCACCGTGCCCTGGCCAGACCGCACCGTTCAGGCCGAAGGCGCCATTCTGAGCGCCCTGGCGGCGTTGGGTGGCACCGTGACGCGCGGTGCGGGTTCGGTGACCGTCATGGGCAGCGGGCGCGTCACCTCAGCCGATGTTGACCTCACCGAAGCGAGCGAGTTGACGTGCATCGTGGCTGCCCTGCTGGCCCTGTCTCCTGACGGGGGCCGTATCCGCGGCGTGGGCCATATTCGCGGTCATGAAACGGACCGCCTCGCGGCCCTGGAATCAGAACTCAACGCCTGTGGCGCCCGCGTTGAACAGACCCCAGATGGCCTGCTGATCGCTCCCGGGCTACTGCAGGGCGGCATGTGGGGCACCTACGCGGATCACCGGATGGCCCACGCCGGGGCGGTCTTGGGCCTCGCCGTTCCCGGCGTCGTGTTGGAGGATGTCGGCGCGACGACGAAGACCATGGCCGATTTCCCTGGGCTGTGGGCCCAGATGGTGGGCGCATGAGCCGGCCCGGCATCACCTACGACGAGCACGACGGTTACGGGCGCCCACCCAAGCGCACCCGTCCGCGTACCAAAGACCGGCCCGACTACTCCGCAGCCGCAACCGGGCTCGTGATCACCGTCGACCGGGGTCGCTATACCGTGCATCCTGACGGGGCGGGTGCAGCTTTGGTGACCGCGACTAAAGCCCGCCAACTCGGCCGCAAGGGTGTCATCGTGGGTGATCGGGTGCGCATCGTCGGAGACACCTCCGGCGCACCCGGAACTCTGGCCCGCATTGTGGAGGCGCTCCCGCGCGAGACGGTGCTGCGGCGCACCGCCGACGACAACGACCCGCATGAGCGCCCCATCGTCGCCAACGCAGACCAACTCGCCATCGTCACCGCGCTTGCCGACCCGCCCCCGCGCATGGGGATGATCGATCGCATCCTGGTTGCCGGATATGACGCGGGCCTCACTCCGCTGCTGGTCCTCACCAAAGCGGATCTGGCCCCCCCGGACGCACTCCTCGCCGCCTACGCGGGCCTAGGAGTGGACGCCGTCGTCGTCGAACCGGATGCCGACCTGAGTCGTCTGCGCGACCTCCTCGCCGGACACCGCACCGTTTTCGTCGGGCATTCGGGAGTGGGCAAGTCCACCCTGGTCAACGCCCTCATCCCCGACGCCGATCGCGCTACCGGGCATGTGAACGAGGTCACCGGCCGCGGACGGCACACCTCGACCTCGGCCATCGCCTTGGAACTTCCCCCACCTGGGGGCTGGGTGATCGACACCCCTGGCGTCCGAAGCTTCGGGTTGTCCCATGTCACGACAGACTCCATCCTTGCGGCGTTCGACGACCTCGCAGAACTGACCGAAGGTTGTCCTCGCGGGTGCCGTCACGACTCGACCGCACCCGAATGCGCCCTGGATACCGCCGTCGCGCGCGGAGAACTGCGCCCTGACCGACTGGAGTCCTTCCGCCGCATGGAGAAGGTCTGGACCAGCCCCGCGTCCTGGGAGTAGCGCAACCACCTACGCCACTAGGGTGGCAGCATGCCTGATACCAGCTACGTCGACGATGTGCGGCTCGCCCACATCCTCGCCGACACCGCCGACGCTCTCACGCTCGCCCGTTTCAAGGCCCTCGACCTGCACGTCAGCGCAAAACCCGACATGACGGAAGTCACCGACGCCGACTTGGCCGTCGAGGACGCCATCCGAGCCACACTCAAACGTGCCCGCGCCCGCGACGCCGTCCACGGCGAGGAACGTGAGGACACCGGGTACGGTCCACGCCGCTGGGTGATCGACCCGATCGATGGCACCCGGAATTTCCTTCGCGGTGTTCCCGTGTGGGCGACGCTCATCGCCTTGATGGAGGGCGATGAGGTGGTGGTCGGGCTCGCCTCGGCGCCCGCACTGCAGCGGCGCTGGTGGGCGTCCAAGGGCAGTGGTGCCTTCACCGGCAAGACGCTCCTCAACGCGTCGCGCATGCACGTCAGCAGTGTCGCTGCCGTGGAGAACGCCTCCCTGTCCTACAGTTCGGTCGGCGGCTGGATCGCCTCGGGGCGCGGTCAAGAGTTCGTCGACCTGCTGCGCGACGCGTGGCGCACGCGTGCCTACGGGGACTTCTGGAGCTACATGCTGCTCGCCGAAGGGGCGGTCGACATCGCGACCGAACCGGACCTGGCGCTGCACGACATGGCAGCCCTGGACGTGATCGTTCGCGAAGCGGGGGGTCGCTTCACCAACCTCGATGGTGTTCCTGGCCCGGTTGGCCCCGGCGCGCTCGCCACCAACGGCCTCCTGCACGACGAACTCCTCGCCCGGCTCGCGCCGAGTGAACCCACCGAGAGCATCGACCTCGTCGACTGAGCGGAGGAACCGCCGGACGAGACGCGGTGCGCCCGGCGGTTCACCTCACGGTGTCAGTGCACCTCGACGCGAATCGTCTCCGGCATCGCGCGCAAGGCGTCCACCGCGGCAGGATCGAGATCCCCGGCGATGTCGAGCACCACGTACCCGACCTGGCCCTTCGTGGCGAGCGTCTGCCCCACGATGTTGGTGCCGTATCCGGCCAGCACAGTGTTGATCGAGGCCAAGACGCCGGGCACGTTCCGGTGAAGATGCGTGATGCGACGCTCGCTGCCGCGCTGGGCCTGGACGGGCGGAAGGTTGACGCTGAGCACGGTCGAGCCGGAGTCCACGTAATCGGCGAGCTTGCCCGCCACGAACGAGCCGATGTTCTGCTGCGCCTCTTCCGTCGATCCCGCCACGTGCGGGGTCAAGATGACGTTCGGGGTGCCCCGCAGCGGGTTCTCGAACTGTTGCCCGTTGCGCTTGGGCTCGGTCTCGAACACGTCCACGGCCGCCCCGGCGATGTGCCCGGCGTCCAATGCGGCCTTCAAGGCGGTGGTGTCGACGACGAAGCCGCGCGACAGGTTCAAAAACAGCGAACGCGGACGCATCTGCGCGAACTGTTCCGCACCGAAGAACCCACGATTGTCGGGGCGTCCATCGACGTGGAGGGAGATGGTTTCGGCCTTGGACAGCAACTCTTCCAGCGAGTCGCAGCGCTCCGCGTTGCCCAACGCGAGCCGGTCGACGAGGTCGTAGAACAACACCCGCATGCCGAGAGACTCCGCGACCACCGAGAGCTGGCTCCCGATGTTGCCGTAACCCACCAGGCCCAGCGTCCGACCGCGGATCTCGTGGCTGCCCACCGCAGACTTGACCCATTCGCCGGCATGCATCTTGGCGTTGTGGTCGGTGAGGTGGCGGGCTAACGAGATGATCTCGCCGATGGCCAGCTCCACCACCGAACGCGTATTGCTGTACGGGGCGTTGAACACGGCCACCCCGTGCTTCGTCGCCTCATCCAACGCGATCTGGTTGGTGCCGATGCAGAAGGCACCCACGGCCTGCAGCCGATCTGCCTCGGCCAGCACGCGGGGCGTGAGTTGGGTGTTGGAGCGGATGCCGAGCACGTCGACGCCGCGCAGTGCGGCGATCAGGTCGTCCTCAGACAGGGCCCCTTTGACGGTCTCCACCTCGAAACCACGTTCGGTGAGGAGGCGTACGCCGTTGGCATGGATGTTCTCAAGCAGGAGCGCTTTCACCCGCAGGAGTCTAGAGCCGTGACCGGAACCTCGGAATCGCGGCCACCAGGCGAGCGGTGTACTCGTGCGACGGCTGAGAGAACAATGCTGACGTTGGCCCGGCCTCGACGATCCGGCCCGCCTGCAGGACGACAGCATCTGGGCACAGGTGGCGCACCACGCTCAGATCGTGGCTCACGAAGATCAACGTGAGACCCCGGTCGTCCACCAGGCGCATCAACAAATTGAGCACCTGCGCACGCACCGAGACGTCCAGGGCAGACACCGCCTCGTCGGCAATCAGGACATCGGGGTTGGGCGCCAGCGCTCGCGCGATCGCGATCCGCTGCCGTTGCCCCCCGGAGAACTCGTGGGGATAGCGATCCCCCGCGTCAGGGGGCAACCCCACCTCGTCGAGCACCTCGCGGACCCGCTGGGCCCGGTCGAACTCCCCCAGTTCGCGTCGGACGATCGGGCTCACCAGGGGCTCGGCAACAATGTCGCGTGCCCGCATCCGCGGATCGAGGGACCCGCGTGGATCCTGAAACACCATTTGGACGCGCGACCGCAGAAACCCCAAACGCCTCTCGGGGACACCGGTGACCGGTAAGCCATCGAACATCACCGTCCCTGCCGTGGGGCGATCCAGGGCTGCCATGAGGCGCACCAGCGTCGATTTCCCCGAGCCAGACTCCCCGACAATCCCCAGGCGCTGCCCGGCATGCACGGTGAGGTCAAGGCTCTCCAGAGCAATGACATCTTGGCGGGAGGACCGATAGACCCGCCGCAGTCCGCGCACCTCGAACAGGCTCATGGACGCCCCTTCGCGAGATCGTCCACCGTCGGTAGCGGTGTCCCTGGTTCGAGCACGTCCAGCCGCCCGGCCCCGACCAAACCTGCTGTGTACGGGTGTTGGGGTTGGGAGAAGACCTGATCGACCGGTCCCTCCTCCACGATGCGGCCGCGCAGCATGACAGCCACCCGTGAACACACCTGGGACACCACGGCCAAGTCATGGCTGATGAACAGGCATGACGCGTTGGTGGCCGCGAGCATGCGGTCCAGGAGCGCCAGGACGCGCGCCTGCACGGTCACGTCCAGGGCCGTCGTGGGCTCGTCACACAACACCAGTGAGGGGCGGTTGATCAGCGCCATGGCGGTCACGACCCGCTGCCGCTGCCCCCCTGAGAGCTGATGGGGGTAGCTGTCGGCAACACGCTCGGGATCGGTAAAGCCCACCTCGGCGAGCATGTCCAGCACGGCCGTCCGGGCGCGGCCAGCGTTCGGATCGCGGTGCAGGCGGAAGGCCTCGGCGACCTGCCGACCGGCCGTCATCGTGGGGTCCAGTGCGGTCATGGGTTCCTGGAAGATCATGCTCAGCCGGTCGCCCCTCAGCCGCGACATGGACGCGTCGCTTCGCCCCACCAGTTCGTCCTCGCCGAGCAGAATCGAGCCTGTCACGCGGGCCGTCTCCGGTAGCAGACCCATCACCGCCAGCGACGTGACCGTCTTTCCCGATCCCGACTCACCCACCAGTCCGAGGCGTTCCCCGGGGTTCAGCCGAAGATCGATCCCCTCCACCACGGGTGCTCGGCGCCCAAACGACACCCGCAGCCCTTCGATGCTCAAGGTGCTCATGCGACCTCCCGAAGCTGCGGATCCAGCACGTCGCGCAAGCCGTCTCCTACCAGGTTGAACCCCAGCACGGTGAGCGCGATGCTCAAGCCCGGCCAGATCGCCTGCGCTGGTTGAGTGAAGAGGTACGTTTGCGCGTCGCCGAGCATCCTTCCCCACGACGGCACGGTGCTCGGCGTCCCCAAACCCAAGTAGCTCAAGGCCGCCTCAGCCAGGATCGCGAGGGCGAAACTGACCGAGACCTGCACACCGATGAGGGGGGCGATGTTCGGCAGCACGTGCAGCACCGCGATCCGCAGACGGGTTGTCCCGGACGCTTTGGCAGCCAGCACAAAGTCGGAGGCCAAGACGCTCATCGCCCCAGCTCGCGCGATGCGCAGGAACTGCGGGACCGAGGCGATCCCGATCGCCACCATGGCCGTCTCCGTCGAGGCGCCCAGCGCGCCAGCCAGCAAGATGGCCAGCAGGAGTGCCGGGAAGGCGTAGGTGATGTCGGTGATGCGCAGCACGACCTCGGCCGCCCACCGCGGCAGGCTGGCTGAGGCTACCCCGAGCGGGACGCCCACCACGGCGGCCAATCCGACGGCAATCACCCCCACATACAGCGCGGAGCGGGCCCCCACCATGATGCGGCTCAACGTGTCGATCCCCATGTGATCGCTGCCCAGCACGTGCGGCCAGCCGGGTGGCTGAAGGGGCAAGGTCGAGTTGACCGCTGTGGGGCTGAAGGGCGTCCACACGAACGACACCAAGGCCATCGCCACGATGAGGCCAACCAGGACGATCCCCACACGCAACTCTCGTCGCTTCATGCGCGCTCCTGATGCCGCAATCGTGGGTCGATCACGACGTAGGCCATGTCGACGAGGCCATTGACCACCAGCACCACCGTCGCCAGGATCATCACCACTCCGCGCACGATGGCCAGGTCGAACTGACTCACCGAATCCAGGAGCAGGGAACCGATGCCGGGCAGCACGAAGACGCGTTCGATGACGATGGCCCCGACGATCAACGCTGAGACCTGGAGGCCGATCACCGTGACCAGCGACAAGGCCGCGTTGCGCAGCCCATGACGCCACAGTGCGGCCCCCCGCGTCCAGCCGATCGAGCGTGCGGTGCGGTAGTAGTCCTCGCCGAGCACATCAAGGAAGGACGAACGCACATAGCGAATCAACACCGCCGCCTGGACCAGGCCTAACGCGATGACGGGGAGCACGAGGTGCTGGGCCCACCCCAGCAGATCACGCCCGGGGGGCACGTAACCGTTGGCGGGAAGCCACCGCAACTGGACGGCAAACAGCATCGACAGCAGGATCCCCGCCCAGAACGCCGGGATGGCCATGCCGACCTGGGCACCGGCCGATACGACGAATCCCGTGAGGCGTCGGCGGCGCAGGGCAGCCACAGCACCCAAGGGCACAGCGACCGCCACGGCCACCGTGAGCCCGCCACCGACCAGCCATGCGGTCACGGCCGCGCGTGGCGCGATCAGCGACGTCACCGGGAGGGTGGAGTACCACGAGGTTCCGAAGTCGGCGTGCAACAAGCCCGCGACCCATGCGCCGTACTGCACGAAGAACGGACGATCAGTGCCCAGTTCGGCTCGCTTGGCGGCCAACTGGGCCGGGCTTGCCCCGTCGCCCAGCATCACGCGGGCCACATCGCCCGGTAACGCCTGCGTGATCCAAAAGATCACCAGTGACGCTGCCGCGAGGCTGGCGAGCAGGATGCCGAGCCGCAGGAGCAGTCCGCGAAGCACGCGACCTCAGGCCCTGGCGATGGTGGTGACGTCGAACGACAGCGATTGCGCGTCCCGGGGCACCCCCGTGATCCCCGGCTTCGTGACGACGATGTTGGGTAGTACGTACAGCCACACCGCTGCGGCATCATCGGCCAGCAGTCGCGCAGCTTGCTTCATGCCCGAGGCGTAGTCACTCACCGTTCCGGCGTCCGCCTTCGTGACCAGGGCGTCGAAGTCGGGATTGTGGTAACGCCAGTAATAGTTGGGGTTGGCGAAGGTGTTCAGGTCGCGAGCCTCGACGTGGGCGACGATCGTCAGATCGTAATCGGCCCGGTCGTAGACGGTTTCGCGCCAGCGCGCGGGGAACTGCAACTCCTCCACTTGCACCGTGATGCCGACGTCTTGCAGTTGCGCCGCGATGAACTGGGCCGCTTTGGTCGCGTACGGGAGCGCGGCGGGCTTGAGCCGCAGGGTCAGGCGGCTGTGGCCGGACTCGGCGAGGAGGCGCTTGGCCTCGGTCGGGTTGTACGGGTAAAGCCCGGACAGGTCTTCGAAGTACGGGTCGGTGGGGACGCTCATCGAGCCGATGACCTTCCCGTGCCCGCCCCAGGTGGTGTTGACCAACGCCTGCTTGTCGATGGCCATGGTGATGGCCTTCCGGACGCGCACATCGGCCAAGGCCGGGTTGCCGGTCCCCGCAGGCACGGAGGGGTCGGTCGGGGCGCCACCGTTGTTGATCCCCATGACGACCTCGCCGTTGGTCGTCCCCTCCACCACGCTGAAGCGCGACGGGTCGGAGAACTGTGCCAAGGACTCGGGCGCTTGAAGGTTGGAGATGATGTCCAGTTGATCGCTCAGCATGGAGGCATTCATCGCATTGGGATCCTTGAAGTAACGGAACGTCACCTCATCGAACCGCACCGGCGTTCCCCAGTACCCCGGGCTCTTGCTCAAGACGATGCTGTCCCCCGGCGTCCACCCCGTTACGGTCAGCGGCCCAGAGCCCGCCGTCGCGGTCGTGGCCGTTGCGAAACCTGCGGGGTTCATCACGATCCCCGCAGTGGAGGCCATCTCGTAGAGCCAGTTGACGCTGGGACGCGACAACGTGACCGACAACGTGTCCGTGTCGATGACCTTCGTCGAGTCCACCACGGCCATCGCAGTCTTGAGCTTCGCCGCAACCGGCTCCTGCTTGATGCGGGCGATGTTGCGCGCAACGGCGTCGGCGGTGACTTGGGAGCCGTCGGAGAACTTGGCTAACGGATTCAACTGGAAGGTATAGGTCAGCCCATCCGAGGACACGTCCCATGCCTGCGCCAGCAACGGGCGCAGCTGACCTTGTGCATCCACCTTCACCAGCGTCTCGTACACGTTGTAGAGCAGAGCCTGGGAGCCCGCCGCCGCAGCGTCGGCCGTGGGATCCAGTGACGTGGGCTCGGCCGTTGCCCCGATCACGAGGGTGCGAGCCGGTGATGCTGGCGCCGTGCTGCTGGGAGACACCCCCGACGAGCAGGCAGCCGTCACGAGGGCCAGCGCGGCCACCAGCGCCACCGCACCGCGCCGAAGTACTCCGCGCGCATGGGTTGTTGACGTGCTCACTCGCCCCTCCAGAATCGCCTGCCTCGAGCCCGCCACAGCTTACTGCACCGGGCTCAGGCCTCGATTTGGGACTCGCGACCGTCTCAGCTATAGTTGATCAAGCAACGCGGGGTGGAGCAGCTCGGTAGCTCGCTAGGCTCATAACCTAGAGGTCACAGGTTCAAATCCTGTCCCCGCTACCAACGTGGCACGGTCTGGTTCCCGGGGGGAGTTCCAGACCATTGTCATATCTAGCCACGTCATCTCGATCATCCTGGTCGTCGATGGGTTACCCCTGACCGTTTTCCCACGCCGGTGTCAACACTTGCCCCGTCGGACGACACGCGTCGAGAGCTCGTTGAGGACTCTCCACGGTACCCGGCCTGTGACTTATGGTGTGTGCTGTATGTCGTGCGCGAGTGAGGGGGTGGGATGCCGGGATTGTTCCCGATGAGGCTTTCGAGTCGCGCCGCCGTGTGCCTGGCGGCCGTCACCTCCCTTGGAATTCTCGCGGTCCCCTTCGCAAGCGCCTCTGGAATGCCGGGCGAAGGCGAGGGTCCCGTCCCCACAGCCTCCGCCACGCCCAAGGCCACGGTCACTCCCACCGCGAACGGCCCGGCGACGAGCGCGCCCACCAGCACGCGTCCTTCCGCGCCTCGTCCCCCTTCGGCGACGCCTACGAACGTGCCGCAGCGCCCCCGCGTCGTCGCCGACGGCGGCGTGCAGGCCGTCGGAGCGCCCTGGCCGCTCATCACGATCGCCACGCCAGACGGCACCCCTGTGATGGACCCCTCCATCATCGACTACGTGGTGTGCGCCTCCTCCGAAACCGTTCCTCTCTTCTGCGCCACCGCCTCGGGGGCCCTCGACGTGCAGGCGCGGACCATTGTTGGCCCCAGCGATCTGCTGCGCAGGACCGTGAACCTTCCTCCAGGCCGGTATTCGCTCGTCCAGGTGAGTGTGTTCCTTACCCCCGTGGATCCCGCAGGCGGGCGAGCCGAACGAAGCCCGCTCTGGGCGTCCTTCACGCAAGCGTGGACCGACGATGATCGCCAGCCCAACGACGGGGTCATCACCTTCACCGTCACGCCATCACCCGGCGGAGAGACCCCCACACCGACGCCGACTCCCACGGCAACCCCGACACCCACGGCAACGCCAACGGCAACCCCCACGGCCACTCCGACTCCGACGCCCACACCCACGGTCACTCCCACCAGCACGCCGACCGTGACGCCGACGACGACCCCAAGCCCCACGCCGTCAGGTGGGCGAGACACCGCGACCCCGTCGCCGACACCGTCGGGCAACACCGGCCAACCCGGGACACCGTCGGAGGGGCCCACGCCGAGCGCCCCGGGGAGTCCCAACCCGAGCCAACCGCCCACGCAACCGGACCTGCCCACCCCGGCGCCAGCCCTTCCCGCCCCGACGCCGCAGCCGTCGCCCGCACCGGCTCCCGCGCGACCTTCACCCCGACGGAACGCGCCGCAGGTCACCACGCGTCCCGCGGGGGCATCACGCCACGAGACGGCAGCTCAGCAGTCACCGTCACTCCAGTCCCCCTCCTCGGCGCCTAACGACGCCCCAGATGAGTCCGCACTGGCCCCGCAATCACCGATCGCCCGGACAGGCGACGCGCCTGCGACGCCGCAGTCACGCGATACCCAGTTGTCGGCATTCACCCGGATCTTGGGGGCACCGGCCACCCCCTTGGTCCTGGGCGGTCTGGCTATCGCCGCTATCGTCGTCGCCGCCGCACCCCCGGGGGCCAAACCCCGGCCCTGATACCCAAGCGCTGGGGAGGGATGTGCTTGGATGGGCGCCGTGACGCCGCCCACAGACTTGAGCTATTCCCTGACCGAGCACGTGCTGTCTAATGGCCTGCGGGTGGTGATCAACCCCGAGCATCATGCCCCCGTCGTCGCGGTCAACCTGTGGTACGGCGTCGGCTCGCGAGACGAAACCCCGGGGCGCACCGGTCTGGCTCACCTCTTCGAGCACGTCATGTTCCAGGGATCCGAGCATGTCGCCAGCGGCGAGCATTTCGACCTCCTTCAGGCAGCCGGGGCTACCGGCAACGCCACCACCTGGTTCGACCGCACCAACTACTTCGAGGCCGTCCCCACCGGAGCCCTCGACCTCGCCCTGTGGCTGGAGGCTGATCGCATGGGTCGCCTGCTTCCTGCACTCACGCAGACGAACCTCGACACACAACGCGACGTGGTGAAGGAAGAGAAGCGGCAACGCTACGACAACGCCCCCTATGGCGACACACTGGAGCGACTCCTCCCGTTGGCCTTCCCCGCTGACCACCCCTACGGTCACACGGTCATCGGATCGATGGCGGACCTCGACGCGGCATCCCTGGAGGACGCGCACGAGTTCTTCCGCTGCTGGTACTCCCCCGCCAACGCCGTCTTGACGTTGAGTGGCGACGTCGACCCGGAGGGGGCTCTGCCGCTCATCGAGCGCTACTTCGGTCCGCTTGAGGCTGCGCACCATCCGCAGCGCGTCTCACCCGCTTCGCTCCTACCGCTGAGCGGTGTGCCCCGAGACACCGCCAGTGGCGCCGTGCCCGCGGCCCAGCTCTACTTGCAATGGCGCACCCCGCCGCGGCAGCACCCCGACGCCGACGCCGTCGACCTGGCGTTGTCGATCCTTGGTGGCAGCGAGACCTCACGCCTGTATCGCCGCCTGGTGCGCGACGCCGACCTGGCGTCCACGGCGGGAGCCGGGGCGGTGCCCTTGGCGGTCGGGAACTCCCTCAGCCACGTGTTTGCGCGTGCCCGCGAAGGCGTCGCCTTGGAACACCTCGAGGAGGTCGCCCTCGATGAGGTGCAGCGCCTCGCAGACCAAGGGCCCACGGCGGCAGAACTGCATCGAGCTCAGGTCCAGTTCGAGCGCGAATGGCTCACGGACGCGTCGCGGGTGGAATCCCGCGCCGACCTGTTGAGCGGTCTGGTGATGCTCGACGGCGACCCGCAACGCCTCAACACCCGCGTCACGCAGATCGCTGCGCTGGACGCCTCCGCCGTACAAGAAGCGGCACGCGCCTGGCTCGCCCCTCAGGCTCGAGCTGTCCTGGAGTACCGACCCGCCACGAAGGAAGCAACAGCGTGAACACCGTCCCTCAACCCGACCTCGCCCCCTCGCCTCGGTGGGAGTTCCCGCCCAGCGACAGCTTCACGCTCAGTAACGGCCTCGACGTCACCCTCTTCCATCTCCCAGGGCAATACGTCGCCTCGGTGGGGCTCCTCATCGACGCACCCCTGTCCGGAGAACCCCGCGAGATCGAGGGCGTTGCCACCGTCGTGGCCAGCGCGTTGATCGAAGGAACGCGCTCCCATCCCGGGCCGTCCTTCGCCGAAGCCATCGAGGATCAGGGGGCGGTCCTCGGCGGCGCAGTGGATTTCTCGGCAACCCAGGTGCTCCTGGACGTCCCGACACGTCACCTGGACGCTGCCCTTCCCCTCCTCGCCCAAGCAGTCGCCGAACCCACCCTCACCGACGACGCCATCGCTCGGCACGCAGCGCAGCTCACCGCTGGGCTGGAGCAGCAACTCGCCACAGGACCAGGGCGTGCAGCCCACGCGCTCCGCGCAGCCTTGATCGACCCCACCGCACGGGAAAGCCGCTCGCGGACCGGTAGCCCCACCAGCATCGCGGGCCTGCAGGGCCACGACGCGCGGGCCTACCACACCGCCACCTACGGCCCCCGCGGGGCACGTCTGATCGTCTCCGGGGATCTGGCTGACGGGATCGCCGCCAGGATCCAGAACGCGTTCGAGGGCTGGACGAATCCAGCCCAAACGCTCATCGCTCCCCAGACTCCGCGGCCCGCAACCCCTCGCGCGATCATCATTGACCGCCCCGAAGCGGTCCAAGCCGACATCCGGATGGGATGGTTCACCCTTGATCGGGCCGATCCGCGCTGGGCCGCCCTGCAACTAGCCACACACGCCCTCGGCGGGGCCTATCTCAGTCGACTGAACCGCGTCCTGCGTGAGGAGAAGGGGTTCACCTATGGCATCCACCTCGTGAACGCTCCGATGCGCCGCGGTGGTCTCAGCTACACCCAGGCAGCGTTCCGCACCGAGGTGGTCGGGGAAGCGCTCGCGTTGACGCGCAGCATCCTGCAAGGCGGAGAGTTCAGCACCCACGAGATCGACCGGGCACGCGACTACCTCACCGGGACGACCCCCCTGCGCTACGCGACGGCAGCGGGCGTGACGTCAGGCGTGTTGTCTCAGGCTGCGGCAGGCCTGCCCGCCGACTTTGTCCCTCGACAACTCGACGACTACACCCGGGTCACGCCTGAGGCCGCCTCGAAGGTCGCCGAGGAACTCCTCCTCCCGCAAGCGGCAACGCTCGTGGTCGTCGGTGACGCTCAGGCCCTCCTCACGCCCCTGCATGAGGCGGGCTTCGACGCCGAGGTGCGCGCCAGCGACGCGAACTGAGGCCCGCCTCAGCGCCCCATCTGCCGCAGCGCGTCGGCCAAGGCCTGCTTCGCTTCATTCGTCTTGGACTGATAGGTGGCCAGGTCGCCATTGCGCAAGGCTGAATCCGCATCCGTGAAGGCCTGCTGAGCGCGCTGCAAAGCAGCCACCGTCGCTGCTTCATTGACCGTGCCGCTCGGGGCTGACGGGGACGGCGTAGGCGTGGGCGTCGGCGTCGAACCACCGGGGTTCGTGGCGGGCAACTCCCCGGTATCGGCGCCGGCGTCACCGGCGAACACCTCATCGAGCGCCTCTTGCAGCGTGCTACCGATGCCAATGTGCTCACCGAACCGCACCACCACGAACGTCAAGGCTGGGTAGGCGCCCGCGTTGCCCGTCCGCTCGGTGTAGATCGGCTCCACGTACAGCAGGCCGTTGCCCATCGGCAACGTGAGGAGATTGCCGTACTTGATCGACGCGGCCCCTCGGTTCTGCTGATAGGGAAGCAGCTTGGCCGCCACCGCCTGATTCTGCGTGATCGCGTTCTGCGTCTGGCCAGGACCATCGATCTGCTGCGTGTCCGACATCCGCAAGATGCGCAGCTTGCCGTAGTCAGGTGAGGCAGCATCGGCGTTCACCGCGAGGTAGGCGGCGAGATTCTGGCGGCTGCGAGGGACAAAGACGGCCGTCTGGCTGAAGGTTGGTGATGCGTCACCGGGCCACTTGATGGACAAGTAGTAGCTGGGTTCCTTGGTGCCGTTGTTCCCCTGCACCGGGTCGACCGGAACCTCCCACATGTCCGTGCCGTTGTACCACACGCGCGCATCCGAGACGTGGTAGCGCCCCAGGAGCTGACGCTGGACCTTGAAGAGATCCTCGGGATAGCGCAAATGCTGAAGCAGATCCGGACTGATGTCGGAACGCGGCAAGACGGTCCCCGGGAAGGCATCGGAATACGTTTGCAGGAGCGGATCGGTCTCGTCCCACGCATACAGCTTCACGCTGCCGTCGTAGGCGTCCACCACGGCCTTGACCGAGTTGCGAATGTAGTTGATCGGCTGATCGGCCTGCCCACCCAGCGCCGACGACTGGGTATCAGTCGTTGCCTGATCGAGTTGGACGCGCTGACTGTTGGGGTACGTGTTCGACGTCGTGTAGGCGTCCACGATCCACACCACCCGGCCGTCGACGACCGCGGGATACAGATTCTGGTCAACGGTCAGCCACGGTGCGACCTTCTCCACCCGCTGCTTGGGGGTGCGGTCGTAGAGGATCTTCGACTCAGCGTTGACCCGATCAGACAACAAAATGTTCAGATCGGCGAAGCGCGTCGAAAATAGCAGGCGCCCCCACAGGTCACCCATGGGCACACCGCCCGTGCCGTCGTACTCGTTGTATTGTTCCCCGCCCCCCTGAGCACCGCCGGGAGTGTCGAGTTCGATCGGAGTTTGGCCGTCCAGTCGCCCCACGATGGCGTAGTTCGTCGACTGCTCGCCGAAGTAGATGCGCGACTGCGACTCCTCGATCTCGCCGACCGGCGGGATGTCCCGCGTCACCCAGACAGGCTCGCCGTTGCCCTGGCGCCGGTTGCCGTAGGCCGAGGCGAAGCCATGTCCGTGCGTGTAGACGGTGTGGAGGTTGTTCCAGTTCGGATCGGGGATCCCCGCCTGGTTCAATTCGCGGGCCGCGACCACGACATCGGTCTCTTGCCCGTCGATGGTGTAGCGGTCGATGTCGAGGATGTCGGGGAACGAGTAGTAGCCGCGCACCTGCTGCAACTGCTCGAAGGCGGGCCCGACCACCTGGGGGTCCATCAAGCGAATCCCCGGCAGGGCTGCGGCGTCCTCCTTGAGCTGCCCCGGCGCCACATGGGTCACCGCGGCATAGTCCTCAATCCGCGTGTCGGTGATGCCGTAGGCCTGCTTCGTCGCCGCCAGATGGGCCCGGATGTAGTCGTTCTCGCGGTCTGGTTCATTGGGACGGACCTGGAAGGTCTGCACGATGGCCGGGTAGATCATGCTCAAGATGAGGCTGGTGACCAGCATGAGGGCCACGCCAGCCACCGGCATGATGGTGCGGTCGACGAAGGCGTTCACCACGAAGAGGGCCGCCACGATGAAGGAGATCACGGCAAGGACGAGCTGAGCCGTCATCCGGGCATTGCCGTCGGTGTACTGCATCCCCGTGAACAGCGAACCTTGCTGCAACAGCAACCCGAAGCGATCCACCAGGCATTGCAGGCCGAAGACCACCAGGATCGCGGCCGCCAGGAGCGACAAGTGAACACGCGCCACCCGTGGCGTCCCAATGCCGCGGCGTTCCCGACTGATGACGATGTTGCCGACCGCAAAGTGGACGGCTGCGGCGGCGATCAACCCGAACACCAACCCGCCCAACAGCAGTGAAAGCACGAGCCGGATCACCGGGAAATCGATCATGTAGAACGTCGTGTCCAGACCGAAGTAGGGGTCCAGAACCCCGGACGGCTTGCGGTGCAGCCAGGCGAGGACAGGCATGACCTGCGTCGACATCGACATCCCCGCCATCACGCCAAAGACGGCCGAAGGAATGACCACCGCGGCGACGCGATTGGTCTCCAGCAGGTCGCGATAGCGGTCCAGCACCTGGGAGGAACCACGAGCACGCTGGCGGGGACGCAAGCGGAGCCCGACCGCCATGTTGAGCCCGATGAGGCCCCCGACCACGACTGCGGCCACCACGAACAAGACCACGTGCGCCACCAGTTGGGTGGTGAACACTCCGGTGAACCCCGTGGAGTCGAACCACAGCTTCTCAGTCCACACGGCGGCAAACACCAGGAAGGCTGCAATAGCGACGGCGATGATCACCGCCGTCATCAGGACAGGACTACGACGGGGGGCAACGGTGGCGGCTGGCACGTCTAGGACTCCTCGAAAGTCGTTAAGCAGTCAGGGTATGCGACAGAACCTCGCTCAGCCCCGGAACCAGGTCCGGAGCTGCGAGGAGTTCCTCGGGGCGCGTCTTCAGCCGGGCCACCCCGTACTGCGCGCCCTCACGCGTCACACCCACGACGACACGCACGTCTTGACGCTGAGGGTGATGGGCGACAAACGTCTCCGCCTCGGCCTGATCCTCAGGGAGGTCGTCTTCGACCTCGGGCGGGACGAACAGCCGCTCCATCGCGACAGCACAGCCGAACACCCCAGAGGGCCATCCAATCCCGGCCAACGCATCCACCACGTCGGTTCCGGCGTTGAAGCCGTCCTGCTCGATGGAACTCAGCGCGTCGGACGGCTGCTCCTGCGGCCGGGCCAACTGATCGGCCAGCGCAGGCTCTGCCGCCAGTAGTTCCGCCGTGGGCACCAGCGCGAACAGCCTGGCTGGCTGGTCCCAACCGCCGTGCCCGACGTGGCGCTCGATCTCCATCAACGCCGCGATCAGCGCGTCCTCACTCATGTGCATCCCTTCACGAGGCCTTCGGTTGCCGGATCCGCCAAGGCGTCCAGCGCGTTGATCGCGTCATCGAGCGTCGAGACGCTCACGATCCGTGCGTGCGAACCGACGCCGTCCATGTCGGCACAGTTACCAGAGGGCACGAAGAAGACCTCCGCTCCGGCACGCTCCGCGCTCACCAGCTTCTCCTTGATCCCGCCGACCGCGGCCACGTTGCCGACGCCGTCGATCGTGCCGGCTCCCGAGACGATGCGCCCATTGATGACGTTGTCAGCGGTGATGCGGTCATAGACCCCCAGCGCGAGGATCAGGCCCGCTGTGGAGCCTCCCAGGCTGGAGTCCAGATGAAAAGTGATGCGGGGTTCGTAGGAGTACCCCATCGTGAGGTTGCCGCCCCACACGGGCAGGCTGGCCTGCGTCTTGGAGGCGGTGGTGTCGATCTTGACGCTGAGTCGCCCGCGGGTGCCATCGGGCAGGTCACGCTGCACGGTAAAGGTCACCGGGTCGCCGATCGCGCGCTTCTCGATCTGTGCGCGAACCGCCGCCGTCGTCGCAGTCGCGACGCCATCGATCTCCAAGACGAAATCACCGGGGAACAGCTTGTCGGCGGCTGGGCCTGTCTGCGCCACCGACTGCACCATGGGCACCTGCCGGACCGGGAACCCCGCGGCACGCAACGCGGCCGCAGCGGCGTCGGATTGCGCAGCACCCAACTGTGCAACCTCCTTGCTGCGGATCTCGGCGTTGGTCGCACCTGCCGCGTACACCACGTCGCGGGGGAACACTTCGCGATCGGGAGCCGCATGGGCATAGAGCACTTCAGGTAAGGAGACAGGAGCATCGGGACGCGTGACCGAGGTGGAGGCGATGAGCAGACTGCCAGTAGCCGCGTAGCTGGGGGCGCCCGCGATGTCGATGGGCGGCTGCTGTGCGTCGGCCAGGACGTCGAAGGTCGCCCCGGGGGCATAAGTAACGAACGGAACGGGAGTCATGGCGAGCACGGCTGCCGAGATCACGAAGATCAACGCAGACACGGCGGCCGTCCATGTCTGCCTCGTCATGGCGCGAATACTACCTGCCCGCGCCTTCGCGACCCCCACCCGCTTGCCTCGTACCCCACAATGGAGGCACCAGGGAAGGGAGATCGATCATGGCAACCGGAGACGATCCGAACCCGATGGAGGAATTCCTTCGACAGTTCGGCATCACGCCTGGGCCCGACGGGACCTTCGACATCAATCAACTCGTCGGCCCGCTTCAGCAGGCGTTCGCCCAGTTCAGTCAGCAGATGTCGGCTGCAGGCGACGGCGACGGTCTGAATTGGACCCTGGTGAAGGACGTCGCCCGCAAGACCGCCGCGGCTGCGGGCCCCGACCCCACGCCGTCCGCCGCGCAGGCCGCCTCGATCCGTGACGCGGTCGCGCTGGCCGACCTGTGGCTGGACGATCATCTTGCGATGGACCGCATCGCCACCGCTCCAGCCGCCTGGAGCCGCGCCGAGTGGGTCGAACAGACGATGGGAACGTGGGAGCGCCTCACCGGGCCGGTGTCGTCCTCGTTGGCTGGTGCGGTTGCCGGGCTCATGGACCGGCCCGAGCCCGAGTTCGCCGGGATGGCGGCGATGATGGAGCCGATGATGCGTACTGCTGCGGCAGGCATGCTCGCCGCCCACGTCGGCCAGGGGATCGGCAAGCTCGGCACGGAGGTCGTGAGCACCTCGGATCTCGGGTTCCCGTTGACGGACCGTCCCGTGGTCGCGCTGCTTCCGACGAACGTAGCGGCCTTCGCGGAGGGTTCGGACGCGCCGCTGTCCGATGTCCGCATCTATCTGGCCTTGCGAGAGACGGCGCGGCAGCGCCTGTTCGGGCAGGTGACCTGGCTCGGCCCCCAGATGCTCGCCCTCATCGAGAAGTATGCCCGCGAGCTGACCTTGGACTCTGCGGCATTTGAAGAGGCCATCGAAGCGCAGATGTCGGGTGGGCTCAGCGCCGAACGGATCGAGGAGTTCGGCAACCAACTGGCAGGGAAGTTGTTCACGCCGGTCCTCACCGCAGAGCAACGTGACGTCTTGGGTCGACTGGAGACGCTCGTGGCGCTCGTGGAGGGCTGGGTGGACGATGTCGTGACCCAGGCAGGTGCGGCGTATGTGCCCCGCGCCGCGGCATTGAAGGAGCTTGTCCGGCGCCGCCGCGCCTCCGGCGCCGAATCCGCCTTGACGTCGCTGCTGAACCTGGAACTGCGTCCCCGGCGAATCCGCGATGCGGCGAACCTATGGGCGGCGGTACGTGCGAGCCGAGGCGTGGAGGGTCGAGACGCAGTGTGGGCTCATCCGGACCTCGTCCCGACGGGTGCTGACCTGGACGACCCTCTCGGCTTCGCCGAGAACGGTCACCTCTCCTCAGCGGCCGACGACGACCTGGACGCCCAACTCGCGCGGTTACTCGACGAAGAACGCGGGAAAGACGAGGACGTCTAACAGCCCAGCCTGCGGCCTAGCCCCCCGTCCGTTTGACGAAGTCGACGCCCTCCAGGAACCCGCGCGCTCGCGGCGACTCGGCATGCGCATTGACCAACCGCCAAAAGCGAGTGTTGTGCTCGCGCTCCACGAAGTGGGTGACTTCGTGGAGGAGCACGTAATCCAGAACCCACGCGGGCATGGTTTGCAACCGGTCACTGACCCGGATTTCACCGGTGCTGGGGGTGCAGGACGCCCACCGTGACGCCATCGTGGACACCCAACGGGCCCCAATGACGGGCTCCGGCTGCTCGGTGTGGGGGGCAATGTAGGAGCGATACAACTCGACCGCTCGGGCCGTGATCTCCTCGTCACCGCGAGGGGGGCGCTGTCGGGCCTCCTTGGCGAGGTACCGCTCCACGAGGCCAGGGATCAGGGCCCGGCGCTGACGCGTGGTCATGTGTTCGGGTACGACGACAACCAGGCGACCCTCTTCCCGGAAGGCGGTCATGGTGCGCGTGCGGCGACGAGAATCGCGTACCTCGTACTCCAGCGTCGGCATGGGCGACAGCCTAGGGCTCGGCCCGCACAGGACGGGCAACCACGCCGTCGGCTTTGACCAGCGAGTCGCGGGCACGCTAAGTTGTCGCCACGGCCCCCGGAGTGGTGGACGCCCGCAGGGGAAGGCAGGCGTGCGACACACCGGGGGTCTTCCTGCTCCCTGCATGAGCATCCGGGACCCTGTGACGTATGCTGAACCGGTCAGCGCCTCGACGGCCGCCCGCCGGGGTTCAGAAATCAGCCAGGAGGAAACCTGTGGCGAACGACACCTACAGCGGAAAGTTCTACTGCGTGAAGTGCAAGGATCACCGCGAAGCCGAGGGAGCCGTGTCGGTGAACGAGAAGGGCACCCGCATCGCGAAGGCCAAGTGCCCCGTGTGCGGCACCAACCTCACCCGCTTCCTGCCGAAGGCCTGAGCGCCGCAGCAAGACGTCGCGCCGGGGCATCGAGCATCACGCTCGATGCCCCGGCTGCATGTTCACCTCAGTCGTGTTGTCGGGATGTCGTCACCTGGCCTGATCGAGTGCGATCGCGGCCTCGCTCGCGCCACGCTGACACCATGACTTCACGCCTTCGGCTTCGCCCCGACGTCAGCATCTTGCGCCTGCCCGACGGCGGGATCCAGATCGGTCTCGATGTGGAGACCCCCGTGGTGCTCCCGGATGCACCCCCTCACGCCGAGGCTGCTTTGATGGGTCTGCGGCGCGGGCTCACCGCCCACGAGTTCGCAGACGTGGTTCCTGGGCTCCCCCACTCCTGGGCGAGGATCACCCTCGCAACGCTCACCCATCAGGGATTGACGACGCCCTGGCATCACGATCAGCCGTCCGCCGTCATCGTCGGCTCAGGAGCCGTGGCCGACGCCGTCGCGGCGACGCTCGAGCCCGGCACGCCCCTCGTCGCGCCGCATTCCTGGCGGCCCGAGAGCCACCCCGGCAAACTCGTCCTCGTCTGCCCTGAGACCCCTGAACCCGATCGTGTCCTGACCCGCGAACTGACGATCAGCGGACGAACGCACCTCGTCCTGCATGCCGAACCGGAACGCGCCATCGTCGGCCCCCTGGTCACCCCCGACAGCGCCTGCCTCACCTGCACCGATCTGATCCGGCGTGACCTCGATCCGGCGTGGCCCCATCTCCTTCTCCAACTCTGCCGGACCACGGCAGTGCCGCATCCCTCTCAGACCGCGTGGATCGCCGGGATGGCCGCCGCGCAGGTACGCGCCTGGTCCGCCGGCTTCGTCCCAGACACCTGGGGAACCACGATCGAACTCAGCCGGGCCGATGGATCACTGGGTACTCGGAGTTGGGCGCGCCGCCTCGACTGCGCCGCCCATGCGGCTGCCCACCGCTGCGCGGCCTGACGCCTCCATCCAGGCGTCCTTCACCCGCGATCAACGCGATCGCCACGGTGGTGCGCCACCAGTCCCAGCAGGGCATCCTGGTACCGCGCCAGCTTGGTCGCGTTAATCCCTGCGATCCGCGACAACTCCGCCACCGTGGTGGGGCAGCGTTCCGCGACAGCCCGCAACGTGGCATCGGTGAGGACCACGAACTCGGGGACACTGGCGGCCCGCGCCATATCGGAGCGCCACTCCAGGAGCGCCTCCCACAGGGCGAGGTCGAGTTCGACCTCGCACCCCACATGGCGCTGCAGTTTTCGTTCCGCACCCGACGTCAGAGTCCGCCCGCAGACCCGACACGTCTCGCTCAAAGCGGAACCACGACGTGCAGGCTGCCTGCTGAGCGCCGAGGTGTGCGTGGCAGCGCCGCGACTTCGCGCCACGCCAGCAAGGAACCGGCTGGCGTCACGCCGTGGACCGCCACCATGGCGCGACGTGGACCAGGACACGTGCAGGGCGTGCCGGGCGCGAGTGAGCCCCACGTAGAGCAGGCGTCGCTCCTCCGCGATCTGGGCAGGCGAGGTGGCCAAGGTGAACGGCACGCCGCCCTCGTGCACGCCCACGAGGGCGACGGCGTCCCATTCGAGGCCCTTCGCCGCATGCAAGGTGGCCAGTGTCACGCCCTGCCCGGTGGGTGCATGCTGTGCTGCGGCACGGTGCTCGAGTTCAACGACCAGATCCGCCGTTGTTCCCTGCGGCCGCGCACGGGAGAACTCGTCGGCTAGCCCCACCAAGGCGTCCCACGACTCCCAGCGCTCCCGGACGCTGCCCTGACCCGCGGGAGGCTCACGCGTCCAGCCGAGGCCCGCGACCGCCGCGCGCATCATCGTTGCTGCGCCGGAGTCTTCGACGCCCTTCATCGACCCGCGCAATCCACGCAGCGCCGCCTTCACTTCCACCCGCTCGAAGAAGCCGTCGCTGCCCCGGGTGAGGAACGGGATCCCCGCTTGTGAGAGGGCCGCCTCGAAGACGGGCGAATGCGCGTGAATGCGATACAGCACGGCCATCTCATTCCACGCCGTTCCTGCGGCGTGGGTGGCCGTCAGCCACTCGGCGACCCCCGCGGCCTCCTCCGCCTCGCTGTCGGCCCCCACCAAAACGGGTACCGGCCCGTCCTCGCGTTGGGCACGCAGTTCCATGGCCTCGGGTTGACCGGCCATGACGTGGTTCGCCACCGCGACGATCTGCGGCGTCGAACGGTAATCCCGGACGAGTTCGATGCGCGCCGCCCCCGGGTGCCGCTGGACGAAGCCCGTCAGGTAGTCCGCGCGGGCACCGGCGAACGAGTGGATCGTCTGGGCGGGATCTCCCACCACGCACAGTTCCTCGGAATCCCCGCGCCACAGGTCGAGCAGCGCCTGCTGCAGCGGGCTGACGTCTTGGTACTCATCGACCACGAAGTGGCGATATTGGCGACGCACCTCGCTGGCCACCTCGGCGTGCTCGGCCAGCAGCCCCGCCGTGCACAGCAGGATGTCGTCGAAGTCGATCACCCCACGGGCGGCCTTAACCGCCTCATAGTGGGCCATGATGCGGCCCACCATGTCGGGACGGTGCCCGGCCACCTCGCGCCCTGCGCGCTCGGCGATCGCCGGGTAGTCGGCCGCTCCCACGTTGCTGACCTTCGCCCACGTGATCTCGGCGGCCATGTCGCGCACCTGACTGGTGTCGGTGCCCAGCCGCTCCCGGCGTAACGCGTCGGCGACCAGCCCCATGCGCTGGTCGGTCACCGGGGGGAGCGGGTTCCCGTAGGCCTGCGGCCAGAAGTATTGAGCCTGCCGCAAGGCGGCGGAGTGGAAGGTGCGCGCCTGAATACCCCGAACCCCCAGTGCGGCGAGACGCTCGCGCAGCTCCGCGGCGGCCCGCGTCGTGAACGTGAGCGCCAGCACGGAGCGGGGGCTGAACGCCCCCGTTGCCACCCCGTAGGCCAAGCGATGCGTCATGGCCCGGGTCTTGCCGGTGCCCGCTCCCGCCAGCACCACGACGGGACCCTGGAGCGCCTGCGCGACAGCGCGCTGCTCGGGATCGAGCCCGGCAAGGATGTCCTCGGGATCGGTGGTCACGCTGCCCCACTGTAGGCGGAGCCGGTGACGTTGTTCGCCTCGGGAGCACACTGTCGGTCGCTGCCCCTACAGTGGTCGGCAATGAACCACGTGCGCCTCCACACCTCGGCCGACCCGGCCGCTTTGGCGCATGCGTTCGCCAGCGCGACGCCCAGCGACGCCGATCCGTTCGCGCGTCCGCTCCTGTTGACCTCTACACCGGGGGTACAGCGGTGGCTGTCCCAGCAGGTCGCCACGACCTCGCTGGCAGGTGCCGGGATCATGGCCGGTTACGACGTCCATCCCTGGAGTCGGCTGGAAGCGTTGTTGTCGGGCAGTCCTACCCACGAGGACGCCTGGGCACCGACGCGCATGGTGTGGGCGATCCTTGCCGCGTGCGAGCGGCACGCGCCCGGTCTGGAGGCGCTCGAGGCGCATCTCGCGTCGAACGACCAGCGCTATGCCAACGCGATGCGCCTGGCCCGCCTGCTTCATCGCTATGCCGATCACCGTCCGGCGTGGCTGAGCGCTTGGCTGGCCGACCCGCAGCTGGCCGCGCAGGGGCTGGGCGACCACGGGTGGCAGCCATGGCTGTGGCACGCCCTGCACGACGAAGTGTCGGCACCCGACCCGATCCAGCGCCGGAATGCCTTGACCGCGGCGCTGCGCGCAGGGACGCATCCCCTGCCGTGGCCCGAGGCGCATATCTTCGCCCCACGCCACGTCACCCCCGCCGCACTTGACCTCGTCGCCGCGCTGGGGTCCACGCGTCCCGTGCACGTGTGGCTGCCCGTGCACGAGTCCGGGGCCAATAGCCTCGCCACCGCTTTGGGTCGGCGCGCCGCGGCGTGGCGTTCGGCGTGGGAGGCGCTGGCCGACAGCCAGGAATCCCATCCCGCTGCCCCGCGCGCCAGGACGGTGCTGGGGCTCCTGCAGGCGTCGATCCTCTCCGGCGCACCCGTCCCCGCGTCGTTGCCGACAGACGACTCACTGAGCATCCACAGCAGCCACGCGTTGGGGCGTCAGGCCGACGTCATGCGCGAACTGTTGACCGGTGCCTTCGCCGACGATCCCACGCTCGAACCTCGCGATGCCGTCGTGCTTACTCCTGATCCTGCGGCCCTCGCCCCCCACATCACCGCCTTGTTCTCCCCTCCCGAGGATCTTCGCGACGCCGCCGCAGCGCATCCGGCCTCGCACCTGCGCGTGGCGATTCCCCGTCTCGCGGACGGCAACCAGGTGTATGCGCTCGTGCTGAACCTGCTGGGGTTGCGCACCAGTCGAGGGACCGCCTCCGAACTCCTCGATTGGGCGGCGCACCCCTTCGTTGCACGCCGTTTCGGCTTCGCCGCGGACGACATCGATCGCCTGGAGGCCCTGATCGACGCAGCGGGCATCCGCTGGGGGATCAACGCGGATCACCGCGCATGGTTCGGCGTCGAGGTGACACAGAACACCTGGCAACTCGGCGTCCAGCGCCTCATCCTCGGCGAGGCCTTCAGCGACGACACCCACACCAGCGTCGGGGTGGTGGCGACGGTCGACGATGTTTCCTCCACCGACACCGACCGCGTCGGAGCCCTCGCCGAACTCGTCAGCCGATTGTCGCGTGTCGCGCGCGAGTTCGGGTTGGACGCCCCCGTCAGTACATGGGTGGCGCGCATCCGTGACGCCGTGACCTCCCTGACCGAGGTTCCCCACCCCGAGAGCTGGCAACTGTCTCAGGTCTGGTCGGTTCTGGCCGACATCGAGGAGCGGGGCAGTTCGGCAGGGTCCTCCCTGCATGCCAGTGATGTCGTGGCACTGATGACGGACGCGTGGGGGCGGCGTCGGGAGCGTCCCGCCTTCGGCAACGGGAGCCTCGTCGTCGCCAGCGTGGATGATGTGCCGCGCATCCCTCATCGCCTGGTGTGCGTCGTGGGCCTGGACGAACGCACGTTTCCCCGTCGGAGCCTCGGCGACGGGGACGACCTTCTGGCTACGGCGCATGAGCCGCTGGATCCCTCCCCCGGCACCGATGATCGCCAGGCGATCCTGGACGCGATTCTCGCCGCGCAGGATCGGCTGATCCTCATCTATCAAGGGCAGTCCTCCCTCACCCCCGAGGACTATCCGCCCCCCGCCGGGGTGTTGGAGGTTCGTGACGCGCTCGGGGAGGACCGCGTCCATATCGAGACGCTGCAACCGTTCTCCCCCCGCAACTTCCTTCCCGACGCCAAAGGGCGTGCCCGCAGTTTCGATCGGGCGTCCTACGCTGCCGCCCGAGCCCTCAGTGCGGCCCCGCGCTCTGCTCCCCATCCGTTTGCCCTGGGCGTGCTCCCCCGCACCTCCCCGCTGCGGGAGGTGAGCGTCGAGCAACTGGGTGCCTTGCTCAAACATCCGGCACGGTTCCTGCTGCGCGAACGTGCCGACCTCACCCTCGCTACCGACGACATCGCCGAGGAGGCGATCCCGCTCGAACTGGGGTTCCGCGAAAGCTGGTCGCTGGGTGAGGCCCTCGTGGCCTCGCTGCTCGCCGGGCAGGATTCCGATCAGGCCGTCACAGCCCAATGGCTCAGCGGGCAGGTTCCTCCGCACGAACTCGGCCGCGGGCCGCTCATGGACATCGTCGGCGACGCCCACGGCATCGTCACCCGCTTCCAGCGCGAGGCCCCCGGTGAGGCACACACCGACGTCGTCGATCTCGTGGTGGACGGCGTCCGCGTCACCGGCCAGGTCGTTACCCGCGGGGGCCTCATCGCGACAGCCCAGTACGGCCGTGTCGACGCCCGCCATCTCGGCCCTGCCTGGGCTCAGATGCTCGCGCTGACGGTCGCCACGGGACGCCGCACGAACGCCGTCGTTGTGGGTCGCGGCTCGACGCTGCGGCTCACCGCGCCACCGGTCGAGCACGCCCGAGCCTTCCTGGGCGATCTCCTCGCCTTGGCCCACGACGCCACTGAGCAGGTGCTCCCCTTGCCGCCCCGGGTCGCCGAGCAGTGGGCGCGGTTCCGCGCCCAGGGCCGGGATCCGCTGAAGGAAACCGCGCTGCTGAACAAGCTGTGGCGCTACGACCGCGATCTGGTCTGGGATCGCTGGTACGGCAAAGACGAGGTGCCCTGGCGCGGCACGCCGTCCCATGGCAGCCCGTGGGCCATGCCCGGCGAAGAGCAACTCCTGGGAGCGCTGGCCGGCCGGGTGTGGGGACCGATCGTGAAGGGGCAGGGATGACGCAGCACTATCCAGAGTTTTCCCTGACCGGGGCCCTGCCCACGAACACCACTGTCTTGGAGGCGTCTGCAGGGACGGGGAAAACGTACGCGATCGCCGCCTTGGCTGTCCGCTATGTGGCGCAGGGGCGTGCGCGGATCGACGATCTCCTGCTGATCACGTTCTCGCGCGCTGCGACGGCCGAATTGCGGCTGCGCGTGCGGGAACGTCTCCACGAGGCCGCCCTTTTCCTGGAAGACCTCGTCCAGGGGCGCACGCATGCCACGCCGACCGATGCCGTCTTGATCTCGCTGGCTACCGGAACCCCCGATCAGGTCGCCGAGCGCGCCGCGCGGTTGGCGAGCGCCGTCGCAGATTTCGACCGGGCCACCATCATGACCACGCACGAGTTCTGCCACAGCATGCTGAGCGGCTTGGGCATCCTGGCCCCGCAGACCCCGTTGTCGACGCTCATCGAAGAACTCGGCCCATTGGCCGACGAAGCGTCCGCTGACGTGTACGTTTCCCAGTTCGCGCGGCGCGAGCAGGGCGCACCCTTCCCCTATGGCAGGCGGTGGAATGCCGATCCAGGGGCTCAGGAGATCGGGCGCCGTGCCGCGACCGAGGACGCCACCTTGGTCGGAGAGGACGCCTCAGGGGCCGTGGGTGATCGGGTGCGCTTCGCCCAGCAGGTCCGAGACGAGGTGGCACGGCGCAAACATGCCTTGCGCGTCTACTCGTTCGACGACCAACTCGAACGCCTCAAGGACGCCCTCAACGATGATCGCTTTGGCGCCCAGGCGCGCCAGCGGCTGTCCTCACGGTTCCCGGTGGTCCTGGTTGACGAGTTCCAAGACACTGACCCGGTGCAATGGTCGATCCTGCGCAGCGCGTTCCACGGATCCTCGACGTTGGTGCTCATCGGCGATCCCAAGCAGGCGATTTACGGGTTCCGGGGTGGGGATGTGCACACCTACACCCTCGCGGTGCAGGAGTCGACGACCACCACCACGCTGCCGGTGAACTACCGGTCAGACCCCGAGACCGTGGCGGGAGTCGCTGCATTGTTCGATGGTGTTCTCCTGGGTGAGGGCATCGTGACTCCCCCCGTCACCGCGGCTCGCCACTCGCGGCTGCAGGGCCGAGATGGCACCGCGTGGGCCCACGGCGTCCACGTGCGCAGCATCAGCGCCGACACCGCAATGACGCAGGCACAAGCGGCCAAGGCCATCGGGGATGACCTGGTGGGAGTCGTCGCCGAACTTCTGAGTGATCAGCCCCCGCTCGTGCGGCTGCCCACCGAGAACGGCATCCCGGTTCCTGGCGTGGGGAGCCCGCTGCGGGCGCGTGACATCGCCGTGCTGGTCCGCTCCAACAAGCGAGGGGCGACCCTGGCCAAGGAGTTGGCCCAGGCGGGGATCCCCGCAACCTTCACCGGATCGCGCAGCGTGTTCAGCACGACCGCTGCCGACGACTGGCTGACGTTACTTCAAGCCCTCGACGAACCGCGTCGTCCGTTTCTGCAACGCGCCTACCTCACCGACTTCATCGGGGCAACCGTGCCGGGTCTTGCCGAAGCCGACGAGGCGCAGCATTCAGCCTGGGCGATCCTCCTGCACCGATGGGCGCGGACACTGGAGCGCAGCGGCGTGCCCGCGCTGGTGGCGGCCTTCGACACCGACCATGACTTCACCGCACGGCTCTTGCAGCGCCCCGATGGGGAGCAACGCGTCACCGATCACCGCCAGATCGCCGAGTTGCTGCATCGTCACCGCGGCTCTGGGGTCACGCGGCGTCCGCGCGATCTCGCGGCCTGGTTGCACGGTCAGCGCGCCGCCCAGTCCCTCGGCGGCGAGGCGACCCGCCGCCGCGCGACCGACGCCGACGCCGTCACCGTGATGACGATCCACCGCGCCAAGGGGCTCCAATGGCCTGTCGTGCTGCTGCCCGAGTCGGGTGAAGAGTTTCCCGTCCAGCCCGATCACGGTGAGCCCCTCGTGCTCCCGGGCGGTACCGCCCGTTCGCTCGACATTGGCGGGCGACGCGGCCCCGATCGTGCCCGTCGCTGGGAGCAGCACCTGCTCGAAGACGGGGATGAGTCCTTGCGGGCCTTCTATGTGGGGTTGACGCGCGCGGAGTCCCGCGTGGTGACGTGGTGGGCACCCCAATCGCGCGTGACGGCCTCCCCGCTGCATCGACTCGTCCACGCCGACCATGACCCGCAGCACCCACGGCGTCCGCTCAGTTCCTATCCCCTCAGCGAGGTGCTCGCCGACTCGACCCCCCTCGGAGCCGGTTGGCTCCCCGCAGCGGGGATCGGCGTCGTCGAGGTGCAGGGCACCCGTGCGGTGCCCCTTCCGCGGCCACCATCCCCGGAACTCACCCTCCGTTCGTGGGATCGCACCATCGACCAGACATGGCGGCGGACCTCCTACTCGGGGCTCACCGCGGCCGCTCACGATCAGGCATCACCCGTCGATTCCCTGCTGCTCGACGACGAAGGCGGCCCCGAGGATCTCCTCGTCCCCGTCGAGGACGCCTATGCCGACCTCTCGCCGATGGCGACGCTGCCCGCCGGGGCAGCCTTCGGAACTCTCGTCCACGCTGTCTATGAGGCCACCGACGCGACCGTGCCGTCGTGGCGCGACGCCGTCGCCAACGCCACCAGGACCGCGCTGCGTCAGGTGCCGGTCGCCGATGTCAGTGCGGACGCGCTCGCCACCGCGTTGGCCCCCAGTTTCGACACCCCGCTTGGCCCCCTGCTTCCCGGCCGCACCTTGCGCGACTTCTCACCCGCGGATCGGCTCGCGGAGATGGATTTCGAGTTCGCCCTCTCCAACCCCAGCGCTACCGTGGCCGACCTGGCACACCTTCTGGAGCGTCACCTGCCTCCAGGCGACCCTCTGGCCGCTTACCCGGCTCGCCTGGCCAACCCGCTCCTGGCGGGACAGCGGCTGCACGGGTTCTTGACCGGCTCCATCGACGCCGTGTTGCGCGACGGCGATGGCGCCGCAGCACGCTTCGTCGTCGTGGATTACAAGACCAACTGGCTTGCCCCCGCCGACGAACCCTTGACGATTGGGCACTACACCCGCGCTGCCATGGCCGAAGCCATGATGGCCAGCCACTATCCCCTCCAGGCGTTGCTCTACAGCGTCGCCCTGCATCGCTTCTTGGGAACCCGGTGGCGACCCTACGAACCTGAGCGCCATCTCGGCGGTGTGGCCTACCTGTTCGTTCGCGGCATGGCCGGGGAGCACACTCCCCAACCCGACGGGCACCCCCTGGGCGTGTTCACCTGGAAGCCGAGCCCGGACCTGGTGCTCGCCACCTCCGCGCTATTGGCGGGAGAGGAGACCCCCTCGTGAGCCCTGATGCGCGCGCGGTCAGCGCCACCGGACTGTTGGCCCACTTCAACGAGGCTGGGGCCCTCACCTGGTCCGACGTCCATCCCGCCCAGCAATGGGGGTACCTCTTTGGCGAGTCGGACCCGCAGGTTCTCCTCGCCGCCGCTTTAACGGTGCGGGCACTGCGCATGGGGTCCATCTGCCTGCCGCTTGATCGGCTCCGCGAACTGGATCAACTCGAAGACACCAGCGACATCGACCCCGCCTGGTGGCCAGAGTCGGGCGCATGGGAGGAGGCTCTGCGCCACAGCCCCCTCGTGACGGTGGGGCCCCAGGACGCCCCGTCTCGGCCGCTGCGCCTCGTCGACGGTGCCCTGTACTTGGAGCGTCACTACGCCGATCAAGAAGTCGTCCGCCGTGAAATGCTCGCCAGGCTGGCGCTCGCCCCTCCGGGCGGCGCCCCGCAAGGCCAAGGCGATGCGGTGGAGTTGGCCATCGCTAGCCCGGTCACCGTCATCGCGGGAGGGCCGGGCACGGGAAAGACGTGGACGATCAAGGCGATCATGGCACGCATCCGCGCCGAGAGCCCTGACGCCCTGGTCGGCCTCGCGGCCCCCACCGGCAAGGCTGCGGCCCGCATGACCGAGTCGCTTCAAGACCCCGCCGCCCGCGCCGTGACCTTGCACGCCTTGCTGGGGTGGAGGCGCGGCTCCCGCACCCGTTTCGCGCACGATGCGACGCGACCGCTTCCTCACGATGTGGTCATCATTGACGAGATGTCGATGGTCTCGATGTCGCTGATGGCCCGTCTCCTGGAGGCACTCAAACCGGGCGCTCGTCTGGTGTTGGTGGGCGACCCGGACCAGTTGTCCTCCGTCGATGCTGGCAGTGTGCTGGCTGACATCACCCAAGCCCCGGCCAGCGCCGGGATCGTGGCGCGCCTGAGCCACAACTACCGGTTCCAGGGTGCGATCGCCACACTCGCCACAGCCATCCGCACCGGGGATGCCGACGCCGCGCTCGCCACGCTCGCCTCAGGCGACCCCAGCCTTCGCTTGCTGGACGGCGAGGCAGGCGTCGCCGCGGTCCGGGACCGTGTCGTCGCGGCAGGTCGTGACGTGGCCGAGGCCGTCCGCGACGCCGACCCCGCTCACGCGTTGGCGGCGTTGGATGCGCACCGCTTGCTGTGCGGGCATCGCAGCGGCCCCTTCGGGGTCGCCCCCTGGTCCCGTTCGGCGGTGGCCTGGCTCACCGCCGACGTTCCCGGATTCGTTCCCGAAGGCGAGGCCTACCCGGGACGCCCAGTGATGATGACCGCCAACCGACCCGAACTGGGGCTGTATAACGGCGACACCGGCGTGGTGGTGGCCGCCGGGGGCCCGCCGCAGGCCTGGTTCAGCGTGGGGGGCATCCCGCAGGCTTTCTCCCCCTTTGTGCTCGACGGGCTGACCAGCGTCCATGCGATGACCGTCCACAAGGCGCAAGGCAGCCAGTTTCGCGACGTCAGCGTGGTGCTTCCCCCCGCAGGCTCACCCTTGCTCACGCGAGAACTGCTCTACACAGCCGTCTCGCGCGCCAAGGAGTCGGTGCTTCTGGTCGGCGATGAGGCGGCCATCTCGCAGGCCATCGCCCGCCCCGCGCGCCGCATGAGCGGCCTCACCGCACGCCTGCGCTGAGGCGCCGGGTGCGGACGAGATCGCTACCGTGTCGCTGCCGGATCCAGGGTCAGGTCCCCGTCGCGCCAGGCCGCGATGATGCGTGACGCGATCGACGTGCGCATCGGGAGGGTCAAACGGCCCGCGGCGACCTCAGCCGACACCTCCTCGCGGGCGAAGAACCGCGCCCAGAGAATCTCTTCCCCATCGGGACGGACCTCCTGACCCCGCGCCTGTGCCACGAATCCCAGCATGAGGGAGCGCGGGAACGGCCACGGCTGGCTGCCCACGTAACGCAGCGAAGACAACGTGACCGCGGACTCCTCCATGATCTCGCGCCGGACGGCCTGCTCGAGGGATTCCCCGGCCTCGACGAATCCGGCCAGGATCGAAACCCGGGTGTCCTCCCAGCCAGCGTGATGCCCCAGCAGCAGCCGCCCCTGTTCGTCCAGCACCGCCACGATCACGGCCGGGTCGATGCGCGGGAACCATTGGGCCTGGCAGCCGGGGCAGGCCCGCTCGTGGCCGCCGGAGGTGACCGTCGTCGCCGTACCGCACCGGCCACAAAAGCCTGCCTCACGATGCCAGTTGACCAGCGCCACCGCGCTCATGGCCAGGTCGAGTTCGGTCTCACCCAGGACGCCTCCCAGCTCCCGCAAGGACGAGGAGAGACCGTCCGCGGACGCCTCGACAGCGAACCAGGGATCACCGTCAACGGCGCCCACCAGGTAGTGATGCTGAGGATCGAACGTGCCCCCGGGTCGGATCCCTCGCAGACCGTCGTGGTGAGGCGTCGCCGACACTCCCGAGCGCGCATCGACGCCCAGGACGCGCGCGTGCGGGTGGGCCCATTGGGCCGCTACCCAGGCGGGATCCTCCCGTGCTTCCAGCAGGCGATCCAATCCGCTGTCCGGTACCCAGGGCTCCATGGCTCCCACGCTAGTGCTGTTGCGACACCTCGCCGATCAGCCGCTCCAGTTCGGAACGCGTCGGCAACGAGGGTGGGCGAACGCTCCGGGCGCCGAGGACGTCGTAGAACACGGCATCCACCGCTCCCAGGTCGGTGCCCGTGATCTCGGACCACGCGAGCCGGTACAACGCCAACTGCAGAGGGTCTGGTTCTTGAGCGCGCCCCGTCTTCCAGTCCACCACCTGGAACCCGTCGTCGGTCGCAAACACGGCGTCGATGCGCCCGCGGACGACGTCGCCTCCCAGGAACAAGGAGAAGCCCACCTCGGTGGCAATCGGGTGACGGTCAGCGTAGGGGCCCGCTTCGAAAGCGGCGATCAGCCGTTGCAATGCGGGATCCGGTGCGGCGCCCTCAGGCTGAGGCACGAGCGCGGGCGCCTCGTTGCTGCGGCGCTCCAACCACGCATGGAACGTTTCACCGATACGGGCCGATCGCTGGGGCGGCGTCGGCATCGGCCGCAGCAGGTCGGCGCGGAACTCCTCAGGGGCCACGCGGGCGGCGATGAGGCTGGTCGCCGACCAGTAGGGCGGGGCGATGGGGCCTCCCCCTCGACCGCGCCGCAGCCGCGCCTCTGCGATCAACTGGTCAGCCGCCGCGTCCCAGCGGGAGACCACGGCTGCCTCGTCGAGGAACAGCGCTGGTTCCTCGGGGTTCGCTGGCGCGCTCTGGGCAGCCATGACTGCCTCAGCTACCTCCTGACGACGCGCCCGCTGCGCCTCATCGCTGGGAGTGGGCCACGGGAGCCCACCCCCGTGACCCAGTAAGGGATTGCTGGGTGGAACGGGCTCATGGGTCGCCTCATCGCTGAACTTCTCCAGCGTCAGGAGGTAGGGCGAGAGCTCCCGGGGTTTGAGCAGGTCACTCCATGCATGAGAGGTGGCCACCAGGTGCTGACGGGCCCGGGTCACCGCGACGTACGCCAGCCGATCATCAGCCCGTCGGGCCTCACGCTTCAGCGCTTCGGTGTAGTCCTTCACGTCCTCGTTGGAGAAGTCAGCCAACTGGGCGACATTGTCGGCGTCCCCGCGAAGGTCGGCAGGCAGCACGTCGGAGCGAGCCAACCAGTTGCCTTGGACGCGTTCGGAGGGAAAGACCTTGTCCGCCAGCGCAGGCAGGTAGACCACCTCCCACTCGAGCCCCTTGGCCCGGTGGATGGTGAGGAGTTTCACCGAATCCGACGCCGTAGGGACCGCTTGCTCGAGGCCGACGCCATGCTCCTGTTCGGCGTTGAGCCACCCCAGGAGGCCGGGCAGCGAACCGTCCCCGTCCACGTCGGCGTACCCCGCGACCTGCGCCACAAAGGCGTCGAGTTGCCGCGTCCCGTGAGGCCCGCGCATCGCCAACTCCACCTCGACGCCGAGCACGGTGATCACCCGGCGCACCAGATCCGTGACCGGTGCCCCCACGTGGGCACGCAGCGCGGACAACTCTCGGCCACAGCGCGTGAGGCGCTCGCGGCCGGCCGCGGTGTAGGGCCCCTCCCCCAGGTCGCTGAGGGCCTCGGCCAGCGACGGCGCCTGGGCTGCTTGGGTCTGGTCGATGATGGCCGCGATCTCTTGCTGCGGCGTGCGCCCGGGCTCGGGGGGTGTCTCACCGGCCAGTTCGCGGGCCCGACGGCCGAGCGTCGCCAGGTCGGTCGGCCCGATCGCCCAGCGGGGACCGGTCAGGATGCGCACCACGTCCGGGTTGGCGGTGGCGTCGCCCAGGACGCGCAACACCGCGACCACGTCGGCAACCTCGGGAACCGCCAAGAGACCATCAAGCCCCACGATCTCGACCGGGATGCCGCGGGCGAGGAGTTCCCCGTACAGCGGTCGGATGTGCTGGTTGCGGCGCGCCAAGACGGCGATATCGGACCAGCGTGGGGCCCGACCCGCATCGTGGGTGGCGGCGATGTCGTCGGCGATCCAGGCCATCTCGTCTGGCCAGGTGCCGAACGTGGCGACCCTGATGTCCCCTGGTGGGGTGTGTGGCGGGGCGACCAGATCGGTGTTGATGCCGTCCCACTGCAATTCCTCGTCGTTGCGCAGCGGGGCAGACAAGGCGTTCGCCGCGTCGAGGATGCGTTGTCCCGAACGTCGATTCACCGTGAGGGCATAGTCGACCGCCGGTGAACCGTCGCCACGGGGAAAGTGCGTGGCGAACGTGATGATGTTGGCTGCTGCCGCCCCTCGCCAGCCGTAGATGGCCTGGCACGGGTCGCCGACAGCGGTCACCGGGAAGCCGCGCCCCTGCTCCTCGTCCGACCCCGAGAACAGGGCCGAAAGCAAGGCCGCTTGCGCACTGGAGGTGTCTTGGTATTCGTCGAGGAGGACGACGCGAAACTGGTCACGCAGGGCGCGCGACACCTCAGGCACTCGGCGCGCGAGGTCGGCGGCGACGCCCATCTGGTCGGCAAACTCGACGGCACCCCGCTCCCGCTTCAGGCGCTGGTAGTCCTCCACCAGCCCCGAAAGCTCGGCTCGTTCGGCCGCCACCGCCGCTGCCTTCTTCATCGAGGCGTACAGCGCCTTCGTGCGAGTGCGGGGTGAGGACTCCACCCCGGTGATCACCTCCAGCCCATGATCGAGGAGGCGCTGCGGCGCGACCAGGTGGGAGGACAACTCGGCGTCCAGCGACAGCACCTTGTCGGTCACGGAGTCAGGACGCAGCCGTGCCAACTCCGTCCAGGGACCGGGCGCTCGAGCGACCACCGTGGAGGCGATACGGAAGCGAGAGGCCCCCGTCAGCATGCGCGCATCCCCCTCCACGCCGATGCGCAACCCGTGATCGGCGACCAGCCGCGCGGCGAACGCGTCATAGGTCATGATGACCTGCTCGCCGGCGTCGTCGTAGCCGGAGGCGTCCACGACGCCAGCACTGGTCAGGGCGGCGCGCACGCGTCCGCTCAATTCGGCGGCCGCCTTGCGGGTGAAGGTGAGCCCCAGAACTTGCTCAGGGCGGACCTGTCCCGTCCCGACCAGCCACACCACCCGCGCGGCCATCACGGTGGTCTTGCCCGACCCCGCCCCCGCGATGATGACGCCAGGCTCCAAGGGCGCGGTGATGGCCGCGATCTGCTGCGCAGAGAACGGAATGCCTAAGGCCTCAACGAGGTCACTCGGGCTGGTGAACCGGACCATGTCACATCACCTGTCCACTTCGGGCCGGACAACTCGATGCCACCGGACAATGGCGGCAAACGGGGCCAGGGCGCGCGTCGAATCGGCCGCTGGCCAGCACTGCGTGCGCTTGGGCTACGCGCTGATGGACCCACGTCGGATAGGCCAACTCGTCTGCATCGTCGGTGAGATGGGGGGCCTCGGTGAGCGACGGCTGGCGAAACTCCTTGGGCCAACCCTCGTTGTCGTCATGACGCAGGTAGACCAGGCTCGCTCCCGCCGAAGCAGCTCCTGGTGCCAGATCGTCGAAGGCACCCGCCTCGATCGCGAGTTGGTAGACGCCGATCTGTGGCATGCGCGCCACCTCGTCCTTGGTGGGGGTGGAACGGCCCGTCTTGAAGTCAATCACGCGCAGGTCTCCTCCTGCGGTGCGCTCGAGTCGGTCGACGCTGCCGCGCAGGGTCACGACGGCCCCGTCGATGTCGATCCGCACAGCGAAGGGCACCTCCACCCCCACGAGGTCGGCATGCTCGTGGCCGGCTTGCCATGCCAGGAACCGCGCCACCGCGGCGTCGGCGTCCGCTCGTTCGGACGCCGAAAGCCAGGCCGCCGCGAAGGGAATGTCGGCCCAGATCTCGTCGAGGAGCCCTTCCGCACTGTGCGCCGACAGTTCTCCGGTGGCCGCACGTTCGGCGACCGCGTGGATGACTGATCCCACCACGGTGGCGCTCCCCCGCGGCGGGTCGGCTCGAGCCTCCCTACGCAGGAAGAACTGGCGTGGGCAGGCCAAGATTCCCTCCAACTGGGAGGGGCTGAGCACCAGGCGATCTTCGGGCGTGGGCGCGGCCCAACTCGTCGGCTCGGCGAGCCCCCACCAGCGCCGCGGATCCGCATCGGGAACCAGGGGTGTCCCGCTGTCGTCGCGCTGCTGGGCGAGCGCAGCCAGCCTCCGCGTCGCCGCTTGGCGCAGGGAGGGTGGTACGGCGTCATCCTGCGCTGTCCGTCGCAGGTCGGCCACGAGTGCTCGCAGCGTGTGCAAGCGCGGTTCGGGGGCGTCGACGGTGCGGAGAGGACGCCCCAGTTCCGACAAGAACCGTGAAGGTCGGTCGTCCTCGCCGTTGGTCCCCTCCACGGCGGTGACCAGCAGACGGTGCTGGGCGCGCGAACACGCCAGGAGGAAGAGCCTGCGCTCGGTGGCGACCAACTCGCGTGTGGAGACGCCTTCCCCCAGCCCGGCAGAGGTCAGTTTGAGGGGATCGAATACTGATCCCCGGCGTTGGATGTCGGGCCAGATCCCTTCCTGAACCCCCGCGACGATGGTGAACGGCCACGCGTGCCCTTTGGCACGGTGCGCGGTAAGGACGCGGACGCCTCGGCCGAAGACGGCTGCCTCGCGCTGGCTATCCGCGGGAATTTGTTGTTGGGCAATCTCGGCAAGGAACCAGCGCACGCCCTCGTCACCGACTGGCGCAAGAGACTCACGTGCCAGCGTGAAAAGGGCGGTGACCGCGTCCAGATCACGGTGGGCTCGCGGAGCCGAATCGCCGCCGCTCAACGCCTCTTGTCGCAAGGTGGCGGGCCAGTCGGTGCCCGCCCACAGCGTCCAAAGGGCGTCCTCGGGGCGTCCGCCCGTGCGAATGGTCGTGGCGGCTGCAGCGAGGAGGTCGCGCCGTAGGGCGAGGGTCTCCTCGCCCTCGGGGATGTCCCGCAGGCCGCCCAACGCTTCCGCGATCAGCGCTTCGGCGGGGATCCCCGCCCCTTCGGCAGGCGCACCGCGAAGCCGCCGCCCCAGCCGCCGGATCGACACCGCGTCAAACCCACCCCACCCAGACAGCAGAAGACGGTGCGCCTCGTCGGGATCGGGGACGCCGCCGCGACCGGCGATCTCGAGTGCGAGCAGCAGGGGTCGGACGGCCAACTCTCCCGCAAGACCGATCTCATCGCCCGCCACCTCGACGGGGATACCGGCATCGGCCAGTTCGCGTGCCAGCGGCGGGATTTGCTGCCGGCCGGCCCGCACGAGCACCGCCATGTCTCCCCACGCCAGCCCCTGCTCGAGGTGTGCCGCACGCAGTTCCCCGGCGATGACGCGCGCCTGCGTCGCCTCGTCTGGGCAGGTCCACACATCCACCATCCCCGCCCCACCGGCGTCGGTGTCGCGGTACCGCCTGGCCACGTCGCTGTCGTGCAGCGCGGGGGCGCCGAGGCGCTGCCGGACGCTCCCCAACGCCGCAACCTGGGCCGGAGACTGCCGCCAGGCGTGCGTCAAAACGTGGATGGCCGGCGGCTTGTCTGGGGTGGCGAAGAGACGGATGAACTCCTCGGCGGCTCGGGGATGCGCCCCACGGAAGCGGTAGATGGCGGTGTCGGGATCAGCAGCGGCCACCACGGGGAACCCCTCCGGCACCAGTGCGCGGAGCAGGGAGATCTGGGCGGGATCCAGTTCGCACCATTCGTCGACATAGACCGCACCCACCCCCTGCAGCACCGCACGGCGGATGTCCTCACGCTCGATCAGGAGGCGGGCTCGATGCACGAGTTCGGCGTAGTCCAGGCGGGCTTCGGCGTCGAGCACGTCCAGGTACTCGGCCATGAACGCACCGACAGCACCCCACCCGGGCTCCCGCGCGGCCGCCCCATGAGCCAGGACGTCCTCCGGGTCGAGACCCAGTTGCCGGGCACGCGCCAAAACGGCTCGGATCTGCGCAGCAAAGGCGCGTGTTCCGACCGCATCGGCTAACTCCTGGGGCCAACTCCCCGCCCAGCCCGCGAGCAGTTCGCGGATCCGGAACTCCTGTTCGGGAGCGGTCAAGAGTTCAGGAGTGGCGTCGTCGTCGTGCCCGAAGGCGCCAATCAGTTCTCGGCAAAATGCATGGATGGTGAGGACACGCGGTGCCAGCATCGTCTGCCCACAGGCGCGCACGATGCGGTCGCGCATCTCGGAGGCGGCCTGACGCGATGCCGCGAAAACAAGCGCGGGCGGGCGCCCTTCGCGCAACCGTTGGGCTGCGGCGTCCACGAACAAGGTGGTCTTGCCCGTGCCGGAGGCGCCCAGCAAGAGCAACGGACCTTGCGCCTGCGCCACCACGTTCATCACAGGCGTCATCCCATCACACGACACCGACACTTCGAGCCACAAGACCCAGACGCATCCGATCCGATCCCGCCCGCCGATGCCGTGGGCGAGCCGACTAGCGTGAGTCCATGGCCGATGTCACCGCCGACGTGGCCGGACGCACGCTCCGGCTGACCAACCTCGACAAGGTGCTGTACCCCTGCGGATTCACCAAAGGCGAGGTGATCGAGTACTACCGGGCGATCGCCTCGGTGATGCTCCCTCACCTGAGTGGGCGCCCGGTCACCCGGGTGCGCTTCCCGCATGGAACCACGGGGCCGTCCTTCTTCGAAAAGAACGTTCCCGCCGCGGCACCCGCATGGCTTCAGCGTCAGGTGGTCGACGGGACCGATGGCGCCGTGATCTATCCCCTGATCAACGATGTGCCGACGCTGGTCTATATGGCCAACCTGGCCGCCTTGGAATTGCACACACCGCAGTGGCGCACCCCGGACGAGGGGGCCCCTGTACGCCTCTCCCCTCAGGTGCTGATCGACCAGGTCGTCATGGACCTGGACCCGGGAGCCGACGTCACGATGCCGCTGATCGCCCTAGCCGCGCTTCTGGTGGCCGGTGAGTTCGCTGAGGCCGGACTACGGGCCTACCCCAAAACGTCGGGGCGCAAGGGAATCCAGGTGTATGCGCCGGTGGCCCCCACCCCGGCGGGCTCGGCCCTGACCTACATCACCTCCGTCGCTGGCACCCTCATGACGCGGCATCCCGAACTCTTCGTGACCACGGTGAGCAAGGAGGCCCGAGCAGGCAAGATCCTGCTCGACATCAACCAGAACTTGCCCGGCAGAACGACAGTGTCGGTCTACTCTCTGCGCGCCGGCGCCACCCCCACGGTGTCCACTCCTCTCACCTGGGACGAGGTGGAGGCTGCCAGGGTGGGAGCCCCGCTCACCTTCACCGCTCCCGACGTCCTGGAGCGCGTCCATCGCGATGGGGACCTGTTCGCCGCCGTGTTGACCGATCAGCGCCCCAGCCTCCCCGCGCCGTGACCTGGCGCGTTCGCCCGCCGCGAAGTGCCCTGCGACGCCGACACGGCCCCAGGTAGGGTCGAGGACGAATCGAGCCTGCGAAGGGAAAACCCATGGAGATCAAGGTCGGAGTGCGCGACGTGCCGCGCGAAGTCGTTGTTGAGTCGCGCGAGTCGGCGGCCACGATCGAGAAGGCGCTGGCCGACGCGATCGCCAACCAGACCACCCTGGTGCTCGCCGACGAGAAGGGCCGTAAGGTCCTGATCCCGGCCGCCCAGATTGCCTATGTGGAGTTGGGTAGCGAGCACACCCGCGCCGTCGGGTTCGGCGCCGTCAGCAACTGAGCTAGAGTAGGGCGGGTACGCACGCCTTCGTGCGTCCCCGCCGCTGTGCGCACCCGCGTGCGTCGCGCCTGCGGAGGGTCCGTTCCCGGCTACGCGCCGGTGAGTAGTGAGGCACGACCCTGAGCACTTCATCTTTACCCGCACAAGCATCCGACAAGCCCACGTTCGCCGACATCGGCGTCCGCAGCGAGATCGTCGAGGCGCTGGCCGAGAAGGGCATCACTCACCCCTTCCCCATTCAGGCGATGTCGCTGCCGATCGCGATGGCGGGGACCGACATGATCGGTCAGGCACGCACCGGCACCGGCAAGACGCTGGCTTTCGGCATTGCGTTGCTGGAACGCATCACCGTGCCAACCGACCCCGGTTACGCGGACATGGCCTTCCCCGGCAAGCCGCAAGCCTTCGTGATGACGCCGACGCGTGAACTCGCCCTGCAGATCACCGAAGACCTCAAGGACGCCTCAACGGTGCGCCAGGCGCGCATCCTGACCGTCTATGGCGGAGTGGGCTACGAGCCGCAGTTGGACGCCCTCACGGCCGGTGTCGACGTGGTCGTGGGCACTCCCGGCCGCCTGCTCGACCTGGTCAATCGCCGGGCGCTGGACCTGAGCCACGTCAAGGTTCTGGTTCTCGATGAGGCCGATGAGATGCTCGATCTGGGATTCCTGCCCGATGTGGATCGCCTCATCGCCAAGACTCCCGCCTCGCGCCAGACCCTGCTGTTCTCTGCGACGATGCCGAGCGCGATCGTCTCGCTGTCACGCAGCCATCTCTCCCAGCCGGTCAACATCCGGGCCGAAGGCCACGACGAGCAGACCACCGTCCCGGCCACGACCCAGTTCGTGTACCAAGCCCACGATCTGGATAAGCCGGAGATCGTTTCGCGGATTCTGCAAGCCGATCACGCGGGCAAGGTCATGATCTTCACCCGGACCAAGCGCGCGGCCCAGCGGCTGGCCGATGATCTCGAGGAGCGCGGTTTTTCAGCGACCAGCATCCACGGTGACCTGTCGCAGGTCTTGCGCGAGAAGGCGTTGACCAAGTTCCGCGAGGATCGGGTCAAGGTTCTGGTCGCCACCGACGTTGCCGCGCGCGGTATCGATGTGGCTGACATCACTCACGTCATCAACTACGAGTGCCCCGATGACGAGAAGACCTACGTGCACCGCATTGGCCGTACGGGCCGCGCGGGCAACACCGGTGTGGCCGTGACCCTGGTCGATTGGGCCGACATCACGCGCTGGAAGGTCATCAACAAGGCCCTCGGGTTGGACTTCACCGATCCGGTGGAGACCTACTCCACCAGCGCGCACCTGTTCACCGACCTGCACATCCCTGAGGGGACGAAGGGCCGGTTGCGTGAGGCGCGTCGTGAAGAGCCCAAGGCGCGCGAGCGCAAGCCCCGGGAGGCGCGCCCGCCGCGCAACCGGACGCGTCGGCGTCTCCACAACGGTGAGGTCGTCGCCGAGCAGTCCGCCGACGAAGGCGCCTCCGCCGTCACGAGCGCTACAGCGGCTGTGACCGGCTCGTCTGCGGAGAGCGGCGACAACGACAAGCCTGCCGGCACGCGTCGCCGTCGTCGCGGCGGGCGTGGGCGGGGCAGGTCCAGCGCCGACCAGCAGACGCCTCAGCCCGAGCCGGCCCAGTCGTGAACTGACGGGCCCCTGCAACGACGAACCCCTGGCTTTTCTGCAAGCCAGGGGTTCGCTGCGTTCACCCCACGACGCGGGAGCGTCAGACCCCGAGGCGTCCGTCCACGTTCTCAGCCAGCAGATCGGCATGTCCGGCATGCCGGGCGTACTCCTCGATCAGGTGCAGCAGCACCCAGCGCAGAGACACCGCTTCGTCGGACTCCCAGCGCGGGATCCGCGTCCCCAACGCCGCATCCCCGAGGTCGAGGATCACGTCGGCAAGCTCCGTGCGGGAGCGCTCTACCGCCGCCTCCCATCCGCCACGCACCTCGGCGGCGGTGTCCCAGGCCGATGAACTCCAATCCCAGTTGGGGTCATCGCCCCACGGGGCCGACGCGAACGGTTCCGCAGGCTCTCGGCCGGTCACGGTCATCCCGATCCAGAAGTCTTCCACGAAGGCCAGGTGCTTCAGCAGTCCACCCAGCGTCATGGTGGAGGGCGGCAAGGGGGTGCGCAACTGAGCGTCGTCCAGGCCTTGCGTCTTCAGGGCGATGGTGCCGCGCTGGAACTCCAGGAATCCCAGGAGGGTGTCCAGTTCGCCTCCCTCGGTGGGGGGCAATTCGCGAACCTCGGCAGCACTCATGCGGCCACCGCGAATCGATCCGGTTCCTCAGCGTTAAACCGCAGGGGGCGTTGCCCGGGCACCTGAAGGGTCAATCGGTCGAAGCCCGCCCCCGTGTTGGGGACATGGGCCACCTCATAGTCGCCCAGCAACCAGGCGACCTGCCCTGCGGGGTCAGCGGAGCGCTTGCGATTTTGGCGCAACCAGCGCCGTCCTTCCCGCGTCACGGCCAGATCGCTGGTGCGTCGGCACAGCACCTCCACGAGGTCTCCCGCCGCGTTGGTTCCATAGTCGAGTCGGATGGCGCTCACCATTCCCGGATAGCCGTAGGCCACCCGTTCCCGGGACACCGGCGTACGACCCGACGCCGCCTCCACCACACCAGTAACCCGGTCGGCTTCGGCTTCGGCTGCGGCCCACCAGCCTTCGCTGGGGCGCAGCCCCGCAAACCCTTGCGAGTCACCCGTCCAGCGCACCATCGCCTCCACGAGGGCATCGCCATCGTCATCGGCGAACCCAGGGAACGTGTCTTGGGCTACCGGAAAGTCGCCTGGGGTGGCGAGCGCCACGACAGGGAGGCGCCGCCCGTCGACCTCGCCGAATCCGACGCCGAGCACATCCTTCCAGGCGTGGCGTGGGCGCAAGGGCATCGTGTATCCCTGCTGATCCACATGCACCATGCCCTGCATGAGCGCCTCAGCCGCCATCACGAGCGCAGCCGCGAAGAACGGCAAGGTGATGATGACCAGCATGCCTGAATCGACGTGGGGGGCGGCGATGAAGGCGACCAGGGCAGCCACGAAAGCCGCACCGAACACGAGAATCCCGAGCGCGCCCCAGACGGCGCGCCACCCGGTGCGCCGGGAGATCACCCAGCCGACCGTTCCTGAGCCGGACATCAGTACGCCATCCCCATGGCATCGCGGACTTCCCGCAGTGTCGCATCAGCGACGGCGTTGGCCTTGGCGTTGCCGGCCGCCAGGACATCAGCGAGGTAGCCGGGATCAGCGGCCAACTCTGCACGGCGGGCTCGGATCGGCGCGAGCATCTCGTTGAGCACCTCAGTGAGGTAGCGCTTGAGGCCGCCACCACCGCCGTCGCCGATCTCTTCGGCGATCGCCCGCGGATCGCGTCCCGTGGCCAGCCCGGCCAAGGTCAGCAAGTTGCTCACCTCGGGACGGTTGACCGGGTCGAAGGTGATGTGACGATCGGAGTCGGTCACGGCGCGCTTGAGCAACTTCGCGGTCTCATCGGCGGTCATCCGCAGTTCGATGGTGTTGCCGCGCGACTTGCTCATCTTGGCACCGTCCAGGCCCAGGATGAGCGATCCGGAGCTGAGGAGCGCCTCGGCCTGCGGGAAGACGGGCGCATCCGGGTTGGCTCGGCCATAGCGTTCATCGAAACGCCGGGCGATCACACGCGTCTGTTCCAGGTGCGGGAGTTGGTCCTTGCCAACAGGGACGAGGTTCGCCTTGCAGAACAAGATGTCGGCGGCCTGGTGCACGGGATAGGTGAGCAGCAGCCCCGACATGGGACGGCCGCCGGTGGCCTCGTGTTCGGCCTTGACGGTCGGGTTGCGGTACAGCTCCGAATCGCTCACCAAGGACAAGAACGGCAGCATCAGCTGATTGAGGGCAGGAACTGCGGAGTGCGTGTAGATGGTCGACTTGCCGGGGTCGATGCCCACCGCCAGGTAGTCGGTCACCAATCCCCTCACGCGCTCGGCGATGGGGCCTGTGCCGTCGCGGTCGGTGATGACCTGGTAGTCGGCGATCAGCACGAAGGTGTCGACCCCGGCGTTTTGGAGCCGCACCCGGTTCATGAGCGAACCGAAATAGTGCCCCACGTGGAGGCTGCCGGTGGGGCGGTCCCCCGTCATCACGCGGAACTTCGAGGGGTCGGCGGCGATCTGCGCCTCGATCTCGTGGCTGCGTTGCTCCGTGCGCGCCAGGCTCGCCTCCGAGGTTGAGGTGGCAAGCGCGTCGCCCACCTCGTCGGTAGGCGTCGACAGGCTGTCGTCGGTCATGGTTCTCCTCGTCGTGAAGGCCCGCGAACGTGCGAAACGGCCGCCCGCAGGACGGCCGTTACCAGGGTTGTTGCCGGGGCCGTCGTTACGACCGCCACCACCCGGTTTGCTTCATGCCCTCCATCCTAACCCGCGGGCAGGCGGCGGGCACGCGGAATGGCTCGGGCGGGCTGCGCCCCACTACAGTCCGTCGTGATTCAGGTCGCTTCCGTTGCGGTGATGATCGTCGGTGGCGTCTTGACCCCTGCCCCGGCCACCACCCCTGCAGTGCCGAGCACTCAGGTCGCGGCGACGACCACGACCCCAAGCCCGACCGCCACCGCAACCCCGACGCCGACCCCGACCCTGACGCCGAGCGTGGTCCCGGCTTCCACCCAGCCGCCCGCACCGCAAGCCCCCGCCACCGCCACCAGCCAGCCCACGATCGTGCGGTTCGCCCCGGTCCCGGCCCCGGCCACCAGCACGCGTGCCACGAGTAGCACGCGGGTGGCCAGTGGCACCACGGTGGTCGCGGCCAAGGCAGCCCCCGCGACCAAGGCCGCAGCGGCGAATCCCGCGCCCACCAAGGTCGCCGTAGCCGCCGCCTCCTACAAGAATTGCGCTGCGGTCCGTGCCGCGGGCATGGCCCCCCTGTACAAAGGGCAACCCGGCTACGCCAAGCATCTGGACCGCGACGGGGATGGGATCGCCTGCGAGAAGTAAGCCTCGTCTGATCCGGCGGGCACTACGCCAAGGAGGCGATGCGCCGCTTGAGTTCGGCGTAGACGCTCGGCTCGGTGAGCCCGGCGCCCAGGGGATTGCGCGTCTTTCCCGTCCCGTGATGGTCGCTGCCACCCGTGACGAGCAGATCGTGGCGGTGCGCCAGATCACGCAACTGTGCACGCGTCGCCTCATCGTGGTCGGGATGATTCACCTCTAGGCCATCGAGGCCAGCGGCGGCGAGGTCGGCGATCACCCCTTCGGGAAGGACCGCCCGCGATCCCCGACTCCACGGGTGGGCGATAACGCTCACTCCTCCCGCCCCCTTCACCAAGGCCAGCGCCTCCAGCAACGGGGTGGCGTACCGGTCAACGAAGCCAGGGCCGCCATCGAAGAGGAACCGTTCGAAGGCCTCATCGCGGTGCTGCACATACCCGTGCGCCACCATCGCGTCGGCGATGTGGGGCCGCCCGATGGAGGAACCATGGGCCTGCGCGGCGATGTCGGCCAACGTCAGCGGATAGCCCAAGGCCGTGAGTTTGGCGACCATCGCCGGGACGCGGGCGTCGCGGCCCTCGCGTACGCGGGCGAGTTCCGCAGTGAGCGCGGTGTCCTCGACGCGCGGCCCGTACCCCAGCAGGTGGACCGAATGGCCCTCCCATTGGGTCGAGAATTCCAACCCGCCCAGCACCTCGATGCCCTCGGTGGCGGCGGCAGCGAAGGCGTCCGGTAGCCCGTCGAAGGTGTCGTGATCGGTCAAGGCCATCGCGTCCAGCCCGGCCGCCGCAGCGTGAGCCACGAGCACGGCGGGCGTGTCGGTGCCGTCGGAGACACAACTGTGCGTGTGCAGGTCGATCCGCATGAGAGAAGTCTGCCTCATGTGCGCCCCACCAACAGGGTCCGAGCCGTCCGCACTGCCACCGACATGCGCGCCAGCGTCGCTTCCTCGCCGGTGATCTCCTCCAGCAGGGCTGCCTCGCGTCCGATGCCGCCAATGGACTCCTGCCACGCGGCCAGAATCTGCTCGGGGTCGCTCAACGCGGGCGCAGCACGCAGCGCGGCGCTCGCCAGATCGGACTGCACCGAAGTGAGGTCGTCGCGCAGCGCCGCCCGGGCCATGGTGTCCCAGCGTGTGGACCGATCCAGTGCGTTGACCCGCTCGAAGACGAGGTCGAGCCCCAGGACCCCGGCCAGACCGAAGTAGACCCCGGCCACCACGTCGAGGGGCCGCTTGAGGGTCCGGGAGAGGTCCACGATCGGCAATGCCTGGTGGGCCCACAGGGCTCGCGCGGACGCGTCCGCAATGTCGTGGGGGACCCCGGACGCCTCCAGTGCCGTGACGTCGTGCGCCATCCAGGTGCGCTGCCGCGCCGTGGCGTACTGGGTGAACGTGCGCAGCACCTCCCCCACGCCCGCAGTGAAGGTCTCGGCCTCGGCACGAATGTCGAGATCGCCGCGGCGATGGTGCAGGAGCCAACGCGTGCCTCGCTCGATCATCTGCTGTAACGCCACCCGCACGCGCACTTCGGCGGCCGCGGGCAGGTGAAGGCTGGGGAGCTTCAACTCGAAGCGCGCAACCGCGAAGATCGTGCGGGCAGCCAACTGCGCCTTGATGACCTCGGTGACGTCGGCGCCTGTCTCCTCCGACAACCTGCTGAAGGCGGTCACCCCCTGAGAGTTCACAAACCGGTTGACCGTCACCGTCGTGACGATCTCGCGCCGCAACGGATGCCGGGCCATGTCGGCGGCGAAGCGTTCACGCACCGGGGCCGGGAAATAGGAGGTCAACCGGTCCGCCAGGTACGGATCGTCGGGGAGTGCAGAGGCCGCCACCAGGCGTTCCAGATAGATCTTCGTCCAGGCCAAGATGGCGGCCAACTCGGGGCGGGTCCAGGCCACCTGGTCGTGGATGCGGCGTACCATCTCCTCCCGCCCTGGCAACCCCTCCAAGTCACGGTCCAGGCCCGCGCCGCGTTCCAGGTGCTGCAACCACGTCTCATAGGCGCCCAGCAGGGAAGGCTTCTGGGCTTGCTCAACGGACAAAGCACGGTTTTGGTCGATGTTGTGGGCCAGCACCAGGCGAGCCACGTCGTCGGACATGGACGCCAGCAGGGTGGCCCGCTCCCCCGCGCTGAGCCGCCGTTCGCTCACCGCCGGCTGGAGCAACACCTTGATGTTGACCTCGTGGTCGGACGTGTCGACTCCAGCGGAGTTGTCGATGAAGTCTGTGTTGATCCGTCCCCCTGCGCGGGCGTACTCGATGCGTCCCCGCTGCGTCCATCCAAGATTGCCGCCCTCGCCCGCCACCGTGGCCCGCACCTCGGCCCCGTTGACGCGCACCGCATCGTTGGCCTTGTCCCCGACGTCGGCATGGGTCTCACCGCTCGCCTTCACATACGTCCCGATGCCGCCGTTCCACAGGAGGTCGACCGGTGCGGTGAGGAGGGCGGAGATCAGCGCGGTCGGCGTCAGGGCGGTGACGTCGGACGCGAGCCCGAAGGCCGTGCGCATCTGCGTGCTGATCGCGATGCGCTTCGCCGCCCGGGAGAACACTCCGCCGCCCGCCGAGATGAGCGAGGGATCGTAGTCGGCCCAGGTCGTCCCGGGGGTGCGAAACAGTCGCTCCCGTTCGACGAAGGACGCCGCCGCGTCCGGGTCGGGGTCGACGAAGATGTGCTGGTGGTTGAAGGCCCCCACCAGTCGGGTGTGACGCGACAGCAGCATGCCGTTACCGAAGACGTCCCCGCCCATGTCGCCGATGCCGACGCAGGTGAAGTCTTCCTCCTGGCAGTCCAGACCCGCCTCGTAGAAGTGCCGCTTCACCGACTCCCACGCGCCGCGTGCGGTGATGCCCATGGCCTTGTGGTCGTAGCCGACCGATCCGCCCGAAGCGAATGCGTCGCCGAGCCAGAATCCGCGCCGTACCGCGATCTCGTTGGCCAGGTCGGAGAAGGCTGCGGTCCCCTTGTCGGCGGCGACGACCAGATAGGTGTCGTCCCCGTCGTAGGAGACGACACGATCCGCGGGCACGACCACGCCAGCAGCCAGGTTGTCGGTCACGCTGAGCAGGGCTTCGATGAACAGCCGATAGCACGCTTGCCCCTCGGCCAGCCACGCAGCGCGGTCCAAACGCGGGTCCGGTAGCCGTTGCGGGACGAATCCGCCCTTGGCGCCGACCGGGACGATGACCGTGTTCTTCACCATCTGCGCCTTCACCAGGCCCAAGACCTCGGTGCGGAAGTCCTCGGGGCGATCCGACCAGCGCAGTCCGCCGCGGGCCACATCGCCGAAGCGCAGGTGGACGCCTTCCACTCGCGGGCTCGCGACGAAGATCTCGTGAGCGGGACGCGGGTGCGGGAGGAGGTCCAGCGCGGTCGGGTCGAGCTTGAAGGCAAACGTTTGCTGCCCGGGGACGAAGGCGTTGGTCCGGCGCATGGCTTTGAGGACAGCCAGGAACAGGCGCGCGATGCGGTCGTGGTCCAGGTTGGTCACCTGGTCCAACGAGGCTTCGATGCCGGCGCAGGCGTCCTCGAAGGCGGCGGTCCGCTCCGTCAGGCTGCCACCGCGCGCCGGATCGAACCGCACCGCGAGCGCATCGACCAGTGCGGCCGCGATGCGCGGGTGGGCCGTGAGCGCGTCAGCGACGTAGGGCTGGCTGAAGGGGATCCCCGCCTGACGCAGATAGCGGGAGATGCCTCGCAACCACGACACCTGCTCCCAGGTCAGCCCCGCATGCATGACCAGTCGGTTGAGTTTTCCCGCGTAGGTGCGCCCCTGATAGGAGGCGGCGAAGGCGTCCGCGAACCGGGCGCGATCGGCCAGCGTCCAGTCCGCAGGGCGCTGCCCGGCCGGGAGGGTGAACCCGAAGTCGTAGACCGACACCGGGGTGCCGCGGAGATCCCACAGGAAGGGGCGTTCGTCCCACACGTCCAGGCCGAGGGCGTCCAGATGTGGCAGGACGCGGGACAGTGACATCGGCTGGGCGGTGATGATCTTGAAGCGCAGGTCGGCGGCATCCCCGGGATCATCGGGGCGATACATGACGAATCGCAGATCATCGGGGCGCGTCAACTGGTTGGCCAACTGAAGGTCGGCGACGGCTTGCCACGGTTCGTGGGCGGACTGGTAGGCCTCACCGAAAATGACCCCGCGAGCTTGGGCGGGCAGGTCCGCTGCCGCTTCGTTGAACTCTTCTGCCCAGCCTCGGGTCGCGGCAACGACCTCGGCCTCCAATGCGGCGCTGTCGAGAGGGGCGCGCACGGACTCCGGATCGGTCTTGACGACGAGCATGAGGCGCGCCATGGGGGCATCGGTCACGGCTACCTGAAACTCCAGCGATGTTCCCCCCAGGCCCGCCAGCAAGACCTTCTCCACACGTTCACGCACCGCAGTGCGGTACCCATCGCGGGGCAGGTAGATCACGGCAGTCCAAAAGCGCCCGTAGGCGCCGGGACGCAGCAGCATTCCGGCTGCGCCGCGTTCCTGGATCGCCGCGGCCTTGGCAATATCGGCGGCCAGGGTTTCGGGGTCCCCTTCGAACAGCAGGTGCCGCGGGAAGGATGCGAGGGTCTGCTCGATCACTTGCCCCGAGTGCGAGGCGGGATCGTGTCCCAGCAACTCGCGGACGCGGGACACCTTGGGGCCGAGGACGGGGACACCCGAGAGGGGCTCGCTGCTCGATCCGGGACTGGGGACACCGAGGAACCGATGCTCCCCCACGATCATGCCCGACGCGGAGAACTCGCGAATACCCAGGTAGTCCAGGAAACCGGAGCGCTGCAGCGGGGAGCGTCGTGAATCGCGGGTCACCACCAGGAGTTGGCGGTCGTCGCGCCCTGGCAGGCGGGCAAAGAACTCTGCTCCGGCGGGGTGGCGTAGCAACCCCAAGCCTGTTTCCACGTCTGGTTCGATCGCATCGCCTTCGACCCGGTAGTGGCGGTAGCCGAAGAAGGTGAAGTGTCCTTGGGTGAGCCAGGTGAGGAGTTCCCCCACCTCTTCGCCGCGTCCCTCCACCCCTGGGGGCGTGGGCCGGGTGTAGGCCACGGCAGCGACGCGCAGGGCCGCTGCGCGCAACGCGTCGGCGTCATCTTCGACGAGTCTGGACGCGGCTAGACCCGCCGAGACCGACTCCAGGAGCGCGGGAATGCGGCCGTCATCCCAGGGGCCCAGGGGCGGATACACCTCGATACTGAGCCACGACTCCTCATGCCCTCCAGGTGCAAGATCGATCAGCACACCGTCGGCGTCGCGCACCACACTCAGGATGGGGTGGGACACGCCGCGTACCGTCCACCCCATTTCCTTCACCCGGGCGAGCGCAGTATCGACCAGGAAGGGCCGATCCTCGGTGACGACGAGGAGGATGAGGGCCTCGCCCTCGACCGGCGCTCCCCCGTCAGGGGCTATCACGGCGACCTGGTCGGTGCCCGGGGGCCGTGTTCGGCCGAGCCGCAGGTGTGCGGCGCACCGAGGCCGATCTACCGGGGGTGCCGCCTGGCCTGGCAGGGTGCCCTCGCTGGTGTAGGCGGCCACAAAGCGAGCCGCCACAGCCTCACGCAGATTCGCGAAAACCTCTTCTGATTCCTCCGACAGCGACGACTTCTTCGCGTCAGCTCGCATGAATGATCGCGCTCCTTTGCGTGTGGATCGTTCACTGCCATGCTAGCCACTGGCCTGGATTCGGGGAACGGCTACCGTCGGCATGCGAGGGACCGGCGCCGCATTTGGTGGAGCGTGGCTGGGCACGGTAATCAAGGGGCATGCATCTGATCACCCGGCTCGACTTCCCGGCGTCCCCCGAGCGTGTCTTCGCGATGGTCACTGACGAGGAGTTCCTCGCCCACGCCGCGGCCGAACTCGGCTCGCCCACCTCCCGCGTCGCGGCCAGCGCGACCCGGACGGCGGTGGAGGGCGCCATCGAGACGCCCGCCCCATTGCGCAGCTTCCTGGGACCGCAGTTGAACATCACGCAGGAGACCGTCTGGGGCGAACCGGACGCGTTGGGCGCCCGGACGGGAGCGGTCACGTTGACCGTGGGCGGCGCTCCGGTGTCACTGACCGGCACGGCCGTGCTGTCCCCCGCTCAGGGCGGCAGCACGCTGACGTATGAGGCCGACCTGGTCGTGCGGGTTCCGTTGCTGGGCCCGCGCCTGGAGACGATGGCAGCGCCCCTGATCACCGACGCATTCGAGGCTCAGGGACGCGTGGGCGACGCGTGGCTCGCCACGCATCCCTGAGCTGCCGCACGCCGCAGATCAGCCCCGCGTCACCGCACAGGTCTTCACGGAGCCGTCTTCTTGATTCCATTCCACGACGCTGGTGCCGTGCGCGGCGTCCACCCCCAACTGCGCCCAGCGCTCACCCAAACGCCAGGTCATCACCAAGTCGGGCCCCTCACCGGACACGGTGAAATCGCCGCTGAAAGCGGGATGCTCACGTCGCAATCGGAGCAGATCGACCAGGGTCGCCGTGAGCGGGTCAGCCAAGGCCTCATCGACCTCGGTGTCGGTGTAGTAGTGGCGGTTGATATCGCGCCCCACACCGGTGCGGGCCAGCAGGTCCATGTCGTTGGTCCCCGCGAGCAAACCCACGTAGTAGATCTGCGGGATACCCGGGACGAACAACTGGAGGGCGCGGGCCGTCAGGTACCGTGCCCGGTCGCGGCCCAGGGCGTCGAAGAAGGTGCAGTTGACCTGGTAGACGTCCACGTTGGACGCGGCCCAGCCCGTCGCCTGGCGCGACTGCCCCGCCGACTCGGTATGGATCCGTTCGACCAGCGCATCCACCGCCTCCCGGGACAGCAGCCCCTCGCGACCAGGCTCAATCTGGTCGGGCCCCACGTCGACCACACCGATGCCGTCGTGGGTGTCCAGGACGGTCACCGCGTTACGCGGCCGGATCTCCAACCAGCGACGCAACGCCGCCGTGTCCCCGGTGTACAGCGTGTGGAGCACCAGCGGGGGCAGCGCGAAGTCGTAAACCATGTCCACACGCGAGGCGATATCGATCTGCCGATGGAAGTGGGAGTGGATTTCGACCAGGACCCGTGCCCCGCGCGCCTGTGCCGCAGCAGTCAGCGCGTCGATGAACGCGTAGGTGTCCGGCGTCATGAAGCACGATGTGCCCGCCGTCTTGACCCCGTAACCGACCGCGTCCAACCGGATCAGCGAGACCCCGGCCCCGGTGAGCGCGTCCAGGACCGAATCCAGGTAGGCCTGCCCCGCAGGGGAGTCCACGTCGATGTCGATCTGCTGCGGCGTGAACGTCGTCCAGACCAGCCGCTTGCGGTCCCCCAGCGTCATGGGGGTCAGGGGAAGCCCCGGCCGTGGGCGGTAGATCCGACACAGATCCTCCTCGCTCACCCCGTCGGGAAACACGCGATCGAGGGTCAAGAACAGGCCTGCATGCTCGGACGCGTCACCGCGAGCGACGACGTCACGAAACAGCGGGCTGTCGGCGGAGACATGGTTGACGATCATGTCCGCCATGACCGCGTGGTCGCTGGCCAGATCGGCCACGTCGGTCCACGTCCCCAGCCGCGGATCGACCTGGGTGTGATCGACGGGATCAAAACCCGCGTCGGCGCCGTCGAACGGGGTAAAGAACGGCAGCAGGTGAACTCCGTCGAAGGCGCCCGCCAGGGGGCCCCTCAGGAGTGCGGCCACCTGCGCGACGCTGCCGCCCAACCGGTCGGCGTAGGCGATCAACTGGGGCCCCGTGCGTGGCGTGGTCGAGGTCATCAGGACTCCTGAGCTGGTGAGACGGGCGCGTCACTGGCGAACGCCCCACCGGGAGCGAACACCATCGAGGCGAATCTAGCGCCCATCCTCTGGTAGATGGGCCCGTCAGGATGCAGGCCGTCGGGCAGCGGGGCGTTCACGGCATCGTCGGGGCCGTACAGGCTGCGTCCATCGAGATAGGAGATGGGCTCACCCGCTGCCGCCCGCACCCGCACCACGTGCTGCAGGTGGTCGCGTGAGGTGGCCAGCGTCAGCGCGCCGGTGGCGATGTCGTCCACGTTCCCGCAGGTGCGTACGCTCAAGGAGCCATCCTCGGCGAAGTCGACGCGGGACGGCCCAGGTACGTCCTCGCTGCCGGGCCACAGGATCGCGGAGAGCAGCACGATCGGGGTGTGGGGATGCCCCCGGCGTACCGCGTCGAGGAAGCCGTGCACGGCTGGCACGAACGTGCGTTCGTCCATGCTCCGCGCCCCGACGATGTTGACGCCAAACGACAACGAGATGACATCGGCGGGAGTCGCGGCGATGGCATCTGCCGTGAAGGGGTCGATCATCGCCTGCCCGGAGAAGCCGAGGTTGATGACCTCGTGTCGGGCCGCCTGAGCCGCCACAACCGGCCACGACGACAGCGGGTCCACCGGGCTGGCGCAATGGCTGATCGAACTGCCGTGGTGGAGCCACACCGGGCGTCCTGACGCGGGGGCGGGCACGATCGAGCCGTCCCCTTGCAACCCCAGCAGGTCCACCTCCATGCCTTGCGGAAGCCAGATCGTGACGTCCTTGACGCCCTCACCAAGCCCGTCCAGCGTCAGAGCCGAGGAGAGGCGATGGCGACGCACGACGGCAACACGCCCGCCGGGACCCACCTCCTCCACCTGGTCGACGCTGGCTCGCACCCGGGCCACGGGGAGGCCTTCGATGGTCGCGACGACGTCGTTGACCGGCCCCTCGATGGGCTGACCAGCATCGTCGCTGAAGTCGACACGCGTACACCGCACGGCCAAGGTCAGGCGCGGGGCGTCCGCGCGGACGCTGAGGCGGACCCCGGACGCCTGACTCGCCACGGTGCGCATGATCTCCGCAGCCGGGGGGAACCGGTCCCAGGACGCCACCGGCAACCGTACGGGCCGCACGCCCCCGTCGTTGCGGAGCAGGTCGAGGTGGCCACTCAACCGCACACTCGTGCCGTCGGGCAGGGAGATGACCTCACCGATGCTCGTCATGCGTGAGCCTCCCCGTGTCCGTGTCGTGCGTGGGCCAGGACCTGCGCGACGACCCGGCGGGCCACGAGTTCGCGGTGCGGGACCGTCATCCAGCCATGGTCGGCATCCGACACGACGTCGAGGGTGGCCTGCTCCAGCACCTCCAGGTAGCGCTCGGCGTAGCGGACGGGGACGAAATCGTTGGTCCCGTGCAGCAGCAGCGTCGGGCCGCGATAGGCAGCCGCCGCAGCGTACGGATCAAAGTGCCGGGCGTCCTCCACCATCGCCGGCCCCATCTTCTGACCGAGGAAGTCGAAGTACCCGACCGTATCGATGCTGGCCAGGGAGCGCCCCTGGATGAAACCTGAGCCGATCTCGTCCACGAAGATGGCTGCGGTGGACAGCATGGTCACCGACCGCAGTGTGCGGGGGCTCGACGCCGCCACAGCGATAGCCTCGACAGCCCCCAGGCTCAGACCGACCAAGTGCAGATCGTCGGCGTCCACCTCGGGGAGGGCCGCGAACGCATCGAGGACCAGGTGGGTGTGGCGGACATCCTGGGTCACGCTGGTGTCGAAGAAGCTTCCGCCACTCTCGCCATGCCCGGCGCGGTCGAAGGCGAGCACGACGACGCCGTGATCCGTCAGTGCTTGGGCAAGATCCACAAAGAACCGAGCCCCCTCGATCCGGTTCCCTCCGAAGCCGTGCAGGAGCACCACGGCGGGGGCGGGCCCCGACACAGCATCGGGCAGGGACAATGTGCCGCGAAGTACCAGATCCTCGACGGTGGTCTCGAACGGGCGAACAATCATCGCTGTCCCTCCTCCATGGCACCCTGAGTGCCGGTCACGAGTCGGGCCGGAGAGGCACCGAGCGGCTCCATTGTCGCCTCCGAGTCGAACTGGTTGGCAGCGCCCTTGCGGAAGCCGACCCAGCCGATCGCAAACCCGGCCGCAGCAAGGACGGCGATGCCGAGGTAGAGGCCCTTAGCGTTGAAGGCCAGCAGCATCGGCGTCACCGCGTTGAGCCCGGCCGCCGCGAACCGCGAGATGCCATAGATGAACCCCTGAGCGGTGCCGCGCATCAGGGTCGGGAAGGATTCCTGCGTCCACACCTTCATGATGGTCTCGAAGCAGAAAGCCCCGGCGACGGTGGCCAGCAGCACCGAGGACAGCACCGTCGCGAAGGTGAATCCGAACAACACGGGGATGAGGTTGGAGAACACGATCAGTTTGCCGCGGTTGTCGTCAGTCGCTGCCTCGGAGATGCTGGCCAAGGCGACGGGAAGGTCCGCCCCCACGCCGAGGCCGATGACCGCGATTCCGAGGAACATGATCCCGAAGTTCAACGAGAGGAACGGGGCGATGGATCCCAGCACGATGAGGACCATCGTCACCAGGAACACGGTGCGGCGTCCGAACCGGTCACCCAGTCGTCCGCCGAGCAACGAGCCGACGGCCACGCCCAGCGCCAGGGCTGCGGTGAGGAATCCGACCTCGTTGGCGCTCAGCCCGGGCTGGCCCGGTTCCATCGACTGGAACAGCACCAGCGCGATGCCGATACCGGTGGTGGCGGCGTCCACGAACGTCGCCATGCCACAGACGAACGCCACCCACCACGGGTGAGGCGTCTTGGCGGTGGACACGACTGACATGGGTTACTCCTTCGTAACGGCCACTGGGGCCTCGGTGTTGGGTTGCGGGAGGTCGCGCAAGGCGTCCTCGAGGAAGGTGAGGGTGGTCTCGACCTGGGGCAAGTCAGCCCCGGGTAGCCAGTTGAGATGCCCGTGCACGACTCCGTCGACGCACAGTTCGCGGACGATGACCCCGGACTCGCGCAGGGTGCGGGCGAGGGTGCTGGTGGAGGCCCGCAGGTCGTCGTACTGACACTCCACTAGTGCGGTGGGCGGCATCTCGATCAGGGGAAGGGCACCCGGATCCAGGGCGTTCGGGTCGTCTAGGTCCTCGCGCACCGTCTGCACCCAGCGCGCATAGGCTGCGGTGTCGAATCAGACGCCAGCGGGCAGATCCGCTAGGGCACGGGCGGTCGTGGGGTCCGGGGCAGAGATGCTTGCGTGATAGAGCCCGTAGAGCCCTAGGAAAGCTGTTGCCGCGGGTGTGCCCGGTGTTCGCTCCGCCACCGACGCGCTCAGGGCCAGGCTGGCGCCCGCGCTCGCGCCCCCGGCTGCAGGGACACCGGCCATGCCCAGCGACTCCCCCGCGCTCGCCAGCCAGGCCCAGGCGCGCCGGGCGTCTCGTAGGGCGTCCGGGTAGGAACTGGTCGCGTAGCCGACGCTCGCGACGATGATTTGCGCGTGCGAGGCCAACTCCAACGCGAGCACATGTGCCTCGCCCCAGTCGAGGGAGCCGTGGGTGAAGCCACCACCGTGGAACCACACGAGTCCCGGAAGGCCTCCCGTGATTCCGCGAGGCCGGTAGAGACGCACCGGGACGGTTCCGGTTGTCGTGTCGGGGAGGTGGAGATGCACCGTGTCGACATCCTGGGGCGGACGCCACCCCTGCTGTGAACGCAGGAAGGTCTCGGGGAGGTGAGGTTGCCCCAGGCCCAGGCGCGCACGCAGGAACGGCGCCAGCAGCACTGGTCCGCCCAGGGGCACTTCAGGCCCCTCGCCCGCTGTGATGCGCTGTTCCACCATCGTTGGCTTCTCTCCTCATCGGCGCCCCACTGCGCCTGCTAAATCGTTATAGCAGGACGATGGTATCTCCCGGGAAGGGGGGTCGCAACTAGGCGGCGTCGTTAGGGAAGCGGCGGCGGCGCGATGGTGCCCGTCCGCCCCAACGGCATGGGCAACAGTTCAACCGTCGGTGAAGGTGCATCCTCCAACACTCGTAGGGCGGCGTGTCGGCCCATGCCCTCCAGGGGCAACGCCAGCGAGGCCAGAGGCGGATCGGTGATGTCGGCCAGTTGGCTCCCATCGAACGACACCAAGGAGAGATCCTCCGGAACGCGCACCCCGTAGCGGCGCAGAGCCCGCATCACACCCAGGGCCAGCCGGTCATTGGCACAGATGATCGCTGACGGCAGCGCTGCACCCACGAGCGTTTCGGCTGCGGCTTGCCCATCGGCGATGTCCCAACCCGTGACGGGAATCGACTCGGCGAGGGCGAGCCCGCTCTCGGCCAGTCGCGCGGTGATCCCCTGAACGCGCAAGTCCAACGCCAGAGGATGCAGGCCTCCCCATTCCTGCCCGCCGCTCATCCCGTCCGGGAAACTACCCAAAAAGGCGATGCGATCACGATGCCCAGCCGTCAGCAGCACCTGCGCTGCGGCCCGCCCCGCCCCCAGTTCGTCCGGGACGACAGCCGTCACGCCCCGATCTGCTACCCCGGCAGGGGGAAGGCAGTTCAACAACACCAGCCGTACTCCGGCAGGCAACTCCGGAATCGCCACATGGCGGGTGAACATGGACGCATAGATCACGCCGTCGATGTGACGATCCACCAGTTGCTCGATCAGCCGACGCTCCATGTCTGCATTGCCCTGCGTTTCGACAGCGAACATGAGCGCGCCATGCGCGTCCAGTTCGCGTAGCGCGCCGCGGACCATGGCGTTGGCGACCGACGTGCTGGAGATGAAGTCCGAGACGAAGGCGTACGCGCCCGAGGTCCCCGTCCGCAAGGTCCGGGCGGTCGCGTTGGGACGATAGCCCAGTTCCTCTGCAGCCCGCCGGACGCGTTCCTTGGTCTCCTCGGGGATCCGCTGGTCGGTCCGTCCATTGAGCACGAAGGACGCCGCTGACGTCGACACCCCCGCCGCAGCCGCCACGTCCGCGAGCCGGACACGTCGGGTCGCCCCTGCCCCGCCTGGTTCCTGAATGTTCACCCTCAGCCTGCCTTCGCGGCAGCCTCCCGCCTCTTCTTCGCGGCCTCCACCGATGCCTTGAGGGCGGCCACGAGGTCCACCACCTCACCGGTGCCCTCACTCGTGGTGGTCGGTTCGGGCACAGGAGTGTCCCCGAGCTTGGCCGCCACCACCTGCTCCAGCGCGTCACGATAAGAGTCGGTGAACTGGCTGGGATCGTAGGGCGCCGTGAGTTGGTCGATGAACATGCTGGCCATGTCGACTTCGGCCGGGCTGGCGGCGACATCCTCGCGGGGCGCCGCGAACTGACCATCACGTAGTTCATCTGGCCACAGCAGTGTCTGCAGCAAGAGCAGATCGCCGTGCGCTCGGATGAGCGCCAGCGACTCACGCGACCGCAGCGCCACCTTCACCACGGCCGCCTTGTGTGAGCGGGCCAGCCCCTCGCGCAGCAAGACGTAGGGCTTCGCGCCGGGGCCGTCGGCTTTGAGGAAGTACGCCTTGTCGTAGGCCGCCGGGTCGATCTCGTCGGCGTCGACGAATTGCACGATCTCCACTTGCTTGGCTGTGGGCAACGGCAGCTCGTTGAAGTCGGACGCCTCCAAGATCACCATGCGCCCATCGGCGGTTTCATAGCCCTTGCCGATCTCGGCGAAGGGGATCTCTTGGCCGCACACCTCGCAGACCCGCTTGTACTTGATGCGCCCGCCGTCGGCTGGGTGCACCTGGCGAAACGAGATGTCCTTCTCCTCGGTTGCCGCATACAACGTGACCGGGATAGTGACCAGGCCAAACGATACGGCGCCTTTCCACGTGCTTCGGGGCATGGCGCCATTCTGGCAGGCGCATCGTCACGCTGTAACCCGGCACAAGGCTCACCACTGCGTCCGGTGTCGCACCGTCAGACCTGCGGCGTCGCCGAACGGCGAAGACCAGCGCAGTGCACGCAGCGCTCCCGCTCCCTCGGGCGATCCCGTGAACAGCACCTCGCCGGGCCCCACATGGCGATGCCAGGACGCGAGAAACGCGTCCACACAGGCCCTGTTCACCCCCAGCACGGCGGGAACCTGATGCCAGATCTCGGTGTCAGGCCGCGGCGACCCGCTTTCGTACCATCGCGGCGCACGATCCTCCCAGCCAGGCCGTGAAACGAGGTAGCGAGGGTGCTCGATGACTCCCAACACCTCGTCGAGGGCCTCAGCGAAGACCTGCGACGCTGCGGCGTCATCGTCGATGCCGGGTGGCACGTCCAGGCGGATGCGTGTCTCACCGTCGGCGGCCACCGACACCGTCACCCCCTCGGCGCCACGGGGCGAGAGACCTCGTTCCTGCAGCGCATCGGCAACGGCCGCGCCGAAGTCGCGCAGCGATGGTCCAGCCACCGCCTTCGCGCGCATCGCGACCGCCCGTCGACGCGTCAGTATCCCCGCGAGCACCGCGCAGATCGTCGTCACGACGAGGGCCGCTGGCCACAGCGACCCGCCCGCCAGGCCACCCACCACCGCAGCAACGACCCCCACCACGAGCACGCTGAGGGGGACCGTGCGGGTCCCCACGGGCGTGAGGACGGGCAACGGGTGCGGCGCACGCCGCCCAGAAACCCTGAGGGTGGCCACCGCGTTCACCCGGTCGGGCGAGACTCGCGCCCACGCCGCGCGGATCCCCTCGGCATCCGCTGAACGCGACAGGGCACGCGCGTTGAGGTTCGGCAGGGATTGTGGCGGCAGGTCCGGGCCCAGCGTCGAGTCCAGGTGGGCAGGGCCCTCCACGACGTCCCCGTACTCGTCCACCGAGAACCAGCCCGCATGCTTGCGTACCAGCCTGCGATAGTCCGCGTCGCCTTGGGGACGCTCGGAGGCCACACAGGTAACGGTCCAATTGACGGCGACCTTGTCCGGGCGTGCTGGATCCGTGCGCAGGGACCGCCCCCGGGTCTGCACGATCGCGGTCGATGTGGTCGCCGATGTCAGATCGATGACGCCGGTGACCGATCGCGCATCCCAGCCCTCCCCCAGGAGGCCCCGAGTCCCGATGAGGACACGGGTCCACCCGGACTCCAGTGCGCGTGTCGCCGCCCGGAGCCAGCCCGCGGAGGTGCCCTCGATCACCACGACCTCCGATCCTGCGCTCGTTCCGGTGAGCCCGGGCAACAGGTGTGCCATAACCTCTGCCTGCGCCCCGATGCTGCTCCCGGTCACGCCCACCGGTCGCGCCCCCGCGATCCTGGGGTCGGCGACGAATGTCTCCAGCAGCCAGCGGACCGACCCGGATTCGGGGGCGAGGACACCGTCCACATCTGCGGGCAAGGCAGCCGCGGACGCATGGTCGGTCAGGACAAGGAGGCGAGCGTCAGGATCCTCGGCCAGCGTCTGGGCCACGATCTCAGCCGCCGCCAGCGTCTTCGCTGCACTACGGGACAGCACACGGTCAACGAGCGGCTGACCTGCGACGATGCCGTGGCGGGTCAGCCGGAACCCCACACCCGGCAGCAGGCCACCCAGGCGACGAGCGCGTTCCCGCTCCGGCTCCGTGCCTTCACGCAACGCCATGAGCCAACCCGAGGCCAGGAGCAGCCAGTCCTCCAGGGTAGGCGGACGCCGGTGCCGCTCCGCCACGTGGGCGTGTTCGGGAAGATCGAGATGCCCGGCCAACGCCAACCGCACCGCCGCATCCGCCGTCTCGCGAGGCAGGTCGCGCCCGTCATGCAGCGCCAGCCAGGTGAGGAGGGGAATGCCTGCGCCATCGGTGCGCAGCAGTTCGGTGACCAGTTCGCTGGCGCGCAGCGCCCGTGCGTCCAGCCATGCGGACTCCGGGGCTGTCGGGGTCGTGAACCAGGCCAACTCGGCGAAGGGGGCCAGGTCACCCTCGGCGACCAGCGCGGGTATGCCCGCCTGATAGGTGATGGACCCAAACAACCGACCGACCCGCTGCGCCTGGACCGGCGTCAGCAGCGCGGGTGGGGTGGCGGTCAGCGCGAGAACCTGTGCGTCGGGCAAACCGCAGACGATGTCGTCGAGGAGGGCGCCCCACACTTGAAGCAGATGATGGCACTCGTCGAGGATCAGGGTGATCGGGCCGGCCTCACGGAGCCGCTCCACCAGCGCGATGCCGTTGGGGTGCAGCCGCGCGGTGCCCTGCACGGCGTCGGATTCTGCGTCGAACACGGCCAACGACTGATACGTCAAGGCGGTGAATCGGGTCGGCAGCGTCCGGTCGGAGCTTGTTGGCCCGCCGGCGACGTCTTCCCACGCCTGACGCCATTGCTCGACGATGGCCAGGTTGGGGCCGAACACGACGACGGGTCTCCCCCACCTCAGGGCCGCCGAGACGCCCACGAGCGTCTTCCCGGCGCCCGGGGGCAGGACGATCCAATGACGCTGATCCTCGCTGGCAGCGATGGCGTCCAGCGCCTCGCGTTGGTGACGCCGTAGCCGCACCGATCAGACCAGGCCTTCCCATTCGGATGGGCCATGCCACAGCAGTTCCGTTGTACGCAGGAGGTCGGTGACCGCCTCGTCCTCCCACGCCGCCTCGAGCGTGCTCTCAGGCAGGATCGCGTGCACAGCGGTGGCCGCCTGTGCCCCGACCGGGTTATCGGCGAAAAGGCTCTCGATGGACTCCCAGGAAACGCCGTCGGCGGCCACGGCTCCGAACTCGGCCGGCTCGATGCCGTCTGCCGCGAACTGTCCCACGGCCACCAGCCGACGGCCGTGACGCAGCAGTCCTTCGATGCCTGCTAGCTCCAGCAAGGTGAGATCCGCGTCCTCGGAATCGGCCACCGGAAGGTCGAAGGTGTCCAGGAAGGACGGCGTCGCGGCGAACCCCGTCACGTCGCGGATGCCCGACTGCGCCCACTGCGCAAGCCCTGCCGGGTCGAGGGGCACGAAGACAAGCATGGGACCAGCATGGCACGTCAGCTTCCACACAGGCGCAGCCGATCGCTGGCTCGGCTGCTCTCCACCGCACCAGACTGCCCGCATGAGTACCCGCCCCCCACTCACCCGGCTCAGCGTTCCGCGCCACCTGATCGACGTGTCGGCACCAGGTGCGGCGGGGCACGACGCGGCCCTCGTGTCGCAAGTTCCCTCAGCCATCACCCACGAGGTCCCCGATCCGGCGCTTGGGCAGATCGCTGCCCGCTTCGCCCGGCTCGTCACCGAGGCGATCACGGGGCGTCGCGCCCCCGCGCAACTGGTGCCGGTGCTGGGTGCACGGTCGGCCGCCGTCCTGCACGGCTTGGGTGCCGTGTCGAGGGATGCCCGCGTGCGCGGCGTCCGGTGGCAAAGCCCCCGCCCCGGTGTCATTGAATCGGCGATCCAACTGGGCTCTCGCAACGGCCTGTGGGCTGTGGCGGTCCGTTTGGAGTATCACCAGGCCAGGTGGCGGGCCGTGGCCCTCGAGGTGGCGCCGCCCGGCGAACGCCACCCCCGTCGATGACGCGTCAGCGACGCTTCTTGGCTCGGCGAGCGGCCCGGTTGGCAGGCTGCTGCGCGCTTCGGCCCGGGGTCGCTTGAGGCGCCTCGTCCTGCTTGTCCACCTCGACGCCCCCGTCATCGCTGGGCCCGGAGTACGTCAACGCTCGCCGAGGAATGTCCTCCGGAGCGCCGGACGCGTCCGTGACGACGCCGACTTGCGGGCCCGTTTGGGTCTGGACTTCGAGATTGAACAAGAACCCGATCGACTCCTCCAAGAAGGCGTCCATCATGGCGTTGAACATGTCCCCGCCCTCGCGCTGGTACTCCACCAGCGGATCGCGCTGGGCCATGGCGCGCAGGCCGATGCCTTCGCGCAGGTAGTCCATCTCGTAGAGGTGCTCGCGCCACTTGCGATCCAGCACCGTCAAGACGATGCGGCGTTCGACCTCACGCATCACCTCGGCCCCCAGCGCCTCTTCTCGTGCGTCGTAGGCGGCATCGGCGTCAGCGACGAAATCGGCGACGAGTTCATCGGCGGTGAGCTGGGTCTCTTCATAGTCGGCGATGTCGAGCCCGACCGGGTACAGCGTCTTGAGTTGCGCCCACAACGCCTCGAGATCCCAATCCTCGCTGAATCCCTCGGTGTGCTGCCGGACGACTTGCTCCACGACGCGGGCCGTGGCAGAGCGCAGTTGCCCATCGACGTTCTCGCCCTCCAGCACGCGGCGGCGGTCCCCGTAGATGGTGTGGCGCTGGCGGTTCATGACGTCGTCGTACTTCAAGACGTTCTTGCGCATCTCGAAGTTCTGGCTCTCGACCATCTCCTGCGCGCTGGCCACGGAGTTGGTCACCTGCTTGTTCTCGATCGGAACGTCGTCGGGGACGTTCAAGATGGTGAGCACGCGGTCGATGAGGTCTGCCTTGAACAACCGCATGAGGTCGTCCTCCAGCGACAGGTAGAACCGCGACTCGCCCGGATCTCCCTGGCGGCCGGAGCGACCACGCAACTGGTTGTCGATGCGCCGGCTCTCGTGGCGCTCCGAACCGACGACGTACAGCCCGCCCAACTCGACGATGTCGGCGTGCTCCAGTTCGGTCTCTTCCTCCAGTTCGGGATACACCCGCGACCAGGCCGCCTCGTATTCGGCGGGGGTTTCTTGCGGGTCAAACCCCTGCGCGCGCACCTGGGCATCGGCGAGGAACTCCGCGTTGCCGCCCAGGATGATGTCGGTACCACGACCGGCCATGTTGGTGGCGACCGTGACGGCCGCCTTGCGCCCGGCCTCGGCGATGATCGCGGCCTCACGGGCGTGGTTCTTCGCGTTCAGCACCTCGTGCTTGACTCCGGCACGGGTGAGGCGCTGGCTCAACAGTTCGGACTTGGCAACCGAAGCCGTACCCAACAGCACGGGCTGCCCCGCCTCGTGACGCTGCACGACATCGTCCACGATGGCGTCGAACTTGGCGCCCTCGGTCCGATAGATGAGGTCAGGCTGGTCCGCGCGGATCATCGGCTTGTTGGTGGCGATCGGCAAGACGGCCAGCCCATAGATCTTTTGGAACTCGCTCTCCTCCGTCTTGGCGGTACCGGTCATCCCGGAGAGCTTGTCGTACATGCGGAAGTAGTTCTGCAACGTGATCGTGGCCAGCGTCTGGAACTCTTCCTTGATCTGCACGTTCTCCTTGGCCTCCAACGCCTGGTGCAGACCCTCGGAGTACCGGCGTCCGGCCAGCGTCCGGCCGGTGAACTCGTCGACGATGACGACCTCGCCCTCGCCGGTCACCATGTAGTCCTTGTCGCGCTTGAACAGTTCCTTGGCGCGGACCGCATTGTTCAGGTAGCTGATCAGTGGAGTGTTGGCCGACTCGTAGAGGTTCTCGATGCCAAGACGGTCTTCCACCAATGCGATGCCGGGTTCCAGGACGGAGACGGTCTTCTTCTTCTCGTCGACCTCGTAGTGCGTGTCGCGGATCATCTTGGTGACCAGGCGAGCAAAGACCGGGTACCAACGATGGTTGTCCTCCGCCGGGCCCGAAATGATCAGGGGCGTGCGCGCCTCGTCCACCAGGATCGAGTCGACTTCGTCCACGATCGCGTAGTGGTGACCCCGCTGCACGCAATCCTCCAGGGACAACGCCATGTTGTCGCGCAGGAAGTCGAAGCCGAACTCGTTGTTGGTCCCGTACGTGATGTCGGCCCCGTAGGCGACGCGCCGCTCAGCGGGCGTCATGTGCTGAAGGATGACGCCGGTCTCCAGGCCGAGGAAGTGATGGATGCGCCCCATCTGATCCGACTGGTACTTGGCGAGGTAGTCGTTGACGGTGACGACGTGCACACCCTTACCGGTCAGCGCATTGAGGTAGCTGGGAAGCGTCGCGACCAGGGTCTTTCCTTCACCGGTTTTCATCTCGGCGATGGTGGCCTGATGCAGGGCGGCCCCGCCCATGATCTGCACGTCATAGTGTCGCTTGCCCAAGACGCGCTTGGCCGTCTCTCGGACGGTCGCGAAGGCCTCGGGCAGCAGCTTGTCGAGATCCTCACCGTTGTCGAGTCGTACGCGGAACCCGGCCGTTTGGCCGCGCAGTTCCTCGTCGTCCATCGCCTCGAAGTCGGGTTCGATGAGATTCACCTGCTTGGCGATCCCCTCGAGGCGCTTGATGGTGCGTCCCTCACCCAGGTGCATCAGCTTGTCGAACAGCCCCACGTTTCCGCGCTTTCCGTCGTCATGTCGCGGACGCCGTGGCTCGGCGTCCCTTGTCCATCGTAGGGGTTGCCTGCTCGGGAATGGTCAAAGGCACTTCGCCAGGGCTGACGACAGCGTGCCGACGGGCTCCACCTGCACACTCCCCAGGCCCAGCCATCCCGCCATCGCCACCAGTTCGTGCGCCAGCATTCGCGCGGTGGGTTCGCCGTTCGACCCAGGCTCCAGCCAGGCTGAGCGCACGCGCAGGACGCCAGCAGCGCGATCCGCCTTGAGGTCCACCCGCGCTGCGGGAGCGTCGCCGGCAAAGAACAGGTAGACGTAATACCCGTAGCGTCGCTGCTGTGCGGGAAGGTAGATCTCAATGCGGTAGCGCGTCCCAAAGAGCTTCTCCAGTCGTTCCCGCTCGAAAACCAGCGAGTCGAAGGGACTCACCAACGCCGCAGCTTCCCACGAACGGGGACGCCGTGCCTCATGCCACAGCCAGTGCGGATCGTTGACACCCGCGATGCTGACGGGTTCCAGTTCTCCCCGGGCCTCCAAGCGCGCGATCGCAGCCCGCACCGCATCCTTCTTGAGGTAAAAGTAGGCGCTCAGCGCTTCCAGGTCGGCCACGCCCAGCGCACGGGCCGCCCGGCCAACCAAGAGGTCGTGCGCCTCGCGATCCTGAAGCCCGGACGCCGCATGAAGGGCGCGCGGCAGGACGCGTTCGCTGCGGTCATAGAGGCGTTCGAAGGCGGTCGTGCGCCCCTCGACAGCCACCTCGCCGATGTCGAAGAGGTACTCCAAGACGTGTTTGGCCTGCGACCAGTTCCACCCCCAGTGCCGCTGCCCGCGCACCTCGTCGCCACTGAGGGCTCGCGGCGTCACCGGACCGTGGGCGTCCGTGTGCGCGAGAATCTGTGACCGCAACTGGGGCCGCTCCGCCATGATCTGCTGGGCCTGACGCCCTGGTCTGCTCTTCAGGCGTTCCATGCGCCAGCGCAGGGCCGGATACAGGCGGGCGTCGATCAGGCTCGCGGCATGACCCCAGTACTCAAACACTCGTCGCGGGCTCGTCTCGCTGGCGCGTCGAAGCAGGTCGACGTCGTAGGCGCCCAGCCGCGTGAAGAGCGGCATGTAGTGGGCACGCACGGCCACATTGACCGAATCGATCTGGAATTGCGCCACGCGATCGATCTCGGTCTGCAGGTGACGCATCGTCACCACCGAGGGCCTCGGTCGACCGACCCCTTGGGCCGCCAGCGCGATGCGCCGGGCCGCCGCGAGCGTGAGTCGGCCGGGCATCAGAAGCACTCCGATGCCCGGCCGACACGGGTGATCATCGCGGCGTGACGTCCAGGTGGATCACGCCATAGTCGTAGGCCTTACGGCGGTAGACGACGCTCGGGGCGGATGTCTCGGCATCAACGTACAAGAAGAAGTCGTGGCCGACCAGTTCCATCTCGTCCAGGGCCTGGGCCAACGTGAGCGGCGACGTCGAGAACACCTTCTCGCGCACGACCAGGGGACCGTCGCCGGTGACTTCCAGGCCCGCGACGCGGCGCACCTCCACGGCCTCCTTGGCGGGCGCACCCTCAGGTGCCGGGAGCGGGGTCTCCAGCGTCTCGGCGAGCCGCAGCCCGCGGTGCACCTTGCGACGGTCGGCTGCCTTGCGCAGTTGCGACTTCATCTTGTCCAGCGCGTGCTCGAAGGCGACGTACTTGTCATCGGCGGACGCCTCGGACCGGATGACCGGCCCCTTTCCGATGAGGGTGATCTCGACACGCATCGCCTGGTCGGGTTGCTTGGTCTGCGTGGCGGATACCTGCACCTCGACCCGTTGCACTCGGTCGCGGAACCGTTCGATCCCTTGGATGCGCTCGGTTGCCTTGCCTCGGAAATCCTCCGAGATAGTGCACCGACGGCCGGTGACGATGACGTCCATGTCAACCTCCTAGTTCGGGTTTGCAGGGGGCACCTCATGCGGGCTGGAGAGCGTTCTCCCCGGTTCCCGATCAGGAGCCTTGCGCAGACCCTAGCGCGTACAGCTGTCACATTCACGTGGTCGGGCGAGCTCGTCTCACCCACGTCGTGAGCCGCACACGCCACGGCACCCCATCGCGCCGACAACATGACCGTAACCTCGGTTAACACTCCTGGAACATGGCGCTCATCGTGACGCAACACTGGTCCGCGAATCTCATCTCCATGACATACGAAATCAGTGCGGGCGATACCGCCTGGGTCCTGACCAGCGCGGCTCTCGTGCTGTTGATGACCCCCGGTCTCGCGTTCTTCTACGGGGGCATGGTCCGCGCCAAAGGCGTGCTGAACATGCTCATGATGAACTTCGTCACCATGGGCACCGTCGGTGTCCTGTGGGTCCTCTACGGCTACTCGATGGCCTTCGGCAACAGCATCGGCGGGGTCGTGGGCAACCCCCTCGACTTCGCCGGCTTGTCCAGCTTGATGAGCGAGGACGCCGTCGTCGGCACCGTCCCGGCTTTGGCCTTCGTGGCCTTCCAGGCCTGCTTCGCCATCATCGCGGTGGCGCTCGTGTCGGGCGCGATCGCCGACCGCGCGACCTTCAGCGGCTGGGTGGTGTTCACCGTCTTGTGGGCCACGTTGGTCTACTTCCCGGCAGCCCACTGGGTTTTCGCCTTCGACGGAACCACCGCTGAGTTCGGTGGCTTCATCGCCAACAGCATCAAGGCGATCGACTTCGCCGGCGGCACGGCGATCCACATCAACGCAGGCGCGGCAGCCCTGGCCTTGGCCATCGTGGTCGGTAAGCGGCTCGAGTTCGGCGTCCGCCCGATGCGTCCGCACAACATGACCCTCGTGATGCTCGGTGCGGCCCTGCTGTGGTTCGGCTGGTTCGGGTTCAACGCCGGCTCAGCGTTGGGCGCCAACACCACCGCTGCGGTGGCCTGGGTCAACACGCTCGCCGCAACCGCCGCAGCCATGCTCGCCTGGCTCGCGGTGGAGAAGATCCGCTACGGCCACCCGACCTCGCTGGGCGCAGCCTCTGGCCTCGTCGCCGGCCTGGTGGGCATCACGCCTGCCGCTGGCTCGGTGAGCCCCCTGGGCGCCGTGGCCATCGGTGTCATCGCCGGTGTCGCTTGCTCCTACGCCATCGGCTTGAAGAACAAGCTCGGCTACGACGATTCGCTCGACGTGGTGGGCGTCCACCTGGTGGGTGGCGTGGTCGGCACCCTGCTGATCGGGTTCCTCGCTGACCCGGGCTCCCCCGCCGGTGTCGCTGGCCTGTTCTATGGCGGCGGCTTCGACCAACTGCTGCGCCAGTTCGCCGGCGCCATCATCGTGCTGGTGTACTCCTTCGTGGTGACCTTGCTGATCGGTTACGCGATCAAGAAGACCATCGGCTTCCGCGTCAGCACCGCCGTCGAACTCGGCGGGATCGACATCGCCGAGCACTCTGAGGTCGGCTACGACCTCTCCCCGGTCTACTACTCGGCCCTGGGAGGCGTCCGACGCAGCCTGCTGGTCGATCCGGCCGAACTACCTGAATCCGAACTCGTCAAGGAGGCGACGAAGTGAAGCTCGTCACAGCCATCATCCAGCCCGTCAGCCTCGACGATGTGCAGCGCGCACTCATCCGCTATGGGGTGAAGGGGATGACCGTCTCGGAGGTCTCCGGGTACGCCCGCCAGCGTGGGCATCGCGAGATGTACCGCGGCGAGGCCATCACGGTGGACTTCATCTTGAAGGTCAAGCTCGAGATCTTGTGTGAGGACTCCGAAGCGGAGTCGTTGCTCACGATCATCGCCGACGCGGCCCGTACCGGCCAGGTCGGGGATGGGAAGGTCTGGGTCACCCCGGTCGACACGGTCGTCCGGGTCCGCACCGGAGAGTTGGGCGTCGCGGCCATCTAGCCACAGACGTACCGCAAGGGCCGGGGTCTCTCCTGAGATCCCGGCCCTTGCGCGTTCCCCCGTCGACCTCCTCGGACGCCAGCCGCGTCGAGTGGCGTTGAGTTCGCTCCCTCGTGACGGGCGACTCGGCCTGCCCCGGGCGCTCAGCCACCGCTTCGGCGCGGTGTGGCGGCCAGCGCGGCACATCCCAAAACGGACGCACGCGCGGCGCGCAGCGCACGTACCGCCTCCCTGATCGAGGCCCCGGTGGTCACGAGGTCATCCACCACCACGACCCGGCGCCCGTGCCAGTCCCCTGCTGCCACGAAGGCGCCGGCCAGGTTCTGCGAACGCCGCTGTGCCCCCAAGCCAGCCTGGTCGCGCACCCCACGGGCGTGGCGTAGCCTCGCCCCCACACCCACCTGCACCCCGACGCCCTGCAGCGTCACAGCGGCGGCTCGTGCCAAACCCCGGGTGGTGTCCCACCCCCGCTCCCTGATGGCGCGCGGAGCTGAGGGAACCGAGACCAGGTACACGCCCGACGCGAGAGCGGGGGCAGCGTGCGCGATCGTCAAGGCCAACACCTCTCCCAGGGGTTGTGCCAGCCACCAGGCGCCCCGCTCCTTGAACGACACCAGGCACTCGCGCCACGGTTCCGCGTAGGTGGTGGCCGCCCACACCGCCACGCCCTGTGGCGCGCCGCCACCCAACTCACCGGCAACGTCGCGTGGAGCGGCGTGTGCCCAAGCCTGTGCGCAACCACGGCACAGCCGTGCGGCGGGTTGCCCGCACCCCGGGCACACCGATCCCCACAGCAGGCAGGCGGCAGCTTCCGTCACCGAGGACAGTTGTTCGTGTATCCCGGGTCTCACGTCGAGACGTTAGGCCCGGGGCGTCAGCCCGGGTACAGGACGCTCGAGGCACCCGACAGGTGCAACGACCACCGGAAGTCGCTGTTGTAGCGCCACACGTCGCCTCCCGCCGTGCGCACCATGGGAGGCACCCCCGGCGCTACAGCGAGTTGCTCGGCGTCCACGACCGCGGTGGGCCCGATCGCAGCGACACTCGAGCCGTCTTGGGCGATCGCGAACACCCCGGTCGTCCGCCCCTCGCCGACGAGGGCGAGCAGCGAGTCGGGTGTTCTCCATCCGACATCGATCACCGACGTGGGCGTCGCCTGGGACGTCGCGACGCTCAGCTCACGCCACGCCCGGACCGCGACCCCCTCGCCCCGGTCGATGCGGGCGACGCCCAGCACATGTTGCCCCGAGGGGCGGGTGATGATGATCGCTACCCGTATGCCATCGGGCGCGATCCGAAACGTCTCAATCTTCCCCTCCCCCAGCGCTGACGTGTCGAGTTGCACCCACGTGTTGTCCGCGATCTGGAGCGACCAGTGTCCTTGGTCGTCGTTGACCCACAAGAAGCCTTGTCGGTCGAAGTCAGGGCGTCGCAGGCCGATGCCGGTCGCGACCGTGCGGGACGCATTCTCCGACAGGGGCGCGACGACGAGCGTCGTACGATCCTGCGTCACGGCGGCCGCCGACACGGCGTCAGAACGTACCGCTGCGGTGACCGCTCCGGTGATGCCGGGGGCGACGACGAGGTTGGCGTTGCCGCCACCCCCCTCCATGGCGCGCACCAAGACGCCGTCGGTGACGGCGAAGAGTTGTCGACTGCCTTGCCGCGGTGCGGGATCGGCATCAGGAAAGGCGGACACGGGAATGGTGCGCCCGTAGGGTGGCAGCGTCCACGGTTCGGGTTCCCCTTCCCACGTCACCTCGATGGCCGTCACGGTTTCGAACTGGGCGAAGGTTCGGGTGAGTTGCGTCAGCAACGTGGTGCGGGCAGCCGCGGCGGGCGGTGCCCCGGCACCCCGTAGCGTGATGGCGGCCATGCCGGTCGAGGACACGGACACATGGCTGAGGCTGGCGCTCACGTCTGTGGGGCGCACAGCGGGTTTCAACCAGTCGGTGGGGCCTTCTAGCACCGCCTGCACGGCCCCTTCATAGGCTTGGGAGCCGCGGGGGTAATAGCGCGGGTCGGGCACCAGCCAGCGTCCCCCTGGTTCGAAGAAGTAGGGCGTGACGCGGGAGAAGGCGCTGGCGAACAGGTACTCGGAGATGGTCAATCCCTCGGGTGGCGTGCTGATGCGCCACCGCCCCTCCGCGTTCTTGACGAGCCCGAAGTCTTGGTCCACGGTGCCGGTGGACTGCCAGTAGGCGCCTGTGGCGTCGACCGTCCCTACCAAAGGCGCCCGGAGGGTGGCGGTCGTGTCGGTCGCGACCACCGGGTTCCCCTCGGCGTAGACCCGGACGCCTGCCTCAGGACGCCAGCGCTGGGCGGCCTCCGTCGTGAGGTAGGCGCGGGCGACGGCGTACTGCGGTTGCCAGGACGCCTGGGCATGCAGGAATCCCTCGACCACCTCGACGGGCGTCGCGTTGGGCCCGGGCGGGGCGGGTGCGATCTCCACGCCGGAGTTCACGTGCCCAGGGTCGGCGGAGACGCGTTCGACGGGGCCAGACGTGGGGACGCCGCTGCATCCGGTCAACAGCAGACAGGCGCCCACCAGCAGTGCGGTCAGCTTCTTGGCCATGAGCCCTCCACGTCCTTGGGGACCGCCGACAGGGGCGAACCGGACAGGGGTTCGCCGGGGGCCAGCGGCAGGGTCAACCGGAACTGGGCGCCGCGCCCTACCCGGCCCCAGGCGTTCAGCCAGCCACCGTGCAGTTGGGCGTCTTCCAGGGCGATGGACAGCCCTAGCCCAGAGCCACCCACGGTCCGCTGACGGGAGGGGTCTGCGCGCCAGAAGCGCTGGAACACTTGATGGGCTTGGACGGCGGAGAATCCGACGCCGTGGTCGCGCACTGTGACGGCGACGGCGTCGTCGCCCATGCGGACGGTGACCACGACATCGTTGCCTTCCCCGTGCTCGATGGCGTTCGACACCAGGTTGCTGATGATGCGGCGAACCCGGCGCGGGTCGGCTTTGATGCGTGCTTGGGCGGGCACGTCCAAGACGACGGTCGTCCGATAGGAGTCCGCCAGGGCGTCTTGTGCCCGGACCTCGGTGGTGACGAGGTCGACCATGTCCACCTCGTCGATCATGAGTTCGGCGGCCCCCGCATCGAACCGGCTGATCTCCAGGAGTTCGGTCAGCAGCGACTCGAACCGGTCGAGTTCACGGTGGAGCAGTTCGGCAGCGCGTGCCGTGACCGGATCGAACGTGGCTCTGGCGTCGTGGAGCAGGTCATCGGCCATGCGGACGGTGGTGAGGGGGGTGCGGAGTTCATGGCTCACGTCGGACACGAACTGACGCTGCACCAAGGAGAGGTTCTCCAACTGCTGGATTTTGCGCCCCAGTTCGTCGGCCATGTGGTTCATCGAGCGCCCCAGGCCGGCCAGGTCGTCGGTTCCGCTGATCGTCATGCGTTCGTCGAGGTTTCCGGCGGCGATCCGTTCTGACGCCTCGCGCGCACCCCGGATGGGACGCAGGGCCTGGAGCGAGATGAGATACATGATCGCGGTAATGAGGGGGACGAAGACGACGGCCGCAGCGAGGGAGGACTGCTGGACGACAGCGAGGGTCTGCTGTTCTTGTTCCATGCTGAAGATGAAGTACACCGGGTAGCGTCCGCTTCCCGATGCCATGAGCGCACCGCCGACGACGAGGCCGGGCTTGGTTTCGCGTCCGTCGGTGAACACCACCGCGGTCGGGGTGGTGTAGAGGTCTTGTCCGCCGTCGCGTACGGCGGCCCGAATGGAGTCGGGCACGGACGCAACGGAGACGCCTGCCGAGGTGATGTCGGAGACGGGGCCGCTGATGACCACCTCGTATTGGTTGCCGACGCTGCCGCGGTTGGCGGCGCCGCGCCCCAGTTCGGTGAGGCGCTCATTGACCGAGGACGTCCGCAGGTCGGCGTCGCGCAGCCCCCCTTGCATGCTTTCGAGGACGGCGGAAGCTTCTGAAACCGATTGGCGAGATTTGGCCTCAAGGATGCCTCGCGACGAGGTGCTGACGAGCAGCCACCCGGTAGCCCCGAAGACAAGGAGGGCCGCCGCCACACTGCTGGTGACGACGCGGATGGACAGCGATCGAGACCACCACCGTTGTGGTGCGCCCAGGAGCCAGCGCAGTCGGCTCACGGCGAGGCCGGTGTCCCTGCGCGGTAGCCAATGCCCCGGACCGTCACGATGATCTCGGGATGCTCCGGGTCGGCTTCGATCTTGCTGCGCAGCCGTTGCACGTGGACGTTGACCAGGCGGGTGTCTCCCGGGTGCCGGTAGCCCCAGACTTCCTGAAGCAGGAGTTCCCGGGTGAAGGCCTGGCGCGGTTTGCGGGCCAGGGCCAGCAACAGGTCGAACTCCAGCGGCGTCAAGGAGATGGGCTCCTCGCCTCGATGCACCGTGTGGGCGTCCACGTCGATGATGATGTCGCCGATCTTCAGGCTGGAGGGGTCCTCGTCGGGGCGGGCGCTGCGGCGAAGGCGGGTCTTGACGCGCGCCAGCAGTTCTTGAGTCTTGAACGGTTTGGGTACGTAGTCGTCAGCGCCCGCCTCCAAGCCGGCGACGACGTCGAGGGTGTCTGACTTGGCCGTCAGCATGACGATGGGCACATTCGACTCTGCGCGCAGGTCTCGGCACACGTCGACGCCGTCGCGCCCGGGCAGCATCAAGTCCAGCAAGACCAGGTCGGGCTTAGTCCGGCGGAACTCCGTCAGGGCTTCGTCTCCGCGGCCTACCCAGTGCGTGTCGAAGCCGGACGCCTGCAAGACGATCTGCAGCATCTCGGCCAGGGCGGTGTCATCATCGACTACCAGGATCCGACCAGCACTCACGGGGCTCACGGCTCCTCCTCAGTTCAGTTCGGGCGTGGGCGTCCACGTCGCCAGCCAGCCTAGTTCCCCACCCTGGCGCCCTAGCACGCGGCGCCACAGCGTTGCGGGATCCGCATCGAACACATCTCCCGCACACAGCGAGACGGCCACCCAGGCGCCACGCGCGACTTCCCCTTGCAATTGATGCGGACCCCAGCCCGCATATCCGGCGAAGATCCGCAGCGCCGAGTAGGCCCCGTCCACCAACTCCAACGGGGTATCGAGGTGCAAGAGCCCAACACGCTCGAACAAGGGACGCCACCCGGGGGGCTCCTCGCGGGGATGCGCCGGGGTTGCGAGGCAGATCGCCCCTTCTTGGGAGACTGGCCCACCATCGAACAGGCAGTGAGGCCAGGTGGTGAGGGGCTCCCAGCCAGGCAGCACTGCGGTCAGCGAAAGATCGCTCACCTCGTTGAGGATGACCCCCAACGCTCCCGACTCATCGACGTCGAGCAGCACGATGACAGAGCCTTCGAACACCCCGTCGGTCGCCTCCGGGCTGGCCACCAGCAGGGTCCCCGGCATGAGGGGCACGGCGTTCACCTGGGGTTCCACGGCTCCATCCTGCCAGGCTGCAACACAGCCCGTGCGCGGCACCCGGGACGGGCGCCGCGCACGGGCTGCCAAAAAGGGGTGGAGGTGGCGGGAATTGAACCCGCGTCCTCACGAGGCGACCCAGGTCTTCTCCGGGCGCAGCCGATGGTGTCGTTCTACTCGGCCCCCGCGCTCGTCATCGGCACGTCGCGGACAGGCCCAGCCCTGGTGAAGTCCCGGTTAGCCGCCAAGGCGTCAGCTAACCAGCAAGCCTCCTAGATGAGGCCAGGAACCGGGCGGAAGGCTACACCCGGGCTGACCCTTCGATCACTGATCAGGCAGCGAGAGCGAAGTCTGCGCGATTGTTGTCGGCAGTTATAGGTTCCCCAGCGTCGTTTACGAGATGTTCTGGGATCCTCGGCCCGCTTCTCCTGGGACTACCGTCCCGAGTCGAAACCAGTCACCCCCCTGTTGAGTTGTCCCCGGATGAACCGGGACGCCCCAGTATACGCGATTCCGCGACCCTGTGCGCACTCAGGGTCGCCGGGATCGCGCCTTCCCCTCGGGGAGGAAACCGATCGTCGGAACCCTCAAGGGACGCCCCGACAAGGCGCGCGCTGCGCTCGTCACCGTGAGCAGCAGCCACACGACCATCTCCACCATGACGAGGATGGCCAGCACCCGCGGTGGGAAGAACAGCATCGTCATGACCATCGTGACGAAAACCACCAGGCCGGAGGTGAGTTGGAGGTTGAAGGCGTGCGCGGCCTCACGGCGCCCCGGCGTCCCCGGCGACGCCACTCCATAACAAACGAGGGGGCCCAAGAACCACGTGAACACGGCGCTGCCATGAGCCAGAAACCCAAGGAGGGTCGCATCAGGCGTGGACACTCGGCGCTGAACGAAGGGCGACGCACGCACCTGGAGCGGCAGCCCCGACAAGGCTGCGGACAGTTCGCGGCGGGTTCGCGCCCGCATCGCCATACCAAGGCGCACATCCAGTTCGCCCTCATTGAGCCGCCCGACGCTGTAGGCCTCCTGCAGCACGGCCTCGGCGTGCGAACGCTCAGCATCACCTACACGAAGGGAAGCAGACGTTCGAGGATCCACCAGCATGGCCCCAGTGTGCCCCCTCTCCCCCGCTAACCCCATCGGGCGCAACCCCCAGCCCACCCCTGCCTCTAGGGTGGCAGCATGGATAAGCCCACAGTAGAGATCCCCGCGACCGACCCGCCCGCCGACCTCCTCATCGAGGACGAAGTGATCGGTACCGGTCCCGAAGCGGTCCCCGGCAAGCAGGTCGCCGTCGACTACGTCGGTGTGGCGTGGTCGGACGGCGCCGAGTTCGACGCCAGCTTCAACCGTGGACAGGCCCTCGTGTTCCCGTTGGGTGCCGGACACGTCATCCGCGGCTGGGACGAAGGCATCGTTGGCATGAAGGTCGGGGGTCGGCGTCGCATCACCATCCCGCCCCACCTGGGATACGGAGCCCGAGGTGCCGCGGGCGTCATCAAGGCCAACGAAACCCTCGTGTTCGTCTGCGACCTCGTCGGGGTGGCGTAAAACCGACGGTGGTGGGGCGGGTCCCCCCGCCCCACCACCGTCGCCGTTCACCCTCATGCCCCGGTCTCATTCCACGGGGCGTACACCGTGGTTAGTGGCGACCCTTGTTGCGCGTGGCGAGGGCACGCTGGGCCTCACGGTTGGCGTCCCGCTCGGCAATGGTCTGGCGCTTGTCCCAGTCCTTCTTACCGGTTCCTACAGCCAACTCGACCTTCGCGTACCCGTCTGAGAAGTAGATGGACAGGGGCACCAGCGTGCGCCCTGAGTTGCCAATCTCGCGCTCCAACTTGTCGATCTGACGACGGTGGAGCAGCAGTTTTCGGTTGCGGATCACGGGATGGTTCGTGTTGGTCCCGAACTTGTATTCGGGGATGTTGACCCCACGGAGCCACACCTCGCCGTCGTCGATCGTCGCGAATCCGTCCGTGAGCGAGGCCCGCCCCGCACGCAGCGACTTCACTTCGGTGCCCACGAGCACCATCCCCGCCTCGACCGTCTCGCCGAGGTGATAGTTGTAGCGCGCCTTCTTATTCTGCGCGACGAGCACGCGCCCTTGTGGTCGTGGCACAACGTCTCCCTCCCCGACTCATGCTGCCCAGACAGCAACACGTCCCACCAGCTTATCGGGCCTCCTCGCCCTTCCCGCCCCACACCCCTCTCACGCGTCGTCGCCGCCCGGATGACCCGGACGGCGACGATGTGCGTGCCTGAAACTCAGGGGATGTAGAGCAACGGGTTCACCGGCGTCCCGTCGAGGCGGACCTCCAGGTGCAAGTGCGGAGTCGTTGACAGGCCGGTACTACCCACGTAGCCAATCAACTGCCCTTGCTCGACTCGCTGCCCCACCCGGGCGACCACCTTCGACATGTGGGCGTACCCGGTGGTGACGTAGCGGCCCTGGGCGTCGTCCCCATGACCAATCATCACGAAGTTGCCGAAGCCGCCGTTCGGGCCAGCCTTCATGACGGTGCCGGCCTTGGCCGCGTAGATCGGCGTCCCCGTCTTCGCACCCCAGTCGTTGCCGTTGTGGTTACGCCAGTACTTCAGGATCGGGTGGAACCGCGGCCCGAACGGTGAGCCTGGGTTTGCGTTGATAGGCCGGATGAATCCACTCGCCGAGAGGGCCTTCCCCGCGCCGCTCGACGATGGTGCAGCGGCCGGTTTGGCCGCCGGGGCGGCAGCCGGAGCCGGAGCACTGGCTGCCTTGGCCGCTGCCTGCCGTGCCGCCGCTGCCCGCTCAGCAGCCGCCTTTTGCTCGGCTGCCCGCTGCGCTGCGGCCTTCTCCGCCGCGACGCGCGCCGCTTCCTCGGCCCGCAACCGGGCGATCTCGCTCTTGATCTCTCCCTGGAGACGCGCCTCGTCGGAGACCAGGGACCGGTAAGCCGACTCGTCGGCATCAAGTTCACCCTGAGCCGCCGCCTGCGCCTGGGCGTTGGCGGTGACGAGTTCCGCGACGGCAGAGCGTTGCTGCTCCTGTTGGCGCTTCAAGCTGGCGACCTGACGCACCACCGCTGCGGCAGCGTCCTTCTCATCGGCGACGCGCGCCTCGGCATCCGCCTGAGCGGCCCGGGCCGCCTCCAACTCGTCCCTCACGGCATCGAGGCGACCCTTGGTGGCTGCCTGGGAGTCGAAGATCGTGGTGTTCCACTGCAGTCGCTGGCTCAGCTCCGCCGGAGTCTGGGAGCCCCAGACCACCGACAGATCACGCAGATCGGACTGCTGCTGGAACGACTCGCGTGCGGCGGAGCCGATCAGCTTGACCTGGGCGTCCACCTCCGCCTGAGCCGTCACAACCCGCGCCTTGGCGGCTTCCAGGTCGGCACGAGCCTGCTTCAACTCCTGCGCCAGTCGCGCATCGTTTTCTTGCGCGGCCGCCAAACGAACTTCCACGTCGGCCAAAGATGCCTGCGCTGCTTGGAGATCATTCTGCGAAGCGATCAAACGATCAGTCGCGGAATTCACTGCCTGGCGCGACTGCGCCACATTCTCTTGGGCAGCACCCTGGCTTTCTTGATTTGCTTTAACTTGATTCTTCAGGCTGTTGAGATCGTCAGCGGCTGCGTGCGGTGCCACCAGACCCGTGAACAGCGCCGTGGCAGCGCATGCGCTGACAACACGGGCTCCCCACGCCCTCCGGACGCCTCCCTGACGGGCGGTCATGTCACTCACTCGTACTCCCTACGGATCCGACGTGTGCGACCGCCCAAGGGACTCAGACCTTCAAGAACCTCCGGGTCGCAACCAACGTCGGGATCATAGAGAGGACGATGGCGACCGCCACAACCCCCACCATGGATATAGCCACGTTATGCCACCCAATCCACGCGAATCCCTGAAGGGCAGGTTTAGCCTTTTCGATGATCGCGAACCGCTGGATCGCCGCCAAGGTGGCGCACGCTAACACCGCTCCGCTGAGGGCCACGGTGAGGCTTTCAAGGAGGCTGGGAAGCATGATGTAGGTCCGCGACGCCCCCACCAGACGCATGATGCCGATCTCGCGGCGGCGGGTGAACGCGGCGACGCGGATGGCGTTGCCGATCTGGAGAGCCGCGGCCAGCAGCAGCAGACCAGATGCCCCCACCGCCATCCAGCGACCCCAGTTCAGCCATTCAAACATCGGGTCCAGCAATGCCTTCAAGTCCTGGACGCTTTGGACGCCCGGCATGACGCTGAGAGAAGACACCACATCCTGATATTCCTCAGGATTCTTCAGCTTGATCCGATACAGGTCCTGCATATCGGTGGCCTTCAGCGTCGACAGGATCGGCGAGTCGGCGTAGGTGACCTTGAACTCCTCGAACACCTCGTCTTGGCTTTGGTAGTAGGTCGCCGCGACCAAGGGGTTGGAGGCGAGTTCAGCCTCGATGGCGTGACGCTCGGCGTCCGTCGTGGCCTGCCCGGGCGTGCACGTACCACCGGTGGTGTCGGCAGTGCACAGGTAGGCGGTCAGCTCGATCTTGTCGTACCAGCGCCCCTTGATCAGGTCGACCTGCTGGGCGACGAGGGTTCCCAGGCCGAAGAGAGTCAAGGAGACCCACATCGTCACCAAGATGGCGACGTTCATACTCGCGTTACGGCGCAGCCCGGAGGCCGTCTCTTTCAGTGTGTGACGCATGTGCTCTTTCCTCCGGTCCAGCTCACTGGTATCCGTAGACGCCCTGCGCCTGATCGCGGACGAGTTCTCCGGAATGGAGCTCAAGCACGCGTCGGCGCATCTGGTCGACGATGGTGGCGTCATGGGTGGCCATGAGGACCGTCGTCCCGTCGCGATGAATACGGTCGAAGACCTTCATGATGCCGACAGACGTGACGGGATCAAGATTGCCGGTCGGCTCGTCGGCCAGGAGGATGCCTGGGCGGTTCACGAAGGCGCGGGCGATCGCCACGCGCTGCTGCTCCCCGCCCGACAACTCCTCGGGGAGGCGGTCACCCTTGTCGGCCAGCCCCACCAACTCCAGCGTCTCGGGGACGAGCGTGCGGATATCGCGCGAGGGGCGTCCGATCACCTGCAGCGTGAAGGCGACGTTCTCGCTCACCGTCTTGCCGGGCAGGAGCCGGAAATCCTGAAAGACGATCCCTACGTTGCGGCGCAGCTTGGGGATGCGCCAGTTGCGCAGCTTCCCCACGTCACGGCCGTTGACCACAACGCTGCCTTCGGTCGCGCGATACTCGCGCAGGACGAGACGCAAGAAGGTCGACTTGCCTGACCCGGAGGGGCCGACCAGAAAGACGAACTCGCCGTCGTCGATGGTGGCCGAGACATCGTGCAATGCCGGCCGCTTTTGGCCGGGGTACGTCTTTGTGACGTGCTCAAACGTGATCACAGGCATCCGTGGCCGGTGTCGACGATGGGGAAGTTTTCTGAGAGCTCTCAGCCGGCCAAGGCCAGCCTAGGTGCTCATGCTCGCCCAGGACGCGGTGGCGGCCCGGCGTGGCGGCCCTCAGGATGCCGCGGATTCTTCGCTCTTGCGCCAGCGGATGCCCGCGTCGATGAAACCGTCGAGATCGCCATCGAAGACCGACTCGGGGTTGCCGACCTCGTAGCCGGTACGTAGATCCTTCACCATCTGGTACGGGTTGAGCACGTAGCTGCGCATCTGGTCGCCCCACGACGCCTTGACGTCACCGGCCAGTTCCTTCTTCTTGGCGTCCTCTTCCTGCTTCTTCAACAGCATGAGGCGCGACTGCAAGACCCGCATGGCGGCTGCCCTGTTCTGGATCTGCGACTTCTCATCCTGCATGGAGACAACCAGGCCGGTCGGGAGGTGGGTGATGCGAACCGCCGAGTCGGTGGTGTTCACCGACTGACCACCGGGGCCCGAGCTACGGAACACGTCGACGCGGATGTCCCCTTCTGGGACGTCGATGTGATCGGTCGACTCGATCAACGGGATCACCTCGACGGCTGCGAACGAGGTCTGGCGGCGTCCTTGGTTGTCGAAGGGGCTGATGCGCACGAGGCGGTGCGTGCCGCCCTCCACCGACAAGGTGCCGTAGGCAAACGGGGCGCTCACCTCGAAGGTCACGGATTTGAGCCCGGCCTCCTCGGCGTAACTCGTGTCCATGAGCTTGACGGCGTAACCATGCCGCTCGGCCCAGCGCAGGTACATGCGCAGCAGCATTTCGGCGAAGTCCGCGGCGTCCACGCCTCCGGCACCCGAACGGATGGTGACCACGGCGTCCCGCTCGTCGTATTCGCCACTGAGCAGCGTGCGCACCTCCAGGGCCGCGATGTCACCGTGCAGTGAACCGAGTTCCTTCTCTGCCTCGGCGAGCGTGTCCGGGTCGCCTTCCTCCTGGGCAAGCTCCACCAGGACGCCGAGGTCATCGAGCCGGGAGCGCAACGAGGTCACGCGATCGAGTTCCGCATTGAGCGCCGAGAGACGCGAGGTCACCTTCTGCGCGTTATCGGGGTCGTCCCACAGATCCGGCGCGGCGACAGCCTGCGACAGGTCAGCGATCTCGGCACGCTTCTTCTCAGGGTCGACCACCACCTCGATGCTCGTCATCGAGCGGTCAAGTTCGGAGATCTCAGTCTGAAAGTCGGTCGCCACGAGGCACAAGCCTACCGTTGATCGCGCGCTCGCCCGCGAAGGGGCCCGCCAGCCTGCTCCCCCTTCTTCCTGCATCCCGGTCTTCCTGCATCCCAGGCTTTCCTAGCTGCGCACTCGCGTTGGCCTGCGGCGGATCGTGAGGCCGCCAGGTCACGGCAGGGTGGGAACGGCCTCCAGCAGTGCCTGGGTTCGCGCATGCTGGGGATGGTTGAGGACCGCACCGGTGGGCCCCGACTCGACGATGACCCCCTCGTCCATGACGGCGATTCGATCGCAGACCAGCGCTACTGCTCCCAGGTCATGCGACACGAACAACACGGCCCGGCCACGCTCGCGGGCCCCTCGACGCACCAAGTGGAGGATCTCTTCGCCGACGCGAAAGTCCAACGCGGAGACGATCTCATCGGCGATCAGCACCTCGGGATCCACCAGCAAGGCCCGGGCCAAGGCCGCCCGTTGAAGCTGTCCACCAGACAACTGCCCGGGAAGCCGGTCCAGGTGTGAGGCCTGGAGCCCGACCGCAACCAGGGCGTCCGCAGCGAGGGAGCGGGCTGCGTCCCCGGTGGCGTGCCCTTGGCGTCGGACGACCGGCACGATGCTGCGCCGCAACGGCAGGGACGGATCGAAGGCTGAGTAGGGATCTTGCACCACCCATTGCAGACGGGGCCGCAGCCGGGCCACTGCGCGCGCAGAACTCGCAGCCAGGTCGGTCCCGTCGCGAAGGATCACGTGTCCGGCATCGGGACGCAACAACCCGACGCCGACCCGTGCGAGCGTCGACTTTCCGCACCCCGACTCCCCCACGAGACCGACCACCTCGCCGGGTGGCAGATCCAGGTCGACGCCGCGCAAGACTTCCTGCCCCACGCGTCGCCCCTGGGCGGCGAAGCTGAGCGTCACCCCCCGCATCCGCAGCGCGGGAACGATGTCGTCACGGGTCATGGCGTGTTCCACTCCCCCCGGCGGCGGCGGGTTCGCTCCACAAGATCGCCCATGCGAGGGTCTGCGAGGACGGTGGCGGTGGGTCCGGCGTCCAGGATTGATCCGTGCTGAAGCACGACGAGGTGATCGCACAGCGAGGCGACGAGGGCGAGGTCGTGGCTGACAAAGATGAGCGTCGTGGAGTCTTCACGGCACAGCCGATCGATCAGCGTGACGCATGCGCGTTGCCGCACCATGTCCAGTGCTGACGTGGGTTCGTCCGCCACGAGGATGGGCTGTCCGCCGCACAGTCCCAGCGCAAGGCTGATGCGCTGACGCATGCCGCCCGACAACTCGTGTGGGTAGCGCTCGAAGATGTCGCGCGGCGGATGCAACCCCACCCGAGCGATCCATTCCAGCGCCTCCTGGTGCGCCTGACGGCGGCTGCGCGCCCCCCCGGAAGAGGAGGGTGTCGCGGATTTGGGTCCCCACCCGGCGGCAGGGGTTGAGGGCCGTGATCGAGTCCTGCCAGATGACAGCGATCGCGGCGCTCACCGCGCGTCGGCGCTCGGTGGGCGTCGCGCGCAGCACGTCGGTTTCGCCCACCGTGACACTCCCCTGGCACTGGAACCGTTGCACGGGGAGGAATCCGGTCATGGCGCGGATGAGCGTGGTCTTTCCCGCCCGGGACTCACCGACCAGCCCCACCCGGCTTCCTTGCTCCACGCCGAGGTTGATGTCGTGGAGCAGCGTCGCCGCGGGCGCATCTCGGGTGGCAACACTGAGATCGCGGATGTCCAAGATCACGGCGTTTCCCCCTCGGCTTCGTCGAACACGGCGTGGGCACTCAGGGCGAGGATGGCGATCCCGAGCGTCGGCCACAACACCAGCAGCGGGTGGTCGCTGAGGTGCACCCGGTAGTCGTACAGCATGGTCCCCCAGTCGGGCAGGGTCGTATCGACGCCGAGGCCGATGAAGGCGAGTCCTGCATACGCCAAGACAGCGTTCGCGGCGGACGCCCCCAGGTACACCGCCAGGGGACGCATGACGGCCGGGGCGATGTGCCGGGCCACGATCACGGGGGTGGGTGTTCCGAGCAGGGTCTCGATCTGGAGGAAGGCCCTCCCCCGCACTGCTTCGGTGAGGGCACAGGCCTGATTGACGTAGGGGCCGATCCCGAAGAGCCCCAGGACGATCCCCGCCGAGACGGGAGTCAGACCGAACAGCGCCGCGAAGATGAGCGCACCGACGAAGGTGGGGACGATCAACACCAGGTCGGTGGCCAGCATGATGAGTGCGCGAGTCGGGCCGCCGAGATAGCCAGCGATCATCCCCAAGAGCCCCCCGGCCAAGGCGCTCAGCCCGGTCGCGAGAATCATGACGGTCAGGGTGCGCGACAATCCGAGGACGACGCGCACCAGACGTCTCGGCCCAGGTTGTCGGTCCCCAGGGGATGCCCCGGACCGGGCGCGAGGAAGGTGGCGGCGAGATCGACGCGATTCGGGTCGCCGTGAGTCATGCACAACAGCACCGCCACCCCCATGACGATGGCAGCTGAAACGACGCGGCGCCGTGTCATGCTCGCGTCCTCGGATCCAGGGCGCGCAGCACCGCGTCGAGGATGAGGTGGGTCACCGTCATCCACACCACCATGAGCATCAGATAGGACTGGATGACGAAGTAGTCACGGTTTTGGATGCTGGTGATCACGTAGAAGCTGATCCCGGGCACCGCGAAGACGTACTCGACAATGGCGGTGCCCCGATCACCCACGACATCTTGGCGATGAGTGCGGCCACCAGCGCATAGAGGACTTGCCTGCGACCATCGCGCCACAAGACGGCGGATAGCTCGAATCCTCGGCCCAGCATCGCGCGGACGAAGGGTTCCTCCCAAAGAGCCAGGGCGGCGTGGGCGACGATCCGGGAGAGTTGGCCCACCGTGTAGAGCGTCACCAAGGCGGCGGGAGCGATCACTTGGGCGACGCCGGTGAGGGTGTAGAAGGACACCCAGCGCAACTGCACGCCGAGCGCGGTGATCACCAGGAGAGCCACCACAAACGAGGGGACGGCTTGCGCGAGCACGGTCAGCCCTCGCGTGACCCATTCGGCGATGCCGCCGCGGGTCGCGGCGAGCATCCCGAGCGGATAGGCCAGCATCGCGGGTCGCGGCGAGCATCCCGAGCGGATAGGCCAGCATCGCGGCTCCGGCGAGACCGCCCAGCCCAATGCCGAGCGACAGCGGGAGTCGCTGCCACAACTCGGCGGCGATGCTGGTCCCCGACAGCAGGGATGTACCCCAGTCGCCCCGCAACAGCCCGCTCACCCAAGTGAAGTATTGCTCGGGCCATGTGCCCTCGAGTCCCCACTGGCGTCGAAGCGCAGCCACGCTTTCGGGGGTGACGGCCGCCCCATGCTGCTGCAGGTAGACCTCCATCGGCGTCTGCGGCAGGGCGCGACTCACCGCAAAGACAGCGACGCTGGCCAGCACAAGGGTGAGCAGGCTGCGTGCAACGATGCGGATGCGTGGCGACGTCATGGGAGCAGGGGTGGGAGCCGCCCAGCGACCCCCACCCCTGGAGCCTCTCAGCTCAATCCAAGTTGCGGGTTGACCACGTAGTAGTCGCCGCAATACGGCTGGTAGTCAGCCAGTCGCTTGGAGACGGCGATGTGCCATTGGGGGTCGACCAGGAGCAGGGCCGCATTGTCGCGGTGGATCTGCTGCTGGATCTCGATCGCCTTGGCGTCGCGCTGGGCGCCTGGAGCCAGGTCACCCAACTCGTCGAGGAGCCCGTCGGTGGTCGCCGAGGAGTAGCCGTTGAGGTTGTTGGCGCCACCGGTACGGAAGAACTGGTTCTGGAAGAACGACGGTTCACCGGTGGGGGCAGTGTGTTGTGCGTACATCGCGAGGTCGTAGGCGCCGCCGGTCATGGCGGTGCGGATGTCGTCAGCGACCGATGTGGTCGCGGCGATACCCAGTTCCCCCAGCTGCGAGACCATGATGTGCATGATGATCCCGAGGTCGGGTCGGGACGCGTAGGTGATCAGGGAGAGGCTCAGCTTCTGACCGTCCTTGACGCGGACGCCGTCAGGGCCAGCCAGCCATCCGGCCTCGTCCAGCAGCGCTTTGGCTGCTGCCGTGTCGGTGACGACCTTTTCCTGGCCTGCGAAGGAGTAGTAGTGGGCGAACAGTCCGTTCGCGACGCTGCCACCTTTGAGTGCTTGGACGAAGGCTGTCCGGTCCAGGCCCAGATCGAGTGCTTTGCGCACCGTGGCGTCGGCGAGCGGTCCTCGTTGCAGGTTCGGTCGGACGAAGTACTGGTAGCCCGCATCGATCGTCTTCACGCTGAGGCCATCGACCCCGGAGAGTTGTTCCGCGACAGTAGGGGGGAGGGTGAAGGCCATGTCGAGGGCCCCGCTTTGGATGGCGAGCTTCATGGCGTCGGCGTCGGCGAACGCCTTGACGGTGACGTGTCCTCGTTTGCTGGCGTCCGGGTAGGAGGGGTTCGGCGCCAAGTCGATGCTGTTGCCGGCGTCCAATCCGGTGACCTGGTAGGGGCCGGTGTAGAGGTACCCGCCCTTGCCGTCAGCCTTGAAGATGACGTTGGAGAACTCCGCCAGGATCGAGGGCAGGACGCGGGTCTTGCGCTGGGTGGTCGCGGTGATGGTGTCGCCCTTGCTGGCAAAGGTGATCACCCCGGCGGACGCATTGGACTGCGGGTTGCCCTGCTGGATGGCGTTGAGCGAATCGGCGATGGCCTGAGCGTCCACCGGTGAACCGTCGGAGAATGTCGCTCCCGTCTTCACCTGCAGGGTCCAGTTCAGGTCATCGTCTTGGGTCGCGGAGGTGAAGAACCGTGAGGATTGGGTTCCGTCGGCGTTGAGCATGTAGGGGTATTCCGCGACCCCGACGGCGGTGAGGATCCAACTCGCCTTGAGCGGGTCCTGGGTTTTGGGAACGCTGGTTTGACCGATAGTGGTCGGTGCGGCCGCGCTGGAGGACGCCTGCGGGGATGCGGCGCAGCCTGTCAGGGCCAGCCCTGCAACCAGCAACGCGGTCCGCCACGTCAGCGCGCGGCGACCGGCGCGAGGCGCCTGTGGGCGGTGGGATCTCATGGACCCTCCTCACGGCTGCGAGCCACTTCGCACCCGAGGTCATGGGCGCAGTGTTTCGCAGGGGGATCATCGTGGAGACGATTCCTGTCCGCGGTAGGTGGCGCGCCTAACCGTTGGCATTTCGTGATGACGCGCAAACGGTTCCTGACTGGCTGACCCGAAGATCAGTTCACAGTGGCGCGACCGTCCCGGATTCTCACCGGGTTCCCTGCCTGAGCGTCGCCTTACCTTACCAGGGGCGATACTCGCCGTCATTCGTCGAGTGCCACGGGGGCTTGTGAGACGCACTTGAGCCCTACGTGGCGGTCCGACCCGCAACGTAGCGGGTCGCCTAGGGCGAAACTGGGTGGACGCAATGGAGCGCTGCGGGAACAGACGACCACGGGTTGAGAGGCTTGTTTCCGCGTGGAATCAAGGCACTCGTCGGGATGCCGAGCCGGAGGGTGAGGCCGACGACCCGGTGATCGGCGCGTCGGCAGAACCAAAGAAACGACCTCGAACACGGCTCACGGACGAGGAAGTGGATGCTATGCGAACAGCCCGCGCGGGTGGCGTAAGCGTGACCGCCCTCACCCGCCAGTTCGGCGTCCATCGCGGCACAGTCTGGGCGCGAACTCGGCGGTCCACCGCGACATAGACTCTTCGTCACCAGGGCTAGCTGCCTTCGCGGGACTACCCTCGCAAGTGCTCCCGATACTCCACGCGAATTGAATCGTACTGGTCATCCGTCATGGCCGCCAAGTAGCTGACTGCGTCGCCCGACCACACGTGTGAAGCGCCGCTGCTGTGCTTCCAGGCGTACTTAGTGTTCTCTCGCAGTGGCTCCTTCCAACAGATCGCCTGGTAGTCATACGTCGTCAGTTTCCGCCCCTCGTGCCTCTCGTTCACCTTGTCCAATAGTTCTGTCATGCTGAACGGGTGAGTCTGGTTTGGGTCTGTCTTACGTAGGACAACCTGGCCATCCGCGGTCGATGAGACGGCAACGACGAGGTCCGCGCTGGTCATCTTCTTCACCGATTGCATGTTGATGTCGTAGACAGTCGCCACGCGAGTCATTTCGCTTCCAGCCGATTCAGCGTCATCCATAAGGCGTCGCAACTCAGCGATAAAGTCCTGCACCTCGGCCACCATTGTTGCATTCTTGTCGACCTTCATGAACTGGACGGCATCGGCCGGCGCCGTCGCGCCTAGCGGCAGCAACTGCCATGTCATCGAGTCGGCTAGGTCCTTCTTGAACTTCGCCAGCATGAAGTCCCGATAGTTCAGGACATTCTGCTGCAGGAACGGATAGATCACCGCGCCCAACCCCTGCGCGTTGTAGAGATGGATCGCCCGGTCACGATACTCGGCCAGTGCCTTGATGTTGGCTGTCACTGCAGGTCCGTCGATACCAACGGGCCAGAGACTATTGGCGGCAACCCTTCCCAAGGCATCATCTAGCCCGACCGAGCGGTAACGTTCGCCACGCTGCTTCGGGTAGAAAATTGAGCGATTCTTCTGCCGCAACGTGGCTTTGAGCGCCAGTTCCCACCCGTTGACGATGAGCATGACAGTGACCTCGTCACGGTAGGTCATCTGCGGCTTATTATAGACCTCAACCGCAGCCAGCATCGCCGCAAGAGAGTTGTCAACCAGGCGCTTGATCGATACGTACGGCATACTCACGGGAGCCCGCCCCCGTTCATCACTTCGGAAAGCTGACAATTGGCGCTGGGAGCCACCTAACGATCCATTCCCGGCAAGAAGTCGCCACCATCATCTGGAATCAAGTCGACGGGCTCGATTGACTCCCCGACGTCATCCCGCTCTATGGTGACTGTTGACTGCCCCACTGTGATGTCAATGGAGCGTATGCGGTCGGTGAGCGATAGCGTCGGCAACGGGTCGCCCTCATCAAGTGCGAGATAGATGTCGTCTAACGGCTCGCGAATGTACTTCTCCAAGAAGACAGCCATCTCCGGCCCGGCCTCCTCCTTGAGATGCCGCCACGCCTCCTCGCCGATGTACGCGGCACCACCGCTGGCCTCGAACGCTCGGATCAACTCGCTGAGCTTTGGGTTCGGCGTTGGATCGAGGACAACAAGTACCGGAACAAGGCCTGCAGCCTGAGCCTCAGACGGGAACTGCAGCTCCTCACCCCATCGACCTTGACCGCTTGCGGCTATGGTGATGCGCAGCTTAATCTCGTAGGCGTGCTGTCCCTTGAGGCAATCGACTTGGCGTCCACCCTTGCCAGATGCACGCCTCACCGGGCTCTTCGTCGCCGAGTAGGGCACGCCCCCGATCGCTCCAGCAATCACGGGCTCAAACAAATATCCCGTGTCCTGGGCGGCCCTATTGTCGAGGTCATAGAGCCACTTTCGCCAGACGAGCAAGGCAGCCAGCGGGTGGGCATCCATCTGCCCGTATTGAAGCAGACCCCTGGGAGCGACCTGATCCATCGACGCTAGCGGCTGGCTGGCCAGAACGCGCTGGTACTTGAGACGCGCCTTATGGATGGCAGCGGCGCATGCGATGAACGTCTCCGCTTCTGGGTTCGCATGAGTCACTCTCTCGTACAAGACACGCGGATCTTCGCCGTCCAATGTGAAGTCCAGCGAGAACGAAGGGTCGTACAGTCCTGGAACACCAACTGTCGGCACATCGACTGCGCTGTCGAGTCCTAGATCACGTGCCGCGATAGAAACCAGTGCTCGTAGGGCGCTATCAGACAGCGCAACTGCCTGGCCCGAAGAAGAAGTCTGCCGCAACTTCGTGTACGCAGCGGACTGCGCCGTCGTCAATGCCATTCTTGTTCTGCTTTCTAGAAGAGTGCCGGTACCGAGTTGGCAACTCCATAGCGTTGCTCTACCAGTTGAGTTACGCGGGCGAGTGCGGGGCTCATTGCTTCGGCGTTCGTGCTTCGAAAATCAACCACCCCTGGCTCTGAAAAGTCCGGTGGCATCGCCAATGTGGCGTGAACTGCTGAAGCCAGTTCAGCAGCGAACTTCGGCGGAATCGCATTTCCAATCATCGTGGCGATGTCTGCCCTTGATCCGACGAACTCGAATGTGTCGGGGAAGGTCTGAAGTGCGGCAGCCTCACGGAGCGTCAACGTCCGGTGCTCGGTGGGATGGATAAACTCCCTGGTAGCGGCTCCGGTGATGGCCTTTGATGGTTCGTCTGCACGCAACCGGCGAAGGCCGATTGGTGCGCCGCCACGGCGCTCGGTCGGCATACCATCGCGAACACGGCGGTTTGCTCGCGTCATCCAGCTCTTGTGCTGCAAGTGGGGCGGGAGGTCTCTCATTGTCTTGCCCTGCTCAAGCGCCTGAATCCGTGCCATCTCCAAGTCTCCGGGCGTCCGCGTGAGAGACAACGGGTCTCTCTCGCTCGCCGACACCTTGGAGAGAGCCTCCGCCGCGCTTACTGTAGGTGGTAGCCCAGAGCCGACCCTCCACACACCGGGAGCGCCGGACGCGCTGTTAGTCGGGACAAGTCGTTGCGGGGTACGGTCCAACGCGGCGATGACGATCACACGCTTGCGAAGCTGGGGAACACCAAAGTTGGCGACGTTGAGCTTTTCAAGTCGCACGACGTAGCCAGCCTCGATGAGCGGGTCAAAAAGGTCCACGACATACTTGCCGTTTGAGGCTGTAAGGAATCCCTCGACGTTCTCGAAGACAATCACAGGCGGCCGGACCTCGGCAGCGAGCCGCGAGTACCATCCAACGAGCGTGTTGCGCTCATCGTCCATCGCGCGAGCGCCTGCCGAGGAGAACCCCTGGCATGGCGGCCCCCCCGCGACCAAGTCGGGTGGGGTGCCACCGCTTGCTTCGAGGATGTCTGATGCAGTCAGATCGCGGATATCAATCTGCTCGAAGCGATGATCGGGGAAGTTCGCTCTGTAAGTATCAGCAGCTGGCTTCCAAATGTCAGACCCAAGACGGACGTCGAACCCTCGGCTCGTCAGCCCGCACGCTAGCCCGCCTGCGCCGCAGAACAGGTCGATCGACCTGAGTGGGGCAAGCGCGTCCTGGTGCTGACCGGCTTCGTGGACCATGCCCCAACTCTAGCGAAGACGGCTGACACTGCCTCTGGCTGTCATCAGCGTTTCCAGCTCCGCCAGAAGCGGCGCCTTGACGGGACACGCGTCTTGCAGGTCAAGGTCCGTACTACTCTGTATGGAATTGATTGGTGTCGCCAGAGGCGCCGCTCGGCGGCGAGGAGCGTGGTGAGGGTGGTGGAGAAGCGGCGGGGCCGGGGGCGTCCAGCGTATGACTCGAAGCAGAAGCTCGTGGCCGCGACATGCAAGCTGCTGTCAGAACGCGGGTTCGAGGCGACGAGCCCGGTGATGATCCAGCAACGCTCCGGCATCGGGCAGGGCAGCATGTACCACCACTTCCCCGGCAAGGGGAAGGAAGGCCTCGCATTGGATGCGATCAGTCACATGCGGGCGAGTACGCTCGCGTTCCTCGACGGCACCCCCGCACCTCGTGGTGCCGAGGTCGAGGCTGTGCGTGAGCACATCGTCGCCGCGCTCGACCGTCTGTTCGACCGTCGCGAAGGTCAGGCGCTGATCCGGCTCATGGCGGACGGGGTTGCCGGGGCGATCAGACCGCTCGCGCAGGCGACCCAGGATTGGTGTGACGACATCCGCGCGGTGATCGTGGTGATGCTCCGCGCCGACGATCCTGCCGAAGGCCCTGAGGTGGCTGACGCGGCCGCCAGATTCCTCGCTCCCGAGTTCGAGCACCTCGCCGAGGAGCTGTTCACAGCTGCGCTCGGGCGCGGGCTGGTCAGATTGCCGAAGATCGCGTTCTACCTGTTCCCGGACCGCGAAGAAGCGTAGTCTGACCTCAAGACAATTCCATACGGAGTAGTACGGTCCTCGACCTGCAAGAGGTGTGTCATCTGGATCAGGGCCCCGGCGGAGGGCAGAAATTGTCTCCGGTACTCACGTTCTGGGAAGTGTTGCGCACCTACATGGCATGAGGACTGAAGATCAGCACTTACGGCTTCGGGTGGCGAGGCAAAACACGCCTGATCTGAGCAAGCTGGTCGAGTGGGTGCTGAACATCGCCGAGGAGCGGCACCGTGCCTGGCGGGACGGCAAGCCAGACCCCTATGGGCTCCCCCCGCCCGAAAGCATCCGAGCAGAACAGCCGGGTCATCTCGACGGTGGCGCAAAATTTGCACCACCGTCACACCGCATCCAATAGCAACGGCAAAGCGAGCTCCGATGAGGAGGACATCATGAGAACCACCGCCCTCGATGCCACGGCGTCCGAGCACACCGAGGAGGCACCAGTTCTGCTGGCCGTCTCCTACCTGCGCGTGTCCACGCGGGAGCAGGCAGAGCGCGGCGGCACCGACGAAGGCTTCTCCATCCCCGCGCAACGCGAGGCGAACGCGAGGAAGGCCGACGAACTCGGGGTGCGGATCGTGCGGGAGTTCATCGACGCCGGTGAGTCCGCACGCTCGGCGGATCGTGATGGGTTGCAGGACATGCTGGCGTTCCTCATCGCGTCGCGGGTGCAGTTCTGCATTGTCCACAAGCTCGACCGGCTCGCCCGCAACCGGGCTGATGACGTGAAGATTCATCAAGCCCTCATCAGCGCCGGGGTCACGCTCGTCTCCGCCACCGAGTCCATCGACCAGACCCCTTCCGGGATGCTCGTCCACGGCATCATGTCGAGCATTGCCGAGTTCTACAGCCGCAACCTCGCCACCGAGGTCACCAAGGGGCTCACGCAGAAAGTCGCCCAGGGCGGCACTCCAGGGCGCGCCCCCATCGGCTACTTGAACGTTCGCCGAACGGACGAGCAGGGCCGCGAGGCACGCACCGTCGAGGTTGATACCGAACGTGCGCCGTTCATCGCGTGGGCGTTCGAGCGTTACGCCACCGGCGAGACCTCCGTGACTGCGCTATTGCGCGACCTCACCGCACGCGGGCTTCTGTCCGTGCCGTCGCCGAAGCGGCCATCCATGCCGCTGGGGAAGAACGCCCTCTACCGCGTGCTGACGAACCCGTACTACGCCGGAGTGATCCGCTACAAGGGCGCGCTGCATCCCGGCGCGCATGAGCCCATCGTGGAGCCCGTGCTCTTCGATCAGGTGCAATCGCTGTTGAAGGCGCGCAACGCGCATGCAACCCGGCACGTCCAGCATGCCCACCACCTGAAAGGCCTGCTGCACTGCGGAACCTGCGGGTCGAGGATGCTGCTCGACTTCGCGACCAACCCGAGAGGCACGACCTACGCCTACTTCGTCTGCTCGGGCAGGGCATCGAAGAAGACCACCTGCACCCGACGGGCTGTGCCCGTGCAGGTCGCGGAACGGCTGGTCGAGGACTCCTACGCGAGCATCACGATCAGCGAAGCCGACTACCGCCACCTCGCCTCCGAGGTTGATGCCCTGTTCGACAAGCGCGGAGCGGGACGCGATCAGGAGTTCGCCGACCTCACCGCGAACCGGGTGCGCTTGGAAGCTGAGAGTGACAAGCTCCTCGCCGCGCACTTCGCTGACGCCATCGACCTTCCCACGCTCAAGCGGCACCAAGACCGAGTCCGCGCCGGGCTTGCTGACATCGAGCAGCGCTTGCGTGAGCACGACGAGCAACACGTCGGCGGCCGAGCGTTCCTCCACGACAGCCTGCGGCTGCTTACCGACGCGCACCTTGCCTACGCTCACTCGGACGACGGGAGCAGGAGGCTAGCGAACCACGCGTTCTACACGCGGTTGGAAATCACCGAGGACGAGCAGTTACGCCCGCGCCTCGCAGAACCGTTCGCGACCATCGTCAGCCAGACCACCGGAGACAAAGAAGCCGAACGGGAACACTCCACATCTTCCGATGTCGCGTGTTCCCGTAAGACACTTTGGGTGGGCGCAGAGGGACTCGAACCCCCGACCCCCTGCTTGTAAGGCAGGTGCTCTAACCAACTGAGCTATGCGCCCCGGCGCACGATCCTACCTGAGGAGTCGGACTCGGTTGTCCGCTCCCCCGGCTGGCACGGCGCGAGGACCGCTCAGCGACGGCCACCCTTGGGGCGCACGATGCGTTGTGCCTGCCACTGGCTCGACACCGTAGCGGGGTTGGCGAGTACGAGCCCCGCCGCCAACGTCGCTTCGGCAATGTCCGTGGGGTCGACGTGACCGTCGTGGCCGATCTTCGGCGTGAACAACCAGATGTGCCCCTCTTGGGACAAGTCGCGTAGCGCATCGACCAAGCCGTCGGCGACGTCTCCGTCGTCCTCGCGCCACCACAACACCACCGAGTCCACTGCTTCGAGCGGATCCTCGATCATGTCGGCGTCGATCGCCTCCATGATCGAATCCCGCAGCGTCTCATCGACGTCCTCGTCCCAACCGAGTTCCTGGACCACCTGCCCCGGTTCGAACCCGAGGGCCGTCACTGCGGGCGTGCCACCCAGCGCCTCGGGCGTCTTGCCCACCGGGGATTCCCCTTCCTTGGTGCGAATCACCCCACCATCGTAGAGCGAATCCACCCAAAGACGCGCGCGGGGCGCCACGAAAGGGTGGCACCCCGCGCGCGTCGGGTAGAGAAGTGACGCCGGTTAGGCGTCGCCGCCCGCGTTGCCCGACGCCCCCGCAGTGACCTCAAGCAGCTTGTACTTGTCGGCTGCCTGAGCGGGCCAAGAGCGGTCGATCTCGCCGTTCTTGGCCAGCATCTGCAGCGCCTTGACCACCATGGACGGGCCATCGATGTGGAAGAACCGACGCGCCGCAGCGCGGGTATCGGAGAACCCGAACCCATCGGCACCCAGCGACGCGAAGTCGCCGGGCACCCACTGCGCGATCTGGTCTTGGACCTGACGCATGTAGTCCGAGGTCGCGATGACCGGGCCGGGAGCGTCGGCGAGCTTTTGGACGATCCACGGATCGTCCACCTCCACCTCGGGGTGCAGGAAGCGGCTCGAATCCACGGCCATGGCGTCGCGTCGCAGTTCGGTCCACGAGGTGACCGACCACACGTCCGCAATCACACCCCAGTCGTCGCGCAGCAACTGCTGGGCTTCCAGCGCGAACGCCACCCCGACGCCGGAGGCCAGCAACTGCACATGCTTGGCGTCGGCGGCCAACCCCTCCGCGTTGCCCTTCGAGATCAGGTGCATGCCGCGCAGGATGCCCTCGGCGTCGACATCGTCGGGCTCCTTGGGCTGGATGATCGGCTCGTTGTAGACGGTCAGGTAGTAGATGACGTCTTCGGGCTTGTCGCCGTACATGCGTCGCAGGCCGTCCTGCATGATGTGGGCGATTTCGTAGCCGTAGGCCGGGTCGTACTGCACGACAGCCGGGTTGGTGGCGGCCAGCACGGGGCTGTGCCCGTCCATGTGCTGGGTGCCCTCGCCGGTCAGCGTGGTGCGACCCGCCGTGGCGCCAATGAGGAAGCCCCGGACCAACTGGTCGGACGCCGCCCAGATGGCGTCAGCGGTGCGCTGGAACCCGAACATCGAATAGAAGATGTAGACAGGCACCATCGGGATGCCGTGCGTGGCATAGCTGGAGCCAACCGCGGTGAACGACGCCACCGACCCGGCCTCGTTGATGCCGGTGTGGATGATCTGACCGTCCTTGGCCTCGCGGTAGGACAGCATCAGGTCGTGATCCACCGGGGTGTAGTTCTGCCCGTGCGGGTTGTAGATCTTGATCGTCGGGAACAGCGAGTCCATGCCGAACGTGCGCGCCTCGTCGGGGATGATCGGCACGACATGGGCGCCGAACTCCTTGTCACGCAGCAGGTCCTTCAGCAACCGCACCCAGGCCATCGTCGTGGCGATCTGCTGATGCCCCGAGCCCTTCTTGACCGAGGCGTACGCCTTGTCGTCGGGCAGCTTGAGCGCCTGCGGCTTATTGCGGCGCTCCGGGACGGGCCCGCCCAGGGCACGACGGCGCTCCAGAGCGTAGGCGACCCGCGGGTCGGACTCATCGGGCCGGATGTACGGCGGCAGGTAGGGGTTCTCCTCGAGTTGCGCGTCGGTGACGGGCATGTCGAGGCGATCGCGGAACTGCTTCAGATCGTCCAGCGCCATCTTCTTCATCTGGTGCGTGGCATTGCGTCCGGCGAAGTGCTGACCAAGGAAGTAGCCCTTGATCGTGTGCGCCAAGATGACGGTCGGCGCGCCGGTGAACTTGGTGGCCGCATCGTAGGCCGCGTACACCTTCTGGTAGTCGTGCCCGCCTCGGGTGAGGTTCCAGATGCGGTCGTTGTCCCAGTCGTCCACCATCTTCGCAGTGCGGGGATCGCGCCCGAAGAAGTGGTCGCGCACGTAGCCGCCGTCGTTGGCCTTGAACGTCTGGTAGTCACCATCGGACGTGCTGTTCATCAGGTTGACCAGCGCGCCGTCCTTGTCGGCGGCCAGCAGCGGATCCCAGCCGTGACCCCACACGACCTTGATCACATTCCAGCCGGCGCCACGGAAGAAGGACTCCAGTTCCTGCATGATCTTGCCGTTGCCGCGCACCGGGCCATCGAGCCGCTGCAGGTTGCAGTTGATCACGAAGGTGAGGTTGTCCAGTTCCTCGTAGGCAGCGGTCTGGAGAGCGCCGCGGCTTTCGACCTCGTCCATCTCGCCGTCACCCAGGAACGCCCACACGTGCTGCTGGCTGGTGTCCTTCAAGCCACGATTGTGCAGGTACTTGTTGAACTGGGCCTGCCAGATCGCGTTGATGGGGCCGATGCCCATCGACACGGTGGGGAACTCCCAGAAGTTCGGCATCTGACGCGGGTGCGGGTAGCTGGGCAACGCGCGGATCTTGCCGTCGACGATGTGGCTCTTCTCCTGGCGGAAGCCGTCCATGTCGGCTTCTTGCAGGCGGCCCTCCAAGAAGGCACGGGCGTACATGCCGGGGCTGGCGTGCCCCTGGAAGAACACCTGGTCCCCGCCACCGGGGTGATCCTTCCCGCGGAAGAAGTGGTTCATGCCCACTTCGTAGAGCGTCGCCGAGGACGCGAACGTGGAGATATGGCCGCCGACGCCTACGCCAGGACGCTGAGCGCGGTGCACCATGACCGCCGAGTTCCAGCGCAGGAGGCGCCGGAACTGACGCTCGAGATCCTTGTCGCCGGGATACCACGGCTCGGCCTCTGCCGGGATGGTGTTGACGTAATCGGTGGCCGTCAGTGAGGGGACGCCGAGGTGCCGCTCGCGGGAGCGCTCGAGCAGCTTGAGCATGATGTAACGCGCCCGGTTCCGGCCCTGCTCATCGATCATTCCGTCGAGGGAATCCAGCCACTCCGCTGTTTCCTCCGCGTCGATATCAGGCAGGTTGGTGGGCAGGCCGTTGAGGATGGGGCCCGCGTTGTCGCGAGGTGCCACTGATGTGTCCTTTCTCACAGCGGACGTCGGCGGGTCAATGGTCCCCGCCGGGACTCGTTGCCACCCTATCTCTCCGAACCGAGAGATTCACGACGAGACGGTTCCGCTCACCACGCCTGTAAGCGCGGGAGTTCCCAGCACGTCAGGATGCGCTCCGGTGGGATGCCTGCGGCGGCTGCGCGGGCGGCGCCGTACTCGCTGAACCCCAGTTGCCCTGGAGCATGGGCATCGGTGTCGATGCTGAACAGGCAGCCACTGTCTCGGGCCAGGGCCAGGAGATCGTCGGGTGGATCGCAGCGTTCGGGGCGGCTGTTGATTTCGACCGCGACGCCGAAACGCCGACAGGCTTCGAAGACGACCTCGGCGTCGAACGCGCTGGGCGGCCGGGTGCCACGCTCACCGGCGATCAGCCGCCCCGTGACATGGCCGAGGATGTCGGTGCGGGGGTGGGCGATGGCCCCCACCAACCGTGCCGTCATGGCGTCCGGTGGCATGGCCAGCTTGCTGTGCACGCTCGCCACCACGATGTCGAGTCGGCCTAACGTGTCGGGATCGTGGTCGAGGCTGCCGTCATCCAGGATGTCCACTTCGGCGCCCGCCAGCACTGTCACTCCCGTGAGCACGGCGTTGAGGTCGGCGATCTGTTCCAGCTGGGCGAGCCTGCGCGTGCGATCCAGCCCTCGCGCGACGCGCAGCCGTGGGCTGCGCGTCGGTCATGGCGAGGTAACGCCTGCCCAGCCGTGACGCCTCGACGGCCATCTCCACGATCGAGCTGGCCCCATCAGACCAGTCGCTGTGGACGTGGAGGTCTCCGCGCAGCGACGCGATGACGTCGTTGACGGGAGCGAGTGGCCCGTCGGCACGCTGCCCGCCCTGTCGTTCCAGCAGGCGCGCGATCTCCCGAAGGTCGAGTTGCGGATCACGCCTGTCCAGCGCGCCATCGTTCCATGGCCGCACGCGGGTCGCCGCGCGGGTAGTGTTCTGGCCTTGAAGGAGGGCGCATGCGCGATCAGGTGCGGGAGTGGATGCCGACCGGCCGGACGCGTGCCGCCATGTCGAAGCGGCTCGCCGCCGCGGCGGCGTCCATGACGACGGCTGCCTTGACCCAGATCACCGACCGTTACCCCTGGTTCAGTGAACTGGACGCCAACAATCGGGCGTCGGTGACGCTGGTCGTTCGTGCTGGCGTCGATGGTTTCTTGGACTGGTTCCGGGGTGGCGCTGGCAGTGTCGAGCAGCCCAACATTTTCGCTTCCGCGCCGCGATCGCTGATGCGGCAGCTCACGTTGCAGCAGACGGTCGACCTCATTCGCACCACAGTCGAGACGGTCGAGGAGCAGATCTCCTCTCAACTCCCCCGCTCGGATCGCCCCACGCTCACCATGGCGGTCCTGCACTACAGCCGTGAGATCGCCTTCGACGCCGCCGAGGTGTACGCCCGGGCCGCCGAGACGCGTGGCGCGTGGGATGCGCGGCTCGAAGCGCTCGTTATGGACGCGGTCGTGCGGGGTGATGCCGACGAGTCGGTCGTCTCGCGGGCTTCGACGTTGGGCTGGCATTCGCCCAGGGGCCTGGCCGTCGTCCTCGGCGACCTTCCCGCCCGGGACGCGTCCCTGCGAGATTTGCGCGGTGCCGCGGCCCGCCGAGGTCTGGATATTCTGGCGGCCGGACAGGGTCCTCGCCTGGTCGTTCTTTTGGGCGGTGACTTCACCACGGAGGAGGAGGCCTTGGCTCACGCGTCGGGGCTGACGTCCTACTTCGGGGCCGGTCCCGTCGTGGTGGGGACGGTCGTTCCTGATCTGGTCGAGGCCGTGGTGAGTGCCCGCGCCGCGACCTCGGGGCGGCGGGCAGCGTCGGCGTGGGTGGATGCGCCGCGCCCCGTGTCGGCCCGGGCGCTGCTCCCCGAGCGCGCCTTGGCAGGCGATGGTCATGCTCGTCGGGAGTTGGCCCACGACATCTACCTGCCACTGGCCCAGCACACGGGCGACCTCATGCGCACGCTCGATGCGTATTGGGCGACGGGCACCTCCATCGAGGCAACGGCCCGCCGGTTGTTCATCCACGCCAACACGGTGCGCTATCGCTTGGGCCGAGTGGAGGATCTGACGGGCTACGCCCCCTCCGATCCACGCGGTGGATACGTCCTTCGGCTGGCAGGGACACTCGGCCGTCTCCTGACCGAGCCGTAGGCTGACTAGAGGATTCCCACAAAGCCCATCCAGAAAGACTGTGCGTCTCTCGTCATGGAGAGACCACTGGGCCCGGGAGGATAGTCCTCGTGCTTGCGATCGTCGCGCCCGGACAGGGCGCCCAAACCCCCGGATTCCTCGCCCCCTGGCTCACCGGCCCCGCCACCGACACCCTGGACGGCTTCTCTCAGGCCGCTGGTATCGACCTGGCGTTCTACGGGACGCAGGCCGACGCTGAGACCATCCGGGACACCGCCATCGCCCAACCGTTGCTGGTCGCGGCGGGCCTCCTGGCGGCGGAGGCGCTGACCGGGGACGCGCAGGTTCCCTTCCGCGGCGCCGACATTGCCGCCGGACACAGCGTGGGTGAGTTCACCGCGGCCGCTGGCGTCGGAGTGTTGTCTCCGCTCGACGCCTTGGCGCTCGTCCGTGAACGGGCCTTGGGCATGGCCGAGGCGTCGGCGCTGCGCCCCACGACGATGGCCGCCGTCCTGCGCGGTGACGCCGAGGCGGTAGTCGCCGCGATCGAGGCACTGGGCGCGACCGCGGCCAACCACAACGGCACCGGTCAGATCGTCGCGGCGGGCACTGCGGAGCAGATTGCTGAACTCAAGGCGAACCCGCCTGCGGGCAGCCGTGTCGTTCCCTTGTCGGTCGCCGGGGCCTTCCACACTGCGCACATGGAGCCCGGACGGGTACGACTCGCCGCTGCGGCCGCCACCCTCACAGCCTCCGACCCGGCCGTGACGCTGCTCAGCAATGCCGACGGAACCGCCATCGCCCACGGCGCCGAATACCTCAGCCGCCTGGTCAGCCAGGTCACCTCGCCCGTGCGCTGGGATCTGTGCATGGCGGCCATGGCTGACCTGGGTGTCACCGGCATCCTCGAACTCCCCCCGGCGGGCACCCTCACGGGCATCGCCAAGCGCAACCTCCCCGGCGTTGCGCTGTTCAACCTCAACACACCCGATCAACTCGATGACGCCCGCGCCTTTGTGGCCGAGCATGCATCGACATCCAGCCAGGAGGCCTAAGAACGTGCCCATCACTGCCAGCAAGGGGTCGCCGTACGCCCGCATCGAGGGGTTGGGCGCCGCAGTCCCGAGCCGCGTCGTCGATAACGCCGAGATGTGCACCTACATCGATTCCTCCGACGAGTGGATCCAGCAGCGCACCGGCATCATCGAGCGTCGCTGGGTCGGTCCGGGCGAGGACGTGCGGACCTTGTCGCTCGCCGCGGCACGCCAGGCCATCGAACGCGCCGGCCTCACCCCCGCTGACGTTGACGCGGTGATCATCTCCACCGTCAGTCACCTCGTTCAGACGCCTTCTTTGGCCGCCATCGTGGCTGCCGAGTTGGGTTGCCAGGATGCGGCCGCGTTCGACATCTCCGCAGCGTGTGCCGGGTTCTGCTATGGCATCGGCATGGCGGAGTCGTTGGTGCGCTCCGGCGCTGCCACGCATGTCCTCGCTATCGGCGCCGAGACCCTGTCGGAGATGACCGACTTGTCGGATCGCTCCACGGCATTCCTGTTCGCCGACGGTGCTGGCGCCGCTGTCGTTGGCCCCTCCGACGTCGCCACCATGGGCCCCATCGTGTGGGGATCTGACGGCGACCAGGCCACCGTGATCGAGATGAACCGAACCTGGCCCGAAGCGGTGGCGTCCGGCCAGCCATCCCAGATCATGATGGATGGCCGCCCCGTGTTCCGCTGGGCTACCACCTTCATCGCGGAGGCGGCGCACCGCGCGCTGGCCGCCGCAGGCCTGGCACCCGAAGATCTGGACGTGTTCGTCCCTCACCAGGCCAACAACCGCATCACCGACGCCATGCTGAGACACCTGAAGCTCCCCGACAGCGTCAAGGTCGCGCGTACCATCAAGCACTACGGCAACAACTCCGCCGCCTCCATCGGCGTCGCCCTCGACGCGATGATCGCCAGCGGCGAAGCCAAGAGCGGCGACACCTGCCTCATCATCGGGTTCGGGGCCGGACTGGTGTACGCCGGCCAGGTCATCACGATCCCCTGAATCACCCTTCACGTCCGGCCGACCCGGCCGGTGCAAGTCCTGCACATCAACAACACAAGGAGAAGCCCCATGGCCACCACTGAAGAGATCCGCTCGCAGCTCGCCGAACTCGTCAACGAGGTCGCTGGCGTCCCGGTCGAGGATGTTCAGCTCGACAAGTCTTTCGTCGATGACCTCGACGTGGACAGCCTCGCGATGGTGGAGATCATCGTCGGCTGCGAGGACAAGTTCGGCGTCACCATTCCCGACGAGGAGAGCAAGAACCTCAAGACCGTCGGCGACGCCGTCGCCTACGTCGAGCAGCACAGCTGACATCGTCGCGGGTGCCCGGTGGTTCCGGGCACCCTTTTTCCTCGGACGCCCCACGTCCGGGTAGCTCAGCCTCCAGCAATAAGGAACCGAAACGATGAAACAGATCGTCATCACCGGCCTAGGGGCCACCACGCCGTTGGGCGGCGATGTGGCATCCACGTGGTCCGCCATGCTGGCCAGCCAGTCGGGGGTCCGTGCCCTCACCGAACCGTGGGCCGAGGATCTCTCGGTCCGTATCGCCGGGCACGTCTCACAAGATCCCAGCGAGAAGATCGACCGCGTCCAAGCACGCCGGTTGGATCGCAACACCCAACTCGCGCTGATCGCCGCTCAGGAGGCCTGGTTGGACGCCGGACTGGGCTTGGGCGAGGCGAACACGATCGATCCGGAGCGGTTGGCGGTGTGCCTGGGCACCGGGATCGGCGGGCTCCACACCCTCTTGGGTAACTGGGACGTCTACAAAGACAAGGGGCCACGCCGCGTCAGCCCCTTCACCATCCCCATGCTCATGGCGAACGCCTCGGCGGCGAACGTCGGCCTGCTGGTGAACGCTGCGGCAGCCGTGCACGCTCCGGTGTCGGCGTGTGCGTCGTCGAACGAGGCCCTGTCCCTCGCGGTGGACCAGATCCGCCTGGGACGCGCTGACATCATCGTCGCGGGCGGGACGGAAGCCACCATCCATCCCTTGCCGATCGGCGCGTTCGCGCAGATGCAGGCCTTGTCCAAGCGCAACGACGATCCTGCGGGCGCCTCGCGTCCGTGGGACAAGGGCCGCGATGGATTTGTGCTGAGTGAAGGGTCGGCCGTGCTGGTCCTGGAGTCCCTCGAGCACGCTCGGGCTCGTGGCGCGAAGATCTATGGAACTTTGGCCGGTGCCGGGATCTCCGACGACAATCACGACATCGTGCAGCCGGAACCCTCAGGCCACGGCCAAGCGCAGGCCATGATCAAGGCGCTGCGTGAAAGTGGGCTGTCGGCCTCCGACATCCGCCACGTCAACGCGCACGGGACGTCCACGCCGCAAGGCGATGTGACCGAGGCGCACTCCATCCGGCTCGCCTTGGGCGCTGCGACCGATCAGGTGGTCGTCACCTCGACGAAGTCCATGACCGGGCACCTGCTGGGTGCGGCCGGGGCGCTGGAGACCCTGGCAACCGTGCTCGCGCTGCGCGATCGCGTCGTTCCGCCGACGATCAACTTGTCCGATCCCGAAGAGGGGTTGGATCTCGACATCGCCGCGAATGAACCGCGCCCGCTACCCGAAGGGGACCTGGCCGCATTGAACAACTCGTTCGGCTTCGGCGGCCACAACGTTGCCGTCGCGGTCACGAACGAGAACGTCACTGCGTGATCAGCACCACACTTATGCGAGAGGGCCCCGCGAGCACTGTGCTCGCGGGGCCCTCTCGCATAAGTGTGGTCGAGGTTCAGCCGACCTCGTGCAACCAGCGCAACGACTCCCCTTCGCCGGCCTGGCGGAACACATCGAGTTCCTCGTCCCAGGCTGAGCCCAGCAGCGCCTCAAGTTCCTCCTGCAAGGCCTCGGCGTCGCCACGTGCGCTCAGCATCGCGCCGCGTAGTTGATCCTCACGGATGACGACGTCCCCGTTCAGGGTCGTCATCGCGTGGAACACACCCAGGGTGGGCGTGTAGGAATACCGCTCGGGCTCGGCGGTCGCACTGCCCGCGTCGGACGCCTCGAAACGCAGGCGAGGCCACCGCTTGAGGGCGCTGACGATGCGTGCCGTCATCCCCGGGGCACCCGTCCAGCTGAACTCGCTGCGATAGCTGCCGCGCTCGGCAGGTTGAGGCCGCCAGTCCAAGGAGATGGGCATGCCAAGAACCCCGCCGAGGGCCCATTCAACGTGCGGGCACAGCGGGGACGGTGCGGACATGATGGTCAACATCCCGCGGGTGGTGGTCACGACGCTCTCCTTCGGCTTGGGTGCTGCCTTCCCCTGCCTCACCTACACCGGATTCGTGCGTCTGAGTTTATTGTGCCGGGCGTGTCAAGCCGACGCACCCGCAGTGTGTGAAATCTCAGCGCCGTGCCTCGGCGAGCAACTCGGTCGCATGCTCGCGGGCGGCTTTGGTCGTGTCCACGCCTGCCATCATGCGCGCCAACTCGTCGACGCGGGCCTCCTCCTTCACCTCGGCGATACCCGATGTGGTCACCTGCCCGTCGTTGGCTTTATGCACCACAAAGTGACGGTCAGCGAAGGCGGCTACTTGGGCGAGGTGGGTGACGACGATCACCTGGCTACTGGCCGCCAAACGCTTCAGCCTGCGGCCGATCTCCAAGGCAACCGTGCCCCCGACTCCGGCGTCCACTTCGTCGAAGACGAACGTGTGTCCTGTGGTCGCACCGGCCAAGACCACTTCCAGTGCGAGCCGGACGCGCGACAACTCACCCCCCGACGCCACCTTCGCCAACGGCGCTGGCGAGGAGCCGGGATTGGCAGCGAACAGCAGCGTCACCTGGTCGGCGCCGTACGGCCCCAGATCAGGCAGCGCCGCCACCGCGAACGACAACCGGGCGTGAGGCATCGCCAGGGCCGTCAATTCGGCCTCGACGCGCTCAGCCAACTCCCCCGCCGCGCGCCGACGCCCTTCACTGATCGAAGCGGCGAGGGCCTCCAATGCGCTGCGCTGCCGGGAAACGGCATCCTCCAAAGCCGCGATCCGCTCATCGGATCCCTGGAGACGGTCCACCGTCGTGGCCGCGTCGCGGGCCCACGCGAGCACGTCGGCCATGGTTGAGCCGTACTTGCGTCCCAACCCTTGCAGCGCAGCCAGGCGTCCGGCGATCCACTCCAGTCGGGCCGGGTCGGCCTCCAGGCCTGCCAGGTAGGAGGCCACGTCCGTGGCCGCATCACTCAACAGAAACGACGCCTCCGCGAGGCGCCCCGCCAGGCTGGCTGCCGCCGGATCGTCCTCGGCAGCGGCCTCCAGGGCCTTGCGTGCGGCCGCGACCAGGCCAAGCGCGGTCGGCTGGTCATCGAACGCGTCATCGTCACCGGCTAACGCCACGGTCGCCGCCCGGGCGGCCTGCCGCAGGTCATCCACGGCTTGCAACGAGCGCGCCTCAGCCTGCAAGGTGACGTCCTCGTCGACCTGCGGAGCCACCTTGGCGATCTCGGCGAGCCCAAACTCCAACAAGGCCAGTTCGCGGGCGCGTTCCTGGGCCTGGGCACGCAGCCCGACCAACTCGTCCGCGTCCGCACGATGGGTCGCCCACAACGACCGGTACTTCGCCAGGTCGGCGTCCAGTTCGGGGCCGCCGAAGGCGTCCAGCACCTCTCGTTGCCTCTCAGCCGTGCCGAGGCGAAGTTGCTCGCTTTGCCCGTGGATGGTGATCTGTTCCCCCACCACATCCAGCAGGCCTGGAACGGTCACCTGGGCGCCACCGACCAGCGCACGGGATCGCGACGGCGTCAGGACACGCGAGATCAGCACCTCGCCTTCTTCCACCTCACCACCGTGCTCGGCGACCCTGCCCGCGAGGTCGTCATCGACGCCGAGGCGACCCTCGACCAGAGCCCGCGATCCGCCGTGCCGGATCAACCGGCTTTCCGCCTTCTCACCGGTGAGCAGTCCGAGCCCCGTCACGATCATCGTCTTGCCCGCACCCGTTTCGCCGGTCACCGCCGTGAAGCCCGGCCCAAGATCGATGGCCGCATCGTCGATGACACCCAGCCCGGCGATCCGCAGTTCAGTGAGCATTAGCGCGCGTCTCCACTCGTGCCTCGGTCGCGCTCGGCCGCGCCGCGCCAGCCGTAGACGGGAAGATCGAATTTCCGCACCAGGCGTTGCACGAACGGCTGCTCGGAGGTCCGTGCCAGTTTGAGTGTGTGGGGGCTCCGGCGCACCGTCACGTGGTTGTAGGGGGCGACGGAGACGCTGCGGCGTCCATCGCACCACAGCACTCCCCCCGTGGGCGGATTCTCCAACATGGTGATGTCCACGACTGACCGCGGGCTCAAGACGAGCGGGCGAGCGAACAATGCGTGCGCCAGCAAAGGAACGACCAGGATCGCTTCCAGGTCCGGCCACAAGACGGGGCCTTGCGCGGAGAACGCGTAGGCCGTGGAGCCGGTCGGGGTGGACACCAAGACGCCGTCGGTGCCCCAGCGCGAGAGCGGGTGTCCGTCAATGTCGACGACGACTTCGATCATGCGCTCGCGGGCGGCTTTCTCCAGCGACACTTCGTTGATGGCAAAGCTCGACCAGATGACATCCCCGTCGCGGCTGGAGCGCAACGTGACCTCGAGGCAGAGTCGCTCCTCCACGCGGTAGTCCCGATTCACGACGCGCCCCACCAGGGAGTGCGCTTGGCTAGGTTCGAGTTCTGCCAGGAACCCCACATGCCCCAGGTTGACACCCAAGACCGGGTAGCCGAGCGGCACAGCCCACTCGGCGGCTCGCAGGATCGTCCCATCGCCACCGAACACGACCACCAACTCGGGTTCCTGATCGGGGCGATCCTGGAAAGGACGCACGTCCGCATCACCGATGCGATCCGACAGCAGTGGGTAGGTGGACGACTTCACCCAGCACACGAAACCGTGAGGTCGGAGCCGCTCGATGAAATCGCAGGCAGCATCGACGGCCTCGGGACGCTGGTCATGCACGCCCAGGGCGATGTGTCGTGGACTCACCGCGCCAGCCTAACGCGCCCCGCCGAGAGGGCCAGCGACCAGGTGCAGGAAGAACTCGTGATTGCCGTGCTCGCCGGGCAGGGGACTCTCTCCGCGCCACCGTTCGCGCCAGCCCGCCGCCTCGGCCGCTTGCGCCACGGCGTCGACGGTCTCGCGGGCACGGCGTTCGTCGGCGACCACGCCGCGCGAGTCCAGCCCCCCACGTCCGACTTCGAACTGTGGCTTGACCATCAGGAGCGCGTCGCCGCCCTGACGCGCCACGGCGCGCAGCGGCCCCACGAGCAGCCGCAGCGAAATGAACGACACATCGGCTACGACAATGTCCACCGGGACGCCGCCCACATCGTTCAGGGTCAGGGAACGCAGGTTCAGCCCCTCGTGGTTGGTGACGCGCTCATCGTCGCGGATGAGAGGGGAAAGCTGGCCATGCCCGACGTCCACGGCGTGCACGTGCTGGGCCCCCTTGGCAAGGAGCACCTGGGTGAAGCCTCCCGTCGAGGCTCCCGCATCCACAGCGGTGGCTCCAGCCACGCTGAGCCCGGTAGCGTCCAGCGCGCCCACCAGCTTGTGTGCGGCCCGGCTCACCCATGGATCCTGATGCGCCTCCAGGCGGTCGGTCTCCCGCACGGGGAAGGACGCCTTGCGAACGACGTCACCGTTCACCCGGACAAGCCCGGCGAGGATGACGTCGCGGGCCTGCCCGCGGGAACGCGCCAGCCCCCGGGCGACCAGTGCGGCGTCGATCCTCATGGGGTGGGGCGAGGTCCGGCCTCGCCAGGGTTGAGGGCGCGTTGTACTGCGTCGATGGCCGCGGCGAGCGCGTCGTGGTGGGTGTGGACGTCTTGACCAAGCTGAAGGCGCTGGAGAGCCTCGTCGATCTCGCGGTTGCCGGTGTGCGGAGGGATGACCTGTTCCTCGGCTTCGGGCCCGCCGTCGTCCCCTGGTCCGTGCGTGTTCATGTCGGGTGCGTTGTCCGCGTCCAGGTGTGCAGGCTCCACGCCAGCAGCCTAGTCGTCACCCAGGCCGCGCGCCGTCAAGGCATCCCCAGTTCGGCGGGCGTAGGCCACGGCAGACACCACGACGGGAGTGAGTGCCGTGGTCAGATTGCGGTCCAATCCTCGCGCTCGTGACGCCGCACGCACGTCGCCGAAGGCCCCCGCCACGTAGGGCACGGAACGAATGAGGATGGCAACAGCCAGGCCGAATCGTTCGGGGCGAGCCCCCAGCCGCGTGAAGGGACGCGCAGCAGACACCAACGCGTCGACCAGGGTGGGCAAAGGGGTAGTGAACAGGATGAGACGGCTGGCGTAGAGCGCCACCAGCGTGGTTCCGACGACCGTGATCCCCGTCGCCAGCGAACCGGTGAAGCCGTGATACCCCGCTAGCACCACCAGTAGCACGGCCAGCGTCCAGGGGACGCCGATCGACAACCGGACAGGCACGCCTAGCCTCAACAAAGGGATAGCTGCCACGACGACCAGCGCCACGACGAGTGCGGGGTCGCGCACGATCAGCGCAGGAAGCAGGAGCAGCGCGAACCAGAGGTACTTCGGCCCCATCCCCAGACGGTGCCAGAATGTGGTCCCAGGCACGTACTCGCCTAGGAGAGCGCGCGTCGCGTTCATCGCTGGCTGGCCTCGTAAAAGACGATGGATTCTTGTGGGCTGCCATCGGCCACGATTCTGCCGCCCGCTACCACCAAGACTCGGTCAGCGCTCGCGGCTAGGTCGAGGTCGTGGGTTGATACGACAACCTGCTGCGGCAGGGCGTCGAGGAGTGCCCGCAACCGCAGGCGGTTGCCCAAGTCGAGCAGGGTGGTGGGTTCATCGGCGACGAGGATTCCCGGGTTCACCGCGAGAACAGCCGTCAACGCGACCAACTGCCGTTCGCCCCCCGACAGGTCGTAAATGCTCTGCTCGGCGACCCTGTCGAGGCCACGCTCGGCGAGCAGTTCCAGCGCGCGGGCGCGTCGTTGCTCGCGTTGGGGGACAACGCGTCGAAGTGAGAGCTCGACGTCCTCGATGGGTGTGGGCATGAGCAGTTGGCTCAGCGGGTCGGTGAACACGAAGCCCACGTGGGCCCTCACCGCCTTGCCGTTGGTGGCTGGATCCAGGCCGTCCACCTCGACCCGTCCGCCGGTGACGGGCATGAGCCCATTAAGGAGCCGCAGGAGTGTCGACTTGCCCGAACCGTTCGCGCCGATGAACGCAATGCGGCGCTCGGGGAGTTCGCACGTGACGTCCTGCAGCAGTGTCTTGCTCGTCCACCGTCCCCCAGTGGGGGCAGGCACCGGGACGTCGACGCGGACGTCCACCAAACGAATCATCCGATGTGCGCGGAGGTGCGCTCGCTGTCGACAACCGGTGCAACCGGAGCGAACAAGTCAGGGAAGGCGCGATGGACAGCGACGGCAACGAGCGCAGCAATCACGGTCTTGATAACGTCGCCGGGCCAGTAGGCCAAATCGAGCACCGCTGCGGCTTGGAGTGGCATGGCGCCGTTGATGCTCATGCCCAGGATCCCGAGCGGATGGATGACGAGGATGGATCCTGCCAAGCCCGCCACAACGAACAGGCCCCAGCGCCGACCCGCGGTGCCAAAGCGCAGCACGAACCGCCGAGCCAGGAATCCGATCACCAGCGCCGCGATGGGGAAGGCGAGCAGGTACCCGGCCGAGGGGCGGACGAGGACACCGATCCCCGCAGCCCCGCCTGCGAACACGGGCAGGCCAACGAAACCGAGGAGGAGGTAGAGGCAGGTGGCCGCGAAGCCACGCCAGGGCCCCAAGATCATGGCGGTCAGTGCCACCGCCAACGTCTGCAAGGTGATGGGGACCATCAACGCCCCGACGGGAATGGCCGGAGCCAGGGAGAACGCAGCGATAAGGCCGGCGAAGACGGCCACGAGGGCCAGGTCGGTCAGCGTCGACGGCTTGCGGTGGGTCATGTCGAGTACTCCTGATTCGGCGGTACGGTCACCGTCACTGTACGGCAGGGCGACGTGTCCAGTCGGCGGTTCCCAGAGCGAGCCTGACGTCCGGGATCGCCGTCACGCAGGAAGGAGTGTGAACCTCCTCCTCACCTCGGGGCCCACCTCTCCCCCACCGTTCCATTGATGAACGGCCAACGCCCAAAGCGCATCGAGTTGCTCTTCGACGCTATCGGTGGGTCCCTCCACCACGGTGCAGCCACCGTCGTCGGTGCGAACGTGGGCGTTCCCGCATCGGGTGACGCCCTCCTCTACGGTCGCGACGCGGGCCGGGTGGAACAGTGACATCACGTTCCAGCCGATTGCTGTCGGTCGCCCGTGAACGGGGGCGCTCAAGAGATCACCGACGCCGCTGGCACCGGTGAGCACCATGAAGGAGTCGAGCCCCGCCGCGTGAGCCCCCATGATGTCGGTGTCGATACGGTCACCGACGAACACGGGGCGTTGGGCGCCGCTGCGAGCCAGGGCGGCGTCCATGAGGGGGCGGTAGGGCTTACCGACGATAACTTCCGGGTCGTCACTGACGGCGGCACGCACGGCGTCGACCTGCGTTCCGGCTCCCGGCACGATGCCATCGGCTTCGGGACGCGTCGAGTCGGTGTTGGTCACGAACCAGCGAGCTCCGCGTTGCAGGGCGATGGCGCCTTGGTCCAGCCGCGGCCAACTCATCGCCGGGTCGTAGCCTTGGACGACAGCGACCGGTTCGTCCCGGAAACTGTCGACGGGCACGAGCCCCGCCGCCTCAACCTGGTCGACCAAGTTGGGTGTCCCCAAGACGATGACCTTCGCGCCGTTGGGGAGGCGCTCCTGGAGAAGGGCGCCCATCGCTTGCGCGCTGGAGACCACGTCGGGCTCCTGTGCTTCAAAGCCGAGCCGGCTCAGGTGATCGGCGACCGTCTGGGTGCTCCGCGCGGCGTTGTTGGTGACGTACATGGTGCGTAACCCTCGCGCATGCAGTCGCCCCACCCCTTCTACCGCGCCCGGGATGGCCCCCGGGCCGCGGTAGAGCACACCGTCAAGGTCGAAGAAGACGGCATCGTAGTCGTCGATGAATGCGCTCACGCGTGGTGTTCTTCCTCGGCTCCGTCGCTCGCCTCCTGAGGATCGAGAGGATCCTCATCGTCGGCGTCGGCCAGGGCTTGGACATCGGCGGCGTCCTCGAGAGCTGCCTCCACCTCACGCGTGGGGATGTCCTCCTCAAGCTCGTCGGGCTCGCCCTCGGGGTCCGTGGAGGACTGTTCTTCCTCGTCCATCCCCAACGGCTCGGAGTCCTCACCCAGCAACGCCTCTTCGTCGACGTCCAGGACCAGTCCTTGGAGCTTGGAGACGCGGTCGGCGGCGTCCGTGATCCCTTCCTCGTCCAGGGCTGCGGCGGCGCTGAACCAGCGCTCGGCGCCGTCCGCGTCTCCGGTGTGCTCCAGCAGATCCGCATAGCCGTAGCGCAAGGTGGCGCGGGCTCCCCGTGATCCCTTGCCTGCAGAGGCCTCGATTTCATGCTTCAGGAGGCGTAGCGCTTCCGCTTCTTGCCCAAGGTCCAGCCGTGCCCCGGCCTCAACGAGGCGGAGTTCGACGCGCTGGCGGAACTCCGGTTGCGCGGCGAGTCCCTCCTTGATGAGTTTGAGCGCCTTGTCGGGATGCCCCAAGGCACGCTCGCAGTCGGCCATGACGGCCAGGAACTCGTTGCCACCGTTCATGCGACGCAAAGCGCGCAACTCGGCCAACGCAACCTGATATTCCCCTGCCGCATACGCGGCCTCGGCGGTCGCTTCGCGCGTCACCGAGAGGCGCGCAGCGCGTCGACGAGCGGCTTCCGCGTGTGCATAGGCCAGTTGAGGATCGCTGTCGATGAGTTCGCCCGCCTTGAGGAGGTGCGCGCCGACGATCTGCGCGATCTCAGGGCTGAGGCCCCGCAGTTCAGCACGGACGCCTCGCGGCAGGTCCCGGAGGTCCATGTCTTGAGGAGTGTCAGGTTCGTCGGGCTTGCGCGCCAGCCCCGGACGCGGCACATACGGCTCCCGGTCGTCGTCGCGCCGTTGATCACGGGGACCGCGAGCAGCGCCTCCCTGCGTGTCGCGGGAGGAACTCCGCCGGTCATCCCGACGCGCGGGACCTCGGGAGTCACGTTGATCGCGTCGCGGCCCACGGTCGCTTCGCTCCCCGAAACCTCGGCCCTGTCGAGTGTCGCCGGCGGCGTCTTGACGGGGACGATATCCCTCGCGGCCACCTTCTCGGTTGCCACGGTAGGGGCGGCTTGCGTCATCGGTTCGCCCTGCCCGCTGGGAGTCGCGGCCTGGACGCCATTCGCCCTGCTGTCCACGACGGTCACCGCGCGCATCATCGCCACGCCGCGCAAACCCGTCAGGGCCCTCGCTGCGGCCACGGCCATAAGAGCCTCGCGTGTCCGAGTTCCGGTCGGGGTTGCGGCCCCAGTTACCGTCGCGGTCACGTCGATCATCGCGCCGACCGTCGAAGCTGCGCCCTTCGCCACCACGGCCACCGCGATCATCACGACGCCCCTGGAAGCTGCGCCCATCGCCACCACGACCGCCACGATCATCACGACGCCCATCAAAACTGCGCCCCTGACCACCACGATCATCACGACGCCCATCAAAACTGCGCCCCTGACCACCACGATCATCACGACGGAAGCCATCGTCGCGGCGTTGGTAGCCGCGGCTCTCACCGTCGCGAGCCGAGGAGTAGCGGGGGCGTCGATCGTCGTCGCGTTCACCGCGGTAGGGGCGTCGTTCCTGCCCGTCGCGGCGCTGCCACGAGCCGTCACCACTCCCGCGGCCTTGCTCGCTCCTGTAGCCCCGGCCCTCAGAGCGCGCATCATCGTTGCGACGCGGACCCGTGCCTCGACCTGCCGGGCGGGCACCTCCGTGACGAGGCCGATCATTCTGATCGCCGCGCCAAGGCCCACGTTCGTTGTTCTCACCGCGGGAGGGTCCTGCACCTCCGCGTTGGCCGGATGCCGAGCGGGAGTCGTCGAAGCGTCCGACCCGCGAACCGCCCTGTGCGTCCTTGGACGAGCGCCAGCCGCCTTGACTCCGTCCCCCGTCACTACCGGGGCGGCGCGAGCCTGCCCCTTGTTCACGGTTCGGCCGTCGTTCGCCGCCGGAACCTCCACGCTCAGAGGGTCCCCGACGCTCGTTCTTTTCATTCACCGTCCTAGTTTGCCGTCATCTCCCCCTGTCGGGCAAAGAAGGTGCAGCGAACGGCGACAGATCCCAACCCAGTGGTTCCTGCAGTTCAGCCCTCGCGGGGTAGACGAGCGCTGCCGGGAGTCGGGACGCCACCCGCAGGCGTACCGAACGGGCGCATCGCCCACCGAGGCTAAGCGGCCGCGCGTCGGTGCCTGCTCACCATCCACTCCACCGAGACAGGCCCTCGAGGTGAGCCCCCAGAAAGACTGCTCCACAAAGTCCCCTTGTACGCTCAGTCCCGGCTTCGGACTGCCCCAGCTCGAGAATCCATGCGCCTCCGCGAGCTGATCCCAGGTAGGGCTCCAACGGCTACCTTGGAGCCCGAGGGCACCGAAGCGATCTTCTCCCTCTCACCCGGGTGATCTCCATCGCTCGAACGCTGAGGTCAACCGCAATCGTATCGGTGACACACGTACCCCGATGATGGGAGGAGGCTTGGCGCCCTCTGGCAATCGACCCCTGGAGGTCTCCCTCTACAGGTTCGCGTTTCGGCAATCTTCATCGACCTGAGGCTCGACCCACAGGACGCTCTGCCCTTGACGCCGCTCGAACAACCGGAAGGATGCCCGCCGGACATCCCTCGACTGGCCCCATCCTGACGGGCCCTTGCACCTCTCCTCGACACCATCGAAAGAGGAGTGCTCGAGCAGGCGTCTGGACTAAGGGAGTGGGCGACTGGCTTCCGTCTTCAAGTACGCCGCTGGGGCTGGGGGGCTGGTTTGTCGTGGTTGGGTCTACCCCTGTCGGTAGCGTGTACCGGTTCGGGAGGCGTGGTCCACCGTTTCCCGGGCCATTCAACCAGCCTTGGGGGCGCATGTTCACTCTC
>NZ_PPCV01000019.1 GCF_004126535.1 Propioniciclava flava | reverse complement strand
CGGACGACCTGCTCCGGGGTGTGACGCTTCCTGCTGTTCGTCATGATCTGACCAGTCTCCCTGCCCGCGACCGCGGGCAACAGGACGACTCTCATAACGACTGGACCTACGAAACGGGGTCAGCCCAAACCTGTCGCCCCTACTGGTTTAGCCGGCCTGTGTGCCAGATCAGCACGCCTCACAAGGTTCACTCTCATGCCGAGAGTCGTGCGTGGGGCCGTCGGGGTGATCACTGACCCCTTGGGCGAGAACTGGGGCCGAGAGCCGTGGGTTGCATTGGGAGATGGGCAGTCTCGGCCGTCTCACGGGGCGCTATTGGCCGTGTAGCCGTTCACCACTAGAGTCACAGGCATGCTGTTCGAAGATGGAGTCGGCTTCTGCCCCTGGCACAAACGGGACAGTTCATTTCACGTCGTGCATTCAATCAACTACGCGTCGCCGCACTTCCATTCGCCAAGCTCGAGCCGGATTCTGGACCAAGAACCACCTGACGATCCTGTGCGAACTGGCGTTGTGATCATGGAATGCCTGCATTGCGGGAAGTCAGTGGTTCTGCTCGAGACCACGGTGCGGATCCCGGCGGCGGAGGCGGGTGGCGAGGACGAGGTGAAGAAGTGGCGCACCATGGTCTCGCCGCATGAGTCTCCGAGGACACTGCACGAGTCTGCCCCGGCTGCAGTACGGAGCCTATTTGCCGAAGCGAGCACCTGTGAGAAGTCGAACGCCTTCCGCGCCGCCGGCGTGATGTACCGAGCCGCAGTTGAGGAGCTAACCAAGGACCAGAAGGCGAGCGGAGGCACCCTCTTCGACAAGATTGAGAGCCTCAAGGTCAAGCTGTCCGATGAGCTAGTGCAGGACCTGCATGAGGCGCGAATGCTGGGCAATGACAGCATCCACGCGGGGATCACGTACTCGGCCGAGGAAGTGGATGATGTGGCCAGGCTGATCGAAGAAGCTGTGTTGGTGTTGTACGTGCAGCCCGAGCAGAAGCGCGCAATGAGGGATGCACGGAAGGCCCGCAGGAGCGGAGCGCCCTAGCAGCCAGCGCGTCACGTTCTCACCTGCGGCGGTCTCAAAGATCACCTGTCGCGTCGCAGCACCGGAGCACGACCGCCCTCTGCCGCGGTGGTGTCGGCAGCACTACATGGGCGACTCCGTGCCTTCTTCATCGTACGAGCTCAGCAGTCGCGTGGGAACGATGATCGTCGCCTGATAGTCGGCCCTGCGCCCCGTCCGGTTTCGGCTCGCACTGCTGACCCCAAACTTCCGTCCGGCGCAACGACCGAGAACTGGGCGTCCATCGGGACCGGCATCGTTCCACACGCGCACAGGCCGGGCGAAACGCAGCCGTCGACTCGGACTAGGGCACGCGAGGTCCAACCCTGGTGCGAACGTCGGCCTAAGCTACCTTGGCGATGCCGAGCGCGTCGGTGACGAGCCGAGGCTAGGTAGTGCAAGATCCCCGACGTATATGCCGTAGGCGAACTGAATGACTAGCCCTGTGATCACGCTAAAGACGCATCCCAGAAGAAAGATCACCAAGTCACGCTTCGCGCTGCGTTTGTCGCGTACGTCCAAAGCATCGCCAACCAGGCGATTGAAGGCTTCGGCAGCTTCCGGCTTGACCTTCTCCAGCTCCGCCAGCTCGTTACGAGCTTCGGCCTCCTGCTCACGTAGCGCCTCGACGCGCTTCTGCACTTCCGCCACCGCATTGCTTCGCTCGACCATCGCGTGCTGCATCTCATCGAGCAGCTCCTGGGTCTTGAGGCCCGATGATTCGAGCTGTGCCGTCAGCTCCGCGAGTCGCTCGTCGAAGTCGCCATTCGGCGCCCTGCGCGGAGTTGCGGGCAAACCAAGCAGTCGAAGAAGCATGTCGGCGAGCTCTCCGACTAGCCCGCCGGTAGCCACCGCGGCAATACTCCAGATCATGCCCGCATCCTCTGGCTCAGGCGTCCGTGGTCGTGACGCAACTCGACATAACGCCTAGTAGGGTATTGGAGGCGTGCCGCGAGTGGCGATCTCCGGGTGGCGACCACTGAGGGGCGGTAGTGGTCTGTGCCGAGCTGACGAGCGGTCTTCCTGTCGTCGAACTTCCCCTCACCACATGCTGGGCGCTCGATCCTGCCGACGACAGGCCGTCCGCGGAGCACGCCGAGTCACCGCCCCGCTGGCTCGAATGGTGCAGAACCTTCGTTTGCGCTGGAGGGTTTGTGCGGGGTCGGGTCTCGAGGGCTCCGTGTCGTCGCGTTGGAGCTGGACAGTGGCGTGAGGGGGCATTGCGGGCATCGGTCTGACTCATTGTCCGCCTCGGAAGCACTTCCACGGGGTGGGGTGCCGGCCCCGAGGTCGTGAAGACGTCCCTTCCGACTCGTGCCGAAGGCATACCGGCCGAGCTCTCAGAGCTTTGCCCTTTCCAATGTCATGCTTGTTGGAATCGCATGGGCTGACCCCGTTTCGTAGGTCCAGTCGTTATGAGAGTCGTCCTGTTGCCCGCGGTCGCGGGCAGGGAGACTGGTCAGATCATGACGAACAGCAGGAAGCGTCACACCCCGGAGCAGGTCGTCCG
>NZ_PPCV01000018.1 GCF_004126535.1 Propioniciclava flava | reverse complement strand
CGGTCACAGTCGAGGTCCTCGGAACGGGGAGTGTGGTAACTCCTGATCCTGAGGGCCTCGACCCCTACCTCAACCCACCCGCCTCACCCGGCGTGTCGCACCCCACCCACCGCAAGTACGAAGAGCCAGTAAAGGGCAACCCTCGATCTGCAAGAGGCGTGGCAGCAAAAAGCGAGTCCAAGCGCGAAGGCCCCGATGGCCACTTACGGTTCGGACGGGGCCGCTGTGATGCGCCGAGTGTCTCTGCCGGTTGCTGACGGCAAGACGCTCCTGCTCGTACCGACCGGATGGGCCCGTCCTACTCTCTTTATATCCGCGGGGCGTTACTACGGGACGTAGTGTGCTCACATTCGCTCAACTCGAGCAAGCCGTAGTGGGCTCGGACCGCAAGCTCATCAAGACTCCTAAGGATCGACGCAAGAAGCAGACGGGGCTTGGCCGTGGCCGCAACACCAACTTGGTCGTCACGATGAAGGCGTTCGAGAAGGGCGAGGACCTTCTGGCTGCTTTCAAGGCCTTCGTACATGGTCGTCTCGACAAGAGCGAGCCGGAAGACAAGGCAGCGTGACCGTGGTGGGGACGCACCTGAACGTGCGTCCCCACCACTTCCGCCTAGTGGATCGAGGGTCGGTGTTGCGCTCAGCGCTAGGGTATGTACATTGCGGAACTGCTGACTTCGGTTCCTGCTACACTGGCTTCATCATGATCGGCCCGCTCGCCTCACGGCTCGGGCCGATTTTCTTTTCCCGGAGGCGTCAATGGTGGACTACGCCAAGCCGTGGCTGCCGGTCGATGCTCAGATCGACAAGCTCATCGCGCGTGGAGTTGTCATCGCCGACCGCGCCGGAGCGGCGAAGCTTCTGCGAACCGTTGGCTACTACCGACTGACGGGATATCTCTATCCGTTCCGTACCTCTGAGCGGTATACGGACGAGCACGATCGTGAGCGCACGCGCGTCCTGAACAGGTATCGCGAAGGCACGTCTATCGAAGACGCTGCCCGGCTTCTGGACTTCGACCGGCAACTTCGGCTACTCGTGCTCGACGGGGTCGAACGGATCGAGATCGCGTTGCGCACTCAGATCGGCCACACGGTCGGACGAGTCGGACCGTTCGCTCACCAGGACACCTCCACGTTCGTCTCAGCATTCACCGAACCAAACACCGACGCCACGACAGGGCTGACCTCGCTCAGCCGACTGGGCGGCTGGCTCGCACGAGTTCAAGAGCGCCGAGACAGCTCTGAGGAGGCGTTCGTTGCGCACTTCCGAGCGAAGTACGACGATCAGATGCCGATCTGGGCACTCATCGAGCTCCTTGAGCTTGGACATCTCTCGCGTCTATATGCCGGTCTGCGCAACGACCTCGCGACCGAGATCGCTACCGCATTCGACGTGCCGACGAAGCGACTAATGGAGAGCTGGATCGCGACGATCAACTACGTCAGGAACATCGCAGCCCACCACGCTCGCCTGTTCAACCGAAAACTCGTCACAGCGCCGAAGCGCCCGAAGGCCGGCCAGGTGCCGCTCCTGGCTCACCTCAGCGAGTCCGACGCTCCAAAGCAGTTCGGCTCCTACAACGCGCTCGCCGTCATGGCCAATCTCCTGCGCACGATCGACCCAGGTGGCGATTGGGCGTTGCGTGTCGCGACCCATCTTCGTGCATTCCCGAAGAACGCGGTCCTTGACCTCGGATCGATGGGCGTCGCTCCCGGCTGGCTCGACGAGGACCTCTGGCGCATTTGATCACACGCATGCCGAGTAGAGCTACTGTGTCTTCTCCCACGCCGTCATGAGGCTCACCCCGAATTGTTGGGCGATCGACATGACGCTCTCGCCGTTGTCGCGGGCCGTGTGAATCGCGTCTATCTCCTTGGCGGCTAGAGGAGTTCGAGTCCGTCTCGTTGGTTCCGTCACCGCATCGACGAGGCCCGAATCGGCCGTGGAACCCGACGACCTGAGACCCCGCTTCGCCAGTTCCCACACGGCTTCCAGTCGTGCTACGCGCTTCCACTCATGTGGTTGGAATCCGCCCCGGTCCACAGTTTTAGACGTAACTGAACCCTTGGCATGGGCGTTCTCCTCATTCGCTCAGCGAGCTAGCGAGTCGAGGCGAACGGCTCTGCGATGCCAGTAGTTGCTTCCCTATCCACTCCTGCTCGAGTTGGCGGTGGCCGTTCAATCCGCCTCCGCTCATGCGGTGGGGGTCCGCCTTGGTCCGCTCCGCTGTTGGGTCGCCCGCCCGCATGGTGCGCGGCCCAAGTTTGGTACCTGGAGTGGGTGCGGCGCCCCGTCCTCGCTCTGCCGCGATCCCCGTGCAGGTAACAACTAGCCGGTGGTTACTGGGCGCCCTGCTTACCGGGGGTTCCTGCATCCTTTTGCTTAGTCTCGGATGGAGTTAGACGATCATTATCTGCACGCTTACGTTGGAAGAGAATCCCCACTGCACCACTCACGCCGGCGGCTGCACCCTTGATCGCCTCGCCGGCCTGTGCCGCGGCTGTTGCTGCGCGAGGTGGCTCTGGGATGCCGTCGCCGTCGAGGTCCATCGCCCGAAAAACCTCGGTGGCATGATTGAAGGTTCCGTCCCCCAACCGCTTGGCTGCGATCGTTCCGGCCCGGACGTTGTCCGCTACTGGCTTTCGAGAGTTCATGGATTGAAGGGGGGCAAAACCTATCGGAGCACGACGGCGAGCTTTTCCGTCCCCTGGGGTAGACGCGCCTTGAGATTTTCGCCTCCCCCGCGAGGGTGTAAGACTGGTGGCCCCCCATCCCCTGGAGGAAGTACCGATGGCCTTCTCGTGGCCGGCCCATAGTGGCTCTTCACACTTCCGGTGGGGGTGGCGGGGTGAGTCCGCCGCCGATGAGGAGCATGCGTAGCCGGTAGTTGTCTCGGTTGCGGAAGCCGCGGGCGATGCGGCGGTGGAGTTCGATGAGCCCG
>NZ_PPCV01000017.1 GCF_004126535.1 Propioniciclava flava | reverse complement strand
GGTCCGGGACGGCACCGGGCCCTCACGCCTGCTGGACGTGGTCGAAGGTCGGTCGAAGAAGGCGTTCAAGGACTGGCTGGCCGAGCGGGACCAGGCTTGACGCGATGGGATCGAGGTCGTGGCCATGCTTAATGCGTGGGTGATGCTTGTCGAGATTCTCCGGTAGATCACACTGTCGAGCTGTTAGCTGACGTCAGGGGATTCGATACCGCGGATGAGCGCCTGAATCGCGAAGACGCGTCGCGCTTGTTCGGTCGGACCTGTCAGCAGCGCTGCGCTCTGTCGGATATGTGGGAAGTGGTCGGCGTTCGCGGTTTCGTACGCGGCCCGGACATGGTCTCGTTCCGCGTTGCCGCGGCGGTTGTCTGATCGCACGGTTCGCTCGATTGCGGACGAGGCCGCGTATTGCGCGATGAGGTCTACCGCTAGCGCGGCCCGGTCAGGTGCGACACGGCCCAGTTCCATGAGCGCGAGCTCGTGTTCGGCGAGTCGCAGCGCACCGGGGAGCACGGGAATGGTGCCCAATGCGACCGTGCCGAGCCCCGGGTAGCTCTCCAGCGTCTCAATCGTGTTGACGATCGTCGCGGAGAGGGCATCCCGCCATCCGACGCCGTGGTCCGTTCCGCCTGCCATGGCGAGTGTGACGCGGGAGTAGGCAGCGTCGAGGACGTGCTCGAGGAGGATGTCGCGGCTGCCGAAGTAGGCGTATAGGGAAGCGGGCCCGGTCTCGACCTGCTCGGCGACATGGCGAAGCGAGACTGCATCGACCCCGCGTTCCCGGATCAAGCCCAGCGCGGCATCCACGATCGACTGCTGCGTCAGCGGCTCCTTCGCCGACCGTCCCCGCCGAGCCGGCGGTCGTTCCGATTGCTTTGCCATGTTCTCACTGTAGCACTTGACACGAATGACGTTCGTGACGAATACTATTCGCGAACGTTGTTCGTTAACTAAGCGGAGGTCATGTCATGACGGTTCTTGTGGTGGGTGCTAGCGGTGCGGTGGGAAGCGCTGTTGTGGCGGGGTTGCTCGAGCGCGGTGTGGAGGTGCGCGCGTCGAGCCGCACCCCGGAGAGGCTGGGCCTGCCTAAGCAGGTGCGGGTGTTCGCGGCTGACCTGAATGAGCCGGCGTCGTTCGCGGCCGCGTTGGACGGCGTGGATCGGGTTTTCCTCTATGCGGACCTGGAGGACCCGGAAGCGGTGACTGCCGCGTTCGTGGCTGCTGGGGTCCGGCATGTGGTGGTGCTGTCGTCTTCGTCGGTGACTTTCCCCGGGGCGGCTGAGGACTTCAACGGCTCTCGCTTCTTGCGCGTGGAAGCTGCTATCGAGAAGGCAGGTCTGGGATACACGTTCCTTCGACCGGGCGGTTTCGCCAGCAATGCGGCACGGTGGAGCTGGGGCGTGAAGGGGGAAAGCGCCGTACCGTTGCCCTACCCGGAGGCCGTGCAGGCACCCATCCACGAGCGGGACATCGCCGACGTCGCGGTGATCGCACTGACAAGTGACGCACTGATCGGTCAGGCGCCTGTTCTCACGGGCCCGGAACGGCTCACGCTGCGTCAGCAGGTCGACACGATCGGTGCGGTGATCGGCCGGCCGGTGGCGGTGATCGAGCAGACCGAAGCGGAATCCACCGCGATGCTCTCGCAATACGTCCCCGACGTCTGGGTGCACCAGATCATCAAGGACTGGCGCGAGGCCGTCGGCTCAACCCCTGCCCTGTCGAACGAATACACCCGCATCACGGGCCGGCCGGCCCGCACGTTCCGCACGTGGGTCGAGGACAACATCGACCTGTTCCGCTGATCCGCCCCCGCGACAAGAAGAAGGATCACGACCGTGTCGGCTCCCGCAATCCATGCTCAGACGCACCGGTGGGCGGCGCTGTGGGCGATCATCATCGGCTACTTCATGATCCTCGTCGACGCGACGATCGTGACCGTCGCCATCCCCACCATCTCCAACAAACTGCAGGCCGACACCGACACCGTTATCTGGGTGACCAGCGCGTACCTGCTCGCCTACGCGGTACCCCTACTCGTCACCGGACGGCTGGGGGATCAGTTCGGGCCGAAAAAGCTGTACCAGCTCGGGCTCGCGCTGTTCACCCTCGCCAGCCTAGGTTGCGGGCTCTCCACCAGCATCGGTCTACTCATCGCCGCGCGCGTCGTGCAAGGGGTGGGCGCCGCGCTGATGACACCGCAGACCCTCACCGTCATCACCCACCTATTCCCCCGCAGCAGTGCGGACCGGCCATGTCGATCTGGGGTGCAACAGCCGGGGCCGCCACACTCGTCGGTCCAATCCTCGGCGGCCTCCTCGTGGGAGCGTGGGGATGGGAATGGATTTTCTATGTCAATATCCCCGTCGGCGTGATCGGCTTCATCCTCGCGCAGCGGCTGCTCCCCACCTTCGCCACGACGGCGGGCAAGCTCGACACGGTCGGCGTCGTCCTCTCCGGAGCCGACCTGCTCCTGGTCGTGTTCGGCGTCCAAGAGGGCGCCACCTACGATTGGGGCACCATTTCTGGCCCCATCACCATCTGGTCCGTCATCGCAATCGGACTGGTATTCCTCATCGCGTTCGTCATCTGGGAAGCACGCCAGGGCGAACACGCGCTCATGCCCCTGCACCTGTTCCGGGACCGCGGGTTTGCAGGCTCTTCACAATTCGGGGTGTAGGTGTGGTCTGAATCCGCCGGCTTCGAGGAGTGCGCGGGCGATGTAGTTGGTGGGGTTGCGGAAGCCGAGGGCCAGGCCACGCAGGTGCTCGAGGCGACCGTTCACGGCTTCGGTAGGTCCGTTGCTCGTGCGCGGCCGGTCGAAGTAGGCCAGGACGTCGCAGGCGCGTCTGGTCAGGGTGCGGCCGAGCTTGCGCAGTTCTACCAACGCCTCAGGCACACTGTCGGCGAGGGCGTCGATCACGGAGCTCATCTCGACGCGGCCGGCTGCCCGGTCGGTGTGACGGTAGGCGGAGATCATGCGCTGGTAGATCCCCCAGGTGCACTCGACGTGCACGTGCCGGTCCCCAGCGAAGAGCTTGTCAAGGCGCTCGTGCTGGCGGTCGGTGAGCAGGTCAGCCCCGGTGTGCAGGGTCCGCCGCGCGGTGTAGAGCGGGTCGCCCTTGCGTCCGCAGTGTCCGTGCAGTTCCTGCTGGACTCGGCGGCGGCACTCATCGAGAGCGTCCCCGGCCAACCGGATGACGTGGAAGGGATCCATAACCGTGACGGCGTCCGGCAGCTCCTCGGTGGTGGCGGTCTTGAAGCCCGCGAACCCATCCATGGCCACGACCTCGATCCCATCGCGTCAAGCCTGGTCCCGCTCGGCCAGCCAGTCCTTGAACGCCTTCTTCGACCGACCTTCGACCACGTCCAGCAGGCGTGAGGGCCCGGTGCCGTCCCGGACC
>NZ_PPCV01000016.1 GCF_004126535.1 Propioniciclava flava | reverse complement strand
CAACCACCACCGCCGGCACTCCTCGCTCGGCTACCTAACCCCAGCCGAGTACGCTCGGCAGTGCACCCATCAAATGGAAACCGACGACTCACAGAACGTCCGGACCGAATGAAGGGGGCGGCTCACGCAGACTTGCGCCGTGTGTATGAGATCGCGCATACCAGCCGACGAGCTGCCCAATGATCCATACGGGCCGGTAGCGTGTCGTCCACACCCAGGTGAGGAGGAGCTCGGCGTGGGCAGGCAAGCGATGACTAGTGGGTTGACCGAGCACTGCGGGACGACGCTCACGATAGCTATGCGCTGCGAGAGATTCGGCCACGCAATCATCGATCAGTTCGCGCCAGCGCTTCGCCGGAGCGGTGAAATCCCACGCCAACGCCGTTAGGACGCAGCCCATGTCATCAGCAACATCACTCGATCCCGTGAACACCCTGAAGATTCGCGAGGACGTACACCCAGTGAGCTTCACGATGGATGGCGATACCGTCCAGATCAGTTCAGACCCCACCCCGGCCTGGGCCCAGGTCGCAGGTTTCGATCGTTGGGCACTTCGAGCGAGGATCGAACCGTGGCTCACGGCCCTGTTCCAGGCCGACCACCTCAATCTCCTCGTCGGCTCTGGCCTTACGAGCGGGCTTCAGTACCTGGCCGGGGCCGCGGCCGCCTCGAGCATGAGCGGAGGGCGCTTCACTGAGTACCCTGACGAGATCGCTGCTGCGGCAAAGGCTTCTGCGGTGGCTGCTGGTCGGAAGACTCCAAACATCGAGGACGAGATTCGCACCGCGAACCAACTCGTTCGAGGTCTTGAGATCCTCGGAAAGGCCGCCGAATCAAGCGCTCTGAGGGTCAACTTGGACGAGATCCTGCGAGAGTTCGCTGACTCGATCCTGATGGCGGAACGCGCTTTGGCTGAGGCCGATGAGACCAAGCGTGAGGTGGCGTTCAACGCGCTCGTGTCGTTCCTGATGAGCTTCGCGAGCCGCACCGGCATTCGAGATCGGCTGGGCATTTTCACAACGAACTACGACCGGGTCCTTGAGGTCGGTGCCGAACTGGCGGGCTTGCATCTTCTGGACCGTTTCATTGGCACAGTGACGCCTGTCTTCAGATCGTCCCGCATGGACCTAGATCTTCACTACAACCCGCCGGGCATTCGCGGGGAGCCGCGGTTCGTCGAGGGTGTCGCTCGGTTCACGAAGCTCCACGGATCACTCGATTGGCTGAACGCTGAGGAGTCCATCCGACGATTCGGTCTCCCCTTCGGCGCATTGACGATTCAGCCCTACCTTGAGGCGCCCGGACTATCTGACTCGAAGGCTAACGGTCTGATGATCTACCCGAACGCGAGCAAGGACCGTGAGACATCCGAGTATCCGTACGTGGAGCTGTTCCGCGACTTCGCCGCCGCGGTCGCGAGACCGAATACGGTGACGGTGACGTACGGATACAGCTTCGGCGACGAGCACATCAACCGAGTGCTGCAAGACGCTCTTACGATCCCGTCAACCCACTTGGTTATCATCTCGTTCGACGACAGGCCCGGCCGGATCATGGATGCCTTCGATCGGTGGGGCCGATCGGCGCAGATATCGCTGCTGATCGGGCCCGAACTCGCCGAGATCAGTTCCCTTACGTCGAGATACTTGCCAAAACCTTCGATTGACTTGACCAGCCGCCGAATGGCTGACCTGCTTCGCCAGCGATACTCATCGTCGTCGCCGAGTAACTCGCCGTCGTCCCCGAGCACGGGCGGGGAACCGTCGTGAGCGCCACGCCGATGGCGTTCGCCGACTCTCTGCGAATCGGAACCATCGAGTACATCTCGCCGGACAAATTCGAGGTCCTGCTCGACATTGAGGCGCCGGACGCCGTTGCCCTGAACACGGGCTCCCCCCGCTCGTTCCCGCGGGTGAACAGCTACGTGTTGGTGCCCACCGAGGGCGGCTTCGCCGTGGGTCAAATCGAATGGATAAGTGTCGAGCGATCGCCTTACCCACAGCGGAAGGGGATGCGCGACTTCGGCCTTATCGACATGCCGTACCCGATGAGGAAGATGAGCCTTGCGCCCGTGGGCATCTTGTCCGCCATCCCGACCAGACCTTTGACGGAGTCCTACTCGTTCCGGCGCGGCATCCAGGCGTTCCCCACTGTTGGGGACCCAGTTCTCCTGCCCACCACTGAGCAGTTAAGGTCGATCGTCGAATCGGGGGAGAACCGGCGCGTGGCAATCGGCACGAGCCCACTTGCCGCCGACGCGGAGGTCATGATCGACCCCGATCGCCTATTCGGACGGCATCTAGCGGTCCTAGGAAACACGGGGAGCGGCAAGTCCTGCTCCGTGGCCGGCCTCATCCGATGGTCACTTGACGCCGCACGTCACAGCCGGGAGGCCGGGAAGGTCGAAGGATCCCCGAACGCGAGGTTCATCGTCCTCGATCCCAACGGCGAGTACACGCGGACATTTGGTGATCTCGGTGCAAAGGTCTTCTCAGTCGAGCCGGGTGACGGTGCCACGCAGCTGGCCCTGCCGCTTTGGTTGTGGAATCTCGACGAATGGTCGGCGTTCACACAAGCCACCTCGAAGACCCAGCGACCAACACTCGTACACGCGCTCCGGGCGCTACGCGACGGACGTCTTGACTCCCAGACAACCCCAAGCCACGACATGCGTCGGTACCTACGCACCGTCACGGCGGTGTTTCAGGTTGAATATCGATCCGGAAGCCCGTGGGGCAACTTTCCGAAGCCGAAGAGCTTCTTTGAGAAGCTTCGGAAGCTGAGCGGCGACTTCGTTACGAGCACTGACTTCAGTGAGCCGGAAAACGCAGCTATTGAAGCGCTGGCCGGATACGCAAAGGAACTAGTCGATGCTCGAAGCGGCCAGTATGCGAACTATGACTTCAGCAAGCAGGAGGTGAAGGATCTCGTCGCGAGGGCTTCCCAGGCTCACGTCGCGTTCGGCGGACTCGACACGGATACTGAGCTTCTGGACGCCGACGTGCCTCGGCCCTTTACCGGCGATCAGTTCATCCGGAGCTTGGAAGCCCACGCAGAGTTGCTCGGCGTCGCCGAGCACGTCGAAACGCTCCTCATGCGCGTACGCACGCTCCTCGCTGACTCACGACTGCGATCCGTCATGTCCGACACAGGCGGGCTCGATCTGGCGACTTGGCTCGACACCTACATGGGCGACGACTCATCGACCGGCAGCGTCACCGTCATCGACCTGTCTCTGGTGCCGGCGGAGGTGCTGCACATCGTCACTGCGGTTATCGCTCGCATGTGTCTGGAGGCGCTCCAGCGGTACCGCAAGATGCACGATGGCGACACTCTTCCCACGGTCCTGGTTATGGAAGAGGCACATACCTTCATCAGGAGATACACCCCCGACCCCGAGATAAGGTCCTCCCAAGAGATCTGCTCGCACGCTTTCGAGAAGATTGCCAGAGAGGGACGGAAGTTCGGCCTCGGGCTCGTCCTGTCCTCGCAGCGTCCGAGCGAGCTATCCCCGACCGTGCTATCGCAATGCAACACCTTTCTTCTCCACAGACTGAGCAACCACACGGATCAGGATCTGGTACAGCGCCTCGTTCCGGACAACATGAGGGGGCTGTTGCGCGATCTTCCCTCGCTCCCATCGCGAAACGCGATCCTCCTCGGCTGGGCATCCGAGCTGCCCGTCGCCGTGGAAGTGCGGAAGTTGCCACGTGATCAACAGCCGAGGTCGAGCGACCCCGACTTCTGGCACGTCTGGTCGGGTCAGGACGATCGGGGCGAGAAGGTGACTCGGGGTGTCGACTGGGCCGAGATCGCGTCGGAGTGGCAGGGGCGAAGGCCGGGGAGCGGGGATCCATCCGAAGGGTGAAGACTGACCACTGCTGGGAAGGTCCGTGATAACGGGCCCCATGAACAGGCTCATCCGAATCCAGGGTGTAGTCGGGTCTGAACCCGCCGGTCTCGAGCAGGGATCTGGCGATGTAGTTGGTCAGGTTGCGGAACCCCAGCGCCGAGCCGCGCAGGTGCTCGAGCCTGCCGTTGA
>NZ_PPCV01000015.1 GCF_004126535.1 Propioniciclava flava | reverse complement strand
GCTGGGGCTGGGGGGCTGGTTTGTCGTGGTTGGGTCTACCCCTGTCGGTAGCGTGTACCGGTTCGGGAGGCGTGGTCCACCGTTTCCCGGGCCATTCAACCAGCCTTGGGGGCGCATGTTCACTCTCCCCGGGGGCACTCAGTCGGCACAACACCCGTGCTCAGCCGGCACGTGAACGCGTGCGGACGGGATCCTCGACATGTGTCGGCCAGGACAGGTAAACCCGGCCCAGCCACTACCCCGACACACCCAACACCCACACGCCAAGGCCCCCCTTGGTTATCCCCGCTTACCGGTCCTACACCGGATCCCAGCCACCCAAACAAAGAAGGGGTTTAGGTGGGGATACGAAAAAGGGTTGGGTGGGGATATGGGTGTGCCCCCAAAACCATCAGGTTTTGGGGGCACGATCACCCTTAACACACCAAACCCCCCACAAAAGGAGGATTGGGTGGGTGTGTCCGGCGGCGTCCTACTCTCCCACACACTCCCGTGTGCAGTACCATCGGCGCTACGAGGCTTAGCTTCCGGGTTCGGAATGAGACCGGGCGTTTCCCTCACGCTATGACCACCGAAACAATCTTGAGTTATTCATCCCACACCCGCAGGCATGAGGGACAATCAACAATCACACCCTGAACGGGTTTGTTGTCTCAGATATCGTATAGTGGACGCAAACATCACGCAAATTCTTGTACTTGTCGTTGATCACCATGACATGGTGTTGTGACAAGCCCTCGGCCTATTAGTACCAGTCAGCTCCACACATTACTGTGCTTCCACATCTGGCCTATCAACCCCATGGTCTCTAGGGGGCCTTACCCACTCAAGGTGGTGAGAGTCCTCATCTTGAAGCATGCTTCCCGCTTAGATGCTTTCAGCGGTTATCATTTCCCAACGTAGCCAACCAGCCGTGCTCTTGGCAGAACAACTGGCACACCAGAGGTTAGTCCGTCCCGGTCCTCTCGTACTAAGGACAGCCCTTCTCAAGACTCTAACGCGCGCAGCGGATAGGGACCGAACTGTCTCACGACGTTCTAAACCCAGCTCGCGTGCCGCTTTAATGGGCGAACAGCCCAACCCTTGGGACCGACTCCAGCCCCAGGATGCGACGAGCCGACATCGAGGTGCCAAACCATGCCGTCGCTATGGACGCTCGGGCAAGATCAGCCTGTTATCCCCGGGGTACCTTTTATCCGTTGAGTGACGGCGCTTCCACACGCCACCGTCAGATCACTAGTCCCGACTTTCGTCCCTGCTCGACATGTCTGTCTCACAGTCAAGCTCCCTTGTGCACTTACACTCAACACCTGATTGCCAACCAGGCTGAGGGAACCTTTGGGCGCCTCCGTTACCTTTTGGGAGGCGACCGCCCCAGTCAAACTACCCATCAGGCACTGTCCCTGAACCAGATCATGGTCCGAGGTTAGATAACCAGAACGACCAGAGTGGTATTTCAACAATGACTCCACCTGAACTAGCGTCCAAGCTTCACAGTCTCCCACCTATCCTACACAAGTCGTACCGATCACCAATACCAAACTATAGTAAAGGTCCCGGGGTCTTTCCGTCCTGCTGCGCGTAACGAGCATCTTTACTCGTAGTGCAATTTCGCCGAGTTCGTGGTGGAGACAGCGCCCAAATCGTTACTCCATTCGTGCAGGTCGGAACTTACCCGACAAGGAATTTCGCTACCTTAGGATGGTTATAGTTACCACCGCCGTTTACTGGGGCTTAAGTTCACCGCTTCGCCTTACAGCTAACAGTTCCCCTTAACCTTCCAGCACCGGGCAGGAGTCAGTCCGTATACATCGTCTTACAACTTCGCACGGACCTGTGTTTTTAGTAAACAGTCGCTTGGGCCTGGTCTCTGCGACCCTCACCGCTACCCACTGCAAGAGTGGCCACGGATCAGGTCCCCCTTATCCCGAAGTTACGGGGGTATTTTGCCGAGTTCCTTCACCACGATTATCTCGATCGCCTTGGTATTCTCTACCTATCCACCTGTGTCGGTTTAGGGTACGGGCGGCTTAACAACTCGCTCACGAAGCTTTTCTAGGCAGCATAGGATCACCCACACCAACACCCGTAGATGCCAGTGCCATCAAGTCTCAAACATAAAGCGTGCGGATTTGCCTACACGCCGTCCTACACTCTTAGCCCACGATAACCATCACGTGGGTTGGGCTACCTTCCTGCGTCCCTCCGCAGCTTGTCTAATACCAGTTCAGGTCACAGACTCAACCAACCACAACCACCAAAGGTGATCGACAGTTAATCTTGCGTGCTTAGTATCACTGACCTCGACACGGGCGTTGTTACGCCGGTACCAGAATATCAACTGGTTGTCCATCGACTACGCCTGTCGGCCTCGCCTTAGGTCCCGACTTACCCAGGGCAGATTAGCTTGACCCTGGAACCCTTGGATATTCGGCGGACGGGTTTCTCACCCGTCATTCGCTACTCATGCCTGCATTCTCACTCGTGTGCACTCCACGACTGGGTCACCCCGCCGCTTCACCGCACACACGACGCTCCCCTACCCATCCACACACCTGGACCACGAAGGCCTAGTACACATGTGAATGCCACAGCTTCGGCGGACTGCTTGAGCCCCGCTACATTGTCGGCGCAGAATCACTTGACCAGTGAGCTATTACGCACTCTTTCAAGGGTGGCTGCTTCCAAGCCAACCTCCTGGTTGTCTTCGCAACTCCACATCCTTTTCCACTTAGCAGTCCCTTAGGGGCCTTAGCTGGTGATCTGGGCTGTTTCCCTCTCGACTATGAAGCTTATCCCCCACAGTCTCACTGCCGTCCTCTCACTTACCGGCATTCGGAGTTTGGCTGATTTCGGTAAGCTTGTGGGCCCCCTAGACCATCCAGTGCTCTACCTCCGGTAAGAAACAGACGACGCTGCACCTAAATGCATTTCGGGGAGAACCAGCTATCACGAAGTTTGATTGGCCTTTCACCCCTATCCACAGCTCATCCCCTCGGTTTTCAACCCAAGTGGGTTCGGGCCTCCACGACGTCTTACCGTCGCTTCACCCTGGCCATGGATAGATCACTTCGCTTCGGGTCTAGAGCACGCGACTCAAACGCCCTATTCGGACTCGCTTTCGCTACGGCTTCCCCACACGGGTTAACCTCGCCACGTACCACTAACTCGCAGGCTCATTCTTCAAAAGGCACGCCGTCACCCCACAAAGAGGCTCCGACGGATTGTAGGCGACCGGTTTCAGGTACTATTTCACTCCCCTCCCGGGGTACTTTTCACCTTTCCCTCACGGTACTTGTCCGCTATCGGTCATCAAGGAGTATTTAGGCTTAACGGGTGGTCCCGCCAGATTCACACAGAATTTCAGGGGTTCCGTGTTACTTGGGAATACACTCACGAGGGTTGCACATACGTTTACACGACTCTCACGCACTATGGTCGGCCTTCCCAGACCGTTCAACTTCGCACAACCTTTATCACTCGTCGATCAATCAGCAGCTCGATCCGAATGCTCCCACAACCCCCAGCATGCAACGCCTGCCAGCTATCACACACACCGGGTTTGGCCTCTTCCGCTTTCGCTCGCCACTACTCACGGAATCACAATTGTTTTCTCTTCCTATGGGTACTGAGATGTTTCACTTCCCCACGTTCCCTCCAACACCCCTATATATTCAGGGTGAGGTCGCCGGACATAACTCCGGTATCTTCGAGGTTTCCCTATTCGGACATCCACGGATCAAAGCTCGTTTACCAGCTCCCCGTGGCTTATCGCAGGTTACAACGTCCTTCATCGGCTCTTGATGCCAAGGCATCCACCGATCGCCCTTAGTAGCTTGTCACCAAATCAAAACGATCAACAACAAAAAATCTACTTAAAGATGCTCGCGTCCACTATACAATTCTCAAACAACAACCCCAACCAAACCAAACACCCACCCAAAGATGAACGCCCAGCAAGACCAGGACAACAACGAAACCCCAACACTCCACACACCAAAACAGCATGCAAAGAACAGCCGGAAATTTCAGAACCCAACAACGTGCACACCCAACACCACCCCCACCACAACCAGCGTTCCACACCCACACAGTGAGTAGTACTAACCAGCCACAGTCTCAGTGACATCAGACTCGATCAATGCTTCCACAAATAACGCCTGGCATCCCGCGTGCCACACTCGGACACGAACAGAACAACAACCCCCCAACCCAGCAGGCTAATGAGGTATACAGGCTCCCTAGAAAGGAGGTGATCCAGCCGCACCTTCCGGTACGGCTACCTTGTTACGACTTAGTCCTAATTACCGATCCCACCTTCGACGGCTCCCCCCACAAGGGTTAGGCCACCGGCTTCGGGTGTTACCGACTTTCATGACTTGACGGGCGGTGTGTACAAGGCCCGGGAACGTATTCACCGCAGCAATGCTGATCTGCGATTACTAGCGACTCCGACTTCATGGGGTCGAGTTGCAGACCCCAATCCGAACTGAGACTGGCTTTACGTGATTCGCGCACCCTCACGGGATAGCAACACTTTGTACCAGCCATTGTAGCATGCGTGAAGCCCTGGACATAAGGGGCATGATGACTTGACGTCATCCCCACCTTCCTCCGAGTTGACCCCGGCAGTCTCCCATGAGTTCCCGGCATTACCCGCTGGCAACATAGGACGAGGGTTGCGCTCGTTGCGGGACTTAACCCAACATCTCACGACACGAGCTGACGACAGCCATGCACCACCTGTCAACCGACCAAAAAGGCACACCCATCTCTGGATGCTTCCGGCAGATGTCAAACCCAGGTAAGGTTCTTCGCGTTGCATCGAATTAATCCGCATGCTCCGCCGCTTGTGCGGGCCCCCGTCAATTCCTTTGAGTTTTAGCCTTGCGGCCGTACTCCCCAGGCGGGGCACTTAATGCGTTAGCTACGGCACGGAGAACGTGGAATGTCCCCCACACCTAGTGCCCACCGTTTACGGCGTGGACTACCAGGGTATCTAAGCCTGTTTGCTCCCCACGCTTTCGCTCCTCAGCGTCAGGAAAGGTCCAGAGAACCGCCTTCGCCACTGGTGTTCCTCCTGATATCTGCGCATTCCACCGCTCCACCAGGAATTCCGTTCTCCCCTACCTTCCTCAAGTCTGCCCGTATCGAAAGCAAGCACAGAGTTAAGCCCTGTGTTTTCACTTCCGACGCAACAAACCACCTACGAGCTCTTTACGCCCAATAAATCCGGACAACGCTCGCACCCTACGTATCACCGCGGCTGCTGGCACGTAGTTAGCCGGTGCTTCTTCTCCAGGTACCGTCAAATTCGCCCCTGGTGAAAGCGGTTTACAACCCGAAGGCCGTCATCCCGCACGCGGCGTTGCTGCATCAGGCTTTCGCCCATTGTGCAATATTCCCCACTGCTGCCTCCCGTAGGAGTCTGGGCCGTATCTCAGTCCCAGTGTGGCCGGTCGCCCTCTCAGGCCGGCTACCCGTCATCGCCTTGGTAGGCCATTACCCCACCAACAAGCTGATAGGCCGCGAGTCCATCCCCCACCAAAAAATCTTTCAAACACCACCCATGCGAGCAGTATTCAATATCCGGTATTAGCTGAAGTTTCCCACAGTTATCCCAAAGTGGAGGGCAGGTTACTCACGTGTTACTCACCCGTTCGCCACTAATCACCACTCCGAAGAGCAGATCATCGTTCGACTTGCATGTGTTAAGCACGCCGCCAGCGTTCGTCCTGAGCCAGGATCAAACTCTCCATTGAAAAACAATGAGAGAAAGAAACCCAACCCTAAAAAAGGTTGTTACAATCTCAAAAGAAAACCAACACACGGTTGGTTAACGAGGACACACAAACCTAAAGGTTCATGTGCATCAAAAATATGAACCAAACACCCACCACCAAACGATGATGAACATTCGGCCACTGGCATTGACCTAAGCACGCTGTTGAGTTCTCAAACTTCCGACACACACCACCAAACACCCCAACCAACCGGCAGGGCCCTCAGCGGGGCACTCGACCAACCTTACCAGAACCCGAACCCAGAAGCAAACCCGCTCCCGAACCCAACTCCCAGCCACACCCAGCACCACCAAACCCCAAAACACAAGGCCAAACAGCACCAAACGCGACACCCAAGAACCCTCAAACCGAAGCTCAACCAGCCCCCGAGCGCTTGAGAAACATTACACCCACCACAACCCACCACCAAATCAACCACCCCC
>NZ_PPCV01000014.1 GCF_004126535.1 Propioniciclava flava | reverse complement strand
GGTCACAGTCGAGGTCCTCGGAACGGGGAGTGTGGTAACTCCTGATCCTGAGGGCCTCGACCCCTACCTCAACCCACCCGCCTCACCCGGCGTGTCGCACCCCACCCACCGCAAGTACGAAGAGCCACTTAAGCGGAAGTCCTCGACGCCGGGACTCGAAGTCCTCGGCGAAGTAAGCCGAAGTCCTCGACGCCGGGACTCGAAGTCCTCGGCGACCTAAGCCGAAGTCCTCGACGCCGTAACCCGAAGTCCTCGGCGACGGGGGCCGAAGTCGTCGGCGGGGGGAGCCGTAGTCGTCGGCGGGCGGGTTAGAGCCAGGCGCCTCGGTAGAGGACGCGGGAGACCGACCAGTCGGGGCCCAGGACGACCGCGTCGGCGCGCGTGCCGGGGGCGAAGCTGCCCACCGACGACAGGCCCAGGTACTCCGCGGGGCGGCTCGTCGCCGCCGCCAGAGCGACCAGCGGGTCGACGCCCGCCTCGATGGCGTTCACCACGCCCTGGTCGAGCGTCAGCGTCGAGCCGGCGATGGTGTCGGTGCCGGCGATGTGGGCCACGTGGTCGCGGACCTCGACGGGCAGCTCGCCCAGCACGTAGTCGCCGTCGTCGCAGCCGGCCGCGGCCATCGCGTCGGTGATCAGCACGATGCGCGGGTTGGCGCCCATCACCCACGCCGCCAGCTCGGGACGCAGGTGGATGCCGTCCACGATCAGCTCGGGCCAGACCCGCGGATCCTCCAGCAGCGCGAGCACCGGACCCGGCTCGCGGTGCTTGAGTCCAGGCATCGCGTTGAACAGGTGGGTGGCGCCGGTCACGCCGGCGTCGATCGCGGCGACGGCCTGGTCGTAGGTGCAGTCGGAGTGCCCCAGGGCGGCCACGGCGCCGTGCGCCACGATCGTGCGGATCGCCTCCAGCGCGCCCTCGCGCTCGGCGGCGATGGTGACCATCTTGACGGTGCCCGCGCCGGCGTCCAGCAGCCGCTCGACCTCCGCGGGGGCCGGGTCGCGCAGCCGGTCGACGGGGTGGGCGCCCTTGTACTTGGGGCTCAGCCACGGGCCCTCCAGGTGGATGCCGGCCAGCTCGCCGGCGTCCACCAGCACCGCCAAAGCCCGCACTTGGGCCTCGAGCTCGTCGATCGACTGGGTGACCAGCGAGGCGACCACCGACGTCGAGCCGTGCGACCGGTGCAGCGCCGCGGCCGCCGCGGGATCCTCCACGAACGAGAACCCGCCGCCGCCGTGGTCGTGGACGTCGACGTAGCCGGGCGCGAGCGTCACGTCGCCGAGCTCGACGACCTCGCCCGGGCCCTCGGCCGGTGCCCCCACGCCCACGACGGCTTCGCCCTCGATCACCAGCTCACCGGGGGTGAGCAGTTCGTGGCCGGTGAAGACGCGGTCGGCGCGGAGACGGATCATGGTGGAGTCCCTCCTCAGGACGCGGTGACGAGGTGCCGGTCGTCCAGCACCCTCAGAATCGGATCGTAGTGCGCTTCCACGGCCGCCCGGTACGCCTCGAGGTCTCCGCTGACCGCGGCGTCCAGCATGGCCTCGTGGGCGGCGGCGGTGACGTCCAGGTCGCGCTGCCCGACCACGCCGAGCCGCGGCGCCACGGTCGTGTGGATGTCCCAGAAAGCGGCGACGAGCTGGCCGTACAGGGCGTTGCCGAGCCGCTCGGCGAGGTTGAGGTGGAACTGCCGATCCTGCACCGGGTAGGTGGTGTGCTGGGCGGCGAGGACCTTCATCTCCTCGACGCAGACGCGCAGGTCCGCGGTGTCGGCGCCGGAGAGCCGCTCCACGACCCGCGGGGCGAGGCTCAGGTCGAGCCCCTTGCGCACCTCGACGACCTCGCGCAGCACCGACAGGTCGTCGCCGGGCAGCAGGACGCCGCGGAACACCATGCCCTCCACGAGCGGACGCAGCGACAGCTGGCCGACGAACGTGCCGGTGCCGTGCCGCACCTCGAGGATGTCCAGCGCCACCAGGGTGCGGATGGCCTCGCGGACCGACGACCGGGACACCCCCAGCTTCTCGACGAGATCGACCTCGGTCGGCATGGGGTCGCCGGGGCGGAGGTGTTCGCTCAGGATCAGGTCCTTGATGGCATTGACGGTGGCCCTCGCCCCGTCCTGCCGATCTTGCTTCATCGGTTGCTCCTTCGCCCGGTGATGTGCCTATAATGCCACAACGTCAGACATCAGACGTCCGACATCATAGGAGCTTTCAATGGAGAATGGGTCTCTCGCCACCACTCGTCGTGGCTTCCTCAAGCTGACCGGCGCCATCGGCGCGGCGGCCGCCCTCGCCGGGTCGCTGTCCGCCTGCGGCACCACGCCGGCGCAGCGCACCGCGGCGCCCGGGGGAGCGACCGCGTCCGCCAAGTCCGACGGCACGATCACGGCCGCCATCAGCTACGAGCTGGGCACCAACGGCTTCGATCCGATGACCACGTCGGCGGCGCTGACCGTGGCCGCCAACTGGCACACGATGGAGGGACTGACAGAGATCCTCCCCAGCGGCAAGCGCGACGTCTACGCGGCGCTGGCCAAGGAACTGCCGGTCAAGGTCGACGACACCACCTACGAGGCGACCCTGCGCGACGGCGCGGTGTTCCACAACGGCAGCCCCGTCACCACCGACGACGTCGTCTACAGCTTCGAGCGCGTGCTCGACCCGAACAACAAGTCGCTCTACCGTCAGTTCATCCCCTTCATCTCCTCGGTCACGGCCAAGGACGACAAGACCGTCACCATCAAGCTCTCCTACCCGGTCTCCCTGGTCGCCGAGCGCGTCGCCGTGGTGAAGATCGTCCCCAAGGCCGTCGCGTCCGCCGACGCCAAGGCGTTCGACGCCAACCCGGTCGGCACCGGCCCCTACAAGATGACCGACAACTCGGCCACCTCCAAGGAGATCAAGTTCGAGCGCAACGAGGCCTACACCGGCCCGCGCCCGGCCCTGGCCAAGGAGATGACCTGGAAGATCATGCCCGACGACGCCACGCGCACCAACGCGCTGACGTCCAAGGCCGTCCAGGCCATGGATCTGGTGCCCGACCTGTCCATCGGGACGCTGCAGCAGTCGGCCACCGTCGCCGCCGAGCAGGGCTTCTCGCTGCTGTTCGCCATGTTCAACATGGGCGCCGCGCCGTTCAACGACGTGAAGAACCGCCAGGCGTTCTTCTACGCCCTCGACATGCCCAAGATGATCCAGACCGCCTACCTGGGCAACGCGACGCCGGCCACGAGCTTCGTGCAGGAGACGCACCCGGACTACCAGAAGGCGTCCACCGTCTACACCTACGACGCGGAGAAGGCCAAGGCGCTGCTCGCCGAGACCGGCCTGAAGAGCTTCCGCCTGCTGTGCACCGACCACGGCTGGGTCAAGAAGATCACCCCGCTGATCAAGGAGGCCCTCGAGGCCGTCGGGCTCAGCGTCGACTTCACCGAGAAGAAGTCCGCCGACGTTTACAACACGATCGACGGCAAGCCCGACGCCTTCGACGTCGTCGTGGCCCCCGGCGATCCCTCGGTGTTCGGCAACGACCCCGACCTGCTGATGCGCTGGTGGTTCGCCGGCGACGTGTGGACCGACTCCCGCATGCACTGGAAGGGCTCTGACTCCTACAACCAGATGCAGACGCTGCTCAACGACGGCCTCAAGCAGGAGTCCGCCGAGCAGAAGGCCACCTGGGGCAAGGCGTTCAACCTGCTGTCGGACGAGATCCCGCTGTACCCGCTGTTCCACCGCAAGACCACGTCGGGCTACGACAAGACCACCCTGGTCGACTTCAAGCCCATCGCCCTCACCGGTCTCGACTTCCTCGACACCGGCTCCACCAAGTAACACCCGCCGAGCGCGGCCGCGCGGGGCCCATCGGGCCCCGCGCACACCCCCGGCACCCACTCCAGGGTCCACCACAAAGGAGTGCACCACGTGACCACCCTGTTGCGTCTCATCGGGAGACGCCTGATAGCCCTGCCCATCATGATCCTCGGGGTCACCTTCCTGGTGTTCTTCGTGATGTCCTTCTCCCCCGCCGACCCGGCGCGGCTGGCGCTGGGCGAGTCCGCCTCCCCGGAGGCGCTGGCCGCCTACCGCGCCGAGCACGGCCTCGACGACCCGCTGCTGCTGCGCTACTTCCGGTTCCTCGGCGGCCTCGTCCAGGGCGACCTGGGCACCTCGGCCGGCAACGTCCCGGTCACCGAGTTCATCTCCAAGGCTTTCCCCATCACGCTGCAGCTGACCCTGGTCGGCCTCGTGCTGGCGGTGCTGATCTCCCTGGTCCTCGGCGTGACCGCGGCCCTGTACCGCGACCGCTGGCCCGACCAGCTCATCCGCGTCCTGTCGATCGCCGCGCTGGCGACCCCGTCGTTCTGGCTGGCGCTGCTGCTGATCCAGTGGCTGTCCACCGTTCCCGGCGGCGCCGGGCTGTACCCCGCCGTCATCTCCGAGTGGGTCCCGTTCCGGGTCGATCCGGGCATCTGGATCAACAACATCACGCTGCCGGCGCTGGCCCTGGCGATCCCGGTGGCGGGCTCGCTGACCCGCGTCGTGCGCACCTCGGTGGTCGAGGAGCTCGACCGCGACTACGTCCGCACCGCGATCGGCGCCGGCATCCCGATGCCGGTCGTCGTGGCCCGCAACGTGCTGCGCAACGCGCTGATCACCCCCATCACCGTGCTCGGCCTGCGCGTGGGCTACATGATGGGCGGCGCCGTCATCATCGAGATCATCTTCAACATCCAGGCGATGGGCCAGCTCATCCTCGACGGCGTCACCCGCAACGACGTGTTCCTCGTGCAGGGCGTGACGCTGACCGTGGCCATCGCGTTCATCGTGATCAACATCATCGTGGACGTGCTCTACGTCCTCGTGAACCCTCGGATCAGGACGGTCTGACATGCGACGCAAGCTCACCGAGAAGCTCTCCCAGCCCGGCCTGCGGCTCACCACCCTGCCGATCGGCTCCCGCATCGCCCTCGTGGTGTTCGCCCTGGTCCTGCTGGCGGCCGTCTTCGGCCCGTTCTTCACCCAGAACCCGCAGGCGTCCGGCGTCCCGGCGCTGCCCCCGTCGGCCGAGCACTGGTTCGGCACCGACGCCATCGGGCGCGACGTGTTCTCCCGCGTCATCAACGGCTCCCGCAGTTCGCTGGTGATCGGCCTGGGGGCCACGGCCGTCGCCCTGGTCGCCGCCGCGATCCTGGGCTCGATCGCCGCCACGGCGTCCAAGTGGGTCTCCGAGGTGCTGATGCGCATCCTCGACATCATCATGAGCTTCCCCGGCATCGCGCTGGCGGCCGTGTTCGTCGCGGTGTGGGGCAACTCGATCCCTGTGCTCGTGCTGGCGATCGCGTTCCTCTACACCCCGCAGCTCACCCGCGTCGTCCGGGCCAACGTGCTGGCGCAGTTCGGCGAGGACTACGTCTCGGCCTCCCGCGTCATGGGCGCCTCGACGCCGTGGATCCTCATCAAGCACGTCGCCCGCAACTGCATCGCCCCGATCCTGGTGTTCGCCACCGTGCTGGTCGCCGACGCGATCGTGTTCGAGGCGTCCCTGTCGTTCATCAACGCGGGTGTGAAGCCGCCGAACCCGTCGTGGGGCAACGTGCTGGCCGAGGGCAAGCAGCTGCTGCTGATCGGCGGCTGGTGGGCCACGTTCTTCCCCGGCCTGGCGATCCTCATCACCACCTTGTCGCTGAACGTGCTGTCCGAGGGCATGACGGACGCCATGGTGGCGCCCAAGGCCCGCAAGCCGGTCAAGCTCGACGACCCGGTCGAAGCGTCGGAGAACCCGAAGGCCGGCCTGAAGCTGACCGTGCCGCACGGCGAGGTCGTCCCGCTGGACGACCGGCTCGCGGCGCTGGCGTCCGCGGAGAAGGAGCGCAACGACCGCCTCGTCTACACCGGCCCCGCGGGCCCCCTGCTCGAGGTCAAGAACCTGTCGATCAAGTTCCCCGAGGCGCACGGCGACGTCGACGTGGTCGACAACGTCAGCTTCTCGGTGCGGCCCGGCGAGACCATGGGCCTGGTCGGCGAGTCCGGCTGCGGCAAGTCGATCACCTCGATGGCGATCATGGGGCTGCTGCCCAAGTCGGCGCAGCTGTCGGGCGAGATCTGGTTCAACGGCGTCGACCTGCTGAAGCTGTCGCCCAAGGAGCACAACGCCCTGCGCGGCCACGAGATCGCCATGATCTATCAGGACGCGCTCAGCTCGCTGAACCCGTCGATGCTGATCAAGACCCAGATGAAGCAGCTCACCTCCCGCGGCGGGCAGCGCACCGCCGAGGAGCTCCTCGAACTGGTCGGCCTGGAGCCGAAGCGGACGCTCAACTCCTACCCGCACGAGCTCTCGGGCGGCCAGCGGCAGCGCGTCCTGATCGCCATGGCGCTGACCCGCAACCCGAAGCTGGTGATCGCCGACGAGCCCACCACGGCCCTCGACGTCACCGTGCAGAAGCAGGTCATCGAGCTGCTCAACGGCCTGCGCGAGAAGCTCGGCTTCGCGATGGTGTTCGTCAGCCACGACCTGGCGCTGGTCGCCTCGGTGGCGCACCGCATCACCGTCATGTACGCCGGCCAGGTCGTCGAGTCGGGCGAGACGCTCGACCTGCTCACCGACCCGCGCCACGAGTACACCCGCGGGCTGCTCGGCTCGGTGCTCTCCATCGAGTCCGGGACCGGACGCCTCCACCAGGTGCCCGGCGTCGTGCCCAGCCCCCGCGAGTTCGTCGCGGGCGACCGGTTCGCGCCGCGCTCCTTCAACCCGACGGTCGGACTCGACGTCCGCCCCGACCTGGTGACCGTGCCCGGCACGAGCCACCGCTACGCCGCGCATCCCGAATTGGAGGACGCCCGATGAGCGAAGCCATTCCCGTCTCGACCGACCCGATCGACCTGCCGGACGCCGGCGTCCCGGCCCGTCCCGAGGGCCTGCCGACGCAGCCCGCGCCGGTGCTGGAGCTGCGGCACGTGCACGTGGTGCACAAGACCCGCACGGGCGGGCTGTTCAAGCCCGGCACCGTGCACGCCGTCAACGACGTCGACTTCACGATCTCCCGCGGCGAGACCGTCGGCATCGTGGGCGAGTCCGGTTGCGGCAAGTCGACGCTGGCCCGCGTCCTGGTCGGCCTGCAGCACCCCACCGACGGCGAGGTGCTGTTCCACGGGGCGCCGCTGCGCTACGACGCCAACACCCGCAAGGTGCTGGGGCGGGCGGTGTCGGTGGTCTTCCAGGATCCGGCCACCGCGCTGAACCCCCGCATGACCGTGCGCGACCAGCTGATCGACCCGCTGCGCGTCCACGGCATCGGGACGCCGGCCGAGCGGGAGGCGCGGGTGCGCGTCCTGCTGAAGCTGGTCGGCCTGCCGGCCTCGGCGCTGGACGTGCTGCCCCGGCAGATCTCCGGCGGTCAGCGGCAGCGCGTCGCCATCGCCCGGGCGCTGGCGCTCGAGCCCGACGTCATCGTCGCCGACGAGCCCACGTCCGCCCTGGACGTGTCGGTGCGCGCGCAGGTGCTCAACCTGCTCACCGACCTGAAGGAGGAGCTGGGGCTGGGGATGGTCTTCATCAGCCACGACATCTCCACCGTCCGCTACGTCTCGGACCGGATGGCCGTCATGTACGCCGGCCAGGTCGTCGAGACCGGCCCCGCCGAGCAGCTGTTCACCGATCCCCACCACGATTACACCCGCACTCTGCTGAGCGCGGTTCCGTCCCTACTCTGAGGAGCACCTGTCCCGTGTCCATCCTGAACGGAATCATCCCCCCGATCCTGACCCCGCTGAACCCCGACGGTTCGCTGGATCTGGACAGCCTCGACAACCTGATCGAGCACCTGATCGCCGGCGGCGTCCACGGGCTGTTCGCCCTGGGCTCCTCGGGCCAGGTCGCCTACCTGACCGACGCCGAGCGCGACGCCGTCACCGCCCGCGTCGTGGCCACCGCGGCCGGGCGCGTCCCGGTCGTCGTCGGGACGCCCGACATGTCCGCGGCCCGCGTCATCGAGCAGGCCAAGCGCGCCGAGGAGCTGGGAGCGTCCGCCGTCGTCGTGACCGCCCCGGTGTACTCGCTCAACGACGCAGCCGAGATCGCCGAGCACTTCCGCATGGTCGCCGCCGCCGTCTCGATCCCAGTGATCGCCTACGACGTGCCCGTGCGCGTCCACGCCAAGCTGCCGGTCGACCTGCTCGTCCAGCTCGGCCAGGAGGGCGTCATCATCGGCGTCAAGGACTCCTCCGGCGACGACGTGGCCTTCCGCCGCCTGGTCGCGGCCAACCGCGCCGCAGGCAGCCCGCTGACGCTGTCGACCGGCCACGAGGTCATGGTGGACGGCATGGCGCTGCTGGGCGCCGACGGCTGCGTGCCCGGGCTCGGCAACGTCGACCCGGCGGGCTACGCCCGGCTGTGGGACGCCGCCCAGCGCGGCGACTGGGACGCCGCCCGCGCCGAGCAGGACCGGCTCGCCCGCCTGTTCGAGATCGCGTTCGTGCCGCAGGGCCGCTCCGGGGACGCCGGCGGCATCGGCGCCTTCAAGGCGGCGGCCGCGTCGCTGGGCATCATCGCCTCGCCCGCGATGCCGGCGCCCATGCAGGGCCTCGACGACGCCGACACCGAGCGCGTCAACGCGATCCTGACCGAGGTCGGGCTGCTGACGTGACCGAGCCCCGCCTCGTCGTCGGGGTCGACCTCGGCGGCACCAAGACCTCCGCCGCCGTCGTCGCCCCCGACGGTGAGGTGGGCCCGGTCGTCACGATCCCGACGCCGTCGGCGGTCTCCCCCGACACGGTCCTGGACGCCGTGGCGTCCGCGGTCCGCGCCGCGGTGACCGCGGCGGCGATCGGCACCGTCTCCACGGCGTCCCGCGCCGCCACCCTCGCCGAGGACTTCGGCTCCGCCCGCCGAGGACTTCGACTCCCGCCGCCGAGGACGTCGGTTCCCGTTCCGGACGCCCTCGCCGGCGCTGTCCCGGACGCTCTCGCCGGCGCTCTCGCGGATACCCTCGCCGGCGACCTCCTGGACACCCGCCCGGACGCTCTCGCCGACCCCCCTCCCGGGCTGGTCGGGGTCGGGATCGGCACCGCCGGCGCGGTGGATGCCGCGTCCGGGACCATCGTCTCGGCCACCGACACCTTCCGCGGCTGGGTCGGCACCGACCTGGTCGCCGGCGTCCGCGCGCGGCTCGGCGACATCGCCGTCGAGGTCCGCAACGACGTGGACGCCCACGCCCTCGGCGAGGCCTGGCGCGGGGCCGCCGCGTCGGCGTCCACCTTCCTGATGGTCGCCGCGGGCACCGGCATCGGCGGCGCCGTCGTCGTCGACGGACGCCTGCGCACCGGCGCCCACCACGTCGCCGGGGAGATGGGGCACGTGCCCGCGCCCGGCGCCGACGGGCTGCGCTGCCCCTGCGGACGCACCGGGCACCTCGAGGCGCTCGCCGCCGGACCCGCGATCCACCGCGGCTACCTGGCCCGCGGCGGCTCGCCCGAGGCGTCCGACACCCGGGCGGTGTTCGACCGCGCGCGGCAGGGCGACCGCGCCGCCCTGGACGCCATCGACGCGGCGGCGTCCGGGCTGGCCCGCGGCGTGGCCGGCATCGTCACCACGCTGGACCCCGAACTCGTCGTCGTCGGCGGCGGGCTCGCCGAGGCCGGGCCGCTGTGGTGGCGTCCCTTCGAGGACACCCTGCGCGCCGAGCTGATCGACGTGCTGGCCGGGATCCCGGTCGTGCCGGCCGCCGCCGGGCAGTCGGCGGCCATCATCGGCGCGGCCGGCGCCGTCTACGACGCCCAGCCCGCCCCCGAACCGCATCTACATCTCGTGGAGGAAGCATGAACCCCATCCTGGAACGGCTGCGCGGCGGCCTGATCGTCTCCTGCCAGGCCTACCCCGGCGAGCCGATGCTCGACCCGCGCACGATGACCCAGATCGCGCTGGCCGCGGTCGAGGGCGGCGCGGTCGGCATCCGCGGCAAGGGGCTGGACGATCTGCGCGCCATGCACGCGGCGCTCGACGTGCCGCTGATCGGCCTGGTCAAGGTCGGCCACGACGGCGTCTTCATCACCCCGACGCTGGCCGACTGCCTCGAGGTGGCCGCGACCGGTGCCGGGATCGTGGCCCTGGACGGCACGCGCCGGCCCCGGCCCGACGGCCTCAGCCTCGCCGCGACGATCTCGGGGCTCAAGGACGCCCACCCCGACGTGCTGGTGATGGCCGACTGCGGCTCGCTGGCCGACGCCGAGGCCGCCGTCGCGGCGGGCGCCGACGTGCTGGGCACCACGCTGGCCGGCTACACCGGCGAGCGCCCCAAGACCGAGGGGCCCGACTGGGAGGTCGTGGACCAGATCGTCGCACTGGAGGCGCTGCCCGTGCTCGTGGAGGGCCGCGTCCACTTCCCCGAACAGGCCGCCGAGGCCATGCGCCGCGGCGCGTTCGCCGTGGTGGTCGGCACGGCCATCACCCACCCGACGACGCTGACGCGCTGGTTCGCCGACGCCGTCGGCGGCGCGGCCGCGACCGCCTGAGCCGCGGCGGGTTGCGGCATGGAGGTCGTCGAGCTGGCGCGGTCCGGTGAGCCGTTCGCCGGGTCGGCGTTCGAGGCGCCCCGCTACCGGATCCCGGCGCTGTGCGTCACGGCGTCCGGGCGCCTCCTGGCCGCCTACGACGTGCGCGCCGACTGGCGCGACCTGCCCGGCGACTTCGACCTGGCGCTGCGGCACGCCGACGACGGCGGCCGGACGTGGAGCGCCCCGCGGGCGCTGCGCCGCCACGAGCCCGGGCACGGCTTCGGCGATGCGTCGCTGACGACCGACCCGGCGAGCGGCCGGATTCTGTGCTGGTACGTCGGGTCGCGCGGGCGCAGCTTCTTCAGCGCGGACGCCGAAGAGGGGCTCGAGCTGTGGTGCTCGACCTCCACCGACGACGGCCTGACCTGGACGCATCGCGACCTGTCGGCGCTGCGTCCGGCCGGGGCGACGGGCATGTTCGCCTCGTCCGGCAACGGGACGGCGACGGCGTCCGGGCGGCTGCTGCAGCCGTTCGTGCTGCGCCGCGGCGGGCAGCACGGGGCGGCGTCCGGCTTCTCCGACGACGGCGGGCTCACCTGGGCCCTGGGCGAGCCGATCGGCCCCGACTGCGACGAGACCAAGCTGCTGGGCCTGCCCGACGGTTCGGTGCTGCTGCACGCGCGCGCCACCCCGCGGCGCCGCGCGGCCCGCTCGGCGGACGGCGCTGCGTTCGGCGTCCCCGAGCCGGACGCCGCCCTGGTCGATCCCGGCTGCAACGGCGGCCTGGCGCTGCTGGCTGCGGGGGTTGCCGGCCCGCTGGTGGTCGCGACCGGGCTGGACGATCCGTCCGAGCGGCGCCGCCTGGTGGCGCGGGTTTCGCGCGACGGCGGGACGACCTGGGACGCCCCGGTCGTGATCGACGCGGGCGCGGCGGCCTACTCGGTGGCGGTGCCGCTGCCCGACGGCTCGCTGGGGGTGGCGTGGGAGTCGGGCGACTACGACGCGCTGCTGTTCGCCCGGATCACCGCGTCCGAGCTGGGGGTGGACGGCCCGGCCACCCTGGTGCCGCACCGGGGGCGTCCGGGAGCGGCGAAGCCGCCGGAGGTCGCCGGGCCGTGAGTCCTCGGCGGGGTGAGCCGAAGTCCTCGGCGGGGTAATCCGTAGTCGTCGGCGGGGACGTTGCGGGTCAGCGGGTCCAGCCGGACAGCCAGGCGCGGGTGGTGGAGGTGAGCCCCAGGGTGTCCTCCAGTTCGCCCGCGCCGATGCCGGGGAGCCGGATGCTCAGTTTGTCGGCTCTTCATACCTGCGGTGGGGGCACGGTGAGTCCGCCGCCGATGAGGAGCATGCGTAGCCGGTAGTTCTCTCGGTTCCGGAAGCCGCGGGCGATGCGGCGGTGGAGCTCGATAAGCCCGTTGATG
>NZ_PPCV01000013.1 GCF_004126535.1 Propioniciclava flava | reverse complement strand
ACGGCCGGCTCGAGCACCTTCGCGGTTCCGCCCTCGGCTTCCGGAACCTCAGCCACTACATCGCCAGATCGCTCCTCGAAGCCGGCGGATTCAGACCGCTCATACACTCTCATTCGCGATGAGCCGCCTTCGATCGCGAGGAAGAACCAGATCCCGAAGGGCAGGGCTGCCCAGATGCCCAGCGTGCCGAACGGCAGGAAGGGGGATGCGCCTGCGGCGGCCTCGTTCACGGGGATGTTGGTGAGGTTGGCAGGGTCGAACAGGCCGACGGAAGCGATCGCGAAGATGACGAGACCCACCAAGGCGATGGCGGTGATGACGAACATCGTCTTGAGCGCTTCGCCTGCGCCGGTGAGGTGAATGCCCATGAACAGGCCGAACACGGCCAGGTAGACCCACCAGCCGTCGGTGATCCCGAAGAGGTGGAGGGATTCGACATAGGCCCCGATGAAGGTGGCAATCGCCGCGGGGGCGATCGTGTACTCGATGAGGACGGCCGCCCCGGTCGCGAAGCCGCCCCAGGTGCCGAGCGCGGCACGAGCGAACGTGTAGCCGCCGCCCGCGGCCGGGAGCGCGGAGGACAACTCGGCCATGCCCAGCACCATGCAGACGTACATGACGGCGATGATCACGAAGGCGATGAGCAGTCCGCCGAAGCCGCCTTGGGCTAGGCCACCGTTCCAGCCGGAGAAGTCTCCCGAGATGACGTAGCTCACGCCGAGGCCCGCCAGCAGTACCCAACCAGCAGATCCCGACTTCAGCGAGCGCTTCTGCAGGTATGCGTCGGACTCTTGCCGGGCATCGAAGGCTCCCCCTGGGGCCTGTTCACGCGTGTCGAGAGACATCGGGCCGTTCCTCCTCCATGGTGACGCCGAGGGGACGGCCCGATGCGTGCGCCTAGGGCCGTCCGCATCGACTGAATGCGCTGAGCCTCGCATCCCGCCACGCGCCGCGTCACGATGTTTCAGCGGCCTTCACGCACGTGTAATCCGTCGACATATCTCTGTAACGCAGGACGCCTGGACATCCCCCGAGATCGACGCCGCGCAGCGGCCTCTCGGGTGAAAGGCCACGTCAGCGGCGGTTGTTCCACTGACGGATCATCGCGATCCGCGCGTCGACCTGGTCGGTCGTGGCCTGAGCCAGGGACGGGCCACCGCATTGGCGTCGCAGGTCGGCGTGCACATGGCTGTGCGGGACGCCGTGGACGCGCGCGTACTGCGCCACCAGCGTGTTGAGTTCCTTGCGGCGCGCCTCGAGCGCCCGGTGCAACGCCACCTCGGGTGCGACACGTTCGCGACGCTGGGCGCGATCATGACGGGTGATCTGACGGCGCTGGCGTTCGCGCAGCAGATGGGTGATCTGCTCGGGTTCCAACAGGCCCGGCAGACCCAGGAAGTCGGCCTCGTCGTCCGAGGTCGGGACGGCATGCATCCCGAACTGCTCCGACTCGAACAAGACGTGATCGAAGGTGGCCGAGGAGTCGATCGCCTCATAGCTGCCCATGAGTTCGTCGGAGGCGCCCTCGTTGCGGTTGGCCGCCGCGATCAGCGCCTCGGCTTCCTCCCACACGTCGACGGCCTCGGCCTCGCCCGGTTTCTTGCCGAGGATGTGGTCGCGTTGGCGTTCCAGCGTGGACGCGTGCGCCAAGATGATCGGCACCGTGGGCAGGAACACGGTCGCCACCTCGCCGCGGCGCCGCGTCCGCACGAAACGCCCCACCGCCTGCGCAAAGAACAGCGGCGTCGACGTCGCTGTCGCGTAAACGCCGACGGCCAGGCGCGGCACGTCCACACCTTCGGACACCATGCGCACCGCCACCATCCAGCGCTCCTCGGACGCCGAGAAGGATTCGATACGCTTGCTGGCCCCCGCATCGTCGGACAACACCACCGTCGGCTTGTCCCCGGTGATCGACTCGAGCATGCGGGCATAAGCGCGGGCGTGGGTTTGGTTGGACGCGATCACGAGCGCCCCCGCGTCCGGGATGTGGCGACGCACTTCGCTCAGGCGCCGATCGGCGGCAGCGAGCACGGCGGCGATCCACTCCCCCTTCGGATCCAGTGCGGTGCGCCACGCCTGCGCGGTGATGTCCTTGGTGGTCAACTCGCCGAGGTTGGCCTCCATCTGGTCCCCCGACTTGGTGCGCCAGCGCATCGGGCCGCCGTAGTTCATGAACACGACCGGGCGGACGACATGGTCGCGCAGCGCGTCCGCGTAGCCGTAGGTGTAGTCGGCGCGCGAGATCAGCGCCCCCGATTCGGCAGGAACGTAGCTGATGAACGGGATGGGGTTGTCGTCGGAGCGAAACGGCGTACCGGTCAGGGCCAAGCGCCGCGTCGCGTACTGGAAGGCTTCGCGGACGGCGTCCCCCCACGCGAGCGCATCGCCGGCGTGGTGCACCTCGTCGAGGATGACGAGCGTGTCGAAGTTCGTGGTCATGGTCTGGTACGCCAGCATCGCGGCCGCGACACCGGCGTAGGTGACGGCGACGCCGTCGTATTGACGCGAGCGCCCCCGCTTGCGCCCCCCGGTGCCGGGATCGAGCTGGATTCCGACTTTGGCTGCGGCGTCGGCCCACTGCACCTTCAGGTGTTCGGTGGGGGCCACGACGACGATGCGCCGCACGATCCGGGCTTGGAGCAGTTCGACGGCGACCCGCAACGCGAACGTCGTCTTGCCCGCGCCCGGGGTGGCGACGGCGAGGAAGTCGCGGGGGCCCTCGGCGAGGTACTTCTCCAGCGCTGCCGCCTGCCAGGCGCGCAGCTTGGACGACGTTCCCCACGGCGCACGCTGCGGGAACGCCGGGCCGAGCCGGTCGAAAGCGGATTGGCTCACAGGCCTGCCCCGGCGGGGCGCGAGCGGTGGGGATGGCCGTGAAGGAACATAGGTGTACGAGGGTAGCCCTCCCCGGTGACGATCCGGCCAGCCCGCTCACGCAGGTCACTCATCGGACGCACCCGCCCCGATCAGGCGGCAGCCGCCAGGAGATCCTTGAGCCGGTCCAGGAACGGCACCTGCCCCTGCGTGAGCCGCGTCCGGGCCTTATCGACGTCGAACCATCCCGCCTTGTCGACCTCGGGGAAGGTCTGCACTTGCCCCGATTTGCGCGGCCATTCGACCTCGAAGGTGTTGCTGGACACAAACGCCAACTCCAGCGACGCCTCCACCCCGTAGCCGCGCACCCGTTTGCCGGAACTCAGGCGCACCTCCCCGAGGTCGAGAAGATCCCCTGGAGGTGCCGGGATGCCCACCTCCTCGGCGAACTCGCGGCGCGCCGCGTCCTCGGGGAGTTCGTCCCCAGGAACGTACATGCCTTTCGCCAGGGACCAACCGCCCTGGTCGCGGTGTCCCCAAAAGGGTCCGCCCATATGGACGATGAACACCCGCAGCGCGCCCTCGTCACAGGAGTACGGCAGGATGCCGGCGCTGTAGAGGGTCATGGGGCTATCGTGCCACCCCGCCCCAGTCGTCCCAGCGATTTCGTTTCGGCCGTGCGGCCTTGTGGCGGTTCGTCAACGCCCTGGACGCGCGCGCACGCACGTGCGACAGTGGGGCGCATGAGCGAGCCGGGCACAGCCGATTCCACGCCGGATCCCAAGGAGCAGATGCGCGCCGCCTTGGAGGCGAAGCGAGCCGCACAGCATGGCAGCGCAACCGGGGGCGATGCGCGCGCGAAGGCGTCCGGGGGCCCGCACGGGCAACAGGGCGGCAAGCGCACCTTCCGCCGCAAGTCTGGGGGTTAAACCCCTGACCGGAGCCGGTTCGGCTGTAACGAGACCGTAGTCTGGCCGCATTCTGCGCGACCTCATCGGTCATTACGCTCGCGGCCATGCGGATCGCCGTTCCCACTGAGATCAAGACCCAGGAATTTCGTGTCGCCGTCACGCCCGTGAGCGTGGACGAGTTGGTGCGCGCTGGGCATGAGGTGTTTGTGCAAGCAGGGGCGGGCCTCGGCTCGTCCATACCCGATGAGGCCTACCAGCGCGCTGGCGCCACCATCCTTCCCACCGCCGAGGAAACCTGGGCTGCCGGAGAGATGGTGATGAAGGTCAAGGAGCCCATCGCGTCCGAGTACGGGTTGCTGCGTGAGGATCTGGTGTTGTTCACCTATCTGCACCTTGCCGCCAACGAGCCGCTCACCCGGGCCCTCCTGGACGCCGGAACGACCGCCATCGCCTACGAGACGGTGCAGGCGGACAGCGGTCTGCTGCCGTTGCTGTACCCCATGTCTGAAGTGGCGGGGTGTCTCGCCCCCGCGGTCGGCTCCCAAGCCCTCTTGAAGGCTTCGGGCGGGCGCGGCGTCCTCATGGGCGGCGTCGGCGGCGTCCCGAACGCGAAGGTCGTCGTCCTCGGTGGTGGCACGGCCGGTCAGAACGCCGCCAACGTGGCCATGGGGATGGGCGCTGATGTGACGATCCTCGACACCGATCTGAGCAAGCTTCGGCAAACGTTTTGGCGCTACGAGAACCGGGTGGCCGGGGTGATGTCGACGGCGATGGCCGTCCGGGAGCACCTGCGCGACGCTGACCTGGTGATCGGCTCGGTGCTTCTGCCCGGGGAGAAGGCCCCCAAGCTCGTCACGAACGAGATGGTCGCCGAGATGAAGCCCGGATCGGTGCTGGTCGATATTGCCATCGACCAGGGCGGATGCTTCGAGGACAGCCGCCCCACCACCCACGATGACCCCACGTTCACGGTGCACAACTCGCTGTTCTACTGCGTGGCGAACATGCCCGGCGCGGTGCCCAACACGTCCACCTGGGCCCTCGCCAACGCGACGCTGCCGTTCGCGAAGCGGCTTGCTGGGCTCGGCTGGGAGGGGGCGCTCGCCTCCGATGCCGCCCTGGCGAAGGGGCTCAACGTCCACGGCGGCGTGCTGCGTAATGCGGGCGTGTCTCACGCCTTCCCCGACCTGCCGTTCGCTCCCTACCCGGCCTGATAGCGGCCACGTGCGGTCCCGCGTCCACCTCATCGCTCGGATGCGGGGCCGTGCCACGGCGATCCTGCGAGAACGCTTCCGGGGCCGCCTCGCGCACGCCTACGGCTAGGGCGGGAATCAGTCGTCGAGGGGCGACTGCGCCGCGACACTCGCGCTGAGTTCAGGCAATTGCTTGGCGATGGGGCGTCCGGCGACGCGGTCGTACACCACGGCCAGCGGCCCGGTCAGGGTCACCGTGTACACCATGGACCACGTGTCCGGCCCCGCAGGCAGGGGCGGCTCGAAGGCGTCCGCGTCGTCGAGTTCTTCGGGCCGTTGCAGCGCGAACTCCAGCCGCACCACCCCGAAGAGCACCTTGCGCTCAATCGCGAACCGCTTCTTGGCCCGGTCGACAGCACTGATCCGAAACGACCAACGTGGCCCTCGCTGGGGACGCACCAGGCCGACCGCACCGACGGCAACCGGACCGTTGAGCTTGGAGGCCCTCAGGCCTGGGAAATGGTCGGCCCACTGGTCGACGTCCACCCAGTGCCGCCAGACGGCAGACGGACTCACCGGCGCGGTGAGTGCGTACGTGTGGACGATCATGTGACTCCTTGTGGTCGGGCACCCTCTATTGTGCGCGATCCACGTAGCGACGCGCGCGCCGTCCCACCCTGGATGCTCTCGAGCGACGCGTCCGCGCGCCGGGACGCGTTAGCGCTCCTCAGCGACGAGCCTGGGGGTGCGGGGCGGATGCCCGAGGATTTCGGCGACCGTCATAGAGATCAGGACGGCCAGGGCCCCAGCCGGATAGGCCATCGTCCACCAGGAGGCGTTATCGGCGCCGCCGAACGCGAACACCCCGATCGCGAGGCCGTGGCCGTTGTCGTAGCGGGCCGTGAGCAGGATCATCCCCAGTGCGCCCAGCGCCCACCAGGGCCATCGACGATCGCGGTTCGCGAAGCCGACCATGGCCGCGCATAACGGCCACCAGCACATGATCACCAACCAGATCCAGTGATGCTCCCACGAAAAGGGAGCCGCAAACGCGGACGCCGTCCCCACGACGGCCGCGGCCAGCACCGGCAGGCGTCGGGACAGGAGGCGTCCGGCGAGCATGATCGCCCAGGCGCAGACGACGACGGCGCCCACCAGCCAGACCCCGGCGGGGGCGCCTGGCCACAACCGCGCGATGACGCCGTCGAAGGACTGATTGACGATCCACTCCGAGGGGGCGATGCGGCGGGTGTCGCGCAGGGCGACCGTCCAGAAGTCGACGGCGTCGCGGGGCAGCACGAGGAACCCGAGCAGGACGGTCAGCGCGAACGTGCCTGAGGCGACGGCGGCCGCACGCCAGCGGCGGTTCCACAGCAGTAACACGACGAACAGGAGGGGCGTGAGCTTGATACCGGCCGCGATACCGATGCCCAGGCCCGCCCAACGGCGTCCGCGGGACGCGGCGACGAGGTCGGCGACGACGAGGGCCATGAGGACGATGTTGATCTGTCCGAGCCACAAAGTATCGGCCAGGGGCACGAGCAGGAACGTGAACCCGATACCCAGGCAGGCTGCCGCACCCCGCGTGATAATGCTGCCCGCGCCGCGCGCTTCGCGGGCGATGACGCCAACCGTCCAGATGACCAGCATCAGGTTGACCGTGATCATCGCGGCGCTGAGCAATGTGTCGTTCAGCCACGCCATCGGCCAAAACAGGAGAGCGGCGAACGGCGGATACACGAAGTACGGCGGCCCATACACCGGGTCGTAGAGGGGGCGTCCGGCCTGGATCGCTTCCACCCCGCCCCGATAGACGAACACGTCGATGCGGAAGGCGTTGTGGGGCTCGTTGAGCACCAAGCCAAACCAGAACGCGAACGACACGACAGCGAACAGGAACGCCAGCAGTTCGACGCGGCGGCGCATCGTGGGGAGGTCTCCTCGGCGCTGGAGGTGCGGGAGTGCCGAGGGCGGGGTCATGCGGACCAGTTCACTGGTCGGCCCACCGACGGGTCAAACCGGCAGCCACGTCACCCCCGCCCTGCGCGTGCCGGTGGTCGACGCCACCCCGGTCACTGTGAATCGTGAGGTTTGCGCGTCGAACGCTTCGCGACCACCGCGACGCTGATCGCCAAAGCCAGCAGGGCACCGCCGGCGACCAGGTAGGCGTCCGTGCCCATCCCGCCCGTCAGGGGAAGCAGGACCGGCGGGGTCTTCTTATGGAGGAGGGTGCCCAAGGCGACGGACGCCCCGGCACCGGGGGTCTGTCCGGCGCCCACCGTGAACGGGATCGGGGTCAGGCTCCGCACATACCCGGGAGGCGCGACCGTCTCGTTCAGCGTGTAAGAACCCCAGGTCAGCCCGGTGACCGTGAAGGCCCCCACCGCCGGGTTCTGATCAGCTCCCGTGCAGGGCGATGCGGTGCAGTCGATCACCGCGAGCTGCTGGCCACCAGGCCCGTCGATGCGCCACACCGATCCGGCGAGCAGGTCAGTGCTCGTGCCCTCGGCCTTCTTGCTCCACGTGACCTGGCCAGGCTGCGCAGCGTTCGCGAAGGTGCACCGCACGTCTTGACCGGGGGTGAGCGTCACGCGTCCCTGAGCGGTGACGGCGACCGGCGTTCCCGATGGTTGCGCGACGCAGGTGAGCGCCTGCTGGGCGTAGCCCGCGACGGCGTCCTCACTCAACTGGTAGGTGCCGCCGGGCACGTACTGTCCGACAAAGGCCCCATTGACGTACTGGCCGGTCATGCTGTTTCCGCCCGCCAGCGGCGTCGCGTGGAGTTTTCCGCCCCAGGCCCCGGGGAGCAGGGTATCGCTCGACGCCCCAGCGGCCGTATTGTCGACCTGCTTGACCAAGGTCAGCCGAGTGCAGACCACCGTGTTGGTGACCGTCAAGGTTTGAGCCCCGGCCACGAGCGTCCCCGTGAAGGTTTGGCTGGTGCTCGTGGTGGTCGTCGTCACCGCGCCGGAGGTGAGCGACGCGACCGTCGCGTCTTGTTGCCACGAGCATTGGGCCAGGGCGCCGCGCAGCGTCACCGTTTCGGTGACGCCTTCCGTGTCGGAGCGGAACGCCGAGACGGTACCGTCCCAACCCGGATTGGTCGCCGCCGAGTTGTTGATCGTGACGCCGGATACGGTCGAACTCACCGCGTCCGCGGCCAAGCCAGCCGCTTGCAAAGCGGCGCCAAGGTTAGCGTTCGCGATGGTGCCGCTCGGCAGACCAGGCCCGGAGAACACCCACTGTTTACGCAGCGTGAGGCTCGCGGGCGCGGGCGTGTTCGTGACCGTGCAGGTCACGGCGCCGTTCGAGACGGCGTCGCCGGGGAAGATGAGGGTGAGGAGTGTTCCCGTCCCGGTAGCCACCTCTGCCCCCGTGACCGCTGCGGTGCAGCGCCATGTCGTGCTGTAGCGGCCCAGACGGGTTCCGCTGTTGCCCGGAGTCTCCGACAACGCGTAGCTGTTGCCCGGGACGACCGGGGAGGGCCCCAGTTGCGTGGCCGTCTGGAGCCCCAGGGTGGAGCCGGACGTGGTGGCGCTTTGCGTGCTGTTCCCCGACTGCAAGCGCAACGTGAACTGGTCCGTGGGTGTGGCTCGTCCGGCGATGTTCTTCACCACCGTCAACGTTCGCGGGCTGACGCAGTTACCCAAGTCGCCCACCTTGGGCGGAATGGAACCATCGGGGCTGTTGAGCGTCAGCGTCGCCCCGATCTGTGCACCGGACGCGGGATCGATCTTCAACAGTTGGGAGGCGCCCGTCGTACTCACCGACACATACAGGTAGCCGTCCGAGGCGAAGCCACGCCGTTGGCGTTACTGCCGGTGGGGATCCCCACGAGGTCGACCATCTTGGTCGCCTTCAAGCCCCCGCTGGCGATCTGGGCCGCGTCTACCCGGTAGAGGGCGCTCGAACTCGCGTTTGACGCGACCAAGTACATGTTTCCCGAACGGTCGAAATACAGGTCGCCGCCGTTGGGGATGGATTCGCCCGTGGCGCTCGCGATCGTGCCGATCGCAGTGCTGGTCGGAGTTGAGGCCGACGGGTCGAAGACGTACAAGACGCCACCGATCGTGAAGTAGAACTTGCTCTGGAGGGAGTTCCAGCCACCTCGAAAGGACGACTCCGGCACGGAGCCAAACGTTGTATTGCTCACGCTGTTGGTCGCGAGGTTCACCACACTCACGACGAGACGTGAAGACACGCTTTGCCACGGCAGTACCGCAAACGTTCCGTCGGTATTGACGTCCATGCTGTACACCGTCCCGGAGTCGGCCAACGCCTGCCCCGACGCGCCGGCCATGCCCGGGAACTGGTTACCCGTGAGGCTGGTCAACCGTTGCATGGCGCCTGTGGCAACGTCGATCGTCGCGAGATTGCCGCGCACGTGCCCACAATCCGGCCCGGCGCACACACATTAGCCGCCGCGAGGGGTGCCAACTCTCGGCTCTGCGCGGCCGTCGTGGACGGCCGCGACGTTTCCGCGGGCGTCCGAACGGGAGTGGGATCGGCAGCGGTTGTCGCCGCAGGCGTCGAACGCGCTGCAGTGGCGGAAGGCGTCGGGGTGACGCTGGAACTCGGTGATGGCGGCGCCGTCGCAGGTGTCGGGACGACACTGGGCTGCGCGTCAGCGTCTGCAGCCAGCGATGGCGTCGGTGCTGCTGACGTCTGCTGCGCGGCAGCAGGGGAAATGGGGAGCATCAGAAGGCAGGTCAGCCAGGCAACGGCAACGGCAACGACGAGCTTTCTCAGCATCAGAACCTCCGGCGGGCTCCGGAGCCAGCATCCCTCCACCCACAGATTTGAGCCTTCATGCCAACAGAGCCCCTTGACACTCTCGAGAGAGAGGGTCCCCAGCGCGACGAGGGCGGACGCCTCAGATGAGTAGTAAGCCCCGCACCGGGGATCGGTGCGGGGCTTACTCTGGCGCGCTCGGAGGGATTCGAACCCCCAACCTGCTGATCCGTAGTCAGCTGCTCTATCCGTTAAGCCACGAGCGCAAGGTCGGTGACCGGGAAATAACTATACCTCCTTCTGCGCCAGACGCCAACCGCACTCCCCTTCAGGGCTGCAACAGAGGCTGCGCTAGTCCCGCAGCGACGCCTCCGTCGGGGCGCGTCCCCCACCCCGCATGGCCCGGGGAGAACGCCTCCCCATCGCCCCCTCAGACGCGACTTCTGGGCTGGAGGACCAAAAATCACACCCCCTCGACGTGTGGGCGCGGAAGTGTACGCACATCGCACCTCGATTTGGTGAGAAATGGCCACTTTGGCACGATGGTTGCAGCGATCAGGCAGGTCTGATCCGTCAACGAGGACGGGCGACCTGAGCCGAATGGAGAGTCGACATGACCGTAAACACCATCCTCAACAACGCTCCGAGTAACGCCCCCGCCGACCTGGTGGCCTGGGTCGACGAGATGGCTGCCCTCACCCAGCCCGATGCCATCGAGTGGGTGGATGGCTCCGCCGAGCAGAAGGCACGCGTCACCCAGGAGATGGTGGACGCCGGCTCGCTCATCCCCCTCAACCCCGAGAAACGCCCCGGCTCCTACCTGGCTCGTTCGACGCCCTCGGACGTGGCCCGCGTCGAGTCGCGCACCTTCATCTGCTCCGTCGACCCCGACGACGCCGGACCAACGAACAACTGGGCCGAGCCGACAGCCATGAAGCACACCTTGGACGGACTGTTCGCGGGCAGCATGCGCGGCCGGACGATGTACGTGATCCCCTTCTCGATGGGGCCGCTCGGCAGCCCGATCTCGCGCGTCGGCGTCGAGATCACCGACAGCCCGTACGTGCTGATCAGCATGGACATCATGACCCGAGTTGGCGCGGACGTGCTGCACGAGATCGCGCAGGGCCAGCCGTGGGTGAAGGCCATGCATTCGGTCGGCTATCCGCTCGTGGACGCCGAGGGCAATGCGCGCCCCGACGTGCCCTGGCCCGCGAACGAGGAGAAGTACATCACCCACTTCCCCGAGACCCGGGAGATCTGGTCGTACGGTTCGGGATATGGCGGCAACGCTCTGCTGGGAAAGAAGTGCTTCGCGTTGCGCATCGCGTCCGTGCTCTCACGCGAGGAGGGCACCCTCGCCGAACACATGCTGATCTTGAAGATCACGCGCGAGGCCGACGACAAGGTCTTCTACGTGGCAGCCGCCTTCCCGAGCGCGTGCGGAAAAACCAACTTGGCGATGCTGCAGCCGACCATTCCGGGGTACCGCGTGGAGACCATCGGCGATGATATTGCCTGGATGCGTCCCGGCGAGGACGGCCGCCTGTACGCAATCAATCCCGAAGCTGGGTTCTTCGGGGTGGCGCCCGGCACGTCGGCGTCCACCAACCCGATCGCGCTCGCCGCGCTCGATCACGATGTGATCTTCACCAATGTGGCGCTCACCGACGACGGCGACGTGTGGTGGGAGGGCCTGACCAAGGAGCCTCCGGCCCACCTGCTCGACTGGACGGGAGCGGATTGGACGCCGGATTCGGACCGGCCCGCTGCCCACCCGAACTCGCGCTTCACCGTGGCCGCCGACCAGGCCGCGACCATCGCCGACAACTGGGACGATCCCGCGGGCGTTCCGCTCGACATCATCTTGTTCGGCGGGCGTCGGGCGTCCAACGTGCCGCTGGTCTCACAGGCCTACGACTGGGAACACGGCGTGTTCATTGGCGCGACTGTCTCCTCCGAACAGACGGCCGCCGCGGAGGGCGCTGTGGGTTCCCTGCGTCGCGACCCGTTCGCGATGTTGCCGTTCTGCGGGTACAACATGGCTGATTACTGGCAGCACTGGCTCGACATGGGTGAGGTGCTCGGCGACAAGGCCCCGGCGATCTTCCAGGTGAACTGGTTCCGCAAGGGTGAGGACGGCCGGTTCTTGTGGCCGGGCTTTGGCGACAACGTGCGCCCGATCGAATGGGCGCTTCGGCGCGTCCTGGGTGAGGTGGGCGCGACCGACGGCCTCTCCGGCCAACTGCCCCAGCACGGCGATCTGAACATCGAGGGGCTTGATCTCGACGACGCCACGCTGGATCAGATCTTCGCCTTGGATCCGCAAGCGTGGGCCCAGGAGGCGGACCTGACCGAGGAGTACTTCGAGCAGTTTGGTGACAGGGTGCCGCAACGCTTGCGCCACCAACTCTCCGCGTTGCGTGAGCGGATTGCCCGCGCCGAAGGCTGAGCGCACAACGCGTGAGCGGATCACCCGCTGCGAGAACTGCGCGGCAGTCCCTTCCTCGACGAACGCAGCAGGGGCCGCGTCACGATCACCGTGACGCGGCCCCGTTGCCTGCTTCGGGCCAGCCCAACCGCCCGGAACGATCAGCTCACAACGCGCGCAGCGTCTCCACCAGCGAGGTGCTGGGGCGTCCGATGAGGTCGGCGAGATCCGTGCTCGTGGAGAAGAGCGCGCCACCAGCGATGGCGGTGTCCCATCCGGCGAGCATCTGTGCGACTTCCTGCGGCAGCCCGTGGCTGGCGAGTTGGTCGGCATACGCCGCCTCGGACTGGTTGACGTAGACGACGAGACGCCCCGTCACCTCCGCGATACCCTCGGCGATCTGCGGGTAGCTGAGCGCGGGATCCCCGGCCAGCTCGTACACCTTGCCCGCATGCCCAGGCGTGGTTCCGACGACGGCCGCAGCCTCGGCGTAGTCCTTGCGGGCAGCCCCGGAGACGAGGCCCTCCCCTGCTGCCCCGTGGAACTCACCGGACGCCGCAGCGCCAGACAGGGCTGAGGCGTAGTTCTCCCAGTACCAGCCGTTGCGCAGTACGGCGTGGTCGATCCCGGAGTCAGCAAGCAACTTCTCGGTGATCACGTGCTCCTCGGCCAGCGACAGCGCTGAGGTGTCGGCGTCCAGCAGGCTCGTGTAGGCGATGAATCCGACGCCCGCTTCTTGCGCGGCGGCGACGACGTTGCGGTGCTGAGCGGCACGCTTCCCGGGCTCGCTCCCCGAGACGAACAGCAGGGTGTCCACACCGGTCAGGGCGGCGGTGAGCGCAGCCTGGTCCTCATAGGAGGCCTCTGCGACGCGGACGCCTTCGGGCAGGCGGGCAGCCTTGGCGGGGTCACGCACGATGGCGAGAACATCGGAGGCGGCGACCCCACGGGCGAGGATGGCGTCGATGATCAGGCCGCCGAGGTGTCCGGTGGCTCCCGTGACAGCGATAGTGCCCATTTAGTTGCTCCTTCAAGTTTTTCTTGTTTCCAGTAGGCCACGCGAGCCTCCGCAACACAAGCCCACTTCACCCCCAAGAGGCGCGGCCCGGATCAGACAGCCAGCCGTCGATGTCGGGACCGCGCGGGACGATGCGGGTCGGATTGATCTGCTCGTGGGTGGCGTAGTAGTGGCGTTTGATGTGGTCGAAGTCGACCGTGTCCCCGAAGCCGGGCTGCTGGAACACGTCGCGGGCGTAAGCCCACAGCACCGGATCCTCGGTGAGCTTGTTGCGGTTGCACTTGAAGTGGCCGTGGTAGACGGCGTCGAAGCGCACCAGCGTCGTGAACAGCCGCACGTCCGCCTCAGTGAGGTGCGCTCCCATAAGGAACCGGCGTGTGGCCAACCGTGCAGAAAGGGCGTCCAGGCGGGCGAACAGCCGGTCGTACGCTGCGTCGTAGGCGTCCTGCGAGGTGGCGAACCCGGTCCGGTAGACCCCGTTGTTCACGTCAGCAAAAATCTCGTCCACCAACCGATCGTGTTCGGCACGCTCCTGGGGGTGCTCCGGCAGCAACCTGGGAGCGCCGTGACGGTGGTAGGCCGCCCACTGGGTCGAGAGATCAAGCGTGATCTGCGGGTAGTCGTTGGTGACAACCTGCCCCGTCACCGTGTCGATCATCGCGGGCACGGTCACTCGTCCGGCGTAGTCAGGGGCGGTGTTGGTCTAGGCCTCCTCCAGAAACTCGATCCCGAGCACGGGGTCGCGATGGCCCTCATCCAGCCAGAACCGCCAGCCGCGTTCGTCGCGGATCGGGTCGACGACGCCGAGCGAGATCACGTCGGTGAGCCCGAGCAGACCGCGGACGATGATCGCCCGATGCGCCCAGGGGCAAGCCCGCGACACGATCAGCCGATAGCGTCCCGGCTCCACGGGCCAACGACCCTGTGCGTCGGGTCCTTCCCCAGGTTGGGCGTCGGAGTCGGTGCTGATGCGGCCAGAGAACCGGTTGGGCTGACGGACGAACTCACCGGAGGCGGCGTTCTCCGCGCGGAACTGTGCTGGGGTCATGCCGACACCTCCGCTCGAACATGGTCGAACAGTTCGGTGGAGACGTAACGCTCTCCGGAGTCCGGCAGCACGGTCACGATCACCTTTCCGGCGTTCTCTGGACGCGCCGCCACCACTCGGGCAGCAGCGAGGGCGGCACCAGCGGAGATGCCGACGACGACGCCCTCGGTGCGCATCACCTCGCGGGCGACCGCAATCGCATCCTCACCAGGAATGTCGATCGTCTCGTCGATGAGGTCGGTGCGCATGACGGGCGGCAGTGCGGTTCCCCCGGCGATGCCCTGGATCTTGTGCGGGACGAACACACCACCGTTGAGGACGGGCGCCTCGGCCGGTTCAACCGCGTAGATCTTCAGGTTCGGGTTGTGTTCACGCAGGTAGCTGCCCGCCCCCGTCAGCGTCCCGCCGGTGCCGACCGTGGCCACGAGGATGTCGACGCGTCCAGCGGTGTCAGCCCAGATCTCGGGTCCGGTGCCTGCGTGGTGGGTATTCGGGTTGGCGGCGTTGCCACCCTGCCCGGACAGGAACGCCCCGGCGTCGCCTCGGCGATCTGCCCGGCACGCGCGTTAGCCCCGACCATCCCCTCGACGCCGGGCGTGAGTTCCAGGTCGACGCCGAGTCCGCGCAGCAGGGCGCGGCGCTCCACCGATACGTCGTCGGGCATCACGATGACGACGCGGTAGCCGAGCGCTGCACCGATCCAGGCCAGGGCGATTCCTGTGTTCCCGCTTGTGGCCTCAACGATGATGCCGCCCGGGGTCAGCTTCCCGGACGCCTCGGCGTTCCGCACGATCGCGAGGGCCGTGCGGTCCTTGACGCTGCCCAGCGGGTTGAAGAATTCGAGTTTGGCGAGCACCTCGGCGTGCGGGAACAGTCGGTGAAGGCGTAACAGCGGCGTGCGTCCGACCAGTTCGGTCGGGCTATGGAAGATCCGTGGTTCGCTCACGGGGATGCCTCTCAGGTGAAAACGATGATGGGGGCCCACAACCGGTCACGGGGAGGGCGGCGATTCGGCGCGGGGCGTCCGACATATGACAAGGAGGTACGCCGGGCCCTAACGCTGGACGCGGAGAGAATCGGGGTGCCGAGGCGGAACCTCAGGCAATGCGCACGAGGGGGCGACTACCGACAACAGCAGCGGGCAGCCACAGGAGTCAGCGCGGCAGAGCACAGGCTGCTGTGATGACGTGCGGCGCGGAACACAGCGCCAACGTAGCCGTGCTTGCCCCGACCCGCCAAACCGTGGCGGGCGCCCGGACGCATCCCATCATGCGAGACAGGTCCTCGGCCGGAGTTGCGTGCGGCTGCCAGGATGGCGCCATGAGTCCAGATCAGGTGTCGCGCCTCGCCGCGTCCACTGTGGTCTGTGGTTGTTGTCGAATGTCGCGCTGACGTTCCCTCGACCTCTTCCGTCGCGCCCCGAGTGATCGCACCCGGACCGACGACTCAACATAAGGATTCCCCGCCGTGACCAGCCTGCTGGAACCATCCCCACACCCGCGACGTTCGTTCGCCGGCACCACCGGCGACACGTCCTACTCGCTGCGGCCCCAAACCTCAACGCGCCGATGGCCGCCACGCCCTGAGGCTCGTTGAGAACAGGCCGGTGCGCCACCTTCCGCCCGAGCGGAGGCGCACCGGCCTCACCCCTGAACTCGCTCGAGTCTGACGCCACGACATCCGCCCTACGCTCGCCTGGGGCACCGCTAGCTCAGCAGGATTCGACCTCACGGAACTCTGAATCGACGATCCGGAGCGCACCCTCGGCATCACGCGAAAAGTAAAACCTGTTTTCGCTTCTAAGGCCCGACGTAGGTTGACCACCAGGATTCGCAAAACGCGCATCCCGCGCATCAGTACATGCACTCAAAGCCACGATAGAACCAGCCCTACTCCGCCCCGGCAGACGATGCACCCACACAAGCTGAGGCTCACCACTCACACGCGGACGCCCCTGCGACTGGGCCAACACCTCACCGACCGATCCCCGGAAAACCCCGCCCGTGACCGCCTCCAACTCAGGCGTCACACTCGGATCCCGAAGCTGCTCCCCCCTCAAGGTCTCCACCCAAAACCGCCGATACACCGCCTCAGCCTCCGCATACAACGCATCCCGACGCTGCGCCTGCTCAAACTCAATCGGCCCACAAGACACCGGATCACCACCGGCTTCTGGAACACACTCCAACGTCGCAGACGGCGACGGGCTCCCTACCGGCGGCGCCGATGACACTCCTGATGAGCAGCCCACTACGGCAGAACACCACACGCCAACCATGAGCGAACCGACGCACTTCAAAGGATCCATGGGGGTTTACCTCCTGGGGGGGGGGAAGCCTCAGTTTGGCAGAGCCTTGAACTCGTCCTGGGGGTCTCGACCCACCCGAAAGAACGTCGTTGAGGAGATCTCCTCAGGGGAGGCCGTGATCGCGCACCTCTCGCGCGCCGATGCTGCACATCAGGGCCGGGGCGCAGACCGAGAGCGACCCCTTCCACGGAGTCGGGCAGGGGCGGCGGTCAGGCGGCGTGAATCGCCTCATCGAGCGCATCAAGGACTTCGGCTTTCCGAGGAGCCCCGACGATGCGTCGCCGGACCAGGCCGTCGGAATCCAGGAGGAGCACGGTGGGGGTGCGCATGATGCCAAACCTCTCCACCAGGTCGAGGCGGGTTTCGGCGTCGACTTCGATGTGGACGACGCCCGGTCGAGCGGCCGTAACGTCGGCGAGGAGCGCGCGGGTCGCACGGCAGGGCGCGCACACCGTCGAGGAGAACTGTACGAACGTCGCTTGATCACCCAGGTCACGTCCCAGGCCTGTTGCGTCGAGGTGGGGCACGGACGACACGGCAACAGCCCGGGCGCGCCCGTCCGTGAGATGGCGATACAGGCCAAACGAGAGCGCAACCACGACCGCCCCCAGGAGCACCCACAACCCGGTCACGACGGCCCCAGTGTGCGGTCGACGAGCCGAGAATGCGCCTGCCGAGCAGGTACACCTCGCAGCCGAGGCAGAAGTCGAACACAGCGTTCAGCAGGGCGGCGATGAACGCGAAAGCGATCGCGGCAAAGAACAACACCGGCAGGGAGAGCACCCATCCGGCCACGCCTGCCAGCGCGAACACGAGGCCGACCGTTTGAGCGAAGCGCGGCGGGCGGGCGTCCTCCAGATCAGCGGGCGGGGCCAGACGAGGCCGGACAAACCGGCGGTAGAGGATGCCCCAGGGCTGGGCGCCCAAGCCGAGGAGCGAACCGGCGGCGAAGGCGAGCGTCTGCACGATCAGCACCACGAACCCGGGCACGGATCCGGGCCCCAGGGCGAGGACGACAGCGAGGAGGACGGAGGTGATGATGGCGCCGAACCGCGGGCTGCGCGGGTCGATCTGTGCGGAGGCGGTGGACGAGCGTGGCATGAGAGCGTTCCTGTCAGCGGGGAATCGTGGGGCCACGCGTGCGTGGCGGGTGACGGCAGAACACCGACCGTCAAGGAGCAAGAGATGGGCGCCCGGGAGTATCACGGGAATGACCAAGGAGCGTTGTCGGGCCGATCAGCAACAGCGACAACAGCTGCCCACGCGCACGTCGGCGACCCCAGCGGTCCGAGTTGCGTTGAACATGCAATCACCCTATCCCGCTAGCGAAGGCCAACCAAGGAGCGCACCTGAGCACGCATGCCACCGACACCCTCGGACGGCGCTCGCTCGCGGAGGGGGGCACTGCACGGGGCACTCTGGGAGGGAGTCATAGCCGACGCCCTCAGCGGCGGTATATCGTCGCCCACGAGGTGCGGGCGACGGTGTTGCCACGACGACACCTCCCGGCAACGCCCACTCAGAGAAACGAGACCCCCATGTTCGCCGTCACAACCAACGACATCCCCGGTTACCGCATCACGCGGGTGCTTGGTGAAGTCATGGGGCTTACCGTCCGCTCAGCCAATTTCGGCCAGAACTTCACCGCAGGATTCCGTGCGCTCGCCGGCGGGGAGATGCCCGAGTACACGAGGGTGATCTACGAGTCTCGTTTCGAGGTCATGGAGCGCATGTGGGCCGAAGCCCAGCAGCGTGGCGCGAATGCGGTCATCGCGATGCGTTTCGACTCTGGTGCGATTGGGAGCTTCACTGAGTTCTGCGCTTACGGCACTGCGGTGATCGTCGAGCCGATCCAGCCCCCGCAGCGGTAACGACCGCCTCCCACCGATCTGGGTGGAACTAGCCCAGATCGGTGGTCCTGGCCAGGGCAGCGGCTGGTGCACGCCCCTACTTCTTTGACACGCAGACTGTGCGCACAGGGCGGTCAGCGAACTCCATCGCCAATCCCGTGGATTCTCATCTCCCGTCCCCTAACGGGGGTGAGGCGTTTAGGCTTTCGCCATGTCGAGTCGGGAACAAAAAGTCAGGCGTGAAGGCTGGAACTGTCTCGTTGCGGGCGCAGTCCTTTTCCTCCTGCAGGCGTACCTTTCAATCCCCAGTCCGGGATCTCCGCCACCGACGAGGACACTCCGTCGGCGTTCCTAGGAATTCTCCGCCTCATCACGCCTCTTATCTGGATGCTTGGTCCGTTTCTGCTCGTCGCCGGCACTCTGCTGGTGCGGCTATCGAGCTTGTGGGCCGTCACCCCCTGGGACGCGCCAGTCGCACACACTGAGCCCAACGCGCCCTTGTCGACCGACTCCGCTGCCCAGTTCGCGGACACAGGTGAGCGTGACGATGCGTGGGCAGGATCCGCCGTCGGTGCTGCCGATCCCGCAGCGGCTTCGCCCCGCCGCGTTTCGTCTCTCACCTCGAACGGGGGTGCGACTCACTCTCCTGACGTGACACCCGGCAGCGAGTGGGACGACCCGGAGCGGGCTTCCTCCAGGTAGGGAGTCAACTCCACAGCAAGCATCACGGACCCACGCCTCAGCATGTCTCGACGTCCACGAACTCGGACCCCACAATGCGCAACCCAGCATCAATACCAAACCGAGTGAAGAACAAGCGATGCTCAACGACCCCTCCCGGCTCAGCATCACCCTCCCGCTCCCGGTAACGCGCATTCCGCCCATCCGTACACGCATCCACAGCCACAACCGACCCATACCGAGACACCCCAGGAGCACGCCTCACCCAAACAACCGAACCCTCCCCCTTAACACGCTGCCTCCCCTCCGCCTGCACAAACGCCTGTCGAAGAAGCTCCCGAAACCGAGGCTCCGTCACCGCCTCAAGCTCCGGCGTCACAACAGGATGAGCACTCAACTCAACCCTCTGCACCTCCGCCCAATACCGCCGATACACCGCCTCAGCCTCCGCATACAACGCATCCCGACGCTGCGCCTGCTCAAACTCAATCGGCCCACACACCACCGGATCACCACCGGCTTCTGGAACACACACCAACGTCGCGGAGGGGGAAGGGGTCACTACCGGGCTGGACGAACAGCCAGCCCACGCAACGCACGCCACACCAACAACCAGCGAACAGACACGCTTCACATAAGCCATCAGAAATGCCTCCGGGGTGGGGGATACCTCAATGTGACATAGCCTGCGTGCTCGTTTTTAGGCAGGGGTGTCTTATCCACAGGGGCACGCGCGGGGTCTCTCCTGCCCAGAGTTCAGAAGAGGACCGCCGCTTGCGCGACGACCCCCTTCTCAGCGGAAACCCAGCCCGGATCAGGCCTTTTTCAGCGCGAAGCGCAGTCCCAGGCCCTCATCTGTGGCGACGTCACCGGACGGCTCACCCTCGGTCAGCGACGTAGCCAACACCTCATCAGCGACCAACCCGGACGCCTCACGCAACGCCTCGGCCAGTTCGCCCTCGGCCGCCCAGGTGAGCGCGATGCGGTCCGACACCTCCAGCCCGGAACTCTTGCGCTGCTCCTGCACCAGGCGGATGACCTCGCGGACCAAGCCAGCCCGCACGAGTTCCTGGGTCAGTTCCAGATCCAGGGCCACCGTCTCGCCCTGCTCGTTGACCACCGACCAGCCCGCCCGCGGACGCTCCGAGATCAGCACCTCTTCGGCGCTCACCACGGTTCCCCCGTCGAAGTCGACGCTCGCCGAGCCCTTCTCCTCCAACTCCGCGGCCAGCGCGGCCGCGTCGGCGGCGGCGATCGCGGCGGCGACCTTCGGGGTGTCCTTGCCGAATCGCTTGCCCAGCGCACGGAAGTTGCCCTTGGCCGTGTAGTCGACCACGTCGCCCGCGGACGCGAACGACTCCACCGCGCCCACGTTGAGCTCGTTGGCGATCTCGGCGACCAGTTCGGCCCCCAGCTTCGCGAAGGACGCCCCCGGCACCAGGATGCGCCGCAGCGGTTGGCGAGTCTTCACCTGTGCCTCCGACCGTGCCCCGCGTCCGAGCTCCACCAGGCGTCGAGCGACGCCCATCGACTCAATCAGGTCGGCGTCCACGCCCTCGCCCTGCACCGTCGGCCAGGCGGCCAAATGCACCGACTCGGGGGCCCCCGGCACGGCAGGGACGATCATGTCCTGCCACACCTGCTCGGTGATGAACGGCGCCATCGGCGCCATCAGCCGCGCGACCACGTCCAGCGTTTCGTGCAGCGTCCACAATGCCGCCTCGTCGCCCGCCCAGAACCGACGCCGCGAGCGGCGCACGTACCAGTTCGACAGGTCGTCGACGAAGTCGCTGAGCAAAGCACCGGCACGCTGGGTGTCGTAGGCCTCCAGCGCGGCCGTCACCTGGTCGATGAGCTGGTTGCGGACGGCGACCAGCCACCGGTCCATAACCGGACGATCCGCGACGGCAGGGGCAGCCCCGACAGGAGCCCAGCCGCTGGTGCGGGCGTACAGCGACTGGAAGCTGACCGCGTTCCAGAACGTCAACAACACCTTGCGGACGGTCTCTTGGATCGTCGAGTGACCCACACGTCGTGACGCCCACGGCGAACCGCCCGCCAGCATGAACCAGCGCACCGCGTCCGCCCCATGCCGATCCATGAGAGGGATCGGCTCCAAGATGTTGCCCAAATGCTTGGACATCTTGCGGCCGTCCTCAGCGAGGATCAGTCCCAGGCACACGACGGTGCGGAAGTCGGACTCGCCAAACACCAGCGTCGAGACGGCCATCTGCGAGTAGAACCAGCCGCGCGTCTGATCGATGGCCTCAGAGATGAAGTCAGCCGGGAACGCCCGCTCAAACTTCTCCTTCGAGCCCTCCACCCACGGGTACCCCCACTGCGCGAACGGCATCGAACCGGAGTCATACCAGGCGTCGATGACCTCCGGGACGCGACGCGATTCGCGTCCGCACGTCGGGCAATCGAACGTGACATCGTCGACGAACGGGCGGTGCGGATCCAGCGTGGACAGGTCCCGACCGGTGAGCTCGGAAAGTTCCTGGCGCGAGCCGACGCACACCTGGTGATCCTCCGAGCATCGCCAGATCGGCAGCGGCGTGCCCCAATAGCGCTTGCGCGACAGCGCCCAGTCGACGTTGTTCTTCAGCCAGTCGCCGTAACGGCCGTGCTTGATGGTCTCCGGATGCCACGTGGTCGCCTCGTTCTGGGCGAGCAACTCCTCCTTGATCGCGGTCGTCCGGATGTACCACGACGGCTGGGCGTAGTAGAGCAGCGGGGTGTGGCATCGCCAGCAGTGCGGATAGCTGTGCTCGTAGTCGAGCTTGCGGAACAGCAGGCCCCGCTCGGTCAGGTCCTCCAGCAAGATCTTGTCGGCCGACTTGAAGAACTGCCCGCCCACCAGGGCGATCTCCGGTTCGAACGTGCCGTCAGGACGGATGGGGTTCACCATCGGCAAGCCGTAGGCGCGGCAGGTGAGCATGTCGTCCTCACCGAAAGCGGGCGCCTGATGGACCAGACCGGTGCCGTCCTCGGTGGTGACGTAGTCGGCGAGGATGACGTAGTGGGTGCCGCCCGGGGTCTCGGGGAAGTCGACGAGATCGAAGGGACGCCGGTACGTCCAGCGCTCCAACTCGCGTCCGCCGAACGTCTCCCCCAGCGTCCATTCCTCCCCCAGCACCTTCAGCGCCAACGGCTCGGCAACCAGGAGGGCGTCCTCGCCATGACGGGCGACCACGTACGTGACGTCGGGGTGGACGGCGACCGCCGTGTTCGAGACCAGCGTCCACGGCGTCGTCGTCCACACCAGCAGGTCGACCTGACCGGCGAGCGGGCCCGAGGTCAGCGGGAACCGGACGTACACCGACGGATCGACGACGTCCTCATAGCCCTGCGCGAGTTCGTGGTCCGACAGCGTCGTGCCGCAGCGGGGGCAGTACGGGGCGACGCGGTAATCCTCGACGAGGAGCCCCTTGGAGTGGATCTCCTTCAGCGACCACCACACCGACTCGACGTACTCGGTCGACATCGTCCAGTAGGCGTCGTCCAGGTTGACCCAGTAGCCCATCCGTTCGGTCAGTTGGGACCACTTGTCGACGTGGCGGGTCACCGAGGCACGGCAGCGATCGTTGAACGCCTCGACGCCGTACTCCTCGATGTCGGCCTTCCCGGCGAACCCCAGTTCCTTCTCGACGGCCAACTCGACGGGAAGGCCGTGGCAGTCCCAGCCCGCCTTCCGCTCGACGTGGAAGCCCTGCATGGTCTTGAACCGGGGGAAGATGTCCTTGAAGGAACGGGCCTCGATGTGGTGGGTGCCCGGCATGCCGTTGGCGGTCGGCGGGCCCTCGTAGAAGGTCCAGCGAGGCGCACCGTCCGTCTGGGCCAGGGAGCGCTCGAATGTGCCGTGATCGCGCCAGAAGGCGAGCACCTCATGCTCCATCGCGGGAAGGTCTACCTGCGGCGCGACGGCGTTGTACCCGGGTTGGGTGGTCATCTCATCCTCTTCGTTCCTCGTTCGGACGAAGGGACGAGGCTCTCGCCCCGCGGTACCACCCTCCTTGGACGCCGAGGCGTCCCGCTTCCTTGTGCGCCGCGGCCGGTTCTAATGAGCCCCTCGCGGGGCCGTTCTTCCGGCAGCTCGGGGGTGATGGCCCCGTCACAGCCGTGCGGACCCTCCCATGATACGGGCGGCTTCAACCCCGGCCAAGTGGGGGCGCTCGCTGCTCCGCTGCCGACCACCGGGAGCCCTGCGCTCCGGTTCTGGCATTTCCGCAACGCTCGACGAGAGGGGCCACCTCCGTGGCTAGGAGGAACGCCCGGAGGGCGGGGATCGACCGTGGGGGAAATGCCATCGAACCCTGCCACACGTCGCGACGACGCCGCGGCGACCGGGAACAGGGTCGCCGCGGCGCCGGCCCGGTGGCGGCCGGGCCGCTGAGGGGTCAGCGCGGGATGCGGGCCACCACGTCGATCTCGACGAGGATGTTCGCCAGCTGCGAGCCGACGGTGGTGCGCACCGGGTACGGCTGGGAGAAGAACTCCGCGTAGGCGTCGTTGAACTCGGCGAAGTCGGCCAGGTCGGCCAGGTGGACGGTCGTCTTGAGCACGTCGTCCATGCCGACGTTGTGCTGCGCGAGCACGTTCTTGATGTTGGTCAGCACCTGCCCGGTCTGGTCGGCGACGCTCGCGGGCACCTCGCCGGTGGCCGGGTCCTGCGGGCCGAATCCGGCCGTGAACAGCAGGTCGCCGCTCACGATGCCCTGGCTGTACGGCCCCGCCGGCCGGGGCGCCTCGGCGGTGACGATGGCCTGCTTGATGATGTCGGTCATGGGGTTCCTTTCGTGGAGGGTCGGGGGTCGGAACGGTGGGTCCGGCGGGTCACGCCGCCGGCGGGGCGGCGCGGAGGCCGCCGCCGGGCAGGGCGCCGGTGAGGCGTTCGCCCGCCAGCACCGGGACGCCGGCGACCAGAACGTCGTCGATGCCGACGGCCAGGCCCAGCGGCTCGGGGTAGGTGGAGGTGTCGGCGACGGCGTCCGGGTCGACGAGGATCAGGTCGGCGACGGCGCCGGGCCGCACCATCCCGCGCTCGCCGAGCCGGAACCGCAGGGCGGCGCCCCGCGAGAGGTGCCGCACGGCGGTGGGCCAGTCCCAGAAGCCGTGCTCGCGCACGTAGGTGGCCAGGAAGGCCGCGAACGTGCCGCGGGCCCGCGGGTGCGGGTGCTGGCCGATGAAGATGCCGTCCGAGCCTCCCAGGTGGGCGGGGTGGGAGAACAGGCGCCCCAGGTCCTCGACCGAGCGCTGGACGCGGTCGCGCCCCTCGGGGTCGGGATGACGGCGACCGCCTCGGCCGGCGGCAGCGCGTTGAGCTCCGGCGGCAGCAGCATCATGCCCATGATCGAGCAGCCCCGGGTGTAGGGGTAGGCGTCGTAGCTGGCGCTGACGCCCTGGGCGTCCAGCCACTCCATCAGCTCGTGGGCCAGGTCGGCGCGGGGGTGGAAGTGCGACAGGTGGACGCCGACGCCGGCTGCCCGGCCGATGCGTCCGGCCTCCTCGACGCCGACGCGGGCGTTCTCCTCGTAGCCGCCGCGCATGTGGGACACGTACGGCAGGCCGGTGCCGGCGAGCGGGGCGCACACTGCGGCGATCTCGTCGGCGTCCGCGAACAGGCCAGGGGTGTAGTCGAGCCCGGTCGAGACCCCGACCGCGCCGTCGGCCAGCCCCTCGGCGACGAGCGCGACCATCGCGGCGAGCTCGTGCTCGGTGGCGGGCCGGTTCTCCGCGCCCATCACCTCGTGGCGGACGGTGCCCGCGGGGACGGTGTAGGCGACGTTTACCGGGACGCGGCCGTCGTAGCCGGCCAGGAGGTCCGCGACGCGGGGGCCTACGTAGTCGGGGTGCTCGCCGTTGATGGCGGCGAAGTACCACGAGGCGTACTCCCCGTCGCCGGGAGCGTAGGAGACGCCGTCCTGGCCGCCGGTGACCGTGGTGACGCCCTGGCGCAGCAGGCCGAGTTGTACGTCGGGGTCGAAGACGGCGCCCTCGGTGTGGGAGTGGGCGTCGATCAGGGAGGACGAAGCGTCCGGCGGCGTCGACGACGGTGGCGTCGCCGGCGTCCAGGCCCTCCCCCACGGCGACGATGACGCCGTCCTCGACCAGGACGTCGGCGCGCACGGGGCGGGCGGCGTCCGGGTCGACGACGTGACCGCCGCTGAGGAGGATCCTGGTCATGCCGTGGCTCCCTCGTTGAGTTCGTGCAGGCGCCCGGCGTCGGCGGTGTCGGGCCGGATGGAGGCGGTCGCGGTGGCGATGGCGCCCACCAGGCAGATCACGGCGACGTAGACGACCACGGGCCAGATCTGCCCGCTCGCCCAGCCTACGAGGGCGGTGGCGATGAGCGGGGCCAGGCCGCGGCCGTGGCCTCGTCCCTCCTGCTGGTCGGCTGCTCCGGCGGTGGGCCCCAGCAGGCGTCCACCCCGCCGGCCGGCGGCACCAGCAGCGCGCCGGGCGCGACCGCCGCCGCGTCCGCCGACCCGAGCGCCGAGGCCGCCGCGGCGGAGGCGTCCAAGGCGGGCATCGACCCAGCCAACCCGCCCAAGCCGATCGCCTCCTCCACGACCGCGGCCGTGGTCGAGGGCGACCCGAACGCCACGAAGAGGGTCGACCTGCTGGGGCTCAAGCGGTCCGGAAAGACCGTGCTCGCGTCCTATGCGTTCACGGTGACGGCGGCCGACGGGGCCAGCGACGAGCCGCGCATGCTCTACCACTACCTCGGCAACAGTTCCTGGCGTCCGCAGTTGGTCGACACCACGAACCTGACGCTCCACGAGGTGGTGCGGGCCGACGGTTCGGCCGTCCAGACCGACGACCAGGGGGTCACGTTCCGCCCGGGTCAGACGCTGTACGCCTACGCGGTGTTCGCCGCCCCGCCGGAGTCCGTGACGACGATCGACGCGGTGCTCGCCGACAACGTGCCGGCCGTCCCCGGCGCGCCGATCTCGTGATCGCCGCGACCCCCGGCTCGGCGAGCGCCGATCGGGGCCGGGCCGCCGACGCGCACGCCGCCCGCCGCATGCGGCGCGCCTGCGCGGGCGCCGTGGCCCTCGCGGCGTCGCTGATCCTGGCCCTTCCGGCGGCCGCCGAGCCGCTGCCCACCCCGAGCGACGCCGAGCTGGCGGCGAGCATCTTCCCGATCGACCCGAAGACCGCACCGATCGAGGCCCGGACGCGTCCGGTCGAGGAGCGCACCACGCAGGGGTCGGAACAGGTGGTGACGCTCAGCTCCGACATCCTCTTCGTGTTCGACAAGGCCGAACTGCCCAAGGCCGGCCCCGCGAAGATCGCCGAGCTCGTCCAGGACGTGCCGCAGGGCGCCAAGGTCTCGGTGGGCGGGCACACCGACTCGATCGGCTCGGCCGCCCGCAACGCGGCGCTGTCGCAGGAGCGGGCCGAGGCGGTGGCCGGGGCGATCCGCGCCGCCCGCCCCGACCTCGCGCTCACGGTCGAGGGGTTCGCGGCGACCAAGCCCGTCGAGCCGAACGAGAAGGGCGGCGAGGACAACCCCGAGGGACGGGCGAAGAACCGACGGGTGGAGATCCGCTACGCCGGGTGACCGGCCGCGCGCGTCCCGTCCCGCCCCCGGTTCGGCTCCGGCGTCCGCCGCCCTGCGGCGTCAGCGGCCGAGCAGCTCGGCCACGCGTTCGGCCGCCAGCCGCCCCGACGGCAGCACCATGGGGACGCCGACGCCCGGCACGGTCCCGGACCCGGCGAACACCAGGCGCGGGACGCGCCGGTCGACGTTGGGGGCCCGGAAGGGGCCCGTCTGGGGGAACGTGTGCGCCAGCGCGAACGGCGTCCCGGCGGCCATCCCCTGCGCCAGCCAGTCGTCGGGCGTGACGAGTTCCTCGACCACGATGTCGGACGGGTAGCCCGCCTCCACCAGGAACGCGTGCAGGCTCGCGCGCATCGGCTCGCGCCTGCGCGACCAGTCGATGCCGCCCACCTCGAGGTTCGGCACCGGCTCCAGGACGTACAGCGTGCTGCAGCCCTCGGGGGCGGCGTCCGCATCGTCCAGGGAGTGCACCGTCACCAGCCGCGACGGGTCGGCCATCGTCGTGCCGCGTCGCAGCAGGTCGTCGAACGCCCCGGCCCAGTCGGCCCCGAAGTGGATGTTGTGGTGCACGAACCGCTGCGGCACCCCCCGGACGCCGACGTGCCACACCACCGCCGAGGGCGAGTAGCGCCCGCCCAGGACGCCGGCGACGGCCCGCGGCGGACGCAGCCCCGGCAGCAGCCACTCGTATGCGGTCGGCAGGTCGATCGTGCAGACCACGGCGTCGGCGGCCAGCGTGCGGGAGTCGTCCAGCACCACGCCGCGCGCCGCGCCCGCGGCGTCCCGGACGAGGCTCGTCACGCTCGTGCCGTAGCGGAACTCGACGCCGGCGTCGGCCGCGGCCCCGGCCAGGGCGTCGGGGACGGCGCGCATCCCGCCGCGCGGGAAGTACACCCCCTCGATCGAGTCCATGTAGGTGATGACGGCGTAGATCGCCAGCGCCCGCTCGGGGTCGAGCCCGGCGTACATGGCCTGGAAGGAGAACAGCCGGTGCAGCCGCGGGTCGTCGAAGCGCCGCCGCACCATCGGCCCCAGCCGGCCCAGGGCGCCCAGGCGGAGCAGGCTCAGCGCCGCCCGCGGCCGGGCGAGCAGGTCGAGGGGGCCGTCGAAGTTGCGGTCGATGAAGTGCGGCATCTCGACCTCGTACAGCTCCCGCAGCCAGACCACGAAGTCGTCGAACGCGGCGGCGTCGCGGGGCCCGCACTCGGCGGCGATCTCGGCGCGCATCGCCTCGTGGCCGTGGCGCACGTCGAGGGTCGAGCCGTCGGCGAAGAAGCCGCGGTAGGCCGGGTCCAGGACGCTGAGCTCGAGCCGTTCGGCCAGGCTCGAGCCCGCCGCCCGTAGCGGACGGTCGATCAGGGCGGGCATCGTGAGCACCGTGGGGCCGGTGTCGAACGTGAACCCGTCGCGGGTCAGCCGTCCGGAGCGCCCCCCGGGCACGGGCTCCTTCTCGACCACGGTCACCCGGTGGCCGTCCCCGACCAGGTGGCAGGCCGCCGACAGGCCGGCCAGCCCGGCGCCGATCACCACGACGTGGCTCATGTCGAGCGCCACGCGATGTCGTGGGCGGCGCCGCGGAGCCCGGCGATGCCGGCGGGCGTCAGCGGCGAGCCGTCGAGGATCGCCTCGGCGGCCTCCACCTCGGCGTCGATGAGCCGCTCCATCTCGTCGCGGACCCCGGCCTCCTCCAGCGCCCGCTGCAGCCGGTGCACGTCGTCGTCGGCGAACATCAGCGTGCCGACCCGCCGCATCGCGACGGCGTCCCGCCCAGTGAGGCGCTCCACGCCCAGCACCCAGATCAGGGTGGCCTTGCCCTCGCGCAGGTCGTCCCCGACCGGCTTGCCGGTGCGCGCGCTGTCGCCCCACACCCCGAGCATGTCGTCGCGCCAGGCGAAGGCGCGGCCCAGGTGGTGCCCGAAGCGCTCCAGGGCGCCGGACTGCTCGGGCGACGCCCCGCCCGCCAGCGCGCCCAGGTGCAGCGGCCGCTGGATCGAGTAGGCGCCCGACTTCAGCGCCGCCACCTGCTCGGCGTGCGCCCGGTCCGTGCGGCCCGAGGCGCCGCCGGTGAGGTCGGCGCGCTGCCCCACGATCAGCTCCAGGCACAGGTCGTACCAGTAGTCGCGCATCTCGAGCGGGAGGGTGTGGGTGAGCCGGTCCGCCTCGGAGTGGGCCAGGTCGCCCAGCAGGATCGCCAGGCTCTCGCCGAACCGCTCCGAGGAGCCGTGCGCCTGCAGTTGGCGGTGCCGCGCGGCGGCCACCACGTGGGCGGCCGGGACGCCGCGGCGCGTCACCGAGCCGTCCATCACGTCGTCGTGGATCAGCGCGAACAGGTGCAGCGTCTCCAGGGCGGCGGCCGAGCGCACCACCTGGGCGTGCTGCGGGGAGTCCAGGGCGCCCCCCGAGGCGACGAAGCCCCAGTGGCACATCTGAGTCCGGATGCGCTTGCCGCCGGCGGCGCGCAGCGACCGCAGCCAGGTCGGCAGGTCGCCGGGTTCGGCGCCGATCACGTCGGCCACGCCGCGGGGGGCGTAGCGCTGCCACAGCCCCTCCAGGCGCTCACCCTCGGCCTCCAGCAGCGCGTCGACGGCGCCGAACGTGGCCTCCGCGGACGGCTCGGCCTCCTGGTGCGGGATCAGCGCCTCGACGCCGCCGGCCGCGGCCAGGGCGGCCACCTGGAGCACCGACCAGGGGCTGTACACCTCCGGCGTCGCCCGGCACGCCTTCACCAGGTCCTCCCAGCGCACCCAGGCGTGCTGGGCGACCTCGTCGGGGTCGGGCCGCAGCTCGCCGCGGATCCGGCCCACGAAGACCGGGCAGATCTCGTTCTCGACCACGCCGCCGGCGTCCACGGCCCGGTAGCGGAACGCGGGCAGCGCGCAGGCCAACGCGTCGACCTCGACGCCGAGTTCCTCGCGCAGGCGGCGCCGGACGGCGTCGGCGGGCGGCTCGTCCGGGCGCGGATGGCCGCAGCACGCGTTGGTCCACACGCCGGGCCACGTCGACTTGCCCAGCGCCCGGCGCGTGATGAGCACCTCGCCGCGCTCGTCGACCAGGTAGAGCGAGAACGCCCGGTGCAGCGGGGTGTGCGCGTCGTGCACGGCCAGGCGGGGCGCGGCGCCCAGGGGGCGGTCGTCGTCGTCGACCAGCACGACCAGGTCGTCGGCCGGGGCCGGCGGCGCGCCGGCGTCCCGCGGCGGGGGGCCGAGCCGGGCCGCGTCGCGGGCGTCGGCATCGCGCCGGCGGCTCACGAGGAGCCCCGCGTGGGCGCGTGGCGGCGGGCGCCGGGCAGCGCCCCGCCTCCGAAGGCCCCCCGTAGGGTGGCTCCATGAGACGGCCAGCAGACCAGCCTGACGGCGCGGAGCGCGAGGCGTCCCCGGCCGACGGGTCGACCCTGAGCGATGAGTTCGATCGTGCTGCGTCACGCTATGATCTTCTCACAATGCTCAACCCGGGTTATGGGGCGGCGCTGCACCGGGCCGCCCGAGCGCTCGTGGACGCCGCCCTGGCCGGGCCCCGCCCCGGCGCCCCGATGCTGCTGGACGTGGGCTGCGGGTCGGGGCTCTCCACCCGCGCGCTGCTCGCCGAGGCGGGCGACGGCGTCGAGGTGATCGGGGTGGACGCGTCGGCGGGCATGCTCGCCCAGGCCCGCGCCAAGCCGTGGCCACCCCGGGTCGCGTTCGTGCAGGCCCGCGCCGAGGAACTCGGGCGCGCCGCCGCCGACGGGGGCTGGCCGCCCGCGGCCGGCCTGATGGCGTCCTACCTGCTGCGCAACATCCCCAAGCCCGACCGCGACGCCGCCGTGGCCCAGCTGGTCGCGCGCGTCCGGCCGGGGGGCTGGGTGGTGCTGCAGGACTACCACGTGCGGCACTCGGCGCGCGCCAAGGCGGTCTGGACGGCGGTGTGCTGGGCCGTCGTCGTGCCGCTGGCCACGGTGCTGCGCGCGAACCCGGCCATCTACCGCTACCTGTGGCGCAGCGTGCTGGCCAACGACTCACCCGCCGAGCTGATCGCCCGGCTCGAGCGCGCCGGGCTCACCGACATCCGCCGGCATCCCGGCACCGGCTGGCAGCGCGGCATCCTGCACACGGTGCTGGCGCGGCGTCCGGAGGGGACGCCGTGAGCACCCGTTCCCCCCGGCCGCTCCCCCCGGGGCGCGACCGCACCGCCGTGCGCCATCCCGCCCGGCCCGGGAGGGCCCGGCCGGCCGCCGAGCGGCACGTCGTCGTGGTCGGCGGCGGCATCGCGGGCCTGGGCGCGGCGACGATCCTGGCCGAGCGCGGGGTGCGGGTCACGCTGCTGGAGGCCCAGCCGCAGCTCGGCGGCCGCGTCCGGGCGTGGCCCACCCCGGACGGCCGCACGATGAGCCGCGGCTTCCACGCCTTCTTCCGGCAGTACTACACGCTGCGTGCCCTGCTGCGCCGCGCCGACCCGACGCTGGCCCGGCTCGTCCCCGTGGCCGACTACCCGCTGCAGCGCTCGGACGGACTGACCGACGGCTTCGCCCGGCTGCCCACGACGCCGCCGCTCAACCTGATGGCGTTCGTCGCGGCCAGCCCCACCTTCCCGGTGAGCGGGCTCGCCTCGGTGCACCTGCCCAGCGCGCTGGAGCTCATCTCGGTGTCGTACCCGGCCAGCCACGAGCGCTACGACGGGGAGTCCGCCGCGGCGTTCCTGGATCGGCTGCGCTTCCCGGAGGGCGCCCGGCACCTGGCCCTGGAGGTGTTCGCGCGCTCGTTCTTCGCCGACCCGACGCGGTTCGGCGCGGCCGAACTGGTGGCGATGTTCCACTGCTACTTCACCGGGTCCTCGGAGGGGCTGCTGTTCGACGTCCCCGACGACGACTACGACACCGCGCTGTGGGCCCCCCTGGGTCGCTACCTCGCCGATCGCGGCGTCCGGCTGCGGCTGGGCGAGCGCGCCACGCGGGTGGTCCCGCCCGTCGCGGAAGACGGGCCGTGGCGGGTCGAGACCGACTCCGCCGCCCTGTCCGCGGACGCCGTGGTGCTGGCCACCGACCCGCGCACCACGCGGGGGCTGCTGGCCGCGCTGGCGGACGCCGACGCGTCCCCCGGCGCGTCGGCGTCCGGGCGCGACGACTGGCACCGGCGCGCCGCCAGCGCCGAGAACGCGCCCCCCTTCGCGGTGCTGCGGCTGTGGCTGGACGGCCCCGTCGGCCCCGAACGGCCCGCCTTCCTCGGCACGAGCGGCTACGACCTGCTCGACAACGTCTCGGTGCTGGAGCGCTTCGAGGGCGGCGCGGCGCGCTGGTCGGCCGAGCACGGCGGCAGCGTCGTCGAACTGCACGGCTACGCCCTTCCCGCGGGCCTCGCGCCGGAGCAGGCGCGGGCGCGGCTGCTGGCCTCGCTGCACGGCATCTGGCCCGAGACCGCCGCCCTGGGCATCGTCCACGAGGAACTACTGATCGAGGACGACTGCGGGCTGGTGAGCCCCGCGCCGTGGGCCGACCGGCTCACCGTCGAGACGCCGTACCCCGGCCTCGTGCTCGCCGGGGACGCCCTCCGCGTCGACTGGCCGATCGCCCTGATGGAGCGCGCCGCCGTCACCGGCGTGCTGGCCGCCAACACGCTGCTGGCCGGCTGGGGGGTGCGCGGCGAGGACATCTGGACCGTCCCGCTGCACGGGCTGCTCAGCCCGGGCGGACGCCTCGTGCCGGCGGGACGCCGGCGGCGGAGCCCCGCATGACGCTGCGGCGCTCGCACCGCGCCGACGAGCCGGCCGGCGTCCGGGTCGAGCGGCGGCCGTCCACCGGGGAGGGGGTGAGCACGGTGTGGCGCATCCGCTCGCTGGAGGCGGCGCGGCAGGTGCTGCGCGCGCGGCACGCCACCACGCAGGCGGGGTTCACCGCCGAGGCGATCCCGCAGGGGCGGGTGAAGCTGCGCCCCATCCTGATCTCCGACGGGCCGCTGCACGACGAGCAGCGCACCAAGGTGGCCCGCTACTTCGCCCCGCGCGTGGTCGAGCGCCGCTACGTCGGCGACATGACGGCCTGCGCCCGGCGGCTGCTCGCCGCCACCGGACGCCTCGACCTTGAGCAGGTGGCGCTGCTGTACACCGTCGAGGTGACCGCGGCCGTGGTCGGACTCACCGAGTCCGACGTCGCCCGCATGTCCCGCCGGCTCGTCTCGTTCTTCCGCCAGCCCCCGTTCGACATCGCCCGCCGCGACCTGGGCCGTACCCGGCGGCAATGGGGCGCGGCGGCCTGGCGCGGGCTGTGGCCGGTGGCGCGGTTCCACCTGTTCGACGTGCGTCCGGCCGTCCGGGCGCGGCGCCGCGCGGGGCGCGAGGACGTGATCAGCCACCTCATCGCCGAGGGGTACGGCGACGCCGACATCCTCGTGGAGTGCGTCACCTACGGCACCGCCGGGATGGTGACGACCCGGGAGTTCATCGCGATGGCGTCGTGGTACCTGCTCACCGACGACGACCTGCGCGCCCGCTACGCCGGGGCGCCGGAGGCGGAGCGGCACGCGATCCTGCACGAGATCATGCGGGTCGAGCCCGTCGTGGGGCACCTGTACCGGCGCGCGACCGCGCCCATCACGGTGACCGACGGCGAGGACGCCTTCACCATCGAGCCCGGCGACCTGGTCGACGTCGCGGTGCGCCCGGCCAACGCCGACGAGCGCGCCGTCGGGTCCGACCCGCTCGCGGTCTGCCCGGGCCGCCCGCTGCCGTCCGGGGTGCACGCCAGCGCGCTGAGCTTCGGCGACGGCGCCCACGCCTGCCCGGGGCGTCCGCTGGCGATCATCGAGACCGACGTCTTCCTGCGCGAGCTGCTGGGCCGGTCGCCGCGGCTGGTCACGGCGCCGTCGATCGGGTGGGACGACCTCATCGCCGGCTACTCGCTGCGCGGCATGGTGGTCGAGCTCGGATCCTGACCGCGTGGGCTCAGCGCAGGCGCGACGGCGTCCGGTAGGGGCCGCGGGCGAGCACGTCGGCGACGATGCCGGCCTTGGTGCGCGGCGACACGCGGTGCCGGGTCGTGAAGACGTCGTGGTCGGCGTCCTCGATGCGGTTCAGGATCAGGGAGTACATGCGCAGCGCGCTCATGACGCAGCGCGCCCCCGGGGCCGGCAGCATCCGCACCCCGGGCAGGGCGTCGCGGTAGAGGGCGCGGTTGCGCTCGATCTGGTGGGTCATCAGCGCCCGCCACTGCGGGGTGACGCGCCGCTCGTGCGGGTCGGCGCCGAACCGGGCGAGGTCGTCCTGGGGCAGGTAGACGCGGCCGCGGTCCAGGTCCTCGCCGACGTCGCGCAGGAAGTTGGTGAGCTGGAACGCCAGCCCCAGGCTGCGCGCCGGCCCGACCGCGCGCGGGGTGAGCGGCTCCAGCACCGGCATCATCAACTCCCCGATGACGGCGGCCGATCCCTCCATGTAGCCGTCGCGGAGCTCCTCCCAGCTCGCCCAGGTGGTGCGCGTCAGGTCGAGCTCCATGGCGCCGAAGAACCGCTCGAAGCACTCGCGGTCGGTGCCGCGCCGGGTGATGCTCTCGACGATCGCCGCCATCACCGTGTCGTCGCTACCGCCGGCGTCCAGGGCGGCGAAGAAGCCGTCGCGGAACCGCGCCAGCCGGATCGCCGGGTCGGGGTGGGTCGGCAGCGCGCTGTCGACGGTGTCGGGCTCATCGACGATGTCGTCGGCCAGGCGGCACAGCGCGTAGACCGCGTACACGTCGCGACGCTGGCGCCGCGGGAGAAGCATGGTGCCCCAGTAGTACGTGGTGCCGTGGCGCCGCGTCAGCTCCGCGCAGCGCCGGTAGCCCTCGGCGAGGCGCGGGTCGGACGCGGCGGGGCGCGATCCTGACGCGGCGGGGCGGGGCATTGCGCCAGCGTACTGCCTGGCCATGGCACGATGGCGAGGACCGGCTACGAGGAGGGGCGCCATGTTCGACGTCGCCGTGGTGGGCCTGGGCCCGGCGGGCCGCTCCCTCGCGAGCCGCTGCGCCGCCGCCGGCCTGGACGTGGTGGCGTTCGACCCGCGCCCCGCGGCGATCTGGACGCCGACCTACGGCCTGTGGGCCGACGAGCTCGGCTCCCTGCCGCCCTCGGTGGTGCGGCACGCCACCGCGTCCCCGTGGATCGTGGCGCAGGACGCCCACCCGCTGGAGCGGAGCTACGTGGTGCTGGACAACAAGGCGGTCCACGACCACTACGACCTCTCCGCGGCGACCGTGCGGCGCGAACGCCTCGACGACGGCGGCGTGCTCGCGCTGCGCGCCCAGGCGCGCGTGGTGGTGGACGCCCGCGGTGCCCGGCCGTCCGGCGTCCTGCCCGGCGACCCGTCACCGCACCAGACGGCGTTCGGGATCGTCGTGCGGGCCGAGGACGCCGCCCCGGCGCTCGACGGCGCCCCCGGCCTCCTGATGGACTGGCGCACCGACTGGCACCGCCCGCCGGGCCGGGGATCGGACGCCGAGGCCGGCACCACTCGGGGCGTGGCCGTCGTGTCGCCCGACACCGTCGAGAATGGAGGCACCGCGTTCGACCGCGTGCCGACGTTCCTGTACGCCATCGCCCTCGGCGAGGACCGCGTGCTGCTGGAGGAGACCTGCCTGGCCGCGGCACCGGGCCTGCCGATCGCGGAGCTGAAGGCCCGGCTCCGGACGCGGCTGACCCGGCGGGGCGTCCCGGAGCGGGCGATCGCCGCGCCGCTGGAGCGCGAGATCGTCTCGATCCCGATGCTGGGGCGCGACCGGGCGCCCCTGCCGGGCACGCTGGCGGCCGGGGTCGCCGGGCGCGGCGGCCACGTGGTGACGGGCTACTCGGTGGCGCACTCGTTCGCGGTGGCCGACCGGCTGTCGCGTGCGCTGGCGCGCGGGGAGACGCCCGACGAGGTCGACCCGCGGCGTCCGGCCGACGTGGCGCGCGCGGCCGGGCTGCGGGCGCTGCTCGGCCTCGACGTCACGGGGACCGGGGCGCTGTTCGAGGCGTTCGGAGGGCTGCCGCCGCGCAGCCAGGCGGCCTACCTGTCGAGGGACTCGGCGCTCGCCCCGGTGCTGGCCGCGATGTGGGGCATGTTCGCCCGCATGCCCCCGCGCGCCCAGTGGGCCCTGGCCCGCGCCACGCTCCGGGGCCACCCCCGCCGATGACTTCGGCTTACCCCGCCGAGGACTTCGGCTTACCCCGCCGAGGACTTCGAGTTACCGCGCCGAGGACTTCGGCTCTGCCCGTCGAGGACTTGCGCCGGGACCGACTGATCCGGCCCGGGCCGCACTCGTCGGCGTCCGGGCACACCGGTCGGCATCGGGCACGTTCAGGGACGCAGGACGACCTTGCCGAGCATCTCGCCCTCCAGCACCGCGGCGTAACCGTCGCGGGCGGCGTCCAGGGGGAGGACCCGATCGACGCGCGGACGCAGCCCAGTGCGGCCCAGCAGCTCGATCAGCTCGCCGAGCTCCTGACGGGTGCCCATGGTCGAGCCGATGACACGCAACTGCAGGAAGAAGACGCGGTTGAGATCGGCGGACGGGTTGGGGCCGGACGTCGCCCCGCACACCACCACGGTTCCGCCCGGACGCAGCGACTTCAGCGAGTGCGACCACGTCGCCTCGCCGACCGTCTCGATGACGGCGTCCACGCGCTCGGGCAGGCGCGAGCCCGTCTCGTAGGCGGCGTCCGCGCCCTGCTCCAGGGCGAACTCACGCTTGGCCTCGGTGCGGGCCGTCGCCCAGACGCGGTGGCCGAGCGCCTTGCCCAGCGCGATCGCGGCCGACGCGACGCCGCCGGACGCCCCCTGCACCAGCACGGTGCCGGGGCCCGAAAGGCCCGAGTCGTGGGTCAGCATGCGGTACGCGGTCAGCCATGCGGTGGGCAGGCAGGCCGCCTCCTCGGGGCTGAGGAACGCCGGCCGGGCCACCAGGTTGGACGCCGGGACGGTGACGTACTCGGCCTGGGTGCCCTGGTGCAGCTCCGAGAGCAGGCTGCGCTTGGGGTCGTAGGTCTCGTCCCCGATCCAGCCGGGCGTCGAGATGACGGAGTGAACGATCACGGGACGGCCGTCCTCCGCGAGCCCCGACGCGTCCGTGCCGAGGATCATCGGCATCCGGTCGGCGGGCAGCCCGACGCCGCGCAGCGACCAGACGTCGTGGTGGTTGATCGCGGCGGCCTCGACCTTCACCCTCGCCCAGCCCTCGGGGACGGTGGGGTCGGGGCGCTCGCCGATCCGCAGGGCGGCGAGGGGGTCGGTGGGGTCGGCTTGCTCGACGTAAACGGCATGCATGGTCCCAGCCTAGGACTCCGCGACCGCGCGCGCCCGCCGGGGTGGCCGTTCGTGCGGTCCGTCGCAGGATCTGCCGTTCGGACGCCGTCCGCGCGCTCGCCGGGTGCTCGGGCGTCTGCCCGGGTGCGGAGTCGGGGAGAGCCGACCGCTTCACCGGACAGCTCGCGGCGAACCAACGGAAGGCCTTCGACGGGTGGGCGAAGGTCCTCGACAGCGAAACCAGAAGTCCTCGGCGGGTTGGGCCGAAGTCCTGGGCGGGTTGGGCCGAAGTCCTCGCCGCGCTGTGCCGAAGTCCTCGGCGCGCTCAGCCGAAGTCCTCGGCGCGTTTACTCGAAGTCATGGGCGCGGTAACGCGAAGTCCTCGACGGGGGGAGCCGAAGTCCTCGACGGGGTAACGGGAAGTCCTCGACGGGCTAACCCGAAGTGGTCGGCGGCGGGAGTCGAAGTCGCCGGCGGGTCAGGCGAGCAGGCGCTCGATGACCTTCGCGACGCCGTCCTCGTCGTGGTGGGACGTCACCTGGTCGGCGGCCGCGAGCGCCGCCGGGACGGCGTTGCCCATCGCCACGCCCAGCCCGGCCCAGCGCAGCATCTCGACGTCGTTGTTGTTGTCGCCGAACGCGACGACCTCCTCCGGGGCGTAACCGCGCGCCTCGGCGAACCGCGCCAGCGCCGTCGCCTTCGAGACCCCCGCCTTGCCGATCTCCAGGAACGGCGCGCCCGACGTCGTCGGGAAGGCGCCCGGCACGTCGAGGCTGCGCGCCAGCGCCAGCAGGGACTCCGCGGGCACGCCCGGGTCGAGGATGGCCAGCTTCACCGACGGCTCCGCGAGCACCTCGTCCAGATCGGCCCGGCGGTGCGAAACCTCCCAGCGGGCGATCTCGGCGCCCGGATCCTCCAGCCCCGCGTAGCCGTGCTGGGTGACGTAGGTGTTGCCCGCCTCCCGCGACGACGACACCTTGGCGTGCGGGAACTCGGCGAGGATCCCCTCGACGATCGCGCGCTGCGCCTCGACCGTCAGCGTCTCCTCGAACAGCACCTCGCGGGTGAGCAGATCCATGGCGACGGAGCCGTTGCTGCCGACCACGGCGCCGTCCAGGGGCGAGTCGGCGACGATCGCGCCGATCGAGTAGGGCTGGCGTCCGGAGATGGCGAGCACGTCGATGCCGGCCTCGCGGGCGCCGGCGAACGCCTCCCGCGTCCGGGGGCTGATGGTGCGGTGGTCGCTGCGCAGGAGGGTCCCGTCCATGTCGGTGGCGATCAGGCGGATGGGCACGGAGCAGCTCCTTGGCGAGTGGGTGGGGGTGGTGGTTCCTAGACGCCGACGGCGCGGCGCCCGGAGAAGGCGCGACCGAGGGTGATCTCGTCGGCGAACTCCAGATCGCCGCCGACGGGCAGGCCGGACGCCAGCCGCGACACGGTGATGCCGGTGGGGCCGAGCAGCCGCGTGAGGTACGTGGCGGTCGCCTCGCCCTCAAGGTTGGGGTCGGTGGCGAGGATGACCTCGGTGACCACCGGGGAGGAAAGGCGACGCAGTAGTTCGGCGATGTGCAGATCCTCGGGGCCCACGTGGTCGATGGGGCTGATCGCCCCGCCGAGCACGTGGTAGAGCCCGCGGAACTCGCGGGTGCGCTCGATCGCGGCGACGTCCTTGGACTCCTCGACGACGCAGATGCTCGCCTGGTCGCGGCGCGGATCGCGGCAGACCCGGCAGGTCGTGTCCTCGGACACGTTGAAGCAGATGTCGCAGAACTTCACCTTGTCGACGACCTCGCGCAGCGCGGTGGCGAGGCGTTCGACCTCGTCGCGATCCGAGTTGAGCAGGTGGAACGCGATGCGCTGGGCGCTCTTGGGGCCGATCCCCGGAAGCCGACCCAGCTCGTCGATCAGCGTCTGGATGGGACCCTCGTACAACGTCGCTCCGCTCAGAAGGGCAGGTTCGGGATCTGCGGCATGGACGCGGCGGCCAGCGACTTGACCTGGTTGGACGCGTCCCGCAGGGCGGCGACGACAAGGTCGCCCAGGGTCTCGGGATCCTCGGGATCGATGGCGGCCGGAGCGATGACGACCTGCGTCACGTCGCCCTCGCCGGTCATGGTGACGCGCACGAGGTCGCCACCGGCGGTGCCCTCGACGGTCGTCGCGGCCAGTTCGGCCTGCGCGGAGGCCATCTGCTGCTGCATCTGTTGCGCCTGGGCGAGCAGCGCGTTGATGTCGAAGCCGCCGCCCTCAGTGCCGAACATGGACATGCCAGACCTCCCTTTCGTCACGGCCATCCTAGGCGATGCGCCCGACACTTCCCCGGGCGGCGGCCCGATGCGGCGGCGTCCTGACAGCGTCCGGATGCGCCCACCCTCGGACGCCGGGGGGCGGCGGCGTCCGAGGACGGGTGGGCGGCGTCCCAGGAAGGGCTGCGCGGGAGGGGTATCACTCGCCGGCCGGTGGCCGGCCGGGCTTGCGGATCGGCGCCGCCTTGACGTCGCGTCCCGCCTTCTTCAGCGCCTCGCGCAGCAACACCTCGATGTGGGCGTTGAGGCTGCGCAGGTCGTCGGCCGCCCACTTGGCCAGGCCCTCGTGGACGGCGGGGTCGAGGCGCAGCAGGAGCGACTTGCGCTCCCGCCGCCCCGCGGGCCGGGACGCGGACGCCTCGGGCGTCACATCGTTCGGCTCGGACATCGTCACCCGTACAGCGTCCCGGTGTTGATCACCGGCGTGGACCGGGAATCCGAGCACAGCACGACCAACAGGTTGGAGACCATGGCTGCCTTGCGCTCATCGTCCAGCGTGACGACCTCGTCCTCCTCCAGGCGAGCGAGGGCTTGTTCGACCATGCCGACGGCGCCTTCGACGATCTTGCCGCGCGCCGCGAGAACGGCCGAGGCTTGTTGACGCTGAAGCATGGCGTGGGCGATCTCGGGGGCGTAGGCCAGGGAGGAGATCCGTGTCTCGACGACTTCCAGCCCCGCGATCTTGATGCGCGCAGCGACCTCTTCGGCCAACTCCCGCGACACCAGATCTGTCGAACCGCGCAGGCTTTCCTCCCCCGGCTCGGCGAAGTCGTACGGGTGGGAGGAAGCGACATGCCGCAGGGCAGATTCGGCCTGGACGGTCACGAAGTCCTCGTACTGCTCGACTGCAAAGACCGACTTCGCGGTGTCCGCGACCTGCCACACGACGATGGCGGCGATGGTGATGGGGTTGCCGTCGGCGTCATTGACCTTGATTTCGTTGGTCTCGAAGTTGCGGACCTTGACCGACACCTTCTTCTTGGTCGTCAGCGGCACGGTCATCAGCAGGCCTTGCTTGCGCACGGTGCCGAGGTAGCGGCCGAAAAACTGGGTCACCTTGGTGTCGCCGGGCGCGACGATCGTTAACGACGACACCACCAGCATGCCCACCAGCAGCGACACCACTCCGCCCACGACACCCCACCCGTTCACCGGCGTTCCAGCAGAGTCCGCGGCGATCGCGCCGCCGATCCCCCAGCCGAACCCCGCGAGGAGCACGAGAGCGAGCAGCAGCGCCGCCGCTCCAGACATGGACCACGCGGTTCGTTCCTCAATCGTGACGCGCGTACCCTCATGCCCCACCGGCCGCCCGGCAGCCTGACCGCCCACCGAGGGCTCCTCCTGCACCACAGTCCCCTGTGTCATGACGCCTCCTTAGAATCTGATAGCTAAGTGATATCACATTAATGAGGGGAGGGATAGCCGCTACTCAGACGTGGCGCCGCGTCGGGCGACCTCCACCACCGGCTCGAGCGCGCGCACGCCGTAGCGACGCGACACCCACCACCAGAGCCAGGCGGTGCTGCCGAGCGTCACGGGCAGACTGATCAGCAACAGGATCGGATCGACGGCCCCCTGCTCCAGCGTTGAAGACGCGCTGAACGTCGTGAGCAGGAACAGCGTCAGGTTGTTGGCGGTGTGCAAGACGATGGCGCACTCCAGCCCACCGCTCTTCCACGTCAGTGCCCCCAAGCAGACGGCGAACACCGCGATGTCCATCTGTCCCACCCAGTCGTAGCCGTGCGCGAGCACGAAGAACGGCACCGGGATGAGGATGCCCCACAGGGGCGAGCGCAGCCACGTCCCGAACACCTGCAGCGGCAGGCCCCGGAAGACGTACTCCTCCCCCGCGCACTGCAGCGGAACCAGGAGGACGAAGAGGACGTACAAGAGGAGGGTGTGCGCGTTCACCGTCGGCCAAGCCAGGTCCGCGGGCGGCGCGACCAGGAACTGTGCCGTGTTGACGAGCGCATACAGCGGCAGGAGGACCACGCCGGCACGCAGGAGAAGCTCCCACCGCACGCGCCGCCGCACCGAGTGCAGGATCCCGGGGGCGCGCCCAGCCCAGCGCATCCCCAGGGCCGCGGCCGGCACCATGAGCGCGATCATGCCGAGTCCCACGACCATGTCGGCCGGGTTCGACGGGTCGCTGAGCTCAGGGGTCGGGATCCAGCGGTCCCCGAAGGTCCCCTCCATCGCGACCACCGTGAGGATGAGCAGCGGAAGCACGAACGCGAGGTAGAGGCCCACCGTGGCCCCGACAACGGCCAGCGGACGCCACCAGCGGGTGCCCTGGGCCGGAGACAGCAGGAGGCGGTGGTAGGCCAACGGGCGAAGGACCGAGGCGCCGGAGGAGGACGGTCTGGCCGGGGTGGGCGCGTGGTCCGTCGAGGTGTTCGTCATCATGTCGTCCAGCCTTGCGGGCCAGCGTCTGTCCCGGATCGCCCATGCGGGTGGACTTCGCCGAGCATTCCCCTCACCCGTTTGGGTGATCCCCTGGGCGCGGCCCGAACCTAGGATGACGTAGGTGCTGCAGTCCCCTGCCCTGTCGGCGTCCTCGTCGCGCCCCCTCGCCGCGCGCCACCCCCAGTTATGGGCGCTGCTGGTCTCGGCAGTGTGCTTCGTCGTCGGGGCACTCGCCTACGTGGTGTTGTTCGGGCTCACCCTCGACGAATCCGAGGAGGCCCAGATCGCCGTCCTGGCCCCCTTCCTGGTCGCAGACCTCCTCGTGGGCATCGCGGCGTCCATCGCGGTGGGCCCCCTCCGCCGTTCCATCGTGGGCAACGTGGCGCTGGTCCTGGCCGGGGTGGTCAGCTCGTTCGCGATGCCTGCGGCCATCGTCGCCCTCGTCCGGCTCGGCGAGCGCCGTTCCCTGACGCTCGACGCTTCGCTGACAGTGACGATGGCCTTCGGCATGGCGGCGATGTCGTCTTGGCAGGACGCGGTGGCGGGGTCCACCCAGACGGGGTTGGCCGGGAGCCCGCTGGCGGTCGCCTTGGTCGCGGCCGTGATGGCGGCAGGACCGCTGCTGTGGGGGCGGGTCCGTGGCACGCGGGCGGCCTTGGTGACGGCGCTTCGCGAGCAGGCAGCGGCGGCCGAACGCACCAACGCTGCGCTCGCTCGCAGCCGGGAGATCGACGTGCAGCGCGCACGCGCCGAGGAACGCCGGGCCCTCGCCCGCGACATGCACGACGGCATTTCCCACCAACTGTCCGTCGTCGCCATCCACGCGGGCGCACTCGCCAGCCGGGACGATCTGCCTCCCGAACAGATCCGCAGCACCGCACAGACCATCCGCGACGCGGCAGCCACCGCGGGCGGCATGCTCCGCGAGGCGCTGACGGCGCTGCGTGATCCCGCCGATCTGGGCGAGGCCGTCCCGCTCCCCACTTCGGCGTCCATCGAGGCGCTCGTGGAGGCCGCCCGCCTCGCGGGTCAGGACGTGAACCTCACCTGGCGTGGGATCACCCCTGAGGAGGTGGCCTGCTTCCCGGCGCGGGCCGTGACGCTGAGCCGCATCCTCGAGGAAGCGTTCATGAATGCGGCCAAGCACGCGCCGGGCGAGGCCGTCACGATCCTGATCGCCCGTGAGCGCGATCAGGTGGTGCTCCGCGCCGAGAACTGCCTGCCAACGCGTCCGCCTCAGCAGGTGATCAGCACCGGGCATGGACTCACGGGCGTGGCCGAGCGCGCCTCGCTGCTCGGGGGCACGTCCTGGTCCGGGACGACGCCGGATCGCCATTTCAGAGTGGAGGTGGCGCTGCCATGGGAGTGACGCCACGGGTCGCCGTGCTCATCGTCGACGATGAGGCGCTCATGCGGGCGGGAATCCGTCTCATGATCGACGGAGTGGACGGCATCGAGGTGGTCGGCGAGGCGTCCGACGGGCGGGCCGCCATCGAGGCCGTCCAGCGGCTCGACCCCGACGTGGTGCTCATGGACATCCGCATGCCCAAGATGAGCGGAATCGATGCGACGCGTGCCCTCGTCGCCGCGGGAACCCGCGCCCGCATCGTCGTGCTGACCGCCTTCGACACTGACGCGTTCTTGGTGGACGCGCTGCGTGCCGGTGCGCTCTCGTTCCTGTTGAAGGACGCCGCCCCCGACCTCGTGTTGGGGGCGGTCCAGGACGCGGCTGAGGGCCGCTCGCGGGTCTCGCCGGGGGCGCTCACCCGGCTGATGTCTTTGGCGACCCGGGAACCGGAGCAGCACGGCGTCCCGGCGACCCCCGTGGGGGAAGCACCGCGGGTGGCGGGCGGGTCGGTCACGCGTCCGCCGTCGGTCACCGAGCGGGAATGGGAGGTCGGTCGCTTCGTCGCCCAGGGCCTGACGAACGCGGAGATCGCGGCGGCGCTGTACCTCAGCGGCGCCACGGTGAAGACGCACCTGGCGAGCTTGTTCGCGAAGCTGCACGTGAGCAACCGCGTCCAGTTGGCGATCCTCGTACTGGAGCACGAGCACCGCCCCTGAGCGGCGCGCGATCGGCGCGTGATCGGCGCACGCGTGGGGCGCCCCGCGGGCCCTGCTGGACATCCTCGTGGAGCCGCCCTGGGAGCCTGCCCGGGGGCGTGCCGGGTGAGGTGCGCCGAGCCGACCGCCCCGCCCGCAGGCGCGGCAGGTGCCCCTGATGCGCCGCGGTCGGGACCGGCTCAGACTTGGTCGGGGTCCTCGTCTGCGATGAGCTGGCCGCCGAGCACCTTGGCGATCAACTCGGCTGAACCGAGCGCCTGGTCGTCGATGTCGGGGTCGTCGAGCGACTCGAGCGGCTCCGGCTCGTCTGTGGGCCCGACGCGGGTCGGCTCGATGTTCGCGCGGGCTCGCTCGGCGTGCTGGTGGGTCGCTTCGGGCGCCGACCGGCGTTCCTGAGCGGGCGCCGGGGGCGCCGCGGGTCTGTCAACCGGGCCGTCATCACCTCCGCCGCCTGCAATCACCTTCACGGTGGGCGCGACGCCGAGTACGTGGAGCACCGCCTCGCGGACGATCTGGTCGCTCCCTCCTCGGGCGAAGCTCTCCAGGGCGCCGGGGTTGTTCAGCGCGAGGGTGAGGACGCCGTCGGCGAACGTGTGCACTTGGGCGTTCTCCCGCAGGATGATCCAGGTGACCCGGCGGCGGCTGCGCACCGCGTCCAGAACCTCGGGCCAGCGCGCTCGCAGATCGGCCGTGCCCAGCCCCGCCGTGACCGGCGCCGCCTCGGGCTCGTTCGCTCCGGCTGGCGCGGCCTCTCGGGGCTGCTGCGGGGTGGTCGGCGTCGGCGCCGCGTTGATCGACCAACTCTCGACCGGCTGCACCTCGGGCGCGGGCGTCGGGGTCGCGGGGGCCTGGGGGCGGCGTCCGCGGCGTCCTTCCTGGGTCGCGGCGCCGGGAGCCCCACCCTGCGGCGGCCGCTCCTGCCCGGCCACCGACCCTCCGGGGCGGCCCGACGGGCGTCCCGCACCTGCGTGATTGCGTCCGGCGTCCTGCTCGTCGTAGGGGTCGAACGGGGGCTCGTCGTCGGAGTACGGGTCGTACGGGGGTTCCGGGGCGCTGCCGCGCCCGGCGCCCGCCGCCGGCTGCGCACGACCCAGCTCAGGCCGCGCACTATCGCCCAGGCCGCTGTCCCCCGGGCCGCTGTCGTTCGGGCCCGCGGGTCGCGCATCAGGAGTGGTCGCATCCGCGGGAGCGGCACGATCGGCCTCGCCTGCGCTGCTCCCGGAACCGTCAGGACCCGCCTCGCCTCTGCGGGTATCCCCGTGACCGGCAGACTCGCCCGAGGCCACGTCGCGTGAGCCAGCATCCGTCGGGCCTACGAGACCCTCACGCGAATCGGCGACGCCCGCGTCCGGCCCGGTCGGAGCGTCGACATGCTCCGCGGCGGTCGCCTGGCCGGAGCTGCCCGGCCGATCGGCCTCGGGTCCCGCAGGCTGCCTGCGTGGACGCGCGGGCTCCTCGCCCGGATCCGCTGCAGGCGGACGTGGCTCGCTACTGCCCGCGGGGGGCGCCGCCGTGTCCGTGCCCCGGCTCGGTTGCCCCCCGCGGGCCGCTGATGCGGGCTCGTGGGCAGGCGCCGACGCGGTGGACGCCTCGGGACGCGGCCGGCGGCCGGTTCGGTGCGCGCCTGGGGTCTCCGCCTCAGGAAGGGGGTCCATCTGGAGCCGACGTTCAAGGCGGTCGAGTCGGGCGTGGATGCCGCGGCCCGCAACGTCAGCCCCGGGCAGCAGGACGCGGGCGCACATCAGTTCCAGGTGCAGCCGCGGCGCGGTGGTGCCGCGCATGTCGGTGAGGCCTTGGGCGATCACCTCGGCGGCGCGCGTGAGTTCACCCGAGCCCATGCCGGAGGCCTGCGTGGTGAGCCGTTCGGCCTGGTCGCCCGCCACGTCTACCAACCCGGTTTCGAGGGCGTCGGGGACGGCGGCGACGATGATCAGATCTCGCAGGCGACGCAGCAGGTCTTCGGCGAAGCGCCGCGGATCCTGGCCGACTTCGATCACCTTGTCGATGCAGGCGAACACGCCTTGGGCATCCCCTGCGGCGAAGGCGTCCATGATCTCGTCGAGGAGGCTCTCGGGGGTGTAGCCGAGCAGGCTGGCGGCCTGGGTGTAGCTGACGCCCGCCTCGGCGGCGCCACCCAGAAGCTGGTCGAGGACCGACAGCGAGTCGCGGACCGACCCTGCCCCGGCGCGGACCACCAGCGGTAGTACGGCCTGGTCGACCTGCACGCCCTCGGCCTTGCACAGTTCCGCGAGGTACGCGGCCATGGTGCGCGGCGGGACGAGCCGGAAGGGGTAGTGGTGCGTCCGGGAGCGGATGGTGCCGATGACCTTCTCGGGCTCGGTCGTCGCGAAGATGAACTTGACGTGGGGCGGCGGCTCCTCGACCACCTTCAGCAGGGCGTTGAACCCCGCATTGGTGACCATGTGCGCCTCATCGATGATGTAGATCTTGTAGCGGCTATGGACGGGCGCGAAGAAGGCCCGCTCGCGCAGGTCACGCGCCTCATCGACGCCGCCGTGGGAGGCCGCGTCGATCTCGATGACGTCGATGCTCCCCGAACCGCCGCGCGCCAGGTCACGGCAGCTTTGGCACACCCCGCACGGCGTCGGGGTGGGGCCCTGCTCGCAGTTGAGGCAGCGGGCAAGGATGCGCGCCGACGTCGTCTTGCCACAGCCACGCGGGCCGCTGAACAGGTACGCGTGACTGACCCGGTTGTTGACCAAGGCCCGCTTGAGGGGTTCGGTGACGTGGTCTTGCCCGATGACCTGATCGAACGTCTCGGGACGGTAGCGCCGGTACAGCGCCAGGGGCGCCTCGGGGGCCGGCGGGATCGACTGCACCGCGGACGCCTCGGGGCTCGGCCCAGAGAACTCCGCGGGTGCGGTGACCGCCGCATCGTCGTCGTGCGGACCAGCGGCGTCCTCGACAGAGCTGCCGATGGCTTGCTCGATGAGCGGGTCGGGCATCGTGGCCTCGACCTCAGGCTCGTCCTCGGCATCGATCGGGATCTCGTCCATGGAGTCGAGTTCGATCTCCATCTCGGGATCGTCGAGGGGCGTCGGCTCGGTGGGCAGAATCAACTCGTCGGGCTCCAGCCCGAACAGGTCGGGGCCGTCTTGCTCGTACTCCAAACGCGCGTCGGCGGACTCGCCGAGATCGTCCTCGTCGAAGAGCCCCAAAGCGTCGTCGTCTGCCACACGCAGCACCCTACTTGGTGGCCCAGACGATTCGCGGCGGGCAAGCAAGAGGCCCCCGCGCACCTGGAAGAGCTCACTTACCCTTGCTGCCTTCCGGCCCTGGGGGAGTTGGGCGAGGTACCACCGCGCGGGGACCCGTCGTCCAGTGTAGCGGGCGCCTGCGACGCCCCGCACCTCAGCAACCGGCACCCCGATTGGTCCACGCCACCCGTCCTCAGCTAAGCTACCCCGCGGAGGATTCGCCTAGAGGCCTATGGCGCTCGGTTGGAAACCGGGTTGGGTTCACGCCCTCACGAGTTCGAATCTCGTATCCTCCGCCAACTGGAGTTCGACGCTTGTTGGGGCATCCTTCTGAGAGTCCCACTCGACAGGGGGTTCGGGCTCACCGCAGAGTTTTTGTTCCACCAGCCCGGAAATACCGTGACCTCGATAGTCCCCGGCATCTCGCAGAGAGCAACTCAACGATCGAGTCTCACTGATCCGCACAGGCCGGGGCTCGGTCAGTGTGGGCACGAACGCTAGACGAGCTCGTAGAGGGCCCCGTGCTTGCTTGTCATCGCCGCTTCCACGGACGTGGCGAGGGCAGTGTCCCGGACGAGGATGCCGAACTCGACGTTACGATTCTCGGCGGAATAGCTGAAGTTCGCGCTGGTAATGAGGAGTAGCTCGTGGTCGACCACGATGAACTTCGCATGGCTGACAACCTGCTTGCCGTTTGACAGGATCGCTGAGCGGTACACCGTCGCCCGTGGGATCTGCGCCTTGACCATCACAGCGTCAGCGACGGCGGCATCGACATAGACAGTGACGACGACACCGGACTGTTCGGAAGCCGCCTTCAGCGCCATCCACATCTGCGATGTGTCTCGGAAATTGTAGGTGGCCGCAGTGACAGACTGCCTTGCAGCTCCCACGATGCGATGGAACTCGCTGGTCAGGTGGCCAATGTTGGCTTCGTTGCCGGGCATCGTCCATACCGGGGTCAGCTCGCGCAGGACCGTTTTTGCCCCGGCGATCGCCTGCAACACGCTGACTGCATGTTCGCGGTCGCCGGGACCAATCCCAGACGCAGCGAGCAGTCCCTTCACTTGCTCACGTCGGCTCATCGCAACTTCGCGCACAGCGATGCTCACGGGCGTGCCGGTTGCGAACTGCAGGGCGAGCCGCTCCGCCTCGGTTGCGGTGAGGAAGCTACCAAGCTCGGCGAAGATGCTAGCGCCCATAGCTGCCGAAGAACCCTGGCACGGCCGGGCCGTTTGCGGTCGGAAGGTCTAGCAGGAACCGTCGGTCGAGGAACCGGTTTGCTTTCTCGCACGAGGTCTCGGAGGCAAAGCAGCAGGTGTGGCAGGCCGCACCGTGCAGGAAGTCTTCGGGGTCCGAAGGAGTGCGTTGGGCGCAGACCGGGTCAGAAGAACAACGGGATGCCCGACGAACCGCCGAGAGCACGATGCTTTGAAGCTTCTCCGGCTCGGAGAGAGCCACTAGGCCGCCGAGCGTGCCCTCGCTATCGGAGGCGGTCGTGCAGAGCAGCAGTCCTGCTGCGGCCTCGCGCCCCGGCGCCTCCCGCCATGCGTAGATACGCTCGGTCAGGCTGGCGGCCCCATAGCCGGAGTACATCGCCATCTCGCGAATGAGGATGTGCGACAGGGTATGGACGAGCCAGTATCGCGGCCCCGGCAGGCGGGTGTCAGGGTTAATGGCTGCGGCAGTCTCGGAGAAGCGACGGGCGAAGTTTCTGCGGTGGGCTTCTCGGTGACCATTCCAGATTGCGCTGGCCTCGACACGTCGTTCCCACTGCGCAACGGCGTCAAGATCGAGTTGTAGGAAGATTCCTTCGCCGCGGTCTTCGGTGGCGGGCACCCAGGAGGGCTTTCCATTGCAGGTGAGTTCGACTAGGCGGGATGCGACATCGTTGACACGGTCCATCTCGTCTAGCCGTGTGAACCCAAGGACGGCGTTGACGCGCTTCATCCGATTGACGCCGACGACGCGCTTGATCCGTGGGTGCAGCTCGGTGCCACGGCTCATCTCAGTGACCATGAGCCCCATGTCGTTCTGCTGGCCTGGGAACAGCGCTGGCTTCTGGAGGTAGCGCCATTCGGGGATGAGCAGTTCAATCGGGTCCCAGTTGGCTCGTCGCTCCTCGCGGGCCTCCTCGGACTCCGGCGGTGCTAGCACGTCCGCAACGGCGGCAGAAATGTCCTCGTCGGTGACCCCGGTGATATCGATGCTGCGGGCCCCTGCGAGGGCGCGGATGACGGGGATCTGGTCAGCGAACTGCCGTATTTGTTCAATGCCGAGCTCTACGCGGAGGTGGTCGGCGAGCGCTTCCTTCTGTTCGGCGTCCGACCGCGGCATGACGATGATGCTCTGCGTCGACGGGAACCACAGGTTCGAGGCACCCACCATGATGAGAGCGGGCTGCGCCGGGCAGTCAGGGAAGAACGCGCCGAGGTGAGGGTGGCGCCCACGGCAGGTTTGGGGCAGCTTGAGCCGCCCCTGCGCCCCTTGGGCTTCCGCCATGCCGCGCGTAGCGTTGCACGATTGGCAGATGATCGTTGCACCGACGCTCTTGCCGACGTTGGCGTCACGCATCTTAAGGTCGGGGTTCTCAGCATTGGGGCACTTGCGCCCCCGGTGGACCCAGAGCGCGTAGGGAAACTCGTCGAGATGCCCGTTAGTGCAGGTCAGCAAATGCGGTGCGGGAACAGCCGGGGCGCCTTCACGGCGTCCTCGTCCCCCACGGCCAGGACAGGGTTTGTGAGTGAACTGGGCCAGGTCCGGACGGAACGGGTGAGTGTTCGAATACGTGAACCGGGGAAGCGGGCCGAGGTAGTCGCAGCCCGTGCATCGGAACCACTGCGGGAACACGCGTGCAGGAAGTCCGAGGTCTGAGCCCTCGGTCGACAGTGAACCTCTCTTGGGCTGCCACGGGAACGGTCGGAGCGCGTCGACCTGCGGTCCGAGGTGCATACGAACAACGTTGAGCAAGCGTGGCTCGAGGATCGTCGGAACGACCTCGCGTCGCCGCCAGATCGGCTCCCAATCATCGAGGCCGGCTGGCATAACGGAAAAGCTTGGCAGGTCCATGATCGCCCCAGGACCGTACGTGTACAGGAGCGATGAAGGGCGAGCGGACCCGACCTTGGCTCGGTTTTTCACAAGGCCTTTGTCTGCGTCTCCAAGGGGATCGAGAGTGTCGTTACTGTCGGCCAGTGGAGTGGCGGCGGTGTCAGGCATCAGTAGTCCTCTCCGGTGGGCAGTTCCCAGTCGATAACTCCCACGGGATTTCTGGCAAAGAGTCGGTCTGGTAGCGGCGAGACCAGGATGTTGATCTCTGGCTGAACTTCCCGCATCGAGTTTGCGATGACGAACGGCGCTTCACTGGTGCTGCCGACGCTGGCGCGATGATTCTCGGGGCTGATGATGAGCGGCAGGTATTTCTCGCCCTCGCCGGTACGTTCGTAAACGAGCGTCTGGTGCCGCTCCCTGGCGTATCCGGCCCGGCTCGCCCACCGGTCAACCCTATTGGCCAGGAGGTCGCTGGCCTTCTTCGTGAGACTTTCGTCTTGGGACGCGGCGAGGATCCGAGCCTTCAGCCGGTCAATGATTCCCGCGACTGCAGGATGCTGAGAGACGATTCTGCCCGCCTCACGCTCGGACGAGAGGCCATCCGCAGTAGCCGCTTGGGCGACGCGCGCGGCGCTGACCAATAGCCCATCTATGCCGCGCTCCAGTGAGGTTGCCGAGAATGGCGTGACCGAGAGTGCCTCAACCTGTTTGTAGAAGGTGTCATGGTAATGCCGGAACTGCTCGAAGTGGGCAAGGTCACGTGGCCGTGCCCAGTTCCCCAGCGACACGACCAGGCCAGGGCGTGCTGTGTCACGCCCCACGCGCGAGGAGGCCTGGATGTACTCGGCTGTGTTCTTCGGCTGGCCCACCACGAGCATGAGGCCGAGGCGCTGTACGTCCACACCCACCTGGAGCATCGACGTGGCGAGAACGACATCGAAGGGAGCATCCCCGTCGCGCCTGGCTACAGGCTTGTCCTTTCGGCGCAACGCGATGCGCGCCTGGAACGCCGCGGTCGTGTCATATCCGGGGTCGAACTCGAGCCCGAGCTGGTCGAGGGTCTTGCCGATATCGGCACCTGAGATCCGGGACGTCAGCTCCGCTACATTGAGGCTTCCAAACCCGGTGCCATACCGCCGTGGGAATCCCGAATCGCGACGCGGGTTGCCGACCCGCGTGCTGACATCGTCATCGACGTAGCGGCGCATGCCTGCCAGCTCTCGTGTGGCGTTGAAATACCCGACGAGCGTCATGTACGGGTCTGCTTCGCTGCCAGTGCGGTCGAACAGAAGCTGCCCCCCGAGCAGCAGTACCTCGGCGAGGCGAATCTCGGCACTGGACAGACGCACGCCCGGCGCGCTGACCCCGATGTAGCGACGACCGGGCGCCTGCTTGGAGACTTCCACCTCGCGGGAAAAGAATGTGTCGGTCACGTCGAGCACCTGGGGCGGGAAGATCTCCACCTTTCGCCCGTAGAGCTGCCGCACCTGCTCTACCGCGTTACGCACGGTGGCCGTCGAAGCGACGATCAGCGGCTTGACGGGATTGCCCTCCGGCGTCTCCCACGAACACAGCGTCTCGACAGCGACCTCGAACAGACCGACGGCGGTGCCGAGCGCCCCAGTAATGAGGTGGAGCTCGTCCTGGATGATCAGGTCTGGCGGGCGCAAGCGCCCGACAGGCATGACTGTTGCGGCGGGGTGGCGGTTACTGGCCGGGTGCGACTGCACGGTGCAACCGGCGTAGTCGGGATGCACGTAACCGTGCCGCCCGCAGCGCCTGCTGACGAACCCAAACAGCGAGGCGGCCTCGCCCTCGCGCGCGAGCCGGGCAAACTTGTCGACGGTCGCGATGACGAATGCCGGGGTGAGCCGATAGATCTCCTCGTCGACGGTGAGCACTGGAAGTCCCTCGGGAACGCCGCCTCCCTTCGAGAATGGACACCGGCCCAGGTCGTCGCCGCAGTGCACCAACACTCGGCGACTGGTCGCATCACCCTTCACGTTCGCTGGGGTGATTTCGGTCCCGCACCACGGGCATCGCTGAATCTGAAGGACCGTTAGGCGGTGCGACGCACCATCGTTGACCTTCTTGAGCTGCTCGTCGGCTTCCTCGAATCGCTTCGGGCTGACGTCGGTGCCGACCCAGAGGCCGATGCGAAACGGTTCGGTTCCCCAAATTGTCTCGTCCTCGCGGCGGGCGAGTTCGGCGGCACAGACGAGTGCAGTCGCGCGCTGAAACTGCTGCGCCGTCAGGAGGCGCAGCGTGTAGCGCATCAGCACCGACACTCCATCGCTGCCGTTCAGCGGGCCTTCGGTCGATTGCACGACCGCCTGCCGTCGGCGGATCGCGAACGTGTAAGCGGCTAGGCCCAGGTATGCCTCAGTCTTACCACCACCGGTCGGAAAGAACAGCAGTTCGACTCGGGCCTGGTGTTCCGCGCTGCGGAGTGCGGCCGTCGGGTCGGTCAGCGATCCAAGCTGCATGAGAATGAATGCGAGCTGGAACGGACGCCACGACGCGATGGGCTTTCCGTCAGCCTCTGCCGCTTCGAGGGCCTGCCGTGCCTGTGTGATCGACAGTGCCGCGTCGGACTTCCGCGCTTCGGCAACCTGCGAGGCGAGGCGCTGATCGCGCATGACTCGGTTCATGAACTGGAAGCACTGCAGCCCTGTTGCGTCGAAGCTCACGAACTCCAGGCCGTCAACGAGACGTTGGTGCGCCTGCCTTGCCTCCCACAGCACCACATCGGCGGTTTCCCGCAAGTGCTCGGGAAGCTGCGCTGCCGCGCGTTCCTGCCCGTCGAGCCACTCCCCATAGCCAGCGACCAAGGGGGAAAGCCCGGCGCTCAACTCGTCTCGCCCAGCGGAGGCCAGCGTCTTCATCGACAGCGTCACACCTTCGACCTCGCCGGCCCTGGTCTGTGGGGTTTCGGCCTTCGGCAACCATGTCGTCGATACCGACGTCGCTCGACGCGAACCCTTGCGCACGACCCAGTCGGCCGAACACGTGCGACCAATCGCAAACTCCAACCTGTCCTTGTACTGGAGGTCGAGCCGTCGCACCTCGTCATCGTGTTCAGGCCAATCCTGCGCCAGCACGTCCCTGACCGGTAGAAATGCCTCAGTGCCACCGGCGTCGATGAGAAGTTTCGTCTGGAACATCCACATGTTCGACGGAATAGGAAGCGGCGTCTCGCGGTCGTTGCACAGCGCAATCTCGATGAGCAGCCGCCCGTACTCGGCGTCGTCGTAGCGGTCGATCCTCAGACAGATTGAGTCGCGGAGTACCACTGTCTCGGTGTGACCGGGGGACAGCGCTGCGAGCGTGATCGTCCGCTTCGCCTCGACTGGGGTGCGCTGGTACTTCCGGATGGGCCGTCCGGCCTTCGACACCTCATCGGTCTCAACCGTCTCGTAGGTGCCCCACGAGGCCGTGACGTCGAACGAGGCGAGGTCGCTGGGCACCTGGAAACGCAGCCCCATCGAGGCGGGGATCATCAACCCCTGTTTGGGCGCGCGGTCCTCAACGTCGTCGTCTTCGGCATCTGCCTCGCTCTCGTCGGCCGAAACCGTCGGAACGCCGCGCCCTTCGGTCATAGCGTCCTCGTCGAGACGCACCTCCGCCAGGTCCTCCGCCTCATCCTGGTCGAGCCCTGACTCGTCTGTGCTCGTGAGTTTGACCGGCGCGATCAACCCGACAAGGTACATCTGCTTCGGGCTAAATGGCAGCAGCTCCTCCTCGCCGTGGATTGGCCCCAGCAACTCGCGTTCCAAGATGTCAACGAGGTTCTCGCGCACGCTGGAAGATGCGCCGTCTGCCGGGAAGCTGAGCGCGTAGCCCGTCTCCGCTGGGATGGGCGCGTCCGTGCTCTCTGCCATGGGCCCCAGTCTGCCGCAGACCGCCGACATTGATCATCGTCAGGCGCGCGGATGCTGCCGACATGAGGACCAGGTGAGAAGAACTCGCTCCTCGTCGAAGTAGCGCCCAACCACTCCACGGCGGATGGCCAGCCTGTCCAGTTGCGAAACGAGCACTGCGCGGCGTGCCATGTCGTCATGTCCAGCACGCGCCCATGCCTCCGCTACGTCGAGGTCGCCGACCAGCTGGTCGGCGCGCTCGATGAGAAGACGTTCGATCAGGTACGCGTCGAGTGCGGTGCGTCCGATCGTCTGACGGCACTTCGGGCAGTAGAGCACGGGCCGTTTCTGGTTGGTGCCTCGGCAGAGGTACACCGCGCACTCGTCGCACCGGGCCACACGAGACAGGAACGCGCTCGTGGACTGGCGCTCGGCCTTCTTGCGGGCTTGGGGCACGGTCCGGGCGGCTAACAGCCGCTGCAGGGTCGCGAATTCCTCGGTCGTAATGATGGCAAGCGCCCGGCTGATCACCGGCTGCCCTCGTTCGTCGAGGAGCACAGCGAACGGGTCAACCCGCTTGGCGCTCTTGGCGCGGCCGGGGTTGTGCGGGGTCATTCCCGCCAGGACGGGGTTCCGCAGGAGGCCGTCTACGGTCTGTCTGTTCCACGATCCGCTGCCCGATGTCCGCTCGGTGCGGCGCGCGGGAAGCGGCGCTTCGCTGTCAGTGAGCCAAGCCGCGATCGCGTTCACCGTCTCGCCGCTCAGCGCCTTGGCAACAGCCCCAGCGAGCCACCCGATGCGCTCCTGGTCCTGCGCGAGCACGCGGCCAGGACCGTTGGGGTTCGGCACCGACTGATATCCGTAGGGGATACCCCCACCGGGCCAGCGGCCGTCCTTCAGTATCTGCGCTCGAGCTGCTCGTACCCTGGCGCGAATGGCTTCGGCCTCCATCTCGCCGAACACCGCGAGCATGACCGCGAACGCACGGCCCTGAGGACTGGTCATGTCGATCGGGTCCTCGACTGCGACCAAGCCCGTGAGCCGCCCCCTTCATTCGGTCCGGACGTTCTGTGAGTCGTCGGTTTCCATTTGATGGGTGCACTGCCGAGCGTACTCGGCTGGGGTTAGGTAGCCGAGCGAGGAGTGCCGGCGGTGGTGGTTGTA
>NZ_PPCV01000012.1 GCF_004126535.1 Propioniciclava flava | reverse complement strand
TCGGACACGTCGAGGCCTTCCGGTCAGGTTGAAGAGACGCTTCCGATCCTGAAGGCCTCGACCCCCAACCACCCTCACCCCGCGCTCCGGCGTGTCGCGCTCACCCCCACCTCAAGGTTGAAGAGCCACATAAGTGCACCGACGACGGTCATTCAAAACCGGGATATCCACAACCGCAGCACGGAAGAGGCGCCGCCCACGCGACGACACCTTTCTATGCTCGATGTGCTCATCGTCGGCCATGAGGCCTTCGTGAGAGCGAAATGCTGCCCTCATCCCTCATCAGGGTGCCCCAGCAGACGTGACACCCACGGCCAGCCCCCGCCAGCCTGAACCAGCGCACCGAAGGGATCTGCGGCTCGGGTAGGTGCGTCATGTCGGCCACGCTCAGCGCTCAGCGCTCAGCGGCCAGTCAGCCCTTCTGGCGCGGGTTGCGCTCCCCTGCCCTCACAGCGGACGTCAGCGTGTTCCCTGCCGGGGGGAGGGGGCAGGTGCCGTAGTCGGAGAAGGCGCACGGCGGGTTGGCGGCGAAGTTGAAGTCAATGACGAGGTCGTCGGCCGGTGCGGAGGATAGCCAGATCCAGCGGCAGGCCCCGGCGGACTCGCGCCCGCTGGTGGCGTCGCGGAAGGACACCAGCCAGGTGCCGTCGCCGCCGGTCACCTTCAAGGTCTGGGTGGTGCCATCGATGTCGAGATCCACCTCACCGACGACGCGGGTCGACATCTCCACGCGGGCGGCCGCCGAGCCGATGGCTTGTTCCTGGGCTTGGGGGTAGGCGCGGTAGTGGCCGGTGAGCCGCCAGGCCGGGTCGTAGTCGAAGAACGGGACGCCGGTGTAGGCCGCGAGTGCGGGGGCGTGTGGGTCGCGGACGCGCACGGCGAAAAATCCGCCACGTTCCATGAGTTCGAGACGCTGATCGCCGAGGGTGACCTCCGGGGCGGCAGTAGTGCGATCCCACACCAGGCTGGCGCCCTTGACGGGCTCGCCGCCGACGAGGATGGCGTCGGGGCGACGGCCTGGGGTGGCGTCAGGGGTCGGGTCGTGGTGGATACCCGCATCGTCGGCCCACCACAGGCCGGGGAGTCCGTCGTAGGCGGCGGGATCCACGTCGAGCCAGTGCAGGGCGCTCAGGCTCAGCCAACCGTACGGCTGGGCGAACTCGGCGTCGCGGCGCTCCCGCCAGCGCTCCCATCGACGATGGGTCTCGGGGGCGACATGGCTCAACATTTCGTGCTCCTTGCTGCGCGCGGTGTCCGCGAGTCTGCCACGCGTTCGAGACGAAGCCGCCCCCGTCCCGCTCGCTGACCGAGTGGCCCGGTGGTCGACGCTGCCCGCTGGCCGTCAGCTCTCCTCGACGGCCACCCGGTCGGGGTTGAGCGCCGAATGCTTGCGGCTGTAGCCGAAGTAGATCACCAGGCCGATGACGAGCCACACCCCGAACCGGATCCACGTCTCGTAGTGCAACTGCGTGATCAAGAAGGCGGACGCCAGCACACCGAACGCTGGGATGAACGGCATGCCGGGCAGCTTGAACGTGCGGGGAATGTCGGGCTTGGTGTAGCGCAGCGCGATGACAGCGACACACACCACCACGAACGCCGACAGGATCCCGATGTTGGTCAGATCGGCGACCAACCGGATCGGGAAGATACCCGCCAAGGCGGCAGCCGCAACACCCGCGATCCAGGTGACGCGTTGCGGCGTCCCACGGCGGTCGGTGGCAGCAAACCAGCGCGGCAGCAGGCCGTCGCGGCTCATCGTGAACCACACCCGCGTGACGCCCAGCAGGAACGTCAGCATGACGGTCATGATGGAGATGACCGCGAACGCGGAGATCACCGTCGCGATGATGGGTAGCCCCACCGACGTGAACGCGACCGCGAATCCGGCTTCGGTGTCGATCTGCGTCCAGTTCTGCATGCCGGTCAGCACGAGCGTGGCGGCGAAGTAGAGCGCCATCGCGATGATCAGCGACAAAATGATCGCCTTCGGCATGTGCTTCTTGCCGTCGGTGGATTCCTCTGCGGCGGTGCTCATGGCGTCGTACCCGAACACGGCAAAGAACACGGTCGCCGCGCCCGCGAACACAGAACCGAATCCATTCGGCATGAACGGGGTGTAGTTCTGCGGGTTCACGTAGAAGATGCCCAACCCGACGATGAACAAGATCAGCAGGATCTTCAGCCCGACAGCGACGATCTCGAAGCGTCCCAACGTCTTGGTTCCACGGCTGAGGACAAACGTGACGAGCAGGCAGATGAGGATTGCGGGCAGGTTGATGATGCCGCCCTGGTCGGCGGTACCCAACATCCAGATGGGCAAGTGAATGCCGATCCCGCCAAGGAACTGGGTGAGGTAACTGGAGATGCCGATCGCGACCACCCCGACGATGGCGATGTATTCCAGCAGCAGATCCCAGCCGATGAACCAGCCGACGATCTCTCCCAGCGCCACGTACCCGTAGGTGTACGCCGACCCGGCCCGCGGGATCATGCCCGCGAACTCGGCATACGACAGGGCCGCTGCGGCGCTGGCCAGCCCCGCGATGAGGAACGAGATGATGACGGCCGGACCCGCGCCGCCGCCACCCGGCTGACCGCTAGCCACCAGCCCGGCAAGGCTAAACACGCCGATTCCGACGATGCCACCCACGCCGATCGCGGTGAGCTGCCACAGGCCGAGGCTCTTGAACAGTCCTGTCTTCTCCATGTCGTCTTCGATGTCGGCCAGCGGCTTTCGTCGCATGATCGAGTGGGGGTTAGGCGTCATGCTGGTCTCCTGGGTGCGTGCGGACAAGGGAAACTTAAGTGATGAAATCCGCTGCGGTCTACGCATGTGACCGATTCCTTGCATCGTGGACGCATCCAGACTGGGGCACACACCTGTGCTGAGGGACGCCTCACGAGCCCCACGAACACCCTGCAACAGGAGCGTCATTCGGCCATGACGCCGATGATCAGAACCGTCCGCATTGTGTCTGTCTGGAGCCCTAAGTTGGCCACATTGATGAGCCCGTAGACCGCTCATCACCTGGACGGAGGCCCCATGGAAACCCCGGACGTGCGCCACTCACCGCACTGTTCCCAGAATGCGAGCGCCCCTGCACCCCCAGCAGCACACGAGAAGGAACGCCCGCTCACCGTTGCCGCCGTTGCCGCCGACGACGCCGGCACGGTGCAGAACGAAGTCTGGTCGGACGCCGCACTTTCGGCCTGGGGTAAGACAGACCGGTTCACGGGTCAGTGGTTCCCAGTCGTCCATCACCTCACTGACTCAGCCGCCATGGCTGAGGAGTTGTTTGACCACTATCTCCCGCCCGCAGCGAGGACGATGCTGTCTGACCTGGCAGGGGTCTCGGTGCAAGAAGTTCGATCGCTCGCGGCCTTCCTGGCCGGAGTCCACGACATCGGCAAAATCACACCTCAGTTCGCCTCGCAAGTGTCTCAAACGTTTCCGACCGTCTTAGCCGCCATGAAACGCCATGGCCTTGATGCCAGTCGGCCGTACCCGGCCAGGATTCCCCACGCGACACTCAGCCAGGTCATCGTGCAGGACTGGTTGCAAACCGAGTACGCGGCTGATCCCCGCACTGCCGCCACGTATGCGTGCATCGCGGGTGGGCACCACGGGCGCAACCCCTCGAAGCTCAGCATCGTTCAGGCGCGCAACAGCCCAGGCGCGCTCGGAAGTGGCACGTGGATCGAGGTGCGGCAGGAGGTCCTCCAGAAGATGAGCGCACGGACGGGGGCTGCCCAGGTCTGGCCCATGCTCGTCTCGCGTCGCCTGCCTCCGTCTGCTCAAAGCGTCCTGACCGGTTTGGTGATCATGGCGGACTGGATGGCCTCCAACACCGACTACTTCCCGTACGACGGCCCGCTCAGCACGCCCAGGCGTCTTGCTCAGGCCACAGCATTGCTCGATCTCCCTCAACCGTGGAGGGCCCACCTCGAATCGACAGACGCGACCACCCTTCTGCATCAGCGTTTTCCCCAGCTAGCTCCCTGGCCAGCCCGTGGCGTCCAGCGTTCCCTGGTGGAGTCCGCTCAAGCAGCACGCTCAGCACCGATCTTCATCGTCGAAGCCCCGATGGGAGTGGGGAAAACCGAGGGCGCGTTGCTCGCAGCTGAAGTCCTGGCGTCCCGTTTCGGTCAGGGCGGGGTCTTTCTCGGCCTGCCGACCATGGCCACGGCCAACCCGATGTTCACTCGGACGATGCGCTGGCTCGATAACGCTCTTGGCGAGGAGGCCAGCGTGGCGCTGACTCACGGCAAGGCTGCGCTCAACGACGAGTACGACTCATTGCTGCGCGCCTCATGGCACGGCGACATCCACGATGGCCACGACCCCGCCGAATCCCGCGCGGTCGTGAATATGTGGTTGCGCGGCGCTAAGCGAGCAGGGCTGTCTAGTTTTGTTATCGGCACCATCGACCAGGCACTCTTCGCCGCGCTGAAGGCGAAACACGTAGCACTACGGCACTTGGGCCTCGCTGGCAAGGTCGTCATTGTTGATGAGGTCCACTCTGCAGACGCGTACATGCGCGAGTATCTCCACCGCCTCCTCACGTGGCTGGCCAGCTGGCATGTCCCAGTGATCGTGATGTCAGCGACTCTCCCCCCAGCGCAACGAGAAGGGTTCATCACCGCCTACGCGCGTGGAGTGGGGGATCTACACCCGGCATTGCCTGACGCCGGGGATTCCTACCCGCGGGTCACTCTCTATGACGGGGACACTCACGACATCCCCGTCTCCGCCGAGGAGGGATCGGCGCTTGTCAGCCTCGAACGCATGGGTGATGACCCCGCCCTCATCGTCGACCGACTGTCTGCACTGCTGGCTAAAGGTGGTTGCGCCGGGGTGGTCTGCAACACCGTGCGCCGGGCTCAGGAGGTATTCGATGCCCTCCATGGCAGCGTGCCCGATGACGAGTTGATCCTGATCCACAGCCGTTTCTTGGCCCCCGAGCGTCTGGCGCGAGAAGCAGACCTGGTGAGAAAACTCGGTAACACCAAGGACGTGCAACGGCCATCGCGACTGATCGTGGTCGGTACCCAGGTCCTGGAACAGTCACTCGATATCGACTTCGACGTTCTGATCAGCGATCTAGCCCCCATCGACCTCCTGCTCCAGCGCGTCGGTCGACTCCACCGTCATCATCGGGCGTCGCGCCCCGAACTGCTCCGCGAGCCGCTACTGCTCGTGAGGGGTGTCACAGACTGGGAATCAACGCCTCCTTCCCTGGCGCGCAGCACCACAGCGATCTACGGTGCGTCCTCTACGCTTCGTGCGGCAGCGGTGTTAAACGAGCAGATCTCCATCACGCTTCCCGACGACATCGCTCCACTGGTACGTCGTGGCTACGACCCTGACCTACCGCCCCCTGCAGGTTGGGAAGATCGGTGGAGAGCTGCCGAGCAGGCCGCGGCCAACGCTTTGGCGGTGAAGCGCCAGCGCGCTCAGGCTTATCTCCTTCCCGCTCCTCATGCAGTGTCGTCCTTGGACGGGTGGATCGACGTGGATGGCGGCGACCCGGACCGCGCCGAACGCGAGGGGCATGCACAAGTGCGTGACTCCGAAGACTCCCTCGAGGTGATCGTCGTTGACCGCGTCGGCGACGAACTTCGCATGCCTCTCTGCTCAGCGTTCCCCGGCACCGTGATTCCACAAGGTCAGATGTGGGGAACAGGGCAGGACGCGCGTTACGCACGCGCTCTGGCGGCGTGCACCTTACGCCTTCCACAAGAGTTGTGTCGCGAGGGAATGGTCGGTTCGCTGATTGAAGCTCTGGAAGGCATGGTGGATGCCTCGGGGTGGCAACAGTCACCGTGGCTCCGCGGACAGCTGTTTCTTCCCCTCGATGACCACGGAAATGTGGCAATCGGCCTGCCACGGGGCGGACCTGGGCATACTGAGCTTTATCTTCTGCACTATGACTCTGTACGCGGACTCACCGCTGAGAAGGCCAGGGACCATTGATGGAGAGCGCAAGCTTTAATCTGCTGGACGAGCCGTGGATCCGCGTCCGCACCGCTGACGGGGACCTCAAAGAGGTGTCGCTCACTGCGCTGATTGCGGACGCCCACCAGTTCGTTGACTTTGCAGGCGAGATACCTACTCAGGACGCTGCCATCCTGCGTTTGGTTGAGGCTGTCTTGCTGGGCGCGCTGCGCGCAGATGAACGAACAGAAGACGAGGCACTCGACACGTGGCAGACACTGTGGTCTGGTGGGCGGTTCGGTTCAGAGCGCTTTTCGCCCTACCTCGAAGCGATGCGTGATCGATTTGATCTGCTCCACCCCGCGACTCCGTTCCTGCAGGTGGCCGGGCTCACCACTGCATCTGGGAAGCGGTCGGGGCTCACGAAGCTCATCGCTGAGGTACCGGACGGGCATCAGTTCTTCACCACGCGCGCGGGCTCCGATCTGACGTCCTTGTCCTTGGCTGAGGCCGCTCGCTGGCTCGTCCACTGTCAAGCGTTTGACCCTTCCGGGATCAAAACTGGCGCGCTTGGAGATGAGCGCGTGAAGGGTGGCCGGGGCTACCCATTCGGCTACCCGGCCTGGGCCGGGAACCTCGGCCTGGTCCTCGCACAAGGGGGCACCCTCTTCGAGACGCTCCTCCTCAATCTGCCGCTGACTATGTCTGGTCCACAAGATCTGCCGTCGTGGGAGCGTGAACCGAACGGGCCCGGGCAAGACACTCTTCACCCCGCGCCGCACGGGCCCGCTGACCTGTTCACGTGGCCCTCCAGAAGACTCCGCCTCTTTACCGAGGGTGGACGTGTCGTGGACGTGCAGGTTTCCAACGGTGATCGGCTTGCACCGCAGAATCTTCACCCGTTCGAGCCCATGTGCGCGTGGCGCTACAGCAAGGCCCAATCCAAAAAGGGCGAACACGTCTTGATGCCGGTGATGCACGATCCGGCCCGGCGCATCTGGCAAGGGCTGGGCCCTCTCCTGCACCAACACAGGGACTTCAGCGACGGAAAACAGCCCGCCGTCCTCGAGTGGGTAGCAACGTTAAGTCAGGCGCAGATTCTGCCTGCCGACTATTCCCTGTCGCTGCGGATCGTCGGCGCAGAGTACGGGCCGCAGAACTCCACCATCGCTGACCTCGTCGACGATCGCATGGCTGCGTCCGTGGCCGCCGTGACCGATCCCACACTGGCGCAGGCGGCGCTCACCGCCGCTGACCTCGCCAAGGGTGGCGTCGTGGCATTAGCGAACCTTGCAGGCAATCTGGATCGCGCCTCGGGCGGCGAGGGCAATGCCCGTGAGGCAACGTTCGAACTCGGCTATCACCGGCTCGACGGGTTGTATCGGCAATGGCTGTCCACGCTTCGCGATCCGGAGCGGTCCCTGGAATACCTAGAGGACTGGTCCCACCGCGCCCGTGACGTTCTCCGCCGGGCGGGCGATGACCTGGTCTCCCAAGCAGGGCAGGGGGCACTCGTCGGGCGCACCGTCACACTCCAGAACCGGACGGTGCTTCTCGACGCGGGCCTCGCCCAACGTTGGTTCCATCTCGCTCTCGCGAAGACGTTCCCTTCCACACCTTCCGTTGATCAGGAGACAGCATGACCGTGGCCGCGCCCGTGCGTTACCGCAAGATCGGGGGAGTCGTCGCGCAGCGGGTCGCCACACTCCAAAGCAGCGTCCTGCGCAACGAATCCGGGGCGGTGGCGACGCTGGCCCGGCTACGCCGCTGTTCCCCCGGCGACGTCGGCGCCGAGCCAGCAGTGTGGGCCATCACCGTCGGTGAGTTGCCTGCGGAACTCCAGGGGCGCGGCGATGCGCCCAGCCCCTCGGAGCGTGCCGCTCACGCTGCGCTCGTCCTCTACGCCTTGCACCAGCAAGGCCGCGATGTCGGCGTACACCGTCCCGGCATCAAGCTGGGCAGCGCCGTCGGGCGGCTGGCCCGCGCCCGAGCTCGCGACGAGTCCCTCGACGATTCCACGGTCAGACGATTCCATCAGGTGGCCCTGGCTACTGACTTCACCGGACGGCTCTACTTCCTCCGCGGAGTCATCCAGCTCTTGCGTGCGGAACGTCCACCGATCGGGCTCGACTACGGCCTTTTGGCCGACGATCTCCGAGCCCTGGCCACGGGCGACCCCCATCAGCGCGACAGCGTCCTCCTTCGTTGGGGACGAGACCTTCATTCATTGCCCGAATCCGACTCCAAGGAGCGTTCATGACCCTGTTTCTCGATGTCCACGTCCTCCAAACGGTTCCGCCGAGCAACCTGAACCGGGATGACACGGGGAGCCCGAAGACTGCCGTTTTCGGCGGTGTCCGGCGTGCCCGCGTCAGCAGCCAGGCGTGGAAGCGGGCCACCCGACGCGACTTCGCGGATCTTCTCAATGCCTCGGAGTTGGGCGTCCGGACGAAGCGCGCGGTGGAGTTGCTGGCCGCGCGCATCGCGGCACGGTCGTCGGTGGACGACGATGCCGCTGCGACCCGCGCGGAGGCCGTCCTCCTCAAGGCGGGCTTGAAGACCAAGCCAGCACGCAATGCCGACAAAGGCGGGTTGCCTCAGACGGATTACCTGGTGTTCTTCAGCAACGGGCAACTCGACCGGCTTGCCGAACTCGCGCTGCCCCTCGACGCCGAACTGGACGCGCGTGCAATCAAGGCCGCCCTGCGCGCCGATCAGGGCATTGATGTGTCCTTGTTCGGCCGCATGGTGGCGGATGATGCCGAATTGAACGTGGACGCCGCCTGCCAGGTCGCGCATGCTCTGAGCACACACGCGGTGGCGACGGAATACGACTACTACACCGCAGTGGACGACAAGGCGCCTGACGACGAGACCGGCGCAGGGATGATCGGCACCATTGAGTTCGACTCCGCGACTCTCTACCGCTATGCCACGATCAACGTGGCGGGATTGCGGGCCAACCTCGGTGATGACGCTGCGACGCTGCGCGCTGTGGACGCCTTCCTCCGAGCATTCGTGACGTCGATGCCGACGGGCAAGCAAAACACGTTCGCGAACCGGACGGCACCTGACGCGGTCATCGTCATGGCCCGAGTGGATCAACCGGTCAACCTGGTGGGCGCCTTCGAGGACGCCGTCGTCGCACGCGGCGGCTACGTCGAAGCAAGTGCGCAGGCCCTGGCCGACCATGCGACCGCTTTGACGGCTGCCTATGGCACAGCGCCGCTGGCTACCTGGGTGACCGCCGTCGGGCAGAAGACCGCTCCGCTCGCCGCTTTAGGGGAGCAACGTCCCTTCGACGGATTGGTTGCTGCCGCGACCGATCAGGTGCGAGGGGTGCTGGAGCAGAGCGCATGACGACTCTCCTCCTCCTCTTGGCAGGGCCATTGCAAGCGTGGGGGGATTCCAGTCGGTTCTCGCGCCGCGACACCCGCATGGTCCCGACCAAGAGCGGCGTCCTAGGGTTACTGGCGGCGGCTGAAGGGCGTCGGCGCACCGACGCCTTGGAAGACCTGACGCATCTCCGCTTCGGTGTTCGCTCCGACCAGCCCGGCAGCCTGCAACGTGACTTCCAAACGGCTATCGACTGGCGGAGCGGGAAGTCGATGCCGTTGTCCTACAGGTACTACATCGCCGATGCCCGCTTTGTCGCGGGCGTCGAAGGGCCTGAGCCTGTCATCGCAGGACTCGCCGCCGTAGTGCAGCGGCCAGCGTTTCCGCTGTATCTGGGACGCCGTTCCTGTCCCGTCGGCCGGGCCCCGTTTCTGAGGGTGGTCGAGGAACCGTTGGAGACGGCCCTGCGTCAGGCTCCTTGGGAAGCTGCCGCGTGGTGCCGAGCCAAGCAACCCAACGATGTGGAGTTGGCTTTGCATCTCGATGCGGACCCCGGCGATACCCGCCCACGTGAGACGCGTCGCGATGTTCCGGTGAGCTTCGACCCTCGCCGCAGGGAGTACGGGTGGCGCGAGGTTGTGACTGCCGACCCCGTCCACGTCCTCAATCCGGAGGGGCGCCGCCCGCTCAGTGTTCCAGGCCAGCCCGACTGGTTTGCGGCAGCAGAACAGCCTGTTCAGGAGTCGATCTGATGTACTTCACTCACATGCCGCTCAATCCAACGCGGCGCGGGACCCGCGACCTGGTTGCATCGCCCCAGCGTATGCACGCGGCAGTCCTGGCTGGGTTCCTGCCTGATGTCGCTGATCGCGATCGGATCCTGTGGCGCCTGGATAATCCCGAACGGCATCGCCTTGATCTTTACGTGGTGAGCCCGCAGGAGCCTTCCTTCGAAGGGTTGGCTGATCAGGCGGGCTGGCCCGCGCAACCCACCTGGCGAACTGCCCCCTACGAGCCGCTGCTCGACAGTCTGGAAGCTGGCCAGCAATGGGTCTTCCGGCTACGAGCCAACCCCGTGCGAAGTATGAGAATGGGGGACGGCGAGCGTGGTCGCCGCGTCCCCATCTCTGGCGAAGAGAATCGGATGGACTGGCTGCTTCGCCAAGGTGTTGCGCACGGCTTCACCGTTCCTAGCGGCGCCCACGATCGGCCCAATGCTCGCGTCAGCGAGGAACGGACAGAGCAGTTCCGCCGCCGGAGCGGAACCGGAACTGTCACGCTCAAAACGGTAACGTTCGACGGTCTGCTGCAGGTGACGGACCCGGTCGCCCTACGCGAGGCGCTCCTTTCTGGTCTTGGTCCGGCCAAGGGCTACGGGTGTGGTTTGGTCACGCTGGCCCGACCGACATGAAACCCATTCCCGGGACGCCGCCGGCGCAGGTTGGTCAACTAGCCCGGGTCACCGACAGAGTGACCTTTCTGTACGTGGAGCACGGCATCGTCCACCGTGACAGCAACGCAATCACTGTGCGCGATGAGCGGGGAACCATCCACATTCCTGCGGCCACCGTCGCCAGCCTTCTCCTGGGCCCCGGAAAGACGATCAGTCATCAGGCCATGATGCTGCTGGCCGACAGCGGTACCAGTTCCGTGTGGGTTGGTGAGGAAGGCGTCCGCTATTACGCGCATGGCCGGGGGCTGTCGCGTTCCAGTCGGCTGCTCGAGGCCCAAGCCGAACTGGTCACCAATCGGGTCAGTCGGCTGCGTGTCGCACGGCGCATGTATGAGATGCGTTTTGCTGGTGAAGACACCGAAGGCATGACCATGCAGCAGTTGCGTGGTCGGGAAGGGGCTCGTGTCCGCCGAATCTACCGCGAGACGGCGGAGGAGTATGGCGTCACCTGGTCGTCTCGAAAGTACCAACCCGACGACTTCTCCGGCGGCGACGACCTCAATCAGGCCCTCAGCGCGGCAACGTCCTGCCTGTACGGGGTCGTCCATGCGGTCGTCGTCGCTCTGGGTTGCAGCCCAGGGCTGGGGTTCGTGCACACAGGTCACGACCGGTCGTTCGTGTACGACGTTGCCGACTTGTACAAGATGGAAATGGCTGTTCCTGTCGCTTTCGGGGTTGCCGCTAACCCTGGCGACGACCTTCCCGCGGAAGTTCGCCGGGCCATGCGTGATGCCATTCATGAGGGTCACCTGCTTACGCGGTGCACGCGCGACATCCATGCGCTCCTCGGCTCGGATGGCGACCACGATGAGGACTTCGACGTCGATGTCATTCACCTCTGGGACTACCGAGGTGCCCTCGCGGCTGGGACCAACTATGCGGAGGACGTGTGGTAGTCGTCGTGCTGACCGCGTGCCCGGCCGGGCTCCGTGGGCACCTCACACGGTGGCTCCTCGAGGTCAGCCCCGGCGTCTATGTGGGCAAGGTGTCGGCACGCGTTCGCGAGCAACTCTGGCTGCAGATTCAAGACCTCTGCAAGGACGGGCGCGCCATCATGATTCACTCAAAGCGAGGCGACCAAGGCCTCGACTTCCGCGTCCACAAGCACGACTGGGAACCTGTCGACTTTGACGGAGTGCACCTCATCCGACGTCCCGCCGCCCCATCCAGCCAGAGCCCGATGCGCAAGGGGTGGAGCAACGCCAGCAAGTACCGCCATGCACGCAAAGTGAAGTGACTTGACCTTCACCTCGAACGTCTCCCCTTGTCGGGGAGTGTGCTCCCCGCCTACGCGGGGATGAGCCCCATCCCAGCGTGTGGCGAAACCTCTCAGACTAGTGCTCCCCGCCTACGCGGGGATGAGCCGTCGGAGCCGGAGCGGAGCCGCGGCCCTGGTAGGTGCTCCCCGCCTACGCGGGGATGAGCCCTCGTCCGGGGCTTCTGACTGGACGTATGGGCCGGTGCTCCCCGCCTACGCGGGGATGAGCCCGTCAGGTTCAAGACGGACCAGATGGGACGCCGGTGCTCCCCGCCTACGCGGGGATGAGCCCATAGGCCTCACGAGCTTCTTGAGCGTGACGTCGTGCTCCCCGCCTACGCGGGGATGAGCCCCCGCACCGGCACTGCTGTTGCGGACCTCGCCCGTGCTCCCCGCCTACGCGGGGATGAGCCCCAGACGCTCGCGTTGCCGTTCGTGTTCCCGCCGTGCTCCCCGCCTACGCGGGGATGAGCCCAGGAGGAGAGACCAGTGACCCCCGAACTCCAAGTGCTCCCCGCCTACGCGGGGATGAGCCCTGGGTCATCGACAACGTCCTCAACCCGTTGCTGTGCTCCCCGCCTACGCGGGGATGAGCCGTCGGCGAGCAGCTCGACCGCGGTCCCTTGCCCGTGCTCCCCGCCTACGCGGGGATGAGCCCGGTCGTGCGTATCTCTGGGGACGCCCCCCGGGGTGCTCCCCGCCTACGCGGGGATGAGCCCTGGTGGAGCAGGCGATGGCTGCCATGACCGCCGTGCTCCCCGCCTACGCGGGGATGAGCCCTGCGTGGCATGTATGCGACGGCGATGCGGAACGTGCTCCCCGCCTACGCGGGGATGAGCCCTGCTCGTCAGGCGAAATGTAGGTGGTGCGCGCGTGCTCCCCGCCTACGCGGGGATGAGCCCCATCCGGAGATTTACGGCGGCATCAAGGGCATGTGCTCCCCGCCTACGCGGGGATGAGCCCAACGCGAGTGCGGCCTGGCTCTGGGCGACTGGGGTGCTCCCCGCCTACGCGGGGATGAGCCCGACACCATCGGGGTCTTCCAGATTGGTCCCGAACGTGCTCCCCGCCTACGCGGGGATGAGCCTGCTTCGAGGTCGCGTGCTGCGGACTCGATGGCGTGCTCCCCGCCTACGCGGGGATGAGCCGACCGCCAAGGAGGCGTGACCCATGACTCTCACGTGCTCCCCGCCTACGCGGGGATGAGCCTGAACCCACTATCACTGTTGTCGGCAACCTGACGTGCTCCCCGCCTACGCGGGGATGAGCCGGAGCAGGCTGACCAGGTCAATGCGGCGTTGCGGTGCTCCCCGCCTACGCGGGGATGAGCCCGTTGATCCTGTCAGATGGCGTGTGCTTGTAGGGTGCTCCCCGCCTACGCGGGGATGAGCCCCCGTCGGTGAGTTCCTTGATACCCGTCGTCCCGTGCTCCCCGCCTACGCGGGGATGAGCCCAGCCAATCGATCACTTGGTATCCGAGCGAGCAGTGCTCCCCGCCTACGCGGGGATGAGCCCGGGCTGGAGATCCTCGGACGCCCAGCAGCCGCGTGCTCCCCGCCTACGCGGGGATGAGCCCCGTCCCGGGCAGTGGCCGACTGAAGTGGAGTCGTGCTCCCCGCCTACGCGGGGATGAGCCCGCGGCGTAGAAGCCCTGGCTGGCGACGATGACGGTGCTCCCCGCCTACGCGGGGATGAGCCCCGGACCATGGGCGGCCTGGCTTGGGTGAGTACGTGCTCCCCGCCTACGCGGGGATGAGCCGTCAGCAAAATGGACTCGGCCTTGTCGGGAATGGTGCTCCCCGCCTACGCGGGGATGAGCCCGGCTCGGGTGGTCCCGGCGACTGGACAACCGAGTGCTCCCCGCCTACGCGGGGATGAGCCCACCCCCCGCTACGGTCGTGAAATTGTTAGCCAGTGCTCCCCGCCTACGCGGGGATGAGCCCCCAGACAGCCATATGCGGGCACTCGGTGCCGTGTGCTCCCCGCCTACGCGGGGATGAGCCCTTCTGCGGCAGTGCTAGCCAGCTTGATTAGGCGTGCTCCCCGCCTACGCGGGGATGAGCCCATCACGCCTTCTTACGCTGCCGGGCCCGCTCAGTGCTCCCCGCCTACGCGGGGATGAGCCCACGCTGACCCTGATCGGCCTTGACGCGTAGGTGTGCTCCCCGCCTACGCGGGGATGAGCCCGGCATCTCGTTCCAGGAAGACGACAAGGCTATGTGCTCCCCGCCTACGCGGGGATGAGCCCGGCATTTGCCCAAAACGGGATTGGGCCCGGGAGTGCTCCCCGCCTACGCGGGGATGAGCCCGACTGGACCCGATCCCGCTTGTCCCAGAACGCGTGCTCCCCGCCTACGCGGGGATGAGCCCTTTCGAGCAGATGCAGCTTGACCCTCAGGTCACGTGCTCCCCGCCTACGCGGGGATGAGCCCCATCCGGGGCATGACGGTGCTAGGTGCCTACGGTGCTCCCCGCCTACGCGGGGATGAGCCCACGCTTTCGCGTATCCGGCAGTTGGAAAGTTGGTGCTCCCCGCCTACGCGGGGATGAGCCCGTCCGCGCAGAGCTGGGGGACAGCCTTGGTGGGTGCTCCCCGCCTACGCGGGGATGAGCCCACGGTGGGCCGGATCAACCCGGTTTCATCCACGTGCTCCCCGCCTACGCGGGGATGAGCCCATGGACCAGGGGTACACGATGTTTTGTCGTGAGTGCTCCCCGCCTACGCGGGGATGAGCCCGGCTCGGGTGGTCCCGGCGACTGGACGGCCGAGTGCTCCCCGCCTACGCGGGGATGAGCCTCAGGCGCATGCCGACCATGAACGGCTGCAAGTGTGCTCCCCGCCTACGCGGGGATGAGCCCAGAACGCGACGTGGCTACGTGCCGCCTGCGACGTGCTCCCCGCCTACGCGGGGATGAGCCCGCGGTGGCCGGGTTCGTGGGCTCCCCGAAGATGTGCTCCCCGCCTACGCGGGGATGAGCCCCTTCTCGCCGGCTATTTGAAGGGGCCGATCGAGTGCTCCCCGCCTACGCGGGGATGAGCCGGTGAACCGGTAGCCGTCAGACATGCAACAGCCGTGCTCCCCGCCTACGCGGGGATGAGCCCCCGGCGACCCGTACGCCCCAATGGGCGCGCTTGTGCTCCCCGCCTACGCGGGGATGAGCCCAACGGTTCGGATACGTCCTGCCCGACCAAAACGTGCTCCCCGCCTACGCGGGGATGAGCCCGACACCATCGGCACCTTCCAGATCGGCCCCGAGTGCTCCCCGCCTACGCGGGGATGAGCCCTGCTCGTCAGGCGACACGTAGGTGGTGCGCGCGTGCTCCCCGCCTACGCGGGGATGAGCCCGGAAGACCTTCGCCCCGTCCTCCTCGCGCAGGGTGCTCCCCGCCTACGCGGGGATGAGCCCTTTTCGAGGACGCACCCTGCCCTGGAAAGGTGGTGCTCCCCGCCTACGCGGGGATGAGCCGAAGGAACGGGATCGCGCCGACGGCCTCGACAAGTGCTCCCCGCCTACGCGGGGATGAGCCTGAGTGCCGTCCATCGCGATGATGTCAGGGGTCGTGCTCCCCGCCTACGCGGGGATGAGCCCAAGCCGCCCAAGTCGCACAGCGTGTGCAGGACGTGCTCCCCGCCTACGCGGGGATGAGCCCGAGGATCTGATCCGCAAGGGCGTCAGCGCCTGGTGCTCCCCGCCTACGCGGGGATGAGCCCGCGGCCGGCCCCAAGCCCTGGGCTAGCCAGGTGTGCTCCCCGCCTACGCGGGGATGAGCCCCAGCGCTTGCACTGGGCGAAGAAGTCGCGCCGGTGCTCCCCGCCTACGCGGGGATGAGCCGCATCTGCCGTGTGATCGGGTCGACCTGGTCGTGTGCTCCCCGCCTACGCGGGGATGAGCCTGCGACGCCGGGACCGTGGTTCTGGTGGGGGAAGTGCTCCCCGCCTACGCGGGGATGAGCCCTCCTCGACAGTTCGGCGGATGTGGTTTTCGTCGTGCTCCCGCCTACGCGGGGATGAGCCCGCCTCACCTCCCTGCCCGGGTTGTGGGTGGACGTGCTCCCCGCCTACGCGGGGATGAGCCCCGACCACCCCACACCTCCACCTGACGAGCCACGTGCTCCCCGCCTACGCGGGGATGAGCCCCTGCACCCCGCCACACCGCCAGCAAGGAGGACGTGCTCCCCGCCTACGCGGGGATGAGCCCCCCACAGTCGAGCAGACACCCCTTTGAACGATGTGCTCCCCGCCTACGCGGGGATGAGCCCCCCACAGTCGAGCAGACACCCCTTTGAACGATGTGCTCCCCGCCTACGCGGGGATGAGCCGGGGTGGAGTCCTGCTGCTGTGCAGACGCCGATGTGCTCCCCGCCTACGCGGGGATGAGCCCCGACGGTGACCGGCGCTATGGGATCGCATCAGGTGCTCCCCGCCTACGCGGGGATGAGCCCCTTCATCGCTTCGGCTGTCTGGATGTAGGAGTGTGCTCCCCGCCTACGCGGGGATGAGCCCGCCCGCGCCGAGGTGGAGCGGCTGACGGCCAAGTGCTCCCCGCCTACGCGGGGATGAGCCCTGGCGACGGGTCGAGACGGTGGGCTGGGATACGTGCTCCCCGCCTACGCGGGGATGAGCCCACATGCGGGGCGGGCTGCCGGGTCGTCACATCGTGCTCCCCGCCTACGCGGGGATGAGCCCTGCCTGAACAGTGCGGCCTTGGTGGCGTGCTGGTGCTCCCCGCCTACGCGGGGAGGAGCCCCCGCGTGACCTTCCGCTCCTGGCCCCCCTCGGGTGCTCCCCGCCTACGCGGGGATGAGCCCTCGCTCTGGGTGAGCCCGACATCGTTTGCTGCGTGCTCCCCGCCTACGCGGGGATGAGCCCTCCTTCAAGACCTGCATCTCGCCGGGATCCGTGTGCTCCCCGCCTACGCGGGGATGAGCCCGCCCAGCCCTTGTCGCCGGCCGCAAGCGGCGTGTGCTCCCCGCCTACGCGGGGATGAGCCCAGCATCCAGCACGCCACCTGTCGCGGCGTATGGTGCTCCCCGCCTACGCGGGGATGAGCCCGGCGAGGTGTGGTTCGACTCGCATTCGGATCGGTGCTCCCCGCCTACGCGGGGATGAGCCCGCCGAGTCCAACTGGCGACGCACCTCACGCAGGTGCTCCCCGCCTACGCGGGGATGAGCCCCGATATGAGGTGACCCGCCGTAAAGCCCTCCAGTGCTCCCCGCCTACGCGGGGATGAGCCCCGACGCTTTCGATTTGATGCTGTTCAGTTTGCGTGCTCCCCGCCTACGCGGGGATGAGCCCTGCCCCAGTCACCCCGATCGGTCCGGTCAATGGTGCTCCCCGCCTACGCGGGGATGAGCCTACGAATGTGAACCGCCCCGGCGAGTCCAGGGTGTGCTCCCCGCCTACGCGGGGATGAGCCCGGATCGGGGCTTTCACAACATCTTGGATTCCGGTGCTCCCCGCCTACGCGGGGATGAGCCGCTTCCGGGCTGCGGTGAGACCGGTCTTGCCCCGTGCTCCCCGCCTACGCGGGGATGAGCCCTTTCGCGTCCGAACTGCGGCGGCTTGTCCCCCGTGCTCCCCGCCTACGCGGGGATGAGCCCTCACGCCGTGAGATCCACCGGACCCGATCTGCGTGCTCCCCGCCTACGCGGGGATGAGCCCTCACGCATCAGAGCCACTTCACGGCTGTTGGGGTGCTCCCCGCCTACGCGGGGATGAGCCCTCAGAGTCGTCTACGCCCACGATTCGACACCCGTGCTCCCCGCCTACGCGGGGATGAGCCCGCGAAGGTCGCCAAGTTCGAGCACAACGAGATGTGCTCCCCGCCTACGCGGGGATGAGCCCGCAATTCATACCCTGGCGAAGACCGACGCGAAGTGCTCCCCGCCTACGCGGGGATGAGCCCACATGGGCGAGGCCGAGAGCGATCGAGAGCGTGTGCTCCCCGCCTACGCGGGGATGAGCCTCCGCCGCCGACGGGTGGGCGGCCCGCCACCTCAGTGCTCCCCGCCTACGCGGGGATGAGCCCTACCTCCATCACCACCTACAAGCACCCACCAGTGCTCCCCGCCTACGCGGGGATGAGCCCGACTTCCTCGGGTTCTGGAGGGGCGCGTTTGAGTGCTCCCCGCCTACGCGGGGATGAGCCCCCGGACGGCGCAGTAGACCTCGAAGCCATCAAGGAGTGCTCCCCGCCTACGCGGGGATGAGCCCCGCCGGTTACCCTCCTGACGCCGTAGGAACACGTGCTCCCCGCCTACGCGGGGATGAGCCCCAGACCTACAGGCTTGGGTGGACTGAAATGTCGTGCTCCCCGCCTACGCGGGGATGAGCCCTTCCCGCCGATGTACTCGACCGCGCCCTGCTCGTGCTCCCCGCCTACGCGGGGATGAGCCCATGTACTGAGCGGGGCGGAAGCAGCTCGCGTCGTGCTCCCCGCCTACGCGGGGATGAGCCCGGCCCCACCTACGTCGCACTCGAAGCACAACTTTGCTCCCCGCCTACGCGGGGATGAGCCCCCCGAGTGGAACTGCGCCCCGTTGATGGCGGAGTGCTCCCCGCCTACGCGGGGATGAGCCCAAGCCGGCACGCTCACCATCCGACAGTCCCGCGTGCTCCCCGCCTACGCGGGGATGAACGAACAAGCCCACCGCGCCGCCGACGGCGACCAGGCGGCCCGGGGCAACCTCAACGTGCTCCAGTTCAGCGGGTGGGGCGAGCACACCGAGGTGAGCAAACCCTCCCGGACCGAGATGCTGCGCACCCAAGCCATCGAACGCGGCATCGTCGACTATGACGCCGACTCCGAAGAGATCACCGTCCGGTTCTCCTATCGGGCGATCGTGGAGATGTCCGCCCAGGGACGCCCGGTGCGGTTGCACGCCAAGAACCGCCCCACCTACTGGCTGGAACGAGGCGCGTCCGGCGGCTACCTCATCGACAGCTACCTCGGATCCCTCAGTATCGACGAGGTGTAATCGGCCCCGAGACGATCCTGACGCGGACCGCCGCGCTCGGCGCCGCCGCCACGGCCCCCACGAGCCCGGGGGGCGACGCGAGATCCGTCACGGCCAGGGGTGGCATGCCCGGCACCCGTGCAAGCCGGTGGCCTACCTCGAACGAGGCCATCGAGACACTCAGCCCGTGAGCCTTCAACAGGGCTTCCTTCCGCGTCCAGTCAGGGAACAAGCAGGAGCGCCAGTCATCCCGTCCGCGTCGTTCCTCATACTCAGCCGGGTTCCATACCCACTCAGCCAAGGCGTCCAAGGCAGGCCGCTCGCCGCACCGTTCGATGTCGACACCGACGCGTCCCCTCGCCAGCACCAGCGCCGACCAGCCGTCGGTGTAGGACACCGACACCGACGGCGCATCTGTCCAGGGCAGGATCGGACGACCGTGGTCGGTGCCGCCGCAGGCCCCGCAGCGCCGCCCCAGCGGCAGCCCTCGAGCCTGGGGTGGCACCGCCACGACCGTCTCGATGAGGCGCCACCCGCGCAGCGTCCCGCGCACCAACCAGACGTCGCAGCGATCCTCGTTCACGCGCGGGCCGAGGCGTTGCCCCCGGCCTGCGTCCAGCGCTTGATCATCGCCGTGAAGACACCCAGCACCATCTCCAGCGGGCCGCGGGCAAACCACAGCCGCCACAGCGAAGCGGCGACAACAAGGATGGCGAACTGTGCTCCCAGCGACCACCAACCGGCGTTCCCCAGGCCGGGGATTTGCAGCATGATCAGGTGCGCGACATAAGCGCTCAACGGCATCGAACCCAGCAGCGTCAGCGGACGCAGGGGCCGCTCCACGACCCTGCCGACGATGAGGCACAGCCCGAGAACACCCGTGGCCACCCCGAGGGTGAACAGCAGGTCCAAGGGTGTTCCGGTGTGGGGTGCGAGCACTGCATTCCACCACCGGGTCGTGGTCGGCAGCGTGCCATCGGCCCCCACACCAGAATGTCGGTGTAGGCCTCCAACGACATCGACCGGGCGGCCGCCGCGGCGAGTTCGCGCCGCCCGCCCACCACGTCCATGAGGAGCCATCCGGCGAGCGACGCCACACCCGCGAGGAACGCCCCGATGGCCAGCAGGGACGCGGCGACGTGGCGGCGGGCGATCGCGGTGCGGCCGATCCCGAGGCCGAAACACGTGTAAGCAAACCAGGTCAGCGCGGGGAAAGTACCGGTCAGCATGAGGGCGGTACCAGCCCCCGCCGGGTTGGTCACGAGATCCAGCAGTGTCAGGTTCGGGTTCACCTCCAGGCCCGCCGAGCCCCGCAGCGCCCACGTCCGCCGGATCACGTGGCTGAGCAGCGGCGCACCGATCGCGACCGCGATACCCAGGGCCATGTCGATCCGGGCGCCAGCCCGCAGGACGGGGATGAGCATGACGAACAGCACGGCATAGGTGGGCAGGATGATGCTCGCCACGCTGGCGTCCACGAAGAACCCCAGCAGGAGCCCCAGGGTCCCGGTGAACAGCGTCCGCACAACCAGGTTCAGGGTCGCCCCCACCCAGCGGCGCCCCCGCGGCGGCCGATCACGCCCCGTCGTGAGCCCGACCCCCACCCCGGCCAGCACTGCGAAGAGTGCGGCCGAGTTGCCGGAGGTGATGATCCAGGCGATCGGACGCAGCCCGTCACGGGTGAGCAGCGGCGTGAGATGCACCGTCATCATGCCCAGCACGGCCAGTGCCCGAGCCAGATCCAGGCCTGCCACCCGGGTGCGGCGCACGACGGGCGCCTGCGGCGCTTGTTCCTCGGCGGGCAGGCACGCGTGGGCGAGCGCGTCCTCCGTGTCGTCCACGATGAGGTCAGGGGTAGCCGCCGAGGCGGGGAGCAGTTCCGCGTCGTAGGCTCGCCGCGGCACGGTCGTCATCGCCGACCGCCGACGCTCACCGACTCCGAGGCAGGTGGAGCCACGATGGTGGTGTCAGGACGCGACGGGATGCCGATCCAGCGCGTTCCCGGGGGAATGAACTCCCCCTTCATCACCAGGGACAGAGCGGTGCCAGGTCGGCGTAGGCAGCCAGCGTCGCGCCGTACAGCACGATGCCGCGCGCCCCGACCGAACTGCCCTCGTCCAGGCAGACCAGGCCCATCTTCATGACGCGGTCCTCAAACAGGTGGGTCTGCAGGGACACGTGGGCGCCCACGGCGACGTCGTCGGCGATCCGCACCAGGTCAAACTCGGTGAGATAGGTGGTGTCCAGGAGGACCCGACGCCCCACATGGACCCCGAACAGGCGCATCATCGGGGCCAGCATGGGCGTCCCGGTGAGGGTTTGGAGAAGCACCGGGACGGCGGTCGCCTCATAGATGCCGGTCATGAACTCGGTGCGACGCACGAAACCGCTCCACAACGCCTCGACGCGGGGCCGGTAGCGTCCGAGCAGCGCCCACTTCATGGCGGCCACGACCACCACGGTGACGACGGAGAACCCCAGCGCGATGAGCGGGGTCGCCACAATCGTCACCCAGGCCTGCGTCCTCGCCGCCAGGAACGACACGACCATCAGCGTCCCGAAGGTGGACAGCCCCAGGAGGGTGCCGGGCAGCGTGATCCGGAAGAACTCCACGATGTAGCGCAACGCGACCTTCCAGCGCGGCGGCGCGAACGTCGTCGTCTCGTCGAACTGCCCAAAGACCTCGCGTTGGGGCAGGAAGATCGCGGGCGAGCCCAGCCACGAACTCCCCGCGGGCATCCCCCCGGTGGGCGGGATCGACATGACGCCGATGAGAGAGTCATCCCCCATGGCACTCCCCGAGGGGACGAAGGCCGCATTGCCGACGAAGGCGCGATCCCCCACCGACGTGGGGCGGAAGGCGACGTGCCCGTTGGCGTAGATGGCCGCGCCAACCGAGCCCATGTCGGCCACGAACGAGCCCGCCCCGAGCGTGAGCAGGTCCGGATCGATGTTGGCGATCGTCGCGATCTCCGTGTTGGGCCCGATGTTGGCGCCCAGACGCCGCAGCCAATGCGGGGTGTACAGCGTCCCGAACAGCGAGTTGGTCAGTTCAAGATTGACGCTGAGCAACTGATCGGAGAACCACTTCTCCACTCCCAGCGTGGAGCGCAGATGGTGGATGCCGATCGGCGTCTTCTCCAAGGCGAACCGGCGCATGATGAGGATCAGCGTGCATACCGTTGCCACGAACAGCGGGCCGGTGGCCATCGTCGCCCACAGCGCAGCCATGTGGTCGAACGACATGAGGGCCGCCCACACCACGACGACGGCGGGCCCCAGTGCGACCATGGGGAGCAACTCCAGCGCAGCGATGCTGAGAAGGAAGCGGTCGCGCTGCGGCTTGCGCCAGGTGGTGGGGGCCATCGGGCAGGTGAGCATCTCGCCCACTACCGGGTCTGCTTCGCGGACGCCGCGCGCCGCCGGCGAACCGTCCCACCATTCGCGCGGGGGGACACGCACCCCTTGCGGCAGCAGCGACTGATCGCCGAGCACCGCGTGCGCCCCAACACGTGAACCGGGCGCGAGCACCGCGTTGGCTCCGACCATCGCGTGTCGTCCGACCACGATGCGCCCCACATGCAGCAGCCCGCCGTGGATCTCGTAGCCCGACAGGTGTGTGGCGTATCCCACGGTCGCGTTCGCGTCGACCGTCACCATGGTCGGCAGGGGAATCTCAGCGGTTCCCAGATGGGCGCTCTCGGCGACCTCTGCGCCGCACCAGCGCAGGACAGTGAGGGCGTAGGGCGACCCGGCGAGCCGCGGCATCGGCGACAGCGACATCGCCCGGGCCACGATCCAGACCCGCAGGTGCATGACCCCATACAGCGGGTGCGCGCCCTCACGGATGCGGCGCCCGAACAGGACCGCCGCCAGCGTGGGAAGCCCCCACCGGGACACCAGATAGGAAACGGGAACGCTGAGCATCAACTCGACGAGCATCGCGATGCTGGGTTCGCCCTCATTGACGGCGTAGATCACCCCGATGGGTGCCATCGCGACGGCCACGAAGACGACGATCCAGGCCAACTGCGCGAGCCCGAAGGCCCAGATCCGGCCGGTGGACGCGCGCTGCGGCCGTGCGGCAGCGACCAGTTCGGCGTCCTCGGGGCCCGCGTCCGCGTCGGATGTCGCCCTCAGGTGGGTGGCGAGGAGACGGATGGTCGGGTTCTCATAGATTTCTGGGACGGCCAGCCCCGCCATGCCGAAGCGTCCCGATCGGCGCACCGCCGAGACGAGCGTTGCCGCGATCAGGGAGTGCCCACCCAGGTCGTCGAACAGATTCGCCGTCACCGACACCGCTTCAGGCGGGAGGCCCAGTACGTCGGCCCACGTCGCCTGCAAGAACTCCTCGATCTCGTCCTCGGCGGGGACGTAGGCACCGCCGCTGACCAACGGGTCGGTTGCCGGACGCGGCAGCGCTTTGCGATCCGCCTTGCCCGACGGCATGAGCGGAATGGTGTCGATGACGTCGATGAAGTCGGGGACCATGTACGGGGGCAGCTTGCCGCGCGCATGCTCGTGCAGGGCGTGCCGTAGGGCGTCCACGTCATCGACCGGGCGGGCGAGCAAGATGAAGGCAGCCAGGCGTCCGCCGTTGCTCTCCTTGTCGATGAGCGTCACCACGGCCGCCTGGATCGCGTCGTTCTCCTGCAGCGACGTCTCGATCTCCCCGAGGTCGACGCGATGGCCGCGGACCTTCAACTTCCGCGTCGGCACGGCCGAGGTATTCCAGTTCGCCGTCATCGGTGAGCCGCACCAGATCCCCGGTGCGATACATGCGGTCGCCTTGTTCATTGGAGATGAACTTCTCGGCGGTCAGTTCGGGTCGGTTCAGGTAGCCCAGGGCGACACCGATGCCGCCGATCGCGAGTTCCCCGACCGACCCCTCCGGCACCGGGTGTCCCTCCTCATCGAGGAGGGCGGCGAAGTAGGTGGGCAGCGGGACGCCGATGGTGACGGGGCGACCCGGCACGAGTTCGGCATACGTGCACGAGGACGTGCATTCGGTGGGGCCGTAGGTGTTGAGGATCCGCCGGTGGGGGCCTTCCCCAGCGCTCCACGAGACCTTGGGGGCATGCTTCACCGCCCAAGTTAAGTGTCCGGATCAAGGGCAGGTCACGGTCGACGGTGGCGAGCACCGTGGGGACGCCGTGATAGAACGTGACCCTGTTTTCCTCCAGGAAATCGGCGAGCCCGCTCCCGACCTGGCGGCCATCCACGGGGCCGGCAATCATGGTCGCCCCCACACCCCAGGTGGGCCACAATTCCTCTAGCGAGAAGTCGAAGGCGATAGTCAGCCCTTGATAGATCCGATCGGAGGGGCGAACGTCATAAATCTGAATGACGACATCGACGAAGTTGGTGATCGCTGAATGCGGCACCAGCACCCCCTTGGGGCGCCCGGTGGAGCCCGAGGTGTAGATCACATAAGCCTCGGGATCCCCGCCCCGATCCACGACCGGGCGGGCAGAAGCCAAGACGGCCACGTACATGTCGAGCGAGCGCGGGATGTAGATCCCGACACGTCGCCCTGGCCGCGCACCGCGCCGCATGAGGTGGTGCGCGAGGCTGTTCGCCCGCGCTTCGAGGTCGCCGTAGGTGAATTCTCGGCCCTCGCACACGAGCGCAACCCGGTCGGGATCACGCTCTACCGACCGTTCGAAGAAGTCGATCAACCGGTGGGGTCGCTGAGACGAATCAACCTCAAGGCGAGGAAGAAGATAATCGTGATGAACATGCAAAGACGCCGGGGGAAACGTAAGTGACATGGAGAAGAGAAACCTTCATTATGGGGGGGGGTTATGCCGCCCGGTGGAATCGATCCGGACCTCCAGGCGTGCAGAACGATGCTATCAACAGTTCTCAGCTTTTTCACAGGGAACCGTCCCTACCCAGATACGCGAGGCATTCCTCCTAGCCACGCGGGCTGCCCGTCGCGACGCGCCGCCGAACACCTCCGCCGAACAGCCCCGAGGCCCCCTCCCCCCGGGGGTCGAACTGCGTAGGCTGGGCGCCGAGGCGTCCTGCCCAAGGCATCTCAGTGACGAAAGGAACGACCGATGAGCGATATCCAGCCCGATCGCGGCGAGGTTTCCGAAGTGGACCGTCTGCGCCCCGGCGGCATCCCCGATGAGGGCGATGCGAGCCCTGACGCCGACCTCGCCAATCAGGTGGAAGACGGCGCCCCGAAGAACTACGGCGACGTGGATCCTGACCCGAACCTCCCACCCGATCCCAACGCCTGACCGATCCCCCCACCACCGCTCACCGCGCGGCCGCCCCGACAGGAGCGGCCGCGTTTGTGCGCCTGCTCCCCTGCCCAGCCCAGCACACCACGGCAACCAGGCCGAACTGGCTGGCAAACCCCCCACGAAACGCGTACATTTATAGCCAGAGCGGCGGTGGGCCGGAAGATTTACACATGAAGTGGGGGTGAACGATGCGTTTCTTGTTCCTGAGCCTGCGGGCGGCCATGGTCGGGGGCATGGGCATGCACATGGCTGAGATCGTGTTCCACGACCAGCCCCGCTGATCATCCCCGATCGCGTAACAGTGGCGCCGAGACTCCTGGTCTCGGCGCTTTTTCGTGCCCTGTTCACCTCTCCCCGGCTGGCTCGTCGCAGGGTCAGCCCATACGCTGAGTGGCATGGTGGAGCCTTACGATGCCGTTGATGTCATCCGGACCAAGCGTGACCGTCAGACCTTGTCCGACGACCAGATCGCCTGGGTGATCGACGCCTACACCCGCGGTGTTGTGGCCGATGAGCAGATGTCGGCTCTCGCCATGGCCATCTTCCTCAACGGCATGGAGCGTCCCGAGATCGAGCGGTGGACGCGCGCCATGATCGAATCCGGTGAGCGCCTCGACTTCACCTCGCTGGGCGCCACCGCCGACAAGCACTCCACCGGCGGGGTGGGCGACAAGATCACGCTGCCGCTGGTGCCCCTGGTCGCGGCGTTCAGCGTCCGGGTCCCTCAGCTCTCCGGGCGCGGGCTCGGGCACACAGGCGGGACGCTGGACAAGATGGAGTCCATCCCCGGCTGGCGCGCCAACCTCACCAACGAGGAGATGTTCGACGTCCTGCGGGAGGTCGGCGGGGTGATCTGCGCGGCGGGCTCCGGCCTCGCGCCCGCCGACAAGAAGCTGTACGCCCTGCGCGACACGACCGCCACCGTCGACTGCATCCCCTTGATCTCCAGTTCCATCATGAGCAAGAAGATCGCCGAGGGCACCGGCGCCCTCGTGCTCGACGTGAAGACGGGCGCGGGGGCGTTCATGCGCGAGGAGGCGCGCGCCCGCGAACTGGCCCGCACGATGGTGGATCTGGGCACGGACGCGGGGCTGACCACCGTCGCCCTCCTCACCGACATGTCGACCCCGCTCGGCTTGACGGTGGGTAACGCCCTGGAGGTCCGCGAGTCGGTGGACGTGCTGGCGGGGGGCGGGCCGTCCGACGTCATCGAACTGACCGTGGCGTTGGCCCGCGAGATGCTGGCCGCGGCAGGCAAGCCCGACGTCGACGTGGCAGCCGCCCTCAGCGATGGGCGCGCGATGGACGTGTGGCGCCGCATGGTCGCTGCCCAGGGTGGCGATCCGGACGCCGCGCTCCCGGTCGCCGTCGACACGCACACGCTCACGGCAGAGCACGACGGCGTCGTGTCCGCCATCGACGCGATGGACGTCGCCGTCGCCGCCTGGCGACTCGGAGCAGGTCGCGCCCGCAAGGAGGATCCGGTGGACGCCGCCGCAGGCGTCGAACTCCACGCCAAGCCGGGGGATACCGTCCGCGCAGGCCAGCCGCTGCTCACGCTGCACACGTCTGACCCGGCCCGGTTCCCGCGAGCCGAACAGGCGCTGGCAGGCGCGATCAGCCTGGCCGCCCCCGGCACGAGCGTCGCGACGCGGCCGCTGATCATCGACCGGATCGCCTAGGGCACCACGGGCCGCGGCGGGGCGCGCAAGGCCTCAGCTCTGGGCGTCGACGAACGCGGTGATCATGTCGGCGACAGGCTCGGCGCTCTTGATGACCGCCTCGTGGCCCCGATCGGGGATCTGCTCGAAGGTGGCATGCGGAATCAAAGCGGCGACGCTGCGCGTCCACGGTTCGGGGCACACCCGATCGTGCGCGCCCCGCAACACCAGCGTCGGGGCGGCGATGCGCGGGCAGATGCTCTCCAGGTGATGGGCGAGCATGAACTGCAGTTTCCGGACGAACCACAGGGGGCTCGTCTTGGTGTACTGCCACATCCCCACAAGCAGCACGCGGGGCGACTCCCCGTAGAGGTCTTGGAGCATGTGCCGGATCTGCCGTGGCGCGGTCCGCGCCGCCGCGTCCACCGTGGGCGCGATCAGGACCAACGCACGCACCAGATCGGGGCGTTGCACCGCCACTTCGGCGACGATCTGAGTCCCCATCGAGTGCCCCACCCAGACGGCACCGTGCGGGAGTTCAGACGCCAACGCGTCCGCCAGCCCGGCTGCGGTCGCCTCCAGCGACATAGCGGTGCCTGGCTCGGGTGAGTCCCCGAACCCCGGCAGATCCAAGGCGAGGACGCGCCCTGTCGCCGCGAGTTCGTTAGCCAGTTCGGTGAACACAGCGCGGCCCATGCCGATTCCGTGAATGAGGACGAAGACGGGCTCGGGTGGCCCCGCCGTCTCGGTCACCGCCATGGTGACCTCACCCTCGCTGAGGTGCCGTTCCCGCGTCCAGGGCTGATCGCCCGCTGCGGCGTCCTGGGGCGTCACGGCCGGAAACGGTCGGCAGAAGGCAAGGAGCTCACGCCGTGTGAGCCTATAACGTCTCCTCCGCCGCGGTGCCGCCGGGCGCGAGGACATCGGCGGCGAGGGCGGCGCACCGGTCGCGGGCCGCCTCGTACTCGACCGTCAGCCGGTCCACGAGGTCCGCCACGAACGGGATGTCATGGATCGCCGCGACGCCCTGCCCTGCCGACCAGACGTCCCGCCAGGCGGTGGCTGTCACCGTGTCAGGGCGGGTCAGGTGGCTCAGATCGACGGCGCCCGGGTCGGCGTCCGGATCGATCCCCGCCGCCGCCAGGCTGGCCCGCAGGAAGTTGGCGGGCACGGAACTGACCGCCGGCGTGTAGACGATGTCGGCGGCTTGCGCGTCCACGAGCATCTCGCGGTAGCCGGGTGCGGCGTCCGCCTCAGCGCTCGCCAAAAACCTCGTGCCCAGGTAGGCCAGGTCGGCCCCCATCGCCTGGGCGGCGAACACGTCCGCACCCCGGGAGAGGCCACCCGCCAGCAGCAGCAGCCCGGTAAACCAGGGCCGGACGCTCGCGACGAAGGCGAACGGATTGAGGGTGCCGGCATGCCCCCCGGCGCCGGCGCTCACCAGGATCAGCCCGTCGACGCCTGCCTCGGCGGCGGCGCGGGCATGACGCAGTGTGGTGACGTCGTGCAACACCAGCCCGCCATAGGAGTGCACGGCAGCGACGACATCGCGGACGGCGCCCAGCGAGGTGATGACGACGGGCACCTGGTGAGCGACCACCACCTCCAGGTCGGCGTGGAGGCGCGGGTTGGAGGTGTGCACGATCAGGTTGACCCCGACCGGCGCGTCGCGGGACGTCAGACGCGCCTCCACCTCGTCGAGCCACGCGGCGAAGCCTTCGGTGGTGCGCTGGTTGAGGGCCGGGAAGGTCCCCAGCACGCCAGCTCGGCAACACGCCACGACGAGATCCGGCCCCGACACCAAGAACATCGGGGCGGCCACCACCGGAAGGCGCAAGCGCCCCAGCAATGCTGCGGCTCTCGCCGACCTGTCCTCCGCCTTCGACGCCATCGTGCCTCCCTGCCTTGTGCCCCCACGGTGTCGCGTTCGTCGCGCCCGCACAAGGGGACACCGCCTTTCCCCCGGGGCCCAGGCGACGCGGGCGGTCGGCACATGGCCACCGTTCACCTCACCCACTACCGTAGGGGGCCATCCACGGACGCTGGGAGGACACATGGACATCACCGTGATCGGGACGAGCGAATACGCCCTGCCCCCCGAGCGGGGCACCGTCGACCTACACCTACTCGCGGAGGACTCCGATCCCCGCCGTGCGGCCACGCGGGTGCAGACCGAAACCGCGCGCATCGATGCCGAACTGCGCGGCCTCGCTCAAGCAGAGAACGCCCCCGTGACCTGGTTCAGCGTCGCGCCGCTCACCACGTCGTCGTGGCAGCCGACCACGCAGAAGGGGACGCTCGGAGAGCGGCGTTATCGCGCCTCGGCGACGATCCGCGCCAAGTTCGCGAACTTCACCGTCCTAGCTGAGCGCGTGGCGGCGTGGGGCGCCTCGGAGGTCACCAACGTGCAGCATGTGCGCTGGACCCTGACCGACGCGACGAGGCTCCGCATCGAGGCGTCCGCTCTCGGGGAGGCTGTCGAGGATGCCCGCCAGCGCGCGGCCGCCATCGCACAGGCGTGCGGCCTGGACAGCGTTCAGATCGTCGAGGTCGCCGACCCGGGGCTGCTGTCGGTGGGATCGGGCAGCGTCTCTGGCCCCGTCACAGCCCTGGGGGCGATGGCGCGCGGGAAGGCACCCGAAACGACGGAGCTCACCCCGGAGGACGTGACCGGCGGGGCGACCGTCCACGCGCGCTTCCAGGCCTCCTAGGCGGCGCCGCCCCGCGGGTTCAGCGGGAGCCTTGTGGCAGGGTGACGCGTCGTGCGGGTGCCGGACGCGACGGCGGCGGCACCATGGGGCCGATGTCGCCGTCGGGTGCCTCGTCGAGATCTACGATCACCGGGGCATGATCGCTGGGGAGCTTCCCTTTGCGCGCCTGCCGATCGACCCACGCCGCCTTGACGCGCCCGGCCACCGGGGCCGACGCCAAGATGAGGTCGATCCGCATGCCGAAGTCTTGATGGAACATGCCCGCGCGGTAATCCCAGTAGCTGAACACGCGATCCTGTGGCCAGTGCGCCCGCACCACATCGTCGAGGCCGAACGCCGCAAGCCGTTCACGCTCGCGGGGAGTCACGTGCGTGTGCCCGGCGAAGGCCGCCGGGTCGAACAGATCCGCATCGGCCGGGGCGATGTTCATGTCGCCGCACAGCGCGACCTGCTCCTCGCCCGCCGTGGCCGCCGCCAGCGCGTCCAGCCACGCCAGCTTGTAGGCGTAGTGGTCCGAGTCGACCTCGCGTCCGTTGGGCACATACAGGCTCCACACCCGCACACCCCCGCACGTCGCCGCGACCGCCCGCGCCTCGGCACGACCGTCAAAATCGGGCTGGCCGGGGAACCCACGCTGTACGTCGTCGAGGCCCACGCGAGACAGCACCGCGACGCCGTTCCATTGCCCTTGACCATGATGCGCGAAGGCGTAGCCGCGCTCACGCAGGGGCTCCGCGAGCAGATCGGCGAACGCCGCATCGGTCAGTTTCGTCTCCTGCAGGCACACCACGTCGGGCGCACGCTCCTCCAGCCACGGCAACAGGCGCGGCACGCGCTGCTTGACGGAGTTCACGTTCCAGGTGGCGATCCTCACGCGTCGAGGCTAGCCGTTCGCCCCGACACTGCACCCTCGTCAGGAAAGGGCACCAGGCATCGCCCCGCAGCAGGGGTGACACCAGACATGATGCTGCCGGGGTCCGTCACGCAGGACAGGCCCCGGCAGCATCTGTTTTAGCGCTGCGCGCTGCGGATCACTCGGCGGCCGAGGGGTGCGTCATGTCCATCGGGACGACCCAGGCGTCGAACTCCGCTTCGGTGAGCTTGCCCGAACGCAACGCGGCCTCACGCAGCGTCGACCCGGTCTTGTTGGCGTCCTTCGCGATGGCCGCGGCCGCGTCGTAGCCGATGTGCCGGTTGAGCGCGGTGACCTGCATGAGGTTGCTGTCCAGGTTGGCCTGGATGCGCTCCCGGTTCGGCTCGAGCCCGGCGACGGCGTGATCGGTGAACGACCGAGCGGCGTCCGCGAGCAGACGGGTCGACTCCAGCACGGCGTGGGCCATGACCGGCTTGAACACGTTGAGCTGGAAGTTGCCCTGGCTCCCGGCGAATCCGACGGTGGCGTCGTTGCCGAACACGCGCGTAGCGACCATGGTGACGGCCTCGCTCTGGGTCGGGTTCACCTTGCCCGGCATGATCGAGCTGCCCGGCTCGTTCTCGGGGATCCGCAGTTCGCCGATGCCGTTGCGCGGCCCGGAGGCGTACCAGCGCACGTCGTTGGCGATCTTCATCATCGCGCCCGCCAGCAGGCGAAGCGCCGAGCTGACCTCCACCAGGGCATCGTGGGCCGACAGGCTGGCGAACAGGTTCGGCGCCTGCACGAACTCCAGCCCCGTCTCCTCAGAGATCTTCTTGGCGGCGAGCTTGCCGAAGTCGGGGTGCGCGTTCAGGCCGGTGCCCACGGCGGTACCGCCGATGGCGAGCTCGCGGACGCCCACCTCAGCGTGGTGGATGTCTTCCAGTGCGAAATCGATCTGAGCGACCCAGCCGCTGATGACCTGCCCGAGCGTCACCGGGGTGGCGTCCTGCAGGTGGGTGCGGCCCACCATGACAACCTCGGCGAACTCGTCGGCCTTGGCGGCCAGCGTGTCGCGCAGGTGCGTGATCGCGCCGTAGAGGCGATCGTTCAGCTCGCCCACCACGGCGATGTGCATGGCGGTCGGGAAGGTGTCATTGGAGCTTTGGCCACGGTTGACGTGGTCGTTGGGGTGGACCGGCTTCTTCGAGCCGCGTTCCCCGCCCGCCAGTTCGATGGCGCGGTTGCTGATGACCTCGTTGGCGTTCATGTTGGACTGGGTACCGGAGCCGGTCTGGAACACCACCAGCGGGAACTGGTCGTCGAGGCGTCCGGCGATCACGTCGTCGGCGGCCTGCACGATGTAGTCGGCGATGTCGGCGGGCAGTTCGCCCAGCTCACCGTTGGCCTGGGCTGCGGCCTTCTTCAAGATGCCGAGCGCCTTGATCATGGGGCGGCCCCACACGAACGTGTCGCGGCCAATGTCGAAGTTGCCCAGCGAACGCTGAGTCTGGGCACCCCAGTAGGCGTCTTCGGGAACCTCGATCGGCCCCATGCTGTCGGTCTCTACGCGCGTCATCGCTGCTCCTCCTGGGCGGGATCGCCCTCACGTGCGGGACGGGCAGGGTGCTCGTCCTCGGAATCGTCGAACCGTTGCTCGGTGCCGGGGCTGCCGTCACTGCGACGCCACGTCACCACGAAGTTTGCGTCGCGTCCGAACCGCACCAGATGCCGCCCCACCACGTTCTCAAACCGGGGAACAGCGTCGGGGTCGTCGGTCAAGACGGTCAGCGTCAGCGCCTCAGGCGAGGCTTCGAGGGTGGCACTGGCCACCTCGAAGGTCACGCTGCCGCGCTGGTCCTCCTCGCTCCAGGTACCGCCATGGCGGCGCCCCAGGTGCGAGCTCAGTTGTTTGCCGAACCGGGCTGCCCGATCCGTAGGGACGACGGCGGTGCTCCGGAACGAAACCATGCCCCCACGCTACCGGGGTGCTAGGGCCAGAGTCGTCGAACCGGGAACCTTCACCCTGACTGTTCGCGTGAGGCGCGGCCTCCCCACGAGAGGCAACGGCCGGACGCCTCCCCTGAGGGAGAACGTCCGGCCGCCAGCGTTACTTGAGGCTTTGTCTCGCCTCAGGGGACGATGATGAGCTTCCCGCGCACATGTCCCTCGACCAGGCGCGCGACGGCCTGGGCGGCGTCCGTCAGCGGGTAACGCCCGGAAATCACGACGTGGAGCGTCCCGTCGGCCACCTGCTGGGCGACCTGAGCCAGCGCACCCGGTTCCGCATCCGCCCCGCCGGTGATGCGGACGCCGTCGGGCAGCCCGCCCATCGCGGCGATCGCGGTGATCCGCGTCGGGGCCACGCCCAGGGCGAGGGCAGCCTCGACGGTCGCGGTGCCTTGCAGGTCCACGGCTGCCGTGATGGGCCGCTGCGTCAGCGCCCGGACGCGGTCCTCGAGGCCCTCGCCGTAGGCGACGGGGAGGGCGCCCAGTTCACGCAGGAAGTCGTGGCTGGCCGGGGAGCCGGTCGCGATGACCGTCGCCCCGGTGGCGGCGGCGAGCTGGACGGTCAGCACGCCGACGCCGCCTGCCCCACCCCCGATGAGGACGGTGTCGTCGGGGCCCAGTGCCAGCGGGGCCAGCGCGGCCGCTGCGGTGGCGCCTGCGATGGGAAGCGTGGCAGCGTCGTCCAGGCTCAGGCCTTCGGGTGCCCGCTCGATCGCCGTGACCGGGACCACCGTGTAGTCCGCGACGGCGTGGCCGCGAGCCGAGCCGAAGACGCGGTCGCCGACGCTGAGGCCCTCGACACCCTCGCCGAGGGCGTCCACGACACCGGAGAAGTCGTTGCCGTAGCCACCGGGCACGGTCACGCCGAACATCGTGGCAGCGGCCGGATAGGCCGCAACCTTCCAGTCGACCGGGTTCAGCCCGGCCGCAGCGACCTTGACGCGCACCTGGCCCGCGCCCGGCTCGGGCACCGGGGAGGAGACGACGCTCAGGAGTTCAGGCCCGCCCACGGCGGTCTGGATGACTTCACGATTAACACTCATGAAGTTTCAACCATTGCGGCCCGGTTCGGTATTCCACCACCCCAGAACCGGCGGGTCGAGGCGCCCCCTCCACCCCGACCGCGACCAGGAGGGAAACCACCTCAATCGACGAATAATCTTTGTGGCAAAGACTTGCCCCAGCATCGGTGGAGGGAAACACTGGACCGGTGACCAACGCATCCGCAACGCCGCAGATCGCGGCCCCGAATCCCCACTTCCACGACCCGCAGTGGTGGCGCCACGCCGTCGTCTATCAGGTTTACCCTCGCTCGTTCGCCGACGCCGACAACAACGGCACCGGCGACGTCCAGGGCATCATCTCCAAGCTGCCCTACCTGGCCGACCTCGGTGTCGACGCCTTGTGGATCAGCCCCTGGTACCCCTCCCCCTTGCTGGACGGCGGCTACGACATCGCCGACTACCAAGACATCTCCCCGCAGTTCGGGACGCTCGCCGACGCCGATGAGCTGATCGCGGCGGCGCATGGCCTGGGGCTGCGCATCTTCATCGACCTGGTCCCCAACCATTCTTCGTGGGAGCATCCGCTGTTCCAGGCCGCGCTGGCCGCCGCGCCCGGCTCGCCGGAGCGCGATCTGTACTACTTCCGCGATGGCCGCGGTGAGAACGGCGACCTGCCCCCCAACAACTGGGGCTCCCTGTTCGGGGGCCCGGCCTGGTCCCGGACGACGAACCCCGACGGGACGCCTGGCCAGTGGTACCTGCACATGTTCGACATCTCCCAGCCGGACTGGAACTGGGACAACCCCGCCGTCCCGGCCCTGTTCGATGACGTCCTGCGGTTCTGGTTCGACCGGGGCGTCGACGGGTTCCGCATCGACGTCGCCGACGCGATGGCGAAGGATCCGGCCCTGCCCGACGTAGAGGTCAACCCGGTCACCGGGCATGGCACCAACGACAAGCGCGAAGGCAGCCCCCAGTGGGATGTTCCCGGCATCGAGACCATCCAGCGCCGCTGGCGCGCCGTGGCCCGCGAGTACGCCGACTCGGATCTTGGCGAGCGCGTGTTCGTGGCGGAGGCCTACCTCGATCCGATCCAGCGCCTCACCCAGTACGTGACCCCCGACCGGCTCCACAGCACGTTCAATTTCGACGCGCTGCTGAGCGAATGGTCCGCGGCGTCCCAGCGCGCGGTCATCGCCAAGAGCCTGCCCGCGCACGATGCCGTCGGCGCCCCCACCACCTGGGTGCTGGGCAATCACGACTCGACCCGTGTCGTCACGCGATTCGGCAAGCCGGAGACGGGCGGCAACTTCGCCACCGCCGTCGAGGGCGAGGGCTGGGAGGATCCGGCCGAGCGGGCGCTGCGCATGCATTCGTTCCCGACCGACGTGGCCCGTGGCCGCCGCAGGGCGCGCGCTGCCGCGCTGATGGAGCTTTCCCTACCCGGGACGGCCTACATCTACCAGGGCGAAGAGTTGGGCCTCCCCGAAGTCGAAGACCTGCCCGAGGATCTGCTCGACGATCCGACGTGGGAGCGTTCGGGTCACCGCCTCCGCGGCCGCGACGGCTGCCGCGTCCCGCTGCCGTGGTCGGGCGAGGCGTCCCCGTTCGGGTTCGGGACCGACGCCGCACCGTGGCTGCCGCAGCCTGCCGACTGGGCTGCCCTGACCGCGGAGAAGCAGGCGAGCGAGCCGGACTCCACGCTCACCTTGTACAAGCGTGCGCTGAAGCTCCGTCGCGACCTGCCCGACCTGCGCACCGGCGCGTTCACGTGGCTGGATCTGGGCCCTGACGTGGTGGCGTTCCGCCGTGGCGAGTCGGTGAGCGTCGTGGTCAACTTCGGCCCCGAGCCCGTCGCACTGCCCGCAGGCGAGGTGCTGGTGACTTCCGAGCCCCTGATCGACGGGCTCCTGCCCGCTGACGCGACCGCCTGGATCGCCGCCTGAGCCGACGCCGCGGTCCCCAGCCTCCCGAGGTCTTGGGACCGCGGCGTTTCACGGCTAACCTGTCGGTCCTGGGTCATGGGCGACCCCATCGTTCCCCCACGTTCACGCGGAGGTTTTCCCATGTCCCCCTTGAGTCCAGCACCGCTGCCCGATCGGTTGAACCGGGGCGACAGGTCCGTCATCACCATCTTGCTGATCGCGGCATTCGTCGTGATCCTCAACGAGACGACCATGAACGTCGCCCTGCCGCGGATCATGGCCGACTTTCAGGTGCCGGAACGGACGGCCCAATGGCTGACCACAGCGTTCCTGCTGACGATGGCCGTCATCATCCCGATCACCGGCTGGCTCCTGCAGCGGTTCCCGACCCGCGCGGTGTTCACCTTGGCGATGTCGCTGTTCAGCGCCGGGACGCTGGCCGCCCTCCTCGCCCCGCAGTTTCCGCTCTTGCTGGCCGCCCGGGTCGTTCAGGCGTCCGGCACCGCCGTCATGATGCCGCTGCTCATGACGACGATCATGACGCTCGTCCCCCCGCATCACCGCGGCAAGGTCATGGGCAACATCTCCCTGGTCATCTCGGTCGCCCCCGCCGTCGGGCCAACCCTGTCGGGGCTGCTGCTGCACCTGGGGTCGTGGCGTCTGATTTTCGGGTTCGTCCTTCCCATCGCGCTGCTCATGCTCGTGCTCGGACGCCGCGGCCTGCGGGCCTCTTCCTCCGACGCGACCGCCCCGCCCCTGGATCTGATCTCCATTCCCCTGACCGCCCTCGCGTTCGGCCCGCTCATCTACGGGCTGAGCCTCACCGGCACCGAGGCCCCCTTCTGGGAGCCGATGCTCGCGATCGGGATCGGCGTCGCCGGGCTCCTCGCCTTCGTCGCCCGCCAACTCGTCCTTCAAGGGCGTGACGAGGCCTTCTTGGACCTGCGGACGTTCACCTTCCCGACCTTCAGCGTCGCCTTGCTCATGATGGCGATCGCGATGATGGCCATGTTCGGGTCGATCATCATGTTGCCGCTGCTCCTGCAAAACGTGTACGGCCTCGAACCGCTGCAGGTCGGTCTGATGATGCTGCCGGGCGGCATCGCGATGGGGCTGCTCGGCCCCATCGTCGGACGCCTGTACGACAAAGTGGGGCCGCGCGTCCTGGTGGTGCCCGCCAGCCTCGTCGTCTTGGGTGTGTTCGGCGCCTTCGCGCTGCTGACGCCCAGCACTCCCTGGTGGGCCGTCATGGTGGCTCACATCGTGATGAGCATCAGTTTCGCTTTCCTCTTCACGCCGCTGTTCACCGTGGCCCTGGGCGTGCTACCGCCCCGGCTGTACTCGCATGGATCAGCCATGATCGGCACGGTCCAGCAGGTCGCCGGCGCTGCGGGCACGTCGCTGTTCGTGACGGTGTTCGCCATGCAGACCGCCGTCGCGGAATCCGCGGGACAACCCACCCCCCAGGCGATGCTGACCGGGTCGCACTGGGCGTTCCTCGGTGCGGGTGCCGTGTGGACCGCGGCCGTGATCACCGCCTTCTTCCTTCGCAGGCCCCCGAGGACGCCGACGACGCGGCAGGCACCGCACCGTTGGCCCACTAGCCGTCGGCCCTCCCTCACCCCTGCCTCGTTGACCTCCAGGCGAGCAGGACGCATGAGTCAGCGGGCGAGGGGGACCTCGACGATGCGGGTCCCCAGATCGATGGGGTCTCGGTCAGATTGCGTCAGTTCGTGCACGATCGGCAGCGCCAGGCCGGGGTCCGACACGGCTACCGTCAACCGGACGCTCGACCCCCAGGCCGCATCCACGACGTCCAGCCCGCGGTTCATCAGCGCCCCCTGGATGCGCCCGGCGTCCGCGGGGCCAACGTCGATGCCCCACATCACCCGGCGCTGCGGGATGACGCGGGGGGCGTCCGCCAGCGCGGTGGCGACCGCGTCCGAATAGGCCCGCACCAGGCCTCCCGTGCCGAGCAGGATCCCGCCGAAATAGCGCGACACCACCGCGACCGTGTTGCCCAGCTGGGCGCCGCGCAGCACCTCTAGCATGGGCATCCCAGCGGTCCCTGCGGGTTCCCCGTCATCGGAACTGCGCTCGATCGGCTGTGCGTCGGCCACGTCGACCACGAACGCCAGGCAGTGGTGGCGGGCATCGGGGAACGTTCCTCGCACCTGCGCCACGATCGCGCGGGCCTCGTCCTCGGAGTCGGCGCGCGCCAGCGTCGTGAGGAACCGCGACCGCTTCTCCTCGGTTTCGGTGCGGGCGAAGAAACCCTGTGGCAACCACGAACGCATGCCCGCAGCCTGCCAGACGGTGGAAGGATGGTGGGCGCTATGACGAATCCCGTGACCGCGCCCGACCCGTCCCTTCGCGCCGCAGCGCACGCTCGCAGCGACGCCCAAGCCAAGCCTTTGGGCGCTCTAGGACGGCTGGAGACCCTCGGAGCCTGGCTGGCTGCCTGCCAAGGCGTCAATCCGCCCGCGCCGCTGACCGACGTGCGCGTCGTCGTGTTCGCGGGGGATCACGGCGTCGCCGCGCGGGGCGTCTCCGCTTACCCGACCGCCGTGACCTTGGCGATGGTGCACGGCATCCTGGACGGTCATGCCGGGATCAGCGCGCTGGCCCGCAGCGTCGGTGCGACCGTCTCGCTGTACGACCTCGGCGTCGACGGGCTCACCGGTGTTCCCGACGAGGTCACGCGCTTCCACGTCCACCCTGCCCGTCCGATCAGCGATGAGGACGCGCTCACCGCCGACGAACTCCAGGCGGCCCTGGCTGCGGGCGACCAGATCGCCGCAGAGGCCATCGCCGACGGCGCTCAACTCCTGATCGCCGGTGACCTGGGCATCGGCAACACCACCCCGTCGGCGGCATTGGTGGCCGCCACACTCGGGTTGCGTGGCGGCGACGTGGCGGGCTCCGGCACGGGCGTTGACGCCGCCGGGCTGGCCCGCAAGGCCGACGCCATCAACGCCGCGTTGGATCGCGTCGGCGACCGTGCCGCCGATCCACTGCAGCGTCTCGCCGCCTTGGGATCGGCCGACATCGCCGCCGCAACCGGCTTCATGATGGGCGCCGCGCGTCGCGGCATTCCGGTGGTCGTCGACGGGCTGATCGCCAGCGCCGAGGCCCTCATGGCGGAGGAACTCGCACCGGGGGCGTCCGCCTGGATGGTCGCCGGTCACGCCTCGACCGAGCCTGGTTGCGCGCTCGCCCAGCGTCGCCTTCATCTCGCGCCGATTCTCGACCTGGAGATGCGCCTGGGTGAGGGCACCGGGGCGGTGCTGGCGGTCCCGATCCTCGAGGCCTCTGGTGCCGCGCTGCGAGACATCGCCGCCCTGGCGGACTTGTCATGACAGGTCAGTACCCGATCCGACGGATCCTGACCGCGCCGGGAGGGCTGCGATGAACACACTCCGCAACGGTGTCCGTTTGGCGTGGGGGACGCTCACCGCGATCCCTGGTCCCGCGCCAGAACGCGTGGACGCCTCCGTGGCGCGCGTCGCGATGGCGGGCGCCTGGCTGGTCGTGTTGCCGCTGACCGTGGTCTGCGCGCTGGCGGGCTGGGCACTCGCCCTGGTCGGCGTCCCGGGCATTGCGGCGGGCTTCTTGACCGTCGGAGCCCTGTCGTGGGCGACACGCGCGATCCACGCCGACGGGCTGGCCGACACCGCCGATGGCCTCGGATCCGGGCGCGCCCGCGAGCGCGCCTTGGAGATCATGCGCCTGGGCAACGTCGGCCCGATGGGGGCCATCACCCTGGTCTTGGTGTACGGCGCCCAGGCGGCGTTGCTGGGCGACCTTCTCTCCCGCCCCGGCGGGTGGGCGCTGGCAGGGTTCGCGCTCGCCTCAGGACGCCTGGCGTTGGCGCTCGGGTGCGCGAGCGTCGTGCCTGCGGCCCGTCACGACGGGCTGGGGCAGGCGATGGCCCAAACCGTCCCTGCGTGGCTGTTGGCGGCGGCACTCGTCGCCAACCTGGTGCTCGGCGTCGCGGTGTGCACCATGGCCAACGCCTGGGGTGCTGGCCTGCCCTGGTGGGCGTGGCCCCTGGCGATGGGGGTTGGCATCCTCGCCGCGCTCGCGGTGCTGGTGCGGGCGCTGCAGCGCCTCGGCGGCATTACCGGTGACGTGCTGGGCGCCCTGGTTGAGGCCAGCGCTGTCGGCCTCCTCCTGGGCCTGACCATGATCTGACCCCGACGCCAGGGTGCGGCGTCACAGGCGCAGGGTGCGGCCTGCCACGACGAGGATCACGTCGTCGACGCTGCGGGCGACGGCCTGGTTCGTCCAGCCGAGTTGATCGGTGAACAGCCGACCCGAGGGATGCTCGGGCACCACACCCCAGCCGACCTCGTTCGTCACGATCACCAGTGGCCCCGCGTGCCCCGCCACAGCCTCGGCCAGGTCGGCGCGCCGCTCCCCCATCGACTGGATGATGTGGTCGCAGGGGGCATCCCAGCCGATGTCGTCGATTTGGCGCGTCAGCCAGGTGCCCAGGCAGTCCACGAGAACCGCGCCGGTCGTCTCGCGCAACGCCTGCGCGACATCCACGGTTTCGCGCGTGACCCAGGACGCGGGACGCGAGGCCTGATGCGCGGCGACCCGGGCGGCCCACTCAGGGTCGGATTGCGGGTCTGCGGGATAGCCGGGCGTGATGTAGGTCACCGCTTGCGCGTCGGCGAGCAACGCCTCGGCATGGCTCGACTTGCCGCTACGGACGCCTCCGGTCACCAACACGCGCACCCCGGCACCCTACCTGTCGCTAGGCTGACCGTGTGCTCCAACCGCACGCCATCACGTTTGTTCGGCACGGTCAATGCGTCGGCAACGCTCAGGGCCGGGTCGTGGGCCAGTGGGACAGCCCACTGACGCCGCTTGGCCACGCCCAGGCTGCGACGGCGGCGTCCCTGCTCGCCGCCGAGCCCCGCCCTCTGGCGCTGATCTCCTCTGACCTTCAGCGCGCCAGCGCCACGGCCGAGATCATTCAGGGCGCGCTGGGCGTCCCCCTGTTTGTGGACGCGGGGCTGCGGGAGCAGTTCTTCGGCGACATGGAAGGGCAGCTTTTCTCGGAGCTGACCGGTTGCAGCCCCAGCGGCGGCGCCCATATCAACGAGGTGCGCTGGGGCGACGGGGAGTCGGTGGTGGACTTGTATGCCCGCCTGGAGGCGACGCTGCCCGCACTCATCGACGCGCACCCGGGCCCGCTGGTCCTCGTCACCCACGGACACGTCATCCAGGTGGCCGTAGCGTTGCTGCAGGGGCGCGGCCCGCACGACATCGACTGGTTTGAGTTGCCCAACGGGGGCATCGTGCACGCCCCCGCACCCTCTGCCGCTCAGTAGCGCGCGGCAACGCGACGCGGTTCACACCTTCAGGCCTGCGGCGGCTGTGCGCTCCTTAGGCTGATGCGGGCAGGGGCCGGTCCTCGAAGCTCCGCACGAATGCGGGCGCATCTCCGGTGCTGGCGGCTGCGTCGAAGCGGTACCCCAGCCCCGTGAACCCCGCGAGCTTGGCCCGCGAATGGATGCGCTCCCGCACGATCCAGGCCGCCATCGCGCCGCGGGCCCGCTTGGCATAAAACGACACGATGCTGCGGCGTCCGCGCGCGTCGGTGTCCAGGAAACGCGGGCTGACCAAGGGGACGCCTAGCTCGCGGGGGCGCACCACTGAGGAGTACTCCTCCGAGGCGAGATTGACCACAACGCGCGACCCGGGCGATGCGGCCACATCCTCGGCGAGGAGCCGGGTCGGGATGTCACCCCAGTACGCGTACAGCGAGGGGCCGCGCTGAGTGCGCAGCCGGATGCCCATCTCCAGGCGATAGGGCTGCATGAGATCCAGCGGACGCAGCACCCCGTACAGCCCCGACAGGATGCGCACGGTCTTTTGTGCCTCCGTGTAGTCCCGGGTCGTGAACGTCGCGGGTGCGTCAAGCCCCTGGTAGACGTCCCCGTCGAACGTGAGGATCGCCTGCCGGGCGTTCTGTCGCGTGAAGGGCGTCGTGAAGTCGGCGTAGCGCTGCACGTTCAGCGCGGCCAATTCGTCGGAGATGCGCATGAGACCCGCCACCTCGGAGACGCTGAGCTGGCGCAACGCGTCGATGAGGTGGCTCGACTCCGCCACCAGTCGGGGTTGTGTGAAGACACGCGTCGCAGGCTTCGACGTGAAATCCAAGGACTTGGCGGGCGACAAGATGGTGATCACCCTGCGAGCCTAAAGCACGCCGACGACGCTTCAGTCTGCGTCGCGCGGCCACGCATTCGGCAGACAGCCCCCCAGGTCGGCGCCCTGCTGCATCATGACCGGAGCCTTCGCGCCGGGCTTGGCGCAGATGGCCACCCCCTGACCCAACACCCGGCCCATCTCGTGGTTCACCAGGTAGGAACGGTAGGCGCCCAGGTCGTCGTAGGTGGGCGTCATGAATCGCCACCGATCGGCGTTGAGCACGATGCGCGTGCGATCGCTGCAACTCCACGCGAACCCGACGTCAGCGGCCTTGCACAGGTCGTGGGTCGTGGACGGCGAGGCCACATAGATCACCACCCCGGCCTTGGACTCGTCGGCGACCAACGCAAAGTTGCGCTTGCCGTACCCGGCCCAGCCGCGCGGATCATCCAGCGTGCGTTGAATCTCGGCAGCCGCCTCGTCGGGGGCCACCGAGACGGTGTCCTCCACCTTCACCACGTACCTGAGGGTGGCGGGCGCCGGAAGCTGCGGCGCTGCCGTCACCGTGTTGAGAAGGTAGGTGCCCGAGGAGCGGGTATCGGACGTCCACACCTGCTGCCGGGCGATCGGTGGGATGGACGGCGACGGGGAGGCCCCCGGGGCGACCTCCGCGCCTCGTGATGGTCGTGATCCGCCCTGCTGGACGGCCCATACGCCCGCCACCGTCACCACGAGCAGGAGCGCCACGAAGGCGGGCCACCAGCCCGACCGTCGCGTCGCGGCGTCCCCCTCACGCGCAGCCCCCATGGTGGCAACCCTAGGTCATGCCGCCGACGATCACGGGACGGCTTCGCGCGTCCGCATCACCGTGTTGGCGGCCACTCCCCGCGAGTCACCTCGGCGAGTTGTTCGACCGTGACGTCGATCGGGTTCCATTCGGCCGCGACCTGCTGGTGAGCGAGCACCAAGATCCGATCGCTGAGCAGCAGGAGTTCCGACTCGTCTGAGGCGAGGACGAGGACACCGACGCCACGGCCCGTCACCTCGTTCAGGAGGGCCGTGAACTCTTCACGGGCGGACAGGTCCATCCCCCGCGTCGGCTCGATCAAGATGAGCATCCGCGAGTGCTCAGCGGCGAGTTCGCGCAGCTCACGCCAGCGTCGCTGCCCCACCGACAATGCCGGGCGGTTGAACAGGCGGCTAGCCTGCTCATCGGCCTCACGGAAGGCAACCAGGATCGCTGCCGTGTCCTCCACCTGGGCGTCGTAATCCTCCTGGGCGGGATCATCGAGCATCATCAGGTTGCGCGCGAAATAGGTGTCGCTGCCGCGGTCAGCCGCACCGGCCAGGACGCCGATCCGTAACCGGGAGGCGTCCCACGGGGACGCCAAGGTGACGGCCTCGCCCTCCAGGGTGATCCCCGCCACCGGCAGTGGTGTGTCCCCGGTGAGGGCATGGACGAGTTCGCTCACGCCGGAGTCGCGGGCTCCGCACAGCCCCAGAACCTCTCCCTCGTGGAGGTCGAAGGACACCGGTTGCTCACCCCCGACATCCAGGCCCGTCACCGACAGCAGGCTCGTCGCGCTCACGGGGGCGCTCCGCGGCCGCAGGGTGACGACGCGGCCGAACATGGCCTCGCTGAGGGACTCGGTGGTCGCGGTCAACGAACTGACGACCTCAACGACCTTCCCATCGCGCATGACCGCGATGCGATCGCACAGGTCCAGGGCCTCGTCGAGCCGGTGCGTGATGAACAAGATGGAGCGGTGCCCGCCCGTAGCCCGGCGTGCCGCGAACCGCAGATCTTCGGTCTCGCGCGCGTTGAAGGTCGTGCTCACCTCGTCGATGATCATGAGTTGACGCGGGTCCGCCAGCAGGCGCACCACCTCCACCAGCCGCCGATCAGACTCTTGGAGATCACCCAGGCGATCCTCCGGGTCCAAGGCGCTACCGGCTTCGATGAGCGCACGCCTCGCGGCGGCCATCACCTCTGCTTCCGGGAGGTGCTGCACATCGGACTGCCGGAACATGGCCTCGGCCACGTTCAGGGTCGGGTCCAGGCGGAGTTGCTGCTCGATGATGCTGACCTGCCAGGGTTCCAGAGCAGCGCCAGCGTAGTGAGCGCTGCCGGCATCCGCCGTCAGCGATCCTGCCAGGACGGCGGCGAGCGTGGACTTACCCACACCGTTGCGGCCGACCAGGCCCATGATCTCGCCGGGGCGCAGTTCCAGGTCAACGCCGCGCAGGACTTCGACGCCGCCAAACGACTTCGTGACGCCTTCGATGGCGATCGGGTAGTCGGGCGCATCCATCGCAAGGGTCGTCATGGTCGGTCACCGTTATCGAGGAGGGTCCGCTGTTCGCTGAGGGTGTGACGAAGGGAGCCGACTTCGGTCGCGCTCGCCTGCAGGTCGTCGAGCGCGTGCCGCAAGGACGACTGCAGTTCAGCGTTGTCGTGCTGCAGTTGTTCGATGCGCTGTTCCAGGTGCGGGACCGTCGCGTCCCAGGCGCTCACTGCGCCGCCCTCCAGTCGCGCCAGTTCGCGTTCCATGGCGAGCAACTGGCGTCGCAGGTCCGCGACTTCCTGCTCCGCCGCCTCGCGCGACTGACGCTCGCGCTCGGTGGCGTCGCTCACGGCGTTCACCTCCGGCTCATCCGCGCTCACGTCGGAGCCTTCAGCGCTCCCCTCCGGCTCAGCATCACTCGTGCCGAGATCGGTAGTCGCAACGTCGGGTTCAGGAGAAGCAGCGTCGGGCTCGACGAGAGCCCCCTCGGGCTCGGCAGGAACCGCGTCGGGCTCCTGGAGCGCCGCACCGATCAACCCTGCGCCCGCGACGGCCACGACGGGGACGGCGGCGTCGGCGCCCCCGTGAGAGCTGCCACCATCCTCGTTCTCGGGGCTACCGCCTTCGTGCTCCTCGGGGTCGTCGCCCTCGTGTTCCTCAGGGCTGGCACCTTCGTCGCTCTCGGGGCTGGCGCCCTCGTGGTTCTCAAGGCTTGCGCCCTCGTCGACTCCAGGGTCGGCGTCCCCCGCATCGGAGGAACTCGCCTCCTCCTGGGCGTCCGACACCTCATCCGGTGTGGAGGCGGGCAGCGTCAAGACGGCGTCCTCCTCGGCGTGTGCCGCCTCCTCGACGCCCGGCACCGGAGGGGCTGCGGGAACCGGGAGGGGATGTTCGACGAACCACGCTTCCGGATCAGAGTTGTCCCGCAGCGAGCCGCCAGCCGGTCGCGCTGGCTCCTCGGACACGGACGCGGTTGCGTCCTCAGAAACCTCGCGGGCATCCCAGGCGGAGGCCTCCTCCAGCGTGAGCGCATCCTCAAGCTCGGCGGGAGCCACCGACGGCGCCAACACGATCTCTTCCTCAGCGAACCACGTCTCGGGCGCATCGGAGAGGTAGCCGGGCACCGGGCGCAGCCCCCCATCCGTCTCGCGAAGAAGTTCGTCGTGGGCCGACGGCGGTGCGGGAGGCGATGCGGCGGCCTCCTCCTCAGCGGGTGCCGCGAAAGCGGACGCGGCTTCCTCCCACGCCGAATGCGTCAAGACGATCGTCTCTTCCGGCTCGGAGTCCCCCTGCGCGGGGGCGTGGGTGAACGGCGCCCAGGCAACGGTCGGCTCACCCAAGGGCTCCACCGGCTCCGGCTGGGCGTCGGGCTCGACCGGCTCCGGCTCAGCGTCTGGCTCAACCGGCACGGAAAGCCGCTCTGCGGCAGGCGCCGCCGCTGGCACCGCCGCGGCGGACGCGACGACCGGCGTCCACCCGGCCTGCGGGGCCGAGTGGGAACCCACCTCGGGGCGCGTCGGCTCGCTCGTTGCCGAGTGGTCCGGCGCCGGGGTGGCCGTGGCCGAGGTAGCTGCTGTGGGTGCAGTGGGGGTGGTACGGGACGTGGTGTGCGAGCGCCGCGAACCGATCAGCCAGCCAAGCAACCCTGCGCACAGCGCTGCAATAGCCACCACGATCGCGACCTGCCCCCACACGAGCCCGAGAGCATCCAGCATTAATGTGTCTCCATCCAGCTCAGCCGTTGCCCGAGGACAACGTGACGCTCACGCGTCGGTTCTGTGCCCGGCCCTCGGCCGAGGCGTTCGAGGCCACAGGCAGACGATCCGCCTCGCTCGTCGTGGTGATGCGGGATGCCGGGATCCCCCGCTGCACAAGCGCCTGCGCCACGGCGTCCGCGCGCTCCTGGCCCAGCGCCACGCGAACGTTCTGGGTCCGTCCGCTGTCGGTGTGCCCCGCCAGCGTGACGCGGGCGTCGGGACGGGACCGCAGGAGTGCGACCAGCCGCTCCACCTCGGGAACAGCCGAGGCAGGGAGTTTCGCACTCGACCCCGGGAACAAGATCGCATTGACGCTCGGGAGCGGCCCGGACGGGGTCGGCGTCGGTGTGGGAGACGCGGTGGGTCGGGGCGTGCCCTTCGTCGCTGACGGGGTCGGCGTCGGGGTTGCCGTGGGAAGCGTGTCCGGCTGCGGGACCAGCGTCACCTCACCCAGGCCCGGCACGGTGCGCACAGCGTCGCGCGCGCGCTCCAATGTGGCCTTGTCAGCGCCACTTAATGTGACGTCGCGGCCCACCACCTCGACATAGGCGCCGATGGATGCCGACTCGAGCCTATTCGTCGCTTCGCCACGGATGGTCGAACGAATACCTTCGGCGACCCACGCGGTTCCGGGAACGAGCGCAGCGACTAGGCCAATCGTGGCACCGAGAGCAGCGCCCTTCCTAGCAATTCCGGACATGTCCGTTACCTCCCCCCGGCCGGTATACTATCAAGTGCTGCACCGATACCCTTCTCAGGGATGGTGGCAACCAGCAGGCCTCGACCTTGACGTGACGCGAAGGTGCATCTTCGGCGCGGCGCTGGCAACATGGTCGCCGATCAACAGTATTTTCCAACACCAGCACTACTTCACGAAGCGGGGGGCTTCAATAACATGTCTGTAGCGCAGCATCAAGCCAGCAAATCGATGGAATTGCAACGCATCATCTCTGCCATGCACCGGGCGATTCCCGAGTTGCACGGCGTCATGATCGCCTCGGTCGACGGCCTCGCCGTGGCCCATGATTTCCCGGACGCCGAAGCCGAGCGCGTGGCCGCCATGTCCGCCACCGCCTTGGGCTTGGGCAAGCGCATCACCGAGCGCACCAACCTGGGTGGCCTGGCCGAGGCCGTGATCCGTGGCGACAACGGCTACCTGGTGGTCTACGCCGCCGGGCAGGACGCCGTCTTGGTGCTGTCTGGCCCGATCGATTCCAACCTTGGCCTGATGCGCCTGGAAGCGCGCGTTGCCGCCGTCGACATCAAGCAGATCCTCGGGCAGGCCTGACGATGGATCCCATGCATGAGATCGCCCGCCAGGCGATCGAGCAGACGCCGCCTGCCATCCGGGTGACCCCCGAGCAGGCGTCTGTCATCGCGGCGCACGCCGACGAGTTGCTCGCCCTGGGCCCGGAGATCGTGCAGGCGTTCTACGACACCTTGTACGGCCACGAGCCGACCGAGGCCGTGTTCGGCGAGGGTGAGCGCCCCATGCGCGAGCAGACGCTGGTGGATTGGTGGACGCGTACCGTCCGCGGCCCCATCGACGACAACTACTGGTCGTGGATGGCCATGGTGGGTCTGATCCACGTGATCCGCCGGGTCACCAACCCGATGATGCTGGCGATGGCCGAGTTCGTGGCCGACTTTGTCGCCGCGAACCAGGGTCGGCTTGGCCTGCCTCCCGAGGAGGCGCACCAGGTAGCCGAGGCTTTCCGCCGCGTCGCGGGGATGACTGGTTCGGTCATCACGTGGGGCTACGACCATGCCGTCAGCTCCGCCCTGTTCGAGGTCGCTGGCATGCCGGAGGCTTTGCTGGCACGCCTGCGCGACGCAGAGATCGAGGAAGCCCTCGTGGGCGCCCGCCAGGAGGTCGGGAACTGAGCTCAGGCTTCAGATCCCCTCTGCGCCACAGTGATGGGGGCGGCTCCTGCGGGGGCCGCCCCCATCACTGTTGCCGTGCGCCTATTTGACGGCGCCGCTGGCCAGACCGGCCTGCCAATACCGCTGCAATCCCAAAAACAGCGCCACCAGCGGCAACACCCCAAGCAGAGCGCCTTGCAAGACGGCCCCATATTGGGGGTTGAAGTAGCTCATCATCCCGTACAGGCCCACCGTCACGGGTTTCAACTCGGTCGAGTTCAGCATCATCAAAGGCAAAAGGAAATTGTTCCACGTCGCCACGAAGATGAAGAGGAAGATCGTCACCATGGCCGGGGCGAGGAGGCGCAGCACCACGGAAAAGAAGGTGCGCAATTCAGAAGCCCCATCCAGACGCGCCGCTTCCAGCAGTTCGTCGGGGACAGACGCCTCGACATAAATCCGACCCAAGAACACGCCAAACGGGCTGACACAGGAAGGGATGATCACCGCCCAGACCGTGTTCACCAGGCCCAGCCCATGGAACATGAGGTACAGCGGCACGGTCAGCAAAGCGATCGGGAAAAGCAGTCCGGCTAGCACAGCTCCTTGCACGATGCGTCCTCCGGGGACGGCGAACTTGGCTAGCCCGTAGCCCGCGGCGACGGAGAGCAGCGTGCCGACCAACCCGGCCACGAGCGAGTAACCCACCGAGTTCGCGACCCACCGCCAAAACTGGAACTGCGTCCACTCCATCACCGTGGTGTAGTTCGCGACGATGTTGTTTCCGGCGGGCAGGAGCCCCGGTGTGGTGACCAGATCGGGGTTGCTCTTGGTGGCCGAAATGATCACTCAGTACACCGGTCCGAGAAAGTAGACAGTCGCCACGATCAAGACCGTCCAGGTGAGCGTCCGGGTCGTCAGCGGGGTACGGATGACCCCAGGGCGAGAACTCATCGATTCACCTCGATCGATTCATGGTCGATTGCAGGAGGGCATACGCACCGGCCAAGACGCCGGCGAAGACCGCCATGACGAGCGAGACCGCTGACGCGATCCCTCCGCCACCCGGGCTCGTGAGGCCGCGAGCGGCGTTGTAGGCCAGCATCATCGGCGTGTAGTCGTTGCCCATCCACGGGTTCACGGTGGCCAGCACCGTGGGTTCGTTGAACAGTTGGACGGTGCCGATGATCGACAGCAGGATCGCCAGCAACGCAGCCGGGGCCACCAGGGGGATCTTGATCGACCAGATGATCCGCCAGTCGGAGGCCCCATCGATGCGGGCCGCCTCGTAGATGTCGCGGGGAATCGCCTGGAGTGCCGCCAAGAAGATGAGCATGTTGTACCCGGTGAACGTCCACGTGGTCATGTTGGCCATCGAGCCGAGCATCACCCCGGGAGCGAAGAAGTCCACCGAGCCAAAGGCCACCACCCGGCCCAGGCCCGACCACAGCGCAGGCAGCGACAGCACCTGGAGGATGTTCTCGAGGCCGACGAACTGGTCGATCACCTGGCCGCCGCCGTAAGACCGCCACCGGCGGGCACCTGCTTGAACAGCGCTTCGCGGACGCTGACCACGATGGGTGCCACGAAGCACACCAGGAACAGCACGACGAAGGGGGCCAGGAACATCCACCCCGTTCGGGCTTCATGGCGACGTCGGAACCCGGGACGTCCGGCTCTCGTCGTGCTGGTCATGGTGCGTCCGCCTCAGCCTGCCACTGGGAGTCCGGCGTCCTTCAGGGATTGGACCGACTTGGTCTGGGCGACCTGGAACACATCAGCGACCTTGCCTTCACCCGAGCCTGCCTTGGCCGCTGCGGCCGCCATGTCCGCACCGATGGCGGGGAAGGTCGGGATGTAGGGGAAGTCGGGGTTGAGCGACGCATTGGCCTTGGCCAACTCGGCGAACACGTCCTGGCCGCGGTAGAACGCGGAGATCGCTGCCGGGGTCTTCATCGTGCCCTTGGCCGCCACGACCAGCCCTTGGGAGACCAGCGGGTCGATCTGGGCGTTGAGCCAGTTGTTGAACTTCATGGCCTGGGCGGGCGCCGGGCACGTCTTGGTCACGACGACGCCCGAGCCGCCGTCGGGCCCGGTGAGGGCCTTGTCCCCCATCGTGAGGATCTGCGCCACGGCCCACTGTCCCTGGTTCGCGGAGCCCTTCATGTCGTCGGCCAGCAGCGGGGCCTCCCAGGCGGCGCCAATCGTCCCGATCAGGGTTTGGTCGTTGAGGGCCTTCTTGAAGCCGTCCCCCCAGCGTTCGGCCACCAGCGTGGTCTTGCCATCGATCTGGCCTTGCCAGAAGGCGGCGACCTTCTGGGATGCGGGGCCGTTCGCGTCCACCTTCCACGCGTTGTTCTCGGCGGAGTACCAGGTGCCTCCGGCGGCCGCGGCCTGCGCCGAGAGCCAGAACTGTGCCTCATCGGGCTCGAAGGCGGTCACGTACTTGCCGGACGCGGCGGCCTTGGTGGCCACCTGCCCGAGTTCGGCCAGGGTCGTGGGGACGGTCAGGCCGAGCTTCGAGAACTCCGCCTTGTTGTAGTAGTAGACCAGTGGTCCGCTGTCTTGCGGCAGCCCGACGGTCGCCGCGCCGACGCTCACCGGGGACATGGTGCCTGCGGAGAAGTTGTCCTTGTAGGCCGCGGCGTCAGAGCTGACGTCGGCCAGGAGCCCACGGGTGAACAGCGAGGGGATCTCGCCGTAGCCTGCCTGGGCCAGGCAGGGGGCGGTGCCCGCCTTCACGTCCGCTTCGAGCTTGGTGATCAACTCGGCGGCCTTGCCGTCGAACTTGGTGGCCTTGACCTGGATGTCCGGGTTGGCCTTGTTCCACTGGTCAACGAGCTGGGAGACCTTCGTCATACCCTCCCCGTCAGGTAGACGGTGCAGGTATTCGATGGTCACGGGGCCCCGTTCCCGGCACCTGAGGCCGAGGGGGACGCGGCGGGCCCACCGGCACAGCCGGTCAGGGCAGTCAGGGAGGCCGCGAGCGTCAAGACGCCCGCGACGCGTGCCATGAGGGAGATCATGTGCAACGCCTCTCGATCCGTGCACCCGGACCACACTGCCCCGGTGCTGCTTTGTTCGTATACTATCCAAACAAACTCACCACGGTGTCAACCCCTGCCAGTTCCGTGGCACACTCATCGGGTCAGAGTCGAGCAGGCCCAGGAGGGCGCATGCCACAGCCCACCGTCGATCGCGGCGCAACACCATCGAGCACCGGGTTCCCCGGCCCGCTTGCTCCGGCCGAGATGCGCACGTCCAACATGAGCCTCCTCCTGCGTCACCTTCGCCGCCACGGCGACCGCTCGCGGGCCCAACTCGCCGCCGAGACCGGCCTCTCCAAGGCGACAATCTCCAGCCTGGCCGCCGACCTCACCGAGCGTGGCCTCGTCCGCGACGGACGCCTCGTACGGGGCGCCGTCGGACGCCCGGGCTTGCCCCTGACGCTGGACGGCGCCCACGTCACCGGCGTCGGCGTCGAGATCGCCGTGGACTACCTCGCTTTGACCGCCGTCACCCTGTCGGGCATCACCGTCCGCGAGACGCTCACCACCGTGGACGCCGCCCACCTCGGCCTGGACGCCGTCCTGGACCGGGCGGCGGAACTCACCCGCGCCATGCTCCGATCCCTGGCGGACGCCGACGCGTCCTGCGTCGGGATCACCGTGGCCCCTCCGGGCGTCATCGACTACGCGCAGGGCATGCTGCGCTTTGCCCCCAACCTGGGCTGGCGCCAGGTGCCGCTCGTGGCCGAGTTCGCGGCGCGCCTCGGCCCGCTGGCCCCACCCGTACGCCTAGAGAACGACGCGAAACTCGCCGCACTAGCGGAGTTCGCCCGCTTCGAGGGCACCGACGTGGTGGACATGCTGTACCTCACCGGCGAGACCGGCGTCGGCGCCGGCATCATCGCCGATGGACGCCTCATGCGGGGCTGGTCCGGATTCTCGGGGGAAGTGGGCCACCTGCCGCTAGACCCAGCCATGACGCTGTGCAACTGCGGGCGGCGAGGCTGCTGGGAACTCATCGTCGGGCTGGACGCCTTCCTTCGGCTCGTCGCCCCCGACCCCGCCGACCCGCTCCGGGATCCCGCCGCTCCGCTGGAGGGACGCCTCCACGCGATCCGCCAGCGCGTCGATGCTCATGACGAGGCGGCCATGCTGGCCTTGGAGACGATCACCCAACACCTGAGCACCGGCTTGTCGGTGTTGGTCGACGTCCTCAATCCCCGCGCCATCGTGCTGGGCGGTTATTACGCCCACTTCGGCGACGTCATCCTGCCCGGCCTGGCCGAATTGTTGGCGCAACGACGCATGGATGCCGGGAGCGGCGTCGAACTGTCGACCACCAGGCTGGGCATGCTGGCCACCGCGCGCGGGGGCGCCTTGCTCGCCCTGGAGGACGTCTTCGACAATCCGTCGTTGGTCCCGTCACGGCCCTGACGCGCCACACCCCACCCCTGCGCCCCAGGACCCAGCTCGGGGGATTGACCTCACGCACACACCTCGCCATACTTCGTTCGATACCCGAACGAATGAGGAGTGGTGTGACCATCACCGTCGAAGGGGGACGCTTCCTACGCAACGGGGCGCCCCACCAGATCATCAGCGGCGCGCTGCACTACTTCCGCATCCCGACGCCGCTGTGGCGCGACCGCCTCGCGCGGGTTGCCGCGCTGGGGGTCAACACGATCGAGACGTACGTGGCCTGGAACTTCCACGAACGCACCCGCGGCGAGATCGACTTCACCGGGCCCCGTGACCTGGCGCGCTTCATCTCGCTGGCGGGCGACCTCGGGCTCGACGTCCTCGTCCGGCCGGGGCCCTACATCTGCCCCGAGTGGGACTTCGGCGGCCTTCCGGCCTGGCTGATGCGCGACCGGGTCAGCCTGCGCAGCAGCGACCCGGCGTTTCTCGCCCCCGCGGATGCCTGGCTGGACGCCGTCACCGCCGTCATCGCGCCGCTGCAGGCGAGCCATGGAGGCCCGGTCGTCGGCGTCCAGGTCGAGAACGAGTACGGCTCCTACGGCAGCGACGCGTCCTACCTGGCCCACGTCCGAGATCGTCTGGTCGCCGGCGGCATCGACTGCTGGCTGTTTACCTCCGATGGCCCGGGCCCGGACTGGCTGAGCAACGGCACACTGCCCGATGTCACGGCGACGGCGAACTTTGGTTCCCGCCCACAGGCCAGCCTGGCCGAGTTGACTGCGTTTCGTCCCGGCCAGCCCGCCATGGTCATGGAGTGGTGGAACGGATGGTTCGATCACTGGGGCGAGCCCCATCACGTCCGCGACGCGCACGAGGCGGCGTCCGTCTTGGCCGAACTGCTGGGCCGGGGGGCCAGCGTCAACCTGTACATGGCCCACGGCGGCACCAACATGGGGCTGTGGAACGGCGCAAACCACACCGAGGACGCCTTCGCGCCCACGATCACCAGCTACGACTACGACGCTGCTGTCGGTGAGGCAGGCGAACTGGGGGCCACCTTCGTGGCCTTCCGTGACGTGATCGCGGCGCACACCGGCGTCGAGCCGCCGGCACCCCCCGCGCCTCTGCCGCGCCAAAGCCCTTCGGCGCCCACCGCGATCGGCTGGGCGTCCCTGCTGGACCACACACACCTGTTCGACAAGCCGCAGCAGGCCGCGGCACCCCTCAGCCTGGAAGATCTGGGCGCCGACCACGGGCTGGTGCTGTATCGGGGCACGACGCTGGTGCCCCCGGACGGACGCCATCTGCTCCTCGATGGCCTCGCCGATCGCGCACACGTCATCGTCGACGGGGTGGATCGTGGCACGTTCGATCGCAACGACGGGACGCCTCGCATCCCCATGACGCCCCGCACCGATGGGCGTCCGACCGCACTGACGATCCTGGTCGAGAACCAGGGGCGCAGCACCGCCCCGGCGTCGGCCCTACCCTGGCACGTTTCGTCGTCCCTGCCACCGCGGACGCCGACGGATTCGTGGCGCTGCCCGGCTGGGGCAAGGGTTTCGTGTGGCTCAACGACACCTTGCTGGGCCGCTACTGGGAGATCGGGTCACAAGTCACGTTGTACGCCCCCGCTCCTCTCTGGCGCGAGGGCCCCAACGAGATTGTGGTCATGGAGTTGCTGCAGGCAGGCGAGACGCTGGAGATCCGCGATACGCCCGATCTTGGGCCGGTGTTGGAGACCTCCGAGCCCGGCTGACCAGCATTCCGGTGTACGCCACGGCGCGCAGACGAGGCCGTTGCGCAATCGTGCCCAGGCGATGACAGCGAATCGGCCAAGCCGGACGGCGTCCCTCACTAGGGTGACCCCATGAAGTTCTGCTTCCTGGGCGCGGGGGCCCTGGGTACCTATGTCGGCGGATCACTGGCCGCGGCAGGTCACGAGGTGGGCTTCATCGAGCGGCCCGACACCGCCGAGGCCATCGCCGAGCACGGCCTGAGCATCACCACCGCGCAGGGGACTCGACGCGTCCGGGACGTCCGGCTGTTCACCGAGCCCGGCGAGGCGTTGGCGGCAACCCCGTGGGATGTCATGGTGTTCGCCTTGAAGTCCTTCGACACGGCCGGGGCACTGGCGGAACTCGCCGCGACGGGGGCTCGCATCCCCACCGTCTTGTCCCTGCAAAACGGTGTCGACAACGAGCCGCTCATCGCCGAGGCTTTGGGCGCCGACCGAGTGATTGCAGGTGCCGTCGCAACGGCCATCGCCAAGCCGGGGCTCGGCGAAGTGATCGAGGAGACACATCGCGGGATCGGTATCGCCGTGGGACACCCCTTGGCGCAGCCGCTGGTGGACGCCCTGAACTCGGCCCGGCTGGGTGCCCGCTCCTACCCGCAGGCGGGCCCGATGAAGTGGTCCAAGCTCATCACCAACCTGCAAGGGAACGCGGCCTCGGCGATCCTCGATATGCCGGTGCGGGACATCTACGCCGATCGGCGCCTGTTCACGCTGGAGATCGCGGCGCTCCGCGAGACGGTCGCCGTCATGGCGGCGCTGGGCTTCGCTCCGGTGGATCTGCCCTCGACGCCGGTCCGCGGGCTCGCGTTCGGGGCCACCCGGGTCCCCCGCGTGATCCTGCAACCGCTGCTGACCCGGTTCCTCGGCGATAGCCGAGGCGACAAGATGCCGAGCTTTCATATCGATCTGCACGGCGGACGCGGCCGTACCGAAGTCGACTACATCAACGGCGCGGTGGTCCGCTACGGCGAACGCACCGGCGTCCCGACCCCCATCAATCGGGTGTTGACGCAGACCCTGGATGCCTTGTCCGCGGGCGACCAAGACGTGGAGAGCTTCCGGCATCACCCCGAGGCGCTCCTGTCGTTGTGCTGACCCGTGTCGTGGTGCCGCCCCGCACCGTGGCCTGATTCCGGCTCGCAGCCCGCTCCCTAGAATCGGAGTATGCGTGAGATTCCTGACGGCAACGACCCGGTCGAGTTGGCGAACTGGCTGTTCGACCTTGCCCGGGACGGCGACACTGCCCGCCTCATCGCCTACGTGGAGGTGGGCGCCCCGGTCGATCTGACCGATGCCGACGGGAACACGTTGCTGATGCTGGCCGCCTACCACGACCGGCCCGACACGGTGACGGCCCTCGCGGCGCAGGGTGCCGACGTCAACGCCCTCAACCATCGGGGCCAATCTCCGCTCGCGGGGGCCGTGTTCAAGCAGGCCGACGCCGTCATCGCGGCGCTGCTGGCGGCAGGCGCTGATCCCGATGCGGGGACGCCGTCCGCCCGTGCGACCGCCGCCATGTTTGGGCGTCCGGACCTCTTCTCCTGATGAAGCCTCTCGCGCTGTACGACGCGGACTGTGGGTTTTGCACGCGCTGGATCGGCGTGGTCCAGCGCCGCGTGCCCGGGGTGGCTGTCGCGCCGCTGAACCACGTGGATCTCGCCGCGCTGGGCGTCGACCCAGGGCGAACCGAGTTGGAAATGCCGTTGGTGCGGCCTGACGGCAGCGTCGTTTACGGGCACCTGGCGTGGGCCGACATCCTGCGCGCGGCACCCGCCCCGGCCTGCTGGCTGGGCATCGTACTCGGATCGCGCCTGCTTCAGCGTCCCGCCCGGGGCGTCTACACCTGGATCGCCCGGCACAGGCATCGCCTCCCCGGCGGAACGCCCGCCTGCTCGCTGAACCCTTAAGCGATCGCCCAGGAGCACGGTGAACATCTCCGCCGGTGTTCCTGGAGGCCGATCAGGGGGCGCGCATCACGCGTACAGGGTCGAGCCGTGAGGCGTACCACGCGGGCAGCAGTGCCACCACGGTGGCGACGAGGCACGCCAAGACTCCGATGGCCGTCACGAAGTCAAGGGGGATCGGGGAACCCGAAACCTGGTTGATGATCCCACCCGACACGCATCCCAGCACCGCACCGGCGACGGCAGCGACGAGCGCTCGAGCGGCAACGAGCAAGACGAGATCTGAGCGCGTGATGCCCAGGGTTCGGCGACGCCCCAGGTCTCGGCGCCGGATCAGCACATCCGCCAAAACGACCGCTGCGACGAAGAATCCGCCCGCTCCCACGATGAGGAGCAACAAGGTACGCCCGAACCCCGCCATCTGAGCGTTGAGGTCTTGGGCCGTCTGAGCAAGGCTCGCAGGCGAGTCGATCTGGACGCCTTGGGGATCCGGTGGGGCCAGCACACCCAGGAGCACGGGGAGGCTCGTCTTGGCCGATGCGACGTTGTCGACGACAACCCGCAGTTCCCGACCTGTCGTTTCGCGGGGCGCTGCGAGGATCACGCCCCCACCCGTGTCCTCGAAGGGGGCCACGGGGGTGAAGGAACCGACGATCGGGAATTGCCGCAGCCCGTCGCTGCTGGTCAGATACCCGACCGGTTCAGCGAGGTTCAGGGACGCCAGCATCGAGGTCGACACGAGTGCCTCACCGGGGTGAGGTGCACGTCCGCGCGCGACCCTTCCGACGTGATCCACCTCCCCCATCACCGGCCATACCGGCACCTTGATGCCCCCCGCACCCATCTGACCGTTGACCGCATCGAAGGGAGTCCCGAGCGCGACCGCGGTCTCGACGAAGCTGAGTCCGGCGATGACACGCACGGTGCGCTCATTCACGAAGCCCGATTCGCGGGTATCGATCACCGAGAGCTTCCTCGCCCCCGCTTGTTCCATGCGAGAAGCCACCTCTGCCGCCGCTGCTGCTGAGCGTCCGACCGTCATGAGGGAGGCCAGGCACGTCGCGGCGACCACGACGGCGATCAGCAAAGAGGAGACTTTGGCCGCCCAGGTGGTAGCCAAGGTCTCACGCAGCATCGTGCCCGGCCTCACAGTGTCACCACCGCGTCCACGCGCTCCAGCACGAACGGGTCGTGAGTGGCCACGACCACCGTCCGCCCGGCCTCATGGGCGGCATCAGTGAATGCCTCAAGCACGAGCGCCGCATTCGCGCGATCCACGTTGCCGGTGGGCTCATCCGCCAAGATCACCGCAGGCTCGTTCAGCAAGGCACGACACAGTGCTAGCCGCTGCGCCTGCCCTCCAGACACCTGCCCTGGTTTGTGCTCGGCCCGCTCTGCAAGCCCGAAGCGTTCCAGCAAGGCCGTGGCCCGCGGCAGGAGATCCGCGCGGCGATGACCGGCATAGAGCGCGGGTTCCAGCACCGAGTCAAGGACGCGGCGCGTCGGATCAAGCTCGGCGTCTTGGAACACGAAACCCACACGCTTGGCGCGCAGTCCGGCTCGGACCGCGTCGGAGGCTCCGGAGACCGCAACGCCGTCCAAGGTGACCGTCCCACTAGTCGGCGTCAAGAGCAGCCCCAGGACGTACAGCAGCGTCGACTTACCCCGACCCGATGGCCCCGTGAGCGCGGTGACCGCGCCCGGCTCGAAGTCGTGGGTGAACCCGTCGAAAAGTTCCTGCGCACCGCGCCCGTACGCAAACCGCAGCGCGTGGACGCCCAACTGCCCGTTCATCGGCCCGGAGTCGCGGCAAGGACCTGCACGCGTTCGCCGACCGCGATCCCTTCCAGGACTGCGACGCCGTCCTGGGAGCCGAGGACGGTGACGCCCCGCTCAGCGGTGGCACCGGTGGGGTCCACCACCGTGACCACCGCTGTGCCGTCGGGCCGACTCGTCACGGCCGCGACCGGGACCGCTGGCCCGCTGGTGGGCGGCACGATCGTCACCTTCGACAGGAGGGAGAGCTTCTCGGAGGCCGCCACCATCGCGCAGTCGGCACCGCAGACAGGGCCACCTTGGCTGGCCGCCAGCACGTAGGCGAGGTCACCGCCTTCCTTCATTTCTGTGCCTGCCACCACGGCGTCCCATTTCTTGCCCTGGTAGGTCACGAGGATCGTTGCCGACTCCGGAACAAGGCGGGCCTGTTGTTCTGACAGGGGAAGGGAGAAGATCGGATCCCCGGCCGCTCCCAGGACGGCCTTTTCGCCGCCGCTCACGAGGGCACCCACCATCAGGGCCTCGTCCACCATGAGAGGTGCGGGCAGCCTGGGTGCCGCGATCACTTCCCCCAGGGGGATCGTCCCCGTCTCCACCTGCCCCAGTGCTCGTTGCCACGCTTTCACGGCGCGTGTCGTCGACTCCCCGAAGGTGCCATTCGCGGCGGCCAGCACACCCTTCGCCACCAAGGCATCTTGGAGTTGTCGAACGTCCTCACCGGAAGCCCCAGGAGCGAGGTCTCGGTAGAAGGGCATCGTCCCTGCCACGGCTCTCACCGGGGTGTTCGCTACGCGGTAGAGCACGTCGCCTTGTTGAACGTTGGCCGTATCTTCCCGCACCCAGGTGACGACGCCCGACAGCGCGTTGGTGGCCAGCGCCCGGCGCTTCTGCTCGACGACCACGTTCAGATTCACGGAGCGCCCCACCGAGACCTCAGTTGCCTCGACGGTGACCGCGGACGACGTCAACGTAGGCGCGACTGCTTGCGGGCCGAGGGTGACTCGCCCGGCCCAGAACGCGACGCCGGCCAACAGCAATGCGCCACAAGCCAGGGCCAGGTTCTGTTTCGTGAGGAAACGCGTCACGCCCCTTCTCCCTTAGCCGTCATCGTCAGGAACGTTCTGCCCGTCTCCACACGAATTCCCCTCGTGGCATGGACCCTCGACAGGGCCAACCGATTCATCCCTTGATGTCTGATGGGTAGAGATCCGGCGCCGTCGCTGGGCACTGATTCCACAAGGCATCAAGAGCCTCGGGATCTTTCACCGCCCCACTAAACGGATCCCACACCGCATTCCCGTCACGCATGCCCGCGTACCACACCTCGAAGGAGGGAGGATCGTCCACGCTCACCCCTAGCGCCCGCACGCAGGGGACGGAGGTGGTCGTCAAGAAGGCGTATTGCTTCGACGCCATCTCCCTCGACCACGGCAGATGAATCCTCGGGTCAACGGGATAGGAAGCGGCACACACATAGGCTGCTCGCCGGAGCGCACTTGCCTGCCCGTCGGGCACCGTCGGATAGGAAACCCCGCCCTGCCGCACCGTCGCCGCGTAGCCAGCCTCGCCGAGGCACGCGACCTGAGCCTGTGGCCAGTCTGCGGGCTTGACCCAACGCACCAAGGTCACGTCGGGCACATCAGCCAGGTTGCGCCCCACGCCGGCCTTCGCTTCAGCAAGTGCCATCCCGTACAGGGCCGCATCATCCGAGGGCGCAGATGCCCAACCTTGAGCATCGGGACTGGGCGGAGCCACGGGCGTTGGGCCCACACCACAGCCCGCCATGAGAACGAGCGAGGTGGTGGCCCCCACCAGGAGGAGCCACCACTTCAGCAGCACGCGCATTCCTAATCGCCCTACACCCCGCAGCCGGACCGGCAAGTGCAACTCGATCCCTTGCCCTGGAAGGTGCCGCCCGTGTATGCCTCGGCCCGGGTCCAACCACTCACGTTTCGTGAAGAACTGTGCGAGCCGCCACTCATCCAGTATCCCACAACAACACCGTTGTAAGAGTGTTCGACAGAAGCATTCACCGACGAATTCGTCCAGATATTGCAGCGATAATTGACCCCGCACGAGTGCCCTGCTGAATACGACATTGCCGCATGAGCTGGCGTGGACCCACCCACTACCACAACCAGGCCCAAAGCCACGATTAGCGTCCGAAGTAAGGTTTTCACAGCGACCTCCAGTTGGTTTTCAATCCATGATCAACCTGCCCGGTTGAGAGAAGTGTTGCCGCAGATCCAAGAGCCTGTCAACCGCTCAGAGACAGGGAGTTCAGCACCTTTCAGGCCGTCCCGGAATCCATAACAGTTCATGGAATGATCGAGATCCGGTGACCTTGCGGTGCGGGCTGCAACCTTTGCCTGACAGGACGCCAGCGGCCACGACGCCTCCCCCGCTGCCGTCAGGTCAGCCGGACGTGCCAACCTGACGGCGGAGCCAAGACCACCGCGGCGAGCGTAGAGGCCCGGATTCGGTAATCTTCGCCTATGACCGATTCCCCGTCCGGAGCCAGCGACTTCATCCGCGACATCGTCCGTGCCGACAACGCGCAGGGCACGTACGGGGGACGCGTCCAGACGAGGTTCCCTCCCGAACCCAACGGCTACCTTCACATCGGTCACCTCAAGGCCATCACCGTCGACTTTGGCGTCGCCAAGGATTTCGAGGGCACCACTGTGTTGCGCCTCGACGACACCAACCCTGACGCCGAAGATGTCGAGTACGTCGAGTCCATCGTCGACGACATTGAGTGGCTCGGTTTCCACCCAGTCTCGGTGTGCCACGCCTCGGACTACTTCGGTGAGTTGTACGAGTGGGCAGAACTCCTGGTCAGCAAGGGCTTGGCCTATGTCGACGATCAGGACGCGGAGACCATGTCCGCCAACCGGGGCAGCTTCGGCGTTCCGGGCGTCAACTCCCCCGATCGGGATCGGACGCCTAAAGAGAACCTCGACCTGCTGCGGCGGATGCGCGCCGGCGAGTTCCCCGACGGCTCACGCGTCCTGCGCGCCAAGATCGACATGGCGCACGAGAACATGCAGATGCGCGACCCGGTCATGTACCGGATTCGCCACGCCCATCACCACAACACCGGGGACGCCTGGCCTATCTATCCCACCTACGACTGGGCCCACGGCCAGTCCGACGCCATCGAAGGCACGACGCATTCACTGTGCACGCTGGAGTTCGAGTCGCATCGTCCCTTGTACGAGTGGTTTTTGAACCAGCTTCCGCTGGCCTCGGCGCCGCCGAAGCAGCGCGAGTTCGCCCGCCTGGAGTTGACGCACACCATCACGTCGAAGCGGCGGCTGCGCAAGCTCGTCGAAGAGGGCGTCGTCGACGGGTGGGACGATCCACGCATGCCCACGCTGCGCGGCCTGCGTCGTCGCGGCTACCCCGCCACCGCGTTGCGGGCCTTCTGCGACGCGATCGGCATCACCAAGACCAACTCCCGCAAGGCCATTGAGGAGTTGGAGAGCTTCGTGCGGCGCGACCTGGATCGCTCCTCACGCCGCCGGATGGCGGTGCTGCACCCCCTCAAACTGGTGCTGACGAACTGGCCCACGGACGCCGAGGGCAACCCCGTCGTGGAGTACTTCGAACTGGCCAACAACCCGAAGGATCCCGCAGACGGCACCCGTCAGGTCGCGTTCTCTGGGGAACTGTGGATCGAGGCCGAGGACTTCGCCGAGGTGCCGCCCCCGAAGTACTTCCGGCTCTCTCCCGGGCGCGAGGTGCGCCTGCGCGGCGCTTACTTTGTCACGGCCACCGATGTCATCAAGGATCTCGACGGCCGCGTCGTCCAGGTCAACGCCACCTATGATCCGCAGACGCGTGGCGGCGATTCGCCCGATGGCCGCAAGGTGAAGTCGACGATGCACTGGGTGTCCGCACCGCACGCGTGGGACGCGACCGTGAACCTGTATGACCGGCTGTTCGCGACCGAGGTGCCGGGGGCAGAGACCGGGGAGCCGCTCGACGACCTGAATCCGGCGAGCCGAGAGACGCTGCGGGGAGCGAAGCTGGAGGCCGCACTGGCCGACGCCGAACCCGGCGAGGTGGTGCAGTTCGAGCGGCTGGGCTACTTCGCCGCCGACCCCGACCTCCCAGGCCTCTTCCACCGGACCGTCGGCCTACGCGACGAGTGGGCGGCCGTCCAGAAGCGCAGCTGACAAGGTAGAGCTCTCCTTTTCGAGGTGAGGACACCCCCAAGTGCTCTAACCTTCGCCGCACAGTAAACTCCACGCTCGTGGCGTCCTTGAATCCCGTGCGCGCTCGCACCGGCATCTCGTTGTTCTTCTTCACCAACGGGCTGATGATGGCGGGCCTGTTGCCCCGCTATCCAGAGATCAAGGCGTCCTTCGACCTGAGCAACACGGCGTTCGGCCTGATGGTGGCAATCAGTCCACTGGCGGCGATGCTCGCCTCAGCGCTACCCGCGCCCTTGATCCGCCGGTTCGGCGCCCAGGCCGTGTCCCTCGGGGGCACTATCGTCATGGCGCTGGCGGTTTCCCTGGCTGGCTTCGCACCCGTGTTCGCCGTGTTTGCGATCGCGATCGCCATCGCGGGCTTTACTGACTCGATCGTGGACGCCGCCCAGAACGTCCACGGCGTCATCGTCGAGGACGCCTACCGGCGCACCATCATCAACTCCCTGCACGCCTTGTGGAGCCTGGGAGCGACCCTCGGAGGGCTGGTGGGCGCCATCGCTGCCGGGATGCACATCCCGCTGGGCCTCCACCTGTCCGGGGTCGCCGCGTTCACCGTCGTGCTGGCCGCCCTGGCGACCTGGCTGGGCCGGTTGCCGGTGAACGCTGCGGCGGAGACCCCGGTGGACGCACCCACACCGCCCACCAAGCTCCCGGCAGGCGCCTGGTCCGTCATTTTGCCCCTGGCGGTGCTTGCCATCGCTGGTTCGCTGGTCGAGGACATCGCGTTCAACTGGTCGGCCGTCTATCTCGTGCAGAACCTCGGAGCCACGGCGGGGGTGGCCGGTTTCGGGTACACGATCATGCTGGGCTCCCAGTTCGTCGGGCGCCTCCTGGGCGACCCCGCCACTGACCGTTGGGGCCGGGTCGCCGTCATCAAGACGGGCGGAGTCCTGATCGCCGTCGGCGGCATTTTGGTCGTCACCGCCCCCGGACTCATCAGCGTCATGGTCGGCTACGCCCTCGCCGGGTTCGGCTGCGCCACGGTCATCCCTGCCGCCTACGCCGCCGCCGGACGCCTGCCAGGCCTGCCCGAGGGCACCGGCATCACGCTGGTGAGTTGGCTGCTGCGCATCGGGTTCTTGGCCTGCTCCCCCATCATCGGCGCGGTGAGCGACCTCACCAACCTGCGGGTCAGCCTCTGCCTACTCATCGTGGCCGGAATCGCAGTCTTTGCCCTCGCACCTGTCGTCCGGGGGCGTCGCCAGGCGACGACGACGGCCTGAGTCCACCGGCCGGTCCGCACCCCGTCCTCGTTCGACCACGAGCGGCCCTGAGCGCCTACGGTGGTGGGCGTGCCCATCACACCCGCAATCCAGGCCGCGACGGCGTTGGGGCTCGACTTCGAGGCCACCCAGCACGACGGCCCCTTAACGTCGCTTCCTGAAGCGGCCGCCGCACGAGGCGTGGACGTCAACGATCTGGTCAAGACGCTGGTGGTGCGACGGGGCCCCGACGACTACGTCTTCGTGCTGGTCCCTGGCGTGGGCACGTTCAGCTGGCCCAAGCTCCGCGCCTGGCTGGGCGTATCGCGGATCTCCATGCCGGACGCCGAGACGGCGCAGGCTGTGACGGGCTACGTCCGCGGCACGATCACGCCCCTCGGCGCGACGACGGCATGGCCGGTGATCGCCGACGCGAGCATCCAAGGACGCCGGATTTCGATCGGGGGCGGCGCCCCAGGCGTCGGCATCACGCTCGACGCCGACGCACTCCTCGCCGCCTTGGGTGCTGACGTGGCCGACCTTCTGAGCTGAAACAGCGGTCCGTGGTTGCGCGTGCGCATCGGCGTTTCGGTCGCGTTCTTCTCGTTGGGCTGCGGCCCATCATCGCGGCAGCATTCGTGTTGCCAGCAGATTCCCTCGTCGGCCCTCACTGGGGCGCCGGTCTTGGCCGAACAAGCAAACAAACAGCGTTGCGAACAGGGTTCGCGCGAGGGTCCGCCCGACGGGCAACATCGCGTTGGGGCAGACAATTGTCTGCGCCGCACCCTAATGTCAGACCTAACCGCCAACGTGACAGGCGGCGTGCAGGACAACCCCCGTCCAACGAAAGGCCCCCAAGGTGCGCACGTGGAAATATCTCGCGGGAGTCGCCGTCGTGGCGCTTGCCGCGCCCCTCTCCGTCCAGGCCGCCCCGGTCGTCGGAAACGACGGCCTGACGACGGCCCCCGGCGGAAAGATTGACAGTAAACTGACCCCCTCCTCCCTCGACAAAGCCCCCGTCAAAGTCATCGTTGAACTCAGCGACGACCCGGTCACTGTCGTGGAAGCCAAGCAGGATCGCGAACTCGACACCGGCCAGAAGGCCGCCGTGCGCGATCAGCTCAAACGCCAGCAAAAGGGCGTCGTCGACACGACAAAGAAAGTCGGCGGCACCGTCTTGGCAGAGATGCAAGACGCCTATAACGGCGTCAAGGTGCAAGTCTCCGGTGCGGAATTGTCGACGCTCGCGGGCCTCGCAGGCGTGAAGGCGGTCCATCCCGTCGAGATTCATCGCCTGGACAACGCCACCTCCGTGCCCTATCTCGGCGTCCCGCAGGTCTGGCAGGACACGGGCTACACCGGCAAGAACATCAAGGTCGGCATCATCGACACGGGCATCGACTACACCCACGCCGATTTCGCGGGTCCGGGCACGACGGACGCGTTCCGCACTGCCCTTGCCGGTGAGGCCCAAGCCGCGAATCCGGCCTTGTTCGGCCCGGGAGCGCCACGCGTCAAGGGTGGCTGGGACTTCGTGGGCAACGCCTACGACGCCGAGCAAAAGGGCAGCGTCCCCAAACCCGATCCGAACCCGCTGGACTGCAACGGGCACGGCACCCATGTCGCTGGCACGACCGGTGGCGGCGGGGTGACCGCCGAGGGCCGCTCCTACTCCGGCCCCTACAACGCGGCCACGGCCTCCCAAGCCTGGACGATCGGCCCGGGCGTCGCCCCGCAGGTTGACCTGTACGCCTACAAGGTCTTCGGGTGCACGGGCACGACCGACGTCACCACCGAGGCCATCGATCGCGCCGTCGCGGATGGCGTCAACGTCATCAACATGTCGCTGGGGTCGAGCTACGGGACAGCCGACGACCCGTCCGCGGTCGCAGCGTCGAACGCCGTCGGGGCTGGCGTGGTTGTCGTTGCGTCGGCCGGCAACTCCGGCCCGAATCCCTACCTGACCGGCTCGCCGGGGACCGGGCGAGGGGTGGCCAGCGTCGCCGCCAATGATGCGACCGCACAGTTCCCCGGTGCCACGCTCACCTTCGCCGACCGTTCCACGATCTCTGCGGTCAATGCGAACGCGGCCACGCCGCTCCCGTCGACACCCTTGACGGTCGTCGTCTTGAAGGACGATCCGCAGACCAGCGAGAACGAAGCGCTGGGGTGCTCGGTGGACGCCTACACCAAGAACGGCATCAAGAAGGGCGGCAACCAGGTCGCTGTTTCGGTGCGCGGCACCTGCGCTCGGGCTGCGCGTCCGATCTACGCCCAGGAAGCCGGGGCCGCAGCCGCGATCATGATCGACACGTCGGCCAACTTCCCGCCCTTCGAGGGCCCCATTACCGCTAATCCCGACACGGGGGCACCGTTCACGGTGACCATTCCGTTCCTGGGCGTGCGCGGGGTCCTCGGCAGCGCCGCCACCGATGACGGCGACAAGCTCGTCGCCGCAGCAGGCCAGTCGATCACTGTGGCGAGCAAGCCCCTCGACAATCCCGCCTTCACGAAGTTCGCCTCCTTCAGCTCCGGTGGGCCACGCACCGGCGATTCGGGCTTGAAGGCGAATGTGACCGCGCCGGGGGTATCGACCGTGTCAGCGGGCGTGGGCCGCGGCACGGGCGCTGATGTGAAGTCGGGAACCTCGATGGCCGCACCACACGTCGCGGGCGTCGCCGCCTTGAACGTGCAGGCTCATCCGCAGTGGTCGTCCCAAGACATTGCCGCCAACCTCGTCAACACTGCCGATCCGAGCAAGGTTGGCGACTACCGCATGACGCTCGGCGGTACCGGCCTCATCGACGTCAAGCAGTCCGTTGCCAGCCAGGTGACGGTCGTCGGCGATAGCTACACCACCGACGATGGCCGGTTCCGTGAGGCCACCTTGAGCTTCGGCTTCGCCGAATCGAACAAGAAGATCACCGATCACAAGCGGATCACGTTGACCAACCATGGCCGCACTCCGGTCACCTTCACCCTGTCCAACGAGGCCACTCCCCAGAGTCGACCTGCCTCGGTGACCTTCAACACGCGCCGCGTCACCGTCATGCCTGGCAGGTCCGCGTCGGTCACCGTGAATGTTCGGGTGGACATGGACAAGGTCGGCTCCGCTTTGGCGGGTGGCTTCGCCTTCTATGAGGCGTCGGGCAACGTCGTGCTGAACGCCCCGGGCCAGCAACTCCGCGTCCCGTGGCTCCTGGTGCCCCGCGCAGCGTCCGATGTCTCTGCGTCACTGCGTCCCGATCATGGGCGTCCTCGTGTCCTGACGGGTACGACGGCAGCGGGCAACGATGCGGCATCCGATCAAGCGGAGGCATCGACCGACGATGCGGCGGCGTCGAGCGACGTTCCGGCCACGGAGGGCGTCGAGGCGTCGTCGGTCGGGATCGATACCGCACTCGGGGTCGACAACCGCGGTGGCGTCACTCGGCCGAATCTGCAGCTTGAGCTGTCGAACCGGCGCGGGGCTATCGACACGACCGCCGACGTCTATCAGCTCGGCCTGGTGGACGCCCGCCGCGACGCTACCGTGAAGGGAGAACCTGGCATCGACCTTCGTGCCCTGGGCGTCCAGTCCAGCGATCTGGGTAGCAGCGGCGACAAGCTGCTGGTGTTCGCCATGAACAGCTATGACCGCTACTCCAATGCCGCTCGCAACGAGTCGCAGGTCCTGGTCGACACCAACAACGACGGCACCACGGATTACATCGTGTCTGCGGTGGATTCGGGGTTGGTCCGTTCGGGCTCGGCCGATGGCCGCAACGAGGTGTTCGTCTACAACGTGGCGACCAAGGCGACCACCGCTGCGGGCTACATGGCGTTCTCCCCCACCGACAACAGCACGACGCTGCTGCCGGTCAAGGCGAGCACGTTGGGTATCACGCAGGCATCGGGGACCTTCAGCTACACCGGGAAGATCTCCTCGATCGCCAACGGGGCAGCTACCGATGCCTTCGACGGGACGGCGAAGTACAACCCGTGGAAGCCTGCCATCGAGAATGGTCAGTCTGTGTCGCTGAAGGTGGGGGCCCGTCACGTCAAGGTTCCCTCCCGCGTGGACGCTGCCGCTTTCGCGGATCAGCGCCCTGAAGGCGTCATGGTGGTGGTGATGGACAACACGTCCGGGCCGAACGAAGCGATCCTGCTGCGGCGGCGCTGACCCATCTCCCCTCCGGGGCCGCACCGACGCACCGTGTCGGTGCGGCCCCACCCTTTGCCCACTCTCATTAGCCTTGACGTTGAACCGCCTCGTGAAGGAGGGATCATGCGGACACTCGTCGCCGTGACGGCCGTGACACTCCTCACTGGCTGCGCAGGAGGAACCGTGACACCATCGAGCACTCCGTCCCACCCCGTCCCGAGTTCCTCGGACGCCTCGGCCTCACCCGATCGGCGGTTTGAGACCGCCGCGCCGATGCCCGACCAGACCGGGACCCCGACGGCCCTCCCCGACGACCGCCTTGCCGCCATCCGCGCAGATCTGGCCTCGCGCGGCGTCGATGTCACCCACCTCACCGTCATCAGCGCGCGTGCGGTGGTCTGGAATGACGGATCGTGGGGGTGCCCGCAACCGGGCAGTTACTCCACCCAGGCCCTCGAAGAGGGCATGGCGGTCATCGTGGAGGTGCAGGGGCACCAATACGACTACCGCTTCGGCGCCGGTCCCACCCCTCGTCTGTGCTTGCCCTTGGCAGAACGCTGAGACGTGGAAGGTGCGGGCGGCGAGCCGCAACGCGGAGTGGGCTTGGCCAACCCGGCACGGACGCCTATCCTCGTTGTCGCGTCGGGCTGCGGTAGCCCCGGGCTCCAACTTTTGCCGCTACGAGCGGCCACGCGCCGAGAGGCGGTCCCAGCCCGACGCACCCATCTCACCGCCTCGTGCGCTGCCGCGCTTGCCTAGCGCAGGTCACCCGCGCGCCACAGGGCCGCGGCGGCGGAAAGGTCCGCGGCGAAAGACTGCAATCGACTGGCGCCGATGACCGCGCGCATCCCTGCGGTGATGTCGGCACGACCCGCGGCGACGACGTGAGCGAACGCCGCGGCGCGTTCCAAAGCGACCGCGAAGTCCCCTTGAAACGCTCCCCGCAGGATCTCGTCGGCGACACGGACAACTTCGTCGGGCCCTACCGGGTCAGCGCCCGCAATCGCGTGATGGGGTTCGGTGAACCGGATCCCGGCCTCGTATTCACGCGCGACCCCGGCGGGGTTGTGGCGCACGCCTTCCCGCAGCACGTAGAGCCGGTACAAGGCGCCGGGCAGTGACTGGGCCGGTCGTGTGGCCCACAGATCCGCCAAGGTCACCAAGCCGACGTCGTCCACGAGAGCGACGAGTCGTTGCGTGGCGGCGGGGTCCTGAGCGGCGCGACCCATGCGAAGCAGCACCGCAGCCGTCTCGTGCGCCGCATGAAGTTCCGCGATGGGATCATGACGCTCCCCCAGCGCTTCCAGCGCAGCGGGGTCACGGAAGGCGGGGCGACGGGGCTTACGACTGTCGTTCACCCCACCAGGCTAGGCGGTGATAGTGAGGCCAGCCTGCGGCGAGGTGGTCGTCAGCCAGGGACATGCGACGTGCTTGGCTGAGTCTCGTCGTGAAGCCTCTGCCCCCGTTCGTCCTACCTCGAGCAGCCTTCCTTCGGTGAGCACACCGGCTCTCCCCCCGGCGAGCGCTGACCCTGACCCTTCCCTGGAGGTGTCCACAGCGTGAGTGCAGGTGCTAGGCGCGGCCAGATCCCATCGCTAGGATCGCGAGCGTGACTTGGTCCATGCCGCAATCCGCCGCCCCCTTGCCTCCGAACCGGCCGACCGCCCCTCCGGGGCCGTTGATGCTGGGCGACTTGTTCTCCTCGTTGTTCGCCACCTACAAGGCCGGGTGGAAGCTCTTCTTGATGCTGTGCCTGGTTCCCATCCTGCTGGCATTCGCCGCTGCGGTGATCATTGGGTTCGCCGTCTTTGCCGCCTTGGCGCCCGTGATGGGATCCATCCTGTCCTCTGGACGCGGATTCGATCCGGCCAGCGTCGCGGTCAGCCTCATCGGTGTGTCTCTCCTCAGCATCGTCGTGATCTTCGTCGTGTCGCTGATCTCCTACGTCTACTACTGCCGCATCTACATCGCGGCCATTGACTACGCCACGGGCCGCGAGATCCCCACCTGGGCCTCCTTGGCGGCACGTACGCAGGGCCTCTTGGGGCGTTTGGCACAACTCGTCTTGATTTTCGCGGGTGTGGCCATCGCGGTGTACTTCGTCCTTGGCCTCGTGGTCTTCGGCCTTCTCGCCGCGTCTGATGGGGGCCGCTCTGGCGCTCCGGTCTTCTTCATCTTCGTGCTCTGGCTAGGGGTCTTCGTCGGTCTCTTGTGGGTGAGCGTCAAGTTGACCTACGTCCTCGTCGTCCTCGCCGAGGAGCGCTTGAGCGCCATGGATGCGATCCGACGTACCTTCACCCTGACGAAGGGGGCCTTCTGGCGTACCTTCGGCTACCTGTTCATCATCGGCCTTGCCATCGGCCTCGTGACCGCCATCCCCCAGGGCATGCTCTCTGCCGGAGCCCAGGCCGCGGCCCGCGGCAACTCGTCCGGGATGGCCCTCTTCGGCTCCCTCTTGTTGCTGGTGCTGACCTTCGCGCTGATGCCCGTCCAGAACATCTGGCTCGCCTTGATGTACGTGGGGCGTACCCGCGAAATCGCCAATCAGGCTGCGGGCTACACCAACCCCGGCTACCCCGGCACGGGAACGTCCTGGGGCGCTCCTGCTTCCCCGTTCGGTCAGACGCCTGACCAGTATCGCGACCAGCAGGCTCCCGGATACCCGGCCCCGTCCGATCCCTACGGGCAGCCCGGCGCCTACGGGCAACCAGGCCCGACGAACCAGCCGCCGAGCGGCCAAGCTGGCTACGGTGCTCCGGGCACGGATGCCCCGTACGGACAGCCCGACACGGGTCAGCAGGGTGGGCAGCCCAGCACCGGAGGCCCCTATGGGCAACCCGGCGCTGAGGGCCCCTACGGGCAACCCAACACGGGGAACCCGTACGGAACACAACCTGGTTCGGGCACCCCGTACGGCCAGCCTGGCAATGGCGGCCCGTACGGCACACAGCCAAGCGCCCCGTACGGCCAGCCTGACGCGAACGGCTCTTACACCGGTGGCCCGGCCCCCACCTCCCCCGGTGGCACGCCCTATCCGCCCAACTCCTCGGCCCCTTACGGTCAGTCCACTCCGCAGGCCCCGTACCAGCCGGGCCCTCCGAGCACCGGCGGGCAGCCCCCGCGGCCCGAAGACCAGCCACCGTCAGGTGACGGCTACTACGGGCGTCCCTCCGACTGATCCGGGGGACTGACCCCTGAGCCACGCTCCTGAGGCCCCGTCCGACGCGCACGTCGGGCGGGGCCTCAGCGTTGTTCGTTTGCTCCGACACTGGCAACGGGTGTGCAATCAAGGCATGGAGATCCTTGCCGTCCTAGAACGAGCATCGGTTGCGCGGGCCACGCGCGGTCACATTCCGACCATCGAACGCCTGCTCGCCGACGACCCGACCTCACCCGAATACGTCGCCACCACCACGCTGATTGGCGACGAAGTGCTCGGTCCGACCCCCTCAGACAGCGACCTGGACGCTGCCTTCAACCGGATCGACTCCGACCCCAACCAATCGCTGCTCGTGATCCTCGACACTGCCGACCGGATCATCGGGACGCTGCAGTTGTCCTTCCTCACCACCATGGCCCGCGGCGGTGGCATCCGTGCATTCGTCTCGGGTGCCCGGATCCGCGCCGGGGCCGACAGCATCGCCATCGGCAAAGAGGTCTTCACGTGGCTGGCGAACTACGCGAAGGAGCACGGCGCCCGCGTCCTCATGGTCGCCATGGACAAGGATCGTGCCCACGTCATGGGTTTCTTCACCACGATGGGCTTCCGCGCCTCCCATGAGGCGCTGACGTTGTCCCTCTGCCAGAAGTAGCCCTCGGCCTCCTTCGGCGCAGCACGCCACCGCACCCTCGCACCTCCGCTGAGCCGTCGGTGGGGTCCGTTCTCTGGGCCCTACCGACGGCTCTGTTTTGTCGGGAAGAGCGGGTAGGCTCGCGCCACAACGGCCCGTCCTGGGCCCACCCCGAGGAGGTTGTCATGGCACGTCCCGTGCATTTCGAGATCCAGGTCAATGACGTGGAGCGCGCAAAGAACTTCTACGCCGAAGTTCTCGGCTGGGAGTTCCAGGACTATTCCCACGTCACCGGCACGCCTTACTGGGGCGTCATCACGGGCGAGGAGGGAACGATGGGGATCAATGGCGGCCTGCTGCCGCGCACCCGCACCGAGACCCCCAAGTTCGATGCCCCCAACGCTTTCGTGGTGACCGTCGCGGTCGAGGACTACGACAGCATCGAAGAGGCCATCCTGCGCTTGGGCGGCGAAACGGTCTCCCCCAAGACCGCGCTCCCCGGCATGGCGTGGCAGGGCTACTTCACCGACACCGAAGGCAACGTCTTCGGCATTCACCAGCCCGACGAGAACGCCCGCTGAACCGCGCCGCGCCTCCCCCGGCGTCGGCTAGGGGAGGTGCGGTCAGCGCATGAGCACGTGGCGCAGGGCATCCGAGAGGGTGCCCTGCGCGAACCACAGCCCCGCATCGGCCAACCGAGCCGACGAGACGCGCTGGTCGGTGTCGATCATCTGGTCATAGCCCAGGCGTCCGAGGACGAGTTGCGGCGCCACCGGCGGCGTCGGAATAGCCGCGGGACGATGCAGCACCCGTCCCAGCGTCTCCGCGAAGACTCGCTGGGTGACGGGGCGAGGTGCCACCAGATTGAAGGGGCCCTCGGCGTCGGTGATGGCGACGTGCGCGAAGCCCCGTACCGCGTCGTCCAAGCTGATCCAGCTCAGCCACGCATCTGCGGGGGCCATGCGCCCGCCGACGCCCACCGAGAACAGCGGGATCTGCGGGGCCAGCGACCCACCCGACTCGGTCAGCACGATGCCCGTCCGCATCCACGCGGTCCTCACCCCGGCGTCCACGGCTGGTGCCGCCGCCGACTCCCAGGCGGTCACCACATCGGCCAGGAAGCCATCCCCACGCGCCGAGTCTTCGCGCAGGAGCTCTCCTGGCCTGCGAGGCCCGTAGACACCGATCGCCGAGGCCTGCACGAGGGCGGGGATCCCGGCGTCCACCACGGCGGCGGCAAGGGTCGCGGTGGCGTCGATGCGGGAGCGCAGGACCCGACGCTGATGCGCCCGCGTGAAGCGTCCGGCGAGCGGGGCGCCAGCCAGGTTGATGGCCACGTCTGCTCCGGCGATCGCCGCCGGATCCAGTCGCCCTCGCGCCGGATCCCAGCGCACCGCGTCGGTGGCTGGCCTGCCCCGCACGAGGCGCATGACGCGGTGGCCGCCGCTGGTCAGCAGCGCGGTGAGTTGCGTGCCGATGGTGCCGCTGCTGCCCGAGATCAGCACCTTCCGTGGGGTCGCTCCCAGGCGCGAGTGCAGATCCAGGTCGTCGCGCAACTGTCGCTCGCGGTACGCGAACAGCCCATCGAGTTGCATCTCGATCAGCGCCTGCGGCAGGCGCCCCGGCAGGACGCGTGGGAGTTCGTACGTGACGCGATCGGTGATGATGGTGGATCCGGCGGGGCCGTCGCTGAAGATGTGCTCGTGGCGCCAGGATGCGAACGGCCCGCGAATCTGCTCATCCACGAACAGGCGCCCCGGCTCGAAGGCGGTGTGCCGCAACCGCCAGCGCACCCCGACTGGCCCGGAGCCGCCCCGACGGGGAACGTGGGGCAGCAAGCTGGCGACCAGCGGATGAGAAATCACGATGTCGGCCGTGGACCCGACCTGGATGCCGTCGCTCAGCGGGGTCATCTCGGTGGCCATACCAGGTGGCGTGAGCCGGGTGAACGCCCCGGGGCGGGTATGCCAGGCGAAGACGTCCTCCCGCGGGAACGGGTAGCGCGAGTCGCGTTCGAACACCGGCATGACGGCCTCCCCTGTCGTGTGCGCTCACCCTAGCGCCGATCGCCTTCCCTGCTGCTGGCTCGCCGAGGCGAGGTGAAGCCCCACACCTCGCCCCACGGGGACACGACGACAGGCCCGTACCTCGGCTGCCCGCGCGCGCCGCGACCCGTCAGAATGGGGACATGATCCTGCGTCTTCGCGACCCGGGCGCGAACCCTGAGCTCGTGACCGAATCCCGGCCCTTGTTTCAGGCGTCCCTGGTGTGGTTCGGCATCACCGTGGTGATGCTGCTCGCCTGGTGGCTCCGCAACCATACGCCTGCCGAATGGCCGCTGGTCGCGACACCGCTGTGCGTGGGGCTCACTCTCGCCGCGGTGGCGTGGGCCGTTCACCGCAAGCCGCGACGCACCCGCCCGTTGACGGTCGTCGGGATCCTGGGCTTTCTGGTGCTGCTGAGCGCCGTTCTGGCGGCGGCGCTCCCCTTCTTCTGAGCCGCTGCCCCTGGCCGTTCGGCCCTAGCCTTCGAGTGCGGGATCTGCGCCGGTGTCCTTGACGTCGACCCCCGACCGCCCCAGCATTCGGGCGCTGCCCAGCAGCCGGGACGCCGTAGCTGCTGCGGCGGCATAACTGTTGCCGTCGGGCGGGTGGACGTTCGAGATGCAGTTGCGTTCGGAGTCGGCCCGCCCGGGTTCGGGTCGGTGCGTCATATAGATCCCCAGGCTGTCGGCGACCGACAGGCCGGGGCGTTCCCCGATCAGCACGAACACTGTGTCGACGCCCAGGGCCGCACCGATGTGGTCGCCTAGAGCTACCCTCGCGTTCGTCGCGATGACGACGGGCGCCATCGACAAGCCGCTCGGCAGCGCCGCCAACAGTGCGCCCACCATGAGCGCCCCGTGATCGCTGACGGCCCGCGGTGAGAGGCCATCGGCCAGCACGATCCCGATGTCGAACCGCCCCTGCGACAACCCGGACAGGTCGGCGGGGAGGCGTCCGAGGTCGGGGCGCCGGACGTACTCGTCGCGGGTGGACGCCTGGCTGGTGACCTCGTACACCTCGGACGCCCCGACTGCGGCTAGGTCGTCGCGCAGCAGCGGGAGGTCGAGCGGGGTCGCGATGGCGTCGCGGGCCAGGGCGAGTGCTTCGCGCAGCGCGAGGCGTTCGCCGGTGGGCATGCCGTCGCCGGAGTGTCCCAGACCGATCCGGGCCTGGGTGCTGCGGCGCAGCGGGGCCCAAAAGTCCACGACGGTCGCCTCTCCTCGGCGCGTCGTGCGGCCGTTCATGCGGCACCTCCCAGGACTAGACGGCTCAGCGGCGAACCCAGCGGGTCTCGTGGCAGGACGTGACCGGCGGCGTCGGCCATCTCCATGCCCAGCAGCCAGGCTTCGAACTCCGGCGCCGGACGCAACCCCAAGGTGCGTCGGACGGCGAGCGCATTGTGGAACGACAAGCTCTGGTAGCCGAGCATGATGTCGTCGGTGCCGGGCACGCAGATGACGTAGTTGGTGCCCGCGGCCCCCAGCAGCGTGAGGAGGGCGTCCATGTCGTCGTCGTCGGCTTCGGCGTGGTTGGTGTAGCAGACGTCGACGCCCATGGGGACGCCGAGCAGCTTGCCGCAGAAGTTGTCCTCCAACCCGGCCCGGATGATCTGCTTGCCGTCGTGCAGGTATTCGGGTCCGATGAACCCGACGACCGTGTTGAGCAGCAACGGATCGAACGCTCGGGCGACGCCGTAGGCGCGCGCCTCCAGGGTCTGCTCGTCGACGGGACGCCCACCCACCCCGTAGTGCCCTTCCGCGGACAGGGCCGCGCCTTGGCCGGTTTCGAAGTACATGACCTGATCCCCGACGGTTCCCCGGTGCAGGGAGCGGGCTGCCTCGTCGGCCTCACGCAGGATGTCGAGCGTGACGCCGAACCCGGCGTTGGCCTTCTGGGTGCCCGCGATGGATTGGAACGGCAGGTCGACCGGCGCTCCGGCCTCGATGAGCCCGATGGTGGTGGTGACGTGCGTCAGGACGCAGGACTGAATCGGGATCGCCAACTGTTGACGGATGTCGTCGATCAGCTTCAGCAGGTCGGCGGCGGCCTGAGGGGAATCGGTGGCCGGGTTGATCCCCACCACGGCGTCCCCCGAACCCATCAGGAGGCCATCCAGGATGGCTGCGGAAACCCCGGCGAGGTCGTCGGTGGGATGATTGGGTTGGAGGCGGGTCGCGAGGGTTCCCGATAGCCCCAACGTGGTGCGGAATGCGGAGGTCACCTCGATGGCCCGTGACACGCAGATGAGGTCCTGCACGGACATGAGCTTGCTCACTGCGGCGGCCATCTCGGGGGTGAGGCCGGGCGCGAGCGCCCGCAGGATCCGGGAGGCGTCCGGCCGGGTCGCTACCTCGAGGAGCCAGTCCCGCAGGCCGCCGACCGTCAGGGAGGCGACGGGGGCGAAGGCGTCCGCGTCGTGCTGGTCCATGATGAGCCGGGTGACCTCATCGGTTTCGTAGGGCACGACCTCCTCGTTGAGGAAGGTCATGAGTGGCTCGTCGGCCAGAGCCCATTGGGCGGCGACCCGTTCGGCAGCGGAGGATGCTGCGCATCCGGCGAGTTCGTCTCCTGATCGTTTGGGTGTGGCCTTGGCCAGGAGGTCCACCAGACCGTCGAAACGGTAGGTGGCCCCCTGGACGGACCGTGTCCGGACGCTCACGCGACGTCCTCTTCTGCGGACATCAAGGCGGCGAACTCCTCGTCGGGGGAGTTGGCGACCAGGTGGTGGCGGCGGTAGAGCCCGAAGTAGGCCATCATCGCGGCGAAGGCGGCGAAGGTGAGCCCGGCAGCCAGCACGTCCACCAGGAACGTCGCGACGACGGACGCGGCGGCGATCACGAGGGCGATGGAGGTGGTGACGATGCCGCCGGGGGTCTTGTAGGGGCGGTTGAGGCCGGGCTGCTTCACCCGCAGGACGATGTGGCTGATCATGATGAGCACGTAGCTGACGGCTGCTCCGAAGACCGCCATGTTGAGCAGGACGCCGCCCTGACCGGTCAGCGACAGGAGGAAACCGATGATGCCGGGGACGATGATCGCCAGCACGGGCGCCTTGCGGCTGTTGGTGACCGACAGGCTGGTGGGCAGGTAGCCGGCGCGGGACAGGGCGAACGTCTGACGCGAGTAGGCGTACATGATGGAGAAGAAGCTGGCGATCAGGCCCGCCAAGCCGATGTAGTTGACCACGACGGCCCAAACGGAGTTGCCCAGGGCTTCCACGAGCGGGTTACCGGAGGTCGACATGGCCAGGGCACCCCCCGCGCCGGTGGCCAGGAACAACACGAGTGCGCCGGTGACGACCAGCGTCGCCATGGCGATGATGATGCCGCGGGGGACGTCCTTGGCGGGGTTCTCGGCCTCTTCGGCGGCCAGCGGGACGCCTTCGAGGCTCTTCGCAGTTGAGGGTGTAGCCCGGGACCATCGGCTGGTTCGCGGATAGGCGTCGAGGTCTTCCAGGATGGAAGTTCTCACGCTCACCATCTTGGAAGACCTCGACGTGCACCACCCTACGTT
>NZ_PPCV01000011.1 GCF_004126535.1 Propioniciclava flava | reverse complement strand
CGCTACACACTCAGCCCGAAAGACCTCGACGTGCACGACGCTACCGTCGGCGGGCGCGCTGATGCGTTCGCCAGCCCCGACCTGACTGCCTTCTGCCGCCTCGACGAACTCGGCCTCGTTGTCACCGGGCAGCGACTCGAGCCGGATCGTGCCGTATTGGCCTGCCAGGTGGTCGAGCCCGACCAGTGGTGCCGGCGCTGCGGCTGCGAAGGGAGACCACGTGACACCGTGGTCCGACGGCTTGCCCACGAACCACTGGGCTGGCGGCCCACGACGCTGGAGGTCGTCGTGCGCCGTTACCGCTGCAGCGGCTGTGGGTATGTGTGGCGCCAGGACACCACCGCCGCGGCCGAGCCCCGGGCCAAGTTGTCTCGGCGCGCTCTGCGGTGGGCGCTGGAAGGGATCGTGGTCCAGCACCTGAGCGTGGCTCGGGTCGCCGAGGGGCTCGGGGTGGCCTGGGACACCGCCAACGACGCCGTTCTGGCCGAGGGCAAGCGGGTGCTGATCGACGAGGAGCACCGCTTCGAGGGGGTGAAGGTCGTCGGGGTCGATGAGCACGTGTGGAGGCACACCCGTCGCGGCGACAGGTACGTCACCGTGATCATCGACCTCACCCCAGTGCGAGATGGCACCGGCCCGGCACGGCTGCTGGACATGGTCGAAGGACGCTCCAAGCAGGCGTTCAAGACCTGGCTGGCCGACCGCCCGCAGGAGTGGCGCGACGGCGTGGAGGTGGTCGCGATGGACGGCTTCACCGGGTTCAAGACCGCCGCCGTCGAGGAACTGCCCGACGTGGTGACCGTGCTAGATCCCTTCCACGTCACGCGCCTCGCTGGCGAGGCGCTCGATGAGTGCCGACGGCGAGTTCAGCAGGCCATCTGTGGGCACCGCGGCCGCAAGGGCGACCCGCTCTATGCCGCCCGCCGGACCCTGTCCACCGGCGCCGACCTGCTCAACGACAAGCAGAAGGACCGACTGGACACCCTGTTCGCCGACGACGCCCACGTCGAGGTCGAGGTCACCTGGAGCGTCTACCAGCGCATGATCGCCGCCTACCGCCACGAGAACCGGCGCCACGGCCGCGAGCTGATGGCCCGGCTCATCGACTCGATCAGCACCGGCGTCCCCAAGGCCCTGGTCGAGATCACCAAGCTCGGCAGGACGCTGAAGAAGCGCGCCGCCGACGTCCTGGCCTACTTCGACCGGCCCAGCACCTCCAACGGACCCACCGAGGCGATCAACGGCAGGCTCGAGCACCTGCGCGGCTCGGCGCTGGGGTTCCGCAACCTGACCAACTACATCGCCAGATCCCTGCTCGAGACCGGCGGGTTCAGACCCGACTACACCCTGGATTCGGATGAGCCGAATAACCACGTCCGCCCCGCTGATGAGACGTGGCCGCTCACCCCGGCCCGCTCCCCGAGCAACGACAGGGCCCACGAGACGAGATCTCGTGGGCCCTGCACCGTTGACGTGGGAACCCTAGGTGTGGAGGCTCTCCTCTCGCCGGGCACGGAAGCGGAAGCGCTGATAGACCAACCCCAAGATGAGGAACCACACCGGGGTGACGGCCAACGCCATGCGCGTGTCTGGTTCCATCGCCAAGATGACCACGATGCCCACGAAGAACGCGAGCACGGTCCAGCACATCACTGGACCACCGGGGACCTTGTACGTGGACGCCTCATGCAGTTCTGGGCTGCGCTTGCGGAACACCAGGTAGGAGCACAAGATCAGCGACCACACGAAGATGAACAGGACCGAAGCCACCGTCGTCGCCAAGGTGAAGGCCTCCACGATCGAGTCGGTTGAGTACAACAGCACGATGCCGGGAGCCAGGCAGCAGCAAGAGAAGATCAACCCCTTGGCGGGCACCTTGTGCTTGGACAACACCCCGAACAGGCGGGGAGCCTTCCGATCCAAGGCGAGCCCGTACAGCATCCGCGAGGTCGAATAGATGCCCGAGTTCGCCGAGGACGCAGCACTGGTGAGGACGACGAAGTTCACCACCGACGCGGCGATGCCGATCCCCGCCAACCCGAACATCGACACGAAGGGGCTCACGCTCGGATCGATCAGCCGCCACGGCGTCACGCTCATGATGGCCGCCAAGGCCAGGATGTAGAACAGACCGACCCGGATGGGAATGGCATTGATCGCCTTGGGCAAGGTGACGCTGGGATCCTTCGTCTCCGCAGCGGCCGTCCCGACCAATTCGATTCCAAGAAAGGCAAAGAAGGCGATCTGGAAGCCCGCAAGGAACCCCGCTGCCCCCATCGGGAACATGCCTCCGTCGTTCCACAGGTTGTCCAGGGCTGCACGATGCCCGTCCGGGGCGACGAAGCCCGAGGCCACCATGATGATGGCGACCACGATCAGCGCAACGATCGTGATGACCTTGATGAGGGCGAACCAGAACTCGATCTCGCCGAACAGCTTCACCGTCACCAGATTGAGCCCCAGCAACAGCAGCACCAGGCATACCGACGGGATCCATTTGGGCAGATCTGGCGCCCAGTAGGACACATAAGCGGTCACGGCCACGAGATCGGCCATCCCGATCACGATCCAGCAAAACCAGTACGTCCACCCGGCAAAGAACCCCGCCCAGGGGCCGAGGATGTCCTCGGCGATGTCGCGGAAAGACTTGTACTTCAGGTTGGACAACAGGAGTTCGCCCATGGCGCGCATCACGAAGAAGAGAAAGAACCCGATGATGGCGTACACGAACAGAATCGAGGGGCCGGCCAGCGAAATCGTCTTGCCTGATCCCATAAACAGGCCAGTACCGATGGCCCCGCCGATGGCGATCATTTGCAGGTGACGGTTCCCCAGGGCGCGTTCAAGGTGATCTCCGGGAGGGTCTGCTCCCGGTGGCGGGCAGGTGGGCCAGTTCTCCGAGAGGTCCCCGTGCTCGCCGGCGGGCGCAGCCGATCCCTTATGCGGTGAGGACATGGCTCGGAGAAGTGAACTCGTGGCCCCATGCGGCGGCCACTGGCTCGCTGGTCAGCATTCCGCCGGTGGTGGACAGCCCCTTGGCCAGCGCGGGATCGCTGCGCAGGGCGTCGCGCCACCCCAGGTCGGCCAGCTTGGTGATGTAGGGCAACGTGGCGTTGGTGAGGGCGTGGGTCGAGGTGACCGGGACCGCGCCGGGCATGTTCGCCACGCAGTAGAAGTAGCTCTGGTGGACCTTGAAAGTCGGGTCGGCGTGCGTGGTGGCGTGGGTGTCTTCGAAGCACCCGCCCTGGTCCACGGCCACGTCGACGAAGACCGACCCCGGCTTGGCGGAGGCCACCATCGCGTTGGTGACCACCTTGGGGGCGCGGGCCCCGGGAACCAACACCGTTCCGATGACCAGATCCGCGTCGCGGACGGCCTGCTCGATCGCCCAGGCCGTAGACATCATCGTGGTGACGCGGCCACCGAACTCGGTGTCCACGGCAACGAGTCGCGACGTGTTCACATCGAACACCGTAACGTTCGCACGCAAACCGACCGCCATCTGCGTAGCGTTTTGGCCCGCGTTACCCGCCCCGATCACCAGGACCTTCGCCGGGGCGACTCCGGGCACGCCCGGGATCAGGATGCCCTCGCCGCCATGGTGCTTCATCAGCGCCTCGGTGCCGACCAGTGCCGCGAGTCGTCCGGCGACCTCGCTCATGGGGCGCAGAAGCGGCAGCGCACCATCGGCGGTCTGAACGGTCTCATAGGCGATAGAGGTGGTGCCCGAGTTGACCAGCGCCTCGGTCTGCGGCTTGTCAGCGGCAAGGTGAAGGTAGGTGAACAGCACCAGGTCGGGGCGCAGGAACTGGTACTCCGACGCGATGGGCTCCTTGACCTTGATGAGCAGTTCGGAGGAGCCCCACACGTCACCGGCGGTGGGCAGGATGGTGGCGCCTGCCGCGGCGTACTCCTCATCGGAGATCCCGGAGTTCACCCCAGCTCCCGCCTGGATGAGGACGTCGTGACCGCGTTGGGCCAGGTGGTGCACCCCTGCCTGAGTGATGGCGACCCGGGACTCTTGGCTCTTGACTTCTGTCGGCACTCCGATGCGCATGACTTGCCTCTCGACTACTCCGCCGTGCGTCGTTGCACGGTGTGAGTGGAAAAGTATGGAGTCGCGTTATGCACATGCATCAGGCCCACTGCCTGAGGTCCGAAGATCTTTTCGCTATCGTTCTTGCGGATGGTCTCCCCAACGTGAGGGCAACGATGCCAAAAACGAAGACTCTTCGGGACCTGGACCACATCGACCGGCAGATCGTGACTCTGTTGGCTCGTGATGGTCGTATGCCGAACCAGGCGGTGGCGGACGCCGTGAACATCGCGGCGTCAACGGCTCACCACCGCCTCGCCACGCTCGTCGGCTCGGGGATCATCAAAGGTTTCCACGCGGAGATCAATCCCGCCTCCGTTGGGCGCCCGTTGACGGCTGCGATCCTCGTGCAGGTTCGTGCCGCGTCGCGCACCCGGTTGGAGTCGGAAATCGAGCGCATCTCCGGGCTGCACGGCGTGCTGAAGGTGTGCCTGCTGGCGTCGCTGTTCGACCTGCTGGTTCTCGTGGCCATGCCGGACCCGGGGGCGCTTTCGGACTTCGTCTTGCATGAACTTAGCGAGCATCCCGAGATTGCCTCGACCCAAACGTGCGTCATCATGTCGGAATACCCCGGCCTACACGGCTTGGAGTTCCTCGAGGATCGGTGACGCCGCCGTGCCCGGCGGCGTCACCGATCGTCTGGCTCAGATAACGCCCAGTGCCATCATGGTGTCGGCCATGCGAATGAAGCCAGCGATGTTGGCGCCGAGAACGTAGTCGCCGGGGGCGCCGTACTCCTCCGCGGTCGCCCAGCAGCGCTCATGGATGCCGACCATGATGTCGTGCAGCCGCTCCTCGGTGTGCTCGAAGCTCCACGAGTCACGCGACGCGTTTTGCTGCATCTCCAGCGCCGAGGTGGCCACGCCGCCCGCATTGGCCGCCTTGCCGGGGGCAAAGCGAACGTCATTGGCGCGGAAGGCGCGGATGGCGTCCGGCGTGGAGGGCATGTTGGCGCCCTCCGCGACCAGCGTGCACCCGTTGGCGATGAGCGCGCGAGCGCCGCCGATGTTGAGCTCGTTCTGCGTGGCACACGGCAAAGCGATCTCGCAGGGGACGTCCCAGATCATGCCCTGCGGCACGAACCTCGCCGATGCGTTGGCCTCGGCATATTCGCCGATGCGGCCGCGGCGCGTTTCCTTCAGTTCCTGCATCTGGGCCAGATCGATGCCCTTCTCGTCCACGATGTAGCCCGACGAGTCAGACATGGCCACGACCGTACCGCCAAGCTGATTGACCTTCTCCAAGGCGTACAAGGCGACGTTGCCGGAACCGGACACGACGACCTTCTTGCCGTCGAAGCTCTCCCCGGTCAGCTTGAGCATCTCCTCGGCGAAGAAGACCGTGCCGTACCCGGTGGCCTCGGTGCGGGCACGCGAGCCGCCCCAATCGAGTCCCTTACCGGTCAGCACCCCGGATTCGTAGCGTCCGGTCAGCTTCTTGTACTGCCCGAACATGTAGCCGATCTCGCGTGTCCCCACGCCGATGTCTCCGGCGGGCACGTCAATGTCGTGGCCGATATGCCCGGCCAGTTCGGTCATGAAGGACTGGCAAAACCGCATGATCTCGTTGTCGGACTTCCCCTTGGGGTCGAAGTCCGAGCCGCCCTTGCCGCCACCGATCGGCATGCCGGTCAAGGCATTCTTGAAGATCTGCTCGAAGCCCAGGAACTTGATGATGCCCAGGTAGACGCTGGGGTGGAAACGCAAACCACCCTTGTAGGGCCCCAGTGCGCTGTTGAACTGGACGCGGAACCCACGGTTGGTGTGCACGCGGCCGCGGTCGTCCTGCCAGTTCACCTTGAAGATGATCTGCTTGTTGGGTTCGCAGATGCGCGGAATGATGCCCATCTCGCCGTACTCGGGCCGCTTGGAAACGACCGGGCCGAGGGACTCCAACACCTCGCGCACCGCCTGGTGGAACTCCGCCTCGCCCGGGTTTCGGCGGACGACGATGTCGAAGTCCTCTTGCAGGTCGGGTGTGAGCTCCATGAAATCTCCCGTCAACGGCGACAACAAACCCCGGCAGTCTAAGGTTCGCGTGAGGGACGCGCGGACCGATCCCACACATAGGTAGGGGGGCCGGGCTGCGCGACGCCCACCCGCCGGCATGGCGAGTGGGCGTCAGCGGGTCACTCGGGGCGATCGGTCCGGTTGATGGCGCTGATCACCGCGCGCATCGACGCAGTGATGATGGAGCTGTGGCGACCCACCCCCCAGACGACACGGGCGTCGTCACCTTCGCCCACTTCGGCTTCCACATAGGCCGCCGCCAGCGCGTCACCGCCCGCGCTCAGCGCATGCTCGGAGTAGTCGAGGACCCGGACGGGGAACCCGGCTGCGGCGATCGCGTCGACGAACGCCGACAGCGGACCGTTCCCTTCACCGCCGACCTGCCGCTCGACACCGTTCACGGTCAAGACGGCGTCGACGGTGTAGACGCCACCTTCTGCGGTCAGCTTGTACTCCAGCAGTTCCAACGGCGTGTTGTCCTTGAAGTACTCCGCCTCGAAGATCTGCCACATCAACTCGCTGCCGACCTCGCCGCCCGACGCATCGGTGCGCTGCTGCACGACCCGGCTGAACTCGATCTGCAGGCGTCGGGGCAGGTCCATCTTGTGGTCGTTCTTCATGATGTAGGCCATGCCACCCTTGCCGGACTGGCTGTTGACCCGGATGACGGCCTCGTAGGTGCGTCCGACGTCGTGCGGGTCGATGGGCAGGTAGGGTGCTTCCCAGTGCAGGTCATGCAGCGCGACGCCCTCGGCGTCCGCTTGCCGCTGCAGCGCCTCCAGGCCCTTCTTGATGGCGTCTTGGTGGGAGCCGGAGAAGGCCGTGTAGACCAGATCGCCCGCGTAGGGGTGGCGCGGGTGGACGGGCAGCCCGGTGCAGTACTCGACGGTGCGACGCACCTCGTCGATGTCAGAGAAGTCGATTTGAGGGTCGATGCCTTGGCTGAACAGGTTGAGCCCCAAGGTGACCAGATCGACGTTGCCGGTGCGCTCACCGTGCCCGAACAGGCACCCTTCGACGCGATCAGCGCCTGCCATCAACGCCAGTTCGGTGGCGGCCACCGCGGTACCGCGGTCGTTGTGCGGGTGCAGGGACACCACGACGTTCTCCCGGTCGCGGACGTGCCGGATGAAGTACTCGATCTGGTCGGCGTACGTGTTGGGGGTGCTCATCTCCACCGTCGCGGGCAGGTTGAAGATGATCTCTCGCTCGGGTGAGGGCTGCCAGACGTCGGCGACACGGTTGCAGACCTCGATGGCGTAGTCGGTCGGCGTCTGCGTGAAGATCTCGGGGCTGTACTGGTAGCCGAACTCGGTGTCTGCCAGGTACTTGTCGGCGTACGTCATGACCAGTTCGGTACCCCGAGTGGCCATCACGATGCACTGGGCTTCGTCCACGTTGAAGACGACGCGGCGGAACAACTCGGCCGTCGCGTTGTACAGGTGAATATTGGCGCGATGGGCGCCCTGCAGGGATTCGGCCGTCCGGGAGATCAGGTCTTCGCGTGCCTGAGTCAGCACCGAGATCTGGACGTCGTCGGGGATGCGATCCTCGACGATCAGCTTGCGGACGAAGTCGAAGTCGGTCTGGGACGCCGAGGGGAAACCGATCTCGATTTCCTTGTAGCCCATGCCCACCAGCAACTCGAACATCTTCAGCTTGCGCGCGGGCGTCATCGGGTCGATGAGCGCCTGATTACCATCGCGCAGGTCGGTGGTCAGCCAGCGAGGGGCGTGCGTGATCCGCTGATCGGGCCAGGTGCGGTCGGGGACCGTCACCGGCTGGAAGGCCGAATAGCGATGGAACGGCATCGGGCTGGGCTGCTGGACGGGTTTGCCCTGCTGTGCACGCGTGCCGGGGGTGAACGTGTTGGTGGACATGGCGACATCTCCTGAAGTCTCAACTGTGATTTGCCAGGCGCGCAAAGAACACCGCAGCGAGGGAGCCTGACGCTCGATCCCCCTGATGGTGGAGAGCTAGGACTCGCTGCGGCGACCAAGAAGCAGGAACGCCCGTGCCATGCAGGACATGGTACACACATCGGCGCTACTCTCGGCCATCCTCACCCCCACAAGGGCGAGGAGAGGTCATCGCTGTCGGACTCAGCCTGGTCCTCGCTGCTCTCGCTGAAGGGACGCCCCGTCGCCTCGGCTAGCGCGTTGCGCGCGTCCGCCCGCGAGAGCCCGGTGATCTGCAGGAGGTCGACGATCATCGCGCGCATCACCGACATGAGCGCGATATCACGCCACTCCTCCGTTCCCAGCCCGGTCGGGGAGGCACGATGCGCGATGCTCAGCAACGTGGCGCGCGCCTTCTCGGGGCGCTGCCAGGCACCCACGGCTCCGGCCAGGGCATGCGTTGCCCGCGACGCCTCCAAAACCAAGGAGCCGACCTCGCGCAGCGGCCCCACCTCTTCAACCATGGACAGGCCCTGGCGCCCCAGCATGTAGGAGGAACGCTGGGCGCGCGTCGTCAGCCGGTAGAGCCGCTGCAACTCCGCCACTTCGCTGCGCTGGCTCCACAGACTCGGATTGGCTGCCACGACATCACGGGCCGTGGACAGGGTCGTCTCCCAGGTGTTGCTCACCTGCTGGACGACCTTGCGCTGGGCCCGGGAATCGGCCAACTCCTCCACATCACCCATGATGAGGCCCCGGCCCAGCATGTCGAGCATCCCGGCGAACTCCGACAAGGTCGTTTTCGCGTAGCGACGAGGGCGTTCCGTGGGGTGCCGAGGGAGCAAAACGGCCACAACCAGGGCGACCAGCGCGCCGACGATCGCGTCCATCCAGCGGCCCGTGAACCCACCCGACTGTGAGGCGTAGGACGTCATCCCGACCACGACCATCGCGTTGACGCCACCCTGCATGGTGGTCAGGTCGCCCCGGTCGAGGAACCGGCCGATGAGCGCGCCAGTGACCAGCGCGAGGGACATCTGCCACCACCCAGCCCCCAGATAGATCGAGATGGCCTCACCGATCAGGACGCCGATCGTGGCACCCACGCCCACTTCGGCGACCTTGCGGGGAGCCCGGTCCACCTTGAACCCGAGGCACACGAAGGCGGCAATGGGGGCAAAAAGCGGTGCGTGGCGGCCGAGTAACTGCTCAGCGAGGAACCAAGCTAGGCCGGCCGCCATGGCGCTTTGAATCAAGGGAACGAACGAGCCACGGACGCGCCGTAGCCCCGTCCGCACCTCGCCGACGGCGAAAACGCCCCACCTCCGCGCACGGTTGGGGATCGTGCGACGGGCCATGGCTAGAAGCCTAGGCGGTTGAGGTACTTCGCATCCCGCTGCCATTCGGGCATCACCTTGACGTGAATGGCAAGGTGAACGGGCATGCCGAGCAGGTCGCGCGCCTGCAGCCGTGCGACACGGCCCACCTCTTTGAGTCGTTCACCACGGTGCCCGATGATGATGCCCTTTTGGCTGTCTCGCTCCACGACGATGGAGGCGAACACGTCCATCATCGGCTTGTCGGCGGGGCGCCCCTCTCGGGGACGCATCTCGTCGATGATCACGGCGATGGAGTGCGGCAACTCGTCGCTGACCCCCTCCAAGGCCGCCTCACGAATCAACTCCGCGATACGCGTCTCGACCGGCTCATCGGTCACCTCGTCATCGGGGAACAGCACCGGACCGGCGGGCAGCAGCGACACCAGTTCGTCCACGACGATGTCGACCTGGTCGTCGGTCAGAGCCGAAACCGGAACGATGGCCTCCCAGTGAAGGCCAAGTTGCTCCTCCATCGAGGCAATCTTCATCAAGTGCTGCCCGATGCGCTCGCGGCTGACCAGGTCGGTCTTGGTGGCCAAAGCGACCAGCTTGGGGCGTCGCGGCAGTTCGGAGATCTCCTTGAGGAGGAACTCATCCCCGGGCCCGATACGCTGGTTGCACGGCAGGCACACGCCAATGACGTCCACGCTGGACCACGTTTCGTACACGAGGTCGTTGAGCCGCTCACCCAGCAGGGTGCGCGGGCGGTGCAGGCCGGGGGTGTCGACGAGGACAAGCTGCGCATCCGGGCGGTTCACGATGCCGCGGATGATGCGCCGGGTCGTTTGCGGCTTGCTGGAGGTGATGGCGATCTTCTCCCCCACGATGGCGTTCGTCAGGGTGGACTTGCCCGCGTTGGGTCGCCCCACGAAGCAGGCAAACCCCGAACGGAACCCCTCCGGGGCCTCCCAGGAAATCGCCGCGGCCCCGCCTGCCGAAGCAACCAGAGCCGCCTCGTCGGGATCCAGGTCCGGATCGTCGTGGATATCGGATGATGCGTTCATGACTCCTCCCCTGCCGCCGAGGCGGTGTCAGGTTGGTCGTGGTGGCGGCGGTCCTTCTTGGCTGACGCCGCCAACTCCACGGTGGCCTCCACGGCCGCGTCGCTGTCGCCAGCGTCCTCGATGAGGCCTGCGACGACAGTTTGGATCGAGTGGCGGCGCCCCGAGGCCCGTTCGGCCACGAGTTCGATGCCCTCCCAATCGACGACCGAGCCGGCGATCGGAACCTTGTTGAGTTCCTTGGCCATGAGGCCGAGCACAGTGTCGACGTCGTCATCGTCAACCCTCAAGCCGAACAACTCGCCCAGTTCGTCGACCGGCAGCCGTGAGCTCACGCGGAAGCGCCCATCGGCGAGGCGGACGACGGGAGCGATCTCTTCATCGAACTCGTCGACGATCTCGCCGACGATCTCCTCCAAGATGTCCTCGATCGTCGCCAGCCCGGCGGTGCCGCCGAACTCGTCCACCACGATCACGACATGGCTACGGGTCAACTGCATCTCTTTGAGGAGTTCGTCGACCGGCTTGCTGTCGGGGCAGAAGATGGGGGCCCGCATGAGCGACGCGACGTTTTCGGTCGCCTGAGCGTTCGGGTTGTCGTAGGTGCGACGGATGACGTCCTTGAGGTAGAGCACGCCCAACACATCGTCGACGTCCTCACCGATGACCGGGATGCGCGAGAATCCGGAACGCAGCGCCAAGGACAAGCCCTGGCGGAGCGTCTTGTCCTTCTCGACCCACACCATCTCGGTGCGCGGAACCATCACTTCCTTCACGATCGTGTCACCCAGTTCGAAGACCGAGTGGATCATGCGCCGCTCGCCCGCCTCGATGAGGTCGGACGCCTCGGCCATGTCCACCATCTCGCGCAACTCGGCTTCGGAGGTGAAGGGCCCATCGGTGAAGCCGCGCCCAGGCGTGATCGCGTTCCCGATGATGATGAGGATCTGCGGAATGGGGCCGATGACGGTCGTCAGGGCGGAGATCAGGCCCGTGCTGCGCAGCGCGATCTGGTCGGCCTTCTGGCGCCCCAGCGTCCGGGCTGCAACCCCGATGAGGACGAACGACACCACCAGCATGGGGCCGATGGTGAACAGCAGTTGCTCCCACAGCGCGGAGAAATGATCGAACACGACGACGCCCAGCAGCACGACAGCGCTGATCTCGGTAAGCACCCGCAAGAACAGGGCCGTGTTTAGGTAGGGCGCGGGATCCTGCATGATCTGCAGGAGGCGCTCGGCGCCCCGCTTACCGTCCTTGACGTGGGCTTCGGCTCGTGACTTGCTGAAGGACTGCAGCGCCGACTCGATCGACGTCAGGAAACAGGCCAGCACGACGCACACGAGCGCGATGGCGAGCAGGATCCACTCGGTTTGGGTTAACAGGGTTACTCACGACTCCTTCTCGGCGATGCGCGCCATTCTAGCGGCGCGCAGCCGCCACCCCCACGAGCGCAGCACCGAGGCAACGGCCACCCACCGCCCCGTCGGTGGCCGAACGGCGTCAAGCGGCGCGTGAGGCGTCCCAGGCCGCGATGATCCGATCGTTGAGGCCGAACATGACGCGCTTCTCCTCGGGCTCGGCGTGGTCGTGCCCCAGCAGATGCAACAGCCCATGGATCAGCAGGTAATCGGCCTCCCCCTCGGGGCTGCGCCCGTTGTCGGCAGCCTGGGCGGCCGTGACGGTCGGGCACAAGACGATGTCGCCGAGCAAGCCCAGCGGCGGATCCTCATCGTCGCGGGGGGCACGCAGTTCATCCATGGGGAAGCTCAGCACGTCGGTGGGCCCAGGCAGATCCATGAACCGGACGTGATAGTCCGCCATGGTGGTCTCATCGACCAGCAGGATCGAAAGGTCGGCCTGCGGGTGAATGCGCAACTCGTGCAGCGCGAAGGCGGCCAGCCGCACGAGGCGCACCTCGTCGACTTCGACTCCTGACTCGTTGTTGATGTCGATCATGCTGTCTCTCCCGACTCGTTGGCCCGGCGTTGCCCGGCGTGGCGGGCCACCCGACGGCCCTGCTGACGGGCGGACTGCCCGCGTTGCGGTTGCACCGCGTCGTAGCGGTCGTAGGCGGCGACGATGCGCCCGACCAGCCGGTGCCGCACCACGTCCTGGTTGGTGAGTTGGCAAAAGGCGATGTCGTCGACGCCGTCGAGGATCCCCTGGACCTCCCGCAGCCCGGACTTGGTGCCACCGGGGAGGTCGACCTGCGTGATGTCGCCCGTGACGACCATTTTCGAGTTGAACCCCAGGCGAGTCAGGAACATCTTCATCTGCTCCATCGACGTGTTCTGCGCCTCGTCGAGGATGATGAACGCGTCGTTGAGCGTCCGCCCGCGCATGTAGGCCAAGGGAGCGACCTCGATGGTGCCCGCCGTCAGCAGTTTGGGAACCGACTCTGCATCGACCATGTCGTGCAGCGCGTCGTAGAGGGGGCGCACGTAGGGGTCAATCTTGTCGTTGAGCGTGCCCGGAAGGAACCCGAGACGCTCCCCCGCCTCGATGGCGGGACGGGTCAAGATGATGCGGTTCACCTCTTTGGCCTGGAGCGCCTGGACGGCCTTGGCCATCGCCAGGTACGTCTTGCCGGTACCGGCCGGGCCGATGCCGAACACGACGGTGTGCGTGTCGATCGCGTCGACGTAGCGCTTCTGGTTCAGCGTCTTGGGCCGAATCGTCTTGCCCCGCGTGGACAAGATGTTCTGCGTCAGGATCTCTGCGGCGTGCGTGTCGGGATCGGCGGCCATGCCGACGACGCGCTCGACGGCGTCTGCGGTGAGCCCCTGGCCCGTGCGCACGATCGTGATGAGTTCGGTGAGGACGTCCGCGGCCCGGGTCACTGCCTCGGCGGACCCGGTGAACGTCACCTCGTTGCCGCGGACGTGCACGTCGGCGTCGAGGTGAGCCTCAAGCGTGCGCAGGAATTCGTCGTGTGGCCCGACGATGGACACCATCGGAATCGAAGCGGGAACGCTCACCTGGCGGGCAGCGTCACGGCCGGGTTGTGTCTGGGACGACAGGGTCTTTCCTCCATGTTGGGTGGGATGCCGAACGCGGCGTCCGGCAAGGCCACCAGTCTAGTTGGCCGCTCGCTCAGACGATGTCCTCGTCGTCGTCAGGCTCGATGATGTGCATGGCCGCCTCTTCCGCGCTGGCCGCTCCCCCATCGATGCCGACCGCGAACGCGACCGCCTCGCTGGTGGTATCCACCCCCTGTTCGCCGTGGTTGGCGTCGACCAGGCGTCCGGCGCGAACGCTGCCGACCTCACGTGCTTCGCCATCGGGGTTCCAAGGCGTCTCGTCAGGGCCGCTCGCCTCGGGGACCTCTTGGGCGACGCGCATTTCGAGCGTCTCGCCTTGGTGGGCCTCGGCGGGCGTGTTGCCGAATCCCATCCCCGGCGACCAATGGTCGGGAGGGATGTAGCCCTCGTCGAGGACGTCATCGACGCCCCGATCGATGAGCGTCTCGTCCGGCTGGAGCTGGTCGATGGTGTCAGGACCATCGTCGGTGATCGTGATCTCTTCGTCGCTCATGCACCGATCTTGCCACCATCGCGCCTCGCCGTCAGCAGCCCCGCGGCGCCCAACACCACGGCCACCCAGCAGGCAAAGAACCGCCCGGGGGTATAGCATGCGGGCCCGTGACCGACGCCCCTTCCTCGCGCCCCATGCCCGCCGAGCGCCCGCCCCGAGGGCTGACCGATCTCGTCGTGGCCAGCTTCGTCGCGTTGTTGCTGATCGCGAATGTGGCGGCGACCAAGCTGATCGAGTTGGGGCCGCACTTCTCGCTGGGGGGAGTTCAGATCCTCCCGCTCGTCACCGACGGCGGCGCCGTGCTATTCCCGCTCACCTACATCCTGGGCGACGTACTCGCGGAGGTGTACGGCCTGCGTCAGGCCCGCCGCGCCATCGTGCTGGGCTTCGCTATGTCGGCCTTGATGAGCGTCACCTTCCTCGTCGTGGGCATGGCACCCCCCGCCTCGGATTGGACGCTGCAGGACGCCTGGGTCTCGGTGCTGGGCTTCGTTCCCCGGATCGTGGTGGCCAGCCTGGTGGCCTATCTGCTGGGCCAGTTGCTCAACGCCTGGGTGCTGGTCGTCATCAAGCGCCGCACCGGCGAGAGCCGCCTGTGGGTCCGGTTGCTGACCTCGACCGTGGCAGGCGAGTTCGTGGACACGCTGGTGTTTTGCACGATCGCCTTCGGGCCGTTGGGCGTCTGGATGGGCGGTGGCTCGATTCCGCTGCCTGCCCTGATCAACTACATCGCCGTAGGCTTCGTCTACAAGGTCGGGGTGGAAGCGGTGCTCCTGCCGCTGACCTATCGGGTCATCGCGGCCGTCAAGCGACGCGAGGACGCCGACTCAGGCCGGTGAGACCGCGTCGAGGACGATCACCGTCACGTTGTCGCGGCCACCGGAGGCCAAAGCGGCCTCGACCAGCGCATCCGCCGCGTCCTGGGGTGCGGGATGCTCGCGGCAGATGGTGCGGATGTCGTCGTCCCGCAGTTCCGAGTTCAGCCCGTCCGAACACACCACGAACCGTTCGGCGGGGGCGCTGGGAAGCAGCCACAGGTCCGGCTGCAGGGCATCGCCTTGTCCCACGCTGCGGGTGATCACGTTGCGGGCGTGATGGGTCCGCGCCTCCTCGACCGAGATGACGCCCTCAAGGATCAACTCCTCGGTTTCGGAGTGGTCGACGGTGGCGCGCCTTAACAGCGCGTCAGTGAGGCGGTAGACGCGGCTGTCCCCGACGTTGAGGATCGCCCACATGGGCTGGCCCGCCACCACCACGCGCGCGACCCCGGTCACCGTGGCGCCCAGCCCACGAGCCTCCAGATGGCTGGCCCCGTAGTCACACACGGCGGCATGGGCACAGTGGACGGCGGCCACCAGATCGGCCACCCGCACGGTGGTACGACGGGCCAAAGGGACGAAGGCGTCGATGACGATCCGGCTGGCGACCTCACCGGCCGCGTGACCGCCCATCCCGTCGGAGACCAGCCACAACCCGTCGGTGGCCAGGTAGGAGTCCTCGTTGCCCGCCCGGACGCACCCCACATCGGTGCGGGCTCCCCACGCGATCATGACCGCCGACTGCGGGCGTAGAACCGGCCGAGGAACTCCTCTTTGTGGGCGGCGAAGTCACCGGCCACGATGCCCGCGCGGATGTCGTCGACCAGCCGTACGGTGAAGCGCTCGTTGTGAATCGTCGCCAGCGTGGAGGCCAGCATCTCTTTCGCCTTGAACAGGTGGTGCAGGTAGGCCTTCGTGTAGTGGGCGCACGTGTAGCAGTCGCAGCCCTCCTCGATGGGGGCGAACGCGCGACGGTGGGACGCCGCCAGCAAGTTGTAGCGCCCATCACCGGTGTAGACGGCCGAGTTACGCGCCACACGCGACGGGTTGACGCAATCGAACGTGTCGGCGCCATTCTCAATAGCCGCGAAGAAGTCGTCGGGCTCGGAGATTCCGAGCAGGTGACAGGGCTTGTCCTCGGGAAGCTCGTCGGCGCACCAGCCCACGATCGTGCCGAGGTTCTCCTTCTCCAGCGCCCCGCCCAGCCCGAAACCGTCGAAGCGCTGCCCCTCCACCTCCAACTCGGCCAGCCCGCGGGCGGCCTGGCGGCGAAGATCCTCGTACTGCGCGCCCTGCACGACACCGAACAGCGCTTGATACGGCTTGTGCGCGCGGGCCGCCGTGAGCCGCGCATGCTCGGCCAAACAGCGCGCCGCCCACCGGTGGGTGCGGGCCACCGACTCTTCCTGATAGCCACGCGTATTCATCAGGGTCGTCAACTCGTCGAAGGCAAACATGATGTCGGCGCCCAACTCGTGCTGGACGCGCATGCTGACCTCGGGAGTGAACCGGTGCCGGTCCCCGTTGAGGTGACTCTTGAACGTGACCCCGTCCTCGTCGACGACGGCAAGGCGTTCCTTGCCGGCCGCGATCACCTCGTCATTGGTGACGCCGGTCGCGTCCATGGCGAGCACCTTCTTGAAACCGACGCCCAAGCTCATCACCTGGAAGCCGCCTGAATCGGTCAAGGTGGGGCCCGGCCAGTTCATGAACCGGCCCAAGCCGCCCGCCTCATCGATCAGGTCGGAACCAGGCTGCAAGTACAGGTGGTAGGCGTTGGCGAGCACGGCTTGGGCCCCGAGGTCGGCCACGGATTCCGGCAAGACGGCCTTGACCGTGGCCTTGGTGCCCACGACGACGAACGCGGGTGTCGCGATCGTGCCGTGTGGGGTCGTGATGACGCCGGTGCGTCCGCGCCCGCCAGGGATCCCCGCCCCCGGCTCGAAGCCGAAAGCGGCGGAAGAAGCGTGCGTCATTTGGCCTTGCTCACCCGCTGCTGCAACGCCTGGAGTTGCGCCAAGGCCACCACGCCCGCCGTCGATGTGCGCAAGACGCCGTCGCTCACCAGCACAGCGTGGGCGCCGGCATGGGTGAAGGCCTCGACCTCCTCATCGGTCAGCCCTCCTTCGGGCCCCACGATGACCAAGACGTCGCCAGATGTCGGCAACGCAACCTCAGACAACGTCGTGGCTGCGCTCTCGTGCAAGATCAGGGCCACGGTCGTCTGCGGGATCAGCTCGACTAGTTCGCGGGTGCGCATGGCCGCCGTGACGATCGGCACCCGCAGGCGCCTGCTCTGTTTGGTGGCCTCGCGTGCCGTCGAACGCCACCGCCCCAGCTGACGTTCCTCGCGGTCGTGCGTCCAGCGGACAACCGACCGGCTCGACTGCCAGGGGATGATCCGGTCCGCACCGATCTCGGTCAGCATCTCCACGGCCTGCTCGGAGCGATCGCCCTTCGCCAACGCCTGCACCACGTGGTAGCGGACGTCCGGGACGCCAGCGGACAGCACCTCGGCGACCTCGATGGTCACGCTTGCCTTGTCGGCCTCCACCACAGGGCCACGGACGCCCGTCCCGGCCCCGTCACTGATAGTGATGGTCTCCCCGACACGGATACGGCGCACAGCGGCCGCATGACGGCCCTCCTCGCCCCGCAGGGCGACGGTGTCGCCGACGTGCGGGTGATGCAGGTCCGCCAGGAACAGCGCTTCGGTCATCGGCTCCTCGATCTCAGCCAGCGGGTCGGGTCAGTCAGCGAAGGCGTCCTTCAGGCGTCCGAAGAACCCCTTGCCGCCGGAGCGGGCCACCGACGCCTCGGGACGCGTCTCGTTTCGTTCCTGGGCCAACTGCCGCAAGAGGTCACGCTGCGCGTCATCAAGACTGGTCGGGGTCTGCACCAACAGGGTAACGCCGAGATCGCCACGCCCGCTGCCACGCAGCCGCGGCACCCCCCGGCCCGGCACGACGAGCCGAGCACCGGATTGGGTACCAGCCGGCACCTCGAGCTTCACCTTGGCCTCCTCCTCCGAGGTGCCTTCGACGTCGGCCTCCAGTGTTTGGATCCACACCTCGGTGCCGAGCGCGGCGGCCGTCATCGGAAGCTTGGCGACCATTTCAAGGTTGTCGCCGTCGCGCTTGAAGATCTCATGGGGGCTCACGGTCAGCTCGACGTAGAGGTCACCGGCGGGCCCGCCGCCAGGACCCACTTCGCCTTGCGAATCGAGATGGACCCGGTTCCCGGGGCTCACGCCTGCGGGGATCTTCACGTTGATGGTCCGCGTCGAGCGGACGCGGCCCTCACCGGAGCACTCGCCACACGGATGCTCGATGATCGTGCCGTAGCCACGGCAGGTCGGGCACGGCTGCACGGTGCGAATGTCGCCCAGGAATGACCGCTGGACGGTCTGCACATCCCCCGATCCGTGACAGGTGGAGCAGGTGACCGGCTCCGCACCGTCGGCTGCCCCCTTTCCGCTACAGGTGGGACACACGACCGCCGTGTCCACCCGGATCGGCTTGGTGACCCCGAACGCCGCCTCGGCGAGGGTCAGGTTCAGCCTGACCAGGGCATCTTGTCCCTTCCGGACGCGGCTGCGGGGGCCCCGCGACGACTGGGCGCCGAACATGGCGTCGAACAGGCCACCCACGTCGAAACCCGCTGCACCACCGGGGAAGCCGTAGCCGCCCATCCCCCCGGCTTCACCGCCGCTGAGGGGGTTCCCGCCGAGGTCATACATCTGACGCTTCTTGGCGTCGGAGAGGACCGCGTACGCCTCGCCGATCTCCTTGAACTTGTCGGCGGCACCCGGCTCATCGGTGACGTCTGGGTGGTACTTCATCGCCAGCTTGCGGTAGGCGCGCTTGATCTCGTCGCCGCTCGCGTCCCGGGACACGCCCAGAACCTCGTAGTGATCGCTCAACGTTGTCCTTCGTTCTTCACCAAATCGGGAGGTCGCTCAGCCTTCGGCCAAAAATCGACCGACGTAACGGGCCACGGCGCGCACCGAAGCGATCGCCGCGGGATAGTCCATGCGGGTGGGGCCCATGACACCCAGCGACCCCCAGGAGGTCGCGTCGTCCCCATACCCCGACGCCACCACGGAGGCGGCCTGGAAGGGCTCATAGGGGTTTTCGCGTCCGATCCGGACGCGCACATCGTTGCTGGCCGACTCGCCCAGCAGGTGCAGCAGCACCACCTGCTCTTCGAGGGCCTCCAGCATCGGTTTGACCGTGGTCTCGTATTGGTCCCCGAATCGGGTGAGGTTCGGGACCCCTGCGACGGCGACGCGCGCGTCCGCCTCCTCGGAGACGATGTCGCGCACCGCGTCGAGGATGGGACCCGACAGGTCCGCGGTCGACGACTCGGCGGCGTCCTCGCCTACGGCAAGGCGCCCGGCGGCATCCCGGTGGGTGAGGTCCAGGATCTGCTCGGCGATGCGGCCCCGGATCCGTGACACCTGCTGCTCGTCGGAGTCGGTCAGCGGCACGAACCGCTGCCCGATGGTCCCGCTGGAGGACACCACCATGACCAAGCCTCGGCCGGCCCCCAACGCGAGCACGTCCACGTGACGGATCGTGGCGCTGGAGAACAAGGGGTACTGGACGATGGCGACCTGCCGGGTGACGTTCGCCAGCAAAGCCACGGAGCGACGCACGATCTCCTCCACATCCAAGGCGCCCTCCATGAACGTCTGGATCGCCCGGCGCTCGGCCACGCTCAGCGGCTTCACGGTGGAGAGGCGATCGACGAAGAGGCGATAGCCCTTGTCGGTGGGGATGCGCCCCGCAGAGGTGTGGGGCTGGGTGATGTACCCCTCGTCTTCCAAGGCGGCCATGTCGTTGCGGACCGTCGCTGGGGACACCTGCAGGTTGTGCCGTTGTACCAGCGCCTGCGAGCCAACCGGCTCGCGGCTCGATACGTAGTCGGTGACGATCGCCTTGAGAATCGTCAGTTTCCGATCGTCCATCCCTCACCTCCTGCGTGCTGGCACTCCGATGCCGCGAGTGCCAGCATACGCGACGGCCGAAGATGATCCCGCATCACGGGTCGAACCACCCTGACTGACGGGTAAGTTGGCGCGGTGACGTTCGAACTCAGTCCCTTCACCGCCATCGCCGACGGCGTCTACCTCGCCCAAGCGCAACCCGCCTGCGTCACCATCGGGTTGGTGGTGGGGCGAGAATCCGCCCTGGTCATCGACACCGGCAGTTCTCCCGCCCAAGGCGCAGCGATCCTGGCGGCAGCGCAGGACGTGGCCGGGGAGGTTCCTGTACGCCACGTCGTGATCACGCACGCCCACTTCGATCACTACTTCGGTCTGGGCGGATTCTCCGGCGTCACCTCGGTGGCCCACCGCGGCCTGTTTGCTGCGGCGCACGCCGCCCCGATCCCTGCCGACCAACGTGAGAGCCTCGGCGTCACACCCGATGACCTCGTCGCCCCCACCACGACCTTCTCGCTGGCCACGACGCTGGACTTGGGCGACTGCTACGTCGAGGTCGTCCATTTTGGTCGCGGCCACACCGACCACGATGTGGTGGTGCTCATCCCCGAGCGCGCCGTGGTGTTTGCCGGGGATCTTCTGGAAAGCGACGGCGGCCCCTGGGCGGGTGAGGACACGTGGCCCTCCGAGTGGCCCCAAACCCTCGATGGGATGCTCGGCACCCTCGGGAAGGACTCGATCGTCGTGCCCGGGCATGGCCCGACCATGAGCCGTGAGGACGCCTTCGCCCAGCGCGCTGAGCTGGCCTGGTACGGCGGCAAAGCCGAGGAACTTTACGATGCTCGCACCCCCGCCCAGGGCTCCTGGCGCGAGGGCGGCGAGTGGCCCTGGCCGCAGGAACAGTCCGAGGCCTTCATGGAGATCGCTATGCGGCGCCTCGCCGCCTCCGGACGCCGCCCGAGCCGTTCGCTGCGCTTGCTCACCTGAGCGTCGGCCGCCTCTACCCGCGCTGGCCTAGCACTCGGCTGCGCCCGGCTTCAAAGCTGAGTGGCGACCTGTTCCCCAGCACAGCACACCTGCTCCAGCCCTGGTGCAGCGTGCCGATCTCCACGCCGCCGTGGACGCCGGTTCAGGTTCGGGCCAGATCTTCCACTGCCTGCGCTGCCTGTTCGCTACTGGCCGTCACGATCAACGCGCCGGTGACGCCAGGCCCGTAGGGGCGTCCGTCCACCCGGGACACGCCTCCCAGTTCGGTGACCAGGAGGGCCCCGGCCAGGTGATCCCAGGGGTGAATGGAGCGGTAGGCGAGCGCATCGACCTCACCGCGGGCCAACGCCGGGTAGTCGATCGCGCACGCCCCGCGCGTCCGCCGCATCTGCAGGCGAGGGTCATGGGCGGATTCGAGCGTGCCCCAGACGGCGGCCGTCCACGGCGCGTCATGGGGCCGCACCGGCGACAGCGACTCGCCGTTGCAGGTGGCTCCGCTCCCGCGCTCGACCTCAAAGAACTGGTCGTGGCGCGGCTGCCAGATCCACCCGCGCACGGTTTGCCCGCCGCGTACCTCGGCAAGCATGACGCCGAAGTCCTCACTGCCGTGGGCGAAGTTGCGGGTGCCGTCGACGGGATCGATGACCCACGCATGGTCGGCGCCGTTCAGTCGTGTCAGCGTGGTGGGATCAGCGAACGTCGCCTCTTCGCCCACGATCACCGCGTCCGGGGTGGCGCGCTGGAGGGCTTGGGTGAGGGCCACCTCAGCCTCGCGGTCGGCGACCGTGACCAGGTCTCCCGGGTGCTTCTGTATCACCTCGTCGGGTGCCAGATGGCGGAACCGCGGCAGGATCAGGCGCTCGGTCACCTCGCGAATGAGGGCGTTGACGTCGTCGGTGCGCATCAGGACTCCCGGTCGATGTGGTCGGCGGAGACGAAGTCAATCAACCGTTCGACCTCCGTGAGTAGGTGAGGATCAAGATCCTGCCAGCCCCGGACCCGTCCCAGGATGGTCTTCCACGCGGTGGCGATGTCAGCCTGGGACTCGTGCGGCCAGCCGAGCGTCGCGCAGATGCCATGCTTCCAGTCGGTGCCGCGCGGGATACGGGGCCAGGCCTCTAGCCCCAGACGCTCAGGCTTGACGGCTTCCCAAATGTCGATGAACTCGTGCCCGGTCACGAACACGTACTCCCCGCTGACCTGGGAGACGATCCGCGACTCCTTGGTTCCCGGAACCAGATGATCCACCAGGACGCCCAGGCGCCGCCCCTTCACCGGGGCGAACTCGGCGACGATGGCGGGCAGGTCGTCGATACCGCCCAGGTACTCCACGACGACGCCCACGTGGCGCAGGTCGGCACCCCACACCTTCTCGACGAGTTCGGCGTCGTGCCGCCCCTCAACGTAGATGCGGCTCGGGAGCGCCACCTTGGCCTTCTCGACCGGGCCGACCCGGGAGCCGGAGGCGGTGTGGGTCCGGTTGTATTCCTGTGCTTTGTCGCGGGCGCTCGGCGCGCTGCGCGTCGGCCCGGTGAGGTCGATCGGTGCTCCATCGAGCCAAAAGTTGGGGCCGAAGGGGAAGCTGCGTCGCTTGCCACGGCGATCCTCCAAGATGACCACGCCGTTCTCCCAGCCGACCACGGCCCCGACGAACCCCGAGGTGGGTTCTTCCAAGACCAGGTCCTTCGACACGGGGGTGGGTGTTGCCGAGGGCTTGTTGGCCCGCTGCCAGCCCTTCGCGAGCACGTCAGAGGAATAGCGGTTCACGGTCCCCCAGCCTACGGGGGCCTGCGGGGCGTGGGGCTCAGGCAGCCGTCAGTCGAGCAGGTCGCGGACGGCCGCGTCGGCGAGCAGTCGCCCGGCCTCCGTGACGCGGACGTATCCCCCGGCGCTGATGAGCCAGCCACGCCGCTGAAGTTCCGGCAGGCGGCGTCGTTCAGCGGGGGTGAGCACTGTTTCCGGTAGGCCCTGATGCAGCCGCAGTTCCAGCAGGACGCGCTCGACTCGCCGTTGCTCGGCGTCGAGCCGCTCACGCCCAGCGGCGGGGGAATCCCCGCGCCCCAGCCGCGTCGCATAGGTGCGCGGATGCTTGACGTTCCAGAACCGGACGCCCCCGATATGGCTGTGGGCGCCGGGGCCGAACCCCCACCAGTCGTCACCCACCCAGTAGGCGAGGTTGTGGCGGCATGCGTGGCCGGGGCGGGCCCAGTTGGACACCTCGTACCAGGAGAGTCCCGCCTCCCGGAACAACGCGTCTGCCAGGTCGTACTTGTCGGCGAGATCGTCTTCTTGGGGCAGCGGGACCTCACCGCGTCGGACGCGCGCGGCAAAGCGGGTGCCCTCCTCAACGATGAGCGAGTAGGCGCTGACATGGTCGGGCTCAGCCGAGAGGGCCTGCTCGACCGACGCACGCCAATCCTGCAGCGACTCCCCCGGCGTCCCGTAGATGAGGTCCACGCTGACCGATGCGAAGCCTGCGGCCCGCGCCCAGCCGACGGCCTCCAGCGCGCGACCCGGGGTATGGGTGCGTTCCAGCAGGGCCAGCACGTGCGGGACAGCGCTTTGCATCCCGAAACTGATCCGCGTGAACCCGGCCTCCACCAGGCGCTCCAGGTAGGCCGGGGTCACCGAATCTGGGTTGGCTTCGGTGGTCACCTCCGCGTCTGTGGCCAGCCCGAACGTGTCGCGAGCCGTCTGGAGCAGGCCCGCGAGATCGTCGGCGGGCAACAAAGTGGGAGTACCGCCCCCGAAGAACACCGTGTGAAGGGGACGCGGCTCCCCCAAGACGCCCCCCGCCAGGCGCATTTCGGCGGCCATGGCATCCAGGTAACTGCGTTGAGACGTCCCGGGCGCAGCCCCAAGTTCGGCCGCGGTGTAGGTGTTGAAATCGCAGTAGCCGCAACGCGTCGCGCAGAACGGGACGTGGAGGTAAGCCGACAGCCGCCGCGACGCCTGCCCGGCCAGCGCCTCGGGCGGCAACGCGCCGTCGGCGGGTGCCGGTTCCCCTTCCGGCAGGGTGGATGGGCTCATCGACGCGTCAGCCCAGAACCGGGCCGATCCCGTCGCCCACCGTGGGCAGCGGGAAGGGCAGCGGCAAACCGTCCACGGCGTGCGCGCACTCACAGGCCTGGGCTGGTTCCACGGTCACCGCCCGCTCCAGGAGGCGCTTGAGACGTCCGATGTTGCTGGCGAACACGGCCTTCACGTCACCGGCTCGCACCCCCGCCTCGCCCTCGGCGCCCGCGTCCATATCGGTGACGCAGCACACGGTCGCGTAACACAGCGCGAGTTCCCGGGCGATGGATGCCTCGGGCATGCCCGTCATCCCCACGACCGACCAGCCCGCAGCCGCATGCCACTGTGACTCTGCCCTGCTGGAGAACCGGGGACCGTTGATGACGACCATCGTCCCGCCGTCGATCAGTGGCGCCTGCCCTCCCTCGGCGGTGAGGAACACCTCCCGGGTGGCGGGGCAGTACGGATCGGCGAAGGGGACGTGGACGACGGGGCCGTCGGCTTCCCACACGGTGTGTCCAGGGCGGTAGGTCCGGTCGACGACCTGGTCGGGGACGACGAACGTGCCCGGCTGGAGCGACGGCTGGAGAGAACCCACCGCGCAGGCGCTCAGCACGCGGGAAACCCCGAGCGCCTTCAGCGCCCACAGGTTCGCCCGGTAGTTGACGCGATGCGGTGCGAACTGGTGCCGCTCGCCGTGACGGGGCAGGAACGCGACGCGGCGCCCGCCCATCTCCCCCAGTGTGATGGGGGCCGAGGGAGCCCCGAACGGGGTCTCCACCTCGACGCGGCTTCCGCCGGGAAGGAACGAGTAGAACCCTGATCCGCCAATGATGCCGATGTCGGCGCGGGTCGACGCCATCAAGACAGCGCGTCGAACAGGTCGCCCAGGACCGGCGTCCACTCACGCACGTCGATGTGTGCGACGACGCTGTTGACCTGGAACGGGTCGTTGGACAGCCGGGCCAGGGCATCATCGGCACTGTCGGCACGCACCAGCAGGAGCGCGGCAGCGGGGGCGCCCTCCGGCGAGGAGACCGGCCCAGACAACACGATGGTGCCCTCAGCGGCCAACTCCCCCAGGAACGCTCGGTGGTCGGGACGCACCGTGTCGCGCAAGGCGGTGTCGTCGCTGTAGGTGTACCAGACGGTGAACAGGCTCATGCTGGTCATCCTAGGAGTTGATTCCCGGCTGGGGGCCACCCGGCACACTAGAGGACATGAGCATTCCGACCGGCCCCTGGCAGCCCCCGGCGGCGGCCCCGACCCCGTCGGCTCAGGGCCTCACCCCCTACCCCGGCTACCCGCTCGTCGTGGACAGGCGTCCTGGCCCCATCGCGTCGTTCTTCTTCGTCGGCAGCTGGCTTGCCCTGATGTGGCTTCTCGAGGGCATCGACGTGGTGACCGGCGGGGCCCTGGACAGCCTGGGGGTCAGCCCGCGGATCATCGGGGAACTCCCGCAGATCTTCACCGCGCCCTTCCTGCACTTCGGGTTCGGTCACCTCATGGCCAATACGATCCCGTTCCTGGTGTTGGGGACGCTCACCCGCATGAGTGGTCGGCGCGAGTTTTGGGTCGCCACCCTGAGTTCGATCGTCGTGTCAGGGCTGCTCACATGGCTCATTTCGGCACCGGGCAGCGTCACGGCGGGCGCGTCCGGGCTCGTGTTCGGGTGGCTCGGCTACCTGCTGCTGCGCGGCCTCTTCGCGCGCAACTGGGTGCAGATCCTCATCGCAGCGGCTGTGTTCGGCTTCTTCGGCGGCATGCTGTGGGGGGTGTTCCCCACACTGCCCGGCGTCTCGTGGCAGGCCCACCTGGGTGGGATCCTCGGCGGCGTATTGGCGGCGTGGGGCCTGCATCGCAAGGCCAACACAGCGCCTGGACTCCGATGATGATCGAGCGCGACGTCCCCGCAGTGCTGCTGGGCGGAGATTCCACAACGACCCACAAGGAGCCACAGACGCTCGGGGCGCGTGGCGATTTCACAGACCACCTGATCCGGTTCCTCGCCGAGGCCCGCGAACGTGACCTCACGGCGATCTCGGTGATGCCTGGAAGCGTCGCGGCGCCCGGCCTAGGCTGAGCCCATGAGCTTCCTCGAAGTGCTCGACCCAGGGCTGCGGCACTGGCGCGAGCACAAGGAACTACAGAAAGTGCTGGTGCATCGCACCGACCAGGCTGGCTCAGGCCCGCCCCCGCTCGACCTGGACTCGGGCGTCATCATCGTGCACCGCCCCCAGCCACCACGCGAGGCCGACGAGCAGAGCTGAACCCCAGACCGGTCGCGCTACTTGGGCTCGCGGGACTCCCCGGTGGACAGTGCCGCGACGAAGGCCTCTTGTGGCACCTCGACCCGGCCCACCATCTTCATCCGCTTCTTGCCTTCCTTCTGCTTCTCCAGCAGCTTGCGCTTACGGCTGATGTCGCCGCCATAGCACTTGGCCAGCACGTCCTTACGCATCGCCCGCACCGTTTCGCGCGCGATGACCCGTGCCCCGATGGCCGCCTGGATGGGCACCTCGAACTGCTGGCGAGGGATGAGTTCCTTCAACTTCTTGGCCATCGCCAACCCGTAGGAGTAGGCGGCGTCCTTGTGGACGATCGAACTGAAGGCATCCACCGGCTCACCGTGGAGCAGGATGTCGACCTTCACCAACTCGGCGGTCTGTTCGCCCGCCTCGTCGTAGTCCAGGGACGCATAGCCCTTCGTGCGGCTCTTGAGCGCATCGAAGAAATCGAAGACGATCTCGGCCAGCGGAAGCGTGTACCGAATCTCCACGCGATCCGACGACAGGTAATCCATACCGCGTTGCAGGCCCCGGCGTTGCTGGCACAACTCGAGGATCGTCCCGATGTAGTCGGTTGGCGTGAGGATCGTCGCGTGCACGACCGGCTCCCACACCTCGGCGATCTTGCCTTCAGGGAACTCGCTGGGGTTGGTGACCTGATGCTGGCTGCCGTCTTCCATCACGACCCGGTAGACGACGTTGGGTGCGGTCGAGATCAAGTCGAGATTGAACTCGCGTTCCAAACGCTCGCGCACGATCTCCATGTGCAGCAAGCCCAGGAAGCCGATGCGGAACCCGAAACCCAGCGCGCCTGAGGTCTCCGGTTCGTAGGTCAGCGCCGCATCATTGAGTTGGAGCTTCTCCAAGGCTTCGCGGAGTTCGGGGAAGTCCGCACCGTCGATGGGGTACAGGCCCGCGTACACCATCGGATTGGGATTCTTGTAGCACGCGAGCGGTTGGGTGGCTTGGTTGTGCTGCAGCGTCACCGTGTCGCCGACGCGGCTTTGCCGTACGTCCTTGACGCCGGTGATGAGGTAGCCGACCTCGCCGACGCCCAGAGCCTTGCCAGGAATCGGTTCGGGGCTGATGACGCCGACTTCAAGCAGTTCGTGTGTGGAACGCGTCGACATCATAGCGACTCGCTCGCGATGCTTCAGTTCCCCATCGACGACGCGCACATACGTGACGACGCCGCGGTAGGTGTCATACACCGAGTCGAAGATGAGGGCGCGTGCGGGACCGGACGCCTCCCCGACGGGGGCGTCGATCTGGGCGACGATCGCGTCCAGCAACGCGGGGACGCCGACCCCGGTCTTCCCGGATACCCGGAAGACGTCTTCGGGCTCGCAGCCCACCAAGGAGGCGAGTTCCTCGGCGTACTTCTCCGGTTGGGCGCCGGGCAGGTCGATCTTGTTCAGCACCGGAATGATCTGGAGGTCGGCTTCCATCGCCAGGTACAGGTTGGCCAGCGTCTGGGCCTCGATGCCCTGAGCGGCGTCCACCAGAAGGACAGCACCCTCGCACGCCGCGAGCGAGCGGGAGACCTCATAGGTGAAGTCGACGTGGCCGGGCGTGTCGATCATGTTCAGCACATAATCGGTTTCACCCACCCGCCAGGGCATGCGGACGGCTTGGCTCTTGATCGTGATACCGCGCTCGCGCTCGATATCCATCCGATCCAGGTATTGCGCACGCATCGAGCGCTCATCGACCACTCCGGTGAGTTGGAGCATCCGGTCGGCCAGGGTCGACTTGCCGTGGTCGATGTGGGCGATGATGCAGAAGTTGCGGATGATCTGCGGGGGCGTCGCCCCAGGCTGCGGCGCGCTCACGCGCGTCCCCCTCTCCGGATGCGGGTACGACACAACGTCGCCCCGGCCTTACCCGGCGGGGCGACGTCGCAAACGTTCGTCAGAGCGCGGCGGCAGCCGAAGCGACGGCCGACTTGCGGTTGGCCGCCTGGTTCTTGTGGATGACGCCCTTGCTGACGGCCACGTCGAGTTCACGGCACGCGACCTGCGCCAGCTTCTGCGCCTTCGCAGCGTCCCCGGCCTCGGCGGCCTCGTGGAACTTGCGAATGTGCGTCTTCAGAGCGGACTTCACGGCCTTGTTGCGCAGACGCGCCTTCTCGTTCGTGAGGATCCGCTTCTTCTGGGACTTGATGTTCGCCACGGGCAAGCCTTCGGTTCAGGTTCGATCTAAGGGGTGCGCCCACTATGGACGCGATCCACAAGCTTACCAGTGCCGCGCCCCGGCCCCAAATCAGCGCCCCATGCCCGATTCGGGACGCCGCCCCCGCAAGGCCGCGACGTCCAACACCATCCGCTCCAAGGCAAACGCGGGGTCGGCGGCCGAGCCTTTGACCGCCGCATCCGCCACCGCGACCCGCTGCAGCGCATCCGCCAGGCCGCGCGCCGTCCAGTCCCGGGAGTGCCGCACCAGATCCTTCACCTTCCACGGTGGAACGCCGATCTCACGAGCGACATCGCCATCGCGCATGCGCTGTCCCGCCAGGTCGCTATAGCGACCCTGCTGCCGTACCGCGGCGGCCACCGCGCTGGTCACGAGCACAGGAGCCACACCCGTATCCAGGGCCCACCGCAACGCCCCGAGCGCCTCGTTGCGACGCCCCGCCATCACGTGATCGGCAACGGTGAAGCTCGTCACATCTGCCCGCCCCGTGAAATACCGCCGGACCGCAGCTTCGGTGACGACACGATCATCGGAGTCGGCCAGCAACTGACGAATGGCCCCGGCGACCGCCCGCGCGTCCGCGCCCAACGCCTCCACCAGACGCGCCGCCGTGCCTTGATCGATACGCCCACCCACCCGCCGGGCCTCGTTGATGGCAAACCCGGCCAGTTCCCACGGTTTGATCGTGGGGCAGTCCACGACGGCGACCTTGGCCTTCTTCAAGGCGTCCAGCAGGCGCTTGCCTTTGACTCCCCCCGGATGCACGAGCACCAGACCAAGATCGCTTTGCGGGGTCTTCGCGTAGCCCGCGAGAGTGTCGAACAACTCGGCCGGGACCTCGGAAATCGGGTTGATGATCACGATGGCGTCCGAGGCGAACAGCGACCCGGTCGTCGCCTGTGCCAAGGCGGACGCGTCCAGACCTGCGCCCTCCAGCGTGGTGACCGACGCCTCAGGACGCTCGGCCAGGGCCCGCTGCGTCAGGCTTCGTATCGCCCGCTCGGCCAGCAGGGCCTCAGGGCCGCTCACGAGCGTCACCGCACCGAAAATCGCCGTCTCCTCCACACGGACATCCTGCCAGCGCACGCAGACATCCATCGCCCCTACCGCACGCAGCCTCGATGAGCCCGGCACACGGACGGCCCTTCACCACCCACCTCTGCGTCAGCTCCCCCTGCGATAAGGTGGCCGGTAAACGCATTCCCATGCTTGGAGGCACCGGTGCCCAGCACAACCATCGCGCAAGTCGGCGTCCGAGGCTTCGGCACGATCCACCTGGAGCGCATCGACCGGTTGACTCCCAGCGGGCGCGTCTCCCTCATCGCGACCGCCGACCCCGGCGGCCCCCTCAACGATCGCGACGTCGCCTGGTACCCCAGCCTCTCCGACCTGCTCACCGAGCACGCCCCCGACATCGTCAGCATCGCCACACCGATCGGCACGCACGCACCCCTCGCGATCGAGGCGCTGCAGGCCGGAGCGGACGTGTTCTTGGAGAAACCTCCTTTCGCGTCGCTGGCGGAGTTCGCCCAGGTGATGGAGGTCGCGCGAGCGACCGGTCGCCACGTCCAGATTGGCTTCCAGAGCCTCGGCTCCGCCGGCGTGACCCGACTGCGTGACCTCGCCACGGACGGCACGCTGGGCACCCTCACCCGCATCAGTGCCCGTGGAGCCTGGCTGCGCGATCGCGGCTACTACGAACGGGCCCGTTGGGCCGGACGCCGAACCCTCGACGGCGCCCGCGTCGCCGATGGGGTGGTGACCAATCCCCTCGCCCACGCGATCGCCACCGCGCTGTGGCTGGCCGGTGCCACCACGCCCGACAGCATCACGGCCATCACCACCGAGCTTTACCATGCGCACCACATCGAGGCCGATGACACCAGCTTCGTCCGTATCGATCTCGTCGAGGGGCCCCCAGTGTGCGCGGCGTTGACGTTGGCCGCGCCTGGCCAAGGCACCGCGGTGGTGACCCTGGAGGGCACCCAGGGCGTCGCGACCTACGAATACACCCGCGACGTGCTGCACCTTCATACGCGTGCGGGGACCACGCACGAGACCTTTCCGCGCCTCGACCTCTTGGAGAACTTCGTCGATCACCTCGAGACGGGGGCGCCGGCCCTCGTGCCGCTCGCGGAGACGATCGGGTTCATGTGCGTCTTGGAGGCAACCCAACTGCGACCTGCTCCGGTACAGATCCCCGAGCAGTACCTGACATGGGAAGGCGAAGGCTCGGCGGCACACCCGGTCGTCGACGACGTCGAGTACTGGATGGACCAGGCCTTGCACCATCAGGAGGGATTTGCGGCGGCCGGGGCACCGTGGGCCGACCCCGCCGCGGTCGCGATCTGGCGCCCCAACGCCGACCCCGGGCCGCTCGGCTGACGGTGTCGGGAATGAACGCCCCACCCCCGGCGTTAGTTGAAACATGAAGAAGATTGGATTCTTGTCCTTCGGACACTGGTCCCCCCATCCGCAGAGCGGGACGCGCTCCGCCAGCGAGGTGCTCCACCAATCGATCGACCTATCCGTGGCCGCCGAGGAGATCGGCGTCGACGGCGCCTACTTCCGCGTCCATCACTATGCGCGCCAACTGGGATCACCCTTCCCGCTGCTGGCCGCCATCGGCGCGAAGACGTCCACGATCGAGATCGGGACCGGCGTCATCGACATGCGCTACGAGAACCCCCTCTACATGGCCGAGGACTCCGCCGCCGCCGACCTCATCTCCGAAGGGCGGCTCCAACTCGGCGTGAGCCGCGGTTCGCCCGAGCAGGTCATCGACGGCTGGCGCTACTTCGGCTATGACGCGCCTGAGGGTATGACCATGGCCGACGTCGCCAGGGCCAACACCGAGACCTACCTCAAGGTCATCGACGGGGCCCGCTTCGCCGAGCCCAACCCGAGGCCGATGTTCCCCAACCCGTACGCAGGCCCCCTGGGCATCGAGCCGCAGTCCCCCGGGCTGCGTCGACGGATCTGGTGGGGCGCAGGATCCAATGCCACCGCGGTCTGGGCCGCTCAGCAGGGCATGAACCTGATGAGCTCCACCTTGAAAGACCACGAGTCCGAGGAGCCGTTCCACGTTCAGCAGCGCAAGCAGATCGAAGCGTTCCGCGCCGCTTGGAAAGAGGCCGGTCACGACTTCCAGCCGCGCGTCTCGGTGAGCCGCTCGATCTTCGCCCTGGTCAACGATGAGGATCGTCGCTATTTCGGCGCCGACCGCAGCAGTTCCGACCAGATCGGCCAACTCGACAACGGGGCCGCCATCTTTGGACGCAGCTACGCCGCCGAGCCCGACCAGCTCATCGCCGAACTCGCCGAGGATGAGGCCATCCAGGCCGCCGACACCCTCTTGCTGACCATCCCAAGCCAACTCGGGGTGGACTACAACGTGCGCGCCCTAGGCAACATCCTGACCATGGTTGCGCCCGGCCTCGGCTGGCGCTGAGGCATCTGACCTCGTCCCTTGGGGGACGACGCACGGGGGAACCCCTCGGGACGCCACAACAGCGTCCCGAGCGGGCCGCCCTAGCCCGACATTGAGCGGCAAACCTCTAGCCTTGACGCCATGAAGCGGCTGTTTTTGATCCGGCATGGCGAGGCAGAGTTCACCGGCCACGGACGCGGCGATCGCGGTCGCCGCCTCACCGACGGCGGGCTCGCGCAGGCCGCACGGCTCGGCCACATGCTGGCGCACGCCGGCATCGAGATCATCCTGGCCTCCACCGCCGATCGCGCCCAGGAGACAGCCAAGGGAATGGGGCTGAGCGCCCCCGTCGAGTCGATCGACGCCCTCTATGACGCCTCTACCGTCACGATCGCCCGCACCCTGGCCGACTTGGATGCGACATCGGTGCAGGTTGCCGCGCTGGTTGCCCACGCTCCCGGCGTTCCTGCCCTCGTGGACGAACTCACCGGCCCCGGCAGCGATCCCGACGCCGTCGCCCGCGTGAGTACGCACTTTCCTACCGCCACCGTCGCCCGCATCGACTTCGAGGGCACCTGGGCGGACCTCTCCGGTGCGCGGCTGGCGTGGGCGAACCGCGGCTGAACCCCCTTGCCGCAGCTAGGTCCGATAAGCTGAGGGCATACCCCTCGCCCCGACCTATTCCTGGTCGCGCAGGGGCCTGATAGTGTGCTTTGGAAAGCGCTTGCCGTCTCGAGAGGACCGTGATGGACGCCCGTCTGTCTCCCATCGTTAGCCATTCTTTGATTCCGGTTGTCGTCATCGACGACGCCTACAGCGCCCCCGGCTTGGCCGACGCGCTGGTCGCCGGCGGCCTGCCGGTCGCGGAGGTCACCTTCCGCACCCCGGCCGCCGCTGAAGCGATCGCGCGCATGGCCACCAATCCCGACATCATTCTTGGCGCTGGCACCGTCCACACCGCCGAGCAGGTCGACCGCGCCGTCGAAGCTGGCGCCACCTACATCGTGTCCGCTGGCCTGAGCCCCGCCGTCGTGCGCCGCGCCCAGGAACTCGGCGTCGCCGTCCTGCCCGGGATCGCCACCGCCACCGAAATCGTCACCGCCCTCGATCTGGGCCTGGACGCCGTCAAGTTCTTCCCCGCAGAGACGTCCGGCGGCGTCCCGGCGATCAAGGCCCTCGCGGCACCCTTCCCGGACCTGACGTTCGTGCCCACCGGCGGCATCGGCCCCAAGAACATCGCCGACTACCTGGCCGTGCCCGCGATCCCCGCCTGCGGCGGCTCCTGGATGTGCCCGCGCGACGCCGTCAAGGCGGGCGACTTCGCCACCATCGAGCGACTGTGCCGTGAGGCCGTCGAACTCGTCACGTCGCTGAAGGGGGCCTGAGCATGGCGATCACCCTGCGGCCGGCCGAGGAGTGCCGCTACGACGTCGTCTCCCTCGGCGAGGTCATGCTGCGCCTGGATCCGGGCGCGAGCCGGATCCGCACCGCCCGTTCCTTTGACGTGTGGGAGGGCGGCGGCGAGTACAACGTGGCCCGCGGCCTGTCGCGCGCCTTCGGCCTGCGCGCCGGCGTCGTCACCGCACTCGTCGACAACGAGGTGGGCCATCTCGTCGAGAACATGATCCTGGCCGGTGGCGTGGACGCCAGCCACATCGTGTGGCGTCCCAGCGACGGCATCGGGCGAACCGTCCGCAACGGCCTGAACTTCACCGAGCGCGGCTTCGGTGTTCGCGGCGCCGTCGGGGTCTCCGACCGCGGTAACACTGCGGCGGCTCAACTGCGCCCCGAGGATGTCGACTGGGATTACCTGTTCGGGGAGTTGGGTGTCCGGTGGCTGCACACCGGCGGTATCTACGCGGCGCTCTCCACCGACGCCGCCGACACCGTCATCGCGGCCGTCACCGCCGCCAAGAAGTACGGCACGGTCGTCTCCTACGACCTCAACTACCGTCCCAGCCTGTGGAAGTCCATCGGCGGCCTGGAGAAGGCGCGCGAGGTCAACACCACCATCGCGCCCCACATCGACGTGATGATCGGCAACGAGGAGGACTTCACCGCCAGCCTTGGGCTGGAGATCGAAGGCGTCGACGAGAACCTCAGCGCGCTCCCCCTGGAGAGCTTCGCCGCGATGATCACGAATGCGGCCAAGGCCTACCCGAACTTCGGTGTCATCGCCACGACGATGCGCGGGGTCAAGACCGCCACGATCAACGACTGGGCGGCGATTGCCTGGTCTGCGGAGACTGGTGTGCTGCAGTCGACGCAGCGGCCAGGCCTGGAGATCTTCGACCGTGTCGGGGGCGGGGATTCCTTCGCGTCCGGTCTGGCGTTCGGCCTGCTCGACGGCCAGCCCCTGCAGACGGCCCTCGAATACGGTGCCGCCCACGGCGCGCTCGCCATGACCACGCCCGGCGACACGTCCATGGCCACCAAGGCTGAGGTCCTCAAGCTCGCCGGGGGCGGTAGCGCCCGCGTCGATCGCTGAGCGAAGGCTCACCATCATGAGCAAGGTCGCCCTGGTCACTGGCGGTAACCGCGGCATTGGCCGCGGGATCACCGAGGCGCTCCTGCGCGAGGGCTGGCGGGTGTCCATCATGGCGACCCGCCCCGCCCCGTCTGATGTGTTGGCCGATCTGGCGACGCTGGGAGAGGTGCGCTACACCCAAGGCAGCGTCGCGGACCTGGGCGACCATGCTCGTTATGTCGAGGAGACGCTCGCGGACTGGGGACGCATCGACGCCCTGGTCAACAACGCGGGCGTCGCCCCCTCCCAGCGCGACGATCTTCTCGACGCAACCCCGGACAGCTACGACCGCGTCATGGCGATCAACCTGCGCGGGCCCTACTTCCTGACCCAGAAGGTGGCCAACGTGATGATCGCCCAGGGCCCACCGGCCGAGGGCGAGATCACCGGGACCATCGTCAACGTGTCCTCGATCAGTGCCGACACTGTCTCCACCAACCGGGGTGAGTACTGCCTGTCGAAGGCTGGCGTGGGCATGGCGACCCAGTTGTGGGCGGTGCGACTGGCCCCCGAAGGCATCCTGGTCTATGAGGTGCGCCCCGGCGTCATCGCCACCGACATGACAGCCGGCGTCACCGAGAAGTACGACGCCTTCTTCGCCTCCGGCGCCGTGCCCATGCCGCGCTGGGGACGCCCCAGTGACGTCGGCGGCGCCGTCGCCCAACTGACCGCCGGACGCATGCCCTACTCGACCGGAGATGTCATCACCGTGGGTGGTGGCATGCAGATCAAGACCTTGTGAGGACGCCATGACCCACGCCGACTGGATCGACGCCCACGCCAGTGGCCACCTGAGTGTGGCAGGTCAATCCATCCCGATCGTCACCGCGAACACGGTCGTCGTCGGGACGGGAGCAGCGGGCTACTGCGCCGCGGACCGGCTCGTGATGCTGGGCCAGCGCGACGTGGTCATGGTGACCGACAAGCGGCGGGCGGGGGCGTCCCGCAACGCCGGGTCGGACAAGCAGACCTACTACAAGCTGACCCTGTCCGGCGCCGAGCCCGACTCGGTGCGCGAGATGGCCGAGACCCTGTTCTCGGGCGGCTCGATGGACGGCGACATCGCCCTGGCCGAGGCGGCCTGGTCGCCGCGGGCGTTCTTCCACCTGGTGGAGTCCGGCGTCCCGTTCCCGCACAACGCCTCGGGTGAGTACGTCGGCTACAAGACCGACCACGACCCGCGGCAGCGGGCCACCTCGGTGGGTCCGTACACCTCGCGCACCATGGTGGAGAAGCTCGAGGGACGCGTCCGCGACGGGCACCGCGTCGAGGTGCTCGACCTGTGCCGGGTCGTTGACCTGGTCGTCTCCGACGGGGCGGTGGTCGGGCTGCTGTGCGTCCGCCTGGACGTGGGCGCCGACCACCCGAGCCGCTTCCTGCTGCTGCGCTGCACCAACCTGGTCTACGCCACGGGCGGCCCGGCCGGCATGTATGCCGACTCGGTCTACCCCAACGGCCAGTGGGGCGCCAACGGCGCGGCGCTGCGCGCCGGCGTCCACGGCAAGAACCTCACCGAGTGGCAGTTCGGCCTGGCGTCGGTGCACCCGCGCTGGAACGTGTCGGGCACCTACATGCAGGCGCTCCCCCGCTTCGTCTCCACCGACGCCGACGGCGGCGACGCCCGGGAGTTCCTGGGCGAGTTCCTGCCCGACTACGGCGACCAGCTCACCCGGATCTTCCTGAAGGGCTACCAGTGGCCCTTCGACGTCCGCAAGGCGCCCGAGGGCAGTTCCCTGATCGACCTGCTGGTCTACCAGGAGACCAAGCTGCGCGGACGCCGCGTGTGGCTGGATTTCCGCTCCAACCCCGCCCGGGAGTCGTTCGACGCCTCGAAGCTGTCGGCTGAGGCCTACGCCTACCTCGAGGCGACCGGCGTCACCGAGCTGCGCGACAGCACGCCCATCCAGCGGCTGCAGCACATGAACCGGCCCGCCTACGAGTTCTACCTGCAGCGCAACCCGGGCGTCGACCTGGAGACCGACATGCTGGAGGTCGCCGTGTGCGCCCAGCACAACAACGGCGGGCTCGAGGTCGACCAGTGGTGGCAGTCGAACCTGGCCGGCTTCTTCCCGGTCGGCGAGGCGGCCGGAGCCCACGGCGTCTACCGCCCCGGCGGGGCGGCCCTGAACTCGGGCCAGGTCGGGGCCACACGGGCGGCGTCCTACATCGCCCAGGCGCGGCGTCAGGATCCGGTCGACGAGGGCACGTTCGCCGCGGCCGCCTCCCCCGTGGCCGAGCGGGCGGCGTCCCTGCTGAAGGACGCGTCCGCGCGGGCGGCGTCCGGACCGGACTCGACCGACGAACTGCTGACCCACGTGCGCAGGCTGATGAGCGACAAGGCCGGCGTCGTCCGGTCGCGAGAGTCGGTCGCCGAGGCGCGCGAGGAGATCACGCGGCTGCTGGGTGAGTACGACGCGACGATCGCCGCGGATCCCGAGAGCCGCCGCTCGGTGAGCCGGCTGTTCCTGATCCGGGACATCCTGACCAGCCAGTACGTCTACCTCAACGCCATGGAGCACTACGTCGACAGCGGCGGCCTGTCGCGCGGCTCGGTGCTGTACACCGACCCCGAAGGCACCCTCCCGACCGTGGACGCCGCGGTGACGGCCGAGCTGCCCGAACTGTTCCGGCTGCGGCTGGACGGCGGCAAGCTGGACGACGTGATCCAGGTGACGAGCTGGGACGGGGAGAACGCGCCGGAGTTCAGCTGGCGCGAGCGCCGCGCCGTCCCCGAGCAGACCGAGGCGTTCGAGAACACCTGGCGCACCTACCGCGAGAACAAGAACATCGGCTGAGCGTGCCGGCGGCGGGGCGACGCACCCGCCGCCGGACGCCTCGACAAGGGGACCCCATGCAGATCATCGCCCGCAGCGCGGACGTCGAGCCCGTCACCACCCCCGAGGGCGCCCAGCGCCGGCTGCTGAGCTACGTCGTCTCCGGCGACCTGACGCTGCTGATGGAGGGCACGCCCGACGAACACCTGACCACGGGCCCCAGCTACTACGTCCCGCCGAACGTCCCTCACGGCGTGATCATCCACGCCGACACGGTCCTGGTGGACGTCTTCACCCCCCAGCGCGAGGACTTCCTCCCCGCCTGACCGCTGAGGACTTCTCCCTACCTCGCCGAGGACTTCTAGTTAGCCCGCCGAGGACTTCCGCACTGACTGAGCGGGGCGACCCCAAGCGACTACCTGTCCTCGGGAGCCCAGGCCGTCTGATCGTCGCCGTCGAAGAACTCCTCGGGCTCCTCGGGGGCAGACGCCGCATTCAACGTGGCCTCAAGCACGGCGGCCAGTCGGATGAGCACCACGCCGATCACCAGCAGCATGGGCGCCGCGAACATCAGGACGGTGAGGAGCGAGCTGAACACCATCGTCGCCGTGGTGACCCACGGTGGCGTCGGCGTGGTCTGCTGAACGTTCGACCAAGCCATGGTGACACCGGCGTGGGCGAGCACGAGCACCGCCGCGGCGATGACGCAGTAGCGTCCCCCGGCGCGCAGTTGTGGGGGCCAAGTCAGTCATGATCCACGATATCGCCGCAGCGGCGGGAACGGCGCTCGAACCACCGGCGCGCGGTGGACGCCGGTGGCCCGAGCCGTGCGGCGGCGCCGGGAGGATCCCGTGGCCGCACGGCGTCCGGTCGGGGTAACGGGATCCCCGCCCGGAGTCTTGTTCAGCGCGGCAGTTCGGTGCCCGACAGCCGCTCGAAGTAGGACACCAGCGCGGAGTGGTCGCGGTCATCCTGACCGGACGCCGACAGCGCGGCCAGCATCTCCCGGACGGCCGCCGTCAAAGGAAGCGGAGTGGCCGTCTCGTGCCCGGTCGCCAGGGCGTTGTCCAGGTCCTTGGCGTGAAGTTCGACGCGGAAGCCGGGGTTGAACCCGCCGGCCAGCATCATCGGCCCCTTCGCCTTCATCACGTTCGAGCCGGCCAGGCCCCCGCCGATGGCGTCCAGCACCGCCGCCGGGTCGACCCCAGCGCGGTGCGCCAGCACCAAAGCCTCGCCGAGCACCGCGATGTTCACCGCGACGATGGCCTGGTTGGCCAGCTTGGCGACGTTGCCTGCACCGAGCGGACCCACCCGGGTCGCGCTCGCGCCCATCTGCAGCAGCACCGGCTTCAGCGCCTCGAACGCGGTCTCGTCGCCGCCGACCATGATCGCGAGCGTGCCGGCCACCGCGCCGGGCTCGGCGCCCGAGACGGGGGCGTCCAGCATCGTGATGCCGCGCTCGGCCAGCGCCTCGCCGATCTCCCAACCCGGCCGGCCACGTGCTCGACCGTCACCTCGCGCAGCCCCTGCTCCATCAGCTCGCCGTCCTCGGTGAGCGGCGTGACCAGCGCGGGGATGGCCCCCTGCGGCGTGAACGGCACGGCGCCCCTCCCGGGCGCGGCGCTCACGGCCGCAACCTCGACTTCGAGTTCGACAGGTGCAGCCGCATCGCCGCGGCGGCGGCGAGCGGGTCGGAGCGCTGGATCGCGGCCACGACCTGGGCGTGCTCGGCCAGCACCGTGGCCAGGTGGGACGCCGAGGTCAGGGCGCTGTTCTCGTCCAGCCCGGTGCGCTGCAGCAGGATCATGCGGGGCCCCAGCTCCTCCAGCGCCCCCAGGAACAGCCGGTTGTTGGTCGCCTGCGCGATCGCCAGGTGGAACGCGAAGTCGGCGCGCACGGCCTTCTCCGGCTCGCCGCCGACCGAGGCGAAGGCGTCCAGCGCGCGCTGGATGGCGAGCAGCTGGGTCTCGGAGCGCCGGGTGGCGGCGTGGGCGGCGATCTCGGACTCCACGCCCACCCGGTACTCGATCAGGTCCACGACGTCGCGGCGGGACGCAACCTGCTTGAGCAGCCCGTCGGCCGGCTCGGCCGGGATGGACAGCACGAAGCTGCCGCGCCCCTGGAAGCTCTCGACGAGCCCGCCGGCGCGCAGCTGCTGCAGCGCCTCCCGGACGACCGTGCGGCTGACGCCGAACTCCTCGGTGAGGCCGGCCTCGGTCGGGACCTGGCTGCCGGCCGGCATCGCGCCGGAGAGGATCCTCCCGCGCAGCTCGTCGGCGATCTCGCTGGCCAGCCCCCGCGGCGCCTCCTGCATGGTCACACCCCCACCGCGTCGCGGACGCCGAACGTCGCCGTGTCGACCGTCCAGGCGCGGCACTGGTCGGACAGCGTGATGCCCAGCCCGGGTCGGTCGGGCACGATCATGCGGCCGTCGCGGGTCTCGAGCCGCTCCTCGAACAGCGGGTCCAGCCAGTCGAAGTGCTCCACCCAGGGCTCGCGCGGGTAGGAGGCGGCCAGGTGGAGGTGGATCTCCATCGCGAAGTGCGGGGCAAGGTCAAGCCCGGCCGCGTCGGCGAGGGTGACCAGGCGCAGGAACGCGGTGATGCCGCCAACGCGGGGAGCGTCGGGCTGGATGATGTCGGCAGCGCGCGCGTCGATGAGCCGGACGTGCTCGGCGACGCTGGCGAGCATCTCGCCGGTGGCGATCGGGGTGTCGAGCCGGCGGGCGCGCTCGGCGTGGCCCTCGGCGTCGTAGGCGTCCAGGGGCTCCTCGATCCAGACCAGGTCGTAGTCCTTGAAGCGGCGGCCCATGCGCAGCGCGGTGGCGCGGTCCCACTGCTGGTTGGCGTCCACCATCAGCGGGGCGTCGCCGATCGCCGAGCGGACGGCCTTCAGTCGGGCCATGTCGACGCCGCGGTCGGGGTGGCCGACCTCGATCTTGATGCCGCCGATGCCGTCGGCCAGCGAGCGCTGGGCCCGCTCGCAGACCTCCTCGATCGGCGCGTTGAGGAAGCCGCCGGAGGTGTTGTAGGTGCGCACCGAGTCGCGGTACGGCCCGATGAGCTTGGCCAGCGGCAGGCCGGCGCGCTTGGCCTTGAGATCCCAAAGGCAGACGTCGATGGCGGCCAGCGCCTGCGTGGCCACGCCCGAGCGCCCCACGGACGCCCCCGCCCACAGGAGCCGGTCGTACACGCGCGGGATGTCGCTGGGATCCTCCCCGATGAGCAACGGCGCCACCTCGCGGGCGTGGGCGAACTGGGCGGGCCCGCCGGCGCGCTTGGAATAGCTGAACCCGACGCCGCCGAACCCCTGCTCGGTGGTGATCTCGCAGAACAGGAACGCCACCTCGGTCATCGGGCGCTGCCGGCCGGTGAGGACCTTCGCGTCGCTGATGGCTGTGCGCAGTGGCAGGATGACCTGCGACAGGGTGACGCTGCGGATCACGTCAGAGGCGGGCATCGATGGCTCCTCCTGATGGGCGATGCGATTCATCGCACAAGTGAGCTACTTGTTATACAACTGGTGCGGGCACTGGAATCCCCCTACGCTGGGGAGCGCTCCGGCCGCGCGGACGCGGCCACGACCCTGGGAGGCGAACGTGACCCGGTACGTGATCATCGGCGGAGGGCTCGGCGGCGCGAAGGCGGCCGAGGCCCTGCGCGAACTGGACGGCTCGGCGCAGATCACCCTCGTCGCCGGCGAACGGGCGCTCCCCTACGAGCGCCCGCCGCTGTCGAAGGAGTTCCTGCAAGGCACCAAGACCCTCCCCGAGTTCACGGTCTTCGAGGCGTCCTGGTACGCCGACAACGAGGTCGCGCTGCGGCTGGGCCAGTTCGCCACCGGCCTGGACGCCTCCGCCCGCGTCGTCGAACTCTCCGACGGTTCCAGCCTGAGCTACGACGGCCTCGTGCTCGCCACCGGCTCGCGCCCGCGCTCGCTGCGCGTCCCCGGCGTCGCGCGCCCGGGCGTCCAGACACTGCGCACCATCGAGGAGAGCCAGCAGCTCCGCGACGCCATCCTGACCCTGGCGCGGGACGGGCGCCGCCTGGTGATCGTCGGCAGCAGCTGGATCGCCCTCGAGGTGGCCGCGAGCGCCCGCACACTGGGGGCCGAGGTGAGCATCATCGCCCGCGGCGACCACGTGCTGGAGGCGCTGGGGCCCGAGTGGGGCGAGCGGTTCGCCGCGCTGCACCGCGATCACGGCGTCGACCTGCGCTTCAACGCCGAGGTGTCCTCCATCGACGGCGAGGGCCCCTCGGGTCCGGTCGCCGGCGTGACGCTGCGCGACGGCGCCGCCCTGGCCGCCGGGCACGTGCTGCTGGCCATCGGCGCCGAGCCGCGGGTCGAGCTGGCCGAGCACGCGGGCCTCGCCCTGGACGACGGCGTCCTGGTGGACGCCGGGCTGGCCTCCAGCGACCCGGCGATCACCGCGGTGGGCGACATCGCCAACGCGGAGAACGTCTTCCTGGGCCACCGGTTGCGCGTCCAGCACTGGGCGGCGGCGCTGAAGGATCCGGACTTCGCCGCCCGGACGCTCGTGGGCGACGAGGCCGCGCTCGACACCATCCCCTACTTCTTCACCGACCAGTACGACTGGGGCCTGGAGTTCCGCGGCGAGATCCCGGCCGAGCACCGCTTCGTGCAGCGCGGCCCCGACGACGCCTGCCTCACGTTCTGGCTGGACGCCGGCGGCGTCCCGAGGGCCGCGCTCAACCTCAACCTGTGGGACGACAGCGAGGCGATCGAGGCGCTGCTGCGCGCCCAGCGTCCGGTGGATGCCGCGGCGCTGGCCGACCCGAAGGTGCCGCTCGCGGACCTCGCCTGACCAGCGCCCGCGTCCCGACACCGCTGTGGCCAGGGCGGACGGTCGTGATCGAACAGAGACCTCATAACGTTGATCCTGAAACGTGGGTAAGCGCTATCCTCGAAGGAGAGACCACCCGCCAGGCTACGAAGGGACATCGCACCATGGCATCCAGCAAGAAGATCCTGCTCTCCGTCGTCACCCTCGGGCTGGGGGCCTCCCTGGCGCTGAGCGGGTGCGCGGGCGGCACGCCCCAGGCGTCCAAGCAGCCCGGCGATAAGACGGTCATCCGCTTCGCCTAGTGGGGCAACGACACCCGCAACAAGATCACCAACCAGGTCATCGAGGCCTACGAGAAGGCCAACCCCGACGTGGACATCGTGGGCGAGTCCACCGACGGCGGCAGCTACTGGGACAAGGTGGCCACGCAGGTGGCCGCCAACGACATGCCCGACGTGATCCAGATGGACGAGAAGTACATCTCCGAGTACGGCAAGCGCGGCGCGCTGATGGATCTCTCCTCGATCAACACCGCCGACTTCGCCGAGGGCACCGTGGAGCTGGGCAAGGTCGGCGAGAAGCTCGTCGGCATCAACATCGGCGTCAACGCCCCCGCCCTGGTCGCCAACCCGAAGGTCTTCGCCGACGCCGGCGTCGAGATGCCGGACGACGCGACGTGGACGTGGGACGACTTCCACAAGGTCGCCAAGCAGATCAGCGAGAAGGGCAACGGCCAGACCTGGGGCTCGGTCAACGTGATGAGCGTGGACTCCACCCTCAAGGCATGGCTGCGCCAGCACGGCAAGGAGCAGTGGACCGCCGACGGCCAGGGCTACGAGGCGGCCGACGTCGCGAGCTTCTACGCGTGGGGCAAGAGCCTGCCCGACGACGGCACCTTCCCCCCGGCGTCCGTCACCAGCGAGGACGAGGGCAAGGCGCTCGACCAGACCCTGATCGCGCAGAGCAAGGTCGGCATGGGCACGCTGTGGTCGAACCAGATCAACGCGATGGACAAGGCGTCCGGCCAGGACATGGCCCTGCTCCGCCTGCCCAGCCAGACCGGCCAGGCCAAGGACGTCGGCCTGTGGTACAAGGCGTCGATGTACTGGAGCGCCTCGGCCCGCACCAAGAACGCCGACGAGGTCAAGAAGTTCATCGACTACCTGTCCAACTCGACCGAGGCCGGCGCCATCCTCGGCACCGAGCGCGGGCTGCCGCCGAACCTGAAGGTCCGCGAGGCGATCTCGGAGAAGTTCAGCGCGTCCGACAAGAAGGTCGTCGCCTTCATGGAGAAGATCGAGCCGGAGCTCGGCCCGACCGCGGTGGTTCCCCCGCAGGGCGGTGGCCAGAGCCCCGACATCCAGAAGCGCCACGCGCAGAACGTCTACTTCAACCGCGGCACCCCCGAGGCGGAGGCCAAGGCCTTCTACGACGAGGTCAAGAGCGGCATCAAGTAATCCGCCGCGCGGCGAGGGCTCCCGGTCGACCGATCGGGAGCCTCGTCGCGTCCGCGGTCAGCTGGTCTTGAGCAGTTCTTCGTAGCGGCGCGCGTGCAGCTCGGCCGGCGTCGGGGACACGGTCGCCTCGACGGCGTCGAGCTCCCCCAGCGTCTGCGCCGAGAACGCGATGCCGGCCCCGGCGAAGGCGTCGCGGCCCGCCTCGAAGTCCTCCTCGTCCAGCGCGTTGGCGTACACGCACGCCTCGGCCAGCGTGGCGGCGGGCGAGAGGTCGAACTGGCCCTCCGAATCGAACGTGACGATCGGGGCCCCCTGGACGCCGTCGGCTTCGGCCCGGCCCTCGAGCCAGTAGCCGTACGCGCGGCCCTCGCCGTCGCGGGCGACCCAGACCGCCCGCGCCAGCACCTCGTCGATCGCGGCGAGGTTGGCCGCGATGTCCGGGTCGGCGCGCTCCTCCTCGCTCAGGTAAGAGGTGTCGTTCACGTCGTCCGACCCGGGCAGCAGCGGTTCTGCCTCGAGGTCGTCGAAGGGCGTCTCCTCGCCCTCGGCGGCGCCGGCCACCAGCAGGCGCAGGTCGGCGGGCAGGTCGTGGCCGCGCAGAACCTGCTGCTGGAAGTCCTCGGTCGCGCTCATCGGCGTCTCCGTCTCCGCGTGGCTCGGGGGGTCCTGACGGTCAGGGGGTGTCCACGCTGGGCATCAACTTAGCGGCGACCGGCGCGCGGGACACGCGGCGCACCCTGCCGACGCGTCGCACCGGGGAACGCGCACGGCCCCGGTCCTCGAGGGGACCGGGGCCGTGCCGTTGAGGCGGATCAGCGCTTGCCGAAGGGCGCGATGTGCGCGATGAAATGCTCCTTCATCAGCGCCGCGTACTCGTCCTCGTGGGTGTTGAGCAGGTCCTTGATCTGGACCCCGTACTCGTCGAGGACGGCGCCGTAGCCCACGTGCATGACCTGGCGGGACTCCAGCGCGGTGACCAGCTCGCCGACCTTGTCGTCGGGCACGTCGGTGGGGATGCGCGTGGTGTCGCAGGACAGGTGGTAGCTGTGGCGGTTCTCCTCGAAGCTCTCCAGCGACAGCTTCAGGATGTCGCGCAGCAGCTGCGGGTCGTGGGCGGCGACGATGCGCAGCGCCTCGATCCAGCTGGTGCCGGCGGTCTTCAGGTGCGCCACACCCCGGGTGGCCTCGACGAAGGAGGGGTAGATCGAGAACTTGTCCGAGCCCGAGTGCAGCGACAGCTTGTACGGGCCGAGCACGCGCGCGATCTCGGCGTGGTCGGAGAAGTTCTTGGCCAGCGCCTCGCGGTCGCCGATGTACTCCACGCCCTTCTCGAACTGGCCGACCCAGCGGGGCGCGAAGCTGATGAGCTCCACCCCGTTGCGCTGCAGCTCCTTCACCACGACGACGTGCTCGACCAGCGTGGTCGGCTTGTCGGTCTCGTCGATGGCGAACTCGAGCTCGTGCTCGACGCCCAGCCCCTCGACGTGGTTGATCAGCTGCAGGCCGCGCACCAGCGCGGGGCCGGCCTTGGCGACGGCGCGGAGGACGGACTCCTCGTCCAGGGTCAGCGGGCCGGACTCGAGCTCGATGGTCTGCCCGGCGTAGCGGGAGACGATGTCGTCGGCCGAGGTGTCCAGCGAGCTGAGGTCGATGGCGGCGGCCTTGCTCCGCACCGTCGCCTCGTCGTCGTCGTGGGCGGCCATGTCCATCTCGTCGCCCGGGTCGATCGTGAAGAAGACGAAGCCCGCCTCGGCGCACTCGCTCAGCGACTCCTCGGTCTTCTGGTGGTCGGCGTCGGCGCCCACGCCTCCGGTCCAGCCCTCCTGGAAGGCGCCCCAGGTGGCGTCGTCGAGGACGTTGCGCGGCGTGCGGTGGGTGCGGCCCATCTCGCGGGTCGACTGCTGCGCGAAGACCGGGTTCACTCCTGCGACGTCCTTGAACGCTTGCACATGCCCCGGGGTGGCCAGGCCGAGACGGTCGCCGGTGCCGGCCGAGGTCTCCAGCCCCCAGCGGCGAGGTTTCAGCCACGGCAGCACCGACCGCAGCGCGGCCGCATTCTCCCCCGTGGCGGGAGCCACGAACGCATCCCCGTCCCTGCGACCGCTGAACGCCGCCGTCAAGGACTCGGGGGCGCCCGTGATCACCAGCGATTGGCTACGGTCGTCGTTGCGCTGCAGCCTGAACTCGGCGCCCTCATAGGAGACGCGCGAGGCCGCGTAGTCGGTGCTCATGTCAGTACCTTTCTGGTGGATGTTGTCCGTGCGTGAGACGACGCAAGGCCGAGCAACGAGGCAGGACGCCGAAAGCTCACGTCGCGCAAACGTGTGAAGCCTCGGCGCCGCCCCGAACTCTCACCGCGTCAAGGGGATCCCCAGTTCGTCAGGGGTCACGGCCTTACCGGTTGCGAGGGACTCGTTGCCGCAGATGCCAACCGCGATCGCCCGCAGGCCATCGACATAATCCGAGGGGCGACCCAGCGGATCCGGGCCTGGACCGTTGAAGACATCCGACAACAGGAGCGCATCCCCGCCGCCGTGGCCGCCGGTCCCCTCGGGAATGGGCACCTCGTAGGCGGCCTCGAAGTGCCGCTGGACGGTGAGCCGCTCCCCCTTGTCGCGGGCCCCCACTGCGTCGGCCATGGCCGAGGGGTCGACGATGACCTTGCCGGCGGCGTCCACACTGATCCGAGCACGCTCGATGACCTCGAGTTCAGCCCGGCCCAGCGTCCCGTTGACGGCCACTCGGTACCCCTCCCACGGGCTGTGGGCGTTCAACGCGTACGACAAGGTCGGCCCGCCTTGATACTCGACGATCACCGCGAGGTTGTCCTCTGTCGTGACGCCTGGGGCGAACACGTCTTGGTCGCGCAGGTAGCCGTCGTAGTGCTCGTTGTCCAGGTAGAGCGCCGCCAGACGGGGATCATCGCGCAGGTCCAGTTCGAAGGGGCCATGCTCCCCTTCATGGGTGCCTCGGGGCGGACGCGGCGGCAGCCCGCGCGACGCCGCAGCCTCGGCGCCATAGAACTTCACCCCTCCGCTGGCGAACACTCGTCGGGGAACGTCGGCCAACCACCAGTTGATCAGGTCGAAGTGGTGGCTTGCCTTGTGAATCAGCAGCCCCCCTGAGTTGGCCTTGTCTCGGTGCCAGCGGCGGAAGTAGTCCGCGCCGTGGGCCGTGTCGAGCACCCATTCGAAGGTCATGGAGAGCGGCGTCCCGATGACTCCTGAAGCGAGGAGTTCCTTCAGCGCCGAGTTGCGTGGGCTGTAGCGGTAGTTGAACGTCACCACCACCTGATGCCCCGTCTCCTCCACCGCAGCCACGATGGCCTGCGCGGAGGGGGCATTGATGGTGAGGGGCTTTTCAACCACGACGTCAACACCGGCCCGCAGCGCGCGGACGATCATCTCGGCGTGGGTGTAATCCGGGCTGGTGATGACGACCCGACCCAGCCGCTGGTCGGCGATCATCGCCTCAAGGTCGGCAGGACCGTAGAGGGCGATGGTGTCCGGCGCGTAGCCGTACTCGGTTACCATCCGGTCTCGGTGGTAGGCCGCCCGGCCGGGGTTGCTGTCGGCGATCGCCACGAGCGTGGCGATGTCGCGGTGAGCACCCCCGATCGCGTCGGTGTACATCTGAGCACGGTGCCCGGCACCGATGAGGCCATAGCGCTGCATGGAAACTCGATTCTCCTTGACTGGCACGACCGGCTACTTGATCCCGGTGGTGGCGATGCCGCGGATGAGGAACCGCTGCCCGAAGAGGAAGACCAGGAAGACGGGGATGAGTGACACCACGCTCATCGCGAACATGGCACCCCAGTTCGACCCGCCCGTGGAGTCCAGGAAGGACTTCAAGGCGATCGGGACGGTGAACATCTCCGGCTTGGTCAGATAGATCAGCGAGCTGAAGAAGTCGTTCCAGGTCCAGATGAAGGTGAAGATCACCGTCGTGGCAATAGCAGGGGTCATGAGCGGCATGATGACGTTGAAGAAGATCCGCCAATGGCCACAACCGTCGATACGGGCCGCCTCATCCAGCTCCCGCGGCAATCCTCGAATGAACTGCACCATCAAGAAGACGAAGAAGGCGTCCGTGGCGAGGAGCTTTGGCAAAATCAAGGGAAGGAACGTGTTCAGCCAGCCGAACTGGGAGAACATGATGTATTGCGGAACGATGATGACGTGCATGGGCAGCATGATCGTCAGCAACATGATGCCGAAGAAGATGTTCTTGAACTTGAACTTCAGGCGGGCGAACGCATAGGCGGCCAGCGAGCAGGAGATGACATTCCCCAGGATGCACCCCAAAACGAGGATCACCGAGTTGAGGAGGTAGTGGCCGAACGGGTACTGCAGGGCGTTCCAGCCTTCGGTGTAGTTCTCGGTGTGCAGCCCGGTGAGGACCAGCCCGGACTCGCGGAAGATCTCGTCGGTGGGGCGGAAGGAACTGACCAGCATCCACAGGAGGGGGTAGATCATGAGCAGCGCGGCCGCGATCATCAGCACGTGCTTGATGACCGACTTGATACTCGAACCGACGCGTCCGCGTCGCCGCACCGCATGGACATCAGCTGCGCCCCCCTCATCGAGGTGGACGTCGTTGTCGAGGACAGCCTGCGCGCTGTCGGCGTGTCGATCAGTCATCGTAGAACACCCAATACTTAGAGACGTAGAAGTTCACAGCGGTCAAGACGCCGATGATGATCAGCAGCAGCCACGCCATGGCGGACGCGTACCCCATATCGAAGTTGGCGAAGCCCTTCTGGTACAGGTACAGCGTGTAGAACATCGTGGAATCGGAGGGGCCGCCCGTGCCACCGGAGACGATGAACGCCTGCGTGAACGACTGGAAGGCGCCGATGATCTGGAGCACAAGGTTGAAGAAGATGATGGGGCTGAGCAGCGGCATCGTGATCCGCCAAAATTGCGTCCACTTGGAGGCGCCGTCCACCGCGGCTGCCTCGTAGTACATGGTGGGGATCTGACGCAGGCCCGCAAGGAAGATGATCATCGGGGAGCCGAAGGTCCAGATGTGCAACAAGATGATGGTGCCGAGCGCGGTGTCGGGATTGGAGATCCAGCCCGGAAGATCAGTGAAGCCCAGTCCCATCAAGACCTGGTTGACCAGGCCGGAGGTGCCGAAGATCTGGCGCCACAAGATCGCGATGGCCACCGAGGAGCCCATCAGCGACGGCAGGTAGAACACCGAGCGATAGAACGGGAGCCCCCGCATGCCCTGGTTCAGCAGTACCGCAATGGCCAGCGCCAAGGCGAGTTGGAGCGGTGTCGAGACGAAGACGTAGGTAAACGTCACCCGCAGCGAATTCAGTAGCCGAGGATCGGCGAGCATTCGCTCGTAGTTGCGCGCGCCGATCCACTCCGGCGGGGACAGGAGGCTGTAGTCGGTGAAGGAAAGGTACAAGGAGGCAAGCATCGGGCCGATAGTGATGAGGACAAGGCCGATCAGCCAAGGCGACAAGAACAAATACCCGGCGACATTGTCGGGCGTTTCTTCCTTACCTCGGCCTCGGAGCTTGCCGAGTTCGCTGAGAGCACTCATGGCTTCTCCTCCTGCGATGTGCGGCTCGTTGGGTACGGGCAGAGTGGGGACCTCGGGTGGACGTGAATCATGGGCCCACCTGCGGCCTTCAGTGCATGTGAGTTGGCCCGCGATCTCACCATCGAGATCGATTGCCGCATCAGGGGCGGACTCACGTCCAAAGAACCAGATCTTGCGCTGCGCGCATCTGAATCACGCAGAAGCTACCACCGCGCGAGAGTTTCGCTAGAGGTGTTGCGCACGGTTCCATGAGACGGATCTCATGGCCGACCGTGGGGCTCGCGAGGATCGACACGGAGGGCCCCTTGCTCTCGTGGCAAGCCGACTCCAGTGACGGCAAGCGCTTACCGAGAATGTAGGGGTACCCCCGGGCCCCGTCAAGGAGATCCTCGATTGCCGCACACTCACCGGGTCGTTAGGGTGCAGGCGTCGGCCCGCCGAAGGGAGGACCATGGCCCGCACCACACGCAGCGCCCCCACACTGAGCGATGTCGCCCGACACGCCGGAGTGTCGTTGGCGACCGCCTCACGGGCGATCAACGGCTCGGAGACCCGCACCGTCGGAGAGGAACTGCGCCGCCGGGTCATCGATTCGGCCCAGTCTCTTGGCTACGCCCCCAACGCCAACGCCCAGGCGATGGCCCGGGGCGCGACCCGCACCATCGGAGTCGTCGTCCACGACCTCACCGACCCCTATTTCGCCGAGATTGCCGACGGCATTGCGACTGCGGCAACCGAACACAAGCTCTTCTTGACGCTGGCCACAACCGGAAACAAGATCGAGGCCCTGGGCGACATGGTCACCGCACTGGACTCCATGCGCGTGCGTGCCATCATCTTGGTCGGCGCCCGCTGGAAAGACCCCGACCTGCACCGCGGGCTCCACACCTCGATCGAGCAATACGTCAGGCGCGGCGGCAGAGTGGTGGCCCTCGGTATGGACTTCCCCGGCGTCGACTGCGTACACATCGACAACGAGGCGGGCGCGAGCGCGTTGGCCGAGGCCCTGGTGGGGCGCGGCTATCGGCGCCCGCTGCTCTTGGCGGGCCCTGAACGCCACTCGACCGCGGCCGCTCGTGCCGCCGGGTTCGCGGCCCGCATGGCCGAACTCGGCCACCCGATACCCCCCACACATCGCATCGGGTCGGACTTCACCCGCACGGGCGGGACCATCGGCATGCGACTGGCCATCGAGGCGGGCCTCGACTACGACGTCGTCGTCGCCACCAGCGACGTGATGGCCCTGGGCGCCCTCCACGAGGCGAGCCGATCAGGGGTCCAGATCCCCACCGATGTTGGACTGACGGGCTTTGGTGACGTGTCGACCCTTATCGACGTTCGCCCCAGCCTGTCCACGGTCCACGTTCCCACCAGGCAACTCGCCAGGCTGGGGCTCGACCTGGCCCTGCATGGCCCCGGCGACGGCAACGGTTCGGTAACCGTCGAGGCGATCCCCGTGCTGCGCGACTCCACCCCGCCTCGCACGGGGGCCTAAACACCCTCCCCCACGGGCGGCGCTCATGCTAGCCTCTGGGAAAGCGCATTCCTCAGAGAAGAGGTCCGACATGGGAACCACGAAGCTGACCATTGCCATGAACGGCGTCACCGGACGCATGGGCTACCGCCAGCACCTCCTGCGATCCATCCTCCCGTTGCGCGAGGAAGGCCTGACGCTGGCCGACGGCACGCGCGTCGAGGTCGAGCCGATTCTCGTCGGACGCCGCCCCGAGACCCTGGCCGCGCTCGCGAAGCAGCACGGCATCGCACGCTGGGAGACCGACCTTGCCGCAGTGCTCGCGGACCCGCAGGTCGACATCTACTTCGACGCCCAGGTGACCTCCCAGCGCAAGGCAGCACTCACCGCCGCCATGCAGGCAGGCAAGCACGTCTTCACTGAGAAGCCCACCGCTGAAACACTCGAGGAAGCGGTCGAACTCGAACGGGTGCGCGCAGCCGCCGGGGTGACGGCCGGTGTCGTCCACGACAAGCTCTATCTCCCCGGCCTGGTCAAACTGCGCCGACTCGTCGAGGAAGGCTTCTTTGGACGCATCCTGTCCCTGCGTGGCGAGTTCGGGTACTGGGTCTTCGAAGGGGACCACCAGCCCGCGCAGCGGCCGAGTTGGAACTACCGCAAGCAAGACGGTGGCGGTATGACGATCGACATGTTCTGCCACTGGAACTACGTGATGGAAGGCATCATCGGCAAGGTCGAGGCCGTCACAGCGAAGGCCGTCACCCACATTCCGACCCGCTGGGACGAGCAGGGTCAGCCCTACGAGGCGACCGCCGACGACGCCGCCTACGGCATCTTCGAACTCCGCACCCCACAAGGCGATCCCGTCATCGCGCAGATCAACAGTTCCTGGGCCGTGCGCGTCCACCGTGACGAACTGGTCGAGTTCCAGATCGACGGGACCCACGGCTCGGCCGTCGCAGGGCTGTTCTCCTGCGTCGCCCAGCAGCGCGCCCACACACCCAAGCCCGTGTGGAACCCCGATATCCCCACCACCGAGCGCTTCCGCGAGCAATGGCTCGATGTCCCCGCCAACGCCGACCTGACCAACGGGTTCCGGGCCCAATGGGAAGAGTTCCTCAGCGATGTCGTCACCGGACGCCCGCACCGCTACGACCTGCTCTCGGCCGCCCGCGGCGTCCAGTTGGCCGAGAATGGCTTGAAGTCCTCTGCCGAGGGCCGCCGGATCGAGATGGAAGCGCTGCAGGCATGACCTACCGGCTCTCGCTCAACACGGCGACGACGAAACACTGGACGCTGGAGCAGGCCGTCGCAGGCGCCCAGCACGCGGGTCTGGAAGCGGTGGGCCTGTGGCGCGATCGCGTCGCCGAGGCGGGCCTGGAGAACGCCGCCAGGATCGTCCGCGACGCAGGGCTGCGGGTCAGTTCGCTGTGCCGGGGCGGGTTCTTGTCGGCCGCAGACCCGGAGGGCATCGCCGCGGCGCTGGAGGACAATCGCTTGGCCATCCGCGAGGCTCAGGCCCTGGGCACGCACGAGTTGATCATGGTGGTGGGCGGCCTGCCCGCCTGCTCGGGACCTTCGTCGGCGGCGATCCCCGACGGCGACAAGGACATCGTGGCGGCGCGGCGCCGCGTCAGCGAGCGGATCGGTGAACTGGTGGGCTACGCCCGCGAGCACGGCGTCCGGCTCGTCCTGGAGCCCCTACACCCGATCTTCGCCGCCGATCGGGCGGTGCTCTCTACCCTGGGGCAGTGCCTCGATGTGGCGGCAGAGTTCGCACCCCAGGAGGTGGGCGTCGTGGTGGACACCTACCACGTGTGGTGGGATCCGCAGTTGGCCGACATGATCGCCCGAGCCGGGCGCGAGGGACGCATTGCGTCCTATCAGATCTGCGATTGGACGCTCCCCCTGGCCGCCGACGCCTTGCTGTCGCGCGGTCATGTCGGGGACGGCTACATCGACTTCCCCACGATCACCCATTGGGTTACCGAGGCGGGCTACACCGGCGACATCGAAGTCGAGATCTTCAACGAGGCGATCTGGGACACTCCCGGGGAGCAAACGCTGACCACGATGAAGGAGCGCTACGACCTGCTGGTCGCCCCCTACCTGTGAGGCTTAAGCCGGGTACAGTTCCTCCATGCTCGCTCGCATGAACGCCTCCGTCGCGACCGCCACCTGGCCGGTCGCACGCTGTTTGGCCATGCCCGCAACGATCTGTTGCTGTCGCTGATCGCTGAGTGACGCGCCCTCAGGCGCACCCCCGCATTCGGCGCTGCCCGCGCCTGGCCGCCTGTTCGCCGCGGCCCCGCTTCATCCCGCACCACTCGACCCGCCCACGGCGGATCGTTGGCGTGTCGCCTCCCCGTCTCCACAGAGGAACCCCATGACCAGCAGCATCCTTGCAGGCCCCACATCGTCCTACCGCGCCCAGCGGGGCCCTCACCTGCGCGCGAAGACGTGGCGGGCGGAAGGCCTGCTGCGGATGTTCGAAAACGTGCTGGAGGTCGGCGAGAACCCCGACGAGCTCATCGTGTACGCCTCCTTGGGTAAGGCCGCCCGCAACTGGGATGAGGCGCGCGCCATCGCGGCGGCCCTGATGGCCCTCGATGAGGAACAGACCCTCGTGCTCGCCTCGGGTGCCGCCGTCGGCCTCCTGGGAACCGGCCCATCCGCCCCCTTGGTGCTGTCGGCGGTCAACAACACGGTGGGCCGTTGGGCCACCTCTGACCGGTTCTATGAGCGCGCCGACGCAGGTCAGACGATGTGGGGCGGGCTCACTGCGGGAGCCTGGCAATACATCGGCCGCCAAGGCGTCCTGCAGGGCACCTACGAACTGTTCGGGACGATCGCCCGGCATCATTTCGGCGCTGCTGCGGGCCGAGAATCCGACGCGCTCGCCGGACGCTGGGTGCTCACCTCCGGGATGGGCGGCATGGGCTCCTCGCAACCCATCAGCGCCGCCATGCTGGGGCTGAGTTCCCTCACGGTCGAGGTGGATCCCGCGAAAGTTCATCGCCTGGCGGACGCCGGTGCGCTCGACCTGATCACCACCGACCTGGACGAGGCCCTGGACGCTCTCGCGCACGCCGGTGACAGCGCGAGCGTCGTCGCCGTCGGGCTGATCGGCAACGCGGCAGAGGTCTACCCCGCGCTGGTGAGCCGAGGCGTGGTGCCCGACATCGTCACCGACCAGACGGCCGCCCACGACGCCCGCTACGGATACGTACCTGCCGGGTACACGCTGGATCAGTGGCGGGCCGCGCAGGCGGAGGATCCCCAGCGTCTGGAGCGCGACGCCAGGGCAGCCATGGCAACCCAGGTGCAGGCGATGCTCGCGTTCGCCGACGCCGGATCAGTGGTGTTTGAGAACGGCAACAACCTGCGCGTCCAAGCGATCGAACACCTCAGTGAGGCCGCGTCGGCGCAGGTGAACCGGATCCCCGGCTTCATGGAGGCCTACCTGCGTCCGCTGTTCGCCCGGGGAATCGGACCGTTCCGCTGGGTGTGCCTGTCCGGGTCGAGCCAGGACCAGCGGGTGCTGGACGACCTCGCCATCGAGATGTTCGGGCAGCGGCGTCGCGAGGTGGCCCGGTGGATCGACGTGGCCCGCACCCAGATCCCGCCCCAGGGGCTCCCGGCGCGGTCGTGCTGGCTCGGCCACGGCGAGCGGTCAGCGTTCGCGCTCGCCGTGAACGCGTTGGTCGCCGACCACACGTTGGAGGCTCCCGTCCTCTTCAGCCGCGACCACCTCGATTCCGCCTCCATGACGCATCCGCGGATCGGTACCGAAGGGATGCGCGACGGTTCCGACGGCGTCACCGATTTCCCCCTCCTGGACGCCATGGCGCTCGCCGCGACCGGCGCCGACCTGGTTGCCGTCCACTCCGGTGGTGGCGGCTATGCGGGGTGGATGCAGTCGGCGGGAGTTTCCATCGTCGCCGACGGGCGCCCCGAAACGGCCGTGCGGCTGCGTCGAAGCCTGGACGCCGACACCGGGCTGGGCGTCCTGCGGCATGCGAGCGCAGGCTACGAGGAGGCCTCGGCGAGCGTCACCTCGGGCGGGGAAACCGGGAATGCGCCCCTCATCTGGCTCGGTGGCGGGTCTCGTCCTCGCTAGGCCCGCGCCACCAACTCCCTCGCACCTTCCCGCCCCATCCGCCCAAGGGCGCCCCTCAGCTCGTCCACCATCGCCCATTCCCCACATCACATCCAGGAGCACACCATGAGAGAACTGACCCCCCTCGATGCCAGCAACGCCGTCCTGGGCGGCGGCGTCCTCGCCTGCGGTGGGGGCGGTTGGAAGCACCACGGGGAACTCATGGGCGGGCTAGCCACGAGCCTGGAGCGGCCGGTGCTCGCCTCCCTCGAGGAGGTGCCCGCAGACACCTGGGTGGCGACCGTGACCGCCATCGGCGCCCCCGCGGCCAGGGACTGGGAGATCCGTCCGGCCGACTATGTTCACGCCCTGCAGGAACTCATCCGTGCCGCCGACGTGCCGATCGGCGCCGTCATGACGGCCCAAAACGGGTACTCCACGACGCTGAACGGTTGGATCCAGTCCGCGATGCTCGGCGTCACCGTCCTGGATACTGCCGGGGATGTGCGCGCCCACCCGACCGGCAAGCTGGGTGGCCTCGGCTTGGGGGAACGCCCCGGCTATGAGTCGATCCAGGTGGTCAGCGGCGGCAATCGGGCCCTGCACGGTCACTTCGTGTCGGTGAACCGCGGCAACCTCAACACGGTCGACGATGTGCTGCGCGACATTTCGGTGCGGGTGGGTGGCTTCATCGCGTCCGCACGCAACCCCGTCGAACTCGACTGGGTCAAAGCCAACGGCGCCCACGGTTCCATCTCGCTGGCCCTCGACCTGGGGTCCGACCTGGCTGCCGCCCGCCACGACGGTCCCGACCCCCTGGTGGCGGCCGCCCAGGCACGCCTTCAGGCCGACCTGATCGACGAGGGGCCGCTGCGCATCGAGAAGCGGACGCGCACCCTGGGCGGCTGGGATCGGGGAACATTCCGCATTGGGGAGCACACGGTGCCCTACCTCAACGAATACATGGCCGTCGAGCATGCCTCCGGCCGGGTCGCCACCTACCCCGACACCATCGTCATCCTCGACAAGTCCACCGGTGAGGGCTTGGCGGTCAAGGATGCCGGCAAGGGCGGCCAGGACGTCGCCTTGCTGGTGTCTCGTGCCGGACGCCTGCCGGTGTCCAGTTCCAGCATCGATCGGGCGGGGCTGGCCGAATGCGAAACGATCATGGGGATCGACTTCCTCTCCTACCTGGACGCGGATCTGCGGCCTGGCACTGCGGCCTACACCCCGGCGTCATGAGCGACACGCTTCCCGACCTGGTGAGAACGGGGTTCCACGACGGTACAGAGACCCCGACGCTGACCGACGCCTCGGCCTCGCTCAGCGCGGGAGTCCAGGGCTCCCCTGCCGGGCCTGCACTCCGCTGCCCCACGACGCGTGGCGCCATGAACGCCCACCCCCGCGTCGTCGAGATCGGGGCGCCCCTCACGACCACCGATGTCGCCGACGTGGCCATCGGTCACGCGTCGGTGCGGGTCGACCGCAGGAAGATTCTCGCGCGGCTCAGCTCCGCCCGGGCCGTCGTGGATGCCACGCTGCGCTCCGGCGTCCCGGCGTACGGAGTCAACCGGGGGCTAGGACCGCTCCGCGACCATGAGATCCCCGCCGAGCTCATGGGTGACTTTCAGCGCTACGTGATCCTCAGCCACGCGGCCGCGATCGGGAAGCCGCTCTCACGCATCGAGAGCAGGGCTGCGGTGGTGACGCGACTCAACACGCTGGCGGCAGGCGCCTCGGGGGCGTCACCGGCCCTGTTCGAGGGGCTCCTGGAACTGTTGCTGCGCGACGTGGTGCCGGTGATCCCTGATCAGGGTTCGGTGGGGGCGGCGGATCTGTCGCAGCTCGCAGCCATCGGCCAAGTCCTCATTGGGGCCGGGGAGGCTTGGCTGCCCGGTTCAGACGAGGTCGTCCCCGGAGCCACCGCACTCGCGGCGGCCGGTTTGCGTCCGCTCGTTTTGGAGGCCAAGGACGCCCTCGCCCTGGTGGGTTCGAATGCCTTGTCGGTCGCGAGTGCGTCCCTGGCACACCGCCGCTCGACGCTCGTCGCTGCCCGGGCCGACTTGGTCGCCGCCCTCACCTTGGAAGCCTTGGGGGCCAACCTCAGCCCGTTCAAAGAGGTCGTCCTCGCGGCCCGTCCGCACCCGGGCCAGCAGGTGAGCGGGGCGCGGATCCGGGAGGTTTTGTCCGACGGCGACCTGGCCCAAGGCGTCCGGCCCACCGCGTCGCTTCAGGATCCCATCTCGGTGCGCACTGTCCCGCAGGTGCATGGAGCGTTACTGGATCAGCTGGATGACCTCGAACGCGTCCTCGAGGTCGAATTGAACTGCGCGCCCGATAATCCCTTCCTCGACGCCACCACCGGGGAGTTCATTTCCAACGGCAACTTCTCGATCACCAATATCGCTGTGTCTTTCGATGCCCTCAGGATCGGGTTGGCCCACGTTGCTCTCCTCGCGGAGCGGCGGGTCGCGATCTTGGTGCGGCACCTGCGCCAGGGCGTCCCGTTGGCCGAGCAGGTGCAGCGAGTCACGTCGGCCACCGGCTACGTGACGCCCCTCATCCTGGCGCAGACGGCGTCGGCGCTGGTCGCCCAGATCAAGCATGCGGCCACGCCCATCTCGTTGAGCGGGACCACGGTGGGCGACGGCATCGAGGATCATGCGTCCTTGGCGTACTCCTCCATCCGGCTCACAGAAGCCACGCTGGACCATGTGGAGCGGCTGTTCGCGGTGGAGGCTCTACTGGCCGCCAGCGTGATCGCCGTCGCGACGCGCTCCCGGCCCTTCCGTCTGGCCAGTCCCGTCTACCGGCTCCGCGAAGCGATCCTGGAGGTCACTCGACGCTCGCACACCACCGCCGAGGTGGTGGACTGGGTGGTGGAAGCCCTCCGACGTGAACAGCGCGGCGACGATCTGTCAGAAATGCGCGCTCCGGCGACCCCGCCGCCCGTGTCCTGGTTCGACCGTGACGTCTCCCGCCACGACCAACTGCACTGAGCCAAGCCCTCAGCCCGAAGTCACGTCTGTCTCTCCCTTTTCTCTCTAGGGAACACACCCTTCTACCCAGGGAGCACACCCCCTCAGACGAAAGTGCCAGCTCAGGGTAGGCCAAAAGAATGGACGATCGACCAGGGGAGCCATTCTTGGCGAACGCGCATAACAATGGGGTCACCCGCAGAAGGGGGCCACATGAGACGACGATCCGCGCACCGCTCTTCCCGTGGTTTTCGACTCGTCCCGGGGATGGTGCTCTTGGCCTGCGCCCTCGGCTTGGCGGCGTTCGTCGCAGAATCGGCGCCCATCAGCAGCATGCTCCTGAGCGGGGCGGGTCTTCTCGGTTTCGGGTTGACCACGACGGCAGCGCTGAGGGAGTTCCTCAAGCGCCCGTCGGGGACGTAGCCCTCGCACGCCCCTACCGTTGCGGCGTCACGACGAGGCCTCCAGGGGCCGGGGCGACAGTGATGCTGCCGTGCTCGTCCGTGCGGATCACGCGAGCCCCCGTCCCCGCGACGTCCCGCACCGTTGATGCCGCTGGGTGCCCGTAGTCATTGCGAGCGCCCACGCTGATCAGGGCCACCGCCGGGCTCACCGCGTCGAAGAATGCTGCCGCATGACGGCTGGAGCCGTGGTGAGGCACCAGAAGCACGTCAGCGTCCACCGCCTCACCGAGACCTGCGTGCGACGCTTGGGTCTGCTGTTCCGCATCACCGGCCACGATCAGGCTGACCCCGCCGACGAGCACACGGATCAACAGCGACGCATTGTTCTCCGCAGACGACTCACCATCACTCACCGCGATCTCGACGGGGGCCTGGGGCGCCGTCACGATCGTCACGGTGGCCTCCCCCAGTGCCCACGCCTCGCCGCCACCCGCGAAGACGCGGGGGACTCCGGGGAGCGCCGCCGCGATGGACCGGTCGGCCGCCGCAGGGGTACGGACGCTGGAGGTCACGACCATGGAGACGCCTCGACTGCTCAGCGCGGCGATCCCGCCCGCGTGATCCGCGTGGAGGTGCGTCAGGATCAGCAGCGGCACCGTCGCCACGCCGAGTTGGTCCAAGCACCGGGTGAGCAGGCGAGGTTCGGGCCCGGTGTCGATCACGACGGCCTGCTTGGGACCTGCTCGTACGACGGTGGCGTCGCCTTGCCCGACATCGCAGGAGGCTAGGCGCCACTCGGCGTCGGGCCACCCGGGCGTGACCGGTGGACGAATCAAGGCCAGCGCTACGATTCCCGCCAACGCGACCGCCGCGAGGGGTCGTCTGAGTACGGCCGGTAGCGCGACCGCAGCCAGGAGGCATGCGACCGCCACGACGGCCTGCGTGCCCACGTGGACGGGGAGCGGGGTCGCCGCCCCGGGAAGGGCCTCACCCCAGCGTGCGACCTGTGCGATCGCCCACGCACACCACCCTGCAAGCCACGCAAGACCCTGCGCGAGGGGCATCAGCACGGGGGCTACGAGCGTTGCGGCCAAGCCCAAGACAGTGGCAGGAGCAACGAACGGTCCCGCAGCGAGGTTGGCCAGCACAGCGACGACGCTGACTTGACCGGCCAGGGCAATCACCACGGGCTCGGTCGCCACCTGCGCGGCGAGAGGGATCGCGAGGGCTTCGGCAAGCCAGCGTGGCAGCCAGTACCCGAGCGCCTCCGAGAATGGCCGAGCCCACAGCAGCAGCCCGCCGGTCGCCAGCACCGAGAGGGCGAATCCCACTGATAGCGCCATCGCCGGAGCCAGTAATACGACGGCTGTCACCGCCACGGCGAGCCGCCTCAGCCCCTCCCGAGGGCCGCCACCGTGCCCCAGTGCCGCCACGCCCACAAGCCCCATGGCCGCGGCGCGCAACACGCTGGGCTCCCCCAGACACAGCAGCACGAACCCCGCTACCCCGGCGGTGAGCACGACCGCGATCCAGCGTCCCCGCACGCCAAGCCACACCGCCATCCATCGCAGAAATCCCAGCATCAACGTCAGGTTTGCCCCCGACACTGCGGTGAGGTGCGTCAATCCCGTGGTGACGAATCGCTCCCGTAGATCATCGGAGATCCCCGAGGTGTCTCCGACGACCAGTGCCGGGACCAGCCCCCGCGCCTCGTCGGGCAATCCCGCACAGGCGGCACGCAATCCTGCACGGAGCGCTCCCACCACGTTCCAGGGAAGACCGGGAGCCTCCACATGAGTGGGCGCGCCGCGGCCCGCCACCACGACCCAGGAGGCCTCTCCAGGATCAGGTTCCTGCAGCCGCACCGACGCCTGTACCCGGCTCCCCAGGGGCAACGCCGCCCACGCCCGAGCGGCATCCCCGCTTACCATCACAGTCGCCTCCGCACCCGACGACCAAGCGCGTCCCCTCGCTTGGATGGAGCGCAGCGTCCCGGAGGCTCGCCACCACGCTGGCCTGGTTGCGGTGGCCTCCCACAGACGCCCGGCCCCCACGTCCACCTCGACGGTGGCGCTCGCACCCTCACGCGCCAAGGCCCTGGCAGCATCGCCCGTGCTCGCCGCAACCTGGACCCCACTGGACAAGGCACACAGACACCCCAGACACACTGCGGCTAGGGCCACAGCACTGCGTCGCCACCACGCCACGCCCGCAAGTGCCCCCAAAAGTACGACAGCTACCACGGTTGCGGCAGGCATCTGCGACCTGACGGCTGCGGTCACGCCCCAGGCCACGACAGCGATCAGGGGCATGACCCACACCGCGACTGGCTGAGGCGAAGACGTGTCGGCGCTCATACGCGGACCAGCGGTGCGAGTCGCTCCAGCGTCTTGGCGCCGATGCCCTCGACCTCTTGGAGTTCCTCGACGCGGGAGAACGTCCCATGAGAATCGCGCCAGGCCAGGATCCGCTGGGCCGTCACCGGACCCACGCCCGGCAGGCCATCCAATTGCTCCGCCGTCGCCTTGTTGAGGTCGAGCACGGTGTTGCCGCGCGCCGCACCACCGGCGGCGGGGGCTGCTTCACCGCGGACCTCGCCACCGACCGCAGCGGTTGTACCGATCAGGATTTGCGCGCCGTCGGTCAGCACTTGCGCCAGGTTCAGCTCCCCGGGCCGCGCCTGGGGCGTCAGGCCACCGGCGGCTGCCAGTGCGTCCTCGACGCGGGCACCTTCCGGCACACTGACCACCCCCGGGTGAGCGACCGCGCCCAGGACGTGGATGCGGATCGTCGGTTTCGGGCTCGCTGACGCCGATGCGGGAGGGGCTGTCGCGGTGATCGGGGTGGGTGTGGGGGCCGCGACCTCGATGGGACGAGCACTCGCCTGGCTGGCCGCCCACCAGGCAACCGCAAGCCCGATGAGGCCTATGATGGCCACGACCACCAGGTGGGTGCGGGTGAACCACGACAACCACCGTGACGCGAACAGCGGCTCCGCGGGTTCGTCCGGGGGGTGAGCCCGCGCACGTCGGGGTCGCTCGGTTGACGGTGGCGCTCCCCGTTCGGACCGCAGAGTCGCGCTCCGCTCGCTCGAACGACTCCCCCGAGGCTCATCCAGCGGCAACAGCGAGCGCCCCTGCCGCGGGCCACGCTCCCGCAACTCCACATCGTGACCGCTCCCAGGATGTGGCGGTGGGTCGGTGTCGTCCTCCGGTGGGGGTTGCGCGCCTTGTGACGCGACGTGTGGGGGCTCTTCGTCGCGCCACCTTGCAGGCCGTGGCTCGGGTTCAGGAGGGGCCCACATCTCGGCCGCGCTCATCATCTCGGTCGCGCCCATCGTGGGCACGCTCAGAGTCTCCGGCATACCAGGCGTGCGATCGCGACTGCCGCGAACGTCGTCGAGGACGGCGCTGAGCCTGGCCCGTGCGGCCTCACGCATCACCGAGTTCCTGCTCATGCCATCACGTTGGGCACCGTCGACGCCCACGCGCCATGACGCCGTGCACCTGTGGACAACCATGCGTCGCGCCGACCTCATCCACAGCTTTCCGCAACGACGGCCCGGCGCTAGCCTGCCGATCAGCACCCAACCCCACCCCTGTCTCGCCCAGGAGGAACCCATGACCGACGAACGCTGGCCCCGGCTTGTGGTGGATGAGTGGGCTTCCACTCGCGAACTGCTGCACATGTGGTTGCAGATCGTCGGCAAGGTGCAGATGGTCTCCACGAGCCTGCTGAACCACTGGTGGAACGTGAGCTTCGAGGTGAACGCTCGAGGTCTACGGACGCACCTGCTCCATGGCGTCGCGGCGTCCTTCGACATGGAGTTCGACTTCGTTGACCATCGCCTTGTCATCCGTGACAGCGACGGAGCACAGCACTTCATCCCCCTCGTGTCCGGCTCGGTGGCGGACTTCTATGCCCGCTTGCAGGAGGCTTTGGTTACGTTGTCGCTGGGTTGCTCGATTGTGGCGTCCCCGAATGAGGTCTCTCCGGCCATCCCGTTCGCCGAGGACACCACGGTGCGCGAGTACGATCCGGTGGCCGCCAGCACCTTCTGGCGTCAACTTGTGAGCATGGAGCCGGCCTTCTCGGCTTGGCGTGCCGGGTTCATCGGGAAGGACAGTCCCGTCCAGTTGTTCTGGGGGTCACTCGACCTCTCAGCGACACGTTTTTCCGGTCGGATGGCTCCACCGCACACCGGCAACCCGCCGAACTGCCCACCGTGGGTGATGGGCGAAGCTGAATCCCGCGAGAACGCCGCAGTCGGCTTTTGGCCTGGCGGCTCACCAGAGGGCAGCTTCTACGCGTACTTCTATCCAGAACCCTCGGGGTATCGCGACGCTCACATGCCGGTGGGGCATTTCGATACGAACCTCGGCGAGTGGATCCTCTCCTATGAGGAGGTTCGCACCAGCCCAGACCCCGACAAGACTCTCCTCGCCTTCTTGAATGCCACCTACGTCGCAGGTGCTGAGGCAGCCCACTGGGATCGGGCCGCATTGGAGGTGGATCCGCACCGCCTTGATGACCGGATCTACCGCGGGCTGGCTGCCTGGCGTCGCCGCCTCTAGCCCTCGGCCTGGGCGGTGTCAGCCCAGGCGGGTCAACGCCTGGTGACCCTCTCGCAAGCTGTCCCACTCGTCGGGGCTGAGCGCGGCCGCGTTGATCAGGTCGAGCAGGTCAACCCACTCCGGTGGGCCCTGAACCGATCCCAGTTTCTCCAGGCACACGGTGTGGAGTGCTCCTTCACCGGCCAGCCAGGCGCTGATCCCTAGGCCCACCAGCGCTCCACCGGCGCAGGCGGGAACACTCCCTCGGACGACCTGCAGCCAGAACCGCTGATGCTGCGCGGCCGACTCCCGGGTCACAGCCCGCACCTGGGCGTCCAGAAAGCCCGGGTCGTGTGACGCCAGGCACACCACAGTGGCCTCATCGAGCGAGAGATCGGGCCCACCGGCCAGATGGACCGCCGCCGTCGCCGCTGCCCGCTCCCGCAGATGCCTGATCCCGGTGAGGCTCGCCTCGACGCGCACCAGCGAGGCCTGCATATCTGACGCGGACCAGGCTGGCTCCAGCAGCGCGACCAGTTCGTCACGGCTCGCGCGCACGGGGCGACCAGCGAACGCCGCACGGGCGACATGCACGCTGCCAACACGGTCGTATGGCGTGCCGCTCGCATCGTCGGGGGTGTCGTACCACCGGCGCCCATCCGCGACGAGGAAGCGCCGCTGCAGGTCAGCGGGAAGGTCGGCGTCCATCTGCCGAAGGGCCGACCAAGCGGCATCCACCTGCCCCGAGACACCGACGAACACGAAACAGGCCCGAGGGAATCGCCCCCACAGGTGCGCCAGCGAGGCGTGGAGGCATCCCTGTGCGTCAGGAAGGTCAGCTCGGGCGGTGACGACGACCTGGGAGCCGTCGACGGCAATCACGACGAGGGACTCCTGAGGATGGAATCCCAGGAGCATGGGGATGATCTCAACCAGGTCGGTCGTGGTGGCGACAGTGACTCGCTCGGTCTCGGGAAGACTCATGCCCGCCAGTTGGGTGACCACACGGCTGATGAGGCACCGTCCACAGCGCTTTGGTTCGTCCACAGGTGTTGCGATGCTGACCTCCGGTGGTCGGGTAGCCTCGCCGCTATGACGCAACAGTGGCCGCAGCAGGATCCCTACCAGCGCCGCCCGGTCGATATCAATGCCTACGCACCGCCCAAGAACCCGAACGGCACCCGCTGGGTGATCGCCGTCGCCGTTGTCGTGGTCGCCGCCGTTCTCGCCTTCGTGTTCATCAGGCCCAACAGCGACGCCCCTGCCCCCTCCCCCACACCGTCAGCGCCTGAGCAGACTGCGGGCCCCGGCATGCCCTTCTCGCTGCCCGGCGCCACCGCAAGCGCGGGACGCTGGGAGGTGCTGAGTCGCACCTGGGACGGTGACGCCGTCGTCGCGCGCGTCAAGATCACAGCCGATCGCGGCGACATCACCTACGGCTTCGTGATGTTCTCCAACGCCGGAACGACCGTGTACGACCCCACCCCCGGCGCCCCGGCACCCGCGCTCGACACCGGGAACCTCTCCGCCGGCCAGACCACGACCGGCTACGTCCGCTTCGAGATCCCACGCGGTGACGCCACCCTCATCCTGACCACCAAAGCCGGACGGCAGATGTCGGCGCTCCCCATCTCCGGCTAGCGCTCCCCTCCCCGCGGCAACGATTTGGCGTAGAGCCCCACCAGGGGGTAACGTTCTACCTCGTTCCGCAGGGTAACTTGGGGCTATGGCGCAGTTGGTAGCGCGCTTCCATGGCATGGAAGAGGTCAGGGGTTCGAATCCCCTTAGCTCCACCAAAAGTGACATTTTCGAACCCTGCCCCGCAGACAAGCGGGCAGGGTTCGAAGTTTCTTCGGGGTCGGATGCTTGGGCCTCGGCGATCGGTGCGTGACCAGGGATGACGCAGTCCAACGCTGCCTGGACGGCCTGGCCGGGCTGGTAGCGGACGGTCTCCTCGTCGTCAAGGATGATCTTGTCGAAGAGGGCTCGGTTGAGGAAGCGGCGTTCAGCAGGTTCGCACCGCGCGTAGACGTCGCCGAGATCGGTGAGGATGTCGGCGAGCTGGTCGAGGCCCTCACGGGCGTCCTCGTAGCTGGCGGCGAGGTTCTCCAGCCGGTGTTCGATAGCGTCGAGGGTGGTGCGGATGCGTTCCTGCTCTGACTTGAGGAGGTCGAGCGGGATGGCGTGAGGCGATGTCGGATCGGACCGCATGGCGGATCGCCTCCATGAACGGGTGGTTCAGCGCGTTCGGCAAACCCAAACGGGGTAAGAGCCGCCGGCCCGGCCCGCCGGTTCACGACGACCTCTGCGCCGTGCTCGATGAGGACGGTCGGACCCGGCCTGTGTTCGCCGCGGACGCGCCGAACCAGCTCTGGCTGACGGACATCACCGAGCACAAGACCGTGGAGGGCAAGCTCTACCTCTGCGCGATCAAGGACGTCTACTCCGGCCGGATCGTCGGATACTCGATCGACTCGCGGATGAAGTCGCGGCTGGCCGTTCAGGCGCTCGAGAACGCCGTCCAGGTGCGCGGCGACATCGCCGGCTGCGTGGTCCATTCGGACAGGGGATCTCAATTCCGAAGCAGGAAGATGCTCCGCGCTCTGGCCCGCCACCGCATGGTCGGGTCCATAGGCAGAGTCGGCTCCAGCGGAGACAACGCCGCGATGGAAAGCTTCTTCGCGTTGCTGCAGAAGAACGTCCTCGACCGCCGCTCCTGGACCACACGCGAACAGCTGCGGATCACGATAGTGACCTGGATCGAGCGGACCTACCACCGCCGACGCCGTCAAGCCCGCCTGGGCCGTTTGACGTCCATCGAGTTCGAGACCATCAGGAACACGACCGTCGCACTGGCGGCGTGACTACAACCTGTCACCTATCCATGCAGCAGACCCGTCGAATCGGGCCGGGTCGTTGATCAGCAGCCGCTTGCCTTCGGCCAGGACCGCGTCGTTGGCGGTGTTCCAGGCGACGCCGAGTCCTTCGGCGACCCGGGCCACGGTGAGGTGCTGGACCACGATCCCTTCCAGCGCCCACCGCAGCCCAGCACGGGACAGCTTGGCCCGCGGTTCGGCCGCCGCGCTGGTGTCTTGGCGCCACACGCGGGTGCAGCCGGTGCACCGGTACCGACGGACCGTCACGACCAAGGTCGTCGGCCGCCAGCCCTGCGGGGCATGGGCGAGCTCGCGCGTGACCGAGTCGCGCGGGCTGCCTTCACAGCCGCAGCGGCGGCACCAGCGGTCGTCGACGACCCGGCACGCGAGAACGGCACGGTCGGGCTCGATCCGTTGCCCGGTGACGACGAGCCCGAGGTCGTCGAGCCGACAGAACTTGGTCAGGTCGGGGCAAGCGAAGGTAGCGTCAGACAAGTCGAGGTCTTCTGGATGGAAGGTGTAGGAACCCCCATCATCGGGAGACCTCGGCCCCTACCTGGCCACCGCCCCAGCTACACCCTCATCTGTGATGAGCCGATTAAGATACCCGGTGGTTGGAAAACGTCTGCCACTGAGTACTTCTCCTGGTCAACTGGGTGCGGGTTCGGGTGGTCGACATCGCGGGTGGGGTGAGGCGTGTCGTGTCCCGATGAGGCAGGTGCCGTGGTCAGCGGGTCTCACTCGCTTATGTCGGGATGGGCGGTGCGCGCCTGCCACGCCGAGGTGACCATGTCGTCGATGGAGTGGCGCATCCGCCAGTCCAGGTCGCGGGCGGCGGCGTCCCCGTTGGCGACGATGCGCGCCGGGTCGCCGGGGCGGCGCTCGCCGATCACCGGCTCGAAGGTGTGGCCGGTGCCACGCTGCATCGCGTCCATGATCTCGCGCACCGAGAGCCCGTCGCCGCTGCCCAGGTTGTACACCGGCCGCAGCTCGCGCCCCTCGGCCATCGCCGTCGCGGCGGCGACGTGGCTGGTGGCCAAGTCGGCGACGTGGACGTAGTCGCGCACGCAGGTGCCGTCCGGCGTCGGGTAGTCGGTGCCGTTGATGCGGGGCGTGCGGCCCTCGATGAGCGCCTCGATGACCAGCGGGAACAGGTTGTGCGGGCTGGTGTCGTAGACCTCGTCGGTGCCGGAGCCGACGACGTTGAAGTAGCGCAGGCTGACGTGCTGCAGCGGCGTGGCACCGTCGGTGAGCTCCAGCGCGCGGGCCTGGTCGGCCAGCAGCCACTCGCCGATCAGCTTGCTCTGGCCGTAGGGCGACTCGGGGGCGGTGGGCTGGTCCTCGGTGACCAGGTCGACGTCGGGGGTGCCGTAGACGGCCGCCGAGCTGGAGAACACGATTCGGCTGACGCCGACGCGCTGCATCGCCTCCAGCACCGCCGCGGTGCCCTGCACGTTCTGGCTGTAGGTGTGCAGCGGCCGGGCGACCGACACGCCGGCGTACTTGTACCCAGCGATGTGCATCACGCCCTCGACGTCGTGCTCACGCATCGTCCGCTCCAGCAGCGAGGTGTCCTGCACCTGGCCTTCGACGAAGTCGACGCCGTCGGGCACGAATTCCCGGTGGCCGCTGGACAGGTCGTCGACCACGATCGGGGTGATGCCCTGCTCGATGAAGGCCCGCACGACGTGCGACCCGATGTAGCCGGCTCCGCCGGTGACCAACCACGACATGTCTTCTCCTGTGTCTCTGGGGATGCTCGAAGAGGGTGCTGGTGCTCACGCGGTCACGCGGTCTGCCGACGTGCGCAGCGCCCGGTTGGCCTTCTCGACGTCGAGCCGGGTGAGGAAGGCGAGGATGATGAGGGTGGCGATGGCGGGGATCCACAGGTACATGAAGTAGAGCATGTGGATCGCGGAGCTGCTCTGGGTGGTGGCGTTGCCGACGTAGCCGCTGGCGGCCAAGAGCCATCCGGCCAAGGCTGTTCCGACGCCGCCGCCGATCTTCACACCGAGGGTGGTGCAGGAGAACATCATGCCGTCGATGTGCTTGCCGGTGCGCAGGAAGGTGTACTCGGAGGCCTCGGCGATCAGCGCATTGAGAGTGCCTTGCAGGGGGCTCATGCCCAGAGAGGCGATCGCGGAGGAGGCGATCATGAGGGGGATGCTGCCCATGTAGCCACCGGCCACGACACCCAAGCGGCCCAGGACGGCGACGACGTAACCCCAGATGTTGAGGCGGTACATCTGTCCGTAGCGCTTGACCAGAACGGGGGTGAACAGCAGTCCGATGATCAGCGGAATGTTGATCGCCCATGCGAAGGCGCCCAGACGGGTCGCGTCACCGAGGACGTAGGTCATGAAGTAGATGCCCATGTTCAGGGTGGCGGTGAAGATCTGCTGGACCAGGTAGATGACCAGGATGATCAGATAGAACTTGTTGGCGAGCAGGATCCGGGCGCCCTCCTTGAACGAGTAGCGCTCGGCGGCGGCCGGATCGTGGCCCTCGTCAAGCTCTTCGGGCGGCAGCTCCTTGACCGACAGCACCGAGATCGTGTTAACCGCCAGACCGATGACGGCATAGATGATCGCGATGGCCCGCCACCCGTCGGCGCCGCCACCCAGCATGCGCACGCCCTGGACGGTGAAGGTCTGGATGAGCATGCTGGTGGTGAACGCGAACATGAAGCGGATGGAGCCCATCTGCACTCGTTCGGCGGAGTTCCTGGTGATCAGCGCCGTCAGCGCCGAGTAGGCGATGTTGTTCGCGGTGAAGAACACCGAGTTGAGCAGGATATAGGCGAGGAAGAACCAGATGTACTTGCCCGTCTCACTGAGCCCGCCGGGGATGGCGAAGCTGGCGACCAGGGTGACAGCGCAGCCGATGTAGGGCCACAGCATCCACGGCCGAGCCTTGCCCATTCGGGTATGGGTGCGGTCGAGCAAGGCCCCGAAACCGATGTCGGTGACACCATTGAACAGCTGGGCGACCATCATGAGCGTGCCGATGACACCGGCGTTGAGGCCCATCTGGTCGGTCAGGTAGATCATCAGGAAGGCCGACAGGAACGCGTAGACCACGTTGCCGGCGATGTCACCGGAGCCGTAGCCGATCTTGTTGCCCCAGGTCAGGTACGTCTTGCCAGAACTTGCAGCGTGTGTGGGCATGGTTTCGGGTCTCCCGGTGGGTTCAGCGGCGGGTGGGGGCGAGGACGAGGTCGACGTGGTACGTCTCGTCGTCGACCCGGTAGCGGGCGAGCAGCTCGGGGCCGCAGCTGTTGGAGCCGATCCCGGCCATGGCGTGGTCGATGCACAGCACCACCTGGTCGTCGGGGTCCAGCTCGACGTCGTGTCTCGTAATCGACAGCTGCTCTTGGGTGATCCGGGAGGCGTTGAACGAGAACGGTCGCGGTGAGGTGACGGTCAGGCCACGCGCCGCATCGGCTTGCTCCACACGGACCCAGTCGCAGTCTCCGCGGCTGCCGTTCTCCTGGGGGCGGAGGTAGTCGACGAACAGTCCGTCGATGCTGCTGGTGAAGTGGCCGTGGCGGCTGGCCTGCCGCTTGTCTGGGTAGTTCTCGCCCGGACCGAGCCCGACCCACGACGCCTGGTCGAGTTCCGGTGCCAGGAAGAAGCGCAGACCCAGTCGGGGCAGGGTTGGGAACCCCGGTGTGCGGGTGACGTCCATCTGGCACCGCAATCGGCCCGCGACGTCGATGGTCCAGCTGGCGTCGAGGCGCAGGATGGGCTGGATCGTCGCGGCGTCCAGGGTCATGCGGGCGCGCACCACCACGGACCCGTCAAGGGTCTGGGCGGAACACTCATGTGCGCGGACCGCGGCATACGGGTAGCGGGCCCGTTCCCACTCCAGGCGGATGCGTCGGTCGTTGTCGGTGGGCGCGCGCCAGATGTTGACCTCCGCAGGTGCCGTGAACATCTCCTGGTCGCCCACGAGCATCGACGTGGGCATCCCGGTGCCGGTGTCGAAACGGTACTGGAAGCCGTCACCACGCACCGTGATCGCGGAGGGGTCCTGCTCGACGGCGGGGGAGACGCCACCGGGCGGTGCCTCGAGCAACTGCACGGACTGCTGGTTGCGGGGGTCGGCGACAGGGACGGCGACCTCATCGAAGCCGAGCTCCTGGCCCGCGGCGCGCACCGCGTCGCCGACGCGGAGGTGTTGCGTCACACGCAGGTGACAGCGCCCTACCCGCGGCAGCTGGGGGCGGCAGGTCACTTGGGTTTCGGTGTGGGGCGGAACAGGACGCGTGAAGGACAGGTCGCCACGATCTAGGACGATCCCGTCGCAGACCAGCTCCCAGGACAGGTCGACCACCTCGTCGAGATTTGTGAAGTCCAGGTCGTTGCGCAGCGTCAGCATGCCCGCGCCGGGGTCGTGCGCGACGACTCGGGCTGGGCGCTGCACGTTCTTCAGTTCCAAAAGGCCGGGGTGGGGTCGGCGGTCGGGCCACACGAGGCCGTCGACGCAGAAGTTCCCGTCGTGGATGACTTCACCGGAGTCGCCGCCGTACAGGTAGCAGGGGCGGCCGTCGTCGGTGTGGCCGGCTAGGACGGCGTGGTCGCACCACTCCCACACGAACCCACCGCACAGGCGAGGGTCGGTGTGGATGAGCTGCCAGTAGTCCTCCAGGTCACCGGGCCCGTTGCCCATTGCGTGGCAGTACTCCACCAGCACCAGCGGCTTGTCTGGATCGCCTGCGAGGTAGTCGAGCATCTCCTGCTGTGACGGGTACATGCGGCTGTACAGGTCGATGTTCGAGTAGTCATAGCTGCGCTTGGAACCGCGGTAGAAGGCGCTCTCGTAGTGGGTCACCCGGTCCGGGTCGAACTCCTTCATCCAGGCCAGGGAGACCTCGAGGGTGCAGCCATAGGCGCACTCGTTGCCGGCCGACCAAGAGAAGATGCTCGGCCGGTTCTTCTCGCGCTGGACGCAACGCTGCACGCGGTCCAGGGTCGCCTCCGTCCAGTCGGGACTGTCGGCGATCAGCTCGTTCCAGTGCTCGACGACGTTGTCCCAGGACTCGTCGGCCAGGAACTGGGCCTGCGTTCCGTGGCTCTCGTTGTCGGCCTCCGACATGACCAGCAGGCCGTACTGGTCGCACAACTGGTAGAAGCGGGGGTCGTTGGGGTAATGGGAGCTGCGCACGGCGTTGATGTTGTGCCGCACCATGAGTTCCAGGTCGCGGCGCATGTGGGCGACGTCGACGGTGGGTCCGGTGGCGGGGGCGGAGTCATGGCGGTTGACGCCCCTCAACGTCACCGGGCAGTCGTTGAGGCGCAGGACCACGTCGTCGATCGAGACCTCTCGCAGACCCACCTGGTCGGTGACGACCTCGTCTGGCATCTCCAGCAACAGGGTGTACAGCTCCGGGTGCTCGGGGTTCCACAGGCGTGGCCGGTTGACGTGGAGTTCGACGGCGTGGCTGTACCCGCGGGCGTCGTTGGCCTCGGCCAGCACACCGCTGGCCACCGTCGTGCCATCTGCGCCGAGCAGCGTGGCCCGGGTCTCGACCGGGCCACCCACGTAGGAGGCACGCAGGCGCACCGTGGCGCCGGCCTCGTGGATCTGGGTAGTGGTGAAGTAGTCGAACAGGTGACGGGTAGGGCGGTCGACGAGGTAAACGTCGCGGAAGATGCCGCTGGTGCGGAACTTGTCCTGGTCCTCGAGGTAGGTGCCGTCACACCACTTGAACACCAACACCGCCATGTGGTTGGTGCCCTCCACGAGCGCCTCGGTGATATCGAACTCGCTCGTGGCGTGGCTGACCTGGCTGTAACCGACGTAGTGCCCGTTCACCCACACGTAGAAGCAGGAGTCGACGCCCTCGAAGACCAGCATCGTGTCGGGCGCCGCCGCGTCGGCGTGGTGATCGAAGGTGGTCCGGTAGGCGCCGCAGGGGTTGTCCACGGGGACGTGGGGCGGGTCCAGCGGGATCGGGTAGCGCACGTTGGTGTACTGGTGAGCGTCGTGGCCCTGATGCTGCCAAGTACCCGGAACGGTGATTGGAGCGAAACCCTCGACCGTGCACCCGGGGTCCATGAAGGCCTCGTCCAGGTCGTTGACCGAGTGGTGGTAGCGGAAGTCCCACTGACCGTTGAGCAGTTGGACCCGGTCGGACGACTCACGGGCGGTGACGACATCGGTCACTGCCGCTGAGGCCGGCACGAAGTAGGCATGGGCGGCCAGCGTGTTCTCGTGCAGGACCTCCAGGCCCTGGTGGTGCTTCGGGATGCTCACCGCTGCTCCTGTTCGTTCCGGCCCCGACGGTGGGGTGGAACTCCTGTGGGGCGGTGGCCTCGTCGGACTCGGCAACTTCGCCGACCATTCTGCGCCTCCACGTAAAAATGTTTGCGGCACCATCGGGATGCTTGTTCGATGCTGCGCCTTGGATGTGCAGAATGTCAAGGTCTTGAGCGCGAGCACTTGTTCGCGCAAACATGAACGTCGACGACGAGGTCTTCCGGCTGGGCCACACGCCCGGGGTCGGCGGTGAGTAGGAACGTGATGGGTGACGATCTGGCCCAGCAGGCATGGAGTGACGAGCAGGGCACGCGCGCGGCGCTGGAACTGTTCCAGCAGCACTTCGACGGGCGACCCGGCGGCGTCTGGGCGGCCCCCGGTCGGGTGAACCTCATTGGTGACCACGTCGACTACAACGACGGCACCTGCCTGCCCATGGCCCTGCCGCACCGCACCTTCGTGGCGGTGGCGCGTCGCAGCGACACTGCAGTACGCCTGGTCACCGGTCTGCAGACAGACGCCCCGTGGCGGGGTGACCTCGCAGAGGTGCGGCCGGGCGGCGTCGAAGGATGGGTGGCCTACAGTGCGGGACCCGCTTGGGCGCTGCGGGAAGAGGGCGTGGCGACAACCGGCTTCGATGCCGCAATCGTGTCCTGCGTTCCCGTGGGCGCCGGTCTGTCGTCCTCGGCTGCGGTCGAGTGCGCCATGGGTCTGGCCCTGGGGGAGCTGAACGGCGCACCGATGGGTGGCGACGACGCGGGTCGCGCCCGCCTGGCCGCACTGTGCGTCGAGTCGGAGAACCGGGTGGCTGGAGCCCCGACCGGTGGCATGGACCAGGCTGCGTCACTGAGGTCGGAAGCTGGGACGCTGCTGCACCTGGACTGTCGTGACGGATCCGTCGAGCACGTGGCCTTCCCCATGGGGGAGATGGGTGTCGACCTGGTCGTGGTCGACACCAGGGCCAGTCACGAATTGGCCGACAGGCAGTACGGACAACGCCGTGCGAGCTGCGAGGCGGCGGCCCGGGCATTGGGCGTCGCTTCGCTGCGCGAGGTGGCAGACCGCAACCGACCCGAAGATCTCGAGCCGCTCCTGGCGGCGCTGCCGGACGAGCAGATGCGGTCCCGGGCCCGCCACCCCATCACCGAGATGTGGCGGGTGGAGGACATGGTGAAGGCTCTGGGTGCGTGTGACGCCGTGGGGGCGGGCCGGTTGATGAGCCAGTCACATGCCTCGCTGCGTGATGACTTCGAGGTGAGCGTCGCAGAGCTCGACGGTGCGGTGGAGGCGGCCGTCGAGGCGGGGGCCTTCGGCGCCCGGATGACCGGCGGTGGCTTCGGGGGGAGCATCGTGGCGCCGGTGCCGCGAGGGCGGGCCTCGGACGTTGCCCACGCGGTAGTCGAGCGGGCGCAACAGGAAGGTTTCCCGATCCCGGAGGTGCACCTGGTCACTCCCAGCGCGGCCGCGGGGCGTCTTGCATGAGTGACCAGGTCCTGCGCTCGTCGACCCGGGGTGGCGTTGGTTGGTCGGGCCGTGCCACCGCACGAGACGTCGCAGCCGTGGCCGGGGTCTCGGCGCAAACCGTCTCCCGAGTGGCCAATGGAACACAGTCGGTGGCCGAACCGACTCGGCAAAAGGTGCTCGCGGCGATGGCGCAGCTCGGCTACGCCCCCAACGCGGCCGCCCAGGCACTGCGAGCAGGGCGGTCGTCAAGCATTGGTGTGGTGGCCCACCACCTCAACCGGACAGGCGAGGCCAACATCATCGATGCGGTGTGCACCTCGGCACGCCAGCACGGGTATGACGTGGCTTTGGCCCACGCGGCCAGCGGGTCGGCCGAGGACGTGAACCGCGCGATTGCACGGGCTCGGCAGGGCGTCGCGGGCCTGGTCGTGCTGGGATTGGAGACGGCCGAACTGGCGACGGTGCGCATCCCGCCGTCCCTGCCCGTGGTGTTGGCCGACTCCTGGGCGGACCTGTCTGTGCCGAACGTGGGCCTCGACCAACAGGCCGGAGCACGCCTCGCGGTCGACCACCTGCTGGGCCTGGGGCACGACACTGTGCACCTGGTTGCCGGGCCGCGAAACTCGGTGCAGTCGAGGCAGCGGGAGCAGGGCTGGAGAGAGTCCCTCCAGGCGGCTGGACGTCGGGTGCCCGCGACGGTCAGCCATGGTGACTGGAGCCCCGCCTCCGGGTACCGCGCCGGCTTCTTGGTCGCCGATGACCCCAGCATCACCGCGGTGCTCGTCGCCAATGACGAGATGGCCGCTGGACTCCTGCGAGCCCTGCACGAACGCGGCCGCAGGGTTCCCCGTGACGTGGCCGTGGTCGGCTTCGACGACGTCAGCGCCGCCTGGCTGTGGCCCCCGCTGACCAGCGTCCAGCAGGACTTCACCACGATCGGCTTCCACCTGGTCGACGTCCTGTTGCGCCAGATCGACCGCCGCGACCATGGCGGCCCGGTCCGGGAGTCCATCCTCGTACCACCACACCTCCAGGTCCGCGCAAGCAGCGGGATCCCCAGCACCGCAGAAGGAGAACACCATGACTGACATTGGCCTGACCCAGGCCCGCGACAAGATGCATGCAGCAGGGGTTGGAGCAGCAGCGATCCGGGTGTTCGAGTCCCACTATGCGAACTTGGCCGATGGAGCCGGCGGGTATGTCCGCGAAGCCGACATCGAACCCCTCCTCGAGGTCGACATGGCCAGCGACGTCGACATCGATCGCCGTGAGGCAGAGGATGCACTCGACCGGACGGCGATCCTCAAACTCAATGGCGGCCTCGGTACGTCGATGGGTCTGGCCAAGGCCAAGAACCTGCTGGAGGTCCGCGACGGGCTGACCTTCCTCGACATCATCGCCCGCCAAGTGCTGGCCGCCCGTCAGCGCCATGGCGTGCGACTGCCGCTTCTGTTCATGAACTCCTTCCGTACCGACGCCGACACCCGCCGCGCGCTCGAGGCATACCCCCAGCTCGCCGTCCCGGGCTTGCCCCTGTGCTTCTTGCAGAACCAGGAGCCGAAGCTGAGGGTCGACGACCTCACTCCGATCGACTGGCCTCGCGACCCCAGCCTCGAGTGGTGCCCACCGGGCCACGGGGACGTCTATACCGCGCTGGACGACTCTGGAATCCTCGACCTGCTCTTGGAGCGTGGCTACGAATACCTGTTCCTGAGCAACGGCGACAACCTCGGGGCCACACCGGACGCACTCCTGGCCGGCTGGTTCGCCCAGTCATCTGCCCCGTACGCCGCAGAGTTGTGCACCCGTACCGCCAATGACCGCAAGGGCGGGCACTTGGCGATCCGCCGCCGCGACGGACAGCTGGTACTGCGCGACACGGCGCAGACAGCGCCGGAGGAAATGGACTTCTTCACCGACGAGCACCGCCATCCCTACTTCCACACCAACAACCTGTGGGTCCACCTGCCCGTGCTCAAGCGAACCCTTCAGGAACGCACCGGCGTGCTGGGCCTTCCGCTAATCCGCAACGAGAAGACCGTCGATCCGGCGGACCCCACCTCACCCGCGGTCATCCAGATGGAGACCGCGATGGGTGCCGCCATCGAGGTGTTCCCGGGAGCCAGTGCCATCGGCGTGGACCGCAACCGGTTCCTGCCGGTCAAGACCACCAATGAACTCCTGCTGTTGCGCTCGGACCTGTTCTCCTTGGATGAGGATCACCACCTGACCGCCCGAGGACCGATTCCTGAGATCCGTCTGGACAACCACTACAAGATCGTCCAGGACTTCGATCGCCGCATCCCCTACCCCCTGGGCCTGCTCGGAGCACGCAGCCTCACGGTCTTGGGTGACGTCAGCTTCGGGCAAGGCGTAACCGTCCGCGGCCACGCCCGCATCGACACGGCAGAGCCCATGCTCGTCCCTGACCACGCCGTCCTCGGCGACCCGGCTTGAAACCGTCGAGCGCCACCCCCAGATCCAAGGAGGACACTGAGGTTTTCTCACCAGGCTCCTCGCACGTGAGTAGCGATCACGAGGGCTGAGCGGACGATCTGGGTGATGCGCCAGGGGTCGAGGGTGACTTTCTGGAGGGCCTTGAAGTGTTTGATGATGGCATTGGCTCGTTCGGCTGGGGCGCGGAGTTGGGTGATGAGCCGGTTGCGGGTGTTGGTGTCGGGGGCCAGGCCGTGGCCCTTGATCGGGTGGCATGAAGCGCCCTGAGTTTGTTGGAGACTCCTGACCTTGGAAACGAGGATGGGGTTATGCCGAAGGAACTGGCGAATGGGAAGCCGACGACGCGTCGCTACTCGGTCGAGGGGAAGGGGCTCTTCCCAGATGAGGGTGTAGCGCACGTCGCGCGGCGGGCCGGCGCGTCGGTGTCGGGGTGAGGGTCGAGGTCTCCCGAGGATGAGAGTTCCTACACACTCAGCCCGAAAGACCTCGACGTGCACGACGCTACCGTCGGCGGGCGCGCTGATGCGTTCGCCAGCCCCGACCTGACTGCCTTCTGCCGCCTCGACGAACTCGGCCTCGTTGTCACCGGGCAGCGACTCGAGCCGGATCGTGCCGTATTGGCCTGCCAGGTGGTCGAGCCCGACCAGTGGTGCCGGCGCTGCGGCTGCGAAGGGAGACCACGTGACACCGTGGTCCGACGGCTTGCCCACGAACCACTGGGCTGGCGGCCCACGACGCTGGAGGTCGTCGTGCGCCGTTACCGCTGCAGCGGCTGTGGGTATGTGTGGCGCCAGGACACCACCGCCGCGGCCGAGCCCCGGGCCAAGTTGTCTCGGCGCGCTCTGCGGTGGGCGCTGGAAGGGATCGTGGTCCAGCACCTGAGCGTGGCTCGGGTCGCCGAGGGGCTCGGGGTGGCCTGGGACACCGCCAACGACGCCGTTCTGGCCGAGGGCAAGCGGGTGCTGATCGACGAGGAGCACCGCTTCGAGGGGGTGAAGGTCGTCGGGGTCGATGAGCACGTGTGGAGGCACACCCGTCGCGGCGACAGGTACGTCACCGTGATCATCGACCTCACCCCAGTGCGAGATGGCACCGGCCCGGCACGGCTGCTGGACATGGTCGAAGGACGCTCCAAGCAGGCGTTCAAGACCTGGCTGGCCGACCGCCCGCAGGAGTGGCGCGACGGCGTGGAGGTGGTCGCGATGGACGGCTTCACCGGGTTCAAGACCGCCGCCGTCGAGGAACTGCCCGACGTGGTGACCGTGCTAGATCCCTTCCACGTCACGCGCCTCGCTGGCGAGGCGCTCGATGAGTGCCGACGGCGAGTTCAGCAGGCCATCTGTGGGCACCGCGGCCGCAAGGGCGACCCGCTCTATGCCGCCCGCCGGACCCTGTCCACCGGCGCCGACCTGCTCAACGACAAGCAGAAGGACCGACTGGACACCCTGTTCGCCGACGACGCCCACGTCGAGGTCGAGGTCACCTGGAGCGTCTACCAGCGCATGATCGCCGCCTACCGCCACGAGAACCGGCGCCACGGCCGCGAGCTGATGGCCCGGCTCATCGACTCGATCAGCACCGGCGTCCCCAAGGCCCTGGTCGAGATCACCAAGCTCGGCAGGACGCTGAAGAAGCGCGCCGCCGACGTCCTGGCCTACTTCGACCGGCCCAGCACCTCCAACGGACCCACCGAGGCGATCAACGGCAGGCTCGAGCACCTGCGCGGCTCGGCGCTGGGGTTCCGCAACCTGACCAACTACATCGCCAGATCCCTGCTCGAGACCGGCGGGTTCAGACCCGACTACACCCTGGATTCGGATGAGCC
>NZ_PPCV01000010.1 GCF_004126535.1 Propioniciclava flava | reverse complement strand
AGGCACGTCGAGGTCTTCCGGACGGGTTGTGTGAGAACTCCCATCATCGGAAGACCTCGACCCTCACCCCGACACCGACGCGCCGCCCCAGGTCGCACCACAGCTACACCCTCATCTGTGAAGAGCCGCATAAGGGGGCCGTCTCGTTGCCGACGCCGGGATAGCAGCGGGGGTAGGTGCCCCCTGCTGCGCTGGGGGAGCAGCCTCCCCGGGCGGCGCCTAGTGGGGGTGGTAGGGCCGAACCGGCGTTCAGGTCCGGGGGCGTCCGACAAGTGCGAGCGCGACGAGCGCGAGGGCCGCGGCCCCGCCAAACAGCAGGTACACGCCCCGGAACCCCTGATTGAGGCCACGCTGGTAGGCCAGTTCGATGTCGGGGGCCGCCTGGTCGATCTCGTCGAGGTAGGTCGTCAAGGCGGTGTCGAATGCCGCAGGGATCGCGTCGCGGAGCTCAACCATCTGCTCACGGGTGGTGCGCAGTTCATCCTGCTTGGCCAGCAGCGCCGCCCGGGCATCGGTGAGGTCGCTGTGCGCGGTGAGGAGTTCGTCGCGCCCGCGGGTCAGCTTGGTGCGCGCCTGCGCGAGCGCGGAGCGTCCCTGTTGCAGTTTCGCCTGGGACGCCACCAGGTCAGCCCGCTTGGCGACCGCTTGGTCCAGCTTGGCCTGCAGGCCCGTGCGCTGGCTGACGGCCGCGGCACGCTTGTTTTCCAGATCCTGCACCGCTCCACGCAACCCAGCCAGTTGCGCCGCCGCCTGCGACGCCACGCCCGGGTCGGGGGAGTGCGCCGCCGCAGCCGCCCCCTGCTCCGCCCCCGCTAGCGCGGCGCGTTGGGCGGTCAGGCCCTCGTCCATGCCCGCCACCGCCCGATCCAGCCCCGCGATGCCCTTCTTCATGCCCGCGATCCCGGCGTCAAGACCGGCCACACCCTTGCGCATGCCAGCCAACCCCTCGTCCATCTCGTTGAGCTGGCGCGACATCTTCTGTTGCGCCTCCGCCATGGCGGTGAGGTTCGCGGACATGGTGGCGAGACTGTCGGTCATCTTCTTCTCAGCGTCCGCCGTGCCAGCAAGGCCGGCGTCCACCCCGTCGATGCCGCTGGTGACGCCCGCGGTGATCGTTTCGATCGTGTGCGGGGTCTCGCGGGCGAACATGGCGCGGGCGACATCCTTGGAGACGGCGACGATGGTGGTCACGTCCGCGGTGCGGAGTTCCTGGACCAGCGGCTCAGGCAACGTGCCCCCGGCGGTGGGATCAATGGTGAGATCGGTGGGGGCCAACAGCGCCGGATCCAGGGTGCCCAGGCGGTCGGCCAGGTCCGGGTCCGACTTCCAGCGGGTCAACGTGGCCTGCAACTCGGCGGCATGCGGGAGGGCCGGTGCCGGGACACTGCGCGGGAGCGCAGCCGTCACGTCCGCCTGGATCACCCCGCCCGCCTGGGCGAGGAAGCCGACCATCACCGCGGGGGCCAGCGTCGTCCCGATCGAGCGCATCAACGACAAGGTGGCCAGTGCGGAACTGGAATCCTCTGGGGCCGTACGTTCCAGCATCATGTAGTTCAGCGGAGAACCGACGACGAACCCGAGCCCGAGCCCGAGCAGGCACAGCGACACCATGACGCTCACCGTCGACGGCGCGGGGATCGCCCACCCGATCAGCGACACTGCGGCAAGAAGACAGATCAAGGCCCCGAACCCCAGGACAAGGCGCGGGCCGAAGCGGTCGGTGAGGCGTCCCGACAGTGGGGCACCGACGCCGGACGTCAGCCCCAGTGCGATCACCGCATATCCGCCGCTGCCCGCGGGCAGGCGCAGCGCGTTCTCCGCGAACTCCGGGACGAACACGACCCCCATCAAGATGACCCCGCTCAGCAACGACAACAGCAACGTCAAGGCGATGCCGCGATCGGTGAAGTAGGACAGGTGAAGCACAGGGTCGGCGGCGCGTCGCTCGACGACGATGAGGACGGGCAGAAGAGCCAGGAACGCCGCGAGGAAGGGCCAGACCTCGGTGCTGGTGATGCTGGTCGCCACATCGAGGTAGTCGAGGTTCCGCAGCCCGTACAGGAGGGAGAGGATCATCGCGACCAGGACGAGGCTGCCCCACACATCGATGGGGGCGACCTTCTCGCTGGTGTGATTGGGCAGGATCAGGGCCCCCGTGACGAGGATGGCGAGGGTGATGGGGATGTTGATGTAGAAGATCCACTGCCAGTTTTCGGCCCCGGCGATCTGCAGCACGAGGCTGCCCGCCGAGGCGCCGAAGATGTTCGCCACCCCGTAGACGGCTCCGACGAGGCCCAACGCGAGGCCGCGACGTTCCTGGGGCACCGTGGTGCCGACTTCCGCGGTCGCAATCGGCAGGATGCCGCCGCCCCCGATGGCCTGGAGCGCCCGCGCGGCGATGAGCATGCCGAAGCTGCCGACGTCTTGGGACAACCCGCACAGGAGCGACCCGGCGCCAAACAATGCGATGGACAGCAGGTAGATGGGTTTGCGTCCGCTGCGGTCAGCGAGCTTGCCCATGATGGGGATCGCCGCCGCGTAGGCGAGCGTGTAGATCGTGATCATCCAGATTCCGGCGGATTCGTCGACGCCGAGTTGCGTGGAGATCAGGGGGCGCGCGGGAGTGATGATCCCGGTGTCGAGGGCACCCATGAAGATGCCCAGCAGGTACAAGGCCATGGGCCCGGCCCAGCGTTTAGCGGTGGCGCTCACCCCGCCAGGATAGACCAAGCCCTTAAATGACTGAAGTATCTCCGGGGGAGGGACCCTCGCCGAACGCGGTCAGCGCGCCGTTGACATCGGCGAGGAAACGCAGGCACAACTCAAGGTCGGCGGCGCTGTAGGGGGCCAGCGCAGCCTCGTGGGTGACTGCGAGCGGGCCGAAGAAAGAACCGGCCACCTCGCGCCCTCGTGCGCCGATCCGCAAGAGGGTTTGGCGCCGATCCCGTGGGTCGGGCTCGCGCCACACGTGGCCGGACGCGGCGAGGCGGTCCACCAGGTAGCTCACCGCCGCCTGTGACAGTTGCAAGGCGTCGGCCAGCCGTCGTCCGGTCAGCGGGTCGCCCAAGCGCTCGGCTCGGGTGATCGCCGTGAGCGCGCGAAAGTCGGTCTGGTGAAGGTCGTGACGCGCCGCAAAAGCGGCCCCGATCCGATCCGAGGAAAGGGAGAGGCCCTGGAGTTCGCCGACGATCGCCGCGATCAAGGCGGCACGCCCGTGCTCCTGTGGCGATCGCTCGACGGGGTCCATGGGCCGCATGCTAGTCGCCGCTGACCAGGGGGGGCGCCGCGAGGCGCCTCGCGCCTAGTCGCCCGTGGCCTCGATGGCCTCGCGCTCGTCGGAGTAACGATCCTCCAGCTTGCTGAACAGCCAGGAGGCGACGACGCCGAGCACCAGCATGACCGCGCAACTCAGCAGGAAGATCGGCAGCGACTGCTCCGCCTTCTCCATCGCGCCCGGCGCGAACACCACCGTGGGGAAGATCGCGACCGAGGAGCCGACCACCATCCCCAAGATGAAGTGGTACATCGCCGCATAGTGGTGACTGAAGGCCCAGTTGGCTGCCTTGGCGAACAGGATGACGCACAGCACCAGCCCCAGGAACAACGGGATGAACACCCCGGGATCCAGATCCTTGATCCCGGCGGCCATCTTGTCGTAGAGGCCGAAGTAGATGAGGAAGTTCGAGGGGCTCATGCCCGGCACGATGACCCCCAGGCCGATGAGCGCGCCCGAGGCCAGCCATACGCCGATGTTGGGCTGGACGGTGAGATCGGACTGGCCGCCCACCAGCATGATCGCGAAGATGGCCACCGCGGCAATGCCCAAGATGGCGTAGTCGCGGACGGTCCGGCCCTGCTTGCCTGCCTGGCGCCACAGCGAGGGGAAGGTCCCGATCACGAATCCGATGAACAAGGTGACGAAGGCGGCCTCGTAGCGACCGAACGCCGCAGCCACCACGATCGAGAACAGCACGACGCCGATCACGCCGCCGATGCCCACGGGGATTAAGTAGCGCACATTCGACCAGAAGCGCTGACGCACATTGGCCAAGAACTTGATCATCGGGTCGTAGATCTTGAAGATGACGGCCAAGACGCCACCCGAGAGCCCCGGGAGGATGAAGCCGATACCGATGGCGATGCCCTTCAGGAGCCGCACCAGCCAGGCGCCGATCGACTCGGGGGCGTCCAGGTGGGGCGTCGGGGTCGTGTCGGGGGACTCGGTGTGCGACATGCGAATCTCTCTGTGGAGCGACAAGGGTCCGCCCGAGCCTACCGGGAGGGGAAAGGCGGAGCCCCGGCGGTGGTCCGCCGCGCTGGCAGGCGTCCGCCGACTAGGGTGTGAGCCGATGAACGAGCAGGAGTCTGCCCAGGACCTGGGCGCATGGAACGATCCCACCGCCCCGACCGTTGGCGTGGGGCCGCATCCGCTCCCGTGGCCGGACGATCCTCGCCTAGATCCTGCGCTCTTGGCGGACGGGGATCGTCGCAATGTGCTGGATCGCTACCGCTACTGGTCGGTGGAGGCGATCGTCGCCGACCTGGACGCCCACCGTGCGGGCCTGCACATCGCCATCCAGAACTGGGAGCACGACTTCAACATCGGTTCGGTGGTCCGCACCGCGAATGCCTTCAACGTGGCCGGAGTGCACATTCTCGGACGTCGGCGTTGGAACCGGCGCGGGGCCATGGTGACCGACCGCTACCTGCACGTGTTCCACCACCCGAGCGCCGAGGATTTCGCGGCGTGGCTGCAGGACCATCAGGTCACGGCGATCGGCGTGGACAACCTGCCGGGCTCGGTGCCCTTGGAGACGGCGGTGCTTCCCCGGGACTGCTGCCTGGTGTTCGGATCGGAGGGTCCCGGTCTGACCGACGAGGTGCTGGCTCTCTGCTCGGGGCTGGTCGCGATCACCCAGTACGGGTCGACGCGCTCGCTCAATGCGGGTGCCGCCGCAGCGATCGCGATGTACCAGTGGTCGCTCCAGCATCGCGGCTGAACCCGCCCGGTAAGCTCGCCGCCATGGACGTGCTCAGCTATCCGGTGCTGGTCGACCCGGCCCCCGCCGTGGCGAGATGGCGTCTTCAGCGCCGTCGCGTCGTGTGGCGCGTCGTTTCCTTGGTGATCTCCGTGCTCGTGTGGGCCGTCATCTGGTGGCTCAATCAGGCGAACCTGTGGCCGGGCTTCTGGTGGGTCGTGGGGATCAGCCTGGGCATCACGGTGGCCTTCCTGGTGGGGAGCATCGTCGGGTTGGTGCTGGCCCGCCGCACGGTCAATGCGCTGCACGAGGGCCTGGCGTTGGGGGTGGGCCGCGACGGGATTTTCCTCGATGGGCCGGTGCCGTGGTCGGCGATCCGGGCCTTTCTCGTCAAGCCGCCCCGGCGGGGCCGGAGCGCGACGCTCGTGGTCGTCTCGAAGGCTGGGACGTGGCGGACGCTTCCCCTGCAATGGCTCGACCAGACCCCTGCGGCGGTCGACAACGCCGTCCGGGCCTTGTCAGGCAACCGGTTGGGTCTCGATCTGGCGCCGATCGACCGGAACATCTCCGTCGAGCAGCAGCTTCAACTGGTTGCTCCCTGAGCCTGGCTGTCTCGCGGGTCGGCTACCCGGGGCTGGCTGCTGCGCCGGATCACCGGATGAGACACAATAGAAGGCGCACACGAAGTCTTCTGTGAGGAGTAAAGAATGCCGATCGCAACGCCTGAGGTCTATGCCGAGATGATCGACCGGGCGAAGTCGCAGGGCTTCGCCTACCCGGCCATCAACGTGACCTCGTCCCAGACCCTGAACGCGGCCCTGAAGGGCTTCGCGGACGCCGGCAGCGACGGCATCATCCAGGTGTCGACCGGCGGCGCCGAGTACGCGTCCGGCCAGGCCGTGAAGAACATGGTGACCGGCGCCGTCGCGCTGGCCGAGTTCGCTCACGTCGTGGCTGAGCAGTACCCGGTCAACATCGCCATCCACACCGACCACTGCCCCAAGGACAAGCTGGACACCTACGTCCGTCCGCTCCTGGAGGTCTCCGCCGAGCGCGTCAAGGCCGGCAAGAACCCGCTGTTCCAGTCCCACATGTGGGACGGTTCGGCCGTGCCGCTGGCCGAGAACCTGGCCATCGCCGAGGAACTGCTCGCCAAGACGTCCGCCAACCACCAGATCCTCGAGATTGAGGTCGGCGTCGTCGGCGGCGAAGAGGACGGCGTCGCCAACGAGATCAACGAGAAGCTGTTCTCGACCATCGAGGACGGCCTGGCTACCGCCGCCGCCCTGGGCCTGGGGGAGAAGGGGCGCTACATCACCGCTTTGACCTTCGGCAACGTTCACGGCGTGTACAAGCCGGGGTCGGTCAAGCTGCGTCCGGCCGTGCTGAAGGAGATTCAGGACGCCGTCGCCGCCAAGTACGGCACTGAGCGCCCGTTCGATCTGGTCTTCCACGGTGGGTCCGGTTCGACCCCCGAGGAGATCGCCGAGGCCGTCTCCTACGGCGTCATCAAGATGAACGTCGACACCGACACGCAGTACGCGTTCACCCGTCCGGTTGCCGGGTGGATGATGACGAACTACGAGGGCGTCTTGAAGATCGACGGGGGGGTCGGCAACAAGAAGAAGTACGACCCCCGCGCGTGGGGCAAGGAAGCCGAGGGTGGCATGACGGCGCGCGTCGTCGAGGCTTGCCAGAACCTGGGTTCGGTCGGCACGCACGCCTGATCCCTCCGGTTTCGGGCCGAGACCCGAACTGATTGTCGCCAGGGCGACGTCCGCTGTGTGCGGGCGTCGCCCTGGCGCTGTCCTGTCACGGGTATCCGCAACCTGTCAACGACGGTTGACAGGTGAGGGTGTGTCAACCTAGGTTGCTCATATGGAACCAGGAGACCTGGCGAACCTCGCCGCCGATGCGACGGACCCGCTGACCGCGCTGAGAGCCGTCGCCTCGCTGCGATCCCTCGCCGACATGCTCGAATACCGGCACGTCGAAGAGGCCATCCGCGCGGGGCGAACCTGGGCCGAGATCGCGGCCGCGCTCGGGGTAACCCGCCAGGCCGTCCACAAGAAGTACGCCAAGCGACTCCCCGCATCCCTTTCCCCCAGGAGTATCCGATGAAGCTGACCGTGACCCAAGCCTGGCTGAATGCCTCCGCCCACGAGGCGGGCCGCGTCGGGGCCGCAGCCATCGACGTTGACCACCTGTACCTCGGGCTTCTCGGCATCGGCGGGGCAGCCGCACGCCTGCTCGGGGCTCACGGGGTGACCCTCACCACGGCCAGGGCCCGCACCCAGGAAATGCTCGCCACCGACCTGGGTGTGCTCGGCCTCGTCCACAGGGAGGGCACGATCCCCCCACCGCGCGCGCAGAGCGATGAAGCGTGGCCCACCGACCTGCGTGAGCGCGCCCGCGCCCTGGTAGCCGCCTCCGGGAAGTCGCCCGACACGTTTGCGCTGTTGGTGCTCCTGCTGCAGGAGCCCTCGGGGATCATCCGGCGGCTCGTCCATGCCGATGGGGTCCTCCCGCAAGATCTCGCCGCGCCGCTCAAAGAAGGCTCCGATGAGCCCTACAGCACGGTGCGGGCCGCCGTGACGCCCGGCCTCCTCCCCGAACCTGCCTTTGCGCGCAGCGTGACGCACTTCATCGCCGAACCCCCGCAGCGAGTGATCGCTGCCCTGCGCGACCCCGCGGCTCTCGCCCTGCTGGGCCCCGCGAGCGACGACGGCCAGGACCCCACCGCACCGGAAGGGGCCGTCGTCACCGGTCTGGGCGGGCGCCGCTCGCTGAGGCTGCACGCCCACCTTCGCGCCGAGGAAGCAGGCGAGGACCTCACCTGGGTGTGGGAGATGCTGGACACGGCCTGGAGCGGACAAAACCTCACCTACCACCGGTTCATCGCCCACGAAGCCCCCGGAGGCACGGACCTCACCCACACGCTCGGCTACCGCACCTTCGGTGTCCTGGGGCGGCTCATCGAGCCCTTCACACGGCACGCGGCCGGAGGGATGGGCCTCATGCAGCAGCGGTACACCCTGGCGGCGTTCATCGCCGAACACGACGCCTGAGGGTCTACGCGCTCCCGACGCACCGACAACGCCCGTGGTGGACGCCCTCAAGGAAGGCGGCCCCCACGGGCGTTGTCGGGAACCTCGTGTGAGCTCAGCGCAACTGGGTGATCGTGCGGTGATCCATGTCGTCGAAGTCCTGGTTCTCCCCGGCCATGGCCCACACGAACGTGTAGGCGCGCGTCCCGACGCCAGAATGAATCGACCAACTCGGCGAGATGACAGCCTGCTCGTTGCCCACGATCAGGTGACGCGTCTCCTCCGGCTGCCCCATCAGGTGCACCACGCGCGCGTCATCGGCCACGTCGAAGTAGAGGTAAGCCTCCATCCGGCGATCGTGGGTGTGCGCGGGCATGGTGTTCCACATGCTGCCCTCAGCCAGTTGCGTCACACCCATCGAAATCTGCGCCGACCGGATGCCGTCGGGGTGGATGTAGCGGTTCAGCGTGCGGACGTTGGAGGTGGCTGCCTCGCCCAAGTGACGCTGGTCGCCCTCGCCCGGCTGGACGAGCACCGTCGGATACGACGTGTGAGCCGGGGCGGAGAACAGGTAGAAGCGCCCCGGGGCCGCGAAGGTGATCGCCCCCGCGCCGCGGCCCACGTACAGGCAGCCCTTGTTCTGGATCGTGTACGTCGTCCCATCGACGGTCACATCGGCGTCCGCGCCCACGTTCACGATCCCCAACTCGCGCCGGTCGCAGAAGTTCGTCGCCCGGAGCTCTGCGGGGACCGGAAGCGTCAAGGGGCCATCGGTCGGCACAGCGCCGCCCACGATGATCCGATCCTGATGGCTGTAGACCAAGGACACCTCGCCTGGCTGGAACAGATCCTCAATCAGGAACCGCTCCCGGAGTTCGGTGGTATCCATCGTCTTGACATGCTCCGGAGCGCACGCGTAACGGTTCTGCATTGTCGTCGTCCTTCCTGTCACGATTGTTCGTCGATGTAGCGCTGCATGACGGCGATGTCGAGATCGCCCAGGCCCGCAGCGTTGAGACCCTCGTACTGGCCGCGCAAGAACGTGGCCAACGGCAACGGCGTCTGCGAGGCCGCGGCTGCCTCCAGGGCAAACCGCAGGTCCTTGGCCATGAACTTGGCCGGGCCGGACACCGTGAAATCCCCGGTGGTCAACTTGTCGCGCTTTTGCTCCAAGACCAGCGAGGACGCCAACCCGCGATTCAGGACGTCGAAGAGGGTGGCCAGGTCGATACCGGCGTCGCGCGCCAGCAGGGACGCCTCGGCCAACGCCGCAACCTCCGCACCCACGATGAGCTGATTGCAGGCCTTGGTGACCGCACCGGCACCCAGGGGTCCCAGATGGGTGGGGGAGCCACAGGCGCTCAGGACCCCCCAGGCGGCCGCCACGTCGGCGTCCGGCCCACCCACCATGATCGAGAGCGTGCCGTCGAGAGCTTTCGCCTCGCCGCCACTGACCGGCGCGTCGATGACGTGCACCTGACCGTGGGTGTCGTGTGCGGCCTGCGCCGCGAAATCGCGGACCCCGGCGGGGGAGACCGTCGAGGAGACCACGAGGACGACGGGACCGCCCAGCCCGGCCCACAAGCCGTCGGGGCCACCCGTGAGCGCCTCCAACTGCGGCAGATCCGGGAGCATCGCGATGATGACGTCGCTGGCTGCCGCCAGTTCGGCGGGCGTACTAGCGACGGTGATGCCCTCCCCGGCGAGGGCGTCGGCAGCCTCACGGCGGCGCGCCCACACCGTGGTGGGATGCCCGGCCCGGGCGATGTGGGACGCCATCGGCGCCCCCATCAGGCCCGGGCCGAGCAGGCCAACGCGTGGTTGCGTGGTCACGCCTCCTGCGCTCCCCACACCTCGACGAGCACCTTGCCCGAGTTCTGCGAGTCCTTCGCCACCTCGAAGGCGCGGATCGCGTCATCGGCGGGGACCACGTGGGTGATCACGGCGTCCGCTTCGGGATGCTCGGCGAGCAGCGTCACCGCCTCGTCGATCTCGTTGTCGAAGCGGAAGCAGCCCACCCACGAGACCTCCTTCGACACCAGCGAACTGAGGTCGAGGGAGATGGGCTTGGCCGGCAGGATGCCGACCTGGGTGAGGGTGCCGCGAGGACGCAGCGCCGCCAGGCAGGCAGCCACCGAAGGGGCGGCCGAACTGCACTCGAAGGCCACGTCGAACGCGCCCGCCGGAATCGGCGTCTCGCCCGCCCGGTACACCTCGGTGAAGCCGAGTTGCCCCGCACGCTCCAGCGGGCCGGTCAGCACGTCGGAGACGGCGACCTGCGCCGCACCGCGGGCCCGGGCGGCGAACGCCACCAGCAGCCCGATCGGTCCAGCACCGGAGACGACCACCTTCTTCCCGGTGAGGTCTCCGGCCATCGTGCAGGCGTGGAGCGCAACGGCCAACGGCTCGGCCAGGGCTGCCCGCTTGAGGTCGAGGCCCTCGGGCAGGACGCGGATCATGTCCTTGCCCACCACGAGCGTCTCGGCGAGCGCGCCCTGGGTGTGCGGCCACGTGGACGCACTGCCCAAGTAGGACCCGCCAGGCCTCAGGTGCCGCTGATCCTCCATGCCGGGGATGTCGGGCCCGAACGTCGCCGGATGCACCGTCACCGGAGTGCCGGGCGCCAGTTCGCCGCTGGGGTCCAGATCGACCACGGCGGACAGTTCGTGGCCCGGCGCCAGAGGCTCCCGCACCACGAAAGCGCCGTTGGCCCCATGGAAGTAGTAGTGCAGGTCCGAACCGCAGATCCCCACATACCGGACGCGGAGGCGCACCTGGCCTGCCGCCGGCTCCGGGGTCGCGACGTCTTCGACGGTCGCGTCCTCGGCACCCTTGATCACGAATTGCTTCATCACGTCTCCTTTATCGGATCAGCCCAGCCTGCCGTGGTAGCCACAGCGAGAGCTCGGGAACGAACTGGATGATGAGGAGCATCACGATGAGGGCAATGAAGAACGGCATCAAGGGCTTGATGACATTCTCGACCTTTTGACCCGCGACTCTTGCGCCGACGAAGAGCACGGGTGCTGAGGGTGGTGAGATCACCGCGATGCCCATGTTGAAGACCAACATCATGCCGAAGTGCACCGGGTGGATGTCGTAGTACTGCACGGCGATCGGCAGGAAGATCGGCGTGAAGATCAGCACGGCCGGGGTGGCGTCCAGCGGGATGCCGATGATGAGCAGCATGACCATCATGATCAGCAAGAACACGACCTTGGAGTCCGTGATCGAGACCAGCCATTCGCCGAGCATCTTGGGGATCCGCGAGTACGTCATGACGTAGCTCATGATCGAGCTCAGCGCGATCAAGAAGATGACGACCGAGGACGTGCGGGTCGCGTCTAGCAGGATCTTCGGGACGTCCTTCATGCCGATGTTGCGGTAGGCCATCGACAAGACGAAGGCGTACAGCACGGCGATGGCCGCACCCTCGGTGGGGGTGAAGAAGCCGATGATGATGCCACCGATGACGATGATGATCAGGCCCAGGCTGGGCAGGGCGCGCCAGAAGGCGAGCAGTGCTTCCTTGGGCGTCGCCCAGCGGCTGCCGCGAAGCTTCGGGTTCTTGCGGGTGTACCACCACACGATGACGCCACACGTGAACGCCCACAACAAGCCGGGGATGTAGCCAGCCAGGAACAGGGCGCCCACCGAGGCCTGGGAGACCAGCGCGTAGACGATCGTCGTGTTCGACGGGGGGATCAGCATGCCCGAGGGGGCGGACGCGACGTTGGCTGCGGCCGCGAACCGCATGTCGTAGCCCTCCTTGCGCTGCGCGGGGGCCATGATCGAGCCGACCGCGGACGCGCCAGCGAGAGCGGAACCAGAAATCGCGCCGAACAAGGTGTTGGCGATGATGTTGGTCTGTGCCAAGGCGCCGGGCATCTTGCCGGTGAGCGCGCGGGCCAGGTCGATCAGACGTTGAGCGATGCCGCCCTTGTTCATGATCGTGCCTGCCAAGACGAAGAACGGGATGGCGAGCAGCGGGAAGGAGTCGATGCCGCCGTAGATCTTCTGAGCGGCGGTGATGAGGCCCTTGTCGGCGCCGATGAGGACGACGAGGGCGACGGCAGAGGGCAGGCCGATGGACACGGAGACGGAGACGCCCAGTGACATCAGCACGAACATGCCGAGGATCAAGATGAGGCCAACGATGAGTGCAGCGTTCATCAGATCGACTCCTCCTGCAGGTCGGTGAGATCCATCTCATTGGGGTCGACGACGGTCGGCGCCGGGTTGACGATGGTGTGAATGATGTGAATCGCCGAGTAGAGGGCGATGATGCCGCCCGCGATCGGGAGCGCCAGGTAGATGACGCCTTGAGAGATGGGCAGCAACTGGACGACGTCGTCCATGGTGGACGCCGCCAGGCGCCCGCCGCCGATGCACATGACCCACACGGCGAAGAACGCGACGATGGCGTGGGCGAGGATCTGCATGACCTTGACGCCGCCACCGGGCAGCTTGTTGACCAGGAAGTCGATGGCGACGTCGTCCTTTTCGCCGATCACGTAGGCGGCACCGATGAGGCCCTGCCAGATGAAGACGATGCGGGCGAGAACCTCGGTCCACTCCTGGTTCGGCAGGGGCAGGACCTGGCGCACGAAGACCTGCCAGGTCACCAGCATGACCAAGACGACGAACAAGACGATGCAGAACCATCGCAAGAAGACGTCCAGCCCGCGCTTGAACGCTTCGAGGGCGTTGAGCATGGGGTTCCTTTCTTGAGGGAGGTCGGCGATGCCGGCCGGTCGCCGAAGCGCTCGGCCGGCATCGCGGGGACCGTCCGGCTACGCCTTCGCGTTGGCCTTCTGGACGGCGTCGCACAACGCCTGGCGCACCGGCGTGTTGATGGAGGCCTTGACCAGCCCGGAGGTTGCGGCCTTGAAGGCGGCGACGTCGACGTCGTCGTTGAACTTGGCGCCCGTCTCCTGCGAAGCCTTCTTGGAGTCGGCGGCGTACTGCAGGAGGCCGGTGTTGGCCTGATCGACCGCGCCCGGGACGAGTTCGAGGAGGGCCTTGCGGTCAGCCTCGGGCATGCCCTTGAGCACCGTGGTGCTCATGACCAGGTAGTCGGGGATCATCAGGTGACGGGTGTAGGAGTAGTACTTCGCCACCTCGTCGTGCTTGAGGGCGTTGAACACGGTCTCGTTGTTCTCCGCGCCGTCGAGGACGCCGCTTTGCAGCGCGGTGTAGACCTCGCCCTGGCCCATGGGGGACGCGACGCCGCCCATGTCCTTGATCATCTGGACCTGGGAGTCGGACTGCTGGACGCGGATCTTGAGGTTCGCCATGTCGGCGGGGCTCTTGATCGCGTGCTTGGCGTTGTACACGTTCCGGGTGCCGGCGTGCAGGGCGCCCAAGACGGTGATCTTCTTGGAGTCCTCCAGCGAGGTCTTCAGGCCGCCCATGACCGCGTCGTCGGCGAAGACCTTGGCCTGCGCCTCGGGGCTATCGAACATGTAGGGGAGGTTGAAGACGATGAAGTCCTTGTTGAAGGACTCCAGGACCGGTCCGGCGATGTACATCATGTCGACGGTGCCGTCGGAGACGTTCTGCACCACCTCGTTTTGGGAGCCGAGGGTTTCGTTGGCGAAGACCTCGATGCTGTAGCGGCCGTCGGTGGCCTTCTCCAGCTTCTTGCCCAACTCCTCGGCAGCCTTGTACTGCGGGTGCTTTTCGGTCTGGTTGAAGGCCAGGCGGAAGGTCGTCTTGGCGCCGCCGCCAGAACCGCTACCCCCACCGGCAATGCCGTTGCCACAAGCGGACAGGGCGAGCGCGGTGAAACCCGCGACGAGCGCCGCGGCGATCTTCTTGGCTTGCATTGGTCATCTCCTCATGCTTCGTTGCAATGTGCCCGTACCGGACGTAGGGGCTCCAGGAGTGTGGGCGTCTGGGTCGCGCCGCACGCTCTGCTGGTCTTAGTGGGGGAACGACGCGCTGGCGCGTCGCTCCCGGTGGGTGGCCATCAGCGGGCCACCTCGGCGGTCAGGCCGTGGTTGCGCCCCGGGGCCCCCAGGACCTCGGGGTTGACGATGTTGCGAGGGGTACGACCGGCGGCCACATCGACGGCGTTCTCGACGGTGCGCCGCTTCAGCTCGCCGTAGCTTTCCTCGGAGTACCAAGCCATGTGGGGGGTCACCGTGAGCTGCGGAATGTTCAGCAGCGGATCGTCCGCAGGCAGGGGCTCAGTCTCGGTGACGTCGAGGGCCGCGCCGCGGATCTGGCCGTTCCGCAGAGCCTCGCCGAGGGCGGCTGTGTCGACGATGGGGCCGCGGGCAGTGTTGACGACGATGGCGTCGGATCGCATGGAGGCCAAGGCGTCCGCGTCGATGAGGTGGCGCGTCAGGTCCGTGAGCGGTGTGTGAATCGAGATCACCTGGCCGCGGCTCAGCAGCTCGGGGAGGCTGACGTGCGGGTAGCCGCGGAACTCGCTGGCATCCCCGGCCGCGATGTCGTGGCAGATCACCTCGAAGCCGAGGCCTGCCGCTTTGCGTGCCGTCGCGCTGCCGATGAGGCCAAGCCCCAGGATGCCGAAGACCCGGCCGCCGATCAGGTGCATGGGCCGGACGCCGGGGAAATCGACGCGTCCATCGCGCAGGCCTCGATCGAGCCGCGCCACCTCGCGTGCCGCGTTGAGGGCGAGGGCGATGGCGTGGTCGGAGACGGCCTCGGTGCCGTAGTCGGGAACGTTGCACACTGCGACGCCGCGCGCCGTAGCAGCCGGAATGTCGACCGAGTCGACGCCGACGCCGTAGCGGGAGACCACTTTGACCTGCGGGAGGGCGTCCAGGATCTCGGCGGTGATGCTGGCGTACTGAACCACGAGCGCGTCCGCGCCGCGGGCGTTGGCAATCAGGGCGGCGGGGTCGGTGGCGTTCGCGATGATGAGCTCGTCGCCGCTGGCCTCGACCACGGCACGCTCTTCGTCGAAGGCGTCGTGGTCGCAGTCGGTGATGACGATGCGCATGGGAAACCCCGCTTCCTTGTGGGACCTGCCGGTGCTGCGAACGTTGTCACAAAGGTCTAACCTTTTGCAACAGGCGGCGTCTCGTTGCCACATCACAGCCACATCACAGCCAATGACGGAGGTGACCATGCCCGCACCCGTGGCCTATCAACCCGTGCTGGAGGCACTGGGGCTATCCATCGCCACCGACGCCGTAGCGCCGGGATCCATCATCTTGGTGCAGGAGGTGGAGACCCGCTTTGGGGTGTCGCGGAGCGTCGCGCGTGAAGCCCTGCGCATGTTGGAGTCGCTCGGCATGGTCGCCATCAAGCGGCGAGTGGGGTGCGTCGTCCAGCCCCGCTCGACGTGGAATGTCGCCGACCCCAAGGTGATCCACTGGCGGATGTCCGGGCCCGCCCGGGTGCAAGAACTAGACCAGCTCATGCAGTTGCGGGCTGGGGTTGAGCCCATCGCGGCGCGCCTGGCGGCCGGTATCTCCCCCCAGTCGGGCCCGGAACTGACCCGCTACGCGGAGACGATGCGCGACCTCGCGGCTGCGTCACTGGGCGATTCCGCAGAGTTCCTCGCTGCCGACGTCGCGTTTCACGGCGTCTTGCTGTCCGCGTCGGGCAACGACCATTTCGCCGCGCTCGGGGAGGTGGTCGCCTCCGTCCTGACCGAACGCAACCGGTTGGGATTGTTGGAGCCGAAGCCGGACCCCCGATCAGTGGTGCTCCACTTGCGTGTCGCCGCCGCGATCACCCAAGGACACAGCGCTTTGGCCGAAGCCAGCGCACGGACGCTGGTCGACGTGGTGGCGGCCGAGGTCTTGCTCGACCGCTCGGGAGAGACCCTGGATCGCTGAGGATCAGGGCAGCGGCGCATCGTAGGGGCGGGCAGGGGCGAGCGGAACGCGGCGCATCGAGAGTGCCAACACCCAGGCGATGAGGACGAGCCCTCCGGACACGGCGGCGACAGCCACCCAGCCACCCCATGACCAGGCTGTTCCCGCGACGGCGCCCCAGACCGAGGAACCGGCGTAATAGAACGCGAGATACAACGACCCGGCCATGCCGGTGCCGCGCCCCCGGTTGGCGGCCCTGGCCGTCACCCATCCGCTGGTGACCCCATGCGCGGCAAAGAAGCCGAACGTGATGACCCCCACCCCGACGATCACCACCCCCAGGTTCGGGGCCAGGGTTAACGCCACCCCGGCGACGAAGACGGCCAGTGCGGCGGGTACGACGGCCCGGAAACCGAATCGCGCCGCGAGCCGCCCCGCCCACGGCGAACTGAACGACCCGATCACGTAGGTCACAAAGACCAGGGAGGCTGCCCCGACCGGCAGGCCGAAGGGCGGCGCGGCCAGCCGGAAGGACAACCCATTGAAGGCCGCCACGAAGGCGCCCATCGCGCAGAACCCGATGCCATACAAGGTGAGCAAACCTCTGTCGGCCACCATCCGCCGGGCGTTGTCGAGGAGTTCCTCGTGCCGCAGGGGCGTCGGGGTGAAGCGTCGTGCCGGGGGAAGGAGGACGCCGAGCCCCACGGCAATGACCAGCGACATCACCCCGATGCCTCCCAAGGCGATCTGCCAGCCGAAACCCTGGGCCAGCCATCCCGTGATGAGGCGTCCTGACATGCCACCGATGGCGGTGCCGCCTATATAGAGGCCGGTCACGGGAGTGGCCCACGCCGGGTCGATCTCCTCGCGGAGGTAGGCGGTGGCCACGGCCGGGAGCCCCGCGACCGCGAAACCCAAGGCGCCCCGAAGTGCCAGAAGGATCCACCAGGACGGGGAGAACGCCGACGCGACCGCGATCAATGCGGCGACCAGCAACGTGATGCGCATCAGCCCCAGGCGTCCCACGGAGTCGGAGAGGGGGCCAAACACCAGCAACGCCACGCCCATGGACAATGTGGTGACCGAAACCGACAGCGTGGCAGCCGCGGGCGTGATGTCGAAGGCGTCCGCCAGGAGTGGCAGCAAAGGTTGAGTGCAGTACACCAGGGCAAACGTCGCAAGACCGGCAAGGAAGAGAGCCACGGTGATGCGGCGATAGGCCGGGTCCCCGGGGGCCCAGCCCGGTGGTGGTGCGACGGGCATGGTCACTGATCCAGTGTCCCACCGGTGAGGGCGTGCGCCCTCGGGCGAGGCACAGCCACCAGGGGCGGCGCTGACGAGACACCTCCTCCTCTTCGCTGCGTCACCGTTTCGTCGTGTTGTGTCTGCGTCATGGCCGCGCTTGGCTTTAGGCTGGCCGACATGGCCGATGACGCGCGCACCCTGCTCCTGGCCGCCCCCGTGGGGCGGACGGAACTGCCCGAGGACCCGGCGCTGGCTGACCTGCTCGCCACCGAGGACGCCCGCTTCCTCGACGTGGTGGAGCGGCATCCGGATTCGTCGCTGGTCTGGGCGCTCCTTGCGGAGGCCTCGATGCGCGCCCGGACGCAGCAAGGAGACGTCACGGCCTACGCCTTCGCCCGCACCGGGTACCACCGCGGGCTGGACGCGCTGAGGCGGGCAGGCTGGCGCGGCAAGGGCCCGATCCCCTGGGAGCACGAGCCGAACCAGGGCTTCCTGCGCGTGCTGTGGGCCTTGGCGTGCGCGGCGCGTCGCATCGGCGAGCAGGCCGAGTACGAGCGCTGCGTCGTTTTTCTCCTGGAGGCCTCGGAGTCGGGCTACGTGGCGTTGGCGACGTCGCGGCCGTTGGTCCTGTAGCGGTCGTGGGCGCGTGGGCGCCGGGGGACCACTAGGCGGACCTCGGTGGCGTGCCGCCGCATCCCGGTACACTCTGCGTGTAAGAGCCCGGGTCGCACTTGCGCCGGGCTTTCCGTTTGTGCAGTGAGAGGCGATCATGCCAGGCATCGTGGTCATCGGTACGCAATGGGGCGACGAGGGAAAGGGCAAGGCCACCGACCAACTCGGCGACCGTGTTGATTACACCGTCCGTTATTCGGGGGGTAACAACGCCGGTCACACGCTGGTGGTCAACGGTGAGAAGTACGCCCTCCACCTGTTGCCCTCGGGCATTCTCAATCCGGGCGTCCCGGTCATCGGCAACGGCGTGGTCGTGGATCTCGGCGTCCTGTTCTCCGAAATCGACGCCTTGGAGGCGCGCGGCGTCGACACGTCCCGGCTGGTGATCTCGGCGAATGCCCACATCATCGCGCCGTACCACAAGGTGCTGGACAAGGTTACCGAGCGATTCCTCGGCAAGCGCAAGATCGGCACCACGGGGCGTGGGGTCGGGCCCGCCTACGCCGACAAGATCAACCGCGTGGGGATCCGGATCCAGGACCTGCTCGATGAGCAGTTGCTGCGCGACAAGGTTGAGGCGGCGCTGGCGGCCAAGAACCAGTCCCTGGTCAAGATCTACAACCAACTCGCCATCGATCCCGGTGAAGTGGCCGACGAACTGCTGAGCTACGCCGACCGCGTCCGCCCGATGGTGCGCGACGTGGCCCGTGAGCTCAACGACGCCCTCGATGCGGGCAAGCTCGTCGTGTTCGAGGGGGCCCAGGCGCACCACCTCGACGTCGACCACGGCACCTACCCCTACGTCACCTCCTCCAACCCGATCGCGGCCGGGGCCTGCACCGGCTCCGGCGTGGGGCCGACCCGGCTGGACCGCATCGTCGGGATCGCCAAGGCCTACACCACGCGCGTGGGCGAGGGGCCGTTCCCGACCGAACTGCTGGACGCCGACGGTGACCGCCTGCGCCATGCGGGTGGCGAGTTCGGGACGACCACGGGGCGCCCGCGCCGGTGCGGTTGGTTCGATCCGCTGGTCGTCGAGGCGGCCTGCACCTACAACGGGGTCACGGATGTCTTCTTGACCAAGCTCGACATCTTGACCGGCTGGGACAAGATCCCGGTGTGCGTCGCCTATGACGTCAACGGCGTCCGGGTGGAGACCTATCCGGTCATCATGGACGACATCGTGGCGGCCAAGCCCATCTACGAGTACTTGGACGGCTGGAGCGAGGACATCTCGCAGGCGCGGTCCTTCGAGGAACTGCCCGCGACCTGCCAAGCCTATGTGCGGCGCCTGGAGGAACTGATCCGCTGCCGTATCTCCGGGATCGGTGTTGGGCCGGGCCGTGAACAGGTGGTCATGATCCACGATCTGATCGACTGACGCGCTGGCCTTTCCGCCCTCCTCGGGGCGGTCGGGTCGTCTCCTGGGCCGCCGGCTCCGGGATCGCGGCGTCGTGGCGCCCCACTCGCAGGACGCGGGTGGGGCGCCGCTGTCTATGACGGCGTTCTCCGCGGCGGGGGGCTGGGGGCAGCCTCATATAGTCCGCCGACGCAACTTAGTGGTCTCGATCCCGCTCGAAGGGTCCTTCGACCTTGACAGACCCGCTTAGGCGTCATAAGTTGTGCCGCGATACAAATAGCAAGGAGGCTACATATCGTGCGCGCACCAATCCCCGAGGACAAGTTCTCGTTCGGGCTCTGGACGGTCGGCTGGACCGGCACGGACCCGTTCGGTGTCAACACCCGTCCCACCCTCGATCCCTGGGAGTACAGCGACAAGCTGGCCGAACTGGGCGCCTGGGGCATCACCTTCCACGACAACGACGTGTTCCCCTTCGATGCAGACGACGCAACCCGCGCCCGCATCGTCGGCAAGCTGAAGGACGCCGCCGACAAGGCTGGCCTGGTCATCGAGATGGTGACCACCAACACCTTCACCCATCCGGTCTTCAAGGACGGTGGCTTCACCTCCAACGACCGCTCCGTGCGCCGCTTCGGGCTGCGCAAGGTCCTCAAGAACGTCGACCTCGCCGCCTCCCTGGGCGCCGAGACGTTCGTCATGTGGGGCGGCCGTGAGGGGTCAGAGTACGACTCCTCTAAGGACTTCCACGCCGCGTTCTCTCGCTACAAGGAGGGCCTGGACACCGTCGCCGGCTACATCAAGGAGAAGGGCTACGACCTGCGCATCGGCCTGGAGCCGAAGCCGAACGAGCCCCGCGGCGACATCTTCCTGCCCACGATCGGCCACGCACTGGGCCTGATTGCTGACCTGGAGAACGGCGACATCGTCGGCCTGAACCCTGAGGTCGGGCACGAGCAGATGGCCGGGCTGAACTACACCCACGGCCTGGCCCAGGCGCTGTTCAGCAACAAGCTGTTCCACATCGACCTCAACGGCCAGCATGGTCCACGGTTCGATCAGGACCTCGTGTTCGGTCACGGCGACCTGATCAGCGCGTTCTTCACGGTGGACCTGCTCGTCAACGGCTTCCCCGGCAGCCCGGACGCCCCCCGCTACACCGGCCCCGTCCACTTCGACTACAAGCCCTCGCGTACCGATGGCATGGCCGGAGTCTGGGAGTCCGCGGCAGCCAACATGGAGACCTACCTGCAGTTGGCGGCCAAGGCCAAGGCGTTCCGCGCCGACCCAGCCGTGCAGGAGGCGCTGAAGCTGTCCGGTGTGTACGACCTGGCCGAGCCCACCTTGGCTCCGGGAGAGTCGGTTGCCGACTTCCTCGCCGCCGAAGAGGACTTCGACGTCGACGCAGCCGCGCAGCGGGATTACCACTACGTGAACCTGCACCAACTCGCGCTCATGCACCTCATCGGCTGAGGTTCGCGAGCACACTACGCAGTCCTGGTGGGCGCACTGGTGATGCGCCCACCTGTCACCCCCTCACCACTTCGAATCACAAGCGAACCGGAGCCAACGGTGGTTCCGGGAGACGGCAATGCAGCCGTCCGAAAGGGGCAATGAACCATGACCATCTCACGACGTAACCTGATCTCCCTGTCCGTCGCCACGGCCGCCGCTGTCACGTTGAGTGCCTGCAGCAGCGAGCGGGGCACAGGCACCAGCGCTGCGCCGGGCGCCAGCGGGGCTGCGAGCAACACGCTCATCGGCATCGCGATGCCGACCAAGAGCCTGGAGCGCTGGAACCGCGACGGTGCCAACCTGGAGGCGCTGCTGAAGGCGGCGGGCTATAAGACGAGCCTGCAGTACGCCGACAACAAGCAGGATCAGCAAAACAACCAAATCCAGAACATGCTCAACGACGGCGCCAAGGTGCTCGTCATCGCGTCGATCGACGGCACCGCCCTCGGGCCGGTCCTCGCACAGGCTGCCAAGCAGGGCGTCAAGGTCGTGGCCTACGACCGCCTGATCAACGGCTCTGAGAACGTCGACTACTACGCCACCTTCGACAACTACAAGGTCGGCCAGCTCCAGGGGCAGTTCATCTTGGACAACGCCGACTCCTTCAAGGGCCCCGACGGCAAGGTCATCTTCGAGCCCTTCGCCGGTTCCCCGGACGACAACAACGCCAAGTTCTTCTTCTCCGGCGCCTGGGACAAGGTCAGCCCCAAGGTCGCCTCCGGCGACTTCGTCGTCCCCTCCGGCAAGGCCCCGGCCAGCAACAACGACTGGCAGACCATCGGCATCCTGAACTGGGACTCGGCCAAGGCGCAGGCTGAGATGGAGAACCGCCTCAACTCGTTCTACGGCGGCGGCAAGCGCGTCACCGTCGTGCTCTCCCCGAACGACTCCCTCGCGTTGGGCATCGAGCAGGCGCTGGACGGCGCCGGCTACAAGGTGGGCACCGACTGGCCGCTCATCACCGGCCAGGACGCCGACCTGGCCAACGTCAAGGCCATGCTCCAGGGCAAGCAGTCCATGTCGGTGTGGAAGGACACCCGCAAGCTGGGTGAGCAGGTCGCCAAGATGGTCGACCAGATCGCCAAGGGCGAGACCGTGTCGGTCAACGACACCAAGTCCTACGACAACGGCAAGAAGGTCGTCCCGACCTACCTGGTCGAGCCGCAGGTCGTCACCAAGGACACCGTCAAGTCCGCGCTGGTGGATTCGGGCTTCTACAAGGCCTCGGATCTCGGGATCTGATTGAGCGACCCGGAGGGGACGAAGGAAAGCCCATGAGCGAACCGATCTTGCAGATGGTCGGCATAGGAAAGACGTTCGGCCCAGTGCGAGCACTGAGCGATGTCACGATGACCGTCATGCCCGCCGAGATCCACGCCATCTGCGGGGAGAACGGTGCCGGGAAGTCGACGCTCATGAACGTCCTCTCCGGGTTGTACCCGCACGGCAGCTACACCGGAGAAATCCTGTATCAAGGCAGCGAGGCGAAGTTCAAGTCGCTGCGCGACAGCGAAGCCGACGGCATCGTGATCATTCACCAGGAACTGGGGCTCTCGCCGTATCTGTCCATTGGGGAGAACATCTTCCTGGGCAACGAGCGAGCCCGCGGTGGCGTCATCGACTGGGGCACCACGATGGGGGAGGCCGCCGCGCTCATGCAGCGCGTCGGCCTGCGTGAGAACCCCAGCACCCGCGTGGTGGACATCGGCGTCGGCAAGCAGCAACTGGTCGAGATCGCGAAAGCGCTCGCCAAGGACGTCAAGCTCCTGATCTTGGACGAGCCCACGGCAGCGTTGAACGACGACGATTCGGCTCACCTGCTGGGCCTGATGAGGGCGCTGCGCGATGAGGGTGTGACGCAGATCATCATCTCGCACAAGCTCAACGAGATTATGGAGATCGCCGACGCGATCACCATCATCCGGGACGGCTCGGTGGTGGAGACGATCCCCAATGACGGGGCAGAAGGTGTCAACGAGCAGCGGATCATCCGGTCCATGGTCGGACGTCCGCTCGACAACCGGTTTCCCCCGCGCGATCCGCACCTCGGTGAGGAACTGCTGCGCATCGAGGACTGGACGGTGCACCACCCCGAGGACACCCATCGCGTCGTGGTCGACTCGGCGTCGCTGAGCGTCCGCGCAGGCGAGGTCGTCGGCATCGCTGGCCTCATGGGTGCCGGGCGCACCGAACTGGCCATGAGCCTGTTCGGGCACCAGTACGGCTCGCGCATCAGTGGGCGGGTCTTCAAGTCCGGTCAGGAGATCGCCACCGACTCCGTTCCCAAGGCGATCGCCAACGGGATCGCCTACGTCAGCGAGGACCGCAAGAAGTACGGGGTCAACCTGATCGCCGAGATCCGTCACAACGTCACCTCGGCGGCGCTGCAGAAGGTGAGCGGCCACGGGGTCATTAACAAGGGCGATGAGGATCATGTCGCTCACGACTACCGAACGAAGCTGCGCATCCGCTCGGCGTCGGTCCAGCAGGCGGTGAAGAACCTCTCCGGCGGCAACCAGCAAAAGGTGGTGCTGAGTAAGTGGATGTTCACCGACCCTGACGTCCTCATCCTCGACGAGCCGACCCGCGGCATCGACGTGGGGGCCAAGTACGAGATCTACCAGATCATCAACGAGCTCGCGGCCAGCGGGAAGGCGGTCATCGTGATCTCCTCCGAACTCCCCGAGCTGCTCGGGGTGTGTGACCGCATCTACACCCTCAGCGAAGGCAGGATCACCGGGCAACTCGCGCGCGGTGAAGCGACACAGGAGTCGCTCATGGAACTAATGACGATGGAGGCACCGCGCGCATGACCACAACCGTTCCACCGGAGACCGCCTCCGGTGAGAAGAAGAGCAATGCCTTGGCCACCGCAACGTCGGTGGTGAAGGAATACGGGATCATTTTGGCTCTCGTCGTCATCATCGGCTTCTTCCAGGTGGTCACCCAAGGGCGCCTGCTGCAGCCCAACAACGTGACCAGCCTCGTCCAGCAGAACGCGTACGTGTTCATCCTGGCCGTGGGCATGCTCATGATCATCGTCGCCGGACACATCGACTTGTCGGTCGGTTCGGTCGTCGCCGCAGTGGGTGGCGTCCTGGGCGTCTTGATGACCGACTTCCACGTCAACCCATGGCTGGCCATCGTGGTGGCGCTCGTGGTGGGCGGCATCATCGGGGCGTGGCAAGGGTTCTGGGTCGCCTACGTCGGCGTCCCCGCCTTCATCGTGACCCTGGGCGGCATGCTGATCTTCCGCGGCGTCGCGCTGGTTCTCGTCGGCTACACGCGGGCAGGGTTCGACGCCGACTTCCTGGCCATCTCCAACGACGGCGTGGCGGGGACCGCGGGCTTCCTGGGCTCCCTGGACGCCTTCACGCTCGTGGTGGGCGCGGTCGGCATCGCCTGGATCGTTATCTCTACCGTCCTGCGCCGCGTGCGTGCGCAGCGCCGCGGGCTGGTGGTCGAGTCGCTGGGCCTCATGGTGGCGCGGCTGGTCGTGCTGGCGGTGCTGCTCGGGCTGGCGACCTACTGGATCGCCCTGAGCGCGCTGGGCCTTCCCTACGTGCTGGTCATCGTCGGGGTCGTCGTCATCGCCTACGCCTGGGTCATGGGCAACACCGTGTTCGGGCGTCACATCTACGCGGTGGGCGGCAACTTGGCGGCCGCGAAGCTCTCCGGTATCAACACCCGGAAGGTCAACTTCTGGCTGTTCGTGAACATGGGCTGGCTGTGTGGCCTGGCGGCCGTTGTGGTCACGTCGCGGGCAGGTGCAGCCGTGGCCGCAGCGGGCAACAACTACGAACTCGACGCCATCGCAGCCTGCTTCATCGGTGGCGCCGCAGTGACCGGCGGTATCGGACGCGTCCCCGGCGCCATCATCGGTGCGCTGATCATGGGCGTGCTGAACATGGGCTTGTCGATCATGGGTGTCGATCCTTCGTGGCAGTCGATCATCAAGGGTCTCGTGCTGATCGCGGCAGTGGCCTTCGATATGATCAACAAGGCCCGGACGAAGGGAGCCTAGGCGTCGGCGGCACCTCCCTTTCCTGTGGCGAGAGACGATGAGGGGGCAACGGTGGCCAGTATTCGGATCGGGCGTCCGGCTCAGCCTGAACACCCCGACGTGGTGCGGCAGTCGAGCCTTCGCTCCCTCAATCTGGCGATCGTGACCCAGCGCTTGTTCGGTGCGTCCGAGCCTCTCTCACGCGCCGATGTGGCCGCCGATACCGGGCTCACGCGCTCCACAGTGTCGCGGCTCGTGGACGACCTGATCGCCGGGGAACTGATCGAAGAGACGCCCCCGCAGGCCTTTGGCCAGCGGGGGCGTCCCGCCGTCCCGCTGGTCCCGGCAGGGAAGACCTGGGTGGCCCTGGGGCTTGAAGTGAACGTGGGACGGATGGCGGCGCGCCTGGTGGACTTGGCGGGCCACACACGAGCCGAGGAGCGCGTCGAGGTCGATCTACGCAACTCGGATCCCGCGTGGGTGATCGAGGAGTTGGCGGCCTTGGGGCGCTCGGTGCTGAGCCAAGCGGGAACCGACGTGACCTTGGCCGGCGTGCAATGGGCCATTCCGGGCCTGGTGGATGCCGAGCGCGGCACGCTGCTGCGCGCCCCCAATCTGGGGTGGTGGGACGTCCCGGCGCGGGCGCTGCTTGCGCGCGCCCTGGAACTGGATCCCAGCCTGATCGACGTCGGAAACGAATCGGACTACGCCGCGCAGACGGTGGCCTGGGATGCGCCTGGGCGTCCGTCGCGTCGGGAGGAGTTCTTGTATCTGTCGGGCGAGATCGGCATTGGCTCGTCCTTGGTCAAGGCTGGCGGTGTGGTGACGGGCGGGCACGGCTGGGCGGGCGAGATCGGTCACGTGTGCGTGGATCGGAACGGCCCCGTGTGCGCGTGCGGTGCCCGCGGGTGTTTGGAGGTCTACGTGGGCTCGTCGGCGCTTCACGCGTGGGCGGGGGTACCAGACACCGACGCGCTGTTGGCGCGGATCGAGAGCCGGGATGCACGGGCCTGCGACGCGGTGAACGAAGCCGCGGCAATGCTGGGGGTGGCGCTGGCGGGCGCCTTGAACCTTCTGGACGTCGCCAACGTTGTGCTCGGAGGGCATCTGGGCCGCCTCCTTCCCGCGATGAGGAGCGGCATCGAGGCGGAGCTTCGCCAGCGCGTCGTGGCTGCCCCCTTCGAGGCCATCGGGATCACGGCGGTGCCGGAGGAGCGGGACATGCCCTCGCTCGGTGCCGCCTATACGGCGCTCCACCGTGTGTTGGAGCATCCGGCGCAGTGGTTGACCTTGGGGGAGATTCCCGGCGTGTGGCGTTAGCGGGTCCTCTCTGGGCGGTGAGGGCTGAGCCCCGAACCCGATTTTCGACTATCGTAGAACTAATTCAAAGGTGAGGAATCGAGGACGCACATGCGGGCAGCGCGACTGTGGGGCACCGAGGACGTTCGCGTCGGGGAGGAAGCGACCCCCATCCCGGCAGACGGCCAGTCTTTGGTCCAGGTACGGGCCGTGGGGCTGTGCGGATCGGATCTGCATTGGTTCACCGATGGTGGGATCGGGGATGCCACCATCGAGAATCCGCTGGTGCCAGGGCATGAGGTGAGCGGGATCGCGCTGGATGGTCCTTATGCGGGCCGCGTCGTCGCGATCGATCCGGCGATTCCCTGCGAGGAGTGTGAGCGCTGCCGCGAAGGCAACCCCAACCTGTGCCCCCATGTGCGCTTCTCCGGCCACGGCTCCGTCGACGGCGGCGTGCGTGAGGTCATGGCGTGGCCCACCAACCGTCTCTTCCCGCTCCCCGAGGGGGCCACGCCCGACGAGGGGGCGCTTCTAGAACCCCTCGGCGTCGCCCTCCACTCCTGGGATCTGGGACACGCCCGCCTCGGGGACCGAGTCTCGATCGTGGGAGCCGGGCCGATCGGGCTGCTGCTGATCCAGTTGGCCGCCGTGGGCGGGGCCGTGGTGGACACGGTGGTGGAACCCCTGGCGCATCGCCGTGACGCCGCCACCGGCCTGGGCTGCGGCCATGTCGTCGACGCGGGTGCCGCCTTGGAGCCCCACAGCGACGTCGTGTTCGAAGTCAGCGGCCAGCGCGACGCCGTCCGCGAGGCCATCGAGTTGGCCCGTCCGGGGGGCCGGGTCGTGCTGGTGGGCATCCCCGACGACGACACCACGACATTCCCGGCGGCGACCGCTCGCCGCAAGGGGCTGACCATCGCGATTGTGCGACGCATGCCCGACGTGTACCCGCGGGCCATCGATCTCCTGGCGCGTGGACAGGTCGATCTGGCGTCCTTGGTGTCGCGACGCTTTGCCCTCAACGACGCCGCGGACGCATTCCGCTACGCGTCGGGCAGGACGGGGCTGAAGACCGTCATCGATCCGGGGTTGTGACATGTCGCTGAACGGACACCTGTTTCATCTGGTCCACGGCCCCTACACGGCGACCATCGCCGCGTCTGGCGCCACGCTGGTGGGGCTGCGCCATGCGGGCCGCCGGTTGACGGCCTCCTTCGATCCCCGCGTCTCGATCGGCGAGGGCTGGGAGGGACGGACGCTGGCGCCTTGGCCGAACCGGATCACCGGCGCGCGTTACTCGTTTGGCGGTGTGGAGTTCGATCTCCCCGCGAACGAGCCCGCCACGGGGGCGGCCCTGCACGGGCTGGCGGCCCACCAGTTGTGGACTCCGCTGCACAGCACGGCGCGTGAGCTCACTTTGGGCCTCGACCTGCCTGCGACGCCCGGCTACCCCTTCGACCTGTCCTTGACGGTGTCGTATGCCCTGGACGAGTCGGGGTTGAGCGTGCGCATCTGCGCTACGAACGTCGGCGCGGTTGCGGCGCCGGTGGCGCTCGGATCGCACCCCTACCTGACGTGGGACCACGCACCGCTGGACGACTGCACGGTGACCTCGCCCGGGGTGGCGGCACTGCTGGTTGATGAGCGGATGGCGCCCCTGCAACTGGTCGATGTGGCGCAGACCGACGTCGATTTCTCCACCCCCACGCCGATGGCGGGGCGGTCGGTGGATCTGGCGTTCCAGGCGCCCGCAAGGCCCTGGAGCGTCGAACTGCGCCATCGCGATGGGGCTGTCCGGCTGCAAGCCGAGGCCCCGTGGCTTCAGTTGTATTCCGCCGAGCGGATCGGCCGTCATGCGCTGGCGGTCGAGGCGATGACGCATCCGCCGGATGCCTTCAATGGCCCGGACGCCGACGTGGCGCTGGCTGCCGGTGCCACTCGCGAGGTGTGCTTCACCATCGGGGCCTTCGAGTAGCGGCGTGCTGGTTGGTCTCGGCCCCCGCGCTGAGCGCGGGGGCCGAGACCAACTGTTCAGCGCGGATTCAGCCCGGAGACCTGGGCTGCGACCCGGTCGTAGCGCTGCTGGATCTGCGGGGTTGGTGCTGCGGTGAACGTCGTGGCCGGGATGGGAGCCCAGGCCGGAGGCTGTTCCCCGCCCGCGAGCACCCAGGCTGCCTGCCGTGCGGCCCCCCGGGCGACGTATTCACCGGGCTCAGGGACCTCGACCGGGACGCCGAGGATCGCGGGGGCCACCTCGCGCACCGCGAGGGATTGAGAGCCGCCGCCGATCAGCGTGACCGAGTCGATGCGGACGCCTTGGGCGCGTTGGGCCTCCATCCCCACGCCGAGGAGGCACAAGAGCCCCTCGACGCTGGCCCGGGCGAGGTTGGGCTGGGTTAGGTTCGCCAGAGTCATACCTGCGAGCGTCCCCGCGGCATCGGGGAGGTTGGGGGTGCGCTCCCCGTCGAAGTGGGGGACCAGGACGAGGCCCCCGGCGCCTGGTTCGGCGGAGAGTGCCAGGGTGTCGAGCCCGGCAAAGTCGGTGCCGAGGAGGTGGGCGGTCGCCTGGAGGATCCGGGCGCCATTGATGGTCGCGATCAGGGGCAGGTAGTTCCCCTGGGCGTCCGCGAATCCCGCCACGAGGCCGCTCACGTCTCGCACGGCGGTTGTGGAAACGGCGCACACGACGCCGGAGGTGCCGATGGAGACGGTCACCGAGCCGGGGACGTGGGACAGCCCCAGGGCTGCGCCCGCGTTGTCGCCGCAGCCGGGACCGATCAGCGCCGCGTCGAAGCCCAGGGACGCTGCACCGTGGCCTGCCGCCTCGTGCGGGGCCAGGACGCGAGGCAGGACGATGTCGGCCACTCCCGCTTCGTCGCGGCGCAGGGCGTGGGCCAGCAGGTCGCGGCGGTACTGGCCGGTCTGGGGGTCGAAGTAGCCGGTTCCGGAGGCTTCGGAGCGATCGGTGGTCAACAGCGACAGGTCGGAACCGCCGCGTAGTTGCCAGGTGAGCCAGTCGTGGGGGAGGCAGATGGCGGCGATGCGGGCGGCGTTCTCTGGTTCGTGGTCGGCGATCCAGCGCAGCTTGGTGACGGTGAAGCTGGGCACGAGCATCAAGCCGGTGGCCTGCACCCAGGTTTCTGCGCCGAGTTCGGCGACGAGGTCGGCCGCGGCTTGCCCCGATTTGGTGTCGTTCCACAGTTGGGCGGGCCGGATGACCTCGCCGTGGGCGTCGAGCAGGACCATGCCGTGCTGCTGCCCGCCGACGCTGATCGCGGCGACGTCACCGAGGCCGCCAGCCATGGCTGATGCCGCCTCGAAAGCGGCCCACCACGCGTCGGGGTGGCATTCGGTCGCGTCGGGATGCTTGGCGGATCCTTGGCGGATCAGCGCGCCGCTCTCGGCGTCGAAGACGAGGACTTTGCAGGATTGCGTCGAGGTGTCGACGCCGGCGACCAGGGTCATGTCTCTCCCTTGTGACAGTGAAAGGTCAATGCCTTGTGTAGTGATGATGCGACACAAAGGGCGCGCGGTGTGCCCGGCGGCCAGCACGTCACTGGCTGGTCAGGAGAGTGCAGCATCGCGATATTTGTATCACGGAAAAACTTATAGGGGCCTGTGCTCTGGCGTCAAGGACAAGGCAATGCTCTACAGTCGAGGGATGCTGGGCGCCCGCAACGAGGGCCCATCGTGCGCGACGACACCGAAAGGGGAGACGTGGCCAGCTACCGCGTGGGCCATCCGGCGCCCGAGGACAGCGCTGACGCCGTCCGGCAGTCGAGCCTGCGTTCCCTGAACCTGGCGACCGTCATCCAGCGCGTTTTCGGTGCGACGCAGATGCTGTCGCGCGCCGACATCGCCGCCGATACGGGCCTCACCCGCTCCACGGTGTCCCGCCTGGCTGACGATCTCATCGCGGGGGGCCTCATCGCCGAGAGCGAACCGCACAACGACGGCCATCGTGGTCGACCTGCCGTGCCGTTGACACCCGCCCCCGGCACCTGGTTCGCGCTCGGTCTGGAGATCAACGTGGGGCGCCTGTCCGCCTGCTTGATCGACTTGACCGGCCACGTGATCGCCGAAGAGGTGCGGGTCTGCGACCTGCGGGATTCCGATGTCGAACCGGTCATCGCGGAGGTCGCCGAAATGGGACGCCGTCTGCTCGCCAAGCCATGCGCGGGCATGACGCTGGCGGGAGTCCAGGTGGCCCTCCCCGGTCTGGTCGACGTCGATGAGCGGGTGCTGTTGCGGGCACCCAACCTGGGCTGGTGGAACGTGCGGCCCAGCGAAACCGTGGCCCAGATCGTCGGGGTGGATGTGTCGTTGATCGGCGTCGGAAACGAGGCCGACTGCGCCGCGGAGGCGATCGCGTGGGACGCCCCGGCGCGCCCCTCCGACCTGGGCGAATTCCTCTACGTCTCCGGCGAAGTGGGCATCGGCTCCGCCCTGGTGACGGCCGGGCGCGCCATGACGGGCCGCCACGGCTGGGCGGGTGAGATCGGCCACGTCTGCGTCGACAGCGCGGGGCCGGTGTGCGCCTGTGGCGCGACGGGCTGCCTGGAGGCCTACGTCGGGCAGGCGGCCCTCAGCGCTGCTGCGGGCACGCGCGACACCGACGAACTCATCGCGCGTCTTCACGAGGGCGACCCTCGTGCCCTCGCCGCCGTCGAAGCGGCAGCCACAACCCTCGGTGTCGTCCTCGCGGGTGCACTGAACTTGTTGGACGTCTCCCAGGTCATCTTGGGCGGTCACCTAGGTCGGTTGGCCCCCCACCTCATCCCGGGCATCGACGCCGAACTGCGGCGTCGCGTCGTCGCGGCGCCCTTTGAAACGTTGGCCGTGACCTCGCTGCCCGACGACCGCGGCATGGCCTGTGTGGGCGCCGCCTACCTCGCCCTGCACCGGGTGCTGAACGATCCCGCGCCCTGGCTCGCCTCCTAGCCGTCGGCGCGGGGCCCCGGGGGGATCCCGGGGCCCCGCCGGGCGCTCAGGCCTCGGGGCCCGACCAGACCGTCACCGTGTTGGTGCCGCTGGTCAGATCGAACAGCGGGCCCGCCACGGAGTCGCCTGCACGCTCAACGCCCGAAAGGTCGACGTCGAGCACCAAGGGCGAGCCGTCGGGATTCTCGAAATCGGCGTCCACCATCCGCACGCGACCCAGCGCGGCCGTCGTCACGACCGGGAACCGGTGCTCGGCGAAGCCGTCCGGCAGCGTGATCGTGACCGTGACGGCGCCGTCGGACTCGGTGATCGCCAGGTCCGCTGAGGCCGCATCCACGAGGGCGTTGCTCTCGCGCTCATACGGCTGAGCACCGTTGAGGTAGACGTTGTCGCGCAGGTAGACCGGGTTCTTCAAGGAGAAGAAGATGTCCACGTCGCCCGGCATCGCCGCGTGGACGGCGTCCAGGTACTCCTCGAAGGAGGCGGGGTGCCCGTCGTAGACGCCGGTGCCGTAGGTGATCAAGGTCGTGGCCCACGCGTCATCGCCATAGGCGTCCTGCGTGTCGGCCCCCGCGCCGTTGCCGACGAAGATGTTGCCGATCCAGCGGTCGTCCCCACCGTAGATGGACGCATAGCCGGCCACCTCGGTGGAGTGGGGGACGTGATAGGGCGTTGGGCGCTCCATCACCGGATGCAGCAGCAACGTCCCGGCGACCAGGTTGCCGACGTAGGCGCCGCCGTCGCTCATGGTCTCGATGGCGGCCTTGGAGCCGAACACGTTGTGATCGACCACGTAAGGGCCGTGCGACACCTCGACGTAGAGGTCGCGGCTGTTGTCGTGGAACACGTTGCGCGTGATGCGCGTGCCCTGGGTCTGCCAGTCGCTCCACACGCCGAGCGCGCAGCCGTGAATGTGGTTGTGGGCGATCTCCACGTCGATGGCCGCGTGCAGCTTGATGCCGCCGATCTCGTGTCCGTAGAACTCGCGCTTGGTGGCCACCCGGTAGATCTCGTTGTCATGAATGCGGCTGAAGACGCAGCCCAGGTGCCCCACGATGCCGTTTTGGCCGCAGTCGTGAATCACGTTGTTGCGCACGACGTGGGAGCCGATCCGCTCCTTCGCCCAGCCGTGCTGGCGTGCCGTGAAGACGGCCTCCAACTGGTACTGGTAGCCCGGCTTGTCGAGGCGGTGCGTGAAGTAGTTGTCGCCAGTGGTCGCCTCCTTACCCAAGGAGATAGCGGAGCACTTGGCGTCGTGGATGTGGTTGCCCTCAATGATCCAGCCCTTCGCCCAGTTCGGGCCGATCAAGCCCGGCTGGTCGGCGGTCGGGGGCGCCCACGGGGTGGCGGCATGCGCCAACTCGAAGCCGCGCACCGTGATGTAGTCCACGTGGTTGCGGGTCGGGTAGAACACGGAGCGGCGCACGTTGATCTCGACGAGTTCCGCCGTGGGGTCGGCTTCGTGGAAGTTCGCCCAGATCGTCGTCTCGTGTTCGCCCACCTCGGCGTACCAGACGTAGCGGGTCGCGTCGGGGTCCTCGATGGCGACGATCTGACCGGTCCGGTCGTCCACGATCGTGTCGCGACGCTCGGGTGCTGCCAGGCCCGCCTTGTCGGTGACCTCGTAGAAGCTGCGGCCGTTGAGGTAGACGTCACCCAAGTGGGTGCGAGGGGCTGGCGCGACGGGGCGCACCACCCAGTCCCCGACGAGTTCCAGGGCGTAAGGGTTCCAGTCGCCGAATACGGCGTTGGGGATGCTGGTGCGCCAGACGCTGCCCTCTTCCCGGGTCCAGTCGGTGATCTGCTCGGAGCCCTTCACGACGACCTGCTCGCCCTCGGCGGCCGCGTAGGTGATGCGCCGGGCGTCGCTCAGCCCGCTGTTGAGCGGCTTGACCCACTCGCGGTACACCCCGGCGTGGACGAGAACCGTGTCCCCGGCGGTGGCGCGCTGGGCGGCATGGTTGATGGTTCGCCAGGGTTGCGCCTCGCTGCCATCGGAGAGATCCGAGCCGGTGATGGCCACGTGGAAGACGGTCATGGGTTTCCTTTCGTTGAGATGCGTCCACGCGCGGGACGCGAGGGGAGATTCACTTACCGATGCCTGCGGTGAGGCCGCTGAGCAACTGGCGGCGTCCCACGATGTAGAGAAGCAGGATCGGCATGGTCGACAAGACGACCGCTGCCAGCACTGCCGGAATGTTCACCTGGTACTCGCCCTGGAAGGCCCACAGGCCCAACGGCATGACGCGAGTATCCGGCGACTGGGTGAGGATCAGCGGGAACAAGAATCCGTTCCACACGTTGAGGCCGTTGTAGATCGCCACCGTCACCATGGCGGGCATCGTCAACGGCAACGCCAGGCGCCACATCATCTGCCAGTTGCTGAGCCCGTCCAAGCGCATGGATTCGAACAGTTCGTTCGGGATGTCGCGCAGGAAGTTCGACATGATCAAGACCGACAGTGGGATCCCGAAAGCGATGGACGGAAGGATGACGGCCCACAAGGTGTCGTACAGGCCCATCTTCGTGATCATCAGGTAGATGGGAATGATCGTGGCTTGAATGGGGATCGCCAACCCCATCAGGAACAACCCGTTGGTGAAGCGAAGGAAGCGTCCCGAGCCTCGGACGATCGCGTAGGACGCCATGAACGAGAACAGCACGATCGGGACGACGGACCCGACGGTCACCCACACGCTGTTGAAGAAGTAGGTGGCGATGTTGTTGTCGAGGACTTCCTGGTACGGCGTGAAGTTCGGGGGGATCGGCAAGGAGAGCGGGTTGCTGGTGAAGTAGGCGCCTTGATCCTTCAACGAGGTGATGACCACGTAGTAGATCGGCAGGCTGACCGCGAGGAACCACAGCCAGCCGAACGCCCCTCCCACCCAGTTCTTGGCGCCCACACCGCGCGAGGTGGTGCGGGCCGCGGGAACGGCGCGCTTCATGGTCGGCGTGGCGGACATCAGACGCCTCCTTCAAGTTGGCTAGCCGTTTTGTCTTTCCCGCCGAGGCGCTGCACGCCGAGGGCAAGACCCAGGCCCAGCACGACCAGGATGACGGCGATGACGCTGGCAGCGCCCATCTGGTTGGCGCGGAACCCGCGGATGTACATGTCCAGGGCGAGGATCCGGGTCGCGTTCCCCGGGCCGCCTTGGGTCATGACGAACACGAGGTCGAAGTAGGTCAGGGAGCCAACCAGCATGAGCGTGCTGGAGGTGATGATCGTGTACTTCAACTGGGGCAAGGTGATGTGGATGAACTGGCGGAACCGGGAGGCGCCGTCGATCGAGGCCGCTTCATAGAGCTGCTGGGGGATCTGCCGAACGCCACCTTGGTAGAGCAGCGTGTGGAACGGAATGAACTGCCACGCGATCACGGCCAAGACGACGGGGAAGGCGAGTTCGACTCCGAGCCAGTCCTGGTTGAGGAAGGGCAGGTTGAGCCCGGCCCCGAGCCCGAAGTTGGGGTCGAGCAGGGCCTTGAACGCGATGGCGATGGCGGCCGAGCTCAGCAACAGCGGCAGGAAGTAGAACACGGCCAAGACGGCGCGGTAGCGCTGCTGCCCCGCGATGAAGGTGCCCAGCAGGATGCTCAGCGGGGTTTGGACGGCCCACGTGATCACCATGGTGGCCAAGGTCAGCCCCAGCGCGTTCCAGGTCATGGGGTCGGCGAGGACCATCTGCCAGCTCTCCAGCCCGTTGGGCAGGATCTCGCCGATCCCGTCCCAGCTGGTGAAGCTGAGGATGACGACGCCGATCAGCGGTGCGACGGCGAAGATGAGGAAGAAGACGAGCGCCGGGAGCGCGAGCAACGCCAGTGGCGTGTCGCGTGTCCCGGCCGAGGTGTGTGCACCCGTCATTTACTTGCCAATGGTGGCGTTCATGGCGCTGGCGAACTGCTCGGGCCCGATCTGCTTGCTGAACAACTGCGAGATGTTGTTGAGCATGGCCTCGGACTGGGTCGCCGAGAGGGCCTGATCCCACGACTGCTGGAAGTTCGGAGCAGCGTTGACCGAGTCGAACACGAAGGTCAGGAAGTCCTTGTCGGCGGACGAAGCGATCTTGGCCTTGGCGGCAGTGGCGACCGGGACGCCGCCGCTGGCGACGAACGCGTCGACCGTCGCGTCGTCGAACATGCCGTCGCGCATCCACGCCTTGGCGATGTCCTGCTCAGCGGCGGAGGCCTTTGCGGACAGCGACCAGTAGTTGGCGGGGTTGCCCGCGAGGTTCTTCGGGTCTCCCTTGCCGCCGGTGACGGCGGGGAAGGCGCCGACCTTGAGGCGCTTGACGACGAAGTCGGGTTGTGCGCTCTTCATGGCGCCATAGGCCCAGCCGCCGTGCAGGAGCATCGCTGCTTTGTCGGTGTAGAGCAGGGCTTGGTCGGCGTTGCTGTCGGCCGTGATGGTCTGGAATCCCTTGACGAAGCCGTTGGCGTCGATGAGTTGCTGGATCATCGTGTAGGCCTTCAGCGCCGACGGGTCGCTCCAGGCGTCCGCCTTGCCTGCGTAGATGTTGGCGAAGACCTCCGGGCCGCCGACGCGGTCGAAGAGGTACTCCAGCCACATCATGGAGGTCCAGTTGGAGCCGCCGCCCAGGGAGATGGGGGCGATGCCCTTGCTGTTGAAGACCTCGGTGAGGTGGAGCACGTCGTCCCACGTCTTGGGGAGTTCTGCGCCGGCCTGCTCGAACAGCTTCGTGTTGTAGTACATGACGACGGGCTGGGTGTTGTTCGTGGGGACCGCGTAAATCTTGCCGTCGATGGTCCCGGCGCCCCAGGTGGAGGCGACGAAGGATTGCTTCCAGGCGCTGTCCTCGTTGACCCAACTGGTGAGGTCGACGACCTGGCCCGCGTCGACGTAGCCCTTGAGGATGCCACCGCCCCAGCCGTAGATGAGGGTGGGGGCCTGCCCTGCGCCGATGGCGGTGCGGATCTTTTGCTTGTAGGCGTCGTTTTGGAAGAACGTGCTCTCGATGGTGCCCTTGCCCCGCTTGGCGAACGCTTCGAGCGACTTCTTGAGGATCCCCTCGTTGGGTTGGCCGGTGATGGCCCAGGCGCTGGCCTTGGCTGCGCCCCCTGAGCCGCCGGAGGCCGCTGGTGAGCCGCCACTGCAGGCGGAGAGTGTGACGGCGGCCGCGAGCCCGGCCCCTGCGGTCAGCAAGCCGCGGCGAGAAAGCTGGAATTCAGACATGGTGACTCCTTTCGCCCCCGGGTCGCACTGCCTTGTGCACGTCTCCAGACCGGAGCCCTCGGGTTTTGTTCTCCGAAGATACCAAATGGTGACGCGTGGGGGGAAGGGTTCGCCCATCCCGAATTCGATTGATCGATATCGGCGCCGCCTGATGGTCTGACAAGGGGAAATGGTCCCGATGGGGCTGGCTGGGTGATCGTCAGCGGTTCCTGATCGATAAGGGGGCCGGTGCGGGCGAGGCGTCCGTGCGCGCGCTCCCGGCGCGCGAGGTGGTGCGCGCTCGGTAGGCTCCCCGGCATGCACCAGATGACTGTCCTCCTGCTCGGTAACGGCGGACGGGAGCATGCGTTGGCCTTGGCGTTGAGCCGCGATCCATCCGTCGTGGGCTTGCACTGTGCGCCCGGCAACCCGGGTACGGCTGCGGTGGCCACCAACCACGCGGTGGACGCCACCTCGGGCCCCGCTGTGGTCGCCTTGGCCCGCGAGTTGGGCGCCGACCTGGTCGTCATCGGCCCCGAGGCGCCCCTGGTGGCCGGTGTCGCGGACGCCCTTCGTGACGCGGGGATCGCGACCTTTGGGCCTTCAGCTCAGGCGGCCGTCATCGAAGGTTCCAAGCAGTTCGCCAAGGACGTCATGGCCGCAGCGGGGGTGCCCACCGCAGCGTCGCGCTACTGCACCACGCTGGAGGAGGCGGCGGCAGCCCTGGACGAGTTCGGCGCGACCTACGTCGTGAAGCAGGACGGCCTGGCCGCGGGCAAGGGCGTCATCGTCACCGACGATCGGGACGCCGCCCTCGCACACGCCGCCGAGGCCCTGCCGGTGGTGATCGAGGAGTACCTGGACGGCCCCGAGGTCAGCCTGTTCGCGATCACCGACGGGCGCACGGCGCTCCCGCTACTACCTGCCCAGGACTTCAAGCGCGTCGGCGACGGCGACACTGGCCCCAACACGGGCGGTATGGGCGCCTACACCCCCCTGCCGTGGGCCCCCGAGGGCCTCACCGAGGCGATCATGACCCGGGTGGTGGAGCCGACCATCGCCGAGATGGCCCGCCGCGGAACCCCCTTCTCCGGCCTGCTGTACGCCGGCCTGGCGCTCACCTCGCGCGGGCTGAGGGTCGTGGAGTTCAACGCCCGCTTCGGCGACCCCGAAACCCAGGCCGTCCTGTCGCTGCTGGACTCGCCGCTGGGCGAGGTGCTGCTCGCGGCGGCGACCGGGCGGCTCGCCGAGGCGCCGCCGCTGCGCTGGCGTCCGGGGTCGGCGGTGATCGTCGTCCTGGCGGCCGAGGGCTACCCCGGCACCCCGAGCACCGGCGGCGCGATCGCCGGGCCGCGCCTCGAGGGCCACGACGGCGACGTGCACCTGATCCACGCCGGGACGCGGCGCGACGGCGACGTGCTGGTGGCGTCCGGCGGGCGCGTGCTGGGCGCGGTGGGCCGCGGCGCCGACCTCTCGGAGGCCCGCGCGGCGGCCTACGCGGCGATCGACGACCTGGACGCACCCTCGCTGTTCCATCGCCGCGACATCGCCGAGCGCGCCGCCGCCGGCCTGATCGAAACGCCGGCGCTGTGAGCGCGGCGAACCACCGGCTCCGCGCCTGGCGCGCCGATGACGCCCAGGTGCTGATGGATGCCGCGGCCGGCGACATCGACATCGCCCGGCAGCTGCCCCCGCTGGAGACGATCTCGGACGCCCACGCCCACATCGCCAAGACCGCCGGCAACGACGACCGCGTCGCGTTCGCCATCGTGAACGGCGACGACGTCGTGGTGGGCGGGATCGCCGCGGCGCTGAACCTCACGATGTGCACCGCGTGGGTGTCGTACTGGCTGCTGACGTCGGGCCGCGGAGTCGGCCTGGCGACGCGCGCGACGGTCGCGCTGGCCGACTGGCTGTTCGCCCAGAACATCCACCGGCTGGAGCTGGCGCACCGCCTCAACAATCCGGCGTCGCAGCGCGTCGCGGAGCGCGCGGGCTTCATCCGGGAGGGCATCATGCGCGACGAGCTCGAGTACGACGGCGTCCGCTACGACACGGCGCTGATGAGCCGCCTCCCGCACGACCCGGCCCCCGCGGTCACCCCGCTCCCGGGCCTGCTCACCTGACCCCGCCGAGGACTTCGGCTCCCCCCGCCGAGGACTTCGGGTTACCGCGCCGAGGACTTCGGGTTACGCCGCCGAGGACTTCGGCGGCACGCCTGAACTCGTGACGTGCGCTTTCGGACGCGCCCTCCTGGTGGCACACTCGATGGTGAACACTCCGAACCCCGAGGAGGCAGTGATCATGGCACGACTGGACGAAGAAGAGCGCGACGATCTTCCCGATTCCGCCTTCGCCTTCGAGAAGCAGCGCAAGCTCCCCATGGAGGACGACAGCCACATCCGCAACGCGATCGCCCGCTTCGATCAGGTCGAGGACGTGACGGACGCAGAGCGCGATACCGCGTGGAAGCGCCTGCTCGCGGCCGCGAAGAAGCACGGCATCGAGGTCTCCGAGAAGAGTTGGCGCGAGCTGGGCCACTGAGCCCTTGGACGCCGACACGCGAAGTTCTCGGCGGGTTAACTCGAAGTCCTCGGCGGCGTAACTCGAAGTCGTCGGCGCAGTAACTCGACGTCGTCGGCGGGGAGGAGGGGCGTCGGCGGGGTCAGCCGTTGACGGCGTCGCTCGGGTCGAGCGACCAGCCGCGCAGCGTGACCGGCGAGTCGGGTGCGAGATCCGTGGTGCCCTCCAGGACGCCCGCGCCGAGGCCGGGGAGGGTGAAGGTCACCGTCGCCGCCCGCTGCCCGGGCTCCTCGGAGCTGCCCCCGCCCCGGTACTTGAACAGGAACCAGGCCGTTTCGCCCGGCTTCACGTCCACCGAGGCGCGCAACTGACGGGTGACCACGGGGGCACCCAGGGTTCCGTCGCGGTTCGTCACCGCCATGTCGGGCAACTGGTCCAGGCGCAGAGTCTCCGGACGACCGCAGTTGCGGAACCCGACGGCCTGATACCGGGCGCCGGCGGCCGCATCGGTGCGCCCGTACACGAACACGGACGAGCCGTCGGGGCAGGTCGGCGTCGGGTTGCTCGGCGAGTAGGCGTCGGTCGCTACCGACTCGGTGGCCGGTGCGGACGGCGTCGGGGTGACCGGACGGGGCCGTTGCCCCAGCACGAGCGCGATCGCCGCGCCGGTCCCCGCCGCGACGGCGCCTCCGGCCAGCCCGAGACGGACGAGCGTGTGCATGGCCGCTAGTAGACGACGACCTTGGCTCCGACCGGGGTGTTGTCGAAGAACCACTTCGCGTCGTTCAGGTTGCCGACGTTGATGCAGCCGTGGCTCGAGCCGGCGTAGCCGCGCTTGGCGAAGTCGCCCGAGTAGTGCACATACATGTTCGGGTTGAACTTGATCGAGTAAGGCATGGAGGATTCCCAGCGATCCGAGAACGCCTTCGCGTCCTTGGCGTACACGCTGTATTTGCCGCTGACGGTCGGAAAGATCCGCAGTTTGCCATTGTCGTCGCGGGTCATGCCGCCGAAGCGGACGTTGATCGTCTTGACGGCCTGCCCGTCGCGCAGCAGCGTCAGGGTGCGGGCGCCCTTGCTGGCGCACAACACCACCCCGGAAGCTGAGCAGGCGGCGGGGGCACCGGCCTGGGCTGGCTTGCCCGCAGTGAGTGCCGCCCACACCTCGGGGCCGATGACCGCGTTGTCGGTCAGGCCGCGGGAGCGTTGGTAGTTCAACACGGCGTTGGCGGTGGACTGCGCGAACGTCCCGTTCGCCGATCCGCTCAGCACCTGCGCTGCGGAAAGCAACTTCTGTGCCACAGCGACGCAATCCCCCTTCGCGTTGAGCGCCAAGGTGGTGCCCGTGCACGCCGACGCGTCCACTGGGGCCGAGGGGCTCTTCTTGGGGGCGACGGAGGCGGAGGCCTTCGGTGTGGCCGAAGCCTTCGCGGTCGCGGTGGCCGAGGGTTTCGCGGTGGCGGAGGGCTTCGCGCTGGTGGCGGCGGGTTGTGCGGTGGCGCTGGGTGCCGCGGTGGCCGACGACGAAGCCGGAGCAGGCAGCGGTGCAGGGAACTCTTCGACAGTTGCCTGCGGTGCCGCCAGAGGAGACGAGGCAACGGCCGGAGTGGTCGGAGCCACGGCCGCCTGCGGTGGCAGGGTGGCGCACGCGGCGAGCAGCGGCACGAGGGCCAAGACGACGGCGGCACGGCGGCGCGACATGAGTGCTCCTGAAAGGGAAGTCCGCGCCGGGACGCGGAAGGTCTGCCCAGCCAGCGTTGCGCGTCGCGTCGCGTGAGGCAACCGGGCACGCTCACCCAGACGGGTGACCGTGGGCAGAAGAGGGCCGGCGCATGGCTCTACGGGTGGCCACTGCGGCGACCGCCGTGGGCTTGAATGTCGGCGAGGCGGTGCAGCCACCTGAGCGTCGCTACGCGCATCGGACCGGCGCTCGGGTACGGAGAGCCCTGCGCGCCTCGATGGCCCTGAACGTGCGTGCTTTTCGGTGTCCGTTGGTTGTGTCAACGCAAGGAGTCGGGGATCTGTCGTTCCGCATCGAGTAGTTCAACTTGGAACAATGCGCCGGAAGGGGAAAACGTGATGCTGGCGATGATATCCCCTACTGCATTCTCGATGACGTACTGTTCGAGGTTGCGGGTGGGTGGCAAAGTGTCGAATGTGATCGCTGCTGCGTTGGCCGTGGGATCCTGATCGAACTCGACGACTATTCTCCTCTGGGGCATGAGGCTATTTTAGTTCCTCGCAGAGAGGGGCACTCCAGCCACCCCCGCCGTAGGCCCAGGGCGAGGGGCGGGGCAAGAGAGAACACCATGCCGACCAGCGCGAGATGGGTGAACGTGAGCATGGTCTTCATCGGGGTCGCCTCCTTGGGGGATGGTGCGTCGCGTATCTGGGCTGTACTGAGGCGTGTTAAGGATGGTTTCTGGCGCATGATGAATGAGTCGACTCGGAATGGCCCGACTACTTCGAGGTGCTGGTCCTTTCTGTGCATTGCGAAGTTCGGGATTCGTGTTGTTTTCACCGAGTATCACCGCTCCGGGGCCGGCACAGCAGGTCGCTCGACGCCGGGGTTGGCCACGTCTGGGGCGAGATGCCACCGCGTCGAGCGGCGTGGGACAATGACGGCGTTGCCGTCAGCCGTGCAAGGAGAACCGATGACCGTCCCCAACGTGCTCGCCAGCCGCTACGCGTCGCCCGCGATGCGGGAGCTGTGGAGCCCGCAAGCCAAGATCGTCGCCGAGCGGCGGCTGTGGCTGGCCGTACTGGAGGCCCAGCGTGACCTCGGGGTGGACTTCGGCGGGGACGATCCCGACGCCGTGCTGGCCGACTACTACCGCGTCCTGGAGCAGGTCGACCTGGACTCCATCGCGGCCCGGGAGCGCGTCACCCGCCACGACGTGAAGGCCCGTATCGAGGAGTTCAACGCGCTCGCCGGTCACGAGCACGTCCACAAGGGGATGACCTCGCGCGACCTCACCGAGAACATTGAGCAGTACCAGGCGCTCAGTTCGCTGAAGCTGGTCCGCGAACGCATCGTGACCGTGCTGGTTTCTCTCGCTCGGCTCGCGGTGCAGTACCGCGACCAGCCCATCGCCGGGCGCTCCCACAACGTGGCCGCCCAGATGACGACCCTCGGTAAGCGGTTCGCGACCGCCGCCGACGAACTACTGGTCGCCTACGAGCGGGTCGACGAGCTGATCGGCCGCTACCCGGCCCGTGGCATTAAGGGCCCCGTCGGTACTGCCCAGGACATGCTTGACCTGCTCGGCGGGGACGCCGCCAAGCTCGTCGAACTCGAACGCCGGGTCGCCGCCCACCTCGGGTTCACCCGGGTGCTCACGTCCACCGGCCAGGTGTACCCGCGCTCGCTGGACTTCGACGTGCTGGCCGCCCTCGTACAGACTGCCGCCGCCCCCTCCAACGTCGCCACCTCGATCCGGCTCATGGCCGGAGCCGAACTGGTCACCGAAGGGTTCAAGGAGGGCCAGGTCGGTTCCTCGGCGATGCCGCACAAGATGAACACCCGCTCGTGCGAGCGCGTCAACGGCCTGTCGGTGGTGCTGCGCGGCTACCTGTCCATGGTCGGCGAGCTCGCCGGGGATCAGTGGAACGAAGGCGACGTGTCCTGCTCGGTGGTGCGCCGCGTCGCCCTGCCCGACGCCTTCTTCGCCCTGGACGGGCTGTTCGAGACGTTCCTGACCGTGCTGGGCGAGTTCGGGGCGTTCACGGCTGTCATCGAGGCCGAACTCCAGCGCTACCTGCCGTTCCTGACCACCACCAAGGTGCTCATGGCCGCCGTCCAGCACGGCGTGGGACGCGAGGAAGCCCACGAGGCCATCAAGGAGCACGCCGTCGCCGTCGCCTTGGAGATGCGCCGCACCGGCCGCAAAGACAACGACCTGTTCGATCGGCTCGCCGCCGACCCGCGCCTGGGCGTCTCCCGCGAGGTGCTGGACGCCGCCGTCGCGAACCCCCTCGAACTCACCGGATCGGCCGCCGCCCAGGTGGACGCCCTGGCCGCCCGGGTCGCCGAACTGGCCGCCGCCCATCCTGAGGGTGCCGTCTACGCCCCCGGCGACGTGCTCTAGGCGCGATGCTGGACGCGCGGCGCACCCCCGCTGGGGGCATGATCGCCCTGATCGTCGCCGGGGTGGCCTGGGGCACCTCCGGGACGCTCGGGACGCTGCTCGTCGCCGCCACCGGGCTGCCGTTCCTGTCGGTGGCGGGCTACCGGATCCTCGTGGGTGGTGTCCTGCTGGGCGTGCTCGCGTGCGTGCTGCGCCGATTCCGCCCACCCCAGACGCGACCGGGGTGGACCCGCCTGATCGCCGTGGGGGCGGCGTCCGCGGTCTACCAGTGGGCGTTCTTCAGCGCCGTAGGGACGGTGGGGGTCTCGGTCGCCACGCTGGTCGCGATCGGCTCCTCCCCGGTGTTCGTGCTCGGTGCCGACCTGGCTACCGGGCGCCAGCGGCTGCGTCCCAGGCTGCTGGCCGCCCTGGGCTGCACGGCGGTGGGGCTCGTGCTGTTCATGGGGACGCCGCCCGCCGGGATCGCTCCCGCTGACGCACTGCTGGGCTGTGGTTTGGCCGTCATCGCGGGTGCCGCCTTCGCCCTCATCAGCTTGCTGGGGGCGCGGCCTGAGCCCGACTTTGACACCATCACTGGCACCGCCGGGTCGTTCCTGCTCGGCGGGAGTGCCGTGCTGGCGGTGGCCGGGCTCTTGGGCGGCCCGGTCGTCTTCGCCCCCGCCCCCGAGGCCGTCACCTGGGTGCTGCTGCTCGGGTTGATCCCCTCCGCGCTGGCCTATGCAGCCTTCTTCGTGGGGCTGGGCTCCCAAAGCTCGACCACGGGTGTCCTGGTCGCCTTGCTGGAGCCGGTCACCGGCGCGATCCTCGCGGCGCTCGTGTTGGGGGAGCGGCTCGGGGCGGCCGGCGTCCTCGGTGCGGGGCTGCTGCTGTCGGCGGTTGCGCTGGTGGCGTGGCCCGTGAGAGCCACCGGCGACGAGCCGGGGTCAGTGCGTGAAGCGGATCCTGCAAGCACCTGGGACGGCGAACGGGGCTAGCTCGGCGTCGGCGTCCCCCGAGGTCGCCTGCACCAGGCCCGCGTGAACGGCGCAGACCACGTCGGGGTGCTCTTGGGCGGCGTCCAGGAGCGGGCAGGTGCCCAGCCAGACGGTGCGCCCCTCGACGGCGGGGGAGAATCCGAGATCGCTCAGCAGACGTATGGCGTCATCAGGGGTGGCGTGACGGGTCTTGGCGTGCCCCCACGTCTGGCCGATCGCGCGCGCCTGGGCGGCGGCGTCCGGCTCGTGGTCCAGGTGAGCAGCCAGAGCGCCCACCAGTTCGGCGTAGGCGGTCACCGTGGGATCCCCGCGCAGCGCCGCCTGGCCGGACGCGGTGAGCGTGTAGCCCAGGGCGGGGCGTCCGCGACCTTCGCTCGGTAAGGGGGTCGCCGTGGCGAAACCCGCCACCTGCAGCGCCTCCAGGTGGGCGCGCGTCGCGTTCGGATGCCCGCCAAGGCGGTCGACCAGCCCGCTGAGCGGGACGCCAGGGCCAAGGTCAGCCACCGCCGCAGCCACCCGGGCGCGGGCAGGGGGGAGCGGTGAGGCGTGGGTGCGCGCCGGGCCGAGGCGGGGGGGCGTCATGGGACCCACTCTAGTAGATTAAATACATATGGCTATGTAACAATGGTGGGGCGGGTCGGCCCCGCCTGGACTCACCGGGGCCGACCACACTCGCCTATCGAGAAAAGAGATGACCCATGAGCGACCTGCCCCTCGTCGAACGCCCCACCTGCGGTTGCGGACACCACGATGAGGACCTTCCCGTCCTGGACGCCCGGACGATCCCCCACGCGATCCGTCACGCCGCCATCCTGGGTTCCCTCGCCTCCCTGACGCCCGGACGCGCCATGGCCCTGATCGCCCCCCACGACCCGCTGCCGCTGCTGGCCCAGATCCGCGAGGCCTACGGCGACGCCATCGAAATCGGCTACCGCGAACGCGGACCCGAGGCGTGGACGCTCACCTTCACGCGCGTCTAGTCCCCGCTCCACCGCAGTCCACACCACGCGCCGTGACCACACCGCTGCCTCGCGTCGCGTTGCTTGCCCTGGGAGGGGTTTGCCTCCTGGCGGGTCTGGACGCCGCCCTCGTAGCGGTCGGCGTCTGGGCCCCCGTCCCCGCGGTACACCTGCCCCAGGTGCACGGCATGGTGATGACGCTCGGTTTCATGGGCACCCTCATCTCCTTGGAGCGTGCCCAGGCGCTGCGTCAAAGCTGGGCCTACCTCGCCCCCGCGCTGCTCGGTTGCGGAGGGATCGCCCTCGCCGCCGGAGCGCACCTGCTGGGACAACTCCTCCTGATCGAGGGCTGCCTCGCCTTCGCGCTGGTCTACCTCGCGTTGTGGCGACGCGCCCCACTCCCGCTCGTCGCCGTTCAGGTGCTCTCCACCGTGCCTGCCCTGGTGGCGGCGTTCCTGTGGCTGAGCGTCGATGTCTTCTCCATCTTGACGCTGCTGGAGGCGTTCCTCGTCGTGACCATTGCAGCCGAACGCGCCGAATTGGCCCAGCTTTCCCTCGGCTCCCGGGCCGTGCCCCGGCTGGTCGGATTAGCGTCCGCGCTCGTGGGAGGCGCAGCCGCGACGCTGCTGTGGCCCGCGGTGGGAAGCCGCATCTTCGGTCTGGCGGTGCTGGCCACCGCAGCGTGGCTGATGCGCGACGACGTGGCCCGCCGCATGGTGCGCACCCACGGCCTGCGCCGATACAACGGCGCCGCCCTGCTCGCGGGGTACGGCTGGCTTGGCGTCGCAGGTCTTGTCTGGCTCATCGGCGGCGTTCCCCTCAACGATGCCGTCTACGACGTGGCGATCCACGCCGTGTTCCTCGGATTCGGCGTCTCCATGATCATGGCGCACGCCCCCCTCATCTTTCCTGCCGTCCTCGGACGGCCACTTCCTTACCGCCCCGCGATGTGGCTGCCACTAGCCCTGCTGCATATGGGACTGTTGGTGCGCGTCCTCGGGGACGCCCTGGGCCGGGGACTTGCCTGGCAGATCGGATCAGTGATCACCGTGCTGTCTTTGCTTACCTTCGTCGTGACGGCGTTCCTCAGCGCGGTCCGGGCATGAGGGCAGCATCCGGCACGCCATCGCGCCCGCGCTCGCGTCGCCTCCGCGACCAGATCGCCGTCGGCTGGCTCCTGGCCGCCGTCGCGGTCTCCCTCGTGCACCGCTGGGTTCCGAGCGCCACCTGGCTGATGATCCACCTCGTGCTGTTGGGGGCGCTGACCCATTCGGCGCTCGTGTGGAGCGAGCACTTCGCGCACACGCTGCTGCACACCGTCCCCGACGACGCAGGCCGCCGACGTCAAGACGCGCGGGTCGCTTTGCTGGCCGTCGGGTCGGTGCTGGTGTTCCTCGGGGTTCCGCTGACGGCCTGGCCGCTCGTGGTCGTGGGGGCCACCGCCGTGGCTGGAGCCGTGGTGTGGCATGCCGTGCACCTGGTCGCTGTGCTGCGTGCGGCGCTGCCCAGCCGGTTCCGCATCGTGACCCGGACGTACGTGGCTGCGGCCCTCTGCCTGCCCGTGGGGGCGGGGTTCGGGGCCGCGCTCGCGTTCGGACTGCCGGAGGAGTGGAAGGGACGCCTCCTCATCGCCCACATGGGCGCCAACCTGCTTGGCTGGGTCGGCCTCACCGTCACCGGAACACTCGTCACGTTCTGGCCCACCATGCTGCGCACCCGCATGGACGACCGCGCCGAAATGCTCGCGCGACAAGCGCTGCCGATCCAACTAGGTGGCCTCACCGTCCTGGTTGCCGGGGCGCTGCTGGGATGGACGCCGCTGGCCTTGGCCGGGCTGGTCGGCTACACGGCCGGACTGGTCTGGTGGGGGCGAGCCCTGGTGCGTCCGCTGCGCGCCCACGGGTTACGCGAGTTCGCCCCCGCCTCGGTCCTCGCGGCCCTGATCTGGGCGGCCGTCGGCCTGGTGTGGACGGGATGGCTCCTCGCCACCACACCCACCTGGGCGGACCTGGCCGACACGATCCCCACGGTTGCGGGAGTCTTCGCCGTCGGGTTCGCAGCCCAACTACTGTCGGGCGCGCTGTCCTACCTCATCCCGTCCGTGATGGGGGGAGGGCCGTCGGTCGTCCGAGCGGGCGCCGCCTGGTTCGACCGGTTCGCGGGCGTCCGGCTGATCGTGATCAACGCCGGGCTTCTGCTCTTCTTGATGCCCGTCGCGTCCTGGGTGAAAGTCACCACGTCGCTGGTCGTCTTGGTGGCACTGGCGTCGTTCATTCCGCTGCTCCTGGGCGGCGCGAAGGCGTCCGCACGCATGCGGCGCGCGCTCCTGGCACACGAAGAACCCCCAGAGGTACCCGAGCGCACACCATGGTCCATGAACCAGGCCGTCGCGGGCGTCGCCGTGCTCGTGCTCGCGGTGACCGTCGGGGTGGCCGTCGATCCCGCGTCCGCCGGTGTCGCGCCGTCGACCCCCGCGTCCAGCGTCGCCGTGGCACCCACCGGCAACACGACCCGCGTCGAGGTGACCGCCCGCGGGATGACGTTCACCCCCAACCGGGTCGTCGTCCCGCCCGGGGACCGGCTCGTCGTCGTCGTGCACAACGAGGATCCGACGACCGCCCACGACCTCGTCATCGGTGACACCCGCACCGCGCGGATCCCGCCCGGGCAAAGCGCCGAACTGGACGCCGGGGTGATGGGCGCCTCCGTGGAGGGGTATTGCTCGGTGCCGGGGCATCGTCAGATGGGCATGACGCTTCAGGTGGTCGTGGAGGGCGGCAACCCTCCCGTGGCTTCCGAGCACACCACCGGCGGGCATTCCGGCGGGGACGGGCAGCCGATCCCCCCGAACCCGGCGGGAGCCGTGGGCGCCCCCATCGATCCGGTGCTGGCGCCGCTGACCGATGAGCGGGTCCACACCCTCACGTTGCGCGTCACCGAGGTCCCTCTCGAGGTGGCCCCCGGGTTGTGGCAGACGCGCTGGACCTTCAACGGCTCGGGAGTGGGGCCGACCTTGCACGGACGCGTCGGCGACGTCTTCGACATCACCTTGGTCAACGACGGCACGATGGGCCACTCGATCGATTTCCATGCGGGCGCCCTGGCACCCGATCGGCCCATGCGCACCATCGCGCCCGGCGAGACCCTCTCCTACCGGTTCACCGCGCAGCGGGCAGGTATCTGGATGTACCACTGCTCGACCATGCCGATGAGTACGCACATCGCCGCAGGCATGACGGGGGCGGTCGTCATCGAGCCGGACGGGCTGGAGCCGGTCGATCGCAGCTATGTGCTGGTGCAAAGTGAGGTGTACCTGGCCAACGCGGCGACCGACCCTCAGCAAGCCCGCGAAGTGGACTCGGACAAGATCGTCGCCGAGCGTCCCGACCGGGTGGTGTTCAACGGCATCGCCAACCAGTACGACCTCACCCCCTTCGCCGCGAAGGTGGGGGAGCGTGTCCGGTTCTGGGTTCTGGACGCTGGCCCCAACCGGGCGAGCGCCTTCCATATCGTGGGCGGCCAATTCGACACCGTGTGGACCGAAGGGACCTACACGCTCCGTCACGGCAAGGCCGCTCTCGGAGGCTCTGACGGCGGTGCCCAAGTGCTCCCGCTGCAGCCCGCCCAGGGCGGTTTTGTGGAGCTGAGCTTCCCCGAGGAGGGCCACTATTCGGTGGTCTCCCACATCATGGTGGACGCCGAACGTGGCGCTCACGGCGTCGTGCAGGTCACTCGCTGAGGCTCCACCTCCTCAACAACGGACCGCTGGCTGGGACAGAGGCCATCGGCCAGAAGGCGCGCTCAACTGCGCTGGGCGTCGTAGTCGGCCCAGATTTCGGCGTCGCTCTTGCCCGCGGCTTTGCCTGCCCGATAGATCGGGCCCGGGTCCGCGGCGCGGCGAGGGGCGCGGGCGGCGTCGCGCCAATACCCCATGACGTCGTGGGTGAAGGACGCGTCGGCGAGGTCGCGCATGAGGTGACGACGGATGGCGCGCATCTGGGCGGACTCGCCAGCCATCCAGAAGTGGCCCGCGCCGGGGGGCCAGTCGAACGCGTCCACCACGGATGCGAGGCGGCTGCCGCCGGGCTCGGACGCCAGCCAGGTCAGCCGTCCGGTATCGGTGAGCGCGTCGGGGAAGTAACCCGGAATCGGGGCGGGGGCCTCGGCCCACACCCGCAGGTCGATCTGCGGGTCGAGTGTTGCGGCGATGCGGGCCATGGCGGGCAGCGCGGTCAGGTCGCCCACGAGCCAGACCCAGGCGGCGTCCGCAGGCGCGGAGAAGGAGCCTTGTGGCTGCTGCAGGGTGACCTTGTCCCCGACGCAATCCCCGGCAGCCCACTGCGTGACCAGGCCGCTGGCGTGCAACACCACGTCCAGCACCAGGCGGACGCCGTCCCACGAACGCACCGTGTAGTAGCGCGACTGGAACTGGCCTGGGACCACCAAGCCGACCCATTCGTCGGGGATGTTCGTGGACGCGAACTCTGCTAGGCCCTCCCCGCCTAGCTCCAGGCGTGCCAGCTGCGGATCGATCAGGGTGCGCGACAGGACCGTCGCCGTGTATTCGGAGCCTCGTCTGGTCACCGGACCAGGCTAGCGATCCCGGCGTCCGCGTCCGACAGTGGTCGCGTTCCTGCGGCACCGTGGGCCCTGGTGAGGTGTCGGTGGGAACTCCTGGAGTGACCGGCGACGCGGCCCACGCGTCCCCATCACCTCAGCGGAGGAATCATGTCCATCAGTCTCGTTCCCTACCTGAACTTCCTCTCCGGTGGCACTCGTGCCGCGTTCGAGCACTACCGCAGCATCTTCGGCGGCGAGGTGAACTACCTCACCTTCGGTGACACGGGCGTACCCGATATGCCCGCCGACGGCATCATGCACGCGCGCCTGGTCAGCGACAGCTTCACGCTCATGGCGTCCGACGCCCAGCCTGGCGCTGAGGACACCTGGGGCGGGACGCGGGTCTACCTCGCCTTTATGGCCGAGGGTGCTGAGGACGCCGACACGGTCGTCGGCTGGTTTGCGGCGCTGGCTGTCGGGGGCAGCGTTGGCGTGCCGCTGGCCATGCAGGGCTGGGGTTCGTTCTACGGGGACGTGAAGGACGCGTTTGGGATCGAATGGATGGTGAACCTCACCGCCCCCGAGGGGTGGGCGCCCTCGCTGCTGTGAACCAGTGTTGCTCCCCAGCCATCACCCCGCCACCTGAGCGGCACCGCCGCGTTGGATGACCGAAAGGAACCGCCATGCCTGTCACTTCCCTCACCCGTGACGCCGAGGCGCTCACGCTGACCGTCGTTGCGGACTTTGCCGTCTCGCGGCAGCGCTTGTGGGACGCCTACGTGGATGCTCGGCAGATCGAGAAGTTCTGGGGACCGCCGACCTTCACCCGCCACGACGCCTTCGCCGGAGGGCGGAGCCACTACGCCATGACCGGCCCCGAGGGCGACCAGCACGGTGGGTATTGGGTGTGGGAGAGCGTGGACGCGCCGCGCCAGTTCGTCGTCACCGACGGTTTCGCTGACCTGGAGGGCAACCCGGTCGAGTCCATGCCGGTCATGCGCGCCGAGTTCGCTTTCGACGAAACCCCCACCGGGTCTCGGCTCACCGTCACGTCGACGTTCGCCAGCGCAGAGCAGCTAGAACAGGTGGTGGCGATGGGCATGGAGGGAGGCCTGCAGGAGTCGATGAGCCAAATCGACGCCGTCCTGGCCTCGTTCGCCGCCGGCGCGGGCACCGAGAAGCAGATCCTGAGCGACACCCAGGTCCGCATCACTCGCGTCATCCATGGTTCCGTCGCCCAGGTGTGGCGCGCCCATCACGATCCCGATCTCATGAAGCGCTGGCTGCTGGGCCCCGACGGCTGGACGATGCCGGTGTGCGTCGTCGCGGAGAAGGTGGGCGACACCTACATCCAGGAGTGGGAAAGCGACGACGGCTCGCAGCGCTTCGGGTTCACCGGGACGCTGATCGAGTCCGCGTCCCCGCACCGGGAAGTCACCACCGAGCAGATGATCGGGACGGACGGCCCGCAGACGCGCAACGAGTTGACCCTCACCCCCAGCCAGGGTGGGACGCTGCTGTCGCTGGTCGTCACCTACCCGGACGCCGCCACGCGCGACATGATCTTGGCCACGGGCATGACCGACGGCATGGAGGCCTCCTACGCCCGGTTGGAGAGCGAGGTGCTGGGGGCGTCCTAGCCGCTGGCGAGAGTTCCGGGGTGCGGGTACTGCACCCCGGACACCGCCTGTAGGCGGCGCCGTTCCGCCTTACCATCGCAGTGTGACGGACGACTACTACGGCCTCGATCTCCCGCTCGTGTATGCGGGCAAAGTGCGACGCATGTATGCGCTGCCCGATGTTGAGGCGGTCGACGGCAGAGGGCCCGGACGGTTCTTGATGGTTGCCACCGACTCCATCTCGGCGTTCGACCATGTCCTCAGCAGCGTCATCACCGATAAGGGTGCCGTGTTGACCAAGCTGAGCTTGTGGTGGTTCGACCAGTTGGCCGATCTGGTTCCCAACCATGTGGTGTCTGCTGACGTTCCGCCCGCGGTTGCCGGGCGTGCGCTGGTGACGGAGCGGCTCGCCATGATCCCCGTCGAATGTGTGGTGCGCGGATACCTCACGGGTTCGGGGTGGGCCGAGTACCGCAAGACCGGGACGGTGACCGGCATCCGCCTGCCCGAGGGTCTGCGCGACGGTGATCGCCTGCCCGAGCCGATCTTCACCCCGGCGATCAAGGCTGAACTGGGGGAGCACGACGAGAATGTGCCGTTCGAGACGATCGTCGAACTCCATGGCCAGGAGACGGCGGAGGAACTGCGCCGCCTCTCACTGGCGATCTATGCCCGCGCCGAGAAGATCGCGCGCGAGCGCGGCGTGATCTTGGCCGACACCAAGTTCGAGTTCGGGCGCCGCCTTGACGGCACAATCGTGTTGGCCGACGAAGTACTCACCCCGGATTCCTCGCGGTTCTGGGATGCGGAGCGCTGGTTCCCCGGCGGTGCGCAACCGAGCTTTGATAAGCAGTTCGTCCGCGACTACCTGGCCGAGCATTCGGGCTGGAACAAAAACTCCGACGTCCCGCCGCCTGCGCTTCCGGCGTCCGTGGTGGCCGCCACCCGGGATCGCTACCTGGAGGCCTACACCCGGCTCACCGGGCGTCCGTTTACCGCCTGAGGGCGGTCGGCGCCCACCATCGTGACCTGCGGCGGTGAGGCGTGTCGATTCCGATAGGATCGCGGCCATGGCGCGAGTGATCGTTGACGTGATGCCGAAGCCCGAGATCCTGGATCCCCAGGGCAAGGCGGTGACCGGGGCGCTGAAGCGTCTCGGATTCGAGGGGCTGACTGTCCGGCAGGGCAAGCGGTTCGAGATCACTGTCGAGGGCGATGAGGTGACCCCCGATCGTCTGGACGAGGTTCGCGATGCCGCGGAGAAGCTCCTGGCCAACACGGTGATCGAGGCCTTCGACGTGCGGGTGGAGAACGCATGACCCGCGTCGGGGTCGTGACGTTCCCAGGATCCCTCGACGATCAGGACGCCGCCCGCGCCGTCACGGTGATGGGCCTGGAGGCCGTCCCGCTGTGGCACGCCGCCCATGATCTGGAGGGGGTCGACGCGGTGATCTTGCCCGGCGGGTTCTCCTACGGCGATTACTTGCGCTGCGGTGCCATCGCGCGGTTCAGCCCGATCATGTCCGAGATCATCGACGCTGCGAACCAGGGCCTGCCCGTCCTGGGAATCTGCAACGGCTTCCAGGTGTTGTGCGAGTCGCACCTGCTGCCCGGCGCCCTCATCCGCAATGACCGGCGCACCTTCGTGTGCCGCGACCAACGCCTTGAGGTGATCTCCCGCGACACCGTGTGGACGTGCGCGATGGGCGAGGGGCAAGAGATCGACATCGTCTTGAAGAACGGCGAGGGTCGCTACATCGCCGACGAGGAAACGCTGGCCCGCCTTGAGGGCGAGAACCAAATCGTGTTCCGGTACTCCGGGCTCAACCCGAACGGCTCGGTCAACGACATCGCCGGTGTCACGAACCGCCGCGGCAACGTGGTGGGCCTGATGCCGCATCCCGAGCACAACGTCGAGGAACTCACCGGCCCTTCGCTGGATGGTCGTCTGTTCTTCGAGAGCCTGGCGTCCTTCCTGTCCGCGCGCGTCTGACGCGGACGGGGCCGCCCCCATGAAGGTGAGCGGCCCCGTCGCGGATGACACCGGCCTAGACGTTGATGTCGTCTGAGTCGCTCAGCTTGAAGAACAGCAGCAGTGACAACACCGTCGTCACGGTGAGGATCGTCGACAGTGCCGCGGCGGTCCCGTAGCTGGCTCGCATCACCTCGGTGAAGATGGCGACCGACATCGTCGCCGTCTTTCCCGTGTACAGGATGAGGGTCGAACTCAGCTCATTGATCACCGTCACCCAACTCAAGATCGCGCCCGAGAGCACGCCCGGCATCATGGCGGGCAGAGTGACCTTCCAAAACGCCTTCATGGGAGACGCACCCAGGCTGACGGCAGCCTCTTCGATGTTGGGATTGATTTGGTGCAGGATCGCCGCGGAGGACCGCACTGTGTACGGGATGCGCCGCACCACATACATGATGACCAGGATCGCGACGGTGCCCGCCAGCATGAGTGGGGGGCTGTTGAAGGTCAACAGCATGGTGATACCAAGCACTGCACCAGGGATCACGTACGGGAACATGATGAACAGATCCAAGACGCGCGTGAGGATGTTGGCGCGTCGCACGGAGACATACGCCACCAAGACGCCGACCACGACGATGATGATGATCGCCATGAGGCCGAACACGAACGTGTTGATGATGGGCGTCAGCATCCCGTCGAGCACCTGCCGGTAGCTGTCTAGCGAGAACCCGGGGACGAAGATCACGCCGCGGGTTTTCAGGAAGGACGTGTAGACGACCGTGAGCTGCGGGAGGGTCGCGACGAACACTACGAGGTACAGGAAGGCGTGAACTGCCCAGTTCTTGGGGCCCGTCAGTTGGCGTCGCTTCATCGGGTTCAACGCGCTCATCAAGAACTTGCGACGATTCCCCAGCCAGTTCTGCACCCAAAAGACCAGCCCGGCGATGGCCATGAGAATGATCGAGATGGCGGCGGCGAAGTTGGAACTGCCGCCCGTCTCCCCGATGAACTCGTTGTAGATCAGCACCGGCAGCACGGTGTAGCCCTCGCCGATGAGCTGCGGCGTGCCGTAGTCGGCAATCGCGCGCATGAACACGATGACGCTGCCCGCGAGGATGGTTGGCACGATGACCGGAAGGATCACCTTCGTGGCGGTGGCCCACGCGGTCGCCCCCAGGCTTTCGGAGGCTTCACCGATGGAAGCATCCATCTTTCGTAGCGCCCCGCACGCGTACAGGTAGAGGTAGGGGAACAGCTTCAGGACGAACACCATGGCGATGCCGTTGAAGCCGTAGATCGAGGGCATCTCGAATCCGACAGTGTCGGAGAGGAAGCGTGTGACGATCCCCGCGCGACCAAACAGCAAGATCCACGCGTAGGCACCGATGAAGGGGGGCGACAGCAGCGAGATGATGATCAAGACGTCGATGGTGCGTTGGAACTTCACCGTGAACCGGGTGACGAAGTACGCCATGGGTACGGCGATGATCACCGTCCAGAAGGTGACGACGAGCGTCACCACCATGCTGTTGACGAGCGCGTTGCGGTAGTAGTCCCGGCCAAAGAACTTCGTGAAGTTATCCAGCGTCCAGGCGCCAGTCTCGGCGTCTTGAAAGCCCCACACGATCAAGGTGACCAGGGGGTAGACCAGAAACAGGCCGAACGCTAGAAACGCGGCGAGGGTCGTCCAGCTCCAAAAGTCAGGACGCCGGAACTTCAGTGACGGGGCTGCCGATGACATTGCTGAGCACCCCCTCGACCAACGTTTCGCTGGTGGTGGCGTCGAAGATGTTGACGGCGCGCGAGTCGACGCCCAGATGGATCACATCACCAGGTTGGAACAGTCGTGTGCCGAAGTCCGCGCTCTGATTGAGGAGGAATTCCCGGCCGCTGTCGTTGTCCAGGTTGTACTGAACGTGCGAGCCGAGGAACTGGCGTAGTCGAACGCGTCCGGACAGGCCGCTGGGACTGTCGTGCACGGTGAAGTCTTCGGGTCGGACGCTGACGATGACGTGTGTTCCCGGGGCGACGTCTCGGCGAAGCACGTCGATAGCGAAGGTGTAGCCCCCCTCCAAGCGGACCGTCGCCTGGCCGCCGACGTTCTCCACGACCACGGCGTCAAAGCTGTTGGAGTGGCCGATGAACCCGGCGACGAACTGGTTGAACGGGCGCCGGTAGATCGACTCCGGGCTAGCGACCTGCTGAATGACGCCATGATTCATGACGGCGATGCGGTCAGAAACCGACAGGGCCTCTTCCTGGTCGTGGGTGACGTAGACCGTGGTGATCGCGATCTCACGCTGGATGTCGGCGATGACCTGCCGGATCTCGATGCGCAGTTTGGCGTCCAGGTTGGACAGGGGTTCGTCCATGAGAAGCACCTGGGGATTAATCACGATGGCGCGGGCGAGGGCGATGCGTTGCTGCTGGCCGCCAGAGAGGTTCTCCGGGAATCGTTTGGCGAGGTGCTCCATCTTGACCTGGGCGAGCATCTGCTCGGTGCGCCGTTGCGCCTCGGCCTTGGGAACGTGCCGGTTCTCCAACCCGAACATGACGTTCTTCTCCACGGTCATGGAGGGGAAGATGGCGTAGTTCTGGAAGACCATGCCGTAATCGCGCTTGTTCACGGGGACGTCGTTGATCACTTGATCGCCGAAGGCGATGGTTCCTCGTTGGATGTCGATGAAACCCGCGATCATGCGCAGCAACGTGGTCTTGCCGCAGCCGCTGGGGCCTAGCAGTGTGAAGAACTCGCCATCGTGGATGTCGGCGGACAGGTCGGGGATGACGACGGTGTCCCCGTACTTCTTGGTGATGTTGCGGATGCTGATCGGAACGCTCATGGTTGCCTCGGCTCAATGGGGCCGCCGGGGTCTTGCGACCCCGGCGGCAAACGTCACGGTGATGGTTTTCCCTAGCGGGTGAACAGATCCATGAAGCGGTCCTTGATCTTGGAGCCGTTCTCCTGCATCCACGCCTTGTTCTGCTCGACGACGGTGATGGAGGCCAGCGCCGGGAACGCCTTCTGCGTCACGTCGACGCGGACGGTTCGTAGGCCCACCTCTTCCATCCCGGACTGGTAGTCCTTGCCGGTGAGGTAGTTAATGAACGTCTTGCCGTTGGCCGCGTTCTTGGCACCCTTGATGAGCATGATGTTGTCGGCCTCGACCATCGTTCCCTCCGAAGGGTAGATCGTCTTGATCTCGGGTTGGACAACCGCGTACTTCACGGCGTTGGTCTCATTCGTGATGCCGACGGCGTACTCGCCGCTGCTGACCATGTTGTAGACGTTTGACGAGCTGGCTTGCAGCTTGTTGTTCAGCTGCTTGGCGAACTGGCCAACGTAATCCCAGCCCTGCTCGGGGTTGCCGTGTCCCATGGCATGCAGCATGTTCACGATCTGCGACAGGGACGAGGACGACTTCGCCGGATCGGCGAAGGCGATCTTGCCCTTGAGCGTGGGATCGAGCAGAGCCTCCCAACTGGTGATTGCCGACGAGGTCTGCTTGGTGTTCACCATGAAGGCGTTAAGGATGATGGAGAAGGGGACAAGGCGCTTATCCCTGCCGGTGGAGGCCTGGTAGGCCGGCAGGAAGGCGGCGTCGTCGGCGGGAACGAACTCCTCGAACCGGTCCAGCGCTCCAGCAACGGATTGCCCCAGCCCGCCCCACTGCACGTCGGCCTGCGGGTTGTTACCTTCGGCCTGGATACGCTTGATCAACTCGCCGGTCCCGGCGCTGACGACCTCGACGTCGATGCCGGTGCTCTTCTTGAAGGCGGATACGGCCGGCTCGTACTGATCCTTCGGGGAGGAAGAGTACAAGCTGAGCGCCGTGGACCCGCCGCTGGCGCCGCCGCCTGCGGGCTGGGTGGTGCCGGAGCAGCCACTCACGGCGAATCCGCCGGCGACGGCGCTGGACAGCATCAGGAAAGTTCTGCGTTTCATCGGTGAAACCCCTTGTCGAATCCGAGGAGGGCCCGCATCAACGGTGATGGCGGGTGGCACCTGGGAGTCTAGAAATCTCACCTCCGCCGCGATAGGCGTCCACGAGGGCTCAGCGTCACGATTCTGTGATGCCTATCACGGCGCGCATTCAGCGCAAACACGCCTGAGGGTCAGCGTTCGGCGATCGACAGCCGTGCGGACAAGGGGTGCGTGGCAGCCAGCGTCAGCAAGGCTTGCGCGCCATCGATGCCCTCGCCTGTCGTGGAGGCGAGCGCGAACGTCGGCCACTCCAACGTCAGATAGTCGGTGAACCGTCGCAGGACGCGTTCGCTGCGGAACACTCCGCCAATGGCTGCGACGCGCGGGACGCTGGGGCCGCCGAGCCGCACCCGCCGCAACGCTGCCTGCACCGACTCCGACAGGTGGGCTGCCGCTTTGTCCAAGATGGTGCCCGCCACGCGGTCGGACGCCGCCACCTCATTGACCTGCGACGAGAACGCGGCGATACGCGCGACCTTGTCGGGGTCGGACTGCAGAGTGAGGTAGGCGCTCTCCAGGTCGGGGAACTCGTGCTGCATCAGTCCGGTGAGCGCGGTCATCTGACGGCGGCCGTCGTAGCCACGCAGGGCGGCTTCCATGGCGGTGCGGCCGATCCAGTACGCCGAACCGGCGTCACCGATCAGGTTGCCCCACCCGTCCACCCGCGCTGTTTCGTGCGGGCCGACGGCGAGGCAGATCGTGCCGGTGCCCGCCGCGATGACACAGCCTTCACCGTCGCCGAGGGCTCCCAGGTAGCTGGTGACCGAGTCGTGGGCGAGGATGAGCCGCTGTACGGGGGTGTCCTCCAGCAGGTCCAGCAATTCTTGCGCGGTCTCGGCGCCCAGCCCGCTCGACCCGAGCGCGACGGTGGAAGCGGGACCGGTCCTAGCCAACGCCGATCGGAGCAGCGTCGCCCATTGTGGGGGCAGCGGCGCCGCGGTGTTCACCCCCGGCAGGGAAAGGTCGGGGACGTCGCTCCCGACCGCGCGCACGCGGGTGGAGGATTGGCCAGCGTCCACGGCCAAGGAGATGTTCGGATACCCCATGGTAACCCTCCTCGTTGAGGTCGCGACCTCGGCGTCGCGCCCTGGAGACCACGCTACCTCCGGGGATGCTGCCGCGGTACGGCACACAGGCGGACGCGGGTGGGCGCGGACGCGAACCGGTGATGCGGCACGATAGATTGACCGTGTGGTTGACACGGTAGAGAACGCTTGGGCAACCCCCGATACAGAGCAGCCTTGGGCTGAACTCGGGCTGAAGGCCGACGAGTACGCGCGCATCAAGGAGATCCTCGGGCGGCGTCCGACGGGATGCGAGCTCGCGATGTACTCGGTGATGTGGTCGGAGCACTGCTCCTACAAGTCCTCGAAGAAGCATCTGGCCCGGTTCGGGGTGCTCGGTAATGACACTCCCCGCGGGCCGCTGCTGGCCGGGATCGGTGAGCAGGCGGGCGTGGTCGACATCGGTGGCGACTGGGCGGTCACCTTCAAGATCGAATCCCACAACCACCCCTCCTACGTGGAGCCCTACCAGGGTGCGGCGACCGGCGTCGGTGGCATCGTGCGCGACATTCTCGCGATGGGCGCCCGGCCGATCGGCGTGATGGATCCGCTGCGTTTCGGCCCGCTGAACGCCCCCGACACGGCCCGCGTCCTGCCAGGCATCGTCGCCGGAGTGGGCGGCTACGGCAACTGCCTGGGCCTGCCGAACCTGGGCGGCGAAGTCATGTTCGACGCCACCTACGCGGGCAACCCGCTGGTCAACGCGCTGTGCGTCGGCGTCCTCAAGCACGACGACCTCAAGCTCGCCAAGGCGTCCGGCCTGGGCAACAAGGTGATCATGTACGGCGCTGCCACCGGTGGCGACGGTATCGGTGGGGCCTCCATCCTGGCGTCGGAGACGTTCGACGCCGACGGTCCCGCCAAGCGTCCCAGCGTGCAGGTCGGCGACCCGTTCATGGAGAAGCTGCTCATCGAGTGCACGCTGGAGCTGTTCGCGGCCGGCATCATCACCGGCATCCAGGACTTCGGCGCCGCCGGCATCTCGTGCGCCACCTCCGAGCTGGCCAGCGCCGGCGACGGCGGCATGCACGTCGACCTCGACACCGTCGTGCTGCGCGACCCGACGCTCTCGCCCGAGGAGATCCTCATGAGCGAGAGCCAGGAGCGCATGATGGCCGTCGTGCGCCCCGAGGACGTCGACACCTTCATGGAGATCTGCGCCAAGTGGGACGTGCTGGCCACCGTCGTCGGCGAAGTCATCGAGGGCGATCGGCTGCTGATCGACTACCACGGCGAGCGCGTCGTCGACGTCGACCCCCGCACCGTCGCGCACGACGGCCCCGTCTATGACCGCCCGGCCGCGCGGCCCACCTGGATCGACGCTCTGAACGCCGACAAGGCCGAAGATCTGCCCCGTGCGGGCTCCGGGGGCGAGTTGGCCGATCAACTCCTCACGCTGGTGAGTTCCCCGAACCAGGCCGACAAGAGCTGGATCACCGACCAGTACGACCGCTACGTGCGCGGCAACAGCGTCTTGGCCCAGCCTGAAGACTCCGGCATGCTCCGCATCGACGAAGAGACCGGCCTGGGTATCGCTTTGGCGACCGACAACAACCCGCGTTTCTGCCTGCTCAACCCGTACCTGGGGGCGCAGTTGGCGCTGCTGGAGTCTTACCGCAACGTGGCCACGTCGGGCGCCCAGCCGGTCGCGATCACGGACTGCCTCAACTTCGGTTCCCCCGAGGATCCCGATGTCATGTGGCAGTTCATCGAGGCGATCATGGGCCTGGTGGACGGCTGCCGCGAACTGGGCACCCCGGTGACCGGCGGCAACGTCAGCTTCTACAACCAGACCGACGGAGTGAACATTCACCCGACGCCGGTGATCGGCATGCTGGGGGTCATCGACGATGTTGCTACCCGGACGCGCATGGGCTTCGCCTTCCCCGGTGACGCCGTGATGCTGCTGGGGGAGACCCGCGACGAATTGTCTGGTTCTTCGTGGGCCGACGCGATCCACCATCATCTGGGTGGGTTGCCGCCGATGCCCGACTTCGCCGCCGAGAAGGCGCTGGCCGAGGTCATGATCGAGGCCGCTCGGCGAGGGCTGCTTTCCTCGGCGCACGACCTGTCCGACGGTGGCCTGGCTCAAGGCCTCGTGGAGGCGTCGTTGCGCAACGACCTGGGCGTGTCCCTCACCCTTCCCGAGGGCGATCCGACGATGTGGCTGTTCTCCGAATCCCCAGCCCGTGCGCTGGTGTCGTTGTCGGGGGAGCATTACAGCGCGTTTGCGCAACTGTGCGCCGACAAGAACGTACCGCTCACACGGCTGGGTGAGGTCACCGGTGAGGGCGTCCTCGAAGTGCACGGCCAGTTCTCGTTGACCCTGCCCGAGATCCGCGAACGCTGGGCTGCCCCCATTCCGGCAGCCATGGCCGGCTGATCAGGACCCCACGCCCCGGAGGGGAATCCTCTCCTTCCGGGGCACAATGGCCCCTATGAGCGCGCCCGGATTCCAGCCTCCCCAGGAGCCTCGCGTCACCGCGGAGCGCCCCTGGTTTGGCCCCCCATCGCGGGAGGGCGGCGTCGAGGCCGCAGGCGCGGGGCCGTTCGAGGCGAACACGCCCGAACCGACCCTCGTCCTGCCGCCGCATCTGTTCGCTGAGGCGCCGACGCCCGTCCCCGGGGCGCTGAGGCAAGGGGATTCCCGCGACCCCTGGAAGGGGGTGCCGCTCAGCCCCTCGCAGCGCTTCTGGGTGCCCGCGAGTCACTGGCTGGGGCTGGTGACCACCTGGGTTGGCCCCGTGGCCATCCTGCTGACGGTGGGGGAGCGCGACCCCCGCGTCCGTGCCCATGCGTGTGCCTCCCTCAATTTCGAGATCACCGTGGCCTTGGCGCTCCTGGTCGGTGCCGCCACGCTCCCCTGGGGGGTGGGCGCGGTCATCATGGGCCTGACAGGCGCGATCTGGTTCCTGGCCCGCATCGTGGCTGCGGCGCGAGCCGCGCGCGGACGTCTCGTGCGCTACCCCGGATCCCTCCGGTTGGTGCGCTGAGCGACGCCCCAGCAAGACTCCATGGTGACCTGGTCGGAGCGTCTGAATGGCCACCGCACGGCCCGCGTCGGCCTAGAAGGTAGAATCCGCTTGTGACCTGTACGGACGCCTCGAGCCTCGATCCCGTCGGTGACCCCGCACCCCGTGAAGAATGTGGGGTGTTCGGAGTCTGGGCCCCCGGCGAGGAGGTCGCCAAACTCACCTATTACGGGCTGTTCGCGCTCCAGCATCGCGGTCAGGAATCCGCTGGCATGGCCGTCAGCAACGGCGACCGGATCATGGTCTTCAAAGACATGGGTCTGGTGTCCCAGGTTTTCGACGAGCCGACGCTGAACTCCCTGACGGGACACCTCGCGATCGGGCACGACCGGTACTCCACGACCGGGGCCTCGGTGTGGAAGAACGCCCAGCCGACGTACCGGCCCACCGAGAACGGTGGCCTCGCCCTGGCGCACAACGGCAACCTCACCAACACCGAGGAGTTGGAGGCCTGGCTCCGCTCACGCGACGAGCGCGCCAAGATCGTCACCAAAGACTCGATGGACTCCACCAACGACACCTCCCTGGTGACGGCCCTGCTCTCGACCTTCGCGGGCAGCACGTGGGACGCGGCACTGCAGGTCCTGCCCCGCTTGCAGGGGGCCTTCTGCTTCACGTTCATGGACGCCTCGGCGCTGTACGCCGCCCGTGACCCGCAAGGCATCCGCCCCCTGGTGCTCGGACGCCTGGAACGCGGCTGGGTCGTCGCGTCGGAGACCGCAGCCCTCGACATCGTGGGCGCCACGTTCATTCGTGAGGTCGAACCCGGCGAACTCATCGCCGTCGACTCCGGCGGCCTGCGGTCGGTGCGCTTCGCCGAAGCCAACCCCAAAGGCTGCCTGTTCGAGTACGTGTACTTGGCTCGCCCCGACACGATCATCGCCGACCGCCGCGTCCATTCGGTGCGTGTCGAGATCGGCCGCACCCTGGCGCTGGAATCGCCGGTGGACGCCGACCTGGTGATCCCCACGCCCGAGTCGGGCATCCCCAGTGCCATCGGCTACGCGGAGGCGTCCGGCATCCCCTATGGGCTGGGTTTGGTGAAGAACTCCTACGTCGGACGCACGTTCATCGAGCCCTCGCAGACGATCCGTCAGCTCGGAATCCGCCTCAAGCTCAACCCGATCCGCGACGTCATCGAGGGCAAGCGCCTTGTGGTGGTGGACGATTCGATCGTTCGCGGCAACACCCAGCGCGCCCTGGTGAAGATGCTGCGAGAGGCGGGGGCGGCCGAGGTCCATGTCCGCATCAGTTCCCCGCCAGTGGAGTGGCCGTGCTTCTACGGCATCGACTTCGCCACGCGCGCCGAGTTGATCGCGCCCGGCATGACGACCGACGAGATCTGCCGCTCGATCGGCGCCGATTCGTTGGCCTACATCAGCCTGGAGGGGCTCGTGGCCTCCACCGGCGTGCCGAAGCGCCGGCTGTGCCGGGCGTGTTTCGACGGTCAGTACCCGGTCCCGGTGCCCGCCCGGATCGCCGAGCAGATGCGCCTCACCGTGCAGGAGGAAACCGATGAGTGAGCCCACCAACGCCTACGCCGCAGCCGGTGTCGACATTGAGGCGGGTGATCGGGCCGTCGAGTTGATGAAGGCACACGTGGCCCGCACGCGGCGTCCGGAGGTGCTCGGCGGGCTCGGCGGGTTCGCGGGCTTCTTCGACGCGTCCGCCTTCACCCGCTTCGAGCATCCGGTCCTGGCCACCTCGACCGATGGGGTCGGCACGAAGGTTGCGATCGCCCAAGCGATGGATCGTCACGACACCATCGGGTTCGACCTCATCGGCATGCTGGTCGATGATCTGGTGGTTGTCGGGGCCGAGCCGCTGTTCGTCACCGACTACATCGCGACGGGGAAAGTGGTCCCCGAACGCATCGCCGCCATCGTCTCCGGCATCGCTGCCGCGTGCGAGGTCGCGGGCGCGGCCCTGCTGGGCGGCGAGACGGCCGAACACCCCGGTCTCCTCGAACCGGACGAATACGACATGGCGGGCGCCACGACGGGCGTCGTCGAGCGTGCGGCGATCCTGGGCCCGGAACGTGTCCGTCCTGGCGACGTGGTCATCGGCTTGGCTTCCTCGGGGCTGCATTCCAACGGCTACTCCCTCGTCCGGCACGTGCTGCTCGACCAGGCTGGCTGGTCACTGGATCGCGACGTTCCCGAACTGGGGGCAACGCTGGGCGAGACGCTACTCACGCCCACGCGGGTGTATGCGCGCGACATCCTCGCCCTGATTGAGACGGCCCCGGTGCACTCCATCAGCCACATCACCGGCGGCGGGCTCGCCAACAACCTGGTGCGTGTGCTGCCCGCGGGTGTGCGGGCGACGCTGCGTCGCGCGTCCTGGACGCCTGCGCCGATCTTCTCCCTCGTGCAGGGCCTGGGTGGGGTCTCCCAGGCCGACATCGAGGCGACGCTGAACATGGGCGTCGGCATGGCTTTGGTCGTTCCTGCGGCGTCCGTGGACGCGCTGATGACCGAGGCGACGGCGCGCGGGCTGTTGCCATGGCTGCTCGGTGAGATCACTGCGCAGGAGGCCGCTGAGGCCCCCGCCGTGGTCGAACTGGTGGGACAGCACCGCTGACGAAGCGCTGTTTCCCACCCGCCGGTCCATGTGCCGTGGTCAGCTTTGTCCACGCCTTGAACTCGGGTAGCATCGGCGTCACGAACAGATCAACCTCACGCGGCTAGACCGCCAAGAATGCTAAGGGGGTCGACCCGGACATGGGGCGCGGCCGTGCAAAGGCGAAGCAGACCAAGGTCGCTCGCGATCTTAAGTACCGTACCTTCGATACGGATTTCTCCTCCCTGGAACGGGAGCTGAGGGGCGGCCAATCGCCCTACGGCACCCCAGTGGAGGTCGAAACGGACGAGGCTGACGAGTACGACGATCCTTACGCCGAAGACGACGAAGAAGACGACGATGACTCTGCGGGGCGCAGCGCATACTAAGAGCCTCGACCTTCATCAGTGGCGGCGGGATCCCCTCCTCGACGGGTTTGAGAACCGCGATCTGCCACTCACAGCGCAACCACTGTCCGGTGAACCGGTAACCCCGCTCGTCGGTACGTTGGTGCGTCGCTCTGACCCGACGCTGAGGGCGGGGGAGCGAGCCGTCTTACACGTCCACGGATGGAACGACTATTTCTTCCATCCGCATGTGGCGGAGTTCTATGAGGGGCTCGGATACGCCTTCTATGCGCTCGATCTGCGACGCTACGGTCGCAGCCTGCGCGAGGGGCAGTTTCGCGGCTACATCGGGGATCTGCGGGACTATCACGAGGAGATCGACGCCGCCGTCTCGGCGCTGCGTCGTGAGCATCCCAGCGTCGTCCTCACAGGGCATTCCACCGGTGGCCTGACGGCCGCACTGTGGGCGTCCGAGCGCCCGGGGCGTCTCGCGGGGCTGGTGCTCAACTCCCCTTGGCTCGACATGTGGGGTCCTGCCGGGATCGCCGGGGCGATGCGTCCCATCTTCGGGCCGCTCGGTCGTCGCAACCCGACGTCGCCCCTGCGGCTACCCGACATGGAGGAGCCCATCTACGCGATGGCCACCCACGCCGACATGGGCGGGGAGTGGGATTACTCGCTGGAACTGAAGTCCCCGGGGTCGGAGGTAGTCCGGCTGGGCTGGGTGCGCGCCATCTTGAACGGGCACGCCCGGGTGGCGCGTGGCCTGGGCATCGACTGCCCCGTCCTGGTGACCACCTCCACCAAAACCAGCTTCCTGCGCAAGTACTCTCCCCGAGCCAAGAGCGTCGACACCGTGCTGGACGTCGACCGGATTGCCGCCGCCGCGTGGCGCCTGGGCGACCAGGTGACCATCAGCCGCATCGAGGGTGGCATGCACGATCTGTCGCTGTCGCAGGCCGAACCTCGGCAACGCTGGTTCGACGCCGTCAGCGTCTGGCTGGGCGCGTACGTCCCGCCGACCGTGCACTGACGGGCTGCAAGGTCGCCTCAGACTTCCTGAGGCGCCAAGGCGAGGGAGAGTCGCTCCCGTGAAGCGTCGAGGCGATTCATCCAGTCGAGCATCGTGTCGAGTGCCAGGCCGATGTTCCCAAGTTGGCAGTGACTGCTGGCCTGTTCCTCGGCCGTGAACAGCCGTGCGGTGAGCGAACGCGTCCGGGTCAAGCCGTCGATCTGCACGGCGAGTTGCCCCTGAGGAACGTAGTGGTCCTCTGCCCCCGCCAGGAGGAGGACGTCTTGCCGGATCGAGGGACTCCAGGATGCGGTATCGAACTGGAGCGACGCCCGAAGGAAGTCGTACGGCGTGGCAACCCCCATCACATGCATGCCTTGGTGAAGGCCCCACTGGACGGTCGGGTTCTGGCGGGCGGCTCGGGTGAGGAGCCGGTTGATGATCCCGCGCCCGATGTTGCGGGGAAGCGCCGCAGGCGGAATAGAGGCGCGCGACAGGGGCGCGATCAGAGGATAAGGACGTGGTTCGATGCCGTCACTCTCGACGGCGAAAAAGCGAACTCTGGGTGGCCAGGACCGGGGTCGAACCGGTGACCTTCCACTTTTCAGGCGGACGCTCGTACCAACTGAGCTACCTGGCCATTGCCTCTCGGCAGCGACCCCGACGGGACTCGAACCCGCGACCTCCGCCGTGACAGGGCGGCGCGCTAACCAACTGCGCTACGGGGCCTCTTGTGAAGGCCGCTGCCCTCTCGGACAGCTTGAGAAGCATAACGTAGCCAAGGGCCGTGTGTGAAATCGGGTTCCCGCGGGTGGCGACAGGGGGGCATCGCCCCTTGTCCGAGAGGGATATTCGGTTGCAGGCCTCCGGGGTGGAGGTGTGTTGGTCCAGGAGTGGGCTCCTGGGGGTGTAGTGCCCAACGAAAGGTCAGGCAGTGTCGAGGGTGAGGGGCAGGCGGTGTCGAGGGTGAGGGGCAGGCGGCGCCCCAGGTGAGGAAAAGACGTGGCCCCGCGAAGCTCGTGAGCTTCGCGGGGCCACTCTGGCATCCCCAACGGGATTCGAACCCGTGTTGCCGCCGTGAAAGGGCGGAGTCCTGGGCCACTAGACGATGGGGACAGGCGCGATGAAGTATAGGGCACTGGGAGGCTTCGCCCCAACTCCGCCGGTTTAGGCGTCCGGATGTGCCTCGCGGGCCGCGTCGACGGTGGCTCGTGCGCCGTCCAGCCACGCCTGGCACCGGGCCGCTAGCTTCTCGCCGCGCTCCCACAACGCCATGGACTCCGACAACGGCACTTTGCCCGACTCCAGTTGCGTGACGACGGACACCAACTGCTCACGAGCCTCTTCGTAGGTCAGTTCCTTCTCGCTCATGACTCCTCCTGCTGCGGATCGTGGTTGTGTGGTTCGACGTCGACGACCGCCGCGGCGATGTCACCGTCGATGAGCCGCGCCACGATGATCTCGTCTGGCTCGACCTGCTCGATGGACGACACGGTGCGGCCGTCGTCGGTGGTCACGATGGCGTAGCCGCGTTGCAGCGTGGCCTGGGGCGACAGGGCACGCACGCGCATCAGCATGTGCCCTAGGTCGCCGCGCTCGCGTTCCAAGCTGCGCTCAATGCCTCGGCGTAGGCGTCCGGTCAGATCGCCCAAACGCTCCGCGTGGAGGGCCAGGGCCCCACCCGGGTCGCGCAGGACGGGGCGAGAACGCAACGCATCCAGCGACTGCTGCTCAGACAGGATCCGGCGCGTGATCGCGCCACGCAGGCGGCTGACTCCGGTGGCGATGACCTGAGCCTCCGCCTGGGCGTCAGGGACGACTCGCTTGGCCGCGTCGGTGGGCGTCGAGGCGCGCACGTCGGCGACCAGATCGAGGATCGGCGTATCGGTCTCATGCCCGATCGCGGAGACGACCGGTGTGCGACAGTGAAAGACCGCACGGGCCAGCGTCTCGTCGCTGAACGGCAGCAGGTCCTCCATCGAGCCGCCACCTCGGGCGATGATGATGACCTCGACCGCCTCGTTTGCGTCGAACGCCCGCAGCCCCGCCATGACCTGCTCGACGGTGTGGGGACCCTGCATGAGGGCATGCTCGACGACGACGCGGGCGCCCGGCCAACGGCGGGCGATGTTGTGCACCACGTCCCGTTCTGCCGCCGAATCCTTGCCGGTAATCAGGCCGATCGCGGTGGGCAGGAACGGCAAGGGGCGCTTGCGATCCGGGCTGAACAGGCCCTCCGCCTGCAGGGCCCGTTTGCGCTGCTCCAGGTGCGCCAGGAGGCGGCCTTCGCCCGAGGGGCGCAGATCGCGGCATTCGAACGTCAACGACCCGTTGCTGGCGTAGACGGTGGCGCGCATCCAGGCCGCTACGAGGGTGCCTTCGGTGATCGGGCCCGCGGCGTCGAGGGTGGCGGTGGACACCGACACCTGGACGCTCACGTCGGCGACCTTGTCACGCAAGGTCAGGAAGTGGATGCCGTAGCCCGCGCGCCGTTTGAGCTGGACGATCTGCCCTTCAACCCAAATGGGTGAGGTGCGTTCCACCCAGTTCTTGAGCGCGCCGACGACAACCCGCAGAGGCTGCGGTGATTCGGGAGAACTGTCCAGCGCCACGGTGTTCAGCGTAGGGGGCCGAGGTGACGTTTCTCGTCGTCGATGTCGATGAGCGTGACGATGTGGTCGGCTCGCGACGCCGTGGCGGCGATGGCGTCTGCGTTGGCCTGGTCGGGGCCGAGCGCCCAGGCGCGGGCCGCCTCGGGTGAGCGGCCGTGCCGCACGTGGCGGGCAACCAGCCTTTCTTGACGCAGCGATTCGGGCGGCGCCAGGAACCAGGATTCAGTCAACAGGTGGGCGACCGTGCGCCACGGCCCGTCGAACAAGAGGTAGTTGCCCTCGACGATGACCAGCGGGACGGCGCCGGGCACCTCGATGGCCCCGGCGATGGGCTGCTCCAGGTCGCGGTCGAAACGTGGCGCCCACACGGTGTGCCCGTCTTCTCCGACGCGAAGCCGTGACAGCAAAGCCACGAACCCGTCCGCATCGAACGTGTCGGGGGCGCCCTTGCGGTCGGCGCGCCCCCACCAATCCAGCACGCGCTGATCGAGGTGGAAGCCGTCCATCGGGACGACGACAGCACGCTCCGGGCCCAGCGCCAGCGCGAGCGCAGAAGCCAGCGTGGATTTACCGACCCCGGGGGCGCCCGTGATCCCCAGCAGGGTGCGACTCCCGGACGCCGCCAGCGTGGCCGCGCGATCGATCAGTTGGGCGAGCGTGCAGGTGCGTGGTTGCCTCACGCCCCCAGTGTGACGCGGGCGGGCGTGGGGGAGCGTCAGCGACGCCGTCTAGACTGGGCGCCATGACCAAAAGCGTTGTCGTGGCCGCGCCGCGCGGATACTGTGCGGGCGTCGACCGGGCCGTCGTGACGGTCGAGAAGGCCCTGGATCTCTACGGGCCGCCCGTCTACGTCCGCAAGCAGATCGTCCACAACAAGCATGTGGTCGAAGATCTCGAGCAGCGCGGGGCCGTTTTCGTTGAGGAACTCGCGGAGGTGCCCGAGGGTGCCACGGTCGTGTTCTCCGCCCACGGCGTCAGCCCGGCCGTGCACGCCGAGGCGGCGTCACGTCACCTCAAAACCATCGACGCAACGTGCCCGCTGGTCACCAAGGTGCACCACGAGGCGAAGCGGTTCGCGAGCCAAGGCCAGCAGATCCTGCTCATCGGTCACGCCGGTCACGAAGAGGTCGAAGGCACGATGGGGGAGGCGCCCGAACAGACGATCCTCGTCGAACATCCCGACGATGTCGCGGGTGTCGAGGTGGAGGATCCCTCACGCGTCGCCTGGCTGTCGCAAACGACGCTGAGCGTGGACGAGACGTGGGAGACGGTCAGCAAGCTGCGTGAGAAGTTCCCGCTGCTGATCGACCCGCCCAGCGACGACATCTGCTACGCGACGCAGAACCGGCAGTCGGCGGTCAAGCAGATCGCCAGCAACGCCGATCTGGTCATCGTCGTGGGCTCCAAGAACTCCTCAAACTCGGTGCGCCTGGTGGAGGTCGCCCTCGAATCGGGCGCCAAGGCTGCCCACCGGGTCGACAACGCAGGCGAAATCGATCCGGCGTGGCTCGAGGGCGTCGAGCGGGTCGGGGTCACGTCGGGGGCCTCAGTGCCGGACGCGCTGGTGCAGGGCGTCTTGGATCATTTGCAGACGCATGGGTTCCCGGCAGCCGTCGAGGAGCGCCTCACCGAGGAGAACCTGACGTTTGCCCTCCCGCCTGAACTCCGCAAAGACCTTAAGCAGCGCACCGGACGCTGACGCGGTGGCGTCGGGCCTTAGTGTGGCCCCTCACACCTGACGTGCATGCGGGACGCCTAGCGTGTGCGGGACGCCTAGCGGGGGAGTGATTTGGCCAGGGCCTTCGCCTCGCGCTTGGGCGCCCGGGAACCCCACCAATCGCCCGCCTTAAACGTCGCGTCGCCCAGATTCTCCAGCGCCTCGATGAGGGTGGGCGTCCAGCGGGTCGACTCGGCTTCGGCGAGCGGACGCAGCGCATCCACCACCGCCTGAGAGGCCTGCAACACGTCACGTCGATCGTTGCGAACCCTTGCTGCCTCCAGCGACTGCGTCGCAGTACGCCAGGCTGCCTGCGGGTCGCTCGCTGCGCCCGCGTCCTCGGTGAGCCCGGATGGGTCAGGCGGGGGGGCCGCGATGGTCGGTGCGGAGGGCGCCGGGGCAGGGGCTGCCTCTGGTGCGGCAGCGACCGCGTCTGGCTCATCATGCAGGTCGGGGGCTGCGGCGACCGGCGCCACAGCGTCGCCCAGGGACCGGGGTGCGCGCGTGCTCGCGCTGAGTGCCGTGTCATCGTCGAGCACCGACCAGGACGGTGCCGGGCCGACACCGGGCAGCGGGACGCCACGGGCCGCGGCCACCAGCCGGGAGGTGAGGGGAACACCCGGTGGGACGGGGAAGGGGGAGGGCACGTGCGCGGCCACCTCCTCAGCCCAGGCCTGCGTCTGCGGCGCGGCGGGATCCCCGCCGAGTCGCTGCGCCTGGGCCAGCGTGATCGCGGCGAGGGCACGCCATGCGGTGGCCCACGCCGGATGGCGCAAGGACGCATCACGCTCCACGACAGCCTGGAGTGCCGCCACGGCGTCTGCTGCCTCACCGTCGCGGAGCAACGCCTCCGCCAGCGCGGTCGTCGCGGCGAACTGCGCAGGCAGGAGTTCCTCAGCGGGCAGGCCTAGCGCGGCCAAGCGGCTCACACCCTGAGCGGCCTGCTCAGCAGCCGCGCGAGCCCCCACGGTGTCCCCAGCCTGGGCGAGATCGCGGGCAACATCAGCGCGAACCCGGTACGCCCACGCCTGTGCGGACGGGGCTGTGGTGGCCCCCTCGATCTGGACCAGCACCGCTCGCCTCGCCGCAGACGCCTCATCCCAGCGCCCCTGCGCGCCCCACGCGGACGCCACGGCGTCACCCGCCGCGACAAGGCTCTCCACCTCGATGCCGGTGAGGGACGCCTGCTGGACGGGCTCTGCCTGACGCAGCGCGTTGGACGCCGCCGTCATGGCCTCGCGGGCCAGCAGCGCCGCATCCTGAGGCAGGCCCGCTACCGTGCGCGCTTGGGAGGCCAGGAGTGCGGCGTCCACGAGCACCTGGGCGTCGCGCCCCACGAGTCCACCCTCACGGGCACGCACCACCGCCGCGTCCGCGAAGGCGTTCGCCGCGGCGACGTCCCCGGCAGTGAGTGCGCCAACGGCCCGGGCCTGCAGCAGCCAGGAGGCGGTGCGCGGAGCCAGATAGGGTGCCACATCCAGATGGGGGAGCAGGCCCATCCAGGCCTGGGCGGCCCCCGCGGTTGCGGCGGCGGCGCCCGGTTGCCCCAGCCCGGCTTGCAACAGCGCCAGTTGGGCGGTGGCCGTCACGAAGCGGACGGCATCATCGGCCGGAGTGAACGGACCGACCGCGCCATGCTCGGCGACCAGCGCGTTGGCGCGGGTCAGCGCGTCCTGGGCGTCAGCTGCGGCGTCGGCGTAGGAGTGATCCAGGAGCCGGAGTGCGGTTACCTCATTCAGCGCGTCCACGAGGGACTCTCCGACGCTGGCGTCGCTGCCCACCCAGCCGCGGAGCTTCTTCACCTGCGAGGTGGTCTGCTTAAAGCGCCGACGATGCGTGCTGGTGGAACTCATGGGGGATCCTCACGACGGCGAAGCGGTTTCTGGGAGTTTACGCGCCGACGCCGACCCGAGCGCGTGGCTCAGGTCGGCGTCGATGACACGTCGAAGGGTTACTCGACGGTGCCAGACAGGGTGGGCGCGGAGCCGCCGCCCTGGTTGCCTACCCGCTTGAGGAGCGCCTGCAGATCGAACCCGGTCGTGTCCGACACCATCTGCAACGTCTGCGTGAGCGTGTCGGTGACCTGCTTGGGCAACTGGCCAGCGCCATCGGTGGAAACCACCGTCAGCTTGTCGATGCTGCCCATCGGCGCCGCGACCTTCTCCGCCATCTGGGGCAGGATCTCCACGAGCATCTGCAACACGGCGGCGTCGTTGTAGTTCTTGAACGCCTCCGCGCGCTTGTTCATCGCCTCGGCCTCAGCCTGTCCGACAGCCGACACTGCGGCGGCCTTCGCCTCGCCCTCAGCCCGCACCGCCTCGGCCTCGGCGATACGACGAGCCTTCTCGGCCTCGCCTCGCTTGGCGCCCTCCACGGCTTCGGCTTCGGCCAGCGCGGAACGCCGGGACTTCTCGCCCACACCGGTCAGACGCGCCTTCTCGGCCTCGGCTTCGGCATTCGCGATGGAGGCGGCCTTTTCCGCGTCCGCCTCGAAGATCGCCGCGTTGCGCTGCGCCTGCGCGGCGGTCTCCACGCGGTAGCGCTCCGCATCCGCCGGACGCCGCACCTCCGTGTCGAGTTGACGTTCCTTCAGCGCCGCCTGAGCGACGGCCACCTTCTCTTGCTCCTGCAAGATGGCCTGGTCGCGGTCGGCCTGGGCGAGCGGTCCTGCCGCGGCAGCCTGGGCGCGGGCCGCGTCCGTCTCAGACTGGATCTCGGCCTGCTTCAAGACCAGCGCCCGCTGCGAGATCGCAATCTCCTGCTCGGCGGCGATCTGGGCCTGCTCGGCCTCCCGGCGTGCCTCGGCCTCGGCGACCGCAGCCAGACGCCCGACCTTCGCCGACTCGGGACGCCCCAGGTCGGAGAGGTAGGTGCCGTCGTCGGTGATGTCTTGGATCTGGAAGGTGTCCAGCACCAGGCCCTGGCCGGTGAGGGAAGCCTCCGACTCGTCGGTGACGCGCTGGGCGAACGCCGCCCGGTCCCGAATGATCTGCTCGACGGTCAGCGAACCGACGATGGAACGCAAGGAGCCCGCCAGCGTCTCCTGGGTGAACGTCTCGATCTCGTCCTGCTGGGACAAGAAGCGCTGGGCGGCCGCCCGGATCGAATCTTCGTTTCCGCCGACCTTGACGATGGCCACGCCGTCCACGTTGAGCTTGATGCCCTGGCCTGAGACGGCGTTGCGGATCGTGACCATGATGCGACGCGAACTCAGATCGAGCACATGCAGACGCTGAATGAACGGGACGACGAAGATGCCGCCGCCCATGACCACCTTCTGTCCCGACAAGTCCGTCGACACGAGGCCGGTCTCGGGGTTGCGCACCTCCTTACCCTTGCGTCCGGTAAGGATGAACGCCTCATTCGGCTTGGCGACCTTGTAACGGCTGGCGATCAGCAGGCCGATCACCAAGACCAAGATGATCAGGCCGGTGATCCCGACCAGGAGAGGTGGGAAGGGCATGAGTGTCCTTTCAGGTTGACGCGGTGGGCGTAAGCCCGGGGGTCCGAGAATCAAGGGGGGTCACCGCGACGGCCGTAGGCGACACCACGGCGGAGACCCAGACGGCTTCACCGGCGGCCACGGGACGCGCACAGCGGGCCGCGTACTTGCGGACGTGGCCCCCGACATTGAGCCGAACCTCGCCGTAGCCGTCGGACGGAATCGCCGTGATCACGCTGGCGGTGTGACCGATCAGTGAGGTGGCCGAAAAGCTTGTGGCGTCGTCTCGGCGTAGCGCGCGCGTCAGCCGCCAGGCGCCCGCCGCAGCCAGGAGGCCGATAACGACACCGACGACCAGAGCGAGGGGCAGGTTGTCGCTGAGCGCCAGACCGATGGCCCCGCCGAAGCCGAACGAGCCGACGAAAGCGGCCAAGGTCGACACCGAGAACAGGTCGTTGTCCAGCGCGTCCAGATGCAGGACGCCTTCCAGGACGTCGCCGAGAATCAAGGACAACACCACCAGCGCGATGCCCGTTCCGCCGAGGACGAGGAACGTGGTCACAGAAACTCTCCCTCGGGGTGTGACGGGGCGGTGGTTGATCCACTCTATCGGTGACCGAGCACGCACGCACCGCGCTCGCTCGTTACGACCGTGGTGGCTAGGTGATCACCATGTCGGCGTCGGCGAACCCTGCGCGGTAGGCCAGCGCTTGAGCCTGGTCGACCAGTGCGGCCTTCGCTGCATCCGGCAACGGGCCTGCGGCGATCAGCCGGACGGTGAAGCGCCCCTTGGCCAGGGTGCGCTTCCAGGCCCCGGCCACGTGGAGATCCCAGACCATCGGGCCGCCACCCGACTCCCCGTACTTCGCGGCGCTCGCCACCCCACCGGGCACAAGGGGCAGCGGCAGAGTCGTATGCGTCAAGGGTGCCTCGTCGAAGGTGGACAGCAGCCAGGCGCCCTCGGCGCGACGACGAGCCGCAGCGAACCCCGCCGAACCGGGCCCGCGCGCCGCCATCGCGTCGGCGCCGAACCACAGCGTCTGATCGGCCACCTTGACGCTGTCGAGTCGAGGCCCCAGCGTCGCGATCGCACCCCGGATCTCGCCCAGCGTCAAGCGCGTCCAGCGCTGCAGGTCGCGCACCGCCACAGGGCCGTGAGAGGCGAAGAAGCGCTCCACCACGTCCGCGATCGCCTCGTCCCGCGGACGTGGTGGCGTGGCGGGCAGCCGCGTCTCGGCGAGCACGTAGGTGTGCCCGTTGAGGCCGGCGGGATCGACCGGGCCGGAGCAGATCTGGGCCTCCAACTCGGCGATCATGCACAGGTGGGACAGCCGCTGCCAGAACAAGGCGTCCTGGCGTTCCCAGCGCCGTGCGAACACGACGCCCAGATCGGCGCGGGTACGCGGCCCTGCAGCCACCTCAGCCAACAGCACATCGAGTTCTGCGGCGAGCGTGCCCGGTTCATCCAGCCCCAACTGGCGATGACGCGCGCGCATCCCGGACAGCACTTTCGGTGAGGTTAAGGCCAGGAGCCACCGAGCATCAGCGGCGGCGACGTGGTGCCACGTGGGCCGCAACACGTGAGTGCGGATGATGTGCCCCGCATTCAAGGCGTCCGCTGCCTGCGCGGCGGTACCGCCGGTGCGTTGCGCCAGGGAGTCGTGGGCCAACGGGACGTCTTGGCTCTGAACGGCCAGCGACGACGCCACCGCGCTGACGGGATCCTCGGCAGGATCGCCGACGAGTTGCTGCAACACCAACCGCGTCGCCCACAGCTCGCGGCGATCCATGCCGGTCAGGGGCGTGCGGCGGCGGCCGCGCGCGCCGCGACGGGCAGCGCTTCGGCGATCCGGTTCAACGCTTCGTCGTCGTGGGCGGCGGACAAGAACCATGCCTCGAACACGCTCGGCGGCAGGGCCACGCCCGCGTCCAGCATCGCGTGGAAGAACGCGGGGTAGCGGAACGTGTCCGCGGCCTTCGCCTGGGCGTAGGTGTGAACGCCGTGCGCGGCCGCGTCCTCGCCGAAGAACACGCTGAACAAACTGCCCGCCGTCTGAATGCGATGCGGAACCCCGGCCGTGGTCAAGGCGTCCGCGAGCGCGGACTGCACCGTGAGGGAGGCCGCGTCCACGTGCGCGTACACGGACGCGTCGGCCAGGCGCAGCGTCGTGATCCCTGCGGCGGTGGCGAGCGGGTTCCCCGACAGGGTGCCTGCCTGGTACACCGGGCCCACGGGAGCCAGCAGATCCATCAGCGCGGCCGAACCGCCCAACCCCGCCAACGGCATCCCGCCGCCGACGACCTTCCCGAAGGCGAACAAGTCGGGGGTGTACGTCGGGTGGTCGATCCCGGCCTCCCAACCCCACCACCCGGACGGCCCGACGCGGAAGCCGGTGAGCACCTCATCGAGGATCATCAGAGCGCCGTGGGCCGACGTGATCGCTCGGATCGCCTCGTTGAAGCCGGGCTCGGGCGTCACGATGCCCATGTTTGCGGGGGCCGCCTCGGTGATCACGCACGCGATGTCGGAGCCACGCTCAGCGAAAACCGCCTCCAAGGCGGGCACGTCGTTGTAGGGGAGCACGATGGTGTCGGCGGCGGACGCGGCCGTCACCCCGGCGGAACCGGGCAGCCCCGCGGTCGCGACGCCGGACCCGGCCTCGGCCAGCAGCGCATCGGAGTGTCCGTGGTAGCAGCCAGCAAACTTCACGATGACATCGCGCCCGGTCGCCCCGCGGGCGATGCGCAGCGCCGTCATCGTCGCCTCGGTGCCCGTCGAGACGAAGCGCACCTTCTCCGCTGCCGGGACCCGAGCCCGGATCAACTCGGCCAACTCGACCTCAGCCGTCGTGGGCGCCCCGAAACTCAGACCGCGCGTGGCGGCCTCCTGCACGGCGGCCACAACCTCGGGGTGCGCGTGCCCCAGCAGCGCCGGACCCCACGAACACACCAGATCGACATACCGGCGCCCCTCGATATCGACGACGTGGGGCCCCTTCGCCGACTGCAGGAACACCGGCGTCCCGCCGACCGAACCAAACGCACGCACCGGGGAGTTCACCCCGCCGGGGATCAGTTCGCAGGCGTGCGCGAAAACCTCTTCCATCGACATGTGGCCGGGCATGATGTCCTTTCGGCAGTTCGTGGTGGGTGCGCCGCAGCGGCGCGGTGGGGCGACGCAGGACGCCGACCGACTCTTCTCGCATTGTGGCACGCGTCCCTGAGGCTCCCCGTGGCGCGTGCCTGCCCAAGGGGAGGCCGGGTGGTGGTCACCGACGTGCGGCGAGGTCCAAGGCGGCGTAGGTGAGCACGATGTCGGCGCCAGCTCGCACGATGCTCGTCACGGTTTCGGCCATCGTCGCGTCCAGATCCAACCAGCCCCGCTGCGCTGCAGCGTGGATCATCGCGTACTCGCCGGAGACCTGATAGGCGGCCACGGGGACATCCGAGGCGGCAGCGACGTCGGCCAGCACGTCGAGGTAGGCCATCGCTGGCTTCACCATCACCATGTCGGCGCCCTCGGCGAGGTCCAGGATCGTTTCGCGCAGCCCTTCGCGCCGGTTCGCGGGATCCTGCTGGTAGGCGCGGCGGTTCCCCTCCAGGGACGACCCGACGGCCTCGCGGAAGGGGCCGTAGAAGGCCGAGGCGTACTTCGCGGAGTAGGCCAAGATCGCCACATCGGTGTGCCCAGCATCGTCGAGTCCGGCCCGAAGGGCGGCGACCTGGCCGTCCATCATCCCCGAGGGCGCGACGACGTGGGCGCCCGCGTCGGCTTGGGCGACGGCCAGCCGCACATAGGCGTCCAGCGTTGCGTCATTGTCCACGCGTCCGGCCTTGTCCAGGACGCCGCAGTGGCCATGGTCGGTGAACTCGTCCAGGCAGGTGTCGGCCATGATGACGGTGGCGTCGCCCACCTCGTCGCGCACGGCCCGCAGCCCCCGGTTGAGGATGCCTTCCGGGTCTGCACCCGCCGAACCGAGCGGGTCCTTGTCGGCGTCGGTGGGGACGCCGAAGAGCATGATGCCGCCCAGCCCTGCCTCCACGACCTTGACGGCTTCGCGGCGCAACGACTCGGGGGTGTGCTGGACGACGCCGGGCAGCGACGCGATGGCGACTGGTTCGCTGATGCCGTCGCGGATGAAGACCGGCAAGACGAGTTGGCTGGGTGCCACGCGGACCTCACGGACGAGGGCACGCATCGCCGCAGTGGTGCGGAGACGGCGGGGACGGATGACGGGATTCATGAGTTCTCCTGATCGAGACAGCGAGTGAGGGCGTCGATGACACCCGGGGCGTCCTGGGTCGCGGCGATGGCGTCGACCTGCCAGCCGTCACGGGTCGCGGCTGAGGCGGTGGGCTGGCCGAACGCGATGACGGCGACGCCCGCGGGTGGACGCCCCAGCACGGACGACGTGGCGGACGCGATCGACCCGGAGGTGAGGACGACGGCGTCGTAATCCGACCAGGGCCGCGCCCCCGGGGCCTCCTTGACGGGCACCGTGGTGTAGGTGTCGAGGCGTTCGACGTCCCACCCGCCGGCAGTCAACCCGTCGGCGAGGGCTGGCCGGGACAACGCCGAGCCCGGGATCAACGCGGTGGCGCCCTCCGGTTCGGCGTCGACGAGGGCGGCGACGAGCGCCTCAGCGTCGCTGCGCCCCGACGGCACGACGTCCGCGTGCGCGTCGAGTTCTTCGATGGCCCGGGCCGTAGCGGGGCCGACGGCGGCGATCTGGTCGCCGAGCATCGACAACTCGACGTCGGCGGCCGCGAGGACCTCGACCGCGATGGGGGAGGTCAAGATGACCCAGTCGGCGGGGCCAGGCAGTGAGAAAGGCAACGTTTCGGTGCGCGTCACCGCAACCGCGTCCACGTCGGCGCCCGCGGCGCGCAGTGCATCGGCGAGAGCCCCGTCGCGGCGGGGCAGAAGGACGCGGCGACCGATCAGCGCCGGGTGGGTGCCCGGCGCCCACAGCACCCGATCATGGTGAAAGTCCGCCAGTTCGCTGGGCCGAGAAGCGCCCAGCGGCGTGATGTGCGCGGCACCACCCGCGAGCAAGTCCTGCGCGACGGTGAACCCGAGCGACTCCGCAGCCAACATGGTCTCGGGGAGCGAATGAGGGACGATGGTCGCCTTCTCGGCACGCACCGTCGCGGCCCCGTCGGGGCTGAACACGGCTGCGGTGAGGGTCAAGGTGTGGCCGATCAGGCGCGCGGACGTCCCGATGGGTGCAGCGCAGCCCGCCCCCAAGGCCGCCAGGACCGCGCGTTCGGCCGTGACGGCCGCGCGGGTGGCGCGCGAGTCCAACCGCGCCAGTTCGGCCAGCAAAGGCGCGTCGTCGGCGCGGCATTCGATCGCCAAGGCGCCTTGTCCGGGCGCGGGCAGCAGCGGCAACGCTTCAGTGGCGGCGTCCAGGCGCCCGAGACGGTCCAACCCGGCGGCCGCCAGCACGACGGCGTCCAGGTCGGCGTCGGGGCCCAGGGTGCGCGCGAGCCGCGTCCCGACATTGCCCCGGATCTCGACGACGCTCACGTCGGGGCGGGCGGCGCGCACCTGAGCCGCTCGACGCGGGGAACCGGTGCCGACCAACGCGCCCGCAGGCAGGGTGGCCAGCGTCAGCCCGTCGCGGGCACACAGCACATCCGCCGGTTCAGCGCGGGGCGGAACAGACCCGATCATCAGCCCGGGGACGGGAGCCGTCGGCAGATCCTTAAGGGAATGGACCACCAGGTCGACGCGTCCCTCAAGCAGGGCGACGCGCAGCGTGGCGGCGAAGACGCCCAGGCCCCCCACATCCAGCAACGACCCTGCGGTGACGTCGCCTTCGGAGCGGATCGTCACCAGGTCGACCTCGTGCCCGCCGGCGCGTAACGCCTCGGCGACCAGCCCCGACTGTGTCCGGGCGAGTTCGGAGCCACGCGTGCCCAGGGTCAGTTTCATCGGGCGAGCTCCTCAGCGACGCGGGTGGCATGCGGAATGACGGCGGCGAGCCCCGTCCCGGCGAACCAGGCCCCGGTGATGGCCAGGCCTGGCTCCTCGGCCAGACGCCGTGTCACCTCGGCGACCCGGACGCGGTGTTCGGGAGTTTGCGGCGGCAAGGAGTTGGGGAAATGGATGACGGCGTGGCCCGCCACGCTGGACGGATCCAGTTCGAGCCCGAGCAGCACGGACGCGTCGGCCAGCGCGTCGGCCATCGTGGGCTCCGGCGTCGGCACCCCCGCGCGGCCGTAGCTGACGCGCAGCACGTGCAGCCCGGTGCCCGTGACGACCCGGGGCCACTTGATCGAATAATGCGTCAGCGCCTTGGCCCGCACGCGGCGGGGGGCGCCCTCATCCAGCGGGGTCACCAGGAGCCCGGAACCGCGCGGGCCTGCGTCCAGCCGGTCATCAGCCAGGACGAGGCACACCTGCGCGAGGTCCGCCCCACGCGGCAACTGCCAGTCGGACACGGAGAGGGATTCCACCGAGCCCAACAGGGTCAAGGCCGCGCGTCCGTCGAGGGCGACGACGAGGCGCGTGGTGGTGTCGATCTGGGGTTCCCCGACGGGGATGGGCGGGTCGGCCGGATTCGGGGCCCGGCCCGCCTCGTAGTGCGTCACGCTCCAGGTCTGCCCGTCGCGGACGATGCCGGTGACGACGCGCCGAGTCGCGACGGTGCCGCCGTTGCCTTCGATGCGGTGGGCCAGGGCGCGCGGCAGCGTGAACATGCCGCCCGACGCTGAGGAGACGACAGCCCCTTGAGGGGCGCTGGCCCGCACGGCGGCGGCGGCGCGCACGAGGGAACCCTCCTGGGCCAAGGCCTCGCGCAGGCCGGGGGAGACCACATCGACGGCGAGCCGGGACGGGTGAGCCGAATGGACGCCGCCTGCGATCGGATCCACCAGGCGGTCGAGCACCTCGCGGCCCAGACGCACCTCCACGAGCGAAGCCAGTTCCGCGGCGTCCGCGCCGGGACCGGCACCCATCGTCAGGTCTTCGCGAGCACGCGCCAGCCCCTCGGAGGACAGCACCTCGGCAACGATCGGATCGTCCAGATCGGTGGGAATGCCCAAGACGCCGTGCGGGATCCGGATCGCGTGGCCGGGCTCGGCGCCCTCGGGGGAGCCTGGGCGGAGGCGATGCGACCACACCCACGAGCCGCCCGCCGGGTCGACGGTCTCCAGCCCAAGTTCGGCGCACAGGGCCGCCACCTCACGGGAGCGCTTCGCGAACGATTCGGCACCCAAGTCGACCCAGACGCCACCGACCGGCGCCCCGAAGACGAGACCGCCGGTGGTGCCGCGGGATTCCAGCAGCAGCGGAGCGAGCCCAGCCTTGCTGAAGGTGTAGGCGGCCTGCAGGCCGCCGATGCCGCCACCGATGACGATGGCATCGCGTTGCGTCATGCCGCGTGGATCCTCTCCACCAAGGCTGTCAGGACGCCGGGATCGGTGTCGGGTGGAACGCCGTGGCCGAGGTTGACGACGTGTGCGGGGGCGGCTTTGCCGCGGGCGAGGACGTCCAGCGTGTGCGCCTCCAGCGGGGCCCAGCCTGCGGCCAGCAGAGCCGGGTCGATGTTGCCTTGCAGCGGGACGCCGGGCAGGCGGGCAGCAGCCTCGTCGAGGGGCGTGCGGTAGTCGATGCCGACGGCGTCCGCGCCGACAGCCAGCTCTTCGAGGAGGTGACCGGTGCCGGTACCGAAATGCAGGCGCGGGACGCGTCCGGCGACCTGCTCCAGGGCGCGGCGCGACCAGGGCGCCACATGGGTGACGTAGTCGGCACGCGACAGCGATCCCGCCCACGAGTCGAACAACTGCACTGCGGAAGCTCCGGCGTCGACCTGGGTGGTGAGGAACGCTCCCGAGATGTCGGCACACCAGCGCATCAGCGCAGCCCACGCCTGCGGATCGGCGTGCATCATGGCGCGGGCGGCGAGGTGATCGCGGCTGGGACGCCCCTCCACCAGATAGGCGGCCAACGTGAACGGGGCGCCCGCGAAGCCGATCAGGGGCGTCCAGGTGGCGTTGCCGGACGGCGTCGAAGCCAACTCGGCGACGACGAGGCGGACAGCTTCGGTGATGGCGCTCGCGTCGCCCGGCTCCAGTGCCGTCAGCCTGCGCACGTCGGCGGCAGTCCGGACAGGCTCATCGATGACGGGGCCGACCCCCGACGCAATCTCGACGTCAACCCCCGCCAAGGCCAGCGGCACCATGATGTCGGAGAAGAAAATGCCCGCATCGACGCGATGGCGGCGCACGGGTTGCAACGTGATCTCGGCGGCCAGTTCAGGGATGAGGCAGGACTCGATCATTCCCGTCCCGCGACGGGCCTCCCGGTATTCGGGCAGTGAGCGGCCCGCCTGGCGCATGAACCACACCGGGTACGTGTCAGGACGATCGCCGCGCAGCGCGCGCAGCAGCGGAGGAACAAGGGGAGTCACAATCTCGATCATAGTGAGGCACCCTCAGTCGGTTCCGTGCGCGGGGAGATCGCCGGGACCCGGTACAACACCTTCCGGTTCGGTTTGGGCAGATAAGGGTGGTTCAATGAGTGAGTCATGTCGTTGCATCTGATCTCCGTTCATCACGCCGAACACGGGCTGGCGGCCGTCGAAGCGGTCAGTCCGGCGGTGCCGGGGCTCGCGACGCGTCTCGTGGACGACGCCGCCGTTCGCGGTGCCGTGGTGTTGGCCACGTGCAACCGCGTCGAGGTTTACGTGGACGCCGACGCGTCCGCCGCTCAGATCCTCGATCGGGTGCGCCGTGCCGTGGCTGCGGGCCTCCCGCAGGCCCACGATGTTCCCCTCACAGTGCTGACCAACGGTGACGCCCTGCATCACCTGTTCGATGTCGGTGCAGGCCTGGACTCGATGGTCGTCGGGGAGCGGGAGATCGCCGGTCAGCTGCGCCGCGCCCTGAAGGCCGCGCATCGCGACGGCACCGCCAACGGGCTGCTCACCGAAACCATCGAGCAGGCGCTGCGGACCTCCCGCAAGGTCGCCCACCTGACACAACTGGCCACCACGGGGCGCTCGGTCGTCGCCGTGGGGCTGGACATGATCCCGCGCGACTGGTCGGCGACCCACGTTCTCCTCGTCGGCACCGGCGCCTATGCGGGCGCTGTCGTCGCCGCGCTGAGCGAGCGCGGCGCGCACGACATAGCCGTGTTCTCCTCCTCAGGGCGTGCCGCCTCCTTCGTCGCCTCCCACCCGGGCACCCACGTCGCCGAGCGAAGCCTCGAGGAGGCCGTCGCCGAGGCCGACGTCGTCCTGACCTGCCGCGGGCTGGGGCGTCCGATCCTCACCCTTGACCTGCTCGCCCACGCCACCGGCGACCGCGAGGCCCCGCTGGCGATCCTCGACCTGGCCATTTCGCGTGACGTCGCGCCCGAGGCGGGCTCCCTGCCTGGCGTCCACCTCATCGATCTGCCGACCATCCAACGCCACACCCCTGACGCTTCCCGGCACGAGGTGGGGCGAGCGCGCACGCTCGTCGACGAGGGTGTGCGTGACCTGGTGACCCGCCTGAAGGGACGCGAAATGGACCCCGCCGTCGTTGCCTTGCGCGACACCGTCAACGCGATGGTGTCGGACGAAATCGACCGGCTCCCGCAGGGCCGCCCGGTCACCGGCGAGGAGGCCGCGCACGCGCTGCGCCGTCTGGCCGCCCGGCTGGTGCACGTGCCCAGCGTGCGCGCGCGCAAGGCCGCCCAGGAAGGACGCGCCGACGAATACCTCACCGCCCTCTCAGAGCTGTGGGGGATCGAGCCGCAACTGCGGTCCGTCCTGGGGAACGACGAGGTAGCTGCGGCGAGCGAGGGCGATATCGACGTTCTCGTGCCGCCGGATACGCTCGAATGCGATACCTGTCCGATCACCGGCCTGCGGCTTTCCGATCTGGGGGCCCGACCCCGCCTGGAGGCAATGTGAGTTTCGACTACGACGCGATCTGTGTGGTCTCCTACGGAGGCCCCCGGGTTCCCGAGGACGTCTTGCCGTTCATGCGCAACGCGACCCGCGGGCGAGGGATCCCCGATGAGCGTCTCCTCGAAGTCTCCAAGCACTACGACCTCTTCGGCGGAGCGTCGCCGATCAACGAGCGCAATGCAGAGTTGATGGAAGCCCTCGGCGCCGCCCTGCGCGAGCGGGGCATCGACGTGCCGATCGTGATCGGCAACCGTAACTGGACGCCCTTCCTTCCCGACACCTTCACCGACCTCGCCGCGTCAGGCGCGCGCCGCGTCCTCGCGCTGGCGACCGCCGGGTATGCGTCCTACTCGGGGTGCCGCCAATACCGCGAGGACATCGCCGCGGCACTGGACGCGACAGCCGTCGAACTGCAGATCGACAAGGTCGGAGCATTCGCCGAGACCGAGGGCTTCATCGCCGCCAACGTTGACGCGCTGCGTGACGCGCTGGCGCGCGCCGAAGGGACGCCCCGCGTCGTCTTCGTCACCCACTCCATTCCGCTTGCGATGGACGCGGCCTCGGGTCCGGGCGGGGACAACACCTACTCGACCCAGCATGCGCGCGTCGCCGCCGCCATCGCCGCCCAGGCAGGGCTCGACGATGACCGCTGGGAGATCGCCTACTGCAGCCGCTCGGGTGCCCCGCACATTCCGTGGCTGGAACCCGACGTGAACGACCGCCTTGAGGAACTTGCCGAGCAGGGAATCTCCTCGGTGGTCACCGTGCCGTTTGGGTTCATCAACGACCACATGGAAGTGGTGTACGACCTCGATACTCAGGCCTCGCAGACAGCCGCCGAACAGGGACTGTCGTATGTGCGCGCGGCGACGGCGGGCACTCATCCCGCCTTCATCGCGATGCTGGCCGACAAGATCGCCGACCTGCGCCCCGGCGAGGTCGGCGGGCGCCGCACCTGCGGCGCGAACTGCTGCCTCTCGGGTCGACCCGGGGACGCCAAACCGGCGGCCTGTGGCACCGAGTCGGCGACAGGGTCCTGACGCACCTCAACGAAGGAGAATCCCATGACGCAACCGTCCGCGAAGGTTGCCGGCGCCCCGTTCAGCGGTGACCCGCGCGACACCTACGTGTCGCCCGAAGACGTCAACGCCAGCAACCACTACTTGATGTACAGCGTCTTCTCGACCGTCGCCCCGCTCCCCGCCGATCCGGCCAGCCGCGACGACCAGGTGAACGCCGCCGTCCGCGCCGTCACCGACACCGGGGTCACCCTGCGTGGGTGGTACGACGTGAGCGGGTTCCGCGCCGACGCCGACTTGATGATGTGGACCATCGCCGAAGCGCCCGAGGCGCTCCAGGCGGCCTACCATGCGCTGCGGAACTCCGAATTGGGCGGCCACCTCGACCCGGTGTGGTCGTCGGTCGGCGTCCATCGGGGCGCAGAGTTCAACAACGCCCACACGCCCGCATGCTTCTCCGGGATCGCACCGCGCCCGTGGGTGACGGTGTACCCGTTCGTCCGCAGCTACGAGTGGTACTACATGGATCCGGCCAAGCGCTCGCACATGCTGCGCACGCACGGGATGGCGGCCCGCGAGTACCCCGACGTGCTGGGCTCCACCACCTCGGCGTTCGCGCTGGGCGACTACGAATGGCTGCTGGCCTTCGAGGCCGACGAGTTGACCCGCCTGGTGGACGCCATGCGCGCCCAGCGGGCCGTCGAGGCGCGCCTGCACGTCCGTGAGGAGACCCCCTTCTTCACCGGGCCTCGGATCGAGCTGACGGAGTGGGCCCAGCGCCAGCCCGTCGCCTGACCGGTGCGCAACTGACCCGACGCCGTCGCGCCCTCCCCGATGGGGGACGCGACGGCGTCGTCACACGTCAGGCGTCCTGGGTGTGGGAGAGCCCCAGGGTCGCCTCCATCTCCTCCAAGGGGACGCCGCGCGTTTCCGGCATCACCTTCAGTACCCAGATCAACTGGCCGATCATGAACACGCCGAACACGGCGAAAGCCACCCCACCGCCCAACGAACCGATAACCGGCGGAAAGAAGGTCGACGTCAACCAGGCGAAGACCCAGTGCGTCATCGACCCCAGCGATTGACCGCGCCCCCGGATCCGGTTGGGGAAGATCTCGGAGATGAAAACCCAAATCACCGACCCTTGGCCGAAGGCGTGCGCGGCGATGAACACGAGCAACCCCACGAGCACCAGAATGCTGGATGTGCCGTCGAAGGCCCCGCCACGGGCCTTCTCATAAAAGAACATCAAGCCTGAGAGGAAGCCCAGGCTGACAATGTAGCCCACCGATCCGTAGATCATGAGGGTCCGGCGTCCGATTTTGTCGATCACGGTCAGGGCCACCATCGTGGCCACCAGGTTCATGAACCCGACAGCGACGCTCATCTGGAAGGCGGCATCGGTCGAGGCGCCCGCCTTCTCCATCACCACGGGGGCGTAATACAAGATGGCGTTGATGCCGGACATTTGATTGAACATGGCGATGGTGAAGGCCAACAAGATGACCTTCGCGTGCCCTCGGGTAAAGAAGGGAACCTTCGCCGACTCGCCGGAGGTCGACAGTGAGGCGTCGATCTCCTGGATCTGGGCTTGCGCCTCCTCGGGGGTGGTCGTGAGGCGGGCGATCACCGCGCGTCCGTCGGCCTCCCGTCCGTGCGCCATCAACCACCGAGGTGTTTCCGGCACGGTGAACAGCAAGACCAGGAAGAGGAGGGCGGGCACAGCCATGATGCCGAACATCCACCGCCAATCGGTCGTGGTGTCGTGGACGACCGCCCGGATGATCGTGTTGGAGAGGTAGGCCAGCAGGATGCCCAAGACGATGTTGAACTGGACCAGGCCCACGAGGCGCCCGCGGACCTTGGCGGGGGCGATTTCAGCGGTGTAGATCGGAGCGCACACCGAAGCGGCGCCGACCCCGATCCCGCCGAGGAATCGGGCGATCTGCAAGGTGAGAATGTCGTGGGCGAAGGCTGAGCCAAGGGCGCCGATCAGGTACAAGATCCCGATAGTGAACAGAAGGGGTTTGCGGCCAAAACGGTCGGCGGGTTTGCCCGCAGTGAGGGCGCCGAGGATGGTCCCCAGCAGGGCCATCCCGACCGTCCACCCAAGAAGGGCGTCATCGAGAAGGAAATAGCTTTTCAGCTGGTCGGTCGTCCCGGAGATGACGGCGGTGTCAAATCCGAAAACGAGGCCGCCGATCGAAGCGACGAGCGCGCTTCGCAGGACAAGGGGCTTCATGCGGCTCATCGTAAGTCGGTGCGGGGTGGCTGCGGAACCGAAAAGTCGTGATTTCTGGGCGGCCGCTATCGAGGGCGGCCTGATCCCCGCGAGGAAAACGTTCTCCCTGCCGCTGAGAACAGCGTCGTGCATGGGGTGCTGTTTTGTTTGTGAGGGCACTGGGGTTGCGTGGACGCTGCGCCTTCCTCGCGGCTACCGGCACGGTCGTAGCCTGAAGGGTATGGACAGCCAGGAGCGAGGTCAGCGGGCGGCAGCCTTCCTCAACACGGGTTCGGACTATCACCGGTTGCGTCCGACCTACCCGGACGACGCGCTCGATTGGATGCTTCCTGCGCGAGCGCGTGACCTGCACGAATGGGGGCTGGGACGGGGCTGCTGACCGACTCCCTGGTAGCGCGGAGATTGCGGGTGATCGCTGTGGATCCGTCGGCGTCCATGCTCGCGGAACTGGCGGCTCGCCACCCCGACGTGCCCCGGGTGGTCGCTGCCGCGGAGCACTCAGGGCAGCCCGACGAGTCCGCTGATGCGGCCCTCGTCGCGCAGGCCTGGCATTGGCTGGATCTGATCGCCGCCGCGCAGGAGGCCGCCCGGGTGCTGCGCCCCGGCGGGCGTCTTGCCATGATCTGGAACCAGCGCTTGCTCGCCAACGAGTGGCAGCGGCGCTTCGACGCGGTGCAGCCCGACCCCCGCGGGATCGATGCGGCGCAAGGCGCCGCGGAGGTATCCCCCTCATTCTTTGGCCCGAGGGAGGAGTGGTCGAGCACCTGGCAGCGGGAGGTGTCCGCCGGGGAGTATCTCGCCTTGTATATGACGCATTCGCCTTTCCTCGTGGCCTCCGCCGACGAGCGTGCTGAACGGCTCCGCCGTTGGCGGGCGCTGCTGGAGGAGCACGGTTCCGAGACGCTGACCGAGGAGTACGCCACTTACGCCTGGCGCTACACCCGACAACTCTGAACCTGCTAGGGGCGTGGAACTGCCGCGTGGCGCGCGCCACAAGCGCGTCGGCCCCGCCGTGTTAGCCTCGCATTCATGCACGCCCACCCCCTTGTGCCAGTACCCCCGCGCCCTCACGGCCGCAGACGCCTCAGCGTGATTGCCGTCGCGGCGGTTGCGCTGACCCTCAGCGCCTGCACCCCGGCGGTTCCGCGATCGCCGCTCGTCGATCGGGCAACCCCGGCGCCCATCCCTACGCTGACGGGGCCGACCGTCTCCGCAACCCCCTTCACCCCCGACGCGGACGACGCGCCCACCAGCACCCCGCTGCCGTCGGAAGCGGAAGCTGAACCGACCGCGCACCGAAGCGTTCCTGCCTCGTCGGCGCCCCGGCCAGACACCCCCGCAACACCCCCGCAGGCCCCGTCCGCCCCGGTGAGGCCCGCAGCGCGCCAGGCAGAAACGGGGGCGTCTGAAACCCCCGCATCACCGCGCTCGGGCGTCCCTGCCGCGCCGACACCCGCTTCAGGTTCGCCGTCGCGAGGCAGCCAGGCCGCCCGGCAGCGCCCCGCACCCCAACCGAGCCCCACGGGTGCAGCGGGCGGCTCCCCGACGTCGTCGACGCCCGCATCCCGGCCCTCAGGTGCCGCGCCCACCTCCGGGGCTCTCACGCCGACCCGGGCGGCGCTGACGCTCGTCAGCGATGACGCGATAGCTGACGTCACCCGTCAGGCCACCTCCTGGTACAAGACGTCTGGCCCGACCCGCTTCTACGCAGACTCATCCTCCGGCCCGCAGGCGGTCGTGATCCCGCGTCAGTATGTGCTCGGGGCCCGCGACGCGGCCGTGGAAGGCAGCCGGGTCCGCGTCGACTACCGCGGCGTCAGCGGTTGGGTTGATCTGGGCGATGTGAAGCAGGTCGACAAGACGACAGTGGGGGCAACGCTGGACTCCTACACCGACCAGGAGTATGCGGCGGTGCTGCAAAGTCAGGTGGCGGCTTTTTGCCCCGATGTGCGCTACGACGTCAGCGCGTCCCCTGACCGGGCAGGTAAGTACAACGCGTCACACAGTGCCGTGTTCTCCACGGTCGATGGCGTGAAGACGGCGACCTCCAGCATCGCTATCAATTTCGGGCGTAAAGACCTGCCGGATCCGGAATTCTCGTTGGTGCGGTCCATCAACTCCCACGAATGCGGGCATGTGGTGCAGTTCCGCGTCTATCCGCCAGACCCGCAGACGGGCGCGTTGAATGGTGGGCTGGGGGAGGTCTCGGAGAAGTACTGGGGCGGAACGGACAAGCCCGGCGAACACTTTGCTGACTGCATCGCCGATCAGATGGGGGTGTCGCGGTCGGGGGAATCCTGGAACACATCGGGGCGCTGGATCTCGGGCTATGGGCGCGAGTGCAGCCCGACCCAAGCCGATGTGGCTCGCCGGGTGCTGGCCGGAGAGCGGGTCTCGTGAGGCGCCGCACGGTGGCGTGCGGCTCGCCGGCGCGGGGCGGGGACGGAGTTCTTCGCAAGTCCACGCACGGGTGAATCCGGACAGCCGCTGACATAGGCAGTGTGCGGCGCTAGATTCGACGGATGGACGTCCTTCTCATCGGTGGCCACGGCAAAGTGGCGCTGTTGTTGACCCCGCTCCTCGCCGAGCGTGGAGACCATGTTGAGTCGGTGATTCGCTTTAGCGAACAAGCGGACGCGGTGCGCGCTGCGGGGGCCACGCCCCTGGTATGCGATGTCGAACAATGCGGCACCGAGGATCTGACGTCCTTGGTCTCTCAGCATGACGCGGTGGTGTGGTCGGCTGGTGCCGGAGGTGGGGATCCGATGCGGACGTATGCCGTGGATAAGGACGCGGCGATTCGGTCGATCGATGCGGCCATCGCGGCCGGGGTGCGCCGCTACGTCATGGTGTCGTACTTCGGTGCGAGCCTGAATCATGACGTGCCCGCGGAAAGCCCCTTCTTCCCCTACGCGGAGGCCAAGGCGGCAGCCGACGCCTACCTGCGCGCCAGCGATCTGGCCTGGACGATCGTCGCGCCGAGCGCCCTGACGCTGGAACCCGCCACCGGACGCATCGATCCCGACGCCCCCGCCGCCGGGTCCGTGAGCCGAGCGGACGTCGCGGCCGTGGTGGCCGCTGTGCTGGCCGACCCGAGCACCATCGGGAAGACGATCCCGTTCAACGCGGGCGATCTGACGATTGCGGAGGCTCTCGCCCGGGTGTGATGGCCGGGGAGTCTCCGCGAAAAGTCGTCGTCGGTGCAGTCCGCCCCGACGAGATGCGGGCGCTACCTCAACGAGCAGCCGGGTTGTCTCCGGCGCCGGTGGCGTCCCGGGGCCGTGGGGGCAGGGAGCGGGAGCGGACGCCCGCGCGGGCCAGTTCGAGGTCGGCTAGCGCGGCTAGGGCGGCGGGTTCTCCGGTTCGCCACGCGCCAACCGGATCCGGGCCGATGCTCCGCAAGGCCCCCACAGGCTGGGTCGCGAGGGCGCGTAGGCCGAGCAGATCAGTGCCATCCACGGTGCCCGCTAGCGCCGCGACCTCGGCGGCGCGACGGGCGAACGCGATGCGACGCGGCAACCAGATCACGATCATGAGGGCCACAGGGATCACGAACGCCAAGGCCCCCGCCACGGTGGCGGTCTGTTCGATGGCCGCCACTTGCGTCGCCGCGGATGCGGACAGGTCGTGGAGCGTCCCCGACATCCCATCGAAGGGCTGGCGCAGGCCGCCCCCCACCCACGGAATGCCTGCGGCCTGGTTGGCGACGTCCGCCGTCTGCGTGCGAAGGTCGTCGGCGAGTCGACCGGCTTGCCGTGACGGCTCGGCTACTGCACGGATCACCCCGTCGGTGAAGCGCCCCACCCACCACCACGTGATCCCCCAGGCGACCACGAACAGGTCGGCGAGGATTTGGCGCGTGAGGCGCCACGACGGGCGGGCGTAGACCTGCATCAGAGCATGAATCGATAGAACGGGCTGGACGGGTCTACGCGTTCAGCTTTGATCGGGCTGCGGTCGATGCGCTCCAGGAGGCCCGGCAGGCTGGTCGGATCCCCGAGTTCGATGCCGACGAGTGCAGGGCCGATTTCGCGGTTGCTGCGCTTGACGTATTCGAAGTGGGTGATGTCGTCATCGCGGCCAAGGACCTCGTCGAGGAACCGGCGCAGCGCTCCTGGCTCCTGCGGGAAGCTGACGAGGAAGTAGTGCTTGCGACCCTCGTACACCAGAGATCGTTCGACGATCTCCGCATACCGGGACACGTCATTGTTGCCACCAGAAACCACGGCGACGACGACCTCGCCGGGGCGGGGCGGATCCAGCCGCAGCGACGCGCAGGCCAGCGCCCCGGCAGGTTCGGCGATGATCCCGTCGGACTGATACAGCGCGAGCATCTCGGTGCAGATGGCGCCCTCGGGGACCGACAGCAGGCGCGGGTTGTGCTGAGCAGCGATGGCGAAGGTGAGATCCCCGGCGCGCCGGACAGCCGCTCCGTCCACGAACGTGTCGATGGTGCCCAGGGTGGTGGGGTGCCCGGCGTCCAGCGCCGCCGCCAGGCAGGCCGCACCGGTGGGTTCCGCGGCGGTGACGGATGTCTTGGGGGAGCGTGCATCCAGCCAGACGAGGCTCCCCGCAAGGAGACCGCCGCCACCCACGGGCAGGATGATCCGGTCAGGTTCACGGCCAAGTTGTTCGACGGTCTCCTTGGCGACGGTGCCTTGCCCAGCGATGGTGCGCGCGTCGTCGAAGGCGGGGACGATGACGGCGCCGGATTCGGCGGCCGCCTGCTTGGCTGCGGCGGACGCCTCGTCGTAGGCGTCTCCCACCACGACAAGCTCGATGAACTCCTTGCCGAAGTGGCGCATCCGATCGCGCTTTTGGCGCGGTGTCGTGGAGGGGACGAAGATTCGGCCGCGGATACCGAGGGCGGCGCAGGCCATCGCTACCCCTTGACCGTGGTTGCCCGCGGATGCGGCGATGACGCCTGCCGCACGTTCGTCGTCGGTGAGTTGGGCGATGAGGTTGTAGGCGCCCCGGATCTTGTAGGACCGCACCGGCTGGAGGTCCTCGCGCTTCAACCAGACCTGCGCACCGGTCGCCTCGGAGAGGCGTTCGTTGTACTGAAGTGGGGTCTCGGAGATGACCCCGGCGAGGCGGCGGCTCGCGGTGTCGACGTCGGCAGCGGTGACGGGCAGCGGCTCGCGGCGGCTACCGACCGGAAGGTGGCTCACCCGGCCATTGTGCCGCGCTCACGTTCGGCCTCGCCGTCGGCGTCGCCGATGAGATCCAGGAGAGGGGGCTCGCCCCGGTGGAGGTCGGTGGCCTCGGGGAAAGCGTCATCGGGGTGCCCGGCCTGCGGGGCGGGGCCCCCGCCGAGGGTCTCGGCTTCGGCCGGGAGGCCTCCCGGGGTGAGTTCACCCCGGCGTGTGCGCCCGACCGCGGAGGGCACCGCGGTGGCGTCCTCGACGAGTTCGGGGGCCGCGATCTGCCGCAGCGGTTCCTCGACGGTGGTTAAGGTCGCCAGGTCGGCGGAGGTGACGTTGAGATCCCGGAACCGGCGCGCCGTCACCATGACGCGGGTCTCGAGCGACCCCACCGACGCGTTGTACGCCTTGACCGCGCTGCCAAGGGCTCGACCGAGCCGGTCGACGTTGTGCCCCATGCGGCCCAGGCGGTCGTACAGTTCCCGGCCGAGTTGGGAGACCTCGGCGGCGGCCGTCGCCAGTTTGGCCTGCTTCCAGCCATAGGCGATGGCCCGCAGGAGCGCGATGAGCGTCGTCGGGGTCGCCACGATGATGTCGCGCGCGTTGGCGTATTCGTGCAGGTCGGGGATGAGACGCAACGCCTCGAAGCCGAGCGCCTCGTTGGGGATGAACAAGACGACGAACTCGGGCGTGCCCGGATCGGCCTTCCAGTAGTTCTTGGACGACAACTGGTCGACGTGGGTGCGCACGTTCTTGGCGAACAGCCCCAGCAGGCGGTCTCGTTCGGCGTCGTTGTCGGTCTCTTGCGCATCAAGGAAGGCGGACAGCGGAACCTTCGAGTCCACGTAGATGAACTTACCCTCGCTGAGGGTCACCTTGAGGTCTGGTCGGATCACGCGGTCTTCGCTGGTGGCGGAAGTCTCCTGCTGGACGAAGTCGCAGTATTCGAGCATGCCCGCCATCTCTGCGACCCGCTTGAGTTGGAGTTCGCCCCAGGCACCCCGCACCTGCGGCTTACGCAGCGCCGTCGCGAGCGCGTTGGTTTCGCGACGCAACTGCTCGCCGGTGAACTGCACGGCACGGACCTGGCCGGCCAACTCCGTCGACATCTGGACGCGGGCCTTCTCCACCTCGGAGAGGCGCGTGTTGAACGCAGCCAGGCTCTCCTTGATGGGGGTCATGAGTTGCTCGGTGGCCTTGAGGCGCTGCTCAGCGCTCGCATCAGCCTTGCGGCCCTGATCTTCGAGGGCCCGACCTGATAGCACGGTGAACTCTTTGACCAGGGCGTCCCGGTCGGCAGCGATCTCGGTGGCACGGGCCGTGGCGACGTCTCGAGCCGCATTCGCGGCGACCACCTTGGCCTCCCACGCCGCTGCATCGGCCTGTTGCGCCGCTGCCGCCGCTTGGGCTCGGGACGCCTCAGCCCGCGCTTCGGCCACGGCGCGATGGGCGCGCTCCGTTTCGGTTCGTGCCTCCTGCATCTGTGCCACGGCCTGACTGACGCGTACCTCGGCGGCGGCGATGTCGGCGCGGGCGCGTTCGGCATCGGCGCGGGCCGTCTGCTCGGCCGCCCGCATCCGCTCACTGGCGACCTCGGTGGGGGAGCCCGGGGCGCGGCGCAGCACCAGCCACGCGCCCCCCGCACCGAGGGCGACGCCGATCAGGAGGGCCACCAGGAGAATGCCGACGTTGTCCATGTCGGTGATCGTGCCAGGAGGCTCCGACAATTGGGGCGTCCCCCGCGGGAATGCCCCCGGGTTGTTCCCACGCCCCGGTCATAGGTCCCCTGGTGGGGCAGGATGGAAGTCATGGACGCCCGTGCACACATCGACGACTTGGCAGCCTTCATCACCGCCTCGCCCAGTTCCTTCCACGCCGCCGCTGAGGCGGGTCGCCGCCTCGCTGCGGCGGGTTTTGCTGAGCAACAGGAAGCGGACGCCTTCGCGGCGACCCCGGGCAGCGGCTATCTCATCCGCGACGGCGCGATCGTGGCTTGGCGCTGCCCCGCCCACGTCGATCCTGCGCGAAGCGGGTTCCGGATCGTCGGCGCGCACACCGACTCGCCCGCGTTGAAGCTCAAACCGCAACCCAGCGCGTCCGGTTCGGGCTGGCAGCAGGCCGCCGTGGAAATCTATGGCGGGCCGCTGCTCAATCAGTGGCTGGACCGCGAACTCGGTGTCGCCGGGCGGGTGATCACCCGGGAGGGGCGTCAGGTGCTCGTCTCGACGCCCGCATGGCTGCGCGTGCCGCAGGTGGCGCCGCACCTGGATCGTTCGGTGAACGAATCGCTGCATCTGGATCGCCAGCAGCACCTCAAGCCGGTGTACGCGGTGGGGCGCCCCGACCTGGATCTGCTGGAACTCATCGCTGCGCAGACAGGTCTGGACGCCGCCGACGTGGTCGCGCACGACCTGTACTGCCATGTCACGCAGCCGCCGACCGTGTTCGGCCCGACGGGGGAGTTCTTCGCGTCCTCGCGGCTGGACAACCTCTCGTCGGTGCACGCAGGCGTGGCCGCGCTGCTGGCCGCCGAGGAGGGCGACGACATCACCGTCGTGGCGGCGTTCGATCACGAGGAGGTCGGCTCCGGGTCACGCTCGGGGGCGGCCGGGCCGTTGCTGGAGCAGGTGCTGCGCCGCATCGCTGGGGCCCTTGGCGTCGAAGGGGAGGCCTGGCAGCGGATGCTGGCGCGCAGTTCGTGCATCTCCGCGGACGCCGGGCATGCTGTGCACCCGAACTATCCGCACCTGCATGACCCGGATCACCGACCGCTGCTGAACGCGGGCCCCCTGCTCAAGCACAACGCGAACCTGCGCTACACGACGGACGCCGCGGGCAACGCCTTGTGGCGCCGGGCCTGCGCCGCCGCCGACGTGCCGGTGCAGGATTTCGTCAGCAACAACGCCGTCCCGTGCGGCTCCACGATCGGCCCCATGACGGCCGAGCGCTTGGGGCTGGTCATGTGCGATGTCGGGATTCCGCTGCTGAGCATGCACTCGACCCGCGAACTGGCCGGAGTCCAGGATCCGGGGTGGCTGGCCGCCGCGCTGAGCGCCTACTACGCGGGAGCCTGAGGCCGAGCCGAGCGTCACTCGGGCGTGGGGCGTGCCATGAGTGTCTCCGGTTCGATGCGGACCTCGAACGCGACCGAGTTGGCGATGAAGCACCACTCGTGGGCGAGCGCGTGGGCCGATCTGGCGGCGTCCACCATTGCGGCGTCCTCGACGGTGACGTGAGGGCGCAACGTCACGGAGGTGATGCGTCCGCCGTTGCCGGATTGGGTGAGGGCAGCGGTGGCGGTGTCGCGATAATCCACGACCACGACCCCGAGCGTGACGGCGGCATGCAGGTAGCTGAGCAGATGACACTCGGCCAGCGCGGCAACGAGGAGTTCCTCGGGGTTCCAGCGGGTGTCATCCCCGCGAAAGTGGGGATCGGCTGAGGCGAGCAGGTCGGGTTTACCTGCCCCGTGCAGCGTGACGGCCCTGTCGTAGTCGCGGTAGCCGCTGGTGCCCGTTCCGCGGTTCCCCGTCCAGGTGAGCCCCACCCGGTACTCGTGCTCGCTCATGCCCCGAGTCTGCGGAGCGGCGGGAGCCCGGTCAAGACGGGCCAGGCGTCGGCGTCCGGGCTCATGGTTCCCATAAGATGGTGGATTGTGGCTCTCACCATCGGAATCGTCGGGCTCCCCAACGCGGGCAAGTCCACCTTGTTCAATGCGCTGACGCGCAACAACGTCCTCGCGGCGAACTACCCGTTCGCGACGATCGAGCCGAACGTTGGGGTGGTGGGGGTGCCGGATCCGCGGCTGGCCAAGCTCGCCGAGGTGTACGGGTCGGAGAAGATCATTCCGGCCACGGTCAGCTTCGTCGACATTGCGGGCATCGTGAAGGGCGCCTCCCAGGGCGAGGGGATGGGCAACGCGTTCCTGGCCAACATCCGTGAAGCGGACGCGATCTGCCAGGTCACCCGCGTGTTCGAGGACGCCGACGTCACCCACGTCGACGGGTCGGTGAACCCCAGCAACGACATCGAGACCGTCACCACCGAACTGATCCTCGCCGACCTGCAAACGCTGGAGAAGGCGCTGCCCCGGGTGGAGAAGGAGGCGCGGATCAAGAAGGAGACGCGCCCCAAGCTGGAGGCCATGCAGGCCGCCCAGGAGGTGCTCAACTCCGGCACCACGATCTTCGCGTCCGGCATGGACACCACCGACCTGCGTGACCTGTTCCTGCTGACGGCCAAGCCCTTCATCTACGTGTTCAACTGCGACCAGGACGAACTCGCCAACACCGAACTCCAAGAGCGGATGCGGGCCCTCGTCGCCCCCGCGGACGCCGTGTTCCTCGACGCCAAGTTCGAATCCGAACTTGTCGAAATGGATGAGGACGAAGCCCGAGAGTTCCTTGCCGAGATGGGCGTCACCGAACCGGGCCTGGACAAGCTCGCCCGCGCCGGATACGACACCCTCGGCCTGCAGAGCTACCTCACCGGCGGCCCCAAAGAGGCCCGCGCCTGGACGATCCCCCAGGGCGCCACCGCCCCCGAAGCCGCCGGGGTGATCCACACCGACTTCCAAAAGGGTTTCATCAAGGCCCAGATCGTCTCCTTCGACGACCTGATCGAGCACGGCTCCGAAGCCGCCGTGAAGGCCGCAGGCAAGATGCGCCTAGAGGGCAAGGACTACGTGATGGCCGACGGCGACGTGGTTGAATTCAGATTCAATGTCTAAAAAAGCCTTCTGACCAGGGGTTTTACCCTCGCAGCTTCCGATCTGGCTCGGCGGACGGGTTCCGATTTAACATCAGTTGCTAAGCGTTTGCCCCGCTGACCTGGGACTTTGATCGGCCTCTGCGGAGCTCCTGCAGAGGCCGATTCTGCTTTCTGCGGTGCGGGAGCGTCTCTGGGACGCAGTCTCGGCTGGCCAGCTCCGGGTTGGGTTCAAGCCGTTCGACGCGCGATCTCTCGGCAGGTGCGCTGACTCAATAAGCAGTCTGACTCGAAAGGCGGTCGCCTCAACGACGCCGCGGTTCACTGGGGCAGGTCTCGTTTGGCCAGAGTGCGAGTGATCTCGTCCCACTGGGAGCTCGCGATCAATTGGTTGTGCCGGCGCACGGCGGTCTGCCATGACCCGAACTCTGCTGGGAGCTCGCGCCACGGGATGCCGGTGCGGGTCTTGTAGAGAGCGGCGTCGACGATCGTGCGTATGTCAGTGCGCGGCCGCCCGCGGCGAGGGCCATCTTCTGTGTGAACGATGTGCTTGATCCAGCTCCATTGCTCATCTGTGAGTCGTTGATAGTCCGACTGGAGGCCCTCGATGTCGCTGCAGTCGTCACCATCCTTCGCCTGGTCATCGATTCGCACGGCTTTGACCACGCCGCGGATGACAGCGCATTCGGTGCATTGGACGGTTGGCTCCACGTAGCGAGGGGAATGCCCGACCAAGGTCTCGACGTGCTGGCAGGTCAGTTCCACTCGCCAAGTGGCGCTGCGGTCGATGTGCAACGAGGGTGGGTATAGGAGCTGTCGGAGCTCATCGCGCTGAGTCGGCGAAAGTGGCGGGAACGGGCAGCACAGATGGCAGTGCTCCACCCTGTTGTTCTCGAGACGCCAAACCCCCATGTTGCATGCCGTGTGCTCGGCTCGGAACTCGGCGTTGTCGGCATCGATCAGCGCAAGGCTCTCTTCATCAGTTCCCAGGGCTGGCTCACCGAGAAGGGCGCGCCCACACGCGCGACATGGTTCGCCCGCTGCATAGGCTTCGTGCGTCAGCTGCAGGTTGTCGCCTGCCCGCTCCCTCCGCTTTGCCTCCGCTGCTTGGGCCCACGATTCCGAGAGCAACGCGCGGCTACGCGGTGTGTGCAGGACGCGGGGGAGAGCTGTCGAGCTCCCGTCGGGGATCTGCTGCGAATCGGACATCGTCTCGCTCTCCTTCGAGGTCTGATGCGGTTGCAGCGCGAGTCGTGCGTGACCCGCCTGGACCGCAACTGGAAGCGATAACTTCCTGGAAGTCATGACTACCAGACCTGAGGCTGGATGTGTGACAGAACCGCTGAAGAAGGTGCTTGGGGCGCAGGTGCGCGACCTGCGTCTTGCGCGCCATCTGTCGCAGGAAGGTCTTGCCGAAGAACTCGGAGTGTCGACTCGGTACCTTGCCGGCATCGAGCGTGGGGAGCGCAACCTCACCCTGGACTCCGTCGATGCCCTGGCAGAGCAACTCGGAGTTGAGGCCCAGTCGCTGATCGTTCGACATTGATGCCCGCTGCGTGAGCTGGAGGGCCACTGCGTCACACCGGAGACAGATGCACTGCTCGATCGCCGGGCCACGTTCCCGATTATGGGCTGCGTCGACTCGTTGAACGTGACGGCCGCAGCGGCTGTGGCGTTCTACGCGACGCGGTGATGATGCGGGAGGCCCGAGTGTCAGTGGCACCCGATAGCGTGAGAGCAAACAACCCAACATCGTGATTGCGCAGCGGCGCGAGGAGAATGACCCATGGCACCGACCACCAAAGAGGCGCAGCGAGCCGAATTGCACAAGACGATCTGGCGTATCGCGAACGACCTGCGTGGCAGCGTCGATGGGTGGGACTTCAAGTCCTACGTGCTGGGCATGCTGTTCTACCGGTTCATCTCCGAGAACCTCACGGCGTACCTCAACAAGCACGAGCACGATGCGGGCGACGCGTCGTTCGACTACCGGCGGGTGGCGGATTCCGACGCGGAGTTCGCGCGCGACGAGGTTGTCGCGGAGAAGGGGTTCTACATTCTGCCGTCCGACCTGTTCGCCAACGTTCGCAAGCGTGCGGCGCGGGATGAGAACCTCAACGAGACGCTCGAGCGGGTCTTCAAGAACATCGAGGCGTCGGCGCTGGGTACAGACAGTGAGGAAGACATCAAGGGTCTGTTCGACGACCTGGATGTCAACAGCAACAAGCTCGGCCCGACGGTCGCCAAACGCAATCAGCAGCTGGTGAAGCTGCTCGACGCAATCGGTGATCTGCCGCTGGGGCGGTGGGAGGACAACTCGATCGATCTGTTCGGTGATGCCTACGAGTACCTGATGCAGATGTATGCGGCCAACGCGGGTAAGTCCGGTGGTGAGTACTACACGCCGCAGGAGGTTTCGGAGCTGCTGGCGCGCATCACTGTGGTCGGCAAGAAGCAGGTCAACAAGGTCTACGACCCGGCCGTCGGATCGGGGTCGCTGCTGCTGAAGTTCGACAAGGTGCTCGGGAAGAACAACGTCCGCCAGGGGTTCTACGGTCAGGAGATCAACCTGACCACGTACAACCTCGCGCGGATCAACATGTTCCTGCACGACGTGAACTACGCGGACTTCAACCTCGCGCACGGCGACACACTACTCGACCCCGCCCACTGGGACGACGAGCCGTTCGAGGCGATCGTCTCCAACCCGCCCTACTCGATCAAGTGGGAAGGCGACGCCAACCCGCTCCTGATCAACGACGAGCGATTCTCGCCAGCCGGCGTCCTCGCGCCGAAATCGAAGGCCGACCTCGCGTTCACGATGCACATGCTCAGCTGGCTCGCCGTCAACGGCACGGCCGCAATAGTCGAGTTCCCCGGTGTGCTGTACCGCGGCGGGGCGGAGAAGAAGATCCGCCAGTACCTTGTCGACAACAACTACGTGGACGCGGTCATCCAGCTTCCGCCGGACCTGTTCTTCGGCACGACGATCGCGACCTGCATCCTCGTGCTGAAGAAGTCGAAGAAGACCAGCGACGTGCTGTTCATTGACGCGTCAGCCGAGTTCAAGCGCGTCGGCAACAAGAACAAGCTGCTCGAGGAGCACCAGGCGAGGATCCTCGAAGCATTCACGACCCGCGGTCCCGAGGACTACTTCACCGCCGTCGTCAGCAACGAGGACATTGCCGCTAACGAGTACAACATCGCGGTGTCGTCGTACGTGGAGGCGGAGGATACCCGCGAGCAGGTCGACATCGTCAAGCTGAACGCCGAGATCGCGCGCATCGTGGCTCGCCAAGCGGAGCTGCGGACAGCGATCGACGAGATCGTGGCGGATCTGGAGGGCTCTAAGTGAGCCGCATCGATGACCTGATTCAGGAACTTTGCCCGGACGGGGTGGAGCATACTGGCGTTCTCGATATCGCCGACTATGTGCGTGGCATCACTTACAGCAAGAACGACGAGGATTCAGCGGGGGAGATTCAGGTGCTCCGCGCCAACAACATCACGCTCGCCTCCAACACGCTCAACTTTGAGGAGGTGAAGCGTGTTTCAAGTCATGTCCGTGTTCGCGAAGCACAGCGCCTGCGAGCTGGCGACACACTCATCTGTGCTGGCAGCGGTAGCCGCGATCACATAGGCAAGGTCGCATACATTCGTGAGGACATCGAGCAGACGTTTGGTGGCTTCATGGCGGTGCTTCGCACGACTGATGCGCGTGTGGAAAGTCGATTCCTGTTTCATCTTCTCACGGGTGAGCGATTCAAGACTCACCTCGATCGCTCGCTCTCGACCTCGACTATCAACAACTTGAACGCCAGCGTGATGCGTGGGTTCCGCGTCCCCGTGCCGCCTCTCGAGGTCCAGCGCGAGATCGTGCAAGTATTGGATAAGTTCACCCAGTTGGAAGCGGAGCTGGAAGCGGAGCTGGAAGCGGAGCTGGAAGCGCGGCGCGCCCAGTACAAGCACTATCGCGACGAACTCGTGGGTGCCAACGGTAGGCGAAGAATCAGGCTCGCCGATCTAGGGACATTCGTTCGAGGCCGCCGGTTCACCAAGAATGACGTCGTTGAGTCGGGTATCCCAAGCCTCCACTACGGAGAGATCTACACTGCCTACGGGACTTCTGCGACACAGGCCTTGCGGAATGTTCGAGCTGAGCTGCGGGATCAGCTTCGTTATGCGCAATCCGGCAGCGTTGTGTTCGCTGGCGTCGGCGAGACAGTCGCAGACGTGGGGAAGGCAGTGGCTTGGCTCGGTGAAGAGCCGATCGCGACGCACGACGACACGTTTACTTTTAGCTCCGAGCTCAACCCGAAGTACGTGGCATATGCGGTTCAGACTGCTGATTTCCATCAGCAGAAGGAGCGCCACGTGTCGCGCGCAAAGGTCAAGAGGTTGTCGGCGATGGGTCTTGGCGCGATTGAGATCCCTGTGCCATCGCTAGAGGAACAGGAATCAATCGTCCGCTCGCTTGACAAGTTTGACGCTCTTGTGGGCGACATCAGTACCGGTCTCCCGGCAGAACTCGCTGCCCGTCGCAAGCAGTACGAGCACTATCGTGATCGGCTGTTGACGTTCAAGGAGCTGGCGTCGTGAGTGATGCGCCGGCGCATACGTACGATCCGATCGCTGTCTCGTCGGAGAGTACGGTTGTCGCTGAGTATGTTCACGATCCGTTGCAGGCTGATGCGTATCAGTCGGAGTCTGGGCTCGAGAAGGAGTTGATCCGACTCCTTGAGGGGCAGGCGTACGACTACCTGCCGATCACGTCGGAGGCGGAGCTGGTCGCGAACGTGCGCATTCAGCTCGAGAAGGTCAACAGGATGATCTTCTCGGATGCCGAGTGGGAGCAGTTCTTCACAACCAAGGTCGCAGGTGCCAACGACGGCATCGTCGAGAAGACTGTGCGTGTGCAGGAGGATCACGTCCAGATCCTCAGGCGCGACGACGGGACGACGAAGAACATCGCGCTGATTGACAAGACGAACATCCACAACAATCGACTGCAGGTCATCAACCAGTACGAGATCGCGCGCGGCGATGGTGACGCTAGCGATGGTGGTGCGAAGTATGCCAACCGTTACGACGTGACCGTGCTGGTCAACGGGCTGCCGATGGTGCACATCGAACTGAAGCGTCGCGGCGTGGACATCCGGGAGGCGTTCAACCAGATCAACCGGTACCAGCGCGACAGCTTTTGGGCGGGCTCGGGCCTGTTCGAGTACGTGCAGCTGTTCGTGATCAGCAACGGCACGCTCACGAAGTACTACTCCAACAGCACTCGCAACAGGCACCTGGCCGAGCAGAAGAAGTCTGGTGGTGCTGGCAAGGGCAGGAAGACGAGCAACTCGTTCGAGTTCACTAGCTGGTGGGCGGATGCGAACAACAAGCCGATCACCGAGCTGACGGCGTTCGTGAAGACCTTCTTCGCGAAGCACTCGCTGTTGAACATCGTGACGAAGTACTGCGTGCTCACCGCGGATCGGGACCTGCTGGTGATGCGGCCGTACCAGATCGTCGCCACCGAGCGGATCCTGCAGAAGATCCAGATCTCGACCAACTACAAGACGCTCGGCACACTCGATGCCGGAGGATACGTCTGGCACACGACCGGATCGGGCAAGACGCTCACTTCGTTCAAGGCAGCGCAGCTCGCATCGAAGATGCCGAGTGTGGACAAGGTGCTTTTCGTCGTCGACCGCAAAGACCTCGACTACCAGACGATGCGTGAGTACGACCGGTTCGAGAAGGGTGCGGCGAACTCGAACACGTCCACGGCGGTGCTGAAGAAGCAGCTTGAGGACCGTGGTGCGCGGATCATCATCACGACGATCCAGAAGCTGTCGACGTTCATCAAGGCGAACAAGGGCCACGAGGTGTTCTCGGGCCACGCGGTGATCATCTTCGATGAGTGCCACCGTTCGCAGTTCGGCGACATGCACACCGACATCACACGCGCCTTCAAGCGGTACAACCTGTTCGGGTTCACCGGCACGCCGATCTTCGCCGCGAACGCCAGCAGCGGTGGCAACCCCCAGCTGCGCACGACCGAGCAGGCGTTCGGCGACAAGCTGCACACGTACACGATCGTCGACGCCATCACAGACAAGAACGTGCTTCCGTTCCGGATCGACTACATCAATACCATCAAGGTCGGAAACCCCGACGACTCGCAGGTGTCAGCGATCGACCGTGAGCGAGCTCTCCTGGATGTGCGTCGGATCCGGGACGTCGTGGCATACACCCTGGAGCACTTCGATCAGAAGACGAAGCGCTCGTCGAGCTACGAACACGGCGTCGTGATGAACGTCGCCGACTCGGTGCGGGGCAGGCGTCAGGCTGAGGCGGTCAAGGAACGGAAGCGGGTTCGCGGTTTCAACGCCCTGTTCGCGACCGCGTCGATCGATGCCGCACGCCGTTACTACAACCAGTTCCAGCTGCAGATGGAGGAGCTGCCACCGGACAAGCGGCTGAAGGTCGGGCTGATCTTCAGCTACGGTGCGAACGAGGCCGAAGCCGACGGCATCCTCGATGACGAAGCGTTCGACACCGATGCGCTCGACCTTGACGCGCGCTCGTTCCTGGAAGACGCGATCCAGGACTACAACGACATGTTCGGGACCAGCTACGACACGAGTGCCGATCGGTTCCAGAACTACTACAAGGACCTGTCGCAGCGGATGAAGAACCGCGAGATCGACCTGGTCATCGTGGTGAACATGTTCCTCACCGGCTTCGACGCGACGACCCTGAACACGCTGTTCGTCGACAAGAACCTGCGCGCCCATGGCCTGATCCAGGCGTACTCGCGCACGAACCGCATCCTCAACTCGGTGAAGACCTATGGCAACATCGTCGCCTTCCGCGACCTCGAGGAAGAGACGAACGCCGCGCTGGAGCTGTTCGGCAACAAGGATGCCCGCGGCGTCGTCCTGTTGAAACCGTACGGCGACTACTACGGCGAGTACGTCGACAAGGTCACGGAGCTGCTCACGCACTTCCCGATCGGGCAGCAGATCGTGGGGGAGCAGGCGCAGAAGGACTTCATCCAGCTGTTCGGCGCGATCCTGCGGCTGCAGAACATCCTCACATCGTTCGACGACTTCGACGGCAACGATCCACTCACCGAGCGACAGCGGCAGGACTACACCAGCATCTACCTGCGGCTCCGCGACGAGTACACGCGCGACCGCGACAGCGACAGAGAAGTCATCAACGACGACGTCGTGTTCGAAATCGAGCTCGTCAAACAGGTCGAGATCAACGTCGACTACATCCTCATGCTCGTCGAGAAGCTCCGCGCCGAGAAGGGCGACGGCGACGACAAGGAAGTCCGTGCCGAGATCACGCGCGCGGTCGACGCGAGCCCGACCCTGCGCAGCAAGCGCGACCTCGTCGAGGACTTCGTCGAGTCGGTGTCGCTGCAGTGCGCGGTCGATGAGCAGTGGCAGTCGTATATCTCCGCGAAGCGCGAGGCTGAGCTTCAGGAGCTCATCGAAGCGCACAAGCTCAAGCTGGAGGAGACGCAGTCGTTCGTGGATGAGGCGTTCCGGGACGGACAGCTGCGCACGGCGGGAACTGAGATCACCCGCATCTTGCCGCCAGTGTCACGGTTCAACCGCGAGTCCAACCACGGCGACAAGAAGAAGCGGGTCATCGAAGCGCTCTCCAGATTCTTCGAGCGGTTCCGCGGACTTGCCTCGGGGGATGAAGATTCTAGGGGCTGAGGCCAGCGCGAACATCGCTGGCGGTGCAGCCGCGTGCACGCCTCTATTTTCACAATCAGCCAAGCACGCAAGGGTCGGCACGATCCTCGATCAACCGCGCATTGCTTCTTTCGCGACAGTACGCGATACCTGTCGGGCCGCCTTTGTCGTGCCGACACTCGGACAGACCTGCCTGTTCGATTGGGATTCGCGTCGCGAGTCCACGAGTGGTAGTGACCTCGATTTACCCGCCGGACTCGCCCGGCCCGTCGGCCCCAGCCACATCTCGACCGGAGCGTCTCAAGGGGTACTCGCAAGGCGATCGTGCTATCTGGCACCTGCGATGCGGGACGATCAGCCGTCAAGACGAGGCGGGGAGTTCTCGATACCCGGCCGTTACGTGACGCGCGGTCGAGCGTCACGCGCATTCCGATCCCGAAGGGATTCCTTCCGAGCGCGCCCGGGGCTAACGCGCTGGGCAGGGTGGACTAACTCTAGTCCCAGTCGACCATCGCCCCGCTGATGATGTTGTTAATTAGGCGTTCAATGAACACGACGACTTCTTCGCGACCAACGACGTAGCCGGTCGGATGCCCGCAACGGTTCCTCGTCTTTAAAGCATCTTCGAGAATGCTGCGCGCGTTCTTGTTGAACAACCCGGCGTCTTCGCAAATCAGCAGCAGATTCCCGTCGTTGACATACAGTAAGTCGTTCTTCTTCCTGATCTTTCGGTAGAAGCTCGCCTTCTCGTAACGCTTGAAGTTCTCCGTTTCGAGGAGTTTGAATCCCTGTCGATGACCCTCGATCACAGAGTAGATGTGCTCCATAGTGGCCGCCCACACCATCAGCACGGCGCCGCGATATGCGCCAGCTTCGTAACAGTCCACTGCCTCATCCAAATACGGACGGTAGTTCTCTGGTGCGTTCTTCGTGGCGTCTCGCAGCGAGTGAAGAGCCTGTGCTGGAGCCTGCCGCGCGATGTCGGTTACGGGCAGCCGATACGCCTCCTGGAACTCTCGGAGCCGTTCAAGATTAGGTACCGAGTCCTCACTCGCAGTCATCGGTGACGGGCTTGTCGAGGACGTAGCGAGCCATGTTCTTGAAGATTTCTCGCACAGTGTCCGCAGTGGCGTCGGCTGCGATGTGAATCTCGACGTTGACGTGCACGCTCGGGCTGGTCGATACGGAAACTGTGGGCGTAGGTGCGGCCATGGCCGGAGCTGCCTCAGGCGCAACTGCGGGTGTCGGAGTGTCAGCGGTCGTTGTTGCCTCGGCCTCCGCATCCTCGACAACCTCTGATTCGGTTTCTTCCGCTGAAGGAGCCCCATTCACCATCATGTCTATGTCAGCGAGATCGAAGGTGACGCGGGTCTCCTTCCCGCTACGGCCGACCACGAAGGTTCCCAGCCCCGCTCCGCCGACGATGCGTCCGAAGGTCACCGCACCAGAAGCGAGCGTCGAGCCGCTCAAGCCGCCAAGGGTGTCCTTGTGGGACGTCTCCCAGTATTGTCCGATTTCAGACGTTGTCGCCTCAGACCGCTTGCCGTAGTGGACCCATTCCAGAGTCGCCTGGTACAGCTCGACGCTCGACAACACCTCGCGGAGTGCGGTGCTTTGGTCGGTGTTGAACTGCTGCCCCCGAGGGGTCGTCCGAAGATTCCCGCCGTCGCGGAGGATGAGACCAAACTCAACCATCGCGCTAACCTTGCGATCGTCGACCGATCCGAGAGCCTTCTCGATCTTTGCCGGTTCCACCCAGCCGATCTGCTTTCCGAGGTAAGCGAGCAGCTTTTGAATGTCCTCGACAGTGGTCTTGATTGGAACCACGATCTCCTCCTTGAATCACGCTTGCGGGACACACTACCGGTAAGAGGGCGTCGGGTCGCGATAGGCGTCACTCTGAGCCGCCCCCTTCATTCGGTCCGGACGTTCTGTGAGTCGTCGGTTTCCATTTGATGGGTGCACTGCCGAGCGTACTCGGCTGGGGTTAGGTAGCCGAGCGAGGAGTGCCGGCGGTGGTGGTTGT